>NZ_QRDV01000027.1 GCF_003386165.1 Winogradskyella eximia | reverse complement strand
TACGAAAATCCTCTCGGATTTTCTATTCGGTTTGTATTTGTTAACTTAGTTGCTTAACCACGCAACAAACCATATACAAACACGTTGTAAAACATACGAATGAACAAACTGCTAACATTAAACATTCTGATATTATTACTTGTTTCTTGTGTTAATAAAGAAAAAAGTGAATCGGAATTTTATGCAGAAAATAAAACTTCATTTTTCGATTTAAGAAACTCTGATTGGACAAAAAACACGTGGATTAGAAAACCCGAAAATTTAAGAACAATTCACGAATCATTTAAAAAGTTCGGTTACGAAAAACTCGAAAATCTGATTTTTAAAAGCGAAAATAGTTTTCTAATCGAAGACATTTATATAAAACGGAATTTTGGAAATTTAATGGACAGTTTGCAACTGACTTACAACAAACCCGAAATACAAATTAAATATTACGCTGAATTTTGGAATCGCAGAAAAGCGGAGAAAAATGACTCAATCGTTTATGAAATTCTTAAAGAATTAAACTCTATGAAATTGGACAAAAAACGACTGAATTATAAAAAACAGTTTGTAAATGACACTTTAGTTGACCTTTTAAAAATTGAATTCGACAACGACAATCTGAATACCGAAAAAGCAAAATCGGATTTTGATATTTTAAAAAAATACGGATTTCATCAATCAGCGTATAACCTACTTTTTGAAAGAGCAGAATATTCTGAATTGAATTTAGACCGAGAAAAATTAAAAAAGGAATTGACCAAAACAAAGGAATTTAAGCAACCTTGGTTAATTGATAATGAAAAATAAGTACGTTTTACAACACCGTGTATAATTAATGGCTAGTTCTCGCCTACTTACGAAAATCCTCGCGGATTTTCTATTTGGTTTTTATTTGCTAAATTCCGTGCTTAAACACGCCACTAATCATACACAAAAACGTTGTGGTTAATTTGAGAACAGACTATGGGAACACATATTGACTGTATAATTCCGAAAGAAAAAGAATATTCAGTCGAGGAAATAAAACAAAAACTGAAAAGCACTTTTGACAGACTAAAATCTGAACTTTTGCATTTAGAGGAATACGGAACATTTACAGAAAACGTAAATGGAAATTGGTGGATTAGCCATATTCCATCCGAAAATGGAAATCCTGAATACATTACTGGAGAAGGAGATAGTTTTAGTATTGATATTTATAAAAAAGTCATACATATTGGTTGTATAGAAAGATTCTCAAGTTTATACCTATTCGACAAAAATATATCAACTGAATTATTCAAAATTCTGACTGAATTAAGTAATGAATTTAGAACATCTGAAAAAATACTAATCGGAGCAGGTGGATTTGGAGAAACTGACCATATAATAGATATGGCTTATATAGAAAATGCGGATTTTGAGCAAGTTTGTAAAAAAATGACTAAACTTAACGGAATACCTGCACAAAACCTAGCTGAATTGAATGAAAAATCGTGGTATTTGAAAGAATAAAAACTAACCACAACAAAGTACTGTGGTAAAAAACAAGTAAAAATGTATTAATTTTTCACTAAAGTACTTTTATAATTTCCATCATATATTAATCCTGATTTAGCTA
>NZ_QRDV01000026.1 GCF_003386165.1 Winogradskyella eximia | reverse complement strand
TAAGACGTGTATAATTAATTGCTTTGGTCGTTGCTTATTTGGAAAATTCCTTCGGAATTTTCTCGCGTTCGTTTTTGTTTACTAAATTAGTTGCTGAAACACGCAACTAACCATACACAAGACCGTTGGCAATAATTATGAAAAAACCGTTTCTAAAGAAAATATTACTTCTGATAATGATGTTGATTTCCTTCAACTCATTCGCTTGTGACTGTGAATGTGAAGGAGATTGTTCTTTTAAAGGAGTAGCAAACGGAATGGAATTTGTTGCACTTGTGAAAGTAATTGAATATTCTGATTTTCTGGATTACGAAATAGATGGTTATGGTAAAAAAATGCCTTTTTCAATGACGGTCGAAATAGTAAAAAAGTACAAAGGAACTGAATCGCGAAAAAGAATAAAAATTTGGGGAGATGACGGAGCACAATGCAGACCTTATATTGCGGATTTTGAAGTTGGAAAATATTATTTAATTGCGCCAAATCGGATTGAAGAAAATTCGGAACTCGGAAAAAAAGACGATTTTGATTTCTTCTCTTGTTGGACTGATTATCTGACTGTCGATTATGACAACGGAATTGCATACGGAGAATACTCAAAACGGAAAGATAAAATAACGCTAAAAGAATTTGAAAGCGGAATAAAAAAATAACTATTGCCAACAACGTATAAAATTAATTGCTAGTTATAGCCTACTTACGAAAGTCCTCGCGGACTTTCTATCTGTGATTTATTTGCTAACTTTAGTGCTTAAAACACGCAACTAATCTTATACAAAACCGTTACCTGCAATTTGAAAAAAACTCTCTACATATCAATATTTTTTATTTTTAACATTTGGAATATATCCTATTCTCAAGATTCTGAAAAACAAAAAAAATATATTGAAAAGGATACATCATTTATTTCAGAGCTAAAAAAAGCATATGATGTTTCGTGTGAAGATTTTTTTGAAAAGCTTGAAATTCCATATAGAAAACGTGAGAACTTGGGATTTGGTTATCAAATAATTGATAGCGGAAAAGGACTTGGTAGCATTTCGTTTGACTATCAAATTCTGTTTTTAAATGATGAGATTCTAGCTTACAACATTTCGACTGAGATAAACGAAAATAAATCCGATAGGATTAAAAAGTTATATAAAGATAAACTGTCTGGAATATTCGAAGTCGACGAAAATTACAAAGTCAGTCCACTTAGCTCGGATATGAATAAAATATACATATCATTAAATCCAAAAAAAGAGTTCCTTGATAATACTGTTAACGAACTTATGAATCCCTTTTTTTCAAGAACATACGGAACAATGTGTGGAGAAGCTATGAGAACACTAGATAACAGAAAACTCTTTGATCAGTTTATATGTGAAGAAAATTGCGAATACTTATTGTATAGCATGAATCCTGCAACTCGTATTATGTCTATTGAATTTTATTATTCTAATCTGAATAAATTTAATAAGGCTCAACAAAAAATAATAAATTTGAGAATAGAAGAATTAAAAAATGAACCACTAATAATGGAAATTTGCTCTGGTTGTATTTATAGTGGAAAATCATCAAATAAAATAATATCAGAACTAGCAAACAGCAGGTAACAAAGTACTGTGGTAAAAAACAAGTAAAAATGTATTAATTTTTCACTAAAGTACTTTTATAATTTCCATCATATATTAATCCTGATTTAGCTA
>NZ_QRDV01000025.1 GCF_003386165.1 Winogradskyella eximia | reverse complement strand
TGACGAAGTCTAAAGCTTCTGCGTGTATATTAACCTTACTCCTCTCTTTTGTCTTTTCTGATTTATCCTTAAATTTAATGAATTGTAAACTTAAGCCGTGTATAATTAATTGCTTGGTTCACTGCCGACTTACGAAAATTCCGCTGGAATTTTCTATCTGTGATTAGTTTGCTAACTTAGTTGCTTAAACACGCAACTAACCATACACAAACACGTTGTAGGTAATTATGAGAAAAGACCCAGAGAAACTTTATTTTGAATTAATAACTGATAAAAATTATCATTTAGAAACTGTTGAAATAAAATTTAACAAACTCAATGTTGATACAATGAAATACAATTTATTTCAAGTAAAGTCTGCTATCGTATTTTTATCTCGATTTGAAAATGAAATTGATTCGATAGTTAATAAAGCAAATAGTGATTTATTATCAATTTTAAATGCTGCTACAGTAAAAGAAGAACGAGGTTAAAAAGTAGATGAATGAGGAATATATTTAAGAAAAAAACGAGTAAATCTGAAGAAATTAAGGAAGAGTTCTCAATTGGAAATTATGATTTTTGTTTTGACTTCGAAAAATCAAAAATTGAAATTAGCGGAAATAAAATTATTGATTTGACAATCAAGTCTGATGAAAGTACTTTCGATCAATTATGTGAAAAAGATGACTTTGAATTTAGTTACGGAATTTATTCGCCTGAATTTTATGCTCGTGAAATCGATTTAGGAAAAAAAGGACAGATTAGAATTAACGAAAAAAATCAAAATGATTATGAAACAGCATTGTACTTTATGGAACACAATGATTTGAATATAAATTTAAGTTTACATACGAGTTGGATTTTAATCGTTGGTTGGACAAAAATTAGCGGAAAAGAATATCCGATTACAATAAGAATGAAAAGATAAAAACTACCTACAACACCGTATATAATTTATTGCTAGTTCTAGCCTACTTACGAAAATCCTAGCGGATTTTCTATTCGGTTTTTATTTACTAAATTAGGTGCTTAAACCACGCAACAAACCATATACAACAACGTTAGCTGTAATTTGAACCAATCTTTATGGTAGAAAAAAAAGACATCGAAAAATTAATTATTCAGAACAAAAAAAGCACTCTGAAGAATCATTGGAACGATGCGTTTTTTTACAACACAATAAAATACAGCGGAGAAATAAAACCGAATGAACTTCTGATTTGGAGGTCTGCACATTTTTTAAGAGGAGCTTATCCTGTTTTCCATCTGACTTTTGACCAAAAAGGAGAATTGAACGGAATAAAAACGGAAAAGAATCCTTATCACAAACTTCTGAATAAAATATCAATCGGATTTTTTATTATACTTGCTTTGGTTTTATTATTTACGACTGAATTTAAGACTGCCATAATTGGAATAAGCGGAATTTCAATAATTGGAACTTTATTGCATTTAGTAATGTATAAAGCGAAAAAGTACGAGTCAAAAATATTGACTGACGAACTGAAAGAAGCCATAGAAAATATAGAACGAGAAAATAATCCTGAACTCATAAACATACCGAAAACGGAATTAAAAAGAGAAAAGGTTAAGGAATGGACTTTTACAAAAGTTTTGACAAGACTATTGCTCTATCCTTTCTGTCTATTAATGCTTTATTTATGCATTCTAATGATTTTTAATCCTGACCCATATTACCCAAGACAAAGACCATTAGGAATTATAGGTATCATAATTATTGGAGGATATTTAGTAGCCGACATAACGATTATTGTGAAAAATTTAATTAAAAATAAAAACTACAGCTAACAAAGTACTGTGGTAAAAAACAAGTAAAAATGTATTAATTTTTCACTAAAGTACTTTTATAATTTCCATCATATATTAATCCTGATTTAGCTA
>NZ_QRDV01000024.1 GCF_003386165.1 Winogradskyella eximia | reverse complement strand
TTTTTCATTTTTTGCTAACTGCTAACTGCTAACTGCTAACTGCTAACTGCTAACTGCTAACTGCTAACTGCTAACTGCTAACTGCTAACTGCTAATTGCTAATTGCTAAGTTTAATAAGTTTATCTAAAGCTTCTTTTCCTTTTTTACTCATCAAAGATTCCTTTGCTAGTTGAAATCCTTCTTTATGTGTAATCTGTTTTGCTGTTGCAATGGCTAAACCAGCATTGGCGCAAATCACATTATTTTGTGCTTTAGAACCATTACCACTTATTATTTTTGTGAAAAGTTGTGTAGCTTCGTCTACTGTGTTTCCTCCAAAAATAGCTGATTGTTCTATCGTATCAACACCAAGTTCATAGGGTTCAAATAATGTTTCTGATGTGTTGGTGATTACTTTTGTTTTTCCTGTTAAAGAAATTTCATCATAACCATCTAAAGCATGGACTACAGCATAGTTTTTATCTGTTTCTTGGTATAGATAACCGTAAAGTCTTAATAATTCGAGATTAAAAACACCTACCATTTGATTTTTTGGAAATGCAGGATTTACCATTGGTCCTAACATATTAAAAAATGTTTTTACACCTAATTCTTTTCTAATTGGTGCTACGTTTTTCATAGCTGGATGAAATAAAGGTGCATGTAAAACACAAATGCCAGCTTCGTCTATACTTCGTTTTAAAAAATCAATATCATTAGTGAATTTAATACCTAAGCTTTCCATAACATTAGAAGAACCACAGGCTGATGATACACCATAATTGCCATGTTTTGTAACGTGGACTCCTGCACCTGCTGTGACAAAAGAGGATAACGTAGAAATATTAAACGTGTCTTTTCCGTCGCCTCCTGTTCCGCATAAATCTATTGTATTGTAGTCGTCTAAATCTACAGGAACACAGAGTTCTAATAATGCATCTCTAAATCCTCTTAGCTCATCTAAAGTGATGCTTCGCATCATATAAACGGTTAAGAAAGATGCTATTTGACTTTGGTTATATTGACCAGCTGAAATATTAACCAAGACCTTTTTAGCTTCTTCACTTGAGATGCTTTCTTGGTTAATTAGTCTGTTTAGTAGTGCTTTCATACTTAAGAATTAATCCAGTTTTTAAGAATGGTTTTTCCATTTGGTGTTAAAACAGATTCAGGATGATATTGTACGCCTTTAACATCATAAATTTTATGCCTTAATGACATTATTTGTCCATTTTCATCAAAAGAAGTTGCTTCTAAACTTTCTGGTAGGTTAGCGTTAACGACCCAAGAATGATATCTGCCAACTTCAAAGGTCTTACCAAGTCCATCAAATAAAGATTCATCGTCAACCGATAGAGTGATTTCGGTAGCAACACCATGATAAACATTGTCTAAATTTTCTAACGTTCCGCCAAAAACTTCTCCTATGGCTTGTTGTCCTAAACACACGCCTAAGATACTTTTTGTTGGTGCGTAAGCCTCAATAATTTGTTTTAATAAACCTGCTTCATCCGGAATTCCTGGTCCTGGTGATAACACTATTTTTTCAAATGCGTCTACTTCGTCTAATGTCAATTTATCGTTTCGTTTTACAATGACTTCACAATCTAAATCTTCTAAATAATGGACTAAATTGTATGTGAAACTGTCGTAATTGTCTATTACTAATACTTTTTTCATCTCAATGCCTGTGGAAACAGGGATATAATTGTTAAACTTCTTTTTGTTTCTAAATTCTTCTACGTTCATTTTGTCTTGAAACAAAACGAACCAAAAATTCAAAACGATTTATTATGAAATTGCTAAAGCACCATTCGCTATCAAAGCTACATGCTTGAAGCTTCGCTTCGCAGTTCCGCTTTTTCGCTCATTATTTCTAAAAATCGTTGCTTCCGACTATGTCGAAATTTGGGACATTCATATTTGCTAAATTTTGTTTTTATCCCAATTTGTTTTTCATTTTTTGCTAACTGCTAACTGCTAACTGCTAACTGCTAACTGCTAACTGCTAACTGCTAACTGCTAACTGCTAACTGCTAACTGCTAACTGCTAA
>NZ_QRDV01000023.1 GCF_003386165.1 Winogradskyella eximia | reverse complement strand
TTTTTTGCTAACTGCTAACTGCTAACTGCTAACTGCTAACTGCTAACTGCTAACTGCTAACTGCTAACTGCTAACTGCTAACTGCTAACTGCTAATTTGTTTTTAAACGTGTTCAATTCCTTAATATTTTTCAATCCAGGTTCTATTTCAAATTTACTGTTCACGTCTAATGCGTAACAATATTTTGAAGCTGAACTTTTTTTGAATTCTTTTATTTTTTCAATAGCATCTATCCCAATTCCTCCACTTAAAAAATAGGGTTTAGTTGAAGGGTAGTTTTTAAGTACATTCCAATTGAATGTGTAACCATTGCCTCCTGGTAATTTGCCTTTAGTATCGAATAAAAAGTAATCGCAAGCTTTTTCGTAAGGTTGAAGAACATCAAAATTAAATTCATCTTTAATACTGAATACTTTAATCACTTCTACATGACATATTTCTTTACAATATTCTGGTGATTCATTTCCATGAAGTTGAACGGCTTGCAAATTAAATGTCTTAATTGTTTCGTTTACAATTTCTATTGTTTCATCTACAAAAACTCCAACCTTTTTTATTGATTTTGGTATTTCTGGTATTGTTGATTCAAAATATCTCGCAGATTTATCGTAGAAAATAAAGCCCAAATAGTCTGGCTGCAGTTTTGCAACAGCTTCTATATTATCTTTATATTTCATTCCGCAGATTTTTAGTTTCATCATATTCTCGCGAAAGCGGGAATCTCTTCACGCATTCTTTTTTTAAGATTTATTCCAAGATTGACAGGAATATTTTTAATTATTGGTTTATTATATCTGTTCATTTTGTCTTGAAACAAAACGAACCAAAAATTCAAAACGATTTATAAGGAAATTGCTAAAGCACCATTCGCTATCGAAGCTGCATGCTTGAAGCTTCGCTTCGCAGTTCCGCTTCTTCTCTCATTATTTCTAAAAATCGTTGTTTTCGACTAGGTCGAAATTTGGGACATTAGTATTTATTATAGGTTGTTTTAAATTCTAACTTATTATTCATTTAATTTATTAATAAAACTTTTAGCACTCTCGCCAGGATTATCCGTTTTCATAAAGTTTTCACCTATTAAAAATCCTTTGTATCCAAATGGTTGTAATTCTTTAATCGCTTCAATTGAACTGATGCCACTTTCCGATACTTTTACAAAATCATTAGGAATAAGTTGACTCAATTGTTTTGAAGTTTCTAAACTGACTTCAAAAGTTTTTAAATTTCTGTTGTTTACACCTAACATATCTAATGAAGGCATAATGGATTTTTGTAATTCTTCTTCGTTGTGTACTTCTAATAAAACATCGAGGTTAAAGCTTTTTGCTAATTCGGAAAATCGTTTTATTTCTTCTCTAGTTAATATGGCTGCAATTAGTAAAATCACATCTGCGCCATAAGCTTTAGCTTCTAAGATTTGATATTCATCTATTATAAATTCTTTTCTTAAAAGCGGTAAGTTAGAACTTGCTCTTGCTATTAATAAATCGTCAATAGCTCCTCCAAAATATTTTACATCTGTTAAAACAGACATGCCACAAACTCCTGCGTTTTCATAACCGCTAGCCACATCTTGAACATTTAAATCTTGATTAATTACGGATTTTGATGGTGAGCGTCTTTTGTGCTCTGCTATAATTCCAGAGGTGCTTACTCTTAAGTTTTGAGCTAGAGAGTTTGTAATACGCTCAAATAAAACAGATTGCTCTAATTGACGCACCGGAATTAAAGATTTACGTAAATCAACTTCTTTACGTTTGTCTATTACTATTTTGTCTAATATATTCATACTCGTGCCTGCAAAAGCAGGTGTTTTTTATTTATATGTTCATTTTGTCTTGATACAAAACGAACCAAAAAATCACAATCAAAATTAGGAAATTGCTAAAGCAACATTCTCTTTCAGAACTTCGTGCTTAAGGCTTCGCCTTGCATCTTCGTTCTTTCGTTCATTATTTCTGAATTTTGATGTTTTCCGACTATGTCGAAATTTGGGACATTCATATTTACTAAATCTTGTTTTTATCCCAATTTGTTTTTCATTTTTTGCTAACTGCTAACTGCTAACTGCTAACTGCTAACTGCTAACTGCTAACTGCTAACTGCTAAC
>NZ_QRDV01000022.1 GCF_003386165.1 Winogradskyella eximia | reverse complement strand
TGACGAAGTCTAAAGCTTCTGCGTGTATATTAACCTTACTCCTCTCTTTTGTCTTTTCTGATTTATCCTTAAATTTAATGAATTGTAAACTTAAGCCGTGTATAATTAATTGCTTTGGCAAGTGCTTATTTGGAAAATTCCTTCGGAATTTTCTCGCGTTCGTTTTTGTTTACTAAATTAGTTGCTCAAACACGCAACTAACCATACACAAAACCGTTAGCAGCAATTTGAAGCACATCGACTAAATGAAGTACTTTATAACATTAATATTACTACTTACAGCTTTGAGTTATGGTCAAATAATGGAACCTGAATTTCCTCTTGTTGTGAATATTGTACTGATATTATTAATTTTATTAACACCAGTTTTTTGGGAATATTCCGTTCTTAATAAAAACTACGAATCTGACTTCAAAATGCAAAGTCAGCGAAAAGTACTTGGAGTATATGAATTGATTTATGCAATAGCTTGGACATTATTATTGTCTTTTAGCAATGACAATTATAATGACGTAATATTCCTAATTTTAATATTTTGGACTTTTCCATTGGCTGAATTAGTTTTGTGGTTTATTTACAAAAAGAAAAAACCTTTTACAGTTTTCATTAAAGAAAATCAACTGATTTTAGTCAAACGTTGGACTCAAAAAAGAAATCTGACTGAACTTACTCAAATCCGATTTGA
Source organism: Winogradskyella eximia (assembly GCF_003386165.1). Classification (GTDB taxonomy): domain Bacteria; phylum Bacteroidota; class Bacteroidia; order Flavobacteriales; family Flavobacteriaceae; genus Winogradskyella; species Winogradskyella eximia. The sequence continues at coordinate 1,449 of NZ_QRDV01000022.1, read as the reverse complement.
CCGATTTGGTAAAAACTTAAAACTTGATTTCAAATCAAAATCTGAAATCTCGATAAAAACAACGGAATATAACGTTGACGATATCCAAAAGTTACTAGAAATTCTAATAGAGAAATCTGAAAACAATGTTTTTGTTCCGAATAATTATGAACCGAAAATAAAAAACAGCTGCTAACACCGTATATAATTTATTGCTAGTTCTAGCCTATTTACGAAAATCCTATCGGATTTTCTATTCGGTTTTTATTTGCTAAATTAGGTGCTTAAACACGCAACAAACCATATACAAACACGTTGTAAAACATTTACGAAATGAAACGCATTCTTCCAATTTTCGGAATTTTAATAGCATTAATTAGTTGTAAATCGACTAATATAATTCAGGAATCGGAATTGAAAATGGCAAATGAGTCTGTAAATCTTTATGCTTTTATTGGAGAAAAAATATCTGTAATTGAATTTGACCCTAATGAAAATAATACTCGAATAGAAATTGACTCAATAACCGGAGATACAATTAGGAAAGTAAGTTATTCAATGGATTATGGATTTAAAAATAAGTTTAAAGTTATAGGAAACGTATTTAACGAACTGAAAACTGACACAATTGAATTTATCGCTTATAACCATTATGGTAGACCAAAATTCGAAAACTATAAAAATGTGCTTTTGTATATTTCTTTGAATAAAGAAAAAGGTCATTATTATCATCAAAAATATCAATCTGACCAAGTTCAAAAGGACAAAAATGGAATATGGAAAGGAATGAATGGAGAAAGTATAAAAGAGCTTTTTATGGAAAAGAGAAATGGAGTTTTGAAAGCTCGTGGAATATTTGAATAAAAAAACCTCGAATTTGAAATTTATATTGAAAATAGTTTTAGTCGCAGTAGTTATGTTCATAGTTGGAATAACTGTTTTTATTATTGCTTTTGGAGACCATACAAATAGAACGAATTTTAAAATTTATTCTGCTAACAAACAACAATGCGTGACTATAATTACGCAAGGAAAAATGAGATATTTTATAAATGGAGAATACAATTCAGTTCCAAAAACAGAATATGTAAAAATTGACAAAAGTGGAATTCCTCTTATTGGAGACGAAATCGGAATTTGTTGGAAAAATGAAAATTACGAATGGGAAATCGTAAACCACCAAGGAGAAATTATTGAAAACAAATTAGACACGCTGAAATATAAATTCTATACAAGTTGGGAAAAAGATAAATACGGAATTCCGAACACAAAAAAATACATTAAACCGAATTGTGGAACGATAGGACTTTTGAATATGAAAACGTATGGTGAGACTATTATTTTGGAAAATTAAATAGAATAAAGAACGTTTTACAACAAAGTACTGTGGTAAAAAACAAGTAAAAATGTATTAATTTTTCACTAAAGTACTTTTATAATTTCCATCATATATTAATCCTGATTTAGCTA
>NZ_QRDV01000021.1 GCF_003386165.1 Winogradskyella eximia | reverse complement strand
TAGCTAAATCAGGATTAATATATGATGGAAATTATAAAAGTACTTTAGTGAAAAATTAATACATTTTTACTTGTTTTTTACCACAGTACTTTGTTGCCAGTAGTTTTGTTGCCAGTAGTTTTTATTCCACTTTAAATTCTCTTTCAAACCACGATTCAACTTCTCCATACCTACCATAGAATTTTAAAACTCCATCTATTTTATATGTTCCACTTTGTAATGAATCAAATTCAATATCAGCAAAAGAGTAGTTGTCTTTTAATTTGAAATAAATCTTTTTTTCTTGTCCATTGAACTTAATACTGTTTATTACAATGTGTCTATTTTCAGTTATTGATTGTCCAAACTTAGAAGTCAAAGTAAGTTTAATTCCGTTTTCAGTTTTATTTGTAATAACACTATCAACTGCTCTTTCGTATGTAGGTTCTGTAGAAGTAAATCCATTTGCATATTCAAAGGCATTAATCGTTGCAATTACAAGCCTATTTTTTAAATAATTTAGAACCAATTCATTTGAATTTGTTTTTGGCTGTTCAAATTCTTGAAATGAATAATCTTCTATATATTTTACAATTTTTTTAAGTTCACGAAAGATTTGGTTTGATTCAGCGATTATCTTTTCCAAATCATAATCTTTATTTAAAATCGCATTGTCTATTTTGAAAATCAATATATCAACTTGTGAATCCAATTGATTTAGTTCCTCAATCTTTAGTGAAGGTTTTTCTTGAATTAAAGTATAATAATTTGCTCTGTTCGATTTTAAAATTCTATTGCTGAATTCATAATTCGTTTTTAAAAATGAGTTCATTTCATTCAATTCATCTTGTTGTTTGTTACAAGCGAAAAGTGTAAAAATTACTGTGAAATAAATTAAAAATTGGTTTTTCATTTAGTCAATAAATATCAATGTTTTCGGGTTGGTCAAATTACTGGCAACGTTGTTGTATATGGTTTGTTGCGTGTTTCAAGCAACTAATTTAGTAAATAATTACCGACCAAGAAAGTCCGCAAGGACTTTCGTAAGTAGGCTAGAACTTGCAATAAATTATATACGGTGTTGGTAGCAGTACATATTTATTCTTTTATGAATTTAATATTATATTTTTTATCATTTGTATATATGTTTAAGATATAAATTCCAGATTGAAATGACTCAACATTTACTTTAGATAAATGTTGAGTAGCTTCAAAAACTATTTTGCCCAAAACATTAGTTAAAATTATTTTTTCAATATTAATTCCATTTGAAATATTAATATAATCATTCGTTGGATTTGGAAAAACTGAAATACTTTTATATTGTACGTTATTTATGCCTAGAGATGTGCAATTTACTTGAGTAAGATTTGTTTTATCTGTGGTAGTTCCATCACCTAGTTGACCACTAATATTATTACCAGAAGTCCATAAATTACCATCAGTATTTACAGCTAAAGTAAATAAATCTCCACAAGCAATTGTTTGCCAATTTGCCAAATTATTTATTTGAGTTGGTGGATATGTATGAGTATTTGTTCCGTTTGCTAATTGTCCATAAGAACCGCTTCCCCAAGACCATAAAGTGTTATTCAATTTGAGTGCTATTGCGTGATATTGACCTGTTTTAATTGATTTCCAGTCATTATCTGTTCCAATTTGTGTCGGAATATATAAGTAATCAACTCCGTTATTTACAAAAAAAGCAGGATTGTTCCAACCCCAGACCCATAATGTTCCATTTGATTTTATTGCTAATGAATGATAGTCTTCTGCATCAATACTTTGCCAACCCGAACTTAATCCAATTTGAATTGGTAAAACACTATCTGTAGAGTTGCCATTTCCCAATTGCCCTGCAAAATTTGAACCCCAAGCCCATAATGTTCCATTTGATTTTAATGCAATACTATGGGCATAACCAGCACCAATTGATTGCCAATTTGAATCATTACCAACTTGGTATGGAATATTGCTGTTAATAGTGTTTCCGTTTCCAAGTTGTCCACTGTTATTTCTACCCCAAGCCCATAATTGACCATTAGAATTTATTGCAAGACTATGATGGTCTCCTGCAATAATAGTTGACCAGTTTGATGAATTTCCTATTTGCACTGGAATTAACCTATTTATATTTGTTCCATCACCTAATTGGCCATAATAATTACTTCCCCAACTCCATAAAGTTCCATTTGATTTTATTGCTAAATTATGATAATCGCCAGCTGCTAACTTTATCCAATCATTATCCATCCCGATTTGAACTGGAAGTGATTTGTTTGTTGTTGAGTCATCACCTATTTGTCCTGCGAAATTTCCACCCCAAGCCCATAAAGTTCCATCAGATTTAATGGCAATAGTATGATAATGTCCAGCAGAAATTGATTGCCAACATTGAGCATGCATTGAATGACTTGCAATTAAAAAAAATAAAAGTAATATTAAGTTTTTATTCATTGATATATTCTTTTCAAACTCATTCGTTATTTTTTCACGAGCGGTATTGCTACCAACGGTTTTGTGTATGGAAAGTTGCGTTTTTGTGTGCGAGGATTTTCCGTAGGAAAATCAGACGTAACAAAAATGCAACGACCTTTGTTTAAGCACTAATTTAGCAATTTTTTATACACGGCTTAAGTTTACAATTCATTAAATTTAAGGATAAATCAGAAAAGACAAAAGAGAGGAGTAAGGTTAATATACACGCAGAAGCTTTAGACTTCGTCA
>NZ_QRDV01000020.1 GCF_003386165.1 Winogradskyella eximia | reverse complement strand
TTCCCAGAAGGTATATCACCAGGTGTTTCACCAGGACAGAATGACAATTTCGATTTAAGAAGTTTCAATGTTACAAAACTGGAAATATTCAATAGAAACGGAACTCTTGTTTATTCTAAAAAGAATTACACCAACGAATGGGTAGGCCAGACAAATGATGGTGATGAGTTACCGGTAGGTACTTATTTCTATACCGTTATTTACGAAGGTGGAGCAAAAACAAAAAGTGCTTGGGTGTACATAAACAAATAATCAACTAACAGAATCAACTTAATATAATGAAAAAACTCTCTATTATAGCGGTTTTGCTTCTAGCATTTCAGATGCATGGGCAACAAGACCCTCAGTACACACAGTACATGTATAATATGAACATAGTGAATCCTGCCTATGCAGGATCAAGAGAAAATCTTTCTTTTGGACTATTATACAGAGACCAGTGGTCTAAAATTGATGGTGCGCCAGAAACAGGAACATTTTTTGGACACACACCTGTTGGTAATAATATAGGACTTGGTTTATCTGTGATTTCAGATAAACTAGGACCTGTAAAAGAAACCAATGCTTATGTAGATGTGTCGTACACTTTAAATCTAGGTGGAGAACATAAATTAGCATTTGGTGTTAAAGCAGGTGCTACATTTCACGACATTGATTTAACAAATTCAAATGTTGCACTTACAGACCCAACCGATCCTTTCTTTGGAATGGGAATAAATGAAACCACACCAAATATTGGTGCAGGTTTCTTTTACTATACTAATAAGTACTATGTGTCCTTATCTGTGCCAAATATGTTATCATCTGTGCATTTGGATGATGGCGATCGTAAAATAGGCTCTGAAACACAACACTATTTCTTAACTGGTGGTTACGTGTTTGACCTATCTCCAAATACAGAATTAAAACCATCTATTATGGTGAAATCTGCTTTTGATGCGCCTACCTCTTTTGATGTCAATGTCAATGCAAGATTCTTTAAGAAATTTGAAATTGGGGCATCTTATAGATTAGACGATTCCTTTTCTGGCTTAGTTAATTTTGCACTTACGCCTGCTGTTAGAATTGGTTATGCTTATGATGCCATATCTTCAGATATTAAAGCGTACTCGCCAGCATCACACGAGATCATGTTATTATTTGATCTTAATTTCCCTAAGCGTGTTTCACGTTCACCAAGATACTTTTAATCAGTTAAGCTAAAACAATTATGAAAAACTTTAAAACATTATTATTTATTACGTTGATGAGTAGCTTATGCTTAACTGCTCAGAATAAAGATACAAAGAAGGCAGATAAACATTTTGCTAGATTTGAATTTGTAAAAGCTGCAGAAAGCTATAACGATCTTGTAGAAGACGGAAAAGCAGACGCATATGTTTACGGACAATTAGCAGAAAGCTATTATAACATTTTTAATACTGAAGCTGCAGAACGTTGGTATGCAAAAGCTTTAGAGACTTCAGAAAAACCAGAAATGGTTTATAAGTATTCTCAGATGCTGAAAGCAAATGGAAAATATGAGGCTTCTAACCAACAAATGGAAAAGTTTGCTTCTATGCGACCTGCAGACAATAGAGCTATTGCTTTTAGAAAAAATCCTAATTACCTCCCTAAAATTTTAGAACAAGGTAAAAAGTTTAATGTGCAAAATGCAGATTTTAACTCTACACAATCCGATTTTGGTGGTACAATGCATGATGGTAAATTATATATCACATCTGGACGTAATGATAGCCGTAAAACTTACGGTTGGAACGATCAACCTTTTTTAGATATATATACCATTGTAAAAAACTCTGATAGCACATATCAAGAAGCAACGTTGGCTAATGATAAGATCAATACAAGGTTTCACGAAGGTTTAGTATCATTTACACCTGATGGAAAAACCATGTATTTTTCTAGAGAAAGCTATTTTGAGAAAGATTATCAAAAAGATTCTTTAAGCAGTACACGTTTTAGCCAATTGTACTTATTTAAAGCGACTAAATTAGGAGATGATTGGGATATGGTTGAAAATTTAGCCATAAACAGTCAAAATTATTCTGTTAAAAATCCATCTGTAAGTCCTGATGGTCAAACACTTTACTTTGCTTCAAATATGCCAGGTGGTTTTGGTGACTTTGATATTTACAAAGCCGCAATAAATGCCGATGGTACTTTAGGAACACCAGAAAATTTAGGTCAGAAGGTAAATACAGAAGGACAAGAAATGTTTCCTTACATCAGTAGTAACAACACACTTTATTTCTCTTCTAATGGTCATTTAGGACTTGGTGGTTTAGATGTTTTCTATACTAAAGATATAGACGGTAAATTAGCACCTGCTCGTAATGTAGGTATTCCTATTAACAGTAATGCAGATGATTTTGCATTTATAATGGATGAAGAAGCTGGTCAAGGTTTTGTGTCTTCTAATAGAGAAGGCGGAAAAGGTAGTGATGATATTTATGAGTTTAAAAAATTACAACCACTTTTCGATGTATTAATTAGCGCTACAGTTTTAGATGACAAAACACGTGAGCCAATTAGTGGTGCATCTGTAACATTATTTGATGAAGAAGGTAATAAAGTCGTTTCTAAATTAACTAATGAAGATGGAATTGCAGAATTTATCGTTGAAGCTGAAAAAGATTCTGAATTAGAAGTAGTAATGGATGGATTCGACAGCAAGAAAGTACCTGTTGAAGGCACTAACGAAGAAGAAAAAAACATTCAGATTTCTTTAGATCCTATTGAAGTGTTAATTACACCTGTTAATATTGTTTTAGCTCCAATATTCTTTGAATTTGATCAATCTAATATCACAGCGCAAGCGGCTTTTGAATTAGATAAATTAGTTCAGATTATGACTAAATATCCTGAACTAGTGATTCATGCAACATCACATACAGATGCAAGAGGTCC
>NZ_QRDV01000019.1 GCF_003386165.1 Winogradskyella eximia | reverse complement strand
CAAGCGGCTTTTGAATTAGATAAATTAGTTCAGATTATGACTAAATATCCTGAACTAGTGATTCATGCAACATCACATACAGATGCAAGAGGTCCAGAAGCATATAATGCTGGTCTTTCTGAGCGTAGAGCAAAAACAACAGTGCAATACGTAATCTCTAAAGGTATTGATGAATCTCGTATCTCTGGAACGGGTAAAGGGGAATCTGAACCTAAAATTGATTGTTCTGCCGGTTGTACTAAAGAACAACATGCTGAAAATAGACGATCTGAATTCCTTATTGTTAGCGGTGCGCCAATGACAGAGTAAGAGAGGGAATTTAAAAATTATTTAGTCAAAATTAATATTCGTCTACCTCTATTTTAGAGTTAAAGTTAGATGGAGTATGTTTTAAATTGGAAATATTAAGTGTTTATGTTTTATCAAACAGAACGAACAAAAAATGAAGTCTCTAAAAGTAGTTTCAACTGTTCTTGTTGGCTGAAGTTTGAGTTAATTGAATTTTGCAAAGCGAATGAACTCTCTACTCAAGGGAGTAAAATTCAATTAATGCAAAGAATTAAAAATTTTTTGGACAAAAAGGTGAAATACAATGCAAAATCAAGCTCTCTTAAAAACAAGCGTCGTACAATAAAGAAAATATCGTAAATATTTAAAATAGATATTTCGTAGAGATTTAGCGTTTTTTGAGAACTTTTAAGTTCTAGTATATATAATTATTGCAGGCGCTATGGTTTTAATGCAGGCCTTTTTTATTATAAAAGTTGAATGCATAATTATTACCTTTTTGTGTTTTTAAACATGAATAATAGGCTTCTCATTTGAAAAATGTATGATGATTCATGTATTTTGATTAAATTTCCATTCTAATAAAAAAAAGTTTTTCTATTACTCTAAAAGAAAAAGAATTATTTAATTGAAAATTAGCTATGAAAAAAACTTTATATATTCTTACATTAATCATATCAACGTTTAGTTTTTCACAAGATATATTGATGGAGAATGGCTCTTTTACACGATGTGCTCCTGATAAATTTTATGATTCTGGTGGTGAGTTTGGAAATTATGGAAATGATGAAAATCTTGTAACTACTATTTGTCCACAAAATGCTGATGAATTCATTATTCTTAATTTTACATCGTTTACTACGCAGCTAGGTGCGCAGCCAGATGTTATGAACATTTATGATGGAGATGATGTAACGGCTCCATTAATAGGTAGTTTTCAAGGACCAGCCACTGTAGGTGCCGTTTCTGCTACAGATACTAATGTTTCAGGTTGTTTAACAGTTGAATTTATTTCTAATAGTAGTGGTAATATAGATGGATGGGAAGCTGATATTTTATGTGCAACACCGTGTCAGGATATTGTAGCATCTATAAGCAATTCAAATCCTGCCCCTAATGCTTCAGGTGTTATTGGTATTTTACCTGGTGATTCCGTTGATTTTTCTGGGAGTGCTACGTTTTCAATTGATGATACAGATGCAACCTACAATTGGGATTTCGGAGATTTTAATTTAGCTACAGGTGCAGATGTTACGCATACTTTTGCAACTGCTGGTACTTATACTGTAACGTTAACTGTCTCAGATAATAATCCGCAAGGCTGTTCAGATACAACTACAATTACAGTTTTTGTTTTAGGGCCTAATGTTGTTGTAGACCAAGAAACTTTTACTCCAGAACAACTAATTCAAGATGTTTTAGTGGATAGCCCTTGTGCTTCAGTATCTAATATTATTGCTTCTACAGGTTCAACTATCAATGCAACATTACCTAATGGTATAGGTTATTTTTTTAGTAATGGAGTTGATTTTCCTTTTGAAGATGGTTTGTTGCTTACTACAGGTGATGCAAGTAGAGCTGGAGGACCAAATAATGTTAATTTGAGTGATGGATCTTGGGCTGGTGATGCAGATTTAGATACTTATTTGGGTGTTGATTCTAACGATGCTACCTATATACAGTTCGAATTTACGCCACTTGCAGATAGTATTAGTTTTGATTTTTTAATGGCGTCAGAGGAGTACGATATGGGATCGTTTGAATGTAATTATTCTGATGCATTCGCATTTTTATTAACAGATTCTTTGGGTAATGTGACGAATTTAGCAGTGTTACCTAGTACAAATACGCCTATCTTAGTTACTAATATTCATCCCGATAATGGTGCGTCGTGTGGTGGTATAAATGAAGAATATTTTGGAGCTTATACGCCTTCTTCTGGACCTCCAATAGCATTTGATGGTAGAACTACTGTTTTTACAGCTCAATCGGCAGTTGTTCCAGGTGAGGTTTATACTATAAAATTGGTTATTGCAGATGATAGAGATAATAGTTTTGATTCTGGTGTATTCATAAAGGCTGGTAGTTTTAATTTAGGAGGAAATTTAGGTGATGATATTACCATTGCTGCAGGTACTGCGGAATGTGATGGAACGGAGATTATTTTAGATACAGAACTTTCATTAGCAACTCATATTTGGTATAAAGACGATGTTGTAATCCCTGGAGAGACATCTTCTACAATTACAGTTACCGAACCAGGTGTTTATTATGCTGATTTTGATTTTTCGGGTGTATGTACAGGATCTGCAGATCCAATATTAATTGAATTTAGAAACAGCCCAACTGCTAGTCCTGCTCAAAATATATTAATTTGTAGTGGTACTGGTACTGAGGAATTTTATTTGTCAGAAAATGATGATGATATTTTAGGAGGACAAGATCCTTTAGACTTTTTTGTTAGTTACCACCTTACGGAACAAGATGCAATTGATAATGTTGGTGCATTGCCAATTCCTTATACCAATATATCTAGTCCTCAAACTATTTGGGCGCGCTTAGCGGATGTTACTCAAACGTGTGTAGATACTGTGTCATTTACAATATCTGCTGCTGGCCAACCTACTGTTAGTCCAGCCTCAGATTTAGAATTATGTGATGACGAAAGCAACGATGGATTTGAAGAGTTCGATTTAGGATCCCAGACGGCAATTATTTTAGGCTCAC
>NZ_QRDV01000018.1 GCF_003386165.1 Winogradskyella eximia | reverse complement strand
TAGCTAAATCAGGATTAATATATGATGGAAATTATAAAAGTACTTTAGTGAAAAATTAATACATTTTTACTTGTTTTTTACCACAGTACTTTGTTGTGAGCTGGCTTTTTACTTTCACTTTTTATTTTTTTAGTTATTAATTTTTGATTTATAATAAGCTGTAATCCAAACATAATAATCAATTGCCATAAGTTAAATATGTTAAAAAAATTCTTTATATCTTGGTCACTATGTACAAAACTTATCATAACAAACACAAATATTGTAATTGATATAATCCAATAAGTCAATTTTGTTTTAGTGTTTTTAAAAAGTAATTTTAGAAGATAGATTGTTAGATAAGGTGCTATTATAAAGGCACCTATGCAAAAAGCCAAATCTGTATAAAACCAATCTCCGATTGTAATATCATTTGTAATTCCGATTAATTCAATTGCTTTATAAAAAATTGTATATCCAAAAAATCCGATAAAAAAAGCTACATATGAATAAACAATTCCTAAAAAGATTCCATTTGGCAATTCAAGTCTGAATAAGTTATAATTCGATATAGACAATATTATGCTGAAAATCAATGGATATAGGAATAAACTCGATTCAGTTAAAAACAGAACCGAAACTGATAAAAACGGTGTCAAAATTAATTTTAATATCAGTTTAAGTGATTCCATTTATTCTCGTACTGTTTTTTAGCTTGCTCACAACGGTCTTGTATATGGCTCGTAGCGTGTAAGTTAGCGATTAATTTTCGGTTAAGCACGAGCCGAATTTTTTAATTTTATTATTATTTTTTTTCTCAATAAGCCAAATTAAAAAATTTGGCGGACTTGCAAATATGCCTTAACTTCGACTACGCAACTAATTAGCTATGAGCTATATACGTTGTTGTAAGTAGTGCTTTTTTCATTCACTTACTTAATTTCAAAATCCGAAATGCTCCTTGAATTACCAACGCAAAAACAATTGTTCCGATAATCAAATCAGGTTTATTAGAACTCAAATAATGCACTAAAATTCCGGCAATTATTACTCCCAAATTGATAATCACGTCATTCGAAGTGAAAATCATACTCGCTTTCATATGTGCTTCTTCTTTGCTCTTTGACTTCTGTAAAATGTAAAGACAAATTCCATTTGCGATAAGTGCAAAAATTGAAACGATAATCATTGTTGAAAAATCGGGAAGCTTCTCGTTTCCGAAAAATCTTCTCAAGACTTCTACAAATCCAATAATCGCAAGTATTATTTGAAAATATCCAGCAAGTTTGGCAATCCGTTTTTTCTTTATTACTGTTCCGCCAACCGCAAACAAACTAATTCCGTACACAAAACTGTCCGCAAGCATATCTAAACTATCGGCAACAAGTCCCATAGATTTTGAGATAATTCCTGTGGTCATTTCGATTATGAAAAACGCGAAATTTATTGCAAGTACAGACCAAAGTAATTTTTTCTGATTTTCGTTTTCTTTAAATTCCGTTTGGTCGGTTTGTTCCGTTGAGATTTTCTTTCCGCCTAAATTCAGTTCGATAACGGACTTTTCGATTTGGTCAATTTCTCCGCTGTGAAAAACGGTCAATTTTCGGTTCGGAATATCAAAGTCCAAATTCGCAATGCTTGAAATTCCGTCCAATTTCATTCGGATAAGATTTTCCTCTGAAGGACAATCCATTTTGGTAATTTCAAATATCGTTTTATTCACTTGGTTTCTGGGTTTTTCGGCATTACTTACAACGTTGTTGTATAAGCTTTGTTGCGTTGGTTTAGCAGTAAAGTTAGTAAATAATTTACGACCAAGAAAGTCTGCGAGGACTTTCGAAAGTTAGCAAAAAACCAGCAATAAAGTTTATACGGTGTTGCCTACAGTTTTTTTATTTCAGTTCTTTTTCCATTCCAATTAATTTGAATTTTTTCTTGACTTCCAATTAATGTTATTTCATAAGATTCACTTTTTTTATTCCATTCAGTCTTTAAAATCTCTTCTTCCATTGCAAATTCATCATTTAGATAGAATTCAAGAATTTTCGTTTTGTAAATGACTTTATTTTTTTTGTCTGTAAAAATCAGAAAAAAATATTCAGGATAACCTAAATGATAGATTCCATCATAACCATCATATTGTCCAATAATTTCAACTTTTTGATTTAGATTCATTAATTCTCTCGATAAAGAAAAGTCGTGAATATCTATATCTGTATAGTAATATTTTCCATTTATATTAATTCTATTCCACACACAATTAGTTAAATCTTTAAATTTAAGTTTGTAAAAAGTAGAATCAATTCTAACTTGAGTTAAACTATTAAGAATTCCAACTGGTTTTAAATTTTTCAGTTTATGATTTTCAAAAAGCACAATTTTTCTATTTTGTGGATTAAGAAAGTAAGGAAAGTCTTTTGGATTTAAGATTTCTATATTCGGTTCAATATTTGGTAATTTTTGGTTCAAATATTTTTCAGATATACTATTTGATTCAAATGTTCCTTCTTGTTGATTATCATAATCGTAAGTTTTATAATATGCTTCTTTTCCAGAATACCAAATTTCAGGTTTTTCTGTTGTCAAAAAACCTCCAAAAACATAGCCTTTAGTGTCTTTATTATCAAAACCATATATTTTCAACCATTCTCCTTTAATTTCTTTTCCTTCGTCTGAAATAACCAAATTTATTCCAGTTTTCTTTGAAATATAAGTCATTGTATTTTTCGGAAGATGAAAAATTTTGTTTGATTTCAATGATGGTTTTTCTCTTACAACTAATCCGCTTTCGGCTGTTACATACATTCTATTTTGTCCAAAATTAGATATTGTAAATAAAAGAAATATTATTGTCAGAATGCTGTTTTTCATAATTGTAGGCAACGGTCTCGGCTATGAGTAGTTGCGTGGTTTAGCACTTAACTTTGCAAGTACACACCAAACTGAAAATCCGCGAGGATTTTCAGAAGTAGGTAAGGACGAGCAATTACTTATAGCCATTGTTGTGGGTAGTTTTTATTCGGTCAACTATTTCCGATGTCACTTTATTAAAATTAGAATTCACTTCATTTTTAAATTCACTATTAGCATTATTTCCGTCAATATTGTTTGCTCCCCATTTATAAATTTCAATAACAATCGGAATTAAATCAATTCCTTTTTCTGTTAACGAATACAGATATGAAGATTTATTATTCCTATCAACTTCTTTTTTTACAATATCATTTTCAAGTAGTCGATTTAATCGGTCAGCAAGAATATTTGTTGATATTTTTTCGATTGTTACTAACTCATTAAAGTGTCTGTTGTCAAAGAAAATAAAATCTCTTAAAATTAGTAAAGTCCATTTATCTCCAAAAATGTCAAGTGATAAGCTAATTGGACAGTCCGACCTTCTTTCAATCTGTTTCATATGCAAATATATAAAAATGCACTTGTAAAATAAAAGTACTTTCATATATTTGCACTTGTAATTCGCAAGCACTATTAATATTTTAAAATTAAATTATGTCATACACAACAATGGTTTCGATTAATGGAACTACACAACAAGTATTCAATGCTATTTCACAACACGTCCAAAAATGGTGGGGAAATACAGATAATTCAGTTTCTTCAGTTGGTGATGAATTCACAACAAGTTTTGATAGTACTTATTGGAAGTTTAAAATCTCCGAATTTGAACCTAATAGAAAAATAGTATGGAAATGTATTGAGGCTAAACATATTCACAATGGTTATGAAGGAATTGAAAAAGAGTGGGAAGGAACTTTTGTTGAATGGGTTTTGGAAGAAAAAGGTCAAAACGAAACAATTCTAAATTTCGCACATAATGGATTAGTTCCTGAGTTAAACTGTTATGAAATTTGTTTTCCGGCTTGGGAAAGATTTGTAACTCAAAGTTTAAAGAGTTTTGTTGAAACTGGAACAGGAATGCCTCATCTTTCTTAAATGTCTAGTCCTGAAATATGGCTACAGGTTAAAATTGAATTTACGCTGATAATTGATATACCATATTAGGTGTTTTATAGTCTAAAGATAAATGTAATCTTATTTCGTTGTATAAATTAATTGCACTTTTTGCAGCTCTTTTAGCGTGTG
>NZ_QRDV01000017.1 GCF_003386165.1 Winogradskyella eximia | reverse complement strand
GCGTGTATATTAACCTTACTCCTCTCTTTTGTCTTTTCTGATTTATCCTTAAATTTAATGAATTGTAAACTTAAGACGTGTATAATTAATTGCTTTGGTCGTTGCTTATTTGGAAAATTCCTTCGGAATTTTCTCGGGTTCGTTTTTGTTTACTAAATTAGTTGCTTAACCACGCAACTAACCATACACAAACACGTTAGGTGTAAGTTAAAAGAAACCGCAAAATATGAACTATTTCCATATCCAAAGAATTAACGGAATTAGAAAAGAATGGAATAAAGGAGATTTTTCGGAAACTGGAAATAATGACTTTTATAAGGGAATTCTAGAGGGAATTGAAAGAAATTCTAAATACCCAACTAACGGAAAAAGACTTATCCAGAATTCTAGGGAATTATTGTCTAATGAATGGATAAACTCTCTAGATTATGAATCTAAAGATTATGAAAAACTGTTTTATAAGACCCAAGATTTATGCATCGACTTCGAAGGTTTAGCAACTAACCTATTTGAATCCCATTTACAGTATCTGAAATGGATAAGAGAAGAAATATTTGAAAATAGCAGATTAAAAATAAATCCAAACCTTCCATCAAGAAAAAAGTGCTTATGGTTATGTGACAAAAAAGGACTTGAAAATTGGTGGAATACATTTGAGACCTCTGAAAACAAAAAAATAATAGAATTAGAATTAGATAAAATGGAAAAATTCATATTGCAGATGCTGAGTTTTTGAATTTAGATACTTACAGCATTAACGAATTTGATATTGCTTCAGAGAAATATTGGAAAGGAGAAATGAATACTGAATTAGATATTGAAATTTTATATGAAGGAAAATTTAAAGTGATTAACGAATATAAGAATATTGAAAACATAAAAACCTACACCTAACATCGCATAAAAATAATGCGTAGATTAGTGCTTAATCACAGTCTAGTGCTTTTTTGTTACTTCTGATTTTCCTGCGGAAAATCCTCGCACACAAAACCGCACTATTCTTATACGTAACCGTTATGTGTAATGAAACAACCAAAAACACCGAAAATATAAAAAACTAATTAATGAAACACTTATTTATTATTACTATTTCTTTGCTGAGCATTTCCTGTAATATCAAAAATAAAGATCAGAAAAAGTTAGATTTTGTGGAGTTTGACTTTCATTTTGATACAGAGTCAAATGAAATGCCGTACAATTTTTCTTCATATTGGGATACCTTTCCTACAATTGTCGATAGAACAGCATGGGAATTTGCCAAAATCGGAAACATAGAAAGGATGCATGAGATTTGGGATATGAAAGAATCAATTGAAATTGGACTTACGCAGGAACAACGAGATAGTTTTGGCCTCTACAAAGCAATGGATGCAATAGATTACATATTGAATGAAGCTGAAGAGCACCAAGTAGTCATCATAAATGAAGCTCATCAAATGCCCCAACATCGAATTTTTACCACTCGACTACTTGAAGGACTAAAAAGAAGAGGTTTTAAGCACTTAGGAATGGAAGGATATTTTAATACGTCTCAAGCAGATTCAATTATGCAAGCCAATGGTTATCCTATTCTTGATTCCGGATATTATACACAAGAACCTCAATTTGGCAATTTAATAAGAACTGCCTTCGATATGGGATTCAATATATTTGGGTACGAAAGCAGTGGAAATGCTAATGGGAAAGAAAGAGAAATTAATCAAGCCAGGAATATTGAATCCTATCTAAATCGATACCCCAACGAAAAGATATTAATTCATTGTGGTTTTGATCATGTGTACGAAGGAGATATGCCTAACAATTCCATGGGTTGGGGAAAGGCGATGGCAGGGAGATTGACGGAATTTACAGGAATCGACCCATTAACAATAAGTCAGACAATTTATTCTGAAAAGGGTAATAGGGATTACGAAAACTCGTATTATCAGATTACAGATCTAGAAAAACCTAGTGTTTTTGTCAATGAATCTGGTGAGCTATTTGGTCAGCAACGAAAGAAAACCTCTATTGATTTACCACCTATGGGTACATTCAGGTATGACATAGCAGTTTTCCATCCAAGAAGTAAAAAGTACGATCGTCCGCAATGGATGGTGTATGGTGATCGTAAAGAAGTGGAACTATCATTTGTTGAAGAAAATATCCAGTGCCCATGTTTGGTACTTGCCTACAAAAAAGGTGAGAAAGTAGGCAAAGCCGTTCCTTATGATATACAAGAGACGAATGATAAGAAGGTTACATTAGTTTTAGATAAATCCGACTTTGAAATTGTCATTTTGAACCAGAAGAATATAGCCTTAAAAGCTGAATTTAACTAGGCATCATAGCAAAACTTTATTTTCAAATCCTAATAATGGGAATGGTCAGAGTGGCGTACAAATCCTCTTAAGCAAAAGCCATTGATTTTTATGAGATGGGAGATATGGTGGAATAGATGAATTAATCCAAATTAAAGAATAGAAACACCACACATAACAACGTATATAGCTCATAGCTAATTAGTTGCTTAGTTCAAAGTTAAGGCATTTTTGCAAGTCCACCAAATTTTTTAATTTGGCTTATTGAAAAGAAAAGGTAATAAGAAAATTAAAAAATTCGGCTCGTGCTTAACCAAATAGTTATAGCTAATTTGCACGCTACGAGCCATATACACGACCGTTGTGTGCCATTTGGCTACGTTACCAAGATTTGGTATATTTGAGTAAAAATATAGTCAAAATGGGAAAAAACACATCAATATCACTCGGAAATCATTTTGAGGATTTTATCAGAGAAGAAGTAAATTCAGGTAGATATGGTTCGGTAAGCGAAGTTATCCGTTCTGCATTACGTTTGCTGGAACGCGAAGAAAAAAAGGAAAGAGAATTAATTAAAGCTCTCGAAGTAGGTGAAAATAGTGGTTTTATTGAAAATTTTGACCCAAAACAAAACCTGACTGAATTACATCGCAAACACTTATAAGTAAAAACAAATATCGAATAAGTAAACAAGCGATTGATGATTTAAATGATATTTGGGTATATACTTTTCACAAATGGTCTAAAGAACAAGCCGACAGATATTACGACTTGATAATCGGAGAGATTGAATTTATAGCGGACATCTATCTAATTGGAAAATCGGCTGAACAAACTCGAAAAAACTATCGAGTAACGAAAATCAAATCACATCTTATTTTTTACAGAAAGGTTGAGAATGAAATTGTCGAAATCGTTAGAATTTTACATCAAAGAATGGATATTAAAAAACGACTGAAATAAAAAAACTGCACACAACAACGTATAAAATTAATTACTTGGTTATAGATTACTTACGAAAGTCCTCGCGGACTTTCAATCTGTGATTTATTTGCCAAATTTAGTGCTTAAACAACGCAACTAATCTTATACAAAACCGATGGTATGAAATTGCCTGCGGCACGTAGAATCGCGTTTTGCAAACGCTTCCCTTCTACTAATTCCATACCATCGTTTATAAAAGAAAAATCAATAAATGCTCAAATTGGATATGGCATAAGTGCACCTTATGAAAGTGTTGATGACATTGCTGACCAAGGATTTTTTGCTCAAGGAGAATTAGTTCTGAAAGCTGCTTCTTGGTTTGAACTTAGACCATACGCTGGTTTTATATTGACAAGTTCAAATGGAAAAGACTTAAATGACAATCCCACAAATGAAAAAGCAGAATCAAAAGCGTTTTTACTTGGAGGAAAAGCAAGGGTTCGAGCACCAATTCCTTGGGTAGCACCTTATGTTGAGATTGGAATTGGAACTTCTATTGGAAAATTTGAAACATTAACAGCATTTGACAATATTGATAAAGGTGGAATAATTTATCACATACCTTTTGCGTTTGGACTCGAATTAGGAAAAAATAATAATGTTGACTTAGGATTTACTTATTATTTCCAACCGTCAGTCGAGCAATTTGTTGGAGCATTTTCAGTTGGAATTACATTTCCTCTGAATAATAAAAAATAACGTTTTACAACACTGTATATAATTTATTGCTTGGTTCTAGCCTACTTACGAAAATCCTATCGGATTTTCTATTCGGTTTTTATTTGCTAAATTAGGTGCTTAAACACGCCACTAATCATACATAAAAACGTTACCACACATTTAACCAACGAACTTACATCAAAACTTATGAAAAAACACAAATCTTTTCTTATAATATTAATCTTGTCACTAATTTTTATTTCTTGCGATTCTGATGATTCAAATGATATTGCAAATGAAAACTTGAACCTGAAATTGATAAAAATTGATTTTTTTGATTCTGATAACAACTTAACAGGAACAACAAATTTTATTTATGATGAGGAATTAAGGTTGATTGCACAACAAGATATTAATGGAAATGATATTTTTACTTACACATACGAAAACAATAAAATAAAAACAATAACAAGTAACGGAGGAACTATCATAAATTACATTTACGAGAATGGATTTATTGTTTCAAGTTCAAGTACAATAAATGGTGTTTTATCACCAAACGTTTTAGAATATGAATATGATAGTATGAATAGATTAATTAATACTAAAATCTATGTAAATGGAAACTTAAATTGTGAAATAGACGATACATTAGACGACCATAATAATATTGAGATATCTGTCAGTTCTTGCCAAGGCAATCAACCTAACCAAGATAGTTTTGAATATGACGAAATGAAAAACCCAAGTTCTTTATATTTTAATCTAGAATTGTTAAAAGTTTTACGAGTCGGAACTAATAACTCTATAGAATCTTATGATAATGATATGAATCTCACTTCCTCTAGTTCTTATCAATATAATAACGAAGATTATCCATCTGTTTCCATTATTACTAATACAATACATAATACTATTTATGGACTATCAGAATTTAGATATGAATATACTTATGAAAATATTGAGTAGAATAATAATAAAAAAAGTGTGGTAACAACGTTTATAATTAATGGCTAGTTCTGGCTTGCTTACGAAAATCCTCTTGGATTTTATATTCGGTTTTTATTTGCTAAATTAGGTGCTTAAACCACGCAACTAATCTTATACATCAACGTTGTAAAACATTATGACCCGTCCTGAATAAAGGCTACATAATTTTAAACATTATGTACAAAAATGACAAAGTAATTAGACGGTATTCAGAACCTTTTAAACTGAAAAT
>NZ_QRDV01000016.1 GCF_003386165.1 Winogradskyella eximia | reverse complement strand
TCCAGCCTCAGATTTAGAATTATGTGATGACGAAAGCAACGATGGATTTGAAGAGTTCGATTTAGGATCCCAGACGGCAATTATTTTAGGCTCACAACCCTCATCAGATTACAATGTGAGTTATCATTTAAGTTTTGATGATGCTGATGCAGGCACAGGAGCGTTACCTTTAACGTATACCAATACAGAAAACACACAACCGATATTTGTAAGAGTAGAGAATTCAGGGGATTCAGATTGTTATAATGCCACAGCGACGGCCTTATTTGATTTGGTTGTTAATATGAGAGCCTTAGCAACAGCACCAGATGATATGGTGGTTTGTGATGACCCTAGTAATGATGGAGTGGCTACGTTTGATTTAATCAGTCAAGAAGCGGCTATATTAGGGGCACAAGACCCAGTGACCTATACGGTATCGTTTCATGCGAGTCAAGATGATGCAGATGCTAATGTAGATGCTTTGCCATCAAGTTACCAGAACAGCACACCAAATCAAGAAACCATATATGTAAGAGTCGAAGATCCATTATATCCAGAATGTTACAATACTACTAGTTTCGATTTAATAGTAAACGCTCTACCCAACATCGTTTCAGTGACACCATTACAAGTTTGTGATGATGATACCGACGGCTTTGTAGGATTTCCTTTAAGCACTAAAGTAGCCGATCTATTAAATGGTCAAACAGGAATAAATGTTACCTTTCATGAAAACTTAGCAGGAGCCGAATCAGACCCAGCGACAGCAGAAATATTTGACGGTTACATTAACACAACAATGACCAATCAAACGGTATTTGTACGATTAGAGAATACCACGACCAACTGTTATAATGTGAACACTCTTGTTCTAGAGGTTTTAGAAAATCCAATCGCGAATACAACCACTGCTTTAGAAGTTTGTGATGATAATGCAGACGGTTTAGCTGTATTTGATTTAAGTCTAAAAGATGCCGAAGTTATTGGTTCGCAATCAGGAATGACGGTCAGCTATTATGCGAACCCAGCAGATGCAGAAACAGGAGATAACCCATTGGGAACCAATTACACAAACACTGTAGGAGGAGCACAAGAGATTTATGTACGCATAGAAAATACCGTTACGGGTTGTTACGATACTGGGATATTACAACTTATAGTGAATCCAAAACCACTAACTGTAGCTGTATCAGCATACGAATTATGTGATTATGATTTAACAGGAGACGAAGAAGAACGCTTTGATCTAAGCACCAAAACAGATGAAATCTTAAATGGACAAGTAAATGTTTCGGTAACCTATTACGCAGATGCCGCAGATGCCGCAGCAGAAGTTGATCCTATAACAGGGTTTTATACTAATATCAGTAATCCACAAACTGTAGTAGCAGTCTTAACCAATACGCTAACCAATTGTACTTCAGAAGTTACTTTTGATTTAGTGGTAAATCCTTTACCAACGGTAATCGCACCAACCGCATTAGAGGTTTGTGATGATGGCACACCAGACGGTTTAACGGAGATGGATTTAAGTATCAAGAACACGGAGATCACAGGAAACAATCCTATTTACGCAGTCAGCTATTACGAATTTTTAGTAGATGCAGAAGATGAGATGAATCCGTTACCAACGCTTTATACGAATACGAGCAACGGTCAAATAATCTTCGTACGTGTAGAAGATACGAATACCGGTTGTTATGATACTACAACACTAGAGCTGATTGTAGAACAAGCACCAGTTGCTTTTACACCAGAGGCATTAAGATATTGTGATCCAGATAATGATGGTTTTGGACTCTTTACACTTACCGATACAGAAAATGAGATTACCGGAGGAGCTTCAGGCTTATCGGTGACTTATCATGAAACAGAGACCAACGCTAATAACGGAGTCGATGCTATAGATACTACGGTAAGTTATAATAATATAGTACAAGATGCACAGACCCTTTATGTTAGAGTAGAGAGTGCAACTATCGCCACCGACTGTGCTACTATCGTGGTGCTCGATTTAATTGTAGAGCCAACACCACAATTAGTTGCACCAACACCATTAGAAGCCTGTGATGATATCTCAGCCGATGGTTATGCAACGTTCGATTTAACAACCAAAGCAGATGAAATCTTAAACGGTCAAGACCCAATGCAGTATATTCTTAGTTATTATGTAACTCAAGACAATGCCGCAGCAGCGACAAACCCAATAGCAAATCCACTAGCTTATACCAATACAGATGATTTTAACCAAATCATTTGGATCCGAGTAGAAGATAATACGACGGTAGAAGGCTGTTACAAGCTAACGAGCTTAGAGTTAATCGTGAATCCATTACCTGTTTTGGTAACACCAGCACCATTAGAGCTGTGTGATGTTAACAATCCAGGAGACGAACAAGAAGGCTTTATCTTAGAAGAAGCGAATGCAGAAATTTTAAATGGTCAAACCGGTATTAGCTTAACGTATTATGAGACGCAATTAGATGCAGATACTGCTTCAAATCCAATTTCAAGTCCATATGTCAACGTATTAAGTAACCCTCAGACGATATTTGTAAGAGCTCAAAATGATATCACAGGTTGTTACAATACAGTAACAGTAACACTAAGAGTGAATCCAATTCCATCACCAGAACCTAATCCAGAGTCTATAGAAGTTTGTGATGACGATAATGATGGTTTTGCAGAATTTGATTTAGAGATACATACTGTAGATATCACTAATGGAGAATCTGATGTGGTGATTACGTATCACGAAACACAGAGTGATGCACAGACCGGAGATAATGCCATAACAGGTTTGTATACCAATGTTGTAGCGAACAACCAAATGATCTATGTACGATCAGAGAATACATTGACGGGTTGTTACAGTCTTACACAAAACACGATGGAACTGATTGTGCACCCAGCACCAGAAGTGCCAACGACAATAGCACCATATACTATTTGTGATAGTGATTACGATGGAGTTGCTCAATTTGATTTAACCACTATGGACGTTGAAATCCTAAACGGTCAAGATCCAACAGCAGTGGAATTAACTTACCATGTTAGTGCCGCAAACGCAGAAGATGGCAGCAACCCAATCATCAATGTCGGTAACTATACCAACAATGGTAACCCACAAATCATTTATGTACGCTTATATGACCCAATCACCACATGTTACGATACAGGTCTATTTGAATTGATAGTGGCATTACCACCAGAAGCCATACAACCAACTCAATTAAATGAATGTGATGATTTAGGAGAAGTACCAGGAGATGAATACACTATGTTTGATCTTACGGTAAAAGACACTGAGATTACAGGAGGCAATGCCAGCTGGTCGGTTGCTTATTATGAGACCAATGCAGATGCTCAAGCCCAAGTAAATGCAATACCAGACCCAACACAGTACACTAATACAGAGGTGAATGGACAAGGAGCGAATCCTCAAACACTTTATGTTGTAGTTACTGATACCGATACAGGTTGTGTAGACTTTGTGACCTTAACGATACGCGTATTACCAAACCCAACACCAACGCCAAGCGATTTGTTACCAAATTTAGAATTGTGTGACGATATCAATACCGGAGATGGCTTTGAAGTCTTTGACCTTACGGAAAACGAAACCTTAATCCGAAATGATGAAGATGGAGTAACCATCACGTATCATGAGACAGCAGAAGATGCGGACTCAGGAACAAACCCAATACCAGATCCAACGCAGTATACCAATACAGGTACACCAGAACAAGAGATTTATGTAAGAATGACTAAAGATGCTACAGGTTGTTATGCCTTAGTAGACTTTACTATTGTTGTACATCCATTACCAAGCGTTGTTGGAGTCACAGACTTTATACAATGTGAATTATTTACCGATGGTTTTGATAATTTTGATTTAACCACAAAAGACGCCGAAGTTTTAAATGGTCAAGACAGTAATGCGTTTACGGTAAGTTATCATGAAAATGTTGCAGATGCCGAAGCCGGTATGAATGGTTTAGTAAGTCTATATACCAATATCAGTAATCCACAGCAGATTTTTGTGACGATCACCAATAATGAGACTGGTTGTTCAATAAGCACACAAAGCTTCAATATCGAAGTTCAAGAAGCCGCACAGGCGAATCCAGATTTAGACGCTATTGTCTTTGAAGAATGTGATAATAACATGGAAACGGATGGAGATACCACCAATGATGTTACGCAGTTTGATTTACTCACCATGAATGCAGAAGTATTAGATGGTCAAGATGAGACCACCTATATTGTAACTTACTATGATAATGAAGTTGATGCCAACAACAAGGTGAACCCTTTACCAACGGTATACGAGAATGTCGTTAACCCACAAGTGATCTATGCCAGAGTAGATAATGACACACCAGACGGAGTGACAGGAATTGACACCTCAATTTGTTATGCCATTACAGAGTTGACTTTACAGGTGAACCCATTACCAGAGTTCTTTATAGATGAGAATTATATTTTGTGTGTAGGTACAAATGGAAGCGAAGTCT
Source organism: Winogradskyella eximia (assembly GCF_003386165.1). GTDB lineage: Bacteria > Bacteroidota > Bacteroidia > Flavobacteriales > Flavobacteriaceae > Winogradskyella > Winogradskyella eximia. Next base: position 675 of record NZ_QRDV01000016.1, on the reverse strand, counting down.
TAGATCCATTAGAGATCCAGACGGGATTATCTACAGCTGACTATAGTTTTGAGTGGAGTTATGAAGGGACTGTAATGACCGCAGAGATAGGATCAAGTTTAATGCCAAGTGTCGGAGGAAATTATAGTGTAACAGTAACCAATATAATTACAGGATGTTTACAAACAGATGAGACCTTGGTAACAGAAAGTGGACCACCAGCACTTACTATAGATGTATTAACACAAGCTTTTGAAGAAAACAACGTTTTACAAGCAACAGCGCTTGGAGATGGAGTGTATGAATACAGTATGGATGGAGGTGCATGGCAAGACGACGGTATTTTTACCAATGTTTTTGCAGGCATACATTACATCACGGCCAGAGATAAGAATGGCTGTGGAATGGAAACGAAATCGGAGTTTATAATCGATTATCCGCTATATTTTACGCCAAACGGAGATGGCCAAAATGAAACTTGGAACATAGAAGGTATTGGAAGTAATGCAAAAATTTATATATTTGACCGTTATGGAAAACTGTTAAAACAATTAAGTCCTGACGGAAACGGTTGGGATGGTACCTACAATGGTAATGCAATGCCAACGGATGGCTATTGGTTTACAGTAGAGTATGACGAACCTTTAACAGGAGCACGTAAAGAATTTAAAGCCCATTTCACCTTGAAACGATAAA
>NZ_QRDV01000015.1 GCF_003386165.1 Winogradskyella eximia | reverse complement strand
CATAAACAAAAAAAACCCTTACTAGTTATCTAGTAAGGGTTTTACAAATATCGATTAAAATCGATATAAAAAAGGCGGCGACCTACTCTTCCACAGTAAAGCAGTACCATCGGCGCAAACGGGCTTAACTACTCTGTTCGGAATGGTAAGAGGTGAGCCCCGTCGCTATAACCACCTTAAATTTTGGTTGTTATAAATAATCAACACTAATATTGTTGACATATTGAAAAAAAGACATGATATGTTTGGTAATGTATACTTAATAAAAAAACAGACCCGCTCAGTAATCATTACTGGTCACTGAGCGAAGTCGAAGTGACAATAAGCCTATGGGTTATTAGTACTACTCGGCTATGACATTACTGCCTTTACACCTATAGCCTATCAACGTGGTCATCTTCCACGACCCTTTAAAGAAATCTCATCTTGTGGTGGGTTTCGCGCTTATATGCTTTCAGCGCTTATCCCTTCCGAACGTAGCTACCCTGCAATGCTCCTGGCGGAACAACAGGTACACCAGAGGTTCGTCCAACTCGGTCCTCTCGTACTAGAGTCAGATCCACTCAAATTTCTAACGCCCACTGTAGATAGAGACCGAACTGTCTCACGACGTTCTGAACCCAGCTCGCGTGCCACTTTAATGGGCGAACAGCCCAACCCTTGGGACCTTCTCCAGCCCCAGGATGTGACGAGCCGACATCGAGGTGCCAAACCCCCCCGTCGATATGAGCTCTTGGGGGAGATCAGCCTGTTATCCCCGGCGTACCTTTTATCCTTTGAGCGATGGCCCTTCCATACGGAACCACCGGATCACTATGCTCTACTTTCGTACCTGATCGACCTGTATGTCTCTCAGTCAAGCTCCCTTATGCCATTGCACTCTACGCACGGTTACCAAGCGTGCTGAGGGAACCTTTAGAAGCCTCCGTTACTCTTTTGGAGGCGACCACCCCAGTCAAACTACCCACCAAGCACTGTCCTTTCATTGAAAGTTAGACTCTAGATAAGCAAAGGGTGGTATTTCAACAATGACTCCACAACGCCTAGCGACGCCACTTCAAAGTCTCCCACCTATCCTACACATTACTTATCCAAAACCAATACTAAGCTATAGTAAAGGTGCACGGGGTCTTTTCGTCCCACAGCGGGTAATCGGCATCTTCACCGATACTACAATTTCACCGAGCTCATGGCTGAGACAGTGTCCAGATCGTTACACCATTCGTGCAGGTCGGAACTTACCCGACAAGGAATTTCGCTACCTTAGGACCGTTATAGTTACGGCCGCCGTTTACTGGGGCTTCATTTGAGATCTTCGAAGTAAACTTCTAAACCCTCCACTTAACCTTCCAGCACCGGGCAGGTGTCAGGCCCTATACATCATCTTTCGATTTAGCAGAGCCCTGTGTTTTTGATAAACAGTCGCCTGGACTTTTTCACTGCGGCCCCCCCAGAGGGGGGCGACGCTTCTCCCGAAGTTACGCGTCAATTTTGCCTAGTTCCTTAGCCATGAATCTCTCGAGCACCTTAGAATTCTCATCCCAACTACCTGTGTCGGTTTAGGGTACGGGCTGCTTCACTCGCTTTTCTTGGAAGTCGATTTGCTAGATTATCACCTTGACCGTAGTCTCAGTGTACTATCGCGGTGTTACCACTCGCTTCAACGTACTATTCCGTCAGTACGCACTAACTTTTCGCCTCCGTCACTTTTAGTGTGAGCAGGTACAGGAATATTAACCTGTTGTCCATCCACTACCCCTTTCGGGTTCGCGTTAGGTCCCGACTAACCCTCAGCTGATTAGCATAGCTGAGGAAACCTTAGTCTTTCGGTGTGCGGGTTTCTCGCCCGCATTATCGTTACTTATGCCTACATTTTCTTTTGTAGCTTCTCCAGCATGCCTCACAGCACACCTTCGACGACACTACAATGCTCCCCTACCACTTTTACAAGTCCATAGCTTCGGTAATATGTTTATGCCCGATTATTATCCATGCCGAACCGCTCGACTAGTGAGCTGTTACGCACTCTTTAAATGAATGGCTGCTTCCAAGCCAACATCCTAGCTGTCTAAGCAGTTCAACCTCGTTTATTCAACTTAACATATATTTGGGGACCTTAGCTGATGGTCTGGGTTCTTTCCCTCTCGGACATGGACCTTAGCACCCATGCCCTCACTGCTGATTAACATTTTATAGCATTCGGAGTTTGTCAGGAATTGGTAGGCGGTGAAGCCCCCGCATCCAATCAGTAGCTCTACCTCTATAAAACTATAAATCAACGCTGCACCTAAATGCATTTCGGGGAGTACGAGCTATTTCCGAGTTTGATTGGCCTTTCACCCCTACCCACAGGTCATCCGAACACTTTTCAACGTATATCGGTTCGGGCCTCCACTATGTGTTACCACAGCTTCACCCTGCCCATGGGTAGATCACACGGTTTCGCGTCTACCACTACTAACTAAAGCGCCCTATTCAGACTCGCTTTCGCTACGGATCCGGACCTGAAGTCCTTAACCTTGCTAGCAACGGTAACTCGTAGGCTCATTATGCAAAAGGCACGCCGTCACAGATCAAGTCTGCTCCGACCGCTTGTAAGCGTATGGTTTCAGGTTCTATTTCACTCCCTTATTCAGGGTTCTTTTCACCTTTCCCTCACGGTACTAGTTCACTATCGGTCTCTCAGGAGTATTTAGCCTTATCGGATGGTCCCGACTGATTCACACAGGGTTTCACGTGCCCCGCACTACTCAGGATACCACTATATTCACATTCTTTACTTATACCGGGCTATCACCGTCTTTGGCTTGTCTTTCCAAACAATTCTAATTCATCCTGCTTCTAATGTCGTGGTCCTACAACCCCAGCATTGCCGTAACAATACTGGTTTGGGCTAATCCAATTTCGCTCGCCGCTACTATCGGAATCACTTTTGTTTTCTTCTCCTCCGGGTACTTAGATGTTTCAGTTCTCCGGGTTCGCCTCCTTGCGGATAACATGTCTTCAACATGCTGGGTTGCCCCATTCGGATATCTACGGATCAATTTGTATGTGCCAATCCCCGTAGCTTTTCGCAGCTTATCACGTCCTTCATCGCCTCTGAGAGCCTAGGCATTCCCCATACGCTCTTATTTAGCTTATTGTACTTTTGTCTTTTTAATGAGTTACTATCTAATTATAGCTTTTGAACTAAATCATTAGCTTAAATTAGATTTTGTGATTAATTAAAAGCTCGTAAACCCTAATTAATCACTATTACTTTATAAAGAGATAAATCTCTTTATATTATTTCATGTATCTTTTTCAATATGTCAATGAACTTTCAAACATTCAGTATAACTAAACATTTTAGTGGAGAATATCGGAGTCGAACCGATGACCTCCTGCGTGCAAGGCAGGCGCTCTAGCCAGCTGAGCTAATCCCCCATTTATAAATCCTAACTTGTAGAATCCTTAATGTGAATTTAGAATTCTCAGTTCTAGAATTTCCTTTAATTATTAATTAGTAGTCTCAGGCAGACTCGAACTGCCGACCTCTACATTATCAGTGTAGCGCTCTAACCAGCTGAGCTATGAGACTCTACTTAATTATTATAAAATTAAATTAACAGCAAGAGAATAAACTAAATATTTCCTTTATATAGAACTTTCCTTATTAGTCGTCTTTCTCTAGAAAGGAGGTGTTCCAGCCGCACCTTCCGGTACGGCTACCTTGTTACGACTTAGCCCTAGTTACCAATTTTACCCTAGGCCGCTCCTTGCGGTGACGGACTTCAGGCACTCCCAGCTTCCATGGCTTGACGGGCGGTGTGTACAAGGCCCGGGAACGTATTCACCGCATCATGGCTGATATGCGATTACTAGCGATTCCAGCTTCACGGAGTCGAGTTGCAGACTCCGATCCGAACTGTGATAGGGTTTATAGATTCGCTCCTTCTCGCGAAGTGGCTGCTCTCTGTCCCTACCATTGTAGCACGTGTGTAGCCCAGGACGTAAGGGCCGTGATGATTTGACGTCATCCCCACCTTCCTCACAGTTTGCACTGGCAGTCTTGTTAGAGTTCCCGACATGACTCGCTGGCAACTAACAACAGGGGTTGCGCTCGTTATAGGACTTAACCTGACACCTCACGGCACGAGCTGACGACAACCATGCAGCACCTTGTAGATAGTCCGAAGAAATAGCTATCTCTAGCTAATGCAATCTACATTTAAGCCCTGGTAAGGTTCCTCGCGTATCATCGAATTAAACCACATGCTCCACCGCTTGTGCGGGCCCCCGTCAATTCCTTTGAGTTTCATTCTTGCGAACGTACTCCCCAGGTGGGTCACTTATCAATTTCTCTTAGCCACTCAAACCGAAATTCGAACAGCTAGTGACCATCGTTTACGGCGTGGACTACCAGGGTATCTAATCCTGTTCGCTCCCCACGCTTTCGTCCATCAGTGTCAATATATTGTTAGTGATCTGCCTTCGCAATTGGTATTCTATGTAATATCTATGCATTTCACCGCTACACTACATATTCTAACCACTTCACAATAATTCAAGATAACCAGTATCAAGGGCAATTCTACAGTTGAGCTGCAGACTTTCACCCCTGACTTAATTATCCACCTACGGACCCTTTAAACCCAATGATTCCGGATAACGCTTGGATCCTCCGTATTACCGCGGCTGCTGGCACGGAGTTAGCCGATCCTTATTCTTACGGTACCGTCAGCTAGTCACACGTGACTAGGTTTCTTCCCGTATAAAAGCAGTTTACAACCCATAGGGCAGTCTTCCTGCACGCGGCATGGCTGGATCAGGCTCTCGCCCATTGTCCAATATTCCTCACTGCTGCCTCCCGTAGGAGTCTGGTCCGTGTCTCAGTACCAGTGTGGGGGATCCCCCTCTCAGGGCCCCTATCTATCGTCGCCATGGTGTGCCGTTACCACACCATCTAGCTAATAGAACGCATACTCATCTTTTACCGCCGAAACTTTAAAGTTATCTTGATGCCAAGTCAACTTACTATGGAATATTAATCTTCATTTCTAAAGGCTATCCTCCTGTAAAAGGTAGATTGTATACGCGTTACGCACCCGTGCGCCACTCGTCAGCAAAAAAGCAAGCTCTTCTCTGTTACCGTTCGACTTGCATGTGTTAGGCCTGCCGCTAGCGTTCATCCTGAGCCAGGATCAAACTCTTCATCGTTAAATTTTAAGTCTTACGACTATTTCTTTAACAACTAATAGGAATTATTCTAGTACTCTAAATGATTTATTCTCTTGTTTGAAATTTGTCGTTTCCAACAAACTTCTTACGCTGTCAATTCAATATGTTAATGAACTTTTTCTTTACTTTTACTTAACACTATTTCGCTAAGCGGGTGCAAATATAAAACCCTTTTTTCACTCTCACAAACTTAATTTGAAAAAATATTATTTATTTTTTTAAAGCTAAATCTATCTGGAAATGAACGTCGAAACGCAACTAAATGTTTTTGTTTCGGGGTGCAAATATAAAACCCTTTTCTTATCCCACAACACCTTTTTTACTTTTATTTTAATCTTTTTTGTAA
>NZ_QRDV01000014.1 GCF_003386165.1 Winogradskyella eximia | reverse complement strand
TAGCTAAATCAGGATTAATATATGATGGAAATTATAAAAGTACTTTAGTGAAAAATTAATACATTTTTACTTGTTTTTTACCACAGTACTTTGTTGTGGTGTCGTTTTTTTTATTATTTCCCATTTATTTGTATCCAATTCCATAATCTCAACACGATTCCAATTTATAAATTCTTCACAAGTAAATTCGAGTTTATTATTTTCCCATTTAATGAATTTGATATCATCCATTTTAAATGGACTCTTTATTTTTTCCATTTCTGAAAACGAGTTGCCCATTTTTTCAATCTCATAATAATTATGAAAAATGAAAATTCCATTCGGTGAGATTTCTACATCTTGATATATAAATTCGTCTTTTACTTCGATTATATTAAGTTCATTTGATTCTAAGCGATACACATAATCAGAAGTCAACACTATTATTTCATTAAGTTTTCCAGAAACTTTGACTGCTACAGGACTTCCTCTAAATTGGCCGACAGTTTTGTTTCCATAGTCATCCGCAAACTTAATCCAAGTCCAAAATTGAGAATTCCAAGGACTTTCCAAGTCGTAAATCCTTTCTTTATATTCTCCGGAATAAGGTTGACTTATTATTTCTGCTTTCACTATGTTTATGTGTTTTTCGGTACGTTCAGCAAATGCACCACAACGGTTTTGTGTATGATTAGTTGCGTGTTTTAAGCACTAAAGTAAGCAAATAAAACACAGATAGAAAGTCCGCGAGGACTTTCGTAAATTGGCTAAAACCAGCAATTAATTATACACGGTGTTAGCAAATGGCGTTTTTTCAGGTGGTAAATTCAGTTCCGCCAATATTTTATTCAATTCAGTCAGCGAATCTTTGTCAATTAATTCCGTATTGATTTTCAATTCCTTTTGTTCTGTTTTCAGCGTATAATCTCCTGCAAATTTTTTAATCCAATTTATTTCATTCAGATTTATTCTTTTTCTGAATCCATAAAGTCCATTTTTTCGAATCGTTCCGTTTTCTATTGTTAGATATTGATTTTTCAAATCGAACAAATAATGTCCAACGTATAAAATTCCAATTACTAAATATCCATAATCAGACCAACGATTATTTTCGGCTTCCCATACATTAAATACTCCAAGTCCAATCCAAACTATTCCGAGTATTAAATTCGCAAGCATTCTTTTTTTCTTGAATTTTATTTTCATTTCTGCTGTTTGTTTTCGCTTTTTGCTAACGGTCTTGTGTATGGTTAGTTGCGTGGTTAAGCACCTAATTTAGCAAATAAATCACAAATAGAATATTCCGCAGGAATGTTCGTAAGTCGGCAGTGAACCAAGCAATTAATTATACACGGTGTTGGCAAATCGGTTTTTTAATTCCATTCCACATTCAGTTTTTTCAATTCAGTATTTAATTCCGAAAGCGATTTTTCTGCGATAACTTTTGTGTCAATTGTAAATTTTCTTAAATCCGTTTTCAGAATATACTTTTCCGATTTTTTGTCAATCCGTTTTATTTCCGACATTTTTAATGGTTTGTGAAATAAAGCGTTTTTGGAAATCACTCCATTTTCCAAAGTCAGATATTGTTTCCTTTTTCGGTAAAAAAATGCAAAAAGAAAAATAATAGCTAATATTAAAAACCACGTATTTGTCCATTCAAATTGTTCAGTCTCAAATATTTTAAATAAACCCATAATAAACCAAACAATTCCAAACAACAACCATATGGCTTGTCTTTCTCGTTTGTTTTTAAATTCTATTGTCATTTATTTAATTCAATTTTTGTTAGTTCGGTTAACTGTTTGCCAACGTGATTGTGTATGGTTAGTTGCGTGATTAAGCAACTAAGTTAGCAAATAAATCACAAATAGAATATTCCGCAGGAATGTTCGTAAGTAGGCTTAAAACAAGCAATTAATTATACACGGTGTTGGCATTTCGTTGTTTTTCAGAGGTTCAATTTATTTACTTGAATCTTTTGTTTTTTTATATATTGCCCATAATAGAATTCCACTAAAAAACACAATACAACTTGTTCCAATTATCTTTCCAATGGTTGAATCATTCGTGTTTAGAATATAAATTCCTAATAAAATAAATAATATAGAATAGCCGAATCCTTGTAATAATTTCATCATTTTTTATTTGTTAAGTTTATTAATATCATTTTTTTAATTCCGATTTAGTGAGCAATTCCGCAATTTGCTGAATTCCGCATTCAATTCAGGTTTTGTTTTCAAGTTCAGTTTCCAATTCCGCAAACGAGCTAAAAGTTAAACGTTTTGTTTTAAATCACTCTTTATATATCAAAGTAGTGTTTTTCAAGATTCTCAATAATTTGTAATTCAGTCAGATTTGAGTCATTCGCATAGTTTTCAATTTTCGATTTAATGTCTTTTAAATTACTCATTATTGTCATTTTTAACGGTTCTGCTTAATGAATGCCAACGTAATTGTGTATGATTTCGTTGCGTGGTTTAAGCACTAAAGTTAGCAAATAAATCACAGATAGAAAGTCCGCGAGGACTTTCGTAAGTAGGCTATAACTAGCAATGAATTATACACGGTGTTAGCAGATGGCTTTCTATTTATATTCGATTGTATATTTTTTATTCCGAAGTTCATCAAAATCTTTTTTAAATATTAAATACCAATTTTGAAAATCGAGTTTTTTTTCGGGTATTCTTTTAAAATACGCTAAGTATGACATTAAAAGGTAGTTTACTGTATCTATAGAAATAGATTGAGCATCTTTAGGGTTTCTTATTTGTACTATATCTACCGTGTTTTTGTCATTCGGGTACAATTTACCTTTATAAATATCAGTTGCATGAACATTTCCCGAATATCCTCTATACATAATTTCATAAATTGCATTACGATTAAGATATTTTGCTAATTGCTGTATGTTTTGTGGACCTGCGAATAAAGAATACCAGTTCGGATTCTTTATTTTAGATTCAGTTCGTTTATATTCTTTTTCCACTTCAGAATATATAGGAAGATTTAATAATTCTTCAGAATTGTTTTTTGCATGCAAATAATCAATGCTATCTGTTAAAGCAGGATTTTTGATTAAACTATCTTTTTTAAATTCCGCTTTGAATTGTTTACCTACTTGTGTGTTTCCATCAAGTTTTTGGTAAAACTTTAAATCCTTGTGTGCAATCCAAACTATGAATGATAAAGCTCTATTTTTTGTGTCTTTCTCTAATAAATACTCCAAACTCAAAACATTTTCCAATAATATCCTCAAAGAAGATTTAGAAGCGTCAACAGAAGAGTTTTTTATTAAAATTGAAATTGCATCAGCGGTTTCTAAAATATTTCTCAAAAATAAGAGAGGAATAATATTTTCATCTCCGACAAGTTTTTTTTCGGTTTCCCACTTCATCATATGTGTTCCAAAATTGACAATTTCATCAATGAGGTTTGAAAAACTATGCAGAAGTTCTTTGACATCTGATTGTTCTCTTGGTAAAATATCATCAACAGATTTATATTTCATCGGTTTCTGTTTTTTAGCTTGCTGCTAACGGTTCAGTGTATGGTTAGTTGCGTGGTTAAGCACGTAATTTAGCAAATAAATCACAGATAGAATATTCCGAAGGAATGTTCGTAAGTCGGCAGTGACCTAGCAATTAATTATACACGGTGTTGTGCTTTCGTTATTTATTAATATTTTTATCTATGAGTTCAATAATATGCTCTAAAGTTGCCATTAGCTCCTTTTCTTCCTCTAATCCATTTTTTCGTATATTATAAAAAAGATGGTTCGTTGCATATCTAAATTCGGGATGATCAAATATTGACCTTATATTAAGTCCCATAATTTTTTCATCTTCAATAATCATGGCATTGATCCAATATGATTTTATCAAATCCTCTCTTTGAGTTTCTATTTTCACTATGTTTTCTAAAGCGTCTATCGTCAATTCCTTTAAAGATGCCAGTAAATATTTCAGTTCCTTATTTGAAAGTTGATTGATTTGTCCTGAAGAGATAATGGAATTAAGTATCCCGTTTTGAGGATCATACGTAGCGTTGTAATCCAGTTTTACGATTGATGCATAAAACAGACTATCCGACATTTTATCAAAAGCTGCTCTGTCTCTAAAAAGTGCTCTCATTTCTATTGCGGTTTGAAAGGATTTTTCGTTTCCCTCAATTGCGGATTCCAAAGCTTTCAGATTGAACGTCATTTCGTGCTTAAGGTCTTTGAGAATAGACTGCTCTGCTTTTTTTAGCTTTCGGTCTTCATTCCAGCCATTAATAGATACCGCTATAAGGATTCCGATAATCACAAGAAGAATCTCACCAATAGCATATTTCAGGTATTTACCTGTTTTATTTTTTTCCATTAGGTCGTATCGTATTTTTCTAAAGAATTTTATCATTGGTTAGCGGTTTCTGATAATGAAGCACAACGTGTTTGTATATGGTTTGTTGCGTGGTTAAGCAACTAAGTTAACAAATAAAAACCGAATAGAAAATCCGCGAGGATTTTCGTAAGTAGGCTAGAACCAAGCAATAAATTATATACGGTGTTGTGCATAGTTTTTATTTAATTTCAAATGTTTCTCTAAATGGGATATCTATTTTACCATTTCTATGATAATATCTCAGTATTCCATTTAATGTATATTTTCCATTTTTCAAGGAATCAAGTTCAATGTCTGCGAAAGAATGGTTTTCCATTATTTTATAATCAATCTTTTCATTAATCCCATTTAATTTAATGTTATCAATTATGATGTGTCTGTTTTCTTTTATCGATTGTGCTATATCAGATGATAAATTGATTTTTATACTATTATTTTGAATTTGAGTAATTCTCGTGTTTATACTATCTAATTTTCTAAATCCATCTGCATAATGTTTTGCAGTATTAGCATATTCAAAAACATAATTCATCGCTATAACGAGTTCGTTTTTTATAATGTTTAAGCGAAATTTATTTGAGTAGTTTTTTGTTTTTTTTCTTTGATTAAGTTCTGTTATTAAATAATCCTTATCAAATTTCACGATTTGCTTAATTTCATCAAGGATTATTCTGTATTCCGAAATTAAATTTTCAATACTGCTTTTCTCGTTTTTAATCGCTTTATCAATATCAGAAATCAGAGCTTCAACTTTCGGGTCTAAATTGTTGAGCCTGTCAATTTTCTTTTCTGGTATTTCTTCAATTCTTGTATAATAATATGCTCTATTTTGATTTAAATTTCTATTGTTAAATTCATAATTAGATTCTAAAAATGAATTAAAGTCAGTTTGCTCATCAATATTTTTTTCACAAGAAGAAAGAGCGAAAAATAGTAAGTAATATAATAATAAAAGTTTTCTCATTTAATTCCTAAATATTAATGTCGCTGTCGTTCGCTCAAATTATGCACAACGGTTTTGTGTATGGTTAGTTGCGTGTTTAAGAAACTAATTTAGTAAACAAAAACGAACGCGAGAAAATTCCGAAGGAATTTTCCAAATAATCACTTGCCAAAGCAATTAATTATACACGTCTTAAGTTTACAATTCATTAAATTTAAGGATAAATCAGAAAAGACAAAAGAGAGGAGTAAGGTTAATATACACGC
>NZ_QRDV01000013.1 GCF_003386165.1 Winogradskyella eximia | reverse complement strand
TAGCTAAATCAGGATTAATATATGATGGAAATTATAAAAGTACTTTAGTGAAAAATTAATACATTTTTACTTGTTTTTTACCACAGTACTTTGTTGTAGCACGTATTTATTTCAGTTTTATGGTAATTCAAAAGCCGGATTATCAAAACAACTTTCCAAATATTTCATTCCTATTAATTGCTCTATAATTTGTCCAGTTTTCGAATGACAATAGTTGTGGTTTTCGGCAAAGTCCAATATTTTATTAATTCCAATCGATAGGTTTTCGGAACTTTCCAAACTAAAAATTTCAATCCAATCTTCATTCACGATTGCATAGTGGAAATTCGGCTCATCATTTTCTAAATAAGCGAAAGTATAAATTCCACATTCCACTTTTTTCTCTTTGTCAACACCATAGTAAATATCCATTTTCGAGACCAACAGAAAGTCTGAATATTTAAAGTATTGGTCAATATCATTAAGTTCTTTTTTTTCTACTAGAAATTCCGCAAGTTTTAATTTCAAAGTATTTAAATCGTAAGTGCTCTTTCTTGGTTTTAATTCAAATTCGCAATTTTTATCATTTCGACGTCTTGGGTTTTTATTTATTCTATAATACACACCTATGAGTCTAGAAATATAATCTTGAGTGATTTCAGTACAATATTTTTGACTTTTAGCAAATTTCAATGTTGTCTCTATTGAGTCTTTCAAACCTTGAGAAGTTGAGATATCTAAAATGTTAAATGAATTATTGTCTACAATAACAAAAAAAGAAAGATTGTGTGTTGAACCATTATTAAAAACATAAATTCCATTTTTGAGGTTTTCGTCAACTCGATTTTTATGAATTCCACGAAGGCTAACTCTTTTGTTGTTACTTCTGATTTGATTTTTTTCCATCAAAAATTCCACAAGTTCGAGTTTCAAACTTTCCACAGTTAATTTTTCAGTTTCTTGGCAAAAACTGAAGTTTGATGTAAGCAAAATTATTAATAGAAGTACGTTTCTCATATGTGCTACAACGTTAAGGCTATAGTTTCGTTACGGAATGTCACGCAGTGTCATTCCGATGTTTACCGAAAGATAGTAAAAGTGCAGGGAATTTCCGATAGGAAATTCCGTAGTAATGAATAATAGGTGTTGTTAGCGACAGTATTTTTAATAACCGCTAACATAATCCGTTCTGCTTGTCAGTACGATGTAGTAGAGTAGGCTAGCGACACAGATTGCAATGGTACTATATTTGGCGGATGAGAAACGGATCCGACGTTAAACTTGGTTTTCAAGAGTTGAGTTTTTTAGTTTTTTTGTCTTAAAATTCTAAAAAAAAAATCGCGAGAAAAGAAGCTGGCAAAAAATAGCGAATTGCATTGTCGCTAACGTTTTGGTATATGGTTTGTTGCGTGGTTTGAGCAACTAATTTAGTAAATAATTACCGACCAAGAAAGTCCGCGAGGACTTTCGCAAATAGGCAAGAAGCCAGCAATAAATTATATACGGTGTTGGCACAAGTATTTTATAAATATTTATTTTCAGTTATTTCCCATTCCGACATTTCTCCAAATTCGGAAAGTGATTTTGGTTTAATATCAAATTTTATAATTTCAGTTTCTACTTTTTCTTTAGATATACTTCCTGTTTCAGAAATTACTTCTCCTTTTTTAAAATCATATTTATCATTTTCAAAATTTCCGCTCGCAGAATGAACTCCATTACTTTCTGCTTTTATAATTACCATTTTGTTATTGTCAAACTCAAAAGTGTAAGATTGGTTTGAGCGAGTAAATTGATAATATATATTCAACAATCCATTTTCTATTGATAATTCAGGTTCCAAATGTGGTAACATTCCGCCTTCGTCTCCACGTGCGATAAACTTATTGTTTTGGATGATTGCTTTTTCAATATTGTTTTGATTTAGTAGAATCACAATAATTCGTGGTTTGCTTTTCAATAACTTACAATCCAAACATCTTTTTTCTAAAATACTGTCCTTTGATTCGAGTATTAAAGCAAAATCATTAAAACCGTCTTTGTTAAAGTCTCCAGAAGATTTTTCCAAGATTTTCCAATCAGAATTATTCTCAATTGTATTTATATTTTGTCCGATAAAATTCGGATATATAGATTCGCTATTTTGTGAACAACCCAAAATAAAAAATCCTAAAAATAATAATGTGAGAATTCGTTTTTTCATATTTGTGCCAACGTGTTTGTGTATGGTTAGTTGCGTGGTTAAGCAACTAAATTAGTAAACTTTTACGAACCTGTGAAAATTCCGCAGGAATTTTCGCAAGTAGGCAAGAACAAAGCAATTAATTATACACGGTGTTGGCAATTGGCTTTTTTTTGTTCGTAATTTTCCTAATAATTATTCCGCTAATAAAAGTTGTAATTATAGTTGAAAATATAATCATTCTATAATTCACATTATTCAAATCGTATTGAAAAATCCCGTCTTTCATTATTGGATTAGTAATTGACATTTTGATAAACTGACTTTCAAGAAAGCAATAAAGACAATAAAAAATTGGAATTAAAATCATATAGACTAAATTCAGTCCGATTATTTTATTTATAGAACTAACTTTTCTAGATATAAAATAAAATCCGATTGGTAATAAAGTAAGAATATAAGCAAAGTCGGTTCCAAAAAGTCTGAAGTCTTTTCCGCCATAAAATTCAAGTTCATAATTCGCAAAGTATGCAACCGTTTTACGAGTGAGTATTCGATAATCCAATTCGTATCTCATTCCGAAAATAAAAATCGCAATTATAATCAGAATTGTTAAAATGAGTTTTCTTTTTTTCAATTTATAAATATTGAAAACAATGTTAAAATTAAGAATATTGGATATCCAATAATCGAAAAATAATATTGATAATTTTTTTGTTCGCGATTTTTTATACTTAAAATAGTTAAAACAATTCCAATAATTAAAACCAAGCTTCCAACAATTGATAAAATTCCAATATTTTGTTCGAATCTTCCAACATCGTGAAATCCAACTGCAAAATTCATTACTAAATACGCAACTAAAATGTTGATTATAATTAAATAAATCAATAACCTAAAAGACCATTTTCTATAATTTGTTTCATTCATTCCTTTTAATTCCGTTTGAGTGAGTAGCTTGTTGCCAACGTGTTTGTATATGGTTTGTTGCGTGGTTTAAGCACCTAATTTAGCAAATAAAAACCGAATAGAAAATCCGCGAGGATTTTCGTAAGTAGGCTAGAACTAGCAATAAATTATATACGGTGTTACCTGCAGGCTTTTTAATTTATTCTATATTGATATTTATTCTCACGTTTTTTAAATGCTTCATATCCACCCTCAAGTCCGATTAGTGTTTCTCTTGTTTCCTCGTTTTCAATTGTCGTACTTTTAATTACAGTTGATTGACTTGCTTCGTCAATGCTTAAAATATGAATTAATTCCGCATCTCCATTAACTACAAAATTCGCATTATGAGTTGCAAAGACAATTTGCCTACTTCTTTTTCTGTCTTTAATTACCTCTACAAGGTAATTTGATATTAATAAGCTATCAAGATGGGCTTCAGGTTCGTCTATAATAATCGGATTATTACCTAAAAGTAAAAGGATTACAAGAACAGCTGTACACCTTTGGCCAAAAGATGATTTTTCAATTGGTCTTCCATCATATTGAACTTTTACCTTTTTAAATTCTAGATAATTTAAAAAGGTCATTTTAGTCAATAATTCATAAGCCTTAAAGTTTGACTCTATATCAAATAGCTCTATTAAAAAGCCTTTTGCATTTGAAGAGCTTGAGAGACTTTTTAGTTTATCTATAAACACTTCTTGTGTACTTATGTCTTTAGGTGAAATACAAAATAAAATTTCTTTTAAAATGCCATCGCCTTTGTAATTACTTTTTGAAAGTTGACTTTCAAAAAGGTTTTTAAATTCGTTAAATACTTTCTCATCCGCAGATAATTCGTCAAAATCAAAATTTAATGAAATAGGTTTAACGGAAGTGTTATTAAGATTTTCAAGAATTGAACTAATAGATTTAATTTGAGTCTCTATTTCTGTTTTGTAATCCAAACTAGCATTGATAGAAGCGCTTTCATCAAATTTGCTTATTTCTATTTGTAATGTTTTTATTTCATCTTCTCTTTTTTGAATTTCAACTTCTAATGAGTTAATTATGATATTTGCATTTGAAATGTCTTTTAAATTCTCTTCGGTAAGTCCTTTATCGGATAAATATTTTTTTAATTCTGCCTTTTTTAAAGTTAATTTCTTTTCTAATTCGGATATTTCTATCAATGAAGGTGAGAAATCATTTGTGGAAGTAGAATCTGAAATAGTTTTTATTGCTTTGACAATTTTATCTATTTCCAAAGCATATTGATTTTTTGGCTCTTCTTGTTTGTACGTTGATTGTATTTCTAATAACTCAAGAACTAATAAATTGTATTTTTCTGTGGATGATTTAAGTTGATTAAGTGTTATTGTTATTTCTTTTAATTCTTTATTGATTCTTTTGTATTCATCACTTGAAAATGAATCGACAAGTTTTTTGTTTGTAGATAATTCTTTTTTCTTTTGCCCTAGTTCAGCTTTTGAAGTTTCAATTTTTCTAACATTTATAATATGTTTTCTGTATTCAAGTAAACATTGTTTTAAAGTTTCTTCTTTATTTAGAATAAGACCAAACTCATCTCTTTTTAAAATACGACCATAAACAGCATTAGTTAACTTATGATAGTCTTGTGCGAAATCCTCTATCTCATTTTGACTTAGAAACTCAATATATTTTTCATCTGCATCATTATCGATTGCAACACTTTCATCTATTGATAAAATATTATTATTTGCATCTCGAATTTTTTTAGAAGAGAAAAATTGATTTTCTCCCGATTTTAGCTTTTCGTGTATTAAGTTAAGAATAGTACTTTTTCCCGCTCCACGTCCACCAATAATACAAGTGAAATTTGGACTTAAATGAATTTCATTTTTACCTGATAAACAAAATTTTTCGTTTTCAAATTTTGAATCCAATGGAAAATCTAAAGAAATCTTATTTATCCTGATAGGTGGTGAAATAGGTGCGTTAGCACCTAATTGAACTCTGTATTCAGGTTCAAATAATATTTGCTTTAATCCATCAAAACTAGTTTCTGATTTTATCCAAGTATATCTTGTAAATAGTTCGTCTTCTTTATGAGCGTCACTACCAACAATACAAGGCTTAAAACTCCCTCTTTCTTGAAGTACAAGTTCTCTTTCTTTTTGTTTTTGTTCATTTGTAGCATTTTCAACATTGTCAAGCCTCTTTCCTAAAAAGTATTTTACATCTTTCTCATTAGTTGAGAAAATTGCATTTGATATTTTATAAATTGTTTTTCTAACACCATCTAAACTACCTTCATCTCCCTCGAAGAGTGTATAATGTTTTTGAAGTCCTGAATTTCCATCTTTATTAGAATTGCTAACTACAGTTATAGTGTTTTCTCTGAAATTTCTATTCTTATCTAATAATGTTTTTAAACTTTTCGGGTCAATTGCAAAATTATTTAGACCTTCTGTATAAAGTGCGTTTTCATCAGTTATCTCAGGTTTTAATGTTTTTCCATAGGAAATTAAACCTTGTCGATTCATTTTAAAACTATCTTGGTTTTCTATTGTACCAAAAAAATCATTATGTAAATCATTAACGTATGAAGGATTGAATAAGCAATGTATATTAATTAGTTTATCAACTCCTGTACTTGGAAGCATTCTGAGTTCAACATTTGGAAAAATAAAAATGTCTCTTATAAACAGAATATCAGAATCTGAAAATAATTTAGCTCCTTCGGAATTGACTTTACTTTCAATATTCTCAATATATTCAATAGCTTTTAAATAATTTTCTATTGAAAAGTAATCTGTTATGCCAATACCACTAATTTGATTTTCAATAGCTTTTTTGAAGAATAGACCGAAAAAATCATCCATTGTTTCTGAACTAAATTGGTCATTTTTATTAGTTCCTTTTGTGTGGATATGTAAATCCCATTTTCTCCAAATATTTCCTATCATATTCTTTAATGTTCGAGTGTTTTTTCAGCTTGCAGGTAACGTTGTTGTGTATGGTTAGTTGCGTGGTTAAGCAACTAAATTAATAAACTTTTACGAACCCGTGAATATTCCGCAGGAATATTCGCAAGTAAGCTCAATACAGCAATTAATTATACACGGCTTAAGTTTACAATTCATTAAATTTAAGGATAAATCAGAAAAGACAAAAGAGAGGAGTAAGGTTAATATACACGCAGAAGCTTTAGACTTCGTCA
>NZ_QRDV01000012.1 GCF_003386165.1 Winogradskyella eximia | reverse complement strand
GCCAACGGATGGCTATTGGTTTACAGTAGAGTATGACGAACCTTTAACAGGAGCACGTAAAGAATTTAAAGCCCATTTCACCTTGAAACGATAAATAGGTGAATTTCTAAAATAGAAAGCCTGAGCATTATAATATGCTCAGGCTTTTTTAATATATTTTTTTGAACTCAGCTAAACAAAGGCTAAGAAGAATTCTCTGTATTTCAGAATGAAATTATTTGTAGAACAAAACTATGTAGGATATTTGAATGTATACACAAATCCAAGTTGTCAATTATTTAAAATGATTTCTCAACTATAAAATTTTCAAAAGTAACTCCTTTAAAATTCTTCTTTTGTTTCTTTATAATTTCATAATACTTATTGTCAAAAAACGGTAAAGCTGTTTTACTTACATCAGATTTTATCACTTCAAAATCATTCATCATAACTTGAGATTCTATGATGCGTAATAATTTAGAACCAATACCTTGACGTTGGTAGTCTTTGTGAACAAATAAACCATCAAAATAATTACCATTTTTTAAATAGGCAAAACCGACAATAGTAGTATCAATTTCGGCAAGAATAAAATAGAGTTTATTAATTCTTGTTTCCCATACGTCAATATCATCAGCTCCAGAAGCCCAAATACTAATGTGTTTTTCTGAGTAATCTTTAGAATTAATATGCGTAATTGTATTTCTAAAAAGTGCTGTAATTTCTGGAATATCCGTTATTTCAGCTTGTCTAATTTGTATCATTTTATAATTTAAAAATACCACCGAATGAAATGACACGTTGAAAAAAGTAAAAGCTTTGCTCTGCGTGTTCTGATGTGTTACTTGTTGTTCTTATATCATTCATGTTTATGTAGCCACCTTTAGCGTCTAATTGAATGAAAAAGTGCTTCAATACCAAAAGGTTTAATCCAATATTAGCAGATAATCCATAACCAGAGACATGGAATTCATCGTATCTCTCTTTTTCTAAAAGCGTTGTATTTGTTTTAGGGTATAAAACGCCAGCGCCAAGACCTTCTGTAATATTTATTTGGAAAACATCTGTATTTTGAATTCCAAATATTGAAGAAATATCATCAAATCTAGCAAATTCCCCATAGACATAATTAAGGCCATTAGTGTGTTCAAATTTTAACATATCTGAAGAGATAAATACTGATTCATTATTATACACACCATTATAAACACTTCCAGATTCGTCAGTAGGCAAATCAATATAGCCATCAATAGTTCTGTTTCTATTTCTATGCATTACATATTTCATGTGATCCACTCCAAGTGCTACAGTGTAATGGTCTGATATAAAATACCCAAGTTTAAAATTCGTTTGTGGAATGGTCATCCTAGTTGGGTTTATATAATCTACATGCCAACCTTTTGGTTTGTCTTTTGCAGTTGCATCTTTAATTGTAAAATCGTAACCGTCTCCTTTAAACCTTATGTCGGATTTTGAATACGAATCTCTATTTCCTCCCCAACTAACAAAGAATTTACCTTTGTTAGAAGAGGTGTACTTTAAAGTTTCTTGTACTTGAGAATATGAAATTGACGAAAAAAATGCGAATCCTAATACTAGGATAGTTTTAATATATTGCATCATATTTATTTTATGAAAAACTAACAGACGTAAGAGTAATTACTTACTTACAAAATAGATCTAGAAATAATATTAAAACGAATTAATTGTTTTTCTTATGGCTACTAAATTGGTGAGTAACCCTTCTAAGTTATCCAAATGTAACATATTAGCACCATCACTTTTAGCGTTAGCAGGATCAAAGTGTGTTTCTATAAATAAACCGTCGACGTTATTAACGATTCCTGCTCTAGCAATGGTTTCTATCATGTCTGGTCGCCCACCAGTAACTCCTATACTTTGATTTGGTTGTTGTAATGAATGTGTGACATCTAAAACTGTTGGAGCATATTTTCGCATCGTTGGAATGCCTCTAAAGTCTACAATCATATCTTGGTAGCCAAACATGGTACCTCTATCTGTAATCCATGCTTTTTCGTTACCAGCATCTTTTACTTTTTGAACGGCATGTTTCATAGCTTCCGGACTCATAAATTGTCCTTTCTTCAAATTAACGACTTTTCCCGTTTCTGCAGCAGCAACTACCAAATCTGTTTGTCTTACTAAAAATGCAGGTATTTGTAATACATCTACATATTCTGCAGCCATAGCCGCATCAGATGCTTCGTGTATGTCCGTTACTGTAGGTACATCAAAAGTTTCAGAAACTTTTCTTAATATTTTTAAAGCTTTTTCATTCCCAATACCTGTAAAACTATCAATTCTACTTCGATTAGCTTTTTTAAAACTTCCTTTAAATATGTATGGAATTTCGAGTTTATCGGTAATCTTAATTACTTTTTCAGCAATACGTAGTGCCATTTCTTCTCCTTCAATAGCACATGGGCCACAAAGTAGAAAGAAGTTATTAGATTCGGTGTGTTTTAGTTTCGGGATAGTAATCAAAGTTTCAGACTTATAATTGTTAGGCTGCAAAGATACAATTATCAAAGCTTAGTTGAAACAATGTTTTGTATATTCAGTTTCATGTTTTGCCTTAAAACAATTTTCTAATACTATTTCGTACCATCCAAAGCGACATTACAAAATTTCCAATCGTTAAAATTCCTCCATAGAATAATATCTTTTTCGAGGATTCTGTCCAATTGATAATGTTTAATACATTAAACAAATAAGCTAGGATTAAGTAAGATGATAAGCAAACAAAAACAATTCCTAATGAAAAATTTAATTTTCTACTTGGCTTAATTAGTTGCCATAAAAAGGGAAGTGCAAACAATAATATTGGATAAGCAGAAATACCTTGGAGTTTATTTATAATAGTAAACCAATATATAATTACCGACAAAAAGTAGAGGTAAGGAATAAACTTTGTGTATTTACTGATTGTATGCATCCGTTAATTATTAAGGGTTCAGATTGGTCTGCAAAAAAAAGTTGTAATAGTCTAACTAGTGCTTAAATGTTAAATAGACTTTGCGCTAATTATCAATTATTTAACGAAAGATACAAACTGAAATTACTTGAAAATGAAATAATAACATATTTTTAACGTAAAAAGAAGAATAAGACGTACATTTGCACGCTTAAAAATCAGCATCAGTTATGGCTAATATTAAAAATATTGCAATTATTGCACACGTCGATCACGGAAAGACAACATTGGTAGATAAGATAATGTATCACTGTCAATTATTTCGTGAAAACGAAAATCAAGGAGACTTAATTCTTGATAATAACGACTTAGAAAGAGAAAGAGGTATTACCATAACTTCTAAAAATGTTTCTGTAGTATATAAAGGTACTAAAATTAACATCATTGATACTCCTGGTCACGCCGATTTTGGTGGTGAAGTAGAGCGTGTATTAAACATGGCAGATGGTGTTGTGTTATTGGTAGATGCCTTTGAAGGACCTATGCCACAAACACGTTTTGTATTACAAAAAGCAATTGATTTAGGTTTAAAACCTTGTGTGGTTATCAATAAGGTTGACAAAGAAAACTGTACTCCAGATGAAGTACATGAAAAAGTTTTTGATCTAATGTTTGAGCTTGGTGCTGAAGAATGGCAATTAGATTTTCCTACCGTTTACGGTTCTGCAAAGAATAACTGGATGAGTGATGATTGGAGAAATGAAACTGATAATGTTGAACCATTATTAGATATGGTTATAGAGCATGTTCCAACTCCTGTTTTTGAAGAAGGAACAACACAAATGTTAATTACATCTTTAGATTTCTCTTCATTTACTGGTCGTATTGCAATTGGTAGAGTGCAAAGAGGAAACATTGTAGAAGGACAACAAATCGCTTTAGTAAAAAGAGATGGAACGGTTATAAAAAGTAGAGTAAAGGAAGTTTTTATTTTTGAAGGTTTAGGACGTAAGAAAGTAGAACGAGTTGAAACAGGTGATATTTGTGCACTTGTTGGTATTGAAGGTTTTGAGATTGGAGATACTGTTTCTGATATAGAAAATCCTGAAGGTTTAAAATCTATTGCGATTGATGAGCCTACAATGAGTATGTTATTTACAATTAATGATTCTCCTTTCTTTGGAAAAGATGGAAAATATGTAACATCTCGTCATATTAAAGATCGTTTAGAAAAAGAATTAGAAAAGAACTTAGCATTGCGTTTAGGAGAAACTGAAACGGCAGATAAGTTTATGGTTTTTGGTCGTGGTGTTTTACACTTATCGGTTTTAATTGAAACGATGCGTCGTGAAGGTTATGAATTACAAATTGGACAACCACAAGTTATCATCAAAGAAATTGACGGTGTAAAATGTGAACCAATTGAAGAATTAACAATTGATTTACCTGAAACTGTCTCTGGTAAAGCTGTAGAGTTTGTAACAAAGCGTAAAGGTGAGTTACTAAGTATGGTGACTAAAGGAGAACGTATGGTATGTGAGTTTATGATTCCTTCTCGTGGTATTATTGGTTTACGTAACCAATTACTAACAGCAACTGCTGGTGAGGCAATTATGGCACACCGTTTTAAAGAATATCAACCATTAAAAGGTGAAATTCCTGGACGTATTTCTGGATCATTAATATCTATGGAAAACGGAACAGCTATTCCTTACTCAATTGATAAATTACAAGATAGAGGTAAGTTTTTCGTTGAGCCAGGAGAAAATATTTATGAAGGTCAAGTTATTGGTGAGAACTCTCGTCAAGATGATATGTCTGTAAACATTACAAAAGCTAAAAAGCAAAGTAATGTACGTAGTTCTGGTGCAGATGATAAAGCTAAAATTGTACCTGCAATTAAGTTTTCATTAGAAGAGGCTTTAGAATATATTCAGAAAGATGAGTATGTTGAAGTAACACCAAACTCTTTAAGACTTCGTAAAATTTACTTAAAAGAAGTAGATCGTAAGCGTAATAAATTTTAAACGTAAGTTTAATTTACAATACTATAAAAAGAGAAATACTGAAAAGTGTTTCTCTTTTTTTTTGTTTATTATATTAGGGATAAATTATCTGTAACTACTAAATAAAAGAAACAGTATAATAGCTAATTTTTATAACTAGTAATATCTCTAATTTTGTAAGGACGTACATTTTGAGTCTCGTAATACGTACGCATTTGTAGGTCTATTACAATCCCAGTTGTAAACAATTGAATACCCACAAGTATAAATAGCACACCTAAAATTAATATGGGTCTATCACCAATGTCATTCCCCATAATTTTTTCGATTAATAAATACACATTAATTATGGCACCCAATGCGAAAAAGAAAATACCTAAGTTTCCTAATAAATATAAAGGCTTTTGAAGATAATTTCTTTGGAATAAGATAAGTAAAATGTCATTGAAAACTTTAAATGTTCTACCTAAACCATATTTAGATTTTCCATAAATTCTTGGATGATGGTTAACATTTATTTCACTGACGCGAGCACCATTTAGATAGGCTAGTAAGCTTATAAAGCGATGCATTTCTCCATAGAGATTTAGTTCTTTTGCTATTTCTTTTTTAAAAACTTTTAAAGCACAACCATGATCTTTAATATTAAGTTTAGTTGCTTTTCTAATTAAAAAATTAGCGATTTTAGAAGGTAGTTTTTTTACAAAATTGTCTTTTCTTTTATTTCTAATGCCAACTACAACATCCCAATTTTCAGCATGTAACTTTTGAAGCATAGGTAATATGTCTTTTGGATCATTTTGTAAGTCACCATCTAATGTTATAATATAATCGCCTTCAGCATTGTCAAATCCTGCTGCCAAAGCTGAACTTTGACCATAGTTTTTACGAAATTCAATAAGTTTAACCTTTGGATGATTTAGTTTTTTTATTTCGTTAACTGTTTTATCGGTAGAAAAATCATCAACTAGAATAATTTCAAATTTATATTCGTTTAAAGCTTCATCAATACTTTTAACTAAGAGTTGTATATTTTCTTCTTCGTTAAAAAGCGGTATGACTAAAGAAAGTAAAGTGTCTTGAAAATTCATAATTAAACTTGTGTTACAAAACTATCATTTTTTTGCTTAGGGTTGTTGGTAAACTCTAAAGTGTTCTTGTTTTTCCACAAGTTTCCAATGGTTTACTACGTAGACTGTAAGTAATGAACTTTCTTCGTAGTTATCCTGATGGTTTTCAAAATTATCAATAAAAATAGTTAAGTTTTTATCCCTTAACATTTGCTTATATTTTTCTAAATCGTCTGCCAAGTGATGATTAAAAACCCAATCAACACCAATTGGATTTACTGTATTTGTTATATAATGCCCTAAAGTCATTGATGGTAGAATAGTATAATTATCATATTTATTAGACAATGCTTTCAGTGCTATATATTTGTCAAACGTTTTTTTGTTTGTTTTGATGGTTTTTAAACGCGGAAAAACATCACCTAAAGGATAAATTAGTTCGAATCTTGGTCGTTCTCGATACGGAAATTGATATCCATAATAAAAAGTACCAATATACAGGCTAGTTATTAATAATGCTGTCCATTTTCTTATTGAGAAAGTTTCTCCAAGGCATATTAGTGCTACAACTAAAATTGATGGTGTTGAAAAATCGATTGGTGTATTATAGCCATTACTTATAGATGCACACCAAGACAATGAAAAGAGTAGTATTAAAATAGTATATTTTTTATCTTGTAAAGATTTCATTAAAGAAAATAGAATACCTAATATCCAAAGGAGGTGAATGATACCGTACTTTACAGGTTTGTATATGCTTTGGTACTTATAATATAACCACACTAGGACTAAAACAATTAAGACATTTGTAAATAAAAAGGTGATATGTTTTGAAGTGTATTTTTTTGCAAACCAAAAGGCTATTAACGCGACAGCTATATATAAAATATGAAATTTAACGGCTAAATAATACGATTTCACACCGGTCTTTATTAAACTAGAACCTGAAGTAAAGCTAAACATTTGATCAATAAAGGGCTGTAATGCATCTTGAGACCAGAAAAATAAGATATAGAGAGAAGTAAATAATAGTCCGCTAACAGTTAATATTAAAAAAGCTTTTGTCTCTTTTCTGTAGATTAGAAATAAGCCAACAAGTGGTGGGAAAAAATAAAAAGATTGTTTACATAAGGCTCCCAGAAAAAGGAAAAATGTTCCAATTACTATCCATTTCCAATCTTTCAAGTTTTTAGTAACAAAAAACAAACCCAAAATACTAAAGAAAAGACCATCAACAGTATTCCATGGCATTGGTGGATAATTATGAATAGAAATTATGGCTCCAATGATTGCAATAAAATAGATATATTTTTTAGGCAATTTTAAAAACTTAAAGGCTATTACACTAGCCCAATAAGAATATGCAAATACTTGGGCAAAATATAAGTATCTATTAATTAAATACGCATAATCTTCAGTGAGATAGAGTGGTAGAGAGTGAAAAAATGGAGAAAAAGCAGGTTTTATATATACAAAATCTCTATGTGGAAAATAACCATTGTACATGCTCCAAGATATACCAAAAATGGAACCCATATCTCCTTCTTCAATACCATATGGTCCGTACACCAAAATGTAAAAAAGGATTAACGCAAAAAAAAGATACTTAAAGGAATTTTTATAAATTTTAGTAAGGAACACAGGGTTTATTTTCTGCTAATATAAAATATTAAGCAAGATTAATTGAAAATAGTTCTAGACAATAAATTTGTGGTTTTTGTTTAAATCTATTGAATAAACGGCTTTATGACTTATCCTTGAGATATATTTATGGTTTTTATTTATAGTAGGATTCATTATGTTTTAAAAAAGATAGATTATTTTTTTATCGTATCATTGGAGCTGATATAATTTTAAATAGAGATGAAATTTATAGACCGTTTTTTAAGGAATTGGAGAATTAAAATGGTTAAGCCATATATTAGAGCTAATGATAGTGTTTTAGATATTGGCTGCTTTGATGAAACTCTATTTGAGAAATTGAAAACAAAACCAATTTTATCGAGTATTGGTATAGACCCATTATTAACTCAAACTATAGAAGGTGAAAATTATACATTGTTACCAGGTAAGTTTCCAGATAACCTAAAGAAGAAACATACCTTTGATAGTATAACTATGCTTGCTGTTTTAGAACATATTCCTACGGATGAGCAAATTCAACTAAGAGATAATTGTTGCCAATACTTAAATAATGCAGGTAGAATAATTATTACGGTCCCTTCTCCTTTTGTAGATCATATTCTTTGGGTTTTGACTAAGTTAAAACTTATAGATGGTATGTCTTTAGAGGAGCATTATGGCTTTAAGGTGGAAGATGTCCCAGTAATATTTAATTCAGAACAACTAAGACTTATAAAACATAAGAGATTTCAATTAGGCTTAAATAATTTATTCGTTTTTGAAAAAATAGGATAATTTTTATTTTTTTAAACCTAAAACACTAAAGAAAAAACTAAACAATATGGTTTGAATACCAAGTTGTAAAGTTGTTATTGCAGGAATTATAATTCGTAAAGTGGTACTTTTATCTAGGTGTCCGAAGTCTGTGTCTTCCCAAGTCGCTAAACCTTTAAAACTTAAAAATACTCCTATAATTAAAAGTATAAATCCAAAGATTAATCCTTTTTCGAGATTAATAAATTTAAAAAGTTTATTGTAACGATTAGACTTTGGAAGCAACTCGTTTTCAACTGCAAAAACTTTAGTTAAGCCATAAAAAATGATAAATTGAATTCCCACTAAAAAAAATGCAGAAGTGTAAAGTAAAGTGTTTATGTCTAATGTGAAATTGCTAAATTCAATTGGGTTTATAACGAGGATAATAGACATTAAAAGTCCTATTAAAGCTAATAAAATCCCAGGATATAAAAACAACCAGTTTGGAGCATAAAGCATTAAAAAACGCAAATGTCTCCATCCATCGCTCCATGTCTT
Source organism: Winogradskyella eximia (assembly GCF_003386165.1). Lineage (GTDB taxonomy): Bacteria > Bacteroidota > Bacteroidia > Flavobacteriales > Flavobacteriaceae > Winogradskyella > Winogradskyella eximia. The sequence continues at coordinate 13,599 of NZ_QRDV01000012.1, read as the reverse complement.
TAGATGAGGAGCTCTTGTTCTGCCATCTTTATGCAGTTTGGTTGGGACTTCAGCAATTGATAAATTGTTTAGTTTGGTTTTTACCACCATTTCAGAGGCAAACTCCATACCTGAGGTTTTTAAATTCATGGTTTCATAAGCTTTTTTAGAAAAACCTCTTAAGCCACAATGAAAGTCACCAATATTAATTTTAAAGAATAATCGTCCAATAAAAGACAATACAGGATTACCTAAATATTTATGTAAAAAAGGCATTGCATCTTTTTCAATACCTCCTTTAAAGCGGTTTCCCATCACTAAGTCCTTACCATTTCTCAATTCTGTTAAATAAGGCATAATGTTAGAAAAATCATAGCTATCATCTGCATCTCCCATTATGACATACTTGCCGTGTGCAGCTGTAATTCCAGCTTTTAAAGCACTTCCATAGCCTTTCTGTTCAGTATTAATAACAATAGCATTAAGAGATGTCGCAATTGAAATAGAACCATCTGTACTGCCGTTGTCTGCAATAATAATTTCTCCAATTATCTGGTTTTTATTAAGAAAAGATTGTGCTTTGTTTATACAAATAGCAAGTGTTTCCGCTTCGTTTAAGCATGGCATTACAATTGAAAGTTCTATATTATTACTCACGTTTTAATAGTTTGAGTGTACTAATAAACAACAAAAATAATAAAGCATAGTTGTAAAATAAATAACGTTGTATAGAGTGGCTTGCAAAAGCAATAAAAAGGGCATTAGATAAAATAAGCGACGACAATAAAAATAGCACTGCATATTTTTTCTGATAGTAAAATGTTGTTTTTATTAAGCTAAAAAAGAACATTATTACCACAAAGAATAGAATTAATGGTGAATAAAAACCGTAAGTAAGATTAGTGTAAAAAAGCTGAACCCATTTTTTGAAATGAGCTTTAATTAAAGTAAATGTGTAAACCTTACATGCTGCTTCAGCTTCAAAAAAAGGATAGGAATTGGCTTGGTTTTCACTCCAGTCTTCAGGTACAGTTTGCTTAAAGTAATATGCAACACCTTCCTCTCTAACGGTTTGATTACATATTTTTGGTAAATTTTTATGAAAGAACAAATAGTCTTCTTCTGGTGTTTGATTAGGTTTTAATAGAAGATCTTTATTTGTTAACGTGTTATAACTCATTTTAAGAATTTCACGATAATCTTTTTTGTCAATAAGTAAATAATCTGTAGTGTCAGAAATATAAATTGGAGCCGTTGATGCACTAGTGAAACCTAAAGGTGTCGGTTTAAAAAAACCATCCTTTAATTTATGATAGCTACGTTCAGAAATACTTGCAACAAGTACCAAGCCACAAAATATAGTAATGGTTAATAGATGTTTTCTTTGAAAAAGAGACTTTCTATACATTAAAAAGTAGACTCCAGCGAAAATTAAAGTTGAGATTAAAAATTGACTTCTCACTGACACCAACACAAGAAATACAATAACATAGAATTTAATGTCCTTTCGTTTGTTTTTAAAAAGAATATTTAAACCAATAGCAATAAATAAAAGATATAATCCATAACCCAAGCCTTCTGAACATAAGTTATTTGCTATTAGCAATGGTGAAAAAAAAGGAATCAATAAAATTCCAACTAAAATAAATTTTAAGATGTTATTTAAATTAAATATAGATGAGACTTGTTTATAAAAATAATGCACACCAAACAAACTTACTATTGCATGTATTAATACTACCAATTCTTCAAAATATGACCCGAAAACATAACTAAAACTTTTTAAAAAAATTACATAGCCCATTTGTCTATATGGCATGGCTCTTAGATAGCTGTAGGTGTCAAATGAATAAATTGGATCATTAAAAATGCAAAACATTAAAACACAACAATAAATAACCAATAATAAAAGGTTTTCTTTGCTGATGTGCTTAACTTGTTTAAATGTCATTAGTAGTTTGAGAAAATTAAAGTTGCGAAAGTAAATCTAAATAATTTAATGATTAATAGTTAGATATATTAGAGTCTTTAGAGAATTTTTCTTCGCTATAAATGGCTTAATAGAAAATTAGGATTATTTTTGATTGATGTCAGATTATAAAGTCACCTTATATAAATCTTCAGATAAAGAACTCTGGAATGATTTTGCTCTAAAAAGCAATCAAGATACCTTTTTGTTTCAAAGAGACTTTATGGATTACCATAACCATATATTTCAAGATTTTTCTTTAATGGTTTATAAAAAGAGGAAACTATTAGCTTTATTACCTGCTAATTTAGTAGAACAATCTTTGTATTCGCATCAAGGGCTAACTTATGGAAGTCTTATCTACTCCAAAGGATTTAAAACTATAGATTTCATTCATGTATTTAAAGCTATTTTAGAATTTTTAGATCAAAAAAGAATTACTTCTTTAACCATTAAAGAGCTTCCAACGATATATCTGCATAACGAAAGCAATAATTCATTAAGCTATTTATTATTTAAATTAAAAGCGGAGTTGTTGAGAACAGATTTACATTCTGTGGTAAATATGAAGTATAGAGCCTATTCAAATAGTAGAAAAGAAGGCGTAAAAAGAGCTGTTAAATCGAATTTAAGAGTTGAAGAATCGCAAACTTTTGAATTATTTTGGAATTCCATTCTAATCCCAAATTTAGATATTAAACATCAAGTTAAACCCGTACATAGTTTAGAAGAAATCACACTTTTAAAATCAAGATTCCCAAACAATATTAGACAGTTTAATGTGTTTTATAAAGATAAAATTGTTGGTGGAACTACCATTTTTGAAACTCAGAATGTGGCGCATTGCCAATATATATCTGGAAATCAAGATAAAAACGAACTAGGAAGTTTAGATTTTTTGCATCATTATCTTATTGAACATGCGTTTGCTAATAAGCCTTATTTTGATTTTGGAACTTCTAATATACATTTGGGCCAACAGATAAATGAAGGATTGCTTTTTTGGAAAGAAGGTTTTGGAGCCCGATCCATTCCTCAAGGTTTCTATAAAATTGCAACAGAAAATTATAATTTATTAGATACTATTTTGGTATGATAAAATTTCTAGACCTTCATAAAATTAATAACCGTTTTAGAGAAGATTTTCAAGCCTCATTTAGCAAATCGTTGGATGATGCTCACTTTATTCTAGGTCATAATGTTACCAATTTTGAAAATGAATTTGCAGCATATTGTGGTACAAAATTTTGTGTCGGTACAGCAAATGGACTAGATGCGTTGACGCTGATCTTAAAAGGCTATATTCAACTAGGAAAATTAAAAAGAGGAGATAAAGTTGTTGTTCCTGCTAATACGTTTATAGCCACAATTTTGTCAATTCTTCATGCAGAATTAGTGCCTGTTTTAGTTGAACCCGATCCTAAAACTTATAATATCTCTGTAGATACAGATAAAACTATATTTGTTGATGCTAAAGCTATTATTATGGTTCACTTATATGGGCAGTTGGCAGATGCAGAAAACTTCAAAAAAATAGCAAAAGAATTTAATTGTCTTTTAATAGAAGATGCTGCTCAGGCACATGGAGGTATTTCTAATGTTATGCACTTAAAAGCAGGAAATCTGTCCGATGCAGCCGCATTTAGTTTTTATCCAAGTAAAAATTTAGGAGCGCTTGGAGATGGTGGAGCTATAACTACAAATGATAAAGAACTCGTTGAGGCACTAAAGTTATTGCGCAATTACGGAAGTAAAGAAAAGTACAACAATAAAATTATTGGTTTTAATAGTCGTTTAGATGATATGCAAGCGGCTTTTTTAAGTATAAAATTAAAGACTTTAGATGCAGATAATGATATACGTAGAAGTATAGCAAAAGCCTATTTAAAAGGTATTAATAATACTAAAATAAAACTTCCATTTTATGATGGATCTAAGAATCATATATTTTATGCTTTTGTTGTAGAAGTTGATGATAGAGTAGGTTTTACCGAGTTTCTTAGAAAGAACGAAATAGAATATTTAATTCATTATCCAATTCCTCCACACCGACAGGAGGCATTACAATCATTTTCGTATTTTAATTTGCCGCTTACGGAAAAGATTCATAAAAGAATTATAAGTTTGCCAATGAGTCCTGTGATGACGGAAGAGGATATTCAAACAGTAATTAGAATTTTAAACTCCTACTAATTGAAAAAATTTTTTAATTACATAAATAACGAAGTTTTAGTTAAAGCAGCGAATCTAAACATGGCTAATCTTAGCCTTAGAATTGTAGCCGGAATTTTAATTTCTAAGTTTATTGCTATTTACATTGGGCCACAAGGGATGGCACTTGTTGGGAATTTGCGAAATTTTTTAAGCGCCTTGCAAAGCATAGCGATTTCTGGACTTTACAAAGGAGTGGTAAGAACTGTAAGTCAGGTTAAGGATAATGCCATTGAACTTACCAAAACCTTATCTACCGTTTTTTACTTCGGCTTTTTCTCGTCGGTTTTTTTAGCGTTTTTGTGTTATTACAATGCAGAGTTTATTAATGATATCATTTTTTCTTCAAATTATAATTATAGTTATATCATTCAAACGCTTGCTATTGTCTTGCCTTTTTATGCTTTAAATATGTTTGCATTTTCCATTATGAATGGATTTTCTAAACACAAATATTTACTGCTTATTAACATACTAGGTCAAATTTTAGGCCTTTTGGTAACTTTACTTCTTATTTATCAAGAAAATATTGATGGCGCATTATTGGGTATTGTTATTACACCAGCACTTAATTTGCTTATTACTATAGTTGGTATTGCGTTTAGAAAAAGTTTGATGTCATCTATTAAGATTACACAAATTAGTTTATCGGTCTTAAATAAACTAAGTCCTAATATGATAATGGCATTAGTGAGTGCTATTGCTATGCCAATTGTTATGATTATTATTAGAAATTATCTTATTGATGAAATAGGAATAAAAGCGGCAGGTTTTTGGACGGCTATGACGAGAGTTTCTGATTATTACCTTATGTTTTTTAACTCATTAATGGCACTTTATATTTTGCCTCGTTTTTCTGAAATAAATACCAAAAGTGCATTTAGAAAAGAAGTGTTTAGTTTTTATAAAACCATTATGCCAGTATTTTTAGTCTTGTTGTTAATTATATATTTAAGCAGGTCGTTGCTGATAAATTTATTATTTACTGAAGATTTTAGACCTGTTGAAAATTTATTTGGTTACCAAATATTAGGAGATATTGCTCGTGTACTCTCTATGGTTATTGCTTATCAGTTTTTAGCTAAAAAGATGTTTGCACATTTTATTATATTAGAAGTGTTCTTGTTCATCATTATGTATTTCTCTAGTATTTACCTCATAGATGACTTTGGACTTAAAGGAGCCGTAATGGGGCATTGTTTAAGTTATTTTATGTACTTCGGGATAATATTATTACTATTTAGTAGTTCTTTATTTGGCGTTCTCACAGAAGAAGGTGCTGACGATAATTAAAAATTAATACGTGAAGCTTCCAAAATTTATCAGTAATAATATAGTGCTTAAAATTACGTCGCTAAATGCGGTTGTGATTACTATTAGATTAGTTATTTCTGGGTTTATACAATGGTTGCTTGCTACTACAGTTGGAGCAGCTGGTATTGCTAATATTGGACAAATTAGAAACGTGATTCAAATGCTTACAAGCACATCTACGCTTGGGACATTTAATGGAGTTGTAAAATATGTGGCTGAATTTAAAAAGGACCAGCCAGAACTTTCTAAATTATTTTCTACAGTTACTATTTTTATTGGTATTGGGTCGTTTATTTCTGCAACTGTACTATTTTTTGGAGCCTCTTTTTTTTCAGATTACCTTTTTAGTTCTCAAGACTATGTCTATATTTTCAGACTTTTGGCTGTTATCGTTCCTTTTATAGGAGTTAACCGCGTAATTGGTGGTGTTGTTAGTGGTATATCCGATTATAAACGGTATGCAAAGATTGAGTTGATCACTTATATTTTGGCAACTTCAGCAATTGCTATAGGTCTGTATTATTCGGATTTAAAAGGTGTAATTATTGCTATTGCAATTGCACCAGTGATTCAGTTACTAGTTGTTGTTGCTGTATTCGGAAAAACTTTAAAAACGTATCTAAATTTTAAATCTCTCAGCCTAAATTTTAATTACAAAAATAAGTTGTTGGCTTTTGCTTTAATGTCTTTTATATCTACTTTTTTGCTCAGTTTTATTGAGTTAGATATAAGGACTTTAATTTCTGAAGAAATAAATATAAATGAAGCTGGTTATTGGACAGCCATTACCTTTATTTCTAAAAATTATATGGTATTTGCCTCAGGATTATTCACCTTATATGTATTGCCAAAATTTGCTAGTATACATTCTAGCGAAGAATTTAAGACTGAAGTTTTTAATATTTATAAAACGATTCTTCCCATTTTTGGATTGGGAATGGTATTAGTTTACCTGATAAGAAATTATATTATTCAAATTATCTATCCAGAATTTACAGGAATGGAGCCTTTGTTTAAATGGCAATTGTTAGGAGATTTTATTAGACTAGGAGCTCTTGTATTATCGCATCAGTTTTTAGCGAAAAGTATGGTGAAGAGTTTCGTGATTACAGAAGTAATCTCTTTAGCTTTATTTTTTATTCTATCAAAAGTATTTATTCAATATTATGGTACAGAAGGTATTGTAATTGCTCATTTTGTTAGGTATGTTATTTACTTTATTATTGTGGCTTTTATGATAAAAGTGTATTACAACAAATCAGCTAAAGAGCAATAAATTTAGGTCTGCTTTCCCCAAGTTTTTAGATACAGTTGAGCAGAAGAAATATAATGATGATGTTGCTCTACAAATTGTCTGGCGTTAGACGAAATTTCTATAATTTTATCAGGATTTAAAATTAGCCATTCTAACTTATCTGCAATTTTTTTAGCATCTGGTAATGCATTAATAGCAATAGTATCTTCTTCAATATTATAATATTCTAACCATTCTTTTTCTGCTCCAGTAAAAACGACTTTCCCTTTTGCCATAGCTTCTAATGCATTAAAGCCTTGATCGTAAGCATAGATTTGGTCTAGCATGATGTGCGCTTCGTTATACGTTTTTATATATTGGTCATAAGGTAGACTCCGTACAGTGATAATTTTTATTTTGTCGGCATACTTTTGGTTAATGATAGTTAGGGCATCTTCAAAAATATCATTCCCTTTTTTAAAGTAGTTGTTAGAGTTAATACCGTGAAATATTACAATTTTATCTTCAATATGTAATTTTTTAAATTCTAATTGTTCAGTATTTATAGGATTTGGAATGAGTCCTAAATACTTAGGATGCTGTAATAAAGGTAAATGATAATCTAAGTCTGAAGCAATAACACCTTTAATAGATTTATAAATATGATGATGAAGTGCTATGAAATCGGGTTCTAAGAATTTTAAACCATAGCTGCTTAAAAATTGATCTTTTCCATTTAAATAAGGAGTAAGAATTGAATATCTTAGTTTCTGATCATGAGCATATTTTACACTTGTGTAATCTGTACCACAAGATAAAAGGAAGACGTTTTTATTCCAGCTAGAGATTAAATCGAAAATTGTTTTCTCAATATCTGGAGTACATAAAAATGAAGCTTCGTTAATAAATTGAACTACATCAAAACCACTAAGCTGAGTTTGTAGGTCAATGATTTGCTTTTTTACATGTAGAGATTCAAGATCAATTTTTGTGAATCTATAAATAAGATTCTTGAATTTTTTTAAAAATCCGTTGGTGTATCTTTTGTTAATAGGTAAATCCACATCGTAATTTTTGAAACCATCTTTTGCGGCTACAATTGTGACGTCGTGGTTTAGGTATTCTAATCCTTCCTTTAAAGAATTGTGAAGCCTACTATATTCACCAACTAATAAAATTTTCATCTGCTAAAAACTTATTTTAAAAATGGGTACATAGAACATTTAATTAATAATATCTTTCTGCGCGTGTGTTCCAAATATAGATGTTTCATTTATATTATTACATTTGTCTCAAAGATACTTGTTAATGATAAAAGCCAACAATAAAAAGATTTGTATTGTAGTTTCTTCCTTGGGTAATGGAGGTGCAGAACGCTCTTCTGGCTTGTTGTCTCAAATGTTATACAATGTTGGTTTTGATGTCCATGTAATTAGTGTTCTTAATAATATTGAATTTCCATACAAAGGGAAATTACTCAATTTAGGTGAGCTAAAAGATAAAGATAATTCTGCTTTAGGACGGTTGAAGAGGTTACGTGTTTTAAAGGCTTATGTAAAGGAGCATAATTTTGATTATATAATTGATAATAGAACACGAATTGGTTTTTTTAAAGAGTTTATAATTTCTAAATTTATCTTCACCCCAAAAAAAACGATTTACTGTATTCGTAGTTTTAAAATAGACAGTTATATCAACCCTAATCCATTTTTAGGGAAGTTATTATATGGTAATGCTTATAAAATGGTTGGTGTTTCTATGGCTATTGCAGAAAAAATAAAAGAGATTTATAATTTTGAAAATGTCACCTCAATTTATAATGCTATTTCTACTGAAGATGATCATCCAAAAGCTGAAACTAATGACCATTACATTTTGTTTTTTGGACGATTAGATGATGATGTTAAAAATATTTCATTGCTGCTAGAAGGCTATTCAAAATCAATTTTACCAAGCCAAAATATTAAACTCAAAATTTTAGGAGAAGGAAAAGATTTAGAAAAGTTGAAATTGAAATCAAATGATTTAAAGTTAACTTCTAATGTTCAATTTTTAGGACATTTGTCTAATCCTTCGGCATTAGTAAAATCGGCTTTGTTTACCGTTTTAACAAGTAAATATGAAGGTTTTCCTAGATCTATTATAGAATCCTTAGCACTTGGAATACCTGTAATTTCTGTAGATTGTAAATCTGGACCAAATGAAATTATAGAACACAATTCTAACGGATTATTAATAGAAAACAATAATCCTGAAGCATTAGCTGATGCCATGAACCAACTTTTTGAAGATAAAGCCTTATACTTACAATGTAAAAAGAACTCTAAGTCTAGTGTTGCTCATTTTTCTGAAGCTAATATTGTGAAACAATGGCAATCTATTTTAAAGTAATAATAAAACATGAATACTATAAATAAAGTCAGTTTAATAGAAATACCCAAGGTTCATGATGAGCGTGGTTTTTTAGCTGTTGTAGAGAAAGATGCTATTCCATTTGCTATAAAACGCGTGTATTATTTATATGATGTGCCTACTGAAAGCAGTAGAGGAGGGCATGCGCATAAGGAGCAACAATCAGTAATTATTGCACTAAGCGGAAGTTTTGAGGTTATAGTGGATGATGGTAATAACAAGAAACGTATCATGCTTAATAAGCCTAATCAAGGCTTGTATATTCCAACACATATTTGGAGAGAAATAGATAACTTTTCTTCGGGTTCTGTGTGCTTAGTTTTAGCTTCAACGGATTATGATGAAGCAGAATATATTAGAGATTATGACCAGTTTCTATTATCTGTAAGGTGAATTATAAAGTCTTTTTTTTAGTAACCAAAACTTTAGTTTTTTTAGAGTAATAAGTATTGGTCTCGGTAATTGTAAAAGAAATTTGAGTTTAAAATTTAGATTTTTAAAATCAATATCCTTTTTTAAAAGTTTATAATTCTTATAGTCGCCTAAAATTTTTCCTTCTAAAGCAGCCATATATCTATTTTGGTCTAAAAGTAATTTTAATGATGGAAAAGCTTTTTCATCTGCTTTATGCTTGTTAAGCATCTTTAGTAAATCAGGAATATCTTTTGTTAAAGAAAGATGATTATCCTTGGTATGAATCATTTTATTGGCCGTGACTTTTGATGAAAAAGCAATATCAAAATTTTTAGCGATGCTTATCCAAAGGTCAGTATCTTCTCCGCAACCTAAATCTTCATCAAATAAATAATTTTTATCAATAACTTCTTTAGGTATGGCAACAGCTGAAGTCCAAAGAATGTTATCAATAATGGTTGTGCTAAAATAATCGTCAACTATACCAAAAAACGGAAGACTTAAGTTAGTGAATTTAGGTTGTGTTGTATATGAATCGAAAAACATTTTTTGGTAAGACGTCGCATAAATACCACAATTTGGAAAGGATTCAATCAAGGATTTTAATTCCGCTAAATGATTGGAAAGCCATATGTCATCACCATCCGAAAGTGCAATATAATTAGCGTTAGCTTTTAATAATCCAAAATTTCGTGCAGCAGAAACACCTTGGTTTTCTGTTGGAAAGATTGAAATTCTGTTGTCTGTGAAATTTCTTAGAATTTCTAGGCTATTGTCTTTGCTACCGTCATCTACAATAATAATTTCAAAATCTTGAAAATCCTGATCTAAGATACTTTGTAACGTTTGTGCAACAAAATGAGCTTTATTATAAACCGAAATGACAACTGAAAAATAAGGCTTCATTATTTGCTAGAAGTTAATGTGCAAAGGTAGCCTAATTTATAGAATTGAAGCAAAGTTAAGTTTGGGTTATCACTTAAAAGTTGCTTTTTTATGGATGTCTTTGATAGCTTAAATAGGCCTCCAATTACCTTAGTTAATCTAAAAGAAGCAAGCTTTCTATAGAATTCTAATAAACTATTATCAGTACTAATAGAGTTATGCTTTAGGTTAAATTGATAAAGCGTTTTTACCGCTTTTTCTGTTTTATTTAAAAATGTAATGTTGTTGTCTAAACCTATATGCGTCGCATTATTATTAATGTGAATTATTTTTACATGGTTAGCTTTCATAAAAGCAGCAACATAATTATCATAACCATATCCTTCATTCTCAACTCTAGAATTGATGTCTAAAAAGGTTGTTTTTTTGATTAGAAAGTTTCCAGATATAGCCACTTTATAAGGTGATTTATTTCTTAGTTCTGCATCAACATTTTCATAATTCTTACCGTATTTCCAGCGTAAAATGTATTGTTGGTCTGGTTTTTCAATAGCATAGCTGCAACCACCATAAATAGCATCATAATTAGAGTTGATGAATTTTATATAATCAGAAATAAAGGTTGAATTTTCAGGGATTACATCAGCATCTAGAAATAGTAGCCAATCATATTTTGCCATTTCAGCAAGCGATTGTCTCGTTGTAATTCTTCCTCTATTAACTTTTGATATTATATGTTTAGCTTCACTAATAGAACTAATTACAAGGCTGTTATTTTCAACGTGTTTAGTAGAGCCATCTTCGTAGCAAATTATTTCAAAATCTATTGAGATAGACGTTAGCTCTAGTTTTAAAGCTTGAAAAAGCAGATTAACATTGTAGTTGTATGTTGGTATTAAAATGGAAATCACATTAAATGTCTAGATTTTAGTTTTTCCGTTGTACAACTTCAAACACCTTGTTTTCGTCACATTTTAAAGTTTTACTTGGATATTTTAGAAGCAATGCATAATCGTGAGTTGCCATTAAAATAGTATTTCCATTTTTATTAATGTCTTGAAGAACTTCCATGACTTCAATACTCGTTTGAGGATCTAAATTTCCTGTAGGTTCATCTGCTAAAATAAGTTCAGGATCATTTAATAAAGCACGTGCAATAGCAATACGTTGTTGCTCTCCACCAGAAAGTTCATGAGGATATTTAAAACCTTTTGTTTTCATGGCTACCTTATCTAAAACCGTTTCAATTCTATCTTTAATGCGGTCTTTTTCTTTCCAGCCAGTAGCCTTTAATACAAATTCTAGATTGCCATTAATAGTTCTGTCTGGTAACAATTTAAAATCTTGAAATACAACACCCAATTTACGTCTTAAAAACGGAATGTCCTTTTCTTTCATGGTTCTAAGATTATAATCTACAACAGAGCCTTCACCTTCAGTTAATTGTAAATCACCATAAAGTGTTTTCATAAAACTACTTTTCCCGCTTCCTGTCTTTCCAATAAGATAAACAAAGTCGCCTTTTTTCATTTCAAAATTCACCTTAGAAAGTACCATACTTTCACCTTGGTAAATTGTAGCATCTTTAAGCTCTAAAACCGTTTCGGACATATTATGAAGTATAAAATAATTTGGTATGTGTAAATGTATTGCTTAAAATTTCAAATGGCAAATTCTAAAAGCTAATTACAACTTAAAATAATCGATATAATTTTGTAAATCTTTGTCGCCTCGTCCGGATAAATTTAGAACAACGATATCATCTGGTTTGAATGTCTTATGCTCAAATACAGCTAAGGCATGTGAGCTTTCTATTGCAGGAATAATACCTTCTAATTTACATAAATCTAAACCCGCTTTCATAGCATCGTCATCCGTAATGGCTATAAATTCTGCACGACCAGTTTTATATAAATTAGCATGCATTGGGCCAACACCAGGATAATCTAAACCTGCCGATATTGAATACGGTTCTGTAATTTGTCCGTCGTTGGTTTGCATTAATAAGGTTTTACTGCCATGAATAATTCCTTCTTTTCCTAAAACGGAAGTCGCTGCGCTTTCTCCAGAATCAACACCTAATCCAGCAGCTTCTACTGCAATTATATTAACTGCTTCATTATCTAAATAATGATAGTAAGTGCCAGCAGCATTACTTCCGCCACCAACGCAAGCCACTAAATAAGTTGGGTCTTCTGTACCTTCTTTTTCTAAAAGTTGACTTTTTATTTCTTCTGAAACTACAGCCTGAAATTTAGCTACCATATCAGGATAAGGATGAGGGCCAACCACACTACCAATAATGTAATGCGTGTCTATAGGATTATTAATCCAATCGCGAATAGCTTCATTAGTAGCATCTTTTAAAGTTCTACTGCCTGATAAAGCAGGAATCACTGTTGCTCCTAACATTTTCATACGTGCGACGTTTGGTGCTTGGCGAGCGATATCAATTTCTCCCATATAAACGATGCATTCTATTCCCATTAAAGCACAAACAGTAGCTGTTGCAACACCATGTTGTCCGGCTCCAGTTTCTGCTATAATTCTGTTTTTACCTAGACGTTTTGCCATTAGGATTTGACCAATAGTATTATTGATTTTGTGTGCTCCTGTATGGTTGAGGTCTTCGCGTTTTAGATAAATTTTTGTGTTATATTTTTTTGAAAGGCGTTTGGCAAAATAGAGTGGTGAAGGTCTGCCTACATAATCTTTTAATAATGCATTAAACTCTTCTTGAAACGAAGGTTCTGCCATTATTTTTAGATAATTCTGACGTAATTCTTCTACGTTTGGATAGAGCATCTCTGGTATGTATGCGCCTCCAAATTCTCCGTAGTAGCCTTTTTCGTTAATGTTGTAACTCATTGTTTTTTGTTTATTGTTTTCTATTCTTTGTTCATTTTGTCTTGATATAAAACGAACCAAAAAATCACAATCAAAATTAGGAAATTGCTAAAGCAACATTCTCTTTCAGAACTTCGTGCTTAAGGCTTCGCCTCGCATCTTCGTTCTTTCGCTCATTATTTCTGAATTTTGATGTTTTCCGACTATGTCGAAATTTGGGACATTCATATTTACTAAACCTTGTTTTTATCCCAATTTGTTTTTCATTTTTTGCTAACTGCTAACTGCTAACTGCTAACTGCTAACTGCTAACTGCTAACTGCTAACTGCTAAC
>NZ_QRDV01000011.1:4430-78849 GCF_003386165.1 Winogradskyella eximia | reverse complement strand
CACACGCTAAAAGAGCTGCAAAAAGTGCAATTAATTTATACAACGAAATAAGATTACATTTATCTTTAGACTATAAAACACCTAATATGGTATATCAATTATCAGCGTAAATTCAATTTTAACCTGTAGCCATATTTCAGGACTAGACATTACCAAGAAAGACTCAAAAGAATAATATGAATTTTAAAAAAGTTGATTTAAACAAAACTTGCAACGGAATGAATTGTGAGTTTTCCGTTCTAAACTTAAGAGATACGCATCTGATTGATATACTTCATATAAAATTTAACGGAATATATAGACCTGGCTCAATGGGAAAATCTGAATTAGGATATATGACAGGAAATTATGAACTAGGAAAAGCTGTATGGAGACCATTTAAAATAATAATTGACATTAGCGAGGTGGAATATAAATGGGGCGATGATATGGAATTACTACTTGACATATCTGACCCAAAATCTTCTGTTATGATTGTTGGAAATAAAAATAGGAAAGCAATATCAACTCTTATGTTTGGAATGGATACCGAAAAAGATATAGTTGATAACAAATTCATTTTTGATGATTTGGAAAAAGGAATTGAAAAATTAAAAAGAAAATAATGGCTTTACCTAAGAAAAAAAGCAGATTAATAACTTTAAATAATAAAAGTTTCCGTTACATAATATCAACAGGAAAGCCAGATGAAGATTGGAACTTTAATCTAAATTTAACCATTCAGGATTCTAGCGGAGAAGGCAATCTTTTAAAAGTTGAGGGATTAGTAACTAGAGATTTTTGGTTAGATTTCCCCAACAGCACAAAAAAAGAAGATTACTCAGTATTAACACCTAAGGATATTTCTAAAATAATAACTAATGGTATTAAATTAGGTTGGAATCCAGAACAAAAAGGTAAACCGTACATAATAAAATTAGACAATAGTTTTGTTAATAAATATGGAATTAAATAACGTTTTACAACAACGTTGTGCTTCATTATTCTCACTCGAACGGAATGAAATAATTATCCTAACTTTCGAGAAATAACCAACCGATGATAAAATTCTTTAAAAAAATTAGACAAAATATGCTGACTGAAAATAAATTCAGTAAATATCTGATTTACGCAATTGGAGAAATTATTCTTGTTGTAATTGGAATTTTGATTGCATTGCAAATTAATAATTGGAATGAAGTTCAAAAGGGCAAAATGAAAGCTACCACTATTTTGAAAGAAATTCGTTCGGATATGTTTAAAGATTTAGAGTTAATAGAAGAATTAAAACCATATTGGGGAAGAGAGATTATGTACTTTAAAAAGGTTTTGCCTTCATTTAATCCTCGAAAAGAAATAACTTCCTTTGAAGGCTTTGATACTATTAGCAAAATCTCTTATTCGGAGTTATTTGGATATGATATGCCCTTTCGGTCAAGTAAAAGTGCCTACGATGCAATGATTGCTGATGGCAATTCTGACCTTATAATAAATGACACCTTATATTCAAATATTCAAAGGTTTTATACTTTTAATGCACCTACCAATGAAAATCTATTTGAAATATTGAGGCAGGAATCATCTGATTTAAATTATAAATATGCTCATGTAATAACTTATAAGCCATATAAAAACATTAGTGATTTAACGGATGAGAATTTAATTGCTGATCTTAATATTTATTTTCAATCAAAGAATTTTTATTATTGGAGAACATTTGTAATAAACCAGGAAAGCCTTAAGAATATAATTTCTCAAATTGACAAAGAATTAGAACAATAGCTGAATAAAAAATAACGAAAGCACAACACCATGTATAATTAATTGCTTTGGCAAGTGCTTATTTGTTTTCCGAAAATAGCAGCAATATCAGCAACTAACTCATAAACAAGACCATTGTGTCCAATCAAAAAAAGAAATAAATGAAACAAAATTTAGCATTAATATTCACTCTTTGCCTTGCCCTACTGGTTTGTGGATGTTCACAATCGGAAACGATAGCAATTACAGAAACAACAGCTACAAAAATTGAACTAAAAGACAATTGGTACTACCTCAATGGAGAAAAGTTTTTTATTAAAGCCATCGGTTACGAAATAGGTGCACGTCCAGGACAACATCCATATGAAGATGAAAAGAAAGACCATTTGGAATTAATGAAATTTGATCTCGATAACATTAAAAAAGGAGGTTATAACACCATAAGAACTTGGAGTCAATTCTCTGAAGCACAATTAAAATTGGTGCAAGAATCGGGTTTAAAACTTATTATGGGTTTAGAAGTTAATCCAGAAGAAGATTATGGAGATCCTAAATTTATAAATCATTGTAAAATACAGCTTGAAAACATCTTGAAATATGCGCCAAAATATGATTGCATAATTACCTATTTGGTTATTAACGAACCTCAAACAGATCACATTCATAAAGTTTCAGCCAAGGCATTTAAAGACTTGATGAAAATGATGGTAGATATGATTCATGAAGGTCATCCAAATATTCCAGTAACACTTTCTGCAAATGCTATGATTAGCGATTGGATGGATGAAAGTATGTATGATGCTTATGCTTATAATTGTTATGGCTACAATGAAGGCCAAACAGCAACAATGGGATTTAGGGATTATATTAAAGGTTTAAATGAACTAAACGGATTAGATAAACCCTTTATAATTACTGAATTTGGACATTCAGTATCACCAAAAGGAGGTTTTGGTAGTTTTGGCTCAAGAACCTTAAAGGAACAAAGCGAAGGATTGGTTTCTAATTACCGAGATCTTATGGATGCTGGAGCTGTAGGAATGTGCCCATTTTATTATGCTGATGGTTGGTGGAAAGGTGGAGAAAAAAGCATACACAATAAAGAGCAACCAGAAGAATGGTTTGGCTTTTGGGGTTATAAAGATGTTAATGACAAATATGGTTCACCTCGTCCTGTTTGGTTTGCCATGCGAGATTATATGAAAGGGCTTATTATAAGTCCTAAAAACAAAACAGTACACACCAACACAACGACGATACCTTTAGAGTTTTATAATGATGCGACTATTAAAAAAATAGTTGTGAAAAACCGTGATGAAATTATCTATTCTAAAAACATAACAAGCGAAGGTTATTTTGCAGATCAATTAACAATTAATCCCGTTGGTATGGAAGCAATGGAGCTAGCTTTTGAGTTTTTTGATAGTGAAGATAATAGTGTAAAAAACGAATCTATTATAATTCTGGCTTCAAAAACAGCTATTGAATTGCCTAAATTAACTATAGAAGTCACACCTGAAAAAGATTTAAACGACGTGAAAGTTGGAAGCATTAAAACAAAAATAGAAACCAATGAAAATTTTAAACTGATTGGTGATTTAATAGTTAGCTATAATACACATCTTGGATGGGACGTAGGTCCGCAGGTTTCTGTTTCTGTTAATGATCAATTGGATAAAAAAGTAATTACTTCTGAAAATTTCTTTGATATTCCTGATAATTGTTGGGTTGTAAATGCGTCGGCAGGAATATCAGTTAGGTATGGCAAATTCACTTTTAAAATTCATGACCAAAAAATAATTTATAGAGGTGATTGGGCTAAAGAAATCAGTCGTTAGTAAGACAGCATGCAATAATGTATATAATTAATTGCTTTGGCAAGTGCTTATTTGGAAAATTCTATCGGATTTTTTTTGCGTACGGTTTTGTGTATGAGTTAATTGCTCCTCGTCAAATTTTATGCTATATTTAATCGAGTCTACGAGAACTCCACACAAAACTACACACATCAGCGTGTACAGTGACGTTGTACTTCATAATGTTAAACCGCTAACCAATGATAAAATTCTTTAGAAAAATTAGACAAAATATGGTTAAAGAAAATCGCGTTAGTAAATATCTGTTATATGCTGTTGGAGAAATTATACTTGTTGTTATCGGAATTTTAATTGCACTACAAATAAATACTTGGAATAAGAATAAACAATTAAGATTGTCGGAAATAGAAACGCTATCTGAAATTCAAGTAGCACTGAATCAAGATGTATCTGTTTTATCTACAAACTTAAAGAACTTAGAAACAAAAATACTTCATAGTAGAGAAGTGATATTACATATTGAAAATAAGTTGCCCTATGAAAAAAAACTAGACGGTTTATTTATGAATGTCTATTATCACAGAGGCTATAAAACTTTTAACAACTCGGGTTTTGAGCTTTTAAAAGAAAGAGGTTTTGATATTATTCAAAATACCGAATTACGAAAACGGATTACAAAACACTACACAACGGATTTATCAGATATAATTGGAATTCTTACTAGAGTTGAACAATTAGGTTTAATTCAAGCTGATAATTTATATGATAACTTTAAACTTACTAAAATTCCGGAAGGCTTTGGTGGGATAATGACAGCATATGATTATAACCAATTAATTAATGACCCAAAAGTTTTAGGACCATTCTACCATTTGGAACTTTTGAATTTGACATATGAACGAAATTTAACGGGTTTCAAAGAAAAAACTGAAGAAGTGCTAAAGATGGTTAACACTGAACTTGAAGAACGTAAAAAATAACGAAAGCATAATACCGTGTATTTTTAATGGCTTGGTCACTGACCACTAACGAACATTACTGCAGAATATTCTATCTGTGATTTATTTGCTAAATTAGTTGCTTAACCACGCAACTTTCCATGCGTAACAACAATATGTCAAAATTGAGAAATAGAGTTTACTTTATCCTTATTTGCTTTTTAACAACGTTTATAAGTTGTCAGGAAATTGCACCTAAATCCACTACAAATCAAGTGAAGTATTCGGATTCCGAATTAAAACTTAAAAAAGAAAAGCAAGACTCAATTATTGAAAAATATCTTAAAAATGGAGCTTGGAAATATTGGCAGTATTCTCAAGAATATCAAAGGGAAATTGACAAGGGAATTGCTCAGGATAGTACAATTGCATATTTATGGCAACAGAAAGCAACACCGTTAATTAAACAAGGTAAATATGAAATCGGACTTGACTATATTGACAAAGCTGTGAAATATGACCGAGAACAATGGCAAGATTATCGTGCTTTTACCAAATGTATTTTTGCTAAAACATATAGAGAAGCAATTATAGATTTTCAAGATTGTAAAAGAAGGTTTGGAAATTCCTTTGTTATGGATCATTCCTATGATTTTTATATTGGACTCTCGCACCTTCAATTAAACGAATTTGAAAAAGCCGAAAAAGTATTTAAAAAGGACTTTGACCGTGTTATAGCCGATAAAGGAACGGACTGGCTTCATCATCTAGACCTGTTCTATTTTGGAATCAGTAAATACGAACTTAAAAAATACGAAGAAGCAATTGAAATGTTTAATATGGCACTTGAAATTTACCCAGATTTTTCCGATGTTCAAGCATACAAAGCAATATGCTTGAGCAAACTTGGGAGAAAAGAAGAAGCAATAGCATTAGACAAGCAAGCGGAACTAAACGCTAAGATTGGAAATACAATTAATGAAGATAACGTAATTTACGAAAGGTATCCGTACCAAATGCGATGGGAAAAATAACGTTTACGATTAACGTCTTGGTCATTATTGACTAACGAACATTCTTACTGAATATTCTATTCGGTTTTTATTTGCTAAATTAGGTGCGTGTTCCACGACACTAACCATACACAAAACCGTTAGCCAACATTTATGAAAAGTACACTTCTAATTTCACTCTTTATTAGTTTTCAAATCAGTCTAAACTATAGTTTTGATTATCGTTTAGAATATGAAATAAAGGATATTGATTCAGACTCAATTCAATTAGTTAACTATTATGTAAACAGTAAAAACAATGATTATTTCGCTGACATACGTAAAAACATGAAAAGTGGATATAAGTTTTACTTTAGAGATCAAGACAAGCTAACTGGTCAGGCAATTATAAATGGCAATTACAAAAATCCAGGTACAGTAATATTACATGATAGCCTAACAAGTACTTTTAGTAATATGTATGATTTCAAAGCTAAAAATTATAAAATTGAGAAATTAAAAGATACTTTAATTAACAGTAAAAGGTTTGCAAGAGTAATTTTTAAATTGATTAATCCTAAAAAGGCTAAAAGAAAAAAAATCGGTAGCCACATTTATATTATAGATACTACTAAAGTAATGAAACCTTTATTAACTGACCCAACCATTTTAAACATTTGGAGACTTAACAAAAATATTCCATATGGCTTGATAGTAGAAAAGCAGGTCTATAGTAGCAAAGGGGAACTAACTTGGACCGAAAAATTAAAAGAAGTAAATCCTGTAAATTTCAATCTATTAATTAAATAAAAACAATTTGCTAACAACATTTATAATTTATTGCTAGTACTCACCTACTAACGCAAATCCTATCGGATTTTCTATTCAGTTTTTATTTGCTAAATTAGGTACTAAACTGCGCAACAAATTAAAGAAACACGTTCTAGTCAATTATAATAAACATCAAAAAAGTAATTACAAATGAAAAAACTGACGTATTGTATAATCTTAATCTGTTTAAGTTTCAGTAGTTATGGACAAAAATTTGAAGTGCCTGATAGTATTTTAAATGGAGTAGAATCAAGACAGTTTAAATATACTTATACTGCAAAATTTAATTACAAAATTGTATATCCAATAAATTATGACAGCTTAACCAGTTATAAAGTATTTATTGGTCTTTCCGGAGGCAATGCAAATGAGAAAATTGTAAACTACTGTTACTATACTTTATTCGATTCTAAATATTTCGAAAACTATATCACTATTTTACCTTTAGGTCCTTCTGGAAGACCTCTTTCTGAAATGGATAGTTATGAAATCGACCAATTGATTGCTGATATAAAGAAGAACCTAAAAGTAACAAATGATAATTGGATTTTAGCAGGAACCTCAATGGGTGGATTAGCTGCCTATAATTTTGCTTCTGCAAGGCCTGAGTTATTTGAAGGAATTATAACTTTCCCAGGTGGTTTAGGTACTAATAAGGTTTCAGAGCAATGGGAGAATTATAAAATAGTATTAGCTGGTGGTGAATTAGATGAAGCGGATTGGATAAGCTTAAACAATAGTACAAAGTCAGAATTAGAAGGACATGTAAAAAGCATTGAGGTTTTTACAATTGAAGGACAAGGTCATATTATTTCACCAGATTATGACATAGATAAGGTTTATAGTAAATACTTCACCACCAACAAGTAACACTAGTTACAATAATATATATAAAACATACTTAAAAAACGGCACGTTTCATATACAATACCATTGCAAATAATAATGACTTCAATAAAACAATAGATTGAATAAACGTACAAAAACATTTTTAATAGTCATAGCTATAATAGTTATAGTGTTTTCTGCGTTTGTTTTGAATTTTATAATGACTATTGCTGGTCCTATTAATAGACTTAACAACGCTAATAAAAATGATTTATACAATATAGAGAGAATTAGAAAACTCCCAGATTTATTTGGTGTTATCGTTACAGATGAAACTGTTATAAATCCACTATCTAAAAGTTCATCATCATTGTATTCATTGAAAGTTGGAGGTAAGCAAAAGACGAGCGGAGGAGGTTCAAAAGGTATAAGTGGTAGTAGTGGTTTTCAAGAATATATTTTTCATGATTGCATAATAGGTTATCCAAGTGATACTAAATTGCTTGTTGACGGGAAACTATATCCTATAAATTTTAAAAAAGCTGTTTTAACCAAAGTCGGAAATAAAGTAGAAGAAAAAAAAGGAATTATAGTCAAAGACTATGAAATATATAATACGACTTATGGTTATCTTTCTATTGGAAACAGTATGAATTATGAATATTATGACTCTATTCGAAGCGCTATGAAACAAAGAATAAAGCAGTTAAAAGGCAGACACAAAGTAATTGACTTATACCTTTCTAATAAAAATCACAAAGTTGATATACTTATTCTTCGTGAGTACAAATTTAATGCAGGTGATACAATTATTTTTAAAGGTAAAATTGAGAATAATGAAATTGTATCATTATTTTAGAAAAAAATACTGAAACACCCACTTTCAAGTAATTCAATACTTTCAACTTAATTATTTCTTACGACATCTAATAATCTAAGAATTAAATCTATTAAAAAAAGCCAGTTACCAACTTAAGCTGTGAATAAAAAAATGGCTAATTTAGATGCTTAAAACACGTACACGTTAGCGAAGCTGATAGCTTAAAAAAACCATAGGTAAACACGTTGTATGTAATTGAAAAAAAACTAAAAATGAAAAAAAAATATTTTATATATTTTATTATCATCGCAAGTGCCATACTGATGATTTATAATATTACTGAACTCGATTTTAATAATCTTAAAAAAGGGCCTTTTGGCGGTATTGTTTCAATGGTACTCTTAATTTTAGCAATGATACTTACATTACGAGACATAAAGAAAGATGAAAACAAATAATAGGAATTTAAAAACAATGAGCATCAATACTATTAAAGCGCAGAAGGAAAACAACAAGGCTCAATCTCACTCAAATAAACCTGTTACAAAAATTTCATATTGGCAGTTTCTACTTATAGCATTTGTGTTAGTTGGTTGCGCACCTAAAAATGCATATCAAGAGTTTGTATCTGAAGTGTATCAAACCTCACAAGCTGGTGACAATCTTAAATTAATTTCAAGTGATAAATCCGAGACAACTTCTTCAGAATTAAAAAACGTAAGTATCGAAGTGCTTCCTAATGAAGAATTTCAAAAATATTACGGTTTTGGTGCTTCGTTTACAGAATCTTCAGCATGGAATCTAGCCACTATTCCTGTAGATACTCGTAAAGATGTTTTAACCAAACTTTTCAGCCCAACAGAAGGTGCCGGTTTTACGCTTACAAGAACTCATATTAATAGTAGTGATTATTCAAACAATCACTACACCTACGTTGAAGAAGGTGATGAAGATCTTTCAACTTTTAGCGTGCATGAAGATATGAAAGGTTTTAGTGGTGAAGAGAATGATCAGGTTCGTGGTATTGAACTTGTTGAACCTAGTTATGATATTATTCCTATGATATTAGAAGCATCAAGTATTCCTGGTGCAGACTTTAAAATTATTGCCTCTCCTTGGAGTCCTCCATCATGGATGAAAACAGGTGAAACTGCAGAGATGACTAACGGAAGTTTACGTCCTGAATATTATGGTATATGGGCAAAATACATATCAAAGTATGTGAGCGCTTATAAAGAACAAGGTATTACTCTTTGGGGAATTACGCCACAAAATGAGCCACTGCATGCTCATAATGCACAATGGGATAGTAATGGCTTTACGCCAGAACAAGGTAGAGATTTTTTAAGAGATCATCTTGGTCCTCAACTTGTAAAAGATGGTCACCTTAATCTTAACGATTTAGAATCTGGATTGCGTGTGTTAATTTACGATCACAATAAATCGACTATGAATGATTACGTTGCAAAGACTTACGAAGATCCTGAAGCGTCTAAATATGCTTGGGGAACTGCATTTCATTGGTATACAAATTCTGAGCTAAAAGCTAATAATTATTATGCCAAGGAATTAACTGAATTACAAAACAACTGGCCAAACAAAGGCATGATTCATACAGAATCTAGCATAGATATAGATGCCAATGATCCTATAGGACAATATTGGAGAGCAAGTACAGACTATGCCGGAACTTTTGTGCCTTTTGAAACTTATACTTACGATATCATTACAGACTTAAACCATGGCACTCAAGGTTACATTGAGTGGTGCAGTATTCTTAGCAATCAAGGCCAACCAAACCCTTATAATAACTACAATAGTGCTCCTGTACTTATTAATCCGGTTACTGATGAAGTTATCTATACTCCACTCTATTATTTGTTAAGTCATTTTAGTAAGTTTATTCGTCCTGATGCGCGAAGAATTGGTTTAAAAGGAAAAGAAATAGAAGGACTAATCTATACGGCTGCAAAAAATACTGACGGCTCAATTGCTATTGTTGTTTTTAACAAAAACGATGAGGCTCTTCAATTATCATTATCATTAGAAACAAATACTTTCACTACTAAAATTGCACCAAGAGCTATTCAAACGATTCATTTACACAGTAAACAAGGTTGAAACAATAAAATTTAACTTCTGTAAAAAAAAAGCTCCGTCGTAAAGATGGAGCTTTTAAATTTGATGCATTAAAAAGAACTATTTAACTACAAGCTTCTTAATTGCTTTGCTATTTTCACCCTGACATTCTAATAAATAAATACCAGAATTTAAATTTAGGTTAAACGTATTGGCTCCAATTTGAAGGCTTTTTTGTATGATTAATTTGCCATCAATACTGTAAACATTCATTTGATTAAATGATACATTGTTTGTTACACTAAACTGACCAGAAGTAGGATTAGGGTACATAGTGATTTCATTTAAAGCCAAATCGTCTACACTTAAAAACCCACAATTTACCGGATCAAAAGTTACTAATCCTAATGACCCTATATCATTCTGATGTACAATAACAGCTTCAGCATCTGCCAATGTGTTTGGCGCATTATTTTCGTCCCAACAGTTATGCATTGCAGTTATTGCATTATCTGTATTGTTATATAAAGCATATACAACTCCTCCATTACCATTCTCTGAAAAGACATTCTGCCCCACATTACTGGCATTATCACCGAGGTTAATTGCAGATTCTCCTTGAAGTGTAATTCCCCATAAATTTCTACGAATCTGATTACCATTAGCAATAATATCCATCCCTTCTGATGATGCGTTTAATGAAATACCGCTTCCGCCAAGGTTAGGACTGCCTTGTGTATTATTATCTTCAATAACATTATTTCTAACAAAACCAGAAGCATTGTCTCCAAGTATGGCAATACCATAACGGTTATCTACTATAGTGTTATCATCAATAACTGCGTTGATTACTCCACCAACAAAATTCGAAACTGCAATACCTCCAACCATGTCTAAAGCACGGTCGCCTTTTACCGTATTTTGAATAATTTGAATAGGATTATCAACCATCGTTGTTCCCATGTTAATTTGAGGTCGGTTAGAATTCGCTTGGTTATTTCCTTCGATATAATTGTTAAAAATATAAGGAGATACCGCACTATTAGCACCAGAACTAATGGCTGCCGTTTGATTAAAAGTGATAGTATTGTTAGTAATTTGAGCCATACCTCTAGACAAAGAAATAACTGCTCCAGTAGATACACCTGCAACATTATTAGTCACTAAACAATTATCAATAGTAAATGTTTCAGTAAGCACACGTAATCCACCTCCATATTGAATTGTTGCATTTTGAATGTTAATAACAGAAAACTCTTCAAATCTAAAGCCATCATAAGGTGTATTAGTATCAATCGCTGTAAAAATAGCATTGTCTGCATTTACGTTAAATGCTCCAAAAACCGTAATTCTAATATCTGCACCAATTTCTAAAGTTACATCAGTACTAATATTAAGAGCATCTGTAGCAGAAATGGTAAGATCATCTATTAAAGTATAGGTAGTACCTGATACTGAAATAGTCGTAGGACTTGCTGTAACAAGATCGTCTAAAGTAAAGGTTGAACCTGTATCTGGTGTGGTATACCCTTGTGCCGAAAGCATGCCGACAAAGCTATAAACAGTAAATAAATTGAGTAATAGTTGTTTCATAAGATTGTGATTTTTTTGGTTTCTATAAAATTAAAAAAAATCAAACCAATGACTGTTAAAACTACTTTTATATAATCTAGAAATTTAGAATCTAAAGCTTAAAAGACAACTTACACTATCCAAAATTAATTGAGGCATTATTTGAAACGGTTAGATTACTGCAGGAAATAGATAATATTTTAGATAGAAAAATAATACATCAGCTTTTAACCTCAACAACATCAAAGCTTTTTGCCCAATCTACAGCGGCTTCAAGGGTGGTGAATCGTCTTATTTTTTTCTTGAAGAATAAATTCTCTATAACCGTATTTACAAAACTTAGTTTATTGTAGCCAATAACGCCATAACCTTTTAGTTCAAAACTATTTCTAAAAAATTTAAGCCAATCATTCGGCACTAAAGAATAAGAATGAATTCTGTGAGAGAGATATACTAAATTACCACCATCGCAGTGAGTAAAATCAGTAACATCCCTAACAATACGCTGAGCATGTTCCTCCCACGAAAAACTAACACCTTCATTAATTTCTGAAATAATGAATCCTTCAAAAACAAAAACATTCCCGAATCTGTAATTAAATTCCTTTAATACTTCCTTATATAGATCTTTATATCTAGCGCTGTGCATAGTTTTGTTTGGGTAATGTATTAACAAAGTAATCATAAAATATTTAAAATATCAAAATCTTAAATAATTCATGTAGATTTTTAATTTCTTATTTTAATCAAGTGAATTAAAAGCTTTAATCCTCAGATTCAACCAGTTCGTAATTCTTTGCCCATTGCACTGCCGCTTCAATTGAAGAAAAACGCCTAATTCTCTTTTTAAAAAATAAATTTTCGACTACTATATTTACTAAGCTCAAATTATTATTTGACACAACACCATAACCTTTTAGATTAAAGCTTTTTCCAAAAAACTTAAGCCAATCTGTGGGTACAACCGAATACGAATGAATTCTATGAGATATAAGTATTAATTCATCTCCTTTTGTTTTTGTAAATTCAAAGACATCATCAGTAATACTTTTGGCGTGGTTTTGCCAAGAAAAACTAATACCTTCTTTTACCTCCGAAATTATAAAGCCATCAAAAACAAAAACATCTCCAAAATTGTAGTTTATCTCTTTAATAACTTCATCATACAACTTGGTTTCCTTTACACTAATCACTTCTATTTTATTATGAAATTTCTTTCAAAGGAAAAAAAATATAAATCATTTAATACCAAATAATTAGAGTAATTTCTAATAATTGCTAAATCTCTAATATTCGAGCTTTTATTTTGAGGATTTAGCTGTATAATTAACAATAAATTCTTGAGCTCTTTTATTACTTGGAAAGATCTCTAATGTTTTTTTATAGTTATTATAGGCATTTAAACTGTCTCCATTTAACAAATAAGCTTCAGCTAAACTATCGTATACATTAGCACTGTTAGGATGTAAACCTGCATTAAGTTTTAAAACTCCTATAGCTTTGTCAAATTCATGTTTTCTTATATGTTTATACCCCATACTATTAAAGCTTCTTTCTCTTATAAAACTACTTGTAGAATCTTGCTTTTTGATTTCTAAATAACCTGCAAGTGCTTTTTCGTAATTCCCTTCTTTTAGATGTAAACTAGGTGTTTTATAGCCTTTAGGAGCTTTTAAATAATCATAAGTAATATGTTCCTCATCTTCTTCTGATATTGCAGATAAATAGCGTTGTTTAGTTTCTGGGTGCTGTACAAAATGAAACTTCTTATACATGTCTGCTACAAAAAACTCGTTAGTATCTATAACTACAGGCGCTATCTTTCCTCCTCTCCAATTAAGCATTAATTGGTTATTTTCATAATAAACTTCAATTAAGTCATCTTGGTTGTAAAGGTAATTACCTGAAGTTTCTTTTTTAAATGCTTCTGAATATTCTATAGGGTTAGAGCAATTAAAAACTACAAAAAATACTGTAACTAATAAAAAAAGTATCTTTAATTTCATGATGAATAAAGTGTTTGGTTGGGTTATAAGCAAAAAAAAGTCTCACTATAAGTGAGACGATTTTTTTTCTATTTTGTTACTGTAAAATGCTAAATATTATCCCTTAACATCCATTAATTCTACATCAAATACCAATGTTGCGTTTGGTGGAATTACACCTCCTGCACCAGCAGAACCATATCCTAAATCGCTAGGGATCACAAAACGTGCTTTATCACCTACGTTTAAAAGACAAATGCCTTCATCCCAACCAGAAATTACCTGACCAACACCTACTTGAAAATCTAAAGGAGAATTTCTTTTGTATGAAGAATCAAAAACAGTTCCATCAGCCAATTGACCTTTGTAATGTACAGACACCATATTTCCTTTTTCAGCCTTTTTACCCTCACCTTTTTGAATAATTTGGTAACGTAACCCAGACTTAGTTTCTTCAAAACCTCCTGCCAGTTTATCTAACTCAGCTCTTGCTGCTTCGCGTTCTGCTGCGATGCGTTTTTCTCTAGAACCTTCAAATGTTCTAAATGCTTCAATAGCATTAAATTTTTCCGCAGCGTCACCTTGTCTTACAATTTCAATACTCTCAATAGTATCTCCTTGCGCAATAGCATCTACAATATCCTGTCCTTCAACAACATTACCAAAAACAGTGTGTTTATTATCTAACCAATCTGTTGCAATATGTGTAATATAAAATTGACTACCATTAGTTCCTGGTCCAGAATTTGCCATAGCTAATACACCAGGACCACTGTGTCTTAAATCTGGATGAAACTCATCATCAAATTTATAACCTGGATTACCTGTTCCTGTTCCTTGTGGACAACCACCTTGAATCATGAAATCTGGAATTACTCTATGAAATTTTAAGCCATCATAATAAGGAGTTCCTTGAGGCTTAACAGAGTTTTCTAAATTTCCTTCCGCTAATGCTACAAAGTTACCTACTGTTCCTGGAGCTTTTTCGAATTCTAAATTTACTAATATCTCACCTTTTGAAGTGTTGAATTTTGCGTATAAACCGTCTTGCATTGTGTTTTCTTTTGTTTAAGGATGCAAAGATAAGAAAGTTAACTTGAAATTGAATCTGAAATTGAAATCGAAATAAATTCAAGTTCAAATTTGATTTCAGTTTCATGTTATTTTATTTAGTTTTGAAAAAAAAATATACATGGCATTTTTATCTAAACTCTTTGGTAACAAAACTTCTGAAACAAAATCGAAATCTAATGATTCTGTTGAAGCTATAATAAATGATGTAGAAAACAATCCCTTTGGTGTTGCAGAAAATAATGTGCTATTTGCAGGATTAAATGAATTAGGCGGATATTTCTTTTTTCAAACTGTTATTGTTGGTCAATTATCTGTAAAGTCCAAAACTGGAGCAAAACTTTCATTCATTGGAGATGATTTTAACCTTCAGTTAGAATCTGACATGCCAGAATTTGAATCTGAAAGTTCACCTATTAAAGGAAGAAACGTTACTAAAATTGATTTTCAGATTGAAGAGAGTGATGTAAAGAGGTTGGAAGATGCTTCACTTAGAAGTATTCAAATCCAAGTTAAAAAGCACGATATTTTGTTTACTAAAAATGTCGTTGTTGAGATTTCTGACGAGGAAGAATAAATATAAAAAATCAATTAGAGTCAGTTTCCTGAATATGTATTCAATGAACTGACTCTAATTGATAAAATTAAAATAGCTTTTATTTTAGTGTTTTCTTAAAACCGAATATTAATTCGCCACTTCACTCATAAATTTAATTCGGTATAAGCGCAGCTCTTCATCATCATAGTCACCATCAAATTCTTCAATAGCATCGTCAATCTTATCACTTTCAGATTCCATAAAATAATCATGAATTTCTTCTTGTTGATCTTCGTCTAAAAGGTCATCTATCCAATAATTAATATTCAATTTAGTGCCAGAAAATACAATCGATTCCATTTCTTTAATAAAGGCTTTCATTTCCATCCCTTTAGAAGAAGCAATATCAGTTAACGGTAATTTTCTATCTACATTTTGTATGATATACAATTTAATAGCAGAGTTTGTTCCTGTTGATTTCACCACCATATCATCTGGTCTCAGAATATCATTTTCCTCAACATAATCAGCAATTAATCCTACAAAATCTTTACCATATTTTTTAGCTTTACTATCTCCTACTCCGTGTACATTAGATAATTCCTCTATAGTAATAGGATATTTTAATGCCATATCCTCTAGTGAAGGATCTTGAAAAATAACAAATGGTGGCACTCCTAATTTTTTGGCATTACGCTTACGTAAATCTTTAAGCATACCCATTAATTTTTCATCTGCTACGGCTCCACCTCCTTTTGAATTGGTGATAATGCTGTCATTTGAATCTATATCATACACATGGTCTTCTGCCATCATGAAGGATTCTGGTTGCTTTATAAAATCTAGTCCACTTTTACTTAGTCTTAAAACTCCGTATGTTTCTATATCTTTCTTTAGATAGCGCGCCACAATCACTTGGCGAATTAGTGCCATCCAATATCTAGGATCTTTAGCTTTACCAACACCAAAAAATTCTTGTAAATCTGTTTTATGAGAAGAAATAAGTGCATTAGGATTACCTACAAGTACTTGCACTAAATCCTTTGCTTTATATTTTTCGTTGGTTTTCTTTACAGTATCTAATAAAATACGAACATCGTCTTTAGCTTCAACTTGCTTTTTAGGATGGCGCACATTATCATCCATATTTCCTCCTTCGCCTGTTTCATTATCAAATTCTTCACCAAAATAATGCAGTATAAACTTACGTCTAGATACCGAAGTTTCTGCAAAAGCAACAACCTCTTGTAATAGTGCATGACCAATTTCTTGCTCTGCGACAGGCTTACCTGCCATAAATTTTTCTAGTTTCTCAATATCTTTATAAGCATAGTAAGCCAAACAATGACCTTCGCCTCCATCTCTACCTGCTCTACCAGTTTCTTGATAATAACTTTCTATACTTTTAGGAATGTCATGGTGAATAACAAACCGTACATCTGGTTTATCAATTCCCATCCCAAATGCAATAGTAGCAACCACAACATCTGTATCTTCCATTAAAAACATATCTTGATGCTTCACTCTAGTTTTAGCATCGAGACCAGCATGATAAGGAACGGCCTTTACACCATTAACTTGAAGTACTTGCGCTAATTCTTCAACTCGCTTTCTACTTAAACAATATATAATTCCAGATTTTCCTTCGTTCTGTTTTACAAAACGAATAATATCTGCATCAACAGTTTTGGTTTTTGGTCGTACTTCATAATAAAGATTAGGCCTGTTAAATGAGTCTTTAAAAGTAACCGCATTAGGCATTCCTAAACTTTTTAAAATATCTTCTTGCACTTTTGGAGTTGCCGTTGCTGTAAGACCAACAATAGGAATATCATCTCCAATACGTTTAATTATCGTTTTTAAATTTCTGTATTCTGGTCTAAAATCGTGTCCCCATTCACTGATACAATGGGCTTCATCAACAGCCATGAATGAAATTTTAACTGTTCTTAGAAAGTCTACATACTCTTCTTTCGTTAACGATTCTGGTGCTACATATAATAATTTTGTAATCCCACTAGTGATATCATCTTTAACACGAGCAACCTCTGTTTTATTTAAAGATGAATTTAAAACATGGGCAACACCTTCATGCTCAGATACTGCTCTTATGGCATCAACCTGATTTTTCATCAGAGCAATAAGTGGAGATACTACAATAGCAGTACCTTCAGCAATTAAAGCTGGTAGCTGATAACATAAAGATTTACCACCACCAGTTGGCATAATAACAAAAGTGTTATTACCAGCTACGACGTTCTTTATTACTTCTTCTTGAAGCCCCTTGAATTGTGAAAATCCAAAATGCTTTTTTAATGCGGAGTGTAAGTCAATTTCTGCAATACTCATTAATCCCTATTGGTATTTTATATACATTTGCAACAACTTTAAAGATAACAAATTCTTTATATCTAAGAAACTCAATAAATAATAAGTTTTGAACACAAAGCAATCTATCTTAAAAACAGCGAAAACTACGATACAATTAGAAAGTAAAGCTATAAATAATTTATCAGATTTACTAACTGAAGATTTTGCAGACGCTGTGGAGTTGATTTATAAATCCAAAGGTCGTGTAATTATAACAGGTATTGGCAAGAGCGCTATTATAGCTAACAAAATCGTTGCAACCCTTAATTCTACAGGTACTCCTGCGGTTTTTATGCATGCAGCAGATGCTATTCATGGAGATCTTGGATTAATGCTAGAAGATGATGTTGTGATCTGCATTTCTAAGAGCGGAAACACACCAGAAATTAAAGTTTTAGTACCACTTATTAAGAACGCCAACAACAAAATGATTGCAATTACTGGCAATAAAGAGTCGTTTTTAGGTTTGCAAGCAGATTATATTTTGAATGCATACGTAGCTCAAGAAGCTTGTCCAAATAATTTAGCACCAACAACGAGTACAACTGCTCAGTTGGTAATGGGAGATGCTTTAGCAGTTTGCTTATTAGAATTACGTGGGTTTTCGAGTAAAGATTTTGCTAAATATCATCCTGGTGGTGCACTTGGTAAACGTCTATACTTAAGAGTAAACGATTTATCTTCGCAAAACCAAAAACCACAAGTTGGTTTAGAAACGTCTTTAAAAGAAGTTATTGTAGAAATTACTGAAAAGATGCTTGGTGTAACTGCTGTTGTAGAAAACGACAAAATTGTTGGAATTATAACAGATGGTGATTTAAGGCGTATGTTGAGCAAAAGTGATACTATTACCAATTTAAAAGCCAAAGATATTATGAGCAACAACCCTAGACGCATTGCCGAAGATGCTATGGCTGTTGATGCAAAAGAGCTGATGGAGCAATTTGGTATTTCTCAATTATTAGTAGAACACAACGGAGAGTATGCAGGAGTTGTTCATCTCCATGATTTAATAAAAGAAGGCATTATATAATGGCGAAAAAACATATTGATGAGATGTCTTTTTTAGATCATCTCGAAGAATTAAGATGGCATTTAGTTAGAGCTACAATTAGTATTGCAATCGCAGCGATTTTAGCTTTCATTTTTAAGAAATTTATTTTTGATATCATTTTTGGGCCAACTCACATGAACTTCCCAACTTATGAAGGACTTTGTAAAGTATCTCGATTTTTTGGAATGACAGACACTACGTTTTGTGCGACAGAATTTCCTTTTATCATTCAGAGTAGAACTTTTGCTGGTCAGTTTTCGGCACATATTTGGACGTCTATCTATGCTGGCTTTATAGTCTCTTTTCCCTATGTACTTTATCAATTGTGGAGTTTTATTAGTCCAGGATTAAAACCTAGTGAGCGTAAAAACTCTAGAGGTTTTATTGTAGTCGCTTCTTTATTATTCTTTTTAGGTGTCCTTTTTGGGTATTATATTGTCACTCCATTATCTATAAATTTCTTAGCTAATTATCAGATTAGCGACGAAATTTCTAATGAGTTTGATATTAGCTCAGTTATAGCATTAGTGCGTTCTTCTGCTTTAGCATCTGGTTTTGTTTTTGAACTACCAATAATTATCTACTTTTTAACTAAAGTAGGATTGGTAACACCTCAAATTTTAAAGAAGTATAGAAAATTCGCTTTAGTAATAGTCTTAGTATTATCTGCAGTTATTACACCTCCAGATATTGCAAGCCAAGTTATTGTAGCTATACCTATATTAATATTATATCAAGTAAGTATTTACATTTCTGCAGCTGTGGTTAGAAATCAGAAAAGAAAAGAAAAACGTGCTTAAACCATTATTGGAGTAAACATTTACAAGGTTAAACTTTTAATAAATGATTACGAAAGCCAACTGAATAGATATGATTTTATTAATTTTAGCGTTCTTAGACCATATATGAAGTTACGAGCAGAACATTTAATGAAGTCCTACAACGGACGAAAAGTAGTAAAAGATGTTTCACTAGAAGTTAATCAAGGTGAAATTGTTGGATTATTAGGCCCTAATGGAGCGGGTAAAACAACTTCTTTTTACATGATTGTTGGTATTATTAAACCTAATGGAGGAAACATCTTTTTAGATGACACCAACATTACAAAATACCCAATGTATAAACGTGCTCAAAATGGTATTGGCTATTTAGCTCAAGAAGCCTCTGTATTTAGAAAATTAAGTATTGAAGATAATATTTTAAGTGTTTTACAACTTACTAAATTAAGTAAGAAAGAGCAACACCATAAAATGGAATCATTAATAGAGGAATTTGGATTAGGTCATATAAGAACTAGTAGAGGTGATTTACTGTCTGGAGGTGAGCGAAGACGAACAGAAATTGCTCGTGCCTTAGCAACTGACCCTAGCTTTATTCTCTTAGATGAACCTTTTGCAGGAGTCGATCCTGTTGCTGTAGAAGATATTCAGCGTATTATCGCTAAATTAACCAAAAAGAATATTGGCATATTAATTACCGACCATAACGTACAAGAAACCTTAGCAATTACAGACAGAACTTATTTAATGTTTGAAGGTAATATACTTAAAGCTGGTAAACCAGAAGAACTAGCTAGTGATGAGATGGTACGTAAGGTTTATTTAGGTCAGAATTTTGAACTTCGTAAGAAGAAATTAGAGTTTTAATCTGCTTACTTCTCTCTAATCTTATTAATTACAACCAAAATTAAATACAGAATTACTGATTGAATCATTAAATTTATCATCCAATACAAGCCAATCATAAATAAGTTTTCTGAGACAAAGAATGGTAAATCACTATCAATTAAACTCATAGGATAACTACAGATTCTAACTAATATAGATGTTATTGAAGACAATTCGCTTTGTGCTTGGGATAACAAAATTTCTGCTACACCAATAATAAACTGAATTACCATTAGAAATAAAAATACTTTTAGTAACTCTTTAAGTTTAAATTTTTTCATTTTTTACTCGCTTTGATTTAATGCTATCTAATAATTAATATTAGATAACTGAGGCTCTGCTATTAACCAATTCTAAATTCTACAAGTTATTTTACAAATTAACGCTTATAATTTTTAATGATTCAAACTTTTTCTAAAAAAAATCATTTTAAATGCTTTAACTACAATTAAACAAACAGCACCAACTGCTAATCCTACTATAAAGTCTCTTATAATTGCAGGAATTTGTTCTAAGAAATGATGGAAATATTCAATATTATGAACAAAAATTCCACCAGCAACCAATATTAAGGCAATAGTACCTATAACAGATAAACTTTTTATGAGTTTTGGTAATGCCCAAACTAAAAATGTTCCGATTGCAAACAAAACACCTTTACTGCCATTGCTCTTACTAATTAATTTTAAACCCAGATCATCCATTCTAACAATCATCGCTACAATACCATAAACACCAACTGTAGCAATTAAAGCTACTATAGAAACCACAATGATTTGAGTTGTTAGTGGCTCATTAACCACTGAGCCCAAAGCAATAATTACAATTTCTACTGATAGAATAAAATCTGTAACAATCGCAGATTTAATCTTTGTTTTTTCTAAGTCTAATAGTTCTTCTTCTGTATAATCTTTTTTAAGATCAACTGTTTCTGTTTTTTTATGAGGCACAAAAACTTCATATATTTTTTCGGCACCTTCATATGCTAGGTATAAGCCACCAAGAACCAATACTACAATCACCGACCATGGTAAAAAAGCGCTCATCAAAAACGCTAAAGGCAGAATAATCAACTTATTTAAAAAGGAACCTTTGGTAATTGCCCATAACACAGGGATTTCGCGAGATGATAAAAAACCCGATGCTTTTTCGGCATTAACAGCTAAATCATCTCCTAAAATACCTGCCGTTTTTTTAGTAGTAATCTTTGTCATTGCAGCAACATCATCCATTAAAACTGCTATATCATCAAGTAGAGCAAAAAATCCTGAAGCCATAAATTGTAGTTGTATTATATAAATTGAATATTAAAAAACGAAAAAATATCGAATTAATGAATTTTAGATCTCGTCAATAAAGAAAGGATAATGTATAAACCTATTATGAGTGGAATCGCAGCAAAATGTAACACAATTAAAAGCACCACACTTAAAATTAAAAAGATATAACGTACTGCATTATCTTGAAATCCCCAATTTTTAAACTTTAAAGCAAACAATTTTATATTAGAATTTAATAAATAGCAACTTAATAATGTTAAACCAATTAAGAACCATTTATTAATTATTATAGCATTTATTAAATCATTGTTCTGATATTCTAATATTAATGGTAACGATAATATGACTAAGGTATTTGCAGGAACAGGAAGACCTTTAAAGTAGCTTTGTTGATCTTCATCTAAATTAAATTTCGCTAAACGATAAGCTGATGCTAACGCAATAAATAAACCTATTAAAGGTAATACCGGTATGTTTAATATTTGTAAATCTAAACCAGTCGTCCAACTATCTGCATAACTAAAATCTGCAGCATCTGTGGCTTCAGAAATAAGCTTAAACATTATAACACCAGGTACTACTCCACTAGTCACCAAATCAGCCAATGAGTCTAACTGAATACCTAACGGACTTTGTACATTTAGTTTCCGGGCCAAAAGCCCATCGAAAAAATCAAAAAATATCCCTAAAAACACAAAAAATGCTGCTGCAACATAATTGCCATTAACTGCAAATACTAAAGCAATACAACCCGAAAACAAATTCAGAAGTGTTACTATATTTGGAATGTGTCGTTTTAAACTCATAACCTTAGTTTTTGTAAAAATATAAAAGTATTTGTGTCTATTATTATTATTTTTTCAAATTGCAACAAAAGAAAACAATAAGTACATTATTATACAGTTAAATAGATAGAAAAATAATGTGCATCTTTGTAAAAAAAATATTGCTGTTGAAAAATTACTATGTAATTCTCTTAACACTTAGTACGCTTATTACTTCTGCGCAATCTACTCGAAAATATTCTAACGAATTTATGAATATTGGTGTAGATGCAGCCGCATTAGGTATGAGTAATGCTGTTGTGTCTCAAACTTCCGATGTAAATTCTGGATATTGGAATCCTGCTGGCTTAGTACACCTTGAAGATAACCAACTCGCTTTAATGCATTCTAGTTATTTTGCAAATATTGCCAATTACAATTACTTAGCGTATGGCATGCCTTTAGACGATAAAAGTGCTTTAGGTATTTCATTAATTAGGTTTGGTGTTGATGATATTTTAGATACCACACAGCTAATAGATGATCAAGGCAATATTAATTACGATAGAATAAGCACTTTCTCTACTGCAGATTACGGCTTAACCTTTTCTTATGCTCGAAAATTACCTTTAGATGGTTTAAATTATGGCATTAATGCCAAAATTATACGACGTATAATCGGAGATTTTGCGTCATCTTGGGGTTTTGGACTTGATGCTGGAATTCAATTTGAAAGTAAAAACGATTGGAAATTTGGTTTAATGGCTCGAGATATTACAACGACTTACAACGCATGGTCTATAGACGAAGATAAATATGAAGAAATAAGAAGTGCCGTTGAAGGGCAAAACCAAGAATTACCAGAAACAACCGAAATAACCATCCCAAAGTTACAAATAGGTATGTCTAAAAAATGGATAATTCGTTATGATTATTCTTTATTAGCCGCAGCTAATTTAAATATGCGTTTCGCTGAAAATAATGATATAATTTCTACGTCTTTTGCCAGTATTGATCCTGCTTTGGGCTTTGAATTTGGTTATACCGATTTAGTTTTTTTAAGAGCTGGTGTTGGTAACTTTCAAAATGAAATTCAGCCAGATGATTCAGAGCAATTGTCTTTTCAACCTAATTTTGGTGTCGGTTTTAAATATAAAGGGATTCAAATTGATTATGCTTTTACTGATATCGGAGACCAAAGTGCTGCGTTATACTCGAATGTATTCTCTTTAAAAATAGATTTTAGCGTCTTTAGATAATCTTTGTTATGAAGTTGAAACTTACCTTTATTGCTTTTGCTTTCAGTCTATTTTTTGGATTTGCCCAACAAATTCAACTATCACCTAAAGCTGAAATATCTGTTTTAACCATTGGACCAGGTGAATCTTTAAATGATGCTTTTGGCCATAATGGATTCAGAGTAAAAGATACTAGCTTAGGTATAGACGTCGTTTACGGTTATGGAGCTTACGATTTTAATGCACCAAATTTTTATTTAAAATTTGCTCAAGGAAAATTAAACTATCTCATAAGCAGAGATAATTTTTCTGATTTCAACTATCATTATACTTACTATAATAGAACTATAAACGAACAAGTTTTAAATTTTACGGCACAAGAAAAACAGAAACTCTTCAACTTTTTAGAAAACAATTACAAACCAGAAAATAGACGTTATTTATACGATTTTTTCTATGATAATTGTGCTACAAAAATTAGAGATGTAACACTAAAAGCTACAGACCGTAAGATTGATTTTGTTTTACCTGAAAATTTTGAAGTTAAAACCTTTAGAACTCTGATACATGAGCATGTGGGTTTAAATACTTGGGGTAGTTTTGGGATAGATATAGCACTAGGCTCTGTTATTGACAGAGAAGCAACTGTAAATGAGCAGCAGTTTTTACCAAAATACATTCATACTTTTTTTGAGAACGCAACGCTAAATGGCACAGAGCGTTTAGTTAAGCGTTCTTCTACGCTTTATGAGAAAAAAGAAACAAATTTTTCTTATAACCTATTATTCAGTCCATTAGTAATAATGGGATTATTAGGTCTTGGCATTTTGTTTTTAACCTATAAAGATTATAAAAACAACACAAGAAGCAAATGGTTAGATGCGGTAATATTTGGAATCACAAGTGTTGTTGGCATTTTGATTCTATTCTTATGGTTTGCTACAGATCACACTGCAACAGCTCAAAATTATAACTTGTTATGGGCATTTCCGTTTAATATTCTTGTAATTGCTCAAATATTAAAACCACAAGTTAAAAACTGGGTTAAGCGTTACCTTAAGTTTTTAATAATTATGTTAGTCCTAATGACTTTTCATTGGATAAGTGGTGTGCAAGTATTTGCCATTGGCTTAATACCCTTACTCATTTCGGTATTAATAAGATATCTATTTTTAGCAAAGTACTTTAATAAAGCTAATTAAGATCAAAACAATTTATTGACCTCTGTAGTACAGAATTGTACTAAGTGTTTTTAGGGTAATACTAAAGTCTAAAAATATACTTCTGTGTTTAATATAATACAAATCATATTGAAGTTTAGTAAGACTTTCGTCTATAGAAGCACCATATCTTGTACTTACTTGAGCCCAACCTGTTAGTCCTGGTTTTATGATATGACGTGTTTGATAGAAAGGTATGATTCGAGATAATTCATTTACAAAAAAAGGACGCTCTGGTCTTGGTCCTATAATACTCATGTCACCTTTTAAAACATTAATAAATTGTGGAATTTCATCTAAACGAGATCGGCGTAAAAACATACCAAATCTCGTAATTCTATTATCATTTTTCTTAGCCCATTTAACACCATCTTTTTCGGCATTAACAACCATTGTTCTTAATTTAATAATATTAAAACATTTGCTGTTTTTACCAACACGTTCTTGAAAATAAAATAAAGGACCTTTGTTGCCTATTAAATTTCCTAACAAAATAATTGGTAATAATAAAACACCAACCATTAAACCTAATATAGAGAATGTAACATCGAAGGCACGATGAAAAAAGATATATAACTTATTCTCATTACTACGACTAAAAGGGAAATACTTATAAAAATCCTTACCTACAAACTGAATAGGCACTTTTGATAGCAGTTCTTCATAAACTTGTGTATAATCCCTTATTTTAAAACCACGTTCCAACAGCAACATTAAATCGTGATACACTTCTGCAGTGATAGCTTCCGTATTGAAACTTGCGACTAGAATTTCAGATATTTTTTCTCTGTCAATAATTTGCAAAAAATCAGTTGATGCAAATTCTTTTAAACCTTTAAATTTTACTGATTCTGAATTAGAGATTTCACTATTAATAAAACCAATGATTTTATAATTAGGATCAGAAGCATCTAAAGCATTAACTATACTCTCAATATTAGAGACTTCTCCAACTAACAAAACGCGCTTATAGAAACGAGGAGATTCAATTAAATTTATATAAACGAGTCGCCATAAAAGTATAGATACAACAATAGTTAAATAGAGATAAACAATTTGCATACGCTCTATCGGCAAGAATGGTGACAAAACAGGTGTTAACAAATAAAATATGACTACCGTTGAGGCCGTTATTACAATATTTTTAAAGGTGGTATCTAGTCTACTTGCCTTTTGTAAATCGTATAACTCAAAGATGGTAGCAAAAATAGAGACATAAACACCTAATAGAATTAACGCTACACTATTCTCTGTACTTACAACAATATATTCAAAGTCAAAATAAAGACTCAAGCAATATACACCTAAGTATACCATAACCAAATCCAAAATTCTCAGTAGAATCTTGCGTTCAGAAACTTCGAAATGAATACCATGTTTTTTTGCCATTGTAAGAGAAAACTCAGCAACAAAGATAATAAGTACTAGTGATTATTAACATTTTTTTAGGACAAAAGCGCTTCCCATTTTGGTTTTACAGCTTTCCATGTGAAATCTTCTACCATAGAGCGTGCATTAACCACTATTTTCTTTCTCATATCTTCTTTTGATTTCAATAGAATAATAGCATCAACCATCGCATCTGCATTTTTAGGTTCTACAAGTAAACCATTAACGTTATCTGTAATTAAAAAGGGTAAACCACCAACATTAGTAGACACTATTGGTAAGCCCAAAGCCATTGCTTCTATTACACTTACTGGTGTATTATCTAAATCCGTAGTATTAATAAAAATATTAGAATTTTTAGAAAGTTCTAACCAAGCTGGTTTAGATAACTTTCCTGTAAAATTTACATTTAACTGCTTAGATTTTGCTAATTCCTTAACTCGTTTTAAGGATCCGTCTACATCAGGACCTATCATAGTTAGCTGTGCATTATACTGTTTTTCTAATAGTTTTTCTAAAACCAAAACGGCTAGTTCTGGATTATAAATAGTTGAAAAAGATCTTACCCACAATAAATTAATAGTATCAACATTCCGATTAAGAAACTGATAATTATCTATTTCAATACTATTAGGAATAAATACAACATCCTTATAGCCATAACTTTTAAAAACTGATTTCAAAAAATTTGAAGGAGCTACTAATTTATATGCATTTTTAAACAGAAGGTTACTTAATTTAGAACTATGCTTTAATCGGCTTTCTAAATTTCCACCATGAAGAATTGTAACATATTTAATCCTATAAAATCTACACAACTGACTAATAATAAGTGCATAGTAAAAATTAATTGTACTGTAAGTATCTATTAGCACAAAATCAGTAGTACCTCTATTAACAATTACCAGTCTTATCATATCTAATAAACGTAAAACCTTATTAGACTTATCTGAGGCGACTTTTACCGAGAAGGCTTCCTTTAGATGCTCACTTAACGTTTCGATAGTAGTTACTGTACTACTACTGTTGGATAGCGCGTTTCCTATGTATAGGAGGTTTTTCATTTTTTATATTAATTAAAGACAAGGAATAAAAAAATGCTGGAGCTGCCAATCGCATGGCACTATGGTTAATGGTTGCAAACCAAAAGGCTAAAAAGGCATAGAAAAATATATTTTTTTTGTTTTTTGACCTATAAGATAACGGTGTAAATATT
Organism: Winogradskyella eximia; assembly: GCF_003386165.1. GTDB lineage: Bacteria > Bacteroidota > Bacteroidia > Flavobacteriales > Flavobacteriaceae > Winogradskyella > Winogradskyella eximia. The sequence goes on along the minus strand of NZ_QRDV01000011.1, from coordinate 51,440 downwards.
AAAATTAAAAGAATAACTATACCAATAATACCATGTTCTGAAAGCAACCTACTAACCTCATTATGAGTTACAATAGATCTTCCTTCTCTACGGTATTTTGTAATACTTGCGCCTATTCCAACGAAAGGGTTTTCTATAAACCCATCTAATTCATTTAATATTAAATCTAATCTACCTGTTGAAAGATCCTGCTTTTCTCTTCCTAGCGCATCCTCATTTGCATAACGTTTATCTATTAAACCCATAGTAGATGAAGAGCTTATTACCCATGCTAAGACGAAACTTATCAATAACAGGCCTAAAGAGCCTAATAATTTAGTTTTTAACTTAGGAAGTGCTTTAGAATACAATATCACTAAAAATGCAGTTATTGTTATAATTGCGGCAAAAACGCCACCTCTACTAAATGTAATAACAGCTCTATATGCAATTAGAATTAGAAAAATAGAATTAAAAATTTTAAGACCTAAAGTAGGAGATTTTAACAGTAGTCTAACAGTAAATCCAAAAATACCAAGTCCTAAAACTGTAGAGACTTGGTTGGGACCAAAGCCACCAGAAGCCGCAAAATTTGAAGACGTATTTGCTATAGTATCTTTTATACTAGGATTAAAGAATAACAAATAAAATGTTGTTGTAACTATAGGTAATGTCATAAAAAATAACATCTCAAAAACCTCCTTATAACTTACTTTTCTATCAAATAAAAAAAGAGATGCTAACCCTAAACATACAGGACCACTTAATACAAAAGCTAAATCTGTTCTAAAATTAGCATCAAATCGCAAATCCAAAGAAGCCACAAAAATAGAAGGTATTAATAAAATTAAATACATAAAATAAGGGTAACCTCTACCCGAAACTCCTTTAAAAAACATTCCCATCAACATAAAAAGGATCACTAAATATTTAGAAGATTCATAAGCTATACCACCTCTTGTCATTCTAAAAAGTACCTCGGCACCAACAAAATAAGCACAGGCTTTTAAAACTACTAATGTTTTTTTATCGTTATGAGCAACAATTATGCTTCCTATAAAATAAACCAGCGCAATGCCAAAATAAAACTTTGAAAAAGGTTTAAATGAAAATATAACAAAGCCTAATAATGCATGGACTAAGGTTAAAACAATATAATTCTGAGTAGATTTCAATATAAGTTATCACTTATTTGTTGGAAGTGTCTAAGATATGACAGATTTAAACATATTTCGGTAATCATTTAAAGGAAATTTATAATGATAGCTATTACCCGTTAAATAAACCAGAAAATGAACTATAAAAACTGGTAATTTAGATGAGTTTTTAGTTAAGAACTTATCATAAACCTTATTTTTATATTTACTAATTAAGAAAGGAGTTGCCGATGCTCCGAAATAATAAATCTTAATTTGTTTATCGTCTTTTATTTCTTTTAAAAATGGATCATAAGCTAAATGTTCTTTCGATTGAAATACTTCTAAAACCGATAATGGCTTATCACTGTTACTTCTATGAAACAATATACATTTTGAAACATCAATTAAAACCCATTTGTTAAGCTCTTTGGAAAAGATTTCATTTGTAGCATGACCACCATATTTTTTATCGAAAGGAATTGTTGTAATTCCCCATTCTCTAACGAGAAGGTCATTTATAACACAAAAATTATTATACACTTGAGAAATATCACTGCAAACACCACCTTTCCCTTCTAGCATGGTTTTTAAAGCTACATCTGAAGCCAAACTTAAACCTGGACCACCTTTAATACTTTTTCTTAACCAACTTGCAAGATGCATGGCTTTTTCTAAATCCGTAGTAATATTAACGTCTTTAAATATTTCTTTATTTACCTCAAAATAATACTCCGGAATATCTTTAGGTTTATTATAAGAATTATAAGTCTCTGAAGCCACTTCTGATTTTGAAGAATTCCGCGAAAGCAATCTAAATCTTGTAGAATACAAGAGGGAATGTCTTTTTAATATCCAGGAAATTTTTCTCAATCTCAATGAGTTATAGGTGATTAATTAATGTGTGCTAAATATATATAAAAAATACAGATTACATCTTAATTCTAAATAATTATAAAAATGTAACATTCTGAAATAGTGTACTTGGTGCCTCAGATTTACTAATTTGTGATGATTTTTTTGATTCTATTTACATAATAATGATACGTGAATTTTTTAACCAATTCAGCATTATTACTCATCATAGTTTTATAATCTTCATTAGTTAAATTTATTCCTTTTTGGATGACCGAAATAACATTTTCTTCTGTTACAGGATCTAACAAAAAGCCATTATGTCCATCTTTTACATACTGACTAATAGAAGAAATTGAGGACACCATTGGAAGACAGCCAAAATTCATAGCTTCTGCAATAACTTTTGGAAAGCCTTCTGAAGCTGTTGTTGGCATTAAGAAAAAATGAGATGCTTTATAGATATTAAAAACATCTTTCGTTGACAAAAACCCATGAAACACAAAATCTATGTTTTTCTTTAAACTCAATTTTTTAAAATAATCAACATCACTGCCATTACCTACCAAATGAATTTTTCCCACCTTAGCAAGCAAATTTTCTGGCAATTGGTTAAATGCATTTATAATGCGCTCTACTCCTTTTTGCTTTTCTAACCGTCCTACATAACAAAAATTAATAAGCTCAGTCTTTTCTTTTTTTGAAACAACATTTACACCTTCTATAATATCTGTATCAATAAGGCATGGATTTTCAAAACTTAAACAATGTACTTGCTGATCATCCCAAGAACCATTAATAGTTACCACTCGTTTTTGCTTTTTAAGCATATAACGTTGCGCTGCGTAACCTAAAGGTGCTGGGTCTTGTTTCCAATTTCCGGCATACTTAAACCAACCTTTCTTTTTTGAAAACAGAGTTAAATACGGAATTAAAAATACTCCGATACCAGTAGGAGCTCTAAGCTGAAAGCAATCTGATTTTGCCAGTGTTTTATTAACTGTTCTAATAACACTAGGAGCAGAAAACAATACCTTTAATTTTTCCAAAACACCGTGTCCACCCGAAGGTTTTAAAGGCACAAATGTTATTCTGTCACTGGTATATGGAAGAGAACTTTTAGGCGCTTCACAATCGTGAAGCATAGCAATATGGTATATTTCATCAAAAATTTCTGCCAAATAATTAATCTCAGTAAGCGTTGGTCCCCAACCAACAATTGTACCATCTGGTAATTTATAATGCTCTGTATGTGATATTATAGTTAACTTCAATTTTATTGTTTGGCTATTAGTTTTTGATATATAGATATGCAATTTTCTAAGTAAGCATCTTCAGAATACTTTTTTGTAAAGAATGATTTTAGCTCCTTTACAAAATCTGCTCTATGCTCTAAAATCGTATTAATGTTAGTATTCCAGTTTTCAACATTAAAATCCTTTTGAATAAAACTAGGAAAAGTTTTTCCAACATCCATAGCAACTTCTCCTGTATTATATGCTACAAATGGAATTTGCATGCTTAAATATTCTATAGCGACTAAAGGTCCTGTTTCTGAAGTAGCACAATGCAAACCTAAATGGTATTTTGGTAATTCTGATACAATATTATCGCAATCTGTAATGATGGTTACCTTATCTTCAATTTTTAAATCACTTATAAGGTCTTTAATCTTGTGGTAATAGTTGAGATCTACGAGTTGTCCATAAATGGTATAATTATACTCATCTGAGCTCTGAGCTATAAGTTGGCACAAGAATTCGTAATTTTTTTGTGGTCTAAAATTCCCTACTGACACTATATGTATTTGAGTTGAAGATAAATTAGAATTTATACCAACCTTATTCTGCCTAACAATGTTAGATAATTTGAAAATATTAGAATTAATAGTATTACTCTTAGCCCAATTGGTAAGTTGATCGCTCACTCCAATATAAGCTGTACAGCGCTTCATGGCTTCTTTAATACTTGGTGAAATAGTTTTTTCAGTATCTATTTTTCCAAAATGATCTTGAAAAATAATCACTTTTTTCTTGTTTAATCTCGTTGTATAAAACAGCAAAGACACGTATCTTAAAACCTGTCTTAAATGAATATGAATAACGTCATACTTTCTTAAAATAATGTATAGTTTGATTAAGTATAATGGGTTGAATTTATTTTTTCGATGTAAATAAATAACATTAATATTCTTGTTTAATTGTTCATCTAATTTTGCTTTTTTTAATAAACATAAGACAGTTACATTGTATTGATTTTCATTTAAAATATTTGTAAGGTCTACCAAAACACGTTCAGCACCTCCTACATTTAAATGATCTATAACTTGTAATACTTTCATTAATTTAAAGATTCTATTAATGAACCCTCCTTTAATTTCTTAGATGCTAATTTCCATGATTTTATAACTTGAATCAAAATAATTGGTAAAATAAAAACGGATAGAAAAGCACCAATTACCATATAAAACTTATTGCCTTTAAATCGGTATGGCATAATTGAAGCAGGTACTGTTTTTAATAACTCCAACTTAGATTTATAATTACCATAATATTTTCGATATAAATACAAAACACTTGGAATTGGTCTTGGGTCTAACCATTTTTTAGTTCTAAAACTATCCCAACTGCCCATTTCTCGTAAACCTCCCGAACCTACTTTAAGATGTAATCGTTTTGCATATGGATTAGAAATATTTAAAAAGCCATTGATATGTGATCTTAATCCAAATTCTCCATCACCCATGCGTTGCTTTTCAAACTGCCTATCAAACAAACCTATTTCCCTGAATATAGATTTTTTTAGTAAAACGTTACCTGTATCTAATTGATCTGCTCTTCTAAAAAACGAATAGTGCTGAGGCACTTTATCACCAACTACGGAAATTGAAACACCAGATGAAATATCTGCATTAAAAAAATCTAAACATTTAAGGTGGTCTGTAATCCAGTTAGGTTCTACTCTGCTATCGTCATCAAATAACAATAACAACTCTCCTTTACTCAATTTTATGGCTGTATTTCTCGCCAACCATAGTGCACGCTCTTCTTGATATTTTACAGTTAACTTTAGATTAAACTCGTTAAAAAAAGCTTCGTTAAAAGGTAATGATTGATCTATAACAATAACCTCAATATTTTTATAATCTTGTTGTTCTAAATCTTTTAAGACATCTTTTAAATATTGATATCTATTTAAAGTGGGTATGATAATACTCACCAGAGGTTTATCACGTAATAATTGAGATTCAAAATTATCCCATTCCCTATAAGCAATAGGATGATTAAGATAATTAGATCGTTTTGTTGTTCTACTCTTTAGAAATGCTGAAATATTTTTAATGGGATTTTTAAAACTTATTAATCTTAAAATCAATATATAAAACACCCAAATAGAGTTGTAATATTTTTTTATAAATCGGTATTCGTCTTCTAATGGTAATGGCTCAAAAGAAGTGTACGTTTTTGCATTGCCAATATAACCTAATTGCACAGCTTGCCATGATAAGTCATAAGCTTTGGCTCTTTCACTTTTAAATTTCTCATCTGTATTTAAAAAAGACTTTATGGATTCATTTATAGTCTCAACAATAGGAAACACTGTATGATGCTTATCAACAGGAAGTGAAAAATAATTGGTTGGCTGTATGTATTTTAAAAACCTAAAAGGCACTATATTATTTTAGTTTAAATGATTAAATAACGTTTTAAAATATGAATCTAATTTTAATTTGTTTTCCCAAAGTTTTCTATTGCCTATAAAAAAGTCATTTAATGATTCCTCATTAAGATTGGCATGAAACTCTGCAACTATATCTGCTATGCGATGTCTATCTTTATATTCTACCCAAACCATATGGTCTTTCCAGTTAAAATAAGTATCGTGAGGCAACATACAGTCAGTATTTACAAACACAGGAATTCTTCCCATAGCCAAAGTTTCATACAATCGGACTGAAAAATTCCCAACACCTCTAGCGCACAATACATAATCTGAATCCTTTATATTATCAAAAAACTCTAAAGTAGATTTATGTGTGTCTTTTGTTTTTAAAAATTCTACACCAGCTCTATGTGCTTTTCTTATAATAAAATTAGCATTAATCTTTGGGCTATCTTGCAATAGTTCAACGAGTTTAGACCTTAGATGTTTTGTTGCTATAAGTTGATGAGGTGTTTTAAATCTTATTTTGAAATAAAAGAGCATATTACGAGCAAAAATCTTAAATCGTTCGTTAAAAGCCTCTGTCAGTCTACTATCTGCCTGGCCGCAAAATCCTACTGTTGGTTTTTCAGCATATGGTCTTTTAAAAACTTGAGTGGTTTGATAGTGCTTTTTTAATGGATCTGGTATTAATACCGGAATACATTGATGGTTGTTACTTAGTTTAGACCTATAACCTTGTTCTCTAATTACAATGACGTTTAAATGTTTAGGGAATTCTATACCAAAATCACTAGGAATTGAAATTATAACCTGCTTGTTTAATTGGTTGGCTTCTTCTATAAATTTAATGGCTTGTTCTGTCTTATTTGTTAATTTGTAATACAACCAAGACATTGTTAATATCACAAATTCTGCATCTTCAATTTTATCTACAAACGTATAATCGTTCTCGGAGACACCATATAATTCTATACGTTGTTTATCTGTAAAATCTGACTCTTTATAAAAAGGTTTGAGCAGAGGAAATAAATCTCTTCTATAATTTTTATCGTATAATTGACTTGGGTAAAACAGTTTCATAATTAATAATACGGAAGTTTAAATTACTACTTCGAGATAATTAGTTCTAAATAAAATCAGCATTATTTTGAATACCGCTAAATCCATACAATATTATGAGTTTTTATAAAATTCCACAAAGGATTTCATCTGTATTTCTGTATTAAACTTTGTTTCTACTCTTTTTACAGCTTGTTCCTTTATTTTGTCTAATTGAAGCTCACTTAAATTTATAATCTCTATAATTTTTTCGGAAATCACAATAGGATTTTGAGGTTCTACTAACCATCCTGTTTTAGTGTCTACTATATTCTCTTTGAGACCTCCAACGTTTGTAGCCACACATAACTTTCCTAATGCTTGGGCTTCTAAGACTGCATTACAAAACCCTTCATTAATACTTGTTTGCAAATAAATATCGCATTCATTCATTTTTTGAATGGTTTCTACATGTGATAGCTTATCGTAAAAAACCACATGGTCTTGCAATCCTAATTCTTCTACTAAATTTAAATATTGTTCTTTCTCTTTTTGGCTTCCACCTCCAATGATAAGATAACTAATTTGAGGATACTTCATTTTAAGTAAACTTATCGTTTTAATAGCTGTAGATAAATCTTTAATCCAATTAAGTCTTGCTACAGTGCAGATTACCATCCCCTTTTGGAACTTTGATTTAGTCTTATCTTTTATAGCATTGATAAAACTCATATCCACAGCAGGACTAACTATAACTACAGGAACACTTTTATCTAATCCCAATTTATAAGCTTCATCAACTAAATATTGAGAAATAGAATGTACCTTATCTATATTTTTCCAAAGTTTTACATAACAGTTTTTATGCTTTTTAGGATATTCATTAATATCAAACCCTCTAAAACTCACTGCCATTTTTGCTTCGATAGCTTTGGCAACCAGTTCACTTCCTATTGTTTGTGTTGCAAAACCAAAATGCAACCAATCTAATTTTGCTTTTAAAATATGGCTATTTATAAATAAAAGCTTTAGAAGTTTTAAACTTGAACTGCCACTTGCTTTTTCAAGCTTTAAAAAACGCCATACGTTTTTAACATGTGGTAGTAAGGATAATAATACAAATACATACTGAAATCCGAATAAAAAAATATTTTTATAGACGGTAGGCATTTTACAAACCTTACAAAGAGAAAAACCCTCTCTTTCTTTACCTACAAATAATACAACCTCAACTCCACTAGCTTGCAGTCCTTTTATTTTATTAATAAAAAAAGTTTCTGAATAATTTGGAGTATTCGATAGTATAAGGCCTATTATCATTTACCAGTTGGCTATTTCTTTAATTTATTTATTTGAATTGCTAAATCTAAGGAAAACTTTTTACCCGAAGATACCGTTAAATGATTTCCGTCTGTATAATTATATTGATCATTAAAAGGCATCATATTAATATATGGAATCCCGTACTCTTTAGAAGTATCATTCATTATATCATCAAAATTTGGCACCAATTCATTTTCAATTTCCAACATCGCATCAACAACAGGTATTCTAACGAGATATACTTGCCCATGTTCTTTAAATAATTCTATTGTTTTCTTTAAATAGCCACATCTGTATTCCGAAAATCCGCTATAATTAGTTTTTCTTTTTTTGTAACTAACGATTTTGTTCTGTGTTCGAGCCTTATTTGTAATCATATCAGACTCTATAGTGACTTCTAACCAACCATTGTTGTTCACAAAGAAAGTTTGATACATTCCTTTTCTAAATTTATTTCTTATAATAGATTCATTTTTAGAATTTAATGACTCTATAAGATATTCAATATTAGGATTCATATTCACAAAAGATGTTTTTGCTAATATGTCATCGTCTTCAAGATACTTCCCTTCTTTTTTATTTCCCAATTTATATTCTGATAAAGACCACGGTGTTACAGCAACAATAAATAACCCATTTTTTGAAGCTGCATTTAATTTGTTAGAAATGCTATTGTAATAAGTCTCTCCATAAGGCGAAATATTAATTGTAAACCCATAATTAAATAATCCTGTTGTTCTTAATACAGAATCAATAATATGTGGTTGGATACCTTGACTAGCACGAGATGAACCAACAATCATTGAAGATTGCTTAGGAGAAGATACTTTTTTATAATAAGCATCTGTTGTACCATCTGCCGAAGCAAAAACAACAAAAACACTAGCTAACAGGATAGCTAAAAAAAATGATGTATGTAATAAAAATCGTTTCATTAAAACTGAAAATAAATAAACTCTTGAGTTTTACCTCCAAATAAAAAAATAAGCATAGCAATAGAATAATAAATAAATAAACGTATTGGTTTAGGATATTTAAACCATAAACTTTCAATAGCATACAAATTTCGTCGTCCTGCCCATTCTATTCCTAAAAATAATATAATAAAAATAAATAAATCAGTTGGTCTTACTTGTGGCATCGTAAATAAGGATAAATCGGCTATTCTAGCAATATAATCAAAGGCCATTGGCAAATTTTCTGCTCTAAAAAACACCCATGCCAAAACTGTAAGACCAAACGTAAGTAGCATTTGCAATAACTCTTTTACAGTTGGCAACATACTATTTTGAGCAACTACATTAGTATGAACCCTATTTTTATTTCTCAATAATAAGGGTAAAAAATACACTGCGTTTAATACTCCCCAAAAAATAAAAGTCCAATTAGCACCATGCCAGAAACCGCTAACTATAAAAATAATAAATACATTTCTAATTTGGTTGCCTTTACTTCCTTTAGAGCCACCTAACGGAATATATAAATAATCTCTAAACCAAGTGGAAAGTGATATATGCCAACGACGCCAAAACTCAGCCATATCCCTAGAAAAGTATGGTGTTGCAAAATTCTGTTTTAAATTGAAACCAAATAATTTAGAAACACCAATGGCAATGTCTGAATAACCAGAAAAATCACCATAAATTTGAAAGGCAAAAAACACTGCGCCTAATACTAATGTACTCGCTGAATAAGTTTCATAGCCATCAAAAATCACATTAGCAAAGTAGGCACAATTGTCTGCAATTACTACTTTTTTAAACAAACCCCATAATATCTGTCGCAAACCATCTACAGCTTTGTTGTAATCAAAATGTCTTTTAACATAGAACTGTGGCAACAAATTTGATGCTCGCTCAATTGGACCTGCAACTAATTGCGGAAAGAAACTGACAAACGCAGCAAAGGATATAAAATTCTTAGTAGGTTCTAACTGTCGCTTATAGACATCTATAGTATAGCTTAAAGTCTGAAAAGTATAAAAACTAATACCTACAGGTAAAATAATATTTAAAGTGTTGGGTTGAATGTCTCGACCAAAAAATGAAAAGGCTTCAATAAAATTATCTAAAAAGAAATTATAATATTTAAAAAAACCAAGAAAACCCAGGTTTACAATGATGCTTAACCAAAGTAATAATTTCCGTTTGGTAGTGTCTTCACTTTTAGATAATGCAATTCCTACTGCGTAATCGACAAGTGTACTAAAAAGTATTAATGACAAAAAGCGCCAATCCCACCAGCCATAAAAGACATAACTAGCTACAACAATGAGTACATTTTGATATTTTAAATGCCTACCTAATACAAACCAATAAAGTATAAAAACTATAGGAAGAAAAACAGCAAAGTCTATTGAGTTAAAAAGCATACATTATAATTAATTGACCAGTTTAAGATATAAATCCTGACACCTTCTCACCTCTATATCAATATGATAATTTTCTATCACATATTCCCTAAAGTCATTTCCTAATTTTTCGTGTATGTCTTTTGAATTAGAACAACATGCTAATAATGCAGATTTCCAAGCCTCAATGTCACCAGCAGTTACCAAATGATCTGGAAATGGTTGTAATTGATCCTTAATTCCAGAAATATTAGAACCCAATACATTTTTACCACTAGCCATAGCTTCTAATAATGAAACTGGAGAGCCTTCCTTTCTACCTTTATTTAATGTTGGTAAAACCACAACTTCAGCTAAGCTTAAATAGTTCTGAATATGATTTTGTTTACCACAAAATAACACCTTTTCATTTAGTCCCAATTCAGTGGTTAAAGCTAACATCTCTTTTCCATATGGACTGTCATTATCTCCAACAATCATTAATTTCCAATCTGGAAATTGACTTGAAACACCTTTAAAGGCTTGTAATAAAATTTCAATACCTTTTATAGGCACCAAATTAGCTACACACATAATAACTCTATCTTTGGCTTGGAGTTGCCATCTTTGAGCTAAACTTTCATTTTTTTCTATAGGTTTAAAAGAATCTACATCTACTCCTCTTGGAATCAGCGTGGTTTTTTTTGAATTCCTAAAAAAATCAGATATCATATCCGTATTTTGAACTGCTATGGCTGAAGCTAAAAAAGTTCTTAAATACCATCCATTTTTAGAAGCTCCTCCCCAATTCATATTCTTTTTCGTATACACCCATTTTACACCTGCCATTTTTGCGGCTAAAGCCTCTGTATAATCTGCAGCATAATGAAAGCTATGAATAATATCTGGGTTAATTTTTTTGAATTCCTTGCTGATTTCATAGCAAGCTTTCAATCCCTTTATATAAGGTTTTATAGGTGGTGTATAATTAAAAACATGAACAGGAATACCAGATTTCTCAACCTCTTTAAAAAATTCACCACGACTATGAAAACAAGCAATATGAATTTCAAAACGTGTGGTATCCATTCGTTTTGCCACATGCAATAAAGCTTTGCCACTACCTGCGGAATCAAAATTAGGAATTGTAAACAAGATTCTTATCATTTCAATAAGGCATATAGTGTAAATAATGGCCACTTTAAATCTTGTTCTTTATTACCATGCGATTTGAGCATTTTCTCTATTGCAGCACGTTCAAATCCAAAATCTAATAAATTAGCATCTAATAAGCGTTCTGTAATCAGTGGTTTTAAATCGGCTCTAAACCATGCACTAAGCGGAACAGAAAATCCTTTTTTTACAGTTTCTTCCTGAACTGATGGAATTCGTTTATGTAGTATATTTTTAAGCACTTGTTTACTTTTATTTTTACCATAGCTTAACAAAGGATCTATTTTTAAGCTAGCTTCAATCATTTGTTTATCTAAAAATGGTACTCTCACTTCTAAACTATTTCCCATGCTTGCTAAATCTACCTTTCTTAATGTTTTTTGCATCATTCCATAAAATTCCGAATGACGCATATTCTGCAATAAGGTTCTTGTATCTTTTGAATTACTATAGCTATAAACATCATATTCTTCTGGTAAAGAAATGTTATTTAAATCTGGAGCTAATGCCTCTAACCATTCTTTTCTAAATCTAGAATTAAGTCCTTGTTGTGCTTCGCCTTGACGTGAAGCTAACAGTACGGCATTGAATTTCTTATTTCCAGAAGCATATTTATCAAAACCATAGATTCCTTTACGCAAAAGGCTTGGGTGTTGTTGGTATTTAATATTCTTACCCACACTCCAAAAGCGTTCATACCCAAAAAATAATTCGTCACCACCATCGCCACTTAAGGTAACCGTTACTTGCTTTTTAGCTAACTTAGAAACTAAATAAGTAGGTAAAATACTAAAATCTGCCATTGGTTCGTGCAAAGTATTCATAGCCTCATCCCAATAATGCAACATCTCTTTAGCATTCAATTTCCAAATGGATTGTTGCAATTCTAATGCTTCTGCAAATTGCTTAGCACGCTCAGATTCATCGTGAGTTTTACTATCAGAACCAATAGTAAACAATTGAGCCTCTTTATGATATTTCTTAATACTAGTGCCTATTAAAGCAGAATCTACTCCACCTGATAAAAAACCACCAATTGGCACATCTGAAAGCAACTGACCTTCTACAACTTTATCTAGAACAGATGAGATATAGTGTTCTGCTTCTTGTGAATCTGTTATAAATGATGTTTCATTAACAGGTAATTCCCAATACCTTTGATGACTTTTTTTACCTTCTTTATTAAATGTAATTATTTCACCTGGTAATACTTGAAACGTATCCGTATGTAAACCATAAGCTGCTGGTAAAAAATGTTGTTGCAAATACAACTTTAAAACCTGAGGATTTACAGATTTCTGAGCATAAACAGGGTGATTTGTTATTTGATCATATTGGCTTGCTGCTACCAGCGTATGACCATCCCAACCATAAAATAAAGGTTTAATACCAGCAAAATCTCGAACTAAACTCAATTCTTCGTTTTGATGGTTATAAATAACTAGAGCAAACATGCCGTTTAGTTCTTTAACCGTTTTTTCTATTCCCCATGTTTCTAAACAAACCGTTATAGTTTCAGTATCACTATGACCTTTATATCTGGTATAATTTAATTTTTTTCGTAATTCTAAATGGTTATATATTTCACCATTAAAAACAATGGTAAACTTTTTATTTGCACTTTGCATAGGCTGTTGACCTGCAACTGAAGTATCCATAATAGCCAATCTATTAAATCCCATTTGCAAGAGAGGCGATATGGAAACATAACCAGAACTATCTGGACCGCGTTTGTGTGATAATGCGAGTAAGCGCAAAAAAGCGTCTTTTTGAAAACGTCTTTGACTTGATAGATTATATTCCGTTAAAAATCCACACATTATTATTAACTTTTATAAATTAAATTTGAATACACAAAACTATATTTAGTTTAAGCTATTCAACTTCTACAAATATCTAAAATTTAGGAAAGGTATTTAGGTTAATATATCTGAATTGTATTTTATAAGGCATAATCATATCTTTTTATAATTTTTATTCCAAACCGATAAGGTCAATAACATGCTAATGGCATGAGAATAAAAAACAGCGTCATCTGTTTTAAATTTATTATAAAAATCATCAACCAAGTCCTTTCCTACTAAATTCAAAAATTCAGGTTTATATAAATAGTTACGCAATTTTTCGTCATTTTCTTTCCCTAAAAATTGCAATTCCCAATTACGTTGAATGTATTTTTTTCCCAAGAGGTCTTCAGTCTTACGTTCTAATTTATTCTTTATGCGATACGGCAAATTATATGGCGCTTTATTTTTATGATAATTATACAAATTATACGGCATCTGATCTTGCCACGGAATAGCAGCTACTTTTGGGTTTCTATTTTTTATGTATGCTATTTGAAGTTTCCTATCTGCTAAATATTCTTCTGGTATTTCACAAATAAACTGGCACATACGATCATCATAATATGGCACATGTACTGGATGTGCAGCTTGAAAAAATGATAAACTCACAGATGTCCAACGTGGCGCCCAAAACAAACTTTTAAACGCTCGTATTTTTGCCCCTTTATGCGAAATATCTATCTGATCTAAGAGTTTTTGAATACGTGTTTTTAAATAACTTTCAAAATCTCCTTCCAAATTCCAAGATACCCATAAAGCTTTAGCCAAATCTAAGCCTCCTTTCTTAATCACTTTCTTATAGATTAAGTCTAATTCTGATACGTTCGCATCTTTTGAAGCGATTCCTCTATCAAACAATACATCTCCCCAATGTCCCAAAGAGAATTCTCCTTGCATCATTTTAAACTTTTCTAATACCGCCATTTGTCTTGGATGTGTAAACTCCGAATAGCACTTATTAATAGTTGCTGCATCTTCTAGAACATCCCATAAATAATTAGGTGGAATAATTAATGCATCAAAATCGAAACCACAGGCTTTGGCTATTTGTTCACTAATTTTATGCTCTTTAAAACCACCAGCAAAAGAATATGAATAACTTTGTACATCCGCTTTTATATGCTTTAAAGCCACAGCTTGACTTCTACTATCTAAACCACCAGATAAAGGTAATATCACTCTATTTTCTGCTGTTTGCTCTTTAACAATTGTTTCAAATAAATCTGTGAATTCATCTAGAGCAGTACTAAATGAAATATCTCTTGGTTTATAGTACCAATTAAAATTAGATACTTCGCTTTGTATATTTCGTTCGCTGTCTAAAACATAAGATTTTCCTGGTTGCAATACTTGTTCATCTTTAAAAAAACTATCGGCTTCTAAGAAAAAACCTAAAGCGATAAAAACACAGATAGCCTCATGATTTAAGGCATGACTTTCGTTTACTTTAGCAAAAACCTGATTTACAGGAATAATAGGAATTGAAATTGTTTTCATATTCTAGCGGAATCGAAGATAATAAATTTTAAAGCTATTGCTAGTATTGCTTTGAAATGTTACTAAAATAATTAAAATCCTGTAATATCATTAAACAAATACATACTTGGGAAGACTATAGTTCATAAATTAAATGTTGTTAAATCTTGAAAATTATTATTTTCTATTCAAAGGATTGTATAGTGATTCCGAAATAACCAAAGACGTCTTTCACTTGGGTATCATTACCACTTTCAAAAACATTTTTAGAATGTAAATTTTCTTTCTGAGAATTAGGAATCTCAATAAATTCCTTAAAGTAAAAATTTGTAAAAACCACTGGTATTTTATTTTCCATCTCGCCTGCTTTCAGCCAAATATCATCACCTATACAATTTGTTTTTCTAATACCTTCTAGGTCATACAAGGAATTCAGAAAAAACTCAGGCTTATATAAAACACCACCAACACCTGTAGCAAAATTCATTTTTGAAGGTTCAATATTATGCTCTTTATTAATTTTCCAACCTCTATATGGCAAAAAATCATCATTTTCAATGATCATACTTCGAACACGATTGGCCACAACACATCTTGGAAATTTATGATGAACCTTTAGTAAGGTGCTTAATAGATTTGTAGGGTATATAATATCATCATCAACCGTGACAACAAGGTTATTTTGATATTTTTGCATAGCATAGAAGTATTTCGTATGAGCCTTTAAATCATCACAAAATTCAATTTCTAATCCAAAAGGTTTTAATTCTAATAAGTTTTGTGGTAAGTCTGCTTCGCGATTTGGGAACAATTCTTTGCCTAACCATAAAACTATTTTTTGAGGCCTTTGGGTTTGATAAAGCATACTCTTAATTGCCAAATAAACAATGTTAATTCTTGCAGGAAAAGAAGTTAAACTAACTATAACATTACTATTGACATCTACTCCCAAAGCGCGTGTAGAAATTATCTTATAACTTTTTGGTAAAGAGAACTTTAAGTATTTATATAGTTGCCATAGCAACCATTGACTTAACTTACGGAATTTTGTAGGTGTTTTTCTAGTTAGATAATAGTTGTAGAGAGAGTAAATCATAAATTATTTGACATTTTACAGTCACTTAATTTTTTATTCAAAGTTAAAAATTTATAAACGAATATAATTGTGATTAAATATATATTTTAAAGTTCCTATTTCGGCAAATTAATACGCTTATGTTATTAAAGCTGAGATTAAGACCTATATATTTATTTAAAAATATGCTTTTCTACATATCGCTTATCATTAAACTTCATTTTCACAAATTGTGTTGCGCCTTTATTTATTAAAAACTGGGAAATCATACACCCAAATAAATAAAATTTTTGTGGAATAGATAAATAAGGAAACGACAACAATCTTTTAAATGCTTCAACATAAAAACCATTTCTAACCATAACTTTAAGACTATTTAAACACCTATGTCTATAATTAATTATACCTTTTAAATGCTTTTGTTCTATAAAATAATTTAAAATCATTGAATAAACTTTATATATAGAAGTCATCTTAGAAATATCTTTGTCAGAACCGTGGGTCATTGAGCCATTATGCGCTCTTACCGTATAAAGTATTTTATTAATATGAACTATCTTTAATGCTTCATTGGATGTGAAAAAACGAAAGAAAAAATCTAAATCCTGATTTTTTTTCAATGTTTCGTCATATTGAAATTTTTCAATTTTATCTTTACGCAACATAAAGGATAAAGGTCCAAAAGACACCAAACCATCTACTAAATCATTAATAATATTACCACTAAATTCTTTATTGGCAATTCGGGTTCTTTCTCCGTTCATATTAACATTTTCAAATGCCGAAAAAACAACATCTGTGTCTAGGTTTGTAATAAATGGTTGCATTTTGGATTCAATATGATCTAATGCCATTACGTCGTCACTATCAAACCATTGAATAAAATCACCTTTACTCATTAAAAAACCATAGTTTCTGGCACCATTTCCTCCACTAAGATGCTCTTTAGGTCTATGATGATATTTATAACGCTTATCCTTACTAGTATAATCTTTCATTATCTTATCTGATTCATCTGTGCTACCATCATCCACAACAATACATTCCCAATTTGAATAGGTTTGTGAGAAAACAGAATCTAACGTTTCACCTATTAAATGGGCACGGTTATAAGTGGGAATAATAATGGATACAAGCGGTTCTTCTGTCATTTTTTTATGATAAAAATTTAATATACAATTTCAATCTACCATTGGGATTAATTTCTAAAAAGAAATAAGTTTTTGTTTTATAAATCATAAACATAGTTTTCAAAATAAAAATTCAAGAATAAATATTGAATATTATTTAGGAATATTTTTTATCTTCTTATAAGGCATTTTCTATAAATCTGATAAAACGGATTATATTTTATGTGAGAGAGCTTACTATTTATATAAAGACTTAATGGATTAAATAAAAATTTTGACAATTTTAAATTCTTTAATTTTTCATTTTCCATAAACGGTTTTATGTCCACTCCCGATTGTTGCAACTTAAGTAAATCGCTTTGTAACTGTACAGCTAATAGTTCCATTGCCTCAAGATTTTCTCTTACAATATCATCTGCAAAAAGGTTTTGTTTTAATTCAAAATATCTATTTAGTGCTCCATTTTCATTTTCATTAGATTTAGATATGGTAGATTGTTCATGTCTAAAATAATGAAAGTAGGCCTTATCGTAAAAATAGCCTTTAGACAGTAATCCCATTCTTATAAATAAAAAAGCATCTTCGCCTGTATAAGCAGTATGAAAACTCCCTAACTGCTCAACAACAGCTTTCTTAGCAATTAAAGAACCAGGACCTTGAAGCAAGAAAAAATTCTGCAACCACAATAATCCCAAAGTTGGCGGATTATTAATGCCTTCCTTAATTCCTGTAATTGGATTTTTTAGATTACGTCCATCATCGTAAAACCGCTCTGAACGACAAAACACAAAATCAACATCGTGATTTTCTAAAATCGAAAAATCATATGCAAATTTCTCAGGAAGAATGATATCATCACAATCTAAAAAAGCTAAAAACTCACCCTTTGCCTTTTTTATTCCTGTATTTCTAGCATGTCCTGCACCTTGTTTTTCTTCAAATAAAATTAAAAAATCAAACGTGACGTTTTGAAGTGCCTTTTCCAATTCTATTACTGAATTATCTGTAGAATTATTATCTATAAATACACATTCAAAATCCGTAAAAGTAAACGCATTAATACTTTTAATGAGCTTTTCAAAATAAGACACACCGTTATAAATAGGAATAATGATAGATAACTTCATTTATACTATATTAATTCGTAATTCTAAAGAAGCAGAATCTACTAGAAGATGAAAATCTAAATCGTTATAAAGTAAAAATTTCAATACTAGATCGTTTACTTCTTTTAAAGAGTATTCTTCCTTAATTTTTAAATCACTATTTCTAATCGTCCATAAACGATATAAAACAGATTTAAAATTAATGTTTTTATCAGGAACAAACTCAACGAATTTAAAACACCAAGTTCCCTTATTTAAAGTTTTTAATTCATAAAACAAAAAGAAGTCTACATCTGTTTTATAAGATGTTATGGTTCTTGAAACTGGAGTATTAACAAGTGTATTATAACGTTCTTCATCAATTATTTCACCCCAATTTTTATCTAGATTGACTTTTATAGTTTTTGCATTTTCATTTAATTTTCTTTTTTTATCATTATGAAATCTTACTTGATTATAGCTTAATTCTTTGCTTAATAATTTATGCTTTAATTCCTTAAAAGGTTTATGATATTGATGATAAACAAGCGTGTTTTCATTATAAAAATTCATCTCCAAACCATAAAACATCAAACGGCTAATTACATCTTCATCTTCAGATCCCCAACAATTAAAAAATTCATCGAATCCATTAATTGCAAATAAAGCCTCTTTAGGATATAAACTAATTCCTTTAGCTCTTTGATTACTATAGCTTTCTGGTACTAACTCATTTTTATCGTAGGTTTCATTTTTTGACAAATATCCTACTTTAAAAAAAGTCACCTTAATTGGGTCAGTCAAACTTTTTAGCAGTCCGTTAAAAGAGGAATGAAAAATCATATCAATATCTGCAGATAAAACATAATCTGTTTGTGCTTGTTTAATGCCAATATTTAATGCTTTAGACCGATTCCATGGTTTACCGTTACTATACGAGTAAATATATTTAACAAAAGAATATTTAAGTAATAAGTGTTGTACTTCACTAGCGGTTTCTGGAGTAGAACCGTAATCCACAAAAACGACTTCTAATTCCTTATCGTTTTGCTCAGCCAAAGAATCTAAGGATTTCTTGACACGTTCAACTTCTCTATTTCTAAATGGATATATGTATGTAATCAATGTCTTAAATCTTTATCTTTAAAAATGAATATCCTTTTTTTAAAGTTAGGTATAAAAATGAGCCTGTTAATAATTTAAAAAACACGCTTATACGCTTAAAAAAAGATAACTTTATTTCTGAAATATGGTTTAATAAAAAAGGAAAAACAATCATTGCTTTTTTTAAAGATCTAGTGTAAACCACTTGGCTATATATCTCTAACAAATGATTATACACTAATCTTTTAGTCTCTATATCTATTCTGTTGCCAAAACGTTTAAAAATTTCATCTTTTACGTAAAGATTAGATCTTAATTTTTGTTCGTTTTCTACTAAAGAATTTGACATATTTCCGGCATGACAATATACTTTCACTAAAGCCTTTTCTGTAAAACTATAATTTTCTGAAATCGCCAATACTCTCATATGAAAATCATAGTCTTGGGACTGTTTTAAGTCTTCATTAAATTTTAGATTATACTTCTCCAAAAAGGAACGTTTCCACAATGGTGCCTGAGTTAACCAAAATATTTTAAAGCCTATGTAATCTTGAAAAATCTGATTAGAAACAATATGGCTTGCCCTCAAACCTAATTCTTTATCATTATTAATATCGTACAACATGGTTTGGCAAATGTTATAATCAAAGGTTGTTTGGTGTAAAAGTGATAATTGTACTTCAAGTTTATTGCTCTCCATGAGATCATCATCATCAAACCAATTTATATACTCACCTTTACTTATAGATAATCCATAATTACGAGCACCATTTCCGCCAATTAAATATGTGTCTGGTCTTTTATAGTATTGAAACCTACTGTCTTTATCAATGTATGAGTTGAGTAATTTTTCAGTATCAACCGTACTCCCATCATCCACAACAATACATTCCCAGTTTTCATAGGTTTGAGCTAACACAGAATCTAGTGTTTTTCCTATTAATTGGGCACGATTATATGTGGGAATAATAATAGAAACTAAGGGCTGACTATTCACTACACTCATTACGGGTTAAAAATAATAAAATCAAGAAGATATTTTAGCATTAATGCTAATTAAAGGACTAATATACAAAGTCAAATCACAAAGGTCATAAAACTCAGAAAATATAAGGTGTTATAAATAAACCGTTTTTAGAAAAAGAGAATATCAAAGTTGACTTTAATATTTTTAATAAGTAAAACTACTTTATTTCTTTTATCATTTTCCTAATTAAATCATCATCTGTTCTTGCCCATAAAAGATCTGGATCGTCACCTCCCCATATATTTAAAGCCTTAAAAACATAACCTCTTATATTATTTGCATCGTGAACCTTAATGATACTTCTATCCGCCTCGTTTGAAATAATATCTTGAGTAAATAATATGAACTCACATTTTATGTTTCTCTTTTGATAATAAGCTAAGAACTCACTTGCTTTTTTTATAATTTTATTTAAGTCCTTATTCGCATTATCCCTATAATGATATAGAAACTTTAATTTTTTGCGCTTATTTAAAGACGACATTCTCAAAGCTTTCCTTTCGTAACTATTTTTGTGAGCATCATTATTTATGACATCATGATGAGTAAACTCGAAACCATTTTGATGAAGTTCTAAATATATATTTTCCGATTCTGAATAATACTTATTTCTAACGACTTTAGTTTCTCCAACATGATCATGATATAGATATTTAAGACTCAAAAGGTTCTTATAACCTTCACTTTCCAGTTTTATGGCATAATCTAAGTTACTTCGACCGTGAGAATATGGTGTGCTAAAACTTTTTAAGCTATGTCTATCTAAAATATTATCGGTTAAACAATTTTCACCTATGGAAATGTAAGAGGTACTACTTGTCACCTGCTTAAAATCTTTGTAGAGCCTTTTTAGTTTTTTCTTAAATAGTTTTTTCAAGGTTATATATTAATGTTGAATCATTATTTATTCTCGCCTTTTGAAATAATTTTACCAGGAACACCTACAACAGTGCAATTATCTGGTATATTTTTTATTACAACAGTTCCTGCTCCAACTATTACATTTTCACCTATTTCAATATTTGGTATTATTACAGCACTTGTACCAATACTACTTCCTTTTCCTATAACACAACGTCCTGATATATTTACGTTTGGCGAAATTTCAACATAATCCCCTAGTTCGCAATCGTGTCCAATAGTTGTATTTAAATTTAACAAACAGCCTTTTCCAATTTTAATACTATTTGTAATAATAACTCCAGACATAACAGAAGTACCTTTTCCAATTGTAACATCAAAGCTGCCTATTTCACAACTCTTAGAGTATACAGTTACTGGCTTAGCACCTAACGTTATAAATTGTTGGTATAATTTTTCTCTATAAGCAGGTTGCCCTAATCCTAATACGAATGATTTATCTTCGGATTTTGATAAATAGGTTTTTACTTCTTCAAAAGATCTTAAAATTTCAAATCTATCATATACCTTAAATGGAAGATCTTCACTTACATTATCAAAAAAAACAATGTTTTCATCTAGTAGTCCCATATCTACAGATAGGACTTGTAAAATTTCTTTAGCAAAACCTTTTGCTCCAACTACTATCATATTAACGACTCTTTTATAATATCAACAATTTGTTTTAAATACTTTTGTTCCAACCCAACATAGAGAGGCAGGCATAAAACTCTAGACGAAATTGACTCTGAAACCTCCATGGTATGCTTTTCAACATACGGTAATGTATTTAACGAAGGATAAAAATAACGTCTAGGAAAAATAGATACTGATTCTAAAGCTTGTTTAACTTTCAACAACTGATTTTCATCCTTAAAAATCACAGGATAATAACTGTAATTCCATGAGGTATATTCTCTTATTTTCATCAACTGTAAACCACTATTTATAAATGCATTATTATATGCATCAACTACTTTCTTTCGTTCTTCCAGTATCGTATTCATATACGGAAATACAGCCAAACCCATAGCAGCTTGAGGCTCGCTCATTTTAGCATTTACACCTTGGCTATGAAAATTTTCAGGTCCATCATGTCCAAAATTATGATGAGAATACATCGTTTCAAAATAATTAGGCTTACAAAACAAAGCTCCGCCTTCACCTGTATGAAACAATTTAGTGGCATGAAAACTACATGTACTAACATCTCCATAGTTAAAAATAGATACTCCTTTATAAGTTACTCCAAAACAATGAGCAGCATCATAAATAACTTTTAAGTTGTGCTTTTTCGCTATGGATTCTATTGCTTCAATATCGCAAGGGTTTCCAAATACATGGGTTGCTAATATCGCTGAAGTTCTTGGTGTTATAGCTGCTTCTATTTTAGTTTCATCAATAGTTAAGTATTCTGAGTGTATATCTACAAAAACGGGTGTGCAGCCTTCCCAGACAATACTACTAGTAGTCGCTACATAACTAAAAGGAGTTGTAACTATTTCCCCTTTTAAACCAAGAGCTTTTATGGCAATTTGCAATGGCAAAGTACCATTTGTCATCGCTATAATATTAGTTGTACCTAGATAAGTTTGTAATTTAGCTTCTAGCTCTCGAACCAAAACTCCTCTATTAGTCATCCAACCAGTATTCCATGCTCTACTTAATACTGCTTCATACTCTTTTTGAGGTGGTAAAAAAGTTTTAGTTACATTTATCATAAAAGTATGGAATCGCTAAGTTTTATTTTTCGGACTAAAGTAATTATAGGACTAATATACAAAGTGCCTTGGAAAACTATCTCAAAATAAATAAAAAAAGGAATTTATATTTTAAAATTAAGTAGAAAACAAACCTCTAAAACATTTATTGCGATTTAAACTTTTGAAAAATTACCTATTAAATTTTTAACTTAAGAATTCGAAGCTTTCAATACAATATCTGTAAGTACTTCTACCTTTTTTTGTACTGCGTCTAAAGCGTATTTCTCCATCAAAATCTTTCTATTTTCATACATTTCGTCTGCCGTTAATTCTACTTTTATACTTTTATTAGAAAATGATTTATTTTCAAAAATAGACATCCCAACACTTTTGTAATAAGAATAAGCTGGACTGTTTTTATTTAAATATATCTTAGCCCCTAAATAACCAGCAATTATTATATTCCCAACGCCTTGTTGTCTAATGTGATTAAAGATAACTGTGCCACAACTCAATAAAATTTCATTATACTTTTCTATAGTCATAAATGCTTTTAGTGGCACAAAATTTTCACCTAATTCTTTTTCCCCAATCTTAATTATATGGTTGATGTAGTCTATATCACCACCATAACTTAAAGGTACATACACTTTTCTTTTACCTAAGTTTATCTTTCCTAGATGCTTTAATACATCAATATGGTTGTTAGCAGGATCAGCAGAATTACCTACTAAGATATGTTGCTGATTCAACACATTTTTATTTAGATTTTCTCCTAATAAGTCTTCAATACACCCATATGTAAAAGGAGCATATTCAGCCTTTACATTCATTTTTTTAATAGTTTCATACTCATTAGGTAAAACAGGAACAACAATATTCATTTTCTGTATGACCCGATAATAATTGGTATTGAAATTATTTTCTAAAATTTGTTGTATAAAACTTGGAAACCTTAATGGTCCTTTTAATGATTTTAGATATAATGAAAAAGTTATTTGATTAAATAGAAAAAGGTTTTTAAATTTTAAACTAAAAGACTCTTTTTGTAAGATTTGCTTTGTCGCTTTTGTGTAATTATTTTTTTTTAAAATTCCCCAACTATTATATAAATCATATCCCCAAATAAACCATACTTTGATTATTGCATCATTCAAATTATCCGCAATTTGAATTTTAAAATCATCTAAAGAGTGAAAAAACACACCTTTGTTTTCACTGGTATTAATACGATCTGCAAATACTAATAAATCTCTATTATTTTTTAAAACAACAGGCTCAACTAACAAAGACTTTACGTATTTAAACTCAGTATTTTTATTTGTGATTACAAGGTAAACAGATTGTTCTGGTATGATTCTTTCTAATAATTTTATTGTAGGGTCAATAAATTTATCGTCATTAAAAATATGTATGAATTTATTTTTAAGCATCAATATAAAATAACTTTAATACTATTAATATAAAAACAAATCATTAAAAGAATATTGTAAACAATCTTATAAGCTAGACAAAACATTGCTCCAAACTTCTTTTTTTCTCATCACAAATTGAAAGGATGACTTGAAAATTATGTTCTCCAAAAAACAATTTCAAATCTACATTTGAATTACCTCTTGGCTGAAAATCTTTATTTATAATATCACTTATATCATTCTTTTTAGGTAATTGCAGCTCACTACAAAGATTATCTATAAACTTAATTTTATCTTTTTTAAAAATATCGTAATTAACAAACAATGCGTTACTATTATAAATATAATCGTCCTGAGAATAAACTTTTAACCATAGATTTGCTAGCTTCTCAATGTAATTTGTGCCGTCTCCAAATATGTATCTCCAATTTACATCAACACTATCAATATCTATATTTATCTTATCACCAGGAATATCTAATCTATTTAAGATTGATCTAATTACATCATGAGGATCTCTATAAATAAAGATATATTTTTCCAAATTAAAATAATCTTCTATAAAATTTATTAATTGAGAAGCCGAAGGTTCCTTGATTATTTGATTAGAAAAGTCATCAGGGTTAGCGTTAATGTGTTTAATAAAATCAAGTCTTCCTTCTAGGATATCTTTAAAGTAAGGATTCCACAACATTTCAGTATCCAAGGTAACTGAAAGTCCTGATCGATGACTTAGTAAGCCTGCAATAGCTGTAGTTCCAGATTTTTGCATACCAAAAACCCAAATTGCATTTTTATTAGGTTTTTTCTTTTTTTTAAAAAGAACAGACCCTATTTTAAATATTCTTCTTTTTATTCTCTTTAATAATCTCATTATTATAGTTTGAATTCACCAGGTAAGATTGCAAAATTCCCAGGCCTGTTTATTATGCCATCTGACCATAATTTACCAGGTAACACCTGCAAAGTAGCAGCATTTTCAATAGTATCTAAATGGCTTTCTCGGTTAGTCCCAATACCGGTTTGCACCCTCAAATCGTAAATCCCTGACCTAATAAATAAATTAGGAATTTCTAATGTTATTTCATTTTTATTAGAAAAATCAGACAGATTACTACCCATTTCATCACTCAAATAACTTAACACAATTTGTTCTTGGTCGTCTTTAAAGTTAATTCCAATGAAAAAACGTTCAAAATCAATATCTAAATTATTTTTTTCAAATGTCAGATTCACCTTTACATATTCTCCAGATATAACTTGATTGACACTCTTATTTTGCTTGTTTAAAAAATTAATATCAGTTAATCTAATTTTTCCATTTCCAGTTCTATCTGTCCGACTACTTAAAGCAATTGCATTTAAAACTTTCCCTTTACTTAGATAAAAATCAACAGCTTCTTCTGTATCTCCCTCAAAAACTGTTGTACCATTTTCTAATACAATAGCTCGTGTGCACAAACTTTTTACTGCAGCCATATTATGACTAACAAATAAGACTGTTCGCCCTTCTCCCTTACTAATATCTTGCATCTTCCCAATAGCCTTTTTCTGAAACTCTGCATCTCCTACGGCTAAGACTTCATCAATCACTAAAATATCTGGTTCTAAATGTGCTGCAACAGCAAAAGCTAAGCGGACTTTCATACCAGAACTATATCTTTTAACTGGTGTATCTACATATCTTATGCAACCTGAAAAATCAATAATTTCATCTATTTTACTACTTATTTCGGCTTTAGTCATTCCTAAAATAGCGCCATTCAAATAAATATTTTCTCTACCTGTCATTTCGGGATGAAAACCGGTTCCAACTTCTAATAATGATGCTATTCTACCTCTAGTTTTAATTTCACCAGTTGATGGGCCTGTAACTCGAGATAAAATTTTCAATAGTGTAGACTTACCTGCGCCATTTTTTCCAATGATACCTAATACTTCGCCTCGTTTGACTTCAAAATTAATATCTTTAATAGCCCAAACATAATCAGAGTTTCCTTTTTCACTTCTATCATTGGTTTCACCAATTTTTAGATATGGATCTTCTTTTCCTATCGTTTTATTCCACCAACGATTAAGATCATGGCTAATTGTGCCTGTACCTACAAGTCCTAATCGGTATTGCTTACCTACGTTGTCTACTTTTAATATTATATCCGAACTCATTATATAGTATCAATAAAGCTTTTTTCTGTTTTATTAAAAATAACTAATCCTATTAAAAAAATAAGACAACTTGTTATAACTGTATATATTAGTTTATTGACCTCTAAAGTACCAGATCCAAAAGACATCGTTCTAAATGATTCTATTATTATGGCAATAGGATTCCATTCTATTAACCAATAATAATTTGGCAGTTTATCCTTAAAATAAGACATAGGATAAACAACTGCTGAGCCATACATTAATAATTGTACACCAAATTGAATTAAAAAAGTAAGATCTCTATATTTTGTTGTCATTGAAGATATTATCATTCCAAAACCCAACCCTAATAATGCCATTAAAAAGATTAAAAGTGGTAAAATAATTAAACTCAATTGCGGAAAAGCAGCACTTGCTTTATTTGTAAAATAAATAAAATAGATATAGAACGCTACAAAAACAATAAGTTGGATACCAAATTTTAACAAATTTGATACAACAACAGACATTGGCATTATAACTCTTGGGAAATAAACCTTACCAAAAATATTTTCGTTTTTTTTGAAGGTATCACTTGTACCAATTAGACATTCTTTAAAATAATTCCAAGATGTTATTCCAGCAAGATTAAACAGAAAATTAGGCACACCTTCACCTGTAGGAATATCTGCCAAATTATTAAAAATTAATGTAAATATTAATGCCGTAAATAATGGTTGTATTAAATACCAAAGTGGTCCTAATACGGTTTGCTTGTATAATGTAACAATATCTCTTTTTACAAATAAAAAAAGTAAATCTCTATATTGCCAAATCTCCTTAAAGTTAAAATCAATGAGTTTCCTTTTAGAAGAAATAACGTATAACCAATGCTCTTCAGCAGTTTTCAATTGAATAGTGTTTTATTGCGCTAATATAAGAAATGAAACAAAGGAAATAAACAATATTCCAATGCATTTTGAATAGAAATAATTTAATTAGAATAAACTATTACTTTTTTAAAATTCCCCAATACGCACCCTGTTGCTCAAATTTTGTCAGATATACACCTTTTAGCTTCGTAATAATATTAGAATAGGACGAATAGATAATAATACAATTACCCTCTTGTCTATACTTAGCCATTGTTTCTAAATTGAATAATTCAGTTTTATTATTAAACACATCTACAAACACAGTATCTTTCTTACTAGTAAATTTACGACGCATATATAGTTTATCGGTTGAGCTATATGGTATTTGCATCTGTAAATTCTTTTCGCTTAGCTTAGTAAAAATATAAGCATGATCTACATCTTGCAAAATATTACACTTATTTTCTAGTGCATATTTAACAGCCTTTTCTCGCTCATTACTGTTACTTTCTATAAATTGAGACCAATCCTTAAGAAAAACCCCACCAAAACCGTATAATGGACGTGGTCCTTCTGGTGTTGGCAAGGCCATACCAGATCCAAAAACAATTTTTACGTCTTCAATTTTTGTGGATTTATCTGGATTAAAACTATGTAAATCACCAGAATTTGAATTTTTTATTTTTATTTCAAATCCTGGTCCCCAAGCCGAATTACTTTGTAATTGAAGTCCAAAAATCCAAGGTAAAAAAATAGTACAAGCGATTATAATTTTAAAAACCTTTCGCTTTATACTTAGGAAACCATAAAACTGTATAAATACTATAGGAATAAGTATACATATAAGATATTTGTAAAAAGGATATATTCCTAATAAGGAATATGGTATCAATGCTATTAACAAAAGTAATAAAGGCATAAATCTTTTGTCTATAAAACAATTAATGATTCCAAGTATAAAAAGCACCAAAAATGCTGGAGTTATAAACGGTATAGCAGAAGCTGCCATTGCTAATAAAGAATAATCACTTTCTTCTAAATAACTTGATCCATATTTATATACATCAATAATATCAAAAATTGAATAACCTGAAATTTGAATAAATCCTATAACAGAGATTATAAATAGCGGAAAGATTAAGAAGCTTTTCTTAAATTGATTAAGAATACTTAGATCTTTAGTATTGTTATTTATATCTAATAAATAAATTCCGAATAAGACAAACAAATAAAAACCATTATTCCACCTAAAACTAACGCCAAAACCAAATAGCAAAACAGACAGCACCAAATATAAATAGCGCTTAGAATTCAGGTATTTATTAAAGAGAATATGTGCTAGTAAAATTAAAGCAAAAGAGATATTAGCCGGATTTATTAGCAAACTATTAAACAATATATCTGGTATGATAAACGGTAATACAAATAAGAAAAAAGTTAAATGCTCTTCATGTTTAAGAAACTTATCCTTTAATAAATAAGCCAAAAAGAAGAGAACAAAAAAACCCGATAAAAAAGAAGCTATTACACTTACATACCTTAATGTTCCTTCATTTTGAGATGGTACTAAAGACAACATCGTATCGATCATACTATGGTAAGGAGAATAAACAGGTTGTAAATTTGAATCTCTACCTAATGTATGATGCAATATAGTAGAGGCATCATCACCTTCTACATAGTTAAAATTTAAAGCGGTTAATGCTAAAATAAAAAACAGAAGAACATAAAAAAAATAAGCATATTTAACTTTCATAAAATGCCTTTATTTCAATTACTATTTCTT
The DNA here is from genome assembly GCF_003386165.1 of Winogradskyella eximia. Taxonomy (GTDB): domain Bacteria; phylum Bacteroidota; class Bacteroidia; order Flavobacteriales; family Flavobacteriaceae; genus Winogradskyella; species Winogradskyella eximia. The sequence goes on along the minus strand of NZ_QRDV01000011.1, from coordinate 22,391 downwards.
TTATAGTTTCATCATCTAACTCAAAAAACAAAGGTAATCTTAGTAATCGATCCGTAAACATATCACTATTAATTAAGACTCTATTATCATGTTTAGATTTATAAAATACGCTTTTATGCAAACTTAAATAATGAAAAACCGCATGTATGTTTTTTGCTTTTAAGAATGAAATTAATTCTGAACGTTCTTTAAAAGAATTACATAACACAAAAAATAGATGTCCATTGTTAGTAGTATCATTTGGTAATTTGGGTAATTTTATTTTACCATCTACTTCTAATGGTAATAATCCTTGATAATATTGATTCCAAATATTTTTCCGTCGAGATTGTATTTTTTCAATATTTTCTAATTGAGCCCATAAAAAAGCTGCAATAACTTCTGATGGCAAAAAGGAAGAGCCTATATCTACCCAACCATACTTATCTACTTCTCCTCTAAAAAAAGAAGATCTATTGGTGCCTTTTTCCCATATAATTTCAGCTCTATCAACAAATTGATTATCATTTATAGCTAATAATCCACCTTCACCAGAAATTATATTTTTTGTTTCATGAAACGAAAACGTTGCTAAATGACCAATACTTCCTAAAGCTTTTCCTTTATAATAAGAATCTATAGCTTGCGCAGCATCTTCTACCACAAAAATATTGTTCTGCTTTGCCAAACGCATAATGGTATCCATTTCGCAAGCCACTCCACCATAATGAACCACAACTATCGCTTTAGTTTTGTTGGTTATTAAAGCTTCAAGTTTGGTTTCGTCAATATTTGGATAATCTGGTTTAGAATCTGCAAAGACAATTTTAGCTCCTCGTAAAACAAATGCATTAGCTGTAGATACAAACGTATAAGAAGGCATAATAACCTCATCTCCTTCATTAATATTTAATAAAATAGCACACATTTCTAAAGCATCTGTACAAGATGTAGTTAGTAATGCTTTTTTTATTTGAAATGTATCTTCAAAAAAGGTTTGACATTTTTGCGTAAACATGCCATTCCCAGAAATCTTACCAGACGCAACGGCTTCTTCAATGTAAGTGGTTTCTTTTCCTGTGAGATAAGGTTTATTAAATGGAGTATATTTTTTAGTCATTTAAGGGAACAAATTTAGCTTTATCTGGCAATAAAAATTTCATGAAACTAACTTCGTCATCATTACCTGTTTTTGTGTACGTTCTATCTGTCACATTAAAATATGAAATATTCACATTATTGATATCGACCTCTTCACTACTTCTTATTATTCTAATATTGTCTGATTTCCCATCCCATTGTTTAATATAACTCATCATTTTATTAAACTTTTCGTCAACTGGAGTTTCATTAAATTGAAAGCCAATTTTATCCGAAATTGACTTGGCTGGAGAACCTGCATAAATTTCATTGAAATTCATGTCTTTTGTAACAACCGAACCTACTAAAGCCATAGATTTATCTTGTGCTACAATTGGAGAGACAATGCAATGACCAACAAACCAAACGTCATTTCCAATTATCATTTCTTTTTCAGACAGAAATCTACAACCCTCTAAAGTATCACCAAATTTTACATGACTCCAGATTTGAGAATGTGCACCAATACCACAATTATTGCCTATTGTTGTCCCTCCTATTGAATCTATAATTGTGTACTGGCCAATCCATGCATTATGACCAATTTTACAAGGCAAATATCCATGAACATTTGTATGATGTTGAATTTTAGAATAATCGCCAAGCGAAAAATCATCACAGATAATCTGTACATTTTCACCTATATAACAATTATCGCCAATAACAATTTTTTTTGCCTTTCCGTTTATTCCTGTAATTTTTGCAGAGGGTTCAATTATTGTATTTTTTCCAACAACTATTTGTTCTGAATTTATATTATTATACGTCATGTTTAATAATTTTATCAATAATAAATGGATTTCTGTTTTTTGATTGGTCAAATATTTTACCAATATAAATCCCTACAACACCTACTATTGTAATATTTATACCTGATAAAAACCAAATTGATACAATTAGCGAGCTATAGCCCAACACCGTTATTTTACCATTAAAATAAGCATAGATTGTATAAAGACCAAAAAGCATAGAAACTAGAGATATGATTAATCCTAATTTTACAACAAGCTTTAAAGGTTTATTAGAAAACGAAATTATAGTATTGAAGGCTAATTTTAAAAGTTTAGAAATTGTATACGAAGATTTTCCAGATTCTCTTTCCGCATGCTCTACTTCAATAGCTGTAGATTTAAACCCAACCCAACTTACAAAAAGTGGAAACGATTTTATATAATCGTTCATATTCAAAACCGATTTTATTACTTTAGAATTATATATTCCAAAATTAGCTACAGAATTATCATAATTGGTATCAGTAAGGTAACCATAGATAATTGAAAATAGTTTTGAGCTTAATCGCTTTAAAAAATTATCTTTTCGTTGGGTTCTTTTAGCTAAAACAATATCAAAACCTTCTAAAGCTTTCTCATATAATTTTTCTACTTCTTTTGGTTGGTCTTGCAAGTCGCAATCTAAAACCACAATCCACTCTGCTTCGGCTTGAGACAATCCAGCCAAAATAGCAGGATGCTGACCAAAATTTTTACTTAATCTTACCCCTTTAACATTTGAATTAATTGTTGATAGTTTTTCAATTACTTCCCAACTATTATCAGAGCTTCTATCGTCAACCAAAACAACCTCGTAGGCCTCACCAATAACTAACATTACTTTATCTATCTCGATAACTAATTTTTCGAGAATAAATTCAGCCATATAGACTGGTACAACAAATGAAATTTTTGTTTTTGCTACTTGCATATAAAAATTTAGCTACATCTTTTATGATTAATAAAATGATGTAGCTAAAATACATTTTTTACTCGAAGTAAGTAAACTAGAACTGATTCAAAATTTAATTAAAATAATCCCAAGTAATCTTTAAACCTTCTCTTACAGTATATTTTGGTTTATAGCCTAATAGATTTTGTGCTTTAGAGATATCCGCTAAAGAATCTCTAACATCACCTTGTCTATTTGGTCCATAAATGGCCTTTAATTCAGAGTTGGCAGCTATACGCAATGACTCCCATAAATAATTTATAGTAATGCGCTCACCACAAGCTACATTAAAGACTTCATTCTTTGCTTCTTTAGAGGCAAAAAATCCTTTTACATTGGCTTGAACCACATTGTCTATAAAGGTAAAATCTCTTGTTTGCTCACCATCACCATTAATTTTTGAAGGCTCGTTATCTTTAAGCGCTTGCATAAATAATGGAATTACAGCTGCATAAGCACCAGTAGGACTTTGTTTTGGTCCAAATACGTTGAAATAACGCAATCCAATAACATCAGTATCATAAGTAGTACCAAATACATCAGCATATAATTCGTTGACATATTTTGTGACCGCGTAAGGAGACAAAGGTTTCCCTATAGTATCTTCTACTTTTGGTAAAGCTTTACTATCTCCGTAAGTTGAACTAGACGCTGCATAAACCATACGTTTTACCGTTGGGCTATCCTTTAATGCAATCATCATGTTTAAAAATCCAGAAATATTAACTTCGTTAGTTGTTGCTGGATCATTAATAGAACGAGGAACAGAACCTAAAGCCGCTTGATGAGAGACATAATCAATGCCGTCCATAGCTTTTTTACATGTTTCTAAATCTCTAATATCACCTTCTAAAAGTTCGAAGGCTGGATTGTCCATAAACTCAGTTAAATTTTCGCGATGCCCATTAGAAAAGTTATCTAAAACTCTTACTTTTTTAGCATTATACTTTAATAAGTATTCTGTTAGGTTAGAGCCAATGAAGCCTCCACCACCTGTGATTAAAAAACTTAACTCAGATAGGTCTACTGTGTGATGCGGGTTTGAATACATTATAATCTTGCGTCTACGGCGTCTAAAGGAAGTAATGATTTTACATCGAAAACAACACCTGTTTGTGATTTTAATTTAGTGATATCTAATTTTAAGAATTCATTATGTGAAACAGCTAAAATAACAGCATCATAATCTGAACTTAAATCTCCAAAATCACTAATTAAGTCTAATTTATACTCGTGCTTTACTTCTTCTTTTGAAGCCCATGGATCGTAAACATCTACATTTACATGGTATGTTTCTAATTCTTCAATAATATCAATAACTCTAGAGTTTCTAATATCTGGACAGTTTTCTTTAAATGTGATTCCTAAAACTAAAGCTTTTGATCCTTTTATGGTTGCTCCCTTTTTAATCATCATTTTTACAGTTTCAGTAGCTACGTAGCTTCCCATACTGTCATTCATCTTACGACCAGCTAAAATAATTTCTGGATTATATCCAGACTCTATTGCTTTTTGAGCTAAATAATAAGGATCTACTCCAATACAGTGACCACCAACTAAACCTGGTGAGAATTTTAAGAAATTCCATTTGGTACCTGCTGCTTCTAAAACGTCTTTAGTATCAATATCTAATAATCTAAATATTTTAGATAATTCATTAACGAAAGCAATATTAATGTCTCGTTGAGAATTCTCAATAACTTTTGCAGCTTCAGCCACTTTTATTGAAGGTGCTAAATGCGTACCTGCTGTGATAACTTTTAAATATAAGTCGTTAACCTTCTTAGCTATTTCTGGTGTAGAACCAGAAGTTACTTTCAAAATTTTTGTTACAGTATGTTGTTTGTCACCTGGATTTATTCTTTCTGGAGAATAACCAGCAAAAAAGTCTTTATTATATGTTAATCCAGAAACTTCTGCTAAAATAGGCACACAAATATCTTCTGTGGCTCCAGGATATACTGTAGATTCGTATATAACAATATCATTTTTAGACATTGCTCGTCCTACTGTTTCACTAGCTTTTATTAAAGGAGTAAATACAGGCTTGTTTAGAGCATCTGTTGGTGTAGGAACTGTAATAATATAAATATTTGTAGTTGCTAATGCTTCTACATTATCTGTAATATATAACCCTGTACTTGCATTTAAGTCTGTAGTTAAAACGGATTTTAAATTATCGTTTTCAACCTCTAACGTTTTATCAAGGCCAGTATTTAATTCACTGATTCGTTGCTTGTTAATATCGAAACCAACTACAAAGAATTTCTTTGCAAATTCTACCGCAAGGGGTAAACCGACATAACCTAATCCTATGATTGCAATTTTATCTTCTGAATGTGTCATTTGTTTAAAGTAGATTTTAAAATGAGTGTCAAATCTAAGTAAAAACTATAATTCAGAACGTAATTTTTATTGATTTTTACCTTATCTACCCAAATAATCGTTCTATTGTATTGAATCGGGTCTTTTTGTCGTTCTAATACACGTTCTTCATCCCTATATTTTAGGGTTGCAGGACCAGTAATTCCAGGTTTTACTTTCAAAACAATTCTATCTTCTCCTTTTAATTCGTCTGCAAAACCCTGCAAATCAGGTCTCGGACCAACAAAACTCATGTCTCCAATCAGCACATTAAATAATTGAGGCAACTCATTTAGTTTAGATTGTCTTAAATATTTCCCTATCGTTGTAGCTCTTTGTTCTAAATTTCGTTGATGATGCTCCGTGTCCTTTAAAGTTCTGATCTTATATATTTTAAAAAGTTTACCATGCTGGCCAACACGATATTGAGAATATATACCATATCTTTTAGTGTCAATGGTTGCTATAATAATTAGTAACACTATAGGAATCAAAAAAATAGGCAAAATGAGCAATACTAAAAACACATCAAATACACGTTTTACTTGAAGCTGAGTTTTAGTAATCAAAATATAAGCTTTATATGTAGTTAAATTCTTTTTAAGAAATCCTTAATCTTCTTAAGTAACGATGACTTATCTTTTTCGTGGTATGTGTTTCCATATACTCCGTAGCCGTAACCATAACCGTAACCGTAGCCATAACCATAATTACTATTATTCTTATGTCTATAAAAATTAAGTACAAAACTGACATTTTTAAGTTCACCTGTACGCTGTTTAGCATTAACTAATTGAAGCATCCCTTTCTTAGTATAATCTAATCTTACCATAAAAATAGTAGCGTCTGCATATTGTACTAATTCCAATGCATCAGTAACTAAACCTAAAGGAGGAGTATCTAATACAATCATATCGTACTCGTCTTTAAGTGTCATTATAAGTTCTTTTAATTTATCACTCATTAATAACTCTGATGGATTTGGAGGTATTGGACCTGAAGGAATGATATCTAAATTCTCAATATGTGTGTGCGTAACTACCTCTTCAAAGTTACTATCACCAATTAAATAATTAACAACACCTTTCTCATTAGTAATATTAAAATCATCAAAGATTTTTGGCTTCCTTAAATCTAGACCTAATAGAATTGTCTTTTTTCCTGAAAGCGCATATACCGTTGCAATATTAATCGATGTAAATGTTTTACCTTCTCCACTTACAGAAGACGTAACCATTAATGTATTTGCTTTAGTTTGAGAAGCACTCTTTTTAAAAACAAACTGTAAACTAGATCTAATAGCTCTAAAAGACTCTGCTACTGCAGACTTAGGTTTCTCAAAAGCTACCAAATTATTTTTGTATCGATATTTACCTATTAGTCCTAAAATTGGAATTTTAGACATTCTTGCAATTTCATCAGATCCATGAATGGTATTATCAAGCAGAAATACAATAAAGACTAAAAACATTGGACTAAAAAACCCAACCATTAAAGCCATCATGTAATTTAAAGACTTCTTTGGTCCTATTGGTGGATTACCAATATCTTTTGCTTCATCGATTACAGTGATATCACTAACATTTGCGGCCTTTACTATGGCAGCTTCACCTCGTTTTGCCATGTAAATATCAAAAGCTTCTTGACTTAAATCTAACTGGCGTTGAATCTTTAAAAACTCTTGCTGATCTTCTGGCAACTCACTCAACTTAGCCTCATAAGTAGCCGCGTTTCTATTAATAGTATTTAACTGAAAATTTATAGTCGCTTTGGTAGATTTTGTTGTTGCCAACAAAACATTCTTTTCCGCATCAATTCTACTATCAATTTCTTTTAATAAAACAGATCCTTCCTTAGTTGAGTTTTCAAGGTTTTGACGCTCAATAGATAAATTAGTGATTTTTGCTACACTATTTAAGATATTACTTTCATCTATCCCAACGGAAGTAGGTGCTGCAATCTGCGAATAATCTGTAGTTGTAGTTAAATAATTTTCTAATGAATTCAGGTAATTGAGCTTAGAATTTGCTTCTTCTTTTTGTAATTCAATATCTTTTAGCTTTTCGGATAATTGAGCCATTTCTTCATCTACACTAAAGATCTTATTTTTTTTCCTAAAAGTGTTCATCTTACCAGTCACATCTTTTAGGTTAAGATCTACAGCCCTTAAACTACTATCAATAAAGTTAATGGTATTAGTGGCATAAAGATTTTTTCGTTCTAACTCCGTTCTACTCAATATTGATGTTGTAGCATTTAAGAAATCAGCTATTCTAATTTTATTATTGCCAACAAGAGAAAGTCTTAAAACGGAAGAAGCAGCCGTATTATAAGGTCCTATTTTAATACTACGTTGGTAACTACTTACCACATTATCAAAATTCAAGAAACTTAAATAATACTCAGTTCCTTCAGAAAAATTAACTCTAGGATTTATTGTAAATTTCCCTGAAAGAAAGGGCAGTTCTATAGACTCACCAAACTTAAACGTTTGTCTAAATTCTCCCTGTGGCAGATTTACTTGAGTTTTAGATTTATCTTCATAAATCTGAGCTGTTTTAGTGGTTGCTTCCGAATTGGTATAAACCTCATATTCGCTATCATTCTTTTTTATAATACGAATAGGAAAATTTAAAACCTGAGGTTTAGACTTATTGATATCAAAAACAAATGGCGACCTACCGTAGATATCTATCTTGTTATACTCTCCTTGCTGTAGGTACTGAATGTAATATTCTAAACTATCTACAACAAGTTCATTGTGAGAACGTGTATTTATCGAGGTCATTACTTTGCCCACTTTACCAGAAACTCCTCCCCAATTAAATGAGATGCTTGTATTAGCTGTGAAAAATGGATTTTGGTCAGATTCTACAGTGATTAAAGAATCTAAACTGTATATATTTTGCTTTCTAACATTAATTAAATAGGCTACAATTAACGCTAAACCTACACACAGCAAAATGAATTTCCACAGATTTAATGCTTTAAATAAAAATCCTTTAAAATCAAATCCAAGAGATTTAGATTCTTGCTCGTCAATATCTATATAATTATCATCCATTTAATTCAAACGTGTAAAAAGTAAGATCCCTGTGGTAAGTAAAGAAAGTATAGATGCTATGGTAGCAATACTTGAAACAGCTGTTTCTCCTGTTCCTATTGATTTCTGCCTCAAAGGTTCTACATAAATTATATCGTTAGGTTGAATATAATAATATGGTGACTTCATTACATTAACATCTGTTAAATCCAAACTATGTATTTTTTGACCTTGAGGATATTGTCTTATTATTTTAACCTCTTTTCTATTTCCTGTTATTAAAATCTCACCAACATTTGCTATCGCTTCAAAAATATTTACACGTTCAGAAAACAACACCTGACTTCCTGGTCTTGCCACTTCACCATTTGCTGTATACCTTAAACCTGCTAGTTTTACCGTAACAAATATATTCGCTGTTTCCTTAAATTGATCTTCAAGTAATTTTTCTTCTATAATTTTTTCAATTTCTTCAGTCGTAAAACCTAAAACGTTAAGATGACCCAGTGTTGGTATTCTAATATTACCATGAAGATCTACAGTAAAACCATCAAAATAAGCACGTTCTGCACTATCTGCATTTAAACTAGTATCGCCAACTGGGTTGAGTATTTCTACCGTTTGTTGATCAATAGCCTTCACTCTTATATTAAGAATATCATTAATCTGCACTCTATAAGGTTTCTGAACTTCCGTCATGTTATTCGGAATGGTATCGTTAGCTGCACCTTCCTTAACCTGTAAATAAACTGTGTCTTTATGAGGGATACAAGACGAAACAATAACGCAACTCAAAACAATTATTAAAAGCTTAATATGCTTCATATATATAATGGATCTTTAGAGACAAATATAATGTATCAATAGTAATATCAAAACTATTAGTATTCTTTTTGGTTTATTTACGTTCTTTGTAAAAAAAAGTTTGAATTACCTCAACGTAGAAAATATATCTAAATCTTTTGGAGAGCTTGTACTCTTTAAAGATTTGTCATTTAGTATTCATAAAGATCAGAAGATTGCTTTTGTTGCTAAAAATGGAAGTGGAAAAACATCTATTCTAAATATTTTAGCAGGAAAAGATGCACCAGATGATGGACAAATAGTTATAAGAAAAGGGCTCAGATTAGCCTTTTTAGATCAAGAACCAGATTTAGATCCCAACCTTACACTTGAAGAAACTATTTTCGCTTCAGACATTCCGGTTTTAAAAATCATTGAAGCTTATGAAAATGCTTTAAAAAATCCTGAAGATGCTGAAGCTTACCAAAAAGCTTTTGAAGGTATGGATAGGTTTAATGCCTGGGAATTTGAAACCCAATACCAGCAAACCTTATCAAAACTAAAACTAGACGATCTTAGCTTAAAAGTGAGTACCCTTTCTGGTGGACAAAAAAAACGTTTAGCATTAGCCCAAGTCATATTAAGTAAACCAGACATTTTAATTCTCGATGAACCTACCAACCACCTCGATTTAGAAATGATTGAATGGTTAGAGGACTATTTTTCTAAAACACAACAAACTTTGTTTATGGTAACGCACGACCGTTATTTTCTTGAACGTGTTTGTAACGAAATTGTGGAATTAGATCATGGCGAATTACATACCTACAAAGGCAATTATTCTTACTATTTAGAAAAAAAAGAAGCCCGTATAGAAAACCAAGCTACCGAAGTTGGTAAAGCCAAACAGCTCTTTAAAAAAGAATTAGAATGGATGCGTCGCCAACCCAAAGCACGTACTACAAAATCTAAAAGTAGAATTGATGATTTCTCAGAAATAAAATCTAAAGCTCACCAACGTCGTAATGACCATAAGATAGAATTAGATATTAACATGGAACGTCTTGGTAGTAAAATCATAGAATTTCACAAAGTGTCTAAAGCATTTAAAGATAAGGTGATTTTAAAAGATTTTGAATACACCTTTAAAAAAGGCGAACGTATTGGTGTTATTGGTAAAAACGGAACCGGTAAATCGACGTTTCTTAACTTACTTACAGAAACACTTCAACCAGATAGCGGCAAAGTAGTGATTGGTGAAACCGTTAAAATTGGTTATTACACACAAGGTGGCATAAAAGCCAAACCCAACCAAAAAGTTATTGACGTCATTAAAGAATTTGGCGATTATATTCCATTAGCCAAAGGCAGACAAATTAGTGCACAGCAATTATTAGAAAAGTTTTTATTCGACAGAAAAAAACAATGGGATTTTGTTGAAAAATTAAGTGGTGGCGAACAAAAACGCTTATATCTATGTACGGTATTAATTCAGAATCCAAATGTTTTAATTTTAGATGAACCTACCAATGATTTAGATATTGTAACCCTAAATGTCCTAGAAGATTTCTTAATGGATTTCCCTGGAGTATTGCTAGTGGTTTCTCACGACCGTTACTTTATGGATAAAATTGTAGATCACATGTTTGTATTTAGAGGTGAAGGAGAGGTTGAAGATTTCCCAGGTAACTATTCAGATTTTAGAGCTTATGACTCTAGTCAAACCAAACAAGTTGAAGTTGTAGAAAAAATAGACAATACAAAATCTGAAAAACAAAACGAAGCCAATAAATTAGATTATAACGAACAAAAAGAGTACAAAAATTTAACCTCTAAAATTAGAGCTCTAGAATTAGATAAAGTAGCGTTAGAAGCTGAATTTACTAATCCAGAATTATCACAAGATGAGATTAGCAAGCTTTCTGAGAAATTACAAAATATTATTGATACTATTGAAGAAAAAGAAATGCGTTGGTTTGAATTGGCAGAGAAACTAGAAGGCTAATTTTTCATTTTGTAAAACCTAAAGTGCAACTGTAAAACTTACTATTTTATTTTTTATAATTAACAAATCTGTGTACCAAATAAAGGCCTACATAAAATTCTTATCAAAAGCATCTAATCAGCACGGAGTCCACTCCCCTTTTGTCTATAATTTTGTTACCAAATGTCTTTACAACAAAACAAAATTTGATGCTTACAAGAAACTCAAACAGTACAAAAAAGAGTTACTTCAATCAAACACAGTGTTACAAATCACAGATTTAGGTGAAGGCTCTAAGGTTTTAGATGCTAACCAGCGAAATGTTGGCAAAATGGCAAAAACCTCTAGCAGTTCTAAAAAAGATTCAGAACTTTTATATAGACTTTCAGACTACTTTAAATTTAAAACGGTATTAGAATTAGGCACCTCTTTAGGTATGGGAACTTATGCGCTATCCTTAGCAAACCCAACATCAAAAATTATAACTATTGAAGGTTGCCCAAACACTTCAAATTTTGCCCAATCGCAACTTAAAAACCATCACATTGGTAATGTTGAATTCCTAATAGGAAATTTCAGCAACACCATTCTTACTTTACAAAATAACAACTTCGATTTCATCTTCTTTGATGGACATCACAACAAAGAAGCGACCATTCAATATTTTGAGGCGTTATTGCCTAAAATTCATAATGAAACCGTTTTTGTTTTTGATGATATTTATTGGTCTGAAGGCATGACAGAAGCTTGGGAATACATTAAAAATCACAATGCCGTCACTGTAACCGTAGATGTTTTCCTTTTGGGTGTTGTTTTTTTCAGAAAAGAACAAGCCAAAGAACATTTTAAAATTAGATTGTAACAAGTCATCAATTTTAACGTCTTATCTATTGAACCGATTTTTAAATTCCCTTATCTTGCAAAAGATTTAAGCCATAACACCATTTAAATATGAGTGACAACGTCATTGAAATTAGAAACATCATTAGAGATTTTAAATTAGGACAAGAGGTTGTTCATGTTTTAAAAGGTATTGATTTAGATATTAAACGTGGTGAATATGTTGCTATTATGGGACCATCAGGCTCAGGTAAATCTACACTAATGAATTTATTAGGTTGTTTAGACACACCAACAGCAGGTTCTTACAACTTAAACGGAAATGATGTTAGCGAGATGACTGATGATGAACTTGCCGAAATTAGAAATACAGAAATAGGTTTCGTTTTTCAAACCTTTAATTTATTACCAAGAACAACAGCTTTAGATAATGTAGCCTTACCTATGGTATACGCTGGCGCATCTAAAAAAGAACGTCAAGAACGTGCTACAGAAGTTTTAAAAGATGTAGGCTTGGCTGACCGAATGGATCACAAACCCAATCAACTTTCTGGTGGACAAAGACAACGTGTGGCTGTTGGTCGTGCTTTGGTAAACAAACCTTCTATTATTCTGGCAGATGAGCCAACGGGTAACTTAGATTCTAAAACAGGTACTGAAATTATGGGTCTTTTTGATCAAATTCATGCCAACGGAAACACAGTTATTATGGTTACACACGAAGAAGATATTGCTGCACACGCCAAACGTGTTATCCGTTTACGAGATGGTGTTATTGAAAGTGACACTTTTAACCGATAGTCAGTTTTTAACTCAATTTTATTTTAATATTTAAGACATGCGAAAAGCTATTGGTTTTATTGTTTTAGGTCTTTTACTGAGTCTATTTGCAATAATACTTATCATTCTAATTTCGTATTATGCTATTAAACAAGATATTGACATCGTATATTATTTTCTTCTTATGCCTTCTATTGTATTAATCATCGGAGGCTTAATTTTAAGACATGGCATACGTCTTAAAAAGCAATCGTAATGCATTCATCCATCATTTAGACCTAGTTCTGCACCCTTCATTCTAGTATTGGCAGTTTTATGCAAAATTCATATTCAAACTTTTCTCTTTTCACTTATAACTTTTAACTCATAACTCTTAACTTTGTTTACATGAAAGTATACACAAAAACAGGAGACAAAGGCACAACTGCACTCTTTGGTGGCACAAGAGTTCCTAAACATCATATAAGAATAGAAAGTTACGGTACTATTGACGAGCTTAACTCACATATTGGGTTAATTAGAGATCAAGATATAGATCAGTTATATAAAAATACATTGATGCATATTCAAGATCGTTTATTTACGGTTGGTGCTATTTTAGCGACTGACCCAGAAAAGGCGACTCTAAAAAATGGAAAAGCACGACTAAACATTCCTAAGATAGCTAGCGAAGACATTGAGAAATTAGAAAAGGAAATGGACCTCATGGAAGATAGCTTACCTCCAATGACACACTTTGTGTTACCAGGTGGACATCAAACCGTGTCATTCTGTCACATTGCACGCACCGTTTGCCGTAGAGCCGAACGTTTGGCGTCTCATCTTAATGACTTAGAACCGTTTCAACCTGAAACTTTAATGTATATCAATCGACTTTCTGACTACCTTTTTGTATTGGCACGGAAGTTGTCACATGACTTACACGCTGAAGAGATTAAATGGATTCCTGAAAAGAATTAATAAGCTTGAAGCCTTTAGATTGTGAATAATGCAATATTCCGTCTAAATATGTTGAAAATTATACGTTCTTTTTATTAATGATTAAACATTTATAAGTGAACTTTGATTGATTCAAAATTCGCAAATATAAATGTTCAGCGCGACGAATAAATTAAAATATTTATCCTATGAGCTAATTAATTTGATTTTTTCTTGAATTGTTCAACTAAAAAATTATTTTTGCAAAAATTAAATTACACACGCAATTATGTATTGGACATTAGAATTAGCATCTTATTTAAGTGATGCACCTTGGCCGGCAACAAAAGATGAGCTTATTGACTACGCAATTAGAACAGGAGCTCCTTTAGAAGTAGTTGAAAATTTACAAGCAATAGAAGATGAAGGTGATTCTTACGATTCTATTGAAGAAATTTGGCCAGATTATCCTACTGATGAAGATTACCTCTGGAATGAGGATGAATATTAACATATAAAATTATCACAAAAAAGTCTCTTGCGTTATTATAACTGAGAGACTTTTTTTAGTTTTCGGAAGTTTTTACCGAAACATAACATATGCTCTAAAATTAAAAAACACGTTTTAGAACAACTAACTGAAATTAACAAAAAAAAGATTGACACCAATCAATCCGTTACAAATATTAAAATATGACATTTTTAGATAAAGTACTTAAAGTCTTTGTTGGAGATAAATCTAAACAAGATGTAAGTTCAATTAAACCTATCGTTGAAAAAATAAAAACGTTCGAAAAAGCTTTAGAGGCTTTATCTCACGACGAACTTAGGGCAAAAACAGCCGAATTTAAAGCTAAAATTGCTGAAGCCAGGCAACCACTTCAAACTAAAAAAGAAGATCTTTTAGCTAAAGCTCAAGTTACTGAAGATATTGACGAACGCGAAGACATGTATCTTGAAGTCGATAAAATCGATGACGAAATCTACGATGTTACTGAAGGTGTCTTAAATGATATTTTACCAGAAGCATTCGCTGTGGTTAAAGAAACAGCTAAACGTTTTGTACACAATACTCAGATTCCGGTAACAGCAAACGCTTTTGACCGTGAAATTTCTGGTGCGCATGATTATGTAACTTTAGAAGGAGACCAAGCCATTTGGGCTAACTCTTGGGATGCTGCTGGTAAACCAATTACTTGGGACATGATTCACTATGACGTTCAGTTAATTGGTGGTATTGCCATGCACCAAGGAAAAATCGCAGAGATGCAAACTGGTGAAGGTAAAACGTTGGTAGCAACGCTTCCTGTATATTTAAATGCATTAGCTGGTAAAGGTGTACACTTAGTAACGGTAAACGATTACTTAGCAAAACGTGATAGTGCGTGGATGGCACCAATATTTCAGTTTCATGGTATGAGTATTGATTGTATTGATTACCACACACCAAACTCAGACGCACGTCGTAAAGCCTACAACGCAGATATTACATACGGAACAAATAACGAATTTGGTTTCGATTACTTACGTGATAACATGGCACATTCCCCAGACGATTTAGTACAACGTCCACATCACTACGCTATTGTCGATGAGGTCGATTCTGTATTAGTCGATGATGCACGTACACCATTAATTATTTCTGGTCCTGTACCAAGAGGAGACGAGCACGAGTTTGATGCTTTAAAACCTAAAGTAAATGCCATTGAAGAAGTACAACGTAAATACTTAATAGGTGTTTTAGCAGAAGCTAAAAAGTTGATTGCTGCTGGTGATACTAAAGAAGGTGGTTTCCAATTATTAAGAGCTTACAGAGGTATTCCTAAAAATAAAGCATTAATTAAGTTTTTATCTGAAGAAGGTGTAAAACAATTGCTTCAAAAAACGGAAAACTACTACATGCAAGATAACAATAGAGAAATGCCTAAAGTAGATGAGGAACTCTATTATGTTATTGATGAAAAAAATAATCAGGTAGAGTTATCTGATAAAGGTGTTGAATTCTTATCTGGTGAAGACGATCCTAATTTCTTCGTAATGCCAGAAATAGGACTTGAAATCGCTAAGATTGAAGCTATGGGATTATCTTCTGAAGAAGAAGCCAATCTTAAAGAAGAATTATTTAGAGACTTCGGTATTAAATCAGAACGTATTCATACCCTTAACCAATTACTTAAAGCATACGCTTTGTTCGAAAAAGACAATCAGTATGTGGTAATGGATAATAAAGTAATGATCGTTGATGAGCAAACGGGTCGTATTATGGATGGTCGTCGTTATTCAGACGGTTTACACCAAGCGATTGAAGCTAAAGAAAATGTAAAAATTGAGGCGGCTACGCAAACTTTTGCAACGGTAACCCTTCAAAATTACTTTAGAATGTACCGTAAACTGTCTGGTATGACAGGTACTGCGGTTACAGAAGCTGGCGAACTTTGGGAAATCTACAAATTAGATGTGGTAGAAATTCCAACCAACAGACCAATCGCTAGAGATGATAGAGACGATTTAGTTTACAAAACGAAACGTGAAAAATACAATGCTGTTATTGATGAAGTGGTCAACCTATCTAATGCAGGTCGTCCTGTATTAATTGGTACCACTAACGTTGAGATTTCTGAGCTTTTAGGAAAAATGTTAAGCATCAGAAAAATAGACCATAACGTCTTAAACGCAAAACAGCACAAAAAAGAAGCAGAAATTGTTGCACAAGCTGGTAATGCT
This sequence comes from Winogradskyella eximia, assembly GCF_003386165.1. GTDB lineage: Bacteria > Bacteroidota > Bacteroidia > Flavobacteriales > Flavobacteriaceae > Winogradskyella > Winogradskyella eximia. Next base: position 6,114 of record NZ_QRDV01000011.1, on the reverse strand, counting down.
GGCCAAGTAACTATTGCTACTAACATGGCTGGTCGTGGTACCGATATTAAGTTAAGCGAAGAAGTTAAAGCCGCAGGTGGTTTAGCCATTGTAGGTACTGAGCGTCACGATTCGCGTCGTGTAGACAGACAGTTACGTGGTAGAGCTGGTCGTCAAGGAGATCCAGGAAGTTCACAGTTCTATGTGTCTTTAGAAGATAACCTAATGCGTCTATTCGGTTCTGAGCGTATTGCTAAGATGATGGATAGAATGGGCTTAAAAGAAGGTGAAGTGATACAACACGGCATGATTTCTAAGTCTATTGAACGTGCACAGAAAAAAGTGGAAGAGAATAACTTTGGTGTGCGTAAGCGTTTATTAGAATATGATGATGTGATGAACGCACAACGTGAAGTGATTTACAAACGTCGTCGTAACGCCTTACATGGTGAACGTCTTAGAGTAGATTTAGCAAATATGATTTTTGATACCTCTGAAGGTATTGCAAATAACAATAAAGATGCTAACGATTTTAAAAACTTTGAGTTTGAATTGATCCGTTACTTCTCAATGGCCTCTCCCCTTTCTGAAGCAGAATTCGGAAAAATGAATGCTACTGATATTGCTGGTACAATTTACAAAGCAGCCTTTAAGCACTATCGCGAAAAGATGCAACGTAATGCTGATTTAGCATTTCCGGTGATTGAAAACGTGTATAACACGCAACGCGATCGTTTTAAACGTATTGTGGTGCCATTTACAGATGGTGTAAAGAATTTACAAGTCGTTACCGATTTAGAGAAAGCTTACGAAACTAAAGGAACGCAGTTAATTAATGATTTTGAAAAGAACATTACATTAGCCATTGTAGATGATGCTTGGAAAGTACATTTACGTAAAATGGATGAATTAAAGCAGTCTGTTCAGTTAGCGGTTCACGAGCAGAAAGATCCATTATTAATTTATAAGTTTGAGTCTTTTGAATTGTTTAAAGCGATGATTGACCAAGTGAATAAAGATGTTATCTCATTCTTATTTAAAGGGGAAATTCCACAAGAAACAGCAAATACGATTCAAGAAGCAAAACAACGTAAGCAAGAAAAATTAGAAACTCAAAAAGATGAGATTCCTAATTTAGATGAACGTTCTTCTCAAAACAGACAAGCTGGACAAGGAGCATCACAACAACAGCAACAAGTTGTTGAAACTATTGTGAGAGACCAACCAAAAATTGGACGTAACGATAAAGTGACCATTAAACATGTGATGAGTGGTGAAACTAAAGATGTAAAATACAAACAAGCCATTCCTTTAATTGCTAAAGGCGAATGGGTACTTGTTGAGTAATAAATGTCTGCAAAAGCAGTCATCTCATTAATAAAATCTAAAAATCCTGATGTTAACGCATCAGGATTTTTTTTGTGATCTACTTCAACATAAACCAAACCCACAACGTCAGGTCGAGTGAAATTTCTTTTTTCTGAAATTTTGTATCGAGAAGCTTTAACAACAACCAAGGTTCTCGATACAATTTACCCATGCTTTACAAATCACTCAAACTGACGTAAACCTTAATATTAAAATAATCCACAAAACATAAATTGAACCCACAACGTCACTTCGAGTGAAATTTCTTTTTTCTGAAATTTTGTATCGAGAAGATTTAAGAGTAAACAAGGTTCTCGATACTATTTGCTCATGCTTC
>NZ_QRDV01000011.1:0-4333 GCF_003386165.1 Winogradskyella eximia | reverse complement strand
CCACAACGTCACTTCGAGTGAAATTTCTTTTTTCTGAAATTTTGTATCGAGAAGATTTAAGAGTAAACAAGGTTCTCGATACTATTTGCTCATGCTTCACAAATCACTCGAACTGACGTAAACCTTGATATTAAAATAATCCACTAAACATAAATCAAACCCATAACGTCAGGTCGAGTGAAATTTCTTTTTCTGAAATTTTGTATCGAGAAACTTTAACAATAACCAAGGTTCTCGATACAATTTACCCATACTTTACAAATCACTCGAACTGACAAAAACATACATCTGCAACTATTATAATGTAACACACTTTTTATACCTGCGATAACACTCAAAATAGTTTAAACTAAAGTGACATAAGTCATCTTTTCCTCTGACCTCCTATTTTACCTTTATAGACCAATTTTTTCTTAAGAACATACTATGAAAACAAATCTATATATTGTTATTCTACTTATAGGTCTAATAAGTTGTAACACCAATCAAAAAAACAAGGTCGCTTCAGAATTAGAAAGCTCAACTAAGGACGTGGCACAAAAGGTTGAATTTAACGAAAAGGGCTATAAACTCATGACTCAAAAGTGTTATCTCTGTCATTTTGAAACACCAGATCCTTCAAAAAAAGACCAAATGATTGCACCACCAATGTTAAGAGTGCAAGAACATTATAAACCAACTTACCCAAATAAAACAGAATTCGTTAATGCCATAGTAGCCATTGTTAAAAACCCATCATTAGAAAAAACATTAATGCCTGGAGCTGTAAAGAAATTTAATCTCATGCCAAAACTCATTTATGACGAAGCTGAGTTACGTTTAATTGCAGAAACGATATATGATTATGATTTTGGCTCAGCACCAAAAATGAATCGCGAAATGAGTGCTGGTACACTAGCATTAAACAATGGTGAAAAGTGGATTTTAAAAAAAGAATCCATAGCACAAATCAATGCTATTGTGACTAAATTAAATTCTTACGAAGCCTCTGATGTTGAAGCTTACAATCAATTAGGAAAAGATATCTTTAATGATGCAAAAACAATAATGTTAGAAAATGCCTATACTGGAGAATTATTTGATCAAATTCATAATTTCTTCTTTAGTATAGAAAATAACATGCATACGCTAATGTCCACCACTACTGAAAATGAAGCTAAACAACAATTGGAAGCATTAAAGACTAAATTTAAAGAATTTCATAACTATTTCGAATAAATCAAATAGGCGTCATTAGCCAAACTATGTTATGCTAATTAGTGAATCGTTATGCGTGTAGATACAAGCGTAGCAATTTAACATGTAAAACCAACAACGTCACTTCGAGTGAAATTTCTTTTTTCTGAAATTTTGTATCGAGAAGATTTAAGAGTAAACAAGGTTCTCGATACTATTTGCTCATGCTTCACAAATCACTCGAACTGACGTAAACCTTGATATTAAAATAATCCACCAAACATAAAACAAACCGACAACGTCACTTCGAGTGAAATTTCTTTTTCTGAAATTTTGTATCGAGAAGATTTAACAATAACCAAGGTTCTCGATACTATTTGCTCATGCTTCACAAATCACTCGAACTGACGTAAACCTTGATATTAAAATAATCCACCAAACATAAAACAAACCGACAACGTCACTTCGAGTGAAATTTCTTTTTCTGAAATTTTGTATCGAGAAGATTTAACAATAACCAAGGTTCTCGATACTATTTGCTCATGCTTCACAAATCACTCGAACTGACGTAAACCTTGATATTAAAATAATCCACCAAACATAAAACAAACCGACAACGTCACTTCGAGTGAAATTTCTTTTTCTGAAATTTTGTATCGAGAAGCTTTAACAATAACCAAGATTCTCGATACTATTTGCTCATGCTTCACAAATCACTCGAACTGACGTAAGCCTTAATATTAAAATATTGAAATGAATCATAGTCAATGAATTTCATTATATTTAGTACATCCATAACCAAACAACACCAACCTAAAACATCTTAAACACAAACCCATGAAACATTTTATCACAGCCATCATCTTAACCGCATTTTTAACGTCTTGCAATTCCTCAGACAAAACAACAACCACAACCGAAGCAACGGAAACCACAGCAAGCACACCAAAAGCACCCAATAAAAACTTACAGCCCATTGATACAGATGAAGCCTTAATTGCAACCGCATTAATGGCTGTTCCCGAAGCAGGCAGAGCAAACTGTAAAATCATTGGCTATAATATGGCAGGCGAATTTGTAACCCTAAAAGAAGGTGACAATGAATTTATAGTATTGGCAGACGACCCAAAAAAGGATGGCTTTAGTGCAGCCTGTTACCATAAAGATCTCGAACCATTTATGGCAAGAGGAAGAGCCTTAAAAGCCGAAGGCAAAAAGCACAACGACATCTTTGATATCCGTGAAGCAGAAATGACAGCTGGAGACCTTACAATACCTTCAGGCGCAACGTTACACATTTACTACGGAGCAAAAACCTTATATGATGCTGAAACCTCAAAAGTAGATGGCGCACAACTGCGCTATGTGGTGTACATGCCTTGGGCTACAGCAGAATCTACAGGTTTACCAGCAAATCCAGTAGCTCCAAACCACCCTTGGATTATGAATCCTGGGACACACAGAGCACATATTATGATATCTCCTTTAGCAGATGACGCTACAGAATAGCGATAACACATTACAATTTAAAAATCCCAATGTTAATGCATTGGGATTTTTTTTATGTCATTACGGGAAACAGTAATCTCTTTTATTGTAACTCCTTTATTTTTATTGAACTATACGTAGAACTACGTATAGTTTGTTGTAAAGTTTTTCATAGCTTTATAAAATGATAATAGAATCATTTAACTACTCTTATCCAGAATTAAAAAAGGGATAACGGGAGTTATTGTGATGATATAACTAGTTAGGCTTAATTTGACCAAAATCCCGAATGAACGATAAATTGATAAGTATAGTTCGAATTATAGGACAATTGATTTCCACTTCTATTTTTGGACTTGCAGGTGGATTATTATTTCATTTTAGAATACCAGGAAATCGAACCTTTACTGATAATGATTCAGGACCATTAGCTTTAGTGTATGGAGTATTCCTTATTATTGGAATAGGACTAATAATAAACTCTTTGATTTTTAAACAAAAGAAACATTGGGAAAAATACCGAATTGGACTTCTGGTTTTTGTAATTGGATTTGGATTAGCTGTTTTTCTACCTCGAGATATAATAAAATGGACTTATTTTGGCAAAAAAGAAATAGAATTTAAAAGTATTGAAAATGCTGATTTTATTTGGGTGCGACTTGAACTTTATAAAAATAATGACTTTTTATGTTCCACTTCTCACGGCGGAGAAATGACAGAAGAAACATTAGGAGAATACAAGTTAAAAAACAACGTTCTTGAATTACATTTAAAAAATGAAATATCTGAACACACAAAAAAAGGATACCAGACTTTATATAAAAATATCGGAACAAAATATCGAGTATCAAATGAATCTTTAGTATGCTTAGATTGTGAAAAGGAAATAAAACTGAAAAAAAACTAAGCCTAACAAGGTGTATAAAACATAGCTAATAAGTGCTAAACTGAAAGGTTTGTGTATATTTAGGAAGTCCGCCAAATTTTTAATTTGGCTTTTAGAATAGAAAAGTTAAAAACAAAATATAAAAATTCGGCTCTGTGTTAATCCGAAAAGTTAGTGTCTTTTTACACGCTACGTTCCATACACAAGACCGTTACCTGCAAGCTGAAAAAACCGATGAACATTCCAAAAACATCAGATGATTTTCTAAATGAATTTTATTCGTCTATTGACTTAATGGATAAAATTGGAGATTTAAGAATTCGACAATTTATGGACAGACTGAATAAAGTTTCTGATGAAATAATAGTAGACGGAATTGTTAAAGTGTTTGAATATGAAAAGAGAACTGAAACGGAGTATACTGACCAAAAATACGCTGGAAAAATATTAGAGAAATTAAAACCAAAATCTGATTTAGATTTACTTGTGATTTTAAAATCAACAATTGGAAATTGGAATAAAAGCGTTGAAGAATTCCCTTTTTGGATAAAAGAAAATTACGGAATTGAAACTGTAAAAAACAAATTGACTGAATTTGAAACTCAAAATCTGACCGAAATAGAATCGGACAAATTGAAAACAATAAAATGGTGGCTGAAAATCTAAATCGGAATAAAAGCCAGCAGGTAACAAAGTACTGTGGTAAAAAACAAGTAAAAATGTATTAATTTTTCACTAAAGTACTTTTATAATTTCCATCATATATTAATCCTGATTTAGCTA
>NZ_QRDV01000010.1 GCF_003386165.1 Winogradskyella eximia | reverse complement strand
TGTGGAAGAGTAGGTCGCCGCCTTTTTTATATCGATTTTAATCGATATTTGTAAAACCCTTACTAGATAACTAGTAAGGGTTTTTTTTGTTTATGATTTTTTATAATGTTTAGTTATAACTTGAAAAAGGATATCTTTTTTAGAAATGGATTTTTTTTCAGAGTATAATTACTTCAGTTCAGAAGCGTTCACTTCACTCTTGCTAGGGGTTAATCCTCTTTATACTATTAAATTTGTTAGGTCTCAAGCTGTTTATTACTGAATGTTGCTACGAAGGGATAACAAGTAATAAGAAAAAATGATGCTTATACTTTTAAGTATATTAATAAAGAAGATGGTTTGTTGCTTAAAAGAATGTAGAAAGTATGCCGAGTACATCTTTTTTAAAAAGAATACTAGTTACTTTTTCTTCTTAAACATACTATCCAAAATAGTATTTATTCCCAGAAATAAGAAAATTATAGCTGCAATACAGAGTATAAATGCTAGAATAAGAAGAGGAACATATAGTGGCTTGTCTTGATTATCTAATGCTAAATGTAATAATGTTGGACCAGCAAACATTAAACCTAAACAGATTCCTAATCGTTTAATTCCTTTTATTAAAATATCCTTATCTGTTCGGTTATTTTCGTCCATGATATATACTGTCTCTTACGTTATCATATTTATTTAACAAAAGGGATGCTTCAAATTTTGAGATATTTAGTTCACTCATAATCATATTTACAGCTCGCTCAACTAATTTATTGTTACTGAGTTGCATGTCTACCATTTTATTGCCTTTAACTTTTCCTAAATGAATCATTGCTGAAGTAGTAATCATGTTTAATACAAGTTTTTGAGCGGTACCAGCCTTCATTCTAGAACTTCCTGTTAAAAACTCAGGTCCAACAGTTACTTCAATTGGGAATTTTGCCGTAAGGGCTAATGGACTTTGCTTGTTACATGTAATACAACCTGAAATAATATTATTTTCATTACATTTTTCTAAAGCACTAATAACATAAGGTGTTGTACCTGAGGCTGCAATACCTATTACTATATCATTACTTGTTATATCCCGTTCTTTTAAATCTATCCAACCTTGAGTGAGTGAATCTTCAGCATTTTCTACTGCTTTTCTAATAGCATTATCACCACCTGCAATTATACCTATAACTAGCTCATGAGGAACTCCAAAAGTTGGCGGACATTCAGAAGCATCAAGAATGCCTAATCTTCCGCTTGTACCAGCTCCCAAATAAAATAAACGCCCACCATTTTTTAATTTAGCAACAACTTGCTTAATTAGAGCTTCAATTTGTGGTAATGCTTTCTCAACTGCTAATGGTACCGTTTTATCTTCATTATTTATACAAGTTATAATCTCGCGAATTGACATTTCTTCAAGATTATTGTAGTTGGAATCTTGTTCTGTTATTTTTATAAAATTCATGGCTTAAAGGTAAGAAATAATTATGGCGGATTTGTATAGTAATAATTGAAAATATTTAAGTCTTCATTCAATTTAATTGAGTCAATTCTATATTCCGTATTTTTGCAAAAAAAAAATATGACAATGTCCATTATAGAAAAATTAAAATGGCGTTATGCAACAAAAAAATTCGATGTTGCTAAAAAACTTTCTGACGAGAAATTAGAAATCTTAAAAGAGGCCTTTAATTTAACGGCACTATCTTATGGATTACAAACTTTAAAAATGGTTATTATTGAGGATAAAAATATAAGAGAAAATCTCTTATTACATTGTTTTAATCAACGACAAGTTGTTGATTCTTCACATTTACTGGTACTTTGCATTCAGACCGAAATAGATGAACTTGATGTAAACGAGCACTTTAATTCAATAAAAGTTATAAGGAATACTCCAGATTCAATTTTAGAACCATTTAAAAAACAAATGAAATCTACAATTGTTAACATGAAAACTGACAAGAAAATTGATTGGGCAACCAACCAAGCTTATATTGCTTTAGGAAATTTAATGACTGTTTGTGCGATTGAAGAGATTGATAGTTGTCCAATGGAAGGTTTCATTCCCAAAGAAGTTGATAAGATACTAAAATTAGAATCATATGGTTTAAATTCTGTTTTGATGCTTCCTGTAGGATATAGGGCTGATGACGATATGTTTGCTGGCTTTAAAAAGGTAAGAAAACAATTATCTAAAACAATTATAGAATTGTAAGGTTTTTACTAAAACTAAAACCTTCAAAACATTATATTTGTTAGTATAAATTCAACAATTTTTTTATTAAAGCTTATGCCAGGATTCGAATTATTTAGTGATTTAGAGCGAAAAGAAGTTCATGATGTGTTAGACAATGGCGTTTTAATGCGTTATGGTTTTGAAGGTATGCGAAATGGCCATTGGAAAGCTAAAGAATTAGAAAATGAGCTTGAAAATCAACTTCAAGTTAAACACGCACAATTGGTTTCTAGTGGAACAGCTGCTGTATCGGTTGCGTTAGCATCTGCTGGTATTGGTTCTGGAGATGAAGTTATTATGCCAACTTTTACATTTGTAGCAAGTTTTGAAGCTATTATGATGTTAGGTGCAATTCCTGTTTTAGTTGATATTGACGATACACTAACGTTAGATCCAGAAAAAGTAAAAGAAGCTATTACTTCAAAAACAAAAGCGATTATGCCAGTACATATGTGCGGTAGTATGGCTGATTTAGATGCGCTTAAGGTTATCTGTAATGCACATAATTTAATACTAATTGAAGATTCTTCACAAGCAACAGGAGCAACATATAAAAATAAACCATTAGGAAGTATTGGTGATTTAGGTTGTTTATCTTTAGATTTTGTAAAAATTATTACTGCAGGAGAAGGAGGTGCTGTACTTACAAATAACGAGAAATTTTATAAACATGCAGATCATTATTCAGATCATGGACATGACCATGTTGGTAATGACAGAGGAGCCGAAACACATCCTTTTTTAGGGTATAATTTTAGAATTTCAGAATTACATGCAGCTGTTGGATTGGCACAATTACGACGTTTAAATGAGTTTGTTCAAATTCAGAAAAAGAATTATACAATATTAAGAGAGGCACTTTCTCAAATTCCAGAGGTAACCTTTCGAAGGGTTCCAGAAGGTGGAGTAGAAAGTTACTCATTTTTAAATTTCTTTTTACCTGATTTAGAAATAGCGCGTAAAGTTTCAAGTGCATTCAAAGACAATGGTGTAGATGCATGCTGGAATTATTACGATAATAGTTGGCATTATATTAGAGAATGGCATCATCTTAAAAATATAAAATCACTCTATCCAATTTCGGAAGAAGTCAAAAAGGGATTAGAGTATCTACAAACCAAAACATTTGATCAGTCTGATCATTATATCTCCAGAAATATTTCTTGTTTAATAAAAATGTCATGGACGGAGAAAGAGGTACGAGAACGAGCTTCAAAAATGGTTGATGTTATAAATTCATTCCTATTGTAAGAGTTGTAACATAAAGTGTTACAATAATTATAGTTTCAAGTTATTCATTTTCATATTATTGCGTATCTTTTATGTGTTAAATTTCAGATACGATGAAATATAGAATACTAACTCTTTTTTTATTATTATCATTTATTTTTTATGGTCAAGATCAGAAAAAGCTTGATTCATTAAATCAATTAGTTCAGCAGTCAAAAATCGATGAAAATTGGAATGCACTTTCAGAAATATATTATTCACAAGCAAAAAGTTTTTATGAAACTGAAGATTATGCTTTAGCATTACCTTTATTATTAAAAATAGATTCTCTATCTACAACCTTTGGTATTAAAAATTCGACTAGTGTTTTATCAATTTTAAAACGAGCAGAGATTTCTAAGCTAACATTTACAAAAGAAAGCTCTCAAGTTTCATATTCGTTAGGTAAACAAGCTCTAAAACAAGCCGAGGAAATTAATTCTCAAGAAATTATTCACTCTATTTATGTAAAACTGGCAGATTATTGTCAACTCACTAAACGATATGATGAAGCTAAATTATATGTAGATAAAGGACTTAAATATTATATAGATAAGAATAATGGTGATGAAGATAAAATTTCTCGTCTTTATTTAATAGAATCGGCATATTATTTAGAACAAAATAATCCTGAAAAAGGAGAAGAGTCTCGCTATAAAGCTGTTTTATATTTAGAGGGAAAGGGTAATGATCTAGCGATGGCAAAGGCAAAATACTATTATGGTCATTATTTGAGGTATGATAAAAAAGAATATAAAAAAGCATTAATTTTTCTTGAAGATTCAAAAAAATTATTTCAAAAAACGAATAACATCGAAGGAGATGTATTTCATCGTTGTTTGCGAGATTTGGCTATTTGCTATGATGCTTTGGGTAATTATAAAAATTCTAGTAACTATTATAAGGATGCTTATAAATTAAAAATTGAGCTTAATAAAAAAGCAAACAGAACTGTTTCTAGAAATTTAGAAACCCAATATGAAACTGAAAAGAAAAAAAGAGAAATAGAATTACTAAAATCTAAAAATGAGATTGTAGAACAGCAAAAGAAAAATCAACGTAATATATTATTAAGTGCTGTTGGGTTTACTAGTATTACAGGATTATTTCTTTTTTTTATGTTTCGTAATCGACAAAAAACAAATACTAAATTAAAAGAACTCGATGATTTTAAATCTAAGTTATTTGCAAATATTTCTCATGAGTTTAGAACTCCATTAACCTTAATATCTGGTCCAATAGACAAACGATTACATACTTTAGATCTTAGTGAAGAAGATAAAAATGATTTTGAGATGATTCAGCGGAATTCTAACCGACTACTCAATTTAGTTGATCAACTCTTAGATTTATCTAAACTAGAATCTGGCCATTTAAAGCTTAAAGTAGCTGAAGGTAATTTGTCGGTTTTACTAAAATCTATGGCTTCCGCTTTTCAACATAAAGCACTTCAAAAACAAATAGATTATTCAATTAATATAGAGGAGATAGATAAGGTTTGGTTTGATAAAGATGTCATTGAAAAAACGGTCATTAATCTTTTGTCTAATGCGTTTAAATACACTCCTGAAAAAGGAAATATCAAATACTTTGCAGCAGTTATTGGTAATAAATTAGAGTTATATGTAGAGAATGATAGTAATGTATTAACTAAAGAACAGATTAATAATATTTTCAATCGTTTTTACCAAGCAGACGAAAACACTGAAGGAGTTGGCATAGGTTTATCATTGGTAAAAGAGATTGTAAACTTGTCTTATGGAAGCATTACTGTAGATAATACATCTGCTAATACAATAGTATTTAAAGTTTATTTGCCAATTCTTAAATCTCAATTTAAGCCAGAAGATTTAACAGAAACTTCAATTGAAATCCCAGTAATAGAACAAAAAGAATTTATTGTTGAAAAAGAAAAAGAACAGCAACCAGCTATAGATGAAAATCTTCCAATTTTATTAGTAGTAGATGATAGCGAGGATATACGTGCCTTTATTAAATCTGCATTTAAAAACAACTATCAAGTTGTTGAAGCATCAGATGGTGAAATTGGTGTAGAAAAAGCTATTGCATTAGTACCAGACATTATTGTATCAGATGTAATGATGCCAAAACTAAATGGGTTTCAATTATCAGAAACTCTAAAAAAAGATGAACGTACATGCCATATTCCTATTATACTATTAACAGCCAAAACTGAAGATGCAGATCGATTTATAGGTTTAGAAACAGGCGCAGATGACTATATTACAAAGCCTTTTAAAATTAAAGCACTAGAAACTAGAGTAAAAAACCTAATAAGCTCTAGACTTAAACTTCGTGAACGTTATAGTCAAGAATTAATATTGAAACCTACTGATATTACCATTAGTAATTTTGATGCTCAGTTTCTTGAAAAAGTGAATACTGTTATAGATAAGAATATTGCAGAGCCGTCTTTTAGCGCTGAAGATTTTAGTAAAGCGGTTGGCATGAGTCGTATGCAATTGCATCGTAAGTTAAAAGCACTAACGGGATTGTCTGCAACAGAGTTTGTAAGATCACAACGTTTAAAATTAGCAGCAGACTTATTAAAAAAGAGTGATGCAAATGTTTCAGAAATTGGATATGCTGTTGGTTTTAATGACCATTCTTACTTCGCTAAATGCTTTAAAGAAATGTATGGTTGTTCTCCTTCAGAATTCATATCTAAGTTATAATTTAAGCTTCTTCTAAAATTATTTTTATTATTTACCTTCCTAATTAATAGCTTGTAACACTGGTTATTACTAAGATGTTACAATAATTATAGTATTTGTTACATCTATTATAATTGAATACTTATATCTCAATTAATTTTACAATTGTAAGAATCCCACTTTTTACTAACTAACATTTTTAACCCAGCTTTATGAAGAATGAAAAGCTCATAGGTAATATTGAAGAGTTGCCCTCTACCAATATATACTTAAATATCAATCATTTAGAAAAAGGCATATATAATTTAAAGATTGTATATAAAAATAGAATTATTAAAACTACCCATTTTAGTAAATAATAGAAACTCAAAAAATCCACCAATTATGAAAAAGCTATTAATTATTTTCAGTTTATCCTTATTTACACTCATAACTTATGCTCAAGTTGGTATAGGTACAACCACTCCAGATGCCTCGTCTGCATTAGATATTACATCTTCAGATAGTGGATTGTTAATTCCGCGTGTGAGTTTAGTAAATGTTACAAATGGAACTTCACCAATAGGAACACCTGCAACCAGTTTATTAGTTTGGAATACCAATGCTACTGTTCTTGGAGGAAATGGAGAAGGCTATTATTTTTGGAATGGATCAAATTGGATTCCAATTTCACGTGCAGGAAATACATTAAACCAAGCATATAACCAAGGTGGACTAGGTGCAGGTAGAACAATAAATGCAAATGCTGGTGATTTTCAAGTTAACTCAGGCAGAGTTGAGTTTACAAATACTGCGGATGCTAATGGAACTCCAGGCTCTGGTGTTTTAGAAATAGGAAATTCATTACGATTAGATGGCAATGAAGTTATTACAAATGATGATACATTAATGTATTTGCAGAATGGTAATAATGGAGATTTAAGTGTAGATACAAATACACTTTATGTAGATGCTAGTACAAATAGAATAGGGGTTAACACAACAATACCTAGTGCAACTTTAGACGTTAGAGGCTCTGCTATTTTTAATGAAAATAGTGGTGATTTTGATTTTAGAGTAGAGTCTAATGGTGACGTAAATATGCTATTTGTAAATGGAGGTACTAATAGAATTGGTATTGGAGACAATGCTCCTGTTGCAAAACTAGAAATTAATACTGCAGTTAATGAAACAGCATTAAGAGTAACAAAATCAACAGGAGCTACTGATGCTGCTTATATATATAATAATGGATCTAGATATGGATTATATATAAATAATAATAATTCATTGGCTAATGCTGCTGGCTTAGCTGTTATAGGTAGATCTAATAACCAGTATGCTCATGGTATCACAGCAGTTTCTGGTGGCTATTATGCCAATGTAGGTATGGTGACAGGAGGAGGTGAAACAATTGATACTGGTGTTACAGGAATAAATGCTGGTGCTGAAGTTGTAGGAGTACACGGTAGAGCTAACAATACTAATGTAACTACCACAGATAAAATGGGTGGGTTCTTTAATGTTTCATCAAGCACTGGAAGTGTTGTTCCAGCTGCTGCTGCAGTAGGTGCCGTTATAGATAACACTGTTTATAAAATTGTTGGACGTGGTATTGTTTCAACTTTGGTAAGAGACACAGCTGGAGAAGAGCGCATCATGGTAGCGCCAGAGGCTCCAGAAGCGTTGTTTCAAGATTATGGCATGGGTCAGTTAATAAATGGTAAAGCAACTATTTTATTAGACCCAATTCTATCAAAAAATATAGCAGTAGATGAAAATCACCCAATGAAAGTGTTTGTTCAGTTAGAAGGGGATTGTAATGGTGTCTATGTTACCAACAAGACAGCAAATGGGTTTGAGGTTGTGGAGCTAAATCATGGTGTTTCTAATACTAAGTTTAGTTATCAAATTATCGCAAACAGAGCTGATGAAGAGCAAGGTGGAAGAGTGTCAAAATATTCAGATATGCGCTTTAAGCCTTTTGGGCGAAAATTTGTTGTAGATCAAGAAGCTATTCATGGTCCAAAAGAAAAAAACAAAGAAGGAAACCCTAGTGCTGTGACCTCACAAAATAGTAGTTCTGAAATAAAAGAAGACCATAGTTTAAACCAACAAGAAGAGATTAAATCTGAAAAGAATTAAAGAATAACTGAAAAAGTTAATAAAATAACTCAATATTTGAGAAGTTCTCATATTTGTGAGAACGTATAGAAAGTCGCTGTAGGGAGCGGCTTTCTTATTTAATATCCTACATACTCAACAATCTCTAAACCGTAACCTATCATTCCAACGCGTTTGGCTTGTAAACTGTTAGAGATTAATTTGAGTTTACTAATTTTTAAATCATGAAGTATTTGTGCGCCAATACCAAAATCTTTGTTATCCATACCTAAGCTTGGAGCTTTAATCAATTTACCTTCTACTTGATCTTCTTTAAGAATAGAAAGACGTGTTAATAAGTTCATAGATTCGGGCTGTTGATTAATAAAAATAATAGCTCCTTTTCCATTCTTATTAATGACGTTAAACATGTCATCTAACTTCTGGTCTGTATTATTGGTCAATGTTCCTAAAATATCACTATTGACTAACGTATTATTTACACGCGTTAAAATAGGCTCATCAGATTTCCAAGTGCCTTTGGTTAAAGCAATATGAATTTGATTATTTGTAGTTTGTTGGTAGGCACGCAACCTAAATTTACCAAAACGCGTTTCAATATCGAAGTCTTCTTTTTTGTCAATTAAAGAATCATATTCCATGCGGTAAGCCACGAGATCTTCGATTGACACAATTTTTAAATCAAATTTTTTCGCCACTTTCATGAGTTGTGGTAAACGTGCCATGGTGCCATCTTCGTTCATTATCTCTACTATAACTCCGGCAGGTTCAAAACCAGCTAAACGTGCAAAGTCTATTGCAGCTTCTGTATGACCGGTTCGTCTTAAAACTCCGCCTTCTTTGGCAACTAACGGAAAAATATGTCCAGGACGCGCTAATTCAAAAGGCTTCGTATCTGGTTTTACTAAAGCTTCTACTGTTTTCGCTCTATCACCAGCAGAAATCCCAGTACTAACTCCATTTCCTCTTAAATCTACAGAAATTGTAAAAGCCGTTTCCATAGGATCTGTGTTGTTTCTTACCATCATGTTCAGTTCTAAATCTTCACAACGGTGTTCTGTAAGAGGAGCACAAATTAAACCACGACCATGCGTAGCCATAAAATTTATCATCTCTGGAGTTACCTTTTCTGCAGCAGCTAAAAAGTCTCCTTCATTTTCTCTGTTCTCGTCATCTACAACAATAATAACTTTACCTTGTCTAATGTCTTCAATGGCTTCTTCAATGGTATTTAGACTCATTTTTTTATCTGTGGTTTTAGTTATCATAATACATTTTTTATAGGATACAAAGATACATTTATTTTATATTTTGAAGACAGCTCAAATAGAAGTCTTGCGTAATCTTATTTCTTAAAATGATGTATTTTAATGGATAGAGTGGAAGCGATAAAATTAAAATTAAGGGATTAATTCGCTTACCTTCTTGGTTGATGGTCTTGTAGAATTTTGAATATATAAAAGCATCGACTACCACATATATAGCAAAAAAGATAAAAGCAATAATACATAAGCTTAAAGACGCTTCTGCAATTTCTGGTAATTTATTATTTTTAAACACTAAGTGAAGCAATAATAAAGAGACACCAACAGTATAACTAATCATGCTTGTTTTGGAATAGTCTTTATAGTCCTTTAGTAAAACTCTGGCTTTAATTAGATTATCTGAAATTTCTAAACCTTCAGATTTTAAACCTTCTAGAGGAATTTTTCGCTCTAATAAACTATGTAGAGCAATTTCCTTAGGTTTTTTATCTAAATCGAATTCACCTTGATTTTTGATAATACTAACAAGTTCTTCGATTGAGTATTTTTTGTAATAATTATAAGTCTTTGTATCACTTTCTGAAAGTTGAAGCTTGTTTTTTGATGTAAATAAGCGCTTTAAAGGCACAGTAATAGCATCAAATTGAAACACACCTTTGTCATTTGTTGCTCTAGTTGTTAAATAAACACTTAAAGGTAGCATAACAGCCGTAGATAACCAGGCACCAATTATAGGATCAAAACTTCCTTTTTCGGCACTGTTTTTTGCGAAAATATTAAAGAAATGATATGTTAAAAATAGGACTATGGCAATAACCATAGGTAAACCAAGTCCACCTTTGCGAATTAAAGCTCCAAGTGGTGCACCAACAAAGAATAGTATGATACATGCAAATGCTAAAACAAATTTTTCGTGTAAAGCTATAATGTGATCATTCAATAAAAAAGAATCCTTTTCAAACGATTTTTCATTAGATTCTATAATCTGTCTGGTACTATTGGATGAGTTTAATGCTAAGTTTATAATCTGAATCTTTTGTTTGGTAGGGTAAAGATCTAGTATGCTTTTAGCTGAATAGGTTGTTTTGATTTTTGAAGTGTCAATATTTGTACCTAATGCCTCGTAAGTACTTCTATTGTATAAGGTGTTTGAAAGTGCTAAATAGTCTGCTTTCTTTTGTATTTCAAGAGTGTCAATTCTTCTTTGTAGCTGACTAACATTAAGCATGGTATATTTATCGTCGAGCTGTTTTTCGTCTAAATCTTCAGAGTTTAATAATTCTAAATCTACATTAAATGTGTAGTTTTCAAAATAACTTCTTACGTGAGGTTTATTAATGTTTTTTCTGGAGTCCCTATTAATTATTTCTTCATAATAATTTCCATTTAACAATTCTAGTTGTAAAATATTAGAATCTTCACTGCTTTTTAGTTCTCCTTTTTCTGCAATAATAACAGTGTAATTTCCTATACGTATGTCGCTTTTTTTATGAATAACAACACCTCTAAGATACTGACCTCTGTCTCCTGTTTTTTCTTCAACTTTAATATTAATGTTTCCTATTTCATTAAACTGACCTTCGGCAATGGCTAAAGCAGGTTTTACTTTTGCTATATTTCTACGTAAATTATGGAAATTATATTCGCCCCAAGGAATAACGTTATTAGCAAAAAAGAAAGAGGCAATACCAAGTGCAACTATAAATACACTTAAACTACGCATAGCCCGTTGAAGAGATATACCTGTAGATTTCATGGCTGCAAACTCGTAATTTTCTGCAAAATTACCAAAAACCATAATTGAAGATAATAATATGGTAAGCGGCACAACCAATGGTATTAACCTTGGCATATAATACAAAATGAATTTTGCGGTCACTGCGACATCTAAATCTTTACCAGCAAGTTCAGCAATGTAAAGCCAAACCCCTTGTAAAATAAAGATGAACATGAATATAATAAAGACGCTAAAGAACGTCCTTAAAAATGTGATAAGTATGTACCTATCTAATATTTTCACACAATTATGTTTTAGCCTTAATCAAATTTGAATATATAATGCGATATAATGAAACGATTTATATGCAACATTATAATTTTAGTCAGTATTAATCTATTCTATTAATAAAATAGTCACTGTATTTACTTTTGTCAAATGTAAATAAGGTTTTTGAAATAGGCTGGTCGGTTTTAAAAGAATTAACAGTTAATGTTGTTTTTGTTCCGTTTTTACCAACTTCAATTAAATTGTAAATGTGTTTTGTAGTGGCATCAATACCTAATAAAATGTGTTTTATTTCAGCATTGGTATCTATAGGGTTTAGTTTTACGTACTGAATTTTTCTCCCTTTTATAGTTTGAACTATATCCATCTTATAAGCATACCCATCTTCATAGAATGATAGCATTTTACTAGGAGTAATAGTACTTTCGTCTTCTGTGTTGTCTGAAGAAATAGTAACTTCTTCATCTTCTGGACTAATAGTGTATAATGTTTTTCCGTCGAATATACGAGTGACACCTAAAATATTAAGTTTATATTTTTCGCTTTCAATAACCACATCTCCACGTGTTTCTTGCTTAATATTTTCGCTTAAATTATTTAATTCGTATTTAAAGTCTAGACTAATATTTTTATAACTTTTTATTTTAGTACTTACTTCTTTTAATAAAGTTTCTGCTTTGGCATCATTTTGTGCAAATGATGTAAATCCTAAGGTGATAAACGCTATTATAATTAAATTTTTCATCTATTAATTTATTTTGAATCTTATTTAGTTTATTCTTTTATTATCGTTTAATCTATTGTTCGTTATCTAATAACTGATCTAGAGATGTTAAATCTGGTACTAATACTTGACGTGCTTTACTTCCTTCAAAATTACCAACAATACCAGCAGCTTCTAGTTGATCTATGATTCTACCAGCTCTATTGTAGCCTAATTTTAGTTTTCGTTGTAATAAAGATGCTGAGCCTTGCTGTGCTGTAACAATAAGTTCTGCGGCTTCTCTAAACAATTTATCTCTATCTGAAATATCTATATCAAGATTTGTGCCACCTTCTTCACCAACATATTCTGGTAGTAAGTGTGCATCTGGATATGCTTTTTGCGAACCAATAAATTCTGTGATTTTTTCAACTTCTGGAGTATCTACAAAGGCACATTGAATTCTAATAAGTTCGTTGCCTTGGGTATATAACATATCTCCACGACCAATTAATTGATCTGCACCAGAACCATCTAAAATAGTACGCGAATCTATTTTACTAGTTACTCTAAAAGCTATACGTGCTGGGAAATTGGCTTTTATAATACCTGTAATAACGTTTACAGAAGGTCGCTGTGTTGCCACAATTAAATGTATACCAATGGCACGTGCTAATTGTGCGAGTCTGGCAATTGGTGTTTCTACTTCTTTACCTGCTGTCATTATTAAATCAGCAAACTCATCTACAACTAAAACGATATAAGGCAGAAATGCATGACCATCGTTAGGGTTTAGCTTTCTAGCTTTAAACTTAGTATTGTATTCTGCTATATTTCTACAAAATGCATTCTTTAGCATCTCATAACGGTTATCCATTTCAATACAAAGTGAATTTAGTGTGTTTATCACCTTAGTATTATCTGTAATAATAGCTTCTTCACTATCAGGAAGTTTTGCTAAATAATGACGCTCAATTTTATTGAAAAGTGTTAATTCTACTTTTTTAGGATCTACAAGAACAAATTTTACTTCTGCAGGATGTTTTTTATATAATAAGGAGGTCAGTACAGCATTTAAACCTACCGATTTACCTTGTCCTGTAGCACCAGCCATTAATAAGTGTGGCATTTTTGCTAAATCTACAACAAAGGTTTCGTTGCTAATGGTTTTTCCAAAAGCAATAGGTAAATGCATTTCTGATTTCTGGAATTTCTGAGATGCAATAACCGAACGCATTGATACAATGGTTGAGTTTTTATTTGGCACCTCAATACCAATAGTTCCTTTTCCTGGTATTGGTGCAATGATTCTAATTCCTAATGCAGCAAGCGATAAGGCAATATCATCTTCTAAGTTTTTAATTTTTGAAATCCTAATTCCAGCATCTGGTACAATCTCATAAAGCGTTACTGTTGGTCCTATTGTAGCTTTAATACTAGAGATACCTATTTTGTAGTTATTTAAAGTTTCTACAATTTTGTTTTTATTTTCTTCAAGTTCATCTTGATCTATTGATATGCCTTCGTTATCATATTTTTTCAATAAATCTAATTGAGGAAACTGAAATTTTCCTAATTCGAGAGTAGGATCAAATTGTCCGAAGTCTTCCACCAATTTATCAGCTAAATTATCGGTTTCAGATTTTTCCTCTTCAACCGTTTCTACTTCCATTGTTATTTCTGGGGAATCAATTGTTTCTTCTTTGGGTTCCTCAATGACTTCCATTTTTAGCTTCTCAACTTTAACTTCAGTTTTTACCTCAGGTTTAGAATGCTTACTAATGGTTGGTTCGTTGTTTTCTAGTGGGATTTCAAAAGCAGATTTTATGGCTTCAGCTTCCTCTGTTAAGTTATTATCAAAGATTACAGTTGGTTCTTTTTTGTTTTCTTCAGATTTTAAGTCTTCTTTAATCGAACTTTTAGCACGATTAAAACTTGCAGCTATACCTTCTCCTGTCACTTTAAATCTAATGGCTAAATAAGCTATAAGTCCAAATGCTAATAATAGTATTGTTCCTATTTTGCCAATATAATCTTGAAAAAATTGATTCATTTCAAAACCAATAGTTCCTCCAAGTAAATCGTATTTATGAGTAAAAAAGCCAAATAGAATTGATAACCATATTACGATTAGTGTGCCCCAAATCCAATGTTTTCTAAGTTTTACTTTATTTAAATTTAAGGTGACATAAACACCAGAAAGAAACAATAGACCTGCAAAAATAAAGGATGGCAAACCAAAACCTTTAGTGATAAAAAATTCGCTAACCCAAGCTCCAAGTTGGCTAGCCCAATTTTTGTATTCTGTAGAGCGCTCAGGGAAACCATTCAGCACACTTTGGTCTTCTTTTCCGGTAAAGACAAAAGATAAAAAAGAAATAAACAGCAGTAACCCTAATATAATAAGGAAACTACCAAATATTAGTTTTTGTTGGCTAGATAGTTTAAAAGAAGGTTTTTTAAACTTTGCCTTAGCTTTTTCTTTTGGCTTTGCTTTAGTGGTTGTTTTCTTTTTTGTTGTTTTTTTTGCCATTTTAAGCCGAATTCATTTCGGTATCTAATTCCATTTTAAGGAAAAATATATTATTTATTTGTAATCTTTTGCTTTTCTAGATATACCATTTACATAGCTTTCAATTATATCTAGGTCTTTTGCCAAATTAGAACCTTCAAAACCGTCTATATCTTTATCGGTGATATTATGGTTATAAAATTCTAAATATGGACTTGCTAATGGTAAATACGACCAATGCCACTTCTCAAGATTGTATCCAGTTCTCCCATTGTCTTTATTGGTGTAAACTTGATAAAATCCAAAATTGTTAGCATTTGCATTCAGCCAATCATATATAGCTTTTCCTTTTCTGCTGCTAAAATACGAATTACTTAAACTATTTAGGTCTAAATCTGTTCCCCAATGATGTCTAGATGTTGAAGGCATTGAACTGTATTCTAAAATTTTGTAAGCGCGATCCAATGGGTTAAGGCTATTATACTTGCTCCATTTGCGTTCCCAAATCGCTTTTTGTTCATTAAAATTTCGTGTGCCAGATAATATAATTAAATCTATACCATCTATTTTAGCCGCTTTATGCATTTTTAAAAACGCATCATAAACTTCTGTGTTAAGGTATAAGGTTTTGGTAGAATGTGCTGCATTAACTTTAATAAAGGTACTATCTATTTTATAATCAAACTTACCTAAAACTAGCGTTTTTGTAATATGCAGTTTAGGTTTTTCAATAGTAATGGTAGTATCTTTTTTAATCCTAATAACCTCAGCAGTACTTGTTTTTTTCTCCTTCATGTTGCAACTCAACACAATGAATACCATTGAAAATGCAGCAAAAAATGATTTCATTATAATTACTAAAAGTTTTGTTGAATTTGAAAGGCACAAAAATACAAATATGAAACGTTATAGTTAAGCGTTTGGTATGTAAAGGTAGATTAAATTTGTATTGGTGTTTAAAAAATAAAATTGAAAGCTTTGTTGGTTTAAAATATTTTGGGAACGTAAATAATACCAGCAATAATAGTCGCAATAATAGCTGCTATGAAAACTGCACCAGCAGCAACATCTTTTATTAGTCCTATTTTTTTGTGGTATTCCGGGTGAATGAAATCTGCGATATGTTCTATAGCTGTATTCATCCCTTCTAGGCTCATTACTAATCCTATCATTGCTAATTGAACCATCCATTCGGTTTTTGAAATTTCAAAATAGAAGCCAGCAAAAGTGATAACTATTGTAATACATAGTTGCACTTTTATGCTAGCTTCTGTTTTTATAAGTATTAGCATGCCTTTAAAAGCAAAACCTATACTTTTTAGCCTATTTACTATAAAGGATTCTTTTTTTTGCATGTAAAGACGCTATTCTAAATCCGTTAAAGTAAATTCAGAATTAATTAAATGTTTATTTTAAAGCCTTTAATGCAGCTTCGTAATTTGGTTCGTCTTTAATTTCTGCAACTTGTTCTGTGTGGATAATTTTACCGTCTGTATCAATTACAACAATGCATCTAGATAGTAATGTTTCTAAAGGCCCAGTTTTAAATGTTAAACCGTAATCTTTACCGAAGTTTCCTGTTTTAAAATCCGAAAGACTTTCAACATTATCTAAACCTTCTGCACCACAAAAACGTGCTAATGCAAATGGTAAATCTTTAGAGATACATAAGACTTTAGTGTTGTTTAATTTACTCGCTTTTTCGTTAAAAGTTCTTACAGATTGTGCACATGTACCTGTGTCAACACTTGGGAATATATTTAAAATTAAGCGAATACCATTATAATCTGATAATGATTTATCTGATAAATCGGTTGCTGTAAGTTTAAAGTCTGGAGCTGTACTTCCAATTGCTGGTAAGTTTCCTGTAGTTTCTATAGGATTTCCTCCTAATGTAATATTTGCCATTTTTTATAAATTTTGTGTGTTAAAAATAATGACTTTTAAGCGTAATAATATTAAATAAAGTATAATTTTTGAAAAAGAATATTTAAAGTTCTTTTTTTGGTTTTGTTTTTAATAAGTTGTTAGTAGTCAGTATTATAAGTTTATATTTTTATGGTGTTTAATAACATTTAAACGAAGTTATAGGTTGTTTGAATAATATATTGTCTGCAATTGATTACAAAGTTTTACCTTCGAGCCTTGAAATTTTTTATCTCAACCAAATTATTTATTAGGACAATCTCTTTGTTTGTCTACATTTAAACACTTTTTTTT
Organism: Winogradskyella eximia; assembly: GCF_003386165.1. Lineage (GTDB taxonomy): Bacteria > Bacteroidota > Bacteroidia > Flavobacteriales > Flavobacteriaceae > Winogradskyella > Winogradskyella eximia. Next base: position 156,332 of record NZ_QRDV01000010.1, on the reverse strand, counting down.
ATGAAATTTAAAGTAAGAAAATCTAGGATTCTTCGCAATCTATTTATTGCAATAGCACTATTAATTATAGGGAGTTTGTTTTCTGTTTATTTATTATTTAGTACGGCTGGTATGGAAGATAAGGTGACTAGACTTTTGGTTAAACTTTTAAATGTGAATTTGGAAGCTAATTTACCAACTTATTTTTCTGCACTGGTATTGTTAGGTGATGCTATTTTGTTAGCTTTTATTGCTTATGGAAGTAAAGCACTAGGTGAAAAATTTTGGCATTGGATAGGCTTATCGGGTATTTTTGTTTTTATCTCTTTAGATGAGATGATACAAATCCATGAGCAGCTGAGAGCACCAATGGAAGCACTTTTTAGTGCTTCTGGGTTGCTTTATTTTGCATGGTTTATTCCTTATATAGGTATGGTTGCAATTATCGGTATTGCTTATTTTAAATTTATGATGCGTTTACCAAAAAACATATTAAAGCTCTTTATTTTAGCAGGTGTTGTTTTTGTTTCTGGTGCTGTTGGTATGGAGATGATAGGAGGTATGCATGCGGAAATACATGGCGAAGAGACATTAACTTATGCCTTAATGTATAATTTTGAGGAATTTTTAGAAATGTCTGGAGCTGCAATTTTCTTTTACGCTTTAATATCATATATTGAGTTGAAGTTTAAAACTGCAACTTTTACTTTTGGTACAAACGAAGCCTAAACCATTAGGTATAAAAAGAAAGCCTTGAGTTCAATTGTTTTTGAATATAAAAAAGCCCTTAAAATTTAATTTTAAGGGCTTTTTATTTGTTTCTACTTGTTGTCGGTTAACGTAGTTCAGCACCTAATTTACTTTCGAAATTAGCTTGTAATTTAGACATAATTTTGTCAATTTGCTTATCATTTAGCGTTTTATGTTCGTCTTGTAAAATAAAGCTAACAGCATAACTCTTTTTACCAGCTGGTAGTTTTTTACCTTCGTAAACATCAAATAAATTCACGCTTTTAAGCAATTGCTTTTCTGTTTGTTTGGCTATAGTGTCAATTTCTTCAAAAGTCACTTTGTTATCTAATAGTAAAGCGAAATCACGTTTTACTTCTGGATATTTAGAGATAGCATTAAATTTAATTTTATTATGTTGTGCCATATCTAACACATTATCCCAATTAAAATCTGCAAATAATACATTTTGAGATATTCCAAAATGTTTTAATACTGATTTTTTTACCAAACCAAAATCAACCATTTTTTTCTTACCAATAGAAAAGCTCATGCCTTCGCTGAAAACATCAGATTTAATTGGTGCTGATTTTAATTTTCTCAGTCCTAAACGTTCTAAAACAACTTCAATCGTACCTTTTAAGTAGAAGAAATCACCTGGACTAGCTACAGCATTCCATCGTTCTTCAGTTTTGTTTCCTGTTACAAAAAGGGATAAGTGTTTATGTTCTTCTCGCGCTTCTGTGTATTGGTGATATGTTTTTCCGAATTCAAATAACTTTAAATCGTCACGTTTTCTATTGATGTTATGCGCTACGGCTTCTAATCCAGAAAACAATAACGACTGTCGCATTACTTCCAAATCGTTACTCAACGGATTTAGCATTTTTACATTATGCTCTTCACTAAGATCTTCACTTAAAGCCACATATTTTGGTGAGGTTAACGAATTTGCCATAATTTCAAAAAATCCTTGAGAAACCAATTGATTACCAATGATATTTTGAAGTTTATAATCTTCAAATTTAGAAGAATTTGATATAGAAGCATTCAACTTTGTTGTTGTTGCTATATTGTTGTAACCGTATACTCTTAAGATTTCTTCAATAATGTCAGCTTCGCGTTGCACATCATTTCTGTAGGCAGGCACTGTTAATCCCAAACCAGTTTCAGTTACGTTATTTACCTTTATTTCTAAAGATGCTAAAATACTTTTAATGGTTTCCTTTGGGATTTCTTCTCCAATTAATTTTTTAGCATTATCGAAGCTTAACCTTACTTCGAAATCTTTTATTTTTTTAGGATAAGCATCAACAATGTCGCTTGTAATTTCACCACCTGCAATATCTAAAATTAATAAAGCTGCACGTTTTAATGCATATTCAGTAAGGTTAGGATCAATTCCTCTTTCAAATCTAAAAGAAGAATCGGTATTTAATCCGTGTCGTTTTGCTGTTTTACGAACACTAACAGGATTAAAGTATGCACTTTCTAAGAAAATACGGGTGGTTGATTCTGAGACTCCAGAATCAATACCTCCAAAAACACCAGCAATACACATTGGTTTTTCAGAATCACAAATCATTAAATCGTCTTCATGTAATTCGCGCTCAACACCGTCTAAAGTTGTAAACTTTGTACCCGCTTCACAGGTTTTAACTTCAATTTTATGATTAGCTATTTTATCAGCATCAAATGCATGTAGAGGTTGACCAAGCTCGTGCAATACGTAATTGGTAATATCAACAAGATTGTTAATAGGTGACAAGCCAATAGATTTTAGTCGGTTTTGTAACCAAGCAGGTGATGCTTCAACCTTAAGTCCAGAGATTGTTACACCACAATAACGAGGTGCTTTATCTTTGTCTTTTACATCGACATCAATTTTAAGTGCTCTCGCATCTACATGGTAAGAACTTACGGATGGTGTAATGAGCTCTAATGATACTTCTTTTTGCAGTAAACCCGCTTTTAAATCGCGTGCTACACCATAATGGCTCATGGCATCAGCTCTATTTGGTGTTAATCCAATTTCGAAAACTTGATCATTTTCTACTTCAAATAATTCTGCAGCAGGAGTACCTACTTTTATTTCGGTATCTAAAACCATAATACCATCGTGCGATTTACCAAGACCTAATTCGTCTTCTGCACAAATCATTCCGTGGCTTTCTTCGCCTCTAATTTTTCCTTTTTTTATGGTCCAAGCTTCACCTTCTTCTGTGTATAAGGTTGTACCAATAGTTGCAACAGGAACTTTTTGTCCGGCAGCAACATTTGGTGCGCCACAAACAATTTGTATAGGCGTATCTGCTCCAATATTTACAGTAGTTACTTTTAGTCGGTCTGCGTTTGGGTGTTTCTCACAAGTTAAAACCTCACCAATTACGATGCCTTTTAATCCGCCTTTTATAGATTCGTAAATATCAATACCTTCTATTTCTAAACCAAGATCGGTAAGTAATTCGCCAGTTTTTTCTGCGTCCCAATCTGTTTTTATAAACTGTTTTAGCCAGTTGTATGAAATCTTCATTTTGTAAATTTAGTCAAGCCACAAAGATAGTAATAGTTGATTTGTAATGAAATGTGAAAGGATAAAATTTAGAATTGATTTTATAGATATTATTTTTAGATAATTAAATGACTCAAAATAACATTTTATAGCCTTAAATTATCTGCCCATCCAACCTCCATCAACAAGTATCGTGCTGCCATGTATGTAATTTGAGGCGTCTGAGCAAAGAAAAACAATTGGACCTGATAAATCTTCTGGTTCTCCCCAGTGTCCAGCGGGAATTCTAGAAAGAATAGCTTCAGATCGTTTAGTGTCTTTTCTTAAATCAGTGGTATTGTCTGTGTTAATGTAGCCAGGAGCAATAGCATTTACATTGATGCCTTTTGATGCCCATTCATTAGAAAACGCCATGGTTAATTGTCCAATAGCTCCTTTGCTAGCAGCATAACTAGGTACATTTATGCCTCCTTGAAAAGTTAATAAGGATGCGATAAATACTATTTTTCCACTTCCTAGTTTTAGCATCTCTTTGCCTAATTCTCTAGTCAATATAAACGGAGCTGTTTGGTTAACTTCAATCACATGATCCCAAAGGTCGTCTTCGTGATCTGCGGCAGGAGCTCGCTTTATAGTACCAGCATTATTAACGAGAATGTCAATAATTGGGAAATCAGTTTTTACCTTTTTAATAAAGCTATGCAGTGCCTCTCGGTTACTAAAATCACATTGGTATGCTGAAAATTTTCTTCCTAACTCAAGTATTTCCTTTTCTACATCACTATCTTGTTTTTCTAGTGATGTACTAACACCAATAATATCAGCGCCTGCCTCTGCTAAGGCAATTGCCATCGCTTTACCTATTCCTCTTTTGCATCCTGTTACTAAAGCAATTTTTCCTTTGAGTTCAAACTTGTTTAATGCACTCATTTTAATATTTATAATTTCATTTTGTGTAATGCTAAAAATAATGATTTTTAAATTTCAAATTGTTTTTAATAGGCTTATTTAAATTCTAAATTATACCATATCTGTTTTTTAATGCCATGGTATTATTCTTGGCGAGCATCTCTTAATGTTTTTTTATTTGTCTAAGACTGCTTTATAAATTATCGCGTTTTTAATATGCGCTAAGATTAATTGCATACAAGTTAATAGGTAGGAGTTATAGTCTTTAATTTTGTATGGAATCATATAAACAGATATAAAATAGGGCATACGTACATTTTATATTAACAATAAATAAAAAGATTTATGGAAAATATATTATTAGCTGGTGCTAACGGTACCACTGGAAAAAAAATAGTTAACCTTCTAAAATCATCACAATATTTTAATCCTATTGCAATGGTAAGAAAGCAAGAGCAAATAGAGCAGTTTAAGTCTCAAGGTGTGGATACTGTTTTAGCTGATTTAACCGAGGATTTAACACATGCAATAGAAGGAGTTGATAAAGTTGTTTTCGCTGCAGGATCAGGCGGAAAAAACGTAGTAGAAGTAGATCAAGAAGGTGCAAAACGTTTAATGGCAGTCTCTAAAATGGCAAATGTTAAAAAGTTTGTAATGTTAAGTTCAATGGGCGCTGATACTCCTGAGGAAGTAGAAGGTATGGAAGACTATATGAAAGCAAAGCAGAATGCAGACCAGCATTTAAAGGCTAGTAAATTAAATTACACTATCGTAAGACCTGGTACCTTGAATAATTCAGAAGGAAAAGGAAAAATTGAATTAAAGGAAAAATTGAATAAGCATGGTGAAATTAGTAGAGCAGATGTGGCACAAACATTAGTTAGAGCTTTGCATGATGATGCACCTTGTAATATAACTTTTGAAATACTTGAAGGTGATACTTTAATAGGTGAGGCGATGAATGAAATGACTATGAGTGTTAGTTAGGTTTTGCCTATATACAGTAACACAAATTTCACAATTAAATTAAAGTACAATAATTCTAAAATTAAAAGAAAATGGAAAATTTAAATAAAAAAATAGTAGCAATATTAGCAACAAACGGATTTGAAGAAAGTGAATTAAGAGAACCAAAAAAGGCTTTAGAAGAAGCAGGAGCAGAAGTGCATATTGTGTCTTTAGAGTCTGGCGAAATAAAAGGGTGGTCTGATGGAAATTGGAGTACATCTTATAAAGTTGATAAAACGTTAAGTGAGGTGAGTCAAAACGATTATAACGCTTTAATGCTTCCAGGTGGCCAAATCAATCCAGATTTGTTAAGAAAAGATAAAAAAGCTGTCGATTTTGTAAAGTCATTTTTCGAAAATCATAAGCCAGTTGCAGCGATTTGCCATGCACCATGGTTATTGGCAGAAGCTGGAGTTTTAGAAGGTAGAAAAATTACATCTTACAGTTCAATAAAAACAGATATGATTAATGCAGGAGCTAATTGGGTAGATGAAGAAGTAGTAGTAGATTCTGGATTAGTTACTAGTAGATCTCCAGAGGATTTACCAGCATTTAATGCGAAATTAGTAGAAGAAGTTTATGAAGGTAAGCACGAAGCGCAAACAGCGTAATATTAGGTTAGTTAGGTTAAGTTAAGTAGGGGAAAGAGGCGCATTATGCGTCTCTTTTTTTTATTGCGGACTAGGTTGGTTTGCACTATCGGTGAGATGCGATTAAGAAATATAATTCCAAATATTGCGGTATTTGCTCATCTGTCTGTAAGTGTGTAAAATAACTTTGTGTTCTGGCGCGGCTAAACTAGGGTCTTGTTTTAGAATACTTTTAGCGTAATAGCGCGATTGTTCTAAGATGTCTTTGTCTTTAACAATGTCTGCAATACGTAAATTTAAAATACCACTTTGTTGTGTGCCCATAATATCACCAGGTCCACGCAGTTTTAAATCCACTTCAGCAATTTCAAAGCCATCACTGCTACGTACCATGGTTTCCAGTCTGGTTTTACTATCCTGACTCAATTTGTGGCTCGTCATTAAAATACAATAACTCTGTTCTGCACCACGACCAACACGTCCACGTAATTGGTGTAATTGCGATAAACCAAAGCGTTCTGCACTTTCAATAATCATTACCGAAGCATTGGGCACGTTAACTCCAACTTCAATTACTGTAGTGGCTACCATAATTTGAGTTTCGCCTTTTACAAAACGTTGCATTTCGTAATCTTTGTCGGCTGGTTTCATTTTACCATGTACAATCGAAATTTGATAATCTGGCATAGGGAATTCTCTAGAGACACTTTCGTAGCCATCCATTAAATCCTTATAATCCATTTTTTCGCTTTCTTGAATTAAGGGGTAGACGATATAAATTTGTCTTCCTAAAGCGATTTCATCTTTCATAAATTTGAAAACTTTCAGTCGATTATTATCATAACGATGCACTGTTTTTATCGGTTTTCTACCTGCAGGTAATTCGTCAATTACTGAGATGTCTAAGTCTCCGTAAACGGACATGGCTAAGGTTCTCGGAATTGGAGTAGCAGTCATAACCAAAACGTTTGGAGGCAATTCATTTTTATGCCATAATTTACTTCGTTGTGCGACTCCAAAACGGTGCTGTTCATCTATAATGGCGAGGCCTAGATTTTTGAATTTTACCTTATCTTCAAGTAGTGCATGTGTGCCAATTAAGATCTGTAAATTGCCATTTTCTAGATTTTCATGAATTATTTTTCTATCTGAAGTTTTAGTTGAACCAGTTAGTAGTGAAACACTGATGTTTAATGGTTTGCATAATTCACTTATTCCTTGGTGGTGCTGAGCTGACAAAATAGCAGTCGGAGCCATTAGGCAACATTGAAAATCATTGTCAAGTCCCATAAGCATTGACATAAAGGCAACAATGGTTTTACCTGAGCCCACATCTCCTTGTAAAAGTCGATTCATCTGTGCATTACTACCTAAATCGAGTCTAATTTTTTTTAAAACACGCTTCTGTGCATTGGTTAATTCAAAGGGTAAATGGTCTTTGTAAAAGGTGTTAAAATAGTTGCCAACTTTATCAAAAGAGAAGCCTTTTATTTTTGATTTATGGATAAGATTTTTAATAATTAATTGCAGCTGAATGTAAAATAATTCTTCAAATTTTAATCGAAATTGAGCTCTTGCTAATAGCTCTGGAGTCTTCGGAAAATGAATATTAAAAAGGGCATCTGATTTCGAAATTAATTTTAATTCAGTCATTACTGAATCAGGTAAGGTCTCAATAAATCGACCATTGGTTTCTAAAAATAATTGCTGCATTATATTGGTTACAACTTTATTGGTAACTCCTTTATTTGATAGTTTTTCGGTAGAAGGGTAAATGGCTTGCATGGCAGAACGCAAATTACTTTCGTGTTCTGATTTCAATTCAATTTCGGGATGTGGCATGCTGTATTTACCGCTAAACCAATTGGTTTTTCCGAAAATTACATAAGGTTGACCTATTTTTAGATTTTCCCGTATCCATTTCTGTCCTCTAAACCATACGAGTTCCATCATTCCACTGTCGTCTTTGAAACTAGCGACTAAGCGTTTGCCTCGTTTTTGAGCGACTTCTTTAAATCCGGTAATAACACCAATGATCTGAACTTCAGCGTTGTTGCGCTGCAATTCGTTTATTTTGTAATATCTAGTGCGATCTATATAGCGATTAGGAAATAGATTTATGAGGTCTTGATATGTTTGTATACCTAACTCTGAGCGCAATAAATCTGCTCGGTTTGGGCCAACGCCTTTGAGATAATCAATGGGAGTTTGTAGATTCACACTCATAAATGCGAATTTACCAAATTCCTTTTTAAATTAGAATTTGATTTGTTGTCGGTTAGGTGAATTTTTTCTTTAGCTGATTTTATTCTCATAAATGAGTAGATTATTATCTGAATCTATCTCGTTTGCATATAATTAGATTTATTTTGACAGATTTTATTTGATGATTTTAGAAAGAAAAAACCTCCAAAAGTTAATTATATTGGTGTGTTGTCGATAAGCTTTGTATTTGGTCTGTTAAAATTATAGTTTAGTCAAAATTATTTTACCTCAAATTTAATGAAACAATTTTATTTTTTATTCATTTTAGTATTAGCGACAAATGTATATTCACAGGTACCTACAGATTATTATGATTCTGCAAATGGTTTAAGTGGATACACATTAAAAACGCAACTTAATAATATTATTACTACTGGGCATAGTGATCAAGGTTATGGTGGTCTTTGGGTGGCCTACCAAACCACAGATAGAGATTTGTATTATGAAAATGATAATACTATTTTAGATATCTATTCTGAAAACCCAACTGGTTCTGATGTGTATAATTTTACTCAAGGCTCTGATCAATGTGGAACATATTCAATAGAAGGTGATTGTTATAACAGAGAGCATATTGTACCGCAATCAGTGTTTAACGAGGCGTCACCAATGAGAAATGATGTTCATCAAGTTTACCCAACTGATGGAAAAGTGAATGGGTTAAGAAGTAATTATCCTTTTGGAACCGTGGCATCAGTTTCAGCGACCTCTTCAAATGGCTCTAAGCTAGGGAGTAGTTCCGTTTCTGGGTATTCGGGAACTGTTTTTGAGCCTATTGATGAATTTAAAGGTGATGTCGCTAGAGCATTATTATATTTTGCAACCAGATATGAAACCACTGTAGATGGCTATCCATTTGATATGTTTGATGGCACTGAAGATCATGTTTTTGAAAATTGGGCAATTGATATGCTATTAGATTGGCATTATAATGTTGACCCAGTAGATCAAAGAGATATTGATAGAAATAATGCAGCATATAATTTTCAAGGAAATGCAAACCCTTTTATCAGTCACCCAGAATATGCTAACTTAATTTGGAATCCAATCGCAGATACTGAAGATCCAACTGATCCAACAAATTTAGTGGCATCTAACCCTACATCAAGTACTGTAGATCTAACTTGGACAGCATCTACAGATAATATAGCTGTAACCTCTTACGATATTTTTGTAGATGGTTCTTTTTATGTGAATACAAATTCAACGGCAACCTTCTATACGGTTACAGGACTCAATAGTGAAACTAGCTATTGTTTTACACTCTTTGCTAAAGATGCATCCGGAAATATATCTGCAGTGAGCAATCAAGATTGTACGGCAACACTTGAAGGATCAAGTGGAGCAACGGAATTGTTTATTTCGGAATATGTAGAAGGAAGTAGTAATAATAAGGTCTTAGAGATTGCGAATTTTACAGGAGCAACAGTAGATTTATCAACTTATACTATCAAAAAAAGTGTAAATGGAAATGCAAGTTGGGATACAACGGTGTATTCTTTTCCTAGTAGCGCGCAAATCACTGATGGAGATGTATATGTGGTTGCAAACAATTCTATAAATACAAGTACATGCGTCACTAGTGCGGTTGATGATTTAACAAATTCTTCAGTGTTTCAATTTAATGGAAACGATCCTGTAGGATTATTTAATAACGATGTTTTAATTGATATTATTGGAACTTTAGGTGGTGGAAGCGGCAATTTTGCTGTGAATACCACATTAATAAGAGATCCAGATATTTTAGAGCCAAGTACAACTTATATTTCAGCTCAATGGTCTAATTCTTCTCAAGATTCATGTTCAGATCTTGGTATACATACAATAACACCATTGGCTGTTGTATACACTTATTCAGGTAGCTGGTCTCCTAGTAATCCCACGGGAGTATCCACAATGATAGATGATGTTATCGTAGATTCAGGAGATTTAGTTTTGGACAATGATTTAAACTGCAATAATCTTATTGTAAACGCGGGTGCTTCAATTACTGTAAATTCTGGTGTTGTTTTAACAACAAATACAGTCGCTCTTAACTCTACATCACAATCTTTTTCGAGTATAATTTCTAATGGAACAATATATGGTACGGTGAGTTATAGTAGGTATACAGCTCAAGTATTTCCGGCTGGTTCTAATGATTTAATTTCGGCACCACTTATAGGTCAAAATTTTGGTGATTTTAATACTGCGAATGCTGATTTAGCAGCATCAGGAACTGTACGTGCTTTTGCTCCATATAATACTACAACAGGTAATTATGAAAATTATGATACAACTGTTAATAATGGGACATTAATAGCTAGTGGTATAGGTTTTAGAGCGGCAACAGATACTGGTAGTAATCTAAATTTCACAGGAAGTATAGGGTCTGCTGATGTTTTAGGTGTTTCTGTTTTGGATACCGCAGCTGGTTTTGGTTGGAATCTTATTGGGAATCCGTATCCATCGTATATTGATTTTGATACTTTTTTTCAAGCTAATAAAGATGAGTTTAATTCCTCAGGTCCATTTCAGGCTATATATGGTTATGATGGAGATGCTTCTGATGGTTGGACTGTATGGAATCAAGCAACGATTGAAGAAGGGAGTTTAGTTGAATTAATTGCTCCTGGTCAAGGTTTCTTTGTGAAAGCAAAATCTGGAGGAGGATCGGTTGATTTTACTACAGCAATGCGAGTATCGGGATCTTCGGATGATTTTATTTTAAATAGATCATCAGCTAATAGCGCTGTGCTGTGTAAGCTAAGTCTTGCTAATACAAACGATAAGTTGGCTTCAACAGATGTTTTTTTTATAGAAGGCACTACACGAGGTTTGGATAATGGCTACGATGCAGGTTTATATTATGGGAATGAGGCAGAATTTTCAATTTATTCAAATTTAGTAGAAGAAAATAGTGGCTTAGATTTGGCGATTCAAACCTTACCTTTTATAGATTTAAGTGATGTTGTGATTCCGCTTGGAATAAATGCGGCAGGAGGTGTTCAACTAAGTATTGGTATTGATGACGTATCAACATTGCCAGGAAATATAAATGTGTACTTAGAAGATACCACAACTAATACGCAAATTTTATTAAATGATTCGAATTATATTTTTACTCCAATTGATGATTTAAGTGGTGTAGGTCGTTTTTTTCTTAGGTTTTCATCTTCTATATTAGCTGTAGCAACTATTAATTGGGATAATCTGGTTATATATGCATCATCAAGCCCTAGAGAGGTAATTATAAGCGGAAATTTAAGTGGTACTACTAGTGTTAACTTATATGATATACAAGGACGACTCATTATAAGTAAGACCTTAGATGAGTCTAGTGCGTTTAATACTTTGGACGCTTCTACTGTAACTTCAGGTGTATATATTGTAAAAGTATTTAACAAAAATGAAGTAAAAACTAAGAAATTGATTATAAAATAATATCCTATCGAATAAGTTTACAAACCAGTTGATTTTGTTGTGTCTGAAAACGTAGGAGTCTTAATTGTAGAATTTAATTAATCTTTTTCTTGCCGGTAGCACTCATTTGTATCGTTTTTTCAAAAATAATCCTTTGAGGTATTTTGTAAAAGGCTAAGTTTTTGGCGCATTTTTTTAATATGCTTTCCTTTATTTCGTTTTCGTTAATTGAAGTGTTAAGTGTGATTATAGCTTGTATGGCTTCTCCTAGAAGGTCGTCTTCGTAACCAGAGATTGTACAGTCTATGACTTCTGGTATAGATAGAATTACTTCTTCAATTTCTTTTGGACTTATTCTTTTTCCACCTGCTTTTATGATTTCTTTTTTACGTGCTACAATGTATATAAAACCATCGTCGTCTATTCTCGCTAAATCACCAGTGTGGAGCCAGCCATTTTTTATGGCTAGGTTGGTTGCTGTTTCATCTTTGTAATAACCTAACATAATGTTTTCTCCACGCGCTAATAATTCGCCTTCTTCGTTGGTTTTTGTGATTTCCCCATTCTTATTAATAATTTTTAATTCAACATTTGGTATGGCTTTTCCTATAGAACTTATTTTTGTTTTTATGAATTCTGGAGGTAAATAAGTTAAGCGCGCTGTGGCTTCAGTTTGTCCGTACATGATAAAGAGCTCTTTGGTAGGGAGTGTTGTTGTGAATTCGTCAATAAAAACGGAATGTAGTTTTCCGCCAGCTTGTGTCGCATATCTTAAACTTGGGAATGCTTCAGTTTTAAAAGATTGCGATTTTTTTAATAGGATTTGAAAATGACTAGGAACTCCAGCAAAACCAGTGCAATTATAGTTTTTTAAATCGTTGATTACTGTTCCTAGAAACATAAAATTATTGTTTATAACAATTGAACCTCCAACTTTTAAATGTGTATGTAATAATGATAGGCCATAACAGTAATAGAACGGCAATACAACTGCCATAATGTCCTTGGAGCTCAGCTTAAGATATTCAATTATAGAATTAGTGTTTGATATGATATTATGATGGCTAATCATGACGCCTTTGGGTTTTCCTGTAGAGCCAGAAGTAAAAATTATCTCTGCAATAGTATTTAAACTAATAGTTGAGGTAATGGTTTTATTTATTTTATTTTTAATTAGTTGTGGTTTTTTGTTTTCGTCAATTAGATTGATTTCTGAATTGAATTCTAATTTTCGTTGCGCTAATTTATCTACAAAAATGGTTTTACTTTCTGTAGTGTCAATTATGTAATCTAAATTACTTTGTTCAATAGAAAAATCTATAGGAACACATGTATTTCCAGATTTTAAAATTCCTAAATAGGCGGTTATAAAAAAAGCAGAGTTTGAACTTATTAATAGGATGTTTTGACCTTCGCCTACGGAATCTCTTAAGTACGATGCAAGACTTAAACTATCGTTATATAATTTTTTAAAAGAGGCTGTTTCTTTTGAGCCTAATAAGAAATCCTTATCAAGATTTTTAGAGGTGTTAAACAGGTAATCAAAAACATTCATAAGAATAGGTTTTTAAAATATTGGTCGCATTCTTAAGTATTCGGTAGTCTTTTTTTTGCGCTCAAAGTTTTTATAGATGCTCTCAATCTCTTCTTTAGTTTTATTCATCACTTTACTAACTTCTTCAGCTGAATAGTTGTTCTCCCAACCATACCACATGAGATCCATTTGTTTAAATGGCATTTGATAAAAGAAATCTTCTTGGGTTTGTTCTGCGGTATAGGTATCTGTGGTAGGTGTTCTGTCTATAATTTCTTGAGGTACTCCTAAATGTTTTGCGATTTGATAAACTTGTGTTTTGTATAAATGACCAATTGGCATTACATCTGCAGCTCCATCACCATGTTTAACAAAGAAGCCTTGTTCTACTTCGTGTTTGTTTGGTGTGCCAATTACGGCATAATGTAACCGTTCTGCGTGATAATAAAGCATGCTCATTCGGCTGCGTTGTTTAAAGTTTGTAGATGCTACAATTTGAAGGTATTCTCTAACGGGTAATAATTTACTTATAACTTCTCCATTTGGTTTTATAACCGTTACGGAAAAGGCTGGTGGTAAATTAGAGGCTGCCTCTTGTTTTATTTCAATTTTTGCTTTATCAACAGTTGGGTTAAAATCAGTAATAACTCTAGCGATAGCTTCATCTCGTCTTTGGTAGCAGCCAAAACCATTTAAAGCTTGTGTAATATCCTCTACTAAGGTGTCAGTAACATCAAATTTTGCTGCTAATTTTTCGGCAAGTATTCTGCTGTCATCACTTGAGTCTTGTTCAGGCAGCATGATGGCTGTAACCTTATTTGGTCCAAAAGCTTTAGCTGATAATGCCAAACAAACAGATGAGTCAATGCCTCCGCTAATGCCAATCACAGCACCTCTACGTTGCAATTTTTTTGCAACATCTGTTTTTAGTTTTTTTATGATGTCATTGCAAACGATTTCAATATTTTCAATATGCAATATGTCTTTAGAAAAAGGTTTATTTGGTGTTTTCATAATTAGTTTATTGTTATAGTTGATGAATCTATTATTGTTTTATTCAGTATTACGAGCTCATGCTCTTGTAGTTTTGGAATTGATTTATTAATAAATAGGTCATATAATATTTGAGTTGATAAAACGGCTGTAATTGCCATATTATCAATTTCAGAAACTTGTTTGTTTAGTTTCATTTTATTTATGAGCTGATTTACAAAGTCTAGATTAAAAATTCCATAACCTGTAATGTTTTCTTCAGATAACATGCTGCTTAAATAGGGAGGCATCTCTTCAGAAAAGAAAGTACTTCTTATTGGTGCTCTATAGGCTTGTTTAGATCTGTTTAATATGGATTCTGGGATTCTGCCTTTCATCATATATTTTAAAAGATATTTCTCATTTAGGCCTTTAAGTTTTAGATCTGGATTTAATTGCATGCAAAACTCAATCACTCTGTGGTCTAAAAATGGATAGCGACCTTCTATAGAGTTTGCCATTCCCATGCGATCTCCTTGTGAAGACAATAAATATTTAGACATAAAAAAGGTCATCTCAATCCACTGCGCTTTTGTGAGGTAATCGTAACCGTTTAGTTGGTCTTTTAATTGTTCTTCAATTTTAGAAATTGGATGGTAATTAGAAATGGCTATTTTATAGTCTTTAGATAAGTAATTATTGATGCGAGAGGTGTTATTCCATCGCAATAAATGTGAGTAAATAGGTGATGAGGTCTCGCTCAGTTTATATCCAAAAAAGAGTTTTAATATGTTGTTATTCGCTTTGCTAATTTGTGGAATATATGGATATAGTTTTTTTAGCAACAATGGACGATACTTAGATTGCGGATCTTTAGCCCAAAAGTGTTTAATCTTGGTTTCTTTAAATATGTTGTAACCTCCAAAAAGTTCATCTGCACCTTCTCCGGTAATCACCACTTTGATATTCTGATCTCTTACGCTTTTGGCTAATATACTCATTGGAGTAGGAGCTGTACGTAGCAGTGGTGCTTCTGCGTGCCAAACGACATTTTTAAAACTATCTGAAATGTCTTTAGGGGTGCAGGTGACGCTAGAATGCTGTATCTCAAAATAATCTCTAGCAATGTTTTGGTATGATGACTCGTCAAAATCTTTTTCCGTAAAACCAATTGAAAAAGTACGAAGATTATTTGGTGATATTTTTTTTATAAAAGCCGTAGTAATACTAGAGTCTAAGCCGCCACTCAAATAGGCTGCAACTGGTACATCTGCTCTTAATCTTAATTTTACAGCATCAGTAAATATAGTTTCAAACGCTTCTGCGGCTTCTTTTGGAGTGTTAAATTGATATTCGTTCGGCTTTGTAATAGGTAGCTTCCAGTAGGTTTTAATGGATTTTGAATGCGCATTAATAGTCATGTAGCTTCCTGGCGGCAACTCAGAGACTCCTTCAAAAATTGTGTCAGCGGATAATGATGTCCAAAATGTGAAATATTCTGATAATGTTTTTTCGGAAATCTTTGGATGAAACCCAGGGAATTCTAAAAAGGATTTAATTTCAGAAGCAAATACAAAAGTGTTTCCAATTGTGGTGTAAAACAGTGGTCTAATACCAACTCTGTCTCTTGCTAAAAATAATTCTTGTTTAGTTTTATCCCAAATAGCAATAGCGAATTGGCCATTTAATTTATTAAGAAACTCCGGACCGTATTCTTCATATAAATGAACAATTACTTCCGTGTCGCTTTGTGTTTTGAAGGTGTGGTTTTTTGCTAATAGTTCTTCTCTTAATTCTATATGGTTAAAGATTTCGCCATTAAATACAATCCATAATGACTCGTCGGCATTAGACAATGGCATTGTGCCTGTTGCTAAGTCTACTATGCTTAGGCGAACGCTACCAAGCCCAACTTTTTTAGCTAGGTAAATTCCACTTTCATCAGGTCCTCTATGCTTAATTCTTGTAAGCATATGCCTTAATATATTAGTTTTATTGTCTGGACTTAAATTACAATTATAAAAGCCAGAAATCCCACACATAATACGAGATTTATAAATTATAAATTAAATCTTTTGTTCTACGAAATTCAAAATACTATTGATAGATTGAAAATTTTCAACTACAAGTTCTTCATCATTAGTTTCAATATTGAATTCATCCTTTAAAAATTCAATTAAAAACAGTAATCCCATAGAGTCAAGGATGCCTTCTTCAAAAATAAGTGTATTGTCATTTATTTTTTCTACATCGTCTAATGTAGATTCAATAATGTAGTCTTTTATCTTAGATTTTAGGTCTGTGTCTACATTCATCATAGTGTTGTTCATTTAGTTTGGAGTTAATAAAAATAATAGGCATATTAAAGATAGTTAAATGTGATACTTGCATCAATTTTTACATATTAAATTTGATTAATTAATACATTTTGACGCTGAAATGCATGTATCGTAATTAGTTCTTGTTTTGTTCTAAATCAGCAAGGAAATCTTGTTTTTTTTGTAATAAGTTTTTAGATCTCTTTGTGAGTTTTTTTAGAGGATTACCAACATAGATGGTCCATGAGTCTAAATTAGACCCAATAAGTGATAAGGCTCCAACCGACGTACCTTCGCCAATAGTAACGTTAGGAAGAATAACACAACCTGCGCCAATAATGCTATGCTCGTTAATTATAACTTTTCCTTTCTTTATAGATTTATAGGTGTTAGGAATTGTTGGGTTTGTTAGTGAATTTCCAGAGTAATCATCTGTTTTACTATATATTTTTACACCTTGAGATATTCCGCAGAAATCCTTTAATTCAATGCCTTCAGAAGCTAGTAAATGACAAAAGGATGCAACATGTACATAAGAACCTATTGTTAAATAACCTTTTCCAGAAGCTATAATTGAGCAAAAAGAATCAATAATTACATTGTTGCCAATTGAGATGTTTGGAATACCAACAATTAAACAATTCTTGGCAATCTTAACATTAGAACCAATAGATTTAAATCCCAATGATTTTAATTCATCGTCATAGTAATAGCCAATTTCAAATGGGTTGGTGTTCATTATATTTGTTTTAATGAGGTATTAGTTATTTAGAGCTAATTGTTATATAAATGTAGAGATTAAATGTTAAAGTTATAATGATATTTATCATTTAGTTGATAAGTTTTTTTTTAGCCATTTAAGGACACAATAAGATCATTCTTTTTTCGGTTTTTGCTTAATGTTGCTTAGAAAGAATTGTCATTTAATATTTATAATTATGTCTAGTTTAAATATACAAGACAGAATAAATTTCGTGTTTTTATTTGGCTATTATCAAAGATAGAAATCATATAATTTGAGTGAGGCTTCTCTGCAATGACTTAATATTGTATTTTGGTCTTATTCTTGCTTATTTTTAATTTATGAAGAAAATTGTTGTTGTATTTTATGTATTTGTATCGAGTGTTCTTTATGCTCAGCAAACAGAATATGTAGATTTTAAGAAAGCCGAAGTTTCGCTAGATGCTTTTGATGAAAATTTAAAAAAGGTAACAGGTAAGGTAGATTATATGTTTGATGTACTCAAGCCAGTTGATTCTATATTTTTAGATTCGAAAAATATTAATGGTTACATAGTGTCGTTGAATAATAATGATAGCATTAATTATTATGTTGAGAACGATAAGTTTTGGTTGATTCATAAGTTTAAGCCTTCTAAAGACAATGTTTTAAGTTTAAAATTTGAAGCTAATCCTAAAAAGGCACTTTATTTTCTTAATAGGGATAATGACAATCAAATCTGGACGCAAGGACAGGGCAAATACACCAGTAATTGGTTGCCAAGTTTAGATGATGTAAATGATAAAATTGAGTATGATTTTTCAATTACATACCAAAATGATTATGAGGTTTTGGCTAATGGAAAACTAATAGATAAGCATGTTGGAGATTCCTTAACGACTTGGAAATACGATATGAAACAACCAATGTCTAGCTACTTAGCAGCATTAGTAATTGGTAAATACAATAAAAAAACAGAAACTTCTAAAAGTGGTATTCCGTTAGAATACTACTTTTATCCCGAAGATTCCTTAAAAGTTGAGCCTACTTATCGCTATTCTAAACAAATGTTCGATTTTTTAGAAGAAGAAATAGGTGTTGCCTATCCTTGGCAAAACTATAAGCAAGTGCCAGTACACGATTTTTTATATGCAGGTATGGAGAATACAAGTCTTACAATTTTTTCAGATGCTTTTGTTGTTGATGCTATTGCTTTTAACGATAAAAACTACGTAAACGTTAATGCACACGAGTTGGCGCATCAATGGTTTGGTGATCTGGTGACAGCTAAATCTGGTGAACATCATTGGTTACAAGAAGGATTTGCAACCTATTATGCACTTTTGGCAGAGCGTGATGTTTTTGGTGATAATTACTTCTATTATAAATTGCTTGAGTCTGTACTTGATTTAAGTAGGCAAGATCTTTCGGGTAACGGTACATCACTACTAGATCCTAAATCTAGTAGTTTAACATTTTATCAACGTGGAGCATGGGTTTTACATGTGCTACGAGATAAAGTTGGTGATGTCGTTTTTAAGAAAGCTGTTAAAAATTACTTGAATAAGTACCAATTTGAAAATGTAGAAACGTCAGATTTTATTGAGGAAGTTGAAAAACTGTATGGGAAATCCTTAACGAGTTTTGTTAATTACTGGATTAAAAATAAAGCCTTTCCTTACGATGAAGCTTTTACAATTTTAAAAAGACAATCCGTGTTTGTAAATGAGTATGCAATGGTAGACTGTGAAGCTAAATCTTCTAAATGTGCAGATTATCTTAAGTATTATGTTTCAGATGAAGCTAAAGTAAAGGTGATATCGCAAGTGCCAGAGTTGGTGACTTCAGATACCTTTAAAAATAGTTTTATAGTTAGGCAAGCCATTTCGGAACATGTAACTATAATACCTGCATCGTTAAAGGAAGATTACGAGTCTTTGCTTAATGATAAATCTTATATCACTATTGAGAAAGCACTTTATAATCTTTGGGTGAATTTTCCTTTAGAACGTGCTAAATATCTTGCAAAAACTAGAAAAATCGTTGGTTTTAGTGATAAGAATGTGCGTATGCTGTGGATTGTTTTAAATTTAAATACACCTTATTATGAAGCCGATAGTAAATATGAGTTGTTTAATGAGTTAGTTAATTATACAGATGCATCATATAATGCAGATGTAAGAATTAATGCATTTAAATATTTAGATCTAATTAAATCTTGTAATGAAGATTGTAAAAAGAATTTAGAATCAGCAAAGTCACATCATAACTGGAGATTGGTTAAGTTTGCAAAAGAATTATCTGAAAAATTAGAACAAAATAAAAACTAATGCGAGCTTTAGTAATATCTGGTGGAGGAAGTAAAGGTGCGTTTGCAGGTGGTGTTGCGCAATATTTAATGGAACGCGAAAAACATAATTACGATATGTTTTTAGGGACTTCTACAGGAAGTCTATTAGTGCCACATTTAGCCGTAAATGAAATTGGAAAGCTCTACGATATTTTTACAAACGTACAGCAGCACGATATTTTTAGTATCAGTCCTTTTGTACAACGAAAAAAAGGAGATAGAGAATATGTGTCTATTGATTTTGTGAATTCACTTTGGCAATTTATGAGACGGAGACGTACTTTTGGCGAAAGCAAGGCCTTAAGAAGACACATTAGAAAGCATGTAACTTACGAAGAGTATTTAAAAATTAGAAAAGAAAAGCATGATGTTGTAGTGACGGTTTCAAACTTGTCTATGAATCGTGTTGAGTATAAATCCATTCAAGAGTGTTCGTACGAGGAATTCTGTAATTGGATATGGATTTCTTGTAACTATATTCCATTTATGTCTTTAGCAAAAGTTGATGGTTATGAGTATGCTGATGGTGGACTAGGCAGTGTAATACCTATTAGAGAAGCTATAAGGCGTGGAGCAACCGAAGTTGATGCTATTGTTTTGGAAGCGGAGACGTTGGGGAAACAAAAAGTTTTAGGAAAAAACCCATTTTCATTAATGATTAGTCTGTTTGGTCATTTGTTAGATCAAGTAGAGAAAAATGACATCATTATTGGAAAATTAGCAGCAAAACATAGAAATGTAAAATTGAATTTATATTATACTCCAACTAGTCTTACAGAGAACTCATTGATTTTTAGCAAACGCTTAATGGAAAAATGGTGGAAAGAGGGTTATGAGTACGCGGAGCAACGACATGATCAATAGGATTTTGTCTTAAAGGTTTATCAATCCTAAGCCTAAAGCAATATTCATAACTGCTTTTGTGGTTTTAGTTAGTTCTAATTGGGTATATTTAGCACTTAATTCTAAAAATAATTTCAATTGAAAAATCTATTTATTTCCTTATTTGTTATATGTTTTGTGAGTTCTTGTAGTGATTCTTCTAGTGGTGACGATTCTCAAATTTATGATGCTCCAAGTGTAAGATCTTATGTGTCTTATACTTCTCAGAATTCTGTAACACTTAATGGTTTTATTGATTTTTCTAATATTGTTTTTCAAGAAGAAGACTCTTATAATGTTGGGTTTATATTTAGAACAGGTGATGAAAATGATGCTAGTAATGGTCAAGTTATCGAGCTAGAAGGAGAAGTGCCATATTACAATGGTATCTATAATTTTCATTATGATATTGATTTATTAGAACCTAATACAACTTATTACTATACTGCCACTACAAAAAATGGATCTAGTGAAGAATTTGATTGGGAGTCGTTTACTACTTCAGATATTTCTTGTACTCATACACAAAATAATTATGTAAGTATTTCAGGTACATGGCAAAGTGCTTATACTCAAATTACGGATCCTCTATGTTGTGATGAAGGCAATGTTGGAGTTAGATTTGGAAACTGGCCTAACATCTATGAAATTAATTTTAATGAGCAGAATAATGGCTATCCAAAAACGGGTCAATACTTCGGTGTGGATTATGAGTTTGATATAACTTATCTCAATAGAGAGCTTGTTAAATCCACTAACCAAGTACTTATAGGAAGTAGATCTACTCCTGAAACTGAATTATTTGTTGAAAATGATGGAGAGACATTAACCTTAATTTTTTGTAATACCGTTTTAAGAAATGGAGATACTTTAAATGGTAAAGTTTCTGTTTCAATTCAGTAGTTCTAAAGTGTCTAAATAGCATCAATAAAGTCTAGATGATTACTATTGAATCAAGAGAAAATGATTTAGCTTTACAATTCAATTTTTATAATATATCATCTTGGCTAATTACGATTACATCATTTTAGGAGCTGGAGCTTCAGGGTTACTTTTAGCATACCGAATGTCTAAAGATACTTTTTTTGATGATAAGTCAATCTTAATTATCGATAAAGCAAAAGATAAAGGAAATGATAGAACCTGGTGTTATTGGGAAGATGGAGTAGGTGAATGGGATGAGATTTTAACTAAAACATGGTCGCAGATTTTCTTTGGTAGTGATTTATTTTTAAAAACATATACCATTTCTCCTTATCAATATAAAATGATTAGAAGTGAAGCATTTTACAAATCGCTTTGGGGACACATACACACAAAAGCTAATTTTACTTTTATTGAAGATAGTGTAAATACTTTTACTGAGTTAAGCACAGGTGTTGAGGTAATAACTGATAAGAGTAGTTATTTTGGTAGTAAAGTATTCAATAGTCTAGCAAATTCTGAAGTTTATAAAT
Organism: Winogradskyella eximia; assembly: GCF_003386165.1. GTDB lineage: Bacteria > Bacteroidota > Bacteroidia > Flavobacteriales > Flavobacteriaceae > Winogradskyella > Winogradskyella eximia. The sequence continues at coordinate 134,704 of NZ_QRDV01000010.1, read as the reverse complement.
CACAAGATAAGTTTCCATTAATTCATCAACATTTTATAGGTTGGTTTGTGAAAACAGAAGACGATGCTTTTGATGATGCCACAGCAACCTTTATGGATTTTACAGTGCCACAAAACGGAAACACGCGTTTTATGTATGTAATGCCAATAGATAAAAAAACAGCTTTGCTTGAATATACTTTGTTCTCAAAAGAATTGTTAGAACGGTCTGAATATGAAGACACTATTGAGAATTATCTAAAGAATAATAAGATAACAAATTATAAAATTATTGAAAAGGAAAAAGGCAATATACCTATGACGTCTTTTAAGTTTAGCGAATTAAACTCAAAACATATTTTAAATATAGGAACAGCAGGAGGTTGGACCAAAGCAAGTACAGGTTACACCTTTAAAAATACCACTGTAAAGACGAAAGAAGTTATTACATTTTTAAAACGTGAAAATGATCTGTCTAAGTTTCATAAATGGACAAAGTACTGGTTTTACGATTTAATATTTCTAGATGTTTTAGCTAATCATAATGAAGAAGGTGCAGCCTTATTTTCTTCCATGTTTAAAAAATCGAAAACGAAGACAATTTTTAGGTTTTTAGATGAAGAATCAACGCTTTTAGAAGATATAAAGATAATTCTGTCTGTTCCACCAAAGCGATTTATTCAAGCATTTTTTAAGCGCTTGCTTTAAAAGAAAAGAGGGGCATTTAATTTTCTGTAAAAACTTGTCCTCTATGAGGTTTTAATGCATCTCTTATTGGTTTCATTTCAGATTCGTCTACAACCAAATAGGCTAAGCTATGCATGTCGCTTATAGTTTCAATACCAGTAATAGTGATATCCAGTTTGTTAATGGCGATGTATTCCTTTAAATGAATTAAGTGATGTTCGGCTGTTTTTTGTCCTGCAGGTCCTCTAAAATCCCAAATCAATTTTAATTTTCGCATGGCTTCAATAGCTATTAATTATAGTTCTGAATTGAAGTTCCATTCTCAACAAAATTCTTAAAGTTTGTCATGTAAGTTTTTGTTTGCTTTTTAAAGATTCTTGGCATCAATAATAGCATCATGCTCATTTTTAATTTGGTGGGTTGGTAATCATTTACTGAAATCCATTTGGTGCTATTGTTGTCTGTAATTTTAAAGTAGTTTTCTTGAATATTACGTACACCTTTTCCGCTGTAAGTTAAATGAAATTCATTAGGAAAATTTTGTTTTGTAATGGTTTCAATAATTTCCATTTTTCGATTTCCAAAATTATAATTAAGCTTTAGTTTTGCTCCAAGTTCGTTTGGAGTTCCAGAGATGTGAGATGTGCTAGTTAAGCCTGCTTGCCAATGTTTTAAGTTGTCAATAGAGCTTAAATTTTTAATGACCTCTGAAATAGGCTTATTAATTAGTATTTCAGTAACGTATTGCATGCTGAGGGATTTTTTATAAATGTATAAAAAAGTGTTGGCAATAGTTTCATCTAATCGACGTTAGACTGATATTATTGTTAAAATCATCGTTAATTATTATAAGAAGCTATTATGGTATGATTTTTACTACGTAACTAGCAAATATTGCTTTGTAAACTACTTGCTAAATACGCTATTTATGTTATTTTTGCTGAGTTTGAAAAGCAAATTATTTATAACTAAAAATGCAATACAAAAGAAGTTAATTATGAGTCTTAAATTAAAATGTTTGTTTTTAGTGTTTTTTGCACTAAATTTTTCTTTTTCACAAGATAAAGATGCTGTGCTTCTTAAGGTTGATGGACAACCAATAATGGCTTCAGAATTTTTAAGAGTTTATAATAAAAACCTTGATTTAGTAAAAGATGAAAGCCAGAAAGATATAGATGGTTATTTAAAATTATTTACTGAATATCAATTAAAGCTTAAAGAAGCTAAACGTTTAAAATTAGACGAAGACAAAAATTATCAACGTGAGTTTGCTAGATATAAAAAGCAACTTATTAATAATTACATTTCAGAAAACAAGGTTACAGACGCTTTAGTAAGAGAAGCTTACGATCGTAGTAATTTAGATATTAATGCGGCTCACATTTTAGTGCGTTTAGACGCAACTGCAACAGATACCATAAGTGCATACAACGAAGTGTTAGCTTTAAGAAATCGTGTTTTAAAAGAAGGGTTTGATGAGGTTAAAGCAGAAATGCACAACGGAAACACTATTTTTCTTGAAGATTTAGGATATTTCTCAGCATTTAAAATGGTTTATGATTTTGAATCCGCAGCATATAATACTCCTGTAGGTGAAATTTCAATGCCGTTTAGAACACAATTTGGTTATCACGTTGTAAAAGTTAATGATAAAAGAGCATCTAGAGGTACTATTACTGCTGCTCATATCATGGTGAACTTATCATCTAAAGATTCACTGAGAGATCCGGAACAAAGAATTAGTGAAATTTATAAGAAACTCAATCAAGGTGAAAAATTTGAATCATTAGCGAAGCAATTTTCTGAAGATAAAAGTTCTGCATCAAAAGGTGGAGAAATTATTCCATTTAAAAGCGGTCAATTAAGTTCTATTGAATTTGAAAACCAAGCATTTGATTTAAAAAATGATGGTGATGTTAGTAAACCTTTTAAAACAGCTTATGGTTGGCATATTGTAAAACGAATCCATCTTAAGCCAATTGAGTCATTTGAAGATTTAAAAGCATCTTTTGAAACTAAAGTAAAAAGAGACTCGAGATCTAAATTGATTAATGAGGCTATGGTTGCTAAGCTGAAAAAGAAATATAAAATTGATTATAATGCTAAAGCTAAGGCTTATTTTACGTCAATTTTAACTAAAGAGTTTTATAACCGTACATGGGAATTGCCAGATAATTTTAATAAGAAGGAAACTCTTTTTTCTATAAACAATAAGATATTTACATACGAGGATTTTGGAAATCATCTAAAAACAGCACAACGTATCTATACTGGTAAAAACACACCTTTTACAAGTATAATAGACGAGGAGTTTAAAAGCTTTTTTGAAAAATCTATTTTTCAATTTAGAGAGGATAACTTAGAAGTAGAAAACGAAGAATTTGCTAACATATTAAAAGAATATAGAGACGGACTTTTGTTATTCGATTTAATGGAAAAGGAAGTTTGGAACAAAGCATCAAAAGATAGCGTTGGTTTAGAGACTTACTACAATAAAAATAAATCTAAATACCAATGGAGTGATCGCGTAGATGTGGTTATGGCATCTTCAGCAGAAAAATCTAACATGAAGAAAATCCTTAAATTGATGAAAAAAGGAAAATCTGAAGAAGCTATTAATAAAGCTTTAAATACTTCAGATAAGCAGAATGTTATTTTTACAAAAGGTACATACAAAATAGATGATTCTATTTTACCTGAAGGCTTTAAGGTTAAAAAAGGAGTTTCTGATATTTATACACATCATGATGCTTTTCATGTTATTGATGTAAAAGCGGTAATGCCTGCAGGACAAAAAACGTTAGAGGAAGCTAAAGGAAATGTTATTAATGATTACCAATCAGAAATAGAAACTAATTGGATTAATGATCTATATAATCGTTTTAAGATAGAGGTTAACGAAGACGTATTAAAAACTATTAAGGCTAAAATAGGACACTAATTTATTTTTTTTGAAACATACTCCATACATATTTCTTATTAGTCTGCTTTTGGTAAGCTGTGACTTCTTTAAAAAGTCAGAGGGTGTTGATCCAGTGGCTAGAGTTAATGAAACTTATCTTTATAAAGAAGATATTATTGATGTAGTACCAAAAGGAGCATCTAAAGAAGATAGTACTTTAGTTGTCAACGCTTACATTAACCGTTGGGCTAGGCAACTGCTTTTAATGGATGGAGCTTTGATTAATTTATCAGAAAAAAAGCAAAATGAATTTTCTAGGTTAGTAGAACAATATAAAAACGATTTATATGCTAAGGCTTATTTAGAAGGTTTGGTTAAGAAAAATATTGATAGTTTAGTAAAAACGGAAGAAGCAGAGTTATTCTACGAGGCCAACAAAGAATCATTTAAGCTCAATGACGATTTAATTCAGTTTAGGTACGTAAGTTTACCGTTAAACCCAATAAATCTAGATACCATAAAAACACGTTTTAAACGGTTTGAAGCTAAGGATAAGAGGTATTTAGATTCTATTTCAGTTCAATTTAAATCATATTCCTTAAATGACTCAATTTGGGTAAAATTAAATCGTGTAGCAGAAAAAATTCCGATAATAAACAGTTCAAATAAAAATCAACTGTTAAAAAAAACTAATTTCTTACAACTCAAAGATTCATTAAACCTATATTTGATGCAAGTTAATGACGTACGACTTCAAAACGACTACGCTCCAATGGATTATGTAAAAACGTCAATTAATAAAATTGTTATAAACAAGAGAAAATTAGAGCTCATCAAGCAACTCGAAAATGATATTACAAAAGATGCGATTAAAAACAATAAATTCCAAATTTATAATTAAAGCTGCCCTTTTGGTTGGCTTTATGTCATTCAACTTTAGCAATGCTCAAGAAATCATTGAGGACGAAGCTCCACAGGTTGAAAAAGCAAAAGATTCAGTTGTAAATACCACACGTATAAAAGCGGATGGTGTTGCTGCTGTAGTTGGTGATTTTATTATTCTAGAATCCGATCTAGACAGAGAAATTGCTCAGTTAAAGGCACAAGGAGCAGATTTAAAAGGTTTAACGAGATGTGAACTTTTTGGTAGTTTGTTAGAAAGTAAATTGTATGCTCACCAAGCAATTCAAGATAGTGTTATTGTAAATGAGTTATACATAAAGTCGCGTGTAGACCAACAAATTCAAGGTATTTTAGGTCAATTAAATGGCGACATGTCTAAATTACTTAAATTTTATAAAAAGGATTCTGAGCAAGCATTGAGAGATGAAATGTATGAAATTAACAAAAATGCTTATCTCGCTCAAGAAATGCAAGGTAAAGTAACAGGGGATATAGAAGTTACTCCAGAAGAAGTGCGTACCTTTTTTAATGATATTCCTAAAGACGAACGTCCTACGTTTGGTACAGAATTAAAGCTAGCAGAAATTGTAATCATTCCTGAAGTAACAGAAGAAGCAAAGCAAGCTGTAATTGATAAATTAAAAGGTTTTAAAGTAGATATAGAGGAAAACGGTTCTAGTTTTACAACTAAAGTATTGTTTTACACTGAAGATGCTGCTTCTAAACCAGATGGAGGAAAATATACATTGAACAGAAAACAACCAAGAATGGTTAAAGAGTTTAGAGATGTTGCGTTCTCAATGCAAGAAGGTGAAATTTCTGAACCTTTTGAAACTGATTTTGGATACCATATTATTTACTTAGAGAAAATTAGAGGTCAAGAATATGATGTAAGACATATATTATTACGTCCAGAATTAACACAAGAAGCTATTAAAAAAGCTAAGGACGAAATTGATGAAGTTAGAGCAAAAATCATTGATGGTACTCTAACATTTGCTGAAGCAGCTAGAGAGTTTAGTGATCAAAAAGAAACTAAATTTGAAGGTGGACAAATGACAAATCCTACAACACAAGATTTTAATTTTGAATTAACCAGAATGGATCCAGAATTGTATTCTCAAATACAAGATTTAAAAGATGGTGAAATTAGCGAAGTGTTACAAGATGAAGATCGTATAAATAGAATCAAATTTAAGATTTTAACCGTTACAGACCGTATAGATGATCACGAAGCAGACTTTGCTAAAGATTATTTAAAGATTAAAAATCTAGCCTTACAAGATAAGCAGATTAGAGCTGTAGAAAAATGGCAAAAAGAAACTATTGTGGATACTTACATTAAAATTAATGGAGAGTATAGAGATTGTGACTTTCAAAGTAACTGGTTAAAAAAATAATAGAATATGTCTGATGTTGCTATAATTGAAAATTTTGTTAAAAAATACGCTGCGCTAAAGCAAGAGGTTGCTAAAGTTATCATCGGCCAAGATAAAGTGGTTGATGAGGTATTGATTTCTATTTTTTCTGGAGGACATTCACTTTTAGTTGGTGTACCTGGTTTAGCAAAAACGTTAATGGTTAACACTATAGCACAAGCTTTAGGTTTAAACTTTAAACGTATTCAGTTTACACCAGATTTAATGCCTAGCGATATTCTTGGTAGCGAAATTTTAGATGAAAATCGACAATTCAAGTTTATAAAAGGTCCAATTTTTTCTAATATTATTTTGGCCGATGAGATTAACAGAACTCCACCAAAAACGCAAGCAGCCTTATTAGAAGCGATGCAGGAGCGTTCGGTTACAGTGGCTGGTCATCAATATAAACTAAGTTTACCTTATTTTGTTTTAGCAACACAAAACCCAATTGAGCAAGAAGGAACTTATCCTTTGCCAGAAGCACAATTAGACCGATTTATGTTTTCTATTAATTTGCAATATCCTTCGTTTCAAGAGGAAGTAGATGTGGTTAAAGCAACTACAACAGATGTTAAAGCTTCTGTAAATGCTTTATTTACGGCACAAGAAATTATCGATTTTCAGAATGTAATTCGTCGTATTCCAGTAGCAGATAATGTCATTGAATATGCAGTAGCTTTAGTGGGTAAAACAAGACCAAAAGAGGACACAGCTGCAGATATTGTAAAAGAGTTTGTAGATTGGGGAGCAGGACCAAGAGCTTCTCAAAATTTAATATTAGCAGCTAAAACACATGCTGCTACTAAAGGGAAATTTTCACCAGATATAGAAAATATTCAAGCTGTAGCTACAGGAATTCTAAGACATAGAATTATTAAAAATTACAAAGCAGAAGCGGAAGGTATTACTGACGAGAAGATTATTGAGAGTTTGTTTTAAGACTTCTGAATATATTTTGAATATAAAAAAAACGACTATCAAAATTGATGGTCGTTTTTTGTTTTAGTTAGTAACGCTGAGTATCAATAAATGTCTACTTACCCATGTATTGTTTCCTTATTTCCTAAGTTTTTCATAATCTCAGCTTCATAATCGAGTAGTGCTTCCCATTTTTCATCAACCTCAGTTCGGTCTCCATATTGTCTCGCAAAATTTAAAAACATAGTGTAATGACCTGCTTCGCTAATCATTAGTTTACGATAAAATTTTGCCAGTTTCTTGTCTTCTAATTCTTCAGACAATAATCTAAAACGTTCGCAACTGCGCGCTTCTATTAATGCAGCGTACAAAAGTCTGTGCACTAATTGTGTGGTTCGGCTTCCGCCTTTAGGGAAGAATTTTATAAGAGCTAATACATAATCATCTTTACGATCTCTACCAAGCGTCCAGCCGTTTTCTAATATTCTATCATGCACCATTTTAAAATGACTCATTTCTTCTTCCACCAAAGCTATCATTTCTTGAACAAGATCTGTGTACTCAGGGAAACCTACAATTAGAGAAATGGCTGTGCTTGCCGCTTTTTGCTCGCAGTAAGCATGGTCGGTTAAAATATCTTCAATATTTTTTTCTACAATATTAACCCATCTTGGATCGGTTGGTAATTTTAGTCCTAACATAATTATTTTACTTCAAGGTGAACAATATTTGACTTTCCCTTATCATCTATAAATAATGTATGAGACGAATATTTATCAGATTCTGGAATGGCATACGTAATGTCTATTAATACCATATTTGTATACGTTGGGTCATCATTAACATTAATCGATTTTAAAATAGCAAGCGTATCAAAATTATATAAATCAGAACCAGTCACTAAATTTTCATTGTAACTGAATGCCTCATTCACTTTTTGTTTATCAAAAGTCTCACGATATATTTCCTTATTGTCTTTGGTAACACTAATATCAAATTTGAAATTTCTATAGTGCGTTTGATGATTTATAGTGTCTTTAATTTTTGAAAAACGAACAGTATTAGACATATCAGAATAGGTTTTTATTTTCACACGGAAACCATTACTCATTAAAGTATCTATTTCTTGTTCTAGATAGGTTTCTGGTATATAAACATGAGTTTCAAAGTTCACTGTTTTTTTGAATGCTTCAATACTTTCAGACAATGCTTGTTGTTTCGTTTTTTTGTTTTCACAGCTTGTGAAGCCAATAGCTATAATTAATAATAATCCTAATACATGTTTCATATTAATTTGATTATATATTTATAAATAATTTTAATTCCAAAATTTCCACCATTTAGATGTTGTAGTGGATGCGTTAAATTGACTGAGTAACTTATCTTCGTTATCAGGTTTGTTGTAGGCATCAGCTTCAGTGATATGTCCATCTTGAGCACTAATTCTGGTTAATATCTTTCCTTGCCTAAACACCAATTGAAGCCCATGCTCTTGTTCCCATTCGCATTCACACGTTACATTAATATAAATGTTTTCATCGTGTCTATGTCTTCTAGTGACAAAAATAGTTTGAGGATAAATAAAATTCCAAATTTCATTTTCATCTTTAATATTCCATAGTGGTTGGTCGGCCTCATCAAATTCTATTGCATTTAAAAAGTCCATACAGTTTTTATAGGCCAGATGAGATAGTGATAAGCGATCAGTTTCTGATTTTTCTAAAAATGTTTTGAGAGCTTCATCAGCATCTTTAATAAATAAAGCATCACTTTCGGGAACAAAACCCATAAAGGCAATTTCTACCGTTTTGTTATTGAAAAAGGGAATTTTAATAGGTAAACTATGCCACCAATCTTCAAATTGATTGTCTTGATTTAATTCGCCGATTATGTCACTTTTAATACTTGCCATTATTTAGATATCCAATCCAAATGTTTGGCGTAAAACCTCAATATTCGGATTTTTTTCTTTTAGTTTTTCGTATTTTTCTAAGGGTGTAAAAGCGTATTTTTTTGCAATCTCTTCGTTTACTGTAATATCTAATTTTAAGTCGTAATTAAGCAATTTTTTCTTTAAAAAGGTCATTAACGGAAACTCAGCACGTTCTAATTCTATCTTATTGGTGTTATTAGAATAGGTTAAATAAATGGTAGTACCTTTTAATTTTGGTTGATCCATTTGTAAAATAGATGCCATAATTTTTTCACCTTTCTTATCCATTTGAGCCGTATAGATTTTCCAAGCTTCATCTAAGGCTTCTTGCGTTACAGGCTCTTTTGGTAAATCATCTTCATCAATAACCACATCCATTTGGCGTAATTGATGTTCTTTTTTTTCTCTAATACTTCTTAATGATAAACCAGAAGTAGATTTTTTAGGTTGATTTATGGATATCTTAGGAATACTAATAACAGGCTCAGCTACTGCAGCAGCAGTTGGCTTTGTGTTTTCTTTAGTAGTACTGGTGCTTACAGGTGTTTTTGCTTCAACTTTTGGTTTAGTAACCGGAATAGGAGTAATACCTTTTGCTTTAAAATACGAAGGCGGAATTATGAAGTGCCTAAGATTTTTTTTTTCTCCATCAAAAGTGATAGAGGCTAATTGCATAAGCGTTAATTCAACTAATAAGCGTTGATTTTTACTCGTTTTATATTTTAAATCACAGTCATTCGCCATCCGAATGCCTTCCATTAGAAAGGTATGAGTCGTTTTTTGTGATTGTTCCATGTATTTTTGACTGGTATCTTCACCAACTTCTAACAAAGGAATTGTTGAAGGATTTTTACAAACCATTAAATCTCTAAAATGAGACGCTAGACCTGCAATATAATGATGACCATCAAATCCTTTAGAAAGAATTGTGTTGAATTGTATCAGTAAATCAGGGATCTTATTTTCTAAGATAAAATCTGTACTTGTAAAATAGGTTTCGTAATCTAAAACGTTTAAGTTTTCAGTTACGGCTTGCCTTGTTAAGTTTTTACCAGAAAAGCTAACTACACGATCAAAAATTGAAAGTGCATCTCGCATGGCGCCATCTGCTTTTTGAGCTATAATATGAAGGGCATCATCTTCTGCGTTAATACCTTGCTCTTCAGCAATATATTTTAAATACGATTTAGCATCAGAAACGGTGATACGTTTAAAATCGAATATTTGACAACGCGATAGTATCGTCGGGATAATTTTATGCTTTTCAGTGGTCGCTAAAATAAAGATACAATGCTTAGGTGGTTCTTCTAATGTTTTTAAAAACGCATTAAAAGCCGCTTGAGATAACATATGCACCTCATCAATGATATAAACTTTGTACTTTCCTACTTGTGGCGGAATTCTAACCTGATCGGTTAAGCTTCTAATATCATCAACCGAGTTATTTGAAGCCGCATCGAGTTCAAAAATGTTGAAAGCAAAATCTTCGTCTTCACTTGTGTTGCCATCACTATTAATCATTTTTGAAAGAATACGTGCACAAGTTGTTTTACCAACTCCACGAGGTCCTGTAAATAATAAAGCTTGGGCTAGGTGATTATTTTCAATAGCATTAAGCAAAGTATTTGTAATAGCCTGCTGACCCACAACATCCTTAAAGGTTTGTGGTCTGTATTTACGAGCTGATACTACAAAATGTTCCAATTCTATACTGAATTTGCTTGTGTGATATTATTTTAATAATCTGAAATACAAATTTAAAAAAAGAAGCTCAATTTAGGGTTTAAATAGAGCTAAGTTTATTTGAGTTATTAACAGTTTTCATTTTAAATATGATTGATAACAATTAAAAGCTCATATTTAATAAACCATTTATCAATTAGAATACAGATTTAATTATTTATTGCTAACGCTACCAGAACCTGTAATCTTAGTGTCTTTGTGTGTTGGTTTTCCTGTATAGTTTAAATCACCAGAACCTGTTATTCTAGCTAATAAGTCACCGTTGCAAACCACATTAGCAGATCCTGATCCTGTAATTTTAGTCGTCACATTAGTACTCTGTAATGCTTTGCCATCAAAATCTCCAGAACCGGCAATTTTTATAGTTAAGTCTTTAGCAGAGCCTTCTAATTCAATATCACCAGAACCAGCAATACTACTTTCTATAGATTTTGCGTTAATATTTAAATCTATATCACCAGAGCCTGCTAAGGCAACACTAAAGTCATTAGCTTCTATGGTGCCTGAGTTTTCAATATCACCAGAACCAGCTAGCGAAACTGAACTTATAGATTCATAAGGAATTGTAATTACAATGGTTTGGGTGGGTTTTAGATTATAACCATCTTTTACTTTAGCATAAACTAAATTGTTTTTTACCTCGACAATTATATAATCCATAAGGTTGGCATCACCTTTAATTGAAATTTCGCCTTCAGAGCCTTTTACCAATTTAAAGTCCATTGGTCCTGCAGCTTTTATACCGTCGTAAGAAGCTGTTGTTATGGTTTGGGTTGTAATGTTGCCATCACCTTTAATCTTTTTTCCATTTCCCCATTGAGCACAAGATAGTGTTGTACATAAAAGAAAAGCTAATACTGTAATTGATTGTAATAGTTTCATGATTGTTTGATTTTTTAATTGATGTTATGTGTTATTAGAAATAATGAATGTTTAGAACTTTTTGAAGCTCACGCTTCCGTACTCTGATTTAATCTTTACAAAATTCCCGGAATTTTGTGTACCATAATAACCGCTATATTTTTTTTCGGTCATATCTATTTCTTTATTTATAAAATTAAAACCGTCTGATTCGCGTAACGATGCATATTCTAAATCAATATCAAAACTGAAATTATAGTCAACATCATGTCCTATTGTGATACCTGTAAAATCGGCATTAATATCTATATTTTTTGCTTTAGATGCTATGCGGTCAATTTTTACAGAACCGTAATTAGCATCAATTTTTACGTTTTTAAAAACACTCCCTAGTCTTAAAGTTAAGTAATCACCTTTACCATTAAAATTATTGACATTGTCCACTTTCAATGAGCCATAATCACAGTTGTAGCTAACGTTTTCTCCGACTTCTATAATGGACTTAGTATAATCTGCTTTTACGATTAGATTCTTAGTTTTTGCGACTGTAAACCCGCTATAATCTGCTGTTATTTTTCCGCCTTTTATGTATTCAAAATAACAATTAGAGCTATAGTCAAATCTTATGTCATTGTTATCAGCCATGAGTTCTTTGGTAGTTATTTTACCATAATCGCAACTGATTTTTGCAACACCGTTTAAGCGATCTAAATTTATAGAACCATAGTCTTGACTTAAGTCTACATTACCAGAAATAGGCATTTTAATAACATAATTGATTTCAATTTGAAGGCTCATGTTTTTTCCCCAATTCCACCAGTTACTTTTATTTTTACTGATATGTGTAATAGCAGATACCAAATCGTTAGTAGATGAGAATTCTATATTAATACCATCAATTTTTTCTTGAACTTTTTCTGCATTGTTACCCGTAACTTTAATAAGTATATCAAAGTCAATTCGGTTTTCTTCCCAAGTAATTACATCAACATTCCCAAAGCTGTTATCTACTTTTAATGTCGCATTAGATGATACATTAAATGATTTTTTAATGCTTCGCTCTTTAGAGGATTTTATAAGGTCTTCACCTGTAATTGCTAATACAATACTCGGTAGGAGTAAAAGCAAAAAAGCGATTCTATATTGTATTTTTAGGTTCATTTGTATTTGTTTTAAGTTCTTTAATTGTTTCAATTTGTTCTAAAACGGAGTTTAGAATGTCAATTCTATTCTGAAAGTTTGAAATCATTGCGTAAATAACACGTTGGTTTTTTCCGCTTTCAGTTAAATCTGTTTTTAATTTTTTATAATCTGTTTCTAAAAGTTGAATTTGTACTAAAGCATCTGTGATAATTTGTTCTGTTAATGGTGAACGTTCTTTGTTTAGTTTTTTTAATTCGTTTTCAATAGTAACCGTAAAAAAGTCTTGTGTTTCTGACATTTCTGGCGATACGCTTGCTAAATCTAAATCTTCAGGCTGATTTTGTAACGTTGTAAACAGACCTAAACAAATGATAATAGAAGCTGCAACGGCTAAAAAAGGCTTCCAGTTAAAACGCGATATCTTTTTAACTTCGGTTGAAGCTATAGTATTAGATTTCAACTTGTCTAAAAATCGTTGTTCATGATTGCTTTGAGGTGTTTCAATATCAAATTGATCCTTCAAACCATCAAATAAACTTTCTAAATTATCTTTTTCCATAATTAATTTTAGGATGCTTTTAGTACTAATTTTTTTCTTAAGCTCTCTTTCGCTCTCGATATTAAAGTTCTGCAATTGGCATAAGAGATATTCATAATCTCGCAGATTTCTTCGTAATCGTAACCTTCAATTAAATGTAATGTTAAACTCAAATTGTAATTGGGTTTTAAAGTTTTCATAACATTTAAAATTTGTTTCACTTTCTCATTATTCTGATCTGGCTCAACAATGCCATCGTCGTCTTCAACTTTATAAATTACAGATTCTAAAGGCACTTCGTTTTGTTTTATGGTTTTGTGGTAGTAACCAATACTATTATTAATTACAATCCGTTTTAACCAAGCACCAAATAACTGAGTGTCATCTAGAGTGTTTATTTTTGTAAAAGCCGTTAAAAAAGACTCTTGCATTATGTCTTCAGCCTTAAAGGAATCTTTTACAATTCTTATGGCTGTGTTATACATCGCTTTGTGGTATCTGTTATAAATTTCCAACTGTGCACGTTGGTTTCCAGATTGACAAAGCAGTAATAACTGTTCGATATTTTGATTGGTTGATGTCAAAAAAACATTTGCTTTTATTAATAGATGGTATCTTTTTTAAAGTGTTACAGTTTTAATGAAAAAAGTTTTAAATTTTTAATGCCTTTAGTTCGTTAGAGTATTAGCTAAGTCACGACTATTATGTATCGAGAATATTTTTTTTAATTATGTCTCGATGCTAATTATCCTGATTATCATTATATAAATTCACTTGAAGTCACTAATTTTATTTAAAATTAGAAAAGGTTTCATGTCAATCAAAGGTAATGGCATAACAATTGAAATTACATAAGTGTGAATAACTTTGAATATCTTATAATGTACTGGTATTCAGTGTAAAGTTAATTATTAATACATTTAAAATAATGCTGATCTGTAAGAGTTTATGACAGAATGGCTATAAAATATATATGAAAAAATCAAAATTTTTAAATTTAGACAATCTGTCATTTCAGGATTTCGATGAGAATTCAGAATTAATTCCATTAATGACACCTGAAGATGAAGAATTAATTAATAGCGAGTCTCTGCCAGACTCTTTGCCAATTTTGCCATTACGAAATACGGTTTTATTTCCTGGTGTAGTTATTCCTATTACTGCAGGTAGAGATGCATCAATTAAGTTAATTAATGATGCTAACAAAGGAGGAAAAGTCATTGGAGTGGTGTCTCAAAAAGATGAGGCTGTTGAAAACCCTACAGCAAAAGATATCTATAAAACAGGAACCGTTGCTAGGATCTTAAAGGTGCTGAAAATGCCAGATGGCAATACCACAGTAATTATTCAAGGTAAAAAGCGTTTTTCTATTAATGAAGTGGTTTCAGAAAAACCTTATTTAACAGCAACAATATCTGATATTCCTGAAGCTAAACCAGCAAAAGAGAATGAAGAATTTAGAGCTATAATTGATTCTATTAAAGAATTGTCTTTAGATATTATAAAGGAAAGTCCAAATATTCCTTCTGAAGCAAGTTTTGCTATCAAAAATATTGAAAGTGATTCGTTTTTAGTGAATTTTGTATCCTCTAACATGAATCTTAGAGTAGAGGAGAAGCAAGAATTATTAAAGATTAATGATCTTAAAGAACGTGCGCTTCAAACTTTAAAATTCATGAATCTTGAATATCAAAAGCTAGAGCTTAAAAACGATATTCAGAATAAGGTTCAGAGTGATATGAATCAACAACAACGCGAATATTTCTTGCATCAGCAAATGAAAACCATTCAAGAAGAATTGGGTGGAGGCGTGTCTTCTGGTGAAGATATAGAAGATATGAAAATGCGTGCTAAGGATAAAAAATGGGACGATAAAGTAAAGGAACATTTTGAAAAAGAATTAGCAAAAATGCAGCGTATGAATCCTCAGGTAGCTGAGTATTCTATTCAACGTAATTATTTAGATCTCTTTTTAGATTTGCCTTGGAATGAGTTTAGTAAGGATAAATTCGATTTAAAACGAGCTATAAAAATCTTAGATCGTGACCATTTTGGATTAGAAGATGTTAAGAAGAGAATCATAGAGTATTTAGCGGTTTTAAAACTGCGAAATGATATGAAGTCGCCAATTCTTTGTTTATATGGACCTCCAGGTGTTGGTAAAACATCGTTGGGTAAATCTATTGCAGAGGCCTTGGGTAGAGAATATGTGCGTATTTCATTAGGCGGATTAAGAGATGAAGCTGAAATTAGAGGTCATAGAAAAACCTATATTGGTGCTATGCCAGGACGAATTATTCAGAGTTTAAAGAAAGCAGGGACTTCAAATCCTGTCTTTGTTTTAGATGAAATAGATAAATTATCTGCAGGTCACCAAGGAGATCCTTCGTCTGCCATGTTAGAAGTGTTAGATCCGGAGCAAAACAATGAGTTTTATGATAATTTCCTA
Organism: Winogradskyella eximia; assembly: GCF_003386165.1. Lineage (GTDB taxonomy): Bacteria > Bacteroidota > Bacteroidia > Flavobacteriales > Flavobacteriaceae > Winogradskyella > Winogradskyella eximia. The sequence goes on along the minus strand of NZ_QRDV01000010.1, from coordinate 119,228 downwards.
GAGATGGGATACGATTTATCTAAAGTGATGTTTATTGCTACGTCTAATAGCATGAATACTATTCAGCCAGCATTAAGAGATCGTATGGAGATTATTAATGTTACTGGTTATACGATTGAAGAAAAGGTAGAAATCGCTAAGCGTCACTTATTGCCAAAACAATTAAAAGAGCATGGTTTAGATGACAAAGCTTTAAAAATAGCAAAGCCACAACTCGAAAAAATTGTTGAAGGTTACACACGTGAATCTGGAGTAAGAGGACTAGAAAAACAAATTGCAAAAATGGTACGTTATGCGGCCAAGAATATTGCAATGGAAGAGGAGTACAATATAAAAATATCTAATGAAGATATCATTGAAATTTTAGGAAGTCCTAGAATGGAACGTGATAAATATGAAAACAATGATGTTGCAGGTGTTGTAACAGGTTTAGCATGGACAAGCGTTGGAGGTGATATTCTGTTTATAGAATCTATTTTATCTAAAGGAAAAGGGACTTTAAGTATTACAGGTAATTTAGGGAAGGTGATGAAGGAATCTGCTACTATTGCTATGGAATATATAAAGGCAAACGCAGAAGAATTTGGGATTAATCCTGAAGTATTTGAAAAATATAATGTTCACATTCACGTGCCAGAAGGAGCAACTCCAAAAGATGGTCCAAGTGCAGGTGTTACTATGTTAACTTCTTTAGTATCTTTGTTTACACAACGTAAAGTGAAAAAGAGTTTGGCTATGACAGGAGAAATCACTTTAAGAGGTAAAGTATTACCGGTTGGAGGGATCAAAGAAAAAATCTTGGCAGCTAAGCGTGCGCGTATTAAAGAGATTTTACTTTGTGAAGATAATAGAAGAGATATCAATGAGATTAAACCAGAATATTTAAAAGGGTTAACGTTTCATTACGTTACGGATATGAGTGATGTTCTAAAACTAGCACTTACTAAACAAAAAGTAAAAAATGCAAAAGAGCTTTAAACTAATAGTTACATTTTTAATTTGTCATGCTTTTGGATTGGCTGTTATTGCCCAAACTCAAGTTAAATTTAAGGATGTATTATTAGATGGTAAGCCTGCAAAATTAAATATTGCTACTGGTGAAATTGTATTAGTTAAAATAGAAGATAACGTTGTTGAGTCTAATATAGATTCAGTGCTTACAAAATCAATAATGCCATCCAATTCGGATGGCATTATTAATTCTAAAGGTGTTGGAGAAGTTGATGATGCTTCTGATATATATGTTGTTAAAGATAATGAGACCTTATTGGATGTTGCAAGGAGATACAATGTCTCTTTAACGCAATTAAAACAAGCTAATAATTTAGAAACCACATTAATAAATAAAGGACAGAGACTACGTGTTAGAAATTTTGATGTAAAATCAGAAACGATGACATCAACTGATGATTTATCTGAAAATGCAAATGCTAATTATCATATAGTCCAAAAAGGGAATACCTTATTTAGTATCTCTAGACAATATAATTTAAGCGTACAAGACTTAAAAAGAATAAATAGTTTAGAGACCAACCTTATTAATGTTGGTCAAAAACTACGAGTTAAAAAAAATGAAACTTCAACTGAAGATACTAAGCAATCCGTTTATATCGTTAAGACTGGAGATAACTTATATCGTATTGCTTTAAAAAACGGAACGTCTGTTAACGAAATAAAACGTTTAAACGGATTATCAAGTAACCTTATAACAGTAGGTCAGAAATTACTATTGCGATAGAAAAATTTTCGACTGAAAAAATAAAAAAATCATATCGTCGTTTTAAGATAGATTTAGTTATTTTGCAAAATCTATGATTAAGAGGATTCTTACCTTATTTATTATGCTTTTGGCATTGCCTGCGTTTGCGCAATTGGGTGGGGAATCTACCTATCAATTTCTTAATTTAGTATCTTCACCGAGACAGGCTGCTTTAGGTGGTAAAATTATAACTAATTTTGATCACGATGTTACTGAAGCACTTTACAATCCGGCTTCTATTAATTGGAAGATGAACAATCAGTTAGCGGTTAATTATTCGAGCTATTTAGGTGGAATTAGTTACGGAACAGCAGCTTACGCTTATACTTGGGATAGGCATGTACAAACTTTTCATTTTGGAGTCACTTATATCAATTATGGTTCTTTTGATGGTTATGATGTAAGTGGTAATTCTACAGGATCCTTTAATGGAAACGAGACGGCTATATCTTTTGGTTACAACTACAATATTCCTTACACCGATTTTTACATTGGTGCTAATTTAAAAATTATAACATCGCTTTTAGAACAATATAACTCTGTAGGAGGCGCCTTCGATTTTGGAGCCATGTATATTAATGAAAAGCTAGATTTCCATGCAGCCTTAACAGTAAGAAATGTGGGAACTCAGTTTTCTACCTATGCAGGACAACATGAACCATTGCCATTTGAAATTAATTTTGGAATGTCTCAAACTCTAGAGAATGTGCCATTACGTTGGCATTTAACATTAGAGAATTTGCAAAAATGGCCTATAGGAGTCTCTAATCCGGCTAGAGCAACAACAGATTTAGATGGCAACCAAACAGAAGAGAAGGTTAGTTTTTTTAATAAAGGCTTGCGTCATCTTATCTTGGGAGCTGAATTATTTCCGGAAGGAGGTTTTAATATCCGATTAGGTTATAATTTTAGACGTGCAGAAGAGCTAAGAATTGAGGATCAAAGAAATTTTTCTGGACTCTCAGTAGGTGTAGGAATTAAAATTAATAATATGCGATTTAGTTATACGCATGCAAGATATACAAGTGCTTCAAATACTAGTTTTTTCGGACTGCAGATTGATTTAGATGGTAGACGAAGATAAATTAAACACATTTATAATGAATAAAATTATCATTGCAATAGACGGTTTTTCTTCCACAGGAAAGAGTACAGTTGCTAAACAACTAGCTAAAGAGCTTAATTATATCTATGTAGATACTGGAGCAATGTATAGAGCGGTCACTTATTTTGCGCTTGAAAATGAATTTATTGGAGAAGATTTTTTTAATGAAGCTGCCTTAATTGATAGGCTAGGAGATATTAGTATCACTTTTAAGTTTAATGAAGCCGCTGGTTTTGCAGAAGTGTATTTAAATGGTAAAAATATAGAAGCCGAAATTAGAACACTTAGAGTTTCAAAATATGTGAGTCCTGTGGCAACTTTATCTGAAGTAAGACGCAAATTAGTAGAGCAACAACAACTCATGGGAAAAGATAGAGGTATTGTAATGGATGGAAGAGATATTGGAACTGTTGTTTTTCCTAATGCCGAATTAAAAATCTTTATGACAGCCTCTGCAGAAACACGTGCCAAACGTCGTTATAAAGAATTATTAGAGCGTGGCCATAACTTAAGCTACGAAGATGTTTTAGAAAATGTAACTACTAGAGATCATATCGATTCTACAAGAGAAGATTCGCCACTTGTAAAAGCAGAAGATGCTATAGAAATTGATAATTCTGATTTAACAATAGATGAGCAATTGAATACATTGATTGAAAAAGCAAATCAAATTATTTCTAAATAAAAAAAGCGACTCTAAAGTCGCTTTTTAAAAATGTCTGTTTCCTTATTAAAGATTAGGAATAATTAATTCCTGACCAGGATGAATAACATCTGGATTCTTTAAAATGTCAGTATTAGCTTGAAATATTTTTTGATATTTACCTGGCTCACCATAATATTGTTTAGCAATTTTACCTAAAGTTTCACCAGAAACTACAGTATGTCTTGCGTAAACTGATTCATCAGCTACTTTAATATCTGCCATAATATCAGCAGGATTATCTCCACCAACTTCTTTGATCTTATCCCAGATTAAGTTTTTATCGTATTGTGTAGCAGCTGTACCTTTTACTTGAAGTACACCCTCTTTTTCACTAACATCACCATTCTGAATGTTTAATTTTTCTCCTAAGTCTAATACGCCTTGGTATTTTGCTTTAACCATTGTTCTAATATTTTAATTGTTAATAGTATTGTAAATATACCAAAATATGTGCCAAGTTTTATGCAATAAAGCATCATTTTGATATTCTTATTAGTGAGAAACAAAATATAGACTTAAGTCACTTTTATTTTAATTATATCTATAAAAAGCACTTATTATAATAGGCATATTATAAAATATATTACCTAATGATAATTAACGATTAGAATCTTCTTCGATTTAACTAAAGAATTACATAGATAATTAAACCATAAAAGGTAATCATTTTTATATCATTTATGAGTTTGGACTAAATTTAATGTAATAGCATAATTAATATATAATCAATGTGTTGTGTTTATACAATACTAGTTTTATATTCGATTTTAGCATAGGTAATAGCGCTATACTATTTTTAAATAAATATGTTTTGTAAAACCTTATAAATGTTGTACTTTTGCAGACCTTTTTAGCGGATTAAAGAAAGTAAAAGGAAATAAAAACAATTTAATTAATATCTTCTGTAGATTTTTTCGCGAATCTTTCAAAAAACTACAGAATACAAATTATTATTCAGCACATGTCTGAAAAAGAAACAAATCAAGCTGAAGTTGAAGCAACTGAAGCAGTAAAAGCTCCAGTGATCTCTGAAGCACAAGCAAATCCAGAAAAATTCTTAAAAGAGTTCGATTGGCACAAATTCGAAGAAGGAATTGAGCAAGTTGAAGACACTAAATTAGAAGAGTTCGAAAAATTAGTATCAGAAAATTTCGTTGACACTTTAGATGACGAAGTAGTAGAAGGTACTGTAATTACAATCACAGATCGTGATGCAATTATTGACATTAACGCAAAGTCTGAAGGTGTAATTTCTCTTAATGAGTTCCGTTACAACCCTAACTTAGCTGTAGGTGACAAAGTTGAAGTATTAATTGATGTGCGTGAAGATGCAACTGGTCAATTAGTATTATCTCACAGAAAAGCGAGAGTAATCAAAGCATGGGATCGTGTAAACAATGCACATGATACTGGCGAAATCGTTAACGGTTTTGTAAAATGTAGAACTAAAGGTGGTATGATCGTAGATGTATTTGGTATAGAAGCTTTCTTACCAGGTTCTCAAATCGATGTGAAGCCTATTAGAGATTACGATCAGTACGTAAATAAAACTATGGAATTTAAAGTTGTGAAAATCAACCACGAATTCAAAAACATAGTAGTTTCTCATAAAGCTCTTATTGAAGCTGATATTGAAGAACAAAAGAAAGAAATCATTGGTCAACTAGAAAAAGGACAAGTATTAGAAGGTATTGTAAAAAATATTACTTCTTATGGTGTGTTTATCGATTTAGGTGGTGTAGATGGTTTAGTTCACATTACAGATTTATCATGGTCTCGTATCAACCATCCAAATGAGATTGTTGAGTTAGATCAGAAATTAAATGTTGTAATCCTTGATTTTGATGAAAACAAATCAAGAATCCAATTAGGTCTTAAGCAATTATCTAAGCATCCTTGGGAAGCTTTAGGTGAAACTGTAAAAGTTGGAGATAAAGTAAAAGGTAAAGTAGTAGTTATCGCTGATTACGGTGCTTTTGTTGAAGTAGAAGAAGGTGTAGAAGGCTTAGTTCACGTAAGTGAAATGTCTTGGTCTACGCATTTACGTTCTGCTCAAGATTTCGTAACTGTAGGTGATGAAATCGATGCTGTTATCTTAACTTTAGATAGAGAAGATCGTAAAATGTCTCTTGGTATTAAGCAATTAACGCCAGATCCATGGACTGATATTACTACTAAGTATCCTGTAGGTTCTAAGCACTCAGGTATTGTACGTAACTTTACAAACTTTGGTGTTTTTGTTGAATTAGAAGAAGGTATCGACGGATTAATTTATATCTCAGATTTATCTTGGACTAAGAAAATTAAGCATCCATCTGAGTTCTGTAACGTAGGTGATACTTTAGATGTAGTTGTATTAGAATTAGATGTTGAAGGACGTAAATTATCTTTAGGTCACAAACAAACTGAGGAAAACCCTTGGGATAAATATGAAACTGAATTCGCTTTAGATACAGTTCATAAAGCAGCTATTACAGAGATGGTAGATAAAGGAGCAACAATTGATTTTAACGAAGATATCGTTGCCTTTGTACCAGCACGTCATTTAGAGAAAGAAGATGGTTCTAAACTTGGTAAAGGTGAAGAAGCAGAATTCAAGATCATTGAATTTAATAAAGAATTCAAACGTGTTGTAGCATCTCATACAGCAGTATTTAGAGAAGAAGAAGCTAAAATCGTTAAGCAAGCTGTAAGAAAGCAAGAAGCTCAAGCGGCTGAAGCTAAACCAACTTTAGGTGACGCAAATGATGCTTTACAAGCTCTTAAAGATAAAATGGACGGGAAGAAATAATTTCCTCGAATTTTAAATAAACTAAAGCCTCTCGATTTTCGAGAGGCTTTTTTTATACCGTAGTTTGTTTGTCTATACAGTACACTGCCTTTGCAAGAAAAAAGTATTGTCAACAAAATAATTTATCCTAACTTTGTAAGCCAACAACGTTTGGAAACCATATGAGTCACAAAGTACTACTTAACTCTAAAGAAGTCAATATTACCCTTCACAGATTGGCTTGTCAACTCATTGAAAATCACGATGATTTTTCTGAAACTGTATTAATTGGTATTCAACCACGAGGCAAATTTTTAGCAGATCGTTTAGCGCAGATACTAACTGAGGATTACAAGATTAAAAATATTAAACTCGGACATTTAGATATTACGTTTTTTAGAGATGATTTTAGAAGAGGAGATAAACCCTTAGAAGCAAATACAACGATTATAGATTTTATAGTTGAAGATAAAAATGTGGTTTTTATTGACGATGTTTTATATACAGGTAGAAGTATTAGGTCTGCGCTTACAGCAATTCAATCTTTCGGAAGACCAAAAGATATAGAGTTATTAACCTTAATAGATAGACGCTTTAGTCGACATTTACCTATTCAACCTAATTATAGAGGACGACAAGTAGATGCTATAGACAACCAAAAAGTAAAAGTAAAGTGGGTTGAAAATGAAGGTGAAGATGCCGTTTATTTGGTAAATAAATAAGAAGATGAACTCGAACTCGAACTTGAATTTGAATTTGAAAAATAAAAATGAATCGCTAAAGGCCAAAAGCTAATAGCCAAAAGCTAAATAAAGCAAAACAAAATGAGCGAATTAAGTGTCAATCACTTATTAGGAATTAAATATCTTACTAAACAAGATATCGACCTTATTTTTGAAACTGCAGATCAGTTTAAAGAGGTTATTAATAGACCCATAAAAAAAGTACCATCACTTAGAGATATTACTATTGCAAATTTATTTTTTGAAAATTCAACAAGAACAAAATTGTCTTTTGAGTTAGCAGAAAAACGATTATCGGCAGATGTTATTAATTTTTCAGCATCACAATCTTCAGTAAAAAAAGGGGAAACCCTTATAGATACAGTTAACAATATCTTGTCTATGAAAGTAGATATGGTGGTTATGCGTCATCCTAATCCAGGAGCTGGAGTGTTTTTGTCTAAACATGTTAATGCTAGTATTATAAATGCAGGTGATGGCGCACATGAGCATCCTACACAAGCCTTATTAGATTCTTATTCCATTAGAGAGAAATTAGGAAGTGTTAAAGGGAAAAATGTGGTTATTGTAGGTGATATTTTACATAGTAGAGTAGCGCTTTCAAATATATACGCGTTACAACTCCAAGGAGCCAATGTCATGGTCTGTGGACCAAAAACATTATTACCTAAATACATTAAAGATTTAGGAGTGAAAGTAGAAACCAATTTAAAAAAAGCTTTAGAATGGTGCGATGTTGCTAATATGCTTAGAGTACAAAATGAACGTATGGATATTAGTTATTTTCCTTCAACTAGAGAATACACACAACAATTTGGAGTTAATAAAGAACTATTAGATAGCTTAGATAAAGAAATTGTGATTATGCATCCTGGACCTATAAATAGAGGTGTGGAGATTACAAGTGATGTCGCAGATTCTAAACAAGCCATCATCTTAAATCAAGTAGAAAATGGTGTCGCTGTTAGAATGGCCGTTATTTATCTGTTAGCTTCTAAAATAAAACAATAGATTATGATTATAGATAGAGACGGTAATATTACCATAATCGCTCAAGAGAAGGCGTCAGTAAAAACTTTAGTGAACAATATAGAGCAGGCATACGATAAGTATAAAAACTACCATCTAATTATTAGGTTATCGAGCTTAGATAAAATTTCGCTAGAAGATATTATTGAATTTTTACGCTTAAGTAATAATCACAGAGCAGATAAAAAAAGCTTTGTTGTGGTATCTGATCAAGTAGATTTAGACCAAATGCCAGACGAAATAGTCGTAGTACCAACCATTACAGAAGCATACGATATAATTGAAATGGAAGATATGGAACGCGATTTAGGATTTTAAAAGAAGTTTATGAGTTTATCTTATACCATTTATAAACTCTAAACCCATAAATTAATTAATGAAATTAACCATTCTCGGTTGCCATAGCGCAACACCACGTACCAATACCAATCCGACTTCACAGGTTTTAGAGATTAAAAATAATATGTTTTTAATTGATTGTGGAGAAGGAACGCAAGTAGAATTGAGACGTAATAAAATAAAGTTTTCTAGAATTAAGCATATTTTTATTTCGCACCTTCATGGAGACCATTATTTTGGACTGGTTGGTTTAGTGAATACATTTAGTCTGTTAACAAGAGAAACAGAACTTCATATTTATGCACCAAAGGGTCTTAAAGAAGTGATAACACTTCAAATGAAATTATCTTCAAGTTGGACAAATTATCCGCTTATTTTTCATGAGTTAAGTTCTAAAGTGTCGCAACTTATATATGAAGATGAAAAAGTTGAAGTTCATACTATACCTCTAAAACATCGAATTTACACCAACGGTTTTTTATTTAAAGAGAAAGAAAACGAACGTAAATTAGATATTAATTTAGTGAATGAAGCCAATATAGATAAGGCTTACTTTAGAAAATTAAAACAAGGATTTGATGTAGAAAATGAAGACGGTGTTTTAATTGCAAATGAAAAAGTGACTAAAGATCCTTTGCCAGCTAAAAGTTATGCTTTTTGTAGTGATACAGTTTATAATGAGGAAATTATTCCTATAATAAAGGATTGTACTGTTTTATATCATGAATCTACTTTCTTAGATAAAAATGAAGATCTTTGTGTCCCTACTAAGCATAGTACAGCAAGGCAAGCCGCTACTATTGCAAAAAAAGCAAATGTAGAAACCTTAATATTAGGTCATTATTCCACGCGTTATAATGGCTATGAAGAGTTTAAAAATGAAGCACAAACTGTATTTGAGCATACCGTTTTAGCTAAAGATGGGAAAGTCTTTAACTTTGATTAGTCACTTTTGTTATTTCATCTAGATTAATAACCCAGTTGATGGCTTCATCTAAACTTTTGCATCGTTTTAAACTTTTACTGAAAAATTGTTTTTCTAAAGAAGCATTTAAATGGCTAAAATTTGAATAAGATACAATGGCAGTTGCAATTAAAAAGTCATATTCGTTATTAAAATCTACCCAAATTTGAGGATTAAAAGAATATGAGTTATAACGATTAGCGATATAACTGATTTTATCACCCTTATGAACATATTTACTGCATCTTGAAATTATTTCACCGGCAATTGTGTAATCGACATGAACACCCTCATTTAATTCTGATACAATAAAATATTTAGTTAGATATAATGTTCCAAACGGAAAAACTTCTTTTTTATATGCAAAACGCTTAGAATATTTACTGTCTTCAAATTTCATTTGTATGTTTTAATCCTTAAATTTATAGGGAACAAAGCAATTGAAGAAGGAAAAATTGAATAAAAAATTAAATTAAAATGTAATGCAAACAGACTTAGGTAATTATAGAAAATCTTACGAAAAAGGTGAATTGTTATTAGAAAACGTTCCAGAAAACCCTCTAGAGTTATTTAGAGACTGGTTTATAGAGGTCGATACGCATTTTGATGTAGACGAAACTAATGCAATGACTATTTCTACCATTGGCTTAGACGGCTACCCAAAGAATAGAGTAGTACTGCTTAAAAAATACACCTACGAAGGTTTTATTTTTTATACCAACTACGATAGTGAAAAAGGTAAGGCTATTGCAAAAAATCCTAATGTTTGTTTATCCTTCTTTTGGCATGCAGCAGAACGACAAATTATTATTAAGGGGAAGGCTGAAAAAATTTCGGAAAACCTAAGTGATGGTTATTTTGAATCAAGACCTAGAGGAAGTCAATTAGGTGCTGTAGTATCTAATCAAAGTGAAGTTGTAAAAGATAGGGCAGAACTTGAAAATAAATTAAAAGAATTAGGTGCTAAATTTGAAGGCAAAGATATTGAAAGACCTAAAAATTGGGGAGGCTATATTGTAAAACCTTCTACAATAGAATTTTGGCAAGGAAGACCAAATAGACTTCATGATAGAATTCGTTATCAATTACAAGAAGATTATAATTGGAAAATTGAGCGTCTAGCACCTTAATAGAAATAGTTAATTCGTTTTATTACACTGAATATTAGTTTACTTGCATTATATTCCATTCAATAATTCTGATGTCTTTAACAGATTTGCATGCTTTTACTTTAAAGAAATTAAAACATAATATATCCTATTTTATGTTTATGGACTATTCCCTATGATATATTTAAATTATCGTTGAAATACAATTTTTAGATGTTTAACTGTGTTAAATTTTATTAAAAAAGTGCGTTTCGTCGATGTTTTGCAATAAAAATCGACAAAATACATGTCGTTAATCGATTTTAACATTTATTTAACATTTTAAGAAAAGAGTGCGGTTAATTTAGTAAACCCTAACCTAAATTACCTACTTATGAAAGCTTCTAAATTATTCCCATTTTTGGCTATTATTGTTCTTTTTAATTTAACATCTTGTTCTTCAGAAGAAATGGATGATGACGCTAATACTGCAATTGAAGTGCCTGTCGCTCCTCAAGCCAAACAAATAGAAATAGAAATTATGGAGCTTCTTAATTCATACAGAATAGGTGAGGGTTTAAGACCTTTACAAAATCATAATACTGTTAAAGCTGTGGCATATACTCATACAGATTATATGGTAGAAGTACATAATGTATCTCATCATAATTTCTTTTTAAGAAAGCAAACCTTAGAGGTAAATGCTAACGCTAATGTTGTTTCAGAAAATGTTGGTTATGGTTTTAATTCTGCAGAAGCTGTTGTTAATGCTTGGTTAAACAGCCCAAGTCATAAAGCTAATATCGATGGTGATTTTACCGATTTCGATGTATCTGCTGAGCAAGATGTAAATGGAAAATGGTATTTCACTAACATTTTTATTAAACGATAGTTTTTCTGCTAATACCTAATAGAAATAATAGTTGTTTTTTATTTCGTTTTCTCTTTCTCGTAAACCATTTCAATTTTTATAAATGGCACAGCGTATAACTTATCTTTATGTACAGATTTTCTAGAATGTTTAACCCAATCATTTGAACGAAAACGAGCGTATTTAAGTCTGTGTTTAGTATGTGTATGTAGAATACTTGGTGTAGTAACATACATTGAACTTTTTAGTTTTACAGAGTCTGGTTTTACGGTCTCAATACCAATAAAAATACCCTTTTTTGTAAAGGGAATACCTTTATCCTCTAAATCAATTATATAATTCTTTTCATGTATTTCTGGCTTTATTATGATATTTTCAAAATGTAAAAGATCACCAGGAAAGCCTAGGCTATCTATATTATAAAAAGCGATTCTATAATAGGTTTGGTACGTATCATAAATGTCTTTACTAGAATCCTTGAATTTTAAATGCAGTTTTACCAGCTTGCCATTTTTATGTTTTGGATTTTCTATTAATGTGGCTGTTTCGTAGCCGAAAGGAACAGAAAACGGAAATATTAGTTTTCGATTTCCTGAAGATAGCTTTATCTTATTATTACGATATGTTTTTGATGTGTTATGAATTAAAACTTCATCTAAAGTTTCAAATTTAGGTAACATTTGAAAGTTTAAATCTTCTTCGGTTCTGTCTAAAATATGTGTTACAGCAATTTTTTTGTTATGATATCCAATAAGCGAAATAACTAAAGTGTCTTTTGCTGAAGCTTTAGATATATTAAAACTATAAGTACCATCTTCATTACTATAAACACCACTATTTTTATCTTTAAGAGCTAAACTTGCATATGGTAATGTTTTATTAGTAATACTATCTAAAACAACGCCTTTTAGGGTTTGAGAAGGCACTAAAATGGGAATTAGTAATAATATTAGTATGGAAAATATTTTCATGCTTTATTATTAAATCATTTTGTTTAGTAAAGTTACTTTTTTTGAATTGATTTTAGTTTTCAATATTATTAATAAAAAAGAGCAAGCTCATTACAAGCTTGCTCTTTACTTAGTATAAATTTAGTTTGGGAATTTATTCTTTTTCTTTATCGCCATCTACAATGTAGAAATAAGAACGACGGTTTACTTGGTGTTCTTTTTCGGTACAATTAGAATTGTTACCACATTCATTTAAGAGACGTGTTTCACCAAAGCCTCTAGCACTTTCTATTCTACTGGCATCAATACCTCTAGATATAATATACTCTGCTGTAGATTTAGCTCGTTTGTCTGATAACTTTAAATTATACTTATCACGTCCTCTACTATCAGTGTGTGATTCAATTTTAATTACCATTTCTGGATGCTTACGTAGTACATCTACAATGTTTTCTAATTCATATTGTGCATCAGTTCTAATATTAGATTTATCATAATCAAAGAATATAGGATTTATAATAATCTGACTCTCTAATATTAAAGGTTTTAAAACAAGATTAATAGTGTTTGATTTTTCGTTTTCTTTAGAAGATGTAATCGTGTGCTGGTCTTCTTTATAATCTGGTTTACTTCCTAGAATGGTATATGTTTTATCGCACTCTATTTCAAAATTGTAAGTTCCGTTTTCATCAGTTATAACTTCAGCAATTATTTTACCTGTTTCATCAATGAGTTGCACTGTTACATCAGCCAATATTATCTCTGTTCTATGTTCTGTTGCAATTCCTGTAATTAGTTGGTTACACTTACTAATTTTAAAACTGTAAATATCGTCACTCCCTTTTCCTTCTGGTCTATTTGAAGAAAAGTACCCTTTGCGAGTTTTGCTGTCAATGAAAATAGCAAAATCATCGTAACCGCTGTTATAAGGCGCACCCATATTTTCTGGTTCTGAAGCTAATGTTGAATCATTTTTTAGAATGTTAGATTTAAAAATATCTAATAAACCTAAGTTTAAATGGCCATCAGAAGAAAAGTAGAACGTGCTATCTTGTGCCACAAAAGGAAACATTTCTCGGCCTTCGGTATTTATTTTGTCTCCTAAATTAACTGGATCTCCATAAGTACCATCTTCTTTTATTTCAACAGAATAAATATCTGTTTGTCCAATACCTCCATCACGATCAGATACAAAATATAATGTTTTATTATCTACACTTAATGATGGATGACCTGTGGAGTATATTTCGTCATTAAAAGGTAATTCTATAGGATTACTCCATTCTTTTCCTTCTAAAGTTGCTTTATATATTTTAAGATGTGTTGTTCCTTCTTTATCGTATTTTAAGCGTTTTTTATGATTAACATTATCTCTGGTAAAATACATTGTTTTACCATTGTTAGTTATTGCAATGGATGCTTCATGATATATTGTATTTATGTCGTCACCATTTATTTGAGAAGGTGAACCATAAACTTCATTTTTTTCTCCATCTTCATTTTGCTCATGTGTTATACCAATTTGAAATATATCTAAAAATGGTTCTTTATTCCAATTATAGATTTTTTCATCATCACCTCTAGAAGAGGCAAAGTAGAGCGTGCTATCTTTAACAAATGATCCAAAATCTGCTAATTCTGAATTAAAATCTAAATTCTTTATTGAGACCATAAGGTCTTCATTTTTAGATGTTAGTTTATCAAAAATATCAATGTCATCAGGATTGTAACCTTTAAGTCTGCTATCTCCATGTTGTGCTTCATTCAATTTTTTAAACCACACATCTGCTTCTTTGTAATTACCAAGGCTTCTTAGTGATTGAATGTACTTATAGATATATTCAGCTTCAATATCTTTGTATTCATTTAATGCTTTTTCATACCAATATGCTGCTTTTTCTGAATTTGAATTGTTGTAGTAAGCATCACCAAGACGTGTTAAAACGTGTGCATCTGCTTTTCCTTTTTCAACAACTTTTTCGTATAATTCTATGGCTTTTACATAGCCATAATTATCAAAAAATTTATCTGCCAATTTCGTTTGCGCAAAAGACAACGAACTGCATAAAACTAGAACAAGCGTTAATAATTTGATTTTCATAATACAGTTCTTTTTAGAAATATCTTGGCGATTTAATTCGTTTGCTCTTAAAGACTTCAAACATTAGTAAAATTTCGTGAGTACCACTTGTGTAAGGAGCAATATCTGATATCGGATATTCATAGGCATATCCTACTCTTAATTGTTTTGATACTTGAAAATCGGCAATACCTCCGATAGCAGCAGCATGTTCATTAGCTCTATAGGCTAATCCAGCCCAAAACTTTTCATAGAATAAAAAGTTTGCAGAAACGTCAAAAGATAAAGGCGCACCATTAGTGGCTTTTAGTAATACTGAAGGTTTTAATTTAGTACTCTCACTTAGAGTAAAAACATATCCACCAGTAATGTAATAACTCACACGTTCAAACGCAACAAATTCTCTTATGGCATCACTTCCTTTATTATAATCTGTATTTAATATTCTTGGAGCAGATATACCTGCATACCAAAGTTGTGAGTGTAAATATAAACCTGCACCAACATTAGGACTCCAACGGTTAGAGATATCATTAAAAAAAGGATCTACACCACTAACAGAAGGATCATTAAGTAGTTCTTCATCTAAAGAGTAATGTGTCATACCTGCTTTTAGACCAAAAGCTAGTTTTGTTTTTTCACTTGGTTTAATGGTATAAGAATAATCAGCATATAGATAGGAAAAGTTTTCATATCCTAATTTATCATTAATAAATGATACTCCTAAGCCCATACGTTCATTACGAAGAGGAGCGTGTATAGATAAGGTTTGAGTTTCTGGTCCACCTTCTAAGCCAATCCATTGGCTTCTGTGTAATCCTACAATACTTAATGTCTCTCTACTACCAGCATAAGCCGGATTAATAGAAATGGTATTAAACATGTATTGCGTAAACTGGGGCAGTTGCTGGGCAAATGCAGCTGATACACTCAGAAAGAGTATCGCAATACTTATAAATTTTGATAACTTCATCAGTCGGTTAAGTTTTAATTTGTTGCTACGTATATAGGGCCTGTAATTGGAGCTATACCACTTTCTCTTATATTAATAATGTAGAAATATGTTCCGGTTGGGACTTTTCCTGAACTTCCTACAGAAGAACTGTGTGCATTACCATTCCAATCATTTTTATAATTATTAGATTTATAAATCTCAGCTCCCCAACGATTGAATATTTGTAGTTCTATAACAAATTCACAATCTTCTACACCACTAATGGTAAAGAACTCATTGTATGGATCTCCATTTGCTGTGACCGTTTTAGATATAACGATATCATCTTCACCACATGCTAATACTACACAATCATCATCAAGAGTTACGTTAACTTCTTTTTCTGTAGGACAAGGTCCATCTGTAATAGAGTATAAGAAGGTATATACACCAACTTCAGCAGATGAAGGGTCAAATAGACTACCATCAATAACAGCATCACCAGCAATAACGCTCCATGTACCATCCATGTTAAAATCACCAGTTAATAAATCGAATAAATCAAATTCAGTATCTAGAATACAACGACTAGTATCGTATGCTGTAATCGCATTGGAGACTTCTACGGCTATATTTTGGGTTATTTCTGATGTATTACCACAGTCATCAGAAACGGTCCAAGTTCTAATAATATTATAATCTTCATAATTATTAGATTGAGTGGATTCTTCATCGAATACGACCTCAATATTATTTGAACATGAATCTTCAAATTCTAAACTTGGCACTGCAGGTACATCATCACATGCCACTATAATGTTTTCATCGAAAGGAGTAGTAACAGTTGGTGCCGTTGTATCTTGAACTGAAATAAATTGAGTGTGTTCGGTTACATTATCACAGCTATCTATACTCGTCCACCTGCGCTCAATAAGATAATAACCTGTACAATCTCCGTTTGTAATCAGTTCTACAAAATTAACTTCGGCAGTACCACAGTTATCAGTAGCTGTTAGGGTTTCAGCCTCAGGTACTGCATCACACTCTACTGTAATATCAGAAGGTAGTGTTTCATTAAATGAAGGTGCAGTTGTATCTTGCACTGTAATTAACTGTTCATGAGTTGTTACATTATCACATTCATCTGTTAAAGTCCAAGTACGGGTAATAACAAAATAGTTAGGACAATTTCCATCAATGGTACTATCTGCGTATTCTGCTTCTAAATCAGCTGAGCAGTTGTCAGCTTCGTCAGTAACATCACCTGTTAGAGTTAAATCTGCAATATTCACATCACATTCTATAGTTATATCAGCAGGAACAGTGAATGTTGGTGCTGTAGAATCTTCAACAGTTACTATTTGTTCACCTGTAGCTGAATTTCCACAAGAATCCGTTGCTGTCCATACTCTTCTTATTGTTTTTGTATTACCACATTCGGTTTCTACAATATCTTCATAAGTAACTTCAACCGATATGTCACATTCGTCAATCGCTTTCCCTAATCCAGTATTTTCAGGACTTGAATCTTCGTCACATTCAATAGTCACATTTAAAGGAACTGTTAATATTGGTGCCAATGTATCTACTAAAGAATATGAAGCAGTTGTTGTAGCAATATTACCACATTCATCAGTTGCGCTGAATATAACTTCAATAGATCCGTTATCACAATCTATAGTTGTATTAGAATCATAATTATTGGTCCAAGTTACAGTACTACAATTATCAGTAGCTGTTGCGCCAGCATTATTAGCTAACCAATCTTCAAGAGTAGCCTCTAAAGTAATGCCGCATTCTATAGTTATATTTTCAATAGCAGAATCATCAATAGTAGGAGGTGTTGTATCTTGAACTGTAATTGTTTGTACAAAAGTTGTTGAATTATTACAATTGTCAGTTACAGTGAATGTTCTTGATATTATTATAGGACAATTGTCTGTTGAAGTAATAGTATCAATATAAGTTATGCTTGAAATATTAAAATCATCAGAAGCATTATAGTTTGGATTTGAATCAAATATTCCGGTTACATCAATATATTGAGTATCATTAAACGGAAATACAGCATTGGTAGAAGTTATAACATCAATATCACATCCTGAAATGGTTAATGTATTAGGAACTGAAATTGTAGGATTTTCGTTATCATTAATTAAAATGGTATTGTTAGTTGTGATAATAAAAGTACATCCATTAGCATCTGTAATTAAAACGGGATATGTTCCTGGGCCTAAATTTTCAAAGAAGCCTTCTAGTTGTAAAGTAGCACCATTATCAATAGAGTAGGTGTATGGAGGAGTTCCACCAATACCTTGTGCTGTTAGACTACCTGTATTTTCTGTATTACACTCAGAATTTGCTATTTGTGTTATAGAACCAGAAAGCTCATCGCTAGGTTGAGCAATAGTAATCGTTTGTACTACAGGCTCACAAACGGATCCATCCATAGTCACACTTACAGTATAATTACCAGCGATTACATCAGCAATCGCACTAGAGGTTACACCAGTATCTGTTTGACCATTAGACCATGTAAAAGTAAATGTAGCAGTAGGATTAATCACAGAACTAGCAGAGACTGAAGTGGCACCCGTTGCATCACCAAAACATAAAACGTTAGTTGTCGTTCCAGTTGTTAAAGCGGTATCACAATCATCAGTACAGGTAATAGAAATAATTTGAGAAGTTGAACAACCATTAGCATCCGTTACCACAAGCGTATGATCACCCACAGGTAAGTCACTAGCATTAGCAGTTGTTTGGTTATTAGCCGAAGCTGACCAAAGGTAGGTATAAGGAGGTGTACCACCAGAAACCACAGGTGTTGCCGTTCCATCAGTACATCCTTGTATTGAAGTGGCGTTCACTTTATTAATCGTAAGGCCTAAAGCTTCAGTAGGTTGAGCAATAGTAATCGTTTGTACTACAGGCTCACAAACGGATCCATCCATAGTCACACTCACGGTATAATTACCAGCGATTACATCAGCAATCGCACTAGAGGTTACACCAGTATCTGTTTGACCATTAGACCATGTAAAAGTAAATGTAGCAGTAGGATTAATCACAGAACTTGCAGAGATTGAAGTGGCACCCGTTGCATCACCAAAACATAAAACGTTAGTTGTCGTTCCAGTTGTTAAAGCGGTATCACAATCATCAGTACAGGTAATTTCAATACTCTCTACAGTTTTACAGCCATTGTTATCTGTGACAACAACTGAATGGATACCTACAGGTAGATTTGTAGCGGTCTGAGTAGTTTGGTTATTAGCAGAAGAAGTCCACTCATAAGAATAAGGGGACGTACCACCTGATACATTTGCAGTTGCAGTACCATCAATACAACCTCGTATAGATGTAGCATTTACTTTATCTATAGTAAGACTTAATGGGGTAGCAGGTTCTGAAATATAAAAACTTTTAGATACAGTACAACCGTTATTATCTTCAACCGTTATTGTATAATTACCTGCACCAATATCTGTTAAATCTTGACTCGTCGCTCCATTACTCCATGAATAAGAATAGGGAGGTAGACCACCATTTACGTCTATATCAATAGCACCTGTGTCTAGCCCAAAGCAATTCACATCAATTTTCGAATTTAGGGTTATTGAAAGTACAGTATGATTAACATTTATAATTTGCGTATGCTCAATATCATTTCCACAATCATCTTCAGCAGACCAATTTCTTTCTATAGTATAAGAAGTATTACAATTGCTACCTACTAATGTTTCTGAAAATATAACATCAATATTATCATCACAATTATCGGATGCCGTTAAAACTAGAAGTGTTGGTATGCTATTAGAATCTACAGTGATATTTGTTGGTAAGCTTTCATTGAAGCTAGGATCTGTAGTATCTATTACATTTATTGTTTGCGTATCGGATACACTGTTATTACAACCATCAGTTACAGTCCAAGTTCTTGTAATGGTCTTAGTATTTCCACAAGAGGAAGTATCTGTATCAGAATAGGTAATGGTTAAATTATTACAATTATCACTGCCAGTAGCTTCACCAGTGTTAGCACTAGACTCATCTGCACCACACTGAATAGTTATATCTGCAGGCACAGTAATAGTTGGCGCAGTAGTATCGGCTACTATAATGTTTTGAGACACTGATGATGAATTTCCACAATCATCCATAAACGTCCAAGTTCTTACAATAGTTATTTGACATGGATCAGAATTATCTATAGCATCAACTCCTGTAACAGTTATATTATCCATGCAATTATCACTCGCGGTTAATTGGCCAGGATTAGGAACTTCATCAATACATTGAAAAGTTAAATCGTCAGGAGCATTAGGTGCAACAGGGTTAGTTGTGTCAACACTATTAAATGTAGCGGTTGTAGTTGCTGAGTTTCCACAACCATCTGTAGCGGTAAAAGTCACTGTAGCAGAACCTGTTTCACCGCAGCCATCAGAAAGTGTGGAGAAATTATGAGACCAAATAACACCAGAACAATTATCAGCAGCGTTAGCACCACCATTTGTTGCTAACCATGTTATAAAATCTTCAGTAACACCACCATCAATATTACATTCAATGGTTTGATCAGAGGCAGCAGTTGTTATTACTGGAGGTGTTGTATCTTGAATAGCATATGTTGCGCTAGTGGTGGCTGTATTACCACAATCGTCAGTAGCCGTAAAGATTACAGTAATTGCTCCATTAGCACAATCCACGTCAGTATTCATAGCATAGTCGTTAGACCACGTTATATTACCACAGAAATCTGAAGCAGTTGCACCAGCATTATTGTCTAACCAATTTTCAAGTGTTCCGTCTGGAGTTACACCACACTGTATTTCGATATTTTGAATACCAGTATTGTCAATTATAGGTGCTGTTGTATCTTGAACAGTAATTGATTGAATTAAGGTTGTTGTATTATCACAATCATCTTTTAAAGACCAAGTACGCGTGATAACTGATGCATTTGCACAGCTGCCATCAGCAATCGTATCTGTATATATTGCTCTTAAATTAGTAGAACAGTTATCTACAATATTAGTAACATATCCAGTTATAGCAAGGTCAGTAGCATCAACATCACACTCAATAGTGATATCTGCAGGTGCTGTAAATGTAGGTGCTGTTGTATCGATTACATTAATGGTCTGTACATGTGTTGTTGTATTATTACAATCATCAGTCAGAGACCAAGTACGTGTAATAGTTTTTGAGTTGGCACAGCTACCATTAGCAATACTATCAGAGTAGGTTGCATTTAGCCCAGAAGAACAATTGTCATTTTCATTTGTTACATCACCAGTAATCGTAAGATCATTAGTGTCAACACCACATTCAATAGTCACATCTGCTGGTGCACTAAATGTAGGATCCGTAGTATCAGCTACTGTAATATTTTGTGACACAGATGATGAATTTCCACAATCATCAATAAACGTCCATGTTCTTACAATAATAATATTACAAGGATTAGAATTATCAATATTATCAACTCCTGTAGCACTTATATTATTCATGCAATTATCACTAGCAGTTAACTGACCAGGACTAGGAACTTCGTCAATACATTGGAAAGTTAAATCGATTGGAGCACTAGGAGGGACAGGGTTAGTGGTATCACTATTATTAAATGTAGCTGTGGTAGATGTTGAGTTTCCACAACCATCTGTAGCTGTAAAAGTCACTGTAGCAGATCCTGTTTCACCACAACCACCCGAAAGTGAGGTGAAATTATTTGACCAGATAACAGTAGAACAATCATCTGTAGCAGTAGCACCACCATTTGTGTCTAACCAGTTTTGAATACTTTGAGTTGAACTACTATCAATATTACATTCAATTGTTTTATCGGAAGCAGCACTTGTTATAACTGGAGGTGTAGTATCTTGAATAGTATACGCTGCGCTTGTTGTTGAAGTGTTTCCACAATCATCAGTAGCAGTAAATATAACTGTTGTAGATGAAGAACAATCTGAAACACCATCACTATAATTATTTGACCATGTTACACTTCCACAGTTATCAGAAGCCAAAGCACCACCATTATTATCTAACCAAGCTTGTAAAGTTCCGCTAGGCGTTACACCACATTCAATCATTATATTAGAAGCAGACGTATCCATTGTTGGAGGTGTTGTGTCTTCTATAGTTATGATTTGATCTAATGACGTCGTGTTACCACAATCATCAGTAGCCGTCCAAGTTCTTGTAATTGTTTCTGTATAACCACAATTAGCTGCCGATGAATCATTATAAGTGATTGTTGCATTACCACAAGAGTCACTTCCTGTGGCTGTACCAGTAGCAGAAGGAGCAGTAGGATTTGTACATTCTATAGTAACATCACTAGGTATATTTAAAGTAGGTGCTGTTGTATCTACAACGCTAATGGTCTGCACACGTGTTGTTGTATTATTACAGTCATCAGTCAGAGACCATGTACGTGTAATTGTTTCTGCGTTGGTACAGCTACCATTAGTCACACTATCCGTATATGTTGCTTGTAGACCAGATGAACAGTTGTCTTTTTCATTTGTAACATCACCAGTATTAGCACTAGATGTATCTTCTCCACACTGAATAGTTATATCTGCAGGTACAGTAAATGTAGGTGCTACAGTATCAGCTACTATAATATTTTGTGACACTGAAGATGAATTTCCACAATCATCAATAAACGTCCATGTTCTTACAATAGTTATATTACATGGATTAGAATTATCAACACTATCAACCCCTGTAACAGTAATATTACTCATGCAATTATCAGTAGCAGTTAATTGACCAGGCGTAGGCACGTCATCAATACAATTGAAATATGAATCAGCAGGAGCATTGGGAGCGACAGGGTTAGTTGTATCACTATTATTAAATGTAGCCGTTGTGGTTGTTGAGTTACCACAACCATCAGTGGCTGTAAAAGTCACTGTAGCAGATCCTGTTTCGCCACAACCACCAGAAAGTGAGGTGAAATTATTAGTCCAAATAATTTCAGAACAATCATCAGTAGCAGTAGCACCACCATTTGAATTTAACCAGTTTTGAATATTTTCAGTTGCATTACTATCAATATTACATTCAATTATTTGATCAGAGGCAGAAATTGTTATTACTGGAGGTGTTGTGTCTTGAATTGTATAGGTTGCGCTTGTAGTAGAAGTGTTACCACAATCATCACTAGCTGTAAAGATTACAGTAATTGACGACGAACAATCTGAAATACCAGCGTTATAATTATTAGACCATGTTACATTTCCACAGTTATCAGAGGCCACAGCGCCACCATTATTATCTAACCAAGCTTGTAATGTGCCATCAGGCGTTACACCACATTCAATCATTATTGGTGAAGCAGGCGTATCTATCGTAGGAGGAGTAGTATCTTTTACAGTTATAATTTGATTTCTTGATCTAGTATTACCACAGTCATCAGTAGCCGTCCAAGTTCTTTTAATTTTTTCTGTATTACCACAATTAGCATACGACGTATCATTATAAGAGATGGTTACATTTCCACAAGAGTCACTTCCTGTAGCTGTACCAGTAGCAGAAGGATCTGTAGGATCTGTACATTCTACTGTAACATTACTAGGAATAGTTAAAGTAGGCGCTGTTGTATCGACAACATTAATGATTTGCACGTGTCTTGTTGTATTATTACAATCATCAGTCAGAGACCAGGTACGTGTAATTGTTTCTGTGTTGGCACAGCTACCATTCGCCACACTATCAGTGTAGGTCGCATTTAGCCCAGACGAGCAGTTGTCTTTTTCGTTTGTTACATCACCAGTGATTGTAAGATCATTAGCATCAACATCACATTCAATATTTAAATCTGCAGGTACAGTAAATGTAGGAGCCGTTGTATCTGCTACTGTAATATTTTGTGAGACAGATGATGAATTTCCACAATCATCAATAAATGTCCATGTTCTTACAATAGTAATATTACAAGGATTAGAATTATCAATATTATCAACTCCTGTAGCACTTATATTATTCATGCAATTATCAGTAGCAGTTAACTGACCAGGACTAGGAACTTCGTCAATACATTGTAAATTTAAATCGCCCGGAGCATTGGGAGCGACAGGGTTAGTGGTATCACTATTATTAAATGTAGCTGTTGTAGATGTTGAGTTTCCACAACCATCTGTAGCTGTAAAAGTCACTGTAGCAGATCCTGTTTCACCACAACCACCCGAAAGAGAGGTGAAATTATTAGTCCAAATAATTGCAGAACAATCATCAGTAGCTGTAGCACCACCATTTGTATCTAGCCAATTTTGAATACTTTGAGTTGCATTACTATCAATATTACATTCAACTGATTGATTAGAGGCTACATTTGTTATTACAGGAGGTGTTGTATCTTGAATAACATAAGTTGCCCTCGTTGTTGCAGTATTACCACAATGATCAGTAGCAGTAAATATTACTGTTGTTGATTCAGAACAATCTGAAACACCAGTATTATAATTATTAGACCATGTTATATTTCCACAGTTATCTGAGGCCATAGCACCACCATTAGTATCTAACCAATTTTGTAGTGTGCCAGCAGGTGTTACACCGCATTCAATCATTATTTCAGAAGCAGGCGTGTCAATTGTAGGAGGTATGGTATCATTAATAGTAATTAATTGAGTAACATTAATTGAATTTCCACAGTCATCAGTAACACTATATGTTCTTGTAATTGTTTCAGGACAAGATAAATTATTTGAAACATCCGAAATAAAAGAAACAACTGGATGTGTAGTCACATTATCCATTTCATCATCAACATCTTCTATATTATATTCAGGTACATCGTCTATGCATTGAACACTTATAGAATCTAGATTTGAAGCTGTAGGCGCTTCAGTATCATTCACATTAATATCGAAATTAACGCTAACTGAGCAATTATTTGAATCTGTAACTTCGACCAAATGATTACCAATATCTAAATTATTAAAAGTATTTGAAGTTTGAGATGAACCACCATCTATAGTATAACTGTAAGGTGGATTTCCGTTTGTGGCGGAAATTATCACTGAACCATTTGAATCTCCAACACAGTTAGCATCTGATTTTGAACCTACAGAAGCACTTAAATCGGTAATCATAAGATTTATAGAACCTGCAGGTGATGCACAAAGATCAACAGGGTTGTAATAAGACACGTAATAAGTACCTGGTGAACTTACAACTGTATCACTTAAATGTTCTGAAGTATTTAAAGGATCTGGACTGGTGCTCCAAGTTAATTCAGAACCACCAGGACCTGTTGATGTTATATAAGAGTTTAAGTCAACCGAAAATGAATCACAAAAAACATCTGTCGCTATATTACCTGTTTCAATATTTTCTTCTGCAATAGTAGGTGGCACAGAATAACCTTCAAGACTTAGTCTTAATCCATCAACTAAAACTACAGACTTTCCAGGGGTTTGAGTTTGATAAAATACATTTACTGTACCTGAATTATCAGACTGAAAAGTGATACAAATTGTCTCCCAATACGGATTAATTTCTGTCCAACCACCTGGGTTTTGAAAAGGTCCAGTTGTTGCGGTTGATAAACTATTTGGAAAATCTGTTAAAGGATGAACAGTCAAATCATCTTCATTATAAGTTAATGGATCTGTAATTTGAATTCCACCAGAACCTATACCAAAATTTAAATCTGGACTAAACTCAACGAAACTACCATCACTATTACTATAACGAGGAATAACAGCAATTTCAAAACACACACGGTAAGTGGCATTTGGAAGTACTGTTAAATCTTGCTCAATACCTTCAAATTTATATGAAAAAATAGAAAATCCTCCACCATCTGGAGAAGGAGATATAATAGCAGGTGTATCAATGTTTGCGTCTATATTAGAATATGAAATATATTGTCCTTCTGAATAATCTACGGTACCTTGATCATTCCAGCAGTCATAAACGATATCAGCAGCATAAGCACTTCCATCTACAGCGGTCTGAAAGTCTTGTGGTAACCCATTATTATTAGGTGATATATCAATCGCATTAAAAGAACCACATGTAATCACATTACAAGTTCCTACAGGATTTGTTTCAGAAGATCTTTGACTATAATTTGAAAATGATTTATTCTCATTATACGTTTTGGCACGTTTATTTAGTACCTCCATGTAATCTTTTCGTTCTTTCTGAGATAATTTGGCAGTCTTAGGCCAATAATCAGATTCTTTATCAAATCGTTCTTGAGCAAATCCATTATCTATAAATAATAATGAAACAACACAAATTGTTAATAATTTGAAAAAAATTGAAGTAAAGTTATTTTTCATATTTTATAGATATAACCTATCATGCAAATGATGCTGTTAAAACTAAATAGACCTAATACTATAACTTAAAAAAAAGCTATAGTAATAACTACTTCGTTGAAAACAACATAATTATTTGTTCTTTGTTAAATAAATAGAGGGAAGTATTTTAAGACAAATGAAATATATATGGATTAATATATTTTTTGATTTGGAATCATTTGCATTAAATTTACCTAACAAAAGAACTTATAACTAATATCATAAACAAACATTAGAGTTAAGGCGGCAATTTAATCGTTAAAACGGAATTGTGCAACCTTTTATCGTAAAAATTTGCATTTAAACGATATTTTATGAAGAGCATTACAATCATTAGACATGGTAAATCGTCTTGGGAACATGACGTAACTGATAGAGAAAGACCATTAAAAACTAGAGGTATAAACGATATTAAATTAGTTGCTAATCAGTATGTTAAAGCAAGTTTTTTATCTGAAAGTATTTATTCTAGCCCAGCAAATAGAGCACTTAGTACGTGCAAAATATTTTTAAAATCATTAAAAATTTCAGAAAACAAAATTAATGTTGTTGAGGAGTTATATGATTTTGAAGGACGAAATGTGGTTGATTTCGTTAAAAATTTATCAAATGACGTAAATGATGTTATGATATTTGGTCATAATAATGCATTAACATCAATTTCTAATATATTTGGAGACGTTTATATAGATAATCTTCCTACGAGTGGTTTAGTAAAGCTCAATTTTGACATAAACGAATGGAAAGATTTAAAACAAGGTACAACAGAATTTATAATTATTCCAAAGGAATTAAAACAATGATAAAAGATAAAAATAGATATATAAATAGAGAATTAAGCTGGTTAAAATTTAATGAACGTGTTTTACAAGAGGCAGCTGACAAAGAAGTTCCATTGATTGAACGTCTGCGTTTTTTAGGAATATTTTCTAACAATTTGGATGAATTCTTTAAAGTAAGATACGCTACGGTAAAACGAATTTATGAAGCCGGAAAAGGTGGAAAAAGTGAATTAGGTGGTATTAAAGCCGGTGACCTTTTAGAAGAAATAACTCAAATTGTTATTAAACAACAAAGTTATAGCTTAGAAATTCTAGACGAAATTGAGAAAGAGCTAGAAAGCGAAAATATTTATCTGATAAATGAAACTGAGATTACCGAGGATCATCATGATTTTATCATGAATTATTTTTACCAAGAAATTAGTCCAGCTTTAGTTGTAATAATGCTTAATGAAGACGTTGCGTTGCCAGAACTTATGGATATTTCGGCTTATTTAACCGTAAAAATGTCTAATTCTAATGGTAAAGATCAGGTGGCTTTAATAGAAATATCGTCAGATATGGATCGTTTTATTGTATTACCTAGTAAAGGGAATAGTAACTATATTATAATGGTAGATGATATTTTAAGATATTGTTTGGATGATATTTTTAACATCTTTACTTATGATAGTATTAGTGCGCACATGATTAAAATTACACGAGATGGAGAATTAGATTTTGATAGCGATTTAAGTAAAAGCTTTATAGATAAACTTTCAGAAAGTGTAAAAGATAGACAAAGTGGTGCTCCAGTAAGGTTTGTTTATGATAAAAATATAGAGGAAGACACCTTAAATATTCTTTTAGAACGCATGTCCATTGATGAGAAAGAAAGTATGATTCCTGGAGGTCGCTACCATAATAGAAGGGATTATATGAGTTTTCCAAGTTTAGGTAGAACAGATTTGTTATACGATAAAATAAAACCGCTACCTGTAAAAGGTTTAAATTTAGAAGATAGTATTTTTAAAACCATAGCTAAGAAAGACTATTTAATTTATACTCCTTATCATACATTTTCATATATCGTAAAATTTTTAAGAGAAGCAGCATTAGATCCAAAAGTAAAAACTATAAAAATTACTATATATAGATTGGCTCAAATATCTCATGTGGCTAGTTCTTTAATTAATGCGGCTAAAAATGGTAAAAAAGTAACCGTTTCCATTGAGCTTAGAGCGCGCTTTGATGAAGCTGCAAATATTAATTATGCAGAACAAATGCAAGATGTAGGTATAAAAATGTTTTTTGGAGTTTCGGGCTTAAAGGTACATTGTAAAATGTGTGTTATTGAACGCGAGGAAAATAATAAACTCGTAAGATATGGTTTTATTAGTACAGGGAACTTTAATGAATCTACAGCAAAAATCTATACTGATTTTACATTAATGACCGCAGATTCTAAAATTTTAAAAGATGTTAATAAGGTATTTGACTTCTTTGAAGTAAATTATAAAGTAAATAGATACAAACACATTATTACTTCTCCACACTATACAAAAAGTAAGATTTTTGCTTTAATAGACAAAGAAATAGAAACTGTTAAAAGTGGAAAGCCAGCATATATAAGACTAAAAATGAATAGCATTAGTAGCTATAAAATGATAGATAAATTATATGAAGCAAGTAGAGCAGGAGTAAAAATACAAATGATTGTTAGAGGTCTCTGCTGTTTAGTGCCTGGCGTAAAAGGGATGAGTGAGAATATTGAAATTATCAGTATAGTAGATAAATTCCTAGAGCATACGAGATTATATATTTTTTCAAATCAAAATAATCCTAAGATTTATATATCTTCTGCAGATTGGATGACCAGAAACATAGATACTAGAGTAGAAGTAAGTTGCCCTATTTATGATGAAGATATCAAACAAGAATTACAACATCTTTTTGATATATGTTGGAATGATAATGTAAAAGCGCGCATCATAAATGAAACCCAAGATAACACCTATCGTAGAAATAATAATCCAAAGGTAAGAGCGCAATTTGACACCTATAAATATTACTTAAATAATTTAGAAGAATAATTATGCTGAAGATACAAAAATATGCAGCTATAGATATTGGATCTAATGCCGTAAGATTATTAATATCAAATATTATTGAGCAAGATGACGAACCTCCAATATTTAAAAAGAATTCATTAGTCCGTGTGCCAATTAGATTAGGAGCAGATGTTTTTTTAAAAGGGGAAATATCCGAGTATAACCAAGAGCGCATGCTCGATACAATGAAAGCATTTAGTTTAATTATTAAGTCTCATGGTGTTGTTCGTTATAAAGCTTGTGCAACTTCTGCAATGAGAGAAGCTAAAAACAGTGCTCCTTTATCAGAAAAAATATTAGAAACCTCAGGTATTAACATAGATATTATTGATGGTGAAGAAGAAGCAGCCATTATTGCTGCAACAGATTTAAATTCTTTTATAAATCCAAATAAGAGTTATTTATATGTTGATGTAGGTGGAGGTAGTACTGAGTTTTCCATTATACATAATGGAGAGAAAAAGCAATCTAAGTCTTTCAAGATAGGAACGGTAAGATTATTAAATGATATCGTTAAAAATGAAACATGGCAAGAATTAGAACAATGGATTAAAACCAACACCAAACAATATGATAAAATAGAACTTATTGGTTCTGGTGGAAACATTAATAAGATTTTTAAAATATCTGGAAAAGATATAGGGAAACCACTAACTTATTTTTATTTGACGAGCTATTATAAAATGCTTCAAAATTTTTCTTACGAAGAGCGAATAACGAAGTTGAATTTGAATCAAGATAGAGCAGATGTAATAATTCCGGCAACAAGGATTTATTTATCTGCCATGAAATGGAGTGGAGCAAAAGACATATATGTACCAAAAATTGGACTTTCTGATGGTATAATAAAAAGTATGTTTTATGAGACCGTTTCTAGTGTAATTGTTTAACCTTCTAGTCAAAAAGTGTCCATTTATCCGATTTATTTTTAAAAACAGATAAGGATTTTAGATTTTTTATATATTAGACCTCTCAAATTGAAAATTATGAAAAAGTATTTGCTTGCCTTTATATTAGTTGGTGTTACTACAGTAGCAATGTCACAAGATACCAGATATGGTGTTAGAGGAGCATTAAATGTATCTAACTTAGATTTTACGCCAGATGCAGAATTTGAAAACAAGCACAGAAATGGATTTGCATTTGCTGGGTTTGTGGATTTTGAATTATCAGATAAATTAGCTTTATCTACTGAATTACAATGGTCTGCCGAAGGTGGTAAAAGTGAAGAATTGAGAGCTGATTATATTCATTTGCCAATTCTTTTTAAAATTTCAATGACAGATCGTTTAATTTTAGCAGTAGGACCAAAGGTAGGTCTAAAGACATGGAAAGATAAAGACCTATTTTCAACGGCTTCATTTTCTTTAGTAGGTGGTTTAGAATATATGATTACTGACGAATTTTTTATAGACGCTAGAGTTTCTTATGGTATTACAAATGTTATCGATCAAGATTTAAAAAAGCTAGAAGCTAAAAACCATGTATTACAATTTGGTTTTGGTATGAAAATTTAAATCAGATATTATATATAAAAAAAGCCTTTCAATATTGAAAGGCTTTTTTTATGCTATTACTTTAGTCGTTATAAGTTTATTCTGATGCTTTATCAACTACAATTCGTTCTTTTCTATTAGCCACTTCCCAAGCAGTATAAAATACTAAACGTGCTCTTGTTTCTAGTAAATCGTATTCAATCTTATCTGGAGTGTCTGTAGGCTTGTGGTAATCTGCATGAGTACCATTAAAATAAAAGATTACAGGAATATTGTTCTTGGCGAAATTGTAATGATCAGATCTGTAATAAAAACGATTAGGGTCGTTATCATCATTAAACTTATAATCTAACTCCATTTTTGTAAAATTTGTATTAGCTTCTTCAGAGATGTTATGTAGATCAGTGCTTAGTTTATCACTGCCTATTAAATAGATGTAATTTTTAGTGCCAATTGTTCGTTCTGGGTCAGTTCTACCAATCATGTCTATATTTAAGTTGGCCACTGTGTTTTCTAAAGGGAATATAGGATCGTTATCCGTATAATATTTAGACCCTAAAAGTCCTTTTTCTTCTCCAGTAACATGTAAAAAAAGTATGGAGCGTTTTGGCCCATTACCAGCTAATTCAGCGAGTTTAAAAGCTTCGGCTATTTCTAAAATCGCTACAGTACCAGAACCATCATCATCTGCTCCGTTATATATTTCGCCATCTTTTATACCTTCGTGGTCTAAGTGTGCAGAGATTACAACAATTTCATCTGGTTTTTCAGAACCTTTAATATAAGCTACAACATTTTCAGAAATGATAGATTCCGATTTATTTTCGATTTCAATGTTAATAGTAGTTTTAATATTTTTTGGTGTAGCATCTTCAGAAATAGATGCATATATGGCTTTACCTAATGCTTCACTGATCATTAGCATTATCATATCTTGCTCATTGCTTTTTAAAGATAAACGACCAGCAACTCCAGATGCATGTTGCTTCTGATAATATATCGCATATTTTGAAAGCATATCACTATCCATATATAAAAGGCCTTTAGCTCCATTTGCTGTTGCAGCTTCTCTTTTACTCGATAACGATTGACGGCCATTAGTCCATTTTGTATCTTCTGTGTTTCCGGAAGTTATAAAATTACCGTTAGCATCTTTTGGTTCACCAGCCTTCGCTAATACTATTTTATCTTTAACATCAATACCTTTATAGTCACTATATTTATCGTCGTCAATACCAAAACCCACATAAACGATATCTTCTACAGACATATTGAGACTACTCGAAACCGCTAGTACAACAAGATCATCAAAACTGTTGAAGACTTTTCCGTTGACCGTTAATTTTCCTTCAGCAACCTTTTGTTTTTCTAAAGGCACTTCTTGAAAATAATCATCGTTACCCAATGGAGTAGGTATATTCAATGTTTTATATTTTTCCTTTAAATATTCAACAGCTAATTTTTGTCCTTTTTCACCTGTATTTCTACCTTCAAACTCATCTGAAGCATATTTATATAGCATGGTTTTTAATTTACTAGATGTAATTGTAGAGGCATATTCTGCTGGATTAGCTTTTTCTGCTTTAGTAATTTTATCATTCGATTTGCTGCCAGAAGAACTTCCACAACTAACAAGTATTAGTGATACACAATAGATAAACAGTAATTTTTTCATTAAATAAATTTATTAAATAGATTTTATAAAATTAATTGAAAGCATTTCTAAATAAAAATGAATAAAAAGATTATTCTTTAATTCATTTTACTAAAAAAGCTAAATTAGATAATTTCTTCTTTTAAACGTGTTTTAGAGTTAGCCAAGTACCAAGCAGTTGCAAAAATAAGTTTTGTACGTTTTTCTAATAAAGCATAATTAATCTTATCTGCAGTATCTGTTGGTTTTGTATAATCTTCGTGTTCTCCATTAAAAAAGAAAATTACAGGGACCTCTTTTAACGCAAAATTATAATGATCCGATCTGTAGTAATAGCGATTGGGATCTCTATCATCATTATAAGTATAATCTAAGTTAAGATTCGTAAAAGTTGAATTGGCCTTTTGAGCAATAAAATCTAATTCTGTACTCATCTTATCAGCACCTATTATGTAAATATAGTTTTCATTGTTTAAATGCTTATTATCAACACGACCAATCATGTCTATATTTAAAGTAGCAACGGCATTATCTAGTGGGAAAATGGGATTTTCAGTATAGTATTTAGAACCATGTAAACCAACTTCTTCAGCAGTGACGTGTAAAAATACAATACTTCGCTTAGGTGGATGACCATCTTTAACAGCTTGGCTAAAGGCTTCAGCCATTTCTAAAACAGCAGCAGTACCAGAGCCATTATCATCTGCACCATTATAGATTTCTCCGTTAATTACACCTTCGTGGTCAGAATGTGCTGAGATATAAACATACTCATCGGGAAACTCTGAGCCTTTAATGTAAGCGATAATATTTTGTGAATCGTTTAAGTTGTTGGGCAGAACTTCTTTTGGTACTTTTTGATAGAAATTTGGATGTGATTCTGGTGCTTGAAGATTTAGATCCTTATAAGATTGTCTGATATAATCACAAACCTGGTTGTGACCTTCTTCACCAGTCATTCTTCCATTATACTTATCTGAAGATACTTCTTCAACAATAGATTTTAATTCTTCAAGTTTAATAGTATTTAAATAGTTTTTAACAAGAGTTTCATCTTTATAGGTAATACTATTTTTTAGATTTTCTATTTTTTTACTGTGCCTTAGATTGGAACAAGAACCAACTAAAATAAGTGCAGAGGCTATTAAAACTTTCATTTAACTCATTGATTTTAGCAAAAATAAGACAAATAGATTGAAACTTTTCTTACAATTACTATGAAGTCTTAAAATTTATCATCACTTCCTTTATTATTAAAAAGATTTTCAGAGTCCTCTAAGTTATCTTCCTCTTTCAGTTCTGTTTGTTCAATATCATCTTTTATTAAACTATCATCTAGATTAGAAGTATTAATAACAGCTTTATATATAGTAAGGCTTAATGAAATTATAACTAAAAGGAAGATGTATTGTATTGTTTTAGTTTTTGTTTGTTCTTTCTTTGAATAAAATAGCACTAATAAACCGCTTATAAAAGCAATAATTATTGGAGCAACAGCTAAATTTGAGAATTTAGAAACCGCTAGAATGGTAGCTATTATTGCACTAATGAAACCTAGTATACTAAAAAATTTTTTCATGTTCTTGTCATTTTAATAATCATTAAAAATAAGACTTTATGTACTTAAACGAATCTTGTTTAAATACAAAGTTTAGAGAACATTGAATTTAAACTGATTATTTAGTCAACATTTATTATGCCGAAAATAAAATTTAGAATTTAAATCATAGTATTTCAGATAGATAAAAAATAATATTAATTTTTTTTAAAAAAACTATCTAAAAACTTTTGGCTAAAAGAAAAAGGCGTTTATATTTGCACCCGCTAAAGGAGAGTTGGCAGAGTGGTCGAATGCGGCAGTCTTGAAAACTGTTGAGGGTCACACCTCCAGGGGTTCGAATCCCTTACTCTCCGCTTAAAGCAAAGCTCAATTTCTGAAAAGAAATTGGGCTTTTGTTTTTTTAAGCTTTTTATGAAAAGTTTTATCATGTAAAACCTCCGTTTTTGTCATTTAAATCCATAAAAAAAGCTTCTCGAAAGAAGCTTTTTTTTTATTATATGAATTTCATTATTATGAATTCAAAATAGAATTAAAGGCGTTACTTGGTCGCATAGCGTTATTTACTAAGTCTTCATTAGGAAGATAGTAACCTTCAATGTTTACAGGCTCTCCTTGGCAATCTATTAATTCCTTAACTATTGTTTTTTCATTGCTTGCTAAGGCTTCATAAATCTTTGAAAACTCAGTTTTTAAGTCTGAATCTTTATCTTGATTTGCTAATGCTTCAGCCCAATATAAAGCCAGGTAAAAATGACTTCCTCTATTATCTAATTCATTCACTTTTCTTGAAGGACCTTTTCTGTTTTCAAGTAATTTATCAGAGGCATCATCTAAAGTTTCTCCTAAAATACGTGCTTTTTTATTGTCGTTAACTTCAGAGAAATGCTCAAGGGAAACAGCTAACGCTAAAAATTCACCTAAAGAATCCCAACGTAAGTGATTTTCTTCTAAAAATTGCTGAACGTGCTTAGGTGCAGACCCACCAGCTCCTGTTTCAAATAAACCACCACCATTCATTAACGGAACTATGGATAACATTTTTGCACTTGTACCAACTTCTAAAATTGGGAATAAATCCGTTAAATAATCTCTTAATACATTTCCTGTAACTGAGATAGTGTCTTTACCATCTTTAAGACGTTCTAACGTAAAGTTAGTAGCATCAACTAGTGAAAGTATTCTAATATCTAAACCTTCTGTGTCATAATCTTTAAGGTAAGTATTTACCTTTTTAATTAATTCTGCATCATGAGCTCTTTTCTTGTCTAACCAGAAAATAGCAGGTGTTTTTGAAGCTCTTGCTCTTGTTACTGCAAGCTTTACCCAGTCTTGAATTGGAGCATCTTTAACTTGGCACATTCTCCAAATATCTCCGGCTTCAACTTTATGGCTAAGTAGTACATTTCCATTAGCGTCAATGACTTCAACTTTTCCTTTAGAGGCTATTTCAAAAGTCTTATCGTGCGAACCATATTCTTCAGCCTTTTGAGCCATAAGTCCAACATTAGGAACTGTTCCCATTGTAGTAGGATCGAACGCTCCATGTTTTTTACAGAAGTTTATAGTTGCACTATAAACACCAGCATAACTACTATCTGGAATAACAGCTTTGGTATCTTGTTGTTTTCCTTCTGCATTCCACATTTGACCAGATGTTCTAATCATTGCAGGCATAGATGCATCAATAATAACATCACTTGGTACATGAAGATTGGTAATACCTCTATCAGAATTTACCATCGCTAAATCTGCGCCATGCTGAAGTGCATATCTAATGTCATCTCTAATTTGGTCGCGTTTATCTTCTGGTAAATCATGTAATTTTTCTAATAAATTACCAAAACCATTATTAACATCAACACCAATCTTTTCAAATGTTTTACCATGTTTTTCAAACAAGTCGGCAAAAAATACACGCACAGCGTGACCAAATATAATTGGGTCAGAAACTTTCATCATTGTTGCTTTCATGTGTAATGAAAACAAAACACTTTTATCTAAAGCATCTTCAACTTGCTCCTCTAAAAATTCGAGTAAAGCTTTTTTGCTCATTATTGTTGCATCAATAATTTCACCTTTTAATAAATCTAAACCGCTTTTTAAGTTTGTTTTATTGCCTTTACTATCTGTATGCACAATATTTATCGTTGTTGCATCTGCGAGTGTAATAGATTTTTCATTATGAGCAAAATCTCCCTTAGACATAGTTGCTACATGGGTTTTAGATTTTGAAGACCAAGCTCCCATACTATGAGGATTTTTCTTAGCGTAATTCTTAACTGCTTTTGGCGCACGTCTATCAGAATTACCTTCTCTAAGTACTGGGTTTACAGCACTTCCTTTTATTTTATCGTAACGAGATTTAATTTCCTTTTCCTCTTCGTTCTTTGGTTCTTCCGGATAGTTAGGAATTTTAAATCCTTTAGCTTGTAACTCTTCAATAGCAGCTGTAAGTTGTGGCACAGAAGCACTAATATTTGGTAGTTTTATAATGTTAGCTTCAGGTTTTTTTACTAAATCACCTAATTCGGCTAAAGCATCTGTAACTTTTTGATCGTCACTTAAAAAATCTGGAAACACTGCTAATATTCTAGCAGCCAACGATATATCTTTAGTTTCTATTTTTATGCCAGAAGACTTTGTAAATGCTTGAACAATAGGTAAAAATGAACGGGTTGCTAAAGCTGGAGCTTCATCCGTTTTTGTATATACAATCTTTGCTGTTTTTGTCATAAGTCTTGAAAATATTTAGAATGATATTATGCTTAAAATTAAGCTGAGCAAATATACGAAAACGTTTGATTTTAGCACGTATAAGATGTGTACTAAACAGCAGTAATCTTTAAAGAATTAATAAATTGTGGCTTTAATTCTTGAAATTATTATTTAATCTTAATATTGAAGCTTTCTAATAGGCCAGAAATGTTTTGATTGGTAAATGAAGCGTGCTTAATATAATTTAAAGAAGGATTGATATTAAAGTTAAAAGCCGAAGTAAAGTCTGCATGCTCAATGTTAGTTCTGTCAAAGGTAGACTGATGTAAATCACAATCTTTAAAAACAACATGTTTAGCTTCTGTTTCTGTAAAATCTACTTGATGCATTGTGCAATTTATAAATGCTGTGTGATTGATTTTTAATTGGTAAAAGCTACATAAATTAAGTATGCAATTTGTAAACTTAAATGACAATAAAAAGGAATTGCATCCTTGAAACAAAACACCTAAAATTTTACAATCTTTAAATGTTACAGCGTTAAATGTGGTATTCATCACATTTGCATTACTAAAATTACAATCTATAAAATCACATTCCATGAAATTTACATTTGAAAGATCTGAATTTTCAAAATTACAATGGTCAAATGTGCATTCTGAATATTCTGTTTTTGGTAGGGGAGATAGAGTATAATCTTTGTTTTTAAAATTTATATGTTCAGATAGCGGTAGGTGCATTTTTATAGACTTCTTAAAATAATTTTGTTTCATCTTAAATGATGAAATTTTAATGTCAAAAGTAAAGACTTCTATTTGTTTAGTTGAGCGATTCTTATTATTAGTTTTTATTTTTTAAAATATTATAAAAAATACAATATCTATATAAGTGGTGAATGGATCTTAACTTGTATAACTCTTAAAAACAAAAAGCCATATCACTCAGAATAATCTGTGTTGACATGGCTTTTTTAGAAACAATACTAATCTAGATTTACTTAGCTTACACTAACTAAACTGAAAAACTAAAAGTTTACAGTGTTTGAAATCTAGGATTTCTGTTTCAAATTCGAAACACTTCATATCTTTCAAAATGTATTGACCTGATATGACATTGCTTCTTAGGTTTGCTTTTCTTGATGTTTACCTATAATATTCACATGAACGAAGAATAGGTGTTAAACATTGCTCATCCTTTTGGTGTGCACTTTCGATTCCACTACTTTTTCAGAGCTTTTCGCTTTACTTATATATCCTACAAAGTATGATATATAACTAAAGTTTCATGATTGTCTCACATACACTTGCGGATGCAAGTTGCTACACAATCTCAAAAAACAACCTCAATACATAAAGAACGAATCTCTAGTAACAATTTAACACTAATTTGAAATAGATTTCAAAACCAAACTAAGTTTGTTGTTAATTGTTTTACTAAATTAAGGAATTATTTCGAATTTATCTATTTATTTAACATTTTAGATATCAACACTTTATGAACCACAGTTATTAACAATTGTTCAAAACCAAAAGAGCCTTCTTTTCAGAAGGCTCTTAATTGTAATATATAAGTTTGAATTATCTTCTAACTTCTTTGATTCTTGCTTTCTTACCAGTAAGACCTCTAAAGTAGAAAATTCTAGCTCTACGTACTTTACCACGTTTGTTAACTTCAACTTTTTGTAAAGCAGGTAAGTTTACTGGGAAGATACGTTCTACACCAATTGTTCCTGACATTTTACGGATGGTAAACGTTTCAGAAGATCCACTTCCTTTACGTTGTAATACAACACCTCTAAAAAACTGGGTACGTACTTTTTCACCTTCTCTAATTTCGTAATATACTGTGATTGTATCACCAGCACCAAATTTTGGAAAGTCTTTACGGACTACAAATTCGTCTTGTACAAATTTTACTAAAGAACTCATTTTATTTTATTTATAATAGTTGATTTAAAGCAACATTCACGATTCTCGCCAGAGGTTGGTCTAAATTGGTTTGCAAAAGTAGTGCTTTTTTAAATATACACAATGCTTTAGAAGAAAAAAAAATAATAAGGTTTAGGAGGTGTTTTTATTTGCCCTTGCTTATTAATAGTTCGTAGTTATGATAATCTTTGCAATTATTTAAAGAAATCTAATCTTCTAGTAAATCTGGTCGTCTCTCTTTAGTTCTCTTATAAGCTTGCTCTTCTCTCCATTTTTCAATTTTGGGAAAGTTACCGCTGAATAATACCTCAGGTACTTTCATACCATCGTATTCTCTAGGTTTCGTATAAATAGGTGGTGCTAATAAATTATCTTGAAATGAATCGGTTAGGGCAGAGGTTTCATTTCCTAATACTCCAGGAATTAAACGAATGACAGCATCACATAAAACGGCAGCACCTAATTCACCTCCAGATAATACATAATCTCCAATCGATATTTCACGCGTAATAAATCTATCGCGTACGCGTTGGTCAACACCTTTGTAATGACCACAAAGGATAATAATGTTTTCTTTTAAAGAGGTTTGGTTTGCAATACTTTGATTAAGTTGCTCTCCATCTGGCGTCATATAGATAATCTCGTCGTAATTGCGCTCTTTCTGTAATTTAGAAATGCATTTATCAATTGGTTCTATAGTCATTACCATGCCTGCACCTCCTCCAAATTGAGTATCGTCAACGGCTTTATAACCACCAGTGGCAAAATCTCTTAAATTATGAAAATGAACTTCTACCAAATTGGCTTCTATTGCTCGTTTTAAAATTGAAGCTTCAAACGGACTTTTTAAAAGTTCTGGTAATACTGTGATTATGTCTATGCGCATAGTGTTTTCAAAATAGGCTGTAAAGATAAGATTAATTGAAGCAATTCTTAAAAATGTGCCTCTCATAATTATTTAACCATTCAAATCAATGACAGATAAAATTTTCAATTGTTTTCATAAAAAAAATCCGCAATTAAAATTACGGATTTTATAGAGATTCTGCGGTATGTGCAGAATAGCAATTCTTAAGATTTTTGTTTATTTAATTCGTCTTGTAACTGACGTCTCACTTTTTGTTCGCGCTCTAATGCATTACGTCTGTGCTCTTCAAATTCAGTTTCAACTTCATCTAATTTACGTTTAGCATCGCGTGTTGCAGAGTTACTTCCTTTAAATTTATAAATAAATAAAAGTAATAAGGCAAAAAGACCACCAATGATACTCCACATTAAAATTTTGTAACTGGCTTTACTAGTTTGTATTCCAAATAATGAAATATTATCTTTTTCATCATTGGTAGCATTTAGCGTAGATTCTGTATTAGAAAGACTAGATTTTAAACTTTCAATTTCTCCAGCCTGTGTTTTTACAATGGCTTGTGTGTCTGCTAAATCTTTGTGTACCGCTTTAAGTGAGTCTAAGGTATGCGCCTTTAAAGCATATAGCCAAGTTTTTTTTACGGTTTTGTAATCTTGCCAGCTATTAGAACGCCTAATTACAAATTCGAATTGATTATCAATAGTGCCACTGTTAAGAGATAATTTATCATCTGGCTCGCTATCGGTTTGCGCTTGTATAGTTTGAAAACTAAGTGTAACTAATATAATTACAGAAACTTTGGTTAAGAATTTCATCTTAGACGTAATTTTGTTTTGATTAGATTATTTGATTGCCAAGATAATAATTTTATGAGGATATCATATACAATTATCAAACAAAAAGCCTTACAATTTAGTAAGGCAATTTATATACGCAAGAAATTGTGTTTTAGATGTATCATTTTAAAATTAAGAATACTATTATAAGTGTCTAAAATATGTAAAAAACTGAAATTCAATAGGTTTTAATCAAAAAAAAATCTTGCCATAAGACAAGATTTTTCTATTTTCTTTTTCAATTATTCTAATAATAAGCATAGCGTCTTACTTTAGAAATATATTTTGCTAAACGAATAACTTGATGGCTATAGCCATATTCATTATCGTACCATATATAAA
The DNA here is from genome assembly GCF_003386165.1 of Winogradskyella eximia. GTDB lineage: Bacteria > Bacteroidota > Bacteroidia > Flavobacteriales > Flavobacteriaceae > Winogradskyella > Winogradskyella eximia. The sequence continues at coordinate 79,296 of NZ_QRDV01000010.1, read as the reverse complement.
GAATGGCATTTTTACCATCTTTTCTTACAATGGTAGCTTTACTATCGTAAATAGAAGGAGCAGAACTGCCAACGATATCGCTAGATACTAATTCGTCACTCATTTCGTATTTTATTTGTTCTACCAAATCACCTTCAAGAGCGTACTTTTTCATCGTAGCGTTCATGCTATCTACAGAAGTTTTGTTCTTTAACTCTAAACTTAAAATGGCTAATGATCCATTAGGAACAGGAACTCTAATGGCATTAGATGTTAGCTTTCCATCAAGAGAAGGTAATGCTTTACTTACGGCTTGTCCTGCGCCAGTTTCTGTAATTACCATGTTTAATGCAGCCGCACGTCCACGTCTATATTTGCTATGGAAATTATCAACTAAATTTTGGTCATTGGTATAAGCGTGAATTGTTTCTAAATGTCCGGTTTTAATTCCAAAAGAATCTTCAACGGCTTTTAAAATAGGTGTTATAGCATTTGTTGTACAAGATGCCGCAGAGAATATTTTAACGTTATCAGGATCATATTCTTTATGATTTACACCATGTACAATATTAGGAATTCCTTTTCCTGGTGCAGTTAATAAAACTTTGTCTACTCCTTTAGCTTTTAAATGTCTACTTAATGCTTCTTTGTCTCTAAACGCGCCTGTATTATCAATAACTAAAGCATTATCAATACCATATTCAGTATAATCTATGTCTTCAGGTTTATTTGCCGAAATAATTTTTACTGTGGTACCGTTAATAATCAATGCAGAGTTTTTTACATCTATACTAACCATACCAGAAAAATCACCATGTACAGAATCGTTTCTTAATAAAGACGCACGTTTTTCTAAAACGGTTTCATTAATCTCTCCTCTAGTTACAATGGCTCTTAATCGTAATTGAGTGCCTTTTCCTGTTCTGGTCATTAATTCTCTTGCGACTAAACGTCCAATTCTACCAAATCCATAAAGCACAACATCTTTAGCTTCAATAGCTTTATTGTTTTTAGCATTACCCAGTTTTGAAGCGACAAAAGCAGTTGCATTGCTATATTTTTGGTCTTCTAAATGAAACTCGTAAGTTAATTTACCTATATCTAGCTTAGCAGGAGGTAAGTTGAGTGCGCTTATGGCTTGTGCAATTTCAACAGAATCGAAAATTGAAATTGGTTTCTGAACAAATTCACCTGCATACTCATGCAAATTTAAAATTTCGCTCACATTTCTGTCGATAAGTTGATTTCTAAATATTACGAGTTCAATAGACTTATCGTACCAGAGGTCGCTGATAATTTTAATAAATTCTACTGTTGCTCTACGACGATCAGCCTGAAAAGCTAATTCTTTTTCGTATGTGTCATTAAAACCCATGTTTTCTTTGGTTTAGTGGTTTAGTGGTTTAGATTTTGCGCAAAAATACTATATTTCAAACGTTTTCGTAATACTTTTTATCGAAAATAAAAACCCTTCAAAGAATAATACTTTGAAGGGGTAATTTAATCTGATTAATCGTGAAATTTTATCTGAAGTTGAAGACTACTTTTTCTCCTTTTTTATTAATCACTTCAATTTGAAGTGGTTCATTGTAGTGTCTTGTTTTTATAGCAGTTTGAGCATCTTCTACAGAATTTAATTCTTTACCATTAATTTTTGTAATTATGCTACCTTCTTCAATACCATTCTTATTCCAAGATAATTTATTAGCTTCGTCTAATTCTGAAATTTTCACTCCATTTTCAGCTTTAAAGCGTTTAAGATCTTTTTCAGATGCATTTTTAATTAGGCCAATTGTTGGCAAAATATAGCTAGATGGTCTTAATAAGGTTACAGGAAATACTTTTTCATTTCCATCTCTTATTAAAGTTACATTAACAACATCATCTGGACTTTTAGTTTTTAGGTAGCCAGATAAGTCTGAAAACTTATTGATATTGACATTGTCAATTTTCTTAATAATGTCACCAGACTGAATACCTGCTTTTTCTGCGCCAGTATCCTCTTGTACGTCGCTAACGTAAAAACCTTCAGTGATTTCTGTTCCTAATTCTTCTGCGGCATTACTGTTTAAAGCTCCACCAACAACACCAAGAATACCATTTTGCACATTGCCATATTCCATAATATCATTTACAATTTTGCGCGCTATATTACTCGGTACAGCAAAAGAATAACCAATATAAGATCCTGTTTGCGATGAAATAGCAGTATTTATACCAATTAAATCACCGTTGGTATTCACTAGTGCTCCTCCTGAGTTTCCAGGATTAACAGCAGCATCAGTTTGGATAAATGACTGTAAGTGCTGGCCAGATAAATCTCTCGATTTGGCACTTATAATTCCGGCAGTTACAGTAGAGTTTAAGTTAAACGGGTTACCAACCGCTAAAACCCATTCTCCAATTTTAGCATTATCAGAATCTCCGAAAGCCATAAATGGTAATTCGTCTTCTGTTTCTATTTTTAATAATGCAATATCTGTGGTTTCATCCGTGCCAATTAATTCAGCAATGTATGCCTTATTATCATTTAGTGTAATACTAATTTCGTTGGCGTTTTTAATAACATGGTTATTAGTTACAATATAACCTGTTGGTGAAATAATTACGCCACTACCAGTACCAACTTGTGCACGTTGCGAACTGCGACCATAAAATAAATCGCGCATTGAAGTAGGTCCGTTTACGATAGCTGTGTTTTTTACATGTACTACAGCATCTAAAGATTTTTCTGCTGCGTTAACAAAATTAGGAGCAATTGAAGCATTACTATTTATGGCGTTAACAGCATTATTTGTAGGTACAAAAACTGGAAAATCATTTGATTGTTCCAAAGCTAATTGTGGAGATTCCTTTTCAATAAAAAGTTTGTAACCTCCTAAGGTTAATAAACCACCCAATGCAGAGACAAAGACTAATGTTAGAATCTTCTTCATGTTTTTTAATATTTAAGTTTTACTATTCATTTTAACTAACGATTAAATTTAGATAAATATTGAATTCAATTTTCACTTTAACGACTTTTTAACGTCAATTTTAACGCGTGTTTAACAACTGTTTTTAAAGTGTAATATGCTTATATTTGCCTTTCAATTATTTAATAAGAGGGTAAAAAAGGTAATCATTTATTCTAAGAATTTAGAGCAATGAGCAGATGACCTTAAAAAAGAGAATAGTCAAATGAAAATGACATTTTATAAATATCAAGGCACAGGAAACGATTTTGTAATTCTAGATAATCGTTTGCAGATTATAGATAAAAAGGATACTAAACGCATTGCAGAACTATGTGATAGACGTTTTGGTATTGGTGCGGATGGATTTATTCTACTAGAAAATGATGACCAAACAGATTTTAAAATGGTGTATTACAATGCCGATGGTAACGAAAGTAGTATGTGTGGCAATGGTGGACGCTGTATTGTTGCCTTTGCAAAGTTCTTAGGAGTCATTGAAAATGAGACAGAGTTTATAGCTATTGATGGTTTACATAAAGCAAAAATTGAAAATGAAATAGTTCATCTTCAAATGCAAGATGTTTTAGAAATTGAGACTTTTCAAGACCATTTGTTTTTAAATACAGGATCTCCTCATCATGTTGAAATGGTTTCAGACCTTAAAGATTTTGAAGTCAAAAAGAATGGATCAAGAATTAGATACGGAGAGCCTTATAATGAGGTTGGGAGTAATGTGAATTTTGTAAACCAAATATCGTCAGATCATTTTGCAGTAAGAACATACGAACGTGGAGTAGAAGATGAAACGTTATCTTGTGGTACAGGTGTTACAGCTGTTGCAATTGCAATGCATAAATCTGGAAAAACCAAGAGCAATATAATTACTTTAAACACAGAAGGAGGCGATCTAAAAGTAACATTTGATTCTAATGATAATGGTTATCATAATATCTGGTTAGTAGGACCAGCGGAACAAGTTTTTAAAGGGGAAATAGAATGGTAAATCTTCGTGGAGAACATATCTATTTAAGAGCTTTAGAACCTGAAGATTTAGAGTTTATTTATAGGATTGAAAATGATACATCTCTTTGGGAATTGAGTGATACTCAAACACCATATTCAAGATTTTTAATTAAGCAGTATCTCGAAAACGCACAACAAGATATTTTTGAAGCCAAACAACTAAGATTGGCTATTAATACTCTTGAAAACACAACTATAGGTTTAATTGATGTGTTTGATTTTGATATTAAAAATAAGCGTGCTGGTATTGGAATTCTAATTGAGAATGAAGTCAACAGAAATCAAGGTTATGGCAGAGAAGCATTAAAATTATTGGTAAATTATTGTTTTGAGGTCTTACATTTGCATCAAGTTTATGCTAATATTTCTGAAAATAACATAGCAAGTTTAAAACTATTTGAAACTGATGGTTTTAAAATAATAGGATTAAAAAAAGATTGGAGTTTTGATGGTATAAATTATGCCAACGAATATATTTTACAACGTATTAACGATTAACTATGTACATTAAAAAAATGCTTTGGGCAATTGCCCTTGTTGGTTTGGTTATCTGTGGCGCTTTTGCCTACTATATTTATGGAGCCATGTTTTCGCCTAACACAAAATTTGAAGACGGTACCGAATTTATATACGTCCCAACTAATGCAACTTACTCACAAGTACGCTCGCAATTAGAGCCATTATTAGAGGATATTAATGCTTTTGATGCTTTAGCAAAACAGAAAAAATATACGTCAAATATCAAAGCTGGTCGGTTTGCTATTACTAAAGGCATGAACAATAATGACATAATCACTTCTATAAGAAGTAAAAATCTTCCGATTAAAATAGCTTTTAATAATCAGCACCAATTAGCGGATTTGGCAGGACGAATAAGTACGCAAATTGAAGCTGATAGCTTGTCATTATTAGAGGCAATGACAGATGAAACATTTTTAACTAAAAACGGATTTAACAACGCAACGGCTTTAGGAATGTACTTACCTAACAGTTATGAATTCTTTTGGAATACTTCTGCGGAAACGTTTAGAGATAGAATGTTAACAGAGTACAATCGTTTTTGGACAGCCTCTAGAAAAGCACAAGCTGAAAAACTAAATTTAAGTCCAAATGAAGTCATCACTTTAGCCTCTATTGTACACGAAGAATCTAAGCAAGCTGACGAGCAACCAAGAGTAGCTGGTGTATATCTCAATAGGTTACGTATTGGTATGCCTTTACAAGCTGACCCAACTTTAAAATTTGCAGCTTATCAATTGCCAAAATATAAGAACACCATAATTAGACGTGTTTTAAATGTACATAAAGAAATAGATTCTCCATATAATACATATAAATATGCAGGCTTGCCACCAGGATTAATAGCTATGCCAGACTTATCTGCTATTAAAGCTGTGTTAAGTCCAGAAAAGCATAGTTACTTATATTTTGCAGCAGATGCAAAACGTTTAGGCTACCATAAATTTGCTAAAACCTTAGGTCAACACAATAATAATGCAAGAGAATATCATCAATATTTGTCTTCTCAAGGTATTAATAAATAAGGTTTGAAGGTATCAATTAGCTGTTTTGCGATTTTATTGCTGTCGAGTGGCTTGCTTTTTTCACAATCTAAGCTCAACACCTTTTTGAAACCTAGTGATTCTTTAGATACTAAAAGACGTAATACGGTTGCTATTACTGAAGCGGCTATGGCTTCTGCAACATTAATTGCACTAAATCAATTATGGTATGCAGATTATCCACGTTCAAGTTTTAAAACACTAAATGATAGTGGAGAGTGGTTGCAAATGGATAAAATGGGACATGTGTTTTCGTCTTATCAACTGGGAAGGCTAGGAGCTAACACTTTAAATTGGGCAGGAGTTAGTAAAAAAGATCAATTACTTTATGGTTCAACTTTAGGTTTTGGCTTTTTAACCGTTGTTGAAGTCATGGATGGCTATTCAGAAGAATGGGGATTTTCTTGGACAGATATGGCAGCCAATGCTACAGGAACAGGTCTGCATATTGGGCAAGAACTTCTTTGGAATGAACAACGCATTGTTTTAAAGTATTCATTTCATACTACAAAATTTGCCAAGCAACGACCAAATAAGTTAGGTGACGGTTTCTCCGAAGAATTTTTAAAAGATTATAATGGTCAAACTTATTGGCTAAGTGCTAATATCAATTCATTTTTAAAAACAGAATTTGTTCCAAATTGGTTGAATGTTGCTTTTGGTTACGGAGCAGAAGGTATGTTAACTGGTGAAGCTTATGATCCTTTATTCTTAAACCAAAATAGAAAGCGTCAATATTACTTAAGTTTAGATATTGATTTAACCCGAATTAAAACAAATTCTAGCGTTCTTAAATCTATTTTCGACGTAATTAATGTAATTAAAGTCCCTTTTCCAACATTAGAATTGGATAGCAATGGTCGGCTAAAAGGGCATTTAGTCTACTTTTAAGTTAAAATTTTAACACTTAAACGGTTGATTTTCAGTAATTGAAAAATAATCGTATATTTGCACGCGAATTTTGTAGGACTATTTTGGGGAAAATGTTTTACATTAAAAATTAGCTGTTATGACTAAAAATAGCGTTAAGAATTATGTAGTGCCATTTGTAATTTGTTTTTTAATTGCTCTAGCATTATATCCAGATTCAACTCTTAATCCAGATCATTATTCTACAAAAGGATTAGAGCTTAATTATAATATTTCTGAAGATTTAGCAATGGCAACAAAAGACCATACTGCGAAGTCTAATATTTTTACTCCACATTTAGGTAAATCTTTTGAAGGATTTAAAGAAGCATTAGCCTTTAAAGAGTCTAGAGGTAATTATTTTACGGTTAATTCTTTAGGATATTTAGGTAAATATCAATTTGGTACTGAAACTTTAGAATTACTAGGTATTTACACTCCAAACCAATTTTTATATAATCCAGAATTACAAGAAAAAGCATTTATCGCTAATGCAGAACGTAATAAATGGGTGCTTAGAAATGATATTAAGCGTTTTGAAGGTAGACAAATTGCAGGAGTTAAAGTTACTGAGTCTGGTATTTTAGCAGCAGCACATTTAGCAGGTCCAGGAAGTGTGAAGAAATTTTTGCGCAGTTTTGGTGGCAATAATTCGTCTGACGAGTATGGTTCTACAGTAAGGTCTTATCTTAAAAAGTTTTCTGGTTATGACACTTCTATGATTACACCAGATAAGAAAGCAAGAGTGACCTTATAATCTATCTTTTATTTATTATAAACAGTTTTAATGGTGTAATACGCGTTAAAATGAATATCAAATTAACGCGTTCTACATCGTTTAATCTTTCTGTATGATGAATATGGAAGGTCTTTTGTGTAAATCTTCTTTATTGTGTTTCCATTCACTAGCAGATTTTGTTTTAATAAACTCAGTAGGTAACGTTAAATCACAAGCAACACAAACATTTGTGTTTGGATGAAGAGTATCTGCTAAATCTTCAAGCATTTTCATGTTTCTATATGGTGTTTCAATAAAAATTTGAGCCTGATTATGTTCTGAAGATAATCGCTCTAGTGTTTTTAACTTTGCTTTTCTCTCACTTTTATCTATTGGTAGATAGCCATTAAAAGTAAAGCTTTGACCATTCATACCAGAACCCATTAAAGCGAGTAGAATAGAAGAAGGACCAACCAATGGTACTACTTTAATATCCATTTGATGGGCTAGTTTAACAATTTCAGCGCCAGGATCTGCAATAGCAGGACAACCTGCTTCAGATAATAACCCAATTGAAATACCTTCTAAGCAACTATTTAAATAGGTATTGCGTTCTGCCTCTGTAGTATATTTATTTAAAACTTGAAGTTTTAAAGTGGGTTGAGATTTACTTGGCGAAATACGTTTAATAAAACGACGTGCTGTTTTTTCATTTTCAACAATATAGTAATCGAGATCCTCAATCACTTTTTTTATAGAGATTGGTAAAACCTCGAGTGGTGGATTATCACCTAGTCTTGTAGGTATAAGATATAATGTTCCTTTGGTATTGTTCATTAATGTATAACCAGTTTATGTATGCTTTGTTCTCCGTTTGAATTATTAATTTGTAAAATATAAATACCATTAGAGAGTTGAGAGGTGTTTATGTTCTGAATATGTTCTGCAGTGCGTTTAATTGATTTTACTTTTTTTCCATGTAAATCATAAATGGCTATTTGGGTTAATACGTTTGTGTTAATATTTGAACCAAAATTAATATTTATATTATCTTTTGTAGGGTTTGGGTACACAGAAATATTAGAAAACAAACTATCTTCTATACTTAAGGTAGGGTCAATAATTTTATAAATATTTCCTGAGGATAAATCTGAAACGTATAATTCTCCATTTAAATCTTCACCAAATGCAGACCATTGACCGGTAAATGATTCAAATGTTCTAATCCAGTTGGTATTAGTTTCATCATAAGTTAAATATCCAATTTCTTGACTACATATATCAGCAAAGAAATATAAACCATTTAAGTTAGGGTAGTTAGTGCCTCTGTATCTGTAACCTCCAGTAATAGAGCATTTAAATTCGCCATCTCCAAAATGCGTATAACCACTAATAGGAAAAGTGTATGCGCTAGCATCTGAGCAATCATTAGAGTTATACGGACCGTTACCTTCATAACATCTCCAACCATAGTTTAAACCTATTGCTGCGTCTACTGCTGAAACCATATTGATTTCTTCATAATCTCCTTGGCCAACATCTGCAATCCATAAGTCATTATTTAGGCGATCAAAAGAGAATTTCCAAGGGTTTCTTAAACCATAGGCAAAAATTTCGGCTCTAGAATTTGGGTCTCCAATAAAAGGATTACTAGATGGAATACTGTAATTTTGAGTAGCTGTTGTGGCGTTAATATCTATTCTTAATATATTACCTAATAAATTTAATTTATTCTGTGAGTTATTTTCAGGATCACCAGCAGAACCACCATCTCCTGTTGAAATATATAAAAAGCCATCATTTCCAAATGCTAAGTCACCTCCATTATGATTGCTGTATGGTTGGATAAAACTAAGGATTGGAAATTCTGAATTAGAATCTGCTAGCAGTGGATTATTGGTATCTCTAGAAAATCTAGAAATTACAGTGTTTCCTGAATTATCAATGTAGTTGACAAAAAAGTAACCATTAGTTGCATATTCAGGATGAAAAGCCAAACCTAAAAGACCTCTTTCGTTTCCTGTGTTTATAACAATACTATCAATATTTAAGAATGGTGCGCTTTCAATAGAGCCATCGGAGTTTATAATCTTAATTAATCCATCTTGCTCAACAATATAGAGTTTATCGTCACCTGCATGTTTAATGCTGACTGGTCGGTCTAAATTGGAAGCAAAAAGTTCTAGATCTATATTTTGTGCCTTACAAAAAGAATGAATTGAGAATGCTATAAGGCATAATAGTAAAGTGTGTTTCATCTTAAATGTATTAAAGGTTTGGTACTAAATTACAAAAAAGAGTTTTGTAATAAGATTTAATCTTTTTTTTAGTGATTTAAACCTTTTGCAATAACACTACACGTTTTATCAGTAAGATGATAAACATATTCAAAATCACTTTCATCTCCGTAGTATGGATCTGGCATATTTTTGTTTTGAATAGATGTATTAGCTTCTAAAAACAATCTTACTTTTTCAATGTCATTTGGGTTGCGAGCTAAGCTAATGATGTTATTGTAATTAGACTGGTCCATAGCGTAGATAAAATCAAAAGTATCAAAATCAGAGACTTTAAATTGTCTTGCGCTCTGCGAGCTAATGTCTAAACCGTGTTTTTTAGCAACTGCAATAGAGCGTCTGTCGGGAGCATTACCAATGTGGTATGCTGCTGTGCCAGCAGAATCTACATAAAAGTGATTTTCAGGAAGCTTAGACTGCATAATTCCATGAGCTAGAGGAGAACGACAAATGTTTCCTAGGCACACCATTAAAATACGAGTCATAATTATTAGTAATTAAAGTGCTAACTTTTTAGATAAATCTTCAACGTATTTTCTAAATTGTTTATCTGTAGAAGATAAATTGTCAACCGTTTTACAAGCATGCAGAACAGTAGCGTGATCGCGTTGACCTATTTGAGAACCAATACTTGCTAAAGAGGCTTTAGTGTATTTTTTAGCGAAAAACATAGCTAATTGACGGGCTTGTACAATATGACGTTTTCTAGTTTTAGATTGAAGCGTATTCACATCCATTTGAAAATAATCTGAAACGACTTTCTGAATGTAATCAATAGAGACTTCACGCTTTGTATTCTTAACAAACTTCTCTACGATATCTTTTGCAAGATTGATAGTAATTTCCTTTTTGTTAAAAGAAGACTGAGCAATTAAAGAAATTATAGCACCTTCAAGTTCTCTAACATTAGTTTTAATATGTTTTGCAACATATTCTATAATGTCTTCTGGCATTTCAACACCATCTCTATATAGTTTATTCTTTAAAATAGAAACTCTAGTTTCAAAATCTGGAGTTTGTAATTCCGCAGAAAGTCCCCATTTAAAACGAGATAATAAGCGTTGCTCAATATCTTGCATATCAACAGGTGCTTTGTCACTTGTTAAAATTACTTGCTTTCCGTTTTGGTGTAAGTGATTAAATATATGGAAGAATACATCTTGTGTTCCTGTTTTACCAGACAAGAATTGTACATCGTCAATAATTAAAACATCTATAATTTGATAGAAGTGAATAAAGTCATTTCTATTATTCTTCTTAACAGAATCTATGTATTGTTGCGTGAATTTTTCAGCAGAAATATATAAAACTGTTTTTTCAGGATATTTATCTTTAATATCAACACCTATAGCATGCGCTAAGTGTGTTTTTCCTAGTCCAACACCACCAAAAATTAAAAGTGGGTTGAAAGAAGTTCCTCCCGGTTTGTTAGCAACTGCAATACCTGCATTTCTAGCTAAACGATTAGAGTCACCTTCTAGGAAGTTTTCAAAACTATAACTAGGGTTAAGTTGCGATTCAATTTTTACATTTCTAATTCCAGGAATTATAAATGGGTTTCTAAGTTCAGGGCTTTTATTGTTAAAAGGAACATCAACATCTTGCGATTTTACAGCAGATCTATTTGAACTTGGAATTTTCTCCGTAAACGGTTGTTTATTGCCATACGTGTTTTCCATTTTAATAACGTAAACCAATTTGGCATCTTCTCCTAACTCCTTTGTTAACGAAACTTTTAAGATTTTTACATAGTGTTCTTCTAGCCACTCGTAGAAAAACTTACTAGGAACTTGAATGCTCAAAGCATTACCCGAAAGTTTCACCGCGTCTATAGGTTCAAACCAAGTTTTGTAGGCTTGTGGCTGTATATTATCTTTAATAAAAGCGAGACAATTACTCCATACAGATTGCGCTGTGATCTCCATTCGTTAAGTTAAATTTTTTGTTGTTAGTTATATTAGCAAAAAAAAAGAGAATTAGTATTCTCTAGTAGTTTTGAACAGGACAAATATGTGAACAAAATTCTTAAAAAAAAAATCAAATTTCATAGAATCTTTAGAATTTTTTTCCCATGTTTAAAACATTTGAAAATTACAAAATTATTCCTAAACAAAAGTATAAATATGAATTATAATGAAACAAAATTAAGAGTCAGATATGGCGAGACAGACCAGATGGGTGTTGTATATCATGCCAATTACGCAGTGTACTTTGAGGTGGGTAGAACCGAGTGGTTGCGCGAGTTTGGGCTTAGCTATAGCGGAATGGAAGCCGATGGCATAATGCTTCCTGTAATTTCATTGTCTATAAACTACAAAAATTCAGCACGTTATGATGACGAGCTTAAAGTAAAAACCACACTTAAAAAGATGCCTACAGCATCAATAGAATTTGAGTACGAATTACGAAACCAATCTGATGTTTTACTGGCTACTGGAAGCACAATTTTAGCATTTGTAGACGCAAAGAAGAATAGGCCTACAAGATGTCCAAAATATCTTTTAGACCAACTGCAAAATTATTCGTTATAATTCTTTTATTTCAACACCGAAAAATTGAGTAAATAGATCAAAAAGTTTCGAACTGTGGTTTTTTCTGACAGATATTTCTAATAAACAATTTAATTCTAAGGTCTGATTTGTGATTTCAACATCATTTTCTTTTAAAATTCGCATCACTTTACTCATGTTTTTATATTCAAACTTCAGATGATACTTTTTATTTATGGTTCTTTCAACAATTTTTGAGGCTTCTAATGCTAATTGCGCTCCTGTTCTGTAGGCATTAATTAAGCCTCCGACTCCCAATTTTACACCTCCATAATATCTCACCACTATAATTAAGATGTTGGTGACTTCAAAAGATTGTATCTGCCCATAGATTGGCATTCCGGCAGAATTTTTAGGTTCTCCATCATCGTTAGCTCTATATTGAATCGTTTCAGTTCCTATTTGGTACGCATAACACCAATGTCTTGCCGCATAATGCTCTTTCTTAATATCTTCTAGATGTTGTTTTATCTGTTCTTCGTTTGTGACAGGAAAAGCAAAACCATAGAACTTGCTATTCTTGTCTTTAAATAATTCGCCTTGGGCTGGTTCAGTAATTGTTTTATATAAATCGTTTTCCATTATGCTAGTGTAACTAATAATATGGCAATGAAGGCTAATATAATACCAATCCAGTTTTTCTTAGAAATGTTTTCCTTGAATAAAACCAAGCCTACCAATGTAGAAAGTGCTAAAATGGCAATATTATTAATGGTAAATATTGTTGAACTTTCTGTGTTTTCTACTCGTAATGCTAAAAGTAGAAAATACATAGAACCATAGTTTACAACACCTAAAAGAATTCCGAATGGTATACTTTTAAGTTGAAATCTTTTTTTAGTAGTAATAGATTTATAAGCAAATAAAGAGAAGCCAATAATTGCAGCAATACCAAAAATAGAAGAAAGGAATAGCGGAATATTGCCTTTTGGTGCAAAATGATTTACGGAAGTATCTATTATACCAGAACCTATAAAAAGAATAATAGGTAAGTAGATAGATTTTGTAACTACAGAATTATCTTTCTGTTTAATAGATGTTAAGTAAACGGCGACTAAAGCTAGTGCGATTCCTATTAATTTTTGAGCTTCTGTACTTTCGTTATTGACATAAATTCCGAATATCACCGGAATTATTAAACTCATTTTACTAGCAACAGAAGCTACTGAAAGTCCGTTTCTTTGAGCTGTAAGTGCCATAACATTAAATATGGCAATAAACAGAAAACCTAATCCAATAGCGGCAATAAACCAATGGGTTTGTATAATTTCTGAAACGGTAATTTGTGCATCGTTGAAGATTAACCCAAAAGAAAAAGCCGTTGCATAATTAATGACGATAGCCTGAAGTGTGTCTATCTTATATTTGCTAAAAAGTTTAAACAGCACAAAAATTGCCGTAGATGACAATACGCTAAACAATAAATATATCAAAAGAGTTCTTTTTTAGTTTCAAAAAGAGTCACGACATCTTCTTTTGTTTCGTCAATATTCCATGTGTGGAAACCCATACCAGCTGCAGTATCAGTATTGTCTTTAGTGTCATCGACAAAAAGACATTCATTAGCATTAAGATTGTTTTCTTTTAGCACGAATTCAAAAATATCCGCATTTGGTTTTCTATAATGAATCTCTTGAGACAAGTAAAAAACATCAAAACAGGCTTTGAATTCTTCGTAAAATGAAACATTTTCTTTTATGAAATCAATATGCATATCGTTGGTATTACTCAACAATATGAGCTTGTATTCTTTTTGATTTGCTAAATTTTTAATGAATTCTAATCTGTGTTCAGGAAAATCCTTAATGATACAATTCCATGCATTAATAAGTTTGGTTTCACTAACATTGGGAAATTTCGATTTATAAAACGCAATAAATTCTGAAGTTGAAATTTTTCCTACTTCATAAAGGGTATTAGTTTCAATCATATCTGCATCAAACGTCTTTAAATTAAATAAATCTAAAGCATGTTGCATTGCACCTGGTTTATCTAAATTGATAAATACATCACCAAAATCGAAAATTAGTGTTTTAATCTTTTGCATATATTTTTAATAAATCATTTTTGATTTGAGACTCAGAAATTAAATTCCCAATTAATTCTGGTGCTTTAATTCCCGTTTTAAAACTTGTGTTTCCTGTAAAAACGCGAGCTTCATCCCAAAGATTTTCGTCTATAAATGTTTGAAGTGTTTGTGAGCCACCTTCTATAATTATTGAATTTATTTGAAATTTAAACAATTCATCACATATTTGTTTCGCAATTGTTTTTTTTAAATCCCAATCAATTTTTATATATGCAGCACTAATACAATTTTTTAATGGTGGATGAATTGACCAACTTGTTTGGTTAGTATCTAGAACAGGAAGAATGTTGTTTTCTCCATGAAAAATAATATCATCAGCTTCATCACTAAAAATAGAGTAATCAGAATTTAATTTTAAATCTTTATCCAATACCACTCTAATAGGATTTTCGCCAGACCAATCTCTAACCGTTAAACTTGGATTGTCTTCAATTACTGTATTTGTTCCAACTAAAATAGCTTGTTCTTCGGCACGCCATTTATGTACTAATTGACGAGAATATTTATTGGTTATCCAAACTGGTTTTTTTTCGTCTTTCTTAATTGGTGCCATAAAACCATCAGCTGTTTCTGCCCATTTGAGTATAATATAAGGACGCTTTTTATTGTGAAATGTAAAAAATCGCTTGTGATGCGCTTTACATTCGGCTTCCAAAATACCAACGGTAACATTACAGCCAGAAGCTTTGAGTTTCGCAATACCTTTACCTGCAACTTCAGGATTATCGTCAATACAGCCAATGACTACATTCGGAATTTTATGTTTTACAATTAAATCGCTACAAGGTGGTGTTTTTCCAAAATGGCTGCAAGGTTCTAATGTTACGAAAAGCGTACATTTAGTTAAAAGCGACTTGTCTTTTACGGCATTTATAGCGTTTACTTCAGCATGGTTACCACCATAAGCACTAGTGTAACCTTCGGCAATTATCAAATCATTGTGCACAATCACAGCACCAACCATTGGGTTTGGTCTTGTGGTTCCCAATCCGTTTTTGGCAATTTGCAAACAGCGTTTTATGTAGGTTTCGTGCGTAGTCAACTAGAGTTTTATTTTAACATCTTGGATTTCATCTACAGTGTATGTAGAAGAGTAACCCATAATTCTATATTTAATATCACCTTTATAATGTACTTTCAGGCTTTGGCTAATTAAACTACCTAATAAACCACCAAGACTTTTCTTGTCTATAAGACGTTCGGTTTCTACAGTAACAGTTAATGGAATTGTGAAATTCTTTTTTCGAGGCACATCAAATTCATCAGAGATAATCGTTGCGACTTCTGCATCATTAATATAAACCTTTAAATCATCAGTTTTTAAAGTGCCACCAACATCGTTTTTATTAAGGAAAAATGCATCTGCGCTAAGCGTAATCCTTTTAGAATTAGAATCAATGACTTTGATATTATCGAGTTTAACAAACTCAGGTTTTTCAGTTACAGCACAGTTGAAAAGTAGTGTAAAAGTTAGGGAAAACATTAAGAGTCTTTTAAACATAAAATTGATTTTATATGTATTTTTGATTTTGACTAAAAAGTAATTATTAAGTGCGCAAAGATACTATTGTTATCCGAGAAATTGTAGCCAAGGACAATCCTAAAATAGCAAAAGCGATTAGGACTGTTTTAATAGAAATGGGAGTTCCTAAAGTTGGGACCGCTTATGAAGATGCCGCTTTAGATTGTATGACAGAAACGTACGACCAACCTAAGAAAGCGTATTTTGTAGTTGAAAGTGGTAACGACATCATTGGTGGTGCCGGAATTTCGCCCTTAGATAATTACGAAGGTAATGTGTGCGAATTACAGAAAATGTATTTTATGCAAGAAGCCAGAGGAAAAGGTTTAGGAAGCGAAATGATGAATAAATGTTTAGATTTTGCTAAGCAATCTGGTTTTGAACAATGCTATTTAGAAACCTTACCATATATGGATGGTGCTCGAAAATTGTATAGAAAAGTAGGTTTTAAATCTATTGATAAACCAATGGGAAACACTGGTCATTACTCATGTACAGTTTGGATGCTTAAAGATTTGTAAGTAATGGTATTAAAAGAACTTCAAAATATATTTCACATAGAATTAGATGCTATTTATGGTAAACATGAAGTGGGTAGTTTCTTCTATTTGTGTACCGAGCATTATTTAAATGTGCCAAGAATACAATTGACTTTAGAACCAGGATTAGCAATCACAAAACCTGAAACAGATACTTTTTTTAAAGTTTTAGAAGATTTAAAACAGCAAAAGCCTATTCAATATATTTTAGGTGAAACAGAATTTTACGGATTGCCATTTAAAGTAAATGAGCATGTGCTGATTCCGAGACCAGAGACAGAAGAACTTGTAGATTTAATCATTCGTTCTGTCACTGCGAGTGCAGTCGGGAAGTCTTTAAAAATCCTAGATATTGGTACAGGTTCTAGTTGTATTGCTATTTCGTTAGCTAAAAACTTACCAAAAGCGGAAGTTTACGCTTTAGATGTAAGCAAAGAAGCCTTAGTAGTTGCAAAACAAAATGCTAAAGGTAATAATGTAGACATAACATTTATTGAGGCAAGTATATTAGAAGCGTCTAATTGGGATTTGTTTTTTGAAAATACAAAGTTCGATGTCATTGTGTCTAATCCACCATACGTAAGAGAATTAGAAAAACAAGAAATACAACCCAACGTTTTAGACAACGAACCACATTTGGCTTTGTTTGTAAATGACAACAATCCCTTAATATTCTATAAAGCAATTACTGATTTTGCAGTTAAAAAGTTGAAACCAAACGGTAAATTATATTTTGAAATCAACCAATATCTTGGAGAAGAAACAAAGCAATTATTAGTTGATGCAAATTTTGAAAATATTGAGTTGCTGAAAGATTTAAATGGGAATGATAGAATGTTGAAGGGAATTAAAGTTTAAAAAAAAGAATTGTTTACATACTTTATTATATGAATACAAAACAAAAAATAGAATCACTTAGAGAAGAAATACGTCAGCACAACTACAATTACTATATTTTAGATGATGCAACCATTAGTGATTATGAGTTTGATATAAAATTAAAAGAACTTCAAGCTTTAGAAGAAGCTCATCCTGAGTTTTTCGATGCTAATTCACCAACGCAACGTGTAGGAGGAGCTATCACCAAGAATTTTAAAACTACGGTTCATGATTCCAGAATGTATTCTTTAGATAATTCCTATTCTAAAGAGGATTTATTGGATTGGGAAACGCGTATTAAAAAGATGGTTGATGGCGATGTTAATTATACATGCGAATTAAAATACGATGGTGCATCTATAAGCTTAACTTACGAAAACGGTAAATTATTAAGAGCCATAACTCGTGGAGATGGAGTACAAGGTGATGAAGTCACCGCAAACATAAAAACTATTAACACTGTTCCGCTTCAATTAAAAGGTGATTTCCCAGAACGTTTTGATATTAGAGGAGAAATTGTATTACCTATTGAAGGCTTCTTAAAAATGAACGAAGAACGTATTGAAAATGAAGAAGAACCTTATAAAAACCCTAGAAATACAGCTTCAGGAAGTTTAAAACTGCAAGATAGTTCTGAGGTTGCCAAACGTCCTTTAGAATGTTTGTTATATAGTATAGTAGGAAACAATCTTAATATCACATCGCAATTTGAAGGTTTGGAGAAAGCTAGAGCTTGGGGTTTTAAAGTACCACAAGAAGCTAAATTGGTAAATTCTATTGATGAGGTTTTAGAATATGTTGACTATTGGGATGAAAACAGACACAATTTACCTTACGAAATAGATGGAGTAGTAGTAAAGGTGAATAATTTGTATCAGCAAGACGAATTAGGCTTTACGGCAAAAGCGCCACGTTGGGCAATGGCTTATAAGTTTAAAGCCGAACAAGTGTCTACGCGTTTAAATGAAATTACTTACCAAGTTGGAAGAACAGGAGCCATTACACCAGTGGCTAATTTAGAACCTGTGCAATTGGCTGGTACAACTGTAAAACGTGCATCGCTTCATAATGCAGACCAAATTGAGAAATTAGATATTAGAGAAGGTGATGAGGTATTTGTTGAAAAAGGAGGTGAGATTATACCAAAGATAATTGCGGTTGACTTTACTAAGCGTCCGGAGAATTCGGTACCAACAACCTATATTACAAACTGTCCAGAATGTCATACTGAATTAGTAAGACTAGAAGGTGAAGCAAAGCATTACTGTCCTAATTATACGGCATGTCCACCACAAGTGGTTGGGAGAATTCAACATTATATCTCTAGAAAAGCAATGGATATTGATGGGTTAGGAGGAGAGACGGTTGCTTTATTAGTAAAGGAAGGCTTGATTCATAATTATTCGGACTTATATGAATTAACTGTAGAACAAGTTATTCCGTTAGAACGTATGGCAGAAAAAAGTGCTGTAAATTTGGTTAAAGGTATTGAAGCTTCAAAACAAATTCCATTTGAGCGTGTTTTATTTGCGCTAGGCATTAGATATGTAGGTGAAACAGTTGCTAAGAAATTAGCTAAGCATTATAAATCTATCGATGCACTTATGTTTGCTTCACAATTAGATTTAGTTACAGTAGATGAAATAGGAGAGCGTATTGCAGAGAGTGTCGTTCACTTTTTCTCTATGGAAGAAAACAAACACATTATAGAGCGTTTAAGGTCATTTGGAGTGCAACTAGAAATTTCGGCAGAGAAATTAGCTAACCAAACCGATAAGCTTAAAGGTCAGACTTTTGTAGTTTCTGGTGTTTTTGAAACCATTTCTAGAAATGAGCTTAAGAAACTAATAGAAGATAATGGAGGAAAAGTATCTTCATCTATCTCATCTAAAACAACTTATGTTGTTGCAGGTGACAAAATGGGACCTAGTAAACGTACAAAAGCTGAAAATTTGAATATTCCAATACTCACAGAAAATGACTTTTTAGACGTTTTGAAGTAAATTCCTACGTAAAAAAGGGTATTTATTCGATGAAATACATAATTTTAACGTTAAAGTGTAAAAAAAATGTTTATATTTGCTACCGTTAATAAGGGAATAATTAATGTTAGTAAAAAAAATTATAAAAGTAGTATTGTTACTCTTAGGAGCGGTCTACATTTTGCTTCAAGGTTTAGCAAAAGAGGTAGAAGGAGCTATTCTAAGTGCAATAATATTGATGCTTCTTACCTGGCTTTATGCAAGTTGGACTAAGCATAGATCTAAATTTTTTCTTTCGTTTTTAGTCACTTTTACAATTGCCCAAGTTTTAAATGCTATTTCTTGGTACACACCTGAAGTTCCTTTAGATAAAACAGATTATTTCTACTATGTAATAAATATGCTTTATATCGTTGCTTATGCTTTGCTTATTTTAAAAACTATAAAGCAATTAAATTTAAAAACAATTTTTTCAGAGTTAACTATACCTATTGTGGTGTTGGTTGTTTTAGATGTTTTTTGTGTTACTCTAATATCGGGAACAACAGAAGGCTCCTTTTCGTATTATCAATATGTATTAGAGTATGCATATAATGCATTTGTTATGGCATTATTATCATTTGCCCTTATAGATTATATGTATAGAAATAACTCTAAATCTATGCTTTTTTTAATTGGAACAATTTTTATAGCCTTTTCAGAAATTATTCAACTTGCCTATTTTTATATTCTAACTGATGACAGTTTAGGATTTGTATACTCTTTCTTTTTAGTAGTTGCTTTTTTCTTTCTGTATCTACAATCGCAACATAAGGTTACAGATCCAATTCCTGCTTATGTTGATGAGCCTATTGAAGTTGAAAATTTACAGTAGTACTAACTACCAGGTTACATTTAGCTTTTTTAATTTAGTTTTTAGTTCAATAAGAGGTGTGCTATCAATTTGTTATGTGTTAATAACCATTTTTTTGTTTTTAAACTAACAATCCTAAGCCAGATTAATCGTTCTTTATAACCTATAGAATTTTAAACAACAATTGCAGCTCCATCTGCTTTAATGTTTTTACCAGAATTAAAATAGAAATCTACTTTTCCTAAATATAAACCGTAGCAACCTACTTGGTTCACTAATACATTTTTACCAACACTGTTTTTTTCTATAGTTGGTTTAGGTAGAAATGTGTGTGTATGGCCACCAATAATAAGATCAATATCTTTTGTAGCTCTTGCTAACTTTAAGTCACTAACCTTATCTGAGTCTTTTTTATAATCATATCCAATATGAGATAAGCAAATAACTAAATCACATTTTTGTTCTTCTTTTAAAAGACGAGACATGTCTTGTGCTTTTTCAATAGGGTCTAGATAAACGGTTTCTTTATACATGTTTTTATCTACTAAACCATCTAGTTTAATACCTAATCCAAATATGCCAATTTTTATACCATCTTTAACAATAATTTTATATGGCTTAACATGTGTATCCATTACGGTATTTGAGAAATCGTAATTAGCAGATACAAAATCGAATTTAGCATGCGGTATTTGAGCATACAATCCATCAATACCATTATCAAAATCATGATTACCAATAGTTGCTACATCATATTTTAGCATACTCATTAGTTTAAATTCTAACTCACCACCATAATAATTGAAGTATGGTGTGCCTTGAAAAATATCTCCAGCATCTAATAATAAGGTATTTGGATTTTCTTTCCTTATCGCGTCTACTAATGTAGCACGTCTTGCTACACCTCCTTTATTTGCATTTCTACCGTCATCTGGTCCAAAGGGATCAATATGGCTATGCACATCATTAGTATGTAGAATGGTTATTTTTTTTGTTTTGCTAGAACCAAACGATTGTAGTCCTAAACCTCCAACTCCTGCTAAAACAGTTGCTGCTGTTGATTTCTGTATAAATTGTCTTCTCTTCATGTCTTAAAAATTTAATTTAATAAAACGGTTGTCGCGTACTGGATGTAAGGTGTCTGTTTTCTTAAAATTATCAATTAATACATTTCTTATTTTATAATCTAAAACAGTTAAGCCGTCATTGGGTTTAAAAAAGGTCATGCCATCACCACCATTATATAGGTAGTCATTGGTAGCTACATAATAGGTTTTTGTAACATCTATTGGTTCTTTATGGACAGTGGCTGATTTCACCTCATTATCTGCCGTAATAGTAAGCTGAAGCTGGCGAGAAACAGGATGCGCACGTTTTGCATTAGCTAAATATGTCATCATCTCATTTACTTTATCTCCTTTTATAGCTGCTACAACCACAGAATTTTCAAAAGGCATTACTTCATAAGCCGTTCGTGTAGTAACGTTGCCTTTAGAAATTATGGAACGAATACCTCCATGATTTAATAGAACAAAGTCAATATATTTTCCTGTTTTTTTATAAAAAACAGGATTACCTTCATCATAAACAGCATCAGCCATTAAATTTCCTATGGCTGTGTTTAATTCTCCATCACTTTTAGTATAGGTTTCTGGAGCATAGGAAATAACATTGTCCATATCTTTATTAACGTGTTCTCTATATGGTTTTATGAAATTTTCTATTTCCGTTTTAGGATTTATATTTTCATCAATAGTGAGACGTTCACCTTCAATCTTTGATATTTTTGATGATGCACATGAAAAAATGAGCAACAAAAAGCAGAGTTTTAAAGTTTGTTTAATAGTCATTGAATAACTTATAAAGAGTTTATAATAAAATGTTAGCGCTTTTACTAAATTTGCACAAAGGCGAAAGATAAATGATTTTAAAAGCATTTAAAGAAAAATCTAATCGAAAATATGTCAACAAATTGTTGACAGAACGTAAATCTACCGTAAACAATAATAAAATTAAAACGGTTGCAGTTTTACTTAATGCAAATGAATTTCATGAGTTTGAAGTGTTTAGAGTTTATTTTAAAGCATTGGGATTAATTTCTCCAAAGCATAAAATAGTAGCTTTTACTATGGATGATAAGTTAGAATATAACCAATGGAATGCGCATTTTAGTCCAAAGGATTTTGGATGGAAAGGCAAAATGAAAAATCCAGATTTAGAAGCTTTTGTAACAGAACCTTTTGATATGCTGATTTGTTTCTATAAAAACTCTGTGTTACAATTAGATCAGATTACAGCAGCATCGCATGCGAATTTCAAAGTAGGCATATCTACAACCGATGAACGCTTATACGATCTAATTATTGATGTCGATTTAAAAGACATTAATATTTTTAAACAAGAATTGAAAAAATATTTAAACATTCTAAAAAAATTATAATGACCAAATTTATAGGAACAGGTGTTGCGTTAATCACACCATTTAAATCAGATTTAAGCATCGATTTTGACGCTTTAGAGCGATTAGTAGAATATAATATTGAAAATGGTACAGATTACTTAGTAATAAGTGGTACAACAGGAGAAAGTGTTACAGTTACACCTGAAGAGAAAAAGGAATTGGTGTCGTTTATAGCTAAAGTAAATAATGGAAGATTACCATTGGTTTTAGGTATAGGAGGTAATAACACTTTAGCGGTTGTTAAAGAAATACAAACTACTGATTTTTCTGCAATAGATGGTATTTTATCGGTATCACCTTATTATAGTAAGCCTACACAAGAAGGTATTTACCAACATTTTAAAGCGATAGCAGAAGATTCTCCATTACCAATTATTTTATATAATGTTCCTGGTAGAACATCATCTAACATGTTACCAACAACAACATTTAGGTTAGCAAAAGATTTCGATAATATTGTGGCTGTGAAAGAAGCAGGAAATAATGTGCACCAATATTTAGAATTATTAAGAACCAAACCTAAAGATTTTTTAATCTTATCTGGAGATGATGATTTAGCATTAGGTGTTGCGTTAGCTGGAGGCTCTGGTGTTATTTCTGTAATTGGACAAGCTTTACCAAAAGAGTTTTCAGAAATGATAAGATTAGGTATTGCTCGCAAGGCAAAAGAAGCTTACGATATCCATTTTAAATTAATGCCTGTTACAGGAATGATTTTTTCTGAAAACAATCCTGCAGGAATAAAAGCGGTTTTATCGGCATTAAATATATCAAAACCACATGTGCGATTACCACTTGTAGAAGCCACAGATGAGTTAAAAGAAGCTATTAAAGTTGAATTAAAATCTTTAGGTAAAAGTTAAACTTTATATAAATTGATTTTTAGGCTAAAAACAACAGTTAATTTAGCACATAATAATTGTTTTTTAAATCCGTTAATAATGTTTACTTTTGCATTCTGTTTAAAATTTATGAAGAGAGGACTTTACATACTACTGATCAGTATTCTATTTATTTCGTGTAGTGATTTTCAGAAAACATTAAAATCTGAAGATACTGCTGCAAAATTTGAAATGGCATCTGAATTATTCGACGCTGGAAAGTGGAAGAAATCTTTTAGACTGTCGGAGCAAATCCTTCAGAAATATAGAGGGAAACCACAAGCTGAAAAATTAACCTACATACATGCCATGTGTTCTTATCATTTAGGTGATTATTACATTGCAAGTTATCACTTAGATAAATTTACAGATATTTATCCTCAGAGTGAAAAGGCTGAAGAAGCTGCGTTTTATGCAGCAAAAGGTTATTATTATAATTCACCTGTGTATTCTAAGGAGCAAAAAGAAACAGTAGAAGCGATAGAGAAATTGCAGTTATTTGTGAATGAGTATCCTAATTCAAAATATTTAGCTGAAGCGAATACTTTGGTTAAAGAATTAGATTTTAAATTAGAGAAAAAAGCATTCGAAATTGCTAAGCAATACAATTTAATTGGTGGTTATACTGGAGATTATGTGGCGTCAATAAAGTCATTTAATAATTTCTTATTAGAATTTCCAGGTGCTACATTAAGAGGTGATGCTTTTTATTACAGATTTAATTCTGCATATAAATTAGCAATTCTAAGTGTAGATTATAAAAAAGAAGAACGTTTAAAAGAAGCGTTAGATTATTACCAAGCGCTTAATAAGTCTTATCCAAACTCAGTATATTTGGAAGAGGCTAACATATTAAAAGAAGAATTACAACAAGAATTAAATACGTTTACTACTAAAAGTTAAACATTATAACGATGGATTTAAAAAAGACAGACGCACCAGTAAGTACAATTACTTATAACAGAAACGAAATTGATGCTTCAACAGATAATATCTATGAAGCTATTTCAGTAATTTCTAGACGTGCAGAACAAATTAATACAGATATTAGACGTGAGTTAATTGATAAACTAGAAGAGTTTGCCACTTACAACGATAGTCTTGAGGAGATTTTTGAAAACAAAGAACAGATTGAAGTATCTAAGTTTTACGAGAAATTACCTAAGCCACACGCTTTAGCTGTACAAGAGTGGTTAGATGATAAGATTTATCACAGAAATACTGATGATCCTCAGCCATAAGCCTTAGGATGTCTATTCTAAAGGATAAAAATATTTTATTGGGCATTACTGCTGGTATTGCCGCATACAAATCTGCTAACTTAGTACGATTATTTATTAAAGCAGGCGCTAACGTTAAAGTCGTTATGACGCCTGCTTCTAAGGATTTTGTAACACCACTTACACTTTCTACACTCTCTAAAAATCCTGTTTACTCTTCCTTTGTGGATGAAGAAGATGATAGCCACGTTTGGAATAATCATGTAGATTTAGGCCTTTGGGGAGATTACTTTGTTATTGCTCCAGCCACAGCCAATACTATGGCAAAAATGGCCAATGGAGTTTGTGATAATATTCTTTTAGCAACATATTTATCTGCCAAATGTCCTATATATTTTGCGCCTGCAATGGATTTGGATATGTACAAGCACCAATCAACAAAAGAATCATTCCGTAAATTAACGTCTTTTGGCAATAAGTTAATACCTGCAGGAACAGGAGAACTTGCTAGTGGATTAGTTGGTGAAGGTAGAATGGCAGAACCAGAAGACATTGTTAGCTTTATTGAGAAAGATATTTTAGATCAATTACCATTAAAAGGGCAACGTGTATTAATTACAGCTGGTCCTACTTACGAAGCATTAGATCCTGTGCGTTTTATAGGAAATCATTCTAGTGGTAAAATGGGATTCGAAATAGCTAAGGCGGCTTCAAATTTAGGTGCTGAGGTAATTTTAGTTACAGGTCCTACACATCAAAAAATAACACATAATTTTGTAACGGTAAAACCTGTGGTTAGTGCAGAAGAGATGTATAATGAGGTTCATTTGCATTTTAAAACTTCAGATATCGCTATTCTTTCTGCCGCTGTTGCAGATTATAGACCAAAGAATGTTGCGAATCAGAAAATAAAAAAGAAAGATTCTACGTTTACTATAGAGTTAGAAAAAACAAAAGATATTTTAAAATCATTAGGCGAGATTAAAACCAATCAGTTTTTAGTGGGTTTTGCTCTAGAAACTAATAATGAATTAGAGCATGCTAAAGGAAAATTGGTATCTAAGAATTTAGATCTTATTGTGCTCAACTCATTACAAGATAAAGGAGCGGGTTTTGGTGTGTCCACAAATAAAGTTACATTTATAACATCTTCTAACACAATTATTGAAAACGAATTAAAATCTAAATCAGAAGTAGCTGAAGATTTAATGCAACTTATATTAAAACAAAACCATGCGTAACCTATTTCTTTTATTTGCTTTTTTATTTTCAACTTTAGTAATTGCACAAGAGTTAAACTGTACCGTAAATGTTATTGCTCAACAAACAGGAAACGAAAATAATGTGGTTTTTAAAACATTAGAGAAGCAACTTACAGAGTTTGTTAATAATACTAAATGGACTAACGAAGCGTTTAGCCCAAAAGAGCGTATTAATTGCAGTATGGTGATTAATATAAAGGACTATAGTAACGATTTGTTTTCTGCAACATTACAAGTGTCTTCATCTAGACCTGTTTTTAATTCTTCTTATAATTCTCCAGTTTATAATTATAACGATAAGGATTTTAATTTTCAATATTTAGAGTTTCAGAATTTAATATTTAATGAAAGTCAATTTGAATCTAATTTAGTCTCTGTGTTAGCCTTTCATGTGTATATGATTTTAGGTATTGATGCAGATACTTTTGAACTTAAAGGAGGGGATAAATATTTTAAACAAGCACAAACAATTGCTAGTTATTCTCAACAACTTAATGGTCAAGGATGGAAATTAGAAGATGGTTTACAATCTCGCTTTGCATTAATTGATAACTTAATGTCACCATCTTACAAGGATATGAGGTCTGCTATGTATAACTATCATATTGGCGGATTAGACATTATGAATGAAAACACCAAAGACGGGAAAAATAAAATTATTACTGTACTAAATGAATTGCAAAAAGTACATAGAGTAAGACCTAATTCCTTTTTAATGCGTGTGTTTTTTGATGCAAAAGCCGACGAAATTATGGATATTCTTTCTGGAGGACCAAGTGTTAATATTGCAGAAGCAACAGAAATTTTGAATAGAATAGCTCCAATGTATTCTCAAAAATGGAGAAATATTAGATATTAGTTTTTTCACATTGTACTTTTTAGTTAGGTTTTAAGATGCGCTTCTTTATATAATTGCTTGGCTTAAGGGGTATTCTTTAGTAATAGTAAATATTATATTTATTCTTTCTCGTTTTCATTTTTAAAAGACAAAATCACTTAATTTTGTATTTCAAATTTTAGATCCTTGTTAACATCACTTCACATAAAAAATTACGCACTTATAGATGAGTTAAGTGTAGCTTTTAATAATGGTTTAACTATTATTACTGGAGAAACAGGTGCTGGAAAATCCATTTTATTAGGTGGTTTATCCTTAGTTTTAGGTAAACGAGCAGATTTAAGTCAGGTAAAAAATACGGGTGATAAATGTATTATTGAAGCTACTTTTGATATTGCTAACTACGATCTAAAAGCATTATTCACATCCTTAGATTTAGATTATGATGTGCAAACCATTATACGACGCGAAATTTTACCTTCAGGGAAATCAAGAGCCTTTATTAACGATACTCCTGTGACTTTAGAAAGTCTGGTGGCTTTGAGCAGTTATCTTATAGATATTCATTCACAACATCAAACGCAACAATTAACTCAAGACGATTATCAATTTAAAGTTATTGATGGTTTGGCTGAAAATAAAGGGAATTTAGAAGACTTTTCTAAAGGATTAGTGGAGTATAAGTCACTTCAGAAATCTTTAGAAGCATTAAAGATTTCTAAGGCTGAATTGATAAAAGAATACGATTATAATTTGTTTTTATCCAAGGAGTTGAATGAAATAAATTTAGAGAAAATTAATCTCGAAGATTTAGAATCTCAATACGAAGAACTTAATAATGTTGAGATTATAGGAGAGAAGCTAAGTAGTGTAAAATCAATACTTAGCACAGAAGAAATTGGAGCGATAGATCAATTAAATACAGCAAAACAAGAGTTAACTAAAATAGCTAGTTTTGGTAAATCTTATGAGGCTTTAAAAGAACGCATTATTAGCGTAGGTATTGAACTCGATGATGTTTTAATTGAATTAGATAATCTTGAAGATAATCTATCTTCAGATCCACAAGAATTAGAACGTATTGGAAGTAAAATTCAAATTGTAAATAATTTATTTCAAAAACATGCTGTTTCAGAAGTTAACGATTTAATAGGAATTAGAAATGATTTAAAATTAAAGATTGATAACACTGAAAGTCTAGACGAAACCATACTTCTCAAAGAAAAAGAGATTTTAAAATTAGAAGAGAAGCTTAATCAGATAGCTTCAAAAATTCATAATAAAAGGAAGAAAATTATTCCAGTTTTCGTTTCAAAATTAGAAACTATTCTTTCAGATTTAGGCATGCCAAATGCCAAGTTTAAGGTAGAGTTAGAAGTTACTGACCATTTTGTAAAAAACGGAAAAGACAACTTACAGTTTCTATTTATGGCAAATAAGGGATCTAGTTACAATGAGCTCAAAAAATCTGCCTCAGGTGGAGAATTATCTCGTATAATGTTAGCTATAAAATCTATTTTGGCTGAATATATTCAGTTACCATCTATTATGTTTGATGAAATTGATACAGGTGTTTCTGGAGAAATTTCGAACAAAATGGGAGAAATTATGAAACACATGAGTAATAAGATGCAGGTTTTTACCATTACACATTTGCCTCAGATTGCAGCCAAAGGAAACTCGCATTTTAAAGTATTTAAAACAGATACTAAGGACGTAACTCATACACAACTTAAGAAACTAAACGAAGAAGAACGTATTGTTGAGATTGCTCAAATGTTAGGTGGCTTAACAATTACAGATTCTGCCATGGCTCATGCTAAGCAATTACTGAATTAACCACTGAATTTTTAAAATCCAAAGTTTTGTTAACTTTGAGATTATTAGGATAACCAACTTATATAAAAACCGATTAACCACAAACACATGTCTTACAATTTACTAAAAGGAAAAAAAGGAATCATATTTGGAGCTTTAGATGAAAATTCTATTGCTTGGAAAACTGCTGTACGTGTTCATGAAGAGGGAGGCACATTTGTACTAACCAATGCACCTGTTGCAATGCGAATGGGACAGATTGATGAATTAGCGAAGATAACAGGCTCACAGATTATTGCTGCAGATGCGACTTCTGAAGAAGATCTTCAAAATTTGGTAATACAATCTATGGAGATATTAGGAGGTAAAATTGATTTTGTATTGCATTCCATAGGCATGTCAATTAATGTTAGAAAAGGAAATCATTATACAAATCAAAATTATACTTGGACACAAAAAGGAACGGACGTTTCTGCGATGTCTTTTCATAAAGTTATGCAAACGCTTTATAAAGCAGATGCTATGAATGAATGGGGAAGTATTGTGGCTTTAACATATATGGCGTCTCAACGTGTCTTTCCAGATTATAATGATATGGCAGATAATAAAGCGTATTTAGAAAGTGTTGCGCGTAGTTTTGGCTATTTTTTTGGTAGAGATAAAAAAGTACGAGTTAATATCATTTCGCAATCACCAACACCAACTACAGCGGGTTCAGGTGTAAAAGGTTTTGATGGATTTATAGCTTATGCAGATAAAATGTCGCCTTTAGGTAATGCAACTGCAATGGATTGTGCAAATTATACAGTGACACTATTTAGTGATTTAACAAAACGAGTAACGCTTCAGAATTTATATAATGATGGAGGATTTAGTAATATGGGTGTCAGTGATGCCGTTATGGAGACCTTTGTAGATAATCAATAATATCTTCAACAAGTATTAAATTTATAGCCGTTACATTATTATGTAACGGCTTTTTTTTTCTTATGAATTTAAGGAATTTTGAACATTTAAGTAGTTAAAAATAATTTGTATTTTAAAGAATGACTTTAACGTTTCTTATCGGTATTTTTTACTTTTAAACGATTTGAAAGTTAAACCTAATATAGTTGCAAATAATTAACATATTTTTAAAGAATTACTAACTTAAACATGAATTTTTATGAAGAAAATTACATTAAAATTTTTAATGGCAATAGCGTTGGTGTTTTCATACAGCGGTATGGCACAAACATTAAATGAAGCTGCAGGTTGGCCTAGTGCTGATTGGACCATATCTGGTACTTATACAGCTGCAGGCTTATTAAGTGACCCAACCGTGGATGCTACTTTTGGCTTTGACGATGACGCAGCAGGGAATGGCTCATTTGATGATATTCAAGCAACGTCACCAATTATTGACTTAACGGCTGCTAGTGTAGCAGGTGAGACTTGGATATCTGTAAGTGGAGATATCATTTATTATGAACTTGAAGATGTATTGACTATTGAAGTTTATGATGCTGATGCGATGACTTGGTCTGTGGTAGAAACATTCGATGGAAATACTACTGTTGTTGCAGATTTTCAAAATTGTGCAGCTACAGTGGCTTACACTTCATCAGTAATAAACATTGCTGGTTATACTGCAACACAGTTGTCAGGTTTTCAATATCGTTTTTCTTATGATGATTTAGATGGTTATGAGTGGGGATTTTGTTTATCGTCTCCAACCATAACTTCAGAAACACCTCCTGCTTGTGCAGATCCGATAGCTTTGATGGTAGCTAATATGACTTCTAGTTCTGCTGATTTATCATGGACAGAAAGTAGCACGGCAACAGCTTGGGATATTGAAATAGTAGATGTAACTGCTGCTGGTGCTCAAACAATGACACCTACAGAGACTGGAGTTACAAACCCTTACACTGTAATGGGATTAACTGCGGATAATGACTACGAATATTATGTAAGAGCAAATTGTGGTGTAGACGGAACTTCAAATTGGGTTGGACCGATAGCGTTCTCAACTACAGTTTCATGTCCAGATCCTTCTACATTAACAGCTACAGGTATTACTACAACATCAGCTGATTTAGGATGGACAGCTGTTGGTGGTACAACTCTTTGGGATATTGAAATAGTAGATGTAACTGCTGCTGGTGCTCAAACAATGACACCTACAGAGACTGGAGTTACAAACCCTTATACTATTATGGGATTAACTGATAGTAATGATTATGAATATTATGTAAGAGCAGATTGTGGTGGTGGTGATGTAAGTGCGTGGGCTGGTCCTTTTGCTTTTACAACTGAATGTAACTCTTTTACAGCACCTTACTCAGAAGATTTTGAAAATGCAGGAGCAATACCAAATTGTTGGTCAAGTGCTTCATCAACTTCAAAAGATTGGAGCTTTGCTACAGTGCCAACATTTGGAAATGCTTATTCAGACCATACAACTGGTGCTGGCTATTTCGCATTTGTAGATGCTTCAACAGCAACTGTAACTGCTGATGCAACTTTAACATCTCCTTCAGTAGATGTTAGTGGTCTTACAACGCCAGCTTTAGATTTTTATGTTTATCATTTTGTTGCTGGAGGAGTAAATTCTAATACGCTGACAGTAGAAGTTTGGGATGGAGCTGCATGGAATGTAGTTTATACAGATAATACTGGTGATATTGATGAGTGGGAGCATGTAATAATTGATTTATCTACACTTACTATAACAGGAGATATAATAGCTAGATTTATTCAAGATACTGCTTCTAATCCAAATTACGAAAATGATATAGCAATTGATGATGTATCATTTGTAGAGGCACCTTCTTGTTTTGATCCATCAAGTTTAACTGTAGCAAATGTTTCTAGTGATTCAGCTGAATTAGGTTGGACAGAGAACGGTAGTGCTACTTCATGGAATATTGAAATAGTTGATATTACAACTGCAGGAACACCTACAGGAACACCTACAGCTACAGGAGTTACTAATCCTTATATGGCAACAGGTTTAACTCCAGATAATGATTATGAATTTTATGTACAAGCAGATTGTGGTGCTAGTGGAGTATCCGCTTGGATTGGACCTTTAGCATTCACTACAACAGTGTTATGTCCAGAACCAACAGCATTAAATGCTGCTAATATAACAGCAGATTCGGCAGATTTAGAATGGACTATTGGTTCTACTGAAGTGTTGTGGGATGTTGAATTAGTTGATATCACAGCTGCAGGTACTGTAACGGGTACACCAACTGCTACAGGAGTTAGTAATCCATATATGGCAACAGGGTTAGCTTCTAATAATGAATATGAATTTTATGTAAGAGCTGATTGTGGAGCAAATGGTGCTTCTATATGGGTAGGTCCTTTTGCGTTTACAACTGCATGTACAGCAATTGTTCCTGATTATACAGCAGATATGTCAGTTAATGTACCAGATACATGTTGGGAAGAGGCTTCTAATGGTGAAGTTGCTACAGGTCCTACAGATCTAGGTTCATCTTCATGGAAAACTGATGCTTTTGGTCCTGATGATAATTTTTATGGTGCAGGTATTTATAGTAATAGAATAAATATCTATGGTACTTTTGCAATAAGAGATTGGTTAATATCACCAGTATTTGATTTATCATCTGGAGGTCCTTACCAACTAGAAATGAATGTCGCAGTAACAAACTACAATGATGGAGATACTGCAGATGCTATGGGAGATGATGATGAAGTACAACTATTAGTAACAACTGATGGTGGTGTAACTTGGGTTAATTTAACCACTTGGAATACAGGTAATGAACCAGTTCTTACAGGAACAGAATTTGTACAGGACTTAACAACTTACTCAGGTGACACACAATTTGCAATTTGGGCATCAAACGGAACTGTTGGTTCTACTGATTACGATTTCCATGTAGGTAAATTTAAAGTAAGAGAAATTCCTTCTTGTCTTGAGCCTACAAACGTAATGAGTACAATATCTGATATGACAGCAGATTTTACTTGGGGTATGGGTGATTCTGAAACTACTTGGGAGTATGCTAACTTAACGTCTCCTTCAACAGAACCAACTACCGGTACTTCTACAACGGATATGATGGCTTCAATTACAGGTCTAACGCCAGAAACGGCTTATGACTTTTATGTGCGTTCAGACTGTGGTGGAGATTATAGTAGTTGGGTAGTTGTAAGTTATACAACACCACCAACACCTCCATCTAATGATGATTGCTCAGGTGCTACGGCTTTAACACCAGGAGGAGTATTTGCTGATAATGCCATAGACGGAACTGTTTTTGGCGCATCGGCTGATGCAGAAGCTGCTTCTTGTGGTACTGATGGTGCTGGAGTATGGTATTCTATCGTGGTACCTGCAAGTGGAGATGTGACTATTCAAGTTGGTGATGATTCATCAGGTGGTACAGGTTTTGATTCTGTAATAGAAGCTTTTACAGGTACTTGTGGTTCGTTTAATTCTATAGGATGTGACGATGATGGTGTACCAGGCTTTGGAGATGGTTATTCTCAACTTGAATTAACAGGTTTAACAGGTGGAGAAACAATTTATGTTAGAGTTTGGGAATATGGTGGTGATGAAATCGAACCGTTTTCAATTTCAGCATATAGTGCTTCTTTAAGTGTTGGAGATGTTGAGAACGAAGCAGCATTTACATACTATCCAAATCCAGTTAAAAATACATTAACATTAAATGCTCAAAATACAATAGAGCAAGTAACAATGTATAATATGCTAGGTCAAGAAGTATTAAGGGTAACACCTAATACTGTTGATAGCGATATTAACATGTCTAGCTTACAAACTGGTGCTTACTTTGTTAAAGTAACTATTGGTAATGTAACTGAAACTATTAGAGTGATTAAGCAATAGGCTTACAACTAATATAATTTTTAAAAGCCGCTATTTTTAGCGGCTTTTTTTTGCTTTATACTTTACATTTTAGCTCATCCCATTTTAATTTTTTTCCATTAGAAACGAATTCAATTTAAGCTATAATATCTGTTAAAAGTTGTATTTGGTTTATTTACCTTTGTGATATGAAGACTATTACTTTTTCTTTTATTATTCCTGTTTATAATAGACCAGATGAAATTAAAGAACTCTTAGAAAGTTTTTTAAATTTTGAAGGTCAATACAACTACGAAATTGTAATTATTGAAGATGGCTCTACAGAAACTTCAGAACATGTTGTAGAACAGTTTATGGATCAACTCAATATTTCTTACTACTTTAAGCCTAATTCAGGTCCAGGTGATTCAAGAAATTATGGTATGCAAAAAGCGAAGGGAAACTATTATATAATTTTAGATTCAGATGTTTTACTACCTTCTAATTATTTAATAGAAGTTGATAAATTTTTGGAGACAACGTATTATGATTGTTTTGGAGGACCAGATGCTGCGCATAGCTCTTTTACTAATCTCCAAAAGGCAATAAACTTTGCGATGACTTCATTTATTACTACAGGTGGAATACGAGGAGGAAAACAAAAGGTTGAAGATTTTCAGCCTAGAAGTTTTAATATGGGATTATCTAAAAAAGCCTTTTTGGCTTCTGGTGGGTTTGGTAAAATTCATCCAGGAGAAGATCCAGATTTATCGCTGCGCTTACATAAATTAGGTTTTAAAACTACTTTAATTCAAAGTGCTTTTGTATATCATAAGCGTCGTGTCTCTTGGTCTAAGTTTTACAAGCAAGTTAATAAATTTGGTATGGTAAGGCCAATTCTAAATCAATGGCATCCTAGTTCTAAAAGTGTGGTGTATTGGTTTCCTACTTTGTTTAGTTTAGGGTTTATAGCTTCAATAGTAATGGCAATGTTTCATATTAATTTGCCGTTATATTTATATAGTTTCTATCTTATTTTAGCTTTTGTTTTGGCATTAATTTCTAATCGAAGTTTAAGCGTTGCATTTCAAGCGCTGTTAGCTATAATTATTCAGTTTTTTGGCTATGGTTATGGATTTTTAAAATCAACATTTACATTAGTTGTATTGGGTAAAAATCCTGAAGAATCATTTCCTCATTTATTTTTTAAAATATAAATGAATTCAAAGAAGAAAATGAACATAATAGACCAGTTAAAAAAGAGAAGCGTAAAACGTTTTAGTCTGTTCTTTGCCATTTCATTTGTATTTTTAATTATATCTAAGTTATCAAATGACTATAAACAAACTATAAAGCTTAAAGTAAATTTGGTTGGTTTTGAAGACGAAATTTTATTAAAAAATGACTCATCCAATTACATCATTGCGTATGTTGAAGCTAAAGGTTTTGCTTTAGTGCCTCTAATGTTCAAAAATTCTAAAGTACTTCAAGTAAACGCTAAAAAGGATGTTACGGTAAAATCAAATCATTTTATATTTGATGTACAAAAACATAAATTTCTTATTGAAAGTCAATTAGGGAATTCCTATGATTTGGTTTCTGTTTTACCAGATACGCTTCTAATTTCATATTCTAAACGCGCTTCAAAAAAGGTTCCGATAACTTTAAAACAGACTATTAATTATGCTGTTGGTTATGATTTAAAAGGAGACTTTAAATTTGATACAGATAGTGTGAAAATTGTAGGTGCAGCTTCTGAAGTCAATAAAATTAATACCATAACTACTGAAGATTTGGTTTTAAAGGATATTAACAGCAAGATTAATAAAAGTTTAAAATTAGATATATCAGATTATCAGAATATCGAAATATTTCCGAAATCAATTATGGTATCTGCCGAAGTAGCTCGTTTTACAGAAGGAACTGTAGATATACCTTTAACCATAACTCATCAACCCAATAATGTTACCATTAATTATTTTCCAAAAACAGTAAGTATTTCTTATTACGTAGATTTAGAAAATTATAATGCAGTAAACGCTTCAGACTTTAAAGTAGAGTGTGATTATGCTGAATTGGAAGAGAATCAAACTTATTTAGTACCTAAAGTGGTTAATAAACCAGATTTTGTAAAACATATAAATATTAAACAAAAACGAATAGACTTCATTAAATTATAAATGGTAGTAGTAGGATTAACAGGAGGAATAGGAAGTGGTAAAACAACAATTTTAAAATGTTTTCAGTCTATTGGTGTGCCTGTTTATATTGCAGATGCAGAGGCTAAGGCATTAATGAATAGATCTAAAGTTATTAGACGAAAACTAATAGATTTGTTTGGTAGCGACGCATATAAAGATGGTACGTTAAATAGACCATACTTAGCTTCACAAATTTTTAATGATAGGTCGGTACTTTCAAAAATGAATGCTATTGTGCATCCAAAAGTAGCAGCGCATTTTAAGCGATGGCTTAAAAAACAAAATGCAGATTATGTGATAAAGGAAGCTGCAATAATATTTGAAAATAATCTTGAAAACCAATACAATTACATCATAACCGTTGTTGCAGACGAAGCATTGAGAATACAACGCGTTATAAAACGTGATAACTCTTCAGAAGAAAAGGTAAAATCAATTATTAAAAATCAGCTGTCTGATGCTGAAAAGATTAAGAAGTCTGACTTTGTTATTTTAAACAATGATCTAGAAGACGCTAAGAAACAAGTCTTT
Source organism: Winogradskyella eximia (assembly GCF_003386165.1). GTDB lineage: Bacteria > Bacteroidota > Bacteroidia > Flavobacteriales > Flavobacteriaceae > Winogradskyella > Winogradskyella eximia. The sequence goes on along the minus strand of NZ_QRDV01000010.1, from coordinate 43,398 downwards.
AAAATCCATAAAGAGATCCTCAAAAAAATAAAAGTATAATTTATAGTTTTCTTTTGTTAACGTTAGGTTAAACCTAATTTGTACTAAATGTTAAAATGTTAAATTTGGCTAATGAGTAAAAAGCTATTTATATTATTGATAGTCTTAATGAGTTTATCTTTAATAGGTATCATTTTTGTGCAGTCATTTTTTATAAACAATAGTATAGAGAATGAAAAGAAGAATTTTACTTTAAGTGTTACAAGAGCTTTAAGTTTAACCTCTAATTCTATTGCCGAGAGTGAGTATAGAGATTATCTTCAGAAGCTTCGACCTTATTTAAATAATGAGAATAAAGCCAGTTCTTCTATTATAAAAGAATTATTTATAGCTACTGAAGATGATATTAATGATAAAAAAATAGTTCATTTTAATACTGTTTTTGAAGAGCTTTACAAGGTGCCATCAATGTTCGATGAGATTGATGCAGATAGTTTTAGTGTGAGTAAGCTATTCAGTGCTCGTGTAACTGATACTTATAATAATGTAAAAATTGATGGAAATAGACGAATAGATCCTGAAACAAGATTAAAAGAATATTCTTCTTTAACAGCTCTAGATAAACAAATGTATGAAGATACATTTAAAACTTTATTAAAGGACAAACCTGTTTATTTAAGAATTTCAGCCCAACAGGTTGAAACCATATTAAGGAGAGAATTAAAAAATGAAGGCATAGATTTAGATTTTGAATTTGCGATTTATGATAATGATTTAGCGACTAAAGTACAAACTGAAAATTTCAACAAAGAAAATGATTTTAGAGGTGTACCGGTTTTTTTAGATAATAATAATGAAAGTAGCTATAATTTATGGGTAGAGTTTCCGGAAAGAAAAAAATACCTATTCTCATCCATTATAAAGATGATTGTACTTTCAATAGTATTTACAAGTATTATAATTATTGCTTATGGAAGTGCCATTTATCAATTAATTAGACAACGTCAGATTTCACAGATTAAGACGGACTTTATTAATAACATGACACATGAATTTAAAACACCAATAGCAACTATTAATTTGGCTTTAGACTCTATTAAAAATCCTAAAATACTCAATGACCAAGAAAAGGTTCTGCGTTATTTAGGAATGATAAAAGAAGAGAATAAACGAATGCATGCACAGGTAGAAAATGTATTACGTATTTCTAAATTAGATAAAAATGAACTGAACATTAGTAAGGAACGTTATGAGTTACACGACTTAATAGAAGATGCTATTACACATGTAGAGTTAATAGTAGAAGATAGACAAGGTTATGTAAAAACACATTTAAATGCAGATAAATCATCTGTATTAGCAAATGAAACGCACTTCACCAATGTGATTGTGAATATATTAGATAATGCTATTAAATATTCGGATGAGGCACCAAAAATAGATGTGTATACCGAAAATGTTGGTAATAATATTATTTTAAAAATATCTGATCAAGGTAATGGAATGACTAAAGCTGTTGCGAAACGTGTGTTTGAAAAGTTTTATAGAGAGCATACAGGAAATGTGCATAATGTAAAGGGACATGGGCTTGGTTTGGCTTATGTAAAAAGAATAGTAGAAGACCATCAAGGTCATATATCAGTAGAAAGTGAAAAAGGAAAAGGCAGTACTTTTATTATAAAGATGCCGTTAATATCATAAAAAACGAATTATGGAAGAGCAAAATAAAAAAATACTTTTGGTAGAAGACGATCCAAATTTTGGAACCGTTTTAAAAGATTATTTAATGATGAACGATTACGACGTTGTACATGCTAAAAATGGTATGGAAGGCTTCGAAAAGTTTAAAAAAGATGATTATGATCTATGTATTTTAGACGTAATGATGCCATATAAGGATGGATTTACTTTAGCTAAAGAAATAAGAGAAAAGAATACAGATGTGCCAATTATTTTCCTAACTGCTAAGGCAATGAAAGAAGATGTACTTAAAGGTTATAAGGTTGGAGCAGATGATTATCTTAACAAGCCGTTTGATAGTGAAGTATTATTAATGAAAATTAAGGCTATTATTCAACGTAAGGCAACAGATTCTGTAGCAGACAGTAAACAATTTGAATTTAAGATTGGTCGTTTTGATCTTAACTCTAAATTACGTTTTTTAAAGTTTGACGGAGGTGATCCTACTAAATTATCACCAAAAGAAAACGAGTTATTACGCCTATTAGCTTTACATGAAAATGACTTAATGCCAAGAGAGTTAGCATTGACAAAAATATGGAGAGATGATAACTATTTTACGTCTCGAAGTATGGATGTTTATATTGCAAAATTGCGTAAATACTTAAAACCAGATCCTAATGTTGAAATTTTAAACATTCATGGCGAAGGTTTTAGATTAGTCATAAATACCGATAAATAATTAGTAAATTCTATATAGTTTTAAAATCCAGTTCTTTGAGCTGGATTTTTTTTAAGATATTATTTGAATATTGAATAAGCTTATTTATAGCTCTCAATATATTTTATAATTTCTTTAGTATCAGTTTCAAAATCAAACCATTTTATAGAATCATCTTTTCTAAACCAGGTCAATTGTCGTTTAGCAAAGCGCCTTGTATTTTTCTTAATTTCAGAAATTGCAAAATCTAATGTAGAGTTACCTTCAAAATATGCGAATAGTTCTTTGTAGCCAACTGTATTTAAGGCATTAAGGTGTTTGTATGGAAATAAGGATTCAGCTTCTTCTAATAGGCCATTTTCAATCATTATATCAACACGCTGATTAATTCTGTCGTAAATAATGGAGCGTTCTGCATTTAATCCAATAGAGATTGTTCTAAAATCACGTTGTTTTTCAGGATTGGTTAGAAATGAAGAGTACGGTTTTTTTGTACCTATACAAATTTCAAGAGCTCTAATAACACGTTGCGGATTATCTATTGCAATGGATTTATAAGCTTGCGGATCTAATTTTTTTAGTTGCTCCTGCAAATTAGCCAAACCATCATTTTCAAATTCTAAATTAAGATTTGTTCGTATACTAGAATCCACTTCAGGGAAATAATCTAAACCTTTTGTTACAGCCTTTACATACAACCCAGAACCACCAACCATTACAAGCGTAGAATTTATTTGATGTAATTCTTTAATTTTTGAAATTGCAGCACGTTCAAAATCACCAACATTAAAATTATCTTTTATAGATTGATGTTGAATAAAATGATGAGGAGCACCTTTTAATTCCTCTTGTGACGGAACTGCTGTGCCAATAGACATTTCCTTAAAAAATTGTCTAGAATCAGCTGAAATTATTTCAGTATTAAAATGTTGAGCTAGTTTAATACTTAAAGCTGTTTTACCAATGGCTGTAGGGCCAACTATAGAAATAAGCGTTTTATTATGAGTCATGATGCATTTTATGTCCACATTTGTGACAATATTCTGCACCATCTTGGTGCTTAGTATCTAAACAGTTTATACAGCATTGCGAGTTCATGTGTAAATCTTCAATGTCAGGAGTTACTGTTTTAGCATTTGCTTCATCAGCTTTAAGGCTGCTTTTAGTGTATTCTGCAGATACAATTCCGGTTGGTACAGCAATAATACCATAACCTAAAATCATAATGAAAGTAGTTATAAATTGCCCTAAAGGCGTTTGTGGAGCAATGTCTCCAAAACCTACAGTAGTTAATGTAACAATACACCAGTATACGCTTTTTGGAATGTTATCAAAACCATTAACCTCTCCTTCAACTAGGTACATAATTGTTCCAAAAATTATTGAGGAAACCATTACCGCAAATAGAAAAACGAGAATCTTAACTCTACTAGCAATTATGGAATCTTTTAATTGATTAGAAGCACCTAAATAACGAGCAAGTTTTAAAATTCTAAAAACCCTAAGTAAGCGTAAGGCTCTTAAAGTAACTAATGCTTGTGCTCCTCCAAATAAGAATGCGAGGTACATCGGAATGGTTGATAAGAAGTCAATAATACCAAAAAAACTAAAGATATATTTTACTGGTTTTTTTACACTTACAATTCTTAAAATGTATTCAATTGAAAATAAAATGGTTACAATCCATTCTCCAATATATAATAATTGGTGATATTCCTTATCAATACTAGCAACACTCTCTAGCATTACAAGTAAAATACTAAGTAAAATAAAGATTAATAATAGTACATCAAACCTTTTTCCAGCTGGTGTGTCGGCTTCATAAATTATTTCATGAAGTATAGTTTTCCAATTATGTTTTTGATTTGATTCCATGTCTTAAAAATACGAAAAGTAAAATTATTGTTTTTCTAAAACGATAACTGTATTATTTTGAATTTCTACCACCTTATCCATAAAGGTTTTTAGATAAGGGTAAAATTCTCTTGAATATAAGGTATTATTAAATTTAACTTTAAAATATACAACGATTTGGTTGTTTTTTGATTCTGTATTAAATATTAAACTTCCTGCGTTTTCAGGTAATGCATATTGCATGCTTGTAGGATTTTCTAAAATTTTAAAACTATCATTTACATCTATTTTTAAACTATACGTATAGATGTCTTTAAATCCAAAATCTATAGGGTAGGTTCTTTCTTGTAACTTAAAAGGATTTTCTTCAAAAAACTTTATTATAAATGGATTTAGATAAATTTTATTGCCAATATATTCTGGTTCAATAGAAAAATCGATACTTTCACTAAATTTAGGTTGTGTTTTATCAAAATCTAGGACTTCATGGTCAGTAATGATTATGTTGTTATAGTTATTCGCCTTATTGTCAATGTAATCAACAGGATTTTCGTCATACTGCTGCTTAAATTTGTTTGAATGGTAAGAAGTGAAATTACTTTTTATATTTCCTGAAATTAAATCATCTTCAGATAAAACAACTTCTACACGATGTGTTCTTGCTGAAAAACCATTCACATTAATAGGTTCCCAATGACTTTCATTATCAAAATCAATCAATCGTCCGTATTGGTTTAAACACCTAAAAGGTAATTCTCCGAATGAATGGTAAGGGTCTGTAGCATCCAAAAAATAGTCTTTTCCCTGTATGGTTGTTTTTACAATAACATAATTAAAATCGGAGAGAACAGGATATATTTTTGTAGCAAAACCATTGCCTCTTGTTGACATTAAGACAGGGAATGTTTTAAAACCTTCGCTTGTTAATAGATTTTCTAATAATAAATTAATTTCGAAAACACTACCCACTTTTTCTTTGATTAAGTTTTTAACTGAGACATCGTAACGTTCAGATTTACCATTCCATTTATAATTATTTAATACAAACTGATAGATGGCATTTGCTTTAGTTAAGTGATCTTCTATAATAGAGATTGAATTTGGTAAGATGTTTTTTACAAGACTTTTTTTTCCTATTTGTTTTCCAAAATCTTTGTCCGTTTTCAGTTCCCTGTCTACAACGTCCCAATTTTTAGTATATTTATTAATACTACCATCAAAACCTTTTATTACACTTAGTTCGTATTCAATTCTAGAAGTGTAATTTAAAGATGTAGTTGTAAAAGCTTCAGGTTTGTATGCAGGTATATCTTTCATTACATACTTTGAAACTGCACAATCTGCGTAAGAATTTGCTCTCCCTTCAATACATCTTTTTTCTAATCTTTTATCATGTGTATCAAATGGTAGTGTACCCACAAGCTTAATATGATACTCGTAGTTACCTGGAATACTGGTGTTATATTCGCTATAAAGTACGGGATCTTGCCCCTGAAAATACCAAGGTTGAAACTTGGTCATAAAACGAGATTGAGTTTCGTAACTTACCGTAATTATGCTGCCTACTTTTACATTTGGTAACACAAATTTCACTAGTTTGTAGTCGTCATTTTCCTCTTCAAAAATAGCATCTTCAGTTAACTCTGTTTTTATAATCCTATCGTTATCTAGATTATAAGTTGTACCTTTTATTGATTTAATTTTTTCTTCTGACGATTTTCCTTTATAAAGTTTTATCTCAAATTCTCCTCTCTCAATACCATTGGTTCTTAGGATTTTAATTTTTTGTTTAATTTCTGTTCTTAACCAAAATGTGTTTTTATCTACATAGCTGTTACCATAGTCGTAAATAACTAATGCACTAGCAGTTGAGTCTTTTACATAACTAGTAAGTTTTAATTCATTTTTATGAACTGACATTGTAGCATTGTAATCTTGAGAGAAGCTAAAACATGATAAAGAAATGGCAATTATTAAAAACTTTATTTTCATTAATTATTATTTAAATCTATAATTTTAAGCCTTTTATTTCTCCGCATATAACTCTGAATGATATGTTGAGTGTCTCTATCATTATCCATAGGCGTTATTAGAGAGGATAGTATTTTTTTATTATTTATTTGATGATTTAAATCAAAGAATCCCATGCCTTTAAATATGCCATTTTCTATTAAAAACACACTTTTTTCTTCAATGGCTCTTCCTTTATCAATAATTAGAATATTCTTACTGTTATAGGTGTATTTTTCAATAAGACTTGTAACTTTTTTATTGTAAAGGTCTATAGGCTCTTCATTAATACAAGCTCCTTGGCATTCTTTTACATCAAATTTAAAGCAACTGGTTTTTGTTTGGTATAAACCTGTGAGCTTTTGACATAAATTATATTCTTCAACAGCTTTAAACAAAAAATGCTTTCCACTAGCTCTTGTACTAAATGTTGTAATAGGTGTTTCCTCTCTATTAGATTTGTCAATGGATAAATTTATATAGCCATTATCATCAATTGAACTGTAGAGCGCATGCGTAAATATAGTTCTCCTTAATGCTCTATTAAAAATAGGTTTGTTCTTTTTTATTTCAGCACTTTCTTTAAGTAATGCCGCTAATTCGCTTCCTGTTTTTTCGTAAGTTACAGTATTTACTAATCTTTGTATTTTTTTAGACTTAGAATTTGTACCCGTAAAATGTTGAATAATTCGCTTTCTTATATTGTTGCTTTTGCCAATATAAATAATGTCTCCTTCGCTATTATGAATATAATAAACGCCAGTATCTGAAGGCATTTCTTCAATAATAGAATTAAGATTAGGAGCCATTTTAGATTTCTGTTCTACTTTAATGGCATCTTTAACAATAACTTTATCTAAATCCTTTGAGAGTAGCATTTTAAACAATTTCACCGTTGCCATGGCATCTCCATTTGCTCGGTGTCTATCGCTCATAGGTATACCCAAAGCACGCGTTAGCTTACCTAAGCTATACGATGCCATATCTGGAATAAGTTGTTTTGAAAGCTCAACAGTACAAAGTGTTTTTCTTTTAAAAGGAAAGCCTAAACGTTTAAATTCGGTTTTTAGAATTCTATAGTCAAAAGAAGAATTATGTGCTACTATTATGCAGTCTTCGGTAATTTCTACAATGCGTTTAGCCACCTCATAAAATTTTGGTGCATTTTTAAGCATGTTAGAATTTATACCGGTAAGATTAACAACAAAGGGTTGAATATCTCGTTCAGGATTAACCAATGAAATAAATTGATCGGTTACTTTATGACCATCAAATTGATAGATAGCAATTTCTGTAATTCCTTCTTCATTGTACTTGCCACCTGTGGTTTCTATGTCTAGTATTGCGTATATAACGTTACGTTATTTATTGTTATTGGTTTGTCAAAGTAAGAAAACTGAGACGCATCAGTCAACTAATTATTATAATTTCTGGCACCAAAGATACTACTTCCTACGCGAACCATTGTACTTCCACATTCAATTGCTAATTGATAATCACCACTCATTCCCATACTTTTAATTTCTAGGTCAGGATTAGTGTTTTTAAGTTCTGAAAACGTGTTGTTTAAGAATTTAAATTCATTTTCAACTTGTGTCATATTATCTGTAAAAGTTGCCATTCCCATGAGGCCAACAACCTTTATGTTTTTTAATTCAGAAAAGGCATCTGATTGTAAAAGGGTAGAGGCGTCGCTAACTGACATTCCAAATTTGCTGTCTTCTTCAGCAATTTTAATTTGAAGTAAACACTTAATAATTCTAACGTGGTTTTTGGCTTGTTTATCTATTTCTTTTAATAATTTAAAGCTATCGACACCATGAATTAAACTTACAAATTCAGCCATATATTTCACTTTGTTTCGCTGAACATGACCAATCATATGCCATTCAATATCTTTTGGCATTTCTGCATATTTATCAGCCATTTCTTGGATTTTGTTTTCACCAAAAATGCGTTGTCCTGCATTATAGGCATCCATTAAATCACAAACAGGTTTCGTTTTAGATACTGCGACCAAAGTGACGTGTTCTGGTATTGTAGCTTTAATATCCTCTAAATTTGTTTTAATACTCATTGATTCGTTTCTATATTTTGAAATATTATGTCCTTAGATATTACTAGTTTTGGTTCTAATACTCATAAATTGTAATTGCACTTCTCAATTTTGGCAGAATATAGGTGCTTTTTGGTGGCATAGTTAAGCCTTGATCTGCAATTTGTTTCATCTGTTCTACATTAGATGGGCACATCCCAAAACCAACTTTAAATTCGCCACTATCTACGCTACTTTTTATGGTAACCATTTCGTGTCGACCATTAACGTAAGAAATACGGTTATCGTGTCTTAAATCGTTAATATTTAAAATAGGCTGAAGGATTGTTTTATACAATAATTGAGCATCTAGTTCATCTAATGCAGTTTTAAATTCAAAAGCCGTTTTTCTTAAATAAAGAGAATAAAATTCACCATCTAAATACATACTAAAATGATGCGGTTTAGATGGATTGTAAGGTATTATACCTCTATTTTCAATACGATAAAATCCATCAAGTTTAATTAGGAATTCTTCTTTGGTTAAACCATTGAGATCTTTAATAAGTCTATTAAATTCGTGAATTACCAAATTAGATTCAGGAATTAAAAATGACATAAAAAAGTTGTAAGATTCACTGCCATTATGATTTGAGTTTTTTACCATTTCATCTTTGTATAAAAGGTAAGATGAAGCCGATCTATGATGACCATCTGCAATATAAACCGTTTTCATTTTTTTGAATTCTTCTTGAATAGTATTTATAATGTCTTCGGCATCAATTTTCCATAAATAATGCGTGTCTTTATAGGTCATGGTGAATTCAAATTCTGCATAACCTTTTTGTGTTTCTTTTATAATGTTTGCAATAACAGCATTATCTGGATAGGTTAATAAAACAGGCTCAGCATTAAAACCTACAGTTTGAATATATGTTTTAAAAGTTTCTTCACGTTTGGCAATAGTATCTTCGTGCTTTTTTATAATGTCATTCTCATAATCTTCAGCACTTGTTGCCGCAATGATTCCGCTGAATTCTTGCCCATGACGATTGACAATTTTGTACACATAAAATGAAGGTTTTTTATCCTTAACAAAAACACCTTCTTCTTTAAATTCTAAATAGCGGTTTTTTACAAGTTTGTAACGTTCTTCTCCTGTAACTTCTTGAGCATATTTGTAACCAGGATTTACAACATGAAGAAAACTATATGGATTATATGCCATTCTAGATTCACGTTCATCTAAAGTATAACTTTGATAAGGACGTGAAGCAACAAGACCAACAATAGCTCTAGTTGGTTTTACGGCTTTAAACGGAATTATTTTTACCACTTTAGTTTCTGTTTTTTTTAATAAAATCGGTAGGGTTTAAGTATCCAGTTGTGTCTGTTGAATAGCCATCACCAATATCTAAGTCAACATCATTTCTAATTTCGAGATGCAGATGCGCATAATATGTGCCATTGCAATTACCAATAGTAGCAATTTGCTCACCTTTTTTGATAAACTGATTGGGAGATACCAACATAGAATCGCAATGCGCATAAAGAGACTCATAGAATTTATTGTTATAAAAATGAACAATTCTTATAACATTTCCCCAACCACCTTTATAATCTTTAGCTTCACTAATATAGCCATTTGCTATAGAATAAATAGGATCACCTAAGTCCGAATTTCCACCACCAAGTCCATTCCAATCATCTCCTAAGTGGTTATTTTCTTTAAACTTTTGAGCATTATAGTAACCATTAGCATTTGGTTTGCCCACAGGGAAATCAAAACCTTTAGCTATAAAAGTAGAATCTTCTTTTAACCGAGTTTTATAATTAGCTTTCTCTTGAAAAGTTGATAAAGTATCTATTGAAGTCTCTTTTAATTTAGAACTTATTGTTTCATTAGCTTTTGATTGATCTTTACAAGACCAAAAGACAAGACTAAGTAAACAATAAATTACTAGATACTTCATAGCAAAATTTTAGACTAAAATAGTTTACTTCATAAACTGCTTGGCCACTTTTTCTGCTTTTCTACTTTCAGAATAATCATAAAAACCTTCACCCGATTTTACACCTAATTTACCAGCCATAACCATGTTAACTAATAAAGGGCAAGGTGCATATTTAGGGTTTTTAAAGCCATCGTACATTACGTTAAGAATAGATAAACAAACATCTAAACCAATAAAATCTGCCAATTGCAATGGTCCCATTGGATGTGCCATTCCTAATTTCATTACGGTATCAATTTCTTCAACACCAGCAACACCATTATAGAGCGTTTCTATAGATTCGTTTATCATTGGCATTAAAATACGGTTAGCTACAAAACCAGGATAATCATTAACTTCTGTTGGTACTTTACCCAACGTTTTAGATAATTCCATGATTGTAGAAGTCACTTCGTCACTTGTACTGTATCCTCTAATAATTTCTACCAATTTCATAATTGGCACAGGATTCATAAAATGCATGCCAATCACTTTTTCAGGTCTAGACGTTAATGCTGCAATTTGAGTAATAGAGATAGAAGAGGTGTTTGTAGATAGAATTGTATTTTCTCCACAAACTTCATCTAGTTGTTTAAAGATTTTTAACTTTAAATCGATATTTTCGGTTGCTGCTTCGACCACTAAATCAGCATTTTTTACACCTTCTTCAGTACTCGTAAATGTTTTAATATTTCCTAAAGTTTCAGATTTGTCTGCTTCGCTAATTTTTTCTTTAGCAACCATACGATCTAAGTTTCTAGAAATAGTATCCATGCCTCGTTTTAGAGATGCTTCACTAATATCTATAAGTTGTACATTAAATCCTGATTGTGCAAACGTGTGTGCAATTCCATTTCCCATAGTGCCTGCACCTATAACTGCTATATTTTTCATGCTTTAATATTTATTAAAAGGATAATAATTTTAGATTAATTGTCTTGTATTAATGTTTCTCCATGAAATGGACAATACTTCCAGCTACCATTGTGTCTTTTATTATCAACGGGACATATTTTTTCACTTACTAAGGAAGATAATGGTAAGTTATATTCAAAATTAGAATCATTAAAATTAAGACTAAATTGAGATTCTTTTAATGGAGAAATGGCATTTTCAAAAGAATTGTCAAAAACAAAAAACTCTATGTTTTCACCAACTTCACCAAGCATTTTACTAAACATAGGCCTTAGAGCATTAATCATTCCTTGTATGTCATCAGAATAAGACTCTAGAGGTTTTAAAGTTTTACCATTAACTTTTAATTCTAAATTTGAAATTTCATTTTTATTAATACCAGAAAATGCTGTTAATTCTGCATCTAGTATCACAAAAAGAGAATAGTCTTTAAAAATGGAATTAATCTCATCAATTAGACCTTGAGATCCAAGTGGACTATCTTTTAAAGCAACTTCCCAATAGATATTAGGTAGCCACCAAACTTGTTTCATATTTTGACCTGTTTTTTCAGTTTTTATCAAGTCCTTGACCAAGGTCATTAAATCGGGATTTTGATTTTTGTCTTGACTAAATGAAAACAGAGTGTAAAAACAGAAAAAGGTAAGGACTATAGTTTTTTTAATCATTAAAATTGATTTATAATCATATTTGCAACGCGTAACGCTTCTGTGCCATCATGTAGTGTTACAATTGGCTTAGTATTGTTATTTATGGCATCAGCAAAAGTCTCTAATTCGTCTAAAATGGCATTGTTGTTTGCTATTTCAGGGTTATCAAAATAGATTTGTTTTTTAATGCCTTCTGCGTTTTGAAGTATCATATCAAAATCACCAGGTTGTTCTGGAGCATCTTTCATTTTCACCACTTCACATTTCTTTTCAAGAAAATCTACAGAGATATAAGCATCTTTCTGAAAGAAGCGTGTTTTACGCATATTCTTTAATGAAATTCTACTTGCTGTTAAATTAGCTACACAACCATTTTTAAATTCAATACGAGCATTGGCAATATCTGGAGTATCACTAACTACAGAAACTCCACTCGCTGAAATTTGTTTTACAGTAGAATCTACTACACTGAGAATAATATCAATATCGTGAATCATTAAATCTAAAACCACAGGCACATCTGTACCACGAGGATTAAATTCAGCCAATCTATGACATTCTATAAACATCGGATTTTTTATCTGATCTTTAACTCCAATAAATGCAGGATTAAAACGCTCAACATGGCCAACTTGACCTTTTACACCATGTTCAGCAACCAAAGTTCTAATGGTTTCGGCTTCCTCAACAGTATTAGTAATAGGCTTTTCTATAAAAATATGTTTTCCTTTTTTTATGGCTTTTTTTGCGCAATCGTAATGCGACAGGGTAGGAGTTACAATATCAACAACATCTACAGCTTCTATTAAATCGTCAATAGAATCAAAATATTTATAACCAAATTCTTCAACGACACGTTTAGCGTTTTCAGCATCTGCATCGTAAAAACCGACAAGATCATATTTATGAGATTGGTTGAGTAACCTTAAATGTATTTTACCTAGGTGACCAGCACCAAGAACACCAGCTTTTAGCATGTTTTTCTGTTTTTAACAAAAATAGGCGTTTTCGCTCAGAAATTGAAAAAAGAAAATATAAAATACTGCGAAATTGATAATAAAATAAAGATTAAATTCTTTCTTTGAATTTCTGCTTCTTTAAATTAATTTAGCGTAAACTAAACTACGCTTTGAAAGATACATTTAAGCATCAAGGAATGCGACAGCAACTTGTTGATACGCTGAAAAAAAAAGGAATAAAAGATAAAGGAGTTTTAAAGGCCATTGGCAAAATTCCGAGACATTTGTTTATGGATTCTGGTTTTATAGACCATGCCTACCAAGATAAAGCATTTCCTATTGCTGCAGACCAAACCATTTCTCAACCTTATACTGTGGCTTTTCAATCCGAATTATTACAAGTGCAACCTGGTGATACTATTTTAGAAATAGGTACAGGTAGTGGCTATCAAACCGCTGTGCTTTTAGAACTTGGCGCTAAAGTTTTTAGTATTGAACGTCAGCAAGAATTGTTTAAAAAGACGTCTAAGTTTTTACCAAAAATTGGTTACAGAGCAAAAAAACTCATCTTTGGTGATGGCTATAAAGGGTTACCAGACGAGGCTCCATTTCAAAGTATTATTGTAACTGCAGGTGCACCTTTTGTACCAAATCCGTTGTTAAGTCAATTGGCTATTGGTGGACGTTTAGTTATACCTGTTGGTGATGATGTACAGATAATGACCTTATTTATTAGAAAAGGACCAAAGGAATTTGAAAAACATGAATTTGGCGATTTTAGATTTGTACCAATGTTAGAGGATAAGAATTAAACGACTTCAATTATAGAAACAAAAACTAAAACAATACTAATTAGTTGCCTTCGTAAAAGCTTCTTTTCCACCAACAACGGGTAAAGTCAACGTCGTCTTATCTAATTTAATAGTCAATTTTGTGCCTGCTTTTGGGTGTAAGGTAAATTCTTTATCACTAGAAAAGATCATAAAACCAATTTGTTGTCCGGCTTTAATGATTTGATCATCTGGTTGTAAATCGAAATTTACGGTATAAAATTGTCCAGGTTTTAAATATTCTTCTTCCGTTAATGATTTATGATTTTTAGGATCTGCCCAACCACGTGTAATAATGTTGTCGGTAATTTTTTCTCCTACTTGCCAAGGTAAAGAAACTAACCAAACTGAAAGATTTGCAGCAGGTTTATCGCTAGATAACGTGATACTCACTTTGGTAACACCTGAAATATGAAGATCATTTTTTAACTTAGGAGTTACATATAATAGTCTATTTTTAGAGTAGGCTACTTTAGCAAGTTCACTACCAGAAATTGCTGCATCGTCAGAGAGAGTTTCATCTTTTTTAGAACCAGAATTAAGCGTTAAACCACCAGACATTACTCCTCCTGCCGTTAGGTTAAATGTGACATCAGAAGCTTCAGGATTTGGATAATCTTTATAAGCTGTAGGTTGTTGGTTATCATCATTCTCTCTTACGATATAAGCTTTGTTTTCTTCTTTTTCGACACCATTATCAATGCCATGAAGATACTTTGTAAACCAACGGTTCATCATAGTCATAGGAGGTGGTCCACCATGTCCTAATTGATGATAGTATATTTGAGTTGGTAATCCTTTCTCTTTGGCAGCTTTATAAATACGGTAGCTATGTTCTGGCATCACATTCCAATCATTAAAACCATGCGACATTAGTAACGCAGCTTTCATGTTGTCCATTTGATTAAGGTAATCTCTTCCTGCCCAAAAATCGTTATAATCACCAGTCTCTCTATCCATACCATTTTTCATTTCGGTATCTCTTATGGTTCTGTTGTTATAAGCACGATTTTCTTCTTTTCCACTGTGTACAAAATCATATAATACATCAATATCTTCACCTAAATAACCACCTGGTGAACGTACCAAACCGTTAGAACGGTAATAATGATAATAAGAGGTGTTTGGAGCAATAGGAATAATTGCTTCCAAACCTTCAACTCCAATGGTTGCAGCTGCTAGAGGTAACGTTCCGTTATAAGATGTACCTGTCATACCAACTTTTCCTGTAGACCAATATGCTTTTACTTCTTTGCTGCCTTGTCTTTCGGTATAACCTTTTGCACGTCCACACAACCAATCGATGACTGTTTTTGGTGCTAACGATTCATTTTTCCCACCAATAGTTGGTGCTCCGTCAGATAATCCTGTTCCTGGCGAAGAAGAATGTACAACGATATAACCTCTTGGCACCCATTTTCTAATATGAGAGTTTGAAATAATTGGACGTTTTCCACGACGCGTAACTTCTGGGTGCACACGTTCTTTTGCTGTTTCACCTAATTCGATATCAACGTCCCACATAATTCCGGGAGCATCACCCGCAACACCAGCAAAGTAAGGACTAGAGACGTAAATTATTGGCAGTTTTAAACCTTCAGTTTCTGTTTGTTCTGGTCGAGTTACAGCAACGTGCATACGATCTGGTTGGCCATCACCATCGGTATCAAATTCTGTTTCTACCCATAAATCGTGTCGTATCCATTTATCCGAATCACTAAAGGCTTCTACAATCTGCGCTTCACCATCTTTAAAAATAGGACCTATTTTTTCTTTAGTGTCTTGTGCGTAACTAATAATTGAAATTGTTAAAGCTATTACTAATGTTGAAATTGATTTTGGTGAGATTATCATCTTTTGATTGTTTTGTATAATGTTCTTAAAAGTAACACGAATATATTAGAACTTAAATAAGTTATGGCTTATTATGAATGAATGATGTCTGTTAGAATGATTTAAACACATTAAAATTGTATCGAGAATTTGTATCATCGCTAATATGATTCTCAATATAAAAGAGTTTAAAAAAACAATTTCACTCGAATAGACAAAATGTATTCTATTTAATGATTAGTTTGAAGGCAAATACATTTCAGGAATCGGATTTTCTTGAGATTCTTGCATCCAATAAATGTTAACAATCCACCAGCGTTTTCCATCATTGAATAATTGAATACTGTTTATGCCACGCATAAAAGGTTGTTCTTCGTCTTTACTCTTAAATGCTTCATAGGTACTAAAAACGTGAGCTATGTTTCCAAAAGTTTGTGTTTCTCGTTTTATTTCTACTTCATGAAAACCATTATCTACCAGCCATTTTCCGGAGGATTTAATATAATCATCTGGTGACATGTAGCGCAAAACACTTTCTCCTTTTTTGTTTTTTCCTGTAGCAATAAGTTTGGCCTCTTTTTTAAAAAGGTGTTTAAACAACTCCCAATTACGTGCCTCACCTTTATCTCCAGAAATCACCGAATATAAAGTAGCTATAGTACTGTCTAATGTTGTAACATTTTTGCTATAGTCTTTTTTTTCTTGAGCAATTACAGCTATTGAAAACAATAATAATATGTATGTGATTTTTTTCATTCTATAAAGTTAAAAGAATTTTAAACCAAATACAATGGCATCACTTTGAAATCCGCTTTGGTAAGAGCGTAAATAATCTATTCTTAGTAATCTCCATTTTCCCCAACCAATATTATCAAGTCCTACGGAATATTCTTGATAAGGCTTAGAATCTGGTGTTGCTAACAAGTGCGCACCAACTACTAAATTAAAATTCAATTTATTAAGTAGTGGCACTTTTCCGAGTAAAAAGCCGTTAAAATCATGTTCTACATGTCCTTCAAAATAAGCATCATTTGTACTTGCGGAGTAATAATCTAAATTATTAAATACATTAGTATAATTACCCTCTGTGCTAACATGTGTTTGGTTTCCATTAAAATGTTGGTAATCCATAAAAGCAATATCATCTGCATTAAAAAATTTCCCAGCTTTTAGGTTGTACATAAACTTGCCTTTGTCTTTTATATTAAAGGCTTGCTGTATTCTCGCTTTTATTTGATCAAAATTATAATTGCTATCTGTGGCACCAAAACCTTTTTCGTAACCCAAATACAGTGTTGGGTAATCGTCGCTACTTACATTGTATTTAGCATCAGGATAACTTAGGTATTCTTGACCAAAATTTATACGTGCCGTAACGCTTCCTTTAATAATATTATGTGTTTTAAAAGGAGCAACGCCAAAAGCAGTTTCGTCTAGAGGATTATTACTGGTATAAACATCATTTTCTTCATTTCTAAAGGTTTGATCCGTTGTGTTGAAGAGCGCCTTGCGTCTTTCATAACTTAGACCAGCGAACAGACTAATACCATTAAATAGTTCTTCGGAATAATTAAGGGCAACAAAACTTCTATCGTATAATTTCATGTAATTATCTTCAAAAAACAAAGTGCTTACTGAATTTATTAATGGAGAAATAGGTTTAGAGGAGTTAAACTGTTCTGTAGAAACTCCACCGGTTAAACTTAAATAGGCATTATTTATGCTGTTAAATTTATAAGAAAGCGAACCTGTAGCACGTAAACGTTCATCCGAAAAACCATATTGAATATTACTACTAGCTCTAAAAAAACGTTTATAATCATCATAATTTTTAACATAAAACACATTAGCATTTGCAGCATATCCTTGAACCGTGTTAAATTGAACACCACCTATTAAAGGAATATCAAATCCTAAGCGATAATCCTTATGTGAATTTTGATAGGTGTAACCTAGTAGATTTCCTAATTTGAATTTATTGTTAGCGCGATCTAAAGAATCTAAATAAGGTTTAGATTCTCGCAGTGTTTGAAGACTATCCTTTTTTATATAATCGGTACGCTCTTCTAAAGTCAATGGCACAGGTCTAATGGTTTGCCAGAAAATGGAATCTTTTTTGTTGGCTTCTTTTTCAAAAGCTACAATTTCTCTACTAAAATCTTTTCTAGTGAGGCCTGTATTAAATTCGTAATTACTATAAACGGCAGTATATCGTCCATCACCTTTAATGCCAAACATTCCAAATCTAAAATCCATACTTTGAGAGATTTTAGCCCAAATGTCATTAGTTTCAGAATATGAAAAGTTTTGTTGTAATGAGATGATATCTACGATGGGAATTCGTGCTTGAGTTCCTGTAATATCTAGTTCTAAAGCATAAATATCCCATTGGTCTTCTACAATATAAATATATCCAGAAAATACAGGATCGTTTTTACGCTTTGGTGTCACTTTAATTTTATTGATTAGGTTTCCTCTATCATCGTAAAACACACCATCGAGCTTGAAACGGTAATACCCAAAAGCGTTGTTTGCTATTGGAGTAATAATTTCGTTACCAAATTCTATAGTATTATTATAGAAATTAAAATCAACATCTTGTGCTGCATTAAAGCTAAAACCATTGTCGTTACCACTTACTTTTGAAGCTGTAATTTTCTCTTTTAGCTTATCTGGAGATAAAAACTGGATTTTAGAAATGGTTTCTGATAAATAGATAATGCCACTTCTAGTAGAATCTAAAGCACCTCCTAAATCGCCAACTTCTTGACCTAATAATTTTTCGGGAGCATCCTTAATTTTAATTAAGCCTCTAGAATAGAAATCGGCCTTATAAGAATTTATTTTTTCGAGATTGGCTTTTCGTTGTGCAATGGCTTGGCGCATTATAGCTATTGCAGGATCGATTTCAGAATCTATAACAACTTCATTAAGGGAAACAGATTCTTCAGCTAAAGTAACATCTAATTGATAAGGGAATTTATCTATAGTTATATTCCTCTTTACCGTTTTATAGCCTAAATAACTGTAGACAATAGTATAGGTTTTTGGTGTTGAGATGTTAAGTTCATAATAACCATCATCATTGCTTGTTGTGCCTTTATAAGTATTCTCAATTAAGATATTTACAAATGGAAGTGGTTCGTTATTACTGTCTGTAATATTTCCGGTGATTTGTGCGGACACTAATGTACTTATAGCAATTAGAAAAACACTGAGTAGTTTTTTAGTCATAGAGATTGATTGATGAAAATAAAGTTTGATTAGAATTTTACTTCTGTTCACAAATTTTGTGCCTAAAGTTGAAAAAATCTTGTGTTACTTATTTATAATAGACGCAAATTAATTGCAAATGGTTGCACCAAACTTAGACTAAAAATAGAATGGTAGAAGTTATAGGAATCTTAAAATTATGATTTTTAGTTAAATAAAATCACAAAAAACCGATATTCTGTAGTATTAAAGCGTAGTTAAAAACTATTCTTTATTGATATTTTCGATAATGGTTTTTGGGTTGGGTTGAAGCTTATGGTTAACCCATTTTAAATTCACTTTAGTTATGCTCGACTTTTCCCAAGTATGTCCATTTTCAGGATTATCCATTTCTGAATATTGTCCATGTTCTTGAAAATAAATTATTTTGCCTTCTTCACCATTAGGATCATCTGGGAAGATTAAGTTCTCTGATTCCCAAAAACCAATATCAGCACTAGAAAGAACATCAATGGCTTTATATAGGTTGTCATTGTCTAAAAAGAGGTAGTATCCGCCAGAATTTGCTCCACAAGATTCTGGGAGGTAATTAATAAATAGAATATTATCAATGCTTTTGACGCCTCGATTATTATAAAAATTTATAGTAAAACCGTAGTTGCTTCCAAGAAATTCTGATTTGTTTTCAACATATTCGGTGTTAGGATTTAAAAGGGCTCTTGTAATAATGTACAATTTCTCATCAACCATTTCTGTAGCAAATAGAAATCTAACATTATCATCTTTCTTTTCTACTATTGAAATTAATCCACCTACAACATAACCTTGTTGGTTGTTGTGTTCTACTTTATACCATGGCGAGTTTATGCCGTTATACATAAAAGTTTCAGAACTCTTTTCTATAATTTTTAGAGGTTCGCCAATGGTCAATAATTTAACTACTTCAGAATCAATAGAAGGTGAGTTTCTTAATTTTACATTATCTCCAAATAAATATACAATTTGGTTTATTTTAAACTCTTGATTAATTTCTAAATGGTTGCTGTCTTGAGCGAAGCTGCAGTTTAATGCTAAAACAAATAAAATTATAAACTTGTTCATTTCTAATAAGTACTATCGGAAATCTTTCTTAATTCTATCTAAATTACGTTTATTATCACGATCTTTAATCGTTTCGCGTTTGTCGTAGAGTTTTTTACCTTTTCCGATAGCAATAACTAATTTAGCAAGACCTTTTTCGTTGGTATACAGGCGTAAAGGAATGATAGCAATACCTTTTACATCCATTTCCTTTTTTAACTTTTTAAGCTCTTTTTTGTTGAGAAGTAGTTTGCGTTCTGCTTTTGGTCTGTGGTTGTTATAATTGCCATATGCATATTCTTCAACCGTCATATTAATGACAAAGAGTTCGTCTCTATCATTAAATTCACAGAAACTTTCGGCAATAGAAGCCTTGCCAGTTCTGATAGATTTAATCTCAGTTCCGGTAAGTACAATTCCAGCCGTATATTTATCTAATATCTCGTACTGAAATTTTGCCTTCTTATTTAATATGTTTACCGTTTTTTGCATGGTTGGCAAAGATATGAAAGTAAGATTGAAGTTTTTTTGTAATCAGGATATTTTTTAGAAGCAAATACAAAAGGTAAAGTTGTATTAAGAAAAAGTACTTTAAGACCAATTTAAGACCTTTCTGTAATCTTAAGTTTAGTTTTGCGACTTTACAAAATAAATAGATGTTTATTATGAAGAATTATGTCCTTTTCTTAGCTCTTATATTAGTTTTTAGTTGTAAAAACGAAAAGTCAAATGAGATAAAGAATGATGTTTCAACGATAGAAAAATCACTAACGGCTACTGATATTATTAATAAATCAATTGAAGTTTCTGGTGGTGAAAATTTTAAAAGATCTAGTCTTAAGTTCGAATTTAGGGATACATATTACCAAGCATTACGTAAATACAATGAGTTTCTGTTAGTGAGGTTGAATGTAGATGGTAACGATTCTATTTTTGATATGTTAAGCAATGTTGGTTTTGAGCGATATAACAATAAAACTTTTGTAAAACTTGAAGATTCAATTGCAAAGAAATACGAAGCTTCAGTAAATTCAGTACATTATTTTTCAGTTTTACCTTATGGTTTAAATGACGATGCTGTGCACAAAACACTTTTAGAAAACGAAAAGATTAAAGATAAAGACTACTATAAAATAAAAGTAACATTTGATGCTGTAGGCGGAGGCGAAGATTTTGAAGATATTTTCATCTATTGGATTGATATAAAAACATTTAAGGTTGATTATTTGGCGTATTCCTATAATGAAATTGATGGAGTAGGAATGCGATTTAGAGAAGCCTATAATGAACGCTACATTAATAGTTTACGTTTTGTAGATTACAATAATTATAAGTCTGAAGACACATCTATTGCACTTGAAAATCTTGGAAAAGCTTTTGAAGATAATCAACTTAAACTTTTATCTAAAATAGAACTGGAGAATGTAGAAGTTAAATTAGTTGATATCAACCTTTGATAATTCTGAAGTCTTACCATTTTTAGATAATGTCACTTTATATAAATTAGCATTGTTATCATCTGCAATGTCTTCATATTTTGACTCTTCCAATATTTTATTTACAAATTGTGGAGTTGTATTGCTGTGACCTACTACGAGTACAGTTTCTCCTTTTGTTGTCTCAATAAATTTTTCAATTTTTATTTTAAAAGGATTATAATATTGGAGTTCAAGATTATTTGCCTTTGCTGTTGGCATTGCTGTTTGTTTTGTTCTATTGTAATCCGTAGAATAAATAGCATCAAATTGCACCTCTTCAAAATGTTTGGCCCAGTTTTCGGCACGTTTTAAACCTTGTTCTGTTAACTCTGGGTTTTTATTAGAAGCATCAGAACGGTCTTTTTCTGCATGTCTAATTAAATAGTAAGTTGTAATAACTTCGTCATTCTTTTTTGCATTTTCCTTGCAAGATGGAAATACGACTAATGAGATGAATAATATAAATATGAGTTTTTTCATGGTTGTAAGAAAAAAAGTGAGTCTTTAATGATTATAAGCTAATGTAGTAAATATAATACGAATAGAATATATTGACTGAATTTTGTACTTCTTATGGCTTGTAAGTTTAATTGAAAAATGGTATTTATTAATGGTTATTTAAGAGACATTTTTTAATGTACAGATGACCAATTAAGTTAAGTAAGTAATAAAAAATATTAATATCTTTGTCGCATGATAAACTTAGGCGAATACAATACTTTAGAAATTTTAAGAGATACAGAACCAGGATTGTTTTTAGGTGATGGTAATGAAGGTGAAGTTCTTTTACCAAATCGTTATGTGCCTAAGGTTTTTGAGATAGGAGATAAGATTGAAGTGTTTGTTTATTTAGACAATGAAGAAAGACCTGTAGCAACTACAGATCATCCTTATATTATTAAAGGAGATTTTGCTTTATTGCGTTGTAACCAAGTTACTGAATATGGTGCATTTTTAGATTGGGGTTTAGTAAAGGAATTGTTTTGTCCTTTTAGAGAACAAGCTTTTAAAATGAAAGCTGGTGGTTGGTATTTAGTACATTGTTATTTAGATGATGAAACTGAACGTTTAGTAGCATCAAGTAAAACCAATCATTTTTTAGATAATAAAGAATTAACCGTTGCTCAATTTGATGAAGTAGATTTAATTGTTTCGCATCCATCAGAATTAGGAATGAATGTTATTGTCAATAAAATGCATCTTGGTTTGGTCTTTAACGATGATATTTATAAAGATATTAGTGTAGGCGATCGATTAAAAGGTATTATTAAAAAAGTACGACCAGATAATAAATTAGATATTTCTTTAAATCAAATAGGTTATAGAAATATAGAACCTAACGCTGAGCATATTTTATTTGAACTTCAAGATAATGGAGGTTTTTTACCGCTTCATGATAAATCTAGCCCAGAAGACATAAAAAAACATCTTCAAATGAGTAAAAAAAGCTTTAAAAAAGCAATTGGCACGTTATATAAAGAACGTCAGATTACTATTGAATCAGATGGAATTAGGTTAGTTTAAAGTTCTTTTAGACTGGTTAATTACTTTTTCGTAGATAGAATTAATGCTTTGATGTAAGTTGTTAAAACAGATGTCATTCCATTCGCAAAAACTACTTTCAATTTCGGCATTCATTCTTGTAGCATTTGTATAACTCACTATGCCATAAGCCGCTAAATTAGGTAAGGCTTGTCTCGCATCTTTTAGGTCTAATAATGAGATAGAATAAGAATTAATTCTGTTTGCTATTAAGCCAAATGGTTTAGTCTTTCCAAAATAGTCTAGTAAATCGTTAAGCGTTTTTCTAACAGCTGTAAAATCAATATGTGTACCTTCATTAAACTCTATTACAGCGAGATGGTTAAAGTAGTGTACTGTACCAACTTCAGATTTTGTCTGTTTGATAATTTGAGTTGATAAGTCTGTATTAATAATACTCATTTCTAATAAGATTTAAATTCACTAAATTATTGGTCTTAAAACAAGTAGACCTATTATTAGACACATTATTTTTGGGTTAGTCACATGAAAATGATAATGAGATAGTTATACGTTTTAGAGTTAATGTTTAGATGTTTTATTTCTAAAAAGTAATTTAAAAATCTGTATTTTTGTTAGCTAAATTTATGAGAATGAACGAACCAAAATGGATAACAGCCAAAACCTATGAAGACATCACTTATATGAAGTCTAATGGTGTCGCTAGGATAGCATTTAATAGACCAGATATAAGAAATGCATTTAGACCAAAAACAACATCAGAATTATACGATGCATTTTACGATGCAGGCGAAGATGTAAATATTGGAGTTGTGCTTTTAAGTGCAGAAGGGCCTTCTACTAAAGATGGAATTTGGAGTTTTTGTTCTGGTGGAGACCAAAAAGCAAGAGGCCACCAAGGTTATGTAGGTGAAGATGGTTACCATCGTTTAAATATTTTAGAAGTTCAACGTCTTATTCGTTTTATGCCAAAAGCGGTTATTGCAGTTGTACCAGGTTGGGCTGTTGGTGGAGGACATAGTTTACACGTGGTTTGTGATTTAACTTTAGCGAGTAAAGAGCATGCAATTTTTAAACAAACGGATGCAGATGTTACCAGTTTTGATGGCGGTTATGGTTCTGCCTATTTAGCTAAAATGGTGGGTCAGAAAAAAGCAAGAGAAATATTTTTCTTAGGAAGAAATTACTCTGCTCAAGAAGCTTTTGACATGGGAATGGTAAATGCTGTTATACCTCATGAAGAATTAGAATCTACAGCTTATGAATGGGCTCAAGAAATATTAGCAAAATCACCAACATCTATTAAAATGTTGAAGTTTGCTATGAATCTTACAGATGATGGTATGGTGGGTCAGCAGGTATTTGCAGGTGAAGCCACACGATTGGCTTATATGACTGATGAAGCCAAAGAGGGACGAGATGCCTTTTTAGAAAAAAGAAAGCCTAATTTTCCTAAAAAATGGATTCCATAATCTAAAACTCTTTCATATTTTTTTAGCAAATAGAAAAAGCATCAAATAGTACTTTAATTAAGTTTAAATGAAGAAAATTAAACCGTGGCTTTCTGCCATGCGCTTAAGAACATTACCACTTTCTGTATCCGGAATAATTCTAGGAAGTTGTTTTGCTTATTACAATGGTCATTTTAATTTGTGGGTTTTAGTATTGGCTATATTAACCACAATTAGCCTACAAGTATTATCTAATTTAGCCAATGATTATGGTGATGGAGTAAAGGGAACAGACAATGAAGAGCGTGTTGGTCCTCAGCGAGCAATACAAAGTGGTGAGATTACACCAGAAGAAATGTATGAAGCCATAAAGCTTAATGTGCTAATTATTATTGCTTTTACATTGGCGTTATTATGGACAGCTTTTGGAACAGGTAATTTTTTATACATATTGCTTTTTATAGTGCTTGGAGGTTTTTCAATATTTGCGGCTTTAAATTATACCATGGGAGATTCGCCTTATGGTTATCGTGCATTAGGTGATTTATTTGTTTTTATATTTTTTGGATTAGTTAGTACTATGGGAAGTTACTTTCTTTACATGCATACTTTAGATCATGTCATTATTCTTCCGGCAATAGCATTAGGTCTTCTTAGTGTAGGTGTTTTAAATTTAAACAATATGCGAGATATCCAATCCGATACTAATGCCGGGAAAATAACATTAGCAGTTAAATTAGGCTTAGTACGTGCTAAAAAATATCATTTCGCTCTTATCATTATTGCGATGATAATTACTGTAATATTCTCAATATTATATTATGTAGAGCCATACAATTTTATGTATATCATTGCTTTTATATCTTTAATAATTCATGTTAAAAAGATAAAAGCAGCTGTAGAACCTAATGATTTTGATAATCAGTTAAAGGTTTTAGCACTTTCAACTTTTCTGTTTGCACTCCTTTTAGGAGTTGGTTATATTTTGTATTAATTTTAAACATTGTTATTCCTTTTTAAAATTTTAAAACATGAAGATTACATTCTACGGCCATGCCAGTTTAGGTATTCAAATTAAAGATATTTATATTTTAGTCGATCCTTTTATTACAGGAAACGAAAAAGCTTCTGGTATTGATATCAATACACTAAAGGCCGATTATATTTTGGTGACACATGCACATCAAGATCATATTTTAGATGTTGAAGTTATTGCTAAGCGCACAGGAGCTGTTATTGTATCTAATTATGAGATTGTAACTTATTTCCAAAATAAAGATTTAGAAGGTCATCCAATGAATCATGGTGGTTCTTGGGATTTTGAATTCGGGAATCTTAAATACGTTAATGCTATACACACATCTTCATTTCCTGATGGTAGTTATGGTGGTCAACCTGGCGGATTTATTATTGAAGGTGAACATAAAACCATCTACATTGCTGGAGATACGGCTTTAACCATGGATATGAAGCTCATTCCAATGCAAACCGAACTCGATTTAGCCATTTTACCTATTGGAGATAATTTTACGATGGGAATCGATGATGCTATCCTTGCAAGTGATTTTATAGCATGCGACAAGATCTTAGGCTATCACTTTGATACCTTTGGTTATATTGAAATTAATCATGACGAAGCCAAACGTAAATTTTTCGATAAAGGAAAAGATTTAATGTTGTTAGAAATAGGTGAGAGTATGGAACTATAGTTTTTAACGAAGTCGTAACAATTAGTTATTAATCCATCAAAAATTAAAAAATGAATAGAAGTTTAGCCGTTTTAGTATTCGCTATCATTATGCTGAGTTGTAAACAAGATGCACAATATAATGACCCAATTCCAGTACATGATAACTTTACTATTGAATCTAATCTTCTAGAAGAAACGAGAGTTATAAACGTATGGACACCTCCAAATTATAAAACAAATAATGAGGCTTTGCCAGTTATGTATATGCCAGATGGAGGAGTAGTTCAAGAAGATTTTCCTCATATAGCAAATACAATTGCTAAATTAGTTGAGAGCAAAGAAATTGCTCCTATGATTCTCGTTGGTATTGAAAACATAGATAGACGTAAAGATTTATCAGGATTTTCTGAAGTTAAGGAAGATGAAGAATATTGTCCATTGACAGATGGAGCAAAAACATTTAGAGCTTTTATTACAGACGAGTTAATGCCTGAAATAAATAAAAGATATAAAACAACTAATAAGAAAGGTATAATTGGAGAATCTTTAGCAGGACTTTTTGTTATTGAAACCTTTTTTGTAGACCCTAATATTTTTGATTTTTATATAGCTATGGATCCTTCCTTATGGTGGAATAACCATTATTTAGAACGCAATGCAAAAAAGTATTTGGAAAACGAACCATCTAAAACAACTAAACTTTGGTTTGCGGGTTCAGATGCTAAAGATATTTCTACTCATACAAATAGCCTTGCTAAAACATTAAGAAAGAGTGCGTCAAGTAAATTAATTTGGAAATATTCTGATGAGCCAAATGAACAGCATAACACCATTTTTAGAGCAACGAAAGAGAAAGCTTTAATTTGGACTTTAAATGTTAATGCTACCAAATAAGTAATTTATCGATTAAAATATCGTTCAGTTATTTCACTATAAATTTGTAAAACGAATTTAAGCGTATCTTTGCAGCACTATGAAAATTAATAAACTTACAGATTGGTTACCTACTACTAACAAAGAAGTGAAACTTCGCGGTTGGGAAGAGCTAGATGTTATACTGTTTAGTGGTGACGCTTATGTAGATCATCCATCTTTTGGACCAGCAGTTATTGGTCGTATTTTAGAAAGTTATGGACTAAAGGTTGCTATAGTGCCACAGCCTAGCGTAAACGATAATCTGCAAGATTTTACGAAGCTTGGAACACCAAAATTATTTTTTGGAGTCACAGGTGGTTGTATGGACCCAATGGTGAGCAATTATACAGCAAGTAAAAAACGTAGAGATAAAGATGCCTATACACCAAATGGTGATAAAGGATTTAGACCAGATTATGCGACTTCTGTTTATTCAAATATTTTAAAAGAGAAATTTCCAGACGTCCCTGTTTTAATAGGTGGAATTGAAGCCTCATTGCGTCGTGTTACACATTATGACTATTGGAGTGATAAACTAATGCCTAGCATTTTAGAAACCTCTAAAGCAGATATGTTGGTCTATGGCATGGGTGAACAACCCTTGAGAGAAGTTGTAGAATTATTGCAAAAAGGAGTGCCATTCTCAAGTTTAAAAACAATTAAACAAACTGCCTTTTTATTAGATAAAGATGAAGCGCTTCCAAAGAATAAAAATTGGAATGATGTAGAGATTCAATCTCATGAAGTTTGTTTGAGTGATAAAAAGAAATTTGCGTCTAATTTTAAAGTAATTGAGCAAGAATCTAATAAGTTAA
The DNA here is from genome assembly GCF_003386165.1 of Winogradskyella eximia. Lineage (GTDB taxonomy): Bacteria > Bacteroidota > Bacteroidia > Flavobacteriales > Flavobacteriaceae > Winogradskyella > Winogradskyella eximia. The sequence continues at coordinate 15,793 of NZ_QRDV01000010.1, read as the reverse complement.
ATGCAAATAGAATTTTACAAAGTATAAATAATAGGAAATTGGTAATTAATCCACCGTTTCCCACTATGCTTGAAGAAGAAATTGATGCCTCTTTCGATTTACCTTACACAAGATTACCGCATCCAAAATATAATAAGCGTGGACCAATTCCTGCGTTCGAAATGATTAAGTTTTCAATTAACATACATCGTGGATGTTTTGGAGGTTGTAGTTTTTGTACTATTTCTGCTCATCAAGGAAAATTTATAGCTAGTCGTAGTCAAGAATCCGTTTTAAGAGAGGTTGATAAAGTGGCAAATATGCCAGATTTTAAAGGTTATTTGTCAGATATTGGAGGACCATCAGCCAATATGTATAAGATGAAAGGGAAAGTGCAATCTATTTGCGATAAATGCGTGGCACCTTCATGTATTTCGCCTGTAATTTGTAGTAATTTAGATACGTCTCACAAACCTTTAACCGAATTATATCAGGCTGTAGATAAGCATCCTAAAATTAAAAAATCATTTATTGGTAGTGGTATTAGACATGATATGTTAGTGCCAGAATTTAATAAAAATGCGGACCCTAAAGAATTAGATGATTACACGGAAGAAGTGATGACTAAGCATATATCTGGACGTTTAAAAGTAGCACCAGAACATACTTCTGATCCTGTTTTAAAGCTAATGCGTAAACCATCATTTAAGTATTTTCATAAGTTTAAAGAACGTTTCGATAAAATCAATATTAAGAAGAATCTGAATCTTCAATTGATTCCTTACTTTATTTCAAATCATCCTGCTTGCGAAGTAGAGGATATGGCAAATCTTGCAGCTGAAACTAAAGATATGGGCTTTCAGTTAGAACAAGTACAAGGATTTACACCTACACCAATGACGGTTGCTACTGTGATTTATTACAGTGGTTATCATCCATACACCTTAAAACCTACTAAAACACCGAAGTCTAAGAAGGAAAAAGAAGAGCAACACCGATTCTTCTTTTGGTATAAAAAGGAAAATAAAGATTGGATTAAAAAAACCTTAAATAAAGTAGGTAGAAAAGATTTAGTAGAACGCTTATTACCAGAAGATAAAAAAGATAATAAAGGCTGGAAAAGTGTGAATCTTAGAGAGGTGAAAAATACATTTGATGATGCGGTTCCTGCTACTTCATCAAATTATTCAAATAGTTCTAGTAGAAAAAAGAAGCATAGATCTAAAAAAAAACGTCGTTAGTAGTAATAATATGTGTTAAAAGAACTGTATCTAACCTCATAATGTAAACCGCAATTATTATCTGTTTTTGGCGCCTTGTATGAAAGCAAATTATCATAAATATATTCTTAATTTTAAACAACCAAGTGGCACATCTAGAGGTGTAATGACCACTAAGGAAACATGGTTTATTAAATTAGAAAACGAAAATAAAAAGGGAGTAGGTGAGTGTGGTATTTTAAGAGGCTTATCTATTGACGATAGGCCAGATTATGAAGCGAAATTAAAATGGACTTGCAATAATATAAATCTAGGTTTAGATGTATTGCTAGCAGAACTTGTGGAGTTTCCAAGTATTCAATTTGGCTTAGAAACTGCTTTTAAATCTTTAAATAGCGTAGATCAGTTTCAATTATTTCCTTCAGATTTTACTAATGGCAAAGATGCTATTCCTATTAACGGTTTGGTTTGGATGGGTGATGAAGATTTTATGCGTACTCAAATCAAAGAAAAAATTAATGGAGGTTTTGATTGTATTAAATTAAAAATTGGTGCGATAGACTTTCAAACGGAACTCGATATTTTAAAATCTATACGTAAAGAATTTTCTGTTTCAGATATAGAATTACGGGTCGATGCTAATGGAGCTTTTTCACCTGAAGACGCTTTAGAAAAATTAAAACGACTTTCAGAATATCAGTTACATTCCATAGAACAGCCCATAAAGCCAAATCAATTTGACGTTATGGCAAAGCTATGTGAAATTACACCATTGCCAATTGCCCTCGATGAGGAATTGATTGGCGTTTTTTCTAAAGAGAAGAAGCAAAAATTACTTCAAATATTAAAACCACAGTATATTATTTTAAAACCAAGTTTGGTTGGCGGATTCAGTGGAAGTACAGAATGGATTAATTTTGCGGAAAACTTAAACATTAAGTGGTGGATTACAAGTGCACTAGAAAGTAATATTGGCTTAAATGCTATAGCACAATGGACTTATACATTGGAAAATAAAATGCCACAAGGTTTAGGGACCGGAAGTTTATTTACTAACAATTTTCTTTCGCCACTAAAAGTAAAAAATGGTACTTTGCACTACGATTTATTAGAGAATTGGAAATTTAATTTATAAGCATGAATTACATACAACAAGCTTACAAAGGGCAACGCGAACTTTGGATGTTTATATTGACTACTTTTTTAATTGCAGGTATATTTATTGGCAATTTTATTTATTATTTAATAGCTGATCCTGCAGATTTGGATATGGCTTACGAATTAATGAAGAAGATTCCGGCAAATATTTCTTTAGTAATGAATCTTTTGCCTTTTGCCTTTTTATTAGGACTCTTGTTTGTTTTGGTAAAATATGTTCACCAGCGCAGTATATTATCATTAACAACAACGCGATCAAAAGTAGATTTTAAACGTGTATTGTTTTCCTTTTTAATGATTTCGTTTTATACAATCGGTTCTTTTTTTGTAATGTATTCAATAGATTCATCAAATATTATATTTCAGTTTAATCCTGTTAAATTTGCGGTGCTTTTTATAATTAGTATTCTATTATTTCCTTTTCAAATAGCATTAGAAGAATATTTGTTTAGGGGATATTTAATGCAACAAGTGGGCATTTTAGTAAAGAATAAATGGTTTCCATTAATTTTAACTTCAGTTTTATTTGGTATTGCCCATAGTGCAAATCCAGAGGTAGCAGCAATAGGATTTTGGCAAATGATGATTTTCTATATTGGTACAGGCTTGCTGTTAGGTATTATGACATTAATGGATGAAGGGTTAGAATTAGCTTTAGGTTTTCATTTAGGTAATAATCTTTTAGCTTCTTTATTGGTGACAGCAGATTGGACAGCTTTGCAAACCGATGCCATTTTTAAAGATACTTCTGAGCCCGAATTAGGCGCAATTCAAATTATATTACCAGTACTTATTGTTTATCCTTTAATGTTATTCATCCTTTCAAAAAAATATGGATGGAGCAATTGGAAAGATAAATTATTTGGAAAAGTAACAGAGCCACCAAAAGAAGATTATAAAATAATAGAGTAGTAATATGACACCAACATACGACAAAGTACATAATCGTTTTAAGTTTAATGGACTTCATTTTAATCATGATGAATTAAAGGAAGTAGCTTATAGTTTAATAAAAGAAGGCAAAGCCTACGAAAAAGTAACAGGCGATTTTTTAATCGATTGGTTAAATAAAGAAGATCATTTGTATGTTACAACTTCTGGATCTACTGGGAAACCAAAGCAAATAAAATTAAAGAAACAAGCGATGGTTAATTCTGCTATTGCAACAGGTAATTTCTTTGGTTTAGAGCCAGGAAATACGGCTTTACATTGTTTGCCGAGTCATTTTATTGCAGGTAAAATGATGTTTATACGTGCTTTAGTTTTGGGTTTAGAAATAGACTTTGTTGAGCCAGCTGCTTATCCTGCTTTCGATTATGAGAAAACGTATGATTTCTGTGCTATGATTCCATTGCAATTAAAGCATTCTATTAATTATATTCATAATATAAAAACCATTATTGTTGGTGGATCTAAAGTAACAAAACCTTTAATAGAAAAAATTAAAGAGTGTGATGCTAAGTTCTATGAAACATATGGTATGACTGAAACCGTAACGCATGTTGCCGTAAGAGCTTTAGAATCTAAATCAGGAAAAAGAGAGCAGTTTTTTAATGCCTTAGAGCATGTAACTTTTGCTCAAGACGATAGAAAATGTTTAGTGATTAAGGCGCCAAAATTAGTTAAAGAGACACTAATTACTAATGATATAGTAGAATTAAAATCTGCTACAAGTTTTGAACTATTAGGTCGTTTTGATAATGTTGTCAATTCTGGAGGTGTAAAATTATTTCCAGAACAAATTGAAGATAAGTTACAACCCGTTATTAAACAACGTTTTATTATTGGAGGCGAAGAGGATGCTACTCTTGGAGAAAAACTAATTCTTATAGTTGAAAATCCAACAGATTCTACTTCTGATATTCTCAAGGTAATACAGGACTTAAAGACATTAAATAAATTTGAAATTCCAAAGAAAATCTATACAATAGATAAATTTTCTGAAACAGTAAATGGTAAAATTCAACGTAAAAAAACGATTAAAGTAGTTTTAGGTCGTTAACTCATTCAACGACATGCTTTACTCATTATAGATTTTAAATCATAGTATTTGTTTATAGGTTTACACAAACTTATAAATCAACTATTATGAAAAATCTAGTACTTATGCTATGTCTTGTATTGTCGTCTTGGCAGATACAGGCTCAAGAAAAAACTATTACAGGAACTGTAACCGCAGATTTTGACGGTATACCATTACAAGGAGTCAATGTAATTATTAAAGGCACTTCTCAAGGGACTTTAACCAATCTAGAAGGTAAATATTCTATAAAGGTTAGTGCAGACGATGTTTTACTATTTAGCTACTTAGGATATAAAAAAATATCTAAAAAAGTTAATGATGCCTTAGTCATTGATGTGATAATGCAAATTGATAATTCTACTTTAGACGAGGTGGTAACAGTTGGCTATGGTACTCATAATCGAAGGATTTCAACAGGTTCTGTTTCAGTTGTTAATTCCGAAAAAACAAAAACTAAGAAAAAAGATAATTATTCTCAAATTTTATCAGGGCAAGCAGCAGGAGTAAATGTAGCTACTGGTTCTGGTCAGCCAGGTCAGAGCGCCACAATTATCATTCGAGGCAGAAATTCACTTACTAAAGATGTTGAGCCATTATTCATTATAGATGGTGTACCAGTAGATGAAGCAAATTTCCGAAGTTTAAAAAAAAGAGATATTGCTAAAATGTCTGTTTTAAAAGATGCTGGTGCGACTTCTATTTACGGTAACAGAGGTGCTGGAGGTGTAATACTAATTACCACAAAAAAAGGAAATCACAATCCTGTTAATCAAGAACACTACGCTAAAATTCATGAAAATCCATTTAAGTATTCAAGTCAAACTCCATTATCTACATTTTCAATTGATGTAGATAAAGCAAGTTATTCTAACGTAAGACGCATGATTAATAATGGAGAAACTGTTCCGCCAAATGCGGTGAAACTTGAAGAAATGGTGAATTATTTTAACTATAATTATCCACAACCTATAGATGAGCATCCGTTTTCTATAAATACAGAAGTTGTAGAAACACCTTGGTATAAAGAAACACAATTGGTTAGAATAGGTCTTCAGGGAAAAACATATGCTAATGATATCCTTCCTGCTTCCAATTTAACTTTTTTAATAGATGTATCTGGCTCCATGGGTTCTCAGAATAAATTACCACTGCTAAAAAGTGCTTTTAAACTATTGGTAAATCAATTGCGCGAAAAAGATAAAGTATCCATAGTAGTCTATGCTGGTGCTGCAGGTGTGGTTTTAGAACCAACTTCTGGGGACCAAAAAGAGAAAATATTAGAAGCTTTAGATCATTTAAATTCAGGAGGTTCTACAGCTGGAGGTGCAGGAATTAAATTGGCCTATAAACTAGCTGAAAAGCATTTTAAAAATAATGGAAACAACCGTGTGATTTTAGCAACCGATGGCGATTTTAACGTAGGTGCTTCAAGTGACGATGATATGCAATCTTTAATAGAAGAGAAACGTAAATCTGGTGTGTTTTTATCCGTTTTAGGCTTTGGTTATGGTAATTATAAAGATTCAAAATTAGAAACCTTAGCAGATAAAGGCAACGGAAACCATGCTTATATTGATAATATGCAAGAAGCACAGAAAGTCTTTGGAAAAGAATTTGGTGGAACACTTTATACAATTGCTAAGGATGTAAAAATTCAAGTAGAATTTAATCCTAAAAAAGTACAAGCTTATCGCCTTATTGGTTATGAAAATAGATTAATGGCTGACGCCGATTTTGTTGATGACACCAAAGATGCTGGTGAATTAGGTAGTGGACATACAGTAACTGCTTTATATGAAATTATTCCGCTTGGTATTAAAAGTGATTATCTAAAAAATAAACCAGATTTGAAATACACAACATCAAAAGCTACAGAAAATTATGATGATGAACTATTTACTGTAAAGTTTAGATATAAAAAGCCAAAAGAAGATACTAGCATTGAAATGGTCCATATTCAGAAAGATACAATTACAGCAGCATCAATAGATAGTAATTTTACTGCAGCTGTGGCATTATTTGGTATGCAATTAAGAAATTCTAAATATTACAACAATGCAACGACAACTAAAGTCATTGAACTAGCTGAAAAAGGTAGAGGTAAAGATGTAGACGGTTACAGAGCAGAGTTTATTAGATTAGTGAAGTCTTATGATAATTTGAAGTAAAAAAATAATAACAAGTAAAAAACCCAATGCATTTGCATTGGGTTTTCTTATTTAAAAAATCTAAAAGGATTATTTTCCTTCAGATAAGTTTTTCATTTCATTTTCAACCATTTCGTAGAATTGGTCAATTTTAGGCATTACAACAATACGAGTACGTCTGTTTTTTGCTTTATTTTCCGCAGTATCATTTTCTACCAATGGTACATAAGAACTACGACCAGCAGCGATTAATTGTTGCGGATTAACATTTAAGCTTTCTAAAACTCTAACAACTGATGTTGCACGTTTTACACTTAAATCCCAGTTGTCTAATAATGGAGGTTTATTATAAGGTACGTTATCTGTATGAGATTCTACCATAGCTTCAAAGTCTGGTTTGCTATTAATAACTTTAGCCACTTTAGCTAAAATTTCATTAGCTCTAGTAGTTACGTTATAGCTTCCACTTTGAAATAATAATTTATCTGCGATAGAAATAAATACTACACCTTTTTCAACGTTAATTTCAATGTCTGGATCGTTAATACCTACAGCTTTCTTAAGACTGGTAACAATAGCAAGTGTAACGCTATCCTTTTTAGTTAAAGCGTCTTGCAATCTCGTAATTTTTAAATCACGTTCTTTTAAGCTCTCTAAAGACTTTTCAAGGTTTTCAGATCCTTTTTTAGTTAAAATAGTTAAATCTCCTTTGGTATCAATTAAATCTTGATTTGACTTTCTTAAATCAGCCAATTGATCTTTCATGGTTTCTACACGAGCCATAGAAGCAGCCTTATCAGATAGACAGCTATTTAATTTAACGGTCGCAGTATTTAGTAAATCTTGAGTTTCTTGATATTTTTCTTGTAGTGCAACATGCTCTTTCTTAGACACGCAAGATGCCAAAAATACCAATGAAAATACACTTAATAACATTAATTTTTTCATAATTGAATTTTAGTTTTAATTGTTAATTATAACATAGCAAAATTATGGAAAACTAAAGCGCGTTGAACATGGATTAACATAAATTTTAACAGTTTTACAAAGAATTAAAACTGAGTTCTTTTTTTTATAAAATAAGACCAAACAATTGAGTTGCATTCGTAATAATTTGAGCGTTGATTGAGTTGTTTACGCTGCTTTAAAAGATGAGGTAAATTGTAGTAAAAAGACATATGTGCCTTAAAGATGGCTACTAAAAATAAAGGTTTTAGCTGAAACAAAAAACGAATAGCAGCAACACCATCCAGTAGCATTCTAAACAAAATTTTGAAAACTAAATTAGAGTCTGTGTTTTTTACTAGTGTAAACAAACTATTTCTAAAATTGAGATAAGTTTTTTTTGGGTTAGTATTACTCAAAGTTGCACCACCTACATGATAAATGGTTGAGGTACCAACATATTTTGTTTTATAATTTTTATTAAATGCACGCCAACACAAATCAATCTCTTCTACATGTGCAAAATAAGATTCATCAAATCCCTTTAATTCTTTAAAAACTGAATTTTTAATAAATAAACATGCTCCAGATGCCCAAAATATAGTTGTAGTGTCGTTATATTGATTGTTATCTTCTTCAATAGTGTCAAAAATGCGTCCTCGACAATAAGGATACCCAAACTTATCTATAAAGCCACCAGCTGCACCAGCATATTCAAAATAAGATTTGTTTTTATAATCTAATATTTTAGGTTGAATAATGGCTGTATTAATATCACGATTAAATTCAGAAATAATAGGTTGAAGCCAATTTTCCGTCACCTCTATATCACTATTAAGTAAGCAGAGTAGAGGCTCGGTAACATGTTTAAGTGCATCATTATAACCTTTAGCATAGCCACCGTTTTCTGAATTCTGAATTATTTTTACTGTAGGAAATTGTTTTGTAACAAAAGCAACAGAATCATCAGTAGAACTATTATCAGCCATATAAATAACGGCATCAGCAGAATACTTTATAACAGAAGGAAGAAATTGCTCAAGTAATGCTTTTCCATTCCAGTTTAAAATTACAACAGCAAGATCTTTATTTTGAAGCATTTAATTAGATTTATAATCTGGAATCGTTTTTAAAAAAGAATAGCGTTCATTTTCCATATCCATTTCACAATAATAATGATTTAAACCATTAGTAACCATTAAATACGTTGCATTTAGTACTAAGTTATAACGTGCAATTTGATCGAAAGTGGTTTGGTCAATTTTTATATTGTGCGATTTACATTCTACAATTAAAAAAATACTTCCATCCGAATTAAAAATCACAATATCGTATCGTTTCTTTAATCCGTTTATAGTCAATTCTTTTTCAACATTAATCAATGATTTAGGGAATTTTTTGTCATTAATTAAATAATGAACACAATGTTGTCTTACCCATTCTTCAGGTTGAAGAATGATGAATTTTTTCCGAATGACATCAAAAATAGAAACTTTATTTTCTGTACTTTTGAAACGGTATTCAAACTTTGGAAAGTTGAGTTCTTGGAACACTTAAATAGCTAATTTTAGTCAAATTTAAGCACATAGACCCAATATCCAAAGAACAAATTTCAAATTCCAAATATTTAAATTCACTTTTAGAATTTGGTTCTGAAATTATGGTATTAACTTAGAACTTATATATTTTTTGGACGAAGTAAAACAATTAGTAGCTGCGATAAAAAAAGGCGACCTTAAACCTATCTATTTTTTAATGGGTGAGGAGGCTTATTATATTGATAAAGTTTCAGATTATATTGAAGACAACGTGCTCGACGAGGCTGAGAAGGGCTTTAACCAAATGGTATTATACGGAAGAGATGTAACCATCGATGATATTGTGAGCAATGCCAAGCGTTACCCAATGATGGCAGAACGCCAGGTTGTGATTGTAAAAGAAGCCCAAGATTTAAGCAGAACCATTGAAAAATTGGCACAATATGCTACTAATCCGCAACCTTCAACAGTTTTAGTTATTAATTATAAGTACAAAAAACTAGATAAACGAAAAGCTTTATATAAGGCCATTAATAAAGTTGGTGTAGTTTATGAAAGCAAAAAAATGTACGAAAACCAAGTCTCTGATTGGATTAGACGGGTTTTAGCAGGACAGAACTATAATATCTCACCAAAAGCAGCACAAATGTTAGTAGAGTTTTTGGGAACTGATTTAGGTAAAATTGATAATGAGCTCAGTAAGCTTAAAATTGTTTTACCAGAAGGCACACAAATTACTCCAGAGCATATTGAAGAAAATATTGGGATTAGTAAAGATTATAACAATTTTGAGTTACGCAAAGCTGTAGGACAACGTAATGTGGTAAAAGCGCATCAAATTGCTAAGTATTTTGCAGATAACCCTAAGGACAATCCTATGGTTGTTACGGTTTCACTGCTATTCGGTTTCTTTTCTCAATTATTGCATCTTCATGGTATGTCTGATAAAAACCCTAGAAGTGTGGCGTCTGCTTTAAAAGTGAATCCTTATTTTGTAAATGAGTATTTAGAAGCAGCCAGAAATTATCCAATGAAAAAAGTGAGTTATGTAATTGGCGTTTTACGTGAATTTGATGTAAAAAGTAAAGGTGTTGGATCTAATGCAGTGCCTCAAGGCGACTTGCTTAAAGAATTGTTAGTAAAGGTTTTAGGTTAGAAGTAATATAGCTTTAATTCTTTTGAAGATAGACAGTTATCTACCAAAATTTCCAGAAAGGTTTTCGCTTTCTATTCAGTATTGTATCATCTTCAATTGGTATGTTGGGTTGCAAAATATCTAAAACTCTAGAATAGTTATAATCTATATTATCAACCGTTTTTTGCCAATTTATGGCTGAAATTTGAATTCTAGTCTCTAATGAACCATTCCAATTAACTTTAAATCCATTAGTCTCTAAAGTCTTTACAATTTTATTGGCAACATCCATGGCGAGTTCATCATTATGGTTGTAGCTATCATAACCAATAAAAAGTGTTGGCTCATCTCCAATTGCTCTTTCTAAATCTTGGGTGTGATAATAGCAATATCCCAGTACTTTTATGCCGTTGTTATTTAGTTCTTCTATAATTTCAGCACAGTCACCTTCGCCATCTTGTCTGGTGTATCCTGCTTTATGAAGCGCAATAATTTTGTCTTTAATAAGGGAGTCAAAAGCAAGTACTAGTCGATCAAAATCTGTTGGTTTTGCCCAATTCAAACTTTCTTTTTGATGCTTTTTTAATCTTGTGTCAATTTCATCTTTAAGCCAATTTTCATCAAAATTTTCCTCATTATAAAACATATCACTTATAGTCTCTAATAAATCATTTGCATTGTAAAATCCAAAAAGAATTTCTTTTTCTAATTGTTCAATAACTTCATGTTTAATGTTTTGTATCATGATTTAGTATATTTTTTAATAAAAAATAAAGTCTGATTTATTTTTAATTGTAATCTTAATTTAGGCCAAGCTTTACTACCGTTTTTATAGTGATCTTTCTATCATAAAAATGTCAAGATGACACTTAATTAGTGAAAAATATGACAATTATTCTTAAATATGACAGAAATTTTAATGCTTATTAGGAATTTATGGTTTAAAAATATGAGTTATTAATTTTGGTATTTTTTTTGCAAACTTTAATAACGAAATCATCAAAGATTTCAAATTTGAAATAATGTTTAATTTAAATTTTTTAATTATGAGCAATTTAGTAAATGTTCCTAAAAACGGAAGTTTAGCAAACACAAATTCAAATGCAAATTTCCCAACTTTATCCACGTGGTTAGATGATATTTTTAATAGAGATCTCCCATCTGTATTTACTTCAAATTTTAATACAGGAATAACGCTGCCAAAAGTAAATATTAAGGAAACAGCGGACGCCTTTATAGTAGATATGGCAGTTCCTGGTTTAAATAAATCAGATTTTCATCTCGATCTTGATAATGAAATTTTATCGATTTCTTTAGAGACTAAAGAGGAAAGTGAAAAAAAGGACGAAAAATATACAAGAAGGGAGTTTGGTTATTCTTCGTTTAAAAGAACGTTCACTTTACCAGAAACGGTAAATGATGAAGATATTAATGCAACTTATAAAGATGGTATTTTAAGTATTCTTCTGCCAAAGAGAGAAGACGCAAAGAATAAGCCAGTAAGAAGCATCGAAATCAAATAATTGTACCACTTTTTATGAAAACACTAGTAACGAGGCTGATTTTTTCAGCCTTGTTGCTCTATGGTTTATAGTAATTGTTTAAATAGATATGGTTATGCCAAGAAAATTTAAACCTGGTGATTGGGTAAAAGTAAAAGGTAAAATTTCTGCACCAAAAATGGAAGTTCTGAGATACGTTCCCAAAAAAGATTCATTTTTTGGCTTGGTTAATAATGATAGTTATTTAGAATGTGTTTGGTATAAAAGTGGTGTACGAAATTTAGAAGTGATTCACCAAAATAAGTTAATAAAGCTGACTGAAACTGGTGGGTTGTTTAAAACATAATTTTTAAATAGTTTAACTTAAAACGTCAAATGATGAAAAAACAAATGTTATCATTAATGTTTGCTTTATTCTGTATTAGTTGCAACGGACAAGAAGGTAAAGCACAGAAAGAAGAATTAAAAAATTCAGAAAGTAATATTGTAGAAGAGCCTAAAGGCAGTTGGAAAGTTGATAAAGAATTTGATGAAAACGGAAACCTAATAAGGTACGATAGCATTTATTCGTGGTCTTCCGAAAGTAAGTTTGATAATTTATCACCTTCAGATAGAGATAGTATAATGCAAACTTTTAAATCAAGATTTTTTAGAAATTTTTCGCATTTTGAAAATGAAGGGTTTAATGATATTTTCTCTCAAGATTCACTTTTTAGCAAACGCTTTTTTAATGATGATTTTTTTGGAAGTAGTTTTGGAAAAGACTTTATGGATATTGACAAAGTACGACAACAAATGCTTGCAAGACAAAAGCAATTCTTAGAAAAGTACCAGTCAGAATTCATTAAACCTAAAGACGAAAACTAAATAGTTTTCGTCTTTTTTTCTTATGATTCTCTTGGTTTCTTGCATTAATGATAATTTGGCTCAGTTACTAATTTAGCTATTAGATCACTGATAGAATATGCGATAAGCAACTAATTTTACACGTTTGTTGTTTGCTGGTGTCATCACTTACACAATTCCTTATATTTTTTTATGGCAGGTGAAAAAGATTTAATATAAAATTCGGTCCATTTTTCTCTTTCAAATTCTAGTTTTTTTTCTTTGGATTTGAAACTTTTTTTACCCTTTTTTATTTCTTTTTGAAGTTTTTTGTAATCGTCTCTATTAATTTCACTTGTTTGGGAATAAAACTTTTTATCGAGCCAATTATGAAAAGTTGGGCAATTCCCAGAAACAAATTTGTACGAACTAACAATTCGTTCAATAAGTTTTTTTCGTGCAGAAAATATTTCGTTAAATCTCATATCGTATGGTGCAACCGCAAGATTATCTTTTGGATTATTTAGGTAGAAAATTGTAGTTGCATATTGTCCACTTGAATATAAATGGTATCCATATAAATTAATAGAATCTTTTTTGAAAACAGGTAAGAATATTGTGCGTTTAGTTTCATTAATTTTACCGTTAATGCTTCTTACAATTTGTAATCTCTTAAATTCGAGGTTTTTGTTGAGTTCATCGTCAAAAAAGTGGACCGTATCGATAGAGTCAGCAGGAATTAGTTGATATTGATCATCCTTGCTTTTTCTGAATTTTATTTGTTTACGATTTAGATTTAAGTCTTTTTCAAGTTCTTCTGTTGCTGACATTGTAAAGCTAAACGGGTTACCAACAATTTCAATAGTATTTGGTGATTTAAAATCTTGAACTTCACCAAGCAGAGTTTTGCCATTTGTTAATAAAACGCTCGCATTATCAAAATCAGTTTTTCCTAGTGTGATTTTAATATCTTGGCTTTGTGTTTTTTGAATCAAAAGTAATAGCCCTAGAATTATTAAAATTCTATTTTTCATAATAATTAAATTTATTGTTTTGTACTTGTACACAGCGGTTTTGTATATGGTTTGTTGCGTGGTTTAGCACGTAATTTAGCAAATAAAAACTGAATAGAAAATCCGCGAGGATTTTCGTCAGTAGGCTAGAACTTGCAATAAATTATATACGTTGTTGTGCGTTCGTTTTTTTTCTTCAATTGAATGAAGCTCTAAATTCCAATGGCGTTTGATTGGTCTTGGATTTAAATAATTTGTTGAATGATTGTGAATGTTCATAACCCAATTCATACGCAATTTCACTTACAGACAAATTTGTGGTAGATAACTTTATCTTGGCTTTTTCAATTAATTTATTGTGAATATGTTGTTGTGTTGTTTGTCCTGTTAAATTTTTTAGCATAGTACTTAAATAATCTGTTGTAAGATTTAAGTTTTGTGATACTTCTTGAACAGTAGGCAAGCCTTTGTCAAAAACACTATCTTCTTTAAAATATTCTTCCAATAGAATTTCCAATTTATCCAATATTTGGTGATTGGATTTTTTACGTGTCAAAAATTGACGCTGATAAAATCTCTCAGCATAGTTAAGTAATAATTCTAATTGACTTATTATGATTTGTTGACTGAACTGGTCTAGGTTCGCTTGATATTCGCTCTTTATATTTTGAAGTATTTCAAAGATTGTATTTTCTTCCTTTTCAGATAAAAAAAGCGCTTCCCGAACGGAATAATTCAAAAACGTATATTTTTTTATGTCTTTCGCTAGAGAAGTGCCAAATAGAAAATCAGGATGGATTGCTAAAATCCATCCTGAAGGTCTATTATTCAAATCTTCTTCTATCAATTGGACTGAAATTACTTGCTCTGGTGAAAAAAAAGTCATTAATCCCTCATCAAAATCATATGATTCTTGACCATAACGATATTTACCAACAACATTTCGTTTTACTGAAATCGTATAAAATTCTTGAACCCATTTTAATTCATTGTTTATAGGTGTTGGTTTTATTTCGCTATAATCTATCAGACTAATCAATGGATGTTTAGGTGAAGATATGTTGTTGAATCGATGAAGTTCGCTTATTGTTTTTAACCTTGTTGGAATAGGCATTTTTAATAGTATTAGGGTTATTAGCGCTTTTTTATCATACAATTTAGTTGTATAAACTATTTAAAAAGGAAAATCTGCTTTTGTTGTTTCTTTAGCCCAATCCCATAGCTTAGCATTTAAGGTTTCATCTAAAGCTGCTGCATCAATTTTTGCTATAGCTGGTTTTCCTTTTTGTTCATTATGACCATCTGGTCCCCAATATTGTCCTCCCTTTACATCTTCACGCAAGCAAGCGGCTAATGTAGGTTGAGCACCTTCTTTGGCAGTCATTAGTTCAAGTGACGCAAGCATATCCTTATCCATGTGTACTTGTAAATCTGTTTTACTAAATCCTGGGTGTGCAGCTAAAGATGTGATTTGACTCCCATTTAGTTTCAATCGTTTGTTAAATTCTAGCGCAAAAATGATATCTGCAAATTTGCTTTGTCCGTACTCTCTCCAATTATTATACTCTTTCTCTAATCGGAAATTATCAAAATCGATAGCAGCACCTCTATGAGCAATACTACTTAATGTGACAACTCTCGAACCCTTTGTTGATTCTAATAAATTAAAAAGATGACCCGTAAGGGCAAAATGACCAACGAAGTTTACTCCGAACTGAGTTTCAAAACCATCTTCAGTTTTTGATTGTGGTGGAATCATTATTCCTGCATTGTTAATCAACAAATCGAGACTTGATTCAGCTTGTATCACATTGTCCGCAAATGCTTTCACAGAACTCAAACTTGCCAAATCTAACTGTTCATAAACTAATTCGCCTGTTCCTCCGTTAATCTCCATTTTTTGGATAGCTTTAAGTGCTTTGTCTTGATTACGACAAGCAATATATACTTTTGCTCCTTTTTTGAACAAATCCAAGGCGGTTTCATATCCAATACCTGTGTTTGAACCTGTTACGATTGCTGTTTTACCTGATAAATTCATATTTTATTTTTTTAATTAAATAATGAGACAAATTTATCCGTGTTATTTATGATTAATGTATCCAAATCCTTTATAGTTGTAGCTGAAAATATTTCTTGTTTCGTGAGTTCTTTTAAAATATCTAGTCCTGAAATATGGATACAGGTTAAAATTGAATTTACGCTGATAATTGATATACCATATTAGGTGTTTTATAGTCTAAAGATAAATGTAATCTTATTTCGTTGTATAAATTAATTGCACTTTTTGCAGCTCTTTTAGCGTGTG
>NZ_QRDV01000009.1 GCF_003386165.1 Winogradskyella eximia | reverse complement strand
TGTGGAAGAGTAGGTCGCCGCCTTTTTTATATCGATTTTAATCGATATTTGTAAAACCCTTACTAGATAACTAGTAAGGGTTTTTTTTGTTTATGCGACATAGTAATAGAAATACCATAAAAGGTAAACGCCTATAAAAACTAAGAAAAATGTTTAGTCTTTATAGGTTTTTTGATTAGCTTTAATCAATAAATAACTTTTATGTTTGTTTATTTTCTCACTTGATATGAAAAATACAGAATTACAGTTGGCTTGGAACTTTGTTAACAATACCAATAGAAATATATTTCTTACGGGTAAAGCAGGCACTGGTAAAACAACCTTTTTACATAAACTCAAATTAGAGTCTCAAAAACGAATGGTTGTTGTTGCTCCAACTGGAGTTGCTGCCATTAATGCTAAAGGAGTAACAATCCATTCTTTCTTTCAAGTGCCATTTGGACCTATTTTACCTGATACGGATTTGAATTCTTCTGCTGGCTTTAATAGAAAGTTTAGTAAAACCAAAATTGATATTATTAAGTCGCTTGATCTTTTAGTTATTGATGAAATAAGTATGGTAAGAGCTGATTTGTTAGATGGTATAGATAAAACTCTAAGACGTTTTAAAAATCGTAATTTAGTTTTTGGAGGAGTACAATTACTAATGATAGGTGATCTACAACAGTTATCACCTGTAATTAAGGAGCATGAATGGAGATTATTAAGCCCTTTTTATAAGAACGCTTTTTTCTTTAGTAGTCAATCTTATCAGCAATGTAATGCTATAACGATAGAATTGAAACATATATATAGACAAGAAAACCCCTTATTTATTGATATTCTTAATGAAATTCGGAGTAATAAATTAAGTAAATCTTCAGCTGATGAATTAAATAAACGTTACCAACCTGAATTTATTTCAAATGAAAATGATGGATATATATCATTGACGACACATAATAATAAGGCAAGTCAAACTAATAGACAAGAGCTCGAAAAACTTAAGAGCGAATTAAAAACTTATAAAGCAGTTATTAAAGGAAATTTTCCAGAGAATTCATATCCAAATAAAGAAGAATTAAAATTAAAGGTAGGTGCACAAGTAATGTTTGTAAAGAATGATAGCTCTCCAGACAAACGCTATTATAATGGTAAAATCGGTAAAGTAATTTTATTAGATAGAGATGAAGTTGTGGTTAAATGTCCCGATGATGACTTTAATATTATTACTAAACCAGAAGTATGGGAAAATATAAAATATACCGTAGATTCTGATACTAAGGCTATCTCTGAAGATAAAATAGGTAGCTATACACAAATGCCTTTACGCTTGGCTTGGTCCATTACAATTCATAAAAGTCAAGGATTAACCTTTGAAAAGGCCATAATAGATGCAGAAGGAGCTTTTGCTCATGGACAAACATACGTCGCTCTAAGTCGTTGTAAATCTCTTGAAGGTTTAGTTTTAAAAAGTAAAATCACGTCAAATCAAATAATCAGTGATGGTAATGTTATTACTTTTAATGAAGAAGCAGAAGCAAAACAACCCAATAATGATATATTACAACAATCTAAGAGACTATTTCAGTTAGACTTAATTTCTGAGATTTTTGATTTTTTTAAGTTTATATATCCAGCAAATAGAATTTTAGATATTTATTACAAAAATAGGGGGAGTATAGAAGGTAATATTGAAAAACCACTGAATACTATTAAAGATTGTATAACTAATTTATTAAAAGTTAGTACTTCATTTAATACTCAGTTAAAATCAATAGGTGATTCTTTGGACATTCCAGAGTCTAATGTTTCCATACAAGAACGGTTTGTAAAAGCTATTATTTATTTTGAGAATCAAACAAAATCAACAATAGAAACAGCGTTAAAAACTTTAGCTTTTACAACAGATAATAAAACTATTGAGAAAGATATAAATAAGCAATATGATGAATTGGAGGAGTTACTCGCAACTAAGTTATTGTATTTTGAAGGTTTAAAAAAAGAATTTAATGTAAAACAGTTTTTAGGATTAAGAGCTAAATCTGTTTTCCTAGCTAAAGATAAACCCAAAAAAAATCGTAAAACTGTTATTGACGGAACGACAAATATTGAACTTTTTGAATTATTAAGAGAACTAAGAAATCAAATTGCAAAGCGAGAAGATTTAGTACATTTTCAAATTTTCACTCAAAAATCTCTTTATGCTATGTGTGAAATTTTGCCTGTTACTAAACAAGAACTTAATGAAGTTCATGGCATGGGCAAAACAAGAATTGAAAAATATGGATCGGAAATATTAAGGGTTATCAAATCCTATTGTGAAGAAAATGATATCGAAACTTTAAATGAAGCACCAGTTATTGAAGAATTAAAACCCAAAAGGAATAAAGGAGATACTAAGAAAATATCTTTAGAATTATTTAAAAGTGGAAAATCAATTGATCAAATTGCATTAGAACGAGAATTAAATGTAAATACAATTTTTGGACATTTAGCCAGTTTTATTACTTCAAAAGATATTGCAATCACTGATCTAATGTCTAAAGCCCATTATTCAGAATTAAAGAAAATTATACCTACTAAAACTTTTGATAACCTTTCAGATTTAAAACATCAACTCGATGATAAATTCTCGTATGGGGAATTAAGAATAGTAGTTAACGAACTATCGGAAAATTAAAAGGCTCCAAAATTAAATTTTGAAGCCTTTAAATATTTTTTAAATAAAATTATCCTTTTATTAAACCACGCGATATTACAATCTTCTGTATCTCTGAAGTGCCTTCATATATCTGAGTAATTTTCGCATCACGCATTAAACGTTCAACGTGGTATTCTTTTACAAATCCATTACCACCATGAATCTGAACAGCTTCTACAGTATGTTCCATAGCCACTTTACTGGCATAAAGTTTAGCCATAGCACTAGACATGTCATAATTATTACCTTGGTCTTTATCCCAAGCTGCTTTCATTACCAACATTCTAGCCGCTTCGATTTCAGTATGCATATCTGCCAATTTAAAAGCAATGGCTTGATGATTGCAAATTTCTGTTCCAAAAGCTTTACGTTCTTTAGAGTATTTTAGTGCTAATTCATAAGCACCAGCTGCAATTCCTAAAGCTTGAGCTGCAATACCAATTCGCCCTCCAGAAAGGGTTTTCATTGCAAATCTAAAACCAAATCCATCTTCACCAATTCTATTTGATTTAGGGACTTTTACATCATTAAACTGTAATGTGTGTGTATCACTACCACGAATTCCTAATTTATCTTCTTTAGGTCCAATATCAAAACCTGGCATTCCTTTTTCAAGAATAAAAGCATTGATACCGTGAGATCCTTTGTGTTTATCAGTTTGGGCGATAACTAAATAAACTTCTGCACGTCCACCATTGGTAATCCAGTTTTTTGTTCCATTAAGGATGTAGTGGTCACCTTTATCTATAGCAGTTGTTTTTTGAGACGTTGCATCACTGCCAGCTTCTGGTTCACTTAAGCAAAATGCACCTATACATTCACCTGTAGCTAATTTAGTCAAGTATTTTTGTTTTTGCTCTTCGTTACCATACGCTTCAAGGCCATAACAAACCAATGAATTGTTTACGGAAACCATCACAGAAGCAGAGGCGTCAATTTTAGATAATTCTTCCATAATTAATACGTAAGAAATGGCATCCATACCACTTCCGCCATATTTAGGATCTACCATAATACCTAAAAATCCAAGCTCGCCCATTTTGCGAACTAAGCTTTCAGGAAATTTTTGAGCATTATCTCGTTCTATAACACCAGGAAGTAATTCTGTTTGAGCAAAGTCTCTCGCTGCATCACGAATCATTATATGCTCTTCTGTTAAACTAAAGTCCATAAACTATAAATATTTATTGATTTCTTAAAATTTTGATGCAAAGATAATTTTTTATTAGCGTATTTTCAATAAGTAATATTATTTTTACTAATATGATAAAATTTAATTTCAAAGTCTTAGGTATAATGTCTGGTACATCATTAGATGGTATAGATATAATCAATGTTAACTTTTCATACAATAAACACTGGAGTTTCAAAATACTTAATGCAGAAACTATAGAATATTCAACACAATGGAAATCTACTTTAAGTCAATTGGTTACTATGCCAATGGATCAATTAGAAATTCTAGATTCTAACTATTCAGAATATTTAGCAAGTGTAATATTAGATTTTATAAATAATAATTCAATTAAATCTATAGATTTTATCGCTTCTCATGGTCATACTGCTTTACATCAACCCGAGAATGGGCTAACATACCAGATAGGAAATCAACAGCTTTTAGCAAATAAACTAAATCAAAAAGTTATATGCGATTTCAGAGTTCAAGATGTAGCTCTAGGAGGTCAAGGCGCACCATTAGTGCCTATAGGAGATAGATTATTGTTTAGTGATTATGAATTTTGTTTAAATTTGGGAGGCTTTGCTAACATCTCTTATGAATTAAATAATGAAAGAATTGCTTTTGATATTTGTCCTGTTAATATTGTTTTGAATCATTATGTTTCAAAATTAGGTTTAAATTATGATGATAAAGGAGATATAGCTTCAACAGGAAATATTAATCAAAATTTATTATTTCAACTCAATAAACTTAATTATTATAACGAGGCACCACCTAAATCTTTAGGATTAGAATGGGTTGATTTAAATATTTTTCCTTTGATTGATTCATTTTATCTTAAAATGGAAGATATCTTAAGAACATTTGTTGAGCACATTGCCATACAAATTTCTAAGGTTTTAATAAAAAGTGATACAAAAGTATTAGTTACAGGAGGTGGAGTTTTTAATGAATTTTTAATGAATCGAATTCGAAATTTTTCAAAATCGGAAGTTATTATTCCCACTCGTGAGATTATAGAATATAAAGAAGCTTTAATTTTTGGCTTACTTGGAGTGCTTAAAGATAGAAATGAGGTAAATTGTTTAAAGAGCGTTACAGGGGCAAAACGGGATCATTCTTCAGGTGTAATTTATACAGTTTAACGTTTTTTACTATAGTTATTAATTACTTTTGTAACATCTTTTATTCAAGTTATTAAAAACGATATCAGAATACTCTTTATACTTTTAGTGCACAAAAATTCAAGCTGAAATTTTTGTGATTAAACAAAGTAAAGATTTGTAAAAATTTACACCTTTTAAAGATATATTTAGCTTTATAATGTCATAAGTAAATAGGTTTCACGTTATGCTGAACTAGTTTGAAAAAACGTGAATAATAAAAATGACCCTAATAATTTTTAGTATTTTTAAAAATTGTAAATCAATATTATAACCACTTTAATTACTAATATGAAATCATTACTTTTTAGCATCTGCTCAATTATTTGTGTAATAACTTTTCAAGCTCAAGAACAAACATTCGCTGATTTTGAATGGTCAGAATTGACTAATAATAGAGTTTCGGGTTCGCTAAGTCCTATTTTAGCTTTTCCTTCAGAATCTGGTTTTACAATGTATAGTGTTGAAAAATTTGGCTCTCAATTTTATGCTCCAAAAATTATTAACATCACTAAATTTGATGCTTTTGGGAAACCTACTTCTGCTATAGATTTTAAACTACCAATTCGTTTATTAAAAGACGCAGCACTCTTGAAGATTATTGAAGGTGATAACAAATTGTATTTCTTTTCAAATATTGCTGTAAAGAAAGATGGCAAGAATGTCTTATATGCTCAAATTTATGATAATGAAACTCATCGAGTTTCAGATCCAATCGAATTATATACGATTCCATTTGAGAAAATAAATAACTCTGGATTTTTTGAAATAGCTAGCTCTTCAAATAAAAGGACTTTTGCCGTTTTAGTTAATCAATTATTTGAAAAGAAAACTAATGAAGCCATTACTGTACTAACATTTGATGAAAATTTAAATAAGCTTTCAGAAAGCACTCATACATTGTCTTTTGAAAGTGATCGCGCCTATAATGAATCTTTGTTTGTTGAAAATGATGCAACTGTAAATATTATTAAAAAAACAGATACGTTTAAAAAACATCCCATTACTACTATAATTACTGTAAAAGGTAATGATGTAAAAGAACAGCAAGTTTCTACAGAAGGGTTTTATATTTCTGATTCTAAAGTAATTAGTTATAATGATTCCCAATTCTTAGTAGGTTTTGCAACAGATAATGCAAAACCAACAGTTTCAGTTGGCGGAGCAAAAGACGATAGCTTTTTTATATATAATATTTCTGAAGGCAATCTTATAAAAAATCAAAAATGGTCACAAGATACTAGAAAACGTGTGCTAGGTAAGGGGTATCTTAATTTAAAAATAAAAGATGTTTTAATGGATAACGAAATTGTTTACCTAATTGGGGATTGTTATTCCACAGACTCTGAAGAGATTGATGGTAAAAATTTTGAATACAACTACACACATAGGTTTGGTCCTGGAATTGTAATTAAATTAGATATTAATGGAAGTGTGATATATGAGACACCTATAAATTACGGAGAAGATTACCTAAATAGAATGGAAGTTTTGGGTTCGTTTTTTCCGTTTTTAGACAATGGCCAATTTTTTGTTTTAGCAAATGAAAAAGAATATATATTGAAAAACAAAAAAATAGTGTTTGGTAGTGAAAAAGCTAATGCTAAAGCGATTGTTTTAAAATCTTTTGATGATGAAGGTAACATAAAAACAATACCATTTTGGAATAGTGAAACTGGAGGTGAAAATCAATATGCCACATTTGCACCAACCCAAACCATATTAATTAAAGATAAAGCTTTCTACATTTATGCTACAGGTAAGGAAAAACATAAATTTGGAAAAATGACATTGAAATAATGTATGATAGTTTTGAATAATATTAAAAAGGCTTAACTATAAAGCCATTTTTGTTTTTATATTTGTTACACTAAATAAATAGACTAAAATTGATAAAAGATTTACTTCAGAAATACGAAAATAAGACTCCCGAAATCGTATTTCATTGGAATGACCCAGAAACTGAAGCTGAAGGTTGGACAGTAATTAACTCTCTTAGAGGAGGAGCAGCAGGAGGAGGAACTAGAATGCGCAAAGGATTAGATAGAAATGAAGTATTGTCTCTTGCTAAGACTATGGAAGTTAAGTTTACGGTCTCAGGTCCTGCTATTGGTGGAGCAAAATCTGGAATCAATTTTGATCCACAAGATCCAAGAAAAAAAGGTGTTTTAGAACGTTGGTATGCTGCCGTTTCTCCATTATTGAAAAGTTATTACGGAACTGGTGGTGATTTAAACGTTGATGAAATCCACGAAGTGATTCCAATCACAGAAGAAAGTGGTGTATGGCATCCTCAAGAAGGAGTTTTTGAAGGACATTTTAAACCAACACAAGCTGATAAAATTAATAGAATCGGTCAGTTAAGACAAGGTGTTATAAAGGTTTTAGAAAATCCAAAATACTCTCCAAGTGTAAGCAGAAAATTTACTGTAGCAGATATGATAACAGGCTATGGTGTTGCCACTGCAGCTATGCACTTTTATGATATTAATGGAGATTCAATAAAAGGTAAACGTGTCGTTGTTCAAGGTTTTGGAAACGTTGGTGCAGCTGCAGCTTTTTACTTTGCTCAAATGGGAGCTAAAATTGTAGGTATTATAGATAGAGTAGGTGGATTAATTAATGAAGAAGGATTCTCATTTAAAGAAATTACAGATTTATATCTTGCCAAAAATGGAAATACTTTAGTGGCAGATAACCTTATTCCATTTAACGATATAAATGAGCAAATTTGGTCATTACAAACTGAAGTGTTTGCACCTTGTGCAGCTTCTCGATTAATAACTCAAGACCAAATAGATCAAATGATTTCTACAGGTTTAGAAGTGATTACATGTGGTGCAAATGTACCTTTTGCAGATAAAGAAATTTTCTTTGGTTCTATTATGGAGCATACCGATCAAAAAGTAAGTTTAATACCAGATTTTATATCAAACTGTGGAATGGCAAGAGTGTTTGCTTATTTCATGGAACGAAAAGTATTAATGACAGATGACGCTATTTTTAATGACACATCTAAAGTTATAAGGAAAGCGTTAAAAGAAGTACATAAAAATAATCCAACAAAAATAGGCATAAGCGAAACAGCATTCGAAATTGCATTAAGACAACTAATATAAAAATCCTTTGAAATGGAAACAGTAATAATCCTTGTATTCGTTTTTGGCTATTTAGCTATTACGTTAGAACATAATATAAAAATCGATAAATTAATTCCTGCTTTAGTAATGATGGCTATAAGTTGGGCTTTAATTTCATTAGGAGTAGATAACTTTTCTCAATGGTTTGATTCTGCTAACCATAGCTTAATGGAAAATTTTGGATTGCTTCCGCATGAAGAAAAAATGCACTTAATGGAAGAAACATTACTACATCATTTAGGTAAAACAGCCGAGATTTTAGTGTTTCTATTAGGAGCCATGACTATTGTTGAAATCATCGATTATTTTGATGGTTTTTCAACGATTAAAAACGCTGTTAATTTTAATAGTAGAAGGAAGCTGCTTTGGATGTTTTCAATACTAGCGTTTATACTTTCTGCTATAATAGATAACTTAACTGCAACTATTGTTTTAATATCAATTCTTCAAAAAATAGTAAAAGAAAGAGAAGTAAGGATTTGGTATGCTGGTTTAATTATTATTGCTGCGAATGCAGGTGGTGCATGGTCACCAATTGGTGATGTAACAACAACAATGCTTTGGATTGGTAATAAAGTATCAACAGGTAAATTACTCTCTTATTTATTTATTCCTTCATTGTTATGTATGGTTGTACCAACTTTTATTGCTTCTTTTTTAAAGCCTTTTAAAGGGACTTTAGAATTGCAAGAATCAGATGGTAAACCAAAGAATAAATTCAGTTCTACAATGTTGTTTTTAGGATTAGGTGCTATTATTTTTGTCCCTATATTTAAAGTAATTACACATTTACCTCCATACGTTGGTATGATGCTTTCATTAGGAGTTGTAGCTATATTTGCAGAAGTTTACAGTAATTCAAAATTTGCTATCTCAGAGGTAGGGTCAGAAGAGCATTCTTCTGGTGCAAGCCATAGTCCTGTGCATCATTCATTATCTAAAATTGAATTACCAAGTATATTGTTTTTCTTAGGAATTTTAATGGCAGTTGCTGCTTTAGAATCTTTAGGGATCTTATTTGGTTTCGCGGGTTCTTTACAGGAATCAATGCCAATGTTAGGTACTGAGTTTCATCATGAAGGTGTCTCGGATTTAGTGGTGTTACTTTTAGGAGTTGGATCAGCTGTTATTGATAATGTACCATTAGTTGCAGCAAGTTTAGGAATGTTCTCAGAACCATTAGACAATGAACTTTGGCACTTTATTGCTTATTCAGCAGGTACTGGAGGAAGTATGTTAATCATAGGTTCTGCAGCTGGAGTTGTTGCAATGGGAATGGAAAAAATTGATTTCTTTTGGTATTTAAAGAAAATATCTTGGTTGGCATTTGTTGGTTTTATAGCTGGTGCTGCTGCTTTTATGGTAACAAGAGCAATTTTTTAATAATAAACACATAAATATACTTAAGCTAAAAACTTAACGTTATAACAAAACAAACTTAAAAATTAAACATTTTAGTATGATATCATTAAGTACTATTCAAGATGAAGTAGCTGTTTTAACTGAGGGAGAATCAGTTGAAAAAACGTTATCTATTATTGAATTAATTACAAGTGGAGGAACATCAGGAATGGTGATTATATTCATTTTATTTCTGCTCCTAATAGTAGCTATTTATATTTATTTCGAACGAATTTTTGCTATAAAAGCAGCTTCTAAGGTCGATTCAAATTTTATGAATCAGATTAAAGATCATGTCAGTAATGGTAAGATTGATTCGGCTCAAATGTTATGTGCACAACAAAATTCACCTGTATCAAGATTAATTGCAAAAGGAATTACCAGAATAGGGAAACCTCTTGAAGATATTAATACAGCTATTGAAAATGCGGGTAGATTAGAAATCTATAACTTAGAAAAGAACGTTAGTGTTTTGGCTACTATTTCTGGTGTCGGACCAATGATTGGTTTCTTAGGTACTGTAATTGGTATGATTATTTCAATTTTTGAACTAGCTAACGCAGGAGGAACAATTCAAATGGATGTTTTAGCAAGTGGATTATACACAGCTATGACAACTACCGTTGGTGGACTTATTGTTGGTATTGTCGCTTATGTTGCTTTTAACCATGTTGTTGGAAGAACCAATAAAGTGGTATACCAAATGGAAGCTAATTCTATTGAATTTTTAGATCACTTAAACGAACCAATCTAATTTTATGAATATTAGAGGAAGAAATAAAGTAACACCAGAATTCAATTTCGCGTCCATGACCGATATTGTGTTCTTGTTATTAATCTTTTTTATGATAGCATCAACTTTAGTGAGTACTAATGCCATTGACATTGTATTACCTAAAGCAAGTGGAAAGACTGAAAATAAGAAATCCACTGCTGTAAGTATCAAAAAAGATTTAAGCTATTATATTGATCAGAAACGTGTTGGTGAAAGCGTTCTAGAAACAGAGTTAATTTCCATTCTGTCTAATCAAGATGCGCCAACAATAGTATTAAGAGCTGAAAAATCTGTACCTGTAGAAAATGTGGTGAAGGTTATGGATATTGCTAATAGAAATAAATTTAAAGTAATACTAGCAGTACAGCCAAATTAACGGCATCATTATTGAAATAAATTAGTTTTACCATAAAGGTTAAAATAACCAAAGAGGTTTATTTAAAACAAATGAAATACCTAGACACCAAACACGAACGTAATTCTGCAAGCATCACTGCTCTTATTGTTTTGATACTGCTGTTGCTATTGTTTGTTGTTGGACCTCAATATATGGATCCACCAGAAGAATATGGTGTAGCAGTAAACTTTGGGACCACAGATTTTGGTAGCGGTAATAAACCATTAAGTGAACCTAAAAAGGCTGTTGAAGAAAAAATAGTAGAAGAAAGTGCTGTTGAAGAAGTGGTACCGGAAGAATCACAAGTAACACCTACTGAAGCGGCAACCAAAGCCGAAGAAGTGATGACACAAGATAATGCTGAAGCTATTGCAATAAAAAAGCAAAAAGAAGCAGAGGCAAAGGCGAAAGCGGCAGAAGCGAAAGCTAAAGCAGAGGCTAAAGCAGCTGCAGAAAAGATAGAGCGAGAAAAACGCGAAGCTGAAGAGAAGAAACGTGCTGAAGAAGCTGAGAAAAAGAGAAAGCTCGATGCTATGATTGGAGGTGTAAAAAATGCTGAAGGTAATACAGATGGAGGAGAAGGACCAGATAGCCAAGGTGGCAATAAAGGGCAATTAGATGGAGATCCTTATGCTGCGAGTTATTTTGGAGGTTCGGGACCAGGAAAAGGAGGCGTTGGTTATGGATTAGGTGGTAGAGGAAGACCTTCTAAGCAAATTTATAAGCAAGAGTGTAATGAATATGGTTTGGTAGTTGTTAGAATTGAAGTTAACAGACAAGGTAAAGTTGTAAAGGCTGAACCAGGAATTAGAGGAACAACCAATACACATCCTTGTTTGCTTGAACCAGCAAAAAAAATTGCCATGTCTCATAAGTGGCCTGCTGATTCAGAAGCACCAACAACTCAAGTTGGTTTTGTAAGTATTAATTTTGATGTAGGTCAATAGAATGAATTATTTAGATACTGTGAATTGGATGTTTCAACAACTTCCAATGTATCAAAATAAAGGCAACTCTGCTTTTAAAAAAGATTTAACCAATACCATAAATCTAGCAAAACATTTAAACCATCCAGAATGTAAATTTAAGTCCATTCACGTTGGTGGTACAAATGGAAAAGGTTCTACAAGCCATATGTTGGCTTCTATTTTGCAAGAATCGGGATACAAAGTGGGATTATATACATCTCCGCATTTAAAGGATTTTAGAGAGCGTGTGCGTATCAATGGCGAGGTAATTAGTAAATCATCTGTTATTGGTTTTATAAAACGAAACAAAGCATTTTTAGAAGCAAATCAGCTGTCTTTCTTTGAAATGACTGTTGGCATGGCATTCGATTATTTTGCGAAACAGAAAGTTGATATAGCACTAATAGAAGTCGGATTGGGAGGTCGATTAGATTCTACAAACATTATTACACCATTATTATCTGTTATTACAAATATTGGTCTCGATCATACACAGTTTTTGGGTACTACACTTAAAGAAATTGCAGGTGAAAAAGCAGGAATCATAAAAAACAATATTCCAGTTGTAATTGGTGAAACACATTTAGAAACTAAAAACGCATTTATAAACAAAGCCAAAGAAACACATTCTCCTATTTATTTTGCAGACCAAATAATTAAAGACGTTTTAGAAAGTGATTTGCAAGGTTCTTACCAAATTAACAATATTAAAACTGTATTGCAGTCGGTAAACATTTTAAAGGGCATCGGATTTCATATATCTTCTAAAGATGTAAAATCGGGACTTTTAAATGTAGTCGTAAATACAGGTTTACAAGGACGTTGGCAGGTTTTAGGGAATCAACCTAAGATTGTCTGCGATACTGCGCATAACAAAGAGGGTTTAGGTTATACCATGCAGCAAGTAAAAAATGAAACGTATAATAAGCTTCATATGGTTTTTGGAGTTGTAAATGATAAGGATTTGGATGCTATTATTCCATTGCTACCAAAGCGTGCAACGTACTATTTTTGTAAACCAGACGTTCAACGAGGGTTAGATGCTAAATTATTACAGTCTTATTTTAAAAAAAATGACTTACATGGAATTTGTTATAATAGTGTCTCTGAAGCTTTAACTAGCGCAAAATCAAATGCTAACATAGACGATTTTATTTATGTTGGAGGTAGTACTTTTGTAGTAGCAGAAATAATTTGATTTTTTTTCTAAAAATGTTTTGAGATATTAAAAACTAGACTATCTTTGCAGTCCTAATTATTAGGGCGACTAGCTCAGTTGGTTCAGAGCACTTGGTTTACACCCAAGGGGTCAGGGGTTCGAATCCCTTGTCGCCCACTTAAAAAAGGAAATCCGATTTGAATATTCAAATCGGATTTTTTGTTTTTATAAAAGGACTGGTGAAAGCTAATAATAGTGTCTTTAGGTATAGATAGTCTTTTTACTTTTTAATATCATATATAGGGGCATTAACTCAGTTGGTTCAGAGTGTCACGTCGACAACGTGGAAGTCACTGGTTCGAATCCAGTATGACCCACTGCAGTAGATAAATCCACAAATTATTGTGGATTTTTTTTATACTAACTTAGTTCTGAAAACCTAGGTAGAACTTAAAATTTTAAAGTGGTGTTTCAGTTTTTAGGTTTTAATCAAATACTTGCTTTTTTCCTAAGACCTATCCCAAAATTTAAAATTCATTTGCATTATTTGATGAGTATTTCTAACGTATAACTTTTGTCTTATTTTAAGAAGCCTTATAATATATAAAAAGCATTTTTAAAACAATATACGCTTTACGAGAAGTTAATGGATATGAGTGCTATTTAGTTATTGAATGGTATAATAATTAAGATGACTATAACTGTCGTTGAGACTAATAAAGCTATAGGAGTAGTAATTGTTTAAAATGTGTTACAATAGCTCTAAAATTCGCTCTAATGCCATGCCTCGTGAGCCTTTAATTAAAACTGTTGAGTTTTTAAGTTGAAGGTCTTGTAAGAGCGGTTTTAAATCTTCAAAGCTAGAAAATTTTTGTATTCCTTCTTTAGAAGTCGTTTTATAGAAGTTTTTACCAATTAGATAGACATTGTTTTTAAAATTTGCCTCTATAAAATCGACGATGCTCTGATGTTCTTTTTCTGCTTCAGATCCTAATTCAAACATATCTCCAAGAAACAAATATTTGTTTTCCGCTTGTAATTGTTTGATGTTTTTTAAAGCAGCCAACATGCTGGTAGGATTCGCATTATAGGCGTCGAGAATGATTTTTGTAGACTCTTTTTCAATGATTTCTGAACGGTTATTGTCTGGTTGGTAGTTTTCAATAGCCTCTTTTATACATTCTGTACTCACTTTAAAATAGTTCCCAATTGCTACTGCTACTGCTATATTCCCATAATTATAATCACCAATAAGTTGACTTTCAATTAATGTGTTGTTATAATTGAGACTAACATAAGGATTTGCATTTTTAAATGTTACAACACAGTTATTATTTAAATCAGAACCAAAGGTTATAATGTTGTTATAGTTTCCAATTTGCTGTACTTGCTTCTCGTCATTATTATTTATAAAAGCAATTTTGTTATTCTGCTTTAAGAAATCATAAAGTTCAGATTTAGCTTTTATAACTCCTTCAATACTGCCAAAACCTTCTAAGTGTGCTTTTCCAAAATTGGTAATTAATCCATAATCGGGCTGTGCAATTGAACATAAAAATTTAATCTCATTCTTATGGTTAGCTCCCATTTCAACAATTCCAAAATCCAAATCTTTGGTAAAACTTAGTAATGTTAGAGGTACACCAATATGGTTGTTAAGGTTTCCTTTAGTTGCTTTTACTTTAAAAGTTGTAGATAAAACAGCATTAATAAGTTCTTTGGTGGTTGTTTTGCCATTACTTCCTGTTAGCGAAATAATAGGAATTTTAATAGTGTTTCTATGGTGTGTTGCTAGGTCTTGAAGCGTTGTTAGTACATCTTCAACTAAAATACAGTTAGCATTAATATTAGCAGTAATATCATCTATTACACAATACTTAGCACCTCCATCAAATGCTTTTTGAACAAATTTATTACCATCAAAATTATCACCTTTAAGTGCAAAGTACATACAGTCTTGATGTAATTTTCTGGTATCGGTAGAAATGGAAGAACAGGAATTAAATTTTTGATATATATCTGCTATTTTCATGTGCTAATGATTATTGTCCTTTAATTGATGTATGATAAGTGTTCTTATGAATATTTATGCTCGCTATACGTACTTCTTAAAAGAACTTCTTTGGTAGGCTTAAAAATAAAAAAGTCCTGATAAATTTATCAGGACTTTTTAAAATATTATTTAACGTTTCTTAATTACGTCTTTTTCCTCCTTTTTGGCTCTTAGAACCAACTCTAGATACTGCACATCTAAAGCCAATATAATCTGTTGCCATGTCTTGTGGGAAGTAACGACGTTGTGCTGGGTCAATCCAGTAAGCTCTGTCTCTCCAAGAACCTCCTTTATAAACTCTTACTTCGTCATTAATTAAAGATGTTCTGCTATTAGATTGATCGTATTCTCTAACTAGAGTACCTTCAGTAGAATCTACTTCAACTCTATGCTTAGGTGAGTTATACATTTTTCCAGTAGTACTTTTCTTAGCACCTTCAGATTCATCAAAGCTTTCTCTGTAGTATCTAGAAGAACTCTTGTCACCATCTCTAAAGTTTCTGTTGTCACTTTCACTAAAGTTAGTTCTTAAATAGGTTTCTTCTTCGTCAATTGGAATTCTTGCGATTTCACCTGGTAAATCTCTAGCTACAATTTTACCATTTGGTAAAGTATCGTAAACAATTTCGTCAGTAGTAACAATTTTTACAGTACCATCTTCATTAATTGCGTTCTTAGTGTATACATTTCCTCTGTAGTAGTTAAAGTCGTTAAACTCGTCATCTACTATAGGTCTGTAAACATCAGCAACCCATTCTGCAACATTACCAGCCATGTCATATAAACCGTAATCATTTGGTGAGTAAGTTTTAACTTCAGCAGTAATATCAGCACCATCATCAGACCAACCTGCAATTCCACCGTAATCACCTTTTCCTTGCTTAAAGTTAGCCATTTGATCTCCACGATTTACACGTTTTCCAGATCTTGTATATTGACCATCCCAAGGGTATTTTTTACGTCCTCTATAAACGTTAAAACTACGTAACTCACTCATTCCTAAAGCAGCATATTCCCACTCAGCTTCTGTTGGTAGTCTGTATTTTACTGTAATTGCACCAGATTCTCTATTAGCATAAATGTTAATAGGGTTACCATCTGCATCAGTTTGTTGTCTTCTTTTACCTCCTTCTAATACATCAGAGTTACCTCCATAAGTTTCTGTAGGAGCATTGATATAAGTATCTACATCAAAAGTGCTTTCTGCACTCAAATCTGTATATTGAGCATCTCTTTTAATGTAACCAGCATCTTGTAAAGATAATTCGGCTACTCGGTTTGATCTCCAATTAGCGTATTCTACCGCTTGAATCCAACTCACACCTACTACTGGGTAATTTGCATATCCAGGATGACGTAAATAGTTTTCGGTCATCATTTCGTTATAACCTAAACGATTTCTCCATACTAAAGTATCTGGAAGTGCACCTTTATAGATTAATGCAAAATCTGGGTTATCTGGAGGGTAAACACTTTTTAAATAATCTAAATAATATAGATAATTAATATTGGTAATTTCAGTTTCATCCATGTAGAATGACTGAATGTGTTGTTGATTTGGCGTATTGTTCCAATCATGCATCGGATCATCTGCTACTTTACCCATTGTAAAAGTTCCACCTTCAATGAAAGCAGTTCCAGGAGGTGTTTCCTGTTCTTTAAATTGGGTATTATACTGAAAACCTCCTTGTTTATCGTTGATTTTCCAGCCAGTGGCACTATCTACATTGCCAGAATTAGAAGAACGATTACAACTCACAATTGAGGCGCAAAGCGTTACTGCTATTAAAAATTTTAGGTTTGAGACATGTTTCATATCCATACGTTTAAGTAAGCTCGTTTAATTTTAGAGTCGCAATATAACAATTAAAGGTAAACTGACAACTTTTTTTTGCGTCTAAATGCAAAAAAATGTGCATTTCGTCCTTTTTTTTGAACATAACAACGGACTTTTTTCGATTTATCGGTGTATTTTGCTCCTTAATAACGGCTGTAGAAATGAATTATTGTTGTATTTTTGAAATAAAAATTCTGACGTCATAATAACGTGCTTTAATGGACGTTATTTTATTGTGAAATAGATGGATTTGTTATGAGAATAACATTTTTCGAAGTTTTACATACGGTTAAAACTGAAAATGAATACATGAAAAATTGCTATTTAATCACTTTATTATTGATTACAACATTTGGTTTTGGTCAACAAAAGCAATTCAATATTAATTGGAATGGGTATAAAGTCTTAGAAACAGCTTACAGTAAAATTGAAGTGCCTGCTTTTGATGTTGACCATTTTAATTATAGTGAAGATAGCGGATTAACTTTTTTTGCGCAATGGGAAAGTAATGGAAGTCTAATTGATGAAAATTCTATTCAACTAACTAATGTTGCTTATGAAACGATTACATCATCAGAATTAAAAGATTTAAATCTTCAAAATATACCAAATGCACCAAAGTTTAGTATTAATAATACTAATGCTAGAGATACTCGTGGTTACTATTTTCAAGTAAGTCCTATTATTAAGGATAGAGGTATCTACAAAAAAATAACTTCATTTACTATCATATATAGTACACGTTCTGGTCGTTCAGCCAATAGCACTATGGGTATAAATGAATTAACTAACTCAGTGCTTAGCTCAGGTCAATGGTATCGATTTTATATTGAAGAGTCTGGCGTGTATAGATTATCTAAAAGCTTTTTAAGTGATTTGGGAATTAATACTAATTCGGTAGATCCAAGAACAATTAAAGTATTTGGAAATGGAGGAAGAATGTTGCCTTTAGAGAATTCTGCCAATTATCCTTTTGATGTTGTAGAAAATGCAGTTAAGTTTATTGGTGAAGACGATGGTAGCTTTGATAGTAATGATTACATTCTTTTTTATGGTGAAGGCCCTAAAACATATAATGAGGAAAGCGAAACCAATATAAACTTATACACAGATAAAACATATTATTATGTAAATGTAAGTTCTGGAAGCGGAAAACGTATTCAGACTATGCCAACTATAGAAGCAGCTGCAGATATTCAAATCAATACGTTTCAAGACTATCAATATTATGAAGTAGATACGCATAATTTAGCAAAATTAGGACGTGAATGGTATGGTGATGATTTTGATATTGAAAATCAAAGGTCTTATGAGTTTGAATTTCCAAACTTAGTGATAAGTGAACCGGTGGATTTTAATATTAAAGTTGGTTCTGTATCCGAAGTGCCAACAACCATGGCTATTACAATAAATGGAACTGAAGTTTCAAATATAGGATTAGGTATCATAACTCCGGGTTCTCTTTTAGGGACGAGTCGTACTTATGCTAATGCACTAAATATTGCAGGTGATGCTATTACTGTAGTGTTCGATTATAATAATAGTGGAAATCCTTCAGCAAATGCATTCTTAGATTATATTAATATTGAAGCCACTAGAAATTTAATTTACGAAGGCGGGCAATTAGCATTTAAAAATAAGGAGACTATTACAACGCCGGGAATTGCACAATATAATTTAACAAATACGACGTCGTTAAGAGAAATATGGGATATTACAGATCGATTCAATATTAGTAATATTGTAAATATAACTAATGAAAGTGAAATAAGTTTTAAAGCTCCATCAGGTGAACTTAGAAACTATTTGGCTTTTTCTAATTCAAGTGTTTTACAGCCAATAAAAGATGCTAGGTCTTCTGTGGCTAATCAAAATTTGAAGGGTACAATTTTTAATAATTCACAAGGACAATTTGAAGATATAGATTATATCATTTTAGCTCCATCTCAATTCTTGGCACAAGCTGAGCGTTTGGCTCAAATTAATAGAGATCAATACAGTTTAAACGTTAAAGTAGTGGACTTACAATCTATTTACAATGAATTTAGTACAGGAAGCCAAGATATTGCAGCATTAAGAAATTTTATTAAATATGTGTATGATAATGCTAGTACACCTAGTAAAAGGTTAAAATACTTATGTTTATTTGGAGATGGTTCTTACGATTATAAAAATAGGCTAAATAATAATACTAATCTGGTGCCTTCTTGGTATTCTACAGAGAGTTTTAGTCTTACCAACTCTTTTGTTTCAGATGATTTTTATGCTATGTTAGATGATAATGAGGGAGGCATGAGAACTAATATCGATCGCATGGATGTTGCTGTTGGTCGGATTTTAGTAGAGGATGTTCAAAGAGCCACAGAGATGGTAGATAAAATAAAGTCTTATTACCAGCCAGAATCATTGGGAAGTTGGAGGAATAATATAGTTCTTATTTCTGATGATGTGGATGAAGATTGGGAAAGAAGCTTACAGGAAACTACAGATAATTTAGGGACAACTTTAGGGGAAGAAAAACCATTCTTAAATGTTGTAAAGATTCATTCTGATGCTTATGAGCAAGAATCCTCAGCTGCAGGTAATCGCTATCCTAAAGTTAATGAAGCTATTAAAGATGCGATTGAAGTTGGCGCATTAGTTGTAAATTATTTTGGGCATGGAGGTGAAGATGGTATTGCCAAAGAACGTATTTTTGATAAGTTTGATTCTCAGGAAGTTAATAACATATGTAAGTATAATTTATTTATCACTGTAACTTGCGAATACACTAAATTCGATGATCCTGATAGAGATACGGCAGGTGAGTATACGTTTTGGAACATTAATGGTGGTGCAGCGAGTTTAATTACAACAACACGTCAAATAGCAGAAATTAATGGAAGGGTTTTCAATCTTGCTTTAGATAACTACCTATATGCTTTTGGGTCTAATGATTATCCATCCGTTGGAGAAGCGTTGCGATTAACTAAAGTATCTAATAATATAGCTGGTATTAATCAGAAAAGATTAGTATTCCTTATTGGTGATCCAGCAATGAAATTGGCTTTTCCTCAGCCAGACATTAGGTTAACTAAGGTAAACGATGTTGCAATTACTGAACCTATAGATACATTAAAAGCTTTGGCTTCTACAAAATTATCAGGTGAGGTAGTTGATTCAAATGGCAATTTGTTATCAAATTACAATGGTGTATTAACTGCAACGGTTTTCGATAAAGAAATTGAACGTCAAACTTTGGCTAACGACGGAACTACAGATTCGAGTGGTTTAATAATTATGGATTTTACAACATTAGGTGAAGTGATTTTTAAAGGTCAGGCAAGTGTTGTTAATGGCTTATTTGAATTCAATTTTATTGTACCGAGAGATATTGGTATTCCTGTTGGTAATGGTAAAGTCAGTTTTTATGCCCAAACAGAAAGTCCTGTTTCTGATCAAGCAGGTTCAAATTTTGATATTAAAATTGGAGGTATTAATGAAAATGCTCCAACAGATAATGTAGGTCCAGTGATTAATCTATATATGAATGATGAAAATTTCGTTTCTGGTGGTATCACTAATGAATCGCCTACTTTATTAGTTAATCTTTATGATGATAACGGAATTAATACAGCAAGTGGAATTGGTCATGATATTACAGCGATTATAGACGGAGACGAAACCAATCCGGTTGTGTTAAATAATTATTACCAAGCCAATGTGGATGATTATACTAATGGAAAAGTCAGTTATCCATTTAGAGATTTAGAGCCAGGTTTACATACCTTAACATTAAAAGCTTGGGATGTTTATAATAATTCATCAACCACAGAAATTCAGTTTACTGTTTTTGATGAAGATGAAAAATTAGTCATTAATAACGTATTAAATTATCCAAATCCTTTTGTAAATTATACAGAGTTTTGGTTTAACCACAATAGTTCAGAGCCTTTAGATATATCGGTTCAGATATTTACAGTGTCTGGTAAATTAGTAAGAACTATCAATGGACAAACAAATGCAGATGAATGTTGCTATAATGGTTCATCTTCATTATCTCGAAGTACAGTTTGGGACGGAAGAGACGATTTTGGTGATAAAATAGGAAAAGGAGTGTATATCTATAAACTAAAAGTGAAATCTAATCGTTTAAATAAACAAGTCGAAAAGATTCAAAAATTGGTAATATTATAAAATACTTGAATGCTTTATAATTATAAAGAAAGCTATTTGCAGTTTTATAGCCAATGTCTTTAATAATAATTTGAAACACAAATACAATAGAAACAAATTATAAGAGTTATTTTAATGATAATTTGTAATTAAAATAATAATTTATATTTGCAAACGATTTAATACTGCGTAAACGGTATTAATACTTCAAAAATTGAACATGAAAAAATACACCATTACCCTTATCGCTTTTGCGACAATTAGCTTAATCTTTGGACAAGAAGTAACTCTAAGTGTTCCTAATAGTTCAGATAGTAGAGTAATTACAACAGGTTTACCATTTATGCTTATTTCACCAGATGCAAGATCAGCATCAATGGGAGATATGGGAGTAGCAACATCTGTAGATGGATTTTCTCAACAATACAATCCTGCAAAATATGCGTTTTCTGAGGCTAAACAGGGTATTGGTTTAAGTTATACTCCTTATTTAACGAGGTTAGTTAATGATATTTCATTAAGCTACTTAACCTATTTCAACAGAATAAATGAATATAGTGCTTTTTCTGCGAGTTTTAAATATTTCACTTTAGGGGAAATAGTATTAACACAAGATGCAACATCACCTGGCGTAGCTGTAAAACCAAATGAATTTGCAGTAGATGCGGCTTATGCTTTAAAATTAAGCGATCAATTCTCAATGGCTGTAGCATTGCGTTATATGCGTTCTGCTTTAAGATTGCAAGAAACAGATCCTAATGCTAATCCAGGGAGTACTTTTGGTGCAGATATTACAGGTTATTACCAAAGTGAAGAAGAAGCTTATAGTGATTTTAATGGTCGTTGGAGATTAGGTTTTGCGATTCAGAATTTAGGACCAAGATTTAAGTACGATGATGGTGGGCAAGAAGTATTTCAACCTACTAATTTAAGATTAGGTGCTGGTTTCGATTTTATTTTTGATGAATATAGTAAGTTAGCAGTATCTGCAGAGGTGTCTAAATATTTAGTGCCAACACCACCAATTTTGGGTGATAAACTAGTATTTACAGATGTTGATGGAAATGGAGAATACAATCCTGAAGACGAGGATTTTCAAACAGAAGAGCAATTAGCAGCATCTGGTAATCAAAATGATCCAAGTGATGATGTTATTCTTGAAGGTAAAGATACAGATGTTAGTTTTTTAAGTGGAGTTTTTCAATCTTTTGGTGATGCGCCAGGTGGTTTTAGTGAAGAACTTAGAGAGTTCACTTGGGCTTTAGGAGCAGAATATACGTATCAAGATAGTTTTGCTTTTAGAGCAGGTTATTTTAACGAGTCAGATGATAAAGGAGCACGAAAGTTTTTTGCATTAGGTGCTGGTTTTAAATACACCACTATTAATGTAGATTTATCATATTTATTTTCAGCTTCAAAAATTCAAAGTCCATTAGAAAATACGTTACGTTTTTCTCTAACATTTAATTTTGGAGCAGGAGAATATGATGAATATTAAAAATTTATACTTAATTTAGATACTAAAGAACTATTGTTTAACCCAAACAATAGTTTTTTTGTCTAATGCCAATTTGAAATTTGTGAGTAGTAGATTTTAGATGGCAATAATAAATTGTAAGTTTATGAAAGAAGTCAAAATAGAAACCACGTTACAAGTCTATGATGATATAAATGAACTTCCCAAATCTATACAGAATCTTATGGATTCTGCGATAGAGGCTCGGGAAAATGCTTATGCTCCTTATTCCAAATTTAATGTAGGAGCGGCTATTTTACTTGATAATAGCATTGTGGTCATTGGTAGCAATCAAGAGAATGCGTGCTTTCCTTCAGGTTTGTGTGCAGAACGTACTGCTATATATTATGCTGGAGCAAAATATCCAAAAGCTAAGATTTTAAAAATGGCAATAACGGCATCTTCTCAAAACCAAGTAACAGATAAACCTATTCCTCCGTGCGGATCTTGCCGTCAAGCGATAGCAGAATACGAAATAAAACAAAATCAGCCTGTCGAAATTTATTTCATGGGAGCCAAAGGTAAGGTTGTAAAATCAAACTCATTAGCCAACTTACTACCACTTCTTTTTGAAAGTTCAGTATTATAGGGTTTTCGTTACAGTAAATTCAGTAATTTCTTTTTTTTTTACGATATACTGTTTCTTCATTATTTTCTAAATCATTATTTTTGTTATTCTATTTAAAGAACTCAACAAGAAATGCAAAAAATAACTAAAGAAGTTTACCTAAAGTGGTACGAGGACATGTTGTTCTGGCGAAAGTTTGAAGACAAACTTGCAGCAGTATATATTCAACAAAAAGTTAGAGGATTCCTTCATTTATATAATGGACAAGAAGCTGTTTTAGCAGGTGCATTACATGCAATGGATTTAACTAAGGACAAGATGATAACGGCTTACCGTAATCACGTTCAGCCAATTGGTATGGGAGTAGATCCTAAACGTGTAATGGCAGAGTTATTTGGAAAAGCAACTGGTACTTCTCAAGGTCTTGGTGGTTCTATGCATATTTTCTCTAAAGAACACCGTTTTTATGGTGGTCACGGTATTGTAGGTGGTCAAATACCTTTAGGAGCTGGTATTGCTTTTGGTGATAAATATCACGATAAGGATGCCGTAACTATTTGTTGTTTTGGTGATGGTGCTGCAAGACAAGGTTCGTTGCATGAAACTTTTAACTTAGCTATGCTATGGAATTTACCAGTAGTTTTTGTTTGTGAAAACAATGGCTATGCGATGGGAACTTTAGTAGCACGTACAGCAAATCATACGGATGTTTGGAAACTGGGATTAGGTTATGAAATGCCTTGTGGACCAGTAGATGGTATGAACCCGATTAAAGTTGCTGAAGCTTTTGATGAAGCGATTCAACGTGCAAGAAAAGGTGGAGGGCCAACATTTTTAGAAGTGAAAACGTATCGTTATAGAGGTCACTCAATGTCAGATGCACAACACTATAGAACAAAAGATGAGGTTGAAGAATACAAGAAAATTGATCCTATTACACAAGTAAAAGATATTATTCTTGAAA
This sequence comes from Winogradskyella eximia, assembly GCF_003386165.1. Taxonomy (GTDB): domain Bacteria; phylum Bacteroidota; class Bacteroidia; order Flavobacteriales; family Flavobacteriaceae; genus Winogradskyella; species Winogradskyella eximia. The sequence goes on along the minus strand of NZ_QRDV01000009.1, from coordinate 177,040 downwards.
AGAAATATGCAACAGAAGCTGATTTAAAAGCTATTGATAAGGATGTGAAAAAACGCGTTTCTGAATGTGAGAAGTTCGCTGATGAATCTCCATATCCTGAAAAGAATGTGATGTACGATGTTGTGTACGAGCAAGAAGATTACCCATTTATAGACCACAAAATAAAATAAACTATGGCAGAAGTAATAAATATGCCGCGTTTGAGCGACACCATGGAAGAAGGAACAGTTGCCTCTTGGTTAAAGAAGGTTGGTGACAAAGTTGAGGAAGGTGATATATTAGCAGAAATTGAAACTGATAAAGCAACTATGGAGTTTGAGTCTTTTAACGAAGGTACTTTACTTCATATTGGTATTCAAGAAGGTGAGACGGCTAAAGTAGATACACTTTTAGCTATCATTGGTGATGAGGGAGAAGATATTTCTAGCTATTTAAACGGAAGTGCTGAGGTTGAAAAATCAGATGCTGCTCCAGAAGCTAAAGAAGAAGAAGCAAAAGATATTTCTGATGTAGATTTCGATTCTAAACAAGAATTGCCAGAAGGAGTTATAGTTGTTACCATGCCACGTTTAAGTGATACCATGGAAGAAGGAACTGTGGCTGCTTGGTTAAAGAAAGTTGGAGATGAAGTTGAAGAAGGAGATATTCTTGCAGAAATTGAAACAGATAAAGCGACTATGGAGTTTGAATCTTTTCAAGCAGGTACTTTATTGCATATAGGCCTTAACGAAGGTGAATCTGCAAAAGTAGATTCATTGTTGGCTATTATTGGCCCAAAAGGAACGGATGTTTCTAATGTCGCTAAAAACTTCAAAGCAGAAGGAGGTGAGGCTAAGAAAGACGCACCTAAAGTGGAGGCTAAAAAAGAAGCACCCAAAGCAGAACCTAAAAAAGTAGAAGTAAAGAAAGAAACTCCTAAGGTTTCAACTTCAACTTCGACGTCTGGTAGAATTTTCGCTTCACCATTAGCCAAAAAAATGGCAGAAGAGAAGGGAGTTAATTTAGCTCAGGTTAAAGGTTCTGGCGAAAACGGAAGAATTGTAAAGAAAGATATTGAAAACTTTACTCCATCAGCTCAAGGAGCTTCGGTTGGTAAATTTGTACCAACAGGTCAAGAGGATTTTGATGAAGTACCAAACTCAAACATGCGTAAAGCGATTGCTAAGAACTTAGCAAAATCTAAATTTACGGCACCACATTATTATTTAAATGTTGAGTTTGATATGGAAAATGCAATTGCATTTAGAATGCAATACAATTCTATTCCAGATACAAAAATTTCATATAATGATATGATTGTTAAAGCGTGTGCTTTAGCATTAAAACAACATCCGCAAGTTAACTCTCAGTGGTTTGATGATAGAATGCAATTAAACAACCATGTACATATTGGTGTTGCAGTTGCAGTGCCAGATGGTTTATTAGTACCAGTTGTTAAATTTGCAAACGAGCAAAGTTTAACTCAAATTGGTGGAGCTGTTAAAGAATTAGCAGGTAAAGCTAGAAATAAAAAGTTAGGACTAGATGAAATGGAAGGTAGTACTTTTACAATTTCTAACTTAGGAATGTTTGGTATTGATAGTTTTACTTCAATTATCAATCAACCTAATTCAGCTATTTTATCTGTTGGTAACATTGTAGAAAAACCAGTGGTTAAAGGAGGACAGATTGTTGTAGGTAATACTATGAAATTATGTTTAGCTTGTGATCACAGAACTGTAGATGGAGCTACAGGAGCTCAATTCCTTCAAACATTGAAAGGATATATTGAAAACCCTGTAACGATGTTAGTATCATAAATTATCATTCTGAACGTGTTTCAGAATCTAAATAATATAATCCTGATTTGATAATTTTCGAATCAGGATTTTTTTATCTTTAAACTCAAATAAATATTATGAGAAAAATACTTTCAATTCTTATCATTGCATTGGTTTACTCATGCGCTTGTCATACAAAAGGTGCTGATGGAAAATCAGGTAATAAGGGAGAAATAGTAAAACCTAAAATTACTAAAGAAGCTATTAAAGCTAGTATGGACTATTTAGCTTCAGATGAATTACAAGGACGAGCAACCGGAAGCGAAGGCATTGAAAAAGCAGCCGTTTTTATAGAAAATTATTTAAAGACTCATAAGATTAAACCTTATTTTGAAACGTATCGCGATTCATTTAAAGTAAATGATTTAGATGGATATAATATTGTAGGTATGGTTGAAGGCAATGACCCAATACTTAAGAACGAATTTATAATTCTTGGTGGTCATTACGATCATATAGGACTAGGTAAAGTTGTAGAAGGCGATTCAATTGCAAATGGTGCAAATGATGATGCGTCTGGCACAATAGCAGCTATGGAGTTTGGTAAATATTTTGCCCAAACTAAAACGAATAAGCGCAGTATTTTAATTACACTATATGATGCTGAAGAAGTCGGTTTAAAAGGTTCTGCACATTTAGCTGCACGTTTAAAAGCGAAAGGTATTAATGCTTATACAATGATTAATTTTGAAATGATTGGTGTTGCAAGAGCAGAAGAACAATCAATGGCTTATATGAGTGGTTTTGAACGTTCTAATTTTGCTGAAACATTGAATAGTTATGCTGGAGAAGAGGTTGTAGGTTTTTTCCCTAAAGCAAAGGATTTTGGCTTGTTTATGAGGTCTGATAATTACCCTTTCTTTAAAGGACTTAATATTCCTGCGCATGCCATTTCAACTTTCGATTTTACGAATTTCGATTACTATCATCACGTGGATGATGAAGCAGATAAAATGGATTACGAACATATGGTAAGTTTTATAGAAAAAATGATTCCTGCGTTAGAAGGAATGATGAATGCACCAACTAAAGAAGTTATATTAAAAGATGAGTAAAAATATAATTATAACAGGTACTAGTAGAGGTATAGGGTTTGAACTTGTTCATCTTTTTGCCAATCAAGGACATAATGTTTTAGCATTATCTCGAAATGCAAAACCAGTAAGTAATCTTCATTTTGATAATATATCATCTTTTGCTTTTGATTTATGTAATGAGGACGATTACCAAAAAGTAACTGATTTTATAAAAGAAGAATGGAAGCATGTTGATATTTTAATAAACAATGCAGGTGCTATAATCAACAAACCATTTGCTGAGACTACGTTTCAAGATTTTACTAAAGTGTACCAAACTAATGTTTTTGGTGTTTCAGAATTAACCAGAACTGTTTTGCCATTTCTTAAAAGAGATGGTCATGTGGTAACGATTAGTTCTATGGGAGGCATTCAAGGTAGTATGAAATTCCCTGGTTTATCAGCATACAGTTCTAGTAAAGGTGCAGTTATTACCTTAGTTGAATTGTTAGCAGAAGAATACAAAGAAACAGGACCACAATTTAATGTTTTGGCATTAGGAGCCGTACAAACAGAAATGTTAGAAGAAGCATTTCCTGGTTATAAAGCACCAACAACGGCTAAAGAAATGGCAGAGTATATTCAAAATTTTGCCTTAACCGGAAATAAATATTATAATGGTAAAGTGTTACAAGTTTCTAATTCTACACCTTAAATTTCAAATTGAATTTTAAGATTTAAAAAATAGAAATATAACAACTATTTTTGCGGCAATGCAGGCACAGTATTTAGAATTTATTCCAGTTTCAGCAAAGCCATCGGTTTTAGAGCTTTTAGCTAATGATCATTTAACGGTAAAAGTTAAGCGTGAACGTAAAACACGTCATGGTGATTATAGAGCGTTGCCCAACGGTAAACACCAGATTACTATAAACTCTAATTTAAATAACTATCGGTTTTTAATTACGTTAATTCATGAGATTGCCCATTTTGAAGCTTATAATAAATATGGAAGAAGCATTAAGCCGCATGGAAAAGAGTGGAAGCATACGTTTCAGCATTTAATGTTACCATTTATAAGACCCGAAATTTTCCCGAATGAGTTATTACCATTATTGGCTCGTCATTTTAAAAACCCAAAAGCGTCTAGCGATACAGATACACATCTCGCCTATGCCTTAAAGCAATTCGACGAAAGCAACGATAAGACGTATGTATTTGAATTACCTTTGAATCAAACTTTTAAACTTTACAATGGTAGAGTATTTAAAAGAGGTAATAAACGTAGAAAACGCTACGAATGTGTTGAAGTTAGCTCAGGAAAATTATATTTGTTTAACCCAAATGCAGAAGTAGAAGTTTTAGATTAAAACATAAATTGATGAATAGCAAAAACAAAAATTATTACGCCATATTAATGGCAGGTGGAGTAGGATCAAGATTTTGGCCAGTAAGCACGCAAGATTTCCCTAAACAGTTTCATGATATGTTGGGAACAGGCGATACACTGATTCAGAAAACATTTCACCGTTTAGCAAAATTGATTCCTGAAGAAAATATCTTCATACTAACCAATGAGCGTTATAATGATTTAGTTTTTGAACAATTACCAAATATTACAAAACGTCAGGTGGTTTTAGAACCAGCAATGCGTAATACTGCACCTTGTATTTTGTATGCGTCATTAAAAATTCAGAAAGAAAACGAAGATGCTGTAATGATTGTAGCACCAAGTGATCATTGGATTGAAGATGAACAAGCCTTTTCTGATAATGTTAAAACAGCATTTGATTATTGCGAATCTAATTCTGCATTAATGACTTTAGGTATAACACCAACATTCCCAAATACAGGATATGGTTATATAGAATATGATAAATCAGCTACAACGGAGATAAAATCCGTAAATCAATTTAGAGAGAAGCCAGATTACGAAACGGCAAAATCTTTTATTAGTCAAGGGAATTTCTTATGGAATGCAGGTATATTTATGTGGAGCGCAAAAACAGTAGTTGCGGCTTTTAAAAATAATCAGCCTAAGTTGTATGAATTATTTGAAAAAGGATATAGCGTTTACAACACAGAGTTTGAGGATAATTTTATAAAAGAAAATTACGAAAAGGCAGAAAACATATCTGTAGATTATGCACTTATGGAAAAAAGTGATAATGTATATGTGATTCCTGCTACTTTTGACTGGAATGATCTAGGAACTTGGGGAAGTCTTTATGATAAGTTAGATAAAGATGAGAATAGTAACGCAGTGGTTAATGCAAAAACGTTATTAGAGGATGCTAATGGAAATATGATTCGTTCTAAAAAAGATAAAGTTGTAGTTGTTGATGGCTTAAAAGATTACATCATTGTAGATAAAGACGAAGTTTTACTTATCTTTCCTAAAGCAAAAGAACAAGATATTAAAAAAGTACTTCAAAATGTGAAAGCTAATTTTGGAGAAGAATATGGTTAAAAACTATGAGTGACGAACATAAATTCAATTTTTCTGAGGATGAGAATTCTCAGATAACCAACGAGATGAATAAGGAAGCTGCTGTTGAAGAAAAGAAAGATGCAGTAAAAAAAGATGCTCAAGGTTTATTTGCCAGTTTAAAAACGTTTTTAAGTGAACTACTCGATTTTAGAGAAGATACCGATAGAGACGCTACAATAACTGCGATAAAAGCAGATATTCCCTTTAAAGGAGCAACAGCTTGGATTTTAGTCTGTTCGATATTTGTAGCATCCATTGGGCTTAATGCCGATTCTACCGCTGTTGTAATTGGTGCCATGTTAATTTCTCCTTTAATGGGCCCTATTTTAGGCGTCGGACTATCTATTGCTATAAATGATATTGATACTTTAAAGAAATCACTTATCAATTTAGCAACCATGATTGTTTTAAGTTTGCTAACGGCATTTTTATTTTTTTGGTTATTTCCACTTAGTGAAGATACTAATGAATTAATGGGACGTACTCGTCCCGATATACGAGATGTACTTATTGCCTTTTTTGGTGGTTTAGCTTTAATAATTGCACGGACTAAAAAAGGGACTATTGCTTCGGTTATTTTTGGTGTTGCTATTGCTACAGCGTTAATGCCACCTTTGTGTACAGCGGGTTATGGCTTAGCAATAGGGAATTGGCAGTTTTTTGGTGGAGCTATGTATTTGTTTACCATTAATACCATATTTATTGCTTTAGCTACATTTTTAGTATTAAAAATATTGCGCTTTCCAATGCTTAAATATGCTAATTCGGCAAAGCGTAAACGTATTTCTAGAGTGGCTATGGGAGTTGCTATTATTGTTATGATTCCTGCAATTTGGACGTTTTTAACAGTGCTAAATGAAAGTAAAATAAATAGGGATTATCAAGCATTTCTTAAAGCTGAAATTGAAGATAATCGCAGTCTATGGTTATATGACGAAGAGCTTGATATAGATGCCAAAACAATGAGCCTATATTTTAATGGAGAAATCAGTGATGAGATGGTGTCAGCTTTTCAGAATGCTAAGAATGAATCTGCAGATTTAAAGGAGTTTGAGTTAGTTATTAATGCAAATAAAACTAGAAGCGCAGATCGTTTAGCAGAATCTTTAGATAGAGCTTATGCTGATTTAGATCGTAAGGATAATGTTATAGATGGTTTACAAAAACAAATAGAAGAGTTGCAAACCAATATCTCTAATCTTAATAAAGTGATTGAGTCTAAAAATACGAATCAGAATGCTGTATCATTTAGTACATTATCTCGTGATGCTAAAATTAAATTTAGTGATCTTGAGTATTTTGGATATGCTAAAATGTTAGAGTCAAAAGATTTTATAAATATTGATACGGTAACAGTTGCAAACGTAAGATGGAAGGTTAAACTTGCGGATAGTTTGGTTTTAACAAAAGAGCGTGATTTACAACGATGGTTAAAAAATGAACTAAAAGTAGATACCGTATTTATAAAACGAAACTAAGAATAGAGTATACAGTAAAGTTGAAAAAGGAAAATTTAATTGCGCTCTTCAAGATACATTTTGCGCACTTTCTTAAATAGGTTAGAAGAGTAAACAAAGTCCGTTACGACTTCGTTATCGGTTCTGAAAATAGTTTCATTAGAGCCTTCCCATGCTTTAAGTCCATCTTTTAAGAATACAATTTTTTCGCCAATTTCCATTACAGAATTCATGTCGTGAGAATTTATAACTGTAGTAATATCAAATTCGTCAGTAATCTCTTGTATTAAATTATCTATTACAATAGCTGTTTTTGGATCTAGACCAGAATTAGGCTCGTCACAAAATAAATATTTAGGTCTATTTACAATTGCCCTAGCAATGGCAACACGTTTTTGCATACCTCCAGAAGCTTCACTAGGCATTTTTTTATGAGCATCAGGTAGATTTACACGGTTTAAAACCACATTAACTCTATCTTCCATTTCGCTTTTACTTTGCTTTGTAAACATACGTAAAGGAAACATTACATTTTCTGCAATTGTCATAGAATCAAATAGAGCGCTTCCTTGAAATACCATACCTATTTCTGCACGTAGTGCTCGTTTTTCATCAGGACTTAATTTGCTGAATATTTTTCCATCATAAGAAATAGATCCTTTTTCGTATTCAAATAAACCTAGTAAACATTTTAAGAATACAGTTTTACCCGAGCCACTTTGACCAATAATTAAGTTGGTTTTTCCTTTTGCAAAGGACGTTGTTATGCCTTTTAAAATATGTGCATCTCCAAATGATTTATGTAAATCTTTAACTTCTATCATAATTAGCCAAGTAATAAACTGGTTAGTAAAAAGTTGACCAATATGATCATTACACTCGTCCAAACGAATGACGTTGTACTGGCTTTACCAACTTCTAAAGCTCCTCCTTTCATAAAATAACCATAAAATGAAGGAATTGTAGCTAACAAGAAGGCAAATACAAATGTTTTAATAAAAGCATATATAAAATGAAAAGGAATAAAATCTGTTCTTACACCTTCTAAATAATCTTCTAGTGTACCATAGCCACCGTAAACACAGGCAACAAGACCTCCTAAAACGCCTAAAAACATGGCGATAGAAATAACAAATGGATAAAGCGTTAAAGCAATAAATTTAGGGAATACTAAATAGTTAATAGCATTTATTCCCATCACCTCTAAAGCATCAATTTGTTCTGTAACACGCATAGTTCCTATGCTAGATGTTATAAATGAACCTACTTTACCAGCCATAATAATCGAAATAAATGTTGGCGCAAATTCTAAAATTATAGATTGTCTAGTAGCAAAACCAACCAAGTATTTTGGCATTAATGGACTCGTCATGTTTAATGAGGTTTGTATAGCTACAACACCTCCAACAAAAAAGGAGATAAAGGCTACAATACCTAACGATCCAATAATAAGATCATCAATATCTTTTAAGATTAGAGGTTTCATTACAGACCATTTAGTAGGTCTGCGAAATATGTCCTTAATCATTATAAAATAAGTACCTATATTATAAAGGTAAGTGCTGGGTCTTTTCATTAATGCTAAAGTATAAAAAATGATTAGGAAAAGAGCATATTCATAATTTTTTCACACATAAAAATGATTAATTGCGAACTACATGCGACAATTAAAAAAAATAAATATGAACGCATGAAAATACGTTAAATTAAAAATAAGATAACATAAAAATTGTATTTTTGAGATTAAATTTAAAGTCTTATTCAGATGAAAAATGCCATCGCTTTTATTGCCTTTTTACTTTTATTTAGCTCTTGTGGCGCACAAGATGCAGCAATTGATACTTCTAAAGAAACATTAAATACAATAGAATCTAACACTAGGCCAAAATTAGTAGTTGGTATAGTGGTTGATCAAATGCGTTACGATTATTTAACACGTTTTGAATCGAAGTTTGGAGATGGTGGTTTTAAACGCATGATAAGTGAAGGCTTTAATTGTAAAAATAATCATTTCAACTATGTGCCAACTTATACTGGTCCTGGTCATGCGTCGGTTTATACTGGTACAACTCCAAAATATCATGGCATTGTAGGTAATAATTTCTATGATAAGGAGATTAAGGAAATGGTGTATTGTGCTCAAGATGATAATGTAAAACCTATTGGTACAGAAGATAAAGCGGGTTTAATGTCACCACGCAGAATGCAAACCACTACGTTTGGAGATGAGAACAGGTTGTTTACTCAAATGCGAGGAAAAACAATAGGTGTTTCTTTAAAAGATAGAGGTGCTATTTTACCAGCTGGTCACACTGCAAACGCAGCGTATTGGTTTCATGGAAGGGATGAAGGTTCTTGGATTTCAAGTTCTTTTTATATGAATCAATTACCACAGTGGGTTAGTGATTTTAATACTTCGGAAAGTGCAGAATCGTATTTAAAAGTGTGGAATACGCTTTATGATATTTCAACTTATATCGAAAGTGGTACTGATGAAAATAATTTTGAAGGTGGATTTAAAGGAAAAGAAAAAGCGACGTTTCCTTATGATTTAAAAGCTTTAAGCAAGGATAACAGAGGGTTCGATATTTTAAAAGCGACACCTTATGGTAATAGTCTAACTACAGATTTTGCAATGGCTGCAATTAAAGGAGAAAATTTGGGTGCTGATGATATAACGGATGTGTTGGCTGTTAGTTTTTCTGCTACCGATTATGTTGGTCATAACTTTGGTGTTAATTCCAAAGAAATTGAAGATACTTACATTCGTTTAGATAGAGATTTAGAACGTTTTTTTAATTATTTGGATGCTACTGTAGGTAAAGGAGAATACACAGTGTTTTTAACAGCCGATCATGGTGCTGTAGATGTTCCTGCTTATTTGCAATCTGTTAATGTGCCAGCTGGTTATGTAGATAATAAAGAAAGAAAACAAAAGTTTAATGCGTTTTTAAATTCAACTTACGGAACTAAGGATATTGTTGAAAATATTAGTAACAATCAAATATTTTTAGACAGAGCCAAAGTAAAGTCTTTAGGCTTAAATCTTATTGATGTTCAGAATGCTATAGCAATGGAGCAACTAACTTATCCTAATGTATCTAAAGTGTACACGGCGACGACTATGAGTACGTCAGGTTTTTCTAATGGAGTTGAGGAATTATTGCAAAACGGATTTAATCAAAAACGATCTGGTGATGTTATTTTGGTAAATGACACCGCTTTTATTTCATACGGTAGAACAGGTTCTACACATGGTAGTGCATTAAATTATGATACGCATGTGCCATTATTATTTTTTGGTAAGGGAATTAAGCATGGAGAAACATTAGATAAAACAGTGATTCCTGATATTGCGCCAACAATGTCTGCGTTGTTAGGTATTAGTTTTCCTAATGGAGCGACTGGTCAGCCATTGGGATTTGTAATTGATTAATTTTTTGATTTGAAAAGAAAACCAATATTCACCATTATAGCTATCATCATCGCCATAGCTATTTACAGTTATGACTATTATCTAAATGCCGAACAAAAAGCTGAAGTTGTAAACGTAGGGCAAACCGTAAAAGAAGGTACTAATGAGTACTTTCTACCGACGAGTACTACAAATCAAATAGTTCATCATCAAAATTATTCCTTGTCTTATAGTGAGCCTCACGAACAAGCAGAATGGGTAGCGTATGAGTTAAAAGCATCGCATATAAGTTCTACAAACCACAAAAGACCATATTTTGAAATTGATGATGCTGTAAAAACAGGAGCTGCACATTGGAGAAATTATAAGAAATCGGGTTACGATAAAGGGCATTTGTGTCCTGCTGGTGACCGAAGGTTTACAAAAACCGCACACGATGAAACTTTTCTAACAAGTAATATTAGTCCACAAGAGCATAAGTTTAATGCAGGTGTTTGGAACCGATTAGAACAGAAGGTGAGGTATTGGGCGAAAAAAAATGACGGTATTTTTGTTGTGACAGGTGGCGTTTTATCAGGAAATATGAAAACAATTGGTACAGATGATGTTTCTGTACCTAATAAATTTTACAAAGTTATTTTAGATAATACGAATGGTAGAATTAAGGTTTTAGCCTTTTTAATGGACCATGAGGATTCAAACTTACCGTTGTATAAATTTGTGGTATCAGTAGATAAGGTTGAAGCATTAACAGGAATTGATTTCTTCCCGGAACTAGAAGATAGTCTTGAGGATAAAATTGAAGCTTCCAGTAGCTATAAAAGCTGGAGTTTTTGACGAAGTCAACGATTTTGTCATGCTGAATTAATTTCAGTATCTCTCAATTGCTGAATTTTGTCTTAATGCCTTTCCAGCGCAAATCACGTATAAATTTTCCTTCCTCTTCAGAAACTAAAAATTCTACGTTATTGGATTTAGCTTTAAAATACCCAGACATATAATCTCTAAACATCTGAAAACTTCTTTTTTTGTAAGCTAATTTTAAAGCTGAAATTAGCGTAATCCAAAAACCATAACGCATTTTGTACATCGCTTCACCTTGCAGGTATTTAGAAGCTTTATTGTATGATTGTCCGGTTGGTTTGAGATGTTTTACATGAAGTGATTCATCGGTTAAAATTTCCCATCCGTTATATTTCGCAAGTAATTCATCAACGGTATCCCAACCCATAGACGATTTTAATTGTCCTATTTGATTAAAACAATCTTTTCTATACGCTTTTAGAGCACCTCTAATATGATCTTTATTGGTTAGGTTTTCTAGAATCCATGTGTTGTCTTTTTCGATATAGCAAAATCCTGAAGCCATACCTAATTTTGGATTAGACTTAAAATGATTCGAAATTTTTTCAAGATAATTAACCGGAAAAATAAGGTCTGCATCAAATTTACAGATAATGTCAAAATCGTTATTCAACGAATGAAGTCCTTTATTAAATGCTTTAATAATTTTAGAACCTGGCAAGTGTTTATCTGACGATGCTGAATTTATTACAGAAATCCATTCATGTTTTGAGGCGTAGTTCTCAGCAATATTTTGAGTACTATCTGTAGAATTATCATTAACGATAACAACTGCTTTTGGCAATAGGGTTTGCTGAGCTAAAGATTCTAAAGTTTTACCAATGTAATCTTCTTCGTTGTGTGCAGGAATGATAATGTGAAAATTCAAAATTGAAAGCTGTTTTTTCAAAGTTAAACTCTTTCTGCGTAAACAATATAGTATCTAGGTGTAAAACGTCTTAAAATTGGTCTTAAGCCAAGTTTATTTACAGGATTGGTCCATTTATATCTATCCTTAATTATCCAACCTGTTTTCTCTAAAAGCCAATCGAGTTGCCAATCTTCAAATTCATGGTAATGTCTGTCTCGCATATCCGTTTTACTTCTGTAAGCTGAAGCAAACCATAATTTTAAAGGCACACTAATCACTAATTTATTCGTTTTTATAGACTTTAAAACTTCGTATGGAGATAATAGATGTTCAAAAATTTCTAAAGCAGTAACAACGTCAGCTCCAGAATTATTAATAGCAGAAGTATCTTCATCCAAATCTTCACCAGTAGTATTCTCAACAGAATAGCCTTCAGAAATCATAATTTCCGAAAATGGATTTTTTACACCTAAATCTAATATAGATTCTGTAGTATTAACGTGTTTCTGTAAAAACTGAAGTGTAAGTTTAAATCGTTTATTTGGATATGTTTTTTCGTACATCTATGGTTGCGGAAATCAGGATTAAATTAATACTGATAGATAATAGTATTAATATTCATACCAGCACCTACACTTGCAAACATAATAATGTCTCCTTTATTAATTTGTTGCCCTTCAAGTTCTCCTTTCAAAATGAGATCTAATAAAGTTGGTACAGTCGCAACACTAGAGTTCCCTAAAAGATTTATAGACATTGGCATTATGCCTTCTGGCATTTGCATATCATAAAGTTTATAAAACCTTTGTACTATGGCCTCGTCCATTTTTTCATTTGCCTGATGGATCAATATTTTTTTAACATCAGTAATCGATTTACCACTTTTTTCTAAACAAGATTTTAAAGCTTTTGGTACATTAGAAAGTGCAAATTCATAAATCTTACGTCCATACATTTTAATATAACGACGTTTGTCTGTAGTCTCATGATTGTTGGTTTCTCCAAAAAATATAAAATGAGCTTCATCTAGCGCGTAAGTGGCTGTTTCATGAGCTAAAATTCCACCTTCCTCATCACTTTTTTCAACAATTACAGCACCAGCTCCATCACTATAAATCATAGAGTCCCTATCGTACTTATCTATAACTCTAGAAAGTGTTTCAGAGCCAATTACTAAGCAACGTTTGGCAATACCAGAAGCAATAAATGCTTTGGCTTGTATAACCCCTTCAATCCAACCAGGACATCCAAAAAGCAAGTCGTAACCAACACATTTTGGATTTTTAATTTTTAGTAAATGCTTAACTCTAGAAGCAATACTAGGTACTGTATCACTTTGTTCCGTATTGTGTTTTATGTCTCCATAATTATGAGCCACAATAATATAGTCTAAACTTTCTTTATCAATCTTAGCATCTTCAATTGCTTTTGATGCAGCAATGAAAGCGATATCGCTATTTATCTGATTATCTTTAACATAACGCCTTTCTTGAATGCCAGTTATAGCTTTAAACTTTTTTACAATAATTTCATTTGAACTATTTATTGTAGAACCATCAGCATTTAAAAATTTATGATTGTAAAAATCTTCATTTTTTTCAATAATGCTAGGTATATAACTTCCTGTTCCTGTTATTCTAATCGCCATAGTTATCAAATTTTCAATATTACGAAGCTAGTTAATATTCTAGAATTTTCTTTTATTTAAAGTTTTAATACGTCAATTTTTAGTGAATTCTCAATAATTGGTATTTATAATTTGAAAAACACAAAAAAGCACACAATCTGTGTGCTTTTTATTATGTTGTATTTAGGCATCCATATAGCTTTCTATTGGTGCACAGCTACAAATTAAATTTCTATCACCATACGCATCATCAACACGTCTTACGCTAGGCCAAAATTTATTGTCTCTAACGAAGTCTATAGGAAATGCTGCTGCCTCTCTAGAGTATGGTAATAACCATTCATCTGAGGTTAACATATCTAAAGTATGTGGTGCATTTTTAAGCATGTTGTTTGGGGTGTCTTTATCCACGGCATCAATTTCCTTTCGGATTGAAATCATAGCATCACAAAAACGATCCATTTCTGCTTTACTTTCACTTTCTGTAGGTTCAATCATCATTGTGCCTGCAACCGGAAAAGAAACTGTTGGTGCATGGAAACCATAATCCATTAAACGTTTAGCAATATCTGTAACTTCAATACCATTAGCTTTAAAATCTCTACAATCAATAATCATTTCGTGAGCAGCTCTTCCGTTTTCACCAGAATATAAGGTAGGATAAGATCCTTCTAAGCGTTTTTTAATATAGTTGGCATTTAATATGGCAATTTCGGTTGCTTTTTTCAAACCTCGGTAACCTAACATTTTAATGTAACCATAAGAAATAAGACAGACTAATGAAGACCCAAATGGTGCTCCAGAAATAGCTGTAATTGCTTGATGACCTCCTGTTTTAATAATTGGGTTTCCTGGTAAGAAAGGGACTAATTGTTTAGCAACACAGATTGGTCCTACACCTGGTCCGCCTCCTCCATGAGGAATAGCAAAAGTTTTGTGTAAGTTTAAGTGGCATACATCTGCACCAATATTTCCTGGATTGGTTAAACCAACCTGAGCATTCATATTGGCACCATCCATATAAACTTGTCCTCCATTGGCGTGAATAATCTGCGTAATTTCTTTTATTGCAGATTCGTAAACACCGTGAGTAGAAGGGTAAGTCACCATAATAGCAGAGAGATTATCTTTATGTAGCTCTGCTTTTTCTCTTAAGTCTTCAACGTCAATATTTCCATTTTCAGTGGCTTTAGTCACTACGACTTTCATACCAGCCATAACAGCACTAGCAGGATTTGTACCATGTGCAGATGATGGAATTAAACAAATATTTCTATGATGGTCTCCACGAGATTCATGATAAGCTTTTATAACCATTAAGCCAGCAAACTCACCTTGAGCACCAGAATTTGGTTGTAATGAAGTTGCTGCAAAACCAGTAATTTCAGAGAGTTGATTCTCTAAAGCGTTTAACATTAATTTGTAACCCGTCGCTTGATCTGTTGGTACAAATGGGTGCATATTTCCCCAACTGCTCCAGCTTAATGGTAACATTTCTGAGGCTGCATTTAATTTCATGGTACAAGAACCAAGTGAAATCATAGAATGGTTTAAAGCTAAATCTTTTCGCTCTAAACGCTTAATGTATCTCATTAATTCTGTTTCTGAATGATAAGTGTTAAATACATCAAAAGTTAAAAATTCTGATTGACGCTTTAAGTGATCTGGAATTGTTTTTGTGTGTGAAATAGATTCAATTTTATCCGTAGTGTTTTTTGTTACACTTTCAAAAATTGAAATAATTTCATTTAAGTCTGAAACTGTTGTTGTTTCATTTATAGAAATAGTTACTGTATTAGTATCTGGGTAATGAAAGTTAACTTCATTCTTTTCGGCTTCATATTTTACTTTAACAGCATCAGCTTTTATTTGAAGCGTGTCAAAATAATGCGCATTCACTTGGTCTAATCCTAATTTTTCTAAAGCGTTGGCTAGAGTAGAAGTTGAGTTTTTAACCTTGTCTGCAATAAACGTTAATCCTTTTGGACCATGATAAACGGCATACATTCCTGCCATAACAGCTAAAAGAACTTGGGCTGTACAGATGTTAGAAGTTGCCCTATCGCGTTTAATATGTTGCTCGCGTGTTTGTAACGCCATACGTAAGGCTCTGTTACCATTAGCGTCTTTTGTAACTCCAATAATTCTACCTGGAATATCACGTTTGTAGACCTCTTTAGTTGCAAAATAAGCTGCATGAGGACCTCCGTAACCCATTGGGATTCCGAAACGTTGCGTTGTACCCACAACAACATCAGCACCAAATTTCCCTGGAGCTTCAAGTTTAACTAAGCTTAAAATATCAGCAGCAACAGCGACTTTAATATTTTCTGCATTTCCTTTTTCTATAAAAGACTGGATATCTGTGATCTGTCCGTTTTTTCCTGGATATTGTAATAGCGCACCAAAGTATTCGCTAGAAAGATTGTATTCCGCTTCGTTTCCTATCACTAATTCAATGCCAATAGGATTTGCTCTTGTTTCTAATAAATCTATAGTTTGAGGTAATACTAAATCTGAAACAAAAAACTTATTGACGTTAGCTTTCTTTTGAGCGCGATCTCTAACAGCAAATAATAAAGACATCGCTTCAGCAGCTGCTGTACTTTCATCCAAAAGTGATGCATTTGCAATTTCCATACCTGTTAAATCAATAATCATAGTTTGGAAATTTAACAAGGCTTCTAATCTTCCTTGTGCAATTTCTGCTTGGTATGGAGTATAGGCTGTGTACCAACCTGGATTTTCTAAAACGTTACGCTGAATTACTGCAGGTAAATTAGTAGGGTAATAACCTAAACCAATATATGTTTTATAGACTTTATTAAGTTGCGATAAGTTATATATATGGCTTAAGTATTCTTGTTCGCTCATGGCAGCATCAAGGTCTAAATCTTTTTCAAGACGAATACCTGCTGGTATGGTTTCTGAAACTAGTTGTTCTATACTGTTAACACCTATAGTGTCTAACATGGCTTTTTGTTCGTTAGAATTTGGGCCAATATGTCTGAGTGCAAATGAGGTAGTATCCATTAAAATAATAGTTTATTTAGTCTTGCAAAAGTACGGATTTAGCCTAATTTTTTAGTTTTTATACCTTAAAGTTTTTAACCGAAAGTTGAGGTTATCAACACAATGGATTTGTCTAAAATTTATGCGTTTTAGATTGAATTTATATTTTCTAACTAAAGCGATGTTTTTTATATAAATACAGGACGTTAGAAACTACAAATGATAAAAGATCTTTTAAATCTCTATTTTTTTTGAATTGAAAAATGTTTAGATGAGTTCAATTCTTACTTTTGCTTTATGCAAGTATTAAAACGCATTTTAAATTTCTACTTAAATAGCAGCATTCATGTTGCATTAGCAGCTTCAGCATTAACTTTGGTTACGCTAATTGAATTGGATTTGAAGTTAGATAAATACCTACTTTATTTTGTGTTTTTCTCAACGATAACAGGCTATAATTTTGTGAAATATTTTGGAGTAGCTAAATTTCATCATCGTAGCTTGGCTGGTTGGCTTAAAGTTATTCAGGTGTTTTCATTTATGGCTTTTTTAGCCATGTGTTTTCTGATGTTCTATCTTGAATTGAATACTTTAATACTGATTGGTATTCTTGGAGTTGTAACTTTCTTTTATGCTATTCCTGTTATGCTTCCCAAACGTTATTTATTTGATGATCATAAAAATTTACGACAAATAGGTGGTTTAAAAGTCTATGTAATTGCATTAGTTTGGGCATTTACTTCAGTTTACTTACCAGTAGTAAACGAGGCTGTTTCTATAGATGCAGATGTGATTATTTTGGGTTTGCAACGGTTCTGTTATGTGCTCGTTTTAATGTTGCCTTTTGAAATAAGAGATTTGAATTATGATAGTTTGAAATTAGCAACCATTCCTCAAAAAATAGGCATAAAAAAAACTAAAATTATTGGTGTATTGCTTTTATTGCTATTTGTACTATTAGATTATTTTAAAGATGTGTTAAAACAAGAAACACTATTGTCTACAGTAATAATTGCATTACTAACATTTGTGTTATTAATGTTTTCTAATAAAAATCAATCAAAATATTATAGTGCGTTTTGGGTAGAGAGTTTACCTATTATTTGGCTAGTGATTTTGCTGTTGCTTAGCTAATTCTGCTTTAAATTGATTTTCAATTTTATTGCGTTCTTCAGCTTTTAAGCATTTTACCTCCGCTTTCTCTATACTTTCTGTGAGTTTGCTATTTTTTGTAGAATAGCTTTTTGTGATATGGCAATACGCCAAACGAATGTTTAATTTAAAACGTTCCCAAGAAGAAGCTTCTCCATATTGTACTTTATCACAAATATGTTTTGCTTCATCACAGTTAATAAATAAAAAACTTTTTTTCATTTGTATTTAAACCTTTCAAAAAGGAAAGGATTTTTTAATATTTAAAACCAATTTTCTTCCATGCAATCCGCAAGTGCAGTTCTGGCTCTATGGATAATTACCCAAAGGTTAGACGCAGTAATTTCTAATTCATTACAAATAGTTTCGGTATCGTAGCCTAAAATGGTCTTCATTTTAAAAACATCAGCTTGTTTTTCGGGCAATTTGTCTATGCAGTCGTAAATTGCGTCACCCAATTCAGAATTCTCTAAAGTGTCTTCAGCTGTTTTATCAAAGGGGTCTGCAACGCGTTCTTCTAACCAATCACCTTCAGCGTCTTCACTATTAAGATAGCCCATTCTAACTTCAGCTTTACCTTTGTTAGAATTTATTTTTCGATAATGATCAATAATTTTTCGCTTTAAAATTGAAATAAGCCATGTGCGCTCGCTTGCTTCACCTTTAAAATTAGCCATAGATTTTAATCCAGCTAAAAAGGTTTCAGAAATTAAATCTTGAGCGATTTCTCTATCATTTACACGTGTAATTGTATAATTGAAGAGATAATCTGAATATAGTTTCACCCAATTATTTGGGTCTATTTGGTGATTAGGCATTGTTCATTTGCATTGCTGTGTCAAAAATAGGTTAAAAAAACGAGAAATTAATTTCGTTTTAGTATCGTGTTTTGTATCAGTCACTTATGTATAGTCCGTTTATTTTTTACTGTAATTTTTGAGCCTGTCGCTAAAATAACAGATGTTGGTTTTAAAGGTTGAAGTATTTTAAAGTATTGCCCATAATTAGCTTCAAAATTTAAATTAACCTTAAAACTTGTAACTTTTAAGTTCTGCCATGTTGGGTGCGTCACTTCGTATTCGTAAGTTTTATTTTTGTGTTTGGTATAGCCAAAGTAATGTTCTGTAATAAACTGTTCTTCGGAATTATCTTTAATATCTGACAATGTTTTTTCTGTTTTGACAGAAATAGATTGCCATTGGTCATTAAGTTTCCATTGATATTCAAATTCATTATGGTTGTCATTTTCTTCCCATCTATGAGTCATTTTATTAGTTTGATAATGCTCATGGTAAATTGAATTTGCGACGAATGTGATTAACGGTTTTGGGACAATTTCTTTTATGAAAACAACGCCTCTTTTACCATTGTGTTTAACATAAAATCTTAGATTGACTTCTTCAAAATTAATATGAAACGGAAGTTTAACTCCTAAAACTTTTGTGTCTTTAAACATAAAACCAACTATACTAATGAAGTATTTACCATTAAAACTATCTAACGCTGTTCCTTTTGGTAAAAATGGCGTTAAAATATTAGGGTTAATCTCGTAATTAATGAGAATTAGGTTTTTCCAGTAAGCTTTTAAAAATGTCATTGATTAGGGTTTTAATAGGTCTTGTAATGCAATTTCAATATCTGAATGTGTAAATAAGAAACCTTTGGCTGTTAGTTTCGCAGGAATAACATTTCTACTTTTTAAGACTAATTCTGGTTCAGTACCAATTAGTTTGGCACCAAACTTTATAAGCCATTTAGGTTGCGGTAATCCAAAAGGTACTTTTAAAACTTTACGTATCGTTTTCATTAAATAGGCATTTGTGGTTGGTTTTGGTGACACAATATTATAAGCGCCTTCAAGCTGTTTTTCAATTAAAAAATTGATTGCTCTAGCAAAATCATTTTCATGAATCCAACTTACTTTTTGTTTACCATGCCATTGCTTGCCTCCTAAACCAAATTTTGTAAGTCGTTTTAAAGGAATTAGTGCACCTCCATTTTTTCCTAATACAATTGATGTTCTTAATATTACTTTTCTTGTGCTTGGTGTTTCAATACTATTAAATGCTGCTTCCCAAGATGTTGCAATATTCATGGAAAAATCATTACCAATATCTCCATTTTCTTCAGTCATTTGTTTGTGATAAGAGTTGTCATAAATTGTAGATGTAGACATGTTGAGCCAAGCTTTTGGTGGATTTTCGCATTGGTTTATAGCCTTACCTAATATGTTGGTAGAATCTATACGAGAATCGTGGATAAGTTTTTTATTCGCTTCTGTATATCTACAATCTACTGATTTGCCTGTAAGATTTATTAGTGTGTTTGCTCCTTCAAGTGTTTTGGTCCATTGGTCTAAGTCTTTAGCATTCCAATATACGTGGTTTGGTTTTGTGGTTTTTCGAGTTAAGATTTTTACATCGTAACCTTTCTTAGACAAGTATGATTCTAATACTTGTCCTAAAAATCCGGTGCCACCTGCTATGATGATAGTTTTCATATTATAAAAATAAAATTAGAAGTAAAACGAGTAGTCGATACAATATCCAAGTTGCTGATAATACCGTTGGTAATTCTAACAGCTTAATCCGTCTTATATGTTCAAATAACAGAATCGTTGCTGTGAGTCCGAACCAAAAGAGTAGTGCTAGTTCTGGTATTTCAATTATTGAGTTTAGAATTATGACAGGAATTAATATTAAGCTTCCCATTAATGAAACCGTCATAAGGTTACCATAGTAGTTGAGCTGTTTTTCAATTTTTAATTTTGAAATAAATAAGCCTTGAAATCCAATCTGTCCTAAAGCCATTAAACATTCTCTTAAGAAGGTTGATTCATGAATAACATTTAATAATTTACCAAATTTGAATAATACAATACTGGTGACTAGAGATGCAAATAGAATATAAGTGTATCTGTATTTGTAGTTGAAATCTGGTACGCATTGTAATGTTTGCGTTTGGTCTTCTTTACTCGGAATTATGACTTTTCTATTATAAGATATAAAAGAATACAACTTTTTTAATCCGAATTTAATAAGTTTTAAATTTCCTATTTTTTCTACCCATGGCATTGAATTACCGATGACTTTTAGTAAACTATCAATACCATAAATAACGGTTTTGTTTTTATTATCAAATAGTGCAATCTCATTTGAAGCTCTTTTGAGGTCTATAAAGTTTTGCTCTTCGTTGGTTAAATCACAATAGGCTTTTCTGCCATTATCATCTAACATTTTGGCTTTTATAAAACCACTTGTATAGACATTACATAAAGGACAATCTTTATCATACAGTAAAGTTTGATTTTGTAGTGTTTTCATGATTGTTTGATTTTGTATGTGATGTATAAATGAAATATGGCCAGAAGTAGCGTATGGAATATCCATATAAACATTAATTCTAATTCGCCATTGGTGTTTTGCGCTATCGTTCTAAATAGTATTATACTAGCTATTGTTGTGAGAATGTAGATTGTAAATAGGATCTTAATTAATTTGCTAAGCTCTTTAAAATGGATTAAAATATATATGCTCATTACTATTTGTATTAGCCCTAATATGGGTTGAGCAATAATTCCTCCCCAAAAAGTGAAGTAGAGTAGTATTGTTATAAGGACGCACCAATTATTTATTTTATATAGATTCTTCATGTTTTTGTTAATTTTAAACTTTCAGAAAAAATTGAAAGTTTGTTTTAAAAAAATAGATTAACTATTTCATCAGTTTTAAAACTGACTTAGTTAACCAATTTTGTTTTTGATTCACCATTTTATTCATTAAGGTATCTAAATCTTGAGTTAGTTGGTTTAATGCTTTAGTTTGTTTAATCAATTCCTTTGTTTTTTCGGTGCCATCATCTTTAATAGAAGAGACGTCTTCTAAAACTTTTATAACAGGTCTTATTTCTCTTCTACTTCGTTCTTTTGCAACTATTCGTGCTAATTCTTGTACGTCTTTTTCTGTGGTAAAGAATTCTTTTCGTTCACCAGACACCAGAACTTTAGTTACAATTCCCCAATCCATAAGCTGTCTTAAATTCATGCTTGTATTACCACGAGAAATTTTAAGTTCTTCCATGATGTCTTCCATAGACAATGGTTTGGTTGAAATAAAAAGAAGCGCTTGTATTTGTGCCATGGCTTTGTTTATGCCCCAAAGTGAACCTAAACTTCCCCAAGTACTAATAAATTTTTCTTTTGCTTCTTTGTAATCCATATTGCAAATATATAATAATTTTTAAACTTTCAGTAATTACTGAAAGTTTAAATTGATTAATTTTAACTATTTTAGATTTCAAATCAATTAATATGACAACAAAATTACTCTACATTTTTTTGCTATTCACAAGTTTTTGCAGTGCTCAAATAGCACTAACTCCTAATCCATCAGATATTAATTCTGGCACATTAACTTTAACCTATGGTGCATCTGGTGATTACTCTATTTTTGACCCAATGAGTGATCCTAATTTATTTTTATATACTGGTTTAGATACAGATTCAGACCCTCTAACTTGGGATTATCATGATGATTTTACAAATAGTAGCACTTTGATTCCCTTGACTTATGATGTTAGTTTGGGATATTATGTGGCTACATTTAATCCTGCAACGCGTTCTTATTTAGAAGAGCCATCGCTTAATATAGTTACAATTCCTAGTGGAACTGCAGTTAATGATTGGTACTTTTTAATTACAGTTGCAGACCAATCTAGACAGTCTGCCGATTTAAAAGGTAGCGATTATGGTTTTGGTTCAACAACACTTTCTGTTGATTCTTTTAATAAAACAAAAGACATTTATGTTGGTAACGGTATAATCACCTTTAATTCTCAAGGCAATTATACGGTTACAGTTTACGATATTCTAGGTAAACAAGTGGTTGATACTAAATTTAACGTCTCGGGATTATTAACTCATAATTTCCAATTACAAACAAAAGGTGTTTACTTGGTTAAAATTAATGATGGTCAATTTACACGAACAATTAAATTGCTGAAATATTAGTATTACTTCACTAATCCTGCACGTCGTAATAAAGCTTCAGGTTTTGGTTCTTGTCCTCTAAACTTTTTATATAAAGTCATTGGGTCTTCTGTGCCTCCTTGTGATAGTACAAAGGTTTTAAATTTGTGAGCAATTTCTTTATTAAAAATGCCTTCTTCTTTAAAGTATTCAAAAGCATCTACGTATTTTAAATATAATAATATAGAGATTCTTTCAAAACAAGAATTCAGCTTTATAAATTAATTGGATTATAGTACTATTATTAACGTTTCAGAGTGAAATGACCAAGGAACTTCTTTTCAATAAAATCTTCAGTATTAAAATATGTCATACTGAACCAATAATCGTTGGTTGGAAGGAGGTTTCCATTATATGTACCATCCCAACTGTTAGTACCTTTTAATTCTGTAATTAATTTACCATATCTATTAAAAATTAAAATCTTTTTGATTACTAAATTCTCACTAGAATTAACCATCCAAAAATCATTAATACCATCGTCATTTGGTGTGAAAAAGACTGGGAAGCCGACTAACGAAAATGATTTTTCAATAACATCACAACCGAAAACATCTTTAACACTGATTATATGTTCTCCTGGAGGTATATTAGAGAATATATTGCTTGATTGCCATTCTCCTGAATCTAATTTGTATAAATAGTTTCCACTGCCAATAGCATTTACAATTACTGAGTTTTTGGTTGAGAAAAAAGGTGAAGTTTGCTCTATGTTAATATTCTCAGGAGGGTAGGATGCTATGACATGTGTTGAGTCCCAAAAATTACAACCTGTATTAATATCTGTTATCTGTACAGTATAGAAACCATGGTGCATTGGTGTGTAATAATTATTTTCTGCTCCGACTAGAATTGTAGAGCTTGAATTATTAACAACATCATCCATAGAACCATTATACCATTGGAATTTATAATTATCTGCACTAATTTCTGTATGAATGGTTAAATCTGTATTGATGATGTTTTCATCTGTATCGTAACAAATTACATATTCATCTAATATGTCAGTCTCGTCAATATTTGAAGGTATTACGGTTAATGTTATAAGATGGCCATAGCCAATACAATTATTGTTATCAGTGCCATCAATACGTACCCAAATATTCTGAATAAAAGGAGAAAGGCTATTGCTATGCTCATTTATATTGTAAATATTATCATTTTCAGATGAAGCATCTAGCTCGTTTGTATAATAAGAAACAGTTACATCTTGGTCTAAGAACAAATTTTCTATAGTAGCAGTTGCGTCACTAAAGTCGAAAGTAGCAATACCATCAGTGTGGTCGATGTCACTAATATCATCATCACAAGTTGTGTAATTAAGCATATTGGCTTGCGGAAATTGATTCGAACTTAAGGTTAAGTTTATTTCTGCAATAGAGTAACATCCGTTAGTGTTTTCAATCCTAGCATAAACAATATCATTAAACGGATTGTTATTTGTGTAGTTAAGAATTTCTGTAATTTGAGATTCAAAAGTTTCATATTTGGCCGCTTCTTCGTTTAAATAGTAAGTGAAAATGAGACTACCATTGTATTCTGAAATTATTTCATTTGCTTCAGTAAGATTGAAAGCGGCATAACCGTCCATATTATCATCACATTGAATTAGCTGGACAGTCTCTGTGGTTTCAGGATTTGTAAAAACAACAATGTCTTTGGAATATTGAAATTCACCTCCATTGGCTTGCATAGTTGCACTAGCAGTATATGTTCCTGAAGAAGGGTATGTATGTTGAGGGTTAAAATCAGAAGATACATTGTTAACTCCAGAAGATGGGTCTCCAAAATCCCAAATTACCGAATCGAAGTTATTGTGTTTCAATGTGAAGTTAACTACTGTTTCTGGGCAGGTAGTTTCAACAGTAATTATTTCATTAGAGAATATACTTTCAACCCATTGAGGCAGTCCATATTGGCCTCTATTGGAACCAAGATTTATTGCACTTTCAATATAATTACAATCTATGCCTAATGCATTAGGGTTATCTATAACATCAAGGTAGCTATCTTGAATAGCAGAAATATAAATTTTTCCGTCAATACCAAGTTGCATAGATCCGGTAGCTCTTGGTGAATTACCATGAATAACTGTTTTAGAATCTTGTATTGCATTTGTGGTGCCTGCGGATAAATCAAATTGTGCGATATATGGAGTAGCTACAAATCCTGAACTCACATAAAGTAAAGAGCCATTAGGTGAAAATTCTAATCCGTAAGAATTCCTATTTCCCAGGTCCAGTGTCTTTGAATTAGAAATTACGCCAGTATTAGCATTAAAAGAACTAACATTTATATTGTCAGTGACACTATATAAGGTCGCAGCAATTTTATTTCCCTGAGGCGATATTTTTAATTGACCAAAACCTCCGGCGCTGCTACCTGAAGAGGATATTATAGGTTCTGTGTTTATACCTAATTCGTCTATTCTAAATGTTAAATATTTGTTGTTAGACATTTCATGTGCAACTACCCAATGCCCCTCAAAACTGTCGCTTTTATGTGATGTAAGCATTTCTGTTACATCGGATGCAATTAAAACATTTTTTACCTCGGTTACACCACCTAGTCCATTATCTAAGGTCATATCAATCTCTGAGTAGTATAAGTTATTATGCAGAAACACAGGTTTGTCCATGGTGAAAACATAATAAACGTTTAGATTATTGGGTTTTGAAATAATTAATGTAGCTTGAGAAACAGAATTGTCGGCCAATAAATCTGTACCATTAAGCATTACAGAATGATTGCGATTCCAAATAGTTCTTCCGTCAGTATAAAAAAGTAATTCACCTGCAAAATCAGAAACTGAAGCGCATCCTTCTCCTGTACTCATTTGACTATCTTGGAGAGCCGAAGGAGGTGAGGTGTTAAAAGTTAATCCTGAATTCGATCCAAAATACCAATTTGAAGATTCATTCTGAGCATGACTTGTACCTAAAAAAATACAACAAACGCATAGTAGAATTTGAGCTAATTTATTAGTAGAAAAAAATATTTTATAATAATAACCGAAAATCATTAATGTAAATTAAAATTTAAGATAATGAATTTTAGGTTAAAAAAAAAATGAAATCTAACGACTTAAAAAGTTAATATTAGTAAATTTTATTATTACTTATTTAAGTAAGGTATAATATCTTAAAAACTTATTACTTCACTAATCCTGCGCGTCGTAATAAAGCTTCAGGTTTTGGTTCTTGTCCTCTAAACTTTTTATATAAAGTCATTGGGTCTTCTGTTCCTCCTTGAGATAGTACAAAGGTTTTAAATTTGTGAGCAATTTCTTTATTAAAAATGCCTTCTTCTTTAAAGTATTCAAAAGCATCTGCATCTAAAACTTCGGCCCATTTGTAACTGTAATAACCAGAAGAATAACCACCTTGAAAAATATGAGAGAATGATGTACTCATGCAATTCTCAGCGACATCAGGATATAAGCTTGTGTCTCCAAAGGCTTCAACTTCATGTGTTTTTACATCTTTAATTTCTGAAGGGTCAATACCATGCCAAGACATATCTAACAAGCCAAAACTAATTTGACGCAAGGTTTGCATACCTTCATGAAACGTAGAGGATGCTTTTATCTTATCAATCAGTTCCATAGGAATCACTTCACCTGTCTCATAATGCGTGGCAAATAACTCTAAAGCTTCTTTTTCGTAACACCAGTTTTCTAAAACTTGACTTGGTAATTCTACAAAATCCCAGTAAACACTTGTGCCAGACAAACTAGGATAGGTTGTGTTGGCTAACATACCATGAAGCGCGTGACCAAACTCGTGAAACAAGGTGGTAACTTCATTAAACGTTAATAATGAAGGTTTACTTTTTGTTGGTTTAGTGAAATTACAAACTATAGAAACGTGTGGTCTTTCGTTTACACCTTCTTTTATCATTTGAGGTTTGTAAGACGTCATCCATGCACCATTTCTTTTACCTGCTCTTGGAAAAAAGTCAGCATAGAATATAGATACTAATTCACCTTCACTGTCAGTAACTTTGTATGTTAAAACGTCTTCGTGGTATTTATCTATGGTATTAATTTCTTCAAATTGTAATCCGAATAATTTATTGGCCACCATAAACGCTCCATCAATAACGTTTTCTAATTTAAAATACGGTTTCAATTGTTCGTCATCTAAGTCGAATAATTTTTGTTTCAACTTTTCTGAATAATATCCAGAATCCCATTTTTGTAATTGGTCAATGTTATCTAAATCTTTTGCAAAATCTTCAAGTTTTTTGAATTCTGTTTTTGCAGCAGGTTTTGCTTTGTCTAATAATTCGTTTAAAAAAGACGTCACTTTTTCTGGTGTTTGTGCCATTCGCTCCTCTAATACAAAATGCGCATGAGATTTATAGCCTAAGAGTTGAGCTCTATCAAAGCGTAATTTCGCAATTTTAAGAACAATGTCTTGGTTGTCTAATTCATCATTTTGAAATCCTTTTCTTCCGAACGCTATAGACAGTTGTTTGCGTAATTCTCTGTTGTCTGCATAAGTCATAAACGGAATGTAACTTGGGTAATCTAATGTAATTAACCAACCGTCTTTGTTTTTGCTTTCTGCCAATTGTTTTGCTGCTTCTTTTGCACCATCAGGCAAACCTGAAATGTCATCTTCGTTGGTGAGTAACATTTCAAACTTATTAGTCTCAGCTAATATATGCTCACCAAACTTTAATTTCAACTGACTTAATTCTTTATCAATGGCTCTTAATTTTTCCTTTTTATCTTCTGGTAAATTGGCACCATTTCTAGAGAACCCTTTATATTTTTTGTCTAGAAGTGTTTCTTGTTCTGTGGTTAAATCTAAAGTAGATTTTGAATCGTAAACAGCCTTTACACGTTTAAATAATTCTTCATTTAGCGTAATGTCATTACTGAATTCTGAAAGTAAAGGTGAAACCTCTTGTGCTATTTTTTGAATCTCGTCATTAGTTTCAGCAGAGTTTAAGTTGAAGAAAATACTAGATATGCGATCTAGTTCTTCTCCCGAAAAATCTAATGCTTCAATAGTGTTTTCAAAGGTTGGATCTTCTAGGTTTGCTGTAATGGCGTCAATTTCAGCTTTAGCGTTTTCAATTCCTTTTTTAAATGCAGGTAAATAGTCTGCTGATTTAATTTTTGAAAACGGAGCTGTATGATAAGGTGTGTTAAACGATTTATTAAGAACTGTCATGATTTGGAAATTTCTATTAAGTATTTGATTATCCGAATTTTAACTTTTAGTTATGATAACCTTTAGTATGATATTTTGTAACTTTGCAGTAATATTTTGCATAGTAAATGATGTTAAAGTATGATT
Organism: Winogradskyella eximia; assembly: GCF_003386165.1. Taxonomy (GTDB): domain Bacteria; phylum Bacteroidota; class Bacteroidia; order Flavobacteriales; family Flavobacteriaceae; genus Winogradskyella; species Winogradskyella eximia. The sequence goes on along the minus strand of NZ_QRDV01000009.1, from coordinate 149,001 downwards.
GATTAATAGCTAGAAGCCTTAACGAGAGTTGAGGCTTTTTTATAGGTCCTTAGCAGAATCGATAACTTTAGCTTTTAATCCTTCTTTATAGACCATTATTTTGTCTAAAACACATTGGTCTGAACACCCAATAATTTGAGCGGCTAAAATACCAGCATTTTTCGCACCATTAAGAGCCACAGTAGCTACAGGCACACCTCCTGGCATTTGTAAAATAGATAATACAGAATCCCATCCATCAATTGAGTTACTGCTTTTTACAGGCACTCCAATAATAGGCAATGGAGACATTGAGGCTACCATTCCTGGTAAATGTGCAGCTCCACCAGCACCAGCAATAATCACTTTAATACCTCTTTTATGAGCGTTTTTACTGAAGTCGAATAATTTTTCAGGTGTTCTATGTGCAGAAACGATGTCAACTTCAATTTCAATATCAAAACCGTTTAATATATCTATAGCGTCTTGCATTACTGGCATATCGCTTTTGCTTCCCATTATTATGGCTACTTTACTCATTGTTTATTCGCTAATTACTTCGATTGTTTGTTTTACTTGTTCTGCAATCTCACGTGCCACAGAGATATCTTTATTTACAATGGTCACATGGCCCATTTTACGGAAAGGTCTAGTTTGCTTTTTTCCGTAAATGTGTGGTATTACTCCATCCATTGCAAGAATTTTTTCAATGTTTTTATAAACTACATTTCCGGTATGATTTTCGGCACCAACAAGATTCACCATCACGCCAGCAACTTTACTTTCTGTATTACCAAGAGGTAAACCTAAAATACATCTAATCTGTTGTTCAAATTGTGAGGTGTAGCTTCCTTCTATACTATAATGCCCAGAATTATGAGGTCTTGGTGCGACTTCGTTTACTAAGATGTCATCATTTTCAGTCTGAAACATTTCTACAGCTAATAAACCCACATGTTTAAACGCAGCAGCCGTTTTTAGCGCTACTTGTTCTGCTTTTTTAGCAATGGTGTCTGGAATTCTAGCAGGACAAATAACATATTCAACCTGGTTAGCTTCTGGATGAAACTCCATTTCTACTACTGGATAGGTTTTTAAATCCCCTTGTTCATTTCTGGCAACAATAACCGCTAATTCATTTTTAAACGGAATTAACTTTTCCGTAATACATTCCACATTTGGTAAATCCGTTAAGTCAGAAAGACTTCTAACGACTTTTACACCTGTGCCATCATAACCAAATCGTGCACTTTTCCATACAAAAGGGTAATTTAAACCTCCATTATCTACAGCTTCATCAATTTCAGAGGTATATGCAAATCTTGAAAAATCTGCTGTCGGAATATCATGATCGCGATAAAATAATTTTTGTGTGGCTTTATTTTGAATGGTTCGCAAAGTTTTAGAAGATGGAAAAACTTTTACACCTTGTTTTTCAAGAGTTTCTAGGGCATCTACATTAACGTTTTCAATTTCAAAAGTTAATACATCAACGTGCTTTCCAAAGTCTACAACCGTTTGGTAATCTAAGATGTCGCCAACGGTAAATTCGTCGCAAGCCAGGCGTGATGGTGCATCTGCACTAGGATCTATGACACAAGTATAAATGTCAAACTTACGTGTATCATATAAAAGCATTTTGCCAAGTTGGCCACCACCAAGAATTCCGAGTTTAAATTTTGAAGAAAAATAGTTCATCAATTTTTGTTGTTCCCATATAAAAGGGAATCTTATTTAAGATTAAAAATTCTGCTTTTCAACAACAAAAATACGCTAAAAATGAGACATACTTATAAATTCGTAAATCAAAAATCCTTCAAACAGCAATCAAATATGTATCTTTGCAATTCTAAAATAACAAGAAAGTGATTAAGCTTCACGATTTATACTTTAAACCGTTCATTTCAGAAAAAGAAATTGATACTGCTGTCCAAACGATGGTAGATGGTATTGCTGCAGATTTGGGTGACGAGGTGCCTGTATTTATTGGCATATTAAACGGCTCGTTTATGCTAGTAAGCGATTTTGTAAAAAAATACCCAAAACCATGCGAAGTTACTTTTATAAAACTGGCCTCTTATGAAGGGGTTAAGTCTACAGAAGATATTCAACGCTTAATTGGTTTAACTCAAGATTTAACAGGTAGAACTGTTGTTATTTTAGAAGATATCATAGATTCAGGGAATACGTTAGAAGAGGTTCACCGCATTTTTAAAAATGAAAATGTTAAGCAATTAATTATTGCAACCTTGTTTTATAAACCTGAAGCTTATAACAAAGATTTTAAACTTCATTACGTAGGTATGGAAATTCCTAATAAGTTCATCGTTGGTTATGGGCTTGATTATAATGGATTAGGAAGAGATTTACCAGATGTATATCAATTAAAAACCACACAACATATGACAAACATAGTACTATTTGGCCCTCCAGGAGCAGGTAAAGGAACACAAGCTAATTTTCTAAAAGAGAAATACGATTTAATACACATCTCTACAGGTGACGTTTTTAGGTTTAATATTAAAAACGAAACTGCTTTAGGAATGTTGGCTAAGTCTTTTATGGATAAAGGAGAATTAGTGCCAGATCAAGTAACTATAGATATGTTAAGTAAAGAGGTGGAGAAAAATGCAGGAGCTAATGGTTTTATTTTTGATGGTTTTCCGAGAACTAATGCACAAGCAAAAGCATTAGATGAATTAATGGAAAATAAAGATTCTCAAATTAATGCCATGGTTGCTTTAGAGGTAGATGATGAGGTCTTGGTAGAACGATTACTCGAAAGAGGAAAAACAAGCGGAAGAACTGATGATTCTGACGAAAATATTATAAGAAACCGAATTAAGCAGTATTATACTAAAACGGCTATTTTAAAAGACTATTACGCAGATCAAAATAAATATTTTGGTGTTGATGGTGTTGGTAGTATTGAAGATATTACAGTGCGTTTAGGTACTGTGCTTGATAAACTATAATTTTTGCAATAGCAAGAATCTCATCAATTGCAGCTTAGATTTTAATTAATAAGATTCCCACTTTGTTGGGAAATGAATATGACTGAAGGAAATTTTGTTGACTACGTAAAAATGCATGTATCTTCTGGAAACGGAGGTAAAGGCTCTTCCCATTTACATCGCGAAAAATATATAGCTAAAGGTGGGCCAGATGGTGGTGATGGTGGTCGAGGAGGTCATGTAATTCTCCGAGGTAACTCTAATCTTTGGACACTTATTCACTTAAAATTTAAGAAACACGTAAAAGCTGGTCATGGATCGCATGGTAGTTCTGGTAGAAGTACAGGTGCTGATGGCGAAGATATGTATGTTGAAGTGCCTTTAGGTACGGTTGTAAGAGATTCTGAAACCGATACTATTCTGTTTGAAATTACAGAAGAAGGAGAAGAACGTATTGTTGCCGAAGGTGGTATGGGTGGACGAGGAAACTGGCATTTTAAAAACTCAGTAAATCAAACACCGCGTTATGCACAACCAGGTATTCCACTCGAAGAAAGACATATTACTTTAGAGCTTAAAGTGTTGGCAGATGTTGGATTAGTTGGATTTCCTAATGCAGGAAAATCGACTTTACTTTCTGTGTTAACTTCTGCGAAACCAAAGATTGCAGATTACGAGTTTACAACGCTAAAACCAAATTTAGGTATTGTTGAGTATCGTGATTTTCAGTCGTTTGTAATGGCAGATATTCCTGGGATAATTGAAGGTGCTGCTGAAGGTAAAGGTTTAGGTTATTACTTTTTAAGACATATTGAACGGAATTCAATTCTACTATTTTTAATTCCTGCTGATGCCAAAGATATTGTTGAGCAATACGAAATATTAGAAGACGAATTAAGACGTTACAACCCTGAAATGTTAGACAAGGAACGTTTTGTTGTAGTCTCAAAATCCGATATGTTGGATGACGAATTAAAGTCTGAAATATCAACAATACTAGATAAGGATCTTAACGCTAATTATATGTTTATTTCTTCTGTAGCACAACAAGGTCTAACAGAGTTAAAAGATACACTTTGGAAGATGTTGAATGATTAGGGTGTAAGCATTAATATGAAAGCATATTTAAAAAACCTTGTAGAACTTAACGATAACAAACGAAGCAGGCGTTTTGCTTATTTTATTCAGTTTTTAATTATTTTCTCTGTAATTACGTTTTCTATTGAAACGTTACCAGATTTAAAGCCACAAACAAGAGTCGTTTTAAATGCTATTGAAGCCTTTTGTGTGGTCATTTTTACTTTTGAATATTTAGCACGTATTTATGTGGCTGATAGTAAACCGAAATTTATTTTTAGTTTTTTTGGGATTGTTGATTTTCTTGCTATTCTTCCATTTTATTTGTCTTTCGGCATCGATTTACGTTCCTTACGTTTACTAAGAATGTTCCGTTTGTTTCGTCTCTTTAAGTTGGTGCGTTATAATAAAGCCATTAAGCATTTTGTTAATGCTATGAAGCTAGCAAAAGAGCAGATTATCCTTTTTTTGATCATAACTATTATGCTCATTTATTTTGCGGCAGTGGGTATTTATTATTTTGAAAACGAAGCACAGCCAGAGCATTTTTCTTCCATCTTCTCAAGTCTTTGGTGGTCTATTGTTACTTTAACAACAGTTGGTTATGGTGATGTTTACCCAATTACCGTTGGTGGTCGTATCTTTACATTCTTTATTCTTATGATTGGTTTGGGAATTGTTGCAATACCTACAGGTATTATCTCATCCTCTTTAACTAAGGCCGTTGAACCTCGAGACGAAGAAGAATAGTTTTTAAAATTTAGTCATTAGATTTGATTATATTTAAAAAACCTTTTAAAATCTATTTTATAAAAACAAGCAGGTTGGATACATGATCATTTAAGTGGATGATTAAACGTAATTAGCATGTGATCTTTAAAAATTAATAAATAAAAACACATGACATTAAAATTACAATTTGCCTTATTTCTTTTACTTCCAGTTTTATCTTTCGCTCAGTGTCCAACAGATGCACATATCGAATTAAACTCACAAGCTGAGGTAGATTCTTTTACTTCCGATTATCCGAGTTGTACATCCTTTACAACAGGGTATAATTTTATTATTAGTGGGCCAGATATTATTGATTTAAGCCCGTTATCTAGTTTAACTTATGTGACAAGAATAACTATTGAGAATAACCCTTTACTAACAAGTCTAGATGGATTAGATAATTTACAATCTAATAGCACTGATAAAACGGACTTGCATATTATAGATAATCCAACCCTTACGGATGTTAGTGCACTTCAGGGTTTAACAGCTTGCGGAAATATTGACATCATTAATAATGATCAATTGGCTAATCTAGATGGACTTAGTTCAATAACCTATATGGGTATTGAGACTTTGTTCACATTCCCTTTTCATTGGCTCGATATTTCAGATAATGATAACTTAACAAATATAAATGGTTTGGCTAATCTTGTACCTGCTATTATTGATGGTGTAAGGATTAAAAATAATCCATCATTAACGAGTTTGCAAGGTTTAGAGGAGTTTAGAATTTTTAATAGTTTAGAGATAGAGAATAATGATGCGTTAACAGATTTTACAGGACTTCATAATTTAGAATTCCTTTATGTAAGCTTTGATATAAAAGATAATGACGCTATTACAAGTTTGAATGAATTTGTTGTTTTAGAAAAAGTTGCTGATTTTAGTGTGGAAGGTAACGATATGCTAACAAGTCTAAACGGTTTAGGTGAAATAACAGGTTGGTATTCAATAAGTATTATTGATAACCCAAGCTTGACTGATATATCAGTGATTGAAAATTTTCCAGAAGACTTTACTAATCAACTGAATATTTCAGGCAATACAAGTTTAGCGGTATGTAATTATAGCTTTATTTGTAATTGGGCAACTAGTGCTCAGTCATCTAATGTGCAAGCTACAAATAATGCAGAAGGTTGTGGTTCTATTGCAGATATTATATCTGAGTGTACAGTATGTCCGGATAATTCGGTGAGTTTGGTTTTTAGTAGTCAACAAGATATTGATAACTACTTTGTAAATTATCCCAATTGTACCACTCCAGAAACAACTTTAATAATTGAAGGAGATGATATTACTAATCTCGATGGATTAAATGGAATTACAAGTGTTGGAGGTTTGTGGTTACAAAATAACCCTTTACTTACTAATGTAGATGGTTTAAACTCGCTAACAAATTTTACTGATTTTGGTAATTTTCTCTTTCTAATTATAAATAACAATCCATTATTGACTAATCTTTCCGCATTGATTAATGCCACTAATGATTATCCTATGGATATACAGATTGTAAACAATCCTCAGTTAGTAAGCTTAAATGGATTACAAGGCATTCAAGGAGTTGGTTACACTATTGTAGTATCAAATAATGATCTTTTAGTTGATTTTAATGGTTTCAATGGGTTTACAAATATTGACGATCTTATTATAAAAGATAACGCTGCTTTATCGAGTTTTAATGGATTGGATAATTTAGGTATTACAGGTAGCTTTGAATTTGAGAATAATGACGCTATGACATCATTTACATCTTTAAATGATGTAAATCCGCTTTGTGGTTTTACAATTCGAGACAATGAGATGTTAGCAGATATAGATGGTTTTGTAGATACCTTTGAAGACTTATGTGGTCCTAATATCATTATAGAGAATAATCCAAATTTGTCTGTGTGTAATATCAATTTTGTCTGCAGTGCAATACCATATCTCAATAGTTTCTTTGTTTCTAATAATGGAGACGGTTGTAATTCTACATATGATGTTAATAATGCTTGTGAAATTCCACCATTTAATGACGATATTACATGTACTAATTATTATGGAATGTCTAGTCTAGTTTTAGGAGAAACAGTAACGGCTAATAATGATTATGCTACAGCATCAACTTATAACCCATTTTGTAATGACAATGCCAATAGACAAGATATATGGTTTTTATTAAATCTAGATTCTAGTGTTGTAATTAACATAGAGGTGACTACTGGATTTTCAATTCAGCTTTGGGAAGGTAGTTGTAGTGCTTTAACACAGGTTTCAGGAGCGTGTGCTCAGAATATATTAGAAGATGTTTCAATAGTTGCAAACACACCCTATTTCTTACAAGTATGGTCAGATGATTTAGAGGATCGATCTCCAAATTCCACAACTTTAGGAGATTTTGAAATAACAGTACAAGACGCAACGTTATCATTAGGTGATAATAGTTTAGAAAATTTTAAAGTATATCCAAATCCTTTTAAAGATGAATTATCCTTATCTCATAGCAGAAAGATAGATCAAGTTTATATTTATGATTTATTAGGTAAACGTATTGCAATTAAGCCGATTGATGCAATGCATGCCACATTAAATCTGTCTGAATATGAGTCAGGAGTTTATTTTCTTAAAGTATTTAGTGGAAATGCGACTATCACTAAAAAGATAATTAAACAATGAAAAGAATAATTAGTGCCTTAATTTTTTTAGTAGTTTTTACATCGTGCGGAACACTGGTTCACTACGATTACGAAAAATCAACGGACTTCAGTAAGTATAAAACTTATAATTATTTTGATGATATGAAAACGGGTTTAAGCCAGTTTGATAGTCTACGTTTAATAAGTGCCATGGATGCCAAATTATCTGCAATGGGACTGACACGTGCTGATAACGCTGATTTTTATATCGATATTCAAAGTGAAGAATTGATGAATAGAAGCAGCCCAAATGTAGGTGTTGGTGTAGGAAGTGGTGGAGGTGGTGTCTCTGTTGGAATACCAATAGGAACCAATCAAAACACGAGAGAAATAGTTATTGAGTTTGTGGATAAAAAACAAAATGAAAGATTATTTTGGCAAGCTGTGAGTGAAAGTACTTATAGGTATAATGCATCTCCTGAAAAGCGTGAAACTACGCTTGTGAAATTAGTAGAAAAGATATTTGCTAAGTATCCACCAAATAAAGAATAAAACAAAAAAGGTCGAGATTGTAACTTGTTTGTAGTTTTTTTTAACTCAATAACGCCTTATATTTATCCTTATAACCAACCATTACAGCAATATTAAGAATAAGTAGTATTGCCGTTCTTATTATTCCGTTAGGCTCTAATGTAATGTGAAACAAAAGTGCATTTACAGATATACTCATTAAAATGAGTGCCATTAAGGCTCCGTATTTGTTCAGAATTAGAGACAAACCAGATACAACTAACACTATACCTACAAGTATCATAGTTTTAGAGTTAGACAATGCTGTAAAGTAATCTGCAGCATCTCCAGTTAATTCCGATAATGGTAAAAAATGCAAGAATTTATTTATCCCAAAGACTAAACTAAAAATACCAAGAGTACTTCTTAGAATTTTAAAGAGGTTTGAATTCATAATTGTATTAATTTTTCCGTGAGTGTTTTTTGAATTGAGGCATTGACATCATTGATTATTATCTTCACTTTATATTCATTTTGACTCAGATTTGTTATTGATCTTTCCGCTTAATATAATCAATTTACCACTCGTCATAATTTCAATTTTATAAAGGTAAAGCTGTTTTATATTTATCCTATCAATTAATAACGAATAGAAATCATCAATCAAAAAACAACAGTATTATGTTCATCTTAGTAAAAACCATCGTAGAGTTTATCATTGAAGTCGTATTGAATTAAATCAATCAATCAATCAATCAATCAATCAATCAATCAATCAATCAATCAATCAAAAAACATTAATCATGAAAAAACAAGACACATTTCAAGAACAATTAAAGACATTTGAAAAATTGCTAGCAGGAGCCAAAATGGCTCAGCTATCATCCGTTATTTTAGTTACAGTTTCATTAGTACTTGCATTTAAGTCTAGAGAAAACGGTCTGTATGTTATGCTGTTATTAACCGGAGCTTTGGCCATAATCTTTTTTATTGATAAATTTTTATCCGTAAAAGAAATAAAACAAAAGTCGTATACACAAACCTCCTTGGCTTCTAGTATCTCAAAATTAAAGGTATATATGGCTAATCGTAAAAAATATGAAATGTATTTTATGGCTTTTTGGGTGTTAACCTTAATTCCGTCTGCAACAGCCCATTTTGAGTCTAATGTTATAGGTATTATTGCTATTCTAACTTATATAGCTTTGGTAAGTGTTTTTGGTTATTTAGCATACAAAAAAACCGACAAAGAAATTACGTTGTTAGAAAGAACAATGGAAAATGAATTACAATTACAATAAACGCTATTTATCTAATATCTTGCCATTATATTATTAAACACAAATAAATAACGATTGAAATTATTAACGAATTATAAGTATTGGATTGTAAATCTTATTGGCTGGGTTGTATTTGCACTATTAATGCTTACAATAGATAAGATCTCATATTCAGGTGACACACCAATTAATTATGTTAATTACCTTTTAGTAGAAGGTGTATTGTGTGGTTTATTAGGATTTGTTTTATCTTTTATAATATTATTTTATATCGAAAATTATTTTGATATTGGTAATTATACTAAAGCAGACGTTTATAAATTGATTGGAGTAGTCATTGTTACTCAAGTACTTTATCATATTTTACTTTGGCCTATATTAAATATTCCTATAGAGTATTATATGGGAAGGAGTGTTAATTTAACCTTATTTCAGAAGTTAACTAATGTGCCTCATTTTTTAGCCTATTTTGTAGTTTGGTTGTTTGTTGTTTTAACATTGAAACTAGTGCATCATATTAATACCATTAAGGTAAAACAATTGCAGCTAGAAGCTAATTTAAAAGAAGCACAACTTAACACATTAAAAGGTCAAATAAATCCACATTTTATGTTTAATAGCCTAAATAACATTCGTGGATTAATGTTAGAAGATGTGGATAAAGCTAGAGGAATGCTAACCAATTTATCTGAAACTTTAAGATATTCACTAACAAAGAGTGATGTGAATTCCATTTCTTTAGAAGACGAACTAGAAATGGTAGAAAACTATGTAGAAATCTCTAAAATTCAATTTGAAAATCGCTTGCAATTTGAAACAGAAATTGACTCAAATTCATTGTCCAAGCAAATTCCTCCAATGATTATTCAAATGTTGGTAGAAAACGCTCTTAAGCATGGTATATCTAATTTAAAGAGTGGAGGTAAAGTAAAATTGTTAACCATAATAAAGGATAATCAATTGCAAATTGAAGTCGCAAATTCTGGAACACTACAAAAAAGTGAAAACACAACACATTTAGGATTGCAAAACATAAAAAAGCGTCTTGAATTGCTATATGGAAAAGAGGCTACATTTAAATTAAAAGAGATAGAAAACGAAGTGGTTGCCACTATTAAAATGCCGTTAGTATGATAACCTTAAAAGCTGTTATTGTTGAAGATTCTCGTTTAGCTCGTAATGAGTTAAAAGAACTTTTTAAAGCACATAAAGAGATTGAACTTATTGGTGAGGCCGAAAACGTAGACGATGGGTTTGCGCTAATTAATAAAACGAATCCAGATTTGCTTTTTTTAGATATTAACATGCCAGAAAAAGATGGTTTTCAGCTTTTAGAACTATTAGATGAGGTGCCAATAACAATTTTTACAACCGCTTTTGATGAATATGCTATCAAATCTTTTGAGTATAATGCCTTCGATTATTTACTGAAGCCTATAAGTCAAAAGCGTTTTTCAAGTTCTATAGCTAAAGTTATTGAGAAAGAGAGTTCAGGAACTTCTTCAGACAAAAAACAAGACGGACTAAGTCTAGATAAACAGATTTTTATAAAAGACGGAGAAAATTGTTGGTTGGTAAAAATTAAAGACATTTCACTTTTTGAAATTGTTGGGAATTACACACGTGTCTTTTTCGATTCTAATAAACCTTTAATTTATAAATCATTAGCGCAAATTGAAGAAAAGCTTCCTCAGGATGTTTTTTTTAGAGCAAATAGACAGCAGATTATTAACATTAATCATGTTAAAAAAGTAGTGTCATGGTTTAACGGAAAGCTAAAAATAGAAATGAATTCTGGAGAGGAAATTGAAATCTCCAGAAGACAATCCTATATATTTAAAGATCAATTAAGTTTTTAGTCTACTATAACTCTTACGCCTTCACTATGACTGCTAAATTCTGGAGCGTACATACTTTGAATGGTGCTAATGCCATTACTCATATCACCAGCATTATTTACACGTAAATCGTATTCAAATACATAAACACCTTTTGGTAAATAATCCATAAAGAAATTTGTGGCTGCATCTTTAGTACTTTCATAATAACCCAAACCATCTTGCCATTTGTATTGTGATAAAACGTTTATTGGTTCTAAACCAGAAGCTCGCATATCTTTTAGGTGCACAAATTCCATATTGCGATCAGTCCTTAATTCAATTCTCACTCTAATTAAATCACCAACTTTGAGTTTTGAGTCAGACGTAATTTCTGTAATTTCTTCACCGTTATCTGTATTGGTTTTTAGGAAGAGTTTTTTACTCAGTTTCAATGGTGTTTCAGCTGAGGTAATCTTATCTAAATCTTCAAAATATTGCCAGTATAAAGCTCCCCAAGCAATACCTTCTCCTTTTTTAGTTATTGTAACATCAGCTTGTTCTGGTTTAATTTCAGATCCTGTCCAAGATGTTTTATAGTAACCAGTACCAGCCTCCACTTTTACATTTTCTAATGTTGAAGGTGAGAGTGTTTCATTACCAACTTTAACGTCCACTTGTTCTGTAACGCTCAACCAATCGCTTCCTTGAAGTAGTAAGGCATATACTGCTTCAGTCGTCGCTTTAGTGGTTTTCCATTGATTGGTTTGCTTGTTCTTAAGTAACCAAATTTTCAAGTTATCTATCGTTTCGAGATTTTTCGCTTCGCTTTGTATACGAGTTCCAACTTCAGAAAAGGCTTCAACCATTAAGGCTTGTGTTTCAATTGGTGCTTGGTACCAATACCAAGAATTTGTATTTGCTTTCCAATACATGCCTAATTCATCTGAAGTAATACTGTTTTCTTTTAACGACTTTATAATTTTACCAGCAGTTTTCTCGTCATCCATTCTGTGCATGGTTAAAGCCATTAATCCTTTAGCATATAATGAACGTTTTAACCAATATTTCTGAATCTGAGTCTGATAATAATCCATAATGGTCTGCACTTCTTTAGTAGGCTTAATTTCAGGATAAAAACTTCGTGTGTATAAATAATGCAGTTGCATTTGTGATAAGTGGTCTTTACTTAAATCGGCATCTTTATTATATTTTCTGATGTTTTTATATTCTTGAATAAATTCTGTATCTAAATAACGTAATGCATTTTGAATCATAGATTCTTCGCTGTTATTCTGTGCGATATTTAGTTTCTTAAGATGCCCAAAGCCAGCAATAATATGTTGCGTGATGTAACGATTGTCTCTTCCACCATTAAACCAAGGCCAAGCTCCAGAACTGTGTTGGTTGTTCTTTAGTTTTCTTATGGCAGATTGCAATTCGTTATTCATTTTATTTAGGTCGAATAACAACCCTATGCGTTTTTTCTGTTCGGTTTCAGATTGTGCATCACGTAACCAAGGTGTTTCTTGAATCAATAATGATTTCAATTCTTGATTCTTTTCTAAATTTGAAAGTAATGCGTCAGTCGATTTCCATTGATTGAAAACGGCCTCAATTTTAGGATTCGATTGTACAATGTGTTGTGCTAATGCATTGGCATAGTAACGTGAAAATGTCTGCTCATTACACTCATAAGGATATTCCATCAAATAAGGCAGCGCTTGTACAGCATACCAAGCTGGTTTCGATGTCATTTCTAAAGTTAATTTATGATGACTCAGTGTTGTTGAGGTAGTATTCTTCAGTTTATCTAAAGTGAATGTTTTTGTTTGATTAGAACGTATCCACATTGGCATCGTTTCTGTAACTAGCATTCTGTTAGATAAAACAGGTAAGGCATTTTGCTCACCATCACTAAAAGCACCTGCTTTAGCAATAATTTTATATTGTACTGCTTGTATACCTTCCGGAATCTCTAAATTCCAAGTTACTTGTGTATTGCCTTTGGCATCTACTTTAAAGCCTAAATCATTATAAGCATTTGATAATTCACCATCAATAGATTTACCAGTAATAGGGTCTGTAAGCAATAATTGTGCAACACCATCTAAAGCATTTTCTGTTAGATTAGCAATCTTAGTGCTAATTCTAATTTTATCGCCTTCTCGTAAAAAACGTGGTGTATTAGGTATTACCATCAACTCTTTTTGTGTAACCGTTGTTAGTTGCGTAGTGCCACTTTCTAAAGTTTTAGTATGCGCTAAGAGTTGCAGTTTCCATTTGGTTAATGCTTCTGGTGCTTTAAAATTGAAACTAACATTGCCTTCTTTATCTGTTTGTAATTGAGGAAAGAAGAACGCAGTTTCGTTTAGGTTTTTTCTTATTTGGATGTTGTTTGAATCTATTTTTTCGTTATTAGGTTTTTCGCTGGTATCTTTAGATCCGGCTGATTCTGCACTATTATTAAATACTAAAGCTTTTTTAGACTTTGTACTCATGTCTTCAAAACCACTATCCATTTCTATTCCAACACCTATTTCATCTTCAAGCATCATAGCAGCTTGCGGTGACGAAAGTCTTCTGTTTTTTGTTTCATAACTATTGTAAACGGTTAACCTTTGTCCAATATAAAACCCAAACCAATTTAATTGGTCGTAACCCTGGTAAGGGTAAGATGCTGTAGTATTGAATTGGTTGTGAACCCTAAAGCTGGTGTGCCCAAAACTCTGTCTTGAGTTTTTATAAATTCTTCCAGAATAATTAGGATTGCTTATTGGATTAAAACTCCAATGGTGTCCTTTAAATTCATCTAAAGATGCATCATACATACTTGCTAGTAATTCGGCAGATACTTTATCACCTTTTGGTCCTTTAATTTTAAAACTCCAAGTTTCATCTTGTCCTGGTTGTAATTTATCTCTAAAAGTGGTGGTTTCAATGTCTAAAGCAGTACTTGGATAAGGTACATTGATATTAAAACTTTGAGATTTATATTCGTTAAAAGCGGCAAATGACGTGTGTACTGTAAAGCCGCCTAAATCACCTTCTGTTACAGGAATGCTAATTGTTTTTTTAGAATTGTTGAGTTGGACTAACTGTGTCATTATAATTGTGTTGTCCTTTTCAATTTCTACAGTAACTGTGATGTTTTTAGCAGCTGAACCTAAAGTTAGTTTTGCAATGGAATTAACATCGTAAGTCGATTGGTCTAACTGTGCTTCATAGATTTGGTTATCTGCTATGGTCTTGTCTTTATCACTAAAAAGCGATGTGAAGATTTGGTCTTTTATAGGTTGCCCAAATTTATCTTTACTCTCTGCAACAATGATGTATTGGCCAGAATTCCATTTCTTAAGTTTTTTAAGCGTTATGGTTTTGTTCTTTTCAGTGTCAAATGTTGTGCTAAAAACTTCGTCTCCTTTTTTCCAATTGGTTAATAAACCTTCGTCGTCATAAGGGTCGTGCGGAAATAGGTTTATAAATTCTGTTTCAGAGAGCGTTTGGTAGTCTGGTGCTTGCCAAGGTCTTGTTCTTAAAACACGGTTTGGTGCGTTGAGTTTATATATTTTTAATTCCCCTTTTGCAGGTGTAAATTGTCCATTTAGATTTTGTGAATATATAGAGAATTCTATCTCGTTTTTACCCTTATTAATTTTCTGAGGTGCTGAAATATTGAGCGTCATAGCATGATAGCCAACATTTAAAATGGTAGAGCTAGAGCGTGTTTCGCCATTTATATCAGTAACGTCTGCTGTGATTTCATAATTAAAAACAGGAAGATTATCTTTAGAAACACTTTCATCTGGTAAAGCTTTAAAGGTGACTTCAAATTCACCTTTAGCATTTGTTTTTGTTTCGCCAAACGTAATTTCTTGGGCTTCGGCATTAAAATACGAGCGCCTCCAATAATACCAGCTCGGAAAACGCACATTTCTTTTTACACGATAAACCACTTTAGCATCTGTAATATTACTACCAGCAAAAGCTATAGCTGTTCCGTTTACGGTAATACTATCGTTTACTTTATAGGTTTCAGTAACAGGTTGAAATTGGGTTTTAAACTTAGGTCGCTTGTATTCTTCAACTGAGATATAAGCATACGTAGAATTATGAGAAAACATTTCAATAGTGAAATTACCAGTTAAACCATCGTTAGGTAATATAAATTCACCATGTACGGAACCAAATTCATTGGTCTGCAATAAGAGTTCACTAACTACTTCGCCATTAACATTTTTCAATCTCAATTTTGTAGCTTCATCTGCTGAAACTTCTGTTTTGCCGTTTCTAGATTTTGTGGCAATACCTTTAAAGTAAACCGTTTGTCCTGGTCTATAAATACTACGGTCAGTAAACAAGAAATTTCTATAATGTGTATCATTATTTGGGCTGTTGTCGTAGGTTCTATTGATGTAGAATTCGCCAAAATAGCCAGTGTCATTTTTAGCTGTTACTTTAATTTGTACATCTCTATAGTAATTATCGTCTTTTTTAAACTCGAATTTTCCAAAACGGTCTGTTGTAAATGATTTGCTTTTTCTGTTGTTGTTACGGTTATTTGAATAGGATAATTCTATAGTAGCATCTACTTTTGGTTTACCATTATGTCTATCTATAATCTGGTATAAATGATGACTGTTTTCATAGCTTTCAACCAATACCAAATCTGTAACTTGGATATGTGTTGTAGCAAAAACATTATCTTTAGTAGCTGTGTTGGCTTTAATTAAATATAAGCCATTGGCTAAATTTGGTATTACAATTTCAGTACTGTGATTTTGATAATCATCTTCCGTTTTTAATGCACTCGAAAATGTTTCAATAGGATTCAGTTTTTTGAAAAAAGCTTCTTTTTCTTCTGTCCTATAGATGTTATTGTAACGTTTTAATTGATTGTTAGAGATTTTATAAATTTTGAAATCTAACTTTTCTAAATTCTTATACGTCACTAAGGTTCTTGAGGGTGAATTGATACCTATAAATTGTTCGGCTTGTAAATGTAAATTTGGTTGTTGAATTTGCTCAATTAAAACTGCACACTTTTGTGCGCCAATGCTTTCTGGGAATATTTCAATTGCAGAATTACAGATTGCTATAGCTTCTTTTAATTTCCAACGGTTTTTATCCTTGAGTGCGCTGTCTTCAAGATTAAAGTAATAAGTATTGCCTTGACGTTGATACGCTAAAGCAATTTCATAATCATATAAAGCCGATAGCTCAGAGGTCTGTAATGCTGTTGATTCTGACTTTAAAGTTTCAATAAGTAAATCTTCTGCATTTTGGAATGTAGCATGTTGTTTTACAAAATTCAAGCGTTCTATATCTACATCTACAAATGCTTTGTTTGCTTTTTTATGACGATGGAACTTTATTAAATTTTGATAAATCTTTAATGCATTACGTTGCAGCGATAACGTGTCTTTAGAGTTTAAATCTGCATTGATAAAGACGTTGCTGTCTGCAATAAAGTCTTCATTATCAATAGTAAATTTATACGAAGGTTGTGTGATACTGCTTTCGTCAGTTTTGTAAAAGCTTAAGGCATTATGACTTAATAAATCATATAACGTAGGACGAAAGTCTTTAGAGTTTTCGGCTTCATTTAATAATAAACTATAGTTGCTCAACGGTTCTTGTTGCAACAAAATACCATTTTCTAGAGAGCGTTGGTAATAGGTATGGATTTCATTAAAAATGGTTTCTAAATCCCAGGTTCTAAAATCATCACTAACTTTTTCAGAGGTTTTAGTTCTGTTGTAAAATTGGTAACGACTTTGTTGAAAATATTGCCAATACATAGTCGCTAACATATTTTCTAAAAGATGTTTGGTAACCACGTTTTTTGTAGTGTCGATTTCAGATTTAAAGCGATTTACAATGTGTAGTTGTGCATCTTCTTCAAGTACAAGCATGTATTTACTGATATGCAGTAAAGCCTTAATGCGTTGCTCAGGGTTTTCTGCTTTAACGGCTTTTTTGTAAATGTCTTCAACTAAATCGGAAGCACTTTTTGTGAGCCCTTCGTTTTCTAGTTTGGTGACTTCTTTCCATTGATTTTCAAAATCATTTTGAGCGTTAGAAAAAGAAGCAAAGCAGATTAGCATAAATAGCGATATATAGTGTTTCATGTGATTTATATTTATAGCAAAATACATTCAAAATGTATTCCAAAAACAGTCTTATTGAGTGAAAGTCTTATTTGGATGAGTGAAGTTAACAATTTGTTGAGGAAACCGAGCGTTATTAAATTGTATTTTTGTCTAAAGATTTAATAATTATATGATTAGATATTTGTTTGTTTTAATGCTGTCGTCGTTCTGTTATTCACAAACTTCAATAGAGAATGCAGAAGCATTTATTGCTAAAAAGGAATTTGTAAAAGCGCAAAGCGAAATGCGTGCATTTTTAGAATCTAGTCCCAACGATTTAAAAGCTATTGAGCTTTTGGGTGATGCTTATGGTCACCAAAAAAAATGGGATAAAGCTATTGTTCAATATCAAAAATTAAAACAAAAACGTCCTGAAAATGCCAATTACCATTATAAGTATGGTGGAGCTATGGGTATGAAAGCATTAAGCATCAGTAAATTTGAAGCTTTAGGTATTATTGGTGATGTAAAAGAAGCCTTTTTAAAAGCTGCACAATTAGATCCAAATCATATTGAAACTCGTTGGGCTCTAGTAGAATTATATGTGTCATTACCAGGTATTGTAGGTGGAAGTTTTTCTAAAGCTAAAAGATATGCTGAAGAATTAGAAGAGCTCTCTAAAGTAGATGGTTACTTAGCAAAAGGCTATGTCTATGAATATGATGACGAGCCAGAACTTGCTGAAAAATATTATAGATTAGCCATTAAAGTTGGGGGATCTGTAACGTGTTACGAAAAATTAACGGACTTCTACGAAGGTCAAGATCAACCAGAAAAAGCCATTGGGAATTTAGAAGAAGCACAACAAAAACACCAACGTAATGCCATGCATTATCAGATAGGTAAAGTGTGTGCGGATTATAATATTCAATTAGAGAAAGGAGAAAAATGTCTAAAAGCCTATTTGTCTCATCATTCTTCTAAAGACGGTGTGCCTAAAGAATGGGCTTATTATAGATTAGCACAAATATATAAACATAAAAACGATAAGGATAAAGCTTTGGAGTGGATAGACAAAGCTATAGTTGGCTTGCCTGATATCGAAGTTTTTAAAGAGGAGAAAACTTCTATTACTAACCTCTAGTACTCAATAATACTTTTAATACATGTGGATTAAGCTTCAATTTTGAAGTAATAAATTTTTGTTAATTATTTAAAATTAATAGTAATACTATTATCTTTGCAATTAAATAATTCAATTATGAAGAGTCTACTTTCAAGTTTAAAAATTTCGGTTCCAGATAAAATCTATATTAAAGATCCTGAAACTTCAAAATTAGGTAAGAGAATCATAGAACATAGTATTCTTTTAATAGATGAAATAGGTTTTGACAGTTTTACCTTTAAGAAGTTAGGTGTAAAAATTGGGTCTAATGAAAGTTCAATCTATCGTTATTTTGAAAGCAAACATAAGTTACTTTTATACTTAACATCATGGTATTGGGCTTGGATAGAATACCAAATGGTATTTGCTACTTTTAATATGCCAGATGCTAAGCAACAACTCTTTAAAGCAATTGATGTTGTTACAAAAACGATTGAAGAAGATGTGACATTCTCTCACATTAACGAGATTGTTTTGAACAGAATTATTATTAATGAGTACTCAAAATCATACTTAACTAAAGAAGTCGATAGCGAAAACAAAGAAGGCTATTTTGTGGTCTATAAGCGAATGATTAAACGCTTACGTGATATGATTATTAATATTAATCCCGAATATAAATTTCCATCGAGTTTAGCAAGTACTATTGTTGAAGGAGCACTGCATCAACATTTTTTAAAATCGCATTTTACGTCAATTACAGATTGTAATAATGACGTCACTCCAGCGGACTTTTTTAAAGAACTCACTATTAACACTATTACTAAGTAAGGTATGATGAATATAAAAGAAGTGATGTCTCCGTGGGAAAGGCTAATAGGTCTTTTAAAACTAGAAAAAAGAGATGTTAGGCAAGTTATTTATTATGCCATTTTCTCTGGGTTTTTGGCCTTAACATTGCCCTTAGGAATTCAAGCCATTATCAATTTAATTCAAGGAGCTCAAGTGAGCACGTCTTGGATTGTTTTGGTTATTCTTGTAACCATAGGTGTTGCGTTTGTAGGGATATTACAATTGATGCAAATGCGTATTATTGAAACAATTCAGCAACGTATTTTTACTAGAGCATCGTTCGAGTTTACCTACCGTTTTCCTAAATTTAAAATGAATGAATTACGCGATAACTATCCGCCAGAACTAGCAAATCGATTTTTTGATACCTTGAATATTCAAAAAGGTTTAGCTAAGATTTTGGTAGATATTCCGGCTGCAATTTTACAAATTGTTTTTGCTTTAATTCTGCTTTCGTTTTACCACCCATTCTTTATCGCTTTTGGATTTTTGTTACTCATTCTAATTTTTATCGTATTTAAGTTTACGGCTAAAAAAGGCATGGATACGAGTCTTATGGAATCAAAATCCAAATATAAAGTGGCACATTGGATCCAAGAAGTAGCAAGGGCTGTCGTGAGTTTTAAATTATCTGGAAAAACGAATTTAGCTTTAAGTAAAAATGATGAATTGGTAAACGATTATTTAATCGCGAGAGAAAGCCATTTCAGAATTTTGGTTATTCAATTTATTCAAATGATAGGCTTTAAGGTTGTGGTAACAGCTGGTCTTTTATTAATTGGTGGTTTATTGGTTCTCAATCAAGAAATGAACATTGGTCAATTCGTAGCCGCAGAAATTATTATCCTTTTGGTTATTGCTTCAGTAGAGAAACTTATTCTCGGTTTAGAGTCTTTTTATGATGTGCTGACGTCACTAGAAAAAATGGGTCAGATTGTAGATAAAGAGTTAGAAATTCAAGATGGAGATAAGCCAGAGTTCAAAGATAATTTTGATATTGAATTAGATAATGTCTCTTTTAGAGTGCCAAATAAAGAGGATGATATTCTTAGTCATGTTTCCCTAAAAATTAAACCCAAAAGCAGACTGCTTGTAAAAGGAGAGAGTGGTGCGGGTAAATCGAGTTTATTACGATTAATAGCAGGAGTTATAGAGCCTACAAAAGGTAAAGTTTATTTAGATAAATTCATGCTTAGTAATATTAACCTCAATCATTACAGATCGCATCTTGGTTTATCTCTAGCAGACGAAACACCATTTGAAGGTACCATAAGAGAAAACATCACGTTTGGAAATCCTGAAATTTCAGATGATCAATTAATGTGGGCAATTGAAAATGTTGGATTGTATCAATTTATAAAAGAAAGTCCTAAAGGCTTAAATACTGTTTTATATCCTGAAGGCAGACAGATTTCATATACCATCGCAAAGAAAATTGTACTCGCTAGAGCTATAGTTGATAAGCCGAAGGTTCTCATTTTAGAAGATCCTCTAGATCAATTTGAACCTGTTGAAGTAAAAAGAATCATTAAGTTTTTAACTGATGAATCTAATCCATGGGCATTAGTTGTTGTAAGTAGAAATAACGATTGGTCAGCAAGTTGTACCCAAGTCGTTACACTTAAAAAAGGTGAAATAATCTAAAGAAACAGATCATGTTAAATATATCTCATAATCAATTACATAAGTCTGTGGACATTACCAAATCTAAATCAGGTAAGCGTGTGTTTCACGGCAGATATTACAAATACTTCAATCAGTTTTTAGCCGCATTTGCTATTATTGGTTTCATTATTCTATTTCTACCATGGACGCAAAACATTACAGGTAACGGTAATGTAACCACGCTGAGGCCAGACCAAAGACCACAAACGATTCAATCTCCCATTCCTGGAAGAATTGAGCAATGGTTTGTAAGCGAAGGTGATTTTGTGGCTAAAGGAGATACTATTATGAAAATCTCTGAAATTAAAAGTGAGTATTTCGATCCTAATTTGGTAGCACGTACAGGTCAGCAACGCGATGCAAAGGCACAATCTGTAGGTTCTTATGAAGAAAAAGTAAAAGCCTTAAACAGACAAATTGGTGCGCTGGCAAACGAGCGTGGTTTAAAACTAGAGCAGGCGAAGAATAAATTACTGCAATCTAAATTAAAAGCACAAAGTGATAGTATCGATTTTGAAGCGGCTAAAACAAACAAAGAAATTGCACAACGTCAGTTTGACAGAACGGTAACCTTGCAAGAAGAAGGATTTAAAGCCACTAGAGATGTTGAAGATAAACGATTGAAGCTTCAAGAAACAGAAGCCAAACTTATTTCTCAAGAGAATAAATTATTAGCAAGCAAGAATGAAATTCTCAATGCTCAATTTGAAATTTCTAGAGTGAATGCAGCATATTCGGATAAGATTTCAAAAGCGCAAAGCGATAAGTATACTGCACAATCTAGTCAGTTCGATACTGAAGCGCAAGTGAGTAAGTTAGATAATCAATATTCAAATTATCAAATGCGAAACAATTTACAGTTTGTTACTGCGCCTTACGATGGTTACATTAATAAAGCCATACGAGGAGGTATTGGTCAAACTTTTAAAGAAGGTGAAGCTTTGGTAGGTATTATGCCAGCAATAGTAGATTTAGCCGTTGAGACTTTTGTGAAACCAATTGATTTGCCGCTACTTTATGTTGGTGCTAAAGTCCGTGTTCAGTTTGATGGTTGGCCAGCAATTGTGTTTAGTGGTTGGCCAAATGTGTCTTACGGAACCTATGGTGCAAAAGTTGTCGCTGTAGAAAACTTCATTAGTGATAACGGAAAATTTAGAGTGTTATTAGCACCAGATCAAGACGAAGAAGCTTGGCCAAAAGATATTAGAGCCGGTTCTGGTGCATTTACCATGGCATTATTAGAAGATGTGCCAATTTGGTATGAGTTATGGAGGCAATTAAATGGTTTTCCTCCTAATTATTATAAACCAGAAGGAGCAACAAAAACAAAAAAGAAATAGCAGATGAGATTCATACTTACAGTAGTTCTTATTGGTTTTAGTGTTATCGGATTTTCACAAACGGAAGATTTATCTAATGTGCTTCGGTTTGATGAGTATTTAGGTTTTGTAAAGAAATTTCATCCTATCGTAAAGCAAGCCGAATTGGTTATAGACGAAAGTCAAGCAAAACTTTTGAAATCTCGTGGAGCTTTCGATCCAAAAATTGAAGTGGATTACAATCGTAAGAAATTCAAAAACACAGCGTATTATGATAGACTAAATGGGACTTTTAAAATTCCTACTTGGTATGGTGTAGAGTTGAAGGCTAGTTTTGATGATAATTCTGGTCAGTATCTAAATCCTGAAGCCTTCGTTCCCGATGATGGCTTATACAGTGCTGGAGTTTCGGTTTCCTTAGCTCAAGGTTTATTGATTAATAATAGAATGGCGGATTTAAAACAGGCCAAGTTGTTTAGAGAACAAGCTAAAGCTGATCGCGATATTTATGTCAACAACATCTTATTTGAAGCATCTTTGGTGTATTTTGAATGGTTACAAGCGTATAACGAGTTAACGTTATACAAAACTATTTTGGTCAATGCACAGTTGCGTTATATAGGTGTTCAGAAAGGAGTAGAAGTAGGAGAGAATGCAGAGATTGATGCTACAGAAGCGCGCATTGCTGTTAATAATAGAAAGTTGGGCTTAGAACAATCTAAGGTGAAATTGATGAAAGCGGCTTTAGAATTATCAAATTTTTTATGGCTAGAAAATAATATACCTGTAGAGTTGCAGCCCAATATTATTCCAGATATTAATACGGAACCAATTGTAGATGCCACATTCAATATTAATCAGCTTCGAGATCAGGATATGCTGTTAGATGAGCACCCAAAAATGATGTCGTTAGGTTACAAATTAGAGAGTTTGGAGGTTGATAAACGACTAAAAGCGAACAAGCTTTTGCCAAAGATAAATGCAGAATATAATTTCTTAACGGAAACACCAGATGTTGCGAGAACCTTTAATACGGCCGAATATAAAGGAGGATTAAATGTGAGTTTTCCATTGTTTCTAAGGAAAGAACGCGGTGATTTAAAACTGGCAAAAATTAAAATGCAAGACACAGAATTCGAAATAAATGCCACACGTGTTAGTCTAGAAAATAAGATTACGGCATTAAAGCAAGAATTAGAATCTTACGTCACTCAAAATGAAATCACCACAGAGATGGTTTCGGATTATCAGCGTATGCTACAAGCGGAAGAACGTAAATTTCAACTGGGTGAAAGTTCATTGTTTTTAGTGAATTCTCGCGAGTCTAAATTGATTGATGGTCAGTTAAAAGCTATAGAAATTCAGAATAAGTTTTTTAGTACTAAAGCGAAGCTTTTTAATAGTTTGGCTGTAAATCCTGAATTATAAATAGTATTTTTACGGTATACATTTAAGCATACTATGAACGTACATTTTATCGCTATTGGTGGTGCAGCAATGCACAATTTGGCCTTAGCACTTCACAATAAAGGTTATAAAGTTACAGGAAGCGACGATACCATTTTCGAGCCTTCAAAATCGAGATTAGAAGCTAAAGGCTTATTGCCAGATGCTTTTGGTTGGTATCCTGAAAAGATTACTTCCGATTTAGAGGCGATAGTTTTAGGTATGCATGCAAAAGCGGATAATCCGGAATTATTAAAAGCCCAAGAACTCGGTGTAAAGATTTATAGTTATCCTGAATTTCTATACGAACAAGCCAAAAATAAAACACGTGTGGTTATTGGCGGAAGTCATGGGAAAACAACCATTACATCTATGATTTTGCACGTGATGCATTATCATAATAGAGATGTGGATTATATGGTTGGTGCACAGCTAGAAGGTTTTGATGTGATGGTAAAACTCACAGAAGAGAATGATTTTATGGTGTTAGAAGGTGATGAGTATTTAAGTTCACCTATTGATATGCGACCAAAATTTCATTTATACAAACCTAATATTGCGTTGTTGAGTGGTATTGCTTGGGATCATATTAATGTCTTTCCTACGTATGAAAACTACGTGGAGCAGTTTAGCATTTTTGTAGATTCTATTGTGAGAGGTGGAAGTATTAATTATAACGAAGAAGATCCTGAAGTAAAACGAGTTGTGGAAGCTTCAGAAAATCAGATTCGGAAAATAGCATACAAAACTCCAGAATATACGGTTGAAGATGGAGAAACATTATTAGAAACTCCAGAAGGTCCAATGCCAATTGAAGTGTTTGGAGCACATAACTTAAATAATTTAGCTGGTGCCAAATGGATTTGCCAACATATGGGCATTGATGAAGACGATTTCTACGAAGCCATTTCTACGTTTAAAGGAGCAAGCAAACGTTTAGAGAAAATTGCCGAATCTAAGACAAGCGTAGCTTATAAAGATTTTGCACACTCACCAAGTAAAGTAGAGGCGACGACCAAAGCGGTAAAAGAACAATTTAGTGATAGAACTTTAGTAGCGTGTTTAGAGTTACATACCTATAGTAGTCTTAATGCCGAATTCCTAAAAGAATACAAAGGAGCTTTAGATGCAGCAGATGTTGCTGTTGTGTTCTATTCACCACATGCTGTAGAAATTAAGAAACTAGAGGAAGTTACAAAAGACCAAATTGCGAATGCTTTTGAGCGCGATGATTTAATCATTTATACCAATCCAGAAGACTTTAAAAACTTCTTGTTCTCTCAAAAATTTGATAATAAGAGTTTGTTATTAATGAGTTCGGGTAATTATGGTGGTTTGGATTTTGATGAGGTGAAAAACTTAATTAAGTAGTTTTATCATCCTGATTTTGTTGTAGGGTATTATTATTATTATTATTTTAGAGTAACAAATGGCTCATGAGCTATACTTATATAGTATAAGCCATTGCGTATGAAGTTCAATCATCTCTTTTATGATTCACATGTAAACTTCAAATCAATTTCTAAAAAGAGAATTGTTTTGTCGGTTTTACTTGGATTATTATCTGCAGTTATACTCTACAGCTTTTATGATGTTTTGCGAGAAACGGATAGGATGCTATTTCTTGATTTTGAGAATAGACCCATTATAATTCCTGAATCTGAAAGAAAATTATACAATTTATTCTTCGCTGCAATTTCAATGGTTATAGGAAATTCTATTGGTATTAGCTATTTGTTTTCTAGGCCTCAAAAAGCATTTTCAAGAAGAAACAATAAGCGCAATAGAGTTCTTAATGACCAAGCTTTTTTAGGACCAACTTTTCTTCATTGGTTTACAAAAATTTGGTTTCTATTTTGCGTTTTTGCTTCGCAATTTATGGGCTCGAAATTTATCGATAACTTTTTATGGCCTTCAATATTATTGGTTATTGTACTTTATTTAGATTCATGGAAAACGCTCATAAGCATTATTAAAAAGAACCGTTGGAAAATTCAAAGTATTCATTTGATAGTTTTTGTAGTTCTAACTTTTATGCTTAGTCATGTTAATTTTATAGATTATAAATCATTGGACGCGTCCATGATAGCTTCAAACCCAGCAGTGGATGTGCCGTCTAGTTTATACCTGAATGATAACTATCGTAGATATTATTATGATAATTTAGTCATTAAAATGGATTTTGATTCGAAGAATCGAGTCAGCTTATTTAATGAAGAAAATGAACATATAGAATGGTATGATTTATCCAAAGTAGTATTAGATTTTAATGAGTACCTATATAATTCTAGTAGAACGCTAATACGATTAAGGGCGAATAAAAATATACCTGTTAAGTATATTAAAGAATTTGAACTACAACTTTTAGAAATGAATCAATGGAGATTGGTCTATGAAGTTGCCAATAATGACGAATCGACTGCAAGCTATTATAATAATGAATTAGACAAGCATATTTCTCCTTCCTTACAAGACGCTTTTACAAGAATCGGAGAACCACCTAGAGTTCCAGGTTGGGATTTTTATAAAGATCAGAAGTTTCAAGATACATTAAGCGTTTATATTTCAGAAGGGATTAAAATAGATAATCGTGAGATTCCACTAAATATGCTTCCTGAAAAGCTCAAAAGTCATATTAATGAATCATCTATTATTGAATATATTTATGGAGAAAATGTAACCTATCAAGATTATATTGATGTGTTATCGGCCCATAAAACAGCAGCTTGGGAATTGAGAGCAACTGAAAATTTTGATAAGATAGATTCAGTAATTCGTAGAAATATATTCAGTCGTGATAAGAAACTTTCTGCAGAAATTAATCGAATTACCAGCAAGTATCCTTTTCGTATTACCGAACGTTTTGAATGAATTCAAGTAATTATAACGGTTTGAATTTTGATGAGGTGAAAGCACTTTTTAGAGCGCTATTATCCATTCAGTAATTGATCTCTTCTTGTTCAAAAACAGTATTTCTTTGCGTATTTGTCTTATAGATGTTCTTAGGACTAATTTCTCTGTTTGCCTTTGGACAATAGTTTTTACTATTTGGGTTTAGAATATAGTCGAGCTGATAATCAATCATTTTTTCAAAAGGAATAAGAAAGTCCTTCGTCTCGCATTGTTCTACGTTACCTTCTTTAAGTAAATTTAAAACCGTATAAACGGACTCAATAGTACTTAGACAAAGCGATTCTGGTTGCTGCTTAATAATAAACTTTGACTTTATTTTATTATCAAAACTCACTCTTTTTAGTTTTTGCAAGTTCTTACTTAATTTAAGCATTTTGCGAGCGCAAGGCCATGTACCATCAAGAATGAAGATGTGTGGAGTATCACCCATAAAAGAACTTATTTCAGAACTTTTTCTTGTGGATAAGTTGAAATTATCTTTTCCTGGATAAAGTAAGAAAGCACTTTTTTCATTAGTGAGTATGTCATTCACACGTTTATTATTGGTAAAATCTATACCAACTATAATTTCCGAATTTTCAAGTTGAAGATTAGTCATATGTCCCGTTCCGTTTTTTTCTTTTTTGTACTCCTTTGGGTGCATAAGAATAATAAAACGAGTCTTAGTCTGAAATGGACTAATATGTTTACAGATACATGTGCTTGAAGGCCTCATGCATTTATAACATGTAATTCTGTGGGTTTTTATATCTACTTGCAAGTCAAATATTTTTTTGTTTCTCTAATTGGCTATTGTACATAAATATACAGAGACTTTCTTTTTCCAATTATCGAACGCTTTAAATACGTTTATATACTATTACTCATTCTCAATCTTATCAATCATCTGCTTAAAAAGATCTAACAAAAAAATAAGTTTCCCAGCATCACCAGCTGCTAAAAATTTTGAATTTTCAACTTTTACACCATACCAATCTTGTCGATTGATTTCGTTAAGAATCCACTTGATTTCTAAATTGGCTATAGATGTTTTTGAGATATCAATTTCAACTTCCCAACCTGGAGTGTCTAATGTGGTAATCTGAATCACTTCAGCTTTTTCCCAATCACCATCACAATTATCTTTGAACCATTCTTGTATCCACTGTAAAATTTCCATTTGTATTATAAGGTATTGAATTTGATTTGTTGTATTTCTGTCAGTTCGAGTGATTTTTTTTCTTTTAGAAAAATCGTATCGAGAACCTCTAGGAAACCAAATGGTTCTCGATACATTTATTTAGTCTTCGTTGCACTTCCATTAACTAAACACTCGAACTGACGTTTTGGGTTTAATCAGAGTTTTTTTTAATCCATATCAATCGGCAACCCAAAGCCTGCAATATAATCTTTATCTCCTTATTTAGCGTCGTCTTGTGTAGAAGTTGAACGTATAAAAATACGGAGTCGTGTTTATTTCAATAATCCGGTGAAAATAGCAACATAATACAAGCCTGTGATAATAAAAACAACACCAGCAACGGCTCGCATAACTTTTTCAATTTGTGTAATTCTGTTATAAAATACACCAATTTTTCCAGCAGTAAAGGCTAGTAAATAAGTAAATAGAATAACAGGTAAGCCTGTTCCAAAGGCGAATATTATAGGTAAATAAAGTCCATCTGCAGACGCTATGCTCATCGGAATTAGCATTCCGAAAAATAAAGCTCCACTGTATGGGCAAAACGCTAAGGCAAAAACAACACCAATTAAAAAAGAACCGAGTAAGCCTTTGTCTTTAAATTTGTCGGATAGTTGTTCTTGAAAATTAGATGTTCCTAAAAAATTGAGACTGATAATATTTAGCATTATCAAACCAATTATAATTAATAATGGGCCTAAAAATTTTTCACCATTCTGATTAAAAAACCGCGCAATATGAAACTTGCTTGCTCCAAAATATAAGATCAGACCAATGGCTGTATAACTAAACCCTCTGCCTGCAGCATATAATAATCCGCTCAAAAATACCTGTCGTTTGCTCGCAATATTTTTAGAGATAAAAGCCGTTGCCGTAATATTTGTAGCCAAAGGACACGGACTAATTGCTGTCATTAGTCCAAGTATTAAGGCTGACAAAACGGGAATATTATAAGTCTCTAAAAGCGATTTGAGAACTTCCATTTAGAGCGTTTTTAATTCCGTATCTATTTTGGTTTTTAATTCTTTAGAAAACACGTCTTGATCATTTCCGTTCATAAAAGCAAATTCGGTTAAATCTATTTTGGTTTCTTTTCCGTTTTTAATCACATTTAAAATTAAGGCTGTACCTGAAGCTTCAAATTTTTCTGCGATTTGTTCATTTTCTTTTTCATCAACATTTATAACTTGAAACGTAATTTTGTCAGCTTTCATTTCATCTGAAAAATAGGTATCTAACGTAAATTTTGTATTGGTTTCAATGGCATTACAGGTCATACAACGATGTGTAGAGTGGAAGTCTAAAACCTCTATTTTACTTATTGCTTGATCTAAATTTTGCGTTTCACTTTTGTTTTTACCATTGCACGCTGTTAGCAGTAAACCTACTGTTAGAACTACTAATATTTTAATTGTTTGTTGCATTTGTATATTGATTTATAGTTTATAATAAGATGTTGAATACGTAACCTGATAGTATTATACAGAGCGTAATGACACCAAAGAAAATGGCTATCAATTTTAAGGACATTACTTTTTTTAACAAGGTGGCTTCAGGAATAGATAAACCTACGGTTGCCATCATAAAAGCGATAGCTGTACCCAAAGGCACTCCTTTAGCAACAAAAACTTGAATCACAGGCACAATACCTGCTGCGTTGGCATACATTGGTACAGCAACTAATACGGCAATAGGTACGGTCCACCATTCGCCACCTCCTAAATACGCACTAAAAAAGTTTTCTGGAACATAGCCATGCATGGCTGCACCAATAGCAATACCAATAATCACATACAGTAGAACGCTTTTTACAATATCCCAAGCTCCGTTTGTAATTTCAGGTAAGCGTTGGTAAAACGTTTTGTGTTCTTCTTCAAATTGGGCTTGTTGCATTTTATTTTCGAGAATCTGTTTTACCCAATCAGATAGTAAGGGTTCAAGATTAAATTTACCAAGAAGCCAACCACCAATCGTACCTAATAAAATACCTGAAGCGACATAAATTAATGTGGCTTTTACACCAAACATACCTATAAACATGGCTACCGCAACTTCATTTACTAATGGTGAGGTGATTAAAAACGAAAAGGTGACACCTAAAGGAATGCCGCCTTGTACAAAACCAATAAACAATGGTACCGAAGAGCAGGAACAAAACGGTGTTATGGCTCCAAAAATGGAAGAGAAAAAGTATTCTAAACCGTAAAGCTTTTTTTTATTCAGATAATCTTTAAGGCGTTCAATGGGGAAATAAGCATTTACAATGCCCATGATGAAAACGATAACGAAAAGCAGAATCAGAATTTTAAGCGTATCGTACACAAAGAAATTGAGTGCCACTCCTAAATGGGTTTCGGCACCAATGCTTAAGACAGAATAGATGAACCAATCGGCAAAATGTTGTAACCAATTAAACATTTTTTATGGTTTTAATGGTGCCAGAAATAGAACAGGATAATTTGATGGTATTGTAAATAGTTCCAAACTTTTCAATGTTCTTTTTTAATAATTCCACATTCAATTTATCGTCCTTGGTGTAAATGGTTAAATCATAATTGATGTTTTCCATTCGTGGCGGATTGTCGAGACGTGTAGCACTAACATTAAGCATTGTTTTGGTGTAGCTAAATTTCATCATAGTAGAAAAACGTTCTACATTTTTAAGCATACAAGCGGCAAATGAACCTAAGAATAATTCGGCAGGATTGGGTAAAGCTTCAGCGGTTTTAGACGTTGTGCCAAAATCTATATCTGATGCTTTAATATGAATAATAGCATCTTCATTAGATAGGGAAGAGGCTTTGATTTGATAATTCATAACCGTTCATTTTAATTTAAAAGTTTCAATACTTCGTCTTTTGAAGGGACTCTGCCTTTTATGGTAACAACATCATCGATGACTAAAGCTGGAGTTGTCATAATGTTGAATTTCATAATTTCCATGATGTCCTCAACTTTGTCAATAGTAGCATCAATGTTGTGTTCTTTAACGACGTCTTTAACCACATTAGTCATTGATTTACATTTTGGGCATCCGGTTCCTAATATTTTAATTACTTTACTCATAATACAGTTATTTGTTTATCGCCAATAGACGATAGGTTTTTAAAAAAAATATCAATCAAAAAAAATCTTGAAACAATGCTTTTGCAATTTTCCAGTTATCGTGATTAATACAGTACTTTATTTTAGGTGATTTTAATTCGCCTTGAATTAAACCCGCATTTTTCAATTCTTTTAAATGTTGAGATACTGTAGATTGTGCCAACGGAAAGACATCTACTAAATCTCCTGTGAAACAACACGATTGATTTTTAAGATGCTTCAAAATGGCAATCCGTGTTGGATGTCCTAATGCTTTAGCGAATTTGGCTAAGGCTTCGGTATTTTTCTGGTACTCTATGGTTTCTAAACTTCTTTTCATAGCTCTTATCGTAAATTTACGATGGGTTTTTGGGTTAAAATGTGACATTTGTCACATTAGCTTAAATGTTAGATATATTATAAGGGAAAGTATCTTTTGAGTACTGCTGTCATTCAGAATAGAGCGAAGCATTTCAATTACCCAAGATGTTAATAGTAGATACAGCTTCTTCGGTTATGCTTCCCTCAGAATAACAACTAGTGAATAATTTAGTCTTAAAAAAAAATGTACCGAGAACCTTTAGTCAATCTAATAGTTCTCGATACATTCATGTATTCTTTGTTGCACTTCGAATCATTAAACACTCGAAATGATGTGCTAGGACAGGTTCAGTGATTCTTAAATCTTAGAAACAAATTCCAAAAACACTGCTTTATGCTTTTCCAAATCTAAATCTGGAGATAAGGACACACGTGCAATATAATCTTTGTCACCTTCTTTGGTAGTACCTTGTGTTGAGGTTGCAGGAATGGTCCAATAACAGCCTTTTAACTGTCCGTAACTCACGCAATACTTGCTTTCGTTAGGGATTTCGGTAATCATTAAATTGATTAATCTATGATTTAAAGCACGTTTATAAGTTTCTTTTTCTTCAGGAGTATTGCCTTTTGTAGGAAGGTCTAATGAAAACACTGAAGGAGTAAACCCTTGTGCTGCCAATTCTTCTGAAACAAAATTGATTTTCGCTTCTGGTAAGGTGTCATGAATAAAATTCACAAACTCACGTGTGTTTTTATAAGCCTCCGCAATACGCTGATTCATAGATGGTAATTGCTTAGCCAATATCTCGTATTGAAGCGCAGTCGCCTCATTATCGCAAAGCGTCAAATGCAATGCAATTTTATCCATTAAAGCATCTACTTTAGCATTTCCTACAATATAACCCGCTGTACATTTTCCACCACTCGGGAATTTAGAACCACTCGCATAAGAAATCGTACGCACTGAAGATAATATTTCACCTTCACCTAAAAAGTGCACATTAGGACAAAAGGTTTGATCTAATATAAACACAGGATCTATCGCGATGTCTCCAGAAGCCGTTTTACGTTCTTTGCTTAAAGCTTCTTTTAATTTTTGTAAATCCGGAACTTCAACACGCGGGTTGGTTGGGATTTCAGCAATGATATAAGGAATGGCATCGTCGTGGGCAATTTTATCTAAAACGGTATGGATACTTTGCACCATATCATTATCACCATCTACGGGTAAATCAACCACTTCCACATGATCTAAACAGGCCGCAACACGTCGGGCTTGGTCATTGGTGCCTCCGTAACAATTTGGTGGTACCACAAATTTAATCGCTTTACCTTTATGGTGTTCTAAGGAATAGTCTACCAAGCCCATCATAATGGCATACTGAACCGACAATCCGCTAGAACCGACTAAAGGCTGAGACGTTGTGCCATTTATCTCCTTAATAGAGTTTAAAACACTGGCTTTGTTTGCTTCAAGATGACTGTCTTCATTGGTAATCGGAGTCTGTTCGGTTAACGCTTTTAAAGCCAACAAACAATTCGCAGGAGTCATAGCAATCGTTTCGCGACGTCTCACATGCTGAATGTCTGAAATATAATGGTCGTTGTGACTGCCATTAACGATGAGTACACTTCCAAGGTGTGCGTGAAGATTGATATAAAAATCAATATTTACATTGTCCTCAATATGTGAAATGTCCTCTTGCTGCGAGATAAAAACAGTACTGCCTTTAAACTCTAAAATAGCGTCTGCACTATCCACTTTTATGACATCGAAATTATAACCATAAACCTGCTTGATGATGTCAGCATCAAAAAATTCTGGAAGTTCGCCTGTATATACAATTTGGGTCTTTTTGTCTTCTAATAAGTTAGTTCTCAAAATAGACAACACAGGAACCGTTTGTGATGAAAAACTAATCACCTGTTCTGGTTGTAGTCCATGTAAGTTGGCGATGGCCCATTCTAAAATACAAGATAAAGGATGCCCTAAACGAATATAATCGTAAGCGGTTGGTAATTCACTTAATGCCGATGGCTCAGTGCTATTGGCATTAAATAACAACTCAAACTCATCTAAAAACTGTGTTTTAGCTAATTTCTCGTTGTAAATATCTAAACGATGCGTGGTTAGACCTAACCAGTCAGTTGGCATGTTTTTTAATACGTCTTTTATGTAATTTAGGGTTTTATTGTCTTGCATAATTTTTTCTTTCAAATAGGGTTGCAAATTTATATTTATTAGAATTTAATGCAGCGAAAAGGTTTATTATAGAATTAAGTTATAGTGAAATTTAAATTTTCTTATAACTACTTATTATTCTAATTTTTTCTAAATATGTTTTTGGGCAATAATGTAAATTAATGTACCAGTTAGAGTTTTCTATCATAATTTGTGGAAAATCGTGAGGTATATTAATCACAATGTTATTGTAAAATATTGTTCTAGGGTGAAGATATTGTCGGTTATTACTTACTACATAACTAGCATTACTTCCAAAATACGTGTTAACTGATATTTTTTCTGCTTGAAGTTCACTAATGTTTTTTAATTCGAATTTTGAATATTCAGAAGTGCAATATGTAATCGATTTGCCACGTACTTTTTCGAAAATCTCACCAAAATTTAAATAATCACTTTGTATATAAAAACGCTTTGAAATAGGGTTTTTTAAATTTAATAAATCTTGTATAAAAATTTGAATTTGCTCATTTGATTTAAAATCTCGATAATCTAATCCTTGTTGTTCTGCTCTATTACTTTTTAATATTGCAGAATAAACCCAGTTTCTATTTGGCTTACAAATATTATTTATAATCAAGGTGCCTCTTTCAAGTTTTATATTATTTAAAGATTTTTCTTCATTTACAATTAGAAAATTAATTAGCGAACTCTTTTTGAAGCAATTATTAAAATCGACGGCATTCTTAATTACATTATAATCTTCTCTTATTAGTCTGTCATTATAGTGTAAATTAATAATGATATTGTTAAAGACATCAACATAATCTATTGAGTCATTTACCTCATTAGAAAGAACTGATTCAAAAAAGGCAGTCCATAAATGATTGTAAACAAAATCGTTTTGTAAGTTCATTACGATTTTGAAGATCTCAAGATAATTCTGATTAGGAATAATTTTATTTTGATTTTTGATATACTCAATCCAAAAATCTGGATGCGCTAAAATCACCATTAAAAAAGCTCTTTAACTAAGTTTACTGAGGAATCATAAAAGCCTGAAGGGAATTTTGGAATTAATTTTCCGTTTTCATTTATTTCATGAAATGTAATTTCAGAAATATTTTTAGGTTTTTTGAAGTAATATATGCTTATATCTTTTGATGTAAGATCTGCTGTTTCTTTCTTAACCATAACTTGAAGTTTTCTAATTAAATCCGTGCTATGGGTTTCAATGATATAAGTGTTTTTATCACCGACCTTTAAAAGTGTTTCAATAAATTTAGCTTGTAATAGAGGGTGAATATGTACTTCGGGCTGTTCGATAATAATAATTTCACCTCCTGTTAAATTACCAATCAAAGCTTGGAAAAGTATAGGGATTTGAAGAGAACTACCATATCCAACATCCTTAATATTTGACCAAACGCCGTCTTTGTTTACTTTTACTTGTAATTCCTTGGGGCCGAACTCGCTTGATTTAGTTTTTACTTCATGTAAAATTCCATATAGTCTTAAAGCTTTATTTAAATTGTTTAATAGTCCTTTTCTTACTTTTAAGTCAAACGATTGATCAGATAGAATATTAACAACGTCTTTTATATCTTTTACTTTATATAACCTTCCTTGTATTTCATTTTCATCGTACGCTCTTTCGGGTGTCGATGCAATTGGGTTGATATAGGAAATAGAATTTAATATCTCTAGAGTATAATTTTGCGATATGAGCAAGAATGCAATCTCATTGAAAATAGTATTATCCCAATCTGGATTTTTTTCTATTTTATTTTTAATATCACTACCTATAGTAATTGTTAGAAAACCATGCTGGTTGTATGATACGGAATCTAACTTAACTTCTTTATTTTGTTTAAATGACTTATACGATAAATCGCATAAATTCCCTTGTATTACACTATCACTTTCTTTTGATGACCTACTAATTATTAATTTACCATAGTATGGGTTCTCGATTGTGGTAGATACATCATTTGTGGTTTGTATATCTTTGTTGAATGAGAAGTTAAGATTAACCATTCTTTGATTCTCTTTCAAACTAAGTGCTTCAGCACAAAAGATTTTCCAATCTTCTTTAGAACCTAATTCACTATTAAAAAAGTTTATATAATTCTCACCATATGATAAATCAAATGATACATTTAATTCCTCATTATGGAAGTATACAAAATCATCAAATTTACCTAATTCAGAAGTATATCTAAAGCTTGTAGAATTGAGCTTGGTACTTCTTTTTAGAAATAATAAAAATTTTAATAGACTGCTTTTTCCTGAACTATTCTCACCTATCAATATGCTGACTTTTGTAAAGTCAAATTTTTGATTATTAAGTGATCTGAAGTTGTTTATTTTTATTCCAAACATATAACGAATATATGAAACGAAATTTGAATAAATTCATCTGTTAGAATAAATTTATGTTAAACTAGAAGTTTAAAATCATGGTGCGTGGTTTCTTAATGTTGTACTTAAATAATATTTTTTGTTCAAAAAGTTGTTGGAACAAAAATTGTATGAAACTAGAAATTTAAAATCATAATGTGAGTTTTTAAACGTTTACTAATCTAAGCCTTTTTTATTTAAAATAGTATATAAATAAAAATTATATTAAAACTAGAAATTTAAAATCATGTTGTAAAATGTGTTTTATCGTGGTGCAAAGGTAATCAATAAATTAAGTATAGCTTATATTATTAATAATGTTTTTTATAACAGTGTACTCAACTATTATGCCAATCTATCATAATTATTTAGCTGTTTAGATGCATAATTCATTTCCTGAAATTTAATTTTTTGTAAAAAAAATTGTCACATCGACATTAAATTACAATACTAAAACAATCAAAAACCTATTTCCCAGAACCAAAAGCCCTCTGCCACACCACAACAACCTTCCGCTTAATTTTAGTAGAGTTTGAGACTACAAAAGCAAAACCCATAGTAGTAAGTAAAGCAATAAAAGCGAGTGCGCCAAGTGCGCCTCCATAACCATCAAAGACATGGTTTTTAGTAATGTAAATAGCAGTGAATAGCGCTCCTGCTATGGCAAGTAAGGTATAACCTTTTAAGGTTTTAGAAGAAACCATACCTATAAACGAGGTGCCAACAAATACAATAGGTAAATGTTCTGATAAATATATATTGAGTAGGTTAGGGAAGGCGTAAAAAAACAGTCCAACAATTAAAGAGAGTAAAGCAGAAGCTTTTACAGCGCCAAGTCGTAAGTGTTCGCTAACAAAGTAGGTGAGTGTTGCGCCTAAAATTCCGGTGGTGATGAGGATAAATGTATTCATACCGTTAACGAATAAATTAAAGTCGCTGTGATGACACCAGCAAATGCCATGGTGCCTAATTTTCCGCCAACACCAAGAAATAAGTTTTTAGACATCATAAAAAACAAGCCTGCCAAAGTGCCTGCTGCGAGAACAAAACCAATAGACGGAGTGGTTGCGACACTAGACATCCCAACAAAAGCACCACAATAGATACTTGCTGGTAGTTGTTGTAAGTAGTTCGATTTTTTATTGAGCGATGGTACAAATGATGCCAAAGTACCCACAATACCCATAGCTAAAATACTTCCTAAACCTCCATGGATATTTAAGAGGTAACATAATACCGCACCAATTGGCACCCAAATAACGACTGATATTTTTTCGTAGGCGTAATCTTCGTGGTGTAAATCCAAGTAGCGGTATCCAAAAACGATGGTGAGTAAAATAACAAGGGCCGCTATAATTATGGCTGCGTTGGTTTCGTAATGCGCGTTTACAATCATGGTTAAAAATGTAACCTGTGTAAATAAAACAGTAGCGACCATTAAAAATCGAATGGCTTTATGTTTTCTCATTAAGAAATTTTAGATGTTTTGTTTTAGGGCTAAGTTTGTTAACTTAGTCTTAGAAGATGCAAAGGTCTAAGAAAATTTTTAAGAGGCAAATTGTTAGGTAGATATTTAGTATTACTCTCTTAGAGATTCAACAATCCAAAACATCAACAGTTTTTGAATTTCAAAAACACCCCTAAAGTCCCCTCAAGGGGACAATCTAAAGATTCAACTTTCTTGTAAAATAAAATCCTACAACACCAACAAACCAGAATCACGTAAAACATCAACAGGCTTAGCATACCAAAACAATTCAAAATCTTCAAATTGGGTTTCGAAACTGGTTTTTAACTGCTTAAACGATTGTGGTTTATGTTGAGGTGTGATGTCTTCTAAAATATCTAAAAGCCAAAGGCCTTTCTCTTTTTCTAGTGTAATCTGAAAGCTGTCTGCCGTATCGTGAAACGTGAATTCTAAGAAGTCTTTAGTGGTTCCTTTTTTCGTTTTTGAAAATTCAGACACTAAAGGCATGCTACCTAACCACACAATTTTTGCGGTGGGTTTAATGTTGAAAACAGGTTCTTGTGCTAATGAATTATATATAAAATCGGGATCGATTTCGGTTTCAGGGATGTCAAAGTCGAACCAATCTTGTAATGGAATATCAAACCCAATACCATGCATAAAATTAAAGAGTGATTTCTTTAATCCAAAACTAAATTGCGAATGATCAATTCCGGTAGAATCTATAAAATCGACATCATTATTCGCAAAACTGATGTTTTTATAATTGGGTGTAATGCCATAGTCTTCGGGATGTAAACCCACAGGACTGTGCGCTGTTAATGCAAATTGATGCCAGAAACCAGATTGTAATACACCAACTTCAAACAACTGACGTACCATTTCTAGACTATCTACCGTTTCTTGAATCGTTTGGGTTGGGTAGCCGTACATTAAATACGAATGCACCATAATATTAGCTTCTGTAAAATTGCGAGTTACTTGCGCCACTTGCTCAACGGTTACACCTTTGTCAATGAGTTTTAACAAACGATCTGAAGCGACTTCCAAGCCACCAGAAACGGCAATACAACCAGAGGCTTTCAATAAAATACAAAGATCTTGTGTAAAGTTTTTTTCGAATCTAATGTTGGTCCACCAGGTAACGCTGAGGTTGCGTTTTATGATTTCGAGCGCTAAGGCTTTCATCAAAGATGGAGGAGCCGCTTCATCTACATAGTGAAATCCGGTTTCGCCAGTTTGGGCAATCAGCGTTTCCATACGGTCTACTAAAAGCGAGGCAGCAACAGGTTCGTAAATTTTAATATAGTCTAAAGAGATATCGCAAAAGGTACATTTTCCCCAATAACAACCGTGTGCCATGGTGAGTTTGTTCCATCTGCCATCGCTCCATAAACTGTGCATGGGATTGGCAATTTCTATAACTGAGATATATTGATCTAATAATAAATCTGAATAATCAGGAGTGCCAACATCTGCTTGTTTGTAACCGGGTTGTGTGGTATTATTTTTATAAACGATGGTTCCGTTTTCGAGAATGAATGTGCGTTTGAATGTGGTTTCGTTATTAAGAACCGCGTTGTACAATAACTCAATAGGCAATTCACCATCATCTAAGGTGATAAAATCGAAAAATTCAAATACGCGAATGTCAGTAACAGACCGTAATTCGGTATTTGGAAATCCGCCTCCCATCGCAATTTTTATCTCAGGATAATTCGCTTTTATAAATTGTGCAGAGCGAAAAGCACTGTATAAATTCCCAGGAAATGGCACCGAAAAACAAATGAGTTTGGGCTGTGTGTCTTTAATCCGAGCGTCTAATAATTCTAATGTGATTTGATCGATGTAGGTTTCATCATCTTGCAGCTGTGCATATAGCGCATCAAAGGCATTGGCACTTTGGCCTAAACGTTCAGCGTAACGACTAAATCCAAAATCGGGATCAATACACTCTACAATAAAATCGGATAAATCTTCAATATAAAGCGTAGCTAAATGTTTGGCTTTGTCTTGCATGCCCATCGCACCAAACGCATAATCCATATCGTCTAGCTGTGCAAAACGCGAGGCTTGAGGAAGAAAATTGGTGGTGCAAATCTGTCTAGCAAAGGTTTGGTTTTTGCCTTGTAGAAATAAGATGATATCATCTAAAGATTTTAGATAATGCTCTTTTAAAGCATAAATACGTTCGCAATTTTCAGACTGAATACGATCATTATCGAAAGCAAGCTGAAAAATCTCTTCAAAAGTTTCTTTTTTGAACAACTCTAAAATCACTTCAATACCCAAATCCATTTGAAACGCGCCAATCCCTTTGGTGTTCAGAAAGCCTTTAAGATAGGCTGTTCCAGGATACGGAGTGTTTAATTGGGTAAATGGAGGTGTTATGAGTAAGAGGTCTTTCACTTGTTGAAATTGAAGTTGAAACTGAAAATGAATTTGAAATCGAAACAGTTTGATGCAAATATAGTTTGAAATCTACCCATTCTTCAAAATCTCACTAACAGCTTGTTGGTATGCTCTTGGGTTATTCGCCTTTTTGATTTTCTTAAACGTTTTTCTTGGGTCTGAAAACGACTGCGCAAAGTATTCCCAAAAGCCTTGCATTTTCATTTTAATCGGAGTTGGACCAGAAAGCGCAGCATCGTATTGCTGATATATGGTGTCATGGAATTCTCTAAAAATATCCCATCGGTTTTCTGGATATTCAGTCGTGTCGTTTTTAATCATACTTGGTAAAAACGGATCAGCAATTAATCCTCTACCAATCATAAAATGATCGATACTTGGAAAACGCGTTTGCATTTCTTTCAGCTTTGCTACAGATGTAATGTCACCATTGTAATACAATTTGTGTTTGGTGCTTTCTGTGCACTTTTGAAAAGCTTCAAGATTCACTCCTCCTTTATAAAGTTGTTTGCCAATACGTGCATGAATGGCAATATTTTTTAGCGGATAAGCATCTAGAATAGGGAAGGTGTCTAAAATTTCTTCAGGGTTTTCGTAACCCATGCGCATTTTCATAGATACCACAATGTCTGTTTCTTTATGGACGCGCTCTAAAATATGATTGATTTTTTCAGGATCGCAAATCAATCCAGAACCCATACCACGATTTGTTACCATTGGATAGGGGCAACCTAAATTCCAGTTCAACTCTTTATAGCCTAATTCCTGAATATAATCGACCACGAATAAAAACTCATCAGCGCTATTCGTCATAATTTGTGGAATGACTTCGAGTTCTGTATTGTTTTCGAGTTGTAAATCGAGTTTATAAGAGTTTTTAATAATTAACTTATTATTAAAACGAATGTAAGGAGCATAAAACGTGTCAATGCCGCCAAAATAGTGGTTAAAAGCATTCCGGAATCGGAAGTCTGTAAACCCTTGTAATGGTGATGATAAAAGCGTAATCGGCATTTCGTTTTATGTTTTTATGTGGATTTTTTTGCAGCCGCTAAATAACAAAAAACTAATGTATTATTCTGATGAACGTGCGTGGTTTATTATTTTAAATGTTCTTTAAAAAAAGCGATGGTGCGTTCCCAAGATAAAGTTGCTGCTGCTTTGTCATATCTTGGTGTGGTGTTATTGTGAAAACCATGATTGACTTCAGGATAAATATAAGCTGTGTATTCTATGTTATTGGCTTTTAAGATTTCTTCAAACGCTGGCCAACCTGCATTAACTCTAGTGTCTAATTCACCATATTGGAGTAGCAGTGGAGCTTTAATTTTTACAGCATCTTCAACTTCTGGTTGTCGTCCATAATACGGCACTGCAGCGCCTAAGTTAGGTAAACGAACGGCCATCATATTTGAAATCCAGCCTCCAAAACAAAAACCAACAACACCGACGTTGCCATCGCAATTATCATGATTTTTAAGATAATGATAAGCAGCAATGAAATCTTCTAGCATTTCCTGTTGGTTACGCTCTTTTTGCATTGCTCTACCGTCATCATCATTTCCGGGATAACCACCAAGCGGACTTAAAGCATCTGGTGCTAATGAAATAAAACCTTCTTTTGCGGTGCGTCTGCCAACATCTTCAATATATGGATTTAAACCTCTGTTTTCATGCACTACAATAACTCCAGGTAATTTGGTTTTGTTATCTTTTGGTTGAGATAATAAAGCTTTTATGGTACCACCTCCTTTTGGAGATTCGTAAGTAATAAAATCAGAATCTATGGTAGGATCATCAGGAGCTACTAATAAATTATCTAAGTAGTTAGGAGATACAAAACTTAATAAAGATGAAATGGTAATGCCGCCAACAGCATATATGGAAAGCTTTTCTACAAATTGTCTTCGGTTGAGTTTGTTGTGTGCGTAGTCATCGTAAAGATCAAATACTTCTTGTTTAATGTCTTCTTTTTTTAAGTCTTTCATAGTGCAGGGTTTTAATTATCTATTGAACAATAATTTTCTGCTAAAAATTTAAATCTAGTGTCCTAAAGATTCAATGTATTCGTTAAGGTCATCAATTGTGCTTTCAAACTGAAAGGCATCGTTAACTTTCCAATAATTTTCTGGATTAAAACAGAATGTATAAGCAAATTTTGCATACTCTAGTCTGGAGTCTTCAAAATCAAATAAACCTATAATTTGTGAAATCTGAGCAGACGTTAAGCAATTGCCTTTCGTAATTTGTTTTGCTAGCGTGAGTTTAGAATCTGAAAACGTTTTGTTCTTAATTGATGTTAGTGCTTGTGAGAAATCATTACGAGACATAGCATAGCAACCTGTGTCTTCTACAATAACTGTATTCGTAGGCTCAATAGTTGTAGTTGTTGTAGTTTGTGTGGTTGTGCTGCCGCCTGAATTAACATTGATTCCAACACCAATATTGGTGTCATTTGCATTTACACCAACGTTTATATTAATTTGGTCACCATTACCAGAAGAAGTTGTCGTTGTCGTAGTTTGTGTTGTAGTCTGAATAGGACCTAATGGTATAGCATTATAATGAATCACTGATACATTACTTGGAGGAGGTAAAATGGCTTGAAAAGGAGTAAATGAGAAAAAACGTAATTTCTTACCACGTTTTGTTGTTTTGATTTTATAAACAAACTCACCGCGTTTATTGTCAACATCTACAACCATAAGATGTTTCTTTTCAATGGTAGGGATAGAATCATTAGCAAAAATAATTTTAGTATCATAATACTCATTCACCAAGTAATCTACAGCAATATTAATTACTGGTTCTTCATTTTGTCTGACACTATTTAGAATGACATAAAAGGCATCTCCATCTTCCGAAAAAATAGTTAATCGAGATTCTTGAGCACTTAAAAAGATGCTAAATAAAAGTAAAGTTAATACAGTGATTTTTTTCATGATGATTGCTTTTTAAAATGTTTTAAATTCAAAACTTATGCCAAAAATAATAATTTATTAGAAGATGTTTTTTTACGAAATTCTTGTTAAAACACTTTATCCAAAAATAATTTTATACTTTCTTGATTTGCTCTTACCAATTCTTCACGAGCAGCTTCTATATCCTTTGGTTTTTTGTCTTGAGAGAGTTTAAATTTACCTTCCCAATGGGTAATTGTGATTTCAAACATTTCAATATAGTTAAGGTTTTTATCTAAACGCGGATTATCAGTCTCTAGAACATATTTATGATCTGGTGCCTCTAAAAATTCAGTCATTGTAATTAAGGATTGCTTAAGAGCAGCTTTACTTTCTATCGCTTTTACTGTTCCTTTGAGATGCACTTTAATGTAATTCCAAGTTGGTAGTTGTGTCGTTGAATAAATACTAGGAGAAATGTAACATTCGGGTCCTGCAAAAATGAGCGTGACATCATTATCTCCTTTTAATAGTTCAGCTTGAGGATTATAAATATTGATATGGCCAATCAGTTTACCTTCTTCATAAACTAAAGGTAAATGCGTAATTATGGGTTGATGGTCTTTTACAGAAATAACCGTTGCCAAAGGATAGGTCTTTATCACTTCAATCATATGATTGATGTTGTTGTCTTGATGTTGATTTGGTGGATAAGTCATGTGTTGTTAGCCTAAACTTGTTTCAGGATTTTTTTTTTTTTTTTTTTCTAAAATATATACTATAATTATTGCATTTAATGATACTCGAAATTTACAATTTTTTATCTTTAGTGCATGTCAGAGAAACCAACTTCGTTTTCAATTAAAAATTGGTCACAAGACGATCAACCTCGCGAGAAGCTCAGAGACAAAGGAAAAGCGTCTTTAAGTGATGCCGAATTAATCGCTATTTTAATCGGTTCTGGTAATAGAGAAGAAAGTGCTGTAGCATTATGCAAACGCATTTTTGCAAGTGTA
This sequence comes from Winogradskyella eximia, assembly GCF_003386165.1. GTDB lineage: Bacteria > Bacteroidota > Bacteroidia > Flavobacteriales > Flavobacteriaceae > Winogradskyella > Winogradskyella eximia. The sequence continues at coordinate 105,637 of NZ_QRDV01000009.1, read as the reverse complement.
GATAATAATTTGAATGCTTTAGGGAAATTATCTCTTTCTCAATTAATGGAATTTAAAGGTATTGGAGAAGCCAAAGCGATATCTATTGTTGCGGCATTAGAATTGGGACGTCGTCGTCGGTTAGAAGATGCTCTTCAGTTAGATAAAATAACATCGAGCCGTTCAGTCTTTGATGTCATGCAACCTATTTTAGGTGATTTACCGCATGAAGAATTTTGGATTCTGTATTTGAACAATTCAAATAAAGTAATTCAGAAAAATCAATTAAGTAAAGGAGGTATTACTGGGACTTTGGTTGATGTACGTTTGGTGTTAAAAAATGCGCTTGAGGTTGGAGCTGTTGCTTTAATATTATGTCATAATCATCCATCAGGCACTTTAAAACCAAGTCAGGCAGATAAAGATATTACCAAAAAATTAAAAGGTGCGGCACAGAGTTTAGATATTTCTGTTTTAGATCACCTTATTATTACGCAAAATGCTTATTATAGTTTCGCAGATGAAAACATTATGTAATATTATGACTTTAAACTTTAATTGGAATTCTGCAAACTGAAAATATGCTACTAGTTTATACACATAAAATAACACCACGTGTTACCTACACGTTTAAACATATATGCAAACGTATTTTGGGTATTGAGGTGCGCTTTACATCTAAAGTTGAAGATTTTATTGCGCATGATAGTCTTAAAATGTCCTACGCCAAACAGCCATTAAGTAATGAATTGTTTGTACAAAGTAATACGTTATTATTTGAAAATGGTTTGTCTGATGTTACGCTTAATGTGCAACAATGGGAACATACAAAAGGATTCTTTGCCACGGGAGAACGTAGTGATTTACCGTTTGATATTTTTGCTGCTTCTTTTTATTTATTGAGTAGATATGAGGAATATCTGCCACATGTAAAAGATGAGTATGGTCGGTTTTTAGCATCCGAAAGCTTAGCGTATAAACAAAAGTTTCTTAACCAACCTGTGGTTGATATTTGGGCTTATAAGTTAAAAGACGTATTAGCTAAGCGTTTTCCAGATTATAAATTTCCAGTGCGTAATTATAAAGTACAACCCGTTATAGATGTGCCAATGGCTTATTATTTTAAGCATAAAGGCTTATTGCGAATAATTGGTGGCACGTTGAATGATTTAAGACGGTTTAAGTTAAAACAATTATACTTTAGGTATTTAGTTTTATTTGGTTTTAAACGCGATCCTTATGATACTTTTAGATGGGTCATTAGAAAACAGAACAATTACAATTTTAAATTTATGGTTTTGTTTTTAATAGGAGATTATTCAACCTATGATAAAAATATAAATACTAATAAAAAGGAATTTGTTTCACTTATAAAATCTGTTGCAGATTATTGTGATGTAGGTATTAAAGCATCTTATTTAGCTTTAGATGATGTTGCTATTCTTAAAAAAGAGAAGCTTAAAATGGAAACCATTACTCATACGGATTTAAAGGCTGTACGCCATTCGTTTTCTAAGCTGAATTTACCAATATCTTATCGTAATTTGGTGGAATTAGAAATTAACCAAGACTATTCTATGGGATATATTGATACTTTAGGATTTAGAGCAGGTACATGTACACCATTTCAATTTTATGATTTAGATTATGAAGTCCAAACGCCCTTGCAAATTAACCCTTATCAATGTTTGGATTATGCGTTGTTAAAATATAATTCAGAACTAGATAAAACGGAGCATTTACAAAAAATAATAAGGGAAGTTAAAGCGGTAAATGGTACTTTTATACCTGTATTTCATAATTACGCTTTTAGTGATTTGGATCGCTGGAAGGGATATAGGTCATTATTTAATTTAATCTTAGAGTCTTCAGAATGAAAAGCCAAATAAAACATGTTTTTTTCGACTTAGATCATACCCTTTGGGATTTTGACAAAAATTCAAGTTTAACATTTGAAAAGATATTTAACCTAAATCAAATTGATGTAAAACTTGAAGATTTTTTGCCTGTTTACGAACCTATAAATTTAAATTATTGGAAGCTCTACAGAGAAGAAAAAGTGACAAAGTCTGCATTACGTTATGGCAGGTTAAAAGAAGCTTTTGATGGAGTAGGAGTTATGGTTGAAGATGATATGATACATCACTTATCGGAATCTTATATTGATTACCTTCCGTCATTTAACCATTTATTTGATGGCACTTTTGAAATTTTAGATTACCTGAAGGATAAATATGAATTACATATTATTACCAACGGATTTGAAGAAGCTCAAGAAAAAAAAATGACGACTTCAAATATTAAGCATTACTTTAAAACCGTTACTAATTCTGAAATGGTCGGAGTGAAAAAGCCTAATCCTAAAATTTTTAACTTTGCTTTAGATTTGGCTAAGGCTTCGCCTATTGAAAGTATTATGATTGGAGATAGTCTAGAAGCTGATATTGAAGGAGCACATAATATAGGAATGGACACCATTCACTTTGATTATAAAGATACATCTAGAAGTCACAAATATAAACGGATTACAAATTTAAGAACACTAACAACTCATTTATAAATATTACCATTATGTTAAAAAAAATAGTATTTACAGTTTCATTTATACTTATTAGTTTTTATGGAATAGCACAAAAGAATATCAATAATTACAAGTATATCATTCTACCAACATCATTTGAGTTTTCTAAAAGTGAAGATCAATATCAATTAAATTCTTTGCTTAAATTCTTATTCAATAAATATGGATATGAAGCCTATTTTGGTAACGATGATTTACCACAGGACTTAATTGGTAATAGATGTTTAGCATTAAATGCTGAAGCTTTAAAAGGTAAAGGTGGGATTTTTAAGACCAAGTTAGAGATTGAGCTAAAAGATTGTTTTGGTAACATAGTTATGACTTCTCAAGAAGGGCAATCTAGAGAAAAAGAATATAAGAAAGCTTACACGGAAGCTTTAAGAGAGGCTTTTGAAACTTTTCAAAATTTTGATTACAAATATGTTTCAGATAAAGAAACTTTAGTTGAGACCTCAAAACCTAAAGTTAAAAATGTAAAGCAACAAATGGTTGAAGTAGATACCCCAAAAGAGGTTATTACCGCTAAAGAAACTAAAGTTGAAGAGGTGTTAACTGCGGACAATCTTTCAGATTTACATTATGCACAAGAGATTGATAACGGTTATCAGTTGCTGAATTCAGAGCCAAGAATCGTTATGATTTTACTTTCTACTGCAGCTGAAAATGTATTTATGGTAAATGGAAAAAATGCTATTGTTTTTAAAGAAGATGGGTTTTGGTACTATTCTGAAAATAATGGTAAGCTTGAAGAAAGAAAATCAATGAATATAAAATTCTAACAAATTAATATCCATATTTATCTTTCCAGAGCATCTTTAAGTAATTCCGTTGTGCCTGCTCACGAGCATTATTGCCAGGATTATATAATGTGGTGTTAGCGATGTCTTCTGGTAAAAATTCTTGGGCAGCAAAATTGTTTTCGTAATTGTGCGAATATTTATAGCTATCTCCATAACCTAATTCTTTCATCAGTTTGGTAGGAGCGTTTCTAATCGCCAATGGAACCGATAAGTCCCCAGTATCTTTAACTAATTGTTGAGCTCTGTTTATGGCCTCGTAAGCCGCATTGCTTTTTGCAGAACTCGCTAAATAAGTAGCACATTGACTTAATATGATTCTAGATTCAGGATTACCAATTATTGAAACGGCCTGAAATGTATTGTTAGCAATTACCAAAGCGGTTGGGTTAGCGTTACCTATATCCTCACTTGCTAAGATTAAAAGTCGCCTTGCAATAAATTTTACATCTTCACCACCTTCAATCATTCGTGCTAAATAATAAACAGCAGCATTTGGATCACTACCTCTTATGGATTTTATAAATGCTGAAATAATATCATAATGTTGTTCTCCAGCCTTATCGTATCGAGCAGCCTTATTTTGTACTTGTTTCATCACTAAATCATTAGTGATAATAATGTCATTACCTTCAAACGAAGCCACTAAAAGTTCAAAAATATTTAGCAACTTTCTGGCATCTCCACCAGATAATCTTAATAAGGCTTCAGTTTCTTTTAATTCAATATTTAGCTTAGAAAGTGTTGTGTCTTGGGTTAATGCACGTTGTAATAAATCTTCTAAATCCGTTTTGCTAAATGCATTTAAGGTGTAAACTTGGCATCTAGAAAGTAGTGCAGAGATAACTTCAAAACTTGGGTTTTCAGTGGTCGCACCTATTAAAGTAACCCAACCTTTTTCAACAGCTTCTAATAAGGAGTCTTGCTGCGATTTGCTAAACCGGTGAATTTCATCAATAAATAAAATGGGGTTTTTTGTAGTGAACATACCTCCACTTTTCTTAGCTTTATCTATAACTTCTCTAATATCTTTAACTCCAGAATTGATGGCACTCAACTTAAAAAACGGACGGTCAGATTCATTAGCAATGACGTTGGCCAATGTCGTTTTTCCAATGCCAGGAGGACCCCAAAGTATAAGAGAGGGAATTACTCCGCTTTTAATCTGCTGGTAAAGCATTCCATTTTTACCCACTAAATGTTGCTGACTAAGATAGTCTTCTAAAGTATGTGGTCTTAAACGTTCTGCTAATGGAATATTCATAATTCAAAATTACAAAATGCTTTTGTGATGTATTCAATTTATTAAGGAATTTCATCTTAAAATAATGAAAGATTAAAATTGATAGTTTCTGCCAATATTGCAGACAATTCTATTTTGGATATAAATTTGAATAGGATTCTTTAAATTTGAATATGAGCAAAACACAACATTTTAAATACTCTAATAGTATCATTGTTTATCCTTTGATAATGTTGTTTACAATTTGGTTGGTGTTTTGGTACCAAGTTAGAATTGATAGTGGTATTAAGGCTTTTGGAATTAGGCCTCAAAAAATAGAAGGACTAATAGGTATTGTGACCAGTCCGTTTTTACATGGAGATATCAATCATATTTATAATAATTCCATTCCACTTTTTGTCCTCAGTTTATCTCTGTTTTACTTTTATAATAAAATCGCTTGGAAAGTTATTGGGTTTGGTATTTTACTTTCAGGATTTCTAACATGGCTTATAGCGAGTAATGGTAATCACATTGGAGCTAGTGGGTTAGTTTATGTTTTGGTTAGTTTTATGTTTTTTAAAGGCATTTTCGCAAAACACTATAGGTTAATTGCGCTGTCTTTATTGGTAATTTTTCTTTACGGTAGTATGATTTGGTATGTTTTCCCAATAAAAAGCGGCATGTCTTGGGAAGGGCATCTATCCGGATTGATTACAGGATTAGTATTCGCATTAATTTTTAGAAAACAAATTGCCAAGCCAGAACGTTATAAATGGGAACAACCCAACTATAATGAAGATGACGATCCATTTATGAAACATTTTGACGAAGATGGAAATTTTATTGAATTTGAACCCGAAGATGAACTTGAACTGGAGATTGAATCTGAAGTTGAAATAGAAAACAATAAAATGACATCAAGCAATCAAAATCGTATCAATATCAATTACACCTTTAAAGAGAATAAAGACGGTAATTTTTAATTAATTATACTTCTTAAGTAAAAACTAGCTGCGTTGTCTAACGGCTTCATATAAAAATGCACCACAAGCTACAGAGACATTTAAGGATTCTATTTCACCTAAAATAGGAAGTTTCGCTTGGTCGTCTACTACTTTTAAAACCGATGGATTAATACCTCTTCCTTCAGAGCCCATAATTATAGCACACGGTTCTTTAAAAGAAACATCGTATAAAAAGTGATCTGCTTTTTCTGTTGCAGCAATAACTCTTATTCCAGAAGACTGCATATGAAAAACAGCATCTTTTATATGATCTACTTTACAAATGGGCATTTTAAAAATAGCACCTGCACTTGTTTTAATGGTGTCTCCATTTATAGGAGCTCCACCTTTTTTCTGAATGATAATACCATTAACGCCTGTGCATTCAGCCGTTCTAACAATGGCTCCAAAATTTCTTACATCGCTTAGTTGATCTAATAATAAGAATAAGGGAGTTTTACCAGATTCAATAACACTTATTACTAAGTCATCAATGTCATGAAAAGCAATAGGTGAAATTTGAGCCACAGCTCCTTGATGGTTACCACGTGTTAAGCGATTAAGCTTTTCAACAGGTACATATGATGAATTGATGCCTTCAGTACGAATTAATTGTTCTAATTCTCTAAATAATTCACCTTGAAGACCTTTTTGCATAAAAACCTTATCGATAGTTTCATTAGATTTTATAGCTTCTATAATTGCTCTAATGCCAAAAATTGTGGTTTCTTTTTCCATCTATATAATATATGCTAATTCAAAAGATTATTGTTATAGCTAATTTTGGTAGGATAACCACAATTAACTAAATATCCATTATGGATTTAATTGGCGCAAAGGTATAGAAACAGATTTAAAAAGTAGCAGTTAAACTCACATGAACTTTAGAATCTGATAATTTAAATGGTCTATCTTCAGTCTTGCCACTAGAATAATTTAATCGAAATAGTCCAGCATTAGTTAATAAGCCTAACCCAAACCCAAAACCATAGAGTTTCTCTTTACTTTCAGTTAGCTTGTTTTCAAAATAAGCAGCATCTATAACAGAGTGTACATAAATACTATTGCTAAGGCGATATCTGTATTCTGTGCTAATTACAGCATATAAATTTGCAACTAAACTGTTTTCTTCGAATCCACGAATAGAGTTGATGCCTCCAAAACGAAATAATTCATTGTCTAGGTAATCATTAGATGTTAATGTGGCTCCATTCAGTCTCATATAAAAACTATTCTTTTTATTGAGGTTGAAAATTTTATAAGCATCTACATTAAAGACACTTTGTTTTTCTTTACCTAAATCATTATTTCTAGTTCCAATTCCCGAAGAAAAATCAAACCAAAAATTAATAGGAAACAAAGGGTCATAAAATTGAGGCTTGGTATAATTGTAATGAAGGGTGTAGTAATTTGAAGTGTAATCGTTTAAAATGTCCGTGTCGTTTTCTAATAGATTTGTTGAGGTTGTGGAGTTTAATCCAATACCAATTTTATGCTGCGCATTAATCTGATAGTTGATTTTTGCATATTGTTTGGCATTTAAAAAGGTAGAATCTTTTCTGAAAATATTTAAACCAACTTGAAGCCCAACGGGTGAAGCAAACAAATAAGGCAAGTCAGCATCAACTCTAAAGGTTTGTTGATCTATTTCATCGCTTTTATAAAAAAGGTTTAGTGTTTCTCCATAATTAAGATTATTGATGAGTCGTAAATCTAAATAACCATCAAATTCTATTCTATTGGTGATTTCGTTAGTGCCAAAACCTAGAAAGCCATCAAAATTATTCGTTTTAGTTTTTTCTATATACAAATATAATGTTGTGGAATCTTGTGTAAAAAGAACTTCAGGATCTTTAATTTTACTAGCAAACCGTAACTCCTCTAAAAGTTCAACTTTTTCTCTAATAGCATTTAAGTTGAAAGATTTTCCTGTCTTTAGTTTCATAAAGCGTTTTACATAAGACTTCGGAAACTTCTCATAACCTTTTATTATAATCTTATCAATACGCCTTTTCTGGTTAGTAACAATTTTTAAATCTGCCGAAATTAAATCAGAATTTAACTTTGAAATATTGATGAGTTGTAGTGTAGAAAACGGATCACCTTGTTCTGCAATTTTAGAGTTTAAGATTTTTAATTGACTTTCTAATTCTGTTATTTTTAATTCGAAGAAATTAGTATCTTTTGAAGGGGTTATTGTTGTGAGATAATCTGTATTAAAGCTAGAATCATAATATATTCTTATTTTATTTACTCTTTTACCTAATATAAATTGCGCTTCAAAAAGTGTATCGTGCTTTTTATTTACATTTTTTATCGTAGTATCAATGTAGCCGTCTTTGGTTAATTTTTTTTTTAAACGATTGATTTCATTTTGAAGGCTATTATAATTACTGTAACTTTTTTTGTAACCAATTGAATCAATAACTTTCGTAGCATCTTGGTTTTCACCAACAACGCTTAGACTAATTGTTTGTGTGAAGCTTTGTTTTGATAAAAGTAAAAATAAAGTAAAAAAAATAATTTGTCTCAAAATCTGCATTTTCACTAATTGGAATAGGTCTTATAGTAACGTAAAAATAGGGTATAATATATAGGACTAAAAAAAAAAGTTTATATTTAATTGAAAAATTAATTCACAACTGTTTGAATTATAGATATTAATTTCTACCTTTGCAGCCCTCAAAAGTGAGGGTTAATAAAATTTTATATAGAAATATATGCCAACAATTTCACAATTAGTACGAAAAGGAAGAGCCAAAATAACCAAGAAGAGTAAATCGGCTGCTTTAGATTCGTGTCCTCAAAGACGTGGTGTATGTACTCGTGTTTATACAACGACACCTAAGAAACCTAACTCAGCAATGCGTAAGGTAGCAAGGGTTCGTTTAACAAACGGAAACGAAGTAAATGCATACATTGGTGGAGAAGGTCACAATTTACAAGAGCACTCGATAGTATTGGTTAGAGGTGGAAGGGTAAAAGATTTGCCAGGAGTTAGATATCACATCGTTCGTGGTGCTTTAGATACAGCAGGTGTATCAGGAAGAACACAACGTAGATCTAAGTATGGTGCAAAACGCCCTAAGAAGTAATTTAAAACTTTAAGAAGAAGACATGAGAAAAAGAGCAGCAAAAAAGAGACCGCTTTTACCAGATCCAAGATTTAATGATCAGTTAGTAACACGTTTTGTTAACATGATGATGTGGGATGGTAAGAAGTCTATCGCTTTTAAAGTATTCTATGATGCAATTGATATTGTTGAAGAGAAAAAGAATGATGACGAAAAAACAGCTTTAGAAATTTGGAAAGAAGCTTTATCAAATGTGATGCCTCACGTAGAAGTACGTAGTCGTCGTGTTGGTGGTGCTACATTTCAGATTCCAATGCAAATTCGTCCAGATCGTAAGGTTTCAACTGCGATGAAATGGTTAATTAGCTATTCACGTAAGAGAAACGAAAAATCTATGGCGCAACGTTTGGCTTCAGAAGTTTTAGCTGCGGCTAAAGAAGAAGGTGCTGCCGTTAAGAAAAGAATGGATACGCACAAAATGGCGGAAGCAAACAAAGCATTCTCACACTTTAGATTTTAAGAAATGGCAAGAGATTTAAAACTTACAAGAAATATAGGGATTGCAGCTCATATTGATGCTGGAAAAACTACAACTACAGAGCGAGTTCTTTATTATACAGGTGTTTCGCATAAAATAGGTGAAGTACATGATGGTGCTGCAACTATGGACTGGATGGAGCAAGAGCAAGAAAGAGGTATTACAATTACTTCTGCTGCCACTACATGTGAGTGGGTTTTTCCTAAAGAAAATGCAGAGCCTACTCCTGAAGCGCAAAGTTACCATTTTAATATTATTGACACACCAGGTCACGTGGATTTTACGGTTGAAGTAAACCGTTCATTACGTGTACTTGATGGTTTAGTATTCTTATTTAGTGCAGTTGATGGTGTTGAGCCACAATCTGAAACTAACTGGAGACTTGCTGATAACTATAAAGTGCCTCGTATTGGTTTCGTTAATAAAATGGACCGTCAAGGATCTGACTTTTTAGGTGTTTGTCAACAAGTAAAAGATATGTTGAAGTCTAATGCGGTGCCAATTGTTTTAAACATTGGTGACGAAGAAGATTTTAAAGGTATTATAGATTTAGTTAAGAATAGAGCTATTGTTTGGCATGATGAAACTCAAGGGGCAACTTTTGATGTTATTGAAATTCCAGAGAACCTTAAAGCTGAAGCTAGAAAATATAGAGCATTACTTATTGAAGAAGTAGCTGGTTACGATGAGAACTTACTAGAGAAGTTCATGGAAGATGAAGATTCTATTACAGAAGATGAAGTGCATGCTGCACTTAGAGCTGCTGTTATGGATATGGCAATCATTCCTATGATTTGTGGTTCTGCTTTTAAAAATAAAGGTGTACAGTTTTTATTAGATGCTGTTTGTCGTTATTTGCCTTCTCCAATGGATAAGGATGGTATTGTGGGTGTGAATCCAGATACTGAAAAAGAAGAACTTCGTAAACCAAGTGTTAAAGAACCTTTCGCTGCATTAGCATTTAAAATTGCTACTGATCCTTTCGTGGGTCGTTTAGCATTTTTTAGAGCATATTCAGGTCGTTTAGATGCAGGTTCTTACGTATTGAACAATCGTTCAGGTAAAAAAGAACGTATCTCTCGTATCTATCAGATGCATGCTAACAAGCAAAATGCAATTGATTTTATCGAAGCTGGTGATATTGGAGCTGCTGTTGGATTTAAATCTATCAAAACAGGAGATACATTAACAGATGAGAAACATCCACTTGTTTTAGAATCTATGGATTTTCCTGATCCCGTAATTGGTATCGCAGTTGAGCCTAAGACTAAAGCAGATGTTGATAAATTAGGTATTGGTTTAGCTAAATTAGCTGAAGAGGATCCAACATTTACTGTGCGTTCAGACGAGGCTTCAGGACAGACTATTATTTCTGGAATGGGGGAGTTACACTTAGATGTAATTGTAGATCGTTTAAAAAGAGAATTTAATGTTGAGGTTAATCAAGGTCAACCACAAGTTGAATATAAAGAAGCTATTACACAATCTGCAGATCATAGAGAAGTTTATAAGAAACAATCTGGTGGACGTGGTAAATTTGCTGATATCGTATTTACGATTGAGCCAGCAGATGAAGGTGTAGTAGGATTACAATTTGAATCTGTAATTAAAGGTGGTAACGTTCCTAAAGAATTTATCCCTTCAATTGAAAAAGGATTCAAAATGGCAATGCAGAATGGACCATTAGCTGGTTTCGAAGTTGACGCAATGAAAGTGACGTTGAGAGATGGATCTTATCACGATGTCGATTCTGATCAACTATCATTCGAATTAGCAGCTAAGCTTGGATTTAAAAATTCAGCAAAAGCAGCAAAAGCGGTTATAATGGAACCTATTATGAAACTTGAGGTGATTACACCAGAAGAGAATATGGGTGATATTGTGGGTGATTTAAATAGAAGACGTGGTATGATGGAAGGTATGGGAGACCGTGCAGGTGCTAAAACAATTAAAGCTACAGTACCACTTTCTGAAATGTTTGGTTATGTTACTACATTGAGAACATTATCTTCAGGTAGAGCAACATCAACTATGGAATTTTCACATTATGCTGAAACTCCGGCAAACGTGTCAGCAGACGTAATTAAAGCAGCTAAAGGAGAAGAATCTTAAAAAGTTAAGAAAATGAGTCAAAAAATTAGAATCAAATTAAAGTCTTACGATCATAACTTGGTAGATAAATCTGCTGATAAGATTGTAAAAACAGTAAAAAGTACAGGTGCAGTAGTAACAGGACCAATTCCATTACCTACACACAAGAAAATATTTACTGTATTACGTTCACCACACGTAAATAAGAAGTCTAGAGAACAATTTCAATTAAGCTCTTACAAGAGATTATTAGATATTTACTCTTCATCTTCTAAAACAATTGATGCTTTAATGAAACTTGAATTACCAAGTGGAGTAGAAGTTGAGATTAAAGTGTAATTACACAATAACATGTCCTGAGCTGCGAGCGAGGGAAAAACGGAAAAAATACAATTCAAGGCTGAAACGTATTTTCGGCCTTGAATTTTATATACGTATGGACAATTCGCGAGTTGTCCTGAAAAAAACAAAAGATGACAATTCGCGAGTTGTCACAATAAAAACAAAAAATTATGTCTGGGTTAATTGGAAAAAAAATCGGTATGACCAGCATTTTCGATGAAAATGGGAAGAACATTCCTTGTACAGTAATCGAAGCTGGACCATGTATCGTTACCCAAGTCAGAACTGAAGAAGTGGATGGTTATTCAGCCCTTCAATTAGGTTTCGATGACGCGACAGAAAAAAGCGCTACTAAAGCAGACTTAGGTCATGCTAAAAAAGCGGGTACTTCTGTAAAACGCAAAGTTGTTGAATTCAAAGGTTTTGATAAGGAGTACAAATTAGGTGATGCTATTACAGTAGAACAATTTATTGAAGGGGAATTTGTGGATATCGCAGGTACTTCTAAAGGTAAAGGTTTTCAAGGTGTAGTAAAACGTCATGGATTCGGTGGTGTAGGTCAAGCAACGCATGGTCAACATAACCGTTTAAGAGCTCCAGGTTCTATTGGTGCAGCATCTTATCCTGCGAGAGTATTCAAAGGAATGAAGATGGCCGGAAGAATGGGTGGCGAAACAGTAAAAGTTCAAAATTTAAGAATTTACAAAGTAGTTGCTGAAAAGAACTTACTTGTGGTAAAAGGATGTGTTCCTGGTCACAAAAATTCTTATGTAATCATCGAGAAGTAATGAAGGTAGCAGTTTTAGATATAAACGGAAAAGATACGGGTAGACAAGCTGAGCTTTCTAAAGACGTATTCGCTATAGAGCCTAATAATCACGCTGTCTATTTAGATGTTAAGCAATACTTAGCAAATCAAAGACAAGGGACGCATAAGGCAAAAGAAAGAGCAGAAATCTCTGGAAGTACACGTAAGATTAAAAAACAAAAAGGTACTGGTACTGCAAGAGCAGGTAGTATTAAGTCTGGTGTATTTAGAGGTGGTGGTCGTATGTTTGGTCCTAGACCAAGAAATTACGGGTTTAAATTAAACAAAACCGTAAAACGATTAGCACGTAGATCTGCACTAACTATTAAAGCAAATGACAAATCAATTTTAGTAATGGAGGATTTCAATTTTGAATCACCAAAGACTAAGAATTTTGTCAATGTTTTAAAGGCTTTAGAGGTAGAAAACAAAAAATCTCTTATTGTGTTGGGTGGTACAAATAATAATGTATATTTGTCCTCACGCAATTTTAAAGGTTCGGAAGTTATAACAGCCTCTGAATTAAGTACTTATAAAATTATGAATGCTAATAAAGTAATTCTAATTGAAAGTGCATTAGAAGGAATTGAATCGAATTTAAGTAAATAGAACAGATGAGTATCTTAATAAAACCTATAATCACAGAAAAGGCGACTATGCAAAGTGAGTCGTTGAATGCATTTGCATTTCAAGTGAATCCAAAGGCGAACAAGGTAGAAATCAAAAAAGCAGTAGAAGCTGCTTATGGAGTTTCTGTAGAAAAAGTTCGTACAATAAATGTCCGTCCAGAAAGAAGAACTCGTCATACAAAGACAGGGATTCAACATGGTAAAACAAATGCTATTAAAAAAGCAATTGTACAACTGGCGGAAGGTGAAGTAATAGATTTATACACTAACATGTAATTTTAGACATTAATGTCAGTAAGAAAATTAAAACCAATCACATCAGGTCAGCGATTTAGAGTAGTTAATGGATTTGACGCCATTACTACTGATAAGCCGGAGAAAAGCTTGCTTGCTCCGAAAAAGAGATCTGGTGGTAGAAACAGTCGAGGAAAAATGACTATGCGCCAATTAGGTGGTGGTCATAAGAAACGTTATCGTATTATCGATTTCAAACGTAACAAAGCAGGTATTCCTGCTGAAGTTAAGACAATTGAATACGATCCGAACAGAACAGCATTTATTGCGTTGTTAAACTATCAAGATGGTGAGAAACGTTACGTTATCGCACAGAATGGTTTACAAGTAGGTCAAAATATTGTAGCTGGTGAAACTGGTATTGCTCCGGAAATCGGAAATGCAATGCCATTAAGTGAAATACCATTAGGAACTATTATCTCTTGTATTGAGTTACGTCCTGGTCAAGGAGCTGTTATGGCTCGTAGTGCTGGTGCATTTGCTCAATTAATGGCAAGAGGTGATAAATTTGCTACTGTAAAATTACCATCTGGTGAAACAAGAATGATCTTAATTACTTGTATGGCTACTATTGGAGCGATTTCAAATTCAGATCATCAATTACTTGTGTCAGGTAAAGCTGGTAGAAGTAGATGGTTAGGAAGACGTCCAAGAGTAAGACCAGTAGTGATGAACCCAGTCGATCACCCAATGGGTGGTGGTGAAGGTAAATCTTCAGGTGGTCATCCAAGGTCTAGAAACGGTATTCCTGCTAAAGGATTTAGAACACGTTCTAAGACAAAAGCGAGTAATAAGTATATTGTAGAACGTAGAAAGAAATAATTAAGATAGTATGGCACGTTCATTAAAAAAAGGACCTTATATCCACTATAAATTAGATAAGAAAGTTGCTGAAAATGTAGCTTCGAACAAAAAGACGGTAATTAAAACTTGGTCTAGAGCTTCAATGATATCTCCGGATTTCGTTGGACAAACTATAGCAGTTCATAACGGTCGTCAATTTGTTCCAGTATTTGTTACTGAAAATATGGTAGGTCATAAATTAGGCGAATTTTCACCAACAAGATCTTTTAGAGGTCATGCAGGTGCTAAGAATAAAGGTAAAAAATAAGAATCATGGGAAGTCGTAAAAAACAAATGGCGGAAGCTATTAAAGCGGAGAAAAAGCAGGTTGCTTTTGCAAAGCTAAATAACTGTCCTACATCACCAAGAAAAATGCGTTTAGTTGCGGATTTAGTAAGAGGTGAGAAGGCTGATAAAGCTCTTCAGATTCTTAGATTTAGTCAAAAAGAAGCGTCTCGTCGTTTAGAGAAACTTGTAATGTCTGCAATTGCAAACTGGCAAGCTAAAAACGAAGATGCTGATGTAGAAGAAGCTAAATTGTTTATCAAAGAAATTAGAGTAGATGGTGGTTCTATGTTAAAGAGATTGCGTCCAGCACCTCAAGGTAGAGCACATAGAATTAGAAAAAGATCTAATCACGTAACAGTGGTTGTAGATGCAATAAATAAAACACAAAGCTAAGATATGGGACAAAAGACAAATCCAATCGGAAATCGCTTAGGAATTATTAGAGGATGGGAATCTAACTGGTACGGAGGAAACGATTACGGTGATAAACTTGCCGAAGACGATAAGATTAGAAAGTATATTCATGCTCGTCTATCTAAAGCTAGTGTAAGTAGAGTAATTATTGAGCGTACGCTTAAACTTGTAACCGTTACTATCACAACTGCAAGACCTGGTATTATTATCGGAAAAGGTGGTCAAGAGGTAGATAAGTTAAAAGAAGAGCTTAAAAAGATTACTGGAAAAGAAGTTCAATTGAACATCTTTGAAATTAAAAGACCTGAACTAGATGCATTTTTAGTTGCAGCAAGTGTCGCTCGTCAAATAGAAAGCCGAATTTCTTACAGACGTGCTATAAAAATGGCAATTGCAGCTTCTATTCGTATGAATGCTGAAGGAATAAAAATTCAGATTAGTGGTCGTTTAAATGGTGCTGAAATGGCACGATCAGAGCATTATAAAGAAGGTCGTATTCCATTATCTACTTTTAGAGCTGATATTGATTATGCTTTAGTAGAAGCGCATACTACCTATGGTAGACTGGGCATCAAAGTTTGGATAATGAAAGGCGAAGTATATGGGAAAAGAGAATTATCTCCATTGGTTGGCTTAGCTAAACAAAAAGGTAAAGGTGGACGTGGAGGAAACAAGAACCAATCTCGTCGTAGAAAGTAATTTTTTAAAGAAAAGGAAAAATGTTACAGCCTAAAAGAACAAAATTTCGTAAGCAGCAAAAAGGACGTATGAAAGGTAATGCGGGAAGAGGTCATTTGTTATCAAATGGTACTTTCGGTATTAAATCTTTAGAGTCGACTTTTATAACTGCACGTCAAATAGAAGCAGCACGTATTGCAGCTACACGTTACATGAAAAGAGAAGGATCGTTATGGATTAAAATATTTCCAGACAAGCCTATTACAAAGAAACCTCTTGAAGTGCGTATGGGTAAAGGTAAAGGTGCCGTTGAATATTGGGCAGCAGTGGTAAAACCAGGACGTATGTTATTTGAAATAAGTGGAGTGCCATTAGAAACTGCTCAAGAAGCACTTCGTTTGGCAGCTCAGAAACTTCCGATAAAAACTAAGTTTATCATAGCTAGAGATTACGAAGCTTAATAGAAAAATATTATGAAGCAATCAGAAATTAAACAGCTTTCAACAGCTGAGTTACAAGAGAAACTTAGTGAATCTAAAAAGAGTTATACAGACCTTAAAATGGCTCATACTATTTCTCCTTTGGATAACCCTATTCAGTTACGAGTTGCACGTCGCACAGTAGCTAGAGTGGCAACGGAATTAACTAAAAGAGACGTACAATAATTGTATTCTGCTGAAAGATGGAAAAAAGAAACTTAAGAAAAGAACGTATAGGGATCGTAACTAGTAACAAAATGGAGAAATCTATTGTTGTATCTGAAGTTAAGAAGGTAAAACACCCTATGTATGGTAAATTCGTGTTAAAGACAAAGAAATATGTCGCACACGATGAGACAAACGACTGCAACGAAGGAGATACTGTAAAGATCATGGAAACACGACCTTTAAGTAAATCTAAATGTTGGAGATTAGTAGAAATAATTGAAAGAGCGAAGTAATTATGTTACAACAAGAATCAAGATTAAAAGTAGCTGATAACACTGGTGCAAAGGAGGTTTTAACCATCCGTGTACTTGGAGGAACTAAAAGAAGATATGCTTCTGTAGGAGATAAAATTGTAGTTGCTGTAAAAGATGCTACACCTAATGGTGCTATTAAAAAAGGTGCTGTTTCTACAGCAGTTGTTGTTCGTACTGCTAAAGAAGTAAGACGTCCAGATGGATCTTATATTAGATTTGACGATAACGCATGTGTACTATTGAATCCTCAAGGGGAAATGAGAGGAACACGTGTTTTTGGACCTGTAGCTAGAGAACTTCGTGATAAACAATTCATGAAAATTGTATCATTGGCACCAGAAGTGCTTTAATTGATAAACAAAGATGACAAAGCTTAAAATAAAATCAGGAGATACAGTACAAATAATTGCTGGAGATCACAAAGGATCAGAAGGTAAAGTACTTAAAGTATTAATAGATAAGAACAGAGCCATTGTAGAAGGCGTAAACATGGTTAAGAAACATACTAAACCAAGTGCACAAAGCCCTCAAGGTGGAATTGTAGAGAAAGAAGCATCTATTCATATTTCAAACTTATCATTGTTAACTTCGAAAGGAGAAACAACTAGAGTAGGTTTTAAAATGGATGGTGATAATAAAGTAAGATTTTCAAAAAAATCTAATGAAGTAATTTAATTATGGCTTACGTTGCAAGATTAAAACAAGAGTATAAGGACAAAGTTGTTCCTGCTCTTACAGAAGAATTTGGATATAAAAATGTAATGCAGGTACCTAAACTTACTAAGATAGTAATATCTAAAGGTGTTGGTGCAGCTGTTGCGGATAAGAAATTAATCGATCACGCAATAGAAGAACTTACAAAAATATCTGGCCAGAAAGCTATACACACAATGTCTAAGAAAGATGTTGCGTCATTTAAATTACGTAAAGGGATGCCTATTGGTGCCAAAGTAACTTTAAGAGGTGAGCAAATGTATGAGTTCTTAGATCGTTTGGTAACTTCAGCTTTACCACGAGTTAGAGATTTTAACGGAATTAAAGCTACTGGCTTTGATGGACGTGGAAATTATAACTTAGGTGTTGTAGAACAAATCATTTTTCCTGAAATAGATATTGATAAAATCAATAAAATATCAGGAATGGATATTACATTTGTGACTTCTGCTGATACAGATAAGGAAGCGAAGTCTTTATTAACAGAATTAGGATTACCTTTTAAAAAGAATTAATTATGGCTAAAGAATCAATGAAAGCCCGTGAGGTTAAGCGTTCTAAAACGGTAGCTAAGTATGCAGAAAAACGTAAAGCTTTAAAAGAAGCTGGTGATTATGAAGCATTACAGAAATTACCAAAAAATGCATCTCCTATACGTCAGCATAACCGTTGTAAACTTACTGGAAGACCAAAAGGTTACATGAGACAATTTGGAATTTCTCGTGTAATGTTTAGAGAAATGGCTAACCAAGGTTTAATACCTGGTGTAAAGAAAGCTAGTTGGTAAGAACGTAATTTATTACGTTTAAAAAAGATTATAAATTGGTTTCAGGTTTGGCAATAATGTCGAAAACCGCTACCGCAAATTAATAAATATGTATACAGATCCTATTGCGGATTATTTAACGCGAGTTAGAAATGCAGTAAATGCAAACCACAGAGTGGTTGAAATTCCTGCTTCTAACTTAAAAAAAGAAATAACTAAAATATTGTTCGATCAGGGCTTTATTTTAAGTTATAAGTTTGATGACTCTTCAGTTCAAGGTACGATTAAAATCGCTTTGAAATACAACAAAGACACTAAAGAGTCTGTCATCAAAAAAATTCAAAGAATCAGTAAACCAGGTCTACGTAAGTATGCCTCTTCTAACGAAATGCCAAGAATCCTTAATGGTTTAGGTATTGCAATTGTTTCTACGTCTCACGGTGTGATGACAGGTAAACAAGCGCAAAGAGAAAATGTTGGTGGGGAAGTATTATGTTACGTATACTAAAAACAGGAAATTATGTCAAGAATAGGTAAAAACCCAATAACAGTTCCTGAAGGTGTAACAGTTGAGATTAAAGACAACATGATTACCGCTAAAGGTAAACTTGGTGAATTAACTCAAGAGTATTCAGAGATTGAAATAAAAATGGAAGACGGTACTATTACATTAGAGCGTTCTTCTGATAAGAAAGATTTAAGAGCAAAACATGGTCTTTATAGAGCATTAATTGCTAATATGATAGAAGGTGTTTCTAAAGGATGGACCAAAGAACTAGAAATGGTTGGTGTAGGTTACAGAGCATCTAATCAAGGACAAAAATTAGATTTAGCCGTAGGATTTTCTCATAATATCGTTTTGGATATTGCTCCAGAAGTAACAGTTGAGACAATTTCAGAAAAAGGTAAAAATCCAAGAGTTAAATTAACGTCTTTTGACAAACAATTGGTTGGACAAGTTGCAGCGAAAATACGTGGCTTTAGAAGACCTGAACCTTACAAAGGAAAAGGTATTAAGTTTGTTGGTGAAGAAATTAGAAGAAAAGCAGGTAAATCAGCTTAATAATTAAGTTATGGCATTGACAAAGAACGAAAGAAGATTAAGAATTAAAAGCAGAATCCGTAAGGTAGTATCTGGTACTGAAACAAAACCAAGATTAGCTGTTTTTAGAAGTAATAAAGAAATTTATGCTCAACTCGTAGATGATGTAACTGGTAAAACTTTAGCTGCTGCATCTTCAAGAGATAAGGATATTGCTAAGTCTAAAGGTAACAAAACAGAAGTTGCTACTTTAGTAGGTAAATCTGTAGCAGAAAAGGCTATGAAAGCTGGTGTTGAGACTATTTCTTTTGATAGAGGTGGTTACTTATATCACGGAAGAGTAAAATCATTAGCAGAAGGTGCTAGAGAAGCAGGACTTAAATTTTAAGACATTATGTATCAAAAATATAAAAACGCAGAGCTTGTTAAACCAGGCGGATTAGAATTAAAAGATCGCTTAGTTGGCGTTCAGCGTGTAACTAAAGTAACAAAAGGTGGTAGAGCATTTGGTTTTTCTGCTATTGTTGTTGTAGGTGACGAAACAAATGTTGTAGGACAAGGTTTAGGTAAATCTAAAGATGTTGCTACTGCAATTGCCAAAGCTGTTGAAGATGCTAAGAAAAACTTAGTAAGAATTCCTATTCTAAAGGGAACTATTCCTCATGAACAAAAAGGAAAATACGGTGGAGCAAGAGTAAATATTATTCCAGCAGCACCTGGTACAGGTGTAATTGCAGGTGGTGCGGTAAGAATTGTACTTGAAGCAGTAGGTGTACATGATGTACTGTCTAAGTCTCAAGGTTCTTCAAATCCTCATAATGTGGTAAAAGCAACTTTTGATGCTTTATTACAATTAAGAGATGCTAAAGCTGTAGCTAAAGAACGTGGTATTTCACTTGAAAAAGTATTTAACGGATAAACATAGACTTTAGTCTTTAGTGTTTAGACGTCTGATTTTTTAATTTCTAACGACTGAATACTAACAACTAATAAACTAAGCAAAATGGCAAAGATTAAAGTAAAGAAAGTAAAGAGTGCAATCAATCGTACTAAAAGACAAAAGCTTACATTACAAGCTTTAGGTTTAAAAAAGATTGGTCAAGTAGTAGAGCACGACGCTACATCAAGTATCCTTGGTATGGTGAAGAAAGTTGAACATTTAGTTTCTGTAGAAGAAGCTTAAAAATATAACTTAACAATGGATTTAAGTAATTTAAAACCTGCAGAAGGTTCAGTAAAAAATCAAGGAAAGCGTATTGGACGTGGACAAGGATCTGGTAAAGGTGGTACGGCAACTCGTGGTCACAAAGGGGCAAAGTCACGTTCTGGTTATTCTAAGAAATTAGGATTTGAAGGTGGTCAAATGCCATTACAAAGACGTGTTCCTAAATTTGGATTTACAAATATTAACAGAATAGATTATCAAGGTGTAAACTTAGATACTTTACAAAAGTTAGTTGATGAAAAGAAAATTAAGGATAGTGTTGATTTTGAATCTTTAGTATCTATGGGATTAGCTGGTAAAAACGAGCTAGTAAAAATCTTAGGTAGAGGTGAGTTAAAATCAAAATTAACTGTAACTGCTCATAAATTTACTGCTACAGCAAAGGCTGCTATTGAAGCTGCTGGTGGTGAAGCTGTAACTTTATAAGATTATAGGATGAAAATAATAGAAACATTAAAAAACGTTTGGAAAATCACAGAACTTAAGGATAGAATTATTCTAACCTTAGGTTTGCTTTTGGTTTATCGTTTTGGTGCGCAGGTAGTTTTACCTGGTATTAATATCGATGCTTTAGGTGGTTTGCAAGCTGGAACATCAAGTGGTATACTAGGATTGTTAAATGCCTTTACAGGAGGTGCATTTGCTAATGCATCTGTATTTGCGTTAGGTATTATGCCTTATATCTCGGCTTCCATTGTGGTTCAGTTAATGGGTATTGCGATTCCTTATTTACAAAAACTTCAAAAAGAGGGAGCTAGTGGTCAGAAGAAAATCACTCAAATTACACGTTGGTTAACTATCGGAATTTGTTTAGTACAAGCGCCAGGTTATTTAGCAAGTGTACCTTCATTATCTGGAGCATCTTCAATGAGTTCTATGTTAGTGCCTGGATTTAGCGAAAACATCTTTTATTTCTCTTCAGTAATAATTCTTGTAACAGGTTGTGTATTTGCAATGTGGTTAGGTGAGAAGATTACCGATAAAGGTATTGGGAATGGTATATCGTTATTAATTATGGTAGGTATCATTGCAACTTTACCTCAATCTTTTGTTCAGAATATGTATTCTAGACTAGAAGGTGGTAATGGAGGATTCATGATGATATTAATAGAGATGGTAATATGGTTCTTAATCATATTGGCAGCTGTATTCTTAGTGATGGCTGTTAGAAAAGTCGCTGTGCAATATGCAAGGCGAACGGCTTCTGGTGGTTATGAAAAGAATGTATTTGGTTCGCGTCAATTTTTACCATTAAAATTGAATGCATCTGGTGTAATGCCAATCATCTTTGCTCAAGCTATAATGTTTGTTCCTAGTTTAATAGGTAGTTCATCATGGTTAAAAGATACAAGTACAGGAGTTTGGATGCAATCTAATTTTTCTGATATGTTTGGTTTTTGGTATAATTTAGTATTTGCTTTATTAATTATTGTATTTACATATTTCTATACAGCAATTACTGTACCTACTAATAAGATGGCAGATGATTTGAAACGTAGTGGTGGATTTATTCCAGGCATTCGTCCAGGATCTGAAACTTCTGAGTATTTAGATAAAATTATGTCACAAATAACGTTGCCTGGTTCTATATTTTTAGCTTTAGTGGCTATTTTCCCGGCATTCGTTCATAAGTTAATGGATGTTCAGCAAGGTTGGGCATTATTCTTTGGTGGTACATCACTATTAATTATGGTTGGTGTTGCTATTGATACCATGCAACAAATTAATTCTTATCTACTAAATAAGCATTATGATGGCCTTATGAAAACTGGTAAGAATAGAAAAGCGGTGGCGCAATAAGATGAATCAAATTTAGATCTCAGTCTTAAGTTTAGGCAAGGTATTTGCTTAATGAAGATTGAATACTAAAAATATATTATGGCAAAACAAGCAGCAATAGAACAAGACGGAACAATCATAGAAGCATTATCAAACGCAATGTTTCGTGTTGAATTAGAAAATGGTCATATTGTGACCGCACATATCTCTGGTAAAATGCGTATGCATTATATTAAACTTTTACCAGGAGATAAAGTAAAATTAGAAATGAGTCCTTACGATTTAACGAAGGCTCGCATAACCTATAGATACTAATACACGATGAAAGTAAGAGCATCAGTAAAGAAAAGAAGCGCAGACTGTAAGTTAGTGCGCAGAAAAGGTAGACTTTACGTCATTAACAAAAAGAATCCTAGATTCAAACAAAGACAAGGGTAAATATGGCAAGAATTGCAGGTGTAGACATACCAAAACAAAAAAGAGGAGTGATCTCTTTAACTTATATCTACGGAGTAGGTAGAAGTAGAGCGAAAGAAATTTTAGCTGAAGCTAAAGTTGACGAAAGTACTAAAGTACAAGATTGGACTGATGATGAAATAGGAGCAATCCGTGACGTTGTTGGTACTTTTAAGATTGAAGGTGAATTACGTTCTGAAATCCAAATGAACATTAAGCGATTAATGGATATTGGATGTTACAGAGGTATTCGTCACAGATCTGGTCTTCCATTAAGAGGACAACGTACTAAGAATAACTCTCGTACAAGAAAAGGTAGAAGAAAAACGGTTGCTAATAAGAAAAAAGTAACTAAATAATAAATAGTCTTTAGTCTTTAGACGTTGGAAAGAATCTGTTTGAAATTTAACGGTTTAGGATTCTAGCGACTATAAACTAATACTAAAAACTAAAAGTAAACATGGCAAAGTCAAGTACTAAAAAACGTAAAGTAATTGTTGATGCAATTGGAGAAGCTCATATAACAGCATCTTTTAACAATATCATTATTTCTTTAACAAACAAAAAAGGTGACGTTATTTCTTGGTCATCAGCTGGTAAAATGGGTTTTAGAGGTTCTAAAAAGAACACACCATATGCTGCACAATTAGCTGCAGAAGATGCTGCTGGTGTAGCAAAAGAAGCTGGATTGAAGAAAGTGAAAGCATATGTAAAAGGTCCTGGTAATGGTAGAGAATCTGCTATTAGATCTATACACAATGCAGGAATTGAAGTTTCAGAAATTATTGATGTTACTCCAATGCCACATAACGGTTGTCGTCCTCCAAAAAGACGTAGAGTTTAATCTAAATTCTATATAGGTTTCTGACGAATTTGAGTTAGAAGCACTTAGTAAAATTATCATATAAACTAATATCACACATTTATGTGCTGATATTAGTTTATTTTGTATAAATTTGCAAACTGAAAAATATTAACAAGTATTAATAAGAGATCAACGATTCTTGAAGGATAAGATTAAGACCTTAATTCATTTATCACTCTTAAAAAACAATTTAAAATGGCAAGATATACTGGTCCTAAAACTAAAATAGCTCGTAAATTCGGACAAGCTATCTTCGGAGACGATAAAGCCTTCGAAAAAAGAAATTATCCACCTGGACAACATGGTAACACACGTCGTCGTGGTAAAAAATCTGAATATGCTATCCAATTGATGGAGAAGCAAAAAGCAAAATATACTTATGGTATATTAGAAAAGCAATTCAGAAACATGTTCAAAAGAGCAACTGCTGCTCAGGGTATTACAGGTGAGGTTTTACTTCAATTATGTGAATCTCGTTTAGATAACGTGGTTTTCAGAATGGGTATTTCTCCAACAAGAAGTGGTGCTAGACAATTAGTTTCTCACAGACACATTACAGTAAATGGTGAAAAAGTGAATATCCCTTCTTACCAATTAAAAGCTGGAGATGTAGTTGGTGTTAGAGAAAAATCTAAATCTTTAGAAGCTATTCAAAATTCATTGTCTAATTCTAGCAATGTTTACGAATGGATTACTTGGAATACAGGATCAATGGAAGGAACGTATGTTGCTGTACCTGCAAGAATTCAAATTCCAGAACAAATCAACGAACAATTTATCGTTGAACTTTACTCTAAATAATAATTAATTATATTGGTATTTGGCCAAAGGTTTTATTAGACTTCTTCAAACTTTTAAATCGCGCAACCAAATAACAATCAAAACGAAGACAATATGGCAATATTAAATTTTCAGAAACCAGATAAAGTAATCATGATTGATTCTACTGATTTTGAAGGTAAATTTGAATTTAGACCTTTAGAACCAGGATACGGATTAACAGTAGGTAATGCTCTAAGAAGAGTATTATTATCTTCTTTAGAAGGTTTTGCAATAACTTCAGTTAGAATAGAAGGTGTAGATCATGAGTTTTCTACAATTTCTGGTGTAGTTGAAGATGTTACTGAAATGATTTTAAACTTAAAGCAAGTAAACTTTAAGCGTCAAATAGATGAAATTGATAATGAAACTGTTACAATCTCTATCTCAGGACAAAATCAAATTACAGCTGGTGATTTTCAGAAGTTTATTTCTGGGTTCCAAGTATTAAATACGGATTTAGTAATCTGTAACTTAGATCCTAAAGTAAACATCAATATGGAATTAACTATTGAAAAAGGAAGAGGTTACGTTCCTGCAGAAGAAAATAAGAAAGCTTCAGCACCAATCGGAACCATCTTTACAGATTCAATTTTTACACCAATAAAGAATGTAAAGTATGCTATTGAAAACTTCCGTGTAGAGCAAAAAACGGATTACGAAAAATTAGTTTTCGAAATTCAAACTGACGGATCAATCAATCCAAAAGATGCTTTAACTGAAGCTGCTAAAATATTAATTCACCACTTCATGTTATTCTCTGATGAGCGTATCACTTTAGAAGCTGATGAAATAGCACAGACTGAAACTTATGATGAAGAATCACTTCACATGAGACAACTATTGAAAACTAAATTAGTTGATATGGATCTTTCTGTACGTGCTCTTAACTGTTTAAAAGCTGCAGAAGTTGATACTTTAGGTGATTTAGTATCATTCAACAAAAATGATTTAATGAAATTCAGAAACTTCGGTAAGAAGTCTTTAACAGAGCTAGAAGAACTAGTAAACGTTAAAGGTTTAAACTTCGGAATGGACTTAAGTAAATATAAATTAGATAAAGATTAATTAATCATATTTTGCTCCTCGATTTACGAGTTTAGTAGCAAGATGATAAAACAAATGTCATGAGACACGGAAAAAAATTCAATCACTTAGGAAGACAAACAGCACACAGAAAGTCAATGTTAGCAAATATGGCTTGTTCTTTAATAGAGCACAAGCGTATTAATACTACCGTTGCTAAAGCGAAAGCTTTAAAGCAGTTTGTAGAGCCTATGATTACAAAATCAAAAACTGATACAACTCACAACAGACGTATTGTTATGGCTAGACTAAGACAAACGGATGCTGTAACAGAATTGTTTAGAGATGTAGCACAAAAGATTGGTGATCGTCCAGGTGGATATACACGTATCATTAAATTAGGAAACAGATTAGGTGATAACGCTGATATGGCAATGATAGAATTAGTTGATTATAACGAAATCTACAATGCTGGTAAAGCACCTAAGAAGACAACTCGTAGAAGTAGAAGAGGTGGTAGCAAAGCTACTACAACTCCACCAGTGGAAACTAAAGCTTCAAACGAAGAAGAATAAATGTTAATAAGCATTGATAAATATAAAGGATAGACTGTTTCAGTTTATCCTTTTTTTTTGGATTTTTGCAAAGTTTAGATGAACAACTTGGGCGTTTCCCAACAAGTTTTTAAGAAAACTTATTCGGCCGCGCTTTCACTACTCGCTCTCTGCGAGGAGCTCAAACAGATCGTTCAATCGCTAACGCAAACCATAGGTTGTAAAAAGCCTGCAGAACAACGAGTACAAACATCGATTTAATAGCAATAAACGATTCAACACAACAACAATGAAATACAAACAAAGAAAAAAAGCCCTTATTCTTTTAGCAGACGGTACAATTTTTCATGGTAAATCCATAGGAAAAGAAGGTTCTGCTTTTGGTGAAGTTTGTTTTAATACTGGTACAACTGGTTATCAAGAAATATTTACGGATCCTTCTTATTATGGTCAACTTATGGTAACTACCAATGCACATATTGGAAATTACGGAATTAAAGAAGATGAAAGTGAATCTGAAGATGTTAAAATAGCAGGATTAATTTGTAAAAATTTCAGCTTTAATTATTCAAGACCAGCAGCAGATGGTTCTTTAGAAGAATTCTTCGAAAAGTATAATACATTAGCCATTGCAGATGTAGATACTAGAGCATTAGTGAGCTATATTAGAGATAATGGAGCAATGAATGCAGTTATTACTACAGAAGTTGATAATTTAGAATCACTAAAAAAACAATTAGCAGAATTACCTTCTATGAAAGGTTTAGAATTAGCTTCTAAAGTATCTACTAAAGAACCTTATTTCGTTGGTGATGAAAACGCAAAATATAAAATTGCAGCTTTAGATATTGGTATAAAGAAAAATATACTTAGAAACTTAGTCAGTAGAGATGCTTACGTAAAAGTATTTCCATATAATGCTAAGTTCGAAGATTTAGAGGCTTTTAATCCAGATGGTTATTTCTTATCTAATGGACCTGGTGATCCAGAACCTTTAGTAGACGCGCAAGCCTTGGCAAAAGAAATTATAGCCCACAATAAGCCATTATTTGGTATATGTTTAGGGCACCAGGTAATTGCTTTGGCAAATGGAATCTCAACTTACAAAATGCATAACGGTCACAGAGGGATTAACCATCCTGTTAAAAATTTAGTAACAGGTAAAGGTGAAATTACATCTCAAAATCACGGATTCGCTATTAATAGAGAAGAAACGGAAGCAAATAGTAACGTAGAAATTACACATGTGCATTTAAATGATAATACAGTTGCAGGTATCAAACTAAAGGATAAAAATTGTTTTTCTGTGCAGTATCATCCAGAGGCAAGTCCTGGTCCAAACGATTCACTCTATCTGTTTGATCAATTTATAGAGAATATTAAAAATAATTAAGTTTATAAAATACCAAAAACGCAATAAAACACCTTTTTTATTGCGTTTTTTTAGTTACGAAAACATTATAGTAAATAGTAATCATAAATATGATTTTTGTTATGTTTTAAGCAGTAGATTTTCGTAAATTTGGGTAACATAAAAGCTTGTATTTACTGATTTATTTCAGAACTGAAGTCTTTTATTTTATTAATTAAAGTTAACTAAAATTAAAAATAATGAGCATTATAATCAATGTACACGCAAGACAAATTTTAGATTCTAGAGGGAATCCAACAGTAGAAGTTGATGTTACTACAGAAAACGGTATTATGGGTAGGGCAGCAGTACCATCTGGTGCATCTACAGGAGAGCATGAAGCTGTTGAATTACGTGATGGTGGTGATACTTACATGGGAAAAGGAGTATTAAAAGCCGTAGAAAATGTAAACTCTACAATTGCTCAAGAGTTATTAGGTGTTTCTGTTTTTGAACAAAACGCTATTGATCAAATGATGATTGAATTAGATGGTACAAAAAATAAATCTAAATTAGGTGCTAACGCTATTTTAGGTGTATCACTTGCTGTAGCTAAAGCAGCAGCTAATGAATTAGGTATGCCATTATATAGATACGTTGGTGGTGTTTCTGCCAATACGTTGCCATTACCTATGATGAATATCATTAACGGTGGCTCTCATAGTGATGCTCCAATTGCATTTCAAGAGTTTATGATTATGCCTGTTAAAGCTAAAAACTTTACACATGCTATGCAAATGGGAACTGAGATCTTCCATAATCTTAAAAAAGTATTACACGATAGAAATTTAAGTACAGCAGTTGGTGATGAAGGTGGATTTGCACCAAACTTACCAGGAGGTACAGAAGATGCTTTAGATACTATTAAAAAAGCAGTAGAGAAGGCTGGATACAAATTTGGTGAAGATGTAATGATCGCTTTAGATTGTGCTGCAGCTGAATTTTACAAAGACGGAAAATACGATTATACACTTTTTGAAGGTGATAAAGGTGTAGTAAGAACAAGTAAAGAACAAGCTTCATATCTTGCTGAATTAGCTTCTAAATACCCTATTATTTCTATTGAAGACGGTATGGATGAAAACGATTGGGAAGGTTGGAAAGATCTTACTGAACAAATTGGAGATAAAGTACAATTAGTAGGTGACGATTTATATGTAACTAACGTAGAGCGTTTATCTCGTGGTATTGAAAATGGTATTGCTAATTCAATTTTAATTAAAGTAAACCAAATTGGTACTTTAACAGAAACTATTGCAGCAGTAAACATGGCTCATAATGCAGGTTATACATCTGTAATGTCTCATAGATCTGGTGAAACAGAAGATAATACTATTGCTGATTTAGCTGTAGCATTAAACTGTGGTCAAATTAAAACAGGATCTGCTTCTCGTAGTGATCGTATGGCAAAATACAACCAGTTATTACGTATAGAAGAAGAATTAGGAGATGTTGCATATTTCCCTGGAGCAAATGCTTTTAAATTGAAAGCATAATATTATTTTAACTACTTATTGAAAACCATCTAAAAAAATAAATTTTAGATGGTTTTTTTATTTAATCAAACGTATAAACAATTCCATTTGTCAATTCGTACTGTGTTTTAGGAATACCAATAATTGGATTGGCATCAAAATTATATGTAAACGTTGTTTTAAATAGTAAGTTTTTCAAAATTTTGATACCTATAGACGTTTCATTAGAAATTCTAAAATCAGAAAATTGCTTCAATAAGGGTTGGTAATATGTTGTACTCACTAAAGATATATTTTCTAAAGGATATAAACTACAAGAAAAGTATGTGCTTCCTCTGAAATCTCTTAATACTTCTATGGAGTTTTCCGAAGCTTCTTCATGTTCAAACATAAAGAGTGTACCTAAATATAGTCTATAATTATCACTTTTAGAAAGTTTAAAACGTGGGCCAATACCTAATAATCCTCTAAATTTTATATCAGAAATAGCATCATATTGGCTTTGAGCAAAGACCTCTACTTTTAAGCGATTCACAATTTTTCTATTGTACCTAATATGCTGAATCCCTTTATTTACAAATGAGTTATCTTCAATTTTATCTAATTTAACATCATTTACAAACAAATACAAGTTCTTATCTGTGTTGTATTGAAGTCTAATTTTATTGCTAATTTTAAAAATAGATTTTGTGTTTTTTATGAGCCCAACATCTAAGTTTGTCGCAACAGACCATTTAGAGGTGTCAGATACACGCCTTAATGATTCTACATTTACAATTTGAGCATAATTAATATGGTAACCTAGAATTGAAAAAAAAACGATTAAAATAAAGTGTTTCATACTGCAGAAATGAATGCAAAAATAGTTCGATTTTTTAGCTTAAAGGTTTAAAAATACTAGCATTTCTAAACTTCTATTTGTAAATGTTAAAACGGTTATAAATCTACTTTCGAAATCGTTTGAGATTTCGTAAATTTACATTCCTTAAAAATTATTAAAATCCGAAAAGAAAATATGTCAGATAAAGCTACATTAGAAATTAATGGTGAAAAGTACGAGTTACCAATTATAATTGGAACTGAACAAGAAGTCGCTATTGATATAAAAAGTTTAAGAGGTGAAACAGGTGGTGTTATTACTTTAGATCCAGGTTATAAGAATACAGGAAGTTGTGAAAGTTCTATTACATTTCTAGATGGTGAAAAAGGCATCTTAAGGTATAGAGGTTATTCTATTGAAGAACTTGCTGAAAAGGCTAGCTTTTTAGAAGTAGTTTATCTTCTTATTTTTGGGGAATTACCAAATAAAGAAACATTAGATAAGTTTCATGAAGATATAAAGTCGCATTCAGTTGTAGATGATGATTTAAAAAAGATATTAGATGCTTTTCCAAAATCAGCACATCCGATGGGTGTTTTATCTTCATTAACTAGTGCACTTACCGCATTTTACCCATCATCTGTAGATGTAGCGTCAGAAGAAGCTATGTATAATTCTATAGTAACAATTTTAGGTAAATTCCCTGTTATTGTGGCTTGGACCATGCGTAAAAAACAAGGTTTACCTTTAGAATATGGTGATGACAAATTAGGTTATGTTGAGAACATCTTAAAAATGATGTTTAAAAGCCCAAATGGTGATTACATACAGAATCCAATTCTCGTAAATGCTTTAGATAAACTTTTAATTTTACATGCAGATCATGAGCAAAACTGTTCTACATCTACAGTGAGAATTACAGGTTCATCACATGCCGGACTTTTTGTGTCATTGGCATCAGGTATCTCAGCACTTTGGGGACCATTGCATGGAGGAGCTAATCAAGCTGTTTTAGAAATGTTAGAAGCAATTAAAGCAGATGGTGGTGATACTAAAAAATACATGGCAAAAGCAAAGGATAAAAACGATCCTTTCCGTTTAATGGGATTTGGTCATAGAGTTTACAAAAACTTTGATCCTAGAGCACTTATTATTAAGCAAGCTGCAGAAGAAGTGTTAGCCGATTTAGGAATAGAAGATCCTATCTTAGATATCGCTAAAGGATTAGCAAAAGAAGCTTTAGAAGATTCATATTTTGTAGATAGAAAATTATATCCAAATGTAGATTTCTATTCTGGTATCATTTATAGAGCTATGGGAATTCCTGTAGAAATGTTTACAGTTATGTTTGCATTAGGACGTTTGCCAGGTTGGATAGCACAGTGGAAAGAAATGCGCACGCGCAAAGAGCCAATTGGTCGTCCAAGACAGTTATATATAGGTGAAACATACAGACCTTTTACAACAATTGATAAGAGATAAATTATTATAATATTTCTATAAAAGCTTCATAATCTTGTTATGAAGCTTTTTTTTATCCTATAAATATTTTAAGAAAAAATTATTTGTAATAATTTTTTCTTATCTGAAAATCATTATATTTAAGGGAACAATTTAAAAATCAAACTATTATGAAAACAAAAAAACTTTTTTTACTATTGGTTATGTTCCAATTTGGAGAATTTGTAACTAGTAATGCTCAAACTACAGAAACTACAAATGCAGTATCTGCTGGAAGTTATTTAGGAACAAGTACTAATATACCTGTAGAATTTAAATTTAATGGTGTATATGCAGGATTAATAACTCATCAAAATACTTTTTATGGAGTTTCTGCGGGGACTACAGAATCTAATTCTGGTAATTATGAGTTTAATTCTGCGTTCGGCGAGGAAGCCTTGTCTGCTTTTAATGCAGCTAATAGTATTAAATATAATTCAGCATTTGGGGCTAGAGCATTGCAAAATAATCTTAGTACTGGTAATAGTGCATTTGGTGGTCTTGCTTTGCAAAATAATACTACTGGATATTTTAATACTGCATTAGGACATCAAGCTTTACTTAGTAATACTTCTGGTTATAATAATATAGCAATAGGTTATAGGGCTATGGAAAAGAACACAACTGGAAAAGGAAATATTGGTTTAGGTAGTGATGCTTTAAAGTGGTTAGACGGAGGGACAAACAATATAGGTATTGGGAATTCATCTCTTTGGGGTTTGATCGGTAATAATAATAAAGATAATTTAGCATTAGGTACTCTCGCAGGAAGATATTTAACACAGGGCTCAGATAATGTACTTATTGGGTCACGAATAAATTTTCATACAGGTCCTTCAACAAGTATAAGAGCAGGAAATGACACTAGTAACACTCTTGTATTAGGTAGTAATGGTGATCAAAGAATATTTATTCATAGTAATGGTTATACAGGTGTTGGGTTAGGTAATAATGTTATACCTCAAAATATATTAGAATTGGGTAATGGGATTAGTGGTACATCAGGATTACGTTTTAGAAATTACACAAGTGCTAGTCCAACTGTTGCACCAAATGGATTTGTATTAACTTTAAATACAGATGGAGACGTTGTTTTAACGACAGACCAAGGAACAGGAGGTTCTACACTAATTAATGCAGGTACGAACATTAATGTAACAGGTAATGGTTCTGCTGCGACACCTTTTGTAATTAGTTCTACAGCTAGTAACGATAACATATATACAACAGATGGAACTTTAGCAGGTAATAGAATAGTAACCATGAATAATAATCGTTTAATGTTTGATACAGATAACAGTGGAGCCATATATATTGGTGATAGAAATGATATTGCAAATAATAATAATTTCCCTATGATGAATGACTCATACAGATTATTTGTTGAAGGTGGTATCCTTACTGAAAAAGTAAAAGTAGCATTAAGAAGTACAGCTAATTGGGCGGATTTTGTTTTTGAAAATGATTACAAGCTACCATCATTAAGAGAAGTTGAAGCTTTTATTAAAAAGAATAAGCATTTACCAGGTATTGAATCTGCAGATGAGTTAGTAGAAAATGGTCTAGACTTAGCAGATATGCAAGCAAAACAAATGCAAAAAATTGAGGAGTTGACGCTTTATACCATAGAGCAAGATAAGGTTCTAAAAAGGCAAAGTGATGAGATAGAAATTCTTAAGGCGCAAGTGAAAGCTATACTTGAGCGTCAATAAATGATATAAGTTTAATTTAAAATATTTAATTATGAAAAACTTATATAAATTTATTGCTGCGACGCTAGTAATATTGTCTATTAGTTCTGAGGTTTTTTCTCAAAACTATATAACTTGGATTAATACAGGTGGAGTAATTACAGGAACAGATGGAGCTGGAATAACGGTTAATCTGAGTTTATCTGCAGGAGCTAATCAATTTATCTTCAATTTACCAGCTAATCAACAAGCAAATCTAGTTGTAACTGGTGCTAACACTTTTTCGACTCGTGGACCTAATAACAACCCACCATCTAGAAATTTAATATTCACTTTCAATCGGCCAGTTATTGTAACTAGATATAATATGGCAGATATTGATTTAGGAAGTCAATGGAATGATTCTTTCAATTTTACAAATATTAATTATGCGAATTCAACTTCTACTAATTGTAATGCTAATACAACTGGGGTCATTGCAACTACGGATTTAGGTGCTAGTGCAGAATTTGCTTCTTGGTTTTGCTCAAATCCTGTAACAACGTTTTCCTTAAATTATTTTGGAAACAATAATAATTTGACTCATGCGTATTTAGGGTACTCAATGGAAGTAATTGCAGTTCCATTATTAGATGCTATTTGTATGAATGATCCGCCTCCACCTTTTCCAACAATAGGAAATGGTATTATTGGTAATTGGTTGCCAACAACGATTGATACAAGTATTGCTGGTACTAGCAGTTATACGTTTACACCAAATGCAGGCCAAGCCTTGCAGTGTCCCATTAATATGGATGTAACTATAGTTGATGATTGTTGTCTTCCTAATTTGACATCTAGCATGCCAATTAATTCAATGGTGCAAGAAGAAAGAGATTTTTGGATTAGTTCATCTGATGTAATAACGTTCTCTGATGGGATAATTGGAAATGGAGTTGTTTATCATGCAGGGAATTTTGTAGAGTTAACAGAAGGGTTTGATGCTGTTACAGGATCTCAATTCACTGCTTATCCTCAAGGTTGTTCAGGAAATTATCAGTATCGACAGCCGAATGAAAATAGTGAAATTAATTTAAAGGGTTTTTCAGAAACCTATATTGTTAACGAAAACCATAATGTTTTTGACATTGTCGTGGATAAATCTGGTGGATTTATTGAAATTCCAGAGATTAATCTTGATATAGATAAAATCACCAT
Organism: Winogradskyella eximia; assembly: GCF_003386165.1. Classification (GTDB taxonomy): domain Bacteria; phylum Bacteroidota; class Bacteroidia; order Flavobacteriales; family Flavobacteriaceae; genus Winogradskyella; species Winogradskyella eximia. The sequence continues at coordinate 71,751 of NZ_QRDV01000009.1, read as the reverse complement.
TTATTCGCTTTCAGGACAAATTCTTTATGTAGGTGGCTTGGAAGATAAGATATCTACTAGAGTTAGTATTAATGCATTTGATACTGGCGTATATATTGCTGTTTTATCAACTAAATCTGGATATACTTTTTCACAAAAGTTCATCAAAAAATAATATATCAATTCATATTTTAGAAAGCATCATTATATTTAATGGTGCTTTTTGTATTTTCGTGAACTATGAAATTAAACATTCAAAACGAAACGTCTCGTCTAAAAGCTGTTATTTTAGGTATAGCAGAAAGTATTGGTCCAGTTCCATCATTAGAAGATGCTTACGACCCTAAATCAGTTCAGCATATAAAAGCTGGTACATATCCTAAAGAAAGTGATATGGTAAAGGAAATAGAAGCTGTAGCTGCTGTGTTAAAAAAATATGGAGTAAAAGTCTATAGACCAAAAGTAATTAAGGATTATAATCAGATATTTTCTAGAGATATTGCCTTTGTTATTGAAGATAAATTAATAGAAGCGAATATTCTACCCGATCGCGAGCGTGAGTACGAAGCTATTCAGCATGTCTTATATGAAATAGGAGAGGAGAATATTATTGTATTGCCAGAAGAATGCCATGTAGAAGGTGGTGATGTAATGCCTTGGAATGATTATATTTTCATAGGCACGTATTCTGGCGAGGATTATTCCGATTACATTACAGCAAGGACAAATATGGATGCTGTTATTGCTATTCAAGAATTATTTCCTAATAAGACAGTTAAAGCTTTTGAGTTAAGAAAGTCTAATACAGATCCAAAAGAAAATGCCTTACATCTAGATTGTTGCTTTCAACCAATAGGAAAAGATAAAGCGATTCTTCATAAAAACGGTTTTTTAATTGAAAAGGAATATCAGTGGTTAGTTGATTTCTTTGGTAAGGATAATATATTCGAAATTACAAAAGAAGAAATGTATCATATGAATAGTAACATCTTTTCTATTTCGGAAGAGGTTATTATTTCTGAAAAAAACTTTACAAGATTAAATACTTGGTTAAGGGAAAAAGGATTTACTGTTGAAGAAGTACATTATTCTGAAATAGCGAAACAAGAAGGTTTATTACGCTGTTCTACATTACCTTTAATAAGAGAATAAATTATTTACGATACAAAAAGTAGTTAGTAACAAGGTTGATATACTCTTGTTTAGCTTCATCCCTTGTAATATCTTTTACTTGGAATAGTGCATTGGCTTTAAATGCATTAATAATTGGTTTACGACTACTCGGTCGATCATAATTATTCGTTGCTTTTTTATAATAGGCATAGAGGCGCAGTAAGAAATCTGCAGGAAAAGGTTCTGTATGATCGTTTACACGATCTACGGCTGCAATAAATTCTATGTCTAATTCCTCTGATGTCATTTAATTTCTGCAATGATACTTTCTCCGCCTTTAACTTTCTGGTTAAGCTCTACTTTAATATCTGCATCTAAAGGTAAGAATAAATCAACACGCGACCCAAACTTTATAAATCCAGAGTCAGCACCTTGTTCTACTTTATCATTTACTTTTGCGTAGTTAACAATTCGTCTTGCAAGCGCACCAGCAATTTGTCTATACAGTATTTTTCCAAAGTATTCATTTTCTACAACTACAGTTGTACGCTCGTTTTCTTCACTTGCTTTTGGGTGCCAAGCTACTAAATATTTCCCTGGGTGATATTTGCTAAAAGTAACGTTACCTGAAATTGGATAGCGCGTTACATGAACATTAATAGGTGACATAAAAACTGAAACCTGAATACGCTTATCCTTAAAAACTTCATTTTCTTCTACTTCTTCGATAACAACAACTTTACCATCAACAGGAGATAAAGCCTGTTTGTCATTGACATGTGTATTTCGTTTTGGGTTTCTAAAAAATTGTAAAATTAAAATGAAGAATACTAGTATGGCTAGCATTAGTCCCTTACGAATCCATTCGTTTGTAATAAATTCATCTATTAAAAAAAATGAACCTACAACTAGGACTAGTGTAATAAATATAATTTTATGACCTTCTTTATGAAACATGAGTTGAAATTCTTAAAAATAAATAAATAAACGGTGAAGCAAATATAATACTATCTAATCTATCTAGTAGTCCACCGTGTCCTGGCATAATAATACCGCTATCTTTAACACCTGCTTGACGCTTAAACTTAGATTCAATTAAATCACCAAAAGTACCTAAAACACTAACCACAATTGCTAATATTAACCAAGGTGTAAATCCAAGTGTTTCTGTGTAGTTTGCAATAAAATGACTAGAAATACAGGCAAAAAATAAGCCACCTAAGAACCCTTCTATTGTTTTTTTTGGTGATATGCTCGGAAATAATTTTTGTTTCCCAAAGTTTTTACCAACCAAATAAGCTGCACTATCATTAACCCAAATAAGTATAAATCCTCCTAATAATAATTCTGGCGTAAATACATAATTGTAATTTGCAATTAGCAGCATAAAAACAAAACCACTCGATAAATAGAACGTAGAGGCAATATAGCGTTTAACTTTAAAAAGAGGAATTCTCTTTGAAGTAAATAAATCTTTAATTAAAATTAAATTTACAAATATGGTAATGACTAATAAAATTTGAATGGCTTCATCATTAAAAGATATATCCGTGTTTTGAATACACATATACCAAAATCCTCCGTATATAATAACGAAAATGATGTATTGAATGAATGATTTAAGTTTAATGAGGTTGCTAAATTCAGATAGAGATATAATACCAAATATAGCAATTAGAATAATAGAAGCTTCTTGTACAAATAAAGAACCTATAAGTAGTAATACATATACAGCACCAGAAATGGCTCTTATAGCTACCTCTTTCATTATAGATCTTCTAATAAAAGTAAATATAGGTTTTTAGAACTGCTGCCATAAGTTAAAAAGTCTTTGTCGTCAGCTGTTTTAAAATGCTTAATGGTAGTGATGTTTGTAGGTATAGTTACTTTATTTTTTGCTTTTATACCTTTAAGACCTTCGCCAATGGTTTCTACAAACTGGCTAGTTGTGGCATAAATTATAAAGTGATCTGGTAGTTCAATTAATTTTTTTTCAGCAATTTGATTCGATGAAATCAATAAAGAACCATCATCAGAAATTAAATATTCACAAGTGGATAAAAAATAAGTGCTTTCTGATAGTTTTTTTGTGCTGTTAAGATTAAAATTTTTAAATAATTCCGTTAAACGTTGATCAAATAGAAAGACTTTATCGTTTTGCCAATTATTTTCTTTCAAGATAGCATCAAAGCTTTCTTTTACTTCATCAAAATTTTCGCAATATAAAAATTTACCACCATTAGCTTTAAAGTTAATAGTAAAGCGTTCATCTACAGGTAGCTTAACTTCGGGCATATATTTGCCTCGCTCTTGATTTGGTATGTGTTCTTCAGTCTGTTCAGACTTTTTTCCGAAGAATTTACGAAATAAGCTCATTCAATAGTTGCTATTAATCCTGTCGTTTATGTTATTTTCAAATATAAAAAAACTTAAATTAACATTGGGTTAATTTAAGTTTTTTATATGAACTCATTTAAAGTTTTGTTTTTAGTGGAAAACTATCACTTTGAGAAGTTAAATTCTCGCTATTATGAACTCTATGGTGTAATAATAAAGCCAATATAGAACAGTGAAATTTTAAATGAATTCTATCTTATTATAAGAATTATTTATTCTTCCTCTTCGCTAATAATAGCTGAATTTTCAAAAGCACGTTTTCCAAAGATTTTTTCAAGATTATCTTTGAAAATAACTTCTTTATCTAAAAGTACTTCTGCCAATTCTGTAAGCTTATCTTTATTTTTCTCTAATAATGCAATAGCACGTTGATATTGTTTTTCAATAATATCTGAGATTTCTTGATCAATTAGCTCAGCTGTTTTTTCACTATATGGTTTTGTGAATCCATATTCAGATTGCCCTGAAGAATCATAATATGTTAAGTTACCTACTTTGTCACTCAAACCATAAACCGTCACCATAGCTCTAGCTTGTTTGGTTACTTTTTCTAAGTCACTTAAAGCTCCAGTAGAAATTTTATCAAAAATTACTTTTTCAGCAGCTCTTCCACCTAAAGCGGCACACATTTCATCTAGCATTTGTTCTGGGTGAACAATTAAGCGTTCTTCTGGTAAATACCATGCAGCACCTAAAGAACGTCCTCTAGGTACAATAGTTACTTTTACTAAAGGAGCAGCATGCTCAAGCATCCAACTTACAGTTGCATGACCAGCTTCATGGAAAGCAACAGCTCTCTTTTCTGCTGGAGTAATAATTTTGTTTTTCTTTTCTAAACCTCCAATAATTCTATCTACCGCATCTAAGAAATCTTGCTTGTTTACAGCTTTCTTTCCTTTTCTCGCAGCAATTAAAGCTGCTTCATTACAAACGTTGGCAATATCTGCACCAGAGAAACCTGGTGTTTGTTTTGCTAAGAAATCGATATCTAAGGTTTCTTCTTTTTTAAGTGGACGTAAATGCACTTCAAAAATTTCTTTACGCTCTCTTACATCTGGAAGATCTACATAAATTTGACGGTCAAAACGACCAGCTCTCATTAATGCACTATCTAAAACATCAGCTCTGTTGGTTGCCGCTAATACAATAACATTTGTATTGGTACCAAAACCATCCATCTCTGTTAAAAGTTGGTTTAGCGTGTTTTCGCGCTCATCATTAGAACCAGACATGTTATTCTTTCCTCTTGCTCTACCGATAGCGTCAATCTCATCAATAAAAATAATTGATGGTGATTTCTCTTTAGCTTGTTTAAATAAGTCTCTTACTCTAGATGCACCAACACCAACAAACATCTCTACAAAATCTGATCCAGATAAAGAAAAGAATGGCACTTGCGCTTCACCAGCAACAGCTTTAGCTAATAAGGTTTTACCCGTTCCTGGAGGTCCTACTAATAAGGCTCCTTTAGGAATTTTACCACCTAATGAGGTGTATTTTTCTGGGAATTTTAAGAAGTCTACAATTTCTTGTACTTCTTCTTTTGCGCCTTCTAAACCAGCAACATCTTTAAATGATGTTTTGGTATCTATTTTTTCGTCAAAGAGCTTAGCTTTAGATTTTCCGATATTAAAAATCTGTCCGCCAGCGCCTCCGCCTCCGCCTCCAGACATACGTCTCATAATAAAGATCCATACACCAATGATTAAAACAAAAGGTAATAATGTGAGTAATAAATCTCCCCAAACATTTTGTTCTGAATCAAATGCTACATTAACATCAACATTATCTTCTGCTTTGATTTTAGCGATTTCTTCTTGAAATAATTTTAAATCACCAAACTCAAATTGATAGTTAGGAGCTGTTGCAACTGCAGGTAATAACGATTTTGGCTTCGATTTCTTATGTACGTCTTGTTCTTGAGCTTCTTTAGTTAAATAGACTCTTGCAATACGGTTGTTAATGATTTCAACCTTTTTTACGTCACCGTTTTTTAGATATTGAAAAAACTCTGCTGGTGTAGTTTTACTACCAGACGTATCTCCAAAACCACCAGAAAACAGTTGGATTGCTAAGAATACAGCTATAATTATTCCGTAAATCCAATAAGGACTTACCTTCGGTTTTTTATTTAAATTTTTATTGTCTTTTGCCATTATAAGCGTTTCTCTTTTTTAGTAACTCGTTTCTATTTGGGTGATTTTAGCATCTCCCCAAAGACCTTCAATATCATAGTATTCTCTTATCTGTTTTTGAAACACATGTACTACAACATTAACATAGTCCATTAAAACCCATTCAGCATTGTCGGTACCCTCAATATGCCAAGGTTTGTCTTTAAGTGCTTTGCTAACTTGTTTTTGTATGGATCCAACGATTGCGTTTACTTGCGTATTTGAAGAACCTTCGCAAATTATAAAATAGTCACAAACCGTATTTTCTATCTCTCTTAGGTCTAAAATTGTTATCTCTTTTCCCTTTACTTCTTCGATGCCACCAATTATACTTGTTATAAGTTGATCTACAGGGATTTTATCTTTTGTCATTAAATTGTATTAATTTTTGCAAAGTTATTATTTTTTTAGTTCTTTTAAGCTCTAATTGTCATAAGAAAACTATAAAATATAATTGCCTAGTTAATGTATATAATCAAACTTGATGCCATTGCTTCTACAAATACTTATCTAAAGGATTTGGCATCAGTTACGTTACCCAAAGATTATACCATTGTTGTTGCCGAAAAACAAACACAAGGTAGAGGGCAAATGGGAGCGGAATGGCACTCTGAAAGCGGTAAAAACCTCACTGCGAGTGTGTTTAAAAAATTGCCTTCTATTAATGTTGGCGATCAGTTTTATATTAGTATGACTGTTTCTTTGGCAATCTTCAAAGCTTTAAGTGTCTTTAAAATACCTCAATTACGTATTAAATGGCCTAACGACATTTTGTCAGCAGACACTAAATTATGTGGTATATTAATAGAAAATGTCATAAAAAATAATAGTCTTCAAGGTTCAATAATTGGATTTGGGCTTAATTTAAATCAGAAATTTTTTGATAATTTACCAAATGCGTCCTCAATGAGTTTGCTCACTGGAGTAATTTATAATAAAGATGAAGTGCTTTTTGAAGTATTAAAGCAGTTGAGAGTTTATTTTAATTTATTAGAATCAAAAAAACACGCTGAAATAAAATTAGAATACGAAAGTCTTTTATTTAGAAAAGAAAAGCCCTCAACTTTTAGAACATCTAAAGATGAGAGCTTTTCTGGTATTATTAAAGGTGTTACTGATTATGGACACCTTAAAGTTTGGACGGAGGATGAACTGATTAAAACTTTTGATTTAAAAGAAATAATGCTATTATTTTAAATCTCAGTTTTCATATTAGTTACTAAAGTCTCTATAAATTTACTAATAGGACCTTTAATCATCATGGCCATCATGGCGTTGAATTCTCCTTCGAAATTTAATTTTACGTCTGTTTTATTTGGCTCAATTTCAGTAATATCTGCAATTAGCGCAAAGTCTAATTTTCCGCCAGCAGCTCCTAAAACAATTTTGTTATTCGCTACAGCTTCCTTTTTCTTTAAAATAATTTCTGGCATTCCTTTTAATGCGAATAGAAATTTGTCATTTTCTAAAACTTCAAATTTGCTAATATTATCAGGCATTAGGCTTTCAAAATTTTTAACATCAGATAGAAAATTAAAGGTTTCTTCTGCCGATTTATCTAAAGTTACTTTTGGTGATTCTAAATTCATTGTTATAATGTTATGTTGTTTTTGTTTGTCGTTAAGTTTTAACTATACAGCTAAACGACTCAACAATCTTATGATACTTATATCAATTAGCGTTCCATTTACTAGGATTAGCATTCCATTGTGCTAAAATGTCTTGTTGCTCTTTGGTGATATAAAAAGTGTCTACGGCTTGTTCTAAGAGGTTTTCGTAATTGCCAAGGGTGTGTAATTCTACATTGGCATCTTTAAAATTCTTAGTGGCAATATCAAAACCATAAGAAAATATAGCAACCATACCTTTAACGTTAACTTCTGCTTCATTTAGTGCTTTCACAGCATTGAGGCTGCTCATTCCTGTACTAATTAAGTCTTCTACTACAACTACGGTTTGCCCTTTTTTAATATAACCTTCAATTTGGTTTTGGCGACCGTGTTTTTTAGCTTCAGGTCTTACATAAATAAAAGGAAGATTTAAATAGTCTGCAACTAAAGCACCAATACCAATAGCACCTGTGGCAACACCAGCAATAACGTCTGGTTTGCCATAAAGTTCTTCAATATTTCTGGCTATAGTTTCTCTAATATAATTTCTAATTGTTGGAAATGATAACACAACTCTGTTGTCACAATAAATTGGTGATTTCCATCCAGAAGCCCATGTGAAGGGGTCGCTAGGTTGCAATTTTATAGCATTAATTTGCAGTAAAACTTCTGCTGTTTTTTTGGCAGTATCTTTGTTAAAAATCATGATACAAAAATAATGAAATTTAAAGTTTAGAAAATTTTAATCGAAAATAAATTTCATTTCAAATACTTTGTCGTAAAAAATAATATTTTTACAAAAGGAATGCTGAAACAAATCCAAACGATGTACACTATTTATGTAGGCGATAAACCTATTATTTTAACTACAGAAAACACAAAGGAAACTGATTTTAAATCCTTTCTTTTAAAGTCGGTAAATATTGGTAAGGTTATTAAGACCTTAAACAATACAGATTTAAAAGCGGTGCACTTAATTCATAAGAATGAGGATAAACTGCTTAAAAAGTTTTTGACACTTTTGCCTAATGTCGTTGCTGGTGGAGGAAAAGCTTACAACTCAAAAAACGAAATTCTTTTTATTTACAGAAATGATAAATGGGATTTACCTAAGGGTAAAGCCGAACGTAAAGAAACTATAGAACAAACTGCGATACGTGAAGTAGAAGAGGAGACAGGCGTGCAAGGTTTAAAAATCGTAAAACCATTACCTACTACATATCATATTTTTAAGCGTAATGGTAAGCATAGAATCAAAATAACCTATTGGTTTGAAATGAAAACAGATTTTGAAGGAGAGTTGTTTCCACAAGAAAACGAAGGTATTACTAAGGTAGAATGGTTAGATGCTAAGGCATCTCAACAAGCTTTGGAGAATAGTTATGCTAATATTCGCATTTTAGTTTAGTGACATTAATGGTTTAAAACTATCAGTATTACAATTTTTTTATATCTAAGTCTAGATAACTGTAACTTGAAGTTTTTATGAATTTAGTGTGGTTAGAATTAGTAATCTAAAGCGTTATAAACAGTCTGTTTTAATTTTGAATCCATACTGTTTTGTTTTGCAAACTTTTGGTTCAACTCAATCTCAATTCCTAAGTAATTATTAGGAAATTGCTTCCTTAAATAGGTCGTGAATCCATCCGCTTTTCCTAAATAAGGATAATTGAATCTTACATTTAAGTTAGAATCTTGTTTTAAAAGATCTGTTTTCAATTGTTTGCAATACTGTTGCTCTTGTTTTTTAGCGGAATCATATAATAAACCTATATCACAATGTCTTTCTTCACCATTAAAAATTGGTGTAAAACTATGAATAGACAGGTGTAGAACGGTTTCACCGTTTTCAGTATAACTTTTAATGTTATTTTCAACTGCAATTCGGTAGGGTAAATAGTACTGTTTTAAAATTTTAGTTTTCTCATCTTTAGATACGTTTTTTGTAAACTCTGAAAATAAATTTTTATGATGTAATGAACGATTCAGTTCTACCAATAACCGACTTGTTGTATTATAAAATGAGGCATCAGACAAAGGTTTTAAATATTGAAATACATCTAGTGTTCCCAAATCATAAGCACGATGCGTCTTTAAAACGGCTTTATTATTGAATTGTTTGTTATAATTATCAGGAATGTCATTTCCTCCATGTTCACAAGTTAAAACGAGTTTCATGGTTGAAATAACGTATTGGTTTTTAAACAATTTTGCATCTCACGATACACTGAAATAATGTGTGCTTCGGAAGTATTATTACCAATCGATTTTAATATACGTGTTGCTAAAGTGCCTTCTTCTAAAATAAACTCAATAGCTTCGTAATGCGATTTGTGCAACTTTGGTTTTACGGCTAGATATAACTGTTTCCAAACGTCATTTACAGTTGAAACTTTTTTAATTCCAAATAACTCTAAATACTCAAGATTTATAATTTCTGAGTTTTCAGCATGTTTTATGGCGTCATTAAAAATAGGAAACAATTCTTCTTTAGTCCATCGTTTTTGAGCCTCAAGCGAACAAAAGTCTTTATTGACTAAAGCTTTTAAAACTGCAATAACAAGCGCGCAAATAGCGATATCTGCTTTTGGACATTCTTGAATATCCATTAATCTAATTTCAATAGCACTGCGATCAAAACGAGCAATAGCACCTCGAGAATTTAAAAAATGTTGATCTAAAATCTTATCCTTATCAAAAGGTCTAATCGCTTTTTTTATAGGTTCAAAAATCGTTGCATAATAATCTAATTTCGAAAATACACGCTCAGGAATTACCATCCCTGTTAATTCAGGAATCTCTTTCTGATTGGTTTTGTAAAACTCTAATCGTGTGTCCTTAAAACCCGTAATTTTTCCTTCTAAAATTGGTGAGCTTGCACAAAGACCAGGTAATAATGGTAAAATAATTCTAATTGCAGCATGCAGTTTTTCAAATTCTGTATCGTCATAAAACGGTAAATTAATATGTGTGCTTTGTACATTGCTCCAACCATGACCTTTACAGTTAAAAATGGTGTTATATAATGCATATACTTCGCTATAACTGTGTTTCCAAAGTTCAGTATCTGTATCTGGATGCATTAACGGATGCGATGCAGAACCTAATAGTTGCAGATTTAAGGGGAGTAAAAGCGCATCGATTTCTAAGATATTGGCATGAAATTTTTCAGCTAAGTCATCGGTATTTTTTGTTGGACCATTGGTTTTTAGCTCAATAACGTGTGCCACCAATTCGTTACTCCAAGCGATGTCTCCATTTTCAATATCAGCCTTTAATTCTCCTGCTTTACTAGATAGAAGTTCATCTACTTGTGGTGCCACTTTAAAGCTGTCATTTTTTACAAGCATATATTCGAGTTCTATGCCATAGACATCGAATAAGTGATATGGTTTTTTCATTGATTACGTTAAGCGTTTTTTTAATGCCGTAAGAATTTCGGTATAAACAGCATCACCATAATAAGCGTCTTCTACACCAAAATCTATATTTGGGTTGTCATTTATTTCTATGACCATCAGTTTATCTTCTACCACTTTTATATCGATGCCATAAAGCCCTAATCCCATTAATTTGGCAGATTTTAGTGCTATATCAATAACGTTTTTTGGAACATCTTCTATAGGTAAACAATCGGCATCTCCATCTTGTTCATTTTTGTCAGTTGCTTTCCAATTATAAATCTGCCAATGGCCTTTTGCCATATAATATTTACAGGCATAGAATGGTTTGTTGTCTATAATACCAATGCGCCAATCATAATCCGAAGGGCAAAACTCTTGCGCAATTATTAAGTCGGATTCCTTTAGCATCTCCGTAACTAAAGTGTCATATTCCTCTTTGTTTTTTGCTTTTTTTACGCCAAAAGAAAATGTAGAATCAGGTGCTTTTAAAACACAAGGTAATCCGGTTTGTTCTAAGACCACATTTCGGTTATTGATGTGAACAATTACGGTTTTTGGTGTGCCAATGTTGGCATTATTCATGGCTTCAGCCATATACACTTTGTTGCAACATTTTAAAATAGCATCCGGATAATCAATTATGGCAATACCTTCTTGCTGTGCTTTTCGAGCAAACGTGTAAGCTTCATTGTTTACTTCTGTACTTTGTCTTAAAAACAAAGCATCAAAAGAGGATAAGCGTGATAAATCTTTAGGCTCAATAATTTCGGCATAGATATTCATCTTTTCTGCAATCTCTACAAACTTTTTTAAGGCTTTAGGATTGCTTGGAGGTGCAGGATCGTTAGGGTTAACCAATATGGCTAAATCGAAATCGTAATTATTAACCTTAGCCGTATCATACCGTTTTTTTGAGAAATATTGATTAGCAAATTCATGTACGCTAGATATATGTTCTTTAGGGATTTCAGATTCAGAAATGGCTTTAATACCCTGTATGTTCCATTTTGTGTTATGATTAAAATTAACACGTAAAAATGGGACTTGAAAGTGCTTATAAAAAAGGGCGCTCAAGTTTTTGTATTTCTGTGCGACGTTTTGCCCAAAATAAATGCTCAAAGTAAAATCTTGCGATTTTATATTCTTTAGGCTTTGCTGAATAACATCATCAAATTCATCAGAAACAATTCTGACTAATTTTAAAGCCTTGAGATCTACAATGTTTTTTGTTGTTGGAATTGGTAAGTGACCTCTGGCTTCTGCCAAAAGTGAAACGTAATAGCCTTTGGATTGGTATGAGTAGTCCTTGCATAAATTGAAAATTCGTGCGTTTTTTAATAAGGAATACTTAGGATTTGTAAGATAATCTTGAGAGGAAATTACGGTGATATTATCAATTGAAAAATTCCATTTTTCAGGTTGATTAACAACAATGTATTTGTTCATTTAGAGCGCGTTACGCTATTATAATTTTAAACAAAATTATACTATTTTTTGATTGGTTTTACAAAGAGGATTAAATAATTATTCGAGATAATTTTTCAGCAAATTTGTTTAACTTTTTACATGAAATATCTGTTTCATATTACGAGTTAGGCAATCTCTTTTTGGTAAGAAACTAAAGCTAAATTATTTAAAAAACTGAAAAATCAAGTTCTAATTAATGCGATAAATTGGATACTGCAAATGAGCAGTTTCATAATACTTACTTTGTTTGTGTAACCAGTCTAGTTGCGCATACCAATTATTTGCAAAATCTTCATCATAACTAATTTTTACATTGTATTCTATTTGAAGTTTTGGATTTTCATCTAATAGTTGCTTTGCTTTGTCTTCCCAAACATAAGGGGAAAAGCCTTCTTTTTGTTGTAAAATGGTATCGAAGAAATTCCAGTTAAAAAAGGAATCAGTAGCAGAAGGTTCTAACGTTTCCAATAGATAACGTATACCTTTTTGGTTAGTAGAAATGAGATAATCTCCTTTTCTAAATTTAACCTTTTCATTTGATGTATTTACGTTTGTATTGTAATGCGCGTAATGACCTTCATATGGAGACTTTTTTGTTTCAAATGCTCCTATTTTATAAGATTGGACATTAAGAATGGTATCGTTTTTAAATTGTGTGAATGCAACATTGTTCAACTTTAATAAATCAATGACATTGTGCCAACCTTGTGGAATTATATATGCATTCGGTATAATGATAGAATCTGTTGCTTTGAAATAATTTTGATATGAAACATCTTTAGTAAATGGTTTTGATTGATCATATTTTAAACGTTTGGCTCCAGTAAATTCACTCGGAATCATTTCACCTTCGTAACCTTTAAATTTAAGAGTAGATGTTTGGCTTGTATCTACCGCCCAAGTTAATGGATAGTTGTTTCCGGCTGACCATAATTTGGTTTGTGCTTGTCTAAGCTGTGTGATTTTTTCTCCTTGTTCTTCGGTAATTTCAATCATGCTTTTCATTAATTCATATGTCCCTTCTACACGCTGTTTATATGGTTTTAGCATATGTGTTTCTACCATCATACCAAGTGTGTTAAACAAGGTTGTATAACCGGTAGAGTACCTTGGAGAGTCTAAAAATTGTGTAAATCCAGAATCTGGTGTGCGATTAAAAACATTAACATAAGGAGTAATATCCCAGGATTTTACTTCTAGTTTCTGTTCTAATGTCGGCATTATTTCTGTATGCAAAAATTCACCAAGCTGACCACTCAGTTTATTGTGTTGTGTGAATAAATGCGTCAATGTATATTGATAATCCGCTCCATTACTAACGTGATTATCAATAAACACATCAGGTTGTACCAAATGAAAAATTTGAGCAAATGTTTTTGCGTTTTTTGTGTCGGCTTTTATAAAATCTCTATTCAAATCATAGTTTCTTGCGTTGCCTCTAAAACCGTATTCTTTTGGACCATTTTGGTTGGTTCGTGTTGTAGAGTTTCTATTCAAACTGCCGCCTACATTGTAAATGGGTATTGTTACCAAAACAGTGCTTTTTGGTGCGTCAATTTTTCCCTCTGCCAAGTCTCTATAAAGCATCATTGTCGCATCAATACCATCGGATTCACCAGGATGAATGCCATTATTTATCAATACGATTCTGTTGTTTTGTCTAAGATTTTCAAAATCATCACCAGAACCTTTCATGTTTAAAGTGACCATATGAAGTGGTTTCCCGGAATCTGTAGCTCCAATTTCTTTGATTGAAATTTCAGGATAACTGTCCGCTAAATCATTATAGTATTTAATAGTTTCTTGGTAAGTTGCTGTCTCCAAGCCTTTACTTTTTTCAAAAACGGTAGTGAAATCTATGACACTTTTTTTCTGTCCCGATTTTTTTTCTTCAGTTGTATGATTGCACGAGTAAATTATCAAGAAAAGGAAGACGAGTTTTTTCATTATTATATATTTGTCCTAAAATTACTTATATTTATTGATATGAAATCACATCAATTAAGCTTTGGCGAAATTATTATTATAAAGCCTAATCTCGCAGAAGTTATAATTAATGACGAAGTTTTAATGGATATAAAAATGGTTGATGAATATCATGCCTTTTTGTTAACTCATTTAGAAGCTCCTTTTTCTCTCCTTGTAAATAAAAAGTTTTCGTATGCCTATACGTTTGAAGCACAAAAAACTATTGCAACTTTAAAAGAAATTAAAGCTATGGCTGTTGTTGTAGAAGGATTTAATGCTAAAGTGTCTACTAATTTTTTAATAAGTATTAATAAAGAACATAAGTGGAATATTAAAACCTTTAGATTAAGAAGTGAAGCCTTAGAATGGTTAGAAAATGAAGATTAATTTTATGATTGTTTTCGATTCAAAAAACAATAACTTTGCATAAGTTTTATCACTCCTTATTTTTATGCAACAAACTACAAATACCATATTAATGATTCGTCCTGTAAGTTTTAGGATGAACGAACAAACGGCTGTTAATAATTATTTTCAAGAAGATTTGGATTTAAAAAATGCCGAAATAAATATAAAAGCACAAGAAGAGTTTGATGCTTTTGTAAAAAAATTACGCTCAGTGGGTATTGATGTGGTGGTTGAGGAAGATGATAAATTAAATGATACACCAGATTCTATTTTTCCAAATAATTGGGTGAGTTTTCATGGTAATGGTGATGTTGCTAAGTACCCAATGTTTGCAGAAAACAGAAGACGCGAACGTAGAGATGAAGTTTTTATTAGGTTGGAAGAAGAAGGTTTTGTTATTGAAAACATTATCGATTATACGTCTGCAGAACATGAAGGTATATTTTTGGAAGGTACCGGAAGTATGGCTTTAGATCGAAAAAATAGAATTGCGTATTGTGCTTTATCTGCTAGAGCTGATGAAGAGTTGTTTATTGAATTCTGCGAAGATTTTGAATATACACCTGTAATTTTTACAGCGAACCAAACTGTAGAAGGGAAGCGCTTACCGATTTATCATACCAATGTAATGATGTGTTTGGCTGAAACGTTTTCGGTGATTTGTCTAGATACTATTGATGATAAAAAAGAGCGTAAAAATGTAGTAAAACATTTAAAACAAGATGGTAAAGAAATTATTTCTATAACTGAAGCTCAAATGCATCAGTTTGCAGGAAATATGCTTCAACTTAGAGGTAAAAATGAGCAGCGTTATTTAGTGATGAGTGAAGCTGCATTTAAAAGTTTAACACCTAATCAAATTGCTAGTATTGAGAAACATTGTCCTATTATCTCAAGTTCTTTAGAAACGATTGAAACTTGTGGTGGTGGTAGTGCGCGTTGTATGATGGCAGAGGTATTTCTTCCAAAAAAATAAAGCTATTGTTTGGTTGCTCTAAAAGAAGAATTAGTTTTTTGTGTAATTGTTAATCGATTTTATTAAAAATATAACCCGCTTTTTCTGCTCCCCAAACGTATTCTCCATTGGCATCAAAACCACGATCCCAAGAAATAATTTTGTCTTCTAATATTTCTACTTCACTTCGTGCATAAGAAGCTCCTCTCATGGTGCTTATACAAGTGTCATCTCCTGTTTTTCCGATAAATTGATTTGGAGCTATGCGCTTAAGAATAACTTCGCAACCTTCTTTTAAAGCAATATTATTTAAAGAGATAGAATCAAAAGCTTTTGGATTTTTCCATTTACCAATCCATAGAGAATCCACATCTAACTTGTATATAGCAGAACTAAATGTGCTGTCTGAGTCTCTTTTAACTTCGTATATGCGCTGGCGATAAGGTTTCTTTGGCGTGCTTGTTAGAGCCTGTTCTACATAAAGAAAATGGCCTTTATTTTCCCAAATGGGATACATGTGTAATGAAATATTGTAATATGTAGAATCTACTTCTGCTTGAATTTCAGAATTAAAAGACCCTTGCATTAGAGCAAATAATTCTTTGAGTTCACTATCTTCTTTAACTTCGGGTTTGGTATTATTTTTACAATTGAAAACTAGTGATAAAATAATAATTAAAGGAAAAAAGTGCTTCATAAAACTTTAGTTTAGAAGCTAAATATATGTAAAATTAATTAAACCTTAGACTCTGCTTTTGGTAGCTCAACAAAGAATTTACTACCAACGTTTTGCGTACTTTCTACCCAAATTCTACCATTGTTTAATTCTACCAAGTCTTTGGCTATAGTTAAGCCTAAACCAGTTCCTTTTTCATTTTTAGTTCCGGTAGTTGTGAAGTTTTTATGTGCAGCAAATAATTTATCAATATTATCTTTAGCAATACCAACTCCAGAATCTTCAATACAGATTAAAGCTTTACCGTTTACATCGATATTAGAAATGGTAATGACATCACCTGTTCTGCTAAATTTAACTGCGTTTGTAATTAAATTCTGAATTACAATCTCAACCATACTGCGATCTGCGTAAATAAAATCGCGTTGTGATTCATCAATAAGAACAATCCTTTTGTCTTCAACTTTTTGTTCTACTAATGCCATTTTAGAATGAAAAACATCTTGGATATTAAACAATTCTGGTTTTGGTTCTAAATTTTGCATTTGAGATTTAGACCAGTTTAATAAATTAAATAAAAGTGAAGATGCGTTATTCGCGTTCTCGCTTAATTCTGGAATCAGTTCGTAAAACTCGTCTTTAGAAATGCTACCTTCTTTTAGTAAATCTAAAAATGCTTTAATAGAGGAAATAGAATCTTTTAAGTCATGCGAAACAATAGAGAAAAGTTTATCCTTTACTTGGTTTACTTCCTCTAAGTGATGTGTTTGTTCTAAAATAGCATCCGTTCTTACTAGCTCTTCTGCAAATCTTTCCTTTTGTATCTCTAATTCCTCTCTATGAGATTTTGCTTTTATGAAACTAAAGATTAAAAGAGCAGTTAGTAATGTAAAAAGACCAATTGCACCGTATATAATATAAGGATTATTAAGCCAATTTGTTGATGATTTTAAAAGTGGTGTTTGTTGATTTGATTTTAAAGGATTACTACTGTTAGTTTCTGTGTTGTTTTTTGTAATTAAATCTAAAGCTGCAACATCTGTTGGAAAAACAGGTTGGTCTATTTTTGAAAGTGAGTCTTTTAAATTATAAAACTTATTCTGCCAAAAGAAAGCATTTTGAAAATAGCCACGAGTAGAGTCTAAGGCAATATGGAGTTTGTAATTTTCTAAAAGTTCAGTTTTGTTATTTGTTTTTTGAGCAATTGCATACGCTTCATTAAGTTGTTTTTCGGCTAGTTTAACTTTCTTCTTTTGAAGATTAAGATTTCCTATTGCATTCAATGCTCTTAAAACGCCTTCTTTATTGTCTTGTTTACGATTGTATTTTAAGCCTTCAACTAAGTATTCAGACGCTTTATCATATTCTTTAAAACGCAAATATTCACTACCTAATTTAGGAAGTATTTCACCACGTAAATCCTGATCGGTTTTTGGATTTAAAATATCTAAAGCTTTTTCATAATATTCAATTGCTTTTCTATGCTCTTTTAATAAAGAGTATAGTTCAGCAATATTTTTAGTTGAAGATTTAATCCCATTTTTGTCCTGAATTTGTTTTCTGACTTCTAAAGCTTTAAAATTAAATTCAATTGCTTTATCAATTTGATTTGTTTTGTGATAAGCCTCAGCTAAATTATTGTAAGCTGTACTCAATTCATCTTGAAGATGTTGCTTTTCAAAAATATCGATTGCAGATAATGAGTTTTGTAACCCAATAGCATAATTTCCACGTCTAATTTCTACTAAACCTATACTATTACTCACTTTTGCAACGCCTAAGGTATCGCTGATTTGAAGGTATAAATCTCTAGATTTTTTGTAGTTATCTATAGCATTAAAATAGTCGTTATGTTCTGTGTAGATTAATGCTCTATAGTAGTTGCTTTCAGCAAGTCCTTTAATATAATTTAAATCTTTTGCAAGCTTTGAAGTTTGGTTAACGTAAAGCAAAGCTTTGTCATAATCTTTAACGTCATAAAGTTTACTAATGAGAATAAGCGACTTATCTACTTTTGTAGAATCTGGGTTTAGATATGTCAACTGAACCGTCAGTTCATCTATTTTTTCATCTTGCGAAAAAATAGCAAACGATATAAGACAAACAGCTAATGTTAGTATCTGTTTCATCTTAATATAGTATTAAAATGAATTGCGCTGTTTTGGTGCGAAAAACTTTTATAGAGGGATAAAAAAAGTAAGTTAACACAAAACAATAACAACTTAGTTAAAGTTTGATCATCAAGCTTCATTAATGTTTGGGACATTGATTAATAGCCTACCAAAAGTGCTACTATGTATACAAATATGCTAATATTTAGGTCTTAATACTAATAAATTAGATGAACGGTCAATATTATTTTTAGAAAAAATCCACCTATCGATTAACGGTAAAAATCATGGGAGTATAGCTGTTTTGTCGATGAAATGCACGTTTTTGTTAGGGTGTTGTTTTTTAGTTAGTTAGTGTTAAAAGCGTCTAGTATTGGTAGTGCTTTTAAATTGAAATCAAACACACATTGATTCTCCCAAGACGTGCCATTTGTTGAGGTGGTTTCGTTACCGTTAAAGGCTACCCAATCTGGGGCCCAATAACAAAATCCTATGCCTTTATTATTCGGAATATTTTTAATTGTATTAATCAACCATTCTAAGTATGCTTTTTGTCCTTGAGGTGTTGGTGCAAATTCTGGAATAGTTTGATTTATACTACCAATGTAGTTTGTTAGATTGTCATTCCATTGTAACGTAAACGGATAGGCAACTTCCACCATTAAAATTTCTTTATCAAATGTTGTTGCTAAGGTGTTTAATTTAGAAGCGACCACATCTAAGTCTTTGGTTTGAAATTGAGGGTAGTATGACAAGCCAATTATGTCAAAATCGAGATTATAAGTTTGAAGCTCATTAAAAAAGTAAATAGAATTTTCTACACTACTATGGTGTAACATTATTTTAACTTTACCTTCAGTATCAACTTCTCTAACAGCTCTAATGGCTTCGGTAACTAAATCAGCGTAGTTAACCCAGTTATCATTAAATTCATTCCAAACCTTACCATAATCCCAAAGAAAGCCGCTGTCGGTTTCATTACCAATTTGAATTATTTCTGGTAAAGTATTTTGTGCCTTTAATTGTTGAACCACATTTTTAGTATAATTATAAATAGCCGCCTTTAAATCTTCTATCTCTAAGTTTTGCCATGCAGCAGGAGGTGTTTGTGTTCCAGGATCTGCCCAAAAGTCGCTGTAGTGAAAATCGAGAAGGAAGTTCATCTCTTTAGTTTTAATGCGCTGAGCATAAGATTTTACATCTTCTAAGCTGTTTTGTCCATCTTGCGGAGTGTGCCATAGTTTTAAACGAATTAGATTTGTGCCTTTAGATTTAACAAAATCGAGTAGCTCTACAGCGTTTCCGTTTGCGTCTTTATATGGCACATTGTAATCTTCTAATTCACTTTGAAAAGATAAATCCATTCCTTTATAAAAGGTTTCTGTAACCATTGGGCTATTAGTGTTGTCATCCTTTTTAGAGCATGAAACCAAAACAATAATGATTACCGAAAGCACGTATTTTAATAATTTCATGTTGAATAGTTATTTTGGAGTACCGTCTTTCTTCAATTTATTAGACGACTTCCAAAGTTAAGTAATAATGTCTTTATAGAATCCTAATAAAACAATAAAACCATTATCTTTGCAAGCGTTTTAAAATACTACAATAAGGCAGATTATGAATCTTCAAGATACTCTAGAATTACACGTAAAAGCAGCGATAAAAGCGTTGTTTCAATCAGACTTAGAATCCGTAGAATTTCAAGCTACTCGTAAAGAGTTTGCAGGAGATATTACAGTGGTTGTATTCCCAATGTTACGTGTAGTAAAAGGAAATCCTGCAGTTATAGGAGAACAAATTGGTCAGTATTTGTTAGATCAAGTAGATTTGGTAAAAGGATTTAACGTGGTTAAAGGGTTTTTAAATATTGAGATTAGTGATTCTTATTATCTCAATTTCTTTCAAGCTATAAAAGAAGATTCTAAATATGGTTTTGTTGAGCAAAAAGACGATAAAGCTATTATGGTAGAGTATTCGTCACCAAATACCAATAAGCCTTTGCATCTTGGACACGTTAGAAATGTTCTTTTAGGTTATAGTGTTGCCGAAATTTTAAAAGCTTCAGGAAAGAAAGTTTACAAGACTCAAATTATTAATGATAGAGGTATTCATATTTGTAAGAGTATGTTGGCTTATCAGAAATTTGGAAATAATGAAGCTCCAACTAAAGATTTGAAAGGTGATAAATTGGTTGGTAATTATTATGTGAAATTCGACCAAGAATATAAAGCTGAAATTGCAGAATTAGTTGCTCAAGGTCAATCTGAAGAAGAAGCCAAGAAGAATGCTCCATTATTATTAGAAGCACAAGAAATGTTGATTAAATGGGAGGCAGGAGATGAGGATGTCGTTGCGCTTTGGAAAAAAATGAACCAATGGGTTTATGATGGTTTTGAGGTAACTTACAAAAATATTGGTGTTGATTTTGACACGTATTATTACGAGAGTAATACTTATTTGTTAGGAAAAGAGTTTGTTGCAGAAGGATTAAAAACGGGTGTCTTTTTTAAGAAAGAAGATGGTTCTGTTTGGTGTGATTTAACTGAAGATGGATTAGATGAGAAAATAGTATTGCGTAGCGATGGTACAGCTGTTTACATGACGCAAGATATCGGAACAGCTATTCAACGTATTAAAGATTATCCAGATGTTGGAGGTATGGTTTATACAGTTGGTAACGAGCAAGATTACCACTTTAAAGTTTTATTTTTAATCTTAAAAAAATTAGGCTTCGATTGGGCAAAAAATCTATTCCACTTAAGTTACGGAATGGTAGATTTACCAAGCGGAAAAATGAAGAGTAGAGAAGGAACTGTTGTAGATGCTGATGATTTAATTCAAGAAATGGCAGTTACAGCTGAGGAAATTTCTAAAGAACTTGGAAAGCTTGAAGAATATAACGAGGAAGAGAAGCAAGCCCTTTATAAAACCATTGGTTTAGGTGCTTTGAAATACTATATTTTAAAAGTAGATCCTAAAAAACGAATTTTATTTGATCCTAAAGAGTCTATCGATTTTCAAGGAAATACAGGTCCTTTTATTCAGTATACTTATGCGAGAATTCAGTCTATTTTAAGAAAGGCAGATTCTAATAACGTCGCAGAAACGTCATCTAATGATGAAATTGTTTTGCACGATAAAGAAAAACAATTGATTAAACAATTAGAGTTATTTCCAGAAATAATTCAAAATGCGGCAGAACAACACAGTCCAGCTTTAATTGCTAATTACACTTACGAATTGGTTAAGGAGTTTAATTCATTCTATCAAAATGTTTCTATTCTTGGAGCTGATTCAGAGGTAGAAAAGAGTTTTAGAGTGGGCTTATCTAAAGTGGTGAGTCAAACTATTAAAAATGCATTTCAGGTATTAGGGATTCAAGTGCCAGAGCGCATGTAGTTTTGAATAACTAAAAAATATAGCTTAACTTGTGTCAACTCATTAAAGACACATTTTGAATATTGTTCGTTACATATTGTTTGCGCAAGTATTTGTTGCATTTTTTGTAGCTGGAGGTGTGTTTTTTAAATCGAGACAACTTAGGAGTCTAACATTATCCTTACTTATTGCCTTTGTTGGATGTCATATTTTATTATTCTTATTTGGCTCTGGTGAGTTAGTTAATCTACATCCTGAGTTTAAAAGTTGGTTTTATTATGAAATAGCTTTTCTCTTTGGTCCTCTAGTTTTTATTCACTTACAATGTCTTATTTTAAATAAGAAACGATTACGAGCAATAGATGCATTGCATTTACTTCCAATTCTTGTTTTTTGGTTAGGTTATGGAGATGTTTTACTCATGGAAGGAAACATTAGAAGTGAATATATTAATGCTCATTTTTTAACAAGAACCATGTTTTGGAATTACTTGTTGGCCTTTCAGATGATGATTTATGCCATTAGTTCCTCTGTCTTTCTATATCTAAATCGTACAGTGTTATCGGCAAAGCGGTTTCAATATGCAGTGTTTTTAGTAGTGGCTTATGTTTGTTCTTCAATTTTGATTTCTTATTTAACCCATTTTGCAGATGGTTGGCGAGATTTTGCTTGGTATTATGTATTGCTTACTTTTTTAATTTTTGGTGTTGGGTATTTTTTGGTTAAAAATCCAGAGTTCTTACTTCAGATTAAAAAGAAATATTTTGCTTCAAATCTAAGTGAAAAAGATATGCTTCGTATTCAATCTAAAATTCAAAAGGCTTTTAAAAAAGATCAGATGTTTTTAGATGGAAGTTTTAATATTTCGGATCTGAGTAAACAACTTAATGAAAAACAACATCATGTTTCTCAAACATTTTCTGAACTCATTTCTGAGAATTTTAACGACTACGTCAATAAGCATCGAATAGAAATTGCTAAACAATTATTGCACGATCCTAAATATGGTAATTATAAAATTGAGGCCATTGCTTTAGAAAGTGGTTTTAATAATAAAGTAACATTTTATAAGGCGTTTACTAAGTTTGTTGAGCAAACTCCATCTGCGTTTCGTAAATCAAAAAAGTGAATAATAATAATTGTTTACGGTTTAATGAATTGATTTTTAAGTGAAAAGTGGCTTTTGTCGTATCTTAGTAATTGTTAAACCGTTCATTAAAACTTACTGTTATGGAAAAATCTCACACTTTAAAGCGTTGCGCTATTACATTAATTTCAATATTATTTATTGCATTTTCTATGCATGCTCAGACAGGTTTTACCGAATATAATGGTAAGGTGATTGATGGTCGCTCTAATAAGATTTTAGAAGCAGCTAGTTTAAATATTAATGCAACCAATATTAGCACCATTACAAATTCGGAAGGAGAATTCACTTTAAAAGTACCTAATAATTATTCAAATTCTAAAGTGATAATTTCATTGTTGGGTTACAACAGTTACGTGGTTCCATTATCTGAACTATCAACCACAGACAATACTATAAAATTATATATGGCAGTCACGGAATTGTCTGCAGTGAGTATTTCAGCCTATAAGGATGCTGAGAGTTTGGTAAGAAAAGTATTTGATGATAAAAACAAGAACTTGGAGGAAGCAAGTGTTTTGATGACTGCCTTTTATAGAGAAACCATAAAACGCAGAAATAGAAATGTGTCGTTAACAGAAGCTATAGTTAATATTTTAAAACAGCCAATAAGTTCAGATCAGCGTGATGCTATTCAGTTAGGTAAAGCTCGGAAAAGTACAGATTACACCCGTTTAGATACTGTTTCGGTTAAATTGCAAGGTGGTCCATTTTCAACGGTATATATAGATATAATGAAATATCCGGAATATATTTTTACAGACCAAAGTATTGGGACTTACAATTTCTCTTTTGATAATCCTTCAACGATTAATAATAGAAATGTATATGTTATAAATTTTAGCCCAAAGAATTCTTTCCAAGATGTTAATTATATAGGTAAACTTTTTATAGACGTAGAATCGTTAGCTTTAGTAAGTGCAAATTACAGTTTGGATTTAAGTAATAAGAGTAAAACGAAAAACTTAATGGTAAGAAAGAAGCCTAGAGACATTGAGGTTTATCCATTAGAGGCTAACTATAAAGTAGATTATAAAGAAAACGGAAATAAGTGGTATTACAGTTATTCTAATTTAAGCTTAAAATTTAAAATAAATAAAAAACGTGAGCTTTTCAATAAGGTTTATACGTTGGCAAGTGAAATGGCTGTAACGGATTGGGAAGTTAATGTAGCGGATAAAAAAATAAAAAATAAAGATAAATTAAAACCAAGCGTAATAATTACAGATGCTATTTCAGGATTTTCTGATCCCGATTTTTGGGGTGAATATAATCTCATAGAGCCAGACAAATCTATTGAGTCTGCCATTGATAAAATCAGAAAAAATATTGAAAAGCAGAAAAAACGTGAAATCAAAAACTCTTCTAATGGCAAAGCATAGTTATTGCTAGTATGGTAAATTACATAAATGATATAAGAGAAGCTTATTCTTTAGTATGCAGTTTCTTTATATCATTTATGTTTTTCTTTTAAACCAAAACGATATTCGTAACCAATGCTTAATTCTGTAAAATCTGCCTGACCCAAATTAGCGTTTATATGTGCTCCGATGTAAGCATTGTATTTTGGTGCTTTATTGGTAGACCATAAGTAATATTTTAAACCCAATCTGGCAGAAACGGTTCGTTTAATTTCGTAATACCAATCTAATTCTCCTAACACTTCTACGGTTTCTCCATTTTCTAAATCATAAGAATAACCTTGGTTAAGTTGCCAGTCTATTTTATAAAATGGTTTATAAATGTTTAATCCAAGATTGAATTCAATACCAATATGGTCTAGTAATAATTCTGAGGTTGCAAATAGCCCAAAAGTGGTTGCATAACCATAAGGATTATCTGTGAAGTGTGGTACTTGTTCTGCAACTAAAGCTTCGTTGTTTTTTATATAATCATAATAATGCTCGTAGAACCTATAGTAAAATCCTCCACCAAATTTAAAGGTGTTATTAATAATTTTTCCTGCAGAAGCAGCAATAGAATACACCTCTTTTTTAGTGTTGAAATGTGTTGAAAGTACATTTTGTCCTAAACCAAATCTAAAATCAAAATACATTTGAGATTTAGCCCTGAAATTTGGTTCTTCAAACGTATAACTACTTGATTTTTTGTGGTCGATTTTAGCGGAGATACTTGCTGCTAATGAATTTAAACCTTGGTTTGGTAAATTGGTGTGTCCATTAGAATGATGCAAATAACCCAATCCAAATCGCCAATCTGTAGCGTTAGATTTAAACATATCATAATATACAAAAGACCTAAAGGACCAATTGATTTTAGTGGTTATAGCCCTATTGAATTCATTACTAATCTCTTCATATTGTGTATTCATATATGAGCTACCAAAACCAATTTGTAAGTTTAAGCCTTCAATATGGCTTTTTAAAATTGAAAACTCAATAAATGGTAATATTGAGTACGCTTGGCCCACTTTTTCTGAATTTCCAAAATCAGTGTAGCCAAATGAAATACCTGTTTTTGGGTAGTTTAATCTCGCAGCCCATTCTTTGTTTTGACTAAAATTATAGCGTCCGATACTAAGGAATAAGTTTTTTTGAAGTTTGGTTTCTGGGAAATCGGTATTTGCTTCTAGCGTTTTTCCGATGAGAATTTCAGGTATAAAAAACAGTGAATTGTTCTCGCTAGTAGAAGGTGTTTGGGAGAAACAATTTTGATAAAAAACAATTATAGTGAGTACTATAAATAAACCGAAATAGTTTTTATAATGCATTGGTTATAGTTGGTTGGTACTACAATAATAGCATTAAACCATTAAAAATTGATTCTAAAACTAAAATTTGGTGTGATTTTTAAAGAACGGTTATCAATTTTTATAAGTGAATCTTCAGCATCTAAACTGTAATAGCGATTGATAATGTTGGTTTGGTTAAAAATATTCCAAACTGAAGCTCCTATATCTGCTTTTACACCTTTTGAAATTGAAAAATTATAAATCGCAGAAATATCGGTTCTAAAATAAGCTGGTAGTCTTCTACTATTTGGTTCGCTGTATTCTACTACCATGTTGCTTTCGTCTTGCAATGATGATGGTGTTGTAAATGGTCTGCCTGAATGCCAATTAATACCAAAGCCAACTTTAAAATTATTATAGTTGTAAGTTAAAGAAGCATTGGCAACATGTTGTAAATCTATGGTGTTTGGGAAAGAATTTCCGTCGTTTAAATTCTCAAAATGATAATCGTTTTTACTATAAGAGTAGCTTAACCAAGTGCTAAAATTACTAATACGTTTATTAATTAAAAAGTCAATGCCTTTAACAGTATATGAGCCAATATCATTTGTAAATTGAAATTGATTTTGAAACCCTTGGCTTTGGGCTGTAATATTACTAACATTTTTGTAATAGCCTTCAAGTGAAACTAAGAGGTTATTATGATTGTAGCTAATACCAGCAGATACTTGTTGGCTTTTAACTAATGGAGTGTTATTTGTATTTGCTAATTGCCAGCGTCGTTTTTCTATACCTAGAAAGTCTTGCTGTAAATCTATAACTTGAGTAATTGCTTGATTTTTAATTTCTCCTAATATTTCTAACCTAAAGTGATCAGATATTTTTTGGTTAAATGCAAATCTAGGCTCAATAATAAGTTCTTGGAGCTTGCTAAAATAGTTGATTCTTGCACCAAAGCGCAAATACGTATTTCGAGACTGAGAGTAACGCACAATTTCACCAAATAATGCGTGTGATCTTATTATTTCTTTTTTGAGACTTGTAAAATT
This sequence comes from Winogradskyella eximia, assembly GCF_003386165.1. Lineage (GTDB taxonomy): Bacteria > Bacteroidota > Bacteroidia > Flavobacteriales > Flavobacteriaceae > Winogradskyella > Winogradskyella eximia. The sequence continues at coordinate 45,220 of NZ_QRDV01000009.1, read as the reverse complement.
AGGATTAATAACATCTTCTAAATTGGTGACACCAACTTCATTAAATTGATAACCAAAATTTAATTTTAAACTAGCGCTCAATACTTTTGAAATATCAAATCGCAAACCATAATCTTCAACTTTATTTTCTTGTTCTAAAAGTTGATTACTAGTCACGTTATTGTTTTTTGCATCTAGAACGTAGCGAGAATAATATGTTTCAGCAGATATATTGATTTCATTTTTTAATTGTTTAGCATAATTAGCGCTGGCTCCAAAACTTACTTGATTGAGTTGACTTTTTGTTTCTTGAAAATTATTTTCAGAAGTGGTAAAAACTTGATTATAATATAAGTTATTATACATGTTCATTATGTTCATTCGGAACTTAGAAGTTTTGTTTATATCGTATAAAAACTTAGCATTAAAATCGTGAAACAAAAAACGTTCATCTAGTGCTAATTGAGTATTGTCATTAGTGGTGTTTAATTCCGAATCTCTAAAAATTCTATCAAAATAAGAATCGTAAGTTTCAGAAACCAAAATATCAGTATAAGAACGTCTTGCTGCTAATTGTAGTTCGGTTTTTTTTGAGAGTGGAATTTTTGCATAACCATCAACACTTAATAGATTTCCGCCAATGCCTCCACTTGTTTTTTTATCTAATTCATCAACATTTTTTATAGCAATAGTGCTTGAGACTCCATTGCCAAATTTGGCACTTGTCCCGTTTTTAGAAACTGTGATATCTTCAGATAAATAAGGATTAAAAGCTGAAATTAACCCAAAGAAATGACCTGTTTGGTACATTCTTATGCCTTCGTACAAAATAAGATTTTGGTCATTGGTGCCACCTCTAACATTAATGTTAGAAATGCGTTCGTCTACACTAATGATTCCTGGTAAGTTTTGGACTATTTGTAATACATCGGGTTCAATTAATCCAGGTAAAATTTCAAACGCTTTGGTATCTGCTTCAATAGTTCCGTTGTTGGTTTTAGAAATACCTTTAGTAAGATAATTGATGACTACTACTTCTTCTAAATGCTGAATTTGGTTTTGTAATTCTGATAAGGTTTTTGGTGTGATTGCGATGAAGCGGTCACTTAAAATTTCAAAATTTAATTGAGTAGCGAGTTTTAATTGAGTGATAACCTGATCTAAGGATAATTCAGGATATAATGGGGAAATTGAAATGCCTTCAATTGTTTTGGTTTCAAAAGAAAACTTTACGTGATATTGTTTCTCTATGTCTATTAGAATTTTGGCAAGCGGTTGTTTTTCCTCTTGTTCTTGGCTAAAAGCAAGGTTACATGAGGCAATGGTTAAAAAGAAAAAAAATAAACAAAGTAATTTTTTATTCACGCTTTAGTAAAATAGATTTTCCTGATTTGCTGTAGCTTAAATTTAATGGTATTGTAACAGATTTCAAGGCTAAATCTAAATTATTATGCGTAAAGCTTCCTGTGAATAAACGCGATGTGTCTATTTGGTCCGTATTTATTTGTAAATCATATTGATTTTCAAATTCAGCAATCACATGTTTTAAAGGAACGCTTTTAAAACTACTTTCTCCATGCAACCAAAGAGGTTGTGCGGCAGTTTCTTTATCAGCAGTTAGTTGTTTTCCGTCAATAATTTTGAAGGTATGTCCTGGTTTTAATTTTACGGTTTTATTATTGTGTGTAACGCCAACTAAACCTTCGTAACAAGTAACTTCAAAGTAAGATTCACGCTGTTTTACATTAAACTGTGTGCCTAAAACACTAACTATTCCGTCAGAAGTGATAACATCAAATTTCTCACCTTTGGCAACTTTAAAAAAGGCTTCTCCATTTAGTGTTACAGCTCTTGTTTTACTCCAGCTGTTTTCATTAAAAGTTATTGTTGAATTCGCATTTAAATCTACCGTAGAGTTATCTGGTAATTGAATTGTTGTTTGTTGTGCAACAAGAGTTTCAATGTGTTCGTCTAAGTTTGAAGTATAAAAATAAACACTAAATCCTATAGCTAAAACAGCCGCTATTCTAAGTAACGGTTTTAACCATTGATTGGTTTTTGATGACTGAGATTTAAGATGCGGTTTTAGAGTTTGGTAAGTTTGGTCAACTGAAAATTCTGGAGCTTTAAACCCTTTTAAGGTCGCATCCATTTTAATCAATTGATTATAATCCTCAAGCTGCTCAAAAGCATTCTGCTCTTCAGGATTTAGGTTATTATCTAACCATTTTTTTATGAGTTCTTCTCTTTTCATATTCTGATTTCAACTATATAACAGCCAAGGTTTAAAAATCCCTACCATCTTTAAGTTTTAAAGTTCATCAATATCTTCTCTTAGCTTTTTTAACGCACCATATATACGTTTCTCTACACCTTTTACAGAAATATCTAATAGTTCGGCTATTTCTTTAAAGCGTTTACCTTCAACTCTATTCATTAAAAAAGCTACACGTTGCGCTTCGGTAAGGTTACTAATTGCTTTTTGTAATTTTTGATGGTATTCTTTTTCTTGTAAAACAAATTCTGGTGTTTCGTTGGTAGAATGTTTTTGAGGTTGTTTACTGTATTTTAAAACTACTTTTTGATGCGCAAAAGCATTTAGCATTAAATTATTTGCTGTGGTAAATAAATAACTCTTAGCCTTATTAGGTTCAATTTTGCTACAATTATTCCACAATTTTATAAAAGCTTCTTGAACTTGATCTTGTGGATTTAAGTGTTCGCCAAATTTGTAATACAAAAAATCATGCAAGTTTTTAGCATGTTTTTTATAGATACTTTCAAATAATTGTGATTCGCAAATGTTATTTCGTAAAGGTTTACTCATAGCTTTTTAAAGGTGCCACAAATTATAAATAATATTTTAATAATTGCGAGTAGGACTTTTTATAACTAAACTGTTTTATAATAAATAGTTAAAGTGTGAATGCCATGAAAACCAATTTTAAGTACGTTCTAATTAGTTTCATTTTTGTTCTTTTTTGTTTTACATCTTGTCAAGATGAGATTTCTCAAATTGAAGATCAAAATGAGCAAGAAACTATTGTGCCAGGTTCTAATTTGGCAAATCTTATGAGCAGAACTACTACTAATGATGGCGCAATAGATGATTTTTTAGATAATGCAAGTTGCTTTTCGGTAGAATTACCAGTGACCATTGTATTAAGTGATATTACTATTATAATTGAAACTGAAGCTGATTTATTTGAACTAGAAGATTTACTAAGTAATGTTACTGTTGATGAAGATATCTTAGATTTTATATTCCCTATTACTGTTATATTTAGTGATTATAGCGAGATTGTAATTGAAAATGAAGATCAACTTCTAAATTTTATTGAGGCATGTGTTGAGGATGATAACGACGTTATTGAATGTGCCGATTTTGTATATCCAATTTCATTTTCGGTTTTTAATTCTGGATTTAACCTTGTTGAAACCATTGTCATTGAAAATGATGAGGCTTTATACGTGTTTTTAGAAGAACTAGAGCAAGATGATAATACTTTAATTGTTAGTTTAAATTTTCCTGTAACTTTAGAATATGGCAATGGAGAAAGCATTGAGGTTAATACCAATGAAGAATTAGCAAATGCAATTGAAGACGCAGAACAATTTTGTGAGGATGAGAGCGATGATTGTTTAGAGGATGAGGTTGTATTAAATTTAATAGAATGTCCGTGGGAAGTGTATTTATATACTAATGAAGATGTAGATAATTTAGATGGACCTTATGTTTTTGATTTTAATGAAAACGGTGTTCTAACTATTGAAGGAATTACTACAGAAACACATACCACTTCTTGGGAAATTAATGAAACAGATGCTGGTTTAGAACTTCATATTGAATCTTTTTATTACTACGAAGCGCAATTTGGAAATTGGCTAGTGGTAGAATGTGATGCTGACGAGCTTAGATTTGAGCATCTCACAGTTGAGGGAACAGGTATGTATTTTGAGCAAGATTGTGATGATGATTTAGACTGCTCAATTACTGATATCAGTAGTATTTTACAAGAATGTCCTTGGGATTTTACAGATGGTACAGGTAATTACGATAACTATCAATTAATTTTTAATGATAATGGAGAGCTGCAAATCTCAGAAGGGATGGCTGCATCTGCAATTGGAGGTTATTGGAGTTTGTCTTCTACGGATAATGGTATTGCACTTACATTTTCAAATTTAACAGCCTTTCAAGATAGTTTAGAAGGAGAATGGATAATTATCTCTTGTAATGACGATGACGATTCCTCAAACGAATTAACAATTATTCAAGATAATACTATACTCGAATTAGAACAAGATTGTTTAGGTGATTTAGGTTGTTCAGTTGAAGATATTAACGCAGATATTTTGGAGTGTGCTTGGTTATTACAAACTAATTTATTGGATTCATTTGTTCCTATTTATGTTCATTTTGGATCTAATGGTGACGTTTTAATTGAGGATGTTAGTAATTTAGAATCACCAATTGGTACTTGGGATCTTGTGACCATTTCAACAAACATATTTATTGATTTTACATTTCAACAAGGATATGAAACCTTAAATGGACAATGGCAAGTTGTAGAATGTGTAGAAGGTGAATTGTATTTGGTTAATGGTGATAATAATATTGTTTTAGAAAAAGCTTGTGAAGTTAATAATCAAGATCTTTTAAATTGTTATAGTCTCTATGTTTTGTCTGAAGAATGTGATGATAATAACGATGGTATAGCCACATTTGTTTTCGAAACTAGTAGTTTACAAAGTTCAGAGTGTATTGAACTTTACCCAATAGCAGGCAGTTATCATCCTACCTATGACGATGCTATAATTTCTACTAATTATTTAAATATTCAACTAACTACACCAACAGAATTAGCATCTCAAATGATATATTTTAGAGTTTTTAATCAAGAAACACATGAATTTGCGGTACAAGAATTAGAGCTCATAGTTGAAGCTTGTAATGAAAATGTTTTCAGTTGTTTTGGAGATTTTGAAATTGTAGAATGTAATCAACCTAATAATGTGCCTGTTTATAATCTAAGTGCTAACACTATTGGGTTAGTAGATTGTCAATATGCTTTTACACCTTCATTTCACGAAACATTAGCTGATGCAGAGAACAATAATAATCCAATAGCAAACACAGAAGCATATGGAACTTTAACTACTGAAGTTTATTTGAGAATTGAAGCTGAAAGTGGAAATTTTCAAATATTTAATGTTTATTTAAATACAGAAGAGTGTAATTATTTTGAATGTTTTCAAAGTTTTGATGCTGTTTTAGAGCTATGTGATGAAAATAATGATACTGCCGCAACTTTTGATTTAACAATTGCTTTTTCAAACTGTACAATCAGCCCTGAGTATTTTATGTCTTATTATGAAATAGAAGTTGATGCTAATTCAGGTGTGAACCCTATCGCAAATCCGCAGAGTTTCACCAATACTGTAACGTCTCAACAAACGGTATATGCAAGAGTAGATATTGGTGATGAATATCAAGTATTCCCAATTCAATTAAATATTATTGATTGTAATTCAGGCAGCTGTACAGAAGGAGATATTGATGGTATTTTAACTGAATGCCAATGGAACATCACAAGTTATAATGGTAGTGATAACCTTGGTAGTTATAATTTTAATTTCGAAGAAAATTCAGGAATTGTAGTAATATATACGGATACAACAGTAATAGATGCTTATTGGTCTACAACACAAACTATTGATGGTGTGATTGTAGAATTTACTAATGTAAATGGGCCAAATATCCAAGCGATAAACGGAAGTTGGTTAGTTGTAGAATGTACTGCAGAACAATTAGTATTGCATAACGTAAATGATAGTAATAATGAAATAGTTCTAGATAGAACCTGTGAATAAAGAAAATGCTGAAAGTTAGTAATTTTAGTAAGTTAGTTAAGTTGATTAAAAAGAGTTGCTCGCCATGAGTAGCTCTTTTTGTTTGAAGGTATTTAGTCAATTTAAGTAATATTTCATCTTTTTAAACCTTCATTTGCAACTAAAAACTAATTCTTAAACTCATTAGTAATTCGCTCATAAATTCTTAAATTTGCAGCTTATTAAATAATTACGGGCTGCTTTGTTGCAGGCTGCAAATAGAATACTAGAAACATGTTCAATAATTTAAGTGATAAGTTAGATAAAGCGTTACACGTATTAAAAGGTCATGGTAGCATTACAGAAGTAAATGTTGCTGAGACGCTTAAAGAAGTAAGACGTGCACTTTTAGATGCCGATGTTAACTTTAAAATTGCAAAGGAATTTACCGTACGTGTAAAAGAAAAAGCGCTTGGTCAAGATGTATTAACAACATTACAACCAGGTCAATTAATGGTTAAAATCGTTAAAGACGAATTAACCGAATTAATGGGAGGCGATGTAGAAGGTATTAATCTTTCTGGAAACCCAAGTGTGATTTTAATGTCTGGTCTTCAAGGGTCTGGTAAAACCACTTTTTCTGGTAAGCTTGCCAATTATTTAAAAAACAAGAAAACTAAGAAACCTTTATTAGTAGCTTGTGATGTTTATCGTCCTGCTGCAATTGATCAATTACATGTTGTAGGTGATCAAATAGGTGTTGAGGTTTTTAGCGATAGAGGTAATAATGATCCTGTAGCGATTTCGCAAGCAGGTATTGCTCATGCAAAAGCTAATGGTTATAATGTTGTTATTATTGATACAGCAGGTCGTTTAGCGGTAGATGAAGCGATGATGACTGAAATCTCTAATATTCACAAAGCAATTCAACCACAAGAAACTTTATTTGTTGTGGATTCTATGACAGGTCAAGATGCTGTGAATACAGCAAAAGCCTTCAATGATATATTAAATTTTGATGGTGTTATCCTTACCAAATTGGATGGTGATACACGAGGTGGTGCTGCAATTTCTATTAAATCTGTAGTTAATAAGCCAATTAAATTTATTGGTACTGGTGAAAAGATGGAAGCAATTGATGTCTTCTATCCATCACGTATGGCAGATCGTATTTTAGGCATGGGTGATGTTGTGTCTTTAGTTGAACGTGCTCAAGAGCAGTTTGATGAAGAAGAGGCAAGAAAACTTCAGAAGAAGATTGCCAAAAACCAATTTGGGTTTGATGATTTCTTAAAACAGATTCAGCAAATCAAGAAAATGGGTAACATGAAGGATCTTATCGGAATGATTCCTGGAGCAGGAAAAATGATGAAGGATATTGATATTGATGACGATGCTTTTAAAGGTATCGAAGCGATTATTCATTCAATGACACCAGAAGAACGCTCTAATCCATCAGTAATAAACGCAAGTCGTAAAAAGCGTATAGGAAAAGGATCTGGTACTTCAGTACAAGAAGTAAATCAACTCTTAAAGCAATTTACGCAAATGAGTAAAATGATGAAGATGATGCAAGGTGGAGGAGGCAAGCGTATGATGCAAGCCATGCAGAATATGCCAAAATAGAAATTTTAAGTTTCTATATTCCGTAGATTTTTTAAATATTTAAATATAACCAAGTAAATCTTAGCGCTATAGCGCTTTTGCTAGAAAACAATAACCAACAGCATGACAATTTTAGACGGAAAAAAAATAAGCAACGACATTAAAAACGAAATCAAAGCCGAAGTCGACAAGATGAAAGCAAATGATGAAAAAGTTCCGCATTTAGCAGCAGTAATTGTTGGTAATGATGGAGCAAGTTTAACTTATGTTGGTAGTAAAGTTAGAGCATGTGAGCGTGTTGGTTTTGAGTCTACAATGGTGCGTTTATCGAGTACAACGAGTGAAATTGAGTTGTTAGATAAAATTGAAGAATTAAATAAGAATAATGATATCGATGGCTTCATTATACAGTTGCCATTGCCACGTCAAATTAATACTCAAAAAGTATTAATGGCTGTAGATCCTAATAAAGATGTGGATGGATTTCATCCTATGAATTTTGGGAAAATGGCATTGGATATGTCTACTTTTATTCCTGCTACACCTTTTGGGATTTTAGAACTCTTAGAACGTTACCGAGTGGATACTGACGGCAAGCATACTGTGATTATTGGTCGTTCTCACATTGTTGGTCGACCTATGAGTATACTAATGGGTAGAAAAGGTTTCCCTGGAAACTCAACCGTAACTCTAACGCATAGCCACACCAAGAATATTACACAGATTACATCACAGGCAGATATTATTATATCAGCATTGGGAATTCCTAATTTTTTAAAAGCAGAAATGGTGAAAGATGATGCTGTTATTATTGATGTTGGTATCTCACGTGTAGCTGATGATTCTGAAAAAGGTTATTATATAACAGGTGATGTAGATTTTGAAAACGTTAGTAAAAAGGCAAGTTTTATTACACCAGTTCCTGGTGGAGTTGGCCCAATGACTATTGCGATGTTATTAAAAAACACATTATTGGCAAGAGAGCAACACAGACAGGAAAATAGATAATATTTTTATATGGAATTACTGAGGCTATGTTTCGTTCAAACAAAAGTAACGATAGGTAGTTTTCAGCATATTATTCCCATTCTTTTTGCAATTGGCTTTACTGTTTTTCTAGTAAAATATTCTAAGAAACATTTTAATGAGCAACAAAAACAAAAGGCTATTCACTATTTAGGGTGGGTGGTTTCTACTACGCTTATTGGATTTCATCTATCTCGAATACTTTTCAGTAATTATAATTTTAAAACCGATTTGCCACTTTACCTCTGTAGTTTAATGGCGCTTCTTATTCCTTTTTTTACACACTACCGGAAGTACTGGATGTTCGAAATATTAGTGTTTTGGATCATAGGAGGCACTTTACAGGCTGTAATTACGCCAGATATAACGCATGGTTTTCCTAGTTTCGATTATTTTAGATATTGGGTAGTGCATTTAGGGTTACTTTCCATTATTTTTTATTTTGTATTTGAGTTGAAAATGAAACCAACACTGAGAAGTGTTTTCAAATCTTTTTTAGCACTTCAGGTATATGTCGTCTTAATGATGGTATTAAACTACCTCTTAAATGCTAATTATTTTTACTTAAATGAGAAACCTAAATCAGCGTCGTTATTAGATTATTTTGGAGAATGGCCCTATTATATTTTGGTAGGTCAGTTGATTATTATTCCTTTATTTCTTTTAATTTATTTACCGTTTTTTCTTTTTGGTAAAAAAGAAAATCTACTTAGCAAATAACTGACTCATATCTTTAAAAGCTTTAAACTCTAGAGCGTTGCCAGAAGGATCTTTAAAAAACATGGTGGCTTGTTCTCCAACTTGTCCTTCAAATCGTATATAAGGTTCAATGATAAAAGTAATGTCTTTAGACTTTAATAATTCTGCAAATTGTTGAAATATTTCCCAAGGTAAGACAACACCAAAATGTGGTACAGGTACATCTTTTCCATCTACCAAATTAGTGGCAACTTCTGTGGTTTGTTTCTCTTTGTAATGAATAACTAACTGATGTCCAAAAAAGTTATAATCTACCCAATGATCACTACTTCGTCCTTCTTCAAAATTCAAAATATTAGTATAGAAATTTCTGCACTCAGTTAAATTATGAACTGGAATTGCCAGATGAAAAGGAGAGAGTTCCATGATTAATAGTTATTAGACCTGTCTATTGTTTTGGGTTGAAATGTTTTTACAGAATCACTTATAAGAGTATTTAATTCTTTAAACTCTTCTTTAGTGAGCTCTCTGTACTGACCTAATGATATGTCTAACTTTATATTCATTATCCGAACACGTTTTAAGGTTTGAACCTCATAATTCAAGTATTCACACATACGTCGAATTTGGCGATTTAAGCCTTGTGTTAGGATTATACTAAAGGTAAATTTATCAATCTTGTTAACCACGCATTTCTTGGTACGCTTACCTAAATCTTCTAAATAAATACCACCAGACATGCGTTCAATAAAAGTCTGCGAAATAGGAGTGTCAACGGTTACAATATATTCCTTTTCGTGATTATTACTAGCTCTTAAGATTTTGTTTACAATGTCTCCATCATCGGTAAGTAGAATTAAACCTTCACTAGGTTTATCTAATCTTCCAATTGGGAAAATACGCTTTGGGTAGTTAATGTAATCAATAATATTGTCCTTTTCAACACGTGTATCTGTAGTACAAACGATCCCTACAGGTTTGTTAAAAGCTAGATAAACAAAATCTTGTTTGCGTTCGCCAATAATTTCTCCATCAACTTTTACAACATCTTCTGATGCTACTTTTGTGCCCATTTCTGGTACAACATCGTTTATGGTAACTCTTCCAGCTTCTATTAATCGGTCAGCTGCTCTACGTGAGCAATAACCAGCTTCGCTGAGGTATTTATTAAGGCGTTTTAATTCTTGTGACATGCTGTAAAAATACGATAAAGATTATTCATTAATAAACTCAATAATCTGTGGGATTAGAGATGCGTCCTTTAAGCCATGACCAAAACCAGTCGTAGAAATAAATTTAGAATTTTTATAACGACTAGCAATTAATTGCGCATCTTCATATGGAATGATGCGATCATTTTTATCATGAATAATTAAACCTTTTGCGGTAAAGGTCTCCGTGAAATTAGCTGCAGAAAAATAAGATACAGGTTGCTCAAAACGTTCTAAAACAATTTTATCTAAACCATTAGAAATTCGGTTGTTAAAACCCATCATTGATTTGTATCTATCAAATACACCTGTAAAATGGGCAGGCGCACCTAAAAGAATGAGTTTTTTTATGGATGGTAATTGGTGCTTATGCAAACAAAATACGCTTGCCATACCACCAACGGAATGACCCATTAAAACATCTGGCTGAAACTTTTTAGCGACTACATTTATAAATTCAGAATATAAAACAGCATTAAATTGTTTGCCGTCAGATCTGCCATGAGCCGGAGCATCTAAAGCAATAATATTGTAATCTTGTGCTTTTAAGTCTTTTAAAATATATTCCCAACGTGAGGTGTTACTTTCCCAGCCATGCGCTAACAAAACAGTTTCGCCTTTGCCTACCCAACGGTAGGTTGCAATTTCCATGTTGTTATATTTGACTTCTTCAAAATAAGCTGATTCTATTATGCGTTTTTGGTCATCGTTATAGCGTCCTTTTCTTGGAGATGCAAATAAACTGAGCGCCTTTTTAGAGGCGTATTTAGATGAAATTAAACTCGTTGCATTGAGTGCATTTCCAATAGATTTTATTACAAAACTACTCATATTAGTTGTCTTCTCTATTTACGGCTTCTATTGAAAAAGCAGGTAAGCAAATAGCTAAGTATTCGCAAGGTTCAGTAAAAGGGTTAGAGTATTGTAATCTGGTATTTTTTTCTACTTTAATAGATTGACCTGCCTCTAAAACTATAGTTTCACCATCGATGATAAATTGTTTTTTCCCTCTAATAATAAAGGTGTATTCATCAAATTCTGGAGTTTGAAAAGGTTCAAACCAACCAGCAGGTGCAACCATGTGTGCAATACTTAATTCTGAGTTTCCATCTGTGGCATTTCCAAAGTGTTCTTTTATAATTTTACCGTCGTCTGTAGGCACTACAAATGGCGAATTTTGAATTGTATATTTTTGCTTTTTGTGCATACTTTTAACTGTTTACCTAAAATTAAGATATCTAACTTTAAACTACCAATGAATCATAAAATATTTAATCTTCGCTTTTCCAGGAATTTGAATAGGGTCAATAGTCATATTCATATCAAAACGCATACTAGCTGGTAATTCCTTTTTGTCAATAGTGAAAGATGCATTTATTTCATTCACAGAAACAACAATAGCATTTATAAGATTATCTACTTTTGAAATTTTATAAGCTTCATTAATATCTTTAAACGTACTTAGTGTCGATATATTTTTCTCAGTTTTATAACGTTCATCAATAATATTAACACTTGAAATAACTGAAGTAGAATCTAAAGCCTCTTTAGGCGATAAGTCTAATAGTTTTTTTCCACCTTTTTCAAAAATTTCAATGGTATTTACAGAGCCTATAAATTCATCTCCTGCAATATAACGTACTACTGAGTCATTGCTAAAAATGGCTTCTAATTCTCTTACTTGTGTAGAGTCGGTTAATAACCCAATATGATTCTTAGCTACAGCAAATGGGTTTGATGCTTTGTCTGTGGTGCAACTAGTTATTAGTAGGCCACAAATTAATGCTGCAAATAGGGTGTTTTTTATTTTAGATTTAGACATTATTTTATTTAATCATTTTACTTAATATTCCTAATACTCCTCTTATAACGGTTGCACTGGTTAAAACCTTAACAATAGGATTCATTCTTGTGCTTTTTCTTCGGGTTGTGCTTGTTTTTCTTTTGCTTTCAGCGCGTTTTAATGCTTCTTTTTCTTCTTTAGCTTTTTGTTTAGCTTCTTCAGCTTCGGCTTGCTTAATTTTCTCATTAAGCATTTCGTAAGCACTTTCTCTATCAATCTCTTTATTGTATTTTCTAGCTAATTGAGATTGTGCTAATAAGCTGCCTAATTCAGATTCGGTTAAAACATCCATTCTACTCATTGGTGCGCGCATCATGGTTGCAGCCAACGGAGTTGGTTTTCCTTTTTCGTCTAATGCAGACACTAATGCTTCTCCAATTCCGAGAGACGTTAATACTTCTGCTGTATCGTAATATTCTGTATCTGGATAGTTTTGAGCGGTTAATTTAATCGCCTTTCTATCTTTGGCTGTAAATGCTCTTAAAGCGTGTTGTACTTTTAAACCTAATTGGCCTAAAACAGATTCTGGGACATCGGTTGGACTTTGCGTAACAAAATATATACCGACACCTTTACTACGTATCAGTTTTACAATACTTTCAATTTGATTTAATAAAGCATCAGAAGCTTCATTAAATATTAAATGTGCTTCGTCAATAAACATAATTAATTCTGGTCGTCCACTATCTCCTTGTTCTGGGAACGTAGAGTAGATTTCAGCTAATAAACTCAACATGAAAGTTGAAAATAACTTAGGCTTATCTTGTATATCTGTTAATCTAATAATATTGATATAACCTCGACCATTCTCATCGATACGCAATAAATCTTGAGTGTCAAAAGACGTTTCACCAAAGAATAAATCGCCGCCTTGTTGTTCAATTTCAATTAGTTTTCTAAGGATGGCTCCTGTAGATGCTGTTGAAATACGACCATAAGATTCTTCAAATTCTTTTTTGCCTTCACTTGTAGCATATTGCAATATTTTCTTAAAATCTTTCAGGTCTAATAGTGGCAGATGATTATCGTCGCAATATTTGAAAATCACTGAAATAATTCCTGCTTGTGTTTCCGTAACATCTAATATTCTAGAAATTAAAACAGGTCCAAATTCACTGATAGTGGCTCTAAGTCTTACACCATCTTGTTCAGATAAAGTCAATAATTCTACCGGAAATCCTTTGGCTTCAAAAGGCAAGCCAATTTTTTCCATGCGTTCATCAATCTTAGCATGTCCAGGACTCGGTTTTGCCAAGCCGCTTAAATCACCTTTAATGTCCATTAATAAAACAGGAACACCTTTTTCAGAAAGATTTTCAGCTAATACCTGTAGCGTTTTTGTTTTTCCAGTACCAGTTGCTCCAGCTATAAGGCCATGTCTGTTCATGGTTTTTAAAGGGACGTTTACAAAAGTGTTTGTTATAGTTTCACCATCAAGCATGGCAGAACCAAGGGTAATATAGTCACCTTTAAAGGTGTTTCCTTTGTTGATATCTTTTATGAATGCTTCTGTATTCTTCATTAGTGAGAAAATTTGGATAAAAATACTGTAATTTTAATCAAGTTTAAAACAGAATTGCGCTAACTCATTACTTTTTACTAAGTATTGCAACAAATTACTGTGTACTTATTAATATATTTGCGGTCTATGACAAGAAGAGAACGACAAGAGTTGATAGATAAAGGTTTGTTATTGCCTTTAATGGAAGAGTTTTATACGATTCAAGGAGAAGGATTTCACAAAGGTACTGCTGCTTATTTTGTAAGAATTGGTGGCTGTGATGTGGGTTGCCATTGGTGTGATGTTAAAGAAAGCTGGTTAGCAGAATTACATCCACCAACTGAGACTGAAAAAATTGTTGAGAATGCTGTAAAATATAGTAATACCATAGTAGTTACTGGTGGAGAGCCTTTAATGTGGGACATGGGACCTTTAACGGCACAATTAAAGGCCAAAGGTGTACAAACACATATTGAAACTTCTGGTGCTTATGAGTTATCTGGTACTTGGGATTGGATTTGTCTCTCACCAAAAAAGATGAAATTACCAACTGAAAGAGTTTACGAAAAAGCACACGAACTTAAATGTATTATCTATAATAAAGACGATTTCCGTTTTGCTGAAGAGCAAGCTGCTAAAGTAAATAAAGATTGCATATTATATTTACAACCAGAATGGAGTAAGCGTGATAAAGTGGTGCCAATGATTGTAGACTATGTTATGGCAAATCCAAAATGGAAGGTGTCTCTTCAGACACATAAGTATTTGAATATACCTTAGAAACTAAAATATACTAGTTTTTATTATTTTTTTAGAAACCCTTAATTTTTATAAAATGATAAGACATTTATGGAAGGAGCAATGGAAAACCGTTGTTTTTGATGATTTTGTGCATCCCGATGAAAAATATCAATTATCTAATTACGGTCGATTAGCCCGAATTAGAAATGGAAAAAAAGTTCTTTTTGAACCCTATAAGATGCACGGTTACTTGTATTTTAAAGTAAAAAAAATAGAAAAGGGGAAATTCAAAACATATTACTTGCATAAAATACTAGCGCAACACTTTTTAGAGCAAAAGGATGGAGTATACGTTATTCATTTAGATTACGATAAATTGAATAATCACATAGATAATCTTAAATGGGTTACAAAACGCGAAAAAGAAATCCATCAGTTCTCTAATCCTAGCTATAAAAGGCCAGAAAAACTAACTTCAGCAAAGCTTTCAGAAAACGATGTTAGACGTATAAAAAAGATGTTAAATGATCCAAATAGAAGAACGAGGTTAAAAATAATAGCAAAGCGATTTGGTGTTAGCACAATGCAACTGCAAAGAATTAAAACTGGTGAGAATTGGGGACATGTGCCATCTTTATAATATGTATCTACTTTGCGTAGAGTTTTTTAAATGAAGTTCTTTCTGTGGCTATTTTTGTTTTAATAATCCTAATTGTTATATAAGCGTCTAAAAAACAGTAAGGTATATCTTTTTTAGTTGTGTTAGGTGAAATATTATTACCTAAAAGTTCTTTTGAATGACAATTAATTCACAAACGCTACTGCAAAAAATCTTATATTTAAAAAAACAAAACCATTTTGAAACCCTACTTCCTAATTGTATGCTTCGCCTTTTGCACTATGTTAGGTGCTCAAAATGAACAAATAGTAGACAGTTTAAAACAACTTATTCAACAAGAAAAAGTACAAGACACTATAAAGGTAAAAGCCTATAATGATTTGGGTATTCAGTATGCGCGTTCAAATCCAGAGCTTGCAAAGCAATACATTAATGATGCCTTAAGTTTAGCGACAAAAGCAGATGCAAAACGCGGTGTTGCCGGAGCCTATAATTGTTTGGGAATAGTAGATTACTACCAGAAAAATTATGATGTAGCCCTAATCAATTTTCAAAAAGCGCTCAAAATTAATGAAGAGCTAGACCATCTTTGGGGACAAGCAGCAGCTTTAAACCAAATTGGGGCAGTGCAGAACCTAATAGACGATTATACGGATGCAATACAGAGTTTTGAAAAAGCAGGCGACATTTTTAAAACAATGAATGATTCGCTCGCCTGGGCAAAATCTATACAGAATATAGGGCTTTCCTATTCACGGATGTCATATCACAAGAAATCTATAGAATACTATCTTAAAGCCACCGAGCTTTATAAAACAATTAATAATCCAGAAGGAACTGCCAGAGGCTATATATCCATAGCTAATATTTTTTATAAGCAAGAAGATTATATAAAATCACTTGAATACCTTAATGAAGCCTTTAGTTTAGATGAAATTAGTGATAACTCTATATTACTATCGGTTATCTATGGAAAAATAGGGCGTTGTCATATGCAATTAAAAGACTATAATAAAGCATTAGATTATTTTCAAGAAGCTATTGCATACAGGAAAAAGCTGCATAAAAATTATAATAAAAGTATTCGTTACATAGAATTTGATATAGGGAATACCTATTATGAATTAGAAGACTACACCAAAGCTTTGCAGTACCAGAAAGAGGCTTTAGAAAAATATGACTTAAAATCTCAGAGCACTGTGACAGCAAGGATTCACAATGCAGTTTCCAAAACCTACATTAAACGCAACCAACTTAGTGAAGCGACTGATTATGCGATTAAAGCGCTTAAAATTTCGCAATCTGTTGGTGATTTAAAAGGACAAAAAGACGCCAGTCAAACCCTCGCGATTATTGCGCAACAGCAAGGTAAAAGTGCAAAAGCATTACAATACTATATGGATTTTCAGAGGTTGAATGATTCGTTGTTAACTAAAGAAAATAAGCAGCATGTACGAGAACTGACTACCATATATGAAACCGAGAAAAACGAAATTGAAATTGAAGCACAAAAAAAAGATATAACACTCTTAAACCTTCAGAATAAAAACAAAACGCAATTGCTAATTTTTGGGTCTTTAGGTTTTTTAGTTCTATTCGGAGCCATTATGTTTCATCGTTATTTTTTAAATGCTAAGAAGACTGCAATTGCACAGCAAACATTTTCTCAAGAGCTTATAAAAACTCAAGAGGAAGAACGCACACGTATAGCTAAAGATCTGCATGATGGTGTTGGGCAGCAAATTACACTGCTTAAAATGAAAGCCCAAAATACCAACCAGACAGAGCTATCTGGTTTAGCACATAATGCTTTAGAGGAAGTACGAAGTATTTCTAGAGATTTATATCCTGTAACATTGGCAAAACTTGGGCTAAAAGATAGTATAGAGCAGATGCTACTAGAGTTAGATGAAGAAACCGATATGTTTGTTTCGGTAGAAATTGACGATGTCAATACCAATTTTAATGAAACCGAATCGCTTAATTTATATCGTTTTATACAAGAATCTGTAAACAATGTTTTAAAACATGCCAAAGCCAAGACCTTAGTTGTCAATATTTTGAAGCAAACCGATGGCATTAAAATAGTAATAAAAGATAACGGCAAAGGCTTTGAGGTTAGTGATAAGGTAAAACAAAATAGCTTGGGTTTAAAAACCATGGCAGAACGCGTAAGCATGCTCAAAGGCAGTTTTGCAATAAAGAGTAAAAAAGAAGAAGGCACCTCAATATTAGTTCAAATACCAGTATAATATGATTGATAGTATCACATTATTTGTAGCAGACGATCATCCTTTATTATTAAAAGGATTAGTAGACCAGTTAAAGGAATACAATTATAATGTTATTGGTACAGCAGAGAATGGTGCCATAGCGCTAAATAAGATTATGGAGTTACAACCTCAAATTGCTATTTTAGACGAAGAAATGCCAATGCTCACTGGTTTTGAGGTCATAAAAAAATGTAAAGAGCAGCTGGTAGATACCAAATTTATTATCCTTACCTCTCACAAAGAAAAAGCCTTTATCTATAAAGCGCAAAAACTAAACATATCTGGTTATATTATTAAAGACGAACCTTTTTTAGAATTACATAATTGCATACAAAGCATTAGTAAAGGCGTACCCTATTTTAGTGCTGTTTTTAATACGGTCTTAGAAAATGAAGTCGCGCCACAATTACAAAAAATGAAGCTGCTAACACCATCAGAGCGCACTATTGTGAGGTTTATAGCTCAAGATAAATCATCTAAAGACATCGCAGCGTTATTATCACTGTCTGCCAGAACCATAGAAAAACACCGTTCTAATATTATAACTAAATTGGGTCTTGCCAAAGAGAAAGACATACTTACCAGTTGGGCAAAAGAGAACATAGAGTTCGTTAATTAAGCCTAATTCTTATTTCATATTTATTTTTTCAAACTACGTGGTACCACGTAGTTTTTGCATGCACTACGTATTGTTTTGGGCCAAAACGCAAACTACCTTCGTTGCCTAAGTGTATGTCTGGTAAAAGACCAGATGTATTATCCTCTAAAACAAAACTATTATGAAAAGAATTACCCAAGCATTACTCATGTTGTTTACTATAACAACATTTGCCCAACAAGGTATTAATTACAAAGCCTTAATAAAAGATGCTAACAATGCTGTTGTTGCTAATACGGCAGTAACGGTAGAGTTTAGCATATTACAAGGTGTTGCACAGACCAATGTGTACCAAGAAACACATACACCAACCACAGATGCCAATGGTATTATCATTATTAATATAGGAGAAGGTGCAGTAGATAGTGGTGTTTTTGCAGATATAGATTGGGCAAGCGATACTCATTTTTTAAACACACAAATTGATACAGGCGCAGGTCTTACGGATATGGGTACCACAGCTTTTAATGCTGTGCCTTATGCTTTGAGTGCTAAAACGGCTGAGAATGTCTCAGGTCTAGAAGCTATAGATGAAGGTAATGGTTTGGGTTTAGTGAAAGTAGGTAGAGTAGAGGCTAATTATGGAGCTATTGGTGAGAATGCTGTGGATTTGAGTTATTCATCATCAGCTAGTACGACTAAGGGGGCTTCAGGTTTGTTGTCAACCGCAATGGGAATCGGTACAACCGCTTCTGGACAGTATTCAACCGCAATGGGTCGGACTACAATCGCTTCAGGGTTTTTTTCGACGGCAATGGGCATAGTTACAACCGCTTCAGGAAATAGGTCAACCGCAATGGGTAATCGTACAATAGCAGAAAGCTATGGACAAACCTCTTTAGGAATATATAATGTAGCTACAACACCAATTAGCACAACAGCTTTTAATGCATCCGATCAATTATTGGTAGTTGGTAACGGAGCAAATGGCGCCAATCGCAGCAATGCCTTAACCATACTAAAAAACGGTACCATAACCGCACCAAGTTTTGATATCGCAGAAATTACAGATGCTAAGGCTTTAGTGACTAAAGAGTATGCAGATGCTAGTATTGCAAATGCAGCGAGTACGGGTTTAGAAGCTATAGACGAAGGTAATGGTTTGGGCTTAGTAAAAGTAGGTAGAGTAGAAGCTAATTATGGAAATATTGGAAATGGTGCTGTGGATTTGAGTATTTCAACATCTGCTAGCACAACTCGTGGAGCTACAGGGCAAGGATCAACCGCAATGGGGTCATCTACAACGGCATCAGGTTATGCCTCAACCGCAATGGGCCAATCTACTATTGCTCAAGGTGATTGGTCAACGGCAATAGGTGAAGGTACAACTGCTTCAGGGTTTTTTTCGACGGCAATGGGATGGAATACAACCGCTAATGCATATTATTCAACAGCAATGGGTAGATACAATGTTGGTGGCGGCAGTGGATTTAATAACATAGCAACTGATCCTTTATTAGAGGTTGGTAACGGAGCAAGTAGCGCCAATCGCAGCAATGCCTTAACGATACTAAAAAACGGTACTATAATCGCACCAAGTTTTGATATCGCAGAAATTACAGATGATAAGGCTTTAGTGACTAAAGAGTTTGCAGATGCTAATTATATAGATGCTATGTTTAGTGGAGATTATTATGATTTATCAAACATACCATCTGGAGTTGCCGCAACAGGTTTAGAAGCTGTAAACGAAGGCAATGGCTTGGGCTTAGTTAAAGTAGGTAGAGTAGCTGCTAATTATGGTAATGTGGGTGAGAATGCTGTGGATTTGAGTTATTCTCAATTTACTGGCAATGCTACAGGCGCTACAGGAATTGCTTCAACCGCAATGGGAGTTAATTCAATTGCTTCGGGAAGTTATTCAACCGCAATGGGTATAGCAACAAAAGCAGACGCATATAATTCCGCAGCAATAGGACGTTACAATATTGGTGGAGGTAATCCATCAGCAATAGTAGCTACAGATCCTTTGTTTGAGGTAGGTAATGGAGTTAATGATGCCAATCGCAGCAATGCCTTAACCATACTAAAAAACGGTAATGTTGGTATTGGTGAGATTAGTCCATCTACAGCGCTAGAAGTTACAGGCGTAATTAAAGCTGTGGTAGATAATGCACCTGCGCTTATTGTTAGTGGGTCGTCAAATACAACATCAGGAGACGACGGTATTATCTCATCAAACCCCGATTATGCAGGTAGTGACCTCTTTTTGAGAAGTAACGATGCCGTCATTGTGTATTTAGATCATGATGATAATGAAACTGGAGATTTTGGGATAGTCAATGGAGCAGGAACTACTGTTTTTAATGTGAACGAAGCAGGTAACACAAGAATAAATGGAGCTACAACAATAGGTGGTACCGCATCAATAACGGGTGGCACAGTAATAGGCGGTAACACAGTAATAGGTGGTGACGCACAAATAAATGGTCTTACATATATGGCTAATGGGGCATTTATAATAGGTAATGTAACCGTAAATGGCTCTACAGTGCATTCATCAGACAGACGTCTTAAAAAAGAGATTGAAACCATACCTTTTGGATTAAAAGAAATATTACAATTAGAGCCTAAAGCTTACAATTGGAAAGCAAAAGACCAAGAACATAAATCTTTAGGGCTTATAGCACAAGATGTACAGAAAATTATAACCAACATAGTGCAAGTTGGCGATGATGAGTTAAAGACCATGGGTGTAAGCTATACAGAATTAATACCTGTACTTATTAAAGCGACCCAAGAGCAACAAGTCATTATTGATGCACAAGCAGAGAAAATTAAACAATTAGAAGCTAAAAATAAGGTATTTGCTTCGTTAGAAGCTAGGCTTTCTGCTTTAGAAAATAACACAGCAACAGCTAGTGCAAACACATCACTTAAAACTAAAAAATAATGAAAACACAACTCACAAGTTTTGTCATTATGTGCTGTTTTGGGTGGTTAAGTAGCCAAACCCTATACAAAAGCAGTATAGATAGTGGTGGCGATAATGTTAAAGTAGGCAATACCAAATTGCTATACACTATTGGAGAAGTCAATGTGCAAGAGCTTAATGTTGGTGGTACTCATGTATCTGAGGGTTTTATAAGTCCGTTAGAAAAAATAGATATTATCATCACAGAGATCATGCAAAATCCAGATGCTGTAACTAATGCCAATGGAGAATATTTTGAGGTGTACAACCCAACAAAATATCCTATTAATTTAAAAGGTTGGGCCATAAAAGATGATTTGGCAGATGCCACACCGCATATTATAAATGCAGACCTCATTGTGCCAGCAGATGGTTTTGTGGTTTTAGCACGAAACAGCGATTTTGCTACCAATGGTAATGTGGTGGTAGATTATGAGTACATAGATACAGACCTTAACAACACAACAGATGCTATTATCTTAGAGGATGGAGAAACCACCGAAGTAGACCGTACGGTTTATGACGGTGGAATTCTTTGGCCAAATCCAACGGGAGCCTCTATGGTATATATTGGCAGTAACATACAAGATAATAACGATGGAACCCTTTGGGCAACTGCTGAGGTTTCAGAAGGTATTTTGCCAGATTTAGGATCGCCAGGAAGCAATGGAGAAGACCAGATTGTTAACCATTTGGTATTTCAGAATGCAGCATGGAACGAAGTGCCAACGCCAAATACAGGGGTTAAAAATTCTATAGTCATGGAAGATGAAACAACCACCATAACTTCAGATGTGTCTGTATTATCATTAAAAATTAGACCAGGAGCAGATGTAACAGTTAATACTGGTGCTACAGTAACCACACCTTCAGTGGTTTTAGAATCGACATCTATAATCTATTCTAGTTTAATTTTAAACGGAACCATTACAGATGGTTCTAGTGAAAGTGTTGTGATTTATAATCGTCATGTCAATCAAAATGCGAGCTCAGGAGGCAATGATTTGGTAACACCACCAGTAACAGGTGAAGGTTTTGATACCTTTATAGCTGCCAACCCAAATGTGGTGAGCAATGGCGCAAATACATTATTTCTCTTTGGTCCATTTGATAAAACGATAGGCGACTATGTTACTTATTCTAATACAGAAACGGTAGCATTAACGGCTGGAGTAGGTTATAGAGCAGGTACAACGGATAATGAAAGTTTACGTTTTAAAGGTTCAGCTAATAAGGAGTCTGTTGTTATGCCGATTTCAAATTCGGGTCCAGCATATCAACAATGGAATTTAATAGGTAATCCATATCCTTCGTATTTAAATGTTCACGATTTTTTAAATTTTCCAACCAATGCTACACTTTTAGATCAGAACAATGTGGCTATGTATGGCTATGATGGTGATGCGTCTGATGGCTGGACGGTTTATAATTTAAACACCACCACACCATCTACTTTAATTGCGCCAGGACAGGGTTTTTATGTTGCAGCAGACAATGATGGACCTGTTTTCTTTATGCCATATATGCGTAGAACTGGTACAAGCGATGATTTTATTTTAGGACGTAGCAGTACGTTTGAGAACAGACACTTAAAATTGCAATTAAGTACAGCTATAGATATGTATAACACCGATTTCTATTTTAATGAAAATTCAACTTTAGCTTTAGACCCAGGTTATGATGCAGGTATTTGGGGAAATAATGCGGCAAGTTTTTCAATATACTCAGAATTGGTTAATGAAAATACAGGCTTAGATATGGCAATTCAATCCTTACCATTTGAGGATTTAGACACCATGATTATTCCTTTAGGGATAAACAGCAATATGGGAGAACAAATTACGGTAAGTATTGCAGCATCTGATTTGCCTGTAAGTACAGACGTGTATTTAGAAGATCGCGATAATAATACGTTTACCTTGTTAACCACAAATGATTTTGTCATTACACCAAGTGAAGCATTAAGTAATACTGGTCGTTTTTACTTAAGATTCTCATCAGAGAGCTTATCTACTTCAGAAAATGAATTAGATGATTTAAGAATATTTACCACAGAGAAACCACGTGTGTTAACTGTAAGTGGTCAGTTATTGCAAGATACAGCGTTAAAACTTTATGATGTAAGAGGTCGCTTAGTACTAACGCAAAGTTTAAATGAGACATCATTAAATAATACAATAGATGTATCTCAATTACAAGATGGAGTCTATGTTGTGGAGCTAAATAGTGGTTACCAACGTAAAACACAAAAAGTGATTATTAGGTAATTATTAGATTATATTGTAAAAAAAATCGCCTTGAGAAATCAAGGCGATTTTTTATTATAAATTTAAGCTCTAAAAGGTACGGCAACTCTCACAGTTCCCCAACCTAAATGCATATTAATACCATTATCGGATTTATCAAATGCTATAGAAAATGCTTCTAAAGATTCTTTTCCCTCTGTAACAGGTACTGTTAAACGTGCAACGTCATTTTTTTCATTATAGAAATAACTACCCCAAGCATTTAAGTCTGTGTTAATAATTGCTGTCCATTCTTTCTTTCCAGGAATCATATAAAAAGTATAAGTTCCTGCTTTTACTTCTTTATCTCCAAATTTCATGTCTTTGTAAAGCGTAATCTCTGCAGCTTCATTGGCTCCGGTTCTCCATATTTCTCCTTCTTTAGCTAATTTATCTACAGAACGATTTTTTAATTGTGGACGACTATAAGTGATTTTAATAAGTTTGTTAGCGTCTTTGTAGTCAGAAGGGAATGAAGAGGCATCCATTGGACTTTTGTCTAAGTCTTTAAATTCTTGT
This sequence comes from Winogradskyella eximia, assembly GCF_003386165.1. Taxonomy (GTDB): domain Bacteria; phylum Bacteroidota; class Bacteroidia; order Flavobacteriales; family Flavobacteriaceae; genus Winogradskyella; species Winogradskyella eximia. The sequence continues at coordinate 21,515 of NZ_QRDV01000009.1, read as the reverse complement.
GCATTCACATTAAATGATAATAACATTGTAATTGCAAAAGCAACCGTTGTAAGTAATTTTGTGGTTTTCATAATCATTATTGTTTTTTGTTGGGTTAAAAATAGAGTTTATTCTGTGCGCTCAGTCGTTAGGAAATACTAAAATTTACAGATTAACAGATAAACTATTTATTTAAGGATAAGTTAGTTTTAATATGGTTCGTTTTTTTGATTTTTTGTTTTAAATCGTAACCATTATTGTTTTTTATGTTTTTAATATGAAAGTTTAAATTCATATTTGTCCTCTAATTAATAATGTAAGGTTTATTAAAGCCTGATTAAAAAGATAAAAGTTATGTGCGGAATTGTATGTGCGTTCGATATAAAACAAAAAGTTGAAGATTTAAGACCTCAGGTATTAGAGATGGCAAAAACCATTCGTCATCGTGGACCAGACTGGAGCGGAATTTATAGTGATGATAAAGTAATTATGGCGCATGAGCGTTTGGCTATTGTAGATCCTGCCTCGGGAAAACAACCGTTATTAAGTCCTGATAAAAAACTAATTCTTGCAGCCAATGGAGAAATCTATAACCATAGAGCTATAAGAAAACAATTTGAAGGTAAGTACGATTTTCAAACCCAAAGTGACTGTGAAGTAATTTTAGCTTTATACCAAGAAAAAGGGGTGGACTTTGTAGATGATATGAACGGTATTTTCGGTTTTGCTATTTACGATGTAGAAAAAGATGAGTATTTCATTGCTAGAGATCATATGGGAATTATTCCTTTATATATAGGATGGGATAAAAACGGAACATTCTATGTGGCTTCAGAATTAAAAGCATTAGAAGGTATTTGTACTAAAATAGAATTATTTCCTCCAGGACATTACATGTCTAGCAAAGACGGCGAATTTGTTAAATGGTACAAACGCGATTGGACAGAGTATGAAGCTGTAAAAGATAACGAAACAAGTATTGCAGAAGTAAAACAAGCCTTAGAAGATGCTGTGCATAGACAGCTAATGAGTGATGTACCTTATGGAGTATTATTATCTGGTGGTTTAGACTCTTCGGTAACGTCTGCCATTGCTAAAAAATATTCTGAAAGACGTATCGAAGCAGATGATAAAGAAAAAGCGTGGTATCCTCAATTACACTCGTTTTCAGTTGGACTAGAAGGTTCGCCAGATTTGGCAGCAGCTAAAAAAGTAGCAGACCATATTGGTACAGTTCATCATGAAATTAAATTCACCATCCAAGAAGGTTTAGATGCTATTAAAGATGTTATTTATAATATTGAAACTTATGATATTACGACGATTCGTTCGTCAACTCCAATGTATTTAATGGCGAGAGTTATTAAATCCATGGGAATTAAAATGGTGTTATCTGGAGAAGGTGCCGATGAATTATTTGGTGGGTATTTATACTTTCATAAAGCGCCAAGTGCACAAGAATTTCATGAAGAAACAGTTCGTAAATTAGATAAGTTACACATGTACGATTGCTTAAGAGCAAACAAAAGTTTAGCAGCTTGGGGAATTGAAGGTCGTGTACCATTCTTAGATAAAGAATTTATGGATGTCGCTATGCGCATCAACCCAAAAGATAAAATGATCAACGGAGAGCGCATGGAAAAATGGGTCGTTCGTAAAGCATTTGAAGACATGATACCAGAAAGCGTAGCATGGAGACAGAAAGAACAATTTTCTGATGGAGTAGGTTACAGCTGGATTGATACCTTAAAAGAGCTAGTTGAAAAAGAAGTGACAGATGAGCAAATACAAAATGCATCATTCCGTTTTCCAATTAATACACCTCTAAACAAAGAAGAATATTATTACAGAAGTATTTTTGAAGGTCATTTTCCAAGTGATGCAGCAGCATTAAGTGTACCGCAAGAAGCTAGTGTTGCATGCAGTACTGCAACCGCTTTAGAATGGGATGAGGCATTTAAAAATATGAATGACCCATCTGGTAGAGCAATTGCTAATGTGCATGCAAAAGCGTACTAAAATGACCATAAATTGACTTTTGTAGGTCTATTTAATATAAATTTTAATCTCAAAATCTCGCATTTGCGAGATTTTGTGTTTTACTCTTGCGCTTATGCTAAGTTTAATTTTGTAAAATCGATTTTAAGGCCTTTTTTGAGCGATTTAAGACACTTTTTTAATAATTAACAAATGTTGATAATTTTTGTACGTAATGCGTAAAATGCTTTTAAAAACCTTTAATAATCCTTATATTTGTTAGTATTCAAAAATGATGCACTTGTGTCATTTTTTTATGCGATAAATCGAATTAAAACTTATTAAAATAATGAGCGAGAAAAGAGAAGAGTTTAACAAGGATAATTATTCAGCAGATAGTATTCAGGCTCTAGAAGGTATGGAGCACGTGCGTATGCGTCCTTCTATGTATATTGGTGATGTTGGTGTACGTGGTTTGCACCATTTAGTATATGAAGTAGTTGATAACTCTATTGATGAAGCATTAGCTGGTCATTGTGATAATATCACTGTTATCATTAATGAAGATAATTCTATTACCACAGAAGATGATGGTCGTGGTATTCCTGTAGATTTACACAAAAAAGAAGGTGTTTCTGCATTAGAGGTTGTAATGACTAAAATTGGTGCAGGTGGAAAATTTGATAAAGATTCTTATAAAGTTTCTGGTGGTTTACACGGTGTTGGTGTAAGTTGTGTAAACGCATTGTCTGAGCATCTTAAAGCAACGGTTTATAGAAAAGGTGAGATTTGGGAACAAGAGTATGAGCGTGGTAAAGCGATGTATCCTGTAAAAAAGGTTGGTGAGACAGACAAGAGAGGAACGATTGTTACTTTTAAGCCAGACCCAACAATTTTCACTCAAATTTTAGAATATAACTACGATACCTTAGCAAGTCGTTTACGTGAATTGGCTTATTTAAATAAAGGCATTACAATTCATTTAATTGATAAGCGTCATAAAAAAGATGATGGTGAATTTGAGGGTGAAACATTTCATTCTGAAGAAGGTCTTAAAGAATTTATCAAGTTTTTAGATGGAAACAGAGAGCCTTTAATGAAAGATGTTATTTCGTTTGAAGGTGAAAAGAATGGTGTACCTGTTGAGGTTGCTATGATTTATAATACATCTTACGCAGAAAATTTACACTCATACGTAAACAATATTAATACACATGAAGGTGGAACACACCTTTCTGGTTTCCGTCGTGGATTAACACATACCCTTAAAAAGTATGCTGATGAATCTGGAATGTTAGACAAATTAAAGTTTGATATTGCAGGTGATGATTTCCGTGAAGGTTTAACAGCTATTATTTCGGTAAAAGTACAAGAACCGCAATTTGAGGGGCAAACAAAAACGAAGTTAGGTAACCGTGAAGTATCAGCATCTGTGTCACAAGCCGTTTCTGAAATGCTTACAGATTATTTAGAAGAGCATCCGGATGATGCTAAGATAATAGTTCAAAAAGTTATTCTAGCAGCTCAAGCACGTCATGCAGCTCAAAAAGCTCGTGAAATGGTACAACGTAAAACTGTAATGAGTATTGGTGGTTTACCTGGTAAATTATCAGATTGTTCTGAGCAAGATCCTGCAAAATGCGAAGTTTATCTAGTCGAGGGAGATTCGGCAGGTGGTACTGCAAAACAAGGTAGAGATAGAATGTTTCAAGCTATTTTGCCATTAAGAGGTAAGATTCTTAATGTAGAAAAAGCCATGACGCATAAGGTTTTTGAAAATGAAGAAATCAAAAATATCTTTACAGCTTTAGGTGTAACTATCGGAACAGAAGAAGATAGTAAAGCTTTAAACCTTTCAAAATTAAGATACCATAAAATTGTGATTATGTGTGATGCCGATATCGATGGTTCGCATATTGAAACTTTAATCTTAACGTTCTTTTTCCGTTACATGAAGGAGTTAATTGAAAATGGCCACATATACATAGCAACACCACCTTTATTCTTAGTGAAAAAAGGTACAAAAAAAGAATATGCTTGGAATGATGAAGAGCGTTTAGCTTTAATGGAGCGCTATGGTGATGGGGCTAAAATTCAACGTTACAAAGGTCTTGGAGAGATGAATGCTGAGCAACTTTGGGATACTACAATGAATCCTGAGTTTAGAACATTACGTCAAATTCAAATAGATAATGGAGTAGAGGCAGATCGTGTATTCTCAATGCTAATGGGAGACGAAGTGCCGCCACGTAGAGAGTTTATTGAAAAGAATGCTATTTATGCTAATATTGATGCATAATTGCTAGTCTATCAAATACAAATCTGAAGTATATATTTCAGTTATTAAAACACCCATAATTGGGTGTTTTTTTGTTTTAAGCTGTTTTTAACTACAATACAGGGTCGTTAAAACGCAAAAATAAACGATTAAGTGTTGTTTTTCAATTTAATTTTATATGTTTACGGCAAACTAAAACCAAGATATATGAAAAATTTAATCGCTTCAATTCTTTTAATTGTAAGTTTTCAATTCGCTAAAGCTCAGGATTTAGAGACTATTCTTTTGGCAGCAGACGATGCTAGTTTGTTATCTCAAAACTATTTAAAACCTGCAATGGAAGGTTTAATGTATAGTATGAATGGTAGTTGGGCAACAACGGCCAAAGTTCATAAGAAATTTGGATTTGATTTAACCATAGGAGTAAACGCTTCACTAGTTCCAGATAAAGCTAAGGCTTTTGCTTTTGTGCCAAGTGATTATTCATATTTAACATTAGCTAATAATGAAACAGAATTACAAACCGTAATGAGTGAAGACGATTCAGAAGTGATGGTTAATGTGAAAATCCCTAATGAAAATGGTAACGGAACATACAGAGTTGTGAGTTTTACTATGCCAGGGGGTATTACAGAAGATTTACCAGTAAATGCTGTGCCTGCTCCAGTAGTTCAGATTGGTTTTGGCTTACCATTTAAAACGGATATTAAAGCACGTTTTGTGCCGACACAACGCTATGATGACGTTGAGGCGAAATTACTAGGATTTGGTTTACAACACGACTTAACACAGTATTTAGGCATAATAGATAAGTCTCCATTAAGTGTTTCAGTATTGGGTGCATTTACAAATATGAGTGTTACCTATGATATGGACGACCAAGATGCATCAGATAATGTACAAGTTATTAATGGAGAAGCAGAATTTAAGATGAATACTTGGACCGTTCAAGCATTAGCGTCATTAGATTTTAAATTCTTGACTATTTACGGGAGTGCTGGTTATAATAGCGGAAAAACAACAGCTAAAATGAAAGGGGATTATATATTAACGTATGATATTGAGGATGAAAACGGAAATCCTGCCGGATTGCCAGAAGACGTAAATATTACTGACCCAGTAAATTTAGACTTTGAAGCTAATGGAATGCGAGCAACATTAGGCATGCGATTAAATCTAAGCATTTTTAAAATATTTGCAGATTATACGTTTCAAAACTATAATACAGCAACTGTTGGTATTGCTTTCAGTGTTAGATAAGTAATAGTTATAATGTTTAAAAAAGAGCAATCATCTGATTGCTCTTTTTTTTATTTTAATAGTATGATTAATGTCATGGAAATTAAAACCTAAAACCTTAAATTTGTATACTAAATTATTTAACGGATAAAAAATAAAATAGATATGAAAGTAACCGTAGTAGGCGCAGGTGCAGTAGGCGCAAGTTGTGCAGAGTATATAGCAATTAAAAACTTTGCTTCAGAAGTTGTAATCTTAGATATTAAAGAAGGTTATGCAGAAGGGAAAGCAATGGATTTAATGCAGTGTGCATCCTTAAATGGATTTGATACTAAAATTACAGGAAGCACTAACGATTATGCAAAAACAGCAAATAGTGATATTTGTGTAATAACTTCAGGTATTCCTCGTAAACCAGGAATGACACGTGAAGAATTAATAGGAATTAACGCTGGTATTGTAAAAACAGTATCTTCTAGTTTAGTTGAGCACTCTCCAAACACTATAATTATTGTAGTGAGCAACCCAATGGATACCATGACATATTTGGTGCACAAAACAACAGGTTTACCAAAACATAGAATTATTGGAATGGGTGGAGCTTTAGATTCTGCACGTTTTAAATATAGATTAGCAGAAGCATTAGAAGCACCAATTAGTGATGTGGACGGAATGGTGATTGGTGGACATAGTGATACAGGTATGGTACCATTAATTTCTCATGCAACAAGAAACAGTATTAAAGTATCTGAATTTTTGTCTGAAGACCGTTTAAATCAGGTAGCAGAAGATACTAAAGTAGGAGGAGCAACATTAACAAAACTTTTAGGAACATCTGCTTGGTATGCTCCAGGAGCAGCAGTAAGTGGGTTAGTGCAGGCTATTGCTTGCGACCAAAAGAAAATATTCCCATGTTCTACTTTATTAGATGGTGAATATGGTTTAAGCGACTTATGTATTGGTGTACCAGTAATTTTAGGTAGAAACGGCATCGAGAAGATTGTAGATGTATCATTAAGTGATGCAGAGAAAGAACACATGAAAGCAAGTGCAGAAGGTGTTAAGAAGACTAATAATTTATTAGAATTATAAGAATTATTTTTTTAGAATAAGAAAGAGGATTGTTGGTGCAATCCTCTTTTTTTATTAAGATTAATGACCTTTAAAATGATAATTTTAGATTAATTATAAATGTGCCTTTAAATTAGTCGTTATGGCACTTTTATATTTAACTTTTTAAACAACCTACGCTGTTGATAATGAAGTATTTAAATTCTATAAACCACTACAGAGCCCTAGCTATTGTATTTATTGTTGCGATACATGCCCAATTTGTAGCTGGTCTAAAACTAGATACTTACATCAATCAATTTTTTTTCAATGTAATTAGTGGAGCAACTTTAAATTTTTCTTTTATCTCTGGCTTTGTGTTTTATCTCGTATTATATAAGAGGTATAAGTACTCAACTTTTGTTAGAGGACGCGTAAATAGATTTTTAAAGCCATACTTGGTTTTATCAATATTACCAATTGTTGTTAGTTTAATTATTATGCCGATGTATTGGGATAATTCTAATTTAGCAGCATATAATAGCTGGTTTTGGTATATAATTTCAATATTTAAATATGTCATTACAGGAGCTCATATTACGGCATATTGGTACATCCCTTTTGTGATTATTATGACGCTAATGTCACCACTGCATGTAAAGTTTATTAAACTTAAATTCAAACAGCAACTCATCATATTTGGTGTACTCTTAATAATTGCTTCAGTTGTGCAAAGACCTTATACCCGAACGTTTTTATTTCAAGCTGTTCAATCTACGATTTATTTTACACCATTATATTTAATGGGAATAATGTGTGCCATGCATAAGGATAGAATTTATAAACTATTAAAAGGTAAAGATGTTTACCTCTTAATCATTGCCTTAGGCTTTGTTGTTTTACAGACAAATAATGGTGTTTTAGGTCTTTACAAAAATCAATTTTTGGCCTACAATGGTGTAGATTTAATAGTATTTAAAATGGTTTTTATGTGCTTATTTTTTATGGTGTGGTTACATCGATTTGAACATGTGAGAAGTACTATTATAAACAGTTTAGCAAATACAAGTTTCGCTATTTATTTTTTACATGTTTATGTTTTAAAGCTTATTTTAACAATAAAAAACTATTATAATTTAAGTTTTGAAGGCTATACGTTGTTATCTTATATTGTAATTATCTTGCTTATGTTAGGGATGAGTATGATTGTTGCTATAGGTGTTAATAGGCTATTTCCTAATTATTCATTTTATCTCATTGGTTATGGTAAAAAACCATCTAAGGATTTAAAAAAGAATTAAATTAATCCATTTATAATTTCGAAGGTTGAGGATTAAAAGTTTACAATTCAAATTCATATAGAAAAACCTTTGTTTTTTTACTTATATTTGGCGCATGAAAACTAAATTACATTTAGGGATATTAGTTGTGGTCTTAGCGTTTTTAGGAACGATTATGGATCAAAAAACGGTACCTAATCAGCAGATTGTAGTTCAGTTTTTGGATAAATCAGTTTCTTTAGAAGACTCTGAAGAAGCTATTGAATCTATTCAATACAAATTACAAAGTATAGGTGTTACTCATATTCAGATTGGTCAAAATAGAGACGGCCAACTTAGAATTACCTATCATAGCGATTCCGATGTTTCACACATTCAAGATGTACTTTTTAAGGGTGACGATTTTGATATAGCTTACCAAGCTTCTCAACAACAGTCAGATAATTTACCTAAAGAAAGAGAGGCAAATGATTACGAACTCAATATTTCAGAAATTAAGTCAGGTACTGATTTTAATTGGGATTTTGAAGGTACTCAAGTAACTGAAGTCAATCAAAAAACGGATCATTCTAATCAACTTCAAGTAAATTATTCTGGTAAGCCGTTTAGTGTAAAACCAGTCAATAGCATAGTAAATGTGGCAGTTGCCGCTAATAATACGGTTGTAAATGCTATAAACCAACTTTCTTACGAAATTCCTGAAGTCAGAGCAGGACCAATTTCATAATTGGATTATTCAATTTGGAATAATTCGAACTTCATAAAAGGTCTTTTTTATCTCTAAAAAGATCAAAATCTAATTCATAAAAAACATTGTCGGGTTTTGGTGTAAAGGCTATATTTGCGCCCAGAAAATTATAATTAAAATTATAATTAAAATTCGATATTAAATAAACAATTACAATGCAAAACAAAGGAATAATTAAGCTTTTTGCGCTTTTATTTGGTTTGGTAAGTATTTACCAATTATCATTTACGTTTAAAGCGAATCAAATTGAAGATACGGCTGAGCAAGCGGCTATAGCTAAGTACGCAGAAACAGAAGACGATTATCAAACTAAACGAAACATAGAGGAGATTCGTTACTTAGATTCATTAAAAACTTCTAAAATTAAAGTAGGAGATAAGTTTGAATCTATTGACGTTTACAACTTAGGTTTTGCAAAATACTCTTATACTGAAGTAGAAAATAATGCCATGAACCTTGGTTTAGACCTTAAAGGAGGTATTAATGTTATTCTTCAAATTTCAGTAAGAGACATTTTAAAAGGTTTAGCAAATAATAGTAAAGATCCTATTTTTAATAAGGCTCTAGATGATGCTGAAGAATTACAAAAAGATTCACAAGATTCATATTTACAATCGTTCTTTACGGCATTTGACGCTATTAAAGGTGTTACAAAATTAGCATCTCCAGATATTTTTGCTAATAGAACGTTAAGTGATGAGATTAAATTCGATATGTCAGATAACGAAGTTAAAAGTATTATTGAAACAAAAATTGACGAATCTATTGTTTCTGCTTTCGAAGTATTACGTAAGCGTATTGATAAGTTTGGTGTAACATCTCCAAACATTCAACGTTTAGGGAACTCAGGTCGTATTCTTTTAGAATTACCAGGAGCTAAAGATATTGAGCGTGTTAAAGATTTAGTAACTAAGACAGCACAATTACAGTTTTGGGAGACGTATAAGACTCAAGAAGTTTTACCATATTTAATGGAAGTTAACCAAAAATTGATTGAAGAAAATAAAAAGAAAGAAGCAAAAGAAGAAACGAAGGAAGAGGTTGTAGATGCAGCTGAGGTTCAGGATGAAACTTCTAGTGCTATTGATGAGTTAACAGGTCAGATAGAAACAGATTCTACAAACGTAGCAGATATCAATCCTTTAGGTATTCAAGGTTATGGAAATGGTGGTTCTGTTGTTGGTATGTTCTTAGCTAAAGACAAAGAAAAAGTTATGGCGCATTTAAATGCACCAAAAAACAGAGCGTCTTTACCTGCAGAAATGCGTTACGTAAGATTTGTTTGGGGAATTCAGAATGAGGATTCTGAGTTTTCAGAGCTTTATGCTGTTAAAGGTAATAGAGACAATGAACCAGAATTAAGTGGAGCTGTAATTACAGATGCAAGACAAGATTACGATCAAGTTAGTAGACCAGCAGTAAGCATGCAAATGAATGCTAAAGGTGCTAAGATTTGGGAGGAAATGACCAAAAAGGCTTATGAAACTCAAGGTTATATTGCTATCGTATTAGATAATATAGTGTATTCTGCACCAAGTGTATCTTCTGGCCCAATTGCTGGAGGAAACTCTCAAATATCTGGAGCATTTTCATTAACAGAAGCTGTCGATTTAGCAAACGTTTTAAGAGCTGGTAAATTACCTGCTTCTGCTCAAATTGTACAAGCAGATGAGGTTGGACCTTCATTAGGACAAGAAGCTATTGATAGTGGTATGAAATCATTTATTATTGCTTTAGCATTTGTATTGCTTTGGATGATATTTTACTACGGAAAATCTGGTGGATTTGCAGATATCGCATTATTATTAAACATCTTATTAATCTTTGGTGTATTAGCAAGTTTAGGTGCTGTGCTTACATTACCTGGTATTGCAGGTATTGTATTAACGATTGGTATTTCAGTCGATGCTAACGTACTTATTTTTGAACGTATAAAAGAAGAAATAGCAAAAGGTAAATCGCAAAAAGAATCTATAAAAGATGGTTTCTCTAACGCTTTATCTTCAATTTTAGATGCCAATATTACAACCGGTTTAACCGCTTTAATATTATTTGTATTTGGTACTGGTCCAATCAAAGGTTTCGCAACAACTTTAATCATTGGTATTTTAACATCATTATTTACTGCAATTTTTATAACACGTTTATTAGTTGATTGGTATATAAATAGAGGTGGTAAATTAGATTTCTCTACAAGTTTAACTAAGAACTTATTTACCAATGTAAATATTGATTTCTTAAAGAAACGTAAGATGGCTTATATCATTTCTGGAGCGTTAATTTTAGCGAGTTTAGGTTCGCTTTTTACAACAGGATTAGATCAAGGGATTGATTTTGTTGGTGGACGAACGTACCAAGTACGTTTTGATCAGGATATGAGTGTTGAGGAAGTTAAGAGCGACCTTCACACAGTATTTGAAAGTGCAGAAGTTAAAACTATTGGTGGTCCAAACCAATTAAAGATTTCTACTAAGTATTTGGTTGAGGATAGTTCTACTGAAGCTGATGAAAAAGTACAATCTATGTTGTTTACAACACTTCAAAAATACCTTCCAGAAGGAATGACATATGCTGAGTTTTTAGATGGTTCAGGAGACAAGAAAATTGGTAAGATGTTATCTAGTAAAGTAAGTCCAACTATTGCAGATGATATTAAAAAATCTTCAATTTGGGCGATTTTAGGATCGTTAGTGGTTGTATTTTTATATATCTTATTAAGATTTAAAAAGTGGCAATTTTCTCTTGGTGCAGTAGCAGCTGTTTTTCATGATGTTTTAATCGTGTTAGGTATCTACTCATTAACATGGAGATTTATGCCATTTAGCATGGAAGTTGATCAAACGTTCATTGCGGCAATCTTAACGGTTATTGGTTACTCGCTTAATGATACTGTTGTTGTATTTGATAGAATTAGAGAATACTTTAACGAAAACTTAGGTTGGAAATTTGATACAACTATTAATCGTTCTATAAACAGTACTATTAGTAGAACATTAAATACATCTTTAACAACTTTAGTTGTATTATTAGCGATGTTCTTATTTGGTGCAGATTCTCTTAAAGATTTATTATTTGCATTAATCGTTGGTGTAATTGTTGGTACATATTCTTCAGTATTTATTGCAACACCAATTATGTACGATACTGCTAAGAAAGGTAACGCAACAGAAGCCCTAAAGAAAAAAGCAAAAGAAGACGGTGAAGAAGCTTAAGTCTTTATAATTATTATTTTGAATTATATTCAGAATTTAAAATGCCTTTCTTGATTGAAAGGCATTTTTTTGTTTTATAATTATTGATCTTTTTACGCAACCTTTTTACAGTTTATGTATCTTTAAAGGGAGAAGTACAGTTTTACTAATATAAAAAACCGCTAAAATGAAAAATTTACTACGCTTATTATTCTTAATGTTAGGATTTTGCAGTTTTGGGCAAGATGTTCTTATGCAAAATGGCACAATAACTGCATGTTCAGGGACATTTTATGATGCAGGTGGCGAATTTGCAAATTACGCAGATAATGAGAGTTATATTATAACAATTTGTCCTGAAGAAATTGGACAACGTACACGATTGGATTTTCAAGAGTTTTCTACCCAACTCAATACTGATTTTTTAACGATCTATGATGGAGATGATGTGTCTGCTCCATCTCTTGGAGTCTATTCAGGCACGCAATCACCAGGTTTATTAATTGCTACATTCGATAATCTAACTGGATGTTTAACAATAGAGTTTACATCTAATTCTACTGATAATGAGATAGGATGGGCTGCAAACATATCATGCACAACTCCGTGTCAAGAAATTACATCTTTATTAGATTCAACCTTTCCAATAGCAAATGCTGAAGGTATTATTGAGGTCTGTATAGGTGATAATATAAACTTAAGTGGTAGTGGTATTTTTGAAACTGATGGAACGGGAGCAAGTTATACTTGGGATTTGGGCGATGGTAATACAGCTTCAGGTCAAACGATTAACGTTTCATACAACATACCAGGTGTCTATTTAGTGAATTTAGATATTAGAGATACAAATACAGATGATATCATTCAAGGTTGTCCAAATACAAATAGTATAAATTTAGTAATACGCGTTTCTGGAGAACCTGATTTTTTAGATACGCAAGCGACAGATAATACCTTGTGCTTTGGGGAAACGACGACTTTAGTAGGTGTTGTAAATCCACTAACCTTAGTTTATAATTGTCCTCCACCAGAAAGTGAATTAACCTTTTTGCCTGATGGTAGCGGAGCAGCTTACAGTACATCTATTAATGTAACTTGCTTTGATTCTGCTCAAGTTCTAACAGATGTTAGTCAGATTGAAAGTATTTGTTTAAATATGGAACATTCGTATTTAGGGGATTTAGATATCGAAATTGTATCGCCAAATGGTCAAGTGGTAAGACTGCATGATCAAGGAGGAGGTTCTGCTAATTTAGGGATTCCTTGGGCAACAGGCACAGTAGATGGTAATAGTTTTGATGTCACACCAGGTAATGGGTTTGATTATTGTTTTGTACCTAATGGTGGATTTCCAACACTAGTAAATGGTATACAGTCAGGTGGTGCTTTTCCTATCGGTAATGATCCAGATATTTATATAGATACTTATGTGCCGGAAGGTAATTACAGTTCTGTTAATTCTCTAGAAGGGCTATTAGGTTCCCCATTAAATGGGAATTGGACAATTTATATTGTTGATAATTTAGCTCAAGATAATGGATATATATTTTCATGGGAACTTAATTTTGATAATAATCTACAATTAGAAGACTTTGATTTTGTACCAGCAATTGTATCTCAATCATGGGATTCTGACTCAAGTATTACAGAGGTTAATGGTAGTACAATTACAGTAGCGCCAGATTCTGCTGGCGAGTTTTGCTATACGTTTAGAACTGTAGATATTTTTGGATGTGAATACACTAAAGAAGTTTGTGTTAATGTAACAGAAGAAGGTGCACCTCCAATAACGTATTATGAAGACTTAGATGGTGATGGTTATGGAGATCCTAATAGTAGCATCGAAGACTGTTCTGATACTCCTCCATTAGGATATGTGGTAAATGGTTTAGATTGTAATGATACTAATGGTTTAATTAATCCAGAGGCAGAGGATTCTGAAGGCAATGCGATTGATGAAAACTGTGATGGAGTTGATGGAGATACTTTAGGTTTAGAAGATTTTAACTTAGATGATATTAAAGTCTTGTCTAATCCATTTAGCGACCATTTAATAATAAATGTGCCAACTATTTTAAACGGAAGTCAATTGAATATTACTATTTATGACTTAAACGGTCGTAGGGTTTACCATAATAAGCATTCAGTTAGCACTAATCAAATCACAATTAATAATCTAGATGAATTAGGGAAATCGACCTATTTATTAGAGATATCTAATGAAGAGTTTGGGTTAAATATTGTAAAGAAATTAGTGAAGCTATAGATTTATAGAATTATAAAAATGCCTTTGTTAATTGAAAGGCATTTTTTTATAATAACTTAATAGTTACGAGTTATTCTCAATCCATTCATGTGTCATTTTCCATAGTGACGCTTTAAATTGATTTCTAAAGAACCCAAAATGTCCAACATCAGATATGCCTAAATCATTTGGGACTATATGACGTCTATCTACGTTAGCATTACTAAATTGTTGAGCCAACCAATCTACTGAAGATTTTGAAGCAAATTCATCTCTAGTAAAACTTAACACAAGTAAATGTTTATTATAATTTTTGAATTGAAGATCATCAAACTCAAATTCGCTCAGTAAATAATCTTTGTGTTTCCCCAAACGTCTCCATTGATAAACCATTTGTTTCGGTAGATTTTCGAAAAGTCCTAATTTCTTTGCAGGAAAATATCCAAATATAGGAGTAAGTGCAGGAATGAGCATATACCAAAACGCGAACATTTTAAAACGTTCAAAACCTTTCCAATGTTTCCAATAACCACTTTGTGAAGCAATAGTAATTATGGTGTCTATTTGAGATATTTCTTTATTGAAGGCTAGTATCTGACCACCAATACTATGCGTAATGATGGTTATTTTATGTTCTGAATTTTGTGATTTTGCATAGTTTACAATAGACGCTTGATCATTTTCTCCCCAAGCTTTTAGATCAATTGTGTTTTGTTTTAAATCGGCAATATTAAAATGGGATTTTCCAATGCCAGAATAATCGAAGGTGTAAACTGTATATCCTAATTCTGAAAAATATAAAGCAAACTTAAAATAATAATGTTGTAATACTCCAGTAGCCGAAGAAATGATAATACTTTTATTATTTGAACATTTTGGCTTAAAAGAAGTAAGGCTCAGTTGGTGTCCTAAAGGTGTGTTGATATATAGATCTTGCGATCTATTCATTGTTTAATGAAAAATTAATCTTATCACCAACGTCAAGTTGCCATGTGTCTGAAAGTCCTCCATTAATCTCTAAAACATATTTTGCAGGTGCTTCAGATGGCAAAGAAGTTTCGTCCATTGGCTTTGCGTTTTTTTGAATGCTCACAATAGATAGGTCTTCATTAATGTAAATAATATCTAATGGAATCTTTGTGTTTTTCATATAGAAACTACGCATTTGTACGTCAGGAAATATAAATAACATACCATGATTCGTCTCAAGTTTGGTTCTATACATTAAACCGGTTTGAGTTTCGTAGTCATCGTCGGCAATTTCAATAGCTATTGTCTTAATTATAGTATCTGAATCTGCTTTTTTAAGTGTAAGTGTGCCTTCGTTTTTAAAACTAACTACTACTTTGTCTTCAGGTATGGCTTTCTTGTCTTCTTTACAAGAAGAAAGTAACGTAAGTCCAAAAACAAGAAGTGTTGATGATAGAAACAGTTGAAAACGCATTAATCTAGTTTTGTTTTAGGTTTATAGATAAACATAAAGTATAATCCAATAAGTACAAAAGGAATGCTTAGCAGCTGCCCTGTGTTTAACAACCAATCTGCACGTTCTGGATTTTGAGCTTCTTTAACAAACTCTACAAAGAATCTTACGGTCCAAAGTAGTACTAAAAATAAGCCAAATAGAAAGCCTTGTTGTTCAGATTTTTTAGTTTTCCAATAGAAATAAAAGAGAATTAAAAATACAAAAATATAACAGAATGCTTCATACAATTGTGCAGGATGTCTTGGTGCCGTTTCTCCTAATTGATTAAATACAACTCCAAAATCACTACCAGTATATTTTCCTATTATTTCAGAATTAATAAAGTTTCCAATTCTAACAAATACAGCTCCTAAAGCTACAGGAATTACCACGCGATCTAAAATCCAAAGTACCGTCTTATGTAGTACTTTTTTATTGTAGAGGTACATGGAAATAATCATAGCAATAGCAGCTCCATGACTAGCCAAACCTTGAAAGCCAGTAAATTCAAAACCTCCTTTAAACTTAAAAGGTAAAAAGATGCTGAAAAAATCTTCTGTTATAAGTTCTGACTGATAAAAAATAACATGACCTAATCTTGCGCCAAGCATAATGCCTAATACAGAATATATGAATAAGGAATCTAACGATTCTTCAGATTGTCCCTCATTTTTATAAATACGCTTAGTGATCTGAAAGCCTAGAATAAAGGCTGTAATCCACATGAGGCTATAAAAATGAAGCTTAAAAAATCCGAGATCAATAAATTTAATAGGATCCCAATCAATGTGTAATAGAAACATAGAAATTATCTTTATTCGGTAAATATAATATTTTGATTGCGATTGAAAATGAGATTAACGTAATATTAATCTTCTTTAGGTGGAACAGGGTCAAAACCACTTCCTCCCCAAGGATGACAACTAAAAATCCGCTTTATAGCCAACCAACCACCTTTAAAAAATCCATGAACTTCTAAAGCTTCTTTAGCATAATGCGAACAGGTAGGTTGGTATCTACAGGTTGCAGGCGTAAATGGTGATATTATGGTCTGATAGACTTTAATAATAAATAGAAACGGATAGGTTAAAAACTTCTTCACTATTAGTTAGTCGTAAAAGTGGTGCCTTCCCTACTATCATTTAGTTGAATACCAGCTTCAGCTAATTCATTTCTAATTTTATCAGACAATGCGAAGTCTTTATTTAATCGTGCTTCTTTTCTAAGATTGATTAAAATTTCAACGGCTCCAGCTAATTTGTCGTTACTAGTATTTTCTTTCGAAATATTGACTAAACCAAGTACATCAAATACAAAGGTTTCAATAGTTTCTTTTAAAATTAATAGATCGTCAGAAGTTAATGTAGCGCTGCCATCTTTTACTTGGTTGATGAATTTAACAGCTTCAAAAAGCGTAGCAATTAAAATAGGTGTATTAAAATCATCATTCATAGCGTCGTAGCATTTTTGCTTCCATTCGGTAACATTAAATGACGATGTCTTTCCTGTTTTTAGAAGATCGAGTAAACTAATAGCGTCCATAAGTCTATGAAACCCTTTTTCGGCAGCAGCCAAACCAGCATCCGTTAAGTCTAAAATACTTCGGTAAGAGGCTTGCATCATAAAAAAGCGAATGACACTAGGGTTGTAAGCCTTAGACATAATATCGTTGTCTCCTGAAAGTAATTCAGCTGGATTTATGTAATTCCCAGTTGATTTACTCATGCGAGCTCCATTAAGTTCTAACATATTGGCATGCATCCAATATTTTACAGGTGCTTTGCCTTTTGCGGCTTGGTTTTGTGCGATTTCACATTCGTGATGTGGAAATTTTAAATCCATACCTCCACCATGAATATCAAAGTATTCTCCAAGATATTTGGTGCTCATAGCTGTACATTCTAAGTGCCAACCAGGAAATCCGTCGCTCCAAGGTGATGGCCAACGCATAATGTGTGTTGGTTCAGCTTTTTTCCAAAGTGCAAAATCTTGTGGATTCTTTTTGTCGCTTTGTCCATCAAGCGTACGGGTATTATGTATTAAATCCTCTAACTTACGTTTACTTAAAATGCCATACTCTTTAGTTTCATTGTATTTGTGTACATCAAAATAGACAGAGCCATTAACAATGTAAGCAAAGCCATTATCTATAATGGATTGAATTAATTCAATCTGTTCTATAATATGACCAGTAGCTGTAGGTTCAATACTTGGTGGTAAAAAGTTGAAGGTGTTTAGTACATTATGAAAATCTACCGTGTAACGCTGAACGATTTCCATTGGTTCTATAGCCTCCAATCGCGCTTTTTTAGTGATTTTATCTTCACCAACATCGGCATCATTTTCTAAATGTCCAGCATCTGTAATGTTTCTTACGTAACGAACTTTATAACCTAAATGTTTTAAGTAACGAAAAATCATATCGAAGGACATAAAAGTCCTTACATTTCCTAAGTGCACGTTACTATAAACAGTTGGTCCACATACATACATGCCAACATGGCCTTCAGTTATTGGTTGAAAAACTTCTTTTTCACCAGAAAGTGTATTGTATATTTTTAATTTATTTGAATTGTATAATGACATGATGCTATTTTGAAAAATGAATCAATATATTCAGTAACCTAATCTAAATAAATGAAATTTAGAATTGAGTTTCTAATTTTATGTATTCTAAAAGCTCTCTTCGAGTGTCTGATTCTTTAAATTTACCTCCAAATTCTGAAGTAACAGTACTGCTTTCAATATCCCTTATGCCTCGAGAATTTACACATAAATGTTTCGCATCAATAACGCAAGCAACATCATCTGTGTTTAAAACTTTTTGAAGTTCTTTTACAATCTGAATCGTTAAACGTTCTTGAACCTGAGGTCGTTTAGAATAATAATCAACAATTCTATTCATTTTAGATAGTCCTACCACAGTACCATTAGAAATATATGCAATATGTGCTCTACCTACTATTGGTAATAGGTGATGCTCACAAGTAGAATAAACAGTAATATTTTTTTCCACTAGCATTTCGCCATACTTATATTTATTGTCAAAGGTAGAAGCGCTTGGTTTTTTATCAGGATCTAAGCCACTAAATATTTCGTTTACAAACATTTTAGCAACACGATTTGGTGTGCCTTTAAGACTGTCGTCAGTTAAGTCCAAGCCTAGAGTTTCTAAAATATGCTTTACATCATCTTTAATGATATTTATTTTTTCGCTGCTAGATAATTCGAAAGCGTCAGCTCTCAAAGGAGTTTCACTAGATGAACTTAGGTGATCTTCACCTAGTGCATCAATATCATTAAAATCATTTTCAATTTTCATTATAAAATAATTGGTTATCAGTTTTTAAAAACGAAATGCAAAGATAAACAATAAAAATAGTTTCATATAAGGTAGGAGATTTTTAATTATAGCTGTTATATATGTAAAACCGTTAAAAAGTCAATATCATTGACGAATTAACAATTGTTTATATAAAATTTTCTTAATTTTCGAAACTCTAAATATTATGGTTAAGCTATGAAAAAAATACTAATTATTATGACTTTAATAGTCATGCCTTTTTGCATGTCTGGTCAACAATCAAAACAAAAAAATGCACTTCCATTAGCAAAGTTTAATGCTAATGTTAATTTACCATTAACAGCTAAAGAGCGTGCTCAAATTATTGAGGTTTATGGTGATTCTGCAGAGAAACTTGTTTTTAATATGCCGCATCGATTAAAAAGTATAAAGCATATTCTTAGAAATAGAGTAGTTATTAAATTAATCTCAGATGATAAAGATAAAAAGGCATGTCCTAAATTATCTGAAGTGTCTTTGTTTAATGAATCAAACTCAGAAACTAAAGTATTTAATCCAGATACTTTTAATCCATTAAGATATGATTTAAATTTTTATTCAAGAGAGGCTGGTTTGTTTCAAGTTGATAATACTAATTATTATATCATCGTTAAATCTCAGTACCAATAAAATAGTATCGTTTGAAACTAGCGTGTTAAAAGCAATTTTATAGTATAAAATGATTAATTGCTAACAAATAGTGACACTAACAAAGAACAATAAAAGTAAACACATGAAATATTTAATTACAATAATCCCTCTATTATTTTCATCGCTATTATTGGCTCAAGATGTAAATATGCAAACCGCAACTGTAAGTCAATGTGGAGGCATATTTTATGATTCGGGCGGTGAATTTGGTAACTATTCAAATGATGAAGATTTTATTCTAACTATTTGTCCTGAAAACCCAGAGCAAAAAATACAATTAAATTTTATATCATTTACTACACAATTAGGTGTAACACCTGATGTAATGACAATCTATGATGGAGATAGTGTTGCAGCAACCTCTTTTGGAGATTTTTCTGGAACCAATAGTCCAGGTTTAGTTCAGCCTACTGAAGATAATACATCAGGCTGTATTACTATTCAATTTGTGTCAAGTGGATCTGGTAATATTGATGGATGGGCAGCAAACATTACTTGTTTAACACCTTGTCAAACTATTAACTCTCAAATTGATTCAGCATCTCCTGCTCCAAATGGAGATGGATATATTAGAGTGTGTCCAGATGAAGAAATTACGTTAACAGGAAGTGGTGTATTTTCAGTTGATGGAGCCGGAGCTACTTATGAATGGGATTTAGGAGACGGAAATACGGCTTCTGGTCAAACTGCTACATTTTCTTATCCTGATCCAGGTGTATATATTGTGAATTTAAATATTCGTGATGCTAATACTTCTGTTGATCCATTAGGGTGTGATAATAATAATTTAATTAATCAGGTTATTCAAGTTGCTACTGAACCTGATTTCTCAGGTACTGAAGCAGCAAAATCTGTGCTTTGCTTTGGCGATAACACAGATATAACAGGTGTGGTTGAGGCTGTTGAGTTTATAAATAATTGTACACCTCCTGTAAGTGGTATCACGTTTTTACCAGATGGAAGTGGTGCTGTTTACGAGACATCTATTACTGTAGATTGTTATGATTCTGATCAAGAGTTAACGGATATTAGTCAATTGATTAGTATTTGTGTAACTATGGAGCATTCTTATTTAGGTGATTTAGATTTAGAAATTATTTCTCCTAATGGTCAAGTAGTTAGGCTGCATGATCAAGGTGGTGGTAGTGCTAATTTAGGTATTCCTTGGGCTACAGGAACGGTTGATGGTGATAGTAATAATACAACACCAGGAACTGGTAGTCAATATTGTTTTGTGCCTACTGGAGGATTTCCAACGTTAGTTGGTGGTATTCAAACAGGTGGTACGTTTCCTAATGGTAATGGACCTGGTACTTATAATGATTCATTTGTGCCAGGAGGCACATATAGTTCAATAAATTCATTGAATGGTCTTCTTGGTTCCCCTCTTAATGGAGATTGGACCATTAGAATTGTAGATAATCTCGGAGCAGATAATGGCCATGTTTTTGCATGGAGTATAGAGTTTGACCCAAATCTTCAACCTCCAGAACTTTCATTTACACCAGTAATTGAAACGGAAGCATGGGATACGGATGCTACTATCACTAGTACTGCTGGAAATATTATTACAGTTCAACCATCAGCAGCAGGTGTATACTGTTATACTTACAGAGTTACAGATGATTTTGGTTGTGAATATACAGAAGAAGTATGTATAGAAGTTTTACCTGAAATTATTACAGAGAATCCAAATGATTTATATATATGTGATACAGGTATTCCGCCATATATCTTTGACTTAGATTCCAATACCGGAGTTGTTCTTGCTAGTGCAACTAATGTTTCGGAATTAGTGGTTACTTACCATAATACACTTGGAGATGCAAATGCAGATATTAATCCTATAACTGACTCTGGAAGTTATTCAGGTACTGATGGAGAAGTTATATTTATTAGGGTGGAGTATTTAACGTCTGGATGTAACGAGATTTTATCTTTTATCTTGAATGTTGACGGCCAACCGACCATTAATCCAGCCTCAGATTTAGAATTATGTGATGACGAAAGCAACGATGGATTTGAAGAGTTCGATTTAGGATCCCAGACGGCAATTATTTTAGGCTCAC
>NZ_QRDV01000008.1:19102-258329 GCF_003386165.1 Winogradskyella eximia | reverse complement strand
ACAGATGATGTTAGTGATGTTAGTGATGATGGAGATGAATTGGTAGACGGTCCAGATGCGGATACGGATCCAACGAATGACCCAACAGTAACGACCGTAACACCAACAGCAGCGTTAACTGTAGTTAAGACAGCAGTAATAACAGACAATGCGCCAACAGGATTAGGGGTCAATGATTTGATTACTTATACTATAGTTGTAAATAACACAGGCAATGTAACGGTAAGTGATATTACATTATCAGATACCCTTACGGACTTAGACGGTAATGTGTTGAGCTTATTAAGTAATCCAACGTTAACAGGATCAAGTTCAGGTAGTAGTGCCGCGAGTTTATTAGTTGGAGGTAGCTTAACGTATACAGCCACGTATGTTTTAGACCAAGAGGATATTGATGCAGGAGGAGTGAGTAATACAGTTACAGCAACAGGAGACAGTCCAAGTGGTACAGATGATGTTAGTGATGTTAGTGATGATGGAGATGATGCTGATGGTAACACGACAGACGATCCAACAGAAACCACCATAACAGAAACACCAAGTATCGAAGCCGTTAAGACAGTAGCGATTACGAACGATGTTTTACCAACAGGTGTAAGTTTAGGAGATACCATGACCTATACTATAACTGTAGAAAACACAGGCAATGTAACTCTAGATGGAGTCGCACTAGCAGATACGTTCTTAGATGCCAATGGTGATGCATTGACATTATTAACAGCACCAACATTTGTAAGTGCCGATGCAGGTAGTGCAGCTGGAGATTTATTAGTTGGTGAGACAGCAACCTATACCGCAACTTATGTTATAGAGCAAGATGCTATAGATGCAGGAGGCTTTAGTAATAGTGTTATAGCGAGTGGAAACAGTCCAGATGACACTACCGTTAATGACACAAGTGATGATGGGGATGATGCTGATGGTAACACGGAAGATGATGTCACTGAGACAACCATAGATGAAGCACCAAGTATAGAGACTGTAAAAACAGTAGCAATCACAAATGATATAGCACCAGTAGGAGCGAGTCTAGGTGATGAGATGACATATACCATCACAGTAGTTAACACAGGAAATGTAACATTAGATAATGTTACTATTATAGATACATTTATAGACACTGATGGTAATGTGCTAACTTTATTAACAGGTCCAACATTTGATAGTGCAGACCAAGGCAGCTCAGAAGGATCGTTATTAGTTGGAGAGACAGCAACATACTTAGCAACTTATGTTATAGAGCAAGATGTTATAGATGCAGGAGGCTTTAGTAATAGTGTTATAGCCAGTGCAGATAGCCCTAATGATACTACAGTAGATGATGCAAGTGATGATGGAGATGATTCAGATGGCAACATTGATGATGATGCAACAGTAACAACTATTGATCAAGATCCTAGAATTAGTTTAATTAAAACAATATTGCCTTTAGAAGATACAAATGGTGACGGTATTGTCGGTGGAATTGATGATGTTATTACATATGTTTTTGATGTAGAGAATATTGGTAATTTAACATTAACAGATATTGTTGTGCAAGATGACCTTCCAGGTTTAAACTTAACAGGAGGTCCAATTTCACTGCTTATTCCAGGGGACTCAGATAATATAACTTATTCAGCGACATATATAATTACTCAAACTGATATAGATTTAGGTTTTGTTGTAAATTCTGCTTCTGTTAGTAGTGAAAAACTTAATGGAGATCCTAATGATACGTCAGATGATGTTACTGATATCAGTGATGATCCAAATGATAACGAAGATGTAGATGATAATGGTGATGGAAATCCAGATGATCCAACAATAGTTTATGTGACTTCAATTTATGATTTAGAAATAACTAAAGTTGTAGATGAACTTAATCCAGTTATTGGTGATCAGGTTACATTTACTATTGAGGTGGCAAATATTGGTAATGTTACTGCAACAAATATCGTGATTGATGAACAAATTCCAAGTGGTTATCTATTTATTTCTGCACTAACAACGGCAGGAACATACACAGAATTAAATGGCGAATGGATAATAACTCAATTAAACCCAGATCAAGTAGAAATTCTTGAAATCACGGTTGAAGTTTTAGGGTTTGGTGATTATTTGAATACAGCATATATTGATAGTTCAGTTGGAGGAACTGATATTGATACAAGTAATAACGAAGACGATGCTAGAGTAGATCCTATTTGTTTAACAATTTATAACGAGTTCTCTCCAGATGGTGATGGTGTTAATGAAACCTTTATGATTGACTGTATAGAACAATATCCTAACAATAAATTAGAAGTTTATAACAGATGGGGAAATATTGTTTACAGTACCAAAGGATATTTAAACAATTGGAATGGCACATCTAATGGAAGAGCAGTTATTAATCAATCTGATAATTTACCGGTTGGAACCTATTATTATGTTTTAGACTTAGGAGATGGATCAGACCCATTAGTAGGATGGTTATACATAAATAGAAATAACTAATAGATACTGAATTATAAAATATATTAAAATGATACATAAATCATCACTAATAAAAGGATTAATAGTTTTAGTATTTATACTAATTAGTACTATTAGTTTTGCACAACAAGATCCTCAATACACGCACTACATGTTTAATACACTAAGTGTCAATCCAGCTTATGCTGGTCAGAGAGAGACTTTGAGTGTTGTTGGTCTACATAGATCTCAGTGGGTTGGTATTAACGGAGCACCACAAACACAATCTTTAAGCATTCATAGTCCATTGCGTAACGAGCGCATAGGCTTGGGGCTAAATATTGTAAATGATGCTTTAGGACCAGCAAGTGAATCATTTGTGGATGCTAATTTTTCTTATACTATACCTTTAAATGCGGATGATTTAAAATTGTCTTTCGGAGCAAAAGGAGGATTTCATATGTTAGATACCGATTGGAGTAAAGGTCGTTTTAGAGATACAGATCCAGCCTTTGAAAATGATTTGAATTTAATTTCACCAATGGTAGGAGCAGGTTTATATATGCATACTAGAAAATGGTATTTAGGTTTGGCAGTGCCCAATTTTATTGAAACCAAACATTATGATGACTATGAAGAATCTGTTGCTACGGAACGTATGCACTTTTATCTAATTGGTGGTTATGTATTTAATATTAGTGAAACAACAGAAGTAAAACCTGCATTTTTACTTAAAGGAGTTTCTGGGGCACCAATAATTGCAGATGTGTCTGCTAATTTTTGGTTTCAGAAGAAAGTAACCTTAGGTTTGGCCTGGAGATGGGATGATTCTGTTAGTGCTTTGGCTGGTTTTCAAATAACACCTGGTATGTTTGTTGGCTATAGTTATGATATGACAACAACTGGTTTAAGTAATTATAATAATGGCTCACACGAATTAACATTAAGATTTGAAGTTAAAAGATTAGGTAGAATATTATCACCTCGTTTCTTCTAAAACTAGAATTATGAAAACACTATCGAAATATATATTATTAACAATCGTACTTGTATTTTCTGTAAATGCATTTGCTCAGAACGGAAAAATTCAAAGTGTAAAAAATGACTATAGGAATTTTGCTTATGTAAAAACAAGTGAGGTTTTATTAGAAGTCGCTAACAAAGGCTATAAATCGGTAGATTTATTTCAAAAATTAGCTAATTCATTTTACTTTCAGAATAAAATGGAAGAAGCTGCAAAGTGGTATGGTGAATTAATGGAACTTAATGAAGTTATTGATCCAGAATACTATTTTAGATATGCATTGGCACTTAAGGGGATTAAGGACTACGAGAATTCTGATAAATGGATGGAGAAATTCAATGCCTTAAAGCCTAATGATTTAAGAGGGAAAGCTTTTTTATCTAAAGTAGATTATAAGTCTGCCATTGATGAATTAAGTAGAGAAGATATAGAAATCGTTAATTTAGATATTAACACTGAATTATCTGATTTTGGTACTACAGAATATGAAAATGGAATTGTCTTTGCTTCAGCCAGAAGTGGAGGGCGTAAATACAGATGGAATGAAGAGCCTTATTTAGATTTGTTTTCGGCTGAAAAAATAGATAGTGTAACTTTCGGTGACGTTAAAAGTATAGGTGAAAAGGTAAATACAAAATTTCATGAATCTAGTGCTGTATTTTCACCAAATGGAAAATATATGTTCTTTACTAGAAATAATTATTTTAAGGCGAGATATAAAGAAGATGAAACAGGAATTAACAGATTACAATTATATAGAGCAACTTTAAATGAAGATGGCGTTTGGGACGATTTACATAAAATTCACTTTAATAGCATAGATTATAGTGTAGCACACCCAGCGCTTAACTTAACAGGTACAAAACTTTACTTTGCTTCAGATATGCCAGGTACGTTTGGTCAATCAGATATTTTTGTAGTAGATGTAAATGATGATGGAACTTTAGGTGAGCCAGAAAACTTAGGAAGTTCAATTAACACAGAAGGTCAAGAGTCATTCCCGTTTGTTAATACTAATGGCGATTTATATTATTCTTCTACAGGCTTTCCTGGTTTAGGAGGTTTAGATGTTTTTGTTTCTAAAGAATTAGATCAAAAAGTAAAAGCTGGTTCAAGCCGAAATTTCCCTATTGAGAATATAGGTAAACCTGTTAATAGTGAATGGGACGATTTTGGATATTATGAAAATTTGGTGACTAAAAGAGTTTATTTTAGTTCTAATAGAGAAGGAGGAAAAGGAAGCGATGATATCTATACTTTTGATATTACAGAATTAAAATTAGAGGTAGAAGGTGTTGTTCAAGATAAAAACAGCTTGGAACTAATGCCAGATTCAACCGTTATTCTTTTCGATAAAGACGGTAATGAGATCGAACGAGTTACAGTAGGTGAAGACGGTTATTTTAAATTCGATGTAGAACCTAAAAAAGAATACTTAATTAGAGTAATAAAGGATAAGTATACATCAGACGAAATACGTATTACAACACCTAATAAAAAGCAAGAACTTAAAGTTGAACTATTAATAGAGCAAGATGAGCAGCAAATAGAGCCTTGTGATGATTTAGCGAAAGTATTAGATATTCCTATTATATATTTCGACTTTGATAAATCTCAAATTAGATATGACGCTGAAATAGAATTACAAAAAGTATTGGCTGTCTTAACAAAATATCCAACAATGCATATTGATATTCGTAGTCATACAGACTGTAGAGGTACAGCATCTTACAACGAAAAGCTTTCCGAAAGAAGAGCACAGTCTACTCGTAAGTACTTAATTAATAAAGGTGTCGCAGCAGAACGTTTGACTGCTAAAGGATACGGAGAATCAAGATTGGTAAACGATTGTGGTTGTGAACCGTCTAATGAATCAAGTTGTTCAGAAGAAGAGCATCAATTAAATAGACGTAGTGAATTTATTATTACTAGCATAAATGGTAAAACTTGTGATGAAGATAAAGAGTAATCACAAACATTACATATAACCTTAAATAGCCGTTTGATTTTTAAACGGCTATTTTTTTATGAATTCATTCACTTTTATTTAAGGATAAGGTATTAATTTAGCAAAATGACAGAAGAACACGTCATCCTAGTTGATGAAAACGATAACCAAATAGGTTTAATGCCTAAAATGGAAGCGCACGAGAAAGCACTATTGCATCGTGCATTTTCGGTATTTATTTTTAATGATAGTAACGAACTAATGTTGCAACAACGTGCAGCACATAAATATCATTCTCCAAAATTGTGGACCAATACATGTTGTAGTCATCAACGCGATGGTGAAACTAATTTACAAGCTGGTAAGCGACGTTTACAAGAAGAAATGGGTTTTGTTACGGATTTGATTGAAAAGATAGCATTTATTTATAAAGCTCCTTTTGATAATGGATTAACAGAACACGAGTACGATCATATTATGGTTGGTTATTATAACGATGTTCCTAAAATAAATGAAGAAGAAGTGGCTGATTGGAAGTGGATGAACTTAGACGATGTAAAATCAGATATTTCCAATAATCCTCAGTTATATACAGCATGGTTTAAGATAATTTTTGAAAAATTTTACGAATTTATAAACGTTAATAAGTAATGAAAGTTACCGTACATAGAAAAGCTCATTTTAATGCTGCACATAGACTTTACAGAAAAGACTGGAGTTTTGAGAAGAATGATGCCGTTTTCGGACTGTGTAACAATCCTAACTTTCATGGTCATAATTATGAGTTAATTGCTAGTGTTACTGGTGAAATTGACCCTGAAACAGGTTATGTTATTGACGTAAAAATATTAAAAGACATTATTAAATCTGAAGTCGAAGATGCCTTTGATCATAAGAATTTAAATGTAGAAGTTCCTGAATTTAAAGATCTAAATCCTACCGCAGAGAATATTGCTGTTGTTATCTACAATAAAATTAAACCAAAGTTAGATCCAAAATTTCAGCTCAAAATTACACTTTACGAAACTCCGAGAAACTTTGTAACTTATTCTGGAGATTAATTCTATGAAAAATTCCCTATATCCATTAGTGTTTCAACCTATTCTGAAAGAAAAAATTTGGGGTGGTGAGAAGTTAGAAGAACATTTCAATAAACCTGCTCATTCCAAAAATGTTGGTGAAAGTTGGGAGATAAGTACAGTGCCAAATGATGTTTCTGTTGTTGTTAATGGAGACTTAAAAGGTAATTCTTTACAAGATTTGGTTAATAAGTATACATTTAAATTATTAGGTGAAAAAAATTGGAAACGTTTTGGAAATGAATTTCCATTACTCATAAAATTTATTGATGCCAAAGAAGATTTAAGCATTCAGTTGCACCCTAACGACGAGTTGGCTAAAAAACGACACAATTCTTTTGGTAAAACTGAGATGTGGTATGTAATGCAAGCAGACAAGGACGCTAATTTAATTGTAGGGTTTAATGGCGACGTAGATAAAGAAACCTATTTAAAGCATTTAAAGAACAATACACTTACAGAAATTTTAAATTTTGATAAGGTAAAGGAAGGAGATACTTATTTTATAGAAGCAGGTAGAGTACATGCAATTGGTGCAGGTGTATTATTAGCAGAAATTCAGCAAACAAGTGATATAACTTATCGTGTTTATGATTGGGATAGAGTGGATGTTCACGGTAATACGCGCGAATTACACAACGATATCGCTATTGATGCTTTTGATTTTAAAATGGTAAATGATTTTAAAATTGACTACAAAAAACATAAGAATGCATCTAACAAAATAGTAAGTTGTCCTTTTTTTACTACAAATTTCATTGAAATTAATTCTGAAATTCAAAAAGAGAATACATATGATTCATTTATAATTTATATGTGTGTAGATGGAAATGTTGAAATTTTAACGAATGGTTCGAATACAATGATTTCTAAAGGTGAGACTATTTTGATTCCGGCGAATATTAAAGATTTTAGACTAAAATCTGATTACGGAAGGCTTCTAGAGGTCTATGTTTAGAGCTAGAAATAAAAAGTCAATAAGACAGCGTTAAATAACTAAAAGGATTTAGTACTTTTGCGGTTATTAAAAACATAATTATCATGTCAAATAAAAGAGAATTAAAAAAGGATATTAACTACGTTTTAGGAGATATCATTGAAGCGGTTTACGTTTGGGAATTAGCTAATGCTGAAAAACCAACAAAAGAGAGTGAAGCTATTATTGATGAAGCTATTACAACGTTTGATGAGTTAATTACTCGTGTTAATGATAGAAGTGCAGAGAATAAGAAAGCGCACTTTAAAGCTATTAACAGTGATCTTGAATCAAAAGGTAGAGGTCTTATTGAAAAAATCAACAAATTAAAATAAATTGATTTGCATATTTAAAAATCTATTTTAAATTTGCAGCTGCTTACCAAAATTGGTAAGCTTCTTTTTTGCCGATGTAGCTCAGCTGGCTAGAGCAGCTGATTTGTAATCAGCAGGTCGTGGGTTCGAGTCCCTCCATCGGCTCTTAAAAAATAAAAATCCAATCATATCAATGATTGGTTTTTTTATTTTATTATTCTGAAAATTAATTCAATAACACTAATCTGTCTTTTAATTCTTATTTCTATTAGCAACAACTTCACCTAATTGTTTACCATAAAAAGACTCCTTAATTTCAGCAGTTAGACTATTATAAATAGAATCAATATATACTGTATTTGCATATCGCGCTTCATACATGGCCAAATATGGTGCCACTTCACTGTTTTTGTTATTTATAGCAAACTGAATAGTATAAGCATATTTACGTTTTATAAGTTGATCTGAAATTTTACCTAAAGAGTCAACAGCAATACTATCATTATCTCTTTGAGCTAAATAACGTTCTTCAATAACATCTAGACTCTTATTGTTGTATTGCGACATGATTTCTAAATATTCATCTAATAACGCTTGTTGTTTAGAGCCTTTAATCTCTGAATCAAAATTGAAATTTTTTAATGTTGTATTAATTTCTGTTATACCTTTATCAGCAAAAAATGGAATGTAATGTTCTTCTCCATCATTTTTAAATAATTTTAAATAGAGAAGAATAGGTTCTTCTAAATTGGTATGTAAACTAAATTCTGATTGACCCGTAATAGCCATAGAGTCTAAATTTACAATACTAGAATCACCATCCTTTTGAAGATAAACTACTCCTTTTTTTAAGCCTTTAACTTTACCTTTTAAGGTAAAGTTGGAATCGTTGTTTTTGCCACAAGAAACGGCAATTGATAATAAAATAATAAGACTTAATGCTTTGTTTAATTTTGTCATGAGTTGCTAAATAATTAGGTGCGCAAATATCTTATAATAGTTTTAAAAATACTAACTAACAGCGGCTAATTCCATTAAAATTGTACAGCCAATGGCGGCAATTGTACCAACGGCATAACCAAACACGGCTAGTAAAACTCCAACTGTTGCTAATGATGGATGAAAGGCAGATGCAACAATAGGTGCAGAAGCAGCTCCACCAACATTGGCTTGACTTCCAACGGCTAAAAAGAAATAAGGTGCTTTAATGAGTTTAGCTACAAAAATTAATAACAGAGCATGTATGGTCATCCATACCACTCCAATAACGATAAGACCAAGGTTATCAAAAATCATCATTAAATCCATTTTCATTCCTATACTTGCTACTAGTATATAGATAAAGACACTTCCAAATTTACTGGCTCCAGCACCTTCATAATTTTTAGCTTTTGTATTAGATAATAGTATAGCGATAATCGTTGCTACACTAATCATCCAAAAGAATTTAGAACCTAAGAATGTAAAAATATTTCGTGTCGTTGGTGATTCTATATCTGCTACAATACCTTCAAATAATGGTGCTAAAAAGTTTGCGCTTAAATGAGCAATACTTACTGTTCCAAAAGCGATAGCACAAATAATCATGATATCTGTAAGTGATGGGTTACGTTTTACTTTTTCAGAAAAGGTTGACATTTTTTCTTTAAGTTCTTCAATAGAGGATGTATCTGCTTTTAACCATTTATTAATTCTATTTCTTTTGCCGATACCAATAAGTATAATAGCCATCCAAATATTTGCGACAACAATATCTACAAATACCATTCCGCCATATTTTGCTTGGTTATAGCCATAAATTTCTAACATAGCTGTTTGGTTGGCACCACCACCTATCCAACTACCAGCTAAAGTAGAAAGGCCTCTCCAAACTGCATCTGGACCAACACCTCCAACTGTTTCTGGTGAAAAAGTAGAAATTAATAAGATGGCAATTGGGCCACCAATAACGATTCCTAAAGTACCAGTAAAGAACATTACTAAGGCTTTCCATCCTAAATTAAAAACGGCTTTAATGTCAATGCTTAAAGTCATTAAGACCAATGCTGCAGGTAATAGATAACGACTAGAAACGTAATATAAGTTAGAGCTATGTTCTGTAACAACTCCAGATTCTGAAACTGTGGTCCATTCTGGTGAAATTAATCCTGTTGTGGTTAATAAAGCAGGAACCATATAAGCCATAAACAGACCTGGAACTATTTTGTAGAACTTTGACCAAAAGCCAGTTTTAATGGATTCTGTAATAAACACAAAACCTAAGGCTAACATTAAGAGTCCAAATACAATAGTATCATCAGTGAAAATAGGAGTATTATCCATAGTTTAGTTTCTTTAGAACTTGCAAAATACAAAAATTAAAAACTAAAAAAGTGACCGTTTCCGATCACTTTTTATCTAAAGGTTTATCCTTTGGTTTGGGTTGCCTATTGTGTTCTTTAAGATATTGCATAAGCATCCATTCTATCTGGCCATTGGTACTGCGGAATTCATCCGAAGCCCATTTTTCAACGGCTTTCAGCATATCTTCATTTATTCGTAGTGCAAAGGCTTTCTTTTTAGACATTAGCAATAATTTTTGTTTTATAAGTGGCTAAAATGTTTTTTGCTTCTTCTTGTTTTTGTGTTCCTATTAAAAGTTTTTTGCCGTTTTTTAAGACCAACTGAATGCCAACATCTCCAGAAACGTTTATCGCTTTTCCTTTAGATTTATTCCAAAGTATACCACCTTTTAGTCCCCAACCACCATATTCACCAAGTGGATCATATGTTCTTATATAGGCATTGTTGAGTTCATTCCATTTTATGACTTTGAAGCTTAAATGAAAAGGGAAAAATTTATAATGAATGCCTTTTTCATCAATACGTGTTGTTAGTTTAAAGAAAAATATAAATCCAGAAGCAAAGAAAATTAGAAAAATTAAACCTATTAATTCTAAGCTTGTAAAGTTTTTAGGATTTTCAATGTATTCTTTTACATAAATACCAATAGGAACAATTGTACTTACCAACATAAGTACAATTAACCATATTTGATTAAAACGTTGTTCTTCTTTAAAAATTCTCATTATCTGTTTTTATCGCGTTCAAAAACTACAGTTGCCCAATTCACAGCAATTTGATTTACAGTCCATCCTTCGCGTGCGTGTTGATTGAGTAAATCTTCAAAATTTTGAACCCGGTTTCTAAAACCTAATTTAGGGATGATTACTTTATATTCCTTCATAACCTATCTTTTTTACTATCTGTTTTAAAAATTACTAAAGCTAAAATAACACCTATTAAAGTCCCTATAATTGAGCCGTATATCAAACTTGTTGCTATGGTGTTTGTTATGGCTCCGATTGTAGTTCCTATGCTACTGCCAATAGCGGTTGCTATAGAAATGCTTGAAATTTGTTTTTGATTCATTTTAATGATTTAGAGTCCCTG
This sequence comes from Winogradskyella eximia, assembly GCF_003386165.1. Lineage (GTDB taxonomy): Bacteria > Bacteroidota > Bacteroidia > Flavobacteriales > Flavobacteriaceae > Winogradskyella > Winogradskyella eximia. The sequence continues at coordinate 247,120 of NZ_QRDV01000008.1, read as the reverse complement.
TATTTAAAACAGGTGAAGCATCTTTATCACCACAAAGCACTACCATTAGATTACTCACCATTGCCGCTTTGCGTTCTTCATCTAAATCTACAACATTTTTTTTGCTGAGTTGTTCAATGGCCATTTCTACCATGCTAACGGCACCTTCTACAATCTTATGTCTTGCAGCAACAATAGCTGTGGCTTGCTGACGTTTTAACATGGCATTGGCGATTTCTTGCGCATAAGCTAAGTAGCCAATTCGTGCTTCTAAAACTTCTATGCCAGCAATAGATAAACGTTCATCAATTTCTTTTTCTAAAGCTTCACTAACTTCATTAACACTAGATCGAAGTGTTATATCTTCAACATGGCCTTCATCTGCAAAATTATCATAAGGATACATACTTGCTAATTTACGTACAGCTGCATCGGTTTGTACACGTACAAAATTCTCGTAATTATCAACATCAAAAGCAGCTTTGTAAGTATTTTGTACACGCCAAACCAATATGGTGCTTATCATAATTGGGTTACCTAGTTTGTCATTCACCTTTAGGCGTTCACTATCAAAATTACTAGCTCTTAACGATATTTTCTTTTTAGTGTAAAAAGGATTTACCCAATAGAAGCCATTCTTTTTAACTGTGCCAACGTATTTTCCAAATAAAAGCAAAACTCTTGAACCATTAGGTTGTACCATTAAAAACCCGAAGGCTAAAACTAGTGCTATTACAATACCAAACACAGACCAACCTGTTTCTGTTAAAGGAATAAGTGCAATACTACCAAAGAAAAGTAGTATAAATAAAAATAACATTAAGTAGCCATTTGCTGGGACAATGATTTTTTCTTCTTTCATGATTTAAAAGTTTAATTGGTTAATGTTTATAATTAATCAATATGATATTAAAATGATATCATAAAGATATAACTTATTTTATAAGTACACAAAAAATGTTTTTTGTTACAGTTGTACTAAAAGAATTAAAAAAATAAAGTTTGGCACAGGGTTTGCATAATACTAATTGTAATGATTATTACAACTGATATCACTAGATAGCAGCACTACAAAGTAGTAACATTACATTGGTTGGTTAGTTAGAAAAAGCATCTCGTGGTTGGGATGCTTTTCATTTTATGAGTGAGTTAAGTTAAAAAAGCATCTCGTTTTTGAGATGCTTTTTTTTATTCTTAAATTCAATGGTGAGATAACATTAAGACTTTATAAAATCAGTAACTATTTTAATAAGTTGCGGTGAGACTGGTCTAAATGATTCATTATAGGATTTTGAATTTTCTAAATCATCTCCTTCAATTTCAAAAAGGACATGATTCATGTTTTCAATAATTACCAATTCAGATGTTGGGTTGGCTTCTTTTAATACTTCGGCTTCTTTAACTGAAACCTGAAGATCTTTTGTTCCATTAACAATAAGAACAGGCATATTTAATTCTTTTATAATTTCAGTTGGGTAATAGGTCATCCAATTAATCATAAAATCTTGAATATCTGGACCAAATAATGAGCCTAATGCAGCAGGATAATCTGTTGTGGATTCACCTGTCTTTAAAATCTTTACAACACGCTCAGTTTCTTCGCCTAGCATTGGCGCCATTTTGGTAACCTGTTCTATTAGTACATCACCTATATTATTACCTGCACCTGCAAGTGAAATAAAACCGTCAGCAGTATCTTTAGCAGATAGCATGCCAATTAAGCTACCTTGGCTATGACCAATTACATATATTTTACTATAACTGTCTTTTGCTTTAAAAAAGGAGATAATATCTGATGCATCCTTCACAAAATCATCGAACATAATATTTTTATCTACCTTATTTTGCAGTATTTGTTTTACAATACGTTTATCATATCTAAAAGTGGCTATTCCATTTTCTGTAAGACCTACAGCTAATTTTTTTAGGGAATTATTTTTAAGGAAATTTTGATTTCCATTTCTATTAGTAGGACCAGAGCCTGCAATTATAATAGCTAAATTTGGTTTTTTACCTTCAATTGGTGTAAGTAACGTGCCATCTATCCATTGGGTTATGGATAATTCTTCTTCTGTATAGGATGTTTCTTGGCTATAACTTAATGAGCTAATTAGGCATAAAGCGAAAATTACAAGTGATTTCATTTTTAATGGTTTTAATCCGTTTAATACAATTTTACAGTAGAAAAGCATAAAGTTAATTTATATAGTATTGATTCTCCATTTTTAAACGAAATTTATGCTCATTTATGATTTTTGTTTAAGGTATTTTAAATTGTTTGATCGTGTATTTTATCGGTGAAATGCATAATTTCATCTTTAAATGTTAAAATTTAATGTATTTAATCGATTAAATGTGTTTTTTAGCGTTGTAATTAAAATTGAATTATATATTTGACTCGTACTAAAATTTAGTTTTTAGTTCAATGGATTAATTAATTAATATTTGCCTTATGTTGTGTTTAATTAGAGACCCTAAATCTACCAGCATATAAAAGCAAATAAACGAAAACCGAGATTGAGGGATCTCGGTTTTTTGTTTTTATAACTTCTACCATTCGCTTTATTTTAAACTATAAGTAATTTTATTTCACTATTTTTTGTGTTTTAAGGGGTTTATTAATTTGATTCTTTTTATAAAACCAGTTGTAATTCTATTTTTTCTGTAATTTAGTGTTTGATATGAATTATAAAACACTCTTATATATAGGAAGCTTTCTCTTTCTTACGTTGGGATTTCAACAAAAACATACTTTACCTGATGGTTTTGTGTATGTCAAATCTGTAATTCCGGATTTGGATGTGGAATTACGTTATTTTTCTCAAAACAATTTTGTTGGTGATACCATTGATGGCTATAAAGCTAATCGCTTAATATTAACTAAAGAAACAGCAGAAAAGCTAAAATTGGTTCAAAACGAATTACAATCTCAAAACCTATGTTTAAAAGTTTATGATGGTTACAGACCACAACCTGCTGTAAATCATTTTATGCGTTGGGCAAAAGATTTAAATGACACTATTAATAAACAGCAATTTTATCCTGAAGTGAACAAACGAAATTTGTTTAAGGCTGGTTATATAGCGTCGCGTTCTGGTCACAGTAGAGGAAGCACCATAGATTTGACTATAACAGATGGTGAAACTGGAGAGCCTTTAGATATGGGTAGTCCTTACGATTTTTTTGGTGAATCTTCTTGGGTTGCTCATGATGATTTAACGGAACAACAAAAGAAAAATAGACAGTTATTGCAAACTGTAATGTTAAAACATAATTTTAGAAATTACCCAAAAGAATGGTGGCATTTTACATTACGTTGGGAGCCATTTCCTAAGACTTATTTTGATTTTGATGTAGAGTAAATATCACAAATAAAACCAAGCCCAATACATTAAAATAAACTGAAGTGGTATACGTAAAATTAATATCCATTTCGGTATTCCGACAGACGCTTTTTCTCCAGAGAGCATATAAAAATGAACGAGTAAAAAGACAGAAAGCATAGTAATAATGCCACAAATTGAGATCACTCTTAATTGAGGGATGCATAATCCAAGACCTAAAAGAACTTCTACAATACCACTCAGATACACTAAAGCTCTATGATTTGGTAGATAAGTTGGCATAATACGCATATACATTTTTGGCTTAATAAAATGCATTATACCTGCAATAATGTATAAAGCAGCCATGGCGTAAAGACCTAAAGGTTCATTCACCTTTAAAAGTTTTATAGGTTATGCCAATACCATAATTATACAAGTCTCTTTTTAGTAAGCTTGACTGTAACCCATTTCCTTTTTCAAATTTCACCCAATTATTTCCATTAATAAACACACGTTTTATGTAGGTGTTTTTGTTTTCTACTTCATCAGTAAAAGGCAATAAGGGTCTGAAGTTGGTTGGTATTTTAACCACGCTACCATTTTTAGAAACAAGTTCTTTGTATTTTTTATTTGGTAATAGTTTGCCCGCTTTGTTAGTGTAGCCTAATACTTGTAGAGAAACGAAGAAACCGTTTTCTGGAATGTAAATATCAAAGTCATCTACATTTAATACATGCGCATCACCATCTTTTTCAGTTGCTCTAAAGACAATAGTTTCATAGGTTAATACTTTGCCAGGTAATCCATCATTATTCTGATAGAATTTCACCTTAAACAATGTAGAAAATTTCTTCTTTTCACTATTCTTGCGTTCACGTTTATTCCAATCTTTAGATTCTAAGGCAATAGGGAATAATACGCTAGTTAATTTCTGATCCTTGGTTGTAGTTTTAGAGAAATAAACCGCAATCTCCGATTCAATTGTTGGAAGCCAGCAGTTGTAATAGTCATCATCTAAAGATGGTTTTAGCTTTTCTTCTTTAAATTTTCGGTCTATTTTATTAGCAATAATTACGGCATCTAATTGTTGGGCTTGTGGTTGCATTAACAATTGAGCAGGCAAGTTTTTAGTCGCTATATTTAAATCTTTAAACCCTAAAGCGGATATAAAAAGTGAATCTATATCTGGATATAATTTTTTTGTAAAAACAAAATGCCCTTCATCATCTGCAAAAAGTCCGTTGCCATTGCCAAAAGAAATGGTTGCGTAACTTACAGGGTAAGATGTAATACTGTCTTTTATTGTTGTTTGAGCCAAAGTAATTTGCCCAATACATAATAGAATAAATAAAAATTTCTGCATGGTTAAGCTTATAGATTTTAAAGATACATTATTTATACGCATAAAAAAACGCCTCAATATGAGGCGTTTTTTTTTGTTGTTTACTAATTTGGATAATACCAAAATGGTATAGAAGCTTCAATTTTTGATATGGTATCCGATTCTTTTATTTCTTTTCGTTTTACATGTATCATATGTTTACCTTCATCTAGGTTCTTTATACCAATATAAGTTTCAAACCCATTTTGTTTTTTTATGGTTTTACCAAGTACAAAATTGGTTTTATATACTGTAGAATCTATTTCAACGGAATAAAGCGAATTAAATGTGTCTAAGTAGTCTCTTTTTAATTTGCTATCAATGGAGCCTACATTTATGGAACTTATTTCTGATGTAATGCCTCTAGTGTCTTCTTCAGGTTTTAAACTCGGATTAAATAGATAAATTTCATCTTCTATAAATTTATCAAAAACAATAAATACTTTAATGAATGGATCACTTATAACTTTACTATTAATAGCAATACTACTTATAAAGTCAGAATCATTAACAAGCATGTCTTCATAATTCATTGAATTCGCTACATGATTTCCTGAAGATTCAATAAAATTAAAATAGTTCGACTGATTGTAGTATAAAGAAGTCATCCATATCAATGAAACATAGACAGGAACTAAAAATAAACTTAAGCGTTTTCCAAATTTGTTATCAAGAAAATTATAGATCAGTGGTCGGTATAAAAAAGAAAGTGTAATAATGCTAAAACACCAGTAAAAGGGAAAATACGCTTTACTAATCCATTTTTTCTTTTTTAAAAAACCTAGTGTAATAAAGTCTATAAAAGTAAGTAACATACCAACAACTACAAATATTAAAAGGGCGATGCCAAAATATGTTGAAACATCCTTATATGAATGATCATTTAAAAATACTGTAATTATTACAGCAATTACACCAACGATTAGAACCAGAGAGATCACATAAAAAATAAGTAAAAATGTAATGGCAAAAATGATGCTACAGTAATTCTCTAATCTCGCAATGTATTTATCAAAAGAGCCAACTTTATTTTTTAAATAATTGTGGAATCGTGTACTGTAATTTAAGGTATCATAATCAATGTCGCCAGAAACATAACGCAAACCTAAAGCACCAATCCATAGGCCTCTTAAAAGCACATGTAGAAGTAAGTTAAAAATTAATATGGAACAGGCAGAAAGCGCAACGAGCAAAATCAACATAAAAAAAAGATTATTATCGCTTTGTGCTTGATGATAAGCCATTTTTATCTCTAAAGCAGGATATGCTGAGAATAACCCAAAAATTGCAAAACCAGATATTAGTAATTCTAATTGCCAGCTTTCTTCTTGTAATCGATCTAATAATTTTTTAAACGCAGGTTTATTGTAATCTTCACTCATCTTTTATTGGGTGGATTGAAATTCAGGTTAAAATTAGACATATTCAATTAAAACCAATCTTTTTTATCATATTTTGAAACCTTTTACTTTTTCCGTCGTTTTTAAGAATAGAAACCGCTAACCAACCCAATGCAGAAATTAGATCATCAGCTTATAGAACTTTGCAAAAAAGGAAATCAGGTTGCTCAAATGCAAGTTTATGATAAGTATAGTCGAGCTATGTATACCGTTGCTTGTCGATATCTAAGTGAAGAAGATGCAAAAGATGCAATGCAAGAAGGCTTTCTAAAAGCATTTAGACATATTGAAGCTTATAAACCAGAAGCCACTTTTGGAGCTTGGTTAAAACGTATTATCATTAACCAGTGTTTAGATATTTTAAAGAAAAATAAATTAGAGTTTGCAGCAGTTGAGGTGTCAGAATTACAGATTTCAAATGAAGACGATTGGCACTTTGATATCTCCATTACGAAGCAAGAGATTTTATTTGCCATTGAGCAGATAAGTGAAAAACATAGAGTTGTAGTAAAGCTTTATCTATTAGAGGGCTATGACCACGAAGAGATTTCAGACATCTTGGAGATTCCTGTAAAAACTTCACGCACACATTTAAGACGTGGCAAATTAAAATTACAAGACCTATTAAAACAAAAGTATAATGAAGCAAGATATTAGAAACCTATTTAAAGAGGAAGACGAATTGAAAACGCTTCCAGAAGATCATAGCACTGAATTTTTAGAAAAGCTAAGAAAGCAGTCTAAGAAAGAACCATCATTTTCTTGGTTAAAAATTGTAGCAGTATTATTAATTGCGTTAACGATTGGTTTTAGTGTGTATTACAATCAACCAAAAGCGGTAAAGGTGTCTCCAATTATAGCACAAGTAGAAGCTGTTGAAGCTCAGTATATGGCAAGTATTGAAGAAGAGTGGCAAAGTTTTATTGCTATTGCAAACGACGACATTTTAGTAGAACGCTTTAGAAAAAAGCTGAAGGAGTTAGATTTAGATTATCAAGATATTTCAATGCAGTTTAAATCAGATTCTAATAACATTTTAATCATTGAAGCATTAGTTGCTAATCTTCAAACGCGACTTCAAATTCTAAAAGACATTCAGAAACACATCAAAATATTAAATCAAAAAAACGAACACCATGAAAACACCATTTAAAATTTTTGCATTGATGCTCATCACATCATTGCAAGTTCAATCTCAAATTAAAGACATTTACAAAGAAAGCTTTGATGCTACAAACCTAAAAAACTTAGTTTTAGATTTAGAAGGAACTTATGTAGTTATCGAAGCATCTGAGGACAATAAAGTCTATTTTGATTATACGATTGAATTTGAAAACTATTCAAATAAAGAAATTGATAAAATTTTAGAAGCAGTTGAGCCCGAATCACAAATTGTAAATGATAAATTAGAGTTTAAAAGTAAGGGGAGTAATATATCTAGTGATGTCACTTATTCTTTTGAAACACTTTATGGAATTACCTTTGAAGGTGATTATATTAATTTTAAAGAACCAACAACAAGACAGTTTAGAAAATCAAAGCAATATTTTTTAGATATTAATAGTAGCTCTAGAGGGAAAAGTTTAAAAGAGTATTTAAAGAATTTAAGAGAGGTTGATGATAAAGGAGAAAAAAGAAAAATAAATTCTAAAAACGTAAAAATCTTAAGAACTAAATTCACAATAAAAATACCTTCTCATTTAAATTTAAGACTTATGGCTGTAAATTCTAACATGACATTTAAACTCGATTTAGAAAGTCAACTAAATGTAAATGCAAGAAATACGAGTTTGAAATTCCAAAGCATACAGAATCCCTTAAATAATCTTGATATTGTTAATGGTAGTTTTAGAAGCAATACTTTAAATGGTGGAGCTTATAAATTTAATCATGTAGATGAAGTTCAAATAGCTGAGGTGCGGAATTTGACTATTGATGGTGAATTCTCAACAACAAAGATTGGAGAAATAGGACAGCATGTAAAAATAGTAGATTTTAACGGGAAATTTTGGCTTCATAATTTCTCACAAGATTTTAAAAGTTTTCAAATGGATACGGAATATTCTGAAATCAACCTTTTCTATCCAGAGAATATGGATTATTATATAGAAACGTATGGAAATGATACTGTCCATTATTATGGAAATATAATTACAGAAATTCCTCCAAGCCGTAAAAATGAGCTTTCAAAAATGATGGTAATAGGAGAGGAGTCAAATCCAAATAAAATTCAGATTAATACAGCGCATGGTATTATTAGATTTGGTAGCGACTTTATTGACTTAGGCGAGTAAAATTAAGATTTAAAAAAAACAAAAAGCACTTAAGTTCACTAAGTGCTTTTTATTTTTTTGCCAACAGCCAACAGCCAACAGCCAACAGCCAACAGCTATTCTAATACCATCGTTTTTTCTTCTTCTTAGAAGCTTCACTTTTACGTCCTTTTTTATATTTGCTACCTTGCTTTTTATGCACAATAGGTTTGGCTTTTGGATCTAAAGGATAAGGATGCTCTGTTTCAACTGGAATTTGAACATTTATAGCATTCTGAATCGTTTTTACATAATTTTTTTCATCAGCAGAACACATAGCATATGCTTTACCTGTTTTACCAGCTCTACCTGTTCTTCCTATTCTATGAACGTAAGTTTCCGGTACATTTGGCATATCAAAATTTAAAACGTTATCTAATTCGTTAATGTCAATACCACGAGCAGCAACGTCTGTTGCAATTAAAACTTTTACATAACCGTTTTTAAATTTATTAAGCGCGGTTTGACGTTCACTTTGAGGCTTGTCTCCATGTATACTATTTACAGAAAAGCCATTCTTTAAAAGTGTTTCTTCAAGTTTATCTACTCCGTATTTGGTACGTCTAAAAATAAGAACGTTACCTTCAATGGTGTTTCTTAATAAATGTAGACACAATTCAATTTTACTTTGCTTAGGTACGTAATACAACATTTGGCTTACGTCTTTAGCCACAGATTTTGTTGGAGTAACGTCTATGCGTTCAGGATCTTTAAGTATAGTATTAGCTAAATCTTCAATTTTAAAAGGAATCGTTGCAGAGAATAATAAGCTTTGTTTCTCTTTTGGGCAAAGACGTTCAATCTTTTTTATGTCATCAATGAAACCCATGTCTAGCATTAAATCGGCTTCATCTAGGACTAGAGTTTCAATATAATCTAGATTTATATAATCTTGTTTGTGTAAATCGAGAAGTCTACCAGGAGTAGCAACTAAAATATCAACTCCTTTTTTTAGCACATCAATTTGTGGTTCAATAGAAGTGCCTCCAAAAACCACTAAAGACGTTAAATTTGTAAACTCTGCATAGGTTTTAAAATTCTGCTGAATCTGTACGGCTAATTCTCTTGTTGGGCTTACAATTAAAGCTCTTATTTTTTTGCCTTTCTTTGGTGCATCTTGCTTATCGTAAAGTTTTTGCAAAATAGGTAACGCAAATGCTGCCGTTTTACCAGTACCAGTTTGTGCAGATACAATAACATCTTTGCCTTCTAATACAAGCGGAATAGAACGTTGTTGTACCAAAGTAGGTTCTGCGTAACCAGAAGCTTCAACAGCTTTTAGTAAGGGTTTTATAAGATGTAAGTCTTTAAATGACATGTGTTTTGTATTTTTTACAAAGGTAGAATATTAGTTAATTCCATCTTTAAAATTATCTTTTAGTTAGTTGGCGTGATTTTGATTACCAACGTTCTTTTATCCAATCGTTTTGTTCTTGCTCTGTTAAAAACGTCCAAGCGATAAATCTACTGATTTTATGACCTTGTCCCATTTCAATAGTTTTTACAGCAGTGGCATTAACTTTGTCTAAAACTTTATAAGTTGGTTTTAGAGTTACTTCTTTCGAAATTAAACTTGTAAACCAAAAGCATTGTTGTCCAAAATGCTTGCTTTCGTAAATCATGTCTTTTACAAAACGTGCTTCACCACCTTTGGTCCATAATTCGTTTTGCTGTCCACCAAAATTTAAAAGCGCTTTATTAGGTCTTTTGCCTTTTAGATTTTTCTGTTTCTTTAAACTTGCTTTTTGAGCTTCTTCTGCAGAGGCATGAAACGGTGGATTACAAATGGTGAAATCAACCTTTTCTTCGGGTTTTAAAATCCCATAAAAAAAGTTGTTTGCAATCTCTTGGCGTCTAATTTCTAGAGTTGATCTTAACTTATAATTTTTTTGCTCTATGTTTTTTGCAGATTTTATAGCTGTTTCATCAGTATCACTGCCAATAAAAGACCAACCATATTCATGCTGACCAATAACTGGGTAAATACAATTGGCACCAACTCCAATATCTAAGCCTTTAATATGATTGCCCTTAGGAATAACAGTACCATCTCCTTTTAATAGATCTGCAATGTTATGAATGTAATCTGCACGACCAGGAATTGGAGGACACAAATAATGCTCAGGAATATCCCAATAATCTAATCCATAATGATGAATTAATAAAGCCTTATTTAAAGCCTTTACAGCTTTTGGATTAAAAAAATCGATAGAATCATCTCCATATTTATTTGGTGCCACATAAGTACCTAACTCTGGCGAACTTTTTATAAGCGCATCAAAATTATATCGTGATCTATGTTGACTTCTTGGGTGAAGTTCTGATTTTATTTGAGGATGCGGTTTTTTCTTTTCCAATGCTTAAAAATTTAATGAGGCAAAGGTAATGTAAAACTAATTGGTTAATAACTATTAAAACCTATCAATACTATGAGTAGTAACATTACTATCCCTATTAGATATTTCGAAGTAAATTTCACGAATTAACACAACAAAATAAGCTATAATCCTACAAAATAAAACGGGCACTATAAAATCTTTAATATTTTGTCCTTAAAAATTATTCCATAGTAACTACCAAATCATTTTGTTTCACCATACTACCTTCAGCTAAAGTCACCGATTTTATTTTACCAGCTTTGTGTGCTGTTACTGTGGTTTCCATTTTCATGGCTTCAATTACAAATAGTGGATCGTTTTCTTTGACAGTCGTTCCTTTTTTTACTAAAACCTTGTATAATGAGCCTTGTAAAGGTGCTCCAATTTGGTTAGCGTCTTCAGAATCAATTTTTATATTTTCAACTTTTTTAATGTTTAGAGATGTATCAAAAATTTCAACAAAACGGTTTTCACCATTTACTTTAAAGAATACAGTTCTTATACCTTCGTCATTAGGGATACTTACCGAAAGTAATTTTACAATAATCGTTTTTCCTGGTTCAAGCGTAATGTTGGTTTCTTCTTGAAGTTTCATACCAAAAAAGAAATCTTTAGTTGGTATAAGTGCTATATTTCCGTATAGTTTATAGTTTTCGTGTGCTTTTTCAAATACTTTTGGATATAACATATAAGAAAGAAAATCTTCCATTTCAATAGCTCTTGTAAAGCCTTGCTGAAATTTCTTTTTAAAAGCCGCAAATTCTTTAGTGAAATCAACAGGTTTTAAGTGCGCGTTTGGTCGGTCTGTATAAGGTTCTTTATTTTTTAATATAATTTTTTGAAGTTTTTTAGGAAAGCCTCCTGTTGGTTGTCCTAAATCCCCTTTAAAGAAATTGATTACCGATTCTGGAAACGAAATCGTTTCACCACGTTCCATTACATCTTCAGGAGTTAAATTATTGGTCACCATAAAAATAGCCATGTCACCAACGACTTTAGAGCTTGGAGTAACTTTAATTAAGTTACCAAACATAGTATTGACTTGCGCATACATTTTCTTTACATCATCAAAACGGTCTCCTAAACCTAAAGCAATGGCTTGAGGTCTTAAATTTGAATATTGACCTCCTGGAATTTCATGCTGATAGACTTCTGCAGTTCCTGCTTTTAAACCCGATTCAAAAGGGTAATACATTTCGCGTGTGTCTTCCCAGAAGTTTGAAAATTGATTTAATGAATTCATATTAAAATCGTGTGCACGCTCTTGTCCTTTCATCATTTCAATAACAGAGTTAAAATTGGGTTGTGATGTAAGCCCAGAAAGGCCTCCAAGTGCAACATCTACAACATCAACTCCAGCTTCAATAGCTTTTAAATAGGTTGTAGTTTGTAATGAAGAGGTGTCATGTGTGTGTAAATGAATAGGAATATTTACGGTGTCCTTAAGTGCAGAAACCAATTCTGTAGCAGCATAAGGTTTTAATAAACCTGCCATATCTTTTATAGCTATCATATGCGCTCCTGCATTCTCTAAATCTTTGGCAAGTTGTGTATAGTATTTTAGATTGTATTTGGTTTGCTTAGGATCTAATATGTCACCAGTGTAACTAATAGCAGCTTGAGCAATACCTCCAGTTTTGTTGCGTACATAGTTAATACTTGGCTCCATAGCTTTAACCCAATTTAGAGAATCAAAAATTCTAAAAATATCAACACCATTTTCCCAAGATTTCTCAACAAATTTTTCAATCAAATTATCCGGATACGCTTTGTAACCCACAGCATTAGAGCCACGCAATAACATTTGAAATAGAATGTTTGGCACAGCTTTGCGTAATTCTCTTAATCGTGTCCAAGGACTTTCGTGTAGAAAGCGTAAGCAAACATCAAAAGTTGCTCCTCCCCAAACTTCCATACTAAAGGTGTTAGAATGGTTTTTTGCAAAACTTTCTGCGACTTTTAACATGTCGTAGCTTCGCATACGCGTTGCCAACAGTGACTGATGTGCATCTCGCATAGTAGTATCAGTGTAATGTATCTTTTTGTCTTCCTTTAGCCATTGGCAAAAGGCTTCAGGACCAAGTTCGGTTAGTAAATCTTTAGTGCCCTTAGGATACGCATCAGAACGGTTATATTTTGGGACTTTAGCGTTTCTAAATATTTTAGTGGCATCAATATTTTTAACATCTGAATTTCCATTAACAATAACTTCAGCTAGAAAGTTAACCGCTTTAGATGTTCGGTCTTGTGGTAATTTTATTTCGAATAGGGCAGGAGTGTTTTCAATAAAATTAACCGTTACTTTTCCGTCTCTAAAGGTTTCATGTTTAATGACATTTTGAAGAAAATGAATGTTAGTTTTTACACCTCTTATTCTAAATTCTTTTAAGGCTCGTGTCATTTTTCTAACGGCTCCATCTAATGTTCTGCCGTGAGCAGATACTTTTACAAGCATAGAATCAAAAAACGGACTCACATTATAACCTTGATAAATACTACCAGCATCTAAACGAATACCCATTCCTGATGCACTTCGGTAAGTTGTGATGTTTCCGTAATCTGGTGTGAAATTATTTTCAGGATCTTCAGTTGTTAATCTACATTGTAGCGCAAATCCGTAGGTTTTTATAGAGTCTTGTTCGTATATTTTTATTTGTTGATCAGATAATTTATAACCACCAGCAATAAAAATTTGTGTTTTTACCAAGTCAATTCCAGTCACCATTTCTGTTACCGTATGCTCTACTTGAATACGTGGATTGACTTCAATAAAGTAGATGTTATCTTGTTGATCTACTAAAAACTCAACGGTTCCGATATTGTTATAATTCACTTCAGAAGTGATAGCAATAGCATAATTATATAGGGCTTCTTTTACTTTGTCAGATACATTATAAGATGGTGCAACTTCAACAACTTTTTGATGGCGACGTTGTACAGAACAATCACGCTCATATAAATGTCTAATATTGCCATGTCTGTCGGCAACAATTTGTACTTCAATGTGTTTTGGGTTTTCGACGTACTTTTCTAAAAACATGGTATCATCACCAAAAGCGTTTAAAGCTTCATTTTTAGCCGAATCAAAATTTTGTTCTAAATCTTTATCATTTCTAACCACACGCATACCACGTCCACCACCTCCAGATGCCGCTTTTAACATTAATGGATAGCCAATAGTATTAGCTTCAGAAACAGCAATTTTTAATGATGTAAGGCTTTTTTTGTTACTTTTAATTATAGGAACATTACATTTTACTGCGATCTTTTTAGCTGTAATTTTATCTCCTAAAGCATCCATAACTTCTGGGTCTGGACCAATAAAAATAATATCATTCTCTGCACAACGTCTCGCAAATTCTGAATTTTCAGATAAGAAACCGTAACCAGGATGTATGGCATCTACATTTTTTTCTTTTGCTAAAGCCACAATTTCTTCAATATCTAAATAAGGTTTTAGAGGGTCATTATCTTCACCAATTTGATACGATTCATCAGCTTTATTTCTATGCTGCGAATAACGATCTTCATAGGTGTAAATGGCAACAGTAGAAATGTTAAGTTCTGCACAAGCTCTCAGAACTCTAATAGCAATTTCACTTCGGTTGGCAACAAGAATTTTTTTAATTTTCATGATTTATTGGTTATGTAGAAATTGTTGAATTGAATTTTAGTTAACGATATTCTTGTAATATTTTTCAAATATATAAAAGAGTTACGATAACGTTTTCGTAAAAGTTAGATTATTTATTAATAATCTGTATTTTAAGTGTTTGTATATTTTTTGTGCAGTATGAGAAAATCTATAATCTGTAGCTTTTTTCAAAAAAATCCGATGAGTAAATGGGATGCGATTTTGAATGATTTAACGTAGAAAAAAGTTCAAGCGTTTTCTTATGCGTAGCGGTAACGCATCATTATGAAGTAGTAATTTTATATGAGTTTTGTTTTTATCTTCAGCATATAATAATTCGAAAAAATGAAAAATAGAGACACTATCTTTTGCGTGTTCTATCAATTTAAATGTATCTCCCGTTTTTACATTGCCTTCCCCTAAAACTCTAACATATGTGCCAGAATGGCCATGGTCTATAAATTGTTGTAAAACGTCTTTGTTTTCAAATTTATAAGCAAATTTAAAACAAGGTTCTCTGGGTTGGGTAATTTGCACTAAAGCGTTTCCTAGTTTATAAATATCACCAATGTAGAGTTGTTTTTCGTCTAATCCTTCAATAGTTATGTTTTCTCCAAGCATACCATAAGTCCAATCTAAATTAGGATATAGCGCTTGCCAATGAGGATAGTGGTTGGCCGAGAATAAATAACAGGCTTTAAATTCTCCACCATGCACTTTTCTATCTGAAACTTCATCACCTCTTACGGCTTCTTTTCCTAAATATATAGGGACGTCAGTTGGCTTTTTATAAATGCCAGTGGTAACTTCTTTTCCTTGCCAAATAATAGTTGTTGGTTGCGCAATATTGGTTGAGATGATTTTCATTCTATAAAAATAAAAAAAACACCTTAGATTATCTAAAGTGGTTTTTAAAAATGTATTGTATTTATACTATTTAATCTGTTAGCTCTTCTATAGAAATTAAATTATCATCAGGAATTCGGTCTATCATTTTGTTGTAAGGATCGATACCTGCTTTTATTGGTAATTTGTTTGTAATATAAGTATAAGAGGATTTTCCTGGCTTTACCCATACCCGCTCTATCATTAGCGGAGATTTAATTGTCATACCTTGAGCATTTTCAATGTCATTATCAAAAACGGCAATTTCTAATAAATTGGCTTTGGTTCCTTCTTTTAGTAACTTACCTGTGCCGTCAAAATAATTCTTGCTACTTTCTACACTAAATGTTACTTCATATTTATTGTCAGCTAGTTTTTTATAAGTGGCTTCGGTAACTTTATTAGAGTATAAGGTTATGTTTTCAAAACTATCTTCTAAATAATATTTTAAAGAATCTGGTGTTACAGATTTCATATAATTGTACCATTCTGTAGTTGTTGTAAATGGAGCGTTTTGTCTAAATTTAGCAGCTTCGGTATAAGCTTTAAAACCTCTATTTAAATTGTCCTCACCAATTAAATCTTGAAGACCATATAAAATTAAGCCACCTTTTCTATACCAAACATAAGTCTGATTATCATTGTCTAAAAGTGTTTTTTCAAATTTACTTTCGTTAGCTCTACCCCTTAAGTAGAGGTCTAATTCTTCTTTTAAGAATTTTTGCATTGCATCGACTCCATATTCTTTTTTCATTACCATTAGTGATGAATACTCAGCCATAGATTCTGAAATTTGATTTGCACCACGAGTTGCAGAAGGACTAATTTGATGTCCCCACCACTGGTGAGCAACTTCATGAGCAGTCACAGTATACACATAGTCTAAATCGTTAGGGTCACTAAAATCACCCACCCAACCAAAACTCTCTGCAAAAGGCACTGTATTAGGAAATGACTGTGCAAATGTTGAGTATCTTGGAAACTCTAAGATGCGCATTTGGCGGTATTGGTATGGTCCATAATTTTCAGAAAAATAATCCATAGAATGTTTTACTCCTTTTACAAAACGATCAAGATTATAGGTATGTGTTGGATGATGGAAAATTTCAATATTCACTTTTTCTCCAGATTTACCTGTCCAAACTTCTCGATGTACTTCATATTCAGCTGAAGAAATATTATAGAAAAAATCGAGTTCTCCACTCATTTTATAGTGGTAATATTTACGTCCATTTTCTTCCCATTCTTTTTGTAATTGACCTGGCATTATTGCAATTTGATTAGGTGCAGTACTCACAGTTCCTTCGAAAGTGACATAATCTGCATCGTCATTAAATAGGAAATTACTGGTTCCCCAAGGATCTGTTTGTACTGGTTGTTGATAATCTTTTATTGGTAGATTATACTTTTTTCGATCTTGATCACTTGTTAATTCACTTTGTGAGTTATAACCAAACGAAGGAAAGAAATTGTTGTTTAAAAAAGTTCCATTATAAACGATATCAGAACCTGTTCCTTCATTAGGAAATCCTTTATAGGATGCAGCAACTTCTAATTCTAAGGTAATAGTGTCATTGGGTTGCATTGGTTTATCAAAGGCATAAATTTCGTAACCATAATCATCATAGCGTTTACCCAATTTTGGTGATTTGCCATCTAGAGTAAACGTTTTTATTTCCTTTTTTAACAAGCCTTCCGCTCCCCAATTAAGATGTAATGAATCTATAACTTCATTTGTTTTATTCACCATAACATAATTAGTCTTAATGGTGGCTGAACGCTCTTCGGGTACTAAATCGGCAAAAACCTTAACATCTATGACCTTAGGTTGTGCTATTTTATCATATTTACCAAGTTGCTTTTCGTAATCTGCAGAACCTATGGTACTAGCTTCTACAGATCTATAATTATTGATTGTTTTGGTGTTATAATTTATAAATGCACCAGAGCCAATAAATACAGCTAATAAAATGATAAGCGTTCCGATAGTTCTAATATTTAAGCGTTCTTTAGCGAGTTGCCATCTTGCTTTTCGACCAGAATCTGTACCACGTTTCCAAAATAAATAGCCAATTACTGTTAGTACTCCTCCACAAGCTAACCAATAGGTTCTAAACCATAATAGTGCTTCTCCGAAATGACCGAATCCGTTCATATCTGAAATGGTATAACTTGGAGCGTAACTGTACAAGTATAAGTTGTTATTTACATCGGCTAAACTGTTTAATCCAAAAAGTAACACCCAGATAGCGATGGCAATCACGTGTCCCATAAACTTTTTTGTAACTAAAGAATGTACAAAAAAGGCTAACATGATAAAGATGATATACTTTGGGAATTCAATAAGGTATAAATCAGTGAAGTATTTATCAAATTCAAAATTAAAATAACCTTTAATAATTTGATTTAAAACACCACTAACCAAAATCATATTTACTAAGACGAAACTTACCATAACAAGTGCCAAAAACTTAGAACCATATACAATTCTATTTGGTAACGGTAAGGATCCAAAGATTTGATCGTAATTAACATTACGTTCGCGATGCAATACTTCGCCAGTCATAAATACAATAAGAATAAATATAAGTATGATATAGGTAAAATCTTTGACCTCTAGCATGTAGTAGGTGAGAGGTAATGACGGAGTTCCGTATATAGGAAAGCCAAACCAAGCATCGAAAAACAGGAATAATACAGCAGCTATAAGTATCGCTTTAAAGAAGTTATCTCTAATAATATTTTTAAATTCCATATAAGCCAAACCAAATAATAATTTTAGGTTTAAGCTATTTGAAAAGACTTGTGATACGCTTGGAATTTTAGTTAACGCAGCTGATGCCTTTGGCATATCTAAATTGTCGTCTTTCTTTTTAGAAGTATAGTTCTTGTTTAAGAATTTTATAAAATCGAATTTAAATAACGTATAGAGAAGTGCAAGTAATCCAATCCCAACCCATATTAAGCGGTTCCATACTAGCATTCCGCTAAATGGGACGGTTAAAGAATTTTGTTCTTCGGGAGTCCAATACCTGATAACATTACTGTATGTACCTAATCCAAAAGGATCTAATAGACTTACTAAATCGGTATTTTCAAGGTCTTGAGTTAAGGTTAGTGTAATTAAATAAGTGATAAAAAGAATGGCACCACCAGCATAAGCTAACATTACTTTTTTGGTAAGACTTACTAACGCAAAAAAGATACAGCCTGCAAAGAAAAAATTAGTCCAGTACAAGGTTAATGTTGGTTGTAAATAATGCCAAAAATTAAAATCCGTAAAACGATCGGGTTCTACATAGCCAGCAAAAGGGCCTATAGCAAATCCTATAATTAAACCTAAATGCAATCCTAAACTTACTAAAAGTAAGACTGACATAGACCCTAAAAAGCGTCCTAATAAATAGCCTTTTTCAGTAACAGGAAATGAGAAATAGTAATTTTCAGTTTTATGTTCTATATCTCTATAAACAGGAACACCCATAATGGCACTAGAGAGCATAATACCAAAAATACTTATAGTAGAAAGCATGGTTGCTATGGCCACAGGCGAGTTTACAAACACTTTTTCTGAGGCAGGTCCGTTTCCTCCGATGGAAACAATAAGGCCAAAAATTACAAGGATTCCAAAATACGCCCAAGTTGCAGGACGCTTAAATCTGTAATTTATTTCGAATAGAAAGATTTCTTTAAACATAATTGAATGATTTTAAGTTGATTAATTAACAATTATGCAGAAACAGTTTCCATACGAGATGTAATTTCAGCAAAATAAACGTCTTCTAAATTCGCAGTACTAGCATCAAAAGAAGCGTCTGGTTGATTATCACTTAAAACATGAATTATTGTTTGTCCGGCTTTAAGATGCGTAGAAATAACTTGCATGTTATTCTGATACTTTTCTAGCTCTACTTTTTCAATGGCTTTTTTCCAAACTCTACCTTTTACAGCTTCAGTTAAAACACTAGGATTGCCTTTAGCAACCACTTCGCCTAAACAGATAATGGCCATATTATTGCATAAGTTAGAAATATCTTCAACAATATGTGTAGATAAAATAACGATGGTATTTTCACCAATTTCACTTAACAAATTATGAAAGCGCACCCGTTCAGCAGGATCTAAACCAGCTGTTGGTTCATCAACAATAATAAGTCTTGGATCACCAATTAATGCTTGAGCTATTCCAAAACGCTGTTTCATTCCACCAGAATAGGTACCTAAACTTTTATTTCTTACGTGCCATAAATTTGTTTTATTGAGTAAAGATTCTACTAAGTCTTTTCGTTCTCCTTTATTAGAAACACCTTTTAAAGACGCAATATGATTTAACATGTTGTATGAACTTACTTTGGGATATACTCCAAACTCTTGTGGTAAATAACCTAGAATTTTTCGGACTTTAGACTTGTCGTTTAAAACGTCAATATCGTCTAGCATAACAGAACCAGAGTCTGCTTGCTGTAGAGTGGCTAGAGTTCTCATTAATGATGATTTTCCTGCACCATTTGGACCTAATAGCCCAAACATACCTTGTGGAATAGTTAGTGTAACATCTTTTAAAGCTTGTACTCCATTTGAATACGTCTTGCTCAAATTCTTGATTTGTAACTCCATGTTTTAGTTTGTTTTTTTGGTTGGTATTGTGTTAAAGATAATAAAATTATAGAATGTCTTGATTTATAATCTATTAGCTTTTTATCTTGATATGTATATATGACGTTTCAATTTAATTTTAGTTACAACAACTCTGAGATAAAAGGTTTTTGTAAAGGCCTAATTTTTGTAAATACGTATTAGCATTTTTAGATATTGCAATTGATGAATTAATTATAAGTAGAATAGATGTTCAGATAGTTTCTGTAACAGATAAAGTGGAGCAGTAGCAACTTACTTTATGAAATAGTATAAATAATACGGATATAAGCGGAATGGTTTCTGGTATTTACATTGTAAATTATTAGCACATGTACAATAAAAAAGACCATCTTTCGATGGTCTTTTTTATTGTAATATTCTCTAGCTTTAACTCTATTTATTGCTTTAAAGTTTTCCAAAATGGCAACAAATTCATTTGGAACTTTTGGTATTTCTCAGGCATTTGAGTTAAAGGTTCTTCAGTAAAAGTGAAAGGTTTGTTGGCTTCAAAATTCCAATAACGTTCGCCTAATGCACCATCTGTAGACTTGGTATGAGCCTTAGGAAAGTTGGTCATAGAGAACTTACCATCATTATTTTTATTAATTCCAAAAGCTTTTAAATCATTAGCAGTTGTGTAAGTTAGAGTCAGTTTTAAGTTAAGAGTTTGTGTGTCTTCAGAAATAAAGAAGTATTTCTCTTTTTTTGAATAATTTGCGAATTCTGAACTCCAAGGATAGTTGGGTTGGGTGATGTTTTTTAATTCACTCTTCACTTTTAAACTGTCGCTTTCATTCTGAATAATTGAAATTAAATTCTCTTGTAAAACAGTAATGGTTTTAGCTTCAGGATCTATTGTTATTGTTGCTTTTTCTGCGATAATGTTACTTTGGTGAATTCCAAAAAAAGTACCAATAACAAAAAATAGTATTTTAATTTCTTCCATGAGCTAATATAAATAAAAAAGCGCAGGTTAAATAAACCTGCGCTTTTCAGCTATTAATCTTAGGGAAAATAAGGAATATTCTACCTTGTTAGGGGCACAAAAATAAAATTTAAATTGAATAAAAAAATTGATGTATGGTAATAAATGTAAAAAAATTATAATTCTTTTCTAATTCTGCTTAGGCTTTCAGTCGTCATGCCTAAGTAAGACGCTATGTGATAGTTTTTTACACTCTTTTCAATATTAGGATACGTTTTTATAAAATTTAAGTAGCGTTCTGCTGCACTTTGAGATAAATATGATAGAATTCTTTTTTGAAAAGCAGCAAATGAACGTTCTAATTTTAATCTAAAGAAACTATCTATTTTTGGGATTTTAGAATATAAATAATTCATATCCTGTTTAGAAATTTTATAAAGCGTGGAATCTTGAATAGCTTCAATGGTTAAAATTGCCTCATCTGAATCAAGCAATGCTGTAAAATCACTTACCCACCAATCTTTAATACCAAATTGAATGGTGTGTTCTTTGCCTTGAGAATCCATATGAAAAGTTCTTAAACAGCCATCTAGAATATAATATTGTACATCAACTAGATCACCTGCATTAAGAAGAATAGTTCCTTTTTTTACATTGATTTTATGAAAATGTGATTCAATAATCTTTATTTCAGCTTTTGTGAAGTTAAGATCTTTAAAGATTATTTTTATAACAGAATTATCTGATTGCAATTAAAGTGAATTAGTTAATAATCTTTAAATTACGTAAAATAGTTGAGCATAAATGATAAAGTCGATGCTATAGTTTTATATCTGTTTATCTGCTTTTTTCTATAAGAAAAAAACCACTTTGAACTAACAAAGTGGTTTAGATTATAATTAAGTGCAATACATCTTATTCAATTTTTTTGCAACGGTTTCTTCTCCTATTTGGTCTTGAGTAAAACTTTCTACTTTGCCTGAAGTATGGTTGTTAAATATTTATTTTATGGTTACACCTTGATTAAGTTGAAGTTCTGGAACTACGTTTTTTAGTTTAGCAAAAGCCAAACTAAATTTACCTTCCCTAATATCGTCGAGGAGCCATTTTCCATTTGTGTATTCTAAAATCCAGATTTTTTCTTCGTCTCCAAATTCATTTTTTCCTTCAACAATTTGATTTGTTGTTCTGTCTTTTAAATAATCTTTAATAGTTGCTGTAATTACAAAAGCGATTTTAGAGCCTTCTAAATTTTCATCATTTGTTATTTCTATATAAAGTGGTTTTATACTATTAATTTTATCTAATTTACATACATTTTTAAGATTCTCTTGCTTCCATTTATCTAAGTAAACCGCTTGTTGGTTTTGTCTATACCAATGATTTACATACTCAGAAACTTCTGCCATATCTTCTCTTTCCCATGCGAGATAGACACGTGTAAAAATGTTTTTCACATTTTTTTCGAGGTTCAACCACATAAAATCTTTGTTTCTTAATCCTAATTGATTAAGCTGTTTTTTAGATTTTTTAATTGCAAAAAACTCTACAGTATACGTATAAACGATTAATGGGAATAGTACAATAAACAATGCGAACAATATTAATTTTCCCCACCAAGTTTTAAATAGACCTTTGGCTATGGTTCCACCTGGTCCGGCATAAACAGGATCTATATAAAACAAGAATCCAATAATGAGTATGGTTAAGAGTATTTTTTTATGTTGCGGTTTCATAAGCGATAAGTTTCGTTTTCTAAAAATAAAAAACCACTTTGAATTAACAAAGTGGTTTAGATTATAATTCAAAGTAAAAAACGTTATTCAACTTTTTTAGCAACGGTTTCTTGTCCTCCTTGGTATAACGTAAAACTTTCTACTTTGCCTGAAGCATTTTTATTAAACGTTACTTTAAGTGGAGTCACTTTTGCGAAAAACGTAGATTCATTTTCTGCAAAAATTTCAAATTTTCCTTGGCCAGTGGCTTGTGTAAAAATTTGATTGTCTTCTATTGTAACTTCAACATGGAAATTAGGTGCTAATTCATATTTTCCGGCATATGGTTTTAAAACAGTATTAGAAAGTGTGATCTCTTTTCGAGCTTCTGGCATTGGTTTATTAACTTCCTTACCTATGCTTTCTTTGTTAGCCGTAAATATAGCTTGACGTTTTCCGTCAGCAGTCTTTGAAAACATGTATTCAGTCCCACTATCTTTAAACATAAAGCGGTTTTCTGATAATGGAAAAATTTCAAAAATAGTATTGGTTTCAGACTCTCGCATACTTTTTAATTGGCCATCTTTAATAAAAATATGTCTAATTGCTCCATCTTCAAATTCATATGCACCAACCCATTGTTTCATTTTGTCTTCAGAAAGCGTTATCACATCTTTCATTGTTGGAAACGGTTTTCCTATGGCTGTAGCAGCAAGATTTCTTGTTACCGCACCTATATCATTACAACTGCAATTACTTAAACCTACCACATAGACATCTTCATCAATTAGATAAATACCATTTGTAGATGTTCCAAAAATACCTCCACTATGCGTGTAACCTTTTGAGCCTTTGAGGTTCATTTCTCCGAGGCCATAGCCATAAGGAATATGTTCTCCATTATTAAGTTTAGAACCATTAATAGCTTTGTCTAAAGAAGTGGATTTTATTAAGGTATTATTTGTTAGAGCATTTTGCCATTTTAACATATCGTCAATGGTTGAGGTTAGTGCACCTGCAGCATGAGGTAATGTCATACTCAAGTAGCTTGCATTGACATAACCAGAGTCTTCTTCTTCGTATGCTTCAACTCTGTTTATAACTAATTCTCTGTTATTACCATAGCTTGAACTCTTCATGTCTAGACGGTCAAACATATGCTTTTCAATATAGTTTTCGTAGGTGTCACCAGATAGTACTTCTATTATTTTACCAAGTAGCACATAGCCAGAATTGTTATATCTAAATTCTTCACCAGGATCGAAATCCATAGGTTCATCTTTAAAATAATCTATTAATTCATCTAATGTTTTATCATTTCTAGCAACATCTACTAAGTTACCTATACCTGTATAACTTTTTATACCAGACGTATGATTTAACAAATGGTGCACTGTGATGGTTTTTCCATGTGTAGGATAATCTGGAATAAACTTAGTAATAGGATCATTTAAACTCAATTTGCCTTGCTCTTCTAACATTAGAATAGCTACAGCTGTAAATTGTTTGGTGATAGAGGCAAGCATAAATACATTCTCTGGTGCCATATCTACATCTAGTTCTAGACTAGATTTACCAACAGCTTTTCTGTAAATAGTTTTTCCGTTTTTTGCAATTAAAATAGTTGCTCCTGGTGCATCTGCATTATTGTAATGTTGAGCTACAATGTCATCAAATTGTTGGTTTTGATTTTGAGCTAAAATGGTTGTTGTAAATAGAATGCTCATTAGAAATAGAGCAGAGGAATAGAACGTTTTCATAATGGGTTTTGATTGATTATAATTGTAAGACGATAATTGTGTCCATAAGTTACAAAAAAAAAACACTAAGCTTTTGACTAAGTGGTTTTTAGTGTTTCAATGTATCCTTATAGTAAGGACCAAACATTTAAAGAAATAATATTATAAATTGAATAATTAATCATTTTTATAGTACCAAAAAGGAATTTTGACATGGCTAACTTTAATTAGCGAGTCTTTACGATTAATATGCTTGTCAATACTTAGTAAATGCTTACCTTCTTTAAGTGGAGTAATTTTAATTACAGTCTCAAAACCTGTTTGCTTAAATCTATTTTTAGTAAAGGTGTACTCAACATCTTTATATTTTGAAGTGTCAATTGTTATGGTAAAAAAAGACTCAAGCGTTTTTAAATATATGGGTTGCAAATTTTTAATTAAACTATCAAAACTCTTGTTTTTATCTGTGTCGCTAATAAAGTTTATATTGAGTCCTCTAGTTTCTTCTTCAATCTCTAAATCTTTATTAAAACTAACGATATTATCTTCTATGTCATCATCAAACTCTATAAAAATAGGTAGATAAGGCGTTGTTATAATTTTTGATGGTATTGATGCAAGATCAACAAACGCTTTGTTTTCTTCAATTAAATTTTCATAATGCGATGGTTTAGTTTGCGAAAAAGAAGATGCATTCTCATTAAAGAAGTAATTAGAACTCTCAAATTTTACAGCAGAGAATACGGCAACTGAGATGTATAAGGGAAACAAAATAAAACTTATTCGCCTACCTAATTTGTTATCCAGAAAATTATAGACCAAGCTTCTGTATAAAAAGGATAAAGTAATAAGACTAATAAATCTATAAAAAGGATAATATATAATAGCGAGCCATTTTTTCTTTTTTAAATAACCCAGTGTTGCAAAATCTATTAAGGTAAGTAGGATGGATATTAGAAATATTACAATTAAAACAATACCTAAGATTTTTAAGGCTATAGTTTCTGCATCGAATGAAGTAGTGATAAATTTAATTAAAAGGGCAAACAATAACGTACATATGAAAAATGCTAAAAAATAAAAGATCATCAGAAAGGATGTAGCGAAAATAATACTACAATAGTTTTCTAGTTTTTCTATAAACTTATCGAAAGAGCCAATGCGTTTTCTTAAAAATTTATCGAATTTTGAGTAATAATTTAGCGTATCAAAATCAATGTCTCCAGAGACATAGCGCAAACCAAGGGCACCAATCCATAAGCCTCTAAGAATAACATGAATAATAAGATTTAAAGAAAGAATAGAACAAGAGGCTAGAGTAATCATAATTAAATTAGCCTTTATGGTATTGCCAAGATTTTGAGCTAAACTAAATTGATAACTCAGAGGTTCAAAAACGGAGATTAAACCAAAAATTGAAAAACCAGAAATAACAAGCTCTAGCTGCCAACTTTCTTGTTGTAGATGATCTAACCATTCTTTAAATGATTTTGAAGACTTTGGCTCTTGCATATATCTTGTGAGTTTTTGAGCAAATTAGTGAATTTATGTAAATAAAAAACCACTTTGAATTAACAAAGTGGTTTTGAATATTAATGAGATTTCTGCTTTCGCAAAAATATGTTACTTAATCATTTAGCTGCGCTGATTATTTTTGAAAGCACGTTTTTGTTATTCATATTTTAAAAAAATATGAGACAAAAATCTACTTACTTTAATAATTCATAACTACGCTTAATAAAGTTGGTTAACTCTTCACCTTTTAAAAGGCCTTGAGATAAACGTGCTAAATCTAAACTTTGCGTAATTAAACGTTCTTGTTTCTTCTTGGTTTTAGTTTCTAAAATTTCACTAACCAAAGGAGAATTAGTATTAACGATGAGGTTGTACATCTCTGGCATATTACCAAACATGTGCA
This sequence comes from Winogradskyella eximia, assembly GCF_003386165.1. Lineage (GTDB taxonomy): Bacteria > Bacteroidota > Bacteroidia > Flavobacteriales > Flavobacteriaceae > Winogradskyella > Winogradskyella eximia. Next base: position 220,890 of record NZ_QRDV01000008.1, on the reverse strand, counting down.
TTCCGCCACCACCAGTTTGTTGCATCTCTTTCATTCTACGCATAAACTCTGGTTGCGTAATAATAAATGGAGAAGAATCACTATCCATAGCTTCTAATTGTACAGCGAACTTTTCAGAAGGTATTACTTCTTTTAAAAGAGTATCTAATTCTGTTTGTTGCTCTTCTGTTAATTTAGAAATTGCAGTTTCGTCTTTCTTGATTAAATTATCAATATGATCACCATCAACTCTAGCAAAAGAAATATTCTCTTTAGTTGATTCTAATTTCTGAATTAAATGAGATACAATAGGAGAGTCTAATAATAATACTTCATAACCCTTAGCTTTTGCAGCTTCAATGTAACTGTGCTGTTGGTCTTTATTAGAAGCATAAAGAATAACTAACTTACCATCTTTATCCGTTTGAGTAGCTTTTATTTTGTTGAAAAGCTCTTCGTAGGTATAAAATTTACCATCAACAGTTGGGTATAAGGCGAAGGCATCCGCTTTTTCGAAGAATTTTTCTTCAGATAACATTCCGTATTCAATGACTATCTTAATATCATCCCATTTCTTTTCAAAATCTTCACGGTTTGCGTTGAATAATGATTTCAACTTATCAGCAACTTTACGAGTGATGTAAGATGAAATTTTCTTCACAGCTCCGTCAGCTTGTAAATACGAACGTGATACGTTTAACGGAATATCTGGAGAATCAATTACACCACGTAACATGGTTAAGAATTCTGGTACAATCCCTTCAACATTATCAGTTACATAAACTTGGTTTTGGTACAACTGAATCTTATCCTTTTGCATGTTCATATCATTCGTCATCTTAGGGAAATATAAAATTCCTGTTAAGTTGAACGGATAATCTACATTTAAGTGAATATGGAATAAAGGCTCGTCAAATTGCATTGGGTACAATTCTCGGTAGAAATCCTTATAATCTTTATCTTCTAAATCAGCTGGCTGTTTTGTCCAAGCCGGATTTGGATTATTGATAATATTATCTACAGTAATCTTTTTATGTGGCTCAGTCGTTTCTTTTCCTTCTGCATCTGTAGTTGTTGCAGGAGTAAAATCTGGATCGTCTATTTCCTTAGTTCCAAATTTAATTGGAATAGGCATAAACTTGTTATACTTATTTAATAACTCACTGATTCTAGAATCTTCTAAAAACTCAGTAGAATCTTCTGCAATATGAAGAATAATTTCTGTTCCTCTATCTGCTTTATCAGAAGGCTCTAATGTAAATTCTGGTGAACCATCACATGTCCAATGTGCAGCTTCAGCTCCAGTATGCGACTTTGTAATAATTTCAACTTTTTCTGCAACCATAAAAGCAGAGTAGAAACCAAGACCAAAGTGACCAATGATTCCTGAATCTTTTGCAGAGTCTTTATATTTATCTAAAAATTCTTCTGCACCAGAAAAAGCGACTTGGTTAATATATTTTTCAACCTCTTCGGCAGTCATACCTAAACCTTGATCGATAATATGAAGCTTTTTGCCTTCTTTGTCAATCTTTACTTCAATTATTGGATTTCCGTATTCAGCTTTAGATTCACCAATTTGAGTAAGGTGTTTTAATTTTAGTGTGGCATCTGTACCATTACTAATTAGCTCACGTAAAAATATTTCGTGATCGCTGTATAAGAACTTTTTAATTAACGGAAAGATATTCTCTACCGATACATTAATACTTCCTTTTGTCATGATATATAGTTTTTTGTATAATTAATTTGAATGATTATCTATAGTCAAATAAAATACCAAGACTTAAAATGTGACAAAGTGACACAAGTACTATGCGTGCATAACGAATATAAATTCTAATAAAAATAAATTGTATCTTAAAGATTAACTTCGCAATACTAAATAGATATTATGTACAATTCAAAAATAATAGGCTTAGGTAAATACGTGCCAGATAATGTGGTAACCAATGATGATTTATCTAAATTCATGGATACCAATGATGAATGGATACAAGAACGAACTGGTATAAAAGAGCGTCGTTGGGCTATAAAGGGTAGTGAAGACACTACAGCAGGCATGGGAGTAAAAGCTGCAAAGCAAGCTATTGAACGCGCTGGTATTGATAAAGATGATATTGACTTTATCGTTTTTGCTACGTTGAGTCCAGATATGTATTTTCCTGGTCCAGGTGTACAAGTACAACATGCATTAGATATAAAAACGGTTGGAGCTTTAGATGTACGTAACCAATGTTCTGGTTTTGTATATGCAATGTCTGTAGCAGATAACTTTATTAAAACAGGTATGTATAAAAATATTCTTGTTATAGGAAGTGAATTACATTCTCATGGTATGGATAAAACCACGCGTGGTAGAGGTGTTACAGTTATTTTTGGTGATGGAGCAGGCGCAGCAATTTTAACCCGAGAAGAAGATAACTCTAAAGGTGTTTTATCTACGCATTTACACTCACAAGGAGAACATGCTGAAGAATTGGTGTTGATTGCACCAGGTATGGGTAAACGTTGGGTAAGCGATATTCTAGCAGATAACGATCCTGATGATGTGAGTTACTTTCCGCATATGAATGGACAATTTGTATTTAAAAATGCAGTTGTACGTTTTAGCGAAGTGATAATGGAAGGTTTGATGAAAAATAATTTACAGGTTGATGATATTGATATGTTAATTCCGCATCAAGCGAATTTGCGTATTTCACAATTTATTCAACGTAAGTTTAAATTATCGGACGACCAAGTGTTTAATAATATACAGAAGTACGGAAATACTACAGCAGCATCAATTCCAATTGCGTTAACTGAAGCATGGGAAGAAGGTAAAATTAAAGAGGGAGATACTGTTGTATTGGCTGCTTTTGGTAGTGGATTTACTTGGGGAAGTGTGATAATTAAGTGGTAATTAATCACTTTACAAAAGGGAGTCTATAATTATTTATTACTTTTTTTTTCGTTTAATTCAATAACAAAATAGAAATAAATATGCAAAAAATAGTTATCCTTTTATTAATTATCATTTGCTCTCAAACAATTTTATCCGCACAGCAAAAAGATACTTACATTAAAGCTGGTCTTTTATACGACAGTGAACAAAATGTCCTTTTAAAAAACAAGGTTATTCATGTTAAGAGTAACAAAATTGTATCTATCGGAACATATAGTACGATTCCTAATGGTGCTGAAATTATAGATTTAACAGCATACACGGTGCTTCCTGGATTAATAGATGCGCATACACATGTGCTTTTTTCTCAAGATGCAAGCGAAGATTTTTCCGAACATAGTATTCACTCATTAACCATGGAAAGTGATGCCGTAAGAACACTTAGAGGAGCAAAACGAGCTAAATCATATTTAGATGTTGGAATCACAAGTGTAAAAGACCTCGGTAATTCTGGACTTTTTTTAGATGTTGCTCTGCGTGATGCCATTAATGAAGGAACAATTGAAGGGCCACGTATTTTTGCATCAGGACCTATTATGGCAGCTACAGGTGGACAAATTTATGGTGTATCACCAAAACATCAAAATCTCATAGATTTAGAATACCGTATTATAAATGGAGTAGAAGATGCTAAAATTGCGGTTAGAGAACACGTGAATCAAAACGTAAATGTTATTAAGATTTGTGCGGATAATATTCCGAATAATACTCATTTATCTATTGATGAAATGAAATCAATTGTACAGACAGCAGATTCATATGGTCTAAGTGTGGTTGCACATTCTATAACCAATCAATCTGCATGGAATGCCATACAAGCTGGAGTAGATGGCATTGAGCACGGTTTTAAATTAGCAGATTCAACTTTAACTTTAATGGCAGAAAAAAAAGTGTTTTTGGTCCCAACCGAAAATAGTAGAGCCTATATGGAAATCTATGGTAAACTTGCAGGTTACGATAACGATGATTTAGATTGGATAGATAGTTATTTAGTAAGGATGAGAAATAGACTTACTAGAGCGATCCAAAAAGGAGTTGCAATTGTAGCAGGTTCTGATAACTATACAGATATCGGAAGCACTCGTGGTGCATCTTCAAGAGATATGTTTCGTGCTTATTTTGAAGCAGGCATGAAACCTCTAGATATTTTACAATCTGCAACGTATACTTCTGCGCTTAGTTTAAATAAAGAAAATGAAATTGGAGTTATAAAGTCTGATGCAAAAGCAGATATAATTGCTGTAAAAGGAAATATAACCACGGATTTTGTTGATACCATAGAACAAGTAGTATTTGTAATGAAAGATGGTAAGGTTTACTTGAGTAATCTTAATTGAACTAGTGATATTTTAAAAATGAATTTTACAATTGAAATGAAACAAGTTCGAAATTTTTCACGTATTGTTTTATTTTTATGTTGTACGCATTTAGTAATCGGCTGTAAAAATTATTACAATGACACTATAGATTGGATGGATAATCTTGAACCTAATTCTACGATAGAAACTGTAAAAGAAAGTCAGCCAAAATTTGTCCATATAAATTGGAATGATCCTGAAAAGGTTAGAAATGAGAATAGGTATTATATACGAGAAATAAAAGGGAGCTATGACCCTTTAGGTATGTCTCATATCCTTGTTTTTATTGATGGAAAATTTGATAGAAGAGAATCTCATAAGTAAGCTATTTTAGTATTTGCAATAAATAGTTTAGACAAAAAAAGCCCAAACAAAAATTTTGTTTGGGCTTTTTTAGTGATCGTAATTTTATTTTAAAGTGTATTGGAATAAAAAATTAAGAATACATTCCACGTACTTTTGTCAATTTAGCTTTCCAAGTATCTAAGTCCTTTTTATGGTTTGCGATGTTTTTATGTACATCTTTAACTAAAGGGTTGTCAGATTTTACATTAGAGAAAAACTGTAAATTGTTTTCTAATTGATTAATTTCAGATTTAATCTCGTCAATACGCTTTTTGATAAAATTATACTCATTGTCCAATAATCTTGTATCATCAGGATTCGCTAAATTTTCAAGTTTACTATCAAACTTAATCATTTCTAATTTCGCTTTATCCATTTTAAGCTTATCAAAAGTATCATCAATAGCTTTGTAGAATTTACCGTCTATATAACGTTTGTTTTGTGGTACATGACCTAGCTCTTTCCACTCTGCAATTTTAGCTTTCAAAACTTCAATATCTGCTTTAGGATCTTCAGTAAGCTCCATAGCTTTTAGACTTTCAAGAAGTTTTACTTTTTTGTCAAACGCATCAAATAAATGTTGATCTTCTGCTTTACGTGCCGCATGCATTTTATCAAAATAGTGATTACAAGCGCCTTTAAATTGCTTCCAAATTTTATCACTATCACGTCTTGGTACATGACCGATTTTTTTCCATTCGTTCTGAATTTTTTTCATCAAAGGAGTGACTTTTGCAAAATCCTCACTGTCTTTGTTTTCTTCAGCAATTTGAATTAAATCTTTTTTCTTTTTAAGATTATCGTATTGGTCTTTCTTTAAATCTTTATAAAAACTATTCTTTCCACGATTAAAAGTTCTAACGGCATCTTTAAATTTAGCCCAAGTAGCTTCGTTCACTTTTAGAGGCACTTTTCCGGCTTTAAAGAAGGCATCTCTTAAAACTTCAATGTCTTTAATTTTTTTCTGCCATGCGCTATGCGAATTGCCTTTATCTTCTGCGACAGCATTGATGAGTGCAATAATTTCTTCTTTGCGCTCTAAGTTTTTTTCGTGCGCCTTATCCATATCGGCATAATATGCCTGACGTTTGTCGTGAATCGTTTTTGTAGCATTACTAAAACGCTCCCAAATTTCTTCTCTATGCTCTTTACCAACAGGTCCAAGATCTTCTTTCCATAGTTTATGTAACACTTGTAACTCTCTAAATGAACGGTTAGTGTTTTCATCTTGTGCTAATTCTTCAGCACGTTCTATGATTTTTAGTTTCTGATCGTAGTTGTGTTTAAAATCCATATCTCTCAAATCATTATTGAGATGTAGAAAATCGTAAAAACGTTCTACATGATGGTGATATGTATTCCAAGCATTATTGTATTTATCTCTAGGGATTGGCCCAGCATTACGCCATTTTTCTTGCAGTTCTTTGAAGTTTTTATAGGTGGTACCCATATTTTCTTCAACACTAAGCAATCCTTTAATATCTTCTATAATTTGTAATCTGTCTTCAAGGTTTTGCTTCAGGTTTTGTTCACGTTCCTTGTAGTAAGCACCAATAGATTGTTTATAGTCTTTATAAAGCGAATTGAATAATTTTTTGGTATCGTTAGTGTAATAAAAATCTATTTCATTACCTCCATCAGCTATAAACTCTTCTTTCTTCTCATCTAGAAGTTCACTGTATTTAGCATTAAATTCAGCTTTTATTTCATTAACATGTTTAGAAATTGTTTGAATTTTATGATGCTTTAATAGGCGGTTTAATTCCGTAGCCAATTCATCCATAGTCATGGAATGGTAATCTTTTTCCTCTACCTCATGACGTTCAGCATTAGATTCGTCTTCCGCATCTTCTGCGTTAGAAGCGTCAATCTCATCTACATGATGGTCTGCAGTTACTTCTGTTACAGCTTCAGTTTCGTCTTTATTCTCAACGTCTTCAACTGCTTCTGTCGTTTCAACATTAGTTGATTCAGTTTCAGTTTCAACCATTGGAGTTGTTTCTTGTGTTGGAGTAGTTTCTGTTGTTTCTACTTCTTTTTTTCCATCTGCATCTTGCAGGTTATCATTCTCAGACATAAGTCAATGTTTTAAATATATGAGGTTAAAGATACTAACAGTTGTTAGAACTACAAAGGAAATACATCTAGAGGTTCTATTTTATGACTTATGCCATATTTCCCATGATTTTTCGGCTTGTAATCGTAACATTTCTAAACCATTAATAATTGTAGCCCCTTTGTTAAAGCCCTGGTTTAAAAACTTTGTTCTTTCCGGATTGTAGATAAGATCGTACAAAATGTGCTTTTCGCTTATAGTATTATAAGGGATATTAGGGCATTTATCAATATTTGGAAACGTACCAATGGGAGTGCAATTGATAATTATGGTATAATCTGAAATGATTTTTTCTGTAAGATCTGAATATAAAAAGGTGACTCCTTCTTTTTGAGTTCGAGACACAAAATCATATTTAATTTTTAGTTTCTTAAGTGCATAAGCAATGGCTTTAGATGCTCCTCCGGTTCCTAATATTAAAGCGTTTTTATGATGTGATTTTAAATGTGGTTTTATTGAGTTTTTAAACCCATAATAATCGGTATTATAACCAACAAGTTTATTGTTTTTTGAAAACCGAATGGTATTTACAGCTCCAATTTTTTTAGCTGTTTTATTCAATTTATCTAATAGCGGTATCACTTCTTCTTTATAAGGAATAGTTACATTAATCCCTTTTAAGTTTGACGTGTTTTTAATTATTTCTGTGAGGTCATCGATAGATGGTAAATCGAAATTAACATAAGAATGAGGTAAGTTTTCATTCTTAAATTTTTCAGCAAAATAACCTCTTGAGAAAGAGTAGGAGATGTCTCGTCCTAAAAGCCCGAATTTATATTTTTGTTTGTCTTGTTCGTTGTCCATACCATTCTAATCCTAAAACTATGAGGATTCCTAAGGCAATATAAGCAATTGCTATGTAAGTTTGACTGTTGATTTCTGGTAAAAATCGTTGATAATTAGTAATGATTTGTTTTCCTGTAGAATCTAAAATGAGTGCACCTTCAGAATTCGTTTTGTAAATGGTTTCTTTCCAAGGCCATACCACACCAAGCGATCCTATAATAAAACCCATTATAGTTGCTAATGTAATGTTTTTATAATGCTTAAGTATGTAACTTAACAAATGTGAAAATGTGACTAAACCTGTCACAGAACCTAATGTAAATACCACTAAAACTTTTAAAAGTCTAATGCGAAGTGCGTTATGTATAAATTCAAAATTACCACTTAAAACATCGAACATAGTGTCGTAAAGTGCGTTAACGGAATCTACCAATAGTAGTACATAGTTACCTAATAGAATAAGAATAAATGAACCTGAAAATCCAGGTAAAGTCATACCTGAAACACTAATAATTCCGCAAAAGAATACAAAAATAAGATTGTCATTTTCTGTAGCAGGATCTAAAAAACTTATACTAATACCTATTATTGCACCAATGGCTAAAGCCAGTATTGTTGTTCTATTCCATTCTTTAAAATCTTTACTAATGTAGTAAATAGAACCAAGGATCATCCCAAAAAACGTGCTCCATACATACAGCTCATAGTGAACAATTAGAAAATCAAGTATTTTAGAAATACTGAAGTAGCTCACTATCATTCCTAAGAATAATAGACTTAAAAATTTACCATTGATATAACGGTAGAAACTTTTAAATCTTCCATTAAATAAAAGTTTAAAGGCTTTTTTATTAACGCGTTGTAAAGAGTAAATAAATTCTTCGTAGAAGCCAGCAACAAAAGCCACAACACCTCCAGAAACACCTGGAACTTTATTAGCAGCTCCCATAGCCAAACCTTTAATGACCAAAAATATACGATCTTTAAGGGTTCTTGTACTTTGCATTACACTTCAGTTTTTTTCTTACCTAAAGTTTCTAAAACAAGAATTGCAGCAAAACCTACCACAATAAAAACAATGGACATTACAATTTCATTGTCTCCAGCATAATTAGATGGTAGAATACTTTTGTCGAGTAAAGTAACTACTTCTCCTTCAGAATTTACACGTGTTTTTAAGACTTCTTTCCAAGGCCATATTTTATTAAGCGAGCCAATCATAAAACCAGTTAAGATTGCCAGCGTTAAATTTTTATGATGTTTAAACATCCAATTTAAAGCTTTTGAAAATACTTTAAGTCCAATTACAGCACCAACGGCAAGTAGAATAAATTTAAAAAAGGCATCTTTAAAAAGTGCCATATCACCATTAAGCAAACCATCTCTTAAGTTATTTATAGTGTCAATAGCAGTTTGGTAAGCTCCAAGAATAAGTAAGATAAATGCTCCGGAAACGCCAGGTAAAATCATTGCTATGATAGCAACAAAGCCACAAAACAATAGGTAAAATGGGCTATCTGGTGAAGCAAAAGGTTCCGCAAGCGTAATGTAAAAAGATAAAACCGAAGTAATAATGATGGCAATGACGAGTTTAACTGACCAGCCTTTAATTTGCTTAGCAATATATAGAATACTCGCTAAAACAAGCCCAAAGAAGAAGGACCAAAGTAAAATAGGTTCGTTGTGTAATAACCATTTTATCAATTTTGCTAATGATAAAATACTAATGGCGATTCCTGAAAATAGTGCTAGTAAAAAATTACCGTTAATAGAATTCCAAGCAGTTTTAAAACCCGATTGTTTCCATACTTTAAAAACGTTAAGATTTACCTTGTCTATGCTTTCAATAAGTTCTTCGTAAATACCAGATATGAAGGCAATTGTTCCACCAGAAACTCCAGGAACTACATCTGCGGCTCCCATGGCAATACCTTTAAAAGTGATAGCTAAATAATCTAAAAATCGTCTTTGCATTTTATGTCTAAATAAGGCTGCTAAGGTATGATTTTTTTTAGTTCGATGCCTTTTTGGCTTCTGAAATTATGGCTTTAATTACAGGTCTGTCTGTTAGTTGAGGAAACAATTCTGAAATAATAAAGCTATAATCAATATTAAGGTGTGTGGCATTTTTTAGATGAAAACGACCTTCTTCAGTTTGATGAACCATAAAGTAGAGACCAGCTAATCGATACTCAACTTCTGCGTTTTCCGGATAAAATTCTATAGTCTGTAATAAATTGAAAATGGCAGCTTGATATTCACCAAGTTCAACTAAAATGTCTGTTCTGTTTAGCCAAGTATCTAATTCGTAGTTTCCTAACTCAATTGCGCGTTTATATCCTTGTTCTGCTTCTTCAAGAAAATTTAAACGCTTATTTATGGTTGCAAATAATTTCCAATAAAGTACATTGTCTCCATCAATAGCAACGGCTTTTTTAATATAATCTAGTGCGTTTTGGTAGTCTAAACGCTTCATGTAAAATTTAGTAATGGCAAGCCAACCTTTATCTAATAAGGCATCTTCATCAATCGTTTTTTTGAAAAACTGAATGGCTAAGTCATCTTGTCCTAGTTTAGAATAACACTGACCAATTCGTAAAAGAGCAAATGATGTTGGGTCGTCTAAAGCTAAAGTGATTTTGTAATTTTCAATAGCTTCTTCGTGATTTTTTAATTTTTCTAAAACTTTTCCTTTTTCAAGATAAGCTCCTACAAATGTATCATCAGAAATAATAGCAAAATCGAAAGCAGCACTTGCTTTAGCATATTCTTTAATGGCAAAATATTGTCTGCCTAATTGATGCCAAGCCACTTCGCAATAAGGATTGGTATCTAAGAACTTATTTAAATACTCTATGGCTTCTTCATTTAAATTTAAAAAATCATAGCAGTAAATTATGTTATGTAGTGCAGAGTAATCGTTAGTGTCACTTTCTAAGCACTTTTTAAAATATATGATGGCTTTCTCAAACTGATCTAGAAATAAATATTCCATACCTACTAGAGCATACAAATCGGCATCATCTTCTGGCGTACTAGACATATCTATAGCTATAAGCAATGTGTCTATTGCTTTTTGATGTTCATCTTGTTTAGATAAAACATTTGCTTTTTGAATGAAAATTTCTTCGTTAGTAGGTTCTAAATTATGAAGCTGATCGAGTAAATCATCAGCTTCAGCAAACTTGTTTTCAATGACTAAAATTTCAACTTGAAATAATCTTAAGTTGATTGAAGTTGGGTGTTGTTCTAATCCTAATTTTATGGCACGTTTAGACAAGGCAATTTTGCCGTTTTCAAGATAATGATGAATAATATTTTCGAACTCACTAGAGTCAAAGAACAAAATGTCATTGGTCTTTAACATCGATTCAAATCGGGTAAGTGGAAAATTTTCGTCTTCGTGACTGTACTGCATAAAATGATTAATAGTTCACTGAAATAAAATTACAGTTATACTTTGCGCTAGATGGATTTTTAAACTAATGTTTTTAACAAAGTAGTTAACATTAAATGTATTGTGTAGTTGATTTGATTTAAAAGACTGGTTTTTAGTGGTTTTTGGTCTTTGTGGTATGCTTAAATTTTATCGAGTATTGAGGTGATTATACGGCAACCTTTAATTATTTCTTCGTTAGAAATGGTTAAAGGAGGTGTAATTCGGATGGCTTTAGGTTCAAAAAGTAGCCAAAAAAGTATTAATCCTTGGTCTTGAGCACGCAAAATTACCTCGCTTGTAAGATCTGCATTTTCAGTAAAAGCGGCTAGCATTAATCCACGACCTCTAATTTCTTTGATACGTTTGTGTTGTAAATGTGTCCTAAATAACTGCTCCTTTTCTAAAGCTTCAGTCATAAGATTAGACGTTGTAATTTCTTTTAAAGTTGCTAAAGCTGCAGCTGCAATTACTGGGTTACCTCCAAAGGTTGTTATGTGTCCTAGTTTTGGATTATCGCTTAATGAGGTCATCATTTCATTTGACGCGGTAAAAGCTCCTATGGGTAAACCTCCTCCTAATCCTTTACCTGTAACTACTATATCTGGTAGACAATTATAATTCTCAAAACCAAATAGTTTACCGGTTCTACCTATGCCTGGTTGAATTTCATCTAAAATAAAAACGGCTCCAACGTCATTGCAACGACGTTGTACTTTGTTTAAATAATCGTTAGTAGGTTCAATAAAACCCGCTCCTCCTTGAATAGTTTCTAAAATAACACCTGCTGTTTTTTCTGTAATTTGAAGTAAATCACTTTCAGAATTGAATTCAATGTGTTTTATATCTGGTATTAAGGGTAGAAACGGTTGTTTGCGTTCTTCGTAATCCATAAGACTTAAGGAGCCTAGGGTGTTACCATGATACGCATTTTTTGCGGCAATAATTTCTGAGCGTCCAGTATAGCGTCTTGCTAATTTTAGGCTGCCTTCAATAGCTTCTGTTCCTGAATTGACTAAATACGTTGATTCAAGTGGTTTTGGTAAATGTTTTGCTAATAATTTTGCTAAGTCTACAGCTGGTTTTTGAATATACTCACCATAAACCATAACATGTAAATACTTATCTAATTGGTCTTTTATGGCATTAACTACCTTTGGATGTGAATGGCCTAAACTACAAGCAGATACTCCAGCTACGAAATCGAGATATGCATTATCATTTGTATCAAAAATATATGAGCCTTTTGCATGGCTGATTTCCATCGCTAAAGGATGAGGTGTCGTTTGAGCTTGATATTTAAAGAAGTCTGTTTTCAATTATTGACCTGCTTTTTTTGTTTTGACTTTTACGGAATCACTTGGTTTTAAATTTTGCTTTAATGGTGAAACCGCTGTTTTTTTAGGTAGATTTCTAGCTGCCTTATTTGTTTTGTTTGGTGTTGCTTTACCTGCGTCTTCGATACGTTCAGTAACGTCGCTGTCTATGAATTCTTCAGGTGGTACATAATCTTCTAAACCTTTAATAATTGGTAAATCTAAAGGAGGATCATCTTTAAATAAATCTTCAACAGACTTTGGTCTTTCTTCACCTCTCCAATCAAAACCTCTTAATTTTTTTCCGCTATTAGGGAAATCAGCTTCTGGAAAAATATTACCATCAATTTGGTTGATGAATCTTACCTCGTCTACTATTTGTTCAATGATTTTAACATTGATACTTCCTGATTTTGATTTTTGAATCCCTATTAATTCATTATCATCGTTTCGCAAATAGCGTATAGTCTCGGCATTTTTAATGACATCAACATTATACAATTCATTATCTTTAAATAAGCCAATTAAGCGTTGACCTTTTATTTGGTTAAAAGCATCTTTGCTTATGGTGTCTTTACTTATTAAAAATGCATTTTCAAACACTTTTAAAGAATCGAGTTGTTCTGTTTTAGCATTAGAAATTAAATGAATGGTATCTCCTGTCATTTGGTTGTCAATATTCCAAAGCACTGGTTTGCGTTTTAGGGCAAAAGCATCGTCAGAGCTAAATCGACTTAAATTAATCAATTCTGTTAGACCCATTTTATGATCTACATGAATAGAATCGGATTTACCAGCCATATCACTTTTGTATAATCTTGCGTTGTAATAAGCGCGAGTAATACGATGCTCTGGCTTACCAGTTACCATTATGGTGTCTGAATGCATATACACCGAATCTTTTTCTTGTACTGTAATTGCCAAGGCACGCTTTGTAATATACATGGAGTCTTTAGCACGCCAGACTTCAGCATAATGTCCTTTAACAATACTTTTGTTTAAAGTATCTGTGACGGTAATATTATTGGTTGCAGAGGCAAAGTTTCTTTTACGGTCAAAATATAAGCTGTCACCTTCAACAGTTCTATTGTCGTAATCAATTTTTGCATTTCTCTGAAAATTACCGATATCGTTATTAGTGTCATAAAAACCACGTTCACAATATACTTTGCTCGTTTCTCCTGTAATTGTTGATGGTCCAAAAAGATAAGCGTGTCCATTTTCTGAAAAGAAATCTAATCGGTCTGTGTTAAGTGTATAATCTGGATTAACAAGTACCACATCTTTTACAAATTGATACTTGCTTGTGTTCATGTAATAACGACCAATTTGACTTGTAATTGTTCCTGAAGAATCTCTTACAACTGTGCCACCTGTATTGTAATAGGCTTGTTGTTTGGTTTTATTAAACCAGAGTGTGTCTGTTTTAAGTGTTGATTGAGGTTCTGTTAAAACAACATCTCCACTAGCGAATGCTAACTGGGTTTTGCCACTATACTCTAAATATTTAGAAACCATTTGTATAGTGTCGCCTTGCTTCATTACCACATTGCTGTACGCTTCTATAAAATCTTGATCTTGATAATATACTGCTTTATCACACCATAGACTAACACCTTTGTGACTAAAATGGACTTGCTGAGATTTATCTCTAAGAAATACATTAGCTCCATCCTCAATTTTAGGATCGGTATAACTTATAGGAGCATGCTCAATAGTTATTCTTTGTTTCTCTTGACCGAAACTGAAATAAGTAATCGTAAAGCAAACAAGGAATAATAGGTTTTTAAGATGTTTCAAAGACATATATTTTTTACAAAATAACACTTATTAGATTTGCTTTAGTATCTGTTAACGTTTTTTTTTAACAGATAATTAGGTTTACATTAGAATCTATAGCCTAATCCAATTTTAAGAATATTGATGTTTTTATTGTAGGCGATATCTGGGACATCATTATCAACTCCAATGTTTACAAAGTCGTATTGTGCTTGTATCATCAATTTTTCTGTAACATCATAAGCGACTCCAGTATTAATATTTAAGCCTGATTCATTTTGAATATCTGTAGATACGTTAGAGTTTAAAGCTACATTATTATTATTATTATTATTAGCTACTTTAAATAAAAGTAAACTATAGCCCAGTCCTAATGATGTGTGAAATTTAGGGATACTTGGTAAGGTTAATTCTGCAAAAACTCTAGGTTGTATAGGGTATAGGTTTACTGTAAAAGGTTGATTATTTGCTTTTTTAGAATTTTTTAAATAGCCTATATTTAATGAGCCTCCTATTTTTATAGTGTTAAATTCTAAAAAACGATATTTAAATCCTAGGTCAATAATTCCATTATAATTATCACCAACAAAATTATTGTCAATAGGTAAAGGATAACTTAGCTCAACACTCATTTTTGAATCTTGAGCTAAGCCTTTAATTGATATAAGACCTATTAATAATAGAATAACCTTTTGTAGCATTCAATTAAATAGTCTTACGAATAATTGTCTGTTTTCTGTCTGGTCCTACAGATACAATAGTAATAGGAAGGTCCAATTCTTTTTCTAAAAATTCAACATAACCATTTAGATTTTCTGGTAATTGTGATGCTTCAGTCATACCTGTTAAATCTGCAGCCCAACCTTTTACTTCCGTGTAAATAGGTGTCACGTTTTCTGCTTCAATATTATATGGTAAATGCGTAATAGTTTCACCTTTATAGTTGTAAGCTGTACATACTTTTAAGGTTTTAAAACCAGAAAGTACATCACCTTTCATCATAATTAATTGTGTAACACCATTAACCTGACAAGCATAACGTAAAGCCACTAAATCTAACCAGCCACAACGTCTAGATCTACCTGTTGTAGCTCCAAATTCATTACCAACGCGTCCCATAGTTTCTCCATCTTCATCAAACAATTCCGTAGGAAATGGTCCAGAACCAACACGAGTAGTATACGCTTTAAAAATTCCAAAAACTTCACCAATTTGGTTTGGTGCAACTCCTAAACCAGTACATGCACCTGCAGCAGTGGTATTGGATGATGTAACAAATGGATACGTTCCAAAATCAATATCGAGTAAAGAACCTTGAGCTCCTTCAGCTAAAATAGATTTTCCAGATTGTTGAGCTTGGTGTATATATTCTTCAGAATCAATAAATTTTAAGCCTTTTAATGTATCAATAGCATCAAAGAAATCTGCTTCTAATTCTTTTAAGTTGTATTGAATATCTACATTGTAGAAAGCAATCATAGCTTCGTGCTTATCTGCTAAAGCTCTATATTTATCTTTCCAGTCGGCTAATTCAATATCACCAACTCTAATTCCATTTCTACCAGTTTTGTCCATATAAGTTGGACCAATACCTTTTAAAGTAGAACCAATTTTTGCTTTACCTTTTGCAGCTTCACTAGCAGCATCTAATAAACGGTGTGTAGGCAAAATGATATGTGCTTTACGCGAAATGCAAAGTGATTTTTTATAATCTACATTTTGTTCTGCTAATTTATCGAGTTCTTTTTTGAAAATAACAGGATCAATTACCACACCATTACCAACAAGATTCACTTTGTCTTCATGGAAAATCCCAGAAGGAATAGTATGTAAAACATGTTTTTTGCCGTTAAAAACTAAAGTATGTCCTGCATTTGGACCACCTTGAAAACGTGCAATAATATCGTAGTTAGAGGTAAATACATCGACAATTTTTCCTTTGCCTTCATCTCCCCATTGTAAACCAAGTAGTAAATCTACTGCCATTATAAAATTGAATTAGTCGTCTTTTTTACGATTACCGTAAAAATATAGTGAATGATTAGTTATCTGAATATCAAAAACCTCCTCAATGGTTTTTTTGATGGATTGAATGCGAGGATCACAAAACTCAATAACCTCACCTGTATCTGTGAGAATTACATGATCGTGATTTTTATCGAAATATGATTTTTCGTAATGTGCTTGGTTTTGCCCAAATTGGTGCTTGCGTACCAATGCACATTCTAAAAGTAATTCAATAGTGTTATATAGAGTTGCTCTACTGACACGATAGTTTTTGTTTTTCATTTTGATATATAAAGATTCAATATCAAAATGGTCTTTACTATCATAGATTTCTTGAAGAATAGCGTAGCGCTCTGGTGTTTTTCTGTGACCTTTATCTTCAAGGAACTGTGTAAATACGCGTTTTACAATTTCCTGATTACTCTCTTGTGTGGTTGCATTCATAATTATGACTACAAATTTAGGTAAATTTTAAATGATATGAATTATAAAAACGAGTATTAAAAATGAAAGAAATGAACACTCTTTTAATAACTTTTTAAAAGCACAAAAAAAACAGTTAAACTCTACTAACTTTATCTATACCATTAATTTTTTTGAGTTTATCAATTACTTTTTTAAGCATGGCTTGATTTTTTACTTCAACAGTAATATTGCCTATAAACACACCGTCGTCACTAGAGAAACTTAAGCTTTTCATATTAACATGCATATTTTCTGAAATCAGTTTAGTAATATGATTTACAAGTCCCATGTCATCAATACCAGATAATTTAATCTGTGAAGTGTATACCTGTTGTGAGGAGTCGATCCACTTGGCTTGTAAAATTCGATATGCATAATTAGACTGCAAACTCACTGCATTTGGGCAGTTTTTCTTATGCACTTTTATACCTTCATTAATTGTTACAAATCCAAATACTTTGTCTCCAGGGATTGGGTTACAGCAATTAGCTAGTGTATAATTAAGTTTCTCTTCTTCTTTACCAAAAACCAGCATATCATATTTAGAAGTGATTTCTTCTTTATGAATATCCTTTGGTGTTGTTGGTTTATAGATTTTATTTTTAAAATAACTTACAAAGGCATTACTACGTGACGAGGCAAAGGCTTTTAATTTTGTATTATCAATAGTACCTATACCTACACGATAAAATAAATCTAAAGACGTATTTAATTTAAAATAGCTAACGAGTTCATTAATAGAGTTCTCATTCAATGCTATTTTAAGTTGTTTTAATTTTCGTCTTAAAATCTCTTTACCTTCTTCTGCTATTAATTTTGTGTCTTCGTTTAATGCTGATTTAATTTTACTTCGGGCTCTTGCTGTGGTTGCATAATCTAGCCAGTTGGCATTTGGTTTAGCATTTTCAGAAGTCATAATCTCAACACGATCTCCACTTTGGAGCTCATGGCTTAATGGCATTAATTTTCCGTTGACTTTTGCTCCACGTGTCCTCATACCAACTTCGGTATGAATACTAAAAGCAAAGTCGAGTGGAGTAGCACCTTTAGGAAGCGATTTTAAATCTCCTTTAGGTGAAAAAACAAAAATTTCTTTAGAATATAAATTGAGTTTAAACTGTTCTACAAAATCTACAGCATCTGCTTCGTGATTTTCTAAAGCTTCTTGCAAACGGTTAATCCATAAATCGAGATTATCTTCTTTTGTATCAGCGTTTTTGTATTTATAGTGAGCAGCATAGCCTTTTTCTGCAATCTCGTTCATCCGTTCACTTCGAATCTGAACTTCTACCCAACGACTTTTTGGGCCAACAACGGTAATGTGAAGTGCTTCATAACCTGTAGATTTAGGAGATGAAATCCAATCTCTAAGTCTAATTGGGTTAGGAGTAAAGTGATCTGTAACGATGGAATATATTTTCCAAGCTAAGAATTTTTCGTTAGCTAAATCCGATTTGTAAATAATTCTAACGGCAAATTTATCGTAAACTTCATCAAATGAAACACCTTGTTTAACCATTTTTCTACGAATACTAAAGATAGATTTGGGTCTTCCTTTAATTTCGTAGTGCAAGCCTTCTTTAGTTAAAGAGTCATCAATAACTTTAGAAAATGCTTTAATGTAAGCGTCTTGATCTTCCTTGCTGTCTTGTATTTTTTCTAAAATGTCGTTATAGACTTCTGGTTCTGTATATTTTAAACCTAAATCTTCGAGCTCTGTTTTTATGTTGTAAAGTCCTATTCTATGTGCAAGTGGAGCGTAAATATATAAGGTTTCTGATGCAATTTTTACTTGTTTGTCTGCACGCATAGAATCCATAGTTTGCATATTGTGCAAACGGTCTGCTATTTTTATAATGATAACTCTCACATCATCATTTAAGGTTAATAGCATTTTTCTGAAATTCTCAGCTTGCAAAGACACGTCCATGTCTTTTTTAAGCGATGAGATTTTTGTTAGTCCATCAACTATTCTAGCAACAGTCTCACCAAAGAGCTGTTCCATATCATCTATAGTGTAATCTGGATTGTCTTCTACAACATCGTGAAGTAAAGCGGCTGCAATAGATGTGGCATCCATACCAATTTCTTGTGCCACAATTTTGGCTACAGCAATGGGATGGAAAATATACGCTTCACCAGATTTACGACGTTGATCTTTATGTGCATCTACGGCCACATCAAAAGCATGACGAATTAATTTCTTGTCGTCTTCAGTTAAAGTTTGATAGCTTACTTTTAGTAATTCTTTATAAGCTTTGGCAATCGCCTTATTTTCTAATTCAATGGCTTCCTCAGTCATAGAACTAAATTAGTGAAAGGATTTCTAATTGGCAATTGTTTTTATAAATGAAATTTGAAAATCAATTTTATATCAATAAATAATGTTTAGTTATTGTAAGTTAAATACTTGAGATAGATATTAAGCCTATAATTATTAAAAGCAATATAAAAGGGGCAAAACTGTTTACTCCTCCTTTTTTAGAAATCAATTCATTTTGTATTTTAGTGTTTTCATTTTCATTCAAGATTTTTCTAATTTCCTTTTTTGTTTTTGAGATATACAATCCGTTTGATAATGTAGCAAATAGAAAACTCCAAATAAACATGCTTAAAAAGTCAATTGTTTCATAAACTGCATAGGAAATCACTCCTAAATCTAGTAACATTTCTTCAATTAACATTTCCGCGAAAATAATTCCAAATACTATTACAATATGAATATACATTTTGCGGTAGGCCATCCAAAATATACCAAGGAAAAATGCAGCGATATTAAATGTGAATTTTTTTCTACTGTCAATTTTTGCCATTTGTTCCAAATAGTAATCTGAATTTGACTGAAAATAATTCTCATATTGTATTCTGTTTTCCTCTGTTAGCATATTTTATAATTGTTTTGGGTTTTACAATAATATAAAATTAAGAAATTATGATTCACATTGTCAAATAGTAGTATTACATATTAACCTATATTCAATTTTGCTTTTTAAATTGAGATATATTTATATTACTTTATTAGAAATTAGATTTTATATAAACAACAAAACCCACAGTAAAGTGGGTTTTGCTATAGCTTATTTCAATCTGAAACTTACGGATTAGTAGACCATAATGATGCATTTGCCATCATAGCTCTTCGTGGTAATTTTAAACCAGATACAATTAGTTCTGCAAAATCTTCGGGTTGTAAAACGCTGTCTTCAGAGTCTTTGCTTGCAATCCCTAAATCTATGGACATATCAGAAGCAATGGTGCTTGGTGTTAACGTACACACTCTAATATTGTTTTTACGAACTTCTTTCATTAGGGATTGAGACATTCCGATAACTGCAAATTTAGAAGCTGAATATGCAGAAGTTGTAGCATTACCATTTAAACCTGCTGTAGATGATACATTTATAATATCACCTTCATTTTTAGCTATTAAATGTGGTAAAACCTCTTTAGTTACGTAATACATTCCCATAACATTGGTTTGTATAATTTGGCTCCATTGGCTCACTTCCATATCATTTAAAGAGCCAAAAGCGGCAATACCAGCATTGTTTACTAAAATGTCTATTGAACCTAATGTTTCAATTATAGATTTGATGCTTGCTTGAACTTCTTCGTAGTTGCTTACATCAAATACAGCATAAATAGCGTTTACGCCAAATGCCTTTAATTCTAAAACTGTTTCTTTTAAAACGGCTTCATTTCTGCCAGTAATAGCTACATCGATTCCTTCTTTAGCAAAAGCTATAGCAGTCGCTTTTCCTAAACCTCTTCCGCCTCCTGTAATTATTGCTTTTCTATTTTTTAAATCTGTCATTATTTTATGTTTACTTTTTATTCAAAGTTATAAAAATTGTGGGTCTTTAATGTTATAATAATGTGAAGTTTTGGCCTTAAATTCTTAATACATTCTAAAAGTGTGAGATGCGTATTTTGGGTATTTATTGGATGGCAGTAAATGCTATTCTCCATGTTTTTTCCAATAG
This sequence comes from Winogradskyella eximia, assembly GCF_003386165.1. GTDB lineage: Bacteria > Bacteroidota > Bacteroidia > Flavobacteriales > Flavobacteriaceae > Winogradskyella > Winogradskyella eximia. The sequence continues at coordinate 200,373 of NZ_QRDV01000008.1, read as the reverse complement.
GGTTTACCGTAGCTACAAAACACTTCTTCTCCGTATTCTATATCTTTTATTGCTTTTATGCAGACATTGTTGTCGTCGTCTAAAGTGATTGCTGCATTGTTTTTAAAATTACTTTGCGATAAACCTTCTGCATCATTAGCATACTTGGCATAGCAATCTGTATACATACTGTCCATAATATTGCCATCTAGCAAATTAATAAAATATCGATCTTTGTTTTGTTGTGCTCTTATGGCAGCTTCTTTGTTATCAATAATTTCTCCTTTAAATAAAGAAATTATTTCATCTTCATAGATATCTATTGCTGTAAACAAACCTTTGCCAGCATTTTTAATTTGTGAAGGCTGAATAAATAAGTAATCTGATTCTGGAGCCTCAATAGTGTTTGTGCTTGTATAATGGTCTTCTGTATTGGAGTCGCTCAAATTTTTGTAGATTTTTGAAAGTAAGATATGACAAAGTCATTATAACTATTTCAAGTTGTCATTGTATTTTATCAATCTAGGAATATCTGAAAGCATAGTTTCAGATATAGAATCAATAATGTTATCGATTAAGTTATTCGTTTCATTTAAATCAGAAAAGCTATTGATATCTTTCAATATGTAATCACCTAATATCAGTTTTGATTTTAAGTTAAATCTTTCAATTTCATTTAGGTAAATGCTATTTACAATCCCTTTATTGTGGACTAATAGGTTTCTTTTTAGAGATATAATGAATAATTTATCGATTAATTTTTTTTCGATATTAATATCGATTCCAAAAATCGTTTTAAATTTTTTAATAATTGCATATATATTAGATCCCTGAATAATTGATTTGATTTTTTTTTCTATGATATTTTGCCTAATTACATTAATGTCATCTTGCATAAATAAATCTTTGAAAGTAACGTTTATTTCCTCTTTTTTTAGGAACGTTGGTAATTTCAAATATAAACTTAACAAGTTTTGATAGCAGAATTCTTCAAAAATCTGATAGGAATTAATGTAGCTTCTACTAAATAACACTTTAATGAAATCAATACCATTTTTTTCTAATTCCTTTGAGGATTCATTATAGGTGCTAATCATATTTTTTATTTCTTCAGTGCTATCGTCCTGCATCTTTTGATCTTGAATCATCATACAAACAGAAAAGTTACGCTGGGACAAAGAGACTATAGCAAAATGTAAATCAATTGTTCTTTGCTCCTTTGCATCTATATAGTTTTGATTTAAATCAGAGTAAAGTTCTTCCTTCATAGTTAAGCATTATTTATAATATTGTTCTCTTTCATGATATTTTAAATTTAATACCAATTGCTGAATAAGTTAGCAGAATGTTTTAATCAAGGTTACTGCTTTTACTTCTTTAAATTTTTAACGCGTTCTAAAAGCGTTGGATGTGAATAATGCATAAAGACATAGGCTTTATGCGGTGTTAAATTACTCAAACTATTTTTAGATAATTTCTTTAATGAGGTAATTAAAGGTTCCGCTTTATATGTGTTTTTAGCATAATCATCTGCTTGGTATTCAAAAACGCGCGAAACGTAATTCATTATTAAACCTGTGATTTCCGAAATAGGAGAGTAGAGCAATCCAAAGGCAATTAAGCCAACATGGAAACTTGGAATTTCAACTCCAATAGCATTCGATAATAATGGATTTGAAATAAATATAGATAAGATAAAAAGTGTTAGTCCAGTGAGTAGAATAGAGGTTACTAAATTAAAAATGATGTGCTTCTTTTTATAATGCCCAACTTCATGTGCTAACACAGCAACGATTTCGTCGTCGTCTAAATCGTTGACTAGAGTATCATAAAGTGTGACACGTTTTTCACTTCCAAAGCCCGAAAAATAGGCATTGGCTTTAGTGCTTCGTTTTGAGCCATCAATGACAAATATTTTATCGAGATTAAAACCAACCGATTCTGCATAAGCTGAAATTTTATTTTGCAATTCGCCATCTTCTAAAGGAGTTTGTTTATTGAAAAGTGGTACAATAAGTTTGGAATAAAACATATTCATAAAAACCGTAAAAATAGTCACAATTCCCCAAGTATATAACCAAAATTGATGGCCTGTAATTTGATAAAACCAAACAATAAGTGCAATGATACCTCCACCAAGCAAAACGGTCATTAGTAAACCTTTCAATTTATCTAATATGAAGGTTTTTTTAGTCGTTTTATTAAAACCAAACTTCTCTTCAATCACAAAGGTTTTGTAGTAGCCAAAAGGAGTGGTAATAATATCGCTTGCAATCATAATAATTCCGAAAAAAATTAACGCGATAATTATTGGATTGTCAGAATAACTTCTAGCGAAATTATCAACGTATTCAAAGCCATCTAAAAGTAAGAACCCTAAGGTTAATGCAAAAGAAAACAAGGAGGTTATAAGTCCAAATTTATAATTCACGGTTTTGTAAGCTTGTGATTTTTTATATTCCTCTGCGTCATATACATCGTTTAATACTTCAGGAATTGGATCGTTATAGTGTTTTGCGTTTATAGCATCGAGCACTTTATCGATTATAAAGTTGACGACAATAATAGCGATGATGATATAGAATAGGGTTTGTGCTGTCATTAAAATATTTTTTTGTCACCTAGAGTTCAGGTGAAAGGTTTTAGAATACTATTAAAATAGGTTTCGACTGCGCTCAACCAGACAAATTAGGTTATTTAAAATTGCGTTGGCGTTTCGCTTCAAAAATAAGGATTCCGGCAGCAACAGAAACATTCATAGAGTCTATAACTCCTTGCATTGGGATACTAATATTTTGAGTGGCAGCTTCTCTCCATTCTTCAGTTAGACCTGTTGCTTCTGTGCCAACCACAATTGCTGTTGGTAAGGTGTAATCTTGAGAATGGTAAGGTTCTGATTCTTGTAAGATAGCGGAGAAAATATTGAAGTTATATTTTTTGAGAAAAGCAATCGCTTCTTCAGAGCTTGCCATAGCAATTTCTGTTGTAAATACACAGCCAACACTAGAACGAATGATATTAGGATTGTACAAATCTGATTTTGGATTAGCAATAATCACAGCATCTACATTTGCCGCATCAGCTGTTCGTAATAATGCACCAATATTTCCGGGTTTTTCTGGTGCTTCGGCCACTAAAATTAATGGATTTTTAGATGTAAGTTTTAAATCTTCAAGGGTATGGTTTTTAGAATTTACAACAGCAATAACACCTTCAGTTGTATCTCTATGAGCTAATTTTTGAAACACTTCTTTTGATATTTCAATAATGTCAATATTATATTGTGACATCGATTGCGCTTCGCTTTCCGAAAATAAATCAGGTAAAAACAAAAGTGTTTCAATCTTATAGCCTCCTTTTATGGCTAATGATAATTCGCGTTTCCCTTCAATTAAAAATTGATTCGTTTTTTTGCGTTGCCTAGACTTTTCCTTTAAAAGGATAAGTTGTTTAATTAAAGCGTTTTGCGGACTTGAAATAATTTTGAACATGAAATAATTTATAAAAAACTAAAATACATTATTATTAATGTATTTTTAAGAATTACTACATTTAAGTAGGAGATAACACTGTTTACTTGTTATAAGTATAGTAAATGCCAAAATTAATTTTTTAAACCTAACTCATCATGAAAAAACAACTACTAGTTCTTATTTTATGCTTTTTAACTTTTGGACTCATTGCTCAAGTTGCAAATCAGCCGACTGATTATATCCTTTGTGATGATGGCTTTAATAGTGGAATTGCAGAATTTGATCTCACCGAAAAAGATGCCGAAATATTGCAAGGTCAAGATCCTGCAATGTTTACAGTTAACTATTACCTTTCTCAACAAGATGCAGATAATGCCATTAATTCATTGTCTAGCCCTTTTACCAATTTTACTAACCCACAGACTATTTTTGCAACAGTCACTGATAATGTCACTGATAATTTTGACAGTACTAGTTTTGATATTATGGTTACTTCTTCCCAAAGCGCAGGTTTGGATGGTACATTGCAATTATGTAACAACGAATCACCTATAGATCTATTTTATGCGCTTGGAGGCTCACCACAATTAGGTGGTACTTGGTCACCTGGATTGGCAAGTGGTACAGGTATTTTTAGTCCTGATATTGATGCTGCCGGAACTTATACTTATACGGTTTCTGGTGTTGCTTCTTGTGCTAATAGTACGGCAACGGTTACAGTTTCTGTATCTTCCATACCTGTATTTAATTTAGATAATTTTTATTCGATTTGTGGAGGAGAAAGTATAATAATTGATACGGGTTTAAATCCAAACCAATATTCATGTCTTTGGTATCTTAATGGTAATATAATTTCTGAAGGGTCACAATCGTCTTTGGATGTAAATATGGTTGGTACATATACTGTGTTAGTAACTGATATCTCTGGATGTGGCTCAACGCAAACTCAATTTGAAGTAGTACAGACCGAACCAATAAACTATAATGCACAAACCGAATTATATGCCTGTAGTTTTGATGGTAGTGGTTTTGCTCAATTCGATTTCTCGCAAGCAACACCACTTATTGTAGGAAGCCAAACAGATGTAATGGTAAGCTATTACGAAACACAGGCAGATGCTTATAGTGATGTTAATTCAATTAATACTATAAATCCATATGTTAATATAGTTCCCAATTACCAAATACTCTATGTAAGAGTAGAAAGTACCATTTCTAGTTGTGTTGAGATGGCTTTCTTAAATTTGATAGTTTCCGGTGTCGCACCTTTACCTACAATGCTAGACTATGTGGTTTGTGATGAAGACCAAGATGGATTTGCCGAATTTAACTTACATACAAGAGATAACGAAGTTCTAATAAATCAAGATAATTTTGAATTGTACGTTACGTATCATTTAAGTGAAAGTGATGCACAAGGTCAAACAAATCCATTGCCAAATATTTATACTAATACGTCTAATCCACAAACGATTTATGTTGCGGTATCCGATTATTATGGTTGTAATATAGAAGTGCAAAGTTTTAATCTTGTTGCAGATATAATGTGTATGCCTTGTCAAGATATTACACTATCTATAGAAAGTACAATTCCAGAAGTTAATAATTCTGGGATAGTTGTAGCGCAAGTAAATGATGACATTAGTTTTAATGGTAATGCTATTTTTGCAACTGATGGCACAGATGCAACTTACAACTGGGATTTTGGCGATAATACTATGGGATCAGGTTTATCTGTTGTACATCCATACTCGCAAGCAGGAACTTACACTGCCACACTAACAGTTACTGATAATAATCCAGAGGGCTGTTCAGAGTCTGTTAGTATTGAGGTATTGATTTTAGGTGAATTCCTTAGTGTTAATCAATCTCAATTTACTGTAGAAGAGCTTATTCAAAATGTACTTATTAGTAATGATTGTAGTCAGATTTCAAACATTATTTATTCTACAGGATCCACATTTGCGACCTCAGAACCTAATGGAATTGGTTATTTTGTTTATGCAGGTGATGATTTTCCTTTTTCTGAAGGATTACTTTTAAGTACAGGTGAAGCTGGAGATGCAGGAGGACCAAATGATAGTAATATTAGTTCGGGTTCTAGCAATTGGCCAGGAGATTCAGATTTAGATGCAGCATTGGGTGTACAATCAAACAATGCAACCACTATTGAGTTTGACTTTGTGCCAGTAGTTAATCAAATCAATTTTGAGTTTTTAATGGCATCAGAGGAATATGAAGGAGGTAGTTTTGAATGTACTTTTTCAGATGCATTCGCTTTTTTACTTACCGATCCAATGGGTAATACTACTAATTTGGCTTTAATTCCAGGAACTGAATTGCCAATAACAGTAACTAATATTCACAATGCCAACAGCTCATGTGTTGCTGCAAATGCTGAGTTTTTTGCAGGTTACACTCCAGAAAATTCACCACCATTTGAATTTAATGGTAGAACAGTGAGTTTTACTGCCCAAGCTGATGTAAATATAGGTGAGACCTATCACATAAAACTAGTTATAGCAGATGATGGTGACTCAGCGTATGATTCTGCTGTGTTCTTTAAAGCAGGAAGTTTTGATATTGGTAGTCTTTGTGAAGACACAGGATTAATTAGTTTAAAAGCTTTTAACGATACCAATATCAATGGTAATTTAGATAGTGGAGAATCTAATTTCTCTAATGGTACTTTTACTTATGAGAAAAATAACGACGGAGTAGTGAATGTGGTTAATTCTTCAAATGGAAGTTTTACTATTTTAAGTACAGATGAAAGTGATACTTATGATATTACATTTACGGTTAACGATGAATATTTAAATTGTTACACCCAAAACATTACGTCGTTTAATGATGTTAACGTTGCCTTTGGTGAGCTAGCTCAAGTTGAATTCCCAGTAGAAGATAATTTAACTTGCGAAGATTTAGCGGTTTACCTTCTAAATCCGTTTGCGTCACCAAGACCTGGTTTTGAGTATTCTAATGCTTTGGTTATAGAGAATTTAAGTGGTGCTAACATAGCTTCTGGTTCAGTGGAATTTGAGCTAGATGAAGATTTGATAATAAATAGTACTGTTTTGACTGATCCAAGTATGAATGTAACGATGACAACATCAGGCTTTACATTAGATTTTACAAACTTAGGAGCAGGTGAGTCCGAAACGGTATTAATTAATTTATTGTGTCCTGCAACGGTTGCTTTAGGAGAATTAATTACGAATACAGCAACTTATACAACAGTGTCTAACGATATGGTGTCTACCAATAATCAGTCGTCGTTATCGGAAATAGTCATTGGTTCTTACGATCCTAACGATAAAATGGAGTCTCATGGAAAAGATATCTTGTTTGATGATTTTGCAGCATCAGATGAATATTTATATTACACCATTCGTTTTCAGAATGTTGGTACAGCAGAAGCAATTTTTGTAAGAATAGAAGATGAATTAGATGCGCAATTAGATGAAAGCACATTTCAAATGTTACGTTCTAGTCACGACTATGTGGTTACCAGAACAGGGAATAGTTTAGAATGGTATTTTGAAGATATCAACTTGCCAGCAGAACAAGACGATGCAGAAGGTAGCAATGGTTTTGTGTATTTTAAAATAAAGCCAAATGCAGGTTATTCTATTGGAGATGTTATTGAAAACTCAGCATCTATTTATTTCGATTTTAATGCACCTATCATTACAAATACATTCCAATCTGAATTTGTTGAAACATTATCTGTAGAAAATTTTGAAGCAGTTAATTTTACTATATATCCTAATCCTGCAAAAGATGAGGTTACTATTCAACTAGTAAATTCGAGTTTTGGAATTGGAAATATCAATGTATTGGATGTACAAGGCAAGATGATTCTGAAAGACATTAAATTCCAAGATCAAACTTCAACTTTAGATATTTTTAATCTCGAAAGTGGATTGTATTTTGTAGAATTAACAATTGGAAACGAATCAACTGTTCAAAAATTAATTGTGAATTAAATTGAATTGAAATTTTAATAGAAAAGCTTCAGATTGTTTCTGAGGCTTTTTGCTTTAATTCAATAATTTCTACTAACATTTTTTCTTGCATTTATTTCAATCAAAAGATTTGAATTATGAAATAAAAATTACTCAATCTCATTTTATCGCTAAAGATAATTCGCGTTTGCATTCAATTAAGAATTGATTTGTCTTTTTGTGTTATCTAGACTTTTCTTTTAGTAGAAGAATTTGTTTAATTAGTGGGTTTTACGTGTTTGTAATGGGTTTAATCATATGGTTATTGTTCTTGTATGAATGACGTTACGAATTTAAGCGAATAAAATGTAATTGTCTTATTTTAAAGGGGTAGGAGTTTTTTTGTTTAACTTGTTTTATTATTGAATCAATAACCTAACCAATATGAAACTAAATTTCTTCAAGTTTTTATTAGTATTCGCATTATCTATAACCTCTTATGCTCAAGTAGCAAATCAGCCAAGCCCTCTAAATGTTTGTGATGATGATAATGATGGATTTGCAACATTTGATTTAACGATTTTAGACGCGGAAGTATTAGGTACACAAAATGCAAATGACTATACTGTTACTTATCACGAACTTCTGAGCCATGCTGAGAATGGAATTGATGCTATATCTTCTCCTTATAATAATTTAATTGCTAATGCTCTAACTTTATACATACGTTTAGAAGAATACAGTACTGGTAATGCAGATATAACTACGGTAAACTTAATCATAAACCCTTCACCAATTCCCGTACAACCTACACCATTAGAGGTATGTAGTATTGAGGGGTTTAATAATTCCTTTGGCATATTTGATTTAACCTTAAAAGATGATGAAATAACAGGTGGAAATAGTAATTTGTATGTTACTTATCATGGAACTAGCGCAGATGCAGCTAATCAAGTGAATCAATATCCGTCACCTTATATTAATATAGGTACCGAAGAAACTGTATATGTTGCGGTAACAGATGTTAATACTGGTTGTGTTGGCTTTACCACATTAATCTTACGTGTGTTGCCAATTCCTTCTCCAACACCAAGTAGTTTAATACCAGATTTAGGATTATGTGATGACACTAATACAGGTGATAATACAGAAACGTTTGATCTTACAGAAAATGAACCATTGATTTATAATGGAGAGGTAGGACAAAGCATTACATATTATGTTAGTGAAAGTGATGCCGTATCTGCAATTAATACTATTTCGGATCCCACACAATTTAACAATACAGTCTCACCACAGACTATTTATGTAAAAGTAACAAATGATACTACTGGATGCTTTGCATTAGTAAATTTTAATATTATAGTTGATCCTGAACCAGAAGTTAATTTAGGAATGTCAGAACAAAATTACTGTGGTTTTGATACAGTAACTCTTAATGCTAATTCACCATTTGCTGATGAATATATTTGGTATATGAATGGATTTTTAATATCAGGTGAAACGTCTTCTGCGCTTATATTAACAGAGTCTGGTAGCTATCAAGTACAAACATTTAATAGTCAGTGTGGGACTTCTGCTCTTTCTGAGCCTGTAAGTTTAAATTTGTATGAGGATATAGGTAATATAAACCCGCAAAGCTTAGTCGAAGGTTGTGATAATTTGCTTGCCAATGGCTCTGTAGATTTCGATTTGGAAGCCTTAACAGCTACTCTTGGTTTTGGATCAGGATTTACGGTTAGTTATTATAATAATAACAATGATGCCAACCAGGCTATAAATACTTTAAGCTCTCCTTATAATTCTTTTGGTGAAACTTTAATTATGAGAGTTGAAGATACTGATGCATTAGTAGATGGCTTTCTAGGATGCAGAGAACTATCTTTATTAGAGCTTGTTGTAGATTGTGAGGATACAGGAATTATTGATGTAAGTGCATTTTTTGATGTTAATGAGAATTCGATATTTGATACATCTGAGACAAATTTTATGAATGGCTATATAACTTACGAGATTAATAATGATGGTGTCATTTACACTACAGAATCTTCTTCAGGACGTTTTACCATCATAAGTCTAGATGAAGCAAATACCTATGATATTAATTATTATTTTTATGATGAAAATTGCTTTGATACATCAATTGCTAGTTTTGAAGATATCAGTGTTTTGCTTGGTGGTGATGTAACAGTTGAGTTTCCTATTATTGAAGCACAACTTTGCGAAGATATTTCCGTGAATCTTATTAATCAGCAAGCACCAAGACCAGGATTTAATCATACTAATCTTTTGGAAATTAAAAATTTGGGTTCAGCCATAACTTCTGGTACTGTAGATTACATTTTAGATGAGCACTTGATTATTAATTCAATAACTGAAGGTGTTGGTTATTCGACTACTTTAAATTCAAATGGATTTAGCTTAGATTTTATCGGTTTATTACCGCAAGAAAGTATTACGGTTTTTATTTCCTTGTTGACATCAACAAGTGTAAGTTTAGGTACTTTGGTTACCAATACAGTAACCTACACAACTTCAACTAACGACATGGTTTCAGATAATAATGAATCTTCAATATCAGAAATAGTCATTGGTTCTTACGATCCTAACGATAAAATGGAATCTCATGGCCCTCAGATTTTATATGATGACTTTGTAACTTCTGATGAATATTTATATTACACCATTCGTTTTCAAAATGTGGGTACAGCAGAAGCAATTTTTGTAAGAATAGAAGATGAATTAGATGCGCAATTAGATGAAAGCACATTTCAAATGTTACGATCTAGTCACGACTATGTGGTTACCAGAACAGATAACGGTTTAGAATGGTATTTTGAAGATATCAACCTGCCAGCAGAACAAGATGATGCAGAAGGTAGCAATGGTTTTGTGTATTTTAAAATAAAGCCAAATGCAGGTTATGCTATTGGAGATATCATTGAAAATACAGCATCTATTTATTTCGATTTTAATACTCCGATAATTACCAATACATTCCAATCTGAATTTGTTGAAACCTTATCTGTAGAAAATTTTGAAGCAGTTAATTTTACTATATATCCTAATCCTGCAAAAGATGAGGTTACTATTCAACTAGTAAATTCGAGTTTTGGAATTGGAAAAATCAATGTATTGGATATACAAGGCAAGATGATTCTGAAAGACATTAAATTCCAAGATCAAACTTCAACTTTAGATATTTCTAATCTCGAAAGTGGATTGTATTTTGTAGAATTAACAATTGGAAACGAATCAACTGTTCAAAAATTAATTGTGAATTAAATTGAAATAATATTTAATAAAAAAAGCTTCAGAACTAATCTGAAGCTTTTTTTATTGGAGCGATTTAAATTGATATATTCTTATATCTTTAAAGAATCAAAAAACCTTCATCATGACAAAAAAACTACTTTACCTATTTCTATTCTTAACAATCAGTATAACTTCATTTGCTCAGGTGGCTAATCAACCAAATGATTACGTGGTTTGCGATGATGACAATGATGGTTTTGCTTTATTCGATTTAACTTATGTAGATGCACAAGTTTTAGGAAGTCAACAAAGTGCAGCAGATTATACGGTAACGTATCACGAAACACTGTATGATGCAGAAAATAATTTTAGTCCTATTGTATTTTATCCTTATGTCAATAATACTGATTGGTTACAAATTATATATGTGCGATTAGAAGATAATAATACAGGGAGTTATGATATTACAACAGTAAATTTAATTGTTAATCCTTCACCATTACCTGTGCAACCATCGTCTTTAAATCTTTGCGATGATGTTGGTGAAATACCAGGAGATGAAATTGCGGTTTTCGATTTAACAATAAAAGATGTAGAAATCACAGGTAGTAACGCAAATTGGTCTGTAGCTTACTACGAAACCAATGCAGATGCGCAATCGCAAACTAATGTAATTGCAAATCCTACCGCCTATACAAATAGATCTGTTAATGGGCTTCCTCTAAATCCTCAGACATTATATGTAACAGTAACAGATGTTACAACAGGTTGTTTGGGTTTTACAACTTTAACTATTAGAGTATTGCCAAATCCAACACCTAGTAATACAATACCAGATCTAGTTTTATGTGATGAAATTAATACAGGAGATGAAGTCGAAGTGTTTGATTTAACAGAAAATGAACTTCTGATATTTAACGGAGAACCAGGTCAGTCTATTACTTATTATTTAAGTGAAAATGATGCCTTAGCAGATTCTAATAGTATTTCAGACCCAACACAATTTTCTAATACAATTTCACCACAAACTATTTATGCAAGAGTAACAAATAATACTACTGGTTGTTTTGCTGTAGTTGATTTTGATATCATTGTAAATCCCTTACCAGAAGTAGATTTAGGTATGTCAGAACAAAATTATTGTGGTTTTGATGATGTTATTCTTGAGGCTAATTCGTCATTTGCAGATGAGTTTATTTGGTATAGGAATGGTTTTTTATTACCAGGTGAAACCTCTTCTACACTTGTTGTTACACAATCTGATAACTATCAAGTACAAGTCGTTAATACCTTATGTGGAAGTGAGGCGTTTTCGGAGATGGTCTCTGTAAATTTGTATGAACTTTCAGATACAATAGACCCACAAACTATTATAGCTTGTGATAATTCATCTACAGATGGTACGGCAGACTTTAATCTCGATGATTTATCAGCTTCACTTGGTCTAGGTGAAGGGTTTGTAATAAGTTATTACACAAGTAATATAGATGCCAATCAAGGGATTAACTCAATAGCAAGCCCATATAACTCTGTAGGAGAAACTTTAATTATTAGAGTAGCAGATATCGATGCAGAAGCTAATGGGTTTTTAGGTTGCAGATATTTATCTACTGTAGATCTTGTTGTAAATTGTGATATTGGTACCATTACCTTAAATGCATTTTATGATGAAAATGAAGACGCCATTTTAGATGCCAACGAGATAAATTTTACTAATGGTTATTTTACTTATGAGATGAATAATGATGGTATTATTAATATTATAGAATCTTCCACAGGTAACTTTACTATTACAAGTTTAGATGAAGCAAATACCTACGATATAAATTATTATTTTTATGGTCAGTACGGAGATTGTTACAGCTTATCTGTCCCTAGTTTTGAAGATGTGGGTGTTTTATTTGGTGAGGATATTACGATAGATTTTCCAATTGTTAACTATCAGTCGTGTGAAGATATTTCTGTATTTCTAATGAACCAACAGTCACCTCGACCAGGATTTTACCATACCAATTATTTAGTCATTCAAAATCTCGGATTAACACCAGTATCAGGTACTGTAGATTATACTTTAGATGACAACTTAAGTATAAACTCTATAAGTACAAGTAGTAATTATACAACAACGTTAAATGCAAACGGTTTTAGTTTAAATTTTGTTGATTTGGCACCACAGCATCATATTTATGTCTCTATTTTCTTGCAAACATCAGCGAGTACAGCTCTAGGTGAGACGGTTACTAATACGGCAATCTATACAACGTCTACTAACGATATTGTCTCAGATAATAATGAATCTTCAATATCAGAAGTAGTCATTGGTTCTTACGATCCTAACGATAAAATGGAATCTCATGGCCCTCAGATTTTATATGATGACTTTGTAACTTCAGATGAATATTTATATTACACCATTCGTTTTCAAAATGTGGGTACAGCAGAAGCTGTTTTTGTAAGAATAGAGGATGAATTAGATGCGCAATTAGATGAAAGCACATTTCAAATGTTACGATCTAGTCACGATTATGTGGTTACCAGAACAGGGAATAGTTTAGAATGGTATTTTGAAGATATCAACCTGCCAGCAGAACAAGATGATGCAGAAGGTAGCAATGGTTTTGTGTATTTTAAAATAAAGCCAAATGCAGGTTATGCTATTGGAGATATCATTGAAAATACAGCATCTATTTATTTCGATTTTAATACTCCGATAATTACCAATACATTCCAAACTGAGTTTGTTGAAACATTATCAGTAGAAAATTTTGAAGCAGTTAATTTTACTATATATCCTAATCCTGCAAAAGATGAGGTTACTATTCAATTAGCATCGTCTAATTTTGGAACAGGGAACGTGAATATTTACAACATTCAAGGAAAAGCAATTTTGAAACATATTAATTTTGAAGGTAATTCTTCGATTTTAGATATTTCAAGTTTAGAAACTGGTTTGTATTTTGTAGAGATGACCGTTGGAAATACATCAACCGTTCAGAAATTAATTGTGAATTAAGCTGAATTAATATTTTATAAAAAAGCTTCGGGTAATTCTTGAAGCTTTTTTTGTAATGCTTAATGATTAATTTCGTCAAACATTCCAACTTAAAACCATATCATGAAAAAAATAGTACACGTATTACTCTTAGCAATGTTAATTACAGCTTGTAAAAATGAACCAAAACAAGACGCTACAATTGTTGATGAGGTGAAACAAGAAGAGATTACCACAAGCATTTATCCAGAATCTATAACTAAAGTGTTTGATGCACATGGTGGCATTGATAACTGGAATAAAATGCAGACGCTTTCTTTCTCCATTACAAAACCTACAGGAATAGAAAAGACAACTGAGAATTTAAAAACAAGAGCTGAGTTAATTGATACACCAACTTACACACAAGGATTTGATGGTAAAACGCTTTGGATTAACGAAAAGGATGGTAAAGCTTATAGAGGAAAGCCTCAATTTTATAAAGGCCTAATGTTTTATTTCTACGCAATGCCATTTGTTTTAGGTGATGAAGGTATAACATATGAAGATACAGAGCCTTTAATTTTTGAGGGTAAGACCTATCCTGGAATCTTAATTACTTTTGAAGCAGGTGTTGGAGAATCTTCAAATGATCAGTATAAGGTTTTTTACAATGCTGAATCTGGTCAAATGGAGTGGTTAGCTTATACGGTAACCTTTGGAAGAACAGAAGGAAGTCCAGATTTTCATTTTATAAGATATAATAATTGGCAAACGGTTAATGGACTTGTAGTGCCTAAAAGTGTAGATTGGTACAACTATAAAGATAATTTGCCAACAGAAAAACGAAATACGGTTGAATTTACGGAAGTTGTAATTTCTGAAAATGCACCTGATAAAACTATATTTTCAAAACCTGAAGATGCTAAAGTGATTGAATAATCAACATATATAAAAGCAAAAAAAGCGAGCCAATTGGCTCGCTTTCTTTTGTATTAAGATGTTACGTAAACGTGCTGATGTAATTTAATAGTAGCTTAACTTTTAAACTAAAAACACCCCTAAAGTCCCCTCAAAAGGGGACAATCCAAAGAATAAACTTGGTCGGAATGTCCCCTTGAGGGGACTTGAGGGGTGTAAATTAATAGTTGTTAATCTTCTTGTATAGGTTTCTCTGAAAACCGTTTCCAAAGTTCTGTTTGGTGAGTTTCTAAGCTTAAATTTCTACCATCAATAAAAGCATGTGTTAATTGATTGGTGCGCATATCTAAGGCATCACCCTCACTAATAAAAAGTGTTGCGCTTTTGCCAACTTCTAAAGTGCCATACATATCATCAATACCCATAATTTTTGCAGGATTCTGAGTAATTAATTGCAAGGCTTGTGCTTTGGTTAGTCCATGTGCTACAGTGGTGCCAGCATAAAACGGAAGGTTACGAGAATTCATACGTTCCATTTGTCCGCTTGGCTCTAAAGCCACTAGAACACCAGCATTTACCAATGGTTTTGCGAGTTTGTAAGATATATCATAATCATCATCTTCTAATTCTGGTCTAGAGTGAATTCGTCTTAAAAAGACAGACACATCATTTTGTTTTAAAAAACTAGCGATATTACCCGCTTGGTAGCCACCAACAATTGTGATTTTTGAAACCCCTTGAGACTTCGCAAAATTTACAGCATCAGTAATGCCTTTTTCGTCATCAGTATTAATATATAAACGTTTAGAGCCATCAAATAAGCCACCTAAAGCTTCAAAAGGTAAATGTAATTCGGACTTATTTCCTTTATTATAACTCTTAGATTCATTGAAGTAATCTGATAATTCTTTTACTTGTTTAGCATAATCCTTATTAGGCTTTAAACCTGGATCTTCACCTAACCACCAACGACCACGGCTAAAACTACTTGGCCAATTAACATGAATTCCATTATCCATTTTTATAGCCGCATCTTCCCAATTCCAAGCATCATACTGTACTACAGATGAGGTACCCGAAATACGGCCACCTCTTGGAACAACTTGTCCAAGTAATACGCCATTCGGTCGCATAGACTCAGTAACTTTAGATTCGGTATTATAAGCGATTATACTTCTAATATGTGGATTATAAGTACCCATCTCAGATAAGTCATTAGAGGCTTTTACAGCATCAACTTCAACCAAGCCTAGGGTGCCGTTAGCTACAATAAAACCTGGATAGACGTCTTTTCCTTTGGCGTCAATAATATCCATGGCTTGTCTGGTGAGTGGAGTTGTAGCTTCTGGTCCAATCGTTACTATTTTTCCGTTACTTACTACTATAATACTGTTTTCTATTACAGTACCATTACCGATATGAGCGGTTGCACCAACAATCGCAAAGTCTTTGGTTTGCTTAGGTGCAGGTGTTTGCTGTGCGAATCCTAAAGTAACACACAACAAAAACAATAGACTATTTAATTTATTTAAGTTTTTCATTTTAAATTGTTTTTAGTGGTGTGAATCCATGGTGTCACAATGCATTAATTTCTCTTCTTTTTTCTTAACAGGCTGTGTTTTTAAGCCTTTGTTTTTATCTTGAAGCATTAAGTTTGTGAGTTCGCTTTTTTCGTTTTTAATGGCTTCACGCATTTGTTGATCTCTAGCTAAATCAAAATAGGTTACTCCTTCAATAATCGTTTTTTCAGCTTTAGCGTAAATAGATAACGGATGATCGCTCCATAAGACCACATCTGCGTCTTTTCCAACTTTTAAACTTCCAACGCGATCATCAAGATGTAAAAGCTTTGCCGGATTTAAAGTGACAAACTTTAAAGCCTCTTCTTCAGTAATGCCACCATATTTTACAGATTTTGCAGCTTCTTGATTTAAACGACGCGACATTTCTGGGTCATCACTATTAATGGCTACAGTAACACCAGCATTATGCATAATCGCAGCATTGTAAGGAATAGCATCATTTACTTCATATTTATAAGCCCACCAATCGCTAAATGTAGAACCACCAACTCCATGTGCTTTCATTTTATCAGCTACTTTATAACCTTCAAGGATGTGCGTAAATGTGTTGATTCTAAAATCAAATTGCTCGGCAACTTTCATCAGCATATTAATTTCACTTTGTACATAAGAATGACAAGAAATAAAACGCTCACCATTTAGAATTTCAACAAGTGTTTCCATTTCGGCATCATGTCGGTATGGTTTACCGCTTTTCTTTAATTGGTCATAAGCTTTTGCTCTGGTAAAATAATCGACAAATACCTGTTCAACACCCATTCGCGATTGTGGGAAACGCGAATTGGTTCTGCTTCGCGATTGCTTTACGTTTTCACCTAGAGCAAACTTGATAAACTTAGGAGTATTGTCATAGATTAAATCGTCTGCTGCTTCTCCCCATTTTAGTTTGATGATTGCTGAGCGTCCACCAATAGGATTTGCAGACCCATGTAAAATTTGAATAGAAGTAACTCCACCTGCCAAATTGCGATAAATATTAATGTCTTCATCATTTACAACATCTTCAATAGTCACTTCTGCTGAAGAATTTTGACCTCCTTCATTTATAGAAGCGGCAGCAATGTGTGAATGTTCATCAATAATACCAGCCGTAATATGTTTTCCTGTAGCATCAATAACTTTTGCGTTTTTACTCGATAGGTCTTTTCCTATTTTTGAAATTTTACCGTCCTTAATTAAGACATCAGTTTGTTCTAAAACACCTTCTTTTTCATTTGTCCAAACCGTTGCATTTTTGAATAATAAAGTTTCCGATTTTGGTTTCTCAGTAAATCCGTAAGCTAAATTAGGATAGGTGATAGGGCTCATAAATGGAGTATCTGTAGCATCGTCAACTTTCTTTTTGTCTCCTTTTTTATCAGAATCTTTGGTTTTATTTTTATTAGCATAAAATGATAATTCATTGCCATTTGGTAAAATTGCTTTTCCGTTTAATGAATTATTTGTTGAAGCATTGGCTACAATTCTTATAAATTCTTTTTTAGTACTATCAGCGGTTTTAAACGTAAGATTAACCCAGTCATCTGAGTAGCTCATTTTTGTACCTAAAGTTTTATTATCACTTTCAAGTTTCGCTGTTGGTTTACTTACGCTTCCAGAAATGGTAAGTTTATAGTCACTTCCAGTAAGTTTAAAATTGTAATCGCCATCGATATCTGTTGTGTTCATATTAGCAATAACGTTTACTGTACCTTGAACCCAATTTTCATAGAGTTTGGTTTTCTTTTCAAAAATATCACCATCAGTGATTAAGAAATTAGCATAGCTTCCCGTTTTTAAAGTGCCTAAAACATCTGATTTACCTAATAAAGCGGCTGGAGTTGTTGTTAAAGCTTCTAATGCTTTTTGTTTAGAAAGCCCATTTTCAATCGCTTTCATTAAATTAGAAGAAAAGCTTTTATTCGATTTTAAACCATGTGTGGTTAACGCGAATTTTATACCGTTTTCAGCCAATAGTCTTGGATTATGTGGTTGTTGATTCCAAGCACGCATGTCGCTTAAAGACAATGTACTTGCTAAGAATGGATCATCAACATCATAAGCCAATTGAAAATCTATGGGAAGAATAATAGTGGCGTTTGTGCGTTTGATTTCATCAATACGTTCGTATTCATCGCCACCACCAACAATGGTATATTGAATATTAAAAGCATCTCCAACTTTATCTGCTCGCATCAAATTGGCTCTACTGCCAGCTTCAAAAATTTGAAGTAAGTTTTTGTTTTTGTTCAGAGCTTCTAGTGATAAGTCTTTGGTATCAATATGTCCTGCTTCATACCATTTGGCATCATTATACATTTGACGCAATAAAGCCATGCTGCCCATAATTGAAGATGGGTACGATTGGCGAGATTTTACACTTTTTCTAAATGATAAATGTTGTGTGGTTTCACCATCAACAACACGCATAGCATTATCCGCATTATTATTAAGTGCAATTAAAGCACCTGTGCCTCTAACAACACCATCTGGCATATGTGTATTTACAACACCAAAGCCTAATTTGTGTAGCTCAGATGCTGATTTTACATCATATTTAAAACTTGCCATGACGTCTTGTTCTGGCATAATATGATCATTCCAATAATAACCGCTTCGGCTTGCTCCATATTGTGGACCGTTGCCTCCACGTTTGGGTTTTTCTACACCAAACGTGGTATACAAGTCAATGAAAGACGGATAAATGGTTTTATCCGTAAGATCAATTTTTGTAGTGTTCTTCGGAATGTTTACTGATTTACCAACACTCACCACTTTACCATCCTTAATGAGGAGCGTGGCATTGTCTATTATTTCGGTTGGTGATACGTGGATCGTAGCATTTGTAAATGCTGTGTAGTTAGAGTTGTTTGCAATGACTCCAGAATTACTCGGAAAGTAATCTTGTGCAAATAACGAAAAACTGCACATAAAAATGAGCAGCCATAAATGAACTTTAATCATATGGTTTTGGTTGGTTAGATTGAATTCTAAAGATAAGAATTATAGCTAAATGGGTATTCATTATTAGAATACTTTAACATTTTCTAAGACGAGAGAATGTCCTTTAAATAAGGTAAATGAAGATTTAGTGTATGTTAAGTTTAGGTGCTTAATTGAAATTATAACGGTTTGTCTTCATAATAATTAACCAATAATGCAACAACATAACTGTAGCTTTTCATACCAGCAGATTGATTGTTTGCTTTTAAGAAGCTATCAAACGTTTTTTCGAAAATAGGCTCTATTGGATTTTCGTAAGACTTCCAAAAATCTTGGACTTCTTGGTAGTTTTTTAATATGCCTTTGTTAATTGAAAACATAATGGCTAAGTAACGTTCTGGATCTCTTTTATAAAGTTCCGCTAAACAATACCGAAGCGCAAACGTATAACCAGAATATTTAAAGTAAACATCTTTATTATGAATGGCAGCCAAACTTCCTATAAAATTCGCTTCGTTTTCGGCTGCATAACCTAATTGATGAGCGGCTTCGTGACAAGATGTGGTTGGGAATTTATAAGTTGAAATTAAGCCATTTACTTGAGCTTCATTTGTAAATGGATTTAGGTATCCTGAAAAACCCATATAAGTTAAAGGCACACTGTAAATGGATTTCTTGATACTTTTTGGATGATATTCAAGATGCGGATATATTTCTGAAAGTGTACTGTAGCCATCTTTTACTTTACTTAAAATTTCAGATTTAGTATAAGGTAGTTCAACTTTTAAAGTATCGTTTTTTGCTAATTGAAGGTGTAGGTTATTCGATTTTTGAATTAATTTTTCTGTAAATGAAATCAGTTGTTCAGTGGTGTATTCAGCTTCAAGATTTAAGGATTTGTAAAGAGGTTGTCTGTAATAGTTAAATGCCCAAAGGACATGAAACGCAAAATAAGCGATTGACAACGTTGCTCCAATATCTAGAAACCAGTTTTTGGTGTCTTTAAAGATGCGTTTTCTATTTATAATTAACCATCTAATTACATAAATTCCCGCTAGTGTGTAGAATATATCTCCAACCGAAAAAGGTATCCAACCAAAAACATAGCGACTGAGTTTAGATACGAAAACATAAAGTCCATTGCTGTAAAATTGCTCAACATATTCAGGATAATGCTTCAATATAGAAATTAAAACAATTTGAATTCCTAAGAAAATAACTAAACCTAATTTTTTGTTTTTGAACATAGACCAAAAATAGGAAAAAAGATGGGATTGATTTGTTGATTTTCTTGTAATCTAGATTGCTATTGGGAGTGAAGTTGCTCTAAAAAGTAAAAACCTTTCTAGTTTTAGGAATAAGATAGCATCATATTGTTATTGTAACTAATTAGTTGCATGGTTCTTTATCTAATTTAGTAAATAAAAATCCCATGAGTATTTTGTAAGTAGGCTATAAACAAGCAATTACACATATTTTTGTAGCCAGTTTATTTTATTAAAGTTCAAGTCAATATTGGAATAGGAAAGAATAGGAAGCTCAATTCCTTTTGCATTATTTCCTGAAATCATTATTCCGTAATACAGTTCATCCGTGTTTTCATAATCATCATAAGTTTGTGAGTGTTCATTATCTTTAAACCACCAACTCATATGGTTTAGAGAATCCGTTGAGCTTTGATTATTTTCATCATTTCCATATTCATTTAGAATCAAATCCAAAAGTTTTTTTAAATTATCAGGTTCATAATCCGAACTGTGAAATTCAAGATGTAGGGCTTTGCCGTTAAATATTGAGATCTGGAATTGATCAAATATTTCTAGAAATTTGAAATTTAGTTCAAACACTAAAAAATTCCGAGTATCATTTGGGTCACTAATTAAATCAGCTTTAAAGATTGATTTTTTATAAAGAAAATCAATGTCTATTCCTAATAATTCTTTTATGTTTCTAATTTTTTTCAAATTGGTTACAACAGTTTTGTATATGACGAGTTGTATGGTAAAGCACCTAATTTAGCAAATAAATGACAGATAGAATATTCTGCAAGAATGTTCGTAAGTCGGAAGTGAACTAGTAATTAATTATAGACAATGTTGTACCTAGTGCTTTTATTTATTTTCTCAACCAACCTAAAATTCTGTCGTTGTTAATTTTCCATTTTCCATCTTCATTAATCAAGCTATATTTTTCTCTTGATTTTCCAAAAGGACCAGGATTCTGTTGAATAATTTCTATTTCTTTTTCAGTCACTTTGGAAATAATTGAAACGTGTCCGTATTTATTCATAGTTGTTCCAGAGTATATTGCTAAATCATTGACTTTTGGTTTAGATTTGCTTGGATTTGTATATTGAATTAAATTCCGTCGTTTATTGCTCTTTCCATCTTTTACATTAGAATCAAAAAAGTCTTTTGCGTGTCCATAACTATCAGGCATTTTATGATTCAGCTCTTGGTAGTAATAACGTTTTACAAATTCGACACATTGGTATTTCAGTCCAAGATTATATCCATCTTCAGTTAATTCACGTCCACTAACATTTTCAACTCCACCATTGTAATATACAGTAACTCCATTTAATTCATCAACTTTTTGTCCGACTTCGTAATTCGGATTTAGATTAATTTTTTTTGAGGCAAAAAATCCGATTACAACTAAAATCAGGATTCCTAAAATGACTAAAATTTGCTTTTTCAATTTTGTTTCTTGAGTTTTTTTGTATTAGCTACAACGTTTTTGTTCATGGTTAAGCACCTAATTTAGCAAATAAATCACAGATAGAATATTCCGCGAGGATTTTCGCAAGTAGGTGAGTATTATTCATTACTTATACACTGTGTTAGCGCTCGTTTTTATTTATTTTAAATGTTTAGTCTATTCGGATTATTAGTGCCAGATACCTTCAGGAATTTGCTTTTCTTCAACTATTTCTACTAGCAGACTGTCAGGACCTCTAACAAAAAAACTTTTCATTCCATGAATAGAATCCATTTTTATATCATGAACAATATCTAGCCCATCAGATCTCATTTTATTCATTAGAAGTTCAATATTTTCAGTTGAAAAACCAATATGATCGATTGCGCTTCCATCAGTAGGTTTAATTTCTTCGTTAGTCCACCACGATTCTTCTTCAACGGGTTTGCCAAATACAATGATATTAATATTATTGACGGTTAATAAATTCCATTTCCACCGAAGCTCGTTATTCTGCCATTGCTTTGCTTCTTCATATTCTGGAATGAAGCCAAGATGGGATTCAAACCAGTTCATAGTGTTATCAACATCAGTTGATAGTAAATGTATATGTTCAAATCTATGGTTTTTATTTCCCGTGTATACCTCTATAACTTCTTTTTCTGGACCAAGAAAGTACATCCAAAAATTATCACCAAGAGGTGTAATGTCGGTATGTATCGCTATTCCCTCATTGACTCTCCAATCAAACTCAGATTGACCATCTACACCAGACCAACCAATATGCCATAAACTAGAACCCAAATGTGTCGATGGTGCAGTATCGACAAGATTCATTAGTAAAAATGATTTTTCCGTAAAAAGAGCATCCACTCGATCTCGATATTTTACTTGAGTTGCACCAAAGTATTTTTGATAATATGCAATAGTTGAATCTCTGTCTGTAACATTTAGATGAACATGGTGAAAATTGACTTTACTCAATTTCTCAGTCTCTTCGGGTTTTTCAGGTAGCTGTTTACATCCAAAAATTTGAAATATTAGAACAGTGAAGACCATCAATGTCGTTCTATATCTTATGTCATACAAAGTATTCGGATTCATTTTATTTAAATTGGTGCTAACAGTCTCGTATGTAGTTTACTTCGTCTGTTCGCTACGCTCGGGTGTTGCGCGGTTAGGCAACTAAGTTAGGAAATAAATCATAGCTAGAATATTCCGGAGGAATGTTTGTAAGTAGGCTCTACCAAGCAATTAAATATACACGGTCTTGAGGTGTCTTTTTTTATTCTATTTAATAATTATGTTCAACTCGGTTTGCATAAAAGTCATTGGTTGTTTTTAATAAGACGAAAACTCCGATTTCTTTCTGTTAAAGCTTGATGTTCTGTTAAATAGAAGTTAATAAAGATGAAAATAAAAGTTAATGAAGATGAAAATAAAAGTTAATTAGGGTTTAATTAAGATAGCCTTCTTGTTTAACTACTAGTTTTGAGTTATAACATAAAAACAATCTCACATGAAAAAATTATTACTTACAAGTCTTATTTTAGTTTTAGCAATATCAAGTTTGAGTGCTCAAACCGAATTTGGAGTTAAATCAGGATATTTTAAATCTTTTAGAGAAACAAATACAACATTTGAAGGAGATGGATTAAAAAACAACAAAAATTATAATGATGGTTTGTACATAGGTGCTTTCGTAGAATTTTCAATTTCTGAAAGGTTTTATATTCAGCCTGAAGTTACTTATGTGAACATTAAAAATGATTTTGACCAACTTCAAATTCCTGTTTTAGCTAAGTATAGAATCGGAAAAAAGTTTAAGGTATTGGCTGGTCCAAATTTGGGATTTTTATTAAACACTAATGAAAATTTTCATTCTTATTATCTTGGTGTTTCTTTAGGTGTATCTTATGATATTACAAATAGGCTTTCCATCGAAGCAAGGTACAATTTAGCATTGTCAAATTCTCTAAAGGATGATTTTAGTTCATCGTCTGATTTATTCGCTGAATTTAATGGATTCCAGTTTGGTTTAGTTTATAGATTTGACTAAACAATGTTACTATTTAGGGAAGAGGAATTAATAAATTATTATTGTCCGACAATTTGATTTTTAAAATGTACATTACAAGTTAAACTCCAAAATCCGTTGTTCGTTTTTTCCTTTTCCCTAATTAAAAATCTATTATTAATATTATTCTTTTAAATTTTATTGGTTGCTCTCTAATGCATCACAATCTGTATATATTTGGTTATTTGCGTAATTTAGTAAACAAAAACCGAATAGAAAATTAGCTAGGATTTTCGTAAGTATGCTATTACTAGCAATAAATTATACGCGTTGTTAACATAAGTTTTTTTATTTTTTAGATTCATATCCGTGAACATTCCAAGTTTTTAAAAAATCATAACCTTTATGTCTTAAATATGTCATTCCGTTTATTTTGAATTTCGTTTTGGCCAAAGATTCGATTTCGGTTGTGTCCGAACCTCCTAAACTGACAAATTCCATTTGGACTTTACCATTCAATTTTATCAATCCAGCTAAAGTCGGACAAGATTTTATTGGTAATGATTTAGTTCGTTTAATTTCTTCAGTAAATGGGATTGTTTCCCAAGTCGCAATTTTTTTTTTTTTGTAAAAATCCAACCAGAGTATATTTTCAGAATCTAGGTGGTTTTCAGGAATCCAAAATCCGTTTAGATTTTCACGTACAGAATCTAATTCGGTTAAATCAATTTCATAATCGTTTTCCACAACAATTAAATTCCGTTTTGGATTCGAACATCCAAGTAGTAAAAAAGTCAAAATTGATATGTAAATTATTGATCTCAAGTTGCAGTTTTCAAATCTGTGCTAACACCTAAATATACGCAACATAACCACAAAATATTACTAAACTTTGAAAAAAAAACTGCAGTACAAAAGGGTTTATTATTATCAAATTCAAACTCCGTTTTAAATTAGAATCTTAAAAAGCTTTCAATTCCTAAAATCAAAAAAGAATGGTTCATATTTTGTAAATTTGCAATTCAATAAAATAAAGACATATGAGTTCAGAAATAAGAGCCTTAGAGCCAAAAGAATTATGGAATAAATTCGCAGATTTAAACGCTGTGCCACGACCTTCAAAAAAGGAAGAACGTGTGATTCAATTCATGAAAGATTTTGGAAAACATTTAGGTTTAGAAACAATAGAAGATGAAGTTGGGAATGTAATTATCCGTAAGCCAGCATCAAAAGGTATGGAAGACCGAAAGCCTATTGTAATGCAGAGCCATTTAGATATGGTACATCAAAAAAATAACGATACGGTGTTTAATTTTGATGAGCAAGGTATTGAAATGTTTGTAGAAGGAGACTGGGTAAAAGCCAATGGTACAACCCTTGGTGCAGATAATGGACTTGGGGTAGCAACAATTATGGCTATTTTAGAAAGTGAGACTATTGCGCATCCGGCTTTAGAAGCATTGTTTACTATTGATGAAGAAACAGGCATGACAGGTGCTAAAGGCCTTAAAGGAGGTTTACTTAATGGTGATATTCTTTTAAATTTAGATACAGAAGAGGATGACGAAATTGGAGTAGGTTGTGCTGGTGGAGTAGATGTTACGGCAACACGCGAGTACAAAGAAGAAGAAACACCTGAATTTAAATTGGGTTATACTATTACAGTAAAAGGGTTACAAGGTGGACATTCCGGAATGCAAATTCATGAAGGTTTAGGTAATGCCAATAAATTAATGAACCGTTTATTATTTGATGGTTTTGAAAACTTCGGACTTCGTATTTCTGAAATCGATGGTGGAAGTTTACGTAATGCTATTCCAAGAGAAAGTAATGCAATTGTTGCAATTGATGCTGTACATGAAGCTGCTTTTGAAGCAGAAATGAAAGACCTTGGTGATAGTCTAAAAACTGAATTTAAAACGATGGAGCCAGATTTAGAAATTGTTGTTTCTAAAACAGAGACTCCAGAGAAAATAATGGATTTAGGAGTGCAAGAGGGCTTAACTAGAGCTTTGTATGCGGCTTGGAATGGTGTATACCGTATGAGTCCGGATATTGAAGGTTTAGTAGAAACGTCTAATAATATCGCTAGAGTTATTGTAAAAGATGGCCACATTAAAATTGGCTGTTTAACACGTAGTTCTGTAGAAAGTACAAAACTAGATTTAGCAAATACATTGCGTTCTGTTTTTGAACTTACAGGTTGTGAAGTTGAGTTTTCTGGTGATTATCCTGGTTGGGCTCCAAACATGGATTCGGACATTTTAAAATTAATGGTGCCAATTTACGAGCGTTTAAATAATGGTGAAAAACCACATGTTGCAGCTTGCCATGCAGGACTTGAATGTGGTATTTTAGGAACAAACTATCCAAACATGGATATGATTAGTTTTGGACCAAATATTAAAGGAGCACACTCCCCAGATGAGCGTGCACAGATTTCTTCTGCTCAAAAGTATTGGAAATTTGTATTAGAGATATTAAAAAATATACCTAAAGCTTAGTTATATGGGATAATAAATTTCACTTTATTGTTTTTCTAGTAAAGACAATATTGAAATTAGTGCAAAAAAAAAAAAAAGACCTGTTAAGTTCTAAACTTAACAGGTCTTTTTATATTATTCCGTAATAGTAACTATTTTTTAATTCCAGCTAATTCAATGTCAAAAACAAGGTTAGCATTTCCAGGTATTACAGGAGGATTTCCTCTTTCGCCATAACCTAAATAGTAAGGAATATAAACTCTTGCTTTATCACCTATTTTCATATGTAACATAGCTTCTCTAAAACCTGCTATTAAGGTAGCGGTTTCGTTGTAAGGCATGTCAAAATAAGTATAACGACCAGCTTTATCAGTTCGTTCGTCGTATTTTCCATTTTTTTCAGCGACATCTTTCCAAGTGGTCCAGAACAACTCTCCATTTTCTAAATAACCAGCACATTCTATATTTACACGATCTGTAGGTTTTGGTTTTACACCATTACTTTCATGTGTAAAAATCATAGCCATACCTGTTGGAGATTCAATTTTACGTCCTTTTAATTCTTCATTCTTTTTTAAGAATTCCGTTCTTGCTAAATCAGCTTTAGCTTTGGCTTCTTTTTTAGCTTCTTCAGCTTTAGCTTGTGCTTCGGCTTTAGCTTTTGCAGCTCTTTCTTTAATTTTAGGTAATTCTTCAGTGAATACTTTAGGTGCATCGAATTTTTTTGCTGCAGAACCTTTTCTTATAATATTTACTTTTTCAATAACAACATCTTCCAAAGGTTTATTAGATCTAGGCTCTACTTTAACATTAGAGATTGTATCTAGCACATTTAAGCCTTTTACCAACTCACCAAATACAGCATGACAATATACTCTAGGATTTGCACAATCTTTTAAATTACCTTGCTCATCATAGCCGTCTAACCAAGGTGTTGCTTTTTCAATAATAAAAAACTGACTTCCGTTAGCATTAACACCAGGATTTGCCATAGATAACATTCCAGGTTTATCATGTCTTAAATTTTCAACAAGTTCATCTTCAAATTTATATCCAGGATCACCACTACCAGTTCCGGTTGGGTCACCACCTTGAATCATAAAATCATTCATAACACGGTGAAACGTTAATGAATCATAATAACGTTTTCCTTTAAATTCTTCTTTAACCAAAGGATGTGTCCCTTCTGCTAATGCAACAAAGTTGGCAACAGTTACGGGTGCTTCATCAAAGAATAATTTTGCAACCATAGTATCTTTAGAGGTTACAATTTCGGCATAAAGCCCATCTTCTAAATCAGGATAACGTTCTTGGCAAGATATATTTGCCAATACTACTAGTACAACGAATGCTGTAAGCGCTTTTTTAATCATTTTTTTGAATTATAGTGTTTAAGGTTACTTCACAAATTAATGGAACATTAGTTCCTATTTTATATTCATCTCCATAATAACCAAATGCTTTTTGGGATGGGAATATAAATGTTGCTGTTTCGGTAGGTTTTAAGAGTTTTAAACCTTCACGCAAACCTGTGAACAATTCTTCCTTGTCCATGACATAGGTTTTGTTGGTGTTAGCGTAAATTTCGTCTCCTTCAAGATTAGAAACATCAAAAGTGAAATTTATGACGTTGCCAAATTTTGGTTGAATGGTATCACGTTCCATTTTAGTGTTGTAATAATACCAAAAACCACTTTCTGAGGCAATGTAGTCTCTATTAGGATTACTTTTAATAATATCTTGAATTTGCTTATGCTCGTGCTCGTTCAGTTTTTTGTTACGTTCTGCAGAGGCTTTTAAGAATGAACCCGATTGTACTGATTCTGGCATGCGAGCTTCTGGTGATTTACAACTGAAACAGAGTAAGACAATGGTAAATACGATGAGTAGGTTTTTCATATTAATTAATTTTAAAGCCCATTTTGGGTATGGGACAACTCTTGTTTATACTGTGGTAATATACTAATAAAATTATTTATAGTTGTTGGCATATCATCATCACTACGTCCTCCTGCAGCATTTGTGTGTCCACCTCCGTGAAAATGTGCTCTAGAAAATTCGTTAACCGAAAATTCTCCTTTACTACGTAACGAGATTTTTATAATGCTATCTTGTTTGTTTTCTATAAAAATCGCAGCAAATATAATGCCTTTTAAGGATAATGCATAATTTACAAATCCTTCGGTATCTCCTTTTTTAAAGTTAAATTCATCTAATTCAGCTTGAGAAAGTGTCATATAAGCTGTTCTTAATTCTGGAATTACCTTTAAGTTTTGCATGGCTCTACCTAAAAGTTGTAAACGACTGTAACTGTTGGTGTCGTATATATTATTATGGATTTGAGAATTCTCAGCACCTTTTTCTATTAATTGTCCTATTACCTCGTGTGTTCTACTAGTAGTTGCCGGGAAGCGGAAAGACCCAGTATCCGTCATAATACCAACATACAAGCATGTTGCAATAGTAGAATTGATTTTAGCTACATCGCCAAGCATTTCAATAAAATTATAAACCATTTCGCAGGTTGAGGACATTTTTACATCCGAGTACATATACTTAGCGTAATCATCTGGTTGTTGGTGATGATCTATCATTATTTTAATAGCTTCAGATTTTTCTAAAACTTCAGCCATTTGGTGTCCTGCTCTATGAAAGGCATTAAAGTCTAATGTAAAAATAAGATCTGCGGCCTCTATAAGAGGATGACTTTCTTCTGGGTTGGCTTCAAACTTTAAAACGGTATCATCTCCTGGCAGCCATTTTAAAAAATCTGGATAATCGTTAGGTGCAATTATAGTTGCATTGTGATGATATAATTTTAAATAATGATACAAGCCTAATGTAGAACCCATGGCATCTCCATCTGGATTTCTATGTGGTACAATCACAATATTCTTAGGTGTACTTAAAAGTGCTTTTATTTCGGAAATCTGTCCTTTATTCATAGTTGACGAAGATACAATTTTTTAATATTTGAAGTACTTGATTAATTAAAGAAATACATTACTTTTGCACCTCATTAAAAAAAAATACATGGCAACTAACAGAACATTTACAATGTTAAAGCCTGATGCTGTTGAAAAAGGACACATTGGCGCAATATTAGAAAAAATTTCTGCTTCAGGATTTAGAATCGTAGCAATGAAATTAACGCAAATGACCAAAGCAGATGCTGAGGAATTTTACGCAATACATAACGAACGTCCATTTTTTGGAGAGTTAGTAGAATATATGACTCGTGGACCAATCGTTGCAGCAGTTTTAGAAAAAGACAATGCTGTTGAAGATTTTAGAACTTTAATCGGAGCTACTAATCCTGCTGATGCAGCTGAAGGTACTATCCGTAAATTATACGCAGCTTCTATTGGAGAAAACGCTGTTCACGGAAGTGATAGTGATGAAAATGCAGCTATTGAAAGCGCATTCCATTTTGCAGGAAGAGATATGTTTTAAGCAATATCTTATATCTTATTTAAAAAGACCATCTGTAATAGATGGTCTTTTTTTATTTCCATTAGTTGAGTTTTTTATGGCGCAAAGGCGGTTTGTAAAATGAACTCACTTGTAATTCTGTCATTAAAGATTTGAGTTTGTCGTCTGTTAAATCTCCATCAAACATAATTGTTTTATGCTCATGGTTCCCTAATTTTTCACGTATAAATATGCCTGAAAGGTATAAGTTTTTCCAAATAGGTTTTAGGTCATTAATTTGATTTTCATTCTCTATTAGAAATTTGAATTTTTTTAGTTCTTCGTCTTTGGTATACAGTTTTATTTCTGCTAAACCATTATGTATAATGTCTTTTGCAGAAAATGATTTTCCCTTTATGTGATTATAATTTATGTAGATAGATTCTAATTCTGCATAGAATATTTTTGTGGAGTTTGTATTGTTTTTAACTTCTAAATAGTCGTCAAAGAATTCCACAATACCAGTAATATCTCTTTCCTTAACCCAATCTGTAAACTGTTTTCTTATATATGGACCAATAATATATTTGTAACCAATAAGTATAATACCAATAATAAAAGGGTTCATTTTTAACTCAATAACTAAGTAAGCACCAGCCATAACGAGTATAAAAGACGTAATAACAGTGACGGCAAAACCGTCTTTTTCCTCCATACTTTTTTTGTAGGTAACAAGTTTAAATGTTGCTTTCATTATTTAATGCATTATTTTTAAAGCTCAGTCACTTTAGTAATACAAGTATAAAACTTCATTGAAAAGTTACGGTTTTTGAATAGAATTATATAATAATCACAGTTCATCATATAAAAAACACATTTCAGTAATATCAGTTTTAAAAACCAAGACTTGTATTCGATATTTGTATCAAATAAAATTATATAACCATGAATATACTTACCAAAATCATTATTGTTTTTATTATTAGTTCTTTAGGGTTTCAACTAGAAGCTCAAGACAATTTCACAATTACGGTGAATGTTAAAGAGGCTAGTAATAATGATGGTAAAATGTTTATTGCGCTTTATAATGCTGAAAATAACTTTTTAAACACATCGTATAAAGGGTCTAAAAGTGTTATAAAAAATAATCAATGTACAGTAACTTTTGAAGATATTCCTAATGGAACTTATGCTGTTTCAATCTTTCATGATGAAAACGATAATGGAAAAATGGATACCAACTTTTTTGGTATTCCTTCTGAAGATTACGGATGCTCTAATGATGCTAAAGGTTTCATGGGACCACCACAATGGGAAGATGCTAAATTTGAATTAAGAGACAACAAATCAATAACTATAACACTTTAATATTATAACAATGAAAAATATAATCATCATCGCATTACTTGTAATGTCAGGAATTGCAACTGCACAAACAAATTTTGAAAAAGGAATGACTAAAGCCTTTACTCTTTGGCAAAACGGTAACATGGACGATGCAGAAAATATGTTTGAACGTATAGCAAAAGCAGAACCAAAAGAATGGTTGCCTAGTTATTACATTGCTCAGATTAATAGCTTAAAAAGCTGGAATGAGAAAGACGGAACCGTATTAAAAGCGCAGTTAGATAAGGCACAAGAACATTTAGATTTGGCAATGACGATCAGTGAAGATAATGCCGAGTTAATGGTAATGCAAGCTCAGATTTTTACCAATTGGGTTGTTTTTGATGGAATGACTTACGGTATGAAATATGGAGCAAAAATAAATGAATTATATAGCAAAGCGTTAGTGTTAGAACCAAAGAATCCTAGAGCTACATTTTGTAAAGCAGATTGGAACTTAAATAGCGCAAAATATTTTGGTCAAGATACAGCTCCATTTTGTAAAGACATTGAAGCATCGCTTAAACTTTTTGATACCTTTAAACCAAAGAGTGAACTTCATCCAAATTGGGGGAAAGAACGTGCAGTAATGGTAGCTAAAGAATGCAAAGCATAATAAATATTTAACACATGAAAAAGTCTTTAAAAAAAATTATACTAACCTTTGCTATTGGTAGTGCAGTCTTTGTAATAGGACATCTGTTTTCTGGTGGTTTTGAATTTAAATCTGTTAGTGATTTTTTAATAGACTTTGGGTTTTATCAACTCTATGCATTTGTCTTAGGGTATTCTAATATGACGTTTTTTTATTACATGGAAAAACGTACATGGAAACCAGGAGAAACTATTAAAAGAGTGATTTACGGTAGTATTGGTAGTACGGTTATTACTCTAATAGGTATATTTTTTTTAAGACTGTTTACTGCGATAGTTTTATACGATATGGATTTTGAGACCTTTATTGGTCGAGAATCTTGGAGAGGTTATTCCTTTGGTTTATGGGTTACCTTAACTATTGTAACTGTTTTTCATGTTGTTTATTTCTATAATCGTTACCAGAAAAATAAAATAAAAGAACAAAAGGTTATAGCAGGTGCAGCAAGCGCCAAGTTTGATGCTTTAAAAAACCAGTTAGATCCTCATTTTCTATTTAATAGTTTAAATGTATTAACAAGCTTAATTGAAGAAAATCCAGAAAACGCGCAAAAATTTACAACGTCATTATCAAAAGTTTACCGCTATGTCTTAGAACAGAAAAGTAAAGAATTGGTAACGGTAGATGAAGAATTGAATTTTGCCAGAACATACATGTCGCTTTTAAAAATGCGATTTGAAGATAGTATCATTTTCGAAATTCCGGATAAGGCCTCAAATCCAGAAAGCAAAGTAGTGCCCTTATCATTACAGTTACTTTTAGAAAATGCCGTAAAGCATAATATGGTAACAACAACTAAACCATTACATGTCAAAATATACGAAGATGGAGATTACTTGGTAGTGATGAATAATTTGCAACCAAAACAAATAGTAAAGAAGAGTAGTGGTGTTGGTTTAGAAAATATAAAACAACGATACCAACTACTTTCAAAACGAATAGTACACATCAATCAACGAGAAAAGGATTTTGCAGTAGCAATTCCGATGCTCACAAAACAAGTTTCAATCATGAGAACAGCACAAAAATCACAAGAGCGTCTTAACGATGATTATGTTAGAGCTCGCAAACGCGTAGAAGAATTAAAAGGGTTTTATTACAGTTTAATTTCTTACGTATTTGTCATACCATTTTTAGTTTTTATCTGGTATAATTATTCTTATATGACGATACAATGGTTTTGGTTTCCAGCTTTTGGTTGGGGTTTAAGTTTAGTTTTTCAAGCTTATAGAGTGTTTGTAGATGATGGAGCTCTAGGCGCTGGCTGGGAAAAACGAAAGATTGAAGAATACATGAACAAGCAAGATCAGAAGAATCGTTGGAATTAATTTTATGAAATTATGAAAGAACAAGATTCAAATTTAAAGTTTTTAAAAGCTAAAAATAAAGTTGAAAAGCTAAAGCGTTTTTACACGCATTTAGGAGTTTACTTTGTAATTAACACTATTATTACAGTTGTAAAAGTGATGAGTAATATGAATATGGGTGAAACATTTGATCAAGCTTTTTATGATTTTTCTACCCTTGCTACATGGTTAGTTTGGGGAATAGCAATTGCGTTGCATGCATTTTCAGTTTTTGGACTTCCGCTTATCTTAGGAGAGGATTGGGAAGAGCGAAAAATTGAAAAATATATGAATGATGAATTACAAAAAGATTAAAAATAACGTACAATGGAAAAATATCATATAGAACCATACGAAGAACCAGATAAATCTAGCGATTTTAGAACTGAAGAAGCTTATTTAAGAGCCAAGAAAAAAGTAGATGCTTTAATTGGTTTTTATTGGCATTTAGCTGTTTATGTGGTTGTCAATATTTTTTTAATAATACTAATAGGTGTTAATGCTGGTTTTTCTGGATTTGGCCCTTATGCGACAGCTGTATTTTGGGGCATAGGATTAGTGTTCCATTTCTTGGGTGTTTTTGGTCCAAATTTTCTGTTTAATAAGGATTGGGAAAAGAAAAAAATACAAGAGTATATGGATAAAGACCGTGAACATTGGGAGTAATTTAATACTAATATTATGAATCAAGATCTCAAAAAACAGCAGTTAAGAAAAGCAAAGGATAAGGTTAGAAAAGTAAAAGTTTTCTATATTCATTTAGCGGGTTATGTGGTAGTGGTAGCACTTCTTTTATATAATTTATATATTGTGGCAGGACCATATAAAAACAACATCATTAGTTTAAATCTGAGTGTTTTAGTGGGTTGGACGGTTTTTATTATTATCCATGGACTAAATGTTTTTAAAGGAAAACGAATTTTTAAAAAGAGTTGGGAAGACAAAAAAACAGCACAGTTTCTAAAAGATAAAGAAGAAGAAAAGACCTTTTGGGAATAGATAGTTAAGTTATTAAGTAAACAAATTTAAAAGAATGAATGTAATCATTATAGAAGACGAGAAACCATCAGCAAGACGACTACAACGCATGCTAAAAGCTTTGGATATGAATACAGATACCATGTTGCATTCTGTTGAAGAATCGATAGACTGGTTTCAGAATAACGAACATCCAGATTTGATTTTTTTAGATATTCAACTCAGTGATGGTTTGTCTTTTGAGATTTTTGAAGCTATTGATATAAAGTCGGCTGTGATTTTTACAACGGCTTATGATGAGTATGCTTTACAAGCCTTCAAACTAAATAGTATCGATTATTTATTAAAACCTATTGATGATGAGGATTTAAAAACGGCTGTTGAAAAATATAACGGAAGAACACCTCAAAAACAATCGGTTACTTTAGATTTTAATGATATAAAGAATCTATTGGTTAATCCTATTGAGCGCGAATATAAAAAGCGTTTTTCTGTAAAGGTTGGTCAGCATTTAAAATTGATAAATATTGAAGATATAGAATGTATTTATAGCGAAAATAAGGGCACGTATGCTTATACCAATGAAGGCAGAAATTATCTTTTAGATGCAACTTTAGATCAATTAGAAGAAGAATTAGAACCCAATGTGTTTTTTAGAATTAGTAGAAAATTCTATATAAATATCAATGCCATAAAAGATATGGTAAGTTATACCAATTCTCGACTTCAAATAAAACTGAACCGTTTTAACGAGCAAGATATTATTGTTGCTAGAGAACGCGTAAAGGATTTTAAAAATTGGTTAGAATAAATACTAATTGGTTTTAATATTTATCAAGGAAGTGTATTATTTTAATCGTTTTTCTTTTGATCATCTATTCTATTATCATCAAAAGCAGATGGCAATAATTTAGGAATAAACTTTATAAACAGCGGTAAAAGTAACATGCCTCCAGGTAGCATAAAAATAGCCAAACTAGGAATAGATTTAAAAATATCTAATAACTGAGTTTGAATCTTTTTCTGTTCATCATCAGTAAGATTTCGTTGTGTAGATTGCGCAAGTAGTGTCATGGCTTCCTTGCTTTCCGATAATTCTTTTATTAAACGCTTACTATTTCTGGTAATAAGTTTAGAAACCACTTTACTGCTATTGTCATAAAAACTCTGTGCAAGATTTTTAGAACTTAAAAAGGCTACATCATCTTTGTGCTCATCATAAAATAAATTAATATCATTCATAGATTGCGCAATGATATCAGTATCAATAGTTAAATCATTTTTTAAACGCACTAAGAATTCTCGTTCTTCAGTGTCTATTATCTTATCTGTCCAAGACGCCATGCAAACGAGGTCTATAGCATATAGTTTTTCAAACGGAGCATCTATAAATGACACGGCATCTTTGTAAGATGGCAATTCTGCATTCTTTTGTCTAATAGAGTCTTCAAACAGTCTTATAAGATTTTCGTCGTATTCTGTTTTTTCAGATTTATTATCAATAACTGAGAATACAATAGTTTCTAATGCCGATTCAAGATTATTGACATAGTTCTTTATATCATTTTCATCCTTTAAAAATCGCTGATAGCCTAACACATCAACAAATAAAAGGGCATTAATTAAAAAATAATTAAAGTTTTTGGTAATAAAATTATCATCGATATGAATACGCTTATGTATCATTTTTTCCAACAAACTATCTGGTGTTTTATCTCCAAACAATTCTTCAAAAAACGAACGTTTCTGATCGCTAATAGCTTTGTAGTATCTAATTAAACTATCTGTAAAATCTTCTTGAGATTTTCCTTTTTTGTAAACAAAATAATAGGTGAGAAGCAGATTAATTTTACAGCGTTCTTCTTCAGTGAGATCAAATGGTTTAACGATATCTAAAACCACTTTAATGTTACTTCCATAAATAAATCCAGCTTGTTTTAAGCGGTTGTAAAACTCGTAGCTATCTGTCTCAGCGTACTTCGTCTCTGAGACTTGATTGAGTAATTTTTTTATCCAGCCATTAGCTGATGGATTCATAACATCTTATTTGATGTAGCAAAGGTAAATTTTTATACCAAAACTCCACGATTTTATTTCGTTAACAAAACTTTAACAAAACCGCC
Organism: Winogradskyella eximia; assembly: GCF_003386165.1. Taxonomy (GTDB): domain Bacteria; phylum Bacteroidota; class Bacteroidia; order Flavobacteriales; family Flavobacteriaceae; genus Winogradskyella; species Winogradskyella eximia. Next base: position 164,223 of record NZ_QRDV01000008.1, on the reverse strand, counting down.
TATTTCATTTTTTCGTAGGTAGAGCAGAGACACAATTAATTAACAAAAATCTCAAAATTATGAAAAAAACAAAATTTTTAATTTCAACAGCAGTACTAGGTATTGCGACATTGGTAGCAATTGCTGCGGATCACATTGATGCTCCTGCAGTACAAGGTGGTACAAGTGACATCACAGATTTTTATGCCTTTGAAGGTGAAGACGATTCTAACATTGCATTTGTTGCTAATGTTCAAGGATTATTGGGTGCTGGTAGCGATACTCAAAATGCAGCTTTCGATGAGAATGTTCTAATAGAATTTAACATTGATACTAATGATGATAAGGTAGAGGATTTGGTGATCCAAGCTACAGCAAGAGATGGCAAAATGTATTTTTTCGGGCCAGTTGCTCCATCGCAAACAGGTTTAAATAGTACAATTGCTTCTACCACAACAAATCAAGCATCTGTAGATATTTCGGCTTATGGTGCAAGCGCCATTATTGAAAATGCTAATGGAATGAAATTTTTCGCTGGCCCAAGAGATGATCCATTCTTTATGGATTTTGCACAGTATGGACAAATTATAGCAGGCAATGCTTCCAGTTTTAATAGTCCAGGTACAGACACTTTTGCAGGCACTAATGTAATGTCTATAGTGATTGAAGTTCCAAAATCTATGATTGGTGGTTCAGGAACCATAAATACTTGGGTAGAATCTAAAAGAAAACAATAATTAAAATTTAAAAATTAGAACAGATGAAAATTAATAATATAAAACTTTACGCCATTGCAATTTTAGTATCAGTGACAGCTTTAAATTGTAATAACGATGATGATATAAACATATCAACAGAACCAAATTTTAGCGGAACATACACGCAAGAAGATCAAATGGGAAGACCAGCAGTAAACACTGTTTTTGTATCGAGTGGAATGAAAGATGCTTTTAATACCACAATTCCTTCAGAGCAAGGTGCAGCATTTCAAACAATGTTTCAAAATAATTTAGAAGGATTGAGTCCTGCATATAATACACCTACAGATGCAAATGCCTTAACATTAACTTCTGCTCAATTTACAGGTTTATTGGCTACTGATGTCCTTAATGTGTCTTTAGATGGGACAACTACTTTCTATGACGGAACTAATGTATTAACAGGTAGAGCTTTGGCTGACGATGTTATTACAGTAGAATTATTACTGATTTTTGGTGGTGAAGATTTTTCAGAAAATCCAGGGTTATCAAATGATAATGTAAATGCGAATGATAAAGCATTTTTATCATCATTTCCTTACCTAGCATCACCTTGGTAAGCTATAAATCTTAAAATCTTGAAGTGAAGTTTACACTTTACTTCAAGATTATTTTAATTGAAAACTCAAAAACCTATAACCATGATACTCAAAAAAATCTTTCCCTTTATTTTATTAGTGGTAGTCTTTAGTTGTAATTCTAAACAGGTTACTAATGCAGAAGACTACAATACATATTTAACACACACAGACAGCCAAACTGAACTATTGGCAGCAGCGCAAATTTGGACAGACAAACTAGATGCAAACCCAAATCAATTTCCATACTTAGGAAAACGTGCAAGTGCATATTCAAAACTATTTAGTGCTACAGGAAATATAGAATATTTAAAACAAGCTGAGTATGATTTACTTGAGGCTATTAAAGTTACCAATGAGAAAAATGGCTCTTATTTAAAAAGTTTAGCTGCAAATTATATTTCTCAACATCGATTTAAAGAAGCATTAGAAAAATTAAAGGTAGCCGAAGCCATTGGTGATAAAATCAATGGAACTAAAAAAATGCTCTTTGATGTACATTTAGAATTGGGAAATTATATTGAAGCAGAATCGTATTTAGAAGCGATTAAAAACACATCTGACTTTGATTATTTAATACGTTTAGCAAAGTGGGAAGATCATAATGGTAATTTGGAAGGAGCCATTGAAAACATGGAGAAAGCTACACAAATTGCTGAATCTTCTAATTTAAAGGGTATGAAACAATGGGCTTACACTAACTCAGCAGATTTTTATGGACATGCAGGCGATATTAAAAAATCATATAAATATTTTCTAAAAGCTTTAGAGTTAGATCCAAATGATGCTTATGCTAAAAAAGGAATTGCTTGGATTGTATATTCTTATGAGAATAATGCAGAAGAGGCTTTAAAAATTTTAGACCATGTTTCAAGTTACTACCAAGCACCAGATTACGAATTATTAAAAGCTGAGGTTGCAGAATTTCAGAATAACCTGGACTTAAAGTCAAAATCTTTAGAAAATTATCAGGTAGCCGTAAGTAACAAGCAATATGGTGATATGTACAACGCATACAATGTGACGCTTTTTACAGACGATTTATTACTACCAGAAATTGCTATAGATTTTGCGACTACAGAAGTTGAAAACAGACCAACACCATTGTCTTACGATTTATTAGCTTGGAGTTATTTTAAGCAAGGTGATGTTGATAAAGCAAATCAAATTATTGAAGAATTTGTAGATGGTAAAACCTTTGAGCCAGCTGTGCTATATCATGTTGCTGAGATTTATAAAGCAGCGGGTAAAACAGATGAAATTAAACCATTAAAGGAAGAACTAATAGCAAGTATTTATGAGTTAGGGCCTTTAATGACAACCAAGATTAAAAATTTATAAAGATGAAAAAGCAAATTTTAGTAATGCTCATCTTTGGTTGTTCATCATTAATTCTAACGGCTCAAAATTTAAAAGGATTAGTCGTCAATGAACTCAATCAGCCATTAGAAGCTGTATATATTTATAATGAAACCACAGAAAATCATGCGCATACCTCAGAAAATGGTGTGTTTGTAATCGCTAACACCAAAATAGGTGATTCTATTAGAATAGGTCTATTAGGTTATAAAACCAAACGAATTACGTTAGATGTTGTTGAGGGTTTTAAAATTATTCTTGAAGAAAAAATGTTTCAATTAGATGAAATGGTAATTACCGAAGAATTAAATACGGTTAGCACCATTTCACGATTAGATTTAAATGTTACACCTGTAAATTCATCACAAGAAGTGCTGCGTAAAGTACCTGGATTATTTATTGGTCAGCATGCAGGTGGAGGAAAAGCAGAACAGATATTTTTACGTGGTTTTGATATAGATCACGGAACAGATATATCGCTTTCAGTAGACGGAATGCCAGTGAATATGGTGTCTCATGCACATGGTCAAGGGTATAGTGATTTACATTTTGTAATTCCAGAAACGGTTAATAAAATTGATTTTGGTAAAGGTGCATATTATGTTCAGCAAGGTGATTTTAACACAGCTGGTTATGTGGATTTTAAAACAAAGGATTATTTAAAAGAAAGCGAAATTTTGTTTTCCGTTGGTCAATTTAATAGCTTAAGAACTGTTGGGTTATTTAATTTAATGGAGAATACCAAAAACCAAAATGCTTATGTGGCTATGGAATATATAGCTACTGATGGTCCATACGATTCTCCTCAAAATTTTAACCGTTTGAATCTTTTTGGTAAGTACGTGGTGTTTTCGCCAGAGAATGATAAACTGACTTTAACAGCATCACATTTTACAAGTCGTTGGGATGCTTCAGGTCAAATTCCACAACGCGAAGTTGATAATGGCAATATTTCAAGATTTGGTGCCATTGATGATACTGAAGGAGGTGAAACGGAACGTACAAATTTCAATGTAACCTTCGATAAATATATTAATGATAATACAAAACTTAAGGCTAATGCGTTTTATTCACATTATGCTTTTGAGCTGTATTCTAATTTCACTTTCTTTTTAGAAGATCCTATAAATGGAGATCAAATAAAACAAAAGGAAGACCGAAATATATTTGGTGTAAATACAGCGATTTCGCACACAACCTTTTTAGGTGAAACGGAATTGATATTAACATCTGGTATAGGTATTAGACATGATATTTCTGATGATACAGAATTATCGAGAACTTTAAATAGGTCTACAATTTTAGAAAACATCCAATTAGGTGATATTAATCAAACTAATATTGATGCTTTTGTTAATGCAGAATTTGAATTTGGAAAATTAAAAATCGCACCAGCTTTAAGGTTAGATTATTTTAAGTTTATGTACAATGACGCACTTCAAACTAACTATAAAACCTTATCTGAAACTAAAACAATTGTAAGTCCAAAATTGAATTTCTTTTATAATGCCCAGGATAATTTACAGTTGTATTTAAAATCTGGATTAGGATTTCATTCTAACGACACAAGAGTCGTTGTAGCCAATGGAGGTGAAGCTGTTTTACCACAATCTTATGGTGCAGATTTAGGAACAGTATGGAAACCATTTTCTAAGTTAATTGTAAACTCAGCGCTTTGGTATTTGTTTTTAGAGCAAGAGTTTGTGTATGTAGGTGATGCAGGTATTGTAGAACCAAGCGGAAAAACAAGACGTTACGGATTAGATTTAGGGTTGCGTTACCAGCTTAATGATTGGTTGTTTTTAGATACAGATGCCACTTTAACCAATGCCAGAAGTATAGATGAACCAGATGGAGAGGATTATATTCCTTTAGCTCCAGATTTTACATTAACAGGTGGTTTGTCTATTGATGATCTTAATGGATTTTCAGGTGGATTGCGTTTTAGATATTTAGATGATAGAGCTGCCAATGAAGATAATTCTATTGTAGCAGAAGGTTATATGGTTACAGATTTTAATGTGAATTATACATTGAACCAGATCACTTTTAGTTTAGCCGTAGAAAATTTATTTGATGTGGATTGGAATGAAACACAATTTGCAACAGAATCTCGCTTACAAAACGAGGCAGCATCTGTAGAAGAAATTCATTTTACACCCGGAATACCTTTCTTTTTAAAAGGAACTGTTAGTTATAGATTTTAAAAACGTTCAATGAGTTAATCTGTGGGGAAGCAGATTAGTTTTTGTTGATTGTTCACTAGCAAGAAAGATGCATCTAAGGTTAGGGTTTAGATGAATCAAATCATAAGTTGATTATGATGTTTTTTGAGTTTTTTTGTTAGGGAAAGCACCTGCTCGAAAGAGTGGGTGTTTTTTGTTTTATGGAATAGTAGTTTTAACACTTTTACAACAACTGAAACCACATAAATTTCATTATTTTTAACACGATAATTAAAACAACAAAACATGAAGAAAATATCCCTTACAATTATTGCCTTTATCATCTCATTTACGTCAGTAATGGCAGATGAAGGTATGTGGTTTTTAATGCATATAGAGCGCTTAAATTATCGCGATATGCAAAAAATGGGTTTGCAATTAACACCCGAAGAAATCTACAGTATTAACAATCAAAGTTTAAAAGATGCCATTGTACAATTTAACGGAGGTTGTACGGCAAGTATAGTTTCAGATAGTGGCTTAGTATTAACTAACCATCATTGTGGTTATGATGCTATTGCAGAATTGTCTACAGCAGAACAGAATCATTTAAAAAATGGTTTTTGGGCTGGTTCTCAGGCAGAAGAAATGAAGCCAGAAAGTCTATATGTTCGCTTTTTTGTGAGAATGGACGACGTTTCTAAACGTATGTTGGCTCAAGTTAATGATAGCATGAGCGAAAAAGAACGCGAAGCAGCACTTAATAAAGAGATTGCTAAAATTGAACAAGAAAATAGTGAAGGCGGAAAATATACTGTTTCTGTACGTTCATTTTATCAAGGCAATGAGTTTTACTACTTTGTTTACGAGGATTATAAAGATGTACGTTTAGTAGGTACACCTCCAGAAAATGTAGGTAAATATGGTGGAGATACAGATAACTGGGAATGGCCAAGACATACTGGTGATTTTTCATTATTTAGAGTTTATGCTGATAACGAAGGTAAACCAGCAGAATATTCTACAGATAACGTGCCTTTAAAAGCAAAATATCATTTACCAGTAAATATAGATGGTGTAAAAGAAAATGACTTTGCTATGATTTTGGGTTATCCTGGTCGTACAAACCGTTGGATGCCTGCACAAGGTGTTGAGCAAAATGTGAAATATGCATATCCTGCTTGGGTAGAAGGTTCTAAGTTAAGTATGGACGTGATGAAGAAATACATGGATGCAGACGAATCTGTAAATCTAATGTATGCTTCTGCATATGCTGGCATTGCTAACTACTGGAAAAATAGAGCAGGTATGATTAAAGCATTAACGGAGCATAAAACCGTTGAGAAAAAGAGTAAAACCGAAGCTAAATTTGAAAAATGGGCTAAGAAGAAAGATAATAAAGCCACTTACGGAAAGGTTATTGAAAACATCAATAATTATTATAGCTTAACTAACGAAAAAGCAAAGCAAACCAATTATTTATTAGGTATGTTACGTTCTAGTAAGTTTGCTGTCTTGCCATATAGAATTGGATCTGGTTTAAAACAATATGTGAGTGCTAGTGATGCAGAACGTAAAAACTTATTGCCAAGACTAGAAGCGTTTATAGAAAATTCGTATCAAAATTATCATTTGCCTTTAGAAAAAGAAATTCTAGCAAAACAACTAGGCTTATTAGCATCAAAATCTAATTATTCGTTACCAGAACTTGTTGCTGAAGTAGGACAAAAAAACAATAATGATTTTACGGCATATACTAATGCAATTTTCGATTTAAGTTTGTTTTCTTCAAAAGAAAGAGCCTTATCATTTTTACAATATCCTGATGAAGCTATTTTAGAGAATGATCCTTTATTTAAATTATCTAACCAGTTATTAGATAAGTATAGAGAAAGTCCTGAGGAATTAGAACAACCAGAAAATGATTTTCAAGCGTCATTTAGATTATTAGTAAAAGGTTTACGTAAATCTGGATTAAGCGATATAAAATATCCTGATGCAAATTCTACTTTGCGTTTATCTTACGGAAAAGTGAGAGCTTTACCAGCAGATAAAAGAAACGATGCAAACGAAAATAACTACACAACGTTTCAAGGTATGATTAAAAAGTACAAGCCAAACGATAGTGAGTTTGATTTAGATCAGAGTATGCTAGATATTTACGAAAAGAAAGATTACGGTCGTTATGCTAATGAGCGTGGTCAATTACCAGTAAATTTCTTAACGGATAATGATATTACTGGTGGTAACTCTGGTTCTCCTGTTGTAAATGGAAAAGGTGAATTAATTGGTTTAGCCTTTGATGGAAACATTGAAGCTATGGCAGGTGATGTAATTTTCGATAAAGATTTGCAACGTACCATTAATGTAGATATTAGATATGTACTTTGGTTAATAGACAAGTACTCTAATGCCAAACATATTGTAGATGAGTTAACGATTATTAATAACTAGTCAATAGAAATTAATACAAATAAAAAGCGATCTGAACTTCAGGTCGCTTTTTTTTTGTGTCAAAATGTTATTTAGTTTACTGTTATGGGATTATATTTTCTTTTTCTCAAAAGTATATAGGAACTAATTTCTTAATAACACTATTGCTAATTCTATTTAGTCTTGTTTAATAATTTTATACTTAAAAGGTAGAGATAGAATACAATTAATATAACTAATGATATGTAAAATAAAATTTCATAAAGTTCTGTTTTGGTAGGTTCATTCTTTCCTATGTAGTCGACTTCATTATTTTCGGTTAACATTAAATAAGAACAAACGATAAACCATAAATGAATAATTACTATTTGAATTTTAAAAATTGATTTCATTGATCTTTTAGTTTTATGATTATGCTCAATGACTTATAAAATGTTCATCATAGTTACTTTCCTTTTTCTAATTACAATACTATTGCTTAATAATTCTGATATTTTTGATAGATCTGAGTGGTTTAAAATCTCATAATATTGTTCAGCAATTTTAAGAGAGTCTAAATCTTTATCAATGGTTTACAAAATAGAACAACAATTAATAAAAATAATAACTCAACTATTTTTTTATACATATAGGTTTAGTTTAGTATTATAATACTAATCCAATTCCTAAATTTACTGTTGTAGGTTCTTTTTCATTTTTAAAATCAATGTATTGGGTTAAATCTGAATCAGGATCATTGTTCTTTATGGCATTAAAATATTGATTAATCTTTAGAAGTATAAAGCCTTTTTTGTCTGCTGAAAATGATATGCTTCTTTTTATTTGAATAAAGGCTCCAAAACTTACAGAATTATAATTATCCTTTATGTTTTTGTCATAACTCACTACAGAATTTTCATAGAATATTGGGTCATTGGGATCAATAAAATTAAATTGAGAATTATCTACGATGGTCTCTCCTTTTTCCTTAGCAGCAACTAAAAAACTAGCAAATCCTCCAATACCTAATTGATACGATTTGTCTTTAGAAAAATGAAAGTTAAAATTTATTGGTGTTTGAATTTGGCTAATATTGCGGTTGCCTTTATTAGTAGTTGCGGCAACTTTATCTTCTACAGAAAACCGATCGAGATAAAACCCGATACCAAAATCGAGAGATAATTTTTCGTTAATGGGATAATTTACACTTGGTAAAATATAAGCTCCAATATTTATGGAAGACTTAATTTCAGGACTTCCATTAACGTTGGTGTTGGTGAGTTCGCTTGTTTTTGGAATGGAAATCGTTGGTCCAAGTGATAATTGAAAATTAATTTTTTTGTCTTGTGCATAAGTCTTAATGCAAAAACACATCATAATAATTAGTGAAAATCTCAGTGTCATGGTTGGCTTTAGTTTTGTGTGAGTTATTATGAATGATTAGTTGCGAGGTTAAGTATGTAATTTAGCAAATAAAAATCTAAAATAACTGAACTCAACCAACTAGAGAAGTAAAATTTGATAGTTTTTAAAAAGATGAACTACCACCATAACCGAAATATACTTTGAGGTTTAAGATGTTATTTTTCCATTATATATGTTTTGAAAGCATCAAAATTCACATTAGTAATTTCTTTTTTTGAAGGATAGCTATGACCGTAAAGTCCTAGATAGAGTGGAATAGGTTTTATCGCTTTTTCTCCCTTTTCTTTAGCGTTTAATTTGATTGGAAACAAAACGTCTCTTTCTACTGCAATACTGAAATCTGACCATCCATAGTTAAATTGAGATTTGCATTTTCTGCAAGTCCATTTTTCATTTGTATTTTCAGATCCGTTTTTAAGCGTTTCAATTTCAAAATAAGGTTTTACTTTTTCAATTAATAATGTTGTTTCCCAAGCCTTAAAAGATGCTTTATAGTGAATGCAGTTTATTCCAACTATTTGCATAAACCTTGGATACTGGCAAGCACATGAATTTCCGTGATAGTAATAAGAAACAGCTTTTTTGAGTAATTGAGAGGTTTTATTATATTTTATTTGAAAATCTTCCACTAGTTTTGGTTAGAAATTTCTTAAAGTTTACTTTAATGTAATTAGTTATATAGTGGACATATTATTTTGTAAACCCACTTTTGGCGTGAAATTTTTTAATGATTTTTAGAAGATGTATGATTAAAAAAGTCATTAGTCTTAGCAATGGTATGCTTTATTCCTTTTTATTGTATTTTTTATGACTAATTTTTTTCTTTTCTAAAATGGCATAAAATTTTCGTGGAGATATTTTTAGGTCTTTAGTAATATCACTCACTCTTTTCTTTCCTTTTTTATAAAGTTTTAAATTCTCATTAACTTTTTTATTGAAAAAATGATGTTCCAATTTCTCAACAATTTGCAATTCTGTCAAATTTGATTCATTGGCATAACTTTCAATTTCCGATTTAATTTTTGATAGATTACTCATAGAAGTTTCATTTTTAACTTTTTGCCTCAATAAATACTAATATCTATATTGGGTTTGTTATGTGTTTAAGCCCTAAAGTTAATGAATTAAAACTCGAATATAAAATCCGGAAGGATTTTGAATAGTCCGTCAACAGTTAATTATACACGCTACTTGCATAAAATCTTAAAAGGAATGATCTCTAGAGTGTAGTTCTAAAATTGTGTTTTTATTCAAAACTTAAATTTATTTCAAGATTTTTTTTTATTTCTTTGAATTCATTTTTGGTTAATGGTCCATTAATTTTTAGATTCTTTTTTTCAATAATATAGTAATTTTCCTTGTTCGTTTTCATTTTTTGAATCGATGACGTATTTTCTAAAAGTTGGTGGGTGAATGTTTGAGAATAAATACTATTATCTTTCGACGTGTCTAATTTGCTTAAAAAGTTTTCATTTAGAAGAATATAATTTTTGTCATAGGTAAAATATGTTTTTGGTAGAAATATCATATTTTCTATGAGTAGAGAAGTCTGTTCCATGTCAAAAATCTGTTTTATAATAATGAATTCAGAATTATATTTATACTTGTCAATATTAGATAAAACCACAGGGATTTTTTCATTATTTTTAAGTTGGTAAATTCCATTTCCACCAAAACTTGTTACATCAAATATTATTTCTTGAAATGGGATATAATAAAAATTATTTCCAAGATTAATTTCTTCTTCACTCTCGCTACACGAGAAGATAAAAAGGAAAATAAATAAGGATAAAAACATATTTTTATCAGTAATTCTTGTTCTCATTTTTGGTTACGAATTCAAAGGGCTGTTAACGTGTTTTAAGTACATAATTTAGTAAATAAAACACAGATAGAATATTCCGCAGGAATGTTAGTGAGTTGGTAATGATCAAGCAATTAATTATACATGGTGTTACCTGTTGTGCTTTATTTTTCAGCCATTATTTTATTCAGTCGTGGTTGTAAAATCCAAATTCCAATGATGAAAAAGTAGATTAAGAATATTTCTGAAACTAAATCAGCTGTTTCATATTCTCTACCCAATTCAGCTCTTTTTATTGTTTTTGCAGAATATATTGTAATTTTTGCAATTGCTATAAATCCAATACATATAGTCAGAATTATAATCCATGTGTCAATTCTGTCATAAGTTCTCATTATACTATCTCGGTAATTTATTGCTAAAGGAATTAGTGAAATCGAATATAAAATCCACCAAATATTCATACGCTTAATTAATTCAGGATTGTTTTTGTTTAGAACTTTTCCTATAGAATAAATCCAGAGTGAAAAAAGCCCGAAATAAATACCAAACGAAATAAACCAAAAGTCAGATTTTATAAAAAACGCCAATTGAATAACTCCCAAAATCCAAATTAAAAAGACTTGCCAGTTTTTTAATTTTAAAAATATATTCATTGAGTTATCGTGGTTTTCCGCATTACAGACAATGGTCTTGTGCATGATGAGTTGCGTGATTAAACAACTAATTTAGTAAACAAATACTTGCCAGAGAAAATTCTTAAGGAATTTTCCAAATAAGTAACGATCAAATTTACCAATTATACACGTTGTTCTGCTACGTTTATTTCATTTTTGATGTAAATATATTCTTAATTGTATTTAATTCTTTTTTGTATTTCAAATCTGTTCTTGATGCAAAGTATAAGGTGTTTTCCGTTTTTACGTTTCCTTCCCAAACTAAATTTATTTCGTTTTTTAAAATTTGTTCCTGACATAAAAAATCGGGAACTAATGCAAGTCCCTTTCCATTGTTTAAACATCTAATAATAGAAGTAATATTTGGTAAAATATAGTTGGGTTTAAAAGCAGGTTTCTTATTAAAATTCTCAAACCAAAAACGTCTAAAATGTTCCATTTCGTTTGATGAACTATACCAAATATTTTGATGTAATTCGGCTTCTAAATTACTTAAATTATTAGATTTAATGTGTTTTTGTATTTGAGTTGTATTCGTTTTGTTTCCTGCTATTAAAACGATTCTTTCTTTTGAAAACGGAATATACTCAACTAATGATCTTTTTTCATTCTGTTTTTTAGGTGTTATTACTAAATCCAAAATGCCATTGTTTAGGTCTTTTATTAAATCTGTATGTGCTCCAAATCTAGCTACTAGGTCAAAGTCTAGTTTGGGAATTTCGGGTTCAATAATTAGTTGAAACATTTCTGAACACATTCCAATGTTTAGCGAAGGATTTTTTTCTTGCGTTGTTTTTTTAAAATGCTGTTCTGCAATTTCAAGTTTTTTTAAAGATTCAATAATATATTCATATAAAAATTTCCCATCCTCTGTTGGAATCATTTTTCTCGAAGTACGCTCAAATAGTTTTTTGCCAACGTAAGCTTCTAGTGCATTTAAGTGCACACTAACTCCGGGTTGAGAAGCATATAAAGCAATAGAAGCTTTAGTTAACGTTCCGTTTTCATAGATTTCTTTAAATGTTCTGTACCATTCTAAATTCACCATAGCTATTAAAATATTGATACAAAGGTATGATTTGTATTATTTTTACAATAATAAATATTGGTTTAGTTTTGCCTCAAATAGAATAAGAGACAAATGAAAAATATATTTATAATTAATGGCAGTCATCCATTTGCACATTCTGGTGGAAGATTTAACGAAACACTTTTCAATAATACGATTTCATATTTTGATAAGCGTGAGGAATTTGAAGTGAAATCTACTCAAGTAGGTGAAAATTATAACGTAAAAGAAGAAGTTGAAAAATTTAAGTGGGCAGATATAGTGATTTATCATACGCCTATTTGGTGGTTTCAAATACCTTTTGGATTTAAAAAATATATAGATGAAGTTTTTACAGAAGGTCATCAAAATGGAATTTATGCCAGTGATGGAAGAAGTAGAAAAAATCCAGACATCAATTACGGAACTGGTGGTTTAATGCACGGAAAAAAATATATACTAACTACAAGTTGGAATGCACCTAAAACCGCATTTACTTTAGAAAATGAATTTTTTAATCAAAAAAGTGTAGATGAGGGTGCTATGTTTGGGTTTCACAAAATGAATGCTTTTACAGGAATTGAATTATTAGCAACACATCATTTTCACGATATGGAAAAAAATGCAGATGTTCCTTTTGAGTTGAATAATTACAGTACATTTTTAAATGATGTAATGATTAATTTGTAACGGTCTCGGCTATGAGTAGTTGCGTGGTTTAGCACTTAACTTTGCAAGTACACACCAAACTGAAAATCCGCGAGGATTTTCAGAAGTAGGCGAGAACAAGCAATTACTTATAGCCATTGTTAGCTACTGTTATTTAACTAGTTTAATACTATTTATAATTCTATTACTTTCAGTTTCATTTAAGTTATAACAGTCAATACTTATTTCGTATGCTATTCCTTTGTCATAGTTTAAAGCTGCAATAATAATAACAGGATATTTTGTTCCTTCATCAAAGTCAAGTCCTTTTACATAATATCCGTTGTCAACTTTTAGTAATTTTCCGCCATCTTTAATCTTCTTTAAACCAAAGTCTTTTGCAATTTCTTTCGCACCTTTTTTGAGATTCTTTCTAAACTTTTTCGATTCTTGCTCAATAGGAATAATTTCTATATCTACTGCAACATTGTCATTTTCAAAAGATGCTACATTTTCAGTTTCAACTAGTGAAAATTCCAACTTTTCAGTCGTTTCAAACGAAATATTGAATTTATCAACTGTATAAGTATTTTGACTGAACAATTTGAGTCCAGATAGAAAGATGATTATTATTCCGATTATTGTTTTTTTCATAATTGTAGCTAACGTGTTTGTATATGGTTTGTTGCGTGGTTTAGCACGTAATTTAGCAAATAAAAACCGAATAGAAAATCCGTGAGGATTTTCGTAAGTAGGCTAAAACTAGCAATAAATTATATACGGTGTTAGGCAACGTTTTTTATTATTAAATATCCTAATATCAGTCCAGGAATTATCATAGCTAATAAATAAATCAGTTTAGTTTTATAGAAATATATAATTTGAATTCTCCACCAATAATCCCATTTTAGATATTTGTAATAGTCCATATTGTCAGCTCTAAATTTTTGTCTGTCTAATTGGTCGTGATTTTCATATCTCCTTAAAATATTCTGATATCTCGATTGAATATCATTACAATATTCCATTTTTTCTTTATCAGAACTTTTTGTGTCATACGTTTTAAAATTCTGAAGTTCATTATATAAATCGGCGATATCTAATGAGCAATCGTGAAATTTTTCAGCTTTCACTAAATAATTTTGAGAATTCTCAAAGACTGAAAAAATCAGAAGTATTATTGAAATTGCTGTCATAGAGAAAGCAAATAAGTTTTCGTGTTGTTCAGATGGGTTATAAATATTATAAACAGAAAGAAGTCCGAAAATAATTAAATATACAGACAAAACACTCGTGCAAATATTTGAGATTTTTGAAATCTTCTTTAGTCTATCGCTGGCATAAAATCGAATCCCTTTGGTTGACCACAATTTATGTTTTAATTCTTCCAGAAAATCTTTGTCTAGATGTTCTTTTCCTTCGGGTTTTTCAAAGCTTTTTGGTTTTTTCATTTTAATTTAAACTTTTTTCCTTCTTTATAATCTATTGGCAATTTTGGACTTTTAATTCCGAATGGACCAGAACCATTATCATTATAATAATATTCATTTTTATCGTCCGAATATCTGCCAGCACAAAGTAAATTGAATGTTGTACTTTTTCTACTTGATTTAAGCACGTTTATGTCAATCCATACAGGCACTTTTCCATTCCGATATATTAATTCGACAACTTCATTATCGGTCAAATCCAATTTCATTTTTCCGTCGTCCTCTGGGTAAACTTCAAATTGGGTCAGATTTGGATTGTCAGTCGAAGCATTGAGAATTACATTATATTTAAAATCAGTTGTCAGTTTATCTTTCACATAATTTTCTGCAAATTTTAATGATACTAAACTTGCACCTTTTAGATGAAATAAAAATTCTTGTTTCGTCATTTCTCAAATGTTGCCTAACGTTGATGTATATGGTTTGTTGCGTGTTTTAAACAACTAATTTAGTAAATAATTAAAGACCAAGAAAGTCCGCGAGGACTTTCGTAAGTAGGCAAGAAGCCAGCAATAAATTATATACGGTGTTGGGGTTAGTTTTTACTAATACTATCAATATATTTATTTAGTTCTTTTCTAACTGTTGGTGTTTTTAAAACTTTCTTACATCTTTTAATCAAATCAAGATTTTTTGTTGTTACTGCTAATTCAAAAACATCCCAATCATACCTATCTTTTTTAGGTATTTTCTCTAAGTAGATTAAAGCATTATTAAAAAACTCTTGATTAAAATCATTATTCTTGACAAGCTCAATGTATAATGTTTGTCGTAGAGTTGGCATTTTCTCTTCTAATTCTGGATACTGGTTTAAAAAAACATCTAATTTTTCAATATCAGATTCTTTTGTCATTGGAACAGTAAGATCTAAAATGTAATCAGTTGATTTGTTTTTAAAAAAATTACTTTGTGAGAGTTCATAGGTTTTATGAAATCCATCGATATTTACTAAAGCAGAGAGTAGAAAACCTTTTGCTCCATAAATTTCATCTCTAGGTCCTTTTTTAGTATCACATTTTGCTAGAGTATTTTTAAAATTTATCAAATCTCCATTTAGGGCATAATACTTTAGAAGTAATCTATATCCTTTAAATTTTAAATCTTCTATTTGTAAGCTATCAATAAGGTCTATTCCAATTTGAGAATTTGAAAGTTCAAATAAAGCATTTTTAATTAAATCAATTGTTATCCAAAATTTCTCATGTTTAGACTTAATTAATGAAAGATATTTTTGACTGTTTAATAAATCATTATTCAACTTTTTGATAATTAATTCATCCCAACAAAAATGGTAGTCTTTAGGCCAACCAGTTGAGTTTATTACTTTGTCTAATTTTTCTTTCCCAAATATTTCGCCATATGCATAAGCTAATTCATCATCATAATTTTCATAACCATTTTCACTCTCTGCTTTATTTAGAAGTTCAATTAATTGTACTAATTTCATTTGATTA
This sequence comes from Winogradskyella eximia, assembly GCF_003386165.1. Classification (GTDB taxonomy): domain Bacteria; phylum Bacteroidota; class Bacteroidia; order Flavobacteriales; family Flavobacteriaceae; genus Winogradskyella; species Winogradskyella eximia. The sequence continues at coordinate 148,426 of NZ_QRDV01000008.1, read as the reverse complement.
TCAGATTTTCTCAAATTAACCCCAACTTGTTATAAGAACATAAAAACAGTTATTATCCCTTTTTAATTTAGTGATAAACAGTGTATTTTAGTCTCTTTAAAAATACTAAAATAAAATTATGATACTATAAGTAGAACTACGTATTTTAATAAAAAAACCACCAAGCTTGCACAAGGTGGTTTTAAATATTTAATATGTATTAATATTAAGGTGCTGCTGCCACTACACCAAGGGTGTAGAGTTGCTCCATAGTTGGAGATGTGCTTCCTCCTTCGGGCTCTAAAGTAATTCCAAAGGCCTCACTTTTATTAGCGTTGGCAATAGAAAAGATCTTATTCTCATCGGTATTAAAATCTTCAATAGTACCTAAACTTGTAGGTGTTAATGGGTTTAACGTTAACGACCAAACTTGCCAAACTTTTCCTTTTGGTGCATTTGGTAAACCTTCTGCATCTAAGTAAATGGTATTGTCTGCTTTGTTCCAATATACTTTTGCAAAGCTAGATGCAAAATCACCTTGGCCACCAAGTGGTACAGCAATAATGTTTTTATCTCTTATTACATTAAGTAAGTTTTTAGTTGCTGCTAAATCAGCTCTGGCATCTTCTATTTGTGTTTCGAGATATTGGTTTTCTATTTCTGCAGTTTGTATTTGTTGTTCTAATTCTGTTTTTTGGTTTAAAGTCCAGAATAAGCCAGCAGCCAATATAATGGAAGCTGCCCAACCTGTATAACTGATCCAATTGGTCTTTTTAGGTGTAAGCTCTACCACTTTAGTGTCGTTGGTGCTTAAGCGTTCCTTAATGGAACTAAAACCGTTGGCTTTTGGTGATGCTGCTGCTGTTAATTTAACAACGGCTTGTTCTATTTCTATAACTTCTTGTAACAATTCGGGATGTTGTTGCAAAAGGTCATAAATCTCCTGATTTTCTGTTTCAGAAAGTTGGCCAGCTACGTATAGCTCTAAAATACCAGATTCTATGTATGCTTTTATGTCCATATTACAATACCATATCTCTTAATTGTTGAATACAGTTTCGGTTTCTTGTTTTAATAGTGCCAATTGGCATTTGTAATTCTTCCGAAGCTTCCTTTTGCGTAAATCCTTTAAAGTACAACAGTTCAATAACTGCTTTACATTTTTCACCTAATTCGGTTACAAATTTCTTAATGCCAATAGCATCTGTGCTGTCATCTAAATTATCATGACTGGCTATAATATCTACGAAATAATCTGTATTGAGGTTTTGTTTAGACTGTTTAAATGCTTTAGAACGTGTTTTGTCTATAGCAGCATTACGTGCTATATTTAAAATCCACGTAAAAAAACGTCCTTTCTTTGGCGAGTAAGTATCCGACTTATGCCATGCCTTTATAAAGACATCTTGCATTAACTCGTCTGCAATAGCAGTATCTTTTACAATGTTGTAAACCACACCATGTATGCTTTTACTGTACATGCCGTAGAGCTTCTCAAATGCGGCATGATTTTTATCTTGAAACTGAATTACCAGTGTTTCTAATTCCATTTATTAGCGATATTATTTAGAATTTTTCGCAGAAATGGGGAAGAAATCGCCGCAATTATTCTAACAATTTAAATGTTATGTAATAGTTTAGTTAATTATTCTATAATGCCTGCACAACCAATACGAGCACCAGCAGCACCAGTAGGTTGTGTTTTTAAATCGTCTATACCAATATGTACAATGACCGCTTTACCTAAAATATCTTTGGTCTCGTCTCCACAACCTATACACCATTCATTTGTTGATTTAGTGATTGTTGCACGTCCGTTTGCATTTGCAGTTAAGTTACCAATATCTCCTTTATGATAGCCAGCTTTGTCTCCCCAAGCACCATGTGGTTGACCTGTAGGATTCCAATGACCTCCTGAAGATGTGCCATCAGCAGCAGAACAATCTGCTTTTTCATGAATGTGAATAGCGTGTTCTCCTTCTTCTAAACCAGTGACAGTACCAGCCATAGTGACGATACCATTTTTCTCACTAAAATTTATGGTACCTTCTACATTACTATCACTTTTTGGAGATAAAGTAATTGATAATTTTTTTTCAGAAGATATGTTGTCCTTAATCTCTTCTGTTTCAGTTTTAATAGTTGTGTCTGCAGTCTTTGTGGTGTCTTTACAAGCTGTAGTAAATACAACAGCAAATGTGAGTACTAATAATTTTAAATTTTTCATGATGCTTTCTGATTTTTAATTAGTGTTAATAGTAAAACTTAGTTATATGCCTTCTATCTCTATTGCTACTGTGATGTTCTTTAATGAATCATCTTCAGCAATCATATAAGTGAAATAACCTGTATTCCGATTATTTTACAATACGCTTTTTGATATTAGATGTATAATAACAATAAGCACAAATTACCAAAGTAATATGTGCTTAAAGAACGCAATCCATAATTATATTAACCCATTTGATAAACGCTATCAAATGGAAAAATTAAAAGGAATTTAGTTTTCGCGTAGGTAAGTGTTTACTTCAATAGCAACGTCTTCCCAAGTTTTACTAACGCCATCTGCACCTTTATGAAGATCAAAACAAACTTTGTTTAAAGATTCTAATGCACCTAATGCATCCCAATCTTTCAGTTGCATGGTACCTTTCATATTTACACGTCTTTCGTCAGTAATACTAACTTCTAAAGGTAAGTCTGCTGTAACACCATTCATCGTTATAGATGCTAGGTAAGCATTGTCTATATACTTAATGGTGCCTTTTAAAATCTCGGTATCAAGCATAGCACCAAAGAAAGATGTTTTTAGTTTTTGGTCTCTAGTTTCGTCTTTAGTAAATAAACTACTAATAGGAATAGAAAATTCTAAACCGTTTAAAGCTTCCTCTGGAGTAGCACCTTCTTTTTCTTTAAAATTTAAAGTGGCAAACTCACCACCAACAGGTAGCTTTTCTGTTGTTTTGTAAGCTTTCCAAGTCACTGTTGTTGCTTCTGGTTTAACCACGTATTTAGTGGTGTTTTCAACTGTTTCTGTTTGTACCTCCGTTTGTGCTTCTTTTTTTTCTTCTTTACAAGATGTAAATGCTAAAGTAATAATAACAAGTAGGGATAAGAATTTTGTGCTTTTCATGGCTATTTCTATTTTTTAGTAAAGTTAATTATATAAATGTTTTTGTGCAAGATGAATTAATGGTCTTCAGTTTGAGATTAATTCGATATGACAAATATCATATTTTAATTCTGTACATACTACTAATTTTGAACCCAAGTTTTTAGGTATGAGTCAATCGTTAATTAATAAATATAATGTTGCGGGTCCTCGTTATACGAGCTATCCAACAGTGCCCTATTGGGATTTAGAATCGTTTTCTTTAGAGCAATGGAAAGCGTCGTTAAAGCGTTCTTTTGAAGAAAGTAATACATCCGAAGGTTTAAGTCTCTACATCCATTTGCCGTTTTGCGAAAGTTTATGCACCTTTTGTGGTTGTCATAAGCGCATTACTAAACGACATGAGGTAGAAGCTCCGTACATAAAAGCCGTTTTAAAGGAGTGGCAATTGTACCTCAAATTATTAGGTAGTACACCAAAAATTAAAGAATTACATCTTGGTGGAGGTACACCAACATTTTTCTCACCAGAGCATCTAGAATTTTTAATTTCAGGACTTTTAAAAGATGCTGAATTGGCTGAAGGCTATGAGTTTAGTTTTGAAGGCCATCCTAATAATACAACAGAAGCACATCTTCAAACACTATTCAATTTAGGCTTTAGACGTGTGAGTTATGGTGTTCAAGATTATAATCTCAGTATTCAAAAAGCGATTCATCGTATTCAACCTTTTGAAAACGTAAAACGCGCTACAGATTTGGCACGTAACATAGGTTATACTTCTGTAGGCCATGATATTATTTTTGGGTTACCATTTCAGACAGAAGCAGATGTCATAGAAACCATTAATAAAACAAAAACATTAATGCCAGATCGCATTGCGTTTTACAGTTATGCACATGTGCCTTGGATAAAAGGAAATGGACAACGTGGTTTTAGTGAAGACGATTTGCCAACTCCAGAATCTAAACGTCAGCAGTACGAAACAGGAAAACAACGTTTTGAAGAAGCTGGTTATGTAGAGATTGGTATGGATCATTTTGCACTAAAAACAGATTCACTCTATAAAGCGATGGAAAATAAAACATTGCATCGTAATTTTATGGGTTATACCGCTTCTAAAACTCAAGCTATGATTGGTTTGGGAGTGTCTTCTATTAGTGATAGCTGGTATGGTTTTGCGCAAAACGTGAAGTCTAATGAAGAGTATTATAAGTTATTAGACCAAGATATAATTCCGGTTTTTAAAGGTCACATTTTAAATACAGAAGATTTAGTTATTAGAAAACACATTCTTAATCTGATGTGTAATTTTGAAACGTCCTGGATTAATGATGATATGGCATTTAATGAATTACCAGAAGTACTTATTAATTTAAAGGAATTTGAATTAGACGGATTACTTCAATTTGAAACAAAAAATGTTACCGTTACAGATAAAGGGAAACCATTTATAAGAAATATTTGTATGGCTTTCGATTTGTTATTACAGCGAAAAAAGCCAGAAACAAAGTTGTTCTCAATGACCATATAGAAATTTGAAATATATGACAATAACACTTAGACTGATGAGTACTACAATCAGTTTATAAAATGAATTATTAACTAAATAAAAAAACGATGAAAAAAATAATTGTACCCATAGATTTCTCTGAACATTCAGAGTTTGCACTAGAAGCAGCAGCAAGTTTGGCTCAAAAATTTGACTCAGAACTTATTGTTTTACACATGTTAGAATTGTCTAATGCAATTATTTCTTCAGCTAGTGAAACTTTAAGCCAAGAGGCCGTTTTTTATTTAAAATTAGCAGAACAAAAGTTTGATACCTTTTTAGATAAGCCTTATCTAAAAGATATTAAAGTTACACCAATTGTAAAACACTTTAAGGTTTGGAGTGAAGTAAACGATATAGCCATTGAGCATGATGCAAATTTAATTGTAATGGGCTCACAAGGTGCAAGTGGTTTTAAAGAGGTGTTAATTGGTTCTAATACCCAAAAAGTGGTTAGACATGCTAATATCCCTGTTTTAGTAATTAAGCATAATCCAATATTATTAGATTTTGAAAATGCGGTCTTTGCTAGTGATTTTGAAGAAGAGGCTGTAAAACCTTATTTAAAAGCAAAGGAAACGTTTGATGCTTTAGGGACTAAAATGCATTTAGTGTATGTAAATTCTCCAGATGGTAATTTTAGAAGTTCTTCTGAAATTGATAAGAAAATAGCCGCTTTTTTAAGAATTGCAGAAGGTGGTTTAGATAACTTAAAAGACGTTAATGTAGTGTCTGATTATTCTATAGAAAAAGGAATTCTAAATTTTGCAAATGTGATTGGTGCAGATGTTATAGCTGTTGCAACTCACGGCAGAAAAGGATTATCTCATTTCTTCGATGGTAGTGTGTCCGAAGATATCGCTAATCATTCTACGTTGCCTGTAATGACTTTTAAAATATAGTATTTGGTGTTATTGTCTTAAGGGTTTTTAACATCAAATTAAACGTCAAAAGTTTAGACTTTTGACGTTTTTTTTATTTCTGAAATCTTAATAGTTTCAGGTTATTACAATCTTTAATTAATGTTTATAGGAATAAATATAGCTATAATAATTGTTATATGTTTAGAGAGTTTATTTGCTGTTTAGTGACACTCTATGGCACTCGTAGCTGTTTCTACAATTGGAGCAGGAGAGATGTAAGGAATGCCAAGACCTAAACCACGAAGAATAAATAAAACACCAATAACAACCACAAAAACAGGAATGGCTTTTTGGATGCGTTGTTTTATAGTGCTGTTTAAAAATTTACCTAAATAAATAGCGGTAGTCATTAATGGAATAGTGCCAAGTCCAAATAAAATCATGTATAAACTGCCTTCTAAAAGACTTCCTGTAGCAATAGATCCAAAAACAGCCATATATACTAAACCACAAGGTAAAAAACCATTGAGAAAACCGATAGTTAAAAATGTATCTGCCGTTTTCTTTTTTAGGGCTTTACCAAGAGATGATTTTACTTTGGATATAATTCGGTATAAAGGTTTTGATAAGTTGTATTTACCGATGACTTTATGCGGTAAAATCACTATAATAATCATTAATACACCAATGATGATAGAGAGTTGTTGCTGTATACCAAATAGATAAAAGCTTTTACCTAAGAGACCAAAAACCAAGCCTATTAAGCTGTAAGATAATAATCTGCCAAAATGATAAATTGCAATTTGACTTACTTTTTTGAAAGAATTAGACCGATCAACAGGTAACATAAAGGCAATTGGGCCACACATACCTACGCAGTGTAAACTCCCTAATAATCCTAATATGAAAGCTGAAAACAACATTTAATATGTTATTTCGGTTTTATAAAGATAAGAATTAGTGTTATATTTCCAGTCTATTTTAATGTTCCAACGACCATCCAACATGCGTTTGTCAGGTATGAGCAAATTATGGTTAGATAGTGAAATCGGTGTTTCAAAATCTAATTGCTTGTTAGATGGTCTGTATAGGAACACTTTACCTTTAATTAAGTTAATATCCAAATCTTCTGGAAACGTGATAACAATGCCATCATTTGTTTTTTTCCAGGTTACATTGGTTTTTAATGTTTTAGAATTTTCTTCATGAGTAATATCTTCTTGAAATTGAAGTTCTTGACCGTAATAATCTTCTACCACCAAATCATGTTCGTATTTTGTGCCAGTACTCATGGTAATAACAAAATACATGATAAATGATATAAAACATACAAACGCTATTACAATTGCTGTTCCCCAATTTATTTTCATAATTCAACTTCCCTAATGGGAATCTCCATTTTTAATTGTATTCTGAAAGTATTTCAGAATCTTAGTATTTTATATCTAATTAAAACTTCGTGGTCCTAAGAATGATACAGATGTGGTTTCAATTAACTCACCATCACTATATAAATCAATCATTACCTCGTTTTTATCACCAGATAAATCACTTTGTTTTAATTCAATAAATAATGTGCCTTCCGCTATACCTTGAGCATCTACTTCAAAAGTCTCAGATGTAGATACAACATTTATAGTACCATCCCATCCTCTTAATTTGAAACTTAAATTATCAATGTCCTGAGAGGTTTTGTTAACTAGCTTAAAGGTGTAAACATTACTAATAATACCATTTTCTTTATGTTCAAATAATTGTCCTGGTAAGCGTAATATTCTAGCTTCAACATCACTACGTAATAATAACATACCTGCCAAAATACCTATTAAAATAGTCAGTACAGCGATATAACCTTTCATACGAGCCGTTATTTTAAAAGGCTCTTTCTTTTCAATTTCATCTTCACTGGCAAAACGAATTAAGCCTTTAGGAAGATTTATGCTTTCCATTATGTGATCACACTCATCTATACAAGCAGTACAATTAACACATTCTAATTGTGTACCGTTTCTAATATCAATACCAGTAGGACAAACGTTAACGCATTGATTACAATCAATACAGTCACCATGACCTAAGGCTTCACGATCTTCATTTTTTCTGAATTTCTTTCTGCCATTATCAGCTTCTCCTCGTTTATAATCATAAGCAACAACGATAGATTTATTATCTAAAAGTACACCTTGTAAACGGCCGTATGGACAAGCTATTATACATACTTGTTCTCTAAACCATGCAAATACAAAATAGAAGACAGCTGTGAATATTAGCAACGGAATAAGTGTGCCTGTATGCTCAAATGGCCCTTCTGTAATATACTTTAAGAGTTTGTCCCCTCCAATTAAATAGGCTAAAAAGACATTAGCAATTAAGAATGAAATGACTAAAAAGATAAACCATTTTAGTACTCGTTTTCTAATTTTCTCTGCATCCCATTTTTGACGATCTAAACGCATTTGTTTATTACGATCACCATCTATCCAATATTCAATTCGTCTAAAGACCATTTCTAAGAATATGGTCTGAGGACAAATCCAACCACAAAACACACGTCCAAAACCTACTGTAAACAAGGTAATGAAAACAACACCTATCAACATTGAAATTACAAAGAGATAGAAATCTTGTGGCCAAAATGGAAAACCAAAAATATTGAAACGCCTTTCTAGAATATTAAATAATAGAAATTGATTACCGTTGATCTTTATAAAAGGAGCAGCAAGTAAAAATGCTAATAGAAAATAACTGACTATTTTACGCTTCTCATATAAAGGTCCCGAAGGTTTTTTAGGAAATACCCATTTACGTTTACCTTCTTCGTCGATGGTACCTATTGAATCTCTAAAAACTTCATTGTCTGGCGTTTCCATTTTTTGTAACTTCTAATTAATTATTAGATACTACGTTTTCAACAGCTTCAGTTACTTCTTCAGTAGTGGTGTCGCTATTATCTTGTGTAGCTTCTGTATTAGTGTTAACAGCACCTTCTTCTACCCAAATGTCACCTTCTGCAGCTTTTGGTTCAGCAGGTGTTGTGCCTTGAAAACTTAAAACATAACTAGCAACTTGAGCCATTTGTAGAGGCTTTAATTCAGATTTCCATGATACCATTCCTTTTCCATCTCTACCACCTTCAGAAATCGTTTTGAAAACATTTTTAATGCCTCCACCTAAAATCCAGTGATTATCAGTAAGGTTTGGTCCAATTCCACCACCACCATCAGCTTTGTGACAAGCAACACAGTTGGCTTCAAAAACTTTTTGACCAGCATTTAAATCTGCTGTTTCAGTTAAGAGCTCTACGGTATTAAAATCTACTAAACCTTTAGCTGTTTTTTTGTATTCTTCAATGGCAGCGTTAGCTTCTGCATATTCAATTTCATATTCTACAAACTGATCGTCTGCATTTAGTACATGATAACGCACCATATAAATGACTGCAAAAACGATAGAGATGTAAAAACTATAAACCCACCATGGTGGTAAATTATTATCTAATTCTTTAATTCCATCGTAATTATGATCTAGTATAATCTCACTTTCTTCTTCAATAGGTTTGTGTTTACCTACTAGTTTTGCGTAAAGCGCATTAACTTTTTCAAATTGAGGTGCTTTAGTCCTTGATGCTAAATAGCGTTCTTTGCCTTTTTCATCTAAGCTTTGAAAAAGAATGTTATCCATTGAGCTAACAATACCTTCTATTCCAATAAGTACTAATAGTACAAGAACTAAGAATAGTAAAATAATAGGTTGCTCAATAAATGCAGGTTGATCACCTGAATCTACAAAGTATTCTATGAGTCCTGCAATGGCGAAAAAGATAACAGGTACTCTAATGTATGATGGGATTAAATGTCTCATATTTCGGTGTCGTTTTGGTTGTCTAATGGTATATTACTAACAGTTGTTATATAATCTTTTTTAGCTGTGATTACCCAATAGAATAACACAACAAAGAAGATAAAAAAGATAAGAAGCGATATCATTGGGTATATTTCAATACCAGCAATGCTTTCTAAATGGCCTTTTATAAATTTGAACATAATAATTTAGTTTTGAGCAGTTTCGTCTATAATATCTTTTACTTTAATATCGGTTCCAAGGCGTTGTAAGTACGCAATCATGGCAACGATTTCTCTGTTTCGCATTTCTATGAATTCGTCTCCTGAAGCTGCTTTGTCTGCTTCATATGAAGCTACAAAATCTGGATCATTATAAAGACTTTGTTCTATTTTAGTTCCTTGCTCTAACATTGAAGCCTGAGCATTAGCAATGTCTTCTTCTGTATATGGTACACCTAAAGTTACCATAACTTCCATTTTCTTTTCAATAGTGGATTTGTCTAGTTTAGCACCTTCACCTACAATAAGCCATTTATAAGAAGGCATTATAGATCCACTAGAGGTACTTTGAGGGTCGTACATGTGATTAAAGTGCCAGTTATCTGAATACTTTCCTCCAATTCTGTGTAAATCTGGTCCTGTACGTTTACTTCCCCAAAGGAATGGGTGATCGTAAACAAATTCTCCAGCTTTAGAATATTCACCGTAACGTTCTACTTCAGATCTAAACGGACGAACCATTTGAGAGTGACATCCTACGCAACCTTCTCTGATGTAAAGATCTCTTCCTTCTAACTCTAATGGAGTGTAAGGCTTAACACTACTTATAGTTGGTATGTTAGATTTTACAACAATTGTTGGAATTATTTGAACTATACCACCAATTAAAATGGCAATTGTAGCATATATTGTTAAAAGTACTGGCTTACGCTCTAACCAAGTGTGCCATCCTTCACCTGCAACACGACTCTTAGATACGCGTTTTAATGCTGGTGCTTCAGCTAATTCATCAGTTACTTTATGTTCAGATTTTACAATCGTCATGATTACATTAAATACTAGAATAAGCATACCTGTAAGGTAAAGTGTACCACCAATAGCACGCATCCAATACATTGGCATTATTTCCGTTACAGTTTCTAAGAAGTTACCGTAAACTAATGTACCATCTGGATTAAATTGCTTCCACATACTTGCTTGTGCAAAACCTGCAACATATAATGGCAATGCATAAAGCATAATACCTAATGTACCAATCCAGAAATGAACATTTGCTAAACCAATAGAATGTAATTTTGTTTTAAATAATCTTGGAATTAACCAATAAATCATACCAAAGGCTAAGAAGCCATTCCAAGCTAAAGCACCAACGTGAACGTGAGCAATAATCCAATCAGTAAAGTGTGCAATAGCATTTACGTTTTTAAGGGATAGCATTGGACCTTCAAAAGTCGCCATACCATAACCAGTAATAGCCACAACCATGAATTTTAAAACAGGATCTGTACGTACTTTATCCCAAGCTCCACGCAAGGTTAAAAGTCCGTTTATCATACCTCCCCAAGATGGCATCAATAACATTACAGAGAATGCAACACCTAAATGCTGTGCCCATTCTGGTAATGCTGTATATAATAAATGGTGAGGTCCTGCCCAAATGTATATAAAGATCAATGACCAAAAGTGAACAATAGAAAGTCTATATGAATAAACAGGTCTATTTGCTGCTTTAGGTACAAAGTAGTACATTAACCCTAAGAAAGGAGTAGTAAGGAAGAATGCAACCGCATTGTGTCCGTACCACCATTGCACTAAGGCATCTTGTACACCTGCATAAACTGAATAACTTTTCATACCTGTAAAACTCACAGGAATTTCTAAACTATTAAAAATATGAAGTACCGCTACGGTAACAAACGTCGCGATATAAAACCAAATAGCTACATATAAGTGACGTTGACGACGCTTAAGCATTGTACCAATAAGGTTAATACCAAAGGTTACCCATATTACTGCAATCGCAATATCAAAAGGCCACTCTAACTCGGCATATTCTTTTGATGTTGAATATCCTAAAGGAAGCGTAATTGCAGCGCCTACAATAATAAGTTGCCAACCCCAAAAATTAATATTACTTAATAAGTCGCTAAACATTCTAGCTTTTAAGAGACGCTGTGTAGAGTAGTAAACTCCTGCAAAAATCGCATTACCTACAAAGGCAAAGATGACTGCATTGGTGTGTAATGGTCTCAATCGACCAAAACTTAACCAAGAGATACCATCGGTCATGTTTGGGAATAAAAACATAAAGGCCAGAAGAAGACCTACAAGCATCCCAACCACACCAAACACTATTGTGGCATAGAGGAATTTTTTAACGATTTTATTATCGTAATAGAATTGTTGCATTTCCATATTAAAAATATTAGTCGGTTTTAGTTTTAGTTTGTTTTGATATATTAGTTTGTTCTTTTACTAGTTCGTCTTCAAATAGCATGCGTACAGATGGAGTATAATCGTCATCGTACTGACCAGACCTTACTGCCATTATAAAAATGACAAAAAAAGTCACGCCAACAACTACGCTAACCGTTAATAAAATATAAATAACACTCATACCTACTGAAGTTATGGCCCAAAAATAATATTGAACCTATTCTTAAAACATGATTTTTATCATGTTAATGATTTTTTTTAACTGTTTATTAACTTTTAATTTTTTATTCGAACTAATTATAAGCAGATTGTGCTTGTAGCTAGTGACTTATGTGGTTTTTCTGTTTTTTTTATAATTCTTCTACCTAAAATATTAGTAGCAATAGTTGTAAATATAACAATGCTAATAGAGCTTAAAGGCATTAAAATAGCTGCAACTACAGGTTCAAGTTGTCCGGTTACAGCAAAATATAACCCAATAAGATTATAAAAAAATGACAATACAAAGCTCCATTTTATAATTTTTATAGCGGATTTGGAGGCCTTTATGAATGTATATAATTGTTCAAATCTTGAAGCATCTAAAATAGCATCACAAGCTGGTGAAAATACATTGACATCTTCAGAGATGGCTATACCAACATTACTTTGTGCTAATGCGCCTGCATCATTTAATCCGTCACCTATCATTAATACTTTTGCGCCTTCGGATTGATGGTATTTTATAAAATCGAGTTTATCTTCTGGTTTTTGATTGAAAATTAATTTAGTTTTTGATGGCAGTAATTTTTTTAGATTTTCGCGCTCACCTTCATTATCACCAGATAAGATCACTAAATCAAATTGCTGTTTTAATTGATTAAATAATTTTGAAACCCCTTTTCTGTAACTATTATAGAATGTAAATTTTCCTTTATATATATTATTACTACTTACATGTACTGTGGTGTTTAGAATAGTTTTTTCATTTGTGTTACCAACAAAACTTGCAGAGCCAATTTTCATGTTTACGGCATTATGTTTTGCTTCTATACCTTTACCTATATGTTCCTCAAAAGCATCGAGTGTAATAATGTTGTTTTCCTCTAAAATATGATATAAAGTTCTGCTTAACGGATGGTTAGATCCTCTGAGTGAATTCTTTAGGACTATGTTTTCAGAATCTGAAAGTAATTCTCCATCATATGCTGCACTACTATCCTTATTAGAAGTAATTGTACCCGTTTTATCAAAAATTATGGTATTTATTTGTGCCAATTGTTCTATAACACTTGCGTTTTTAACATAGAATTTTTGTTTGCCAAAGATTCTCAATAAGTTTCCAAAGGTAAATGGTGCAGAAAGTGCAATAGCACAAGGGCATGCAATTATTAATACAGCAGTAAAAACATTCATCGCTTTACTAGGATCAACAAATAACCAAAATAAAGTTGCAACTGCAGAAATAGTTAAAATGGCTATTGTAAAATGTTTACTAATGGTATTGGTAATACTAGTAAAACCTTCTTCTTTGTTTTTATTAAAAACATCGTTACTCCACAATTGCGTCAAGTAACTTTGCTCAACAGATTTTAAAGCTTCCATTTCAATAACACCATTGGTTTGCTTTCCACCTGCAAATAATTTATCTCCAGACTGTTTTGAAATGGTTTGTGATTCACCAGTAACAAAACTATAATCTATTTTTGCGTTACCATTAATTAAGATGCCGTCAATAGGAATTAATTCTTCATTTCTAATTAAAATACGATCACCTTTTTCTATATCATAAACTTGAATCGTTTCTTCATAACCTTCCTTATTTATTTTAGTTATGGCAATAGGGAAATAAGATTTATAGTCGCGTTCAAAGGATAAGAACTCATATGTTTTTTGTTGAAAGAATTTCCCAACTAAAAGAAAAAATATTAAACCAGCGAGACTGTCAAAAAATCCAGAACCTAAATCGAACATAATTTCAATAGTACTTCTTATAAAAAGTACTGAAACTCCTAGCGCAATTGGAACATCAATATTTAAAATTTTTGCCTTTAAGCCTTTAAATGCTGAAATAAAATAATCTTGAGCTGAGTAAAATACGATAGGTAACGACAAGGCAAACATTAACCAACGGAATAACGGTTTGTATTGTTCTAACCAATATTCGTTAACTTCAAAATACTCCGGAAAAGATAAAAACATAATATTACCAAACCCAAAAGCAGCAACTCCAAGTTTGTAAATTAAAGTTCTATTAATTTGCTTTTTACCTGAGTTAAAATCGTCTAAACTAATATAAGGTTCGTAACCAATAGAGCTTAATAATAAGACTACAGATTTTAAGTTGGTAGTATCAGAATTATAGGTAACTCTAACCGTTTTTTTACCAAAATTAACTTGAGAATCTGAAATATTAGGATTGAGTTTGTTTAGGTTTTCAAGTATCCAAATACAAGAGCTACAGTGAATATGCGGAATGTATAGTGTTGCAATTTCAATAGAGTCGCCTCTAAACTCAGTTAGTTTTTCAATTATGTTTTCTTGAGTTAGAAAATCGTATTTACCTTCAATTTCCTTTGGAACTGCTCCAGGAGAATTTTGCAAATCGTAGTAACACGTAAGATCATTTTCGTTAAAAATTTCGAAAACGGTTTTACAACCATTACAACAAAATGATTTGTCCTGAAATGTAATTGGGTGATTCCCACAATCATCACCACAATGAAAACAATGTTTGTTTTCCATTTTAAAATTTGCTCAATTATACCTGTAACAAAAGTCACAAATCTAGTTATTATAATCTATGATATTTGTCATGTTTTGATTAACTTTGAATATAATAGATTTTGGAATGAGTAAATGTGAACAATGTATAATTAAACAGTTTAATTCTTTAAGAGCTTTAGGGAAAGATGATTTAATTCGAATTTCGGGATGTAAGACTTCAAAGTTTATTAAAAAAGGAGAAATTCTTTTTAGAGAAGGAGAAAGTATTAATGGTGTTTATTGTGTAAAAGATGGTGTTTGTAAATTATCTAAATTAAGTGCCAACGGTAAGGATCAAATTGTAAAATTGGTTGTTAGAGGTGATTTAATTGGGCAACGTTCTTTAGTTACAGATGAGAAATCGAATCTTACAGCTATTGCTTTGAATGACATGGAAATTTGTTTTATACCTAGAAATGAGATTATTAATGACCTAACCAATAATGCTAATTTTTCTCTAGACATGCTTCAGGAAATGGCAAAAGAGCTTAGAGTCGCAGATAATATCATTGTAGATATGGCTCAGAAATCTGTAAAGCAACGTTTAGCAGATGTTCTAATTTACTTATATGAAACTTTTAATACTGATGAGAAAGGGTTTTTAGGTGTTATGTTATCTAGAGAAGATTATGCCAGTTTAGTGGGCACAGCAACAGAGTCTGCCATTAGAATTTTATCTCAATTTAAAAAGGAAGGTCTAATATCTACCACAGGAAAACATGTAAAGATAGAAGATTTAGAAGGCTTAAGACGTGTAGAATAATTAAAATCTCACTTAATTATTTGCTTAAGTCTATTCCGAATTTTAAACCGAAACCAAACTACTGCGATTACCACATATAAATTTGAGTCTTACTTAAAGATTGAAGCTTCATATGTAATAAAGTGTTTCTAGAACACTTATTAAATCTTTGTTTATAATTCTCACTTACAATAGAAACCTTTTAAAAAGACTTTATTTTAACGTCTTGAAGTCAAGGTAAACAAAAGTTTAAACATCGCTATATCTAAAAAATCATTTCTAAAAGAGATGTTAATGCTTATTGAAGCGAGCTAAAAAGCATTATTTTTACATAGCTATGAAACGCGCATTCTTAAAATTTCATCTCAGAAAGACAGAGAATAGTCGCGAACTGCATGTGTCAGTTAAATATTATTAAAGAAAAACACATGAAAGAAAAAACAAATAAATCGGGTTTCGTCTTTAAAACCTACGAAGCTCCGCATCAGTCTCCTTTCGAAAAACTTTTCGAAATTTTTAAGGAGCTCATTACCCATACCTCGGGTGATTTTGATGAAGCTATCGATTGGTTACGAGAGCTCGATAAAGAATACAAATTAACGACTCCAGAATATACTATTGATGATTTTATTGAAGACCTAAAGAATAAAGGTTACATAAGAGAAGAAATTGATCCTACAGGCGCAGGTGAAGGAGGCATGACAATTACTGCAAAAACAGAACGTGCTATTAGACAACAAGCACTAGATCATATTTTTGGAAAAATAAAACGTAGCGGTTCTGGCAACCATAAAAGCAAAGGTGTTGGACTTGGTGACGAGCATACAGGTGATTTTAGAGCTTATCAGTTTGGTGATAGTTTAGATAAAGTTTCGATGACTGAAAGCATTAGAAACGCTCAAATCAATAATGGTATTGGCGATTTTAGTCTAACAGAAGATGATTTGGTTGTTGAAGAAACCCTTCACAAAAGCCAAATGAGTACGGTTTTGATGATTGATATTAGTCATAGTATGATTCTGTACGGGGAAGACCGAATTACTCCAGCGAAAAAAGTCGCTATGGCTTTAGCCGAATTAATCACCACACGTTATCCAAAAGACACTTTAGAAATATTAGTCTTTGGTAATGATGCTTGGCCAATTAAAATCAAAGAATTACCCTATTTAAAAGTCGGTCCTTACCATACCAATACGGTTGCAGGATTACAACTCGCGATGGATATGTTGCGCAGAAAACGAAATACCAACAAGCAGATTTTTATGATTACGGATGGCAAGCCTAGTTGCTTACGTATGCCAGACGGCCAATATTATAAAAATAGTAATGGCTTAGATCCGTATATCACCAACAAGTGTTATGCGATGGCACAACAGGCAAGACGTTTACATATTCCAATAACAACTTTTATGATTGCAGAAGATCCGTATTTAATGCAATTTATTAGAAAATTTACGCAAGCCAATAGAGGAAAAGCATTCTACACAGGATTGAAAGGTTTAGGCGAAATGATTTTTGAAGATTACGAAAACAATAGGAAGAAGAGAATTAAAGGATAAATAATTAGCTGTTTGCTTTTAGGTGTTAGCCTTTAGCTTTTATGTATTTGAAGTTACTAACAACGAAAAGCCAATGGCCAAAAGCTATACAATGAAAACAGAAAACATAAGTACACTCGGAGAATTAAAAAAAACAGGATATCAATCAAAGTCTATTAAAGATGAATTGAGAGATAATCTTATTGAAAATATAAAGAATAAAGTCAATACGTTTGAAGGCATTCATGGTTATGAAAATACCGTGATTCCAGAATTAGAACGTGCGATTCTATCTAGACATAATATTAATTTATTAGGATTAAGAGGACAGGCAAAAACACGTTTGGCAAGGATGATGGTGAATCTGTTGGATGAAAACATTCCAATTGTAGCAGGTTCTGAAATTAATGACGATCCCTTAGCACCGATTTCAAGATTTGCAGTAGAATTGATTGCTGAAAAAGGAGATGATACTCCAATAACTTGGTTACATAGAAATGATCGTTTTGCTGAAAAATTAGCCACACCAGATGTAACCGTTGCCGATATTATTGGTGATGTCGATCCGATAAAAGCAGCCAATTTGAAATTGAGTTATGCTGATGATCGTGTCATTCACTACGGTATGATTCCAAGAGCGAACCGTTGCATTTTTGTTATAAACGAATTGCCAGATTTACAAGCACGAATTCAAGTCGCCTTATTTAATATTTTGCAAGAAGGTGATATTCAAATTAGAGGTTTCAAATTGCGTTTACCTTTAGATATGCAGTTTGTGTTTACAGCAAATCCTGAAGATTATACCAATAGAGGAAGCATTGTGACTCCTTTGAAGGATAGAATTGGTTCTCAGATTTTAACGCATTATCCTGAAGATGTAGAAACGGCAAGAACAATTACTGCACAAGAAGCAAAGCTAGATTCTAGACAATCGGAATCTGTTTACGTTCCAGAACTAGCTAAAGACCTTTTAGAGCAAATCAGTTTTGAAGCCAGAGAAAGTGAATATGTAGATGTAAAAAGTGGTGTCAGTGCACGTATGAGTATTACGGCTTTTGAGAATTTACTAAGTACCGCAGAACGTCGTGCTTTAATAGCAGGAGATGATACAACTGCTGTACGTTTATCGGATTTTACAGGAGTGATTCCTGCAATTACAGGAAAAGTGGAATTAGTGTACGAAGGAGAACAAGAAGGTGCCGATTTTGTAGCTAACGCTTTAATGGAGGCTGCAGTAAAAACCTTATTCCCTAAATATTTTCCTAAAGTTGAAAAACTAGAAAAACAACGTGACGAAACACCTTACGATGACTTAATCTCATGGTTCTTTAATGGAGATGGTTTTGAATTGTTAGATGATTATAATGATGCAACTTATAAGGCAAAATTAGATGAGGTCACTCCGTTAGATGCTTTAATTGCAGATTATCAGCCAGAAATTGATCCTAAAGATGTCTATTTTGAAAAGGAATTTATTCTTTGGGGTTTAACGCAATTTAAAAAATTAAGTAAGTATCGTTATTCTGAAGGTATGCAGTTTAAAGACCCTTATGGAAGTTATATTAGTGGGTTATAATTTACTAAATATCACGACTTTTAATATTAGCATCGCAGAGTTTAATAATCTCTGCGATTCTTTTTTGTTTGGTCGCTTCGCGTTTAGCTTGATTTAGCCAGTATAAATAATGTTTTCTGTAGCTAGGAGCAAAGTTGAGGTAGTTTTCAAAAGCATTTTTGTTAGCATCAAAGGCTTGTTGAAGATTACTGGGAATAACTCCATTTTCTACATCATCTAATGCTGTCCAACTGCCATTTTCTTTTGCAATTTTAATAGAGTGGTGTCCACTTTGGTGGATTAAGTTCGCTTTATGTAATTGCGCTATATGATTTTTGTTTACTGCACTCCAGACACTTTTGGGTTGTCGTGGGCAAAAATATTGTTTACGCTTTCCGTCTCCTAAACTTTTTACTGTGGAATCTATCCAACCAAAACAAAGGGCAACTTTTACCGCCTCTTCCCAACGCATAGATTCCTTTTTATGATCTACTTTGTAGAAAATTAAATGTACGCCTTTTACAGAGTCATGATAGTCTAGTAACCATTCGCGCCAATCCGTATCTGTTTTAAAATATAATTCTGGTAATTCCAAAGGTTATAATTTTTTAGAATTCACGTAGAAGTCTCTATCTATTTTGAAATCTTGAGAAGAGACTTTTTTAGATTGCCATTCGGCTTTTGGAAATAACCATTCGGATTTGCCATCAATGTCAACTTGAATAGGCATATCAAACCCTTCAACAATGTCGGTCCAGCGATACTTTAACTCACCCGCTTTTATTTCATATTCTAAAGTCGGAATTTTAGTCGTTCTTAAATATTGATTAAAAAAAGCCGTTAAATCAATACCAGAGTGCTCACTTAAGTAATCTTCAATCTGTTTTGTAGTCACCGTTTGATGATAAAATTCAGAATTTAAACCTCTCAGTATTTGTCTCCATTTTTCATCATCTTCAATCAGTTGACGAAGTGTGTGCAACATATTAGCTCCTTTATAATACATGTCGCTAGAGCCTTCATTATTCACATTGTAGGTGCCAATTAAAGGTTTATCGTTTTGAATATTAGCACGTGTACCAATCACATAATCGGCAGACGCTTCTTTGCCATAATAATAGTCTAAAAATAGATTTTCAGAGTAGGAGGTGAAGCCTTCGTGAATCCACATATCAGCGATGTCTTTGTTGGTGATATTGTTAGCAAACCATTCGTGACCAGCTTCGTGGATAATAATAAAATCAAATTTTAAACCCCAACCTGTGCCAGATAAATCTCGTCCTAAATAGCCTTGCTTATATTTGTTTCCGTAGGTCACAGAACTTTGATGCTCCATGCCTAAATAAGGGACTTCAACCAATTTAAAACTATCTTCATAAAATGGATAAGGACCAAACCAATGTTCAAAGGCTTTCATCATTTTTGGTGCATCTTTAAAATGCGCTTTTGCTAGTTCTAAATTATCTTTAAGCACCCAATAATCCATATCTAAATCCCCTTTTTCACCTTTAAAGACTTCAGAGAAATTGGTATAGTCTCCAATATTTACATTAACGCCATAATTGTTAATTGGGTTATTTACAAACCAGGTATATATGTTCGCTTTAGGGTGATCTTGAATATGTACTAACCGACCATTGGAAACAGGAATGAGATCTTTAGGCGCGGTAATCCTAATATGCATACTATCCACTTCATCGTACATGTGGTCTTTGTTGGGCCACCACACACTTGCTCCTAAACCTTGACAAGAGGTAGCAATAAAATCCTTGCCATTTTTGTCTTTCTTCCAAGAAAATCCTCCATCCCAAGGGGCATTAATCGCCTCTTTTGGTTTCCCATCATAAGATACGTAAAGCGTATTAATTGTTCCTGTAGTTTGCGGTTTGATTAACGTTATAAAATGTGCACTTCCATCTCGAGTTACTTTTAGTTTTTCATTATCCTGGTAAACTGAGGTTATACGCATAGGCTCTTGTAAGTCTATTTGCATAACTTGGTGAGGTTTTAAGACTTTGTATTTTATAGTGTTTACGCCTGAAATATATTTCTTAGATTCAAAGATTTTTAGATCTAAAAAGTAATAGGTTAAATCCCACCATTCACGTTCTGGAGTAATGCTTCCTCTAAGTGTATCTTGTTTGGTGAATTCTCCCTTATCTTGAAGCAATTGGGCTTGTATGGTCGAAAATGTCAATACAAATAGTAGGAGTAACTTAGTTTTCAATTTTAATTCGTTTTTAATTTCAAGTATTTATAAAACATAAATCCTGCCAATATTAAATTTAATCCAAGATATAAGGAGCCAAAAATAATAAGGTTGTTATAATTTTGATTAATGACTTCAAATTCTGATAATTCAGAAATTAATGCTAAAACCAGAAATAAATTCAAAGCAATAAAGACAACTGAAATAACTAATCCTAATGTTGCTTTTTTGCTTATAATAAGATAAATAAGAATAGCTAATAAACCCATAGCAATTGGATTTAAAAGATTAAGAGTTAAAACCCAATAATATAAAACGGAAACCATTAAAAATAATTCTGGTATTAACGGTTTAAGCTGACTGATTTTCATTGCTGTTTATCTTAAAATTTTATTTGGAAACACAACAACACTTTCATGGCCATTAGCATTTACAGCTGCCACGCCAAAAAAGAAATTATCAATAACGATACCGTCTAAGGTAAATTCGGTAGCACCTTCTACGTAACGGCTGTGATCCCAAGTTGGCGAAGTGGTATCTCGCCAATAGATTTTATAACCTTTGGCACCTTCAACGTTATTCCATTGTAATTTAGCAGAGGCTTCCACAATGCCACCAATACTAAATTCGGTTGGAGACGGTGGAGCAGAAGCAAGGCTTGCCATAGTAATGGCGTTGACAGCGGTTAATTTTTTGCAATACGGAAAGTTAACATGTTCAAAAGTGTCTCCGTATGCAATCCCGTTTTCTGTACGAATATCTTGATGCTGTTGGGTGTAATTTTCGTGAGCTTCCATAATTCGGATACCAGCAAAGCCCGCATCGTTAAAAGGTCTATGATGACCTCCACGTCCAAAACGATCTAAGCGATACACTAGCATTGGGTTCATCTCTGGCATGTAGGTTTTTGTTGTTTTATATACAAATCGTGCCAACTGACGCGAAATACCATCGACTTCACCACCATAAAAACGTCTGGCTCTCGCTTGTTTTGCTAATGTTTCAGGATCTGTTTCCGACGTTGTAATCGGTTCTGAGAAAATTCGGAAAGTGCGATTATCAATCACACCATCCACTCCAGAGATATTTCCAATCATGTCATTATTTAAAACTCCAATAATATCCCAATGATGCTCCTTCGCATATTTTGCTAAACCTTGCCCTCCAAACAAACCTTGTTCTTCACCAGACAGTCCCACATAAATAATACTACTTTCAAACTTATATTTAGACAATACTCTAGCAGCTTCAATAGCACCTGCCATTCCTGTGGCATTGTCATTAGCACCTGGTGCATCTGAAGTAAAATCATTTGGGTCAGAAACTCTAGAATCGATATCACCACTCATTATGATATAGCGATTTGGATATTTTGTGCCTCGCTGAATGGCAACAACATTAACGACCATCACGTCTTTAACGATACGTTGATTCTCTCCTTTTTTTACTAAATCCTTTTGGTAGAAGACCTCTAAGCAATCGTTACAATCTTTAGAAATGGTTTCGAATTCAGATTTTATCCAACGACGCGCAGCTCCAATACCACGCGTATTAGAAATGGTATCGCTTAGTGTATGGCGTGTTCCAAAATCGACTAACGTTTGTACGTCTTTTTTTAAACGTTCTTCCGAAACAGCATCAATGATGTCATAAATATTTTGGTCGGTTTGTGCACCTAGTAAAATAGAGACCATTAGAAATACTGAGCTGATTGCGATTTTCATTATGTTGAAGTTGTTAATCGATTAATTGTAAAGTTCCGAAAATATTGGCATCAATCCAACCACGATTTTTGTCAATACCTTCAACAGAAATAGATCCTATGAAGTTTTCACGTTCTATACTACTGTCGTTGTCACAGTATGCAAGAGCGAATCCTATGTTTTTATTGGAGCTTAAGTTTACAGGTGTATTTTCTCCATGGTCATTGTATGAATTGTCGTATAGTGACATTTTTACTTCCCAAATGGTTGTGTTTCCTATGGTTATGTTTTTAGATTCGATATGAGAATTATAAAGTTTACCTGTTTTCTCCGTAGACATGTCAACCACATTGCCATCTAAAGCAATATGATAAGCAAAGGCATTATGATTAAATTGATGTTCGCCTCCGCTATTGTCTTCATCAATAAATACTTCTAAACAATCATCGTCCCACCACGCTACAAGAGGATCTTTGTGAGTGTCTACAATAACATCATCTTGTATTTCTGCCAAAAGATAAAGGGCATCTTTAGTCCAAGATAACTTGTATCGCCCTTTAAAATCGTCCGCCGTATAGGCTTCACCTAACCATAACTGATCGAGTTGATGCCATTCTGAATTTTTCCAAATGGTTTCATTTGCAATACCATCAATATTTATGGTTTCTTTTGCATGTTTAACTTTAATCAGCTGTTTCAGTGGTTTGCTGTTTTTTAAAGTTTTTCTGTAATTGAATTTTACGGTTTCCGTTTTTCCGTTGTCTTTGATATCCACATAAACATTCATTTCATTATCTGAATTTTTTTCAAAGGACATGCCTTCAAAAACCACTTTGTTTTCTGTGATTTCTATTAAAGGAAAATCAACGGTTTCATCTTTCGTTTCCCAGCCTTTAAGATCTGGGCCGAAATGTTTTAATTGAAGGATTAATGAATTTTCGACTTCTCTTATGACTTCAATTTCGTAGAAGGTGACTTTTCCGTCGTTAATTAATTTAAACGTTGCCATCATAGAACCGCCAGAAGGTTCGCTCCAAATTTCTTCGGTGATGCCACCAAAAGCTTCACCATGCCATGTTCCAGCAATCCATGCAATGTTTTCTAATTTGGGCTCAAGCACTTTACTTGTTTGTGCTTTACTTGGTAATGTAAAAGCAATTAGTAAGAACAGTAAGTGTTTCATTGAGCTCGTTTTTATATGATCAAGTAAATATAAAAATTACATGGTACAAACCGGTTATAAACAAAATAATAAGTCCTATTGCTAAAAGACTAATAGCGCACTTACATTTTTAAATATCTAGTCTGATATTTTTGAAATGATAAAAAAATATAGCTAGTGTAGGTGTGGAAACCTCGAATAAACTTTGTTCAATGGCAGCAGTAATTATAATGACTGACTAACCCTTTATAGATTTTAATTTTATTTATATATGTATAATAATCCATTAATTTAGAGTAATGGATTGCTTAAAAATAGTTTAATCTATAGCGGCTGTCAATCACATATTAATGTGATATTGTGTATTGTATATGAATCGGTTTGGGTGCGAATCACCTAAATTTAAAACTTAGCTTTAGAAAACAGCATCAGCCTATTTTGCCATCCTCATTAATATCGAGACCAGAGCTTTTTTCGAGTATGTGAAGTGTTCTTAATAATAATGCCTTGGTGGTTGAAAGTTCAGTTTCAAGTACGGCTACACGTTCTTCTAACGATTCAGCTTTTCCTTTTTGATTTTCTAATTCGCTTTGTTGGATTAAATCCCAAAATAGTCCCATTATGATTAGTTTTAGAAAGTAGGGACAGTTAGATAGTGTTGGGTTGTTTAACTATATGTCTATTAGCGCATTAAATTGTTACACTATTGGATGAATGTAACTCTAGAAATTAATCCGTTTTGAATTTCATAAATAGCAATAGCATAAATTGTCTTTCCATTAACTAGGACTTTTTCTTTATCAATTACTTTATTACCTATTACAATTCTATTAACAATTTCTGCATTTAAATCGGGAGTGCTCTTAAAAAAAGGAGCATATTGTTTTTTTAAAGCGTCATGACCTTCAATATTTAGCGTGTACGGAAATGTAAATAGCATAACATCATCAGCGTAAGTTTTTATAAAGCCATTAACATCTCTATTGTTATAAACTTCTAGTTGCTCGTTTACAATATATTCAGGATTAGCATCAGTTTTAGAGTTACTAATAATGGTCATTATTTTAATATTATCAGCATCAGTTTCATAAATAGTAACCTGTCTCTTAGTGGTGTTATCTAAAGTTACCAATTCTTCGTCAATCACCATATTTTTATGAGCCATTCTATTAATTACTTTAACATGCGTCTTTTTATTTTTCTTGAAAAATAAACGGTAATGTTCTTTTAACGTATTACGACCAGAATACATTTTTGCTCTAGGAAATCTGTTAACAAGTATATTAGAATCAAAATTGTATGCAAATTCATCTAGTTTCCTATTGTTAAAAGGTTCGATATGCCTTTGTACAATTTTTATAGCATTTTTTTCCATTGCAATTCTGGTAGCGTCGGAATCATCTACAATTGGTTCTTCAACAATTTCGGTTGCAGTTTTATCCACAACAATATCTCCTGCTAAAAGTAGTTTTGTTGCAGAATTGTTAGTTGCTATACGGCTAATTTTTGTGATTCCGTAATTGGATAAATCTGCTATTTTTTTCCAGTTATTATCTCGTTGAAGTCTTAGTTTATAAAGTATGTTGTCTTTACCTAGAAGTAATGTTTTACTATCTAACCAACAAATATCTTCTACATTCTTTAGAGTGTTAGCAATTATTTTGACTTTACCCGTTTTTGGATTTAATGATTTTATTTGCCATTGGTTTTTGTTTGCTTTTGAAATAAAACTAACCAAGTCAGAATCGGGAATCTTATGAAATGAACGTCCTACATTTGAGGCTATTTTTTTGTTTGTTCCTTTATCTAAATTTGAGACATAAAGGTTCAGTTCTTTATCTTCTATAACGGCAGAAACAATTGTATTATCGTCATACCAAGTATAATATGCCACTACTAAATCTTTTATAAGTTCAGATGATTCACCATTGCTTAGACTATAAGCATACAAACGTTGTTTACCATCTTTATCTAATCTTACGGCCGAAAACTCATGTTTGTTAGGGATTTTTAAAGGTGAATATTCGCTTCCCTCAGAAAAATTAATCCAAATTTTACCATTATATCTCGTATCGAATTTTGCAATATCTGTTTGTTCATTTCTGGTAGCAGCAAAGACTATATAGCGATCATCTAAAAAAGAAGGTTGATTATCGTAGCCTTGATTATTAGAAATATTTTTACCGTTTTTAACTGAAATATTAGAGTTCGCTGTTTCTACATCGAAGAGAAAAACTTCCGTATTGGTTTGTGAGATAGCGATTATTGGTAATAAAAGTAAGGATATGAGAAAATAGCGCATTGTAAATAGTTTTTTTAAAGATAGAAATTTTATGAAAGAATTGCATATTAATTTTTTATTACTACATTTGTAGTATTAAAACTATAATTGTGGATATAAAACAACTAAATAAATCTGAACTTCAAATTATGAAGTATTTATGGATGCTTGAAAAAGGATTTATGAAAGACATTGTAGAGAAATTTCCTGAGCCAAGACCAGCTTATACTACTATTTCTACTTTGTTAAAACGTATGACAGATAAGGATTATATAGGGTTTGAGCGTTTAGGAAGAGACAAGCAATATTTTCCTATTCTTAAGAAAAACGACTATTTTACGAAACAAGTTAACGGAATGATTCAGCATTTTTTTAATGATTCTAAAGCACAATTTGCATCGTTTTTTACCAAAAACGCTGATTTGTCGATGCAAGAATTAGAGGAACTTCAAGCGTTGTTAACGCAGAAAATGGATCAAAAGAAAGCCAATGATTAGTTATTTTATTTATACCATTATTAGTTTAGGCTGTTCTTATGCGGTTTATTTCTTATTACTTAGAAGGCAAAAAACATTTCAGTTTAATCGATTTTTTCTTTTAAGCGCTTTGGTACTATGTCTTGTAGCTCCATTTTTAGAGTTTGAACTGTTTAAAGCCGTTCCAAGTATTACACAAATTCCTTTAGATAAATATACAGAGACAAACGCGGTAATAGATACTGTAGATAATGTCACATTAGGAGAGGAGGTAGCTGTTAATCCTTATCGAGCTAATCCAGTTATGATTATTTATGGTTTAATTTCTCTTTTATTAATCATTCGATTTTCAAGGAATCTACTTCAAATATACAAACTTACTAGATCGGAATATGAAACAATAGGCCATCTTAAATTAATAAAAATTGAAGATTCTAATATGGTGTCTAGTTTTTTTAATTACATGTTTATTCCTAAGCAACACACGCTATCTAGAGAGGATTTCGAAAGTATTATTGCTCATGAAACCGCACATAGTAAGGAACTACATACTATAGATATTATACTATTAGAATTATTGAGTTGTGTGTTTTGGTTTAATCCATTTATTTGGTTGTATAAGAAAGCTGTTTTACAAAATCACGAATTTATTGCTGATGAAATGTCTGTTTCATCTGGCATTGATATCGAAAATTATTCAAACACTATAATAAACTTAGGACAAAAGGAATACCGTGTTCCTCTAACTAGCGGATTTAATTTCATTCAAATCAAAAATCGAATTATTATGTTACATCAATCGAAATCATCAGTATTTAACCGAACCTTAAAAAGCGCAGCTGTTATATTACTTCTTGCGGGTATTTTTATGTTTAGTTCTTATAAGAATTTAGACGATTCATTTTCAGATGACACATTAATTGTCGTCATCGATGCTGGACATGGAGGACATGATTCAGGTAATTCTATCGAAAAAGAGATTGTCTTAGAAATATCGAACTTATTAGCATCTTACAGCAATGAAAAAGTAAAAATAATACAGACAAGAAACTCTGACAATTTTCTTTCACTTAAAGAACGCAGTGAGATTATTAATGCTGTAAATGCAGATTTAGTGATTAGCTTACATTGTAACGCACATACTGAACCATCAATAAATGGTATTGAAGTCTATTATAATGATGAAAATGAGGATAAAAAAGCCTCTTTTGATTATAGTAAGATTCTAATTAATAATCAATCAAGACTACTTTCAGGACGGAGTAATGTTAAGTCTGCGAGTTTTTATCTTCTTAGAAATGTGAATTGTCCAGCAATCTATTTAGAACTAGGGTTTCTTACAAATGAAAAAGATAAAGCGGTTTTAACGAATGAAGCAGAACAAGTGGAAATTGCAAAATCTTTATTTGGAAGTTTATTAGAAATAAGAGAAGCTCAATAGTTTTTCAAAATAAAAAAGCCAATTCAATCCAAAATTTATATTGGAAGAATTGGCTTTATAATTAGAATTATTTGAGTTAGTCTAATTATTGAATTATTAGAAACAGTACTTATTTTCTGCTTTTACTTTTTCTGCAATCTCAATACGTAAATCTACAATATCTGGATAGTTGGCATATTTAGTAAAGCGTTTAAGTCCCATTAACATCATACGTTGCTCATCGCCTTCAGCAAAAGAAATAATGCTTTCTTTTCCTTTTTCTTCAACGATATCTACAGCGTGATATAAATATAATTTAGCCATTGCGATTTGTGCAGATTGCTCTGCTTCGCTAGTACGCTTCACGTTTTTCTCTGTTCTTAAAATTGCAGATTCTGCCATGTAGATTTCAATTAAGATATCTGCTGCAGCAATTAACAATTGTTGGTGCTCTTCTAGTTGAGGTCCGAATTTTTGAACGGCTCCACCAGCAACCATTAAGAATGTTTTCTTAAGTTTTGCAATCATTTGCTTTTCTTCTGAAAATAATTCAGAATAATCAGGAGTTTCAAAAGAAGGAATTCCCATTAATTCTTCTTGAACTTTAGAAGCAGGACCTAGTAAATCAACATGACCTTTCATCGCCTTTTTAACTAACATACCAACAGCTAACATTCTGTTGATTTCGTTAGTTCCTTCGTAAATACGAGCAATACGAGCATCTCTCCAAGCCGACTCCATTGGAGTTTCTTCAGAGAATCCCATACCACCAAATATTTGGATACCTTCATCTGCTGCATTCTGAACATCTTCTGATACGGCAACTTTTAAGATAGAACACTCAATAGCGTATTCTTCAACACCTTTTAGTTCTGCTTCTTGATGCGAATTACCAGCCGCTTCGCGCATAGCAATTCTGTCTTCAATATTTTTAGCTGCTCTATAGGTTGCAGATTCACCAGCATAAGCACTTGCTGCCATTTCTGCTAATTTTGTTTTAATAGCTCCAAAATTTGCTATAGGAGTTTTAAATTGTTTACGTTCGTTAGCGTAAGTTACAGCAGTAGTTAAGATACGACGCTGAGAATCTAAACAAGCAGCAGCTAATTTAATACGACCAACGTTAAGTGCGTTCATAGCGATTTTAAAACCTTCACCACGACCAGCTAACATATTTTCAACAGGTACTACAGTATCGTTAAAAAATACTTGACGTGTAGAAGAGGCACGAATACCTAATTTATGTTCTTCTTCTCCTAAAACAATACCGTTAGGATTCTCTCCATCATATTCAACGATAAAACCTGTAATATTTTTATCATCTTCAATACGTGCAAAAACAATCATCAAACTACAGAAACCTGCATTTGAGATCCACATTTTTTGACCGTTAATTGTATAAGATTTACCATCTTCTGAAAGCGTCGCTGTTGTTTTACCAGAATTGGCATCAGACCCTGCACCAGGTTCTGTTAAACAATATGCGCCAAACCATTCACCAGAGGCTAATTTTGGTACGTATTTTTGTTTTTGCTCTTCTGTACCATATAAAGTAATTGGCATAGTACCAATACCTGTATGTGCACCAAAAGCAGTACTAAAAGAACCTGTTCCACTAGAGATATAATCACAAGTTAATACCGTAGATACAAAGCCCATTCCCATTCCACCATAAGCTTCAGGGACGGCAACACTTAAGAATCCCATATCACCAGCTTTACGCATAACCTCTTCGGTTAATGCATAATCTTTAGCTTCAAAACGAGGCTTATGAGGTATGATTTCACGATCGTTAAATTCCATTACGGATTCTTTCATCATGGTTTGCTCTTCTGAAAAATCTTCAGGAGTAAACACATCTTCACAATTTGTTTCTTTTACTAAGAATTGACCTCCACGAAGGATATCTTTTTCTAAATCTGCCATATTTTTATTATTAGATTTTAAGACTTCTAGAACCAAGAATCAAGACAGCTTAAGTCCGGATTTGAAACTTGAAATCATTTTTTGTATTTGTTTTACTTTGTTTTCTAGTTCTTTAAATTTTTCTTCTGAAATATAGCTTTCATTAAAAGCGATATTCAGTTGTGTTTCCCATTCAAAAGCAGAACCTAAACTGTGTTCTAAATAATGAGCAAAATCTTCATTTGAATTTTTGCTTGTGCCTTCAGATATGTTTGAAGGGATTGAAATAGCACATCTCTTCATTTGATTGATTATGCCATATGTTTCAAACTTTGGAAAACCTCGCGTGATTTTATAAGATTCTGAAACTAATGCCATGCTCTCATTCCAAATTTTTAAATTCTTGAAATTATGCATGGTTTCTAGTTTTTTAAATCTTGATTCTTAATTAAGGAATTCAAATATTCCGCAAGCACCTTGACCTGTTCCAACACACATGGTTACTGCACCATATTTACCTTTCATGTCTTGCTTACGCATTTCGTCAAAAAGTTGTACAGATAATTTTGCTCCTGTACATCCTAATGGATGACCAAGTGCAATTGCACCACCATTTACATTAATAATATCTGGATTTAGGTTTAGTTCTCTAATTACAGCTAAAGATTGCGAAGCAAAAGCTTCATTTAACTCAATTAAAGCTAAATCGTCTTGTTTTAATCCTGCTTGTTTTAATGCTTTTGGAATTGCTTTTACTGGTCCAATTCCCATGATACGAGGTTCAACACCTGCAGCAGCATAGTTTACCATTCTTGCAATTGGTTCTAAACCTAGCTCTTTAACCATGTCTTCACTCATAACCATTACAAAAGCAGCACCATCACTCATTTGTGACGAGTTACCAGCTGTAACACTTCCTCCAGCAGCAAATACTGCTCTAAGTTTAGCTAAAGCTTCTTTGCTTGTTCCTGCACGAGGTCCTTCATCTTTAGTTACTGTGTAAGATTTTGTCGCTTTCTTTCCGTTAGCATCAATGTAAGTTTGTTCTACTTCAATTGGTACAATTTGATCTTGAAAACGATTTTCAGCTTGCGCTCTTAATGCTTTCATATGAGAATTGAATGCAAATTCATCTTGGTCTTCACGAGATACTTTAAACTGTTTTGCAACAGCTTCTGCAGTATTTCCCATTCCCCAATAATAATCTTCATGACCTGCTTTTACAATATCGTAGTTCAATTCTGGTTTAAAACCAGTCATTGGTACGCTACTCATACTTTCTGCTCCACCAGCAATAATACAATCTGCCATTCCAGCTTGTATTTTTGCAGTTGCCATTCCAATTGTTTCTACTCCAGAAGAGCAAAAACGGTTTACAGTTACGCCAGGAACATCCACAATATCTAATCCCATTAAAGAGATTAAACGTGCCATATTTAATCCTTGAGAACCTTCTGGCATTGCGTTACCAACAATTACATCGTCAATACGCTTTGGGTCTAAACCTGGCAATTCCTTCATCATATACTTGATGGTTTCTGCTGCCAATTCATCTGTTCTTTTAAAACGGAACACGCCTTTTGGTGCTTTACCAACTGCGGTTCTATATGCTTTTACTATATATGCTGTTTTCATATTTTATGCTTTTGGCTACTAGCTTTTAGCTATTAGCGTCTAAAAATTTTACATTATAACTGCCAATAGCTAAATGCTAAAGGCTAATCGCTTAGTAATTTTTAATTACGTAACGGTTTCCCTTTTGTTAACATGTGCTGAATACGCTCTAAAGTTTTACGCTCTGTACATAAACTTAAGAAAGCTTCACGCTCTAAATCCAATAAATATTGTTCTGTTACGCGTGTTGGTTCAGATAAATCTCCACCAGCCATTACGTAAGCTAATTTATTAGCGATTTTCATATCGTGTTCAGAAATGTAATTTGAGTCTTCCATAGAGTCTGTTCCAACTAAGAACATACCTAATGCTTGTTTACCAAGAACTAAAACATCATCTCTTTTTACTGGTTGTGTGTACCCTGAATTAGCCATTAGCATAGCGTGTTGTTTTGCGACTGCTATTTGACGGTCTTTGTTAACCACAACAACATCTTTTCCTTTTTGAAGTAGGTTTAAATCGAAAGCTTCGTAAGCAGAAGTAGATACTTTTGCCATACCAATGGTTAAGAAATGTTCTTGTAAAACGTTTAATTGCACATCGCCTTTATGGAAAAGGTCTTGCGCTCTTAAAGCCATTTCTTTAGAACCACCACCTCCAGGAATCACACCAACACCAAACTCTACAAGTCCCATGTAAGTTTCTGCTGCTGCAACCACTTTATCTGCGTGTAATGATAATTCACATCCACCACCTAAAGCCATGCCGTGAGGAGCAGAAATCGTTGGGATAGAAGAATAACGCATACGCATCATAGAATCTTGGAAATATTTGATAGCCATGTTAAGCTCATCATATTCTTGCTCTGCAGCCATCATGAAAATCATTCCGATGTTTGCACCAACAGAGAAATTTGCAGCTTGGTTACCAACGACTAAACCAGCAAAATCTTTTTCAGCTAAATCAATAGCTTTATTTAATCCAGCTAAAACGTCTCCACCAATAGTGTTCATTTTAGATTGGAATTCTAGGTTAAGGATGCCGTCTCCGATATCTTCAATAACAACACCAGAGTTTTTAAACACTTCGTTTGTTTTTCTAATATTATCAAGGATGATGAAACTATCTTGACCAGGTATTTTAGTTTGTTTTTTGGAAGGAATATCATAGAAATATGAAGCACCATCTTTTACAGTGTAGAATGACGTGTTGCCAGAAGCAATCATCTCATTAACCCAAGCAGCAGGTTCTAGGCCTTCGGCTTTCATTAATTCAATTCCTTTTTCTACACCTATTGCATCCCAAATTTGGAAAGGTCCGTGTTCCCAACCAAAACCAGCTTTCATGGCATCATCAATCTTGTAAAGCTCATCTGAAATTTCTGGAATACGATTAGATACGTAAGCAAATAATGCAGTGAAGCTTTTTCTGTAAAACTCACCTGCTTTATCTTTTCCTTTTACTAATACTTTAAAACGATCTACTACTTTATCAATAGTTTTAGTCATTTCTAAAGTTGCGAATTTTGCGCGTTTCGCAGAACGGTATTCTAAGGTGTTTAAGTCAAGAGAAAGAATTTCTTTTTTCCCATCGGCTGAAACATTCTTTTTATAAAAACCTTGTCCAGTTTTACTTCCTAACCATTTGTTTTCCATCATTGTGTTGATGAAATCTGGTAATTTAAATAACTCTAAACGTTCGTCATTAGGACAGTTTTCTCTAATTCCGTTAGCCACGTGAACCAAAGTATCTAAACCTACAACATCAACTGTACGGAAGGTTGCCGATTTAGGACGACCAATTACTGGTCCTGATAATTTATCGACTTCCTCGATAGTTAAATCTAAATCTTTAACCGCATGAAATAAACTCTGTATGCTAAAAATACCAACCCTGTTTCCTATGAAAGCAGGAGTGTCTTTAGCAACAACAGATGTTTTTCCTAAGAACTTTTCGCCATATTCATTTAAAAACTCTAAAACAGAAGCATCTGTTTTCGGTCCAGGAATAATTTCGAATAATTTTAAGTAACGCGCTGGATTAAAGAAGTGCGTTCCACAGAAATGCTTCTGGAAATCTTCACTACGACCTTCACTCATAAATTTGATTGGAATACCAGACGTATTTGATGTAATTAATGTTCCTGGCTTACGGTATTTTTCTAAGTTTTCGAACACCATTTTTTTGATGTCTAGTCTTTCAACTACAACTTCCATAATCCAATCTACATCTGCAACCTTAGCAATATCATCTTCTAAGTTACCTGTAGTGATGCGACTAGCAAAAGCTTGACTGTAAATAGGAGAGGGCTTAGATTTTAATGACGCTGTTAAAGCATCGTTTACTAATCTGTTTCTTACAACTTTGTCTTCTAAGGTTAAACCCTTAGCTTTTTCTTTGTCGTTTAGTTCTCTAGGAACAATATCTAATAGTAATACGTCTACACCAATATTGGCGAAGTGACACGCGATACCAGATCCCATAATTCCGGAACCAATAATCGCAACTTTTTTAATTCTACGTTTGCTCATATTATTTTAAAATGTGTTCTTTTTTATTATATATCTGTTTATTTGAGATCATATTATTAATGACTTCGGCTACTTTCTGAAAGTTGGCTAACTCTTCTGCAGAGACATTTGCTTTAATGGTTTCATTAAAAGTCAATACCTTTTCTTTAGAATAGTTTCTTTTTTTTCTTCCAAATTCGGTTAAAAAGATTAAAACTCCTCGACCATCCTCTGGATTTGGTTTTCGTTCTATTAATCCTTTTTCTTCCATGGTTTTTAAGGTTCTAGAAAGACTCGTGGCTTCCATTCCCATTTTGGGACCTAAAGACGTTGAAGGTGTACCTTTTTCTGGATCTATACTTAATAATGCAAATCCGGTAGCCATAGTTGTCCCAAATTGAGACGCTTCTTCGTTATACATTTTATTCACTGCTAACCATGTGGTTCTGAGTATGTAATCTATTGTTTTATCTTTCATGCAATGTGATTGGTTACCAAAGATAGTAAAAAATACTATGCGTGCATAATAAATTAAGAAAATATTATATTGATGATACTTCAATAATTATGGATAATAATTTTAGGAAGTCTATTTTTAAGGTGGATATTTTGCGATTATCTTACTTTGTGGTTGATGAAGCCAACCACTGCTCCAGTAATTGCGGTAATGAAAATTGATACAGCAATGTCTAATGTAAATAGTTCTGTGGTCAAAGATGCGTCCATTGCCATTTTTGTAAAACCAGTAGTTAATGCCAAAAATAAACCAAAAAAGGCTCCTGCTTTTGCACCTGTAGACATAGTGGAAATTTGTGCCCAACGATTATAAAAATAGGACAAGAAAAATCCTAGAGCTAAGCAACCTAAAATTAAATATATAAAGGCGCGTTTACTTTCGTTAGGTTGTGCGAAGTAGTCTTCAAGGATAATTCCATAACTCAACCAGCTAAGTAGCCAATTGGTAATGCCTCCACAAATGCCTGCAATGATAAATGTCTTGGTTTTCATATTTTAGGGTTTAGCGGTTGATTTACCCTAAGATATGAAATTTAATGTAAAGTGTTTTATATCAACGACTAAGCGTTTTTAATTCTCGATTAATCTTAATATTTCCTATAATTTTACTACCAGGTATAACCTCAAAATCTTAAGAACGGTAGATTTTATCGTAAAGATCTTGGTAAATATTTTTTATGATGGCTCGTTTCATCTTCATGGTAGGAGTAAGGTGTCCTCCATCAATAGACCACACATCTGGTGTGAGTTCGAAACGTTTAATTTGTTCCCATTTACCAAAATGTTTATTGTATTTATCAATTTCTTGTTGAATACGATTAATTACAATATCTGAATTTGCAATTTCAGCATCTGTTTTACCAACATTGTGTTTTTTTAGATCGATCCAATCTCGTATAAAATCAAAATTTGGTTGAATTAAAGCTGCAGGCATTTTTTCACCTTCACCAATAACCATAATTTGTTCTATGAAAAGAGACTGCTTCATGTCGTTTTCTAAAAGAGGTGGAATGACATATTTTCCTCCAGAGGTTTTAAACATTTCCTTTTTTCGACCTGTAATTTTTAAGAAGCCTTCTGCGTCTATAATGCCTTTATCTCCGGTATGAAAATAATCTCCAGACATTACGCTAGCAGTTTTTTCTGGGTCTTTGTAATAGCCTAACATTACGTTTGGTCCCTTTATTAGGATTTCTCCATCGTCTGCAATTTTAACTTCAACATTACCAATAGGCTTACCAACTGTTGCGACCTTGTATCCGTGATCTTTATACATTCCAACTGCGACAACTGGTGATGTTTCAGTTAAACCATATCCTTCCATAACTTGCATTTGGGCAGCTCCAAAAATTCTTGCTAATCTTGGTTGCAAAGCAGCACTACCAGAAACCATTGTGCCTAATTCTCCTCCAAGCGCTTCTCTCCACTTAGTAAATATAAGTTTATTGGCTATTTTTAATTGAAATTCGTACCAACCACCATTTGCTCCGTAAGGTTCCCAACGTTCCGCTAATCTCACTGCCCAAAAGAATAATCCTTTTTTGATACCAGATAATTCTTCTCCTTTAAACATTATTTTATCAAACACTTTTTCAAGCAATCGAGGAACAACACTCATTAAATTTGGTTTTATCTCTTTGGCATTGTCACCAATTTTATCAATGCCTTCAGCAAAGTAAATAGATGTGCCAGCATATTGATAAACGTAAATTAATAGACGTTCAAAAATGTGGCAAATAGGTAAAAAACTTAATATGCGTGTTTCACCTTCTTTTAATGGTACTCTAGGAGAACTGTCTAAAGCGTTACTAGTAATATTCCAATGCGATAACATCACACCTTTTGGTCTTCCTGTTGTTCCTGAAGTATAAATTATTGTTGCTAAATCTTCAGGTTTTACGGCATCTTTTCGTGCTTCAACTTCTGGTTGATTACTTTGGTCTTTACCAAGTTCTAATAATTCAGAATAATGCTTACAACCTTCAATATGATTAAAAGAGTATACCTCTTTAATTTTTGTGTTAGACTGTACTTTTCTTACTTTTTCTAAAACATCTTTATCAGATACAAAACAATAAATAGATTCACTATGATTTAAAACATATTCATAATCTTCTGCAGAAATAGTTGGATATATAGGAATATTTTGAGCTCCAAGTTGAAGTATCCCAATATCCATAATATTCCATTCTGTTCTATTTGTAGTAGAAATAACAGCAATTTTGTCGTCTTTTTGAATGCCTAGCCTTAACAAAGCCCTACTAATTGCGTTCGATTTATCAATGTATTCTTCAGTGGAAATGGCTTCCCATTTACCATCGTATTTGGTAACCAAAGCTTTAGCGTTTGGTTTATGCTCTAATTGGTAGTATGGAAAGTCAAAAAGTCTAGTTACTTGTGTCATTTATGTAAAGCTGTTATAACATTGCAAATTATGAAAATAAAAAGGATTTTCAAATATGGGAACTAAAAAGGAGTAACTTATTAAAAAAAGTATTTGTTTTTTATAAAATTCGTAATAAGGTGGTTAAAAAAATTTAATTATTCGGTTTTTTTTTCTACTTTTAAGTCAATATAATTGGTTTACCAGATTGGTAATCCAATTTTAATAGTACGCTCAACTAAATAAAAAACTAAATAACTTTAATGCTTATGAAAACTTTTTACAATCTTAAGTCCCAATGTCTTTTTACGTTTATAATTTTAATGTTGTCTTCAATTAGTTTGTATTCGCAAACCACATATACCGTGGATGATCTTGATGATATAGGCGCTCTCGAAGATTTATTTGATACACTTGCTGCTGGTGACACTGTTATCTTAGCAGATGGAGTTTATTCTACAGATGAAAGAATTAAATTTTCTCCAACAACAGGTACTGCGGCTATGCCAATTACATTTAGAGCTCAAACTCCAGGAGGTGTTAAATTTACAGGTGGTTTAAATATGAGTATAGGTGGAGATCATGTTATTATAGATGGTTTTCATTGGCAAGGTGGTTATGGATCTAGTAAAGTGATTGAATTTAGAGATGGAGAAGATTATGCTAATTATAGTATAATGCAAAATTGTGCTATGGATGGTTTAGGAATTGATCCTGATGATATGGAAACAGGAACAAGTGTAAAGCATAACTGGGTTATGTTATACGGAACTTACAATACCGTTATTAACTGTTCGTTTATGAATAAAGTAAGTTCTGGAAATATGATCTTAGTAGAATTAGCTTACAATGCTTTTCCACCAGTTGAAGATGGTGAACCTGAGATTAATACTAGTTGTGATATCGTCGGACATACAATTAGTAATAATTATTTCTATAATTATGATAAAATTGATTCGTCGTTAACCAATGCTGGAGATAGTGAAACTATACGAATTGGTACAAGTTCTTATCAAAATGTGGATAGTAGTACTATGGTGAGTAACAACTACTTTGTAGAAGCGGATGGTGAAAATGAAATCATTACAAATAAAAGTAAAAACAACTCCTATATTAATAACACTTTTAGAAGATGTAGAGGTTCTTTAGTATTAAGACACGGTTCTAACGCTACAGTAGATGGCAATTACTTTTTAGGTGAAGATGTTGATGGTACGGGAGGCATTAGAATTGTTGACAGTGAACACACCATAACAAATAATTATATTCAAGATTGTATTACCGTTGTTGATCAAGCAAAGTGGAACAATGGAATAACCTTTTTAGGAGGAAGCGCTAATAATGCTGTGCCTTGTGCTTCAGATAATAATTCAAATGGTTATCAGAAAGTTGAAAATATTAACCTTTCTAATAATACAATTATAAATACAAATGCTCCATTGTTTTATAATACAGATAAAGGATCAACTGATCCAACAGGAACAGTTGCTAATAATTTAATATACTTTACTACAGGAAATGCTAATATAACAGATGTTATTACAGGAGATACGGCATCTTCTTATGCTGATCTTGGTACAACTTTAGCATATTCAGGAAATGTTTATACAGGAAGTGCTTTAGGTGAAACTAATACAGGTTTCTCTGAAGAAACAGGAATTACAGCAACTGCTGATGGAGAGATATTTACTTTTTCGGGTGCAGGCTCAACAGGTAAAGGTGCAGATATGGGAGTATACGAGCCTACAACAGATGATATGGTAGGTTATGGCATTGGCGCTTGTTTTTTAAATAATTTAGGAAGCAATATTACAGATGGAGATTGTACTATAGAAATACCTGAATCTTTAACGATTGGCAGTTTACCAACACTTGCTCCTGATGCAAACAGTTATGATGTTTCTGTTTATGCTAATGTGAGTTGGACAGCAATGTCTAATGATAGTTGGATATCAATTGATGTAACTTCTAATAATGGTGATGCAACAGTGTCTATTACTGTAACTGAAAATACAGATACAGCTACTAGAACAGGTTCAGTAACTTTTACACAAGATTCTGGAGGTAGTGATATTATAAGACAGTTAAATGTAACCCAAGAAGGTGCAGATTTAACAGATTTGTATGATCTTATTAATACAGGAGTTGTGGGTGAAGATCCCGTTTTTGTACATTCTTTTTCAAAAGAAGAAGTCAACGGTGTTGATAAATTTAACTACGCCACAAATACTTTAGACAAAGATAATAGCTCCGTTTGGGCTGCCGACGATGGTGATGTTTTATCTGGAGATTACAAAGGAGATGGTGAGTATATTATTTATGATTTAGGTAGTACTTATGCGCTTAATTTAATTCAATTTTCTACGACTAATAAATCCGATGCATTTGGTTTTCAAGTTTTAGTTTCTACTACTGGAACGGATGAATCAGATTTTTCTATGATATTACCTGTTTCCGGAGATTTAATATTAACGGCTACAAATACTACGGACTTTAATCTATACGAAGTTGATGATAATGCACGTTATGTAAAATTATTAGGTTATGGAAGATTCAATAGTGCAGGTAATTCTAGAGTAAGCGTATGGAATGCAGTTGGAGAAATTGAGTTTTTTGGATCTGAAGTATTATCTGTAGGTGATGCTGATTTACAAAATAATGTAACTATATACCCTAATCCTGTTCAAGGTAATTTAAATGTAAAAGTTCATAACGTAACTAATATTGAATCTTATAAATTGTATAATATAGATGGAAGATTAATAATGGAATCCGATTTAAACGTTGAAAATTCTACATTTAAAATTGATATATCAGAGGTAACGAATGGTACATATATTTTAAATCTATCTAGCGACGATGGTAGAACGATCTCAAAACGCATTATAATTTCTAATTAAGACAGAAAAGTTGATTTTAAAAAAAAGGCTTCTCAATTTGAGAAGCCTTTTTTTTTAGTTGTTTTTGTCAATCCACAATCTAGCATTCACAAAAGCTTCAAGCCATGGTGATACGTCATCTTTTCGTCCAGCTGGGTAATTGGCCCAGTTCCATTGAAAAATAGAACGTTCAATATGTGGCATGGTTACTAAATGTCTTCCGGTTTTATCGGTTAACATAGCCGTATTAAAATCTGAACCATTAGGATTAGCAGGATAATCTGTATAACCATATTTGGCTACGATATTGTATTGGTCTTCCGTATAAGGCAATTTGAATTTACCTTCACCATGAGAAATCCAAACTCCTAATGTCGCACCTTCCAATGAAGAAAGCATCACCGAATTATTCTTTTGAATCTTCACAGACGTAAAGCCACTTTCGTGCTTATGAGAATCATTATACGTCATTTTTCCGTGAACCTCGTGTTCTGGATTTACTAAATAGAGTTCCATCATTAATTGACAGCCATTACAAATACCAACAGACAATGTGTCTTCGCGCTTAAAGAAATCATTGATTACTTTATTGGCTTTGTCGTTATATTTAATAGCTCCGGCCCAACCTTTAGCAGAACCTAAAACATCAGAATTACTAAAACCACCAACAGCTCCTAAAAACTGAATATCTTCAAGAGTTTCTCTGCCCGAAATTAAATCGGTCATATGCACATCCTTCACATCAAAACCAGCTAAATACATCGCATTTGCCATTTCGCGTTCAGAATTTGAACCTTTTTCTCTAAGAATAGCGGCTTTTGGTCGTGTGTTGGTTGTGCCAAGCGTATCTTTTAATTTTCCTGTAAAATGACTTGGGAAGGTAAAGTCTAAAGCTTGATGTTTATAATTATCAAATCGGTCTTTGGCTAAACCATTTGCGGTTTGTTTTTGATCGAGTAGGAAAGAGGTTTTAAACCACGTATCTCGTAATTTTGAAACCGTCATCGTAAAGACTTGACTACCGTTTATAATACCTAAAACATCACTTTCGGTAACGTTACCTATTTTGTGGAATTTGATAGCTGCATCAGAAAGGATACCTTCAATGCTATCATCCTCTGATTGAATTACAAGTCCAGCATTTTCAGCAAATAAAACTTTAAATGAATCCGATTCGTTTAGGCTAGTAATATCTAATTCAGCTCCTAAATTAGTATCTGCAAAACACATTTCTAAAAGTGTGGTTATTAATCCACCAGAAGCCACATCATGACCAGCAACAATTTGATTGTCTTTTATTAAATTTTGAATGGTATTAAATACCGTTTTAACGTAAGCCGCACTTTTTATGTTTGGAGTGGTATTTCCAATTTTGTTATTGATTTGTGCGAATGAACTTCCACCTAATTCAAACGTATCTTGTGATACATTGATATAATAAATAGATCCTTTTCCTTTCTGAAAAACAGGTTCCACAACTTTCGTAATATCATTACAGTTTCCGGCCGCAGAAATAATTACTGTACCTGGAGAAATGACATCACCATCAGGATATTTTTGCTTCATGGATAAGGAATCCTTACCTGTTGGTACGTTGATGCCTAAGTCAATTGAAAATTCTGAAATCGCTTTTACCGCTTCATACAAACGTGCATCTTCACCTTCATTTTTACAAGGCCACATCCAGTTTGCGGATAAAGACACACTCTTAAGTCCATCTTTTAAAGGCGCCCAAATAATATTGGTTAACGCTTCTGCGATAGAGTTGCGACTTCCTGCTTCTGGATTAATTAATCCCGAAATAGGAGAGTGACCAATAGAGGTTGCAATACCTTCTTTACCTTTAAAATCGAGTGCCATCACACCAACATTATTTAAGGGAATTTGTAAAGGACCAACACATTGTTGTTTGGCCACTTTACCACCAACACAGCGGTCTACTTTATTTGTTAACCAATCTTTAGAGGCTACAGCTTCTAGTTGTAATACTTGGTCTAGATAATCGTAGAATTTATTGGTGTCATAAGAAATACCTCCATAGTTTTTTTCAACCGTAATATCGTTCATTATGGTTTTTGGAGAGCTTCCAAACATATCTTCTAAGGCTAAATCCATTGGTTTTTCACCAGTAGTTTTAGATTCGAAAGTAAAGCGGTGTTTTCCTGTAACTTCACCAACATCGTAAATTGGAGAACGTTCTCTATCGGCTATTTTATGTAATGTTTCTAAGTGTTTATCGGCAATCACTAATCCCATACGTTCTTGAGATTCGTTACCAATAATTTCTTTTGCAGACAATGTTGGGTCTCCAACAGGTAATTTGTCTAAATCAATGTTTCCTCCTGTATCTTCAACAAGTTCAGATAAACAGTTAAGGTGTCCACCAGCTCCATGATCGTGAATAGACACAATAAAATTTTCATCGCTTTCTACCATGCCACGAACCGCATTGGCAGCACGTTTTTGCATTTCTGGGTTAGAACGTTGTACAGCATTTAATTCGATACCTGAAG
The DNA here is from genome assembly GCF_003386165.1 of Winogradskyella eximia. GTDB lineage: Bacteria > Bacteroidota > Bacteroidia > Flavobacteriales > Flavobacteriaceae > Winogradskyella > Winogradskyella eximia. The sequence goes on along the minus strand of NZ_QRDV01000008.1, from coordinate 106,491 downwards.
CCAAAGCTCCTGTATCTGCTGAGGACACTGCAGCTCCTCCCATTCCGATTCTATAATTATCACCACCAAGAATCACTATTTTGTCGCCTTCTTGAGGTGTATCTTTTAAAGCTTGATCTGCTTTTCCATACCCAATTCCACCAGCTTGCATAATGACTTTGTCGTAACCAATCTTACCATTTAGATCTTGGTGTTCAAAGGTTAAAATAGAACCACAGATAAGCGGTTGCCCAAATTTATTTCCAAAATCGGAGGCACCATTACTGGCTTTTATTAAAATATCCATTGGTGTTTGGTACAACCATTTACGTTCAGGGAAGGCTTTTTCCCAAGGGCGTTCGTCGTTTAACCGTGAGTAAGACGTCATGTAAACGGCTGTTCCGGCTAATGGTAAAGAGCCTTTTCCGCCAGCAAGTCTATCTCTAATTTCACCGCCAGAACCTGTAGCAGCACCATTAAAAGGCTCAACAGTAGTTGGGAAATTGTGTGTTTCTGCTTTTAGTGAAATTACAGATTCAAAATCTTTAGTTGTATAATAATCTGGAACATCAGCACGCTTTGGTGCAAACTGTTCCACAACAGGTCCTTTTATAAAAGCGACGTTATCTTTATATGCCGAAACAATATCGTTAGGATGTTGTTTCGATGTTTCTTTTATAAGTTTGAATAACGACGTTTCTTTTTCTTCTCCATCAATCACAAAGGTTCCATTGAAAATTTTATGACGACAGTGCTCAGAATTGACTTGAGAGAAGCCAAAAACTTCAGAATCGGTTAATGGTCTACCTATTTTTTTAGAAACACTTTCTAAATAGTCAACTTCTTCATCACTAAGTGATAAGCCTTCTTGTTGGTTGTATTCTGAAATGTTTTCAATATTTAGAATCGCTTTAGGTTGAATATCAATTTTGAAAATATCTTGATTTAAACTTTGATATTTTTCAGAAATCATAGGGTCGTAATCTTTGAAATCTTTAGGAACTGAAGTAAATTCTTCAATTCTTAGGATATCAGAAATTCCCATGTTTTGAGTGATTTCAACAGCATTTGTACTCCAAGGAGTAATCATTGCTGCTCTAGGTCCAACAAAAAAAGCATCGAGAGATGCTTGTTCTATTTTTGGTTGGTCGCCAAATAACCATGTCAGTTTTGAAACGGTTTCTGTTGATAATTCTTTTGTGGCTTGAACAGCAAATACCTTGCTGTTTTGGTTTCCGAAGAAATGAATCATTTATGTGGTGTGTTTGAGTTGTGTTTAGTAAAATGCAAATTTACTTTTTTTAAACGTGATTTAACTTATAATTACCTATTCAAAAATGGAGAGTTGTTCACGATGTTTTAAACATAAAAAAGCGACTCCATGAGTCGCTTTTTTTTTTATATGATAGTTATACTTATTGTTTGATCAATCTTTTTGTTTGCGTACCGACTTCAGAATTTAACTTTACGATATAAACACCTTTAGTTAAGTTAGATATATTTAATTTAGATTGGTTTGACGAGATGTTTTGAACCGTAACTTTTTTACCTAAAATGTCATAAACTTCGGCAATAATGTCTTGGTTTGATAAAATAGTAACCTCATTACCATTTGCAGGATTAGGAAACATTTTAATGCTATTTTGCTCTACATCTGTAATAGAAAGATTTTCCCATCTGTTTTGAGCTTCAGGTCCTCCCCATATTACAGTAGCTAAATACGGGTTGTCAATAAAAGGATTTCTATTACCTTGTGCATATTCATTATTTGGGTCTCCATGATACGCATTTCTAACGTCTTCTAATTCTCCTTCAACTACAGGATCTTCAGCATTCCATTTTAAAAATAAATCTATCATAGCATCTGGAGTAGAAGCACTACTTCCATTGCCAACACCTGTTGGTAAACAACGATCACCATAACGTATATACATATACATAATAATTCTTGCACAGTCACCTTTCCATTCATCTCCAGGATACCAACCACCATTGGTACTACCAGATTCACCGTTAGGGAATTCACCATTGTTTTTATCTGTAAATTGTAAGCTTCCGCGTTGCCCATTTCTTTGAACATCGCTAGGTCTTAGCATTTGAGCATCAGAGCCAGGACCAGAAGTGCCTAAGTTAGGATTTCCTAAAGATTTTGGGTAAACATGTTCTCTGTTCCAGTCGCCAACACCACCACCATTATCAAACTTTCCTCTAGTTCTGTCAGTCGTTATACTACCATCAGTATCATTATAGCCATAAAGTAAAAGTACATTATTAGAATTGTTTGGATCTAAATCTGTTATCCTAGAAGCATCCCAAACGTCGCTGTAACTTAAATAGTTGACATGCTTATCTGTAGTTACATCAATTAAATCATTTTTTAAGCTAATGCCAGTAGAAGTAAAATCGACTGTGGTATAATAAGAACTTAATTCAGCTGGTGGAACTAACTGCGCAAATGCAATTGTAGTTACAAATATTAATAATAGTGTGTAAAGGTGTTTCATTATTTCTTGATTTTTTTTATAGAGACAAGTGAAACCTGTAGTAAGTAGGTTTATACATTGGGTCTTCTGCAAAGGTAAAAATTTTTATAGATTATAATTTTTTTTAACACCTTCCAATGATGACATGTTTAATATTTTGAATCGCTGATTTGGATAAAAAAAGCAGCTATAAAAGCTGCTTTTTAAATATTTATAATTAGTGAATTTATTGTTTCACTAATTTTTTGGTAACTATAGAATTTCCTTGTGTAATTTTTACAATATAAATACCAGCTTTTAAAGCTTGAAGATTTAAGTTGCTTGTTTTAGATATGTTGTTTTTAATAACTCGTTTTCCTAGAATATCAAAAATTTCAATGCTGGTACTAATATTAGATTCTAAATCTACAGTTAAACTATTTTTAACCGGATTTGGGTGAATCTTAACACTAGAAATATCAAATTTTTCAACATTTAAAGCTGTATAACAGGTGTAAGATAAATTATCAAATACAACTCTGTTACCAGATCCACTATTGCCATTTATTACAATAGAAACACTGTTTTCTATATTAATGTTAGGTATTGTAACGGTTTGCTCATCACCACTGTAAGCAATTGTACCCACTAAAGTTCCGTTAACATTGACATTAAATGTTCCGTCAGAACCACTAAAGACACGTTTCGTTGTTACGGTAAGCGATCCAATTCCTCCAGAAGTTGTTGGTAATGTTAATATTCCATCTCTAACCGTAATTGCGGCAGATGTAGTTGTATTAATTACTTGATCTGTTCTGGCATCGGTAGCAGTCCATGTTCCTCCTTCGTCACCAGTCCAGCTAACACTAGAATAGGAGCCGATAGATGTATCTAAATTTTCAAATGATTCCGTTAAACAATCTGATCCTCCAACTGTTCCATTGTCCGTAGTAGTTTCGCAATCTTGATTACTAAATCCAGATTCATTATTAGCTGCATCTTTAGCTTTAACTGTAAAACAATAATTGGTTTCTGCAGTTAAACCAGTAGCGGTAGCTGTTGTATTACCAGAGTTGAATGCGTATGTTCCGTCAATATAAATATCATAAGATATCACTCCAATATTATCACTAGACGCTGTCCATGATAAACTAATACTATTATCAGTAGGGTTAGAAGCGACTAAATTAGTTGGGTTTGATGGAGCTTCAGTATCTGGAGTCGGATTCCAAATTAGATCTGCGTATTCAGGATGATCCACAAAAGGATTAGCATTACCTTGAAAATTATACGCAGCATTATTTCTATCACGTTCTCTTTGGTCTACAGGATCTACATTATTATGCCAATCTAGTAAAACATCAATTGCCCAAGGAAAAAATACTTGATCTTCCGTACCGTTAAACATATCAAAACTTGTGTAACCATCAACAGTACTTTCATAACGCGTAGCGAAATAAAGTAAGGCTCTTGCGATATCACCTTTAAATTCATCGATAGGCTCAAAAACAATACCTGAATATCCTGGCATTGCGCTTGTTCCTCTTTTAGATCCATTTTGAGATGTAAGATTTACTGATCCAACATTTCCAAAAGGATATGAGCTTCTGTAATTATTAACTCTACAATCCGTTGGGATAACGTGGTGAATATCACTTTGCATTGGATAAGAACTGCCAAAAGACGATTGTGGCACTAAATGTTCTCTGTTATAACAGTCACCTTCTGAGTTTTGGTTACCTCCTTCATCAACATTGTGCGTAAAATTGTAAGGATCTGAACCCGTTGGATTTTCTGAATAGAAATCTAGAACCGTGCCGTCATTTTCATAAATATTACCAGATGACACAGGAACATCTGAATGAGTGTCTACATATCCATTAGAACCAGAAACGCCAGATCCATCATAAAGTTGGTCGTACGTTCTTGCCGTATGGCCATTTGTTGTAATACTTTTTAACTGAGTTTTTAATGCAAAACCAGATAATCCATTCGCGCTATCGTAATAATTAGATGGGGTTTGAGCAAACCCAATGCTTGTAATGAATAAGAAAAATAGGTAAAAGTATTTCATGTATTATAGTATTTAGAGCGTATTTATTATAAACAAAGGTAGAATATTTTTTAATAATAATAGTTAAACTAAATTCTGATATAAACGTTAGAATAAATTAGAAATTTAGCGTCAATACTAACTCTTATTGTATGTTGACTATAAATATAAATTAATCTACAAGATGTTTGTTTTTAGAGCTTAAGAAAGCAAAAGCAATTTATAAAAATTTGCTTTAGTTTCTAATTTTATTACAATTATTGCTTTAGAAGTTTTTTTGTAATCGTTGCGTTATTTTGAGTCATTTTTATCATATATACTCCAGTTTTTAAATCATGAAGATTAAGAGAAGTTGTCTTATCAATGATCGTATTAAAAACTCGCTTTCCTAAAATATCAAAAATTTCAATAGTGGTAGTTCTTTTATTTTTTAGACTAATTATGAGTTGATTATTTACGGGATTTGGATATGTATTTATGTGGTTAACACTAAAATCATCAATCCCTAAAGCAGAATAACAAGTGTAATTTAGGTCATCAATTTTTACACTGTTTGTAGCAGTACTATTACCATCTATAACAATTGCTGCATTATTTTCAATATTAATATTAGGTATAGTAAAAGTTTGTTCTAAGTCACTGTAAGGAATTGTGCCTACTATATTTCCGTTTACCTTTAAATTAAATGTTCCGCTAGTTCCTGAAAGGATAAGTTTAGTTGTGATTGTTAAAGAGCCAATACCTCCAAAAGTAGTAGGTAATGTTAAGGCTCCGTTTCTAATAGTGATGGCTTTGGTATTTAATGTTTGGTCATTTCTAGCATCTGTAGCAATCCAATTACCTCCATCGCTTCCATTCCAGCTAATGGTTTTATAAGTTGCTGAAGACACTCCTATATTTTCAAAATTTTCGATTAAGCAATTTGTATTACCTATGCCTGCATCTGTGGTGGTATCACAAACTTGATCACTGAAATTTGATTGATTGTTAGCTGCGTCTTTTGCCTTTATTGTAAAGCAGTAATTTGTAGCTGGTGTTAATCCATTTATTGTTGTAGTTGTATTGGCTGTAGTAAAGGCATAAATAGAATCGATGTAAACATCATAACCAATAACTGCTATATTATCTGTAGATGGTAGCCACGTTAAATCTATAGAATTGTCTGTTGGATTAGAAGCTGCTAAATTTATAGGATTTGTTGGAGCTTGGGTATCTATCCAAATCATATTTGCATACTCAGGATGATCAACAAAAGGATTAGCATTACCTTGATAGTTATATGCAGCGATATTTCTATCTATTTCTCTTTGGTCAACAGGATCGATATTATAATGCCAATCTAATAACATCGTTAAAGACCAATTAGATAAAGCTTGGTTTTCTGTGCCATTGAACATTGGAAAACTAGTATATCCATCTACGGTATCTTCGTATCTGGTCACAAAATAGAGAATCGCTCTTGCTATATCGCCTTTAAATTCATCAATTGGTTCAAATACAACTCCAGTATATCCTGGTGTTGCACTTATTCCGCGTTTAGTACCGTTTAAAGAAGTCCAATTTGCATTACCAACGATACCAAAAGGTAAATCACCTCTTTTATCATTTACAAACCCATCACTTGGTGTGATATGATGTATATCACTTTTCATTGGAAAAGCAGAACTAAATGCTCCTTGTGGAACTAAGCTTTCATGATTGTAACAAGACCCTTCGTCAACATAACTACCACATTGGTTGGGAGATCCATGATTATAAGTATAAGAGTCGATACCATTGGGATTTTCTGTGTAATACAACAAAATGGTATCATCATTTTCGTAACCTGCTTCTATAATATTATCAGAGTGGGTTGATACGTAACCCGTAAACAGCGTATTGTAGCCTTGATCAATATGACTATTAGTTATTATGTTTTTCAGTTCTGTTTTTAAAGTAAAACCAGATAGTCCGTTTGCACTATCATAATAACTTGAAGGGATTTGAGAAAAACCAATGCTAGAAAAGCATAGGAATACAATGTAAAGGTATTTCATAATCAGTAGGTTAAAATATTATTAGGGAATAATAATTGAGGCAGAATGGTGTTTGGGGGAAACTGCTTTTTATTATTTTTTTTCTAAAAGTGCCATATAGAATCCATCAAAACCAGATTTATAGGCTAATATCTTTTTGTCTTTTACAAGCGTAAATTCTTTACCAGCTTCTGTTGTTAAGAATGTCTCAACTTGTTTTTGATTTTCTGAAGGCAAAACAGAACACGTTGCATAGACCATTTTTCCACCAGATTTTACCATTTTAGAGTATTGATCTAAAACTTCTAATTGTGTCTTTTTTATGTTTTCTATAAACTCAGGTTGCAATTTCCATTTCGCATCTGGATTTCTACGTAAAACTCCTAAGCCAGAACATGGTGCATCAATTAGTAAACGATCTGCTTTACCATGCAATTTTTTAATTGGTTTGGTAGAATCAATCACTTTCATCTCAATGTTATGAACACCATTTCTACGTGCTCTTACTTTGAGTTTTTTCAATTTACTTTCGTAAATATCCATAGCAATAAGCTGACCTTTATTTTCCATTAAAGAAGCCAAATGCAATGTTTTTCCACCAGCACCAGCACAAACGTCAACGACTTTCATTCCGGGTTTTACGTCTAGGTAATCTGCAACTAATTGAGAAGAAGCATCTTGTACTTCAAACCAACCGTTTTTAAAGGCTTCAGTTTTAAATACATTAGCACGTTCTACTAATTTTAATGCCGAAGGATGATTTGGTAAAAACTCAGTTTCAATGTCTTCAGACTGTAACTTAAGTTGTAAGTCTTTTTTATTTGTTTTTATGGTATTTACTCGAAGAATAACTTCAGCTTGCTCATTTTGCATAGCAATTTCCTTAGTCCATTCTGCTTCACCTAATTCCGCAACACCCAATTCATCAATCCAATCTGGAATAGACTCTCTATATTTTCTAATTTTAGATAATTCATCAAAGCGTCCTTTAATTTTTCTAGTAGGAGTATCTGTGAAATATTTCCAATCCGGTAATTTTATACCTTTAAGAGTTGCCCAAACAGCAAACATTCGCCATAGATCATCTCTATGGTAAGGTGCTTTTACATTAGCAATTTCTGCATATAATCTTTGGTAACGTACAATGGTATAAACGGTTTCTGCAACAAATCCTCTATCTCTACTTCCCCAACGTTTATCACGCTTTAGTAATTGCTGTATTACTTTATCTGCATACTCACCTTCGTTAAAAATAAGGTGTAATCCGTCAATTACGGCAAAGCATAAGTTTCTATGTAATCTCATAACTAATGTTTAATTTTCAATATGCAAAATGTGTTCTGCAAAAATAACGTGCAAAGGTAAGCTAAAAGATTAAAATTGTGAGACTTTATTCAAAAGTGTTATTTTTAAAAATAATTAATATTACCGCAAGTTTTTATTTTTAAAAGCATCTAAAAATAATCAAGCAACACAAATAATTTTTGACAGAAACTGAATTTATAAAAGAATTAAACTTGAAAAGCACTGTAGCTTACAGTAAGCTTGTCGATGATTTTCAGCAAAAAGTATTTGCCACGTGTATTTCCTTTGTGCCTAATAAAGAAGATGCAGAGGATATTGCGCAAGATGTTTTTGTTGAGGTTTACAATTCTATTCATAAATTTAAAGGTGATTCAAAATTATCAACTTGGATTTATAGAATTACAACTAATAAGTGTTTAGAGTTTATTAGAAAGAAGAGTACTAAAAAACGTTTTGCTTTTTTACAGTCTATAACAGGAAATGCAATTCCGATGGATAAGACAGATTATTTTACAGAAATGAATCATCCAGGGATTTTGTTAGAAAACAAAGAACTCAATTCAACTTTATTTATGGCAATTAATAGATTGCCTGAAAGTCAGTCCGTTATTTTTACGCTCCATAAAGTTGACGGAAAAAGTTACCAAGAAGTTGCTGAGATTACAAATAAAAGCTTGTCTTCTGTAGAGTCAGTAATGTTTAGAGCTAAGAAGAATTTACAGAAAATTTTAGAAAATTATTATAAAAACGAACATTAGCACAAGTTTTTTTAGACTTATGCATCTAAATATATAGATATGAAAACAAATGTTGAAATGAATGAAAAAGTGAAAGCTACTTTTGATTCGTTAGAGTCAATTGGCGAAGTTAAAGTGTCTCCGTTTTTTAAAGAGAAAGTGATGCATAAAATTCGTAATGCATCAGAAGACATTCAAGCGGCAACGTACTCATGGTTTACACCAAAATTACAATTAGCGACTTTGGTTTGTGTTGTTGTATTGAATATTATGGCTTTTAATAATTTACAAGAAACAACTTACGATGAAAATGTGAGCAGTTTTGCGGAGTCTTATGGCCTATCTACAACCACAGAATCTACTTTATTAAAATAATCATGAAGAAGAATAATATATTATACATTTTAGTCGCTTTCCTAATTGTAGTGAATGGATTTTTTCTGTTTAATTACATGAGTGAAAGCAATGAAAATACATCAAAAGGACCTCAAGGGAATAGAGATTTTATTGTAAAAGAACTGGGTTTTAATAAAGCACAATTAGCACAATTTAAAGAAAATAGCCAAGGTCATCATCAAATTATGATGCGTTTGTCAGATGAAATTAAAGGCTTAAAAGATGAACTCTTCAGTAAATTATCAGAAGACGGAATAAATGAATCGACAATCGATTCTATTTCATCTTTAATTTGTGAAAAAGAAAAACTAAAAGACAAGGAGATTTTTTATCATTTTAAAATGATACAAGAATTATCTAATGATAAGCAAAAAGAAAAGTTTAAAACTATAATAAAAGATGCGTTACGACAAGGAGATCAAGGACAGAGACCTCCACCACCTGGAGAAGGAAAAGGGCATAGGCCACCACCTCGCAATTCGTAATATTAAAAATTTACAGTAAGGACCTTCAACTATTGAAGGTCTTTTTTTTGTGTTTTATTTAACAATAGCATCCACAAGTTTAAAAACCATATTTACATCTAAATCTAAGTAATAGTAAAAGTTTTAAAAATAATTAGATATGAAAAACATGAGAAACACAATTAAATTTTTATTAGTAGCAATATGTATTAGTACCTCGATACTGACTTTTAATGCTTGCAGTAATGATGATGTAACTTCATCTAGTGACGAGGTAGAGGTTATTATTGATGATACTGATTTTGAAGCTACAGATTGGACCACGGAAACGCATAGTAAAGATGCTGATCCAGATTTTGATGAGGTATTTGAAGATAATGCTGTAAAGCGCATAGATATCGTTATTACAGAATCTCGTTGGGGAAATATGCTTGATGATATGACTAATCTATATGGAGCATTTGGTGGCGGAAATGGATCATTTTCCGATGATGACGAAGATCCAATATTTGTGCCTGCAGAGGTTTTTTATAACGGAATTGAATGGTACAGAGTAGGAGTAAGATTTAAAGGTAATTCTAGTTTAGCTTCTTCTTGGGCTAATGGTATTTTAAAACTTTCATTTAAATTAGATTTTGATGAGTTTGAAGATGATTATCCACAAATAGATAACCAACGTTTTTATGGATTCAAAAAACTAAGCCTTAAAAATAATTATAATGACAAATCCCAATTACGAGAAAAAGTAGCAGGTGATGTATTTAGAAATGCAGGTTTAGCAGGTTCTCATACTGCATTTTATACTGTTTATGTAGATCATGGAGATGGTCCAATTTATTTTGGTCTTTACACCATGGTTGAAGAAGTAGATGATACTGTTTTAGATACTCAATTTTCTGATGATGATGGTAATTTATATAAACCAGACGGTGATGCTGCTAGTTTTGCTTATGGTACTTACGATGAAAATGAATTTGTTAAAAAGACAAATGAAGATGATGCAGATTTCTCCGATGTTCAAAGTTTATATACTATAATCAATGATGCTACAAGAACTTCTGATCCAGTAACATGGAGAACTAATTTAGATGCTGTTTTAGATACGGATGTTTTCTTAAAATATTTAGCAACAAATACGGTCATCCAAAATTGGGACACTTATGGTAAAATGACTCATAATTATTATCTCTACAACAATCCAGATACGAATAAATTAACATGGATTCCATGGGATAATAATGAGGCTTTACAAACCGGAAATATGGGAGGTTCTTTACCTTTAGATTTTTCAGGATTAAGTAGCTCTCAATGGCCGTTAATTGGATATTTATACGCAGATGAAGTGTATAAAGCGCAATACAATGCATACGTTCAAGAGGTTGTAGATGGAGCGTTTGATGTAAACACTATTCAATCCCAATACGCAACATATTCTACCTTAATAGAGCCTTATGCTACCACTGAACTAGATGGGTATTCATTTTTAAATAGTAGTTCAGATTTTCAAACAGCTGTTAGTACATTGAACTCGCATGTTGTATCAAGAGCTACAGCAGTAAGTAATTATTTAAATGGACAATAATATTATTAGCTATTTGAGCTGATTGTTTTTAGATTATTAAAGGCTTCGTGAGTAATTACGAAGCTTTGTTGTTTAAAATAGATGGTACTTTTTTTGTGTTTTATTTAACAAGACACCTCACAAGTTTATATGTAGAAGCACATCTAAACTTATATAACATTAAAATTTGAAAAGATGAAAAGTAAAACATTTAAAACAGTAGCAATAGTATTTGGAATAGCATTATTTATGTCTACTAATTCTTATGCACAATCTCAAAATCGTAAAGAAAGAAAAGAGCCACCAACATTTAGTGAGTTGTTAAAGGAAATGGATAAAAATGAAGACGGTAAACTTTCAAAAGATGAGATAAAAGGACCATTAAAAGAAGATTTTTCTAAAGTAGACACAGATGAAGATGGTTTTATTACAGAGGAAGAGTTTAAAAATGCTCCTAAGCCAGAACGAAAAAAAAGAAATAAATAGAGTTTGATTGATTGGTTTTTTTAAGGCTTCGTGAGAAATCGCGAAGCTTTTTTTTAAGAAATATCTATATAAAATATCTATATAAAATGTTTAAATAATGGTAAGTGGTATGAGATTATTTAGAAAAATAAGAAAGAAATTATTGATTTCAGGAAAATTGAGAAATTACATCGTTTATGCAATAGGAGAAATATTGTTAATTGTAATTGGTGTTTTAATTGCTTGGAAAATTAATAATTTAAATGAATTAAGAAAAAATAGAATAGTAGAATTAAAAATATATCAATCACTAAGTGAAGAGTTAAACTCCAACTTAGTGCTTCTAGATGCTTCAATTGCTAATTATACTGAGAGTGTAAAAGCTATAGAAGGTACCATTGCTATTGTTATGGACGAGTTGCCAAGTCAATATACTGAAGCGCAAAAAACAAATATTATTTTTGTGAATTACCAACCTACACAATTGCACAATGGAGCCATAAATTCAGTTAATACCACAAATAAATTTGAGTTTATTGAAAGTGTTTTACTTAAAGATTTAATTGCAGCATACCCTAATGAACTAGACAATTTTCAAAATCAAGAATCTAAGATTGAAAACATCGTTATTAATCGATTGCAACCTGCGATAGAAAATTATATCTCTTTAATTGATATGCTAAAAAAGCGCGAATTCAAATTTAATTGTTTCAAAACGTTTTCTACTGAATCTAACTATACACAATTGCTTAAAAGTCGCGAATACCAAAATAGTTTGGTAGATCGGTTATTACAAACTGAAATACAATTAACAAACGCTAAAAGTTTAAGAAACAAAACAGAAATAATTGCTTTTCAATTGAACAAGTAATTAAAAAATTAACAATGATGTTATTTTTATAAATAATACATTAATTAAATACTGATTCAGTTATTTAATTATTAGCATTTTAATTGTGGTTTTGGTTTTTTTTAAAATTATTTAATATATAGCGCAAGTTTTTTATTGTTTAAGCATCTAAAGGTGTATCACATCAATAAATTAAACTTAACAAATGAAAAAAACAATTACTATTCTATTGATATTCTTATTGTCAATGAATGCGTTTTCGCAAGATTTGTATGATATTAATTCTATTCAGACCATAGAAATCCAATTCGCTCAAAGCAATTGGGACGCACTATTAGATGCAGAAAAAGCTGGAGATAATAATTATACGGAAGCTACTTCTGTAACCATAAACGGAACAGTTTATAACCAAGTTGGTGTAAAGTATAAGGGAAATAGCTCTTACAGTGCTAACCAAACAAAGAATCCATTTCATATTGAATTAGATACGTATGTAGATCAAGATCATCAAGGTTATACCGATATTAAATTGGCAAATGTTATGTTTGATCCGTCTTTTGTGAGAGAAACAGTAGCCTATAATATTGTAAACCAATATATGGATGCACCTCAAGCTAATTATGCTAATGTTTATGTTAACGGAACTTTGATTGGTTTATATACAAACACAGAATCAATTTCTAAGAAATTTGTAAACAAACATTTTAATTCTAACGATAATGCTTTTTTTAGTTGTAGTCCACCAGATGGAGCCGGACCTCAAAGTACCAACTTACCAAATTTACAATATTTAGGTACAAGTTATACGAGCTATGATGATGCCTATGAAATTAAATCTGATGATGATGATGATCCTTCTGTTGCTTTAGCACATTGGGATGATTTAATAGATTTAACGTACACTTTAAATAACGATATTACTAATATTGAATCTGTTTTAGATGTTGATATGGCAATATGGATGTTGGCATTTGATAATGTTATGGTAAATTTAGATAGTTATATAGGTCAGTTTAAACAAAATTATTATTTATACAAAGACAACAATGGGCAGTTTAAGCCTGTAGTATGGGATTTAAATATGTCTTTTGGTACTTTCGCAATGACAGGTGAAAGTAGCGGAGGAGGTGGTCCTGGAGGTGGCGGAGGTGGTTCTTTAAATACAACCACTCAAAAAGCGCAATTAGACCATTTATTACATGATACGAGTTCTGATTTTCCTTTAATTTCTAAATTGTTAGCAGTACCTAAATACAAGAGAATGTATTTAGCACATTATAAAACTATTTTAACAGAGAATATTAGTAATTCAAACTACTTAACTTTAGCTAATGATTATCAAGCTATAATCTCTACTGCAGTTACAGCAGATACTAATAAGTTTTACACTGATGCTCAATTTACAGGGAATATAAATACGGATTATAGCTTAGGAATGAATACGGCCTCTGGACTTACAAATTTAATGAGCTCAAGAAGTTCATATTTGTTATCACAATCCGATTTTACAAATACACAACCCACTATAAACAATTTAGGATCTTCTGTAGCAATACCTACTATAGGTGATGATATATCAATTACAGCAAATGTTACAGACACTAACAATGTGTATTTAGGATATAGAACAGATGAATCTATACCATTTACAAAAGTAGAAATGTTTGATGATGGAGCGCACAACGATGGAGCTGCAGGAGATAACGTTTATGGCATTGATGTAACTATTGATGACGCCTACATGCAATATTATATTTATGCTGAAAATTCTAATATTGGAGCATTTTCACCTGCTAGAGCAGAGTATGAATTTTATACAGTAGATGCTACTTATGCCACATTAAACGTTGGTGATTTGGTAATAAACGAAATTTTAGCTTCAAATGATACAGGTGAAACTGATGAAGAAGGAGAATATGAAGATTGGATTGAGTTATATAACACTACAGATGCAACATTAAGTTTAGATAACTTGTATTTATCAGATGATGCTTCAGATCCATTAGTTTATCAATTTCCTGCAGGAACAACTTTAGATGCAGATAGTTATTTAATAGTTTGGTGCGATAAAGATCCAGAACAAGGAGATTTTCATGCCGACTTTAAATTCTCGTCAGGTGGTGAAACAGCCATTTTATCTTATGCTGATGGTACTATTTTGCAAAACATAACTTTTGGTGAGCAAACTACAGATATGGCTTATGCCAGAAATCCAAACGGAACTGGTGATTTTGTAATTCAAGCTCCAACTTTTGGCGCCAATAACGAAACGCTCTCTGTTGATGAAGTAACATTTAACAATCATTTAAAGTACTTCCCAAATCCAACAAACAATTATTTAACTCTAGAAAATACCAATTTTTCAATTGAATCTGTCGAGGTTTATAATCTTCAAGGTCAGCAATTGTTTAAAGGAAGTTACGTTAATGAAAACGCTGTAAATATTGATTTTACTTCTTTTTCTAAAGGATTATATCTAGTGGTTGTAAATGAAATTACAGTATTAAAAATAGCAAGAAAATAATTGAGTAATTTATATTGTTTAATAGTAGAAGAGCTTTGTGATTTTATCATGAAGCTTTTTTTTTTATGTTATTAACACAAGTTTTTTTAGAATAACACATCTAAAAATAAAAACAATAAGAATCAAAATGAAAAATAGAAAAATAACATTTGTAATAACGGTATTTTCAATGCTACTATGTTTAACCACGTTTGCTCAAGGACCTCCTGGTGGAGGACAAGGAGGAAGAGGCGGAAGACAAGGTGGTGGACCACCAAAAGGCGAAAAACCAAATGCTTCAGAAATATTAAAATTGTTAGATATCAATAACGATGATAAAATTGATAAAGATGAAGCAGCAAAAGACAAAAGAGGAAAGATTTCTGAAGATTTTGATACCATAGATGCTAATGAAGATGGATTTATAGATTTAGAAGAATTGGAAGCGTCTTTAGACAGCAGAAAACCTAAAAGAGTATCTATAAAGAAACTTTTAAAAGAAGTAGATCAAGATGAAGATGGACAATTAAATGAATTGGAGGTTGCCGCAAAAGACAAGCGAGATTTGATGGCTAATTTTTCTGAGATTGATGTAAATGGTGATAGTCAATTAGATATAGAAGAGTTAAAAGCGTTTTATTCAAAAGACGATAAGAAAACCAAAAACAGAAAGGAATAGAACTAATAGGTTAACTTTAATTGAAACATTTTAAATCCATTTATTTATGAAGTATTCCAAGATCTTAAAAGCGATGATAATATTTGTGTTTACTGTAACATTCTTCTGCTGTAAGCCAAGTACAAAATCTAATGATGATAATATTGTCAATCCAAGAGAAGGGCAGGCACCTAGTGTCACTGATTTAATAAATGAGATGGATATTAATAAAGATGGAAAATTATCAAAGTCAGAAGTGCAAGGCCCTTTATCAAATGATTTTTCTACAATAGATACTAATAATAATGGTTTTCTCTCTAAAGAGGAATTAGAAAGTGCACCGAGACCAGAGAGAAGAGAACCAAGAGAGACTAGAACTAACAACAGTGTTCAGAAAGATTTCGAAGTCACTATAAATGTAGATCCTTCATTATTTATAAAGGAAAGTTTATTAAAAGAAATTACAACAGAAGAACGGACGCTATCTAATGGTACAAAAGCCCTATGTTATGTTATTACAACAGCTTCTCAACCTCAAGAACACAAAATGGGACCATGGTGTCCAACACATATTAATGACGGTAAAGATAAAGGTGGTATTTGGTTTAAAGATGATAAAGTCTATGATGTAGATGGCCATTTTATTGCCAACCTTAAAGAATTTTATTCTGATGAAGAATGGGCGTTGTTTAGAGAAGATGGATCAGTTAAAGTTACAAAGACTCAAGAAGAATGTGAAGCTGCAGCAAGACCAGATGTTGATGAAAAGTATCATAATTATTGTGTAGAATGTTTACCAGACTATTATAGAGAGAAAGTATCAACTTACATTATTCCTGTTAAACCTATGTATTTAGAAAATTCAAATGCATTAGGAAGAAACGGTATTGGAGTTGCATTTAACGGTGTTAATTTTGATGCTCCAGCACCAACACATGCTATACTTTCAGCACATACTTTAGCACCTTTAGATGATGCTGGTGGTCATGTTAATCCACATGCAGGTTATCATTATCATGCCGTTACAGGTAAGACAAAAGAGATAGCGCAAAAAGATACTCATGCACCAATGATTGGTTATGCTATGGATGGTTTTGGAATCTATGCGCACAAGGACAAAAACGGTAATGGATACCATGATTTAGATGATTGTGGTGGACATTATGATGAGATTAGAGGTTACCATTACCACGCAGGAGATGCTGGTAGCAATCAAGTTTTAGGCTGTTTACATGGAGTAAGTGGATCAGTGTCTGTTAAGGGGTGAGACTTTAATTCAAATAATTTTAAAAGATGAAATACATTGTTAGAATTACAAGTGTAATGGCTTTAGCTTTTTTATTAGGTTGTAATAGTCAAAAAAATAAAGGAGAACATAGTCATGATGGTGGAGAGACACATTCTCATTCAACAAAAAGCTTTTCTAATATGACTCATTATTTTGGTGCTTACGATTTAGAAAATGAAGAATATGGTACCAAAACAAAAGTGACACTTACCAAAGATGCACGAGTTATGGTAACCAATGCTTTACCAAATCATAAAACAGGAGAATTTCCAAACCCAGGAAATCCAAATACAATTTCTGCTCAGAATAATACTTACAGTTTTCCTTTAAACCCAAAATATACAGGCAAAGCAACTTGGGCAAGAGAGCCAGGAATAGCATTGAATGGTATTAAATTTGAACCGGGAACAGCTGAGGTTGTTGAATGTGATACAGGCGAAAATTATCGAGTAGAAGCACTTCAAGATGTTATAGATTTAGGCTTAGATTTTAATCATGCACATGTGCAACCAACAGGTGCTTATCATTATCATGGAACACCAACCTCTGTAATTGAAGAATTTGATGCAGGCGAAGATTTAGTACATGTTGGTTTTGCGCACGATGGTTTTCCTATGTATTATTCTAAATCAGGGAAATTCAAACCAAGTTATAAGGCTATAGATGGTAATAGAGAAGGGGAAGATTGCACCTATGAAAATCCGCATCAATCTATCGATATTTCTGTCGGTGGTCATCATGATGGAACATTTACTTCTGACTTTGAATATATAGCAGGTTCAGGAGACTTAGATGAATGCAACGGTATCACAATTGATGGAGTTTATATGTATTTAGTCACAGCCGAGTTTCCATATATCAGTAGATGTTTAATGGGAGACTATGAAGAAGCTAGACCACAAGGAGGTGGACAAAGACCAAGAGGAGGTCAAGGTCAGCGACCAAATGCTACTGAATTAATAAGCAAAATGGATACTAATAAAGATGGTAAGCTATCTAAAGATGAAGTAAAAGGACCTTTGTCTGAACATTTCTCAAAAGTAGATTCAGATAAGGATGGATTTATCACAAAGGAAGAATTAGAAAAAGGACAAAACCAAAATGGGCAAAGGCCTCAAGGAGGAAGACCACAAGGAGGAAGAAATTAAGAAGAAATTCATTATAAGAATTAAACTTTTAACACACACACTTAAGTCTAAAAAGTGCTAACCAACTGAATTAATGAAAAACATAATAAAATTATTACTGGTAATTATATTGGCAGTATTCGTAGCGTGTTCAAACAATGACGATAGCGCATGTACAGAATTAACTTGGTACCAGGATTTTGATGAGGATAATTTGGGAAATCCAGATGTTAGCATTGAGGCTTGCGAACAACCAAATGGTTATGTCTCCAATAATTCAGATACTGATGATTCGGGTTGTGAGTCAGACCAAGTTTTAGATGATTCAAGAGGTGCTTGTAATCAAACATTAGCTTTTACTAATTCATATAACCAAACTATTTCAGGAACAAATAGAATAATTACTTCAAATAGTATACCTGAACATCTTGTTGGAACCTTTGGTATGGGACCTGGTTCATTAAATCCTAATGCCATTTCTGAGCAAAATGAAATTTATACCATTACAATTAATCCAACGGAAGCGAATGTTCTCACGGCATTGTTGTCAACAACAGGAATAGGGCCAAATGCAGGACCGCAATATTCATTTGGTGTTTTACTAAATGGTGTAGAATTAGATCCTGTTGCTGCAGAACCTTTTCCTCATGAAGGAGCTATGAGTCCAAACGTAAATTGGGAGTGGAATTTAGAGGCTTTAAATGTTAACTTAGGTTTAGATTGTAATAGTGCTCATGTACAACCAACAGGTAAATACCATTACCATGGTTCTCCAATATTATTTTTAGAATCATTAAATGTACCAACAAATGCTATGACATTAATTGGCTATGCTGCAGATGGTTTTCCTATTTATTATAAATATGCGTATTCGGATGCATCAAATAATAACTCTTCTGTTATTGTAATGTCTTCAAGTTACCAATTAAAGTCGGGCAATAGAGGAGGAGATGGAGTTACAGCTCCTTGCGGAGATTACAATGGTGTTTATTCTAATGATTACGAATATGTTTCAGGGCTTGGCACTTTAGATGAAGCCAATGGTAGAACAGGAGTCACTCCAGAATATCCATCAGGAACGTATTACTATGTTATAACTGATGAATATCCTAGTATTCCAAGATTCTTTAAAGGAACACCATCTAATGATTTTAAAATAGGAAACAACTAGATGAAATTTTCTAGTTGCATAGTATTACTTTTTTTTGCTTTTTCAGGTGTAGGATTTGCTCACGATGCCAACAAAGCCTTTTTTAATATTCAACAAAAAGATAATTTGGTTGAAGTAAGAGCTGAATTTCCTTGGAGTATTAGAAATGCACTTCTAGAAGCCTATCCAGAATTAGAACATTCAAAAAGTAAAGCGGATTTTGATACAGCTTTTTTTGATTACGTTAAAACTAATTTTGAATTGAGAAATGATGACTCTATTTTAAAATTAATAGCTGTAGAAGAGGTAACGCATAATGAGCATGCACATGCCAATGCATTTATCTTTTTATTTGAAGGAAATGCTTTTGATACCGTTAAAAATGCAGTGATGTTTAATGTGTATAAAGATCAGGAAAATTATCACGATATACTTGTTTCAAAAGAGCATTTAAAATTCATTACATCACCAGATTCACCTGTAGCTGTATTACAGCCTATATCAGAAAGGAATGGAGGGAATCGCGTTATAACAGGCTTAATTGTAGTCGCTTTTTGTGTTTTTGGAGTCTTTCTTTGGAGTCAGCGGAAGAAACTATAATTCAGAATAACAATCGAGAACCTTTTAAAGTGGCACTTTATAATTCCATAATAAGAAACAAGAATTATTCGTTTTTGTAAAGCGATTTTAATCAGTTTGTAGTGTTTTTGTTTGAAGCTTTTTTTGTTAAATAAATACTAAAAAGAAAAGCCTGCACAAGTTTATTTCTGTTAAGGCATCTAAATATTAAATAACCTTAAAACACTAAAACTATGAAAATCTATTTTAAACCTTTAACCTACATTACAATTTTTGCTTTTGCACTATTTGCTTGCAGTAGTGATGATTCTGTAAGTGATGGAGGTAATGGTGACGACGACGATGTTGGAGTAACAGAATTGCATGCCGCATTTGCAGCGTTTAATTCAGATGCGGTCACCGCTATTTTATCCGATGATGGTACTGAAGTTTATATTGAAACAACAGGTTTTCCAAACCATACATCAATTTATTGGGAAACAGATAATGCGCTTTATATAGATGAGCCAGGTGTTACAAAAACAACTCAAGACACCTATATTGGTGGTGGGCAAGGTGAAGCAGCAAGTTTTACAGTTGATGCCACGCCAGACTTAACAGGTGCTACTGTTACTACACAATTAAATACAATTGGTATAGCAGTTAGTGGAGCGTCTATATTTAATGATCAAGAAGGTATGGGAGATTTAGATCAAGCTGCTGGAAGTTTAGATTGGGCAGGAGCTCACAAAGGTCCAGGTGTGTATCACTATCACTTAGAGCCTACACCAATTACTAGCGATGATGATAGTTTGGTAGGTATATTACTCGATGGTGTCTTCATTTATGGAAGACAATGTAGTTCAACAGGAACAAATCCTACAGATTTAGATGCTTCAGGTGGTCACACATCTACGACACAGTATACAGATGGCGCAGAAGAATATCATTATCATATTATTAATGAAGTGTATCCTGCAGGTAATTATGCTTATGCACCTGCCTATGTTCTTTTTGCTGGACCATTTCAAGGATACTAAAATTTGAAAAATATGAAACCAATCCTTTTTTTAGCACTAATTGTATTATTAACAACTGGTTGTAAAGAAACTTCATCGCTTAAAAGTGTAAGCACTGTGGCTGCAGAAGAGCAATTTATCATTATAGATAATGTTGAGGTGTTAAAAGAAGAATTGGTTCTTAATGGAAATAAAGGCATTTGGTATTATAAGGATAAACCGTATAATGGTTATTCTTTAAAGTATCATCCCAATGGAGTTTTGGAAGAAAAATGGGGTTTTTACAATGGTAGAAGAGAAGGTGTTGCTAGACGTTGGACTAAAAATGAAATCCTTCAATTAGTATCTTACTATAAAAATAATAGGTTAGTAGGTGTTTATAAAACTTGGTGGGAAAATGGTGTTTTATCTGGTGAATCTTTTTACGAGAATGGTGTAAAACAAGGAGTTGAAAAAAAATGGTTTTCAAATGGGCAACTATTTAAATTAAGAAATTTTGTTGATGGCAAAGAAGATGGTTTTCAAAAAGCTTGGTTAGCCAATGGCAAATTATATGTTAATTATGAAGCCAAGAATGGGAGGATTTTTGGTATGAGAAGAGCAAATTCATGTGTTAGATTAGAAGATGAAGTTGTTATTAGAAAAAAATAATGTTATGAAATACCTATATATTATAATACTGTTTGTTTTTACAAGTTGTAAGGAGGATGTAAAAAAGGAAACTATTAAAGTTGTTGAAAACAGTAGAGTTGAGTATTTGCCGTATTACAACGATGACTCTTTTACACCACATTGGTTAACACCAAATACGGAAGAAGAAAAAGCGTTTCATAAAATCCCGGATTTTTCATTAACAAATCAACTCGGAGAAGCAGTTACTCAAAGTACGTTTGAAAATAAAATATATGTAACCGATTTCTTTTTTACAACATGTCCAGGTATTTGTCCTAAAATGACTGGTAATATGTCAAAAGTGCAAGAAGAATTTAAAAACGACAAGGACGTCTTATTGTTATCACATTCGGTGATGCCAAGTACGGATTCTGTTAATGTATTGCGAGCGTATGCAAATAAAAATGATGTAATAGATAATAAATGGCATTTAGTAACAGGCGAACGAAGTGAAATTTATACTCTTGGAAGAGACCATTATTTTGTAGAAAGTGATTTAGGAGAAGTTAAAACTGATGATGATTTTCTACATACCGAAAATTTTTTATTGATAGATAAGAACAAACATATTAGAGGTATCTATAACGGATTAAACAGAGCTTCAATAGCACAATTAATTGTAGATATTAAAGCATTAAAAAAAGAAAGCTAGAGTGATGACCTAGTTTTTATTTGATTGATTATTGATGATTTGAAAAGCTTTGCGGTTATATCGTAAAGCTTTTCTATTTTTAAGGAAAATTATTATATATGAGATTATTTGTTGTTGTACTTTGTTTTATAATGTTTAATTCTTGTAAAGAAGAATATAAAAGATCAATAAACGTAACTAAAGTTATTATTGAACCTATTTTTGTCGATTCTACATTAAGTGTTAGAGCTATAGACTTTAATGATGAATATTTGTATTATGGGAGTTCCGATCATATTGGAAAGCGAGGATTAAATGAGGAGTTTAAAATTAATCTCAGCGAGTTAAATGTTAGTAGCAATAAAAATCACTTTAAACACATACTTAACTACGAAGAAAAGCCACTTCATTTTAGGGCAATTAAAGAAGTAGAAGGTAATTTATTTATTATATCAATTGCTAATCCGGCAAGACTTTACAAGATTTATAGAAAGTCTGATAAACCAAAATTAGTGTACGAGGAGGTGAATGAAAAGGTTTTCTACGATTCCATGGATTTTTGGAATGACCAAGAAGGCATTGCCATTGGAGATCCAACAGACAATTGTATGAGTATCATTATCACAAGAGATGGTGGAAATACATGGACAAAACTATCTTGCGAGGATTTACCCAAGACTAGAGAAGGAGAAGCCGCTTTTGCTGCAAGTGATACTAATATTTCTATTGTTGGAGATCACACTTGGGTTGCTACAGGTGGTAAAGCTAGCAGAATATTATACTCACCAAACAAAGGAAAAACTTGGGAAGTTTTTGATACACCAATCATCCAAGGCACAGCAACTACAGGCATATATTCTTTAGATTTTTACGATGAACAAAATGGATTCGCCATAGGTGGAGATTACACCAAACCAAACGATACTTTAAATAATAAGATAAGAACTAGTGATGGTGGAAAAACTTGGCAAATTGTGGCTAATGGAAAAGGACCTGGTTATAGAAGTTGTGTGCAATATATTCCTAACTCCAATGGAAAAGAACTAGTTGCTATTGGTTTTAAAGGTATTGATTATAGTAATGATTCAGGAGACTCTTGGACGCATTTAAGTGATGAAGGCTTTTATACCATTCGATTTTTAAATGATTCTGTAGCTTATGCAGCAGGAAATGGTAGAATTAGTAAATTGACTTTTAGAGAATAAAAAAAAGGAAACTTTTTAGGTTTCCTTTTTTAATATTTTAATTCCGCTTTTCATTAGCATGCCTTTTCTTATATTCTTCAAACATTTTTTGCTTAAAAGAACGTTCAGCTTGATAGAGTTTTATGATTTTCTTTGCCGGAAGAATTTCTAACAATTGATTCAGTAATTTAGATTCTAATGCCACTTTTTGCTTTTCAGTTTTTTCCATGTCTAGCAATAACGACTTAGCTTCGCTTTCCGTAAGTTCTTCTATAGGTTGTTCTTTACGTCTGTTCATAGAAGCTTCTCTTAGCTTACTTTTAGCATCTTCATTAGCATTATAAATTGGCCAAAATTTTTGAGCTTCAGTTTCAGTTAAATCTAATTGTTCAGTAATATGAGCAATTTTTAATGCTTTAATTTTTTCTCTATCTGGTCGCTGTGCAAATACGCTTGCCGAAACAAATAGGGTTAGGATAAATAAGGTTATTGTTTTCATAATCTTTAATCTAAAATAAAATCTTCAGTATCTGCATTTTCTAAATATTCATTTAAAGTATCATCTGAAATAGTGATATCAATAAAATCTGCTTCTGAGATATTATCAGTTATAAATAAAGTCGCTAAATCGTCGTTTGTATAATCTTCTTGAAATAAATAATTTTCAATACTCGCTGTATCAATAGCGTTGATGTTAATTTTATCTTCATTATTAAAAAACAAACTTAAAAGCAATACAAAACTTGCTGCTATACCAGCAACATAATACAATGTGCGTCTAGATTTTAAAGCAATTACTGGTGTTTCAGGTTGAGACTCTAATTTTTCTAAAATAGTTGTTTCAACTGAATCAAAATAATCTTTTGGAACCATAAAACCAGTAGTTTCTGAAGCACTGATTATTTCTTTGTCATTTAGGCGTTCAAGAATTTGATCGTCAATGGATTCAAAATAATTATCAGGTGTTTTAAAACCAGAACTTTTAATGTTATTTTCTTTTTTCATCTTTAGTTCCCTTGAAAGTGGAATCTTTTTAACTTGTGTTCTCTAATAAGACTTCAAATTTGTTAAATGGTTTAATCTGAAGTTAAATAGGCTTCTATTTTTTTAGCAGCAATATGATATGATGATTTAAGTGCACCTTCGCTCAAATCTAATATTACAGCCATATCTTTATATTTTATATCTTCAAAATAACGCATATTAAATACCAATTGTTGCTTTTTGGGTAAGGTAGCAATGGCTTTTTGTAATTTTAGTGCAATCTCATCTCCTTCAAAATAAACATCTGCTGTTAAATTATTAATGGCTCTATCTTGATACTCTTCGTTTGTAATTTGCAATCGTTTTGCATTTTTGTTAAGGAGTGTAATAGATTCATTGGTTGCTATTCTATATAACCACGAAAATAATTTGCTTTCACCTTTAAACTTATCAATACTACGGTGGACTTTTATAAATGTATTTTGAAGTACATCATCAGCATCGTTATGGTTTAATACAATTTTACGAATATGCCAATACAGACGCTCTTTATAGAGTTGTAATAATTCTCTAAAAGCAGCTTCTTTAGACTTAGGGTCTTGTAAACGTTTTATAAATTCCGACTCGTTAATCAAATGATTTACTATTTGTATCAATTTTAATGTTGATATGCTATTAATTAGACTTGTTAAAGTACTAAAAGTTTAATAGACCTTTTTTATTAAATTTCACATCCAAATGCTTTTATTGATTATCAGTGACTTAAAACCAATATTTACGATAAAATGCAAAAAAAGACGATAAAAAACATATTTTTCTTGTGTGGTATGTTTATTTATTATATGTTTGTCTCAGCTTAACCTATTTACCGTTATCAGTTCCCCAAATCTGATAACAAATAAAAAGGATGTATTTAATTATACATCCTTTTTTGTGTTTTAAATCATTGGTAATGATGTTTTTAGTGGTGATTTAGGTGAATTGTTTTTTTAACCATAAATGACTGTAAAATCAATTAGGAATATTTTTTAAAGAAGTCCACGTGCCTTAATCTCTAAATATTTATTAATTGTATTGATTGTCAAGTTTTCTGGTGTTGTTAAAATAGATTGAATACCGTGTTTTTGAAGTTCGTTAACAATCAATTTCTTTTCGTACATAAACTTTTCTGCAACCGTCTTCTGAAAAATATCGAAAGTGTTATGAGCTTCAACATTAGTGAGTTTCTGTAATTCTGTATTTTCAAAAAAGATAACTACCAAAAGGTGATTCTTAGCAATCGCTTTTAAATATGGTAACTGACGATGTAATGCATCTAAAGTTTCAAAATTAGTATAGAGTAGAAGCAGACCACGTTGTGTAAGGCTTCGTTTTACATCTATATATAATCTAGAGAAATCAGATTCCGAAAAATCAGTGTTTACATTGTATAAGGTTTCTAAGATTTTATTCATTTGAGACGGTCGTCTTTCGGCAACCACTTTATTTTCAACCTTTCGAGAAAACGTAAACATTCCGGCTTTATCTTGCTTTTTTAGAGCAACATTACTAATTACCAAAGTCGCATTTATAGCATAATCTAAAAGACTTAGACCATCAAAAGGCATTTTCATAGCTCTACCTTTATCAATAACAGAATAAATTGGTTGCGAACGCTCATCTTGAAACTGATTAACCATCAATTGACTTCGCTTGGCTGTCGCTTTCCAGTTAATGTTTCTTATATCATCACCATTGACGTAGTCTTTTATCTGCTCAAATTCCATGGTATGACCAATACGTCGAATTTTCTTTAAACCATATTCAAATAGTTTGTTTGAAAATGCCAAGAGCATATATTTTCGTAATTGTAAAAACGAAGGGTAATTAGGCACCATCGCATCTTTAGCAAACTCATAACGTCTGGTAACAAGCGCTATTGGTGAGTTAACATAGATATTTAAGCTGCCAAAGTAATATTCGCCACGTTCTAAAGGTCTTAAGGTATAGGTGATTTTCTTTTTATTGTGTTTACTAAGTTGGGTATTAATTTCAAAATCGCGCTTTTGATATTGAAAAGGCATTTCGTCAATTAATTGTAAAACGGCAGTAAAATTATAGTCGTTTTGAAGAGTAATTTCAATAGGATTGTCATCACCATTACTCAATTTTTCGGGTAAAATTCGTGATGCAGAAATCCCTTTTTGTTTAAATAACAGAATGAAATCAATAATAACTAAGCCAATGGCAATAAAAAATAGAATAGTAACAATGCTTAACAAACCAGGATAAATGTAGGCAAGTATAAACAGTGCTACCAAAATCATGGCAACAACAAAAAACCGAAAGGTTAAATAGGTATGTTTAAAGAAACGCTTCACTATCTAGGAATCTCTATAGTTTCAAGAATTTGGTCTACAACTTTATCTACTGTAAAGGCTTCCATTTCGCGTTCTGGTGTTAATACTAATCTGTGTTGCAAAATAGCCTTTGTACAACGTTTAATGTCATCTGGTGTTACAAAATCTCTACCGTTTATAGCAGCATTTGCTTTAGCGGCATTTAAAATGGCGATTGAAGCTCTTGGTGAGGCACCTAAATATAAATTAGCGTTTGTTCTGGTATTATGAACAATAGAAGCAATGTAATTTAAGAGGTTATCTTCAACAACAATTTGTTTAATGAGGTCTTGGTATTTCTTAATCTCTTCTGCAGACAATACAGCTTTAATGTCGTTGAAATCCATTTTGTCTTGACGAGAATGATTATCTACTAAAATCTGAACTTCATCTTCTAAAGAAGGGTAGTCTACATTTATTTTGAAAAGAAAACGGTCTAATTGTGCCTCTGGTAAACGATACGTTCCTTCTTGCTCAATAGGGTTTTGTGTAGCGAATACTAAAAATGGTAATTCCATTTCGTAGCGCGTGCCATCCATGGTAATTTGACGTTCTGCCATAACTTCAAATAAGGCAGCTTGCGTTTTTGCTGGTGCTCTGTTAATCTCATCAATAAGCACAATGTTAGAGAAGATAGGCCCTTTTTTATATTCGAATTCACTGTTTTTAACATTAAAAATCGAAGTCCCCAAAATATCACTTGGCATTAAATCTGGTGTGAATTGGATTCTGCTGAAATCTACAGCCATAGTTTTAGCTAGCATTTTTGCAGTCACTGTTTTTGCAACACCAGGAACACCTTCAATTAGTGAATGACCATTAGTTAAAATTGAAATAATTAAAAGCTCAATCATTTCATTCTGGCCAACGATGAACTTAGCAATTTCTCGCTTAATATCTTCAACGCTATTTTGTAAGGGTTGTAAATCAATTCGGCTTTGGAAACCTTCAGTAGTTGGTTCTGTAACCTCTTCCTTTATATCGTTTGAAGGATTTGTTTCGTTTACGTTATTTTCTTCAGTACGATTTGTATCATCCAAATGCTCGGATGATGGTATATTTTGGTCTTCCATAATAACTTATGTTCGTTTAAAATGTTCTATTTTTTTATTCAATTCTATGAGCTCTTGCTCAGTATGATTTGTTTTCGATTTTAAAAAGACAATGTAATCCACTAAAGTCTTTGTGTCTTCTTTTGTATTGCTAGATTTTGCTGCAAGCTTATCAATAAAACCTGAATTAAATTGATTGGTTTCTAGGTAATAAATTGTTCTAACAAACTCTAAAAAGTATTGAATTTTCTTTTCAATAATGTTGCTGAAATCACCATGCTGATAATATAATTCGCCAATAGTTCTGGTGAAATCTACAGTAGCATTATCTAATTTTTTAATCACAGGAATAATACGTTGTGTACGCTTACCTCTAAATATCACAAACAGAATTAAGCCAAACATACTAATGTAAAAAGCCCATTTTAAGGCTGTGTTATCTAAAATATAACGCAACGGACTAGTAATGACTTTACGACCACTTTTGTAATTGTTATCCCAAATTATTTGTTGCTTGGGCATATAAGATAAAACGGTTGCAGCATAATCTTCTTTATCATCTAGAAGATGGTAATTGGTAAAAGTAAACGGATTGGTGTGCAGAATAAATTGACCGTTGTTATCACCAACTTCTACTTTAATTAAATTAGGATACGTTTCTTCAATCTCGTCCTCGTTTTTTGTGGTTAAAGTTCCTAAAACCGTTGTTCTAAGCGTGTCTATAGATTCAAAGAAACTGTTTTCAATAACATCTTTATAAATTCTATTATTGGCTTGTAAACTCGGACTTGTAAATTTATTGTCTGCCTCTTTTCTGTAAATATTGGTGTATTGTCGTTGTACACTAACATTTAAAGTGTCTAAAACATTACCGTAGAAATAGGTACTACTAATAAAAACAGTATTCCCATCTTCTACAAATTTCATTAAAGTTTTAGATTCTTCTTTTCCAAAATTAATACGGTCATTAACAAATATTAGGGACTTCGGCTCAGAGAATTCTTCGGTTTTAAGATATTCGTATATCGATTTTTCAGAGACCAAAACGTCTCCTTCAGAAAAGGTTTCTAATTCATTAAATAACACGTAACAACCTAATGGAATCTTATCTGCTGCAGAATAAGAATTTCGCCAGTTTAGTGCTTTGGGTTTGGTGATTTCTGCAATCATCATAAAAACAATCACAGCACCAATGATGTATAGCGCAATTTTAGAACGCTTATCCATGTTGAGTTGTTTTTATAAGGTCATTAAAATCGGCTTTATTTTTATTAAAGCTTTCTTCGTCTATTGGGAATTCGCCATACCAAACATAATCGTATATATAAGATACACGTTTAAATAAGGTTTTGAGTTGGCTATCCTTTATTTCATTTAAATAGTCTGAATTTGTTTTTTCATAATGCCATTCAATAATTTGTTTGTTGGCAAGCGATTTTAACGACTTTAAATAAAGGTAACGCGTGGCTAATCTATAATTTTTTTCTTTTAAAGCTTTTGAAATTAAATTTTCAAAATCAATTTGCTCTATGTTTTCTTCAACATAACTAAAACCTTCAATGTCTTTATTTTCGGTTTTAAATACAGAACTTACAGGGTTTTCTAATAAGAACTTAATTAAAAGGTATAACACAATAACACCTAATAATCCGTAAACAATATATTCTAATGTTTCATAGTCAATAAAATCAATATCAAAGCCAAAAACATCTCCTAGCCAATTGAAAAATTTTCTAAGAACACGTTGCATAAGGTTAATACCTCCAGTGTCGTTTATAGAATAATTAAAGTCACTATCGGAATAATTTTCTTTAAAGTTTTCTTTAAAATAAGTGACATCTAAATCAGAGGAATCTCTTTTAACAACAACATCTTGAGACCACAGTAAGGCAGAACCGAATGTTGTCATTAAAAATGTGTTGATATGTTTGAGTTGAGACTTACTCATTAACACCAATTTGATCGATTTTTTGTTGGAGAAACAAGTTGTATTTTACTTCATTTAGATTGTAATACAAAATACCATATGAAATTTGAGACAAGGCTTGTGTGTATATAAATGATAATAAAAAAGCGGCAAAACCGAAGGTAAATACTAAGGTTGCGAAGACGCTTGTGGATAAATCTACATTACTTTCTACAGAAAAATAAACATAAATTCCTATAATAACACTTGGTATAGAAATAACAAGCATCGTAATCATAAAATTAAGAATGCCAATAACCAAACTGAATAATACAATACGCCAAAAATTAGATGTTGTAAAATTAACGCCTTCAGAAAGTGCTTCACCAACACTTTTATTTGTTGAGAATATAGACATAAAGGTCAACCCAAAAACGGCAGTTAAAGTAAAGTTTAAACCATATTGAGCTAGCATGCCTAGAAAAGGAATAAACGCTAAAACCATTGAGATTATAAAATAAGCGACTACAATAAGACCACCTATTAGGATGAAAACGATAATAGTGCCTAGGTTACTCGTAATACTTTTCCAGATGCGTTTAGATTCAACTTCACCTTCATTTTTCACATAATCTGCTATGTAAGCACTTGAGAAACTAAAGTTGATTAAAGAAGTGATGAAAATAATTAAGAAAAGGATTATCGCTCCTGCAATAAAGTAACTTTCAGTTGCTACATTAGAACCCATTCCAAATCTAAAATCCCTACTTGCCAAACCCATAAAGCCAGTGACTAAAAGGTATGAGGAAATCAACGTAAGAATAATACTAATAGCATTATATCTTAAATATAAATTGGTGTAGGCTTTAAAATTATGCTTTAGAAATAAAAAATAAGTGTTAATAATATCTCCAAACGTACTTCTTGTTCTTAATTCAATATACTTTTCGTTCACGTAATTTGGGATTTAGATGAAACCTGGATGAGCTTCGTTTTACTAGCTTTATTCAGTGCTATCGGATAAATAATGTAGTAATATACAATTAAAAATAAGGATAAAAAGATGATACCGTAAGCAATAAACCAAGGCATTTGCTCACCGTAACGTGTTATAAAACCTTCAATAAAACCAGCAATAATAAAGAAAGGAATAGTACTAACTACAATTTTTAATCCATCTTTGGCTCCTTTCATAAAAGCAACACGTCTTGAATAGGTTTTAGGAAACAAAAAACTATTTCCCATAACTAAACCTGCACAACCAGCAATTACAATTACTGAGATTTCAATAGTACCATGTAACCAAACAGTTGAGGTTTTTTCTAAAATTCCGTGATTGTAAAAGAACGTAATAAAAGCACCCAACATTATGCCATTGCTAAAAAGTACGTAAATTGTACCAACGCTAAAAATCGCTCCACACGCAAAAGCGATAATAGCCACTCTAATGTTGTTGATGGTAATTCCTAAAAACGATCCAATATTACTTCCGCTTTTATAAACAGCCATGGGTTCGCCTTTTTCTATGTTTTCTAAGGTCATGTTTACATAACCATCACCTAAAATTAAACGAATAAACGAATCGTCATTTAAAGTAGAAACCGCACCAATAGTTACTGCAGACATAAAAATTAGAAAGGTGTAGAGTAGTGTTTTTTGATATTGATAAAAGAATAATGGAAACTCGTCTCTCCAAAACGAAACAATCTTGTTTTTAGATTCTTTTTTGGTAATATATATTTTTTGATGCGCTTGCGAAGCCAACGAGTTTAGGTACAATAAAGTCTTACTCTCAGGGTAATAAGTTTGAGCATAAGACAAATCGTTAGTAAGCTGTATGTAGTAAGAAGCTAAGTCATCCGGATTTATTTTTACATTATTATCTAATGCGTTTTCAAAACCAATCCATTTTTCCTTATTTTGCTTCACGAAAGACGCTTCGCGCATAAATCATTTTAAATTAGAAACGAATATACATTTCAATGAGCAAATTAGCAATTAACACGGCACAAAATGTCAACTTAGATTACAAGTTAATTGGTTTGGGAGAACGTATGGTCGCTTTCTTAATCGATGGCATCATAATAATTACTTACATGACTATTGTTGAAAGTCTTGTTTCAGTATCAGAGATATTTGATGCAGACGGCTGGACTAGGCGTGGTTTTTTAGGGTTGTTTACATTACCTGCACTTTTTTATTCGGTAATTTGTCATATTCTTTTTGGTGGACAAACCGTTGGGAAAATGATAATGAAAATTAAAGTGGTAAGTGTAGATGGTACACCAACCCAATGGTATAATTTCTTTGTACGTTGGATGCTTAGAATTGTAGATTTATGGATTTTCTCACCATCTATAGGTATATTAAGTATTTTATTGTCAGACAAAAAACAACGCGTTGGTGATGCGGCAGCAGGTACTGTGGTTATTAGTGTGAAGAAAAAGCATAAAATAACAAGTACAATTCTCGAAGATATTAGCGACGATTACGAGCCTGTTTTTAGTAACGTAACTCAGTTAACTGATAAAGATGTAAGGATTATTAAAGATGCCTTTACGATTTCTAAAAAGAATAATGATTTTAAAACTTTAACCATTTTGAAGAATAAGATTTGCGATACACTTCAAATTGAAACAAAGTTATACGATGTTCAGTTTATTGATACCATTCTGAAAGATTATAATTATTACACTCAGAACATGTAAGGAGATAACCAAGTTTGTTAAAAACAAACTTGAGTGAATCGCTTTTGCTGAGTTAAGATTATTACAAATGAAATTTTAATAAACTCATGTTTTTTCAAATAGTAGATATATTAGGAACAATAGCTTTTGCTATTTCTGGTGCATTAGTTGCCATGAACAAACGTATGGATCCATTTGGTGTTCTTATTATTGCTTTTGTTACAGCAGTTGGAGGTGGTACTTTAAGAGATGTAATGATTGGTGTTGAACCTGTCTCTTGGATGAAAAACATGACTTTTGTGTATGTCATTATTGGTTCTGCTTCTTTTGCAGTTGTATTTAGAAAACGAATTAATTACCTCAGAAAATCACTTTTTTTATTCGATACAATTGGTATTGCACTTTATACCTTAGTTGGTGTAGACACAGGACTTGTAGCAGGATTACATCCAATAGTTTGTATAGCTTTAGGGACAATGACAGCCTGCTTTGGTGGTGTGCTTAGAGATATTCTGTGTAATGAGATTCCTGTAATTTTTAGAAAGGAAATTTATGCAACCGCTTGTATTTTGGGAGGACTAACTTATTTCCTTCTAAGACGTTTTTTAGAGGATGAAAATTATTTGTTTGTCATCGCTGGTTTAGTTGTTATTATTGTGAGATTAATTGCTGTACGTTTTAAAATTAGTTTGCCTAGTTTGTATAAGAAGGAGGATCAAGTACCTGATCTATAAATTTCTTAAATTCAAAAAGCATAATTCTGAAAATGGGAATTATTTTATTTCTACCGTATTTTGTTTATACTCCAAACTGATTTAAATGATGGTCTAAATGTTTGTAGAACATATTGTTCCATTCGGTTGAAGACAATTTGCCAAAAGAATGGCTTTCCTTTTGATTATAATGATTATTGCCTAATTCTTGAGCTTTTATAATGTATGCAGTTAATCTGTCTTTTTCTAAATTAAAATCTTTATCGCTCGCAATTAGAAATTCTGGAGCAGTACGTCCATTTTTTTTATACGGTTTTTCGCTTACCACTATATTTTTTACAAATGTTTTAAGCATCCATTTCTTAAACCCTTTAGGTTTAGGATGTTTATCTTCAAAATCAAGTTCGTAAGTAACACTGCAATGTGCTAACATTTGGTCAACCGACATTTTCCCCCAATTTGGTTTTGTTGTTGGTTCTAATCTATTGATACGCTCAATAACTTCGTCGGTAACAGTTTTGTCAAAAATATTTTTCATTATAGACTTTAATTAGCAAGTTTAGCTTTTGTTCAAGGCTAAATATAAGCATTATTCTATGCGTAATAAATTAAAAAGCCATTTTACAACATGCAAAATGGCTTTAAGATTTAGGGCACTCTTCAACTAATTCCATCCACCACCTAAGGCTTGATAAATTTTTACATTTGCCAAGAGTTGGTCTCTTTTGGTTTCTATAATTTCAATTTTAGAATCTAATGCTTCGCGTTGCGTTAATAAAACTTCAGTAAAATGTTTCTAAACTAATGTAATTACCAAACCTCATTTAAATTTTGAGTGGATTAACCAATAATATATGGAGTAGTGGTAGGTGTTTGTTTTTTAGCCTTTTATAAGGTCTTTGTATTCTTCAAAAAAGGCTTCGAATAAATTCATGTTTACATTGAAGAATTCCATAACATCACGCCAAGTGTTTTTATTATGGATAGATACTTTTTGTTCTAAGGGTAAGTAAATCCGAGAGATTTCTTTACCGTTATCGAGAAAATGTTCTTCCTCATATATAGCTTCTGGTAAGTATTCGCTTTTTAAAATGCCTTTTAAAGATTCTAGCTTTTCCCAACAATTAATACGGTTTTCTAAATCATCTTCTAAGTCTAAGGTGATTAATGCAGAGGTAGTATCAAAATGAAATTTAAAAGAAACACCTTTTATTTTAGTGTCGTATAATAACCATTTTCGTGGAAAAGATTTTCCAAAGCTAGTCCAAAATTCTTGTCTTAGTAGTCTCGATTCTTCTTTTGAAAACATTTATATAAAATAAGCGATTAATATACCTAAACATATAGCCAATAGCTTAGATAAATTGAATTTATGACCTTCACCAGATTCAAACAAAATGGTTGTTGAAATATGTAAAAAGATACCAATAACAAAAGCATTAATTACATCAACATAATTGACCATAACACTGGAGTGATTTGATATATAAGTACCCAATGGTGTCATTGCTGCAAAGACAACTAAAAAGCTAACCACTTGAAGTTTGCTATAGTTAGATTGTAATAAAAAGGCAGTAATTAAAATGGCAATAGGAATTTTATGAATTAAAACGCCATAAACCATATCATTATGTTGATGAATAGGAAAGCCCTCTAAAAAACTATGTATGCATAAGCTTATAAAAAGTAACCAAGGAAATTCATTATCCTCTTGATGCACGTGTACATGGCCATGCTCAGCACCTTTTGAGAAGAATTCTAAAATAATCTGAAGCAGAATACCGCACATAATGTATAAACCTGTTAGTTTGGCATCAATGTGGTGATACACTTCGGGTAATAAATCAAAAAGGGTTAATGCTAATAAAAACGCACCACTAAAAGATAAAAGCAATTTCGTATAAATTGATTTTTGCTTTTTAGTTAATAAAGCAATGGCAACTCCTATAACTACGGCTAATAAGGGTAATAAATAACTAATCATTCAGTAATTACTTAAAAATCATGATTAAGCGTTCAGATGTTTTAGAATGGAATTTATGTAATTTAAAATCACCAAAAACATCTAACAAATAAACTCCTGCTTTTTCAAAAAGCGTTTCAAAATCTTTTAAAGTAAACGCTTTTACACGCTCTTGAAATTCAAAGTGCTCTCCGTCAGCTTCAAAACTAATGTCTTTAATAATGTATCCATCTTTTACAGAACGCTTTTGGTGAAAATCAATGCCTTCTACTGTTTTTACATCTTCTGCGACTAAATTTTCAATAATATAGTTCACATTCATAAAATCAATTACTCCAAATCCAAAATCATTTAGTTCTGATTTAATTGCTTTTATAGTTTCAAGATTACAGTTTTCATCTTCAAAATAACCAAAGCTAGTAAAGAGATTGAACACGGCATCAAATGTGTCTGGATATGGTTTACTCATATCATGAACATTAAATTTTAGTGTTTCATTCTCAAATTGCTTAGCGTGATTGATGCTTTTTTCAGATAAATCAACTCCTGTAACATCATAACCCAAAGAATTAAGATAAACAGAATGCCTGCCTTTTCCACAAGCCAAATCTAAAATTTTTCCGCCTTCTGGAATGTTAAGGTAATTGGTAAGATTGTCCATAAACCCTTGAGCTTCGGTATAATCTCTGTCTTTATACAAAATATGGTAGTATGGTGTGTCAAACCAAGATGCGTACCATTGTTTAGTTGATTTAGTCATAATGATAAATGTGCTACAAAAATACTGTATTTTTGCAATGTATATGACGTTACAGATGGAAGAAAATTACAAGATGTTAGCCAAAACATTATTTGGCTTTGAAGATATATTAGCAAAAGAGCTTACGCAACTCGGTGCCATGCAGGTTGAAAAAGGGGTTAGAAATGTCAGTTTTGTTGGCGATAAAGGCTTTATGTATAAGGCGAACTTAGGTATTAGGACTGCCATAAAAATTTTAAAACCTATTCATTCTTTTAGAGTCACAAAAGAAGACGATCTTTATAAAAATGTAAAGAACATGAAATGGGAGGATTACTTAAAACCTACCGGTTCTTTAGCTGTTGATGCTACAGTACATAATAGTGTATTTACGCATTCTTTGTACACTGCATTAAAAACAAAAGATGCCATTGTAGACCGTTTTAGGGATAGAGAAGGTGTGCGCCCAGATGTAGATTTACGTTTTCCAGATTTAAAAATCAATGTGCATATAGATAGACAATTGTGTACGATTTCTTTAGATACATCTGGTGAATCTTTACATAGACGTGGCTATAAAACGGCAACGAATATTGCTCCAATAAATGAAGTTTTAGCTGCTGGTTTAATTATGATGAGTGGTTGGGATGGACAAACAGATTTCATGGATCCCATGTGTGGTAGCGGAACGATGCTAGCGGAAGCGGCAATGATTGCCTGTAATATTCCACCAAATCTAATGCGAAAAGAATTTGCGTTTGAGCGTTGGGAAGATTGGGATGTTGATTTATTTGAAAAAATAGAAGAATCACTTTTAAAGAAAACGCGCGATTTTCATCATAAAATAATTGGTTACGATAAGTCACCTTCAGCTGTTACAAAAGCTAAAGAGAATATGAAGAATGCTCATTTAGATGAACTTGTTCATATTCAGCATGAAGATTTCTTTAAAACACAAAAATCAGGAAACGAGAAGTTACACATGGTTTTTAATCCACCTTATGGAGAGCGTTTAGAGAATTTGAATGTTGAAGAATTCTACGGCAATATTGGAACAACGCTTAAGCATGGTTATCCAAATACCAATGCGTGGCTAATTACTTCTAATCTTGAGGCTTTAAAATCCGTAGGATTAAGACCATCTAGAAAAATTAAAGTATTTAATGCTAAGCTCGAAGCAAGGTTAGTTAAGTATGAAATGTATGAAGGTAGTAAGAAGACTAAGAAACAAGATAACTAGTGTTCTAGGGCTTCTAATTGCAAATTATAATCATACTGTAAATCCTCGTGTAATACTTTAATCTTTTTCTTAATAGAAAGCACTTGTCTGTCATAAAGATTACTCAGTGTAGTATTTCTATGTATTGAGGGTTTTAATGTATTCATTTGCTCACAAAAATAGAGTAGAAGCTCTACTTCTGTAGTTTTCTTTAAAGAATAGCGACTATACACGCGAATTTCTCTTAGGATTTTTCTAATCGTTTTCTTCATATAGAAGTAACTATCGGTATTAATGCCTTTAAAAAGTTCGTCTAAACTTGCTTTTACACTAGCTATATAACCATCTTCATCGTGAGATTCAAATAATAAATAGGTGAGTAGGGCTTTATTCTCTTTTTTAAATTTACCTAATCGTAAACACAGCTCTAAAAGCTCTTCTTGAGTAAGGTGTTTTAATTCCTTTTTTATGGTAACTATAGATTCAATTTTCATGATGTAAATTTAGAACTTTTAAAACAGAATCCTTGTAGGTCTGGCCAATAGGAATTGTATGTGTATCTATTGTAATTTGATTGCCAGAAAGACGATTCATTTTATTCAAGTTAATGCAAAATGATTTATGAATACGCAGAAAATTATCAGGTAAGGAGCTCATAAATTTTGAGAATGTACTATGCGTAACAATTGTTTTTTCTATAGTATGTACTTTAACGTAATCTCCAAAAGCTTCAATATATTGGATATCGGTATAAAAAACCTTGTGTAATACTTTGTTTTCTTTTAAGATCAGGAAATCATTGTCGGTAGTCATTTTATTTTTAATAACCTTATTTATGGCCATTAAAAACCTTTCGTAAGCTATTGGTTTTAATAAGTAATCAATAGCATTAACTTCAAAACCATCTACAGCATATTGAGAGTAGGCTGTGGTAAAGATAACTTCAGGCGGATTCTTTAGGGATTTATAAAAGTCTAAACCCGTTTGCTTGGGCATATTAATATCCAAAAAGAGCAGATCTATAGTGTTATTTAATTGCAAAAACTTAAAAGCTTCAGCGGTATTACTGCAGGTGGCTTTTAGGTCTAATACGGTAGTTTCATCTATAAAATATTTTAGAACACGTTGCGAAGAAGGTTCGTCGTCTACTATTATACAGCTTATACGTGTTTTATTTTTCATTACTAATAGTTAATAGAACTTTAAAAACTTCGTTTTGTAATTTAGTTTGAAACTGATGCTTGTTTGGGTAGACTAAATTTAAGTTATTTTTTAAATTTTCTAAACCCACTCCAGAATGTTTGTCTTCTAATTGATTGCTTGTGTCTAAATTAGTGTTTTCTATCGTAAATATAAATTGGTGACCTTTTTGAGATAGTGCTATTTTTATAGGTGAGTTAATTTCTCCTGCTATAATTCCGTGTTTATAGCTGTTTTCTAGTAAAGGCAAAAGTAACATTGGGTATATTTTGAAATTTTCATCTTCAATATCAATATTTAACTGTGTAGAAACTGGTAATTCTATACGATGATTTTGAAATGAAATGTAGTTTTTCAGTAAAGCGATTTCGTCTTTTAAACTAACACGTTTGGTATTTGAATCGTAGATAACATAACGTAAAATATCTGAAAGCTGAACAATGGCCTCTGTTATACCATCTTTTTTTTCTAAAGCTAAAGCATAAATAACATTTAATGAATTAAATAGAAAATGTGGATTTAATTGGGCTCTTAAAGTTGAAAGTTGTGTTTCAATATGTTGATTTTTAATTTTAAGCAGTTGATTTTGGTTTTTGTTAAAGTAAAACCAATCTTCAGTAAGTTTAAGTAAGCTTGTGGCTACTAAAAAGATTATGAATACTAAATATATATTCTTGTGAGACACATAGGATATAAAAAAATAACTCGGAAATAGGACATCTAAAATAGGCTGTAAGAGCCATGAACTGAGAGTGGCAAAGACAACTAGATTTATTATAAATGTAACACTGTAAATAAGGTATTTTTCTTGCTTGAGGTAATTAGGTATTAAAACGTAAAAATTAATTAAAACAGGTATTGCTAGTGCTGTTAAGAAAGTTAAAGTATAAGCAAAATCTACACGTATTGGCAATTGGCCTTTTGAAAAAATAAACAGTAAGATTACAAATGCAAACAACCACAGTACACTATTAAAACGCAATGGCCTGTGGTAATTAGATTTTAATATGGTATTAAAGTTAAGGTTTTGCATTTGCTCTTGTTAGTGCTATTTGATCCGATTCTTTCCACTTATTTTCAATATCAGCGTTTAGATACTTTTTTAAAAAACGATACAGTTCTTCAGAGGTCGCTGTAAGCAATAGTGTTTGTTCTGGACCAATACTTTCGTGCTTTAATCGTATTTTGTTTTCCTTGAAGATATCTTTTATACGTTCCTCACTAAGCCATGAAAACATTACGTTTTTGTCAGTAGTAAAATCTAGTTTTGCTACTGAGTGGGTTTTTAGTAAATGCTCTGCAGCTAAACTGTTTATTTCTTCATCTTCAATGTTTATAGGTATAAAGTCTAAGAAATATTGGTTTTCAATCTTAAAAGGCATGGCTATAAAAACGGCTTCTTTTTCATTTTTGATGTAAGTAACGATATAACCATCTTTATAGGTGTCGTATGCTAATTTGTCGTCTTCAGAGAGTTTTATGCCTTCCTTTTGATCTTCTTCAAACTTTGATTGGAACGATTCTACGGTCCATTGTCCTTCTTTATGATCTGTCCATTCACCTAATAAGTCCTTATTAAATTTTAGACTGCTTTTAATATAAAATGGTTGAAGCGATTTTACAATGCAAGAACTAAAAAGTAAAACACTTAAAATTAATAGTACTCCTCTTGTTTTCATAAGTTATAAATTTAAAAAGTTTTCTCTAAATTCTTTAAATAATCAATTGTTTGCAACAAATTTAGACAAACAATGTGCAACTCATGTTAAACAAATTAAACGAAAAAAAAGAGGGCAATTGCCCTCTCTATATGGTTTTTAAATTTGAAATAACTAAGAATTTAATGTATGTATAAATTATTATCTCAATTTAGGATAATTATCAGGACTCAATTCATGCATAACATCATAAATAGCCTCAAAAATATCTTCTACAGATGGTTTTGAAAAATAATCACCATCAGTACCATAAGCTGGTCGGTGTGGTTTAGCTGCCAATGTTTTTGGTTGGCTATCTAAATATTCAAACGCATTTTGCTCATTTAATATTTGATCTAAAATATATGCCGAAGCACCACCTTTTACATCTTCGTCAATAACCATTACTCTATTTGTTTTGGCAATACTCTTTACAATATCATGGTTTAAATCTAATGGTAGTAAAGATTGAACGTCAATAATTTCGGCATCAATACCAACTTCTTGTAGTTCTTTTGCCGCTTGTTCTACCAAACGCAACGTAGAACCGTAAGACACTAAAGTAATATCCTCTCCTTCTCTAATGGTTTCTACAACACCAATAGGAGTTTTAAAATCACCAATATTATTTGGTAGTTTTTCTTTAAGTCGGTATCCGTTTAAGCATTCAACAACTAATGCAGGTTCGTCACTTTCTAATAGTGTATTATAAAAACCAGCAGCTTTGGTCATGTTTCTTGGTACTAAAACATGGATGCCTCTAATTAAATTTATAATACCTCCCATTTGAGAGCCAGAGTGCCAAATACCTTCTAATCTATGGCCACGTGTTCTTACAATTAATGGTGCTTTTTGGCGACCTTTAGTTCTGTATTGAACTGTAGCCAAATCATCACTCATTATTTGAAGCGCATACATAATATAATCTAAGTATTGGATTTCTGCAATAGGACGTAAGCCACGCATTGCCATTCCTATACCTTGACCAATGATGGTGGCTTCTCTAATACCTGTGTCTGAAACTCTAAGTTCTCCGTATTTTTCTTGAAGTCCTTCTAAACCTTGATTAACATCACCTATGTAACCAGCATCTTCTCCAAAAATTAATGCTTCTGGATACTTGCCAAAAATCGCATCAAAATTTTCTCTTAAAACAACACGTCCATCAACTTCCTCTGCATTAGCATCGTAAGTTGGTTTGATTTCAGTTTGGTTTAAAGCATTTAATTGAGACTCACTATGTAAATGAGAACTATACTTTGGTTGTATTAAATCAATATAATTTGTTATCCAATTCTGAAGATTTGTTTTTGCTGCAGACGATTCTG
This sequence comes from Winogradskyella eximia, assembly GCF_003386165.1. Classification (GTDB taxonomy): domain Bacteria; phylum Bacteroidota; class Bacteroidia; order Flavobacteriales; family Flavobacteriaceae; genus Winogradskyella; species Winogradskyella eximia. Next base: position 65,548 of record NZ_QRDV01000008.1, on the reverse strand, counting down.
ATACGACATAACGTAACGCCTTACGAGTTGCAGAAAGTAAATCTCTTCTTAAAGGCTCATCTATAGATTCTAAATCATGTTTTAATTTTCTAATAAACACTCCATTTGGACTGGTAGATGCCAATTGATCTAGTAAATTAATAGCCTCTTTAGATTCTGAAAAAATAGGATTAATAAATGCTGACCATGCTGCTTTTTTACCTTCTCTAACGGCTTTTTTAATTTCGCGTTCAGCAGCTGTGAGTTCTTCGTCCGTAGCAATATTATTTTCAATAATCCACTTACGCATTTGAACATTACAATCGTATTCTGCTTCCCAAGCCAAACGTTCTTTGTTCTTGTAACGTTCATGAGAACCAGAAGTTGAATGGCCTTGTGGTTGAGTTAATTCTTGAACATGAATCATTACAGGAATATGCTCTTTTCGAGATACTTTTGCAGCACGTTGGTAAGTATCCATTAATTCAGGATAATTCCAACCATCAACCCTAAAGATTTCATAGCCTTTATCGTGTTCGTTACGTTGAAAACCTTTTAGTATTTCTGATATATTTTCTTTGGTAGTTTGGTGTCTTGCATGTACTGAGATACCATAATTGTCATCCCAAATACTAATCACCATTGGTACTTGTAAAACACCTGCTGCATTTATGGTTTCAAAAAATAAACCTTCGCTTGTACTGGCGTTTCCAATAGTTCCCCAAGCAATTTCGTTTCCAGAGTTAGAGAAGTTAGTGGTATCAATACCTTCTACATGTCTGTATATTTTTGAGGCTTGTGCTAAACCTAAAAGTCTAGGCATTTGCCCAGCAGTTGGTGAAATATCTGCACTAGAATTTTTTTGTTCTGTTAAATTTTTCCAATTACCATTGGCATCTAAACTATGCGTTGCAAAGTGTCCACCCATTTGGCGACCAGCAGACATAGGCTCTTCTTTTAAATCGGTATTGGCATACAATCCAGCAAAAAATTGCTCAATTGTTAATTCACCAATAGCCATCATAAAGGTTTGATCTCTATAATATCCAGATCTAAAATCACCATTTTCAAAGGCTTTTGCCCAAGCAATTTGCGGAATTTCTTTTCCGTCTCCAAAAATACCAAATTTGGCTTTACCTGTTAAAACTTCTCTACGTCCTAGTAAACTACATTCACGACTAGTCACAGCGAGTTTGTAATCGTTTAAGACTTCAGCTTTAAAATCTTCAAATGTAATCTCTGTTTTTGTGTTAAGGTTCGTCTTCATGTAGGCGCATTTTTAGCCTAACAAAAGTACAAAAAATATAAATTTTACACAAGAGGGTTTGATGTTATAATGTTGAGTTATTCTTAATAAAACATCATTAATGCTGATAATATTTCAAATAAAATTGAATTTTTAACTTTTCAATAAGAATTTGCTAATACCATTTTCTTCTAAAAAGACCTAAAAGAACATTGGGGTCTACAGTAAACATAAAGCGAATGCGTTGGTCATAATTTTGCTCTCCAACTTCCCAACCAAGGTTAGAATACATAGGGAAATAGATTTCAAAATAGTCTTCTACTAGATTTAAGCGTATACCTGAATCATAAAGAAATTTGGCATTTTGATATTTGTTTTTTACCAAACCAACATCACCATAAAACTGAATGTACCTCCAAATAGAGGTGCTAAAATTAGCTGTGGTCATCCATTGGTTGGCAAAAGGTGTGTCTAATTTCGATTTAAAACCACCTTCTGCAATAATTATTTGTTGACTAAATAAGCCAGCAGACTCCGAACGTCCTAAATAGTTAAAATCGAAAAGATAATCAGTTGGTCTATCTAAAGCAAAGCTAAAATAATTAGAACCAGGATCAGAATTATTTTCTAAAAAGTAGCCTGCAAAAAATCTAAAATTGATATTTCTATTATTTTTGGTCAGCTCTCTAAATTCATAATTAAAAGATATTTTACTGAATTTATCAGCAATCTGAAGGTCTGTATTAAACTTAGAATAATTAATTATACCAGGATTAGAATGTGTATACCTTAAATTAAAAACGCCATAGTCTGGTTCATCTATAAGTACAGTGGCATCTTTTCCTAATTCTCTTTTAATACTGACATATCTCGCCATGATTTGATCTCGTTGATTAGATCTAAAATCGGAGTCATCTCTAAAATTAAAAGAAAGTGAAGGTCTTATTCTAGTAAAAAAGGCATCACTTGCAAAGGATTCATAGCTTGCAGCAAGGCCATATGTAATATCATAGAGTTTTTTATTTTCAATGTTATGCGTGTAATAAACAGATGTAGATCCTGTTAATGCTCTAGATTTTGTAGCATATTGAGGAGAAATGCGATAGTTTAAACGTTTTCTCAACATGGTTTTATTATACATCTTAGATCCAAGTGTTAACCCATCATAGATATTATTAAACTCAACCAAAGGCATAAAGAAAATCTGATTATAATTAGGGTCTTCAAAATCTTTAAGTAATCTAATTTGTAAGGGCTTGTCTTTTAGAAACGAGCCTTTTATGGCTTTAAAATTGTCACGTTGATTAAATTCTGGAATTACATTATCATAATCTAAAGAAAACTTTTCAGTGTTGTCCTTAGGTAACATAATCGTTTTGGTTCCTTTTATGTTTTCCATCCATAAATGGTCTGTAACCGAATCGTTTTGTAATTTATAAAGAGAAATTGGCATGGCATTATCTCTTTTGTTTTTTATTGTGAGTTGTAAAGAATCACCAATGGTTTTTATAGATTTAATTTTAAAATCTATCTTCTTTCTTGTATTAACGTAATCGGTGAAAAACCAACGAATATCTTTTTTAGTTTTGGAAGTGATATAAGATTCAAAATCACTAATAGTTATCGATTTTAGCTGATTATCTTGTAAGAATTCGGTAATCAATTGAGGTAATTCAATGTCTTCAGTAAATTGATCTAAGTAGTTAAGACCAACACCTGCTTTGTATTTTACCGCAATATTGGCATTAAACTTTGTTAAAGAATCTTTTGAGGTTGTTAATGGTTGATCAATATTTTTTCTCGCAACTTCCATGGAATACAGAAAGTACTGAAAGTTAAATTTTAAATCTGCAGCATGAAACGCTTTAATACCCCAAATATCTGCTAAAGTCCCAATAAGCTTCATGTCTGGATAGTATTCTTCAACATATTTAATGAGATAATAAATTTGAAGCCCTTCGCTTAACCAATGTTCTTTTCTTGGGTTCAGCAACAGAATATTATCTATATATTTCTTTAAAGCCGTTTTTACTAATTTTAATTCATATTGAAAATCATTAGGAAACGGACGGAAAAAGGCTGGTAATTGATTAAGCCCATAAAGCGGATTTTTTTGATAATCAATAGAAGAAACCAATAATTGCTTATGCGGATAAGTGCCTAGGTGTTTGGTGAGATAGCGAGTGACTCTATCCGTTAGTAATGCTTTTGCTGGACCTTGTAGTCCTTTTTCGCTAATGTTAGAAATTAAAATAAAATCATCGGTCTGTACAAAATTGTATTTGGGTAATTTTTTTAACGATAAGTACGTGTCAATACGGTCTTTACCACTAAGTATGGTGGTTTGTGTTTTGTCTTCCTTATTGGAATTTGCAGCATTAAAATCTAATTCTGAAGAGACTTTATAATTTCTTGGATGGGTGATTCTTAAAATAACATCGGACTTAGGTACAAATAAATCATCTAAGTTCTTATTGCTGTAATATTGCCATTGACCATCATAAACGGCAGGTGTAATGTACCAATACTTTAAATCAAAATCATTTGTTTTAGAAAAGCCATAACCTGTAAATGTAGCATCTGGTATTAAGAGTTGGTAGTTAAGTTTTATGGAATATGAGGCATTGGGTTGTAAAGGTGTTTCTAAGGTTACTTTAATCACATCAATATGATCCTTTAAGCGTTGGTGCTGTAAAGGAGTGTTATTCTCATTTTTAATAGAAGTGATAACAGTAAAACCACGTTGTTCACTTTTTGCTAAATGGAATTTTGTACTAAATTCTTCTTCAAAACGTTTGGCTAATGGCGTGGATTTGGTAGAATAACTATTATTCCAATCGTTAAGATAAATGTCTTTTAAAACGGTATTAGACTCGTTTTTATAAACAATGGTTTGCTCAACAATTATAGTTTTTGATTCTACTTTCACAGTAGCATTAATTTCCATAGCATTTTGAGCCACCATAGTGTAGCAAAAAACAAATAAAAGCGCTGCTGTGATTAGATTTTTATTCAATTAGAGATAATGAATTTTAAAGGGTTAACATTAATAGATGTGACGCTTAAAAAATAGAGACCATTTTCTAAATCTGAAACGTTAAAATATTGTTTAGTATCAGCATTCATTTGCAATGTTTTTACAGCTTGCCCTAGACTATTATAGATATTTAAGCGCTCGTTTTGAAATATACTAGTATTGACATTAACAATAAGACTATGATTGATTATCGTAGTTTCTAAACTAATAGTGCGAGATGAAATATCAAAATCTTCAACACTTAAAAAAGTGGCATCCGTTTCTAATGACAGTGTAACGGGAAGATGGTCGCTAAAATTGTGTAAATGATTTCTTAATGTATACGAAAATTGTGAGCCTGTGGTTTCACATTCCGAAGAATTTATAGATTTATTCCAACAAGAAGTTAAGCCATTATTGCCATAAACGCGATATGATTCTGGCACATAGGTCAAATTGGCCGAACTCATCATGTCTTCAGATGTTAATATAAAATCGAAACGATCATCAAAACCTCCCGTGGTGCCTCCCATGCCTGTTTGTGTTCTTGTAGATTGTGAAAACACATCAACATAACTAGAGTTGTTGTGCCAGCTACCAACACGGTTTGGTGGATCTAAAAACGTAATAGTATTGTTGTCACTTAATAAGGTTTGAAAAGCGGCTTCACTTCCTGTATAAACATTAAAATCACCACCTAATAACACATTGGTATCAGCAGGTAATGTATCTAAGTAAGTTTCTAAATCCAGAACCATTTCAAATCGTTTTTGTGCATTTGCAGTACCACTCGACGCTTTTAAATGACAAACAATAACGTATAATTCTATGGGATTAGTGGCTTGGTCTATTGTATTCAGTTGTAAACGATAAACATTAAAATCCCTTAAATACGTGGGTACAATAATTTCTTCTTGTAAACTGAATTTTGTGCTATCGTAATACAATAAATTTTGCAAATCATTTTGGTCACCAAAAGTATCATCAGACGTATTAGAAACATAAGTAGCCATTTCAAAATTGCTGTGAATAGCCGTTTTTGTAGTATTAAATACATCAATTGCTCCTGAGATATTATTTAATTCGCATACCAAAAACAAATCGGGTTTGTAGTCATTAAGTATGTATGCTAAGTCATTAATTCTATTAGGTACAGCATTTTCTAAAGGATAGTTTAATAAATTATAAAACATCACTTTAACTGTTTCTTGTGCAGAAACAGTTGAAAATGTGAATAGAAATAACGTGAAAAAACCAAGAATTTTCTTTTTCATAGCAGTGAATTAAAAAAATGGTTTTTCTTAGAAATTTGGACTAAGATCGTATTCTTTATAAAAGTCGTTAAGTATCTCAATAACCTCATCTCCAGTATCAACCAAATGAATAAGGTCTAAATCTTTTTCGCTAATGTTACCAGCATCAAGCAATGTAGATTTTACCCAATCCATGAGTCCACCCCAAAATTCAGTGCCCACTAAAATAATAGGGAAAACTTCAATTTTGTGCGTTTGTATTAAGGTGATAGCTTCAAATAATTCATCTAATGTTCCAAAGCCTCCTGGCATTACTACAAAACCTTGAGAATATTTTACAAACATTACTTTACGTACAAAGAAGTAATCAAAATCTAAACTCTTATCACTATCAATGTATGGATTATCATGTTGTTCAAAAGGCAATTCAATGTTTAGTCCTACTGAAGTTCCGCCTGCAATATGTGCTCCTTTGTTACCGGCTTCCATAATACCTGGTCCACCTCCTGTAATAACTCCATAACCGTGATCTACAATTTTAGTGGCAACTTCTTCAGCTAATTTATAAAATTTATGACCTGGTTTTGTTCTGGCTGATCCAAAAATAGAAACACAAGGTCCTATTTTACTGAGTTTCTCGTAACCACTTACAAACTCACCCATAATCTTGAAAATCGCCCAAGAGTCATTTGTTTTTATTTCATTCCAGCCTTTATTTTTACTTTCTCTATGCATATCTATTTTTAATAATTTATTATAGCATTATAAAAGCCATACGTTAATATGGCTTTGTCTCATTTTAGACCTCCAAATTTAAGCTAAAATGAGCAGATTATTTGGTAATTAGTAAAAAAATAAGCGTAGAAATTTAAAATCGCTACGCTTATTTTTTAGAGGTTTAGGTGGTTACAACGGTTTTCTTCCAGAAATAATATTATATAATATAACGACTATAGCAATGACTAATAAAATATGAATTAGACTGCTGCTACTCATTCCTGGGATAATGTTGAGAAGTCCTAATAACCACATAACGATGCAAATTACTGCGACAAGCCAAAGAATACTTTTCATGATTTTAGATTTTTTAATTGTTAGTTAAAACAATTTAGAAAATTAAATCGGGATATCATTTGTCTTTCATCTTACCCGTTAAGATCTTAATGAAATGAGTTAGCATTCTTACGTTTTGTAAGAAATTAAGCCAATTCCTTCTTTAGAAATTTAGCAGTGTAACTCTTTTTGTCTTTAATAATTTGCTCTGGTGTACCTTTAGCGACCACTTGTCCGCCTCCTTTTCCACCTTCGTAACCGATATCAATAATATAGTCTACGGTTTTTATTACATCGAGGTTATGCTCTATAATTAAAACAGTATTGCCTTTATCAGCTAATTTGTTAAGGACTTTCATGAGGACTCTAATATCTTCAAAGTGTAAACCTGTAGTTGGTTCATCCAAGATGTAAAAAGTGTTTCCTGTATCGCGTTTACTTAATTCTGTTGCTAATTTGATACGTTGCGCTTCACCACCAGAAAGTGTGGTAGATTGTTGCCCTAGTGTAATGTAACCTAAGCCAACATCTTTTATAGTTTTTAACTTTCGGTGAATCTTAGGTATATTTTCAAAGAAATCAACGGCTTCTTCAATCGTCATATTTAAGACATCACTGATTGATTTGCCTTTGTAACGAATCTCTAAAGTCTCTCTGTTAAAACGTTTTCCTTGGCAGGTTTCACATTCTACGTATACGTCTGGTAAGAAATTCATTTCAATTACACGTAATCCACCTCCTTGACAGGTTTCACAACGGCCTCCTTTAACATTGAAACTAAAGCGTCCTGGCTTGTAACCACGAATCATGGCTTCTGGAATCTTAGCAAACAAGCTTCTAATTTCATCAAAAGTCTTGGTGTAGGTCGCTGGATTACTTCTAGGCGTACGCCCAATAGGGGATTGGTTAATATCAATCACTTTATCTAAATGCTCTAAACCTTTAATGCTTTTATAAGGCATTGGGACTTTAACTCCATTAAAATAATGGGCGTTAAGAATTGGATAGAGGGTTTCGTTAATTAAGGTCGATTTACCACTCCCTGAAACTCCAGTAATACCAATCATTTGGCCTAAGGGTAATTCTATATCTACATTCTTTAAATTATTGCCTGTGCAACCCTTTAAAACTAGTTTTTTACCGTTACCTTTCCGTCGTGTTTTAGGGATTTCAATAGTCTTTTCACCATTAAGATATGCTGCTGTTAATGTGTGTTGCTTTAGTAAGGCTTTAGGTGTACCTTCACTGATAATTTCTCCTCCATGCTTTCCTGCAAAAGGACCGATATCTATCACATGGTCGGCGCGTTCTATCATGTCTTTGTCGTGTTCAACGACTATCACAGAATTCCCAACATCTCTCAAAGAGATTAAAGAGTTAATCAGCTTTTCATTATCACGTTGGTGTAAACCAATACTTGGTTCATCTAAAATATAGAGCACACCTACTAATTGCGAGCCAATTTGCGTGGCTAGCCTTATACGCTGTGCTTCACCGCCAGAAAGGGATTTAGAACTTCGGTTTAGGCTGAGGTAGGTAAGACCTACATCAAGCAAAAACTGCACACGACTTCTAATTTCTTTTATAATTTCGGCAGAGATTTGTTGTTGTTTGTTTGATAAACGGTCTATTAAACCATCTAGCCATTCTCCTAATTCTATCACATCCATTTTTACTAAGTCTGCAATACTTTTGCCATCCACTTTAAAATAAAGTGACTCTTTGCGTAAGCGTGAGCCTTCACAAACAGGACATTCTACATTGTCCATATATTCTTTGGCCCAACGTGTTAAGGATGTGGAATCTGAATTGTACTGAGTTTCGATAAAATTAGCAACGCCTTCAAAGTCTATTTTATAGTCTCTAGTAACGCCTAGTAATTTACTTTCTACGGTAAACTTGTCTTTACCACCATAAAGGATAATTTGTTTGGCGTCTTCCGGAATGTCTTTCCAAGGGTCGTTTAAAGAGAACTCAAAGCGTTGTGCTATGGTTTCAAACTGTTTAAAAATCCAGCTTTTCTTTTGTGGTCCATGTGGTGCAAGCGCTCCATTTTTAATAGAAAGAAATTCATCTGGCACTAATTTATTGGCGTTCACTACATACAATTCCCCAATACCATTACAGTTAGGACAAGCTCCTTTTGGTGAGTTAAAGGAGAAGTTATTAGGTTCAGGGTTAGGGTAGGAAATACCAGAAGATGGACACATTAGATTCCGGCTAAAGAAGCGAGGTTCATTAGTGTCTTGATCAATGACCATCAATACGTCTTCACCATGATACATGGCTGTATTGATGCTTTCCATTAAGCGTTTTTCATCGTTTTCGGTGTTATCAATTTTTAGTCTATCAATAACAATTTCGATATCGTGGGTTTTGTAACGGTCTAGTTTCATGCCCTTTTCGATATCTACAATTTCGCCATCGGTTCTTACTTTAACAAAGCCTTGTTTGGCAATCTGTTCAAATAATTCGCGATAATGTCCTTTTCTTGAGCGTATTACGGGCGATAAAATATTAATCCGTTTGCCTTGGTAGGATTCTAGTATCAGGTCTTTAATTTGCTCGTCGTTGTAGCTTACCATTTGCTCGCCAGTTTCGTAACTGTAGGCATCTGCGGCTCTTGCGTAGAGTAAACGCAGAAAGTCATAGATTTCGGTAATGGTACCTACTGTAGACCTTGGCGATTTGCTTGTGGTTTTTTGTTCTATAGCAATCACAGGAGAGAGGCCGTCGATTTTATCCACATCTGGACGCTCCAAACTACCAAGAAACTGACGTGCGTATGCCGAAAAGGTTTCGATATAGCGACGTTGTCCTTCTGCGTAAATGGTATCGAAAGCCAAGGACGACTTTCCACTACCAGACAAGCCTGTTATTACCACTAGTTTGTCTCTAGGGATAGTAACGTCTATGTTTTTTAGGTTGTGAACGCGCGCTCCTTTAACTTCAATTGAATCGTTGAATTGGCTCATATTTGGTTTTATCCTCCTGTTGTTTTTAGCAAAGTTGCAAAGGTACAAATTATGCCGCTAATTTTGGTTACGGCTAAAATCATTTGAACTGAGGTTGATGTGGTTGGCGTTATTGAGGTCGCTTGGTGGTTGGTGAACTGGTTTTGTTGTAGGAAAAAACAGGGTTTCACCCGACTATGACCCGACTATGACCCGGCTATGATGCGGTTATGACCCGAGTATGGTTTTTGGTTGGTAGTTGGTGGTTTTTGGTTGTTGGTTTTTGGTGTTATGTTGGTTCTCGATACATTTTGTCTTTCTTCGTTTCACTTTGAAAGACAAAACACTCGAACTGACGTTGTTGGTTATGACTGACGTGGTTATGACTGATGTGGTTGGTTGTTGGTTTTTGGTTGTTGGTTTTGTGTTGGTTCTCGATACATTTTGTCTTTCTTCGTTTTACTTTGAAAGGCAAAATACTTGAACTGACGTTGGTGGTTTTTGGTTTTTGGTTGTTGGTTAGGTTTTAGAGAGGTTCTCGATACATTTATGTATTCTTCGTTACACTTTGAATACATAAACACTCGAACTGACGTTGGTGGTTATGACTGACGTGGTTGGTTGTTGGTTGTTGGTTTTTGGTGTTTAGTTGTTGGTTTTAGAGAGGTTCTCGATACATTTATGTATTCTTCGTTTCACTTTGAATACATAAACACTCGAACTGACTTGGTTGGTTGTTGGTTTTTGGTTGTTGGTGTTTGGTTGTTGGTTGTTGGTTTTTGGTTTTATGTTGGTTGTTTATTCTTTTGTTTTTAGACTGTCTGATTTTATTTGGTTGATGTCTTGTTGTAAGGTGTTTATTTTGTTGGTGGATTCACTGTTTCTTAGGGCCTCTTTTCGTTTGTTGAGGTCTTCTAATTCGGTATTAATGGTGTTGGCTTCTGTGGTTTCGTCATTAAGGTCTTTTGATTGTTTCCCTAATTTTACATTAAAATCTTCACTGGTGCCTTCAATAACCACAGGAATGCCAATGAGTCCCAAAGGTGGTAGTCCAATACGCATTTTAAGACTGAGATTACCATCTAATGTGGTTTGCCCTTCGGCTCTTAATCTAAAAGGGCTCACTTTAAATTTAAAACGTTCTATGTCTAACACATTATTGTTTACCGTAGAATTAATGGTGATCTCAGAAATTTTAGGGTCATTTAAGGCGTCGAATCCTGATTTTTCAGAGACTTTACCCATGAGTTTATACCCCTCAAATTGCACGTTGTGCACCTTTAAAGTGCCTTTGCCTTTTAAAGATGGCATTACTGGTAGCATGGTGTCATCTAAAACGCCTGCGATGTCGTAGTCTATAGAAACGCTACCCGAAGCTTGGGCAGCAGCAGGTGCTAATTCTTTAAATAGCTCCATGCTGTTGTACCCTTTTTCAATATTTAAATTTTTGGCATCTAAATTTAAAGAAAATAAGGCTTCTTTAAGTGATGTCGGTTGGTAGAAGCCTTCAATTTTAGCACTCCCTTCTACCATGTTTAAGGTGCTGTTTTTTAAGAAGAGCCCTTGGTCTTTTAGTCCTAAATCTCCAGAGAGCCTTGTGATGATAAGGGTGTTGTAGTTTAGGCTATCTATATTTACTTTAATTGCTAGGTCTAGGTTTTTAGGGATTTGCATTACACCACTTACTACATTTTCAATGGTATTTGTATTGGTGATGCTGTCCGTTTGGGAGCTTAATTGTTCTTCTTTTGGAAAGAATTCTGTGATATCTATTTTAGGAGCTTTTAGTTGTACATCTCCTTGCAAGACCCCTTCAGATAATAAAGCGTAGTTGAGATAATTTTGAAAATACCCATCCATAACTACATCCGAAGATTGATGTTTCACCGTTAGATTGGTAAAGGCCATTTTATCATTTAGAAATAAAAATTGACCTTCGCTGATCTCTACAGGATATTGTAGCACATCGGTTGTAAAGGCAAGGTCTTTCAGGCTTAGCGTACCACTATTGGTATTTTTACTTTGTGGCTTATTCACTTGTCCTTTTAAATGTGCGTCTGCCGTAAGTTGGCCGTTGGTTATGGCTAATGGTAATGCAATGACTTCATTTAGTGCTGTGAAATCGATAGTGCCCTTTCCTGTTATGTCGTATTCCGGTTGGTCAAAATTCTTAAAAAAGGCAGCGCTGGTAAATTGATTATTCAGAAAACTAAAGTTTAAGGCTTTAATAGTTAAGGTAGATGCGTCGTATGTTTCTCCATTGTTTTCTATAATGGCATCTAATTCAATCGCTTTTATAGGTTCTGGATGTCCGGAAGTTTGTAGAGATCCATCGGTTAATTTCAATATGCCGTTGGTTTTAGGTAACCTAGATGTCTGTGGTTGGTAAATACCATCTGTATTGATGTCTGCTACCAAAATACCATTAAAACTAAGGTCTGGTAAATTTAGAGTTTGGTTAAGGATATTCAGGTTGAGATGCGATTTAATGGCTGACTTCACATATAATGAATCCGCTTTACCGTTGATGTATGCATGACCATGCGTCCGCTCCTCGTTCAGTGTGAAATCTAAAGTATCTACTTTTACATTGAACCGCTCATTGGTGATATCTCCTTTAAACTTTAGGTATAGGTTCTCTAAGGCTTCTTCGGCTTTGTGATGTTTTACGGTACCATTTGCAATGGAAACCTCCAAGTCCATCTTATTTACAGCAGCAGCTTCTGGCACGATGCCTGAAAAACCAGCCAGTTGCAACTTCGCCTCTAAATCTCCTTTAAGGGTGACCTCTTTGGACCATTCGGCATACTTTGGTGGTAAGGCAGTCATTACTTTTTCTAGGGTGCCATCTTCAGTTTTAAAATGTAAATTGTAAGCGACTCCGTTTTCAAACACATCTAGGTTGCCGTTAAAATTCACTTTCAAATCATTTAAAGAAATGGTATTCTTATCTAAGGCCACCGACAAGTTTTCGGAATCATAAATGGTGAAGGATCTGGCTTTTATTTTTTTGCCATTTAAATAATCGGTATGATTAAACGTGACATCTACACTGGTGACATCTAAGCGCGAGCCCAATTCTAATTTGCCATCCACAATGCCACCTCTACCATTGTAATTAAGACCATGAGAGCTTATGGTTAAACCGTTGGCATTGTCTATGTAATGTATAGACGCATTGTCTAGTTGTAATCGTTTGAGGTTAAGATTTAAGCCTGATGCTGTAGTGTCTTTGGCGACTGCAGTGGTATCCGTTGCTTTGTAAACATCGTAATTTGTTCTGCCAAAGGCATCTTTAATGAGATAGATATTACAATCGGTGAGGTAGGTTTGGTTGACTACCACTTTATCTGAAAAGATGAGTTTGAAGACATTGACTCCAAATCCTAATTCTTTCGCATTAATTAAGGTGTCTTTTTCAAAGGGTTTGGTGCTGGCTAAACTGACTTCTTCAAATGAAAAGGTTAGTGCAGGGAAATGATTGAAGAATGAAATGTTAGAGTCTTTAAACTGCAGTTTGGTGGTTAGATTACTATTGATGCCTTTTTTTATTTCATTAGAAATGATATCATTAAACATTGAAGGAATCGCAAATAGACTTACTATTAGTAATCCTAATAGTGCTAAAGCCCATTTTAGTGCTTTTCTCCAGTTATTTTTATTTGCTTTTCCCATTAATGTACTGCTTGCTTAACCAATTAAGCCGTCAAAATTAATCTTATTTTTAATGTGGTGTGTTTTAACTTCGTTAATAGTTTGTTAGTGTTTGGTTGTTGGTGGTTGGTTTTTGGTGGTTGGTTTTTGGTTTTTGGTTTTTGGTGTTTGGTTTTTGGTTGGTTCTCGATACATTTATGTATTCGTCGTTGCACTTTGAATACATAAACACTCGAACTGACGTATGTGGTTATGACTGACGTATGTGTTTAATGCCAATCCTAATGCTAATGCTAATGCTGGTGTTTGGTAGTTTTAGTTGGTGGTTTTTGGGTTACCAATTGGCGAAAGAGATGCCTAGGCCTATGGTGTTTTGGTAATGGTTGTAGTCTATTAGGGTTTCTCCGTAGCCCGAAAAGAATTGGGCATGTATATTTAAGTTTTGGCTGATGGGATAGAGGTAGTTAAATTGAATGCTGCCGTGGTTGTCCTTTAGTGCAAATGAATTGGTGCCAATGGCATAAAACGTATGTTGCTTGAGTTTGTAAATGGCGGTGACGCTGCCTTTACCAATATAACTTGTGATTAATGGGTTTTCGTCTTCGCTATCTGGTATTCTAATCCAAGGGGTGAGTAGTAGGGTTAGGTTTTTGCTTTCCATAGCCAATTTAAAGACGACTCTGTTCCAGCTGCGTGAGCGTGGTAAATCTCTACCGTTAGATTGGTGATTAAAACTCACACTTGCCATTTTTATATTAAAACCAGCAAAGGTTAGGTTTAGAGGGTAGGTGAAAATCAATTCGGGTTCATAGTTGAGTTCTCTGAAGGCTCTTGAAATATCGGTATTGAAAATCTGCCAATGTGCGACTTGGGTATAGCCAATCCATAAATCGCCTTCGCCAAACAAAATTGATTCGGCTATTTTGGTTTTAAAACTCAACTGGAATTTGGCTTCTAAGCTGTTGTATTCAATTTCGTCGGTAACGGAATAGTCTGGATTTTCACTGTATGGTAATCTGTTAGGACTATCGGACCATCTAAACGCTGCAATATAAATGGGTTTGTAGGCTGTGATTTTAAAGGTGCCTTGTTTGTTTTCTTTATCTAAATCCCAAACGGTTGCAATCGATTTGTAACGTGTTGGTTTATCTAGAAGTGTTTGCGCTTTCAAATTAAAACATACTAATAGTAATAGCCACAAGCTTAGTAGTGTTTTTGTCATGTTATGAGATGTCTTAGAGGTCGCAAAGCTATTTTATAATTTTCAATTTATACAGATGAATCTTTGTTTTTTAATCCTTGCGCTATAGGACACTGCAGTGCTCAGGATTTTAATTGGTTTTTAACAGCTTGTGTGTGGCGGTTTGTCCTTTACTGTTTTTAATGTAAATGATATAGAAACCAGTAGCTAAGGCGTTCACATCTAATGGTGTGGATTGGGCTGTGATTGCTGTGGTCATTACTGTTTTTCCTAAGGTATTTACAATTTGAATGTGATAGTGGTCCGTGGTTTTTAAGTCTAGCGTTACACTGCCATTGGTAGGGTTAGGATACAAAGTCGTTTCCGTTAACTCTTGTGTTGTGGTGCTTAGGTTTTCATTTATAGAAAAGTCGGTTACTACCGGAAAGTGATCGGATGCGTTAATGGTATCAAATGGAGCGAGGTTGTATTGTGTTAAGCGTTCTAAGGGCATCACTTCGGTTTGTAATACAAACGATTTTTGAGCTGACAATGTGTGGTCTGAAAAAATGATGTAATCTAATTTACCAGGAGGAAAACCTTGCCCATCGGATCGCCAGGTGTAGCCCATTCTTTCATCGGCTTGCAAACAATTTTGTTCTGTAAGATCTGTATCATCCCAATCTAAAGGAGCTCCATTACCATAGTTGGCAGTATTTTGTATGTCTCCTGTTTTTAACGTGATTAATTGTTGTGCGTAGCCTACTAAATTCAGATCTCCAGAATACATAAATGGAGTGTTATTTTCTAAGGTGATAATGCCACCTGGTGCTTTGGCATCTAATATAAATGCCGCGTATTGATCGGCTTGATCTTGGCGCGCTGCATCGGCATCGCAGCAATTTAAGTGTGCATTGGTAAACAGTAGGTCTGTAGGGTAGGAGCTTGGTAAATCAATGAGCACTGGGAATTGCCTTGTGAGGCTTTGCCATTGTTGTATAATTTCCCATCGTGATGCGGTGATGAGTCCACCTAGTTTTTCAACATACCAACCTTGCGAAGTGCCTGTAGGTAACCACAGATCTAAAAGCGATTTCACGGTATTTTCTGTGGTGTCCCAACATTCAGTAAACCCTATAATATCTGGTTGAATGGTGGTAATAATACTCTCAAAACGTTGGACTCTATTGGCATCATCTAGCCCATTAAATAAGGTGTTGTAGGCAAGAAGTCTAATATGTTCAGGGTTCGCTTTAACGAGGTCTATTGGTGTGTATGGAGTTACGGGAGTCTCATCAAAGGTGTATGAAAAGGTGCTGCCTGTATTGGGTAAGTTATCGGAGTTGTCATTATTTTTTAAGACTATTTTTATGGTAGGTGACGGAAATAAAGGATGCACGCCATCTGGTATTTGATGTCTGCCTATGGCGATTTCGAATTCGTTAGACGTTACTGTGGGTGCTGCTCTTAATTTTATGCTCGACAAGTTCAACTCAGCATAAGGTACTACATTGTAATGTGCTAATAAGTCTTTGAAGATAATGCCAAGTTCTGAGCCATAACCCTGTTGAATGTCATAGCCAGTACTGGCATTGTTGTCGGTGTCTATAAAGAGTCTTATTTGTTGCGCTATTAAGTCGTCTGTTAAATCGAACTCTACATTCGCTTTCATTTTAATGAATAAGTACTCATCGTCATTAGTGACTTGAAGCTCTAGCAAATCTACACCAGTCAGTGATTCGCTGGTATCTGTGTAGGTGGTTAAACTGGCGTTCCAATCGTCAAAAAGACCATCAATAGTTATGGGAGCAGATTGCGACCATAGACTGCCTGTATATAGTACTATTGCTAAGAAGCCCAAGAACTTAAAAGTGACGCTCATTTGTTTTTTAAGTAAAGTTACTGAATTTATGTGTTGGTACTGTTTTTTTTCATGATTTGTAAGGCTGTAGACTGCTTTAAGTGGTTGTATGATTCTTGGGCTATTGTCTGCTTTTTTTATGGCTTTAGGCCTTCCTGTTTTTTCGCTTTTTACAATTCATAATGCCGAGATTATTGTATCTTTATTCTATTAAAAACATCAAATTCAAAATACATGAAAATTATAGGCATTGGCAAAAATTACGTCAACCACACCTCAGAGATTAGTGCTATAAAAACAGGAGCACAAACGATATTTACGAAGCCAGACTCTAGTTTGGTGACTGGTAATAAAGACATTCCGTTTCCTAAAGTGACCCATCAATTGGCTTACGAGCTGGAGTTGGTGGCTAAAATAGGGAAGCAAGGTAAAGACATTGCGCTTGCTGATGCTGAGTCTTATATTTCTGAAATTGCAGTGGGTATTGATTATACGGCCAAAGATGTGTTGGCAGCCAGCAGAGAACATAAAGGTCCTTGGGCTTTGGCAAAAGGCTTTGATGGTGCGTCACCTATTTCTGGTTTTAAACCTGTTTCTGATTTTCCGGATTTGAGTCAAATCAATTTCGACTTAAAGATTAACGGTGAACAAAAACAAATAGGTACTACCGGTCTTATGATTTATAATTTTGCTGAGATTATTGCTTATGTTTCTTCATTTATGACTTTAGAGCCAGGTGATCTTATTTTTACTGGGACTCCGGCAAGTGGTACGGGTTTAAATGTGAAAGGAGATCATTTACAAGCTTCTATTGAAGGAGACTTGTTGCTTGATTTTAAATTGATATAATCACCTCTATGATGGATTTGGCCGCTGACGCTAGTTGGTGGCTTAATGCCATGAAGGTTGAAGCTTATGCAATAGGGCAATGCGTTTAGATGTTGTAGCACTTTGTGGTGCTTAGTCGTTACGGTCTATTTTGATGTACGCGCGTATCACCAACACTGCCCAGATGATTATACACACCGAGACAAAGATGGATAACGAGAAAATGATTTCATTGGCCTCCATTGATGATCTGTTTTATAAAGATGACTAATCCTAAAATAGTTGGTACCCAAAGTCCTATAAAGATGGCATGAAGCTCATCTCCGGTTAAGAACATATATTCAGCAACCACAATAATTAAAGCACAGAGTGCTAAAATAAAAAGGTTGAGCGCTCCTATTTTTTTTGTAAAATTCATTCGAGGTGGATTCATTAATAGGTTTAAATTTAATAAAATTTTATATTAATTTCTTATAAATGCCCTCTAAAGGAGGTTTATCTTTGTAAAAAGCCTGAACGTTATGTCTAAAGCGAAAAAACCAGATCAGATTGTATTTAATGAAGATACGCAACGTTATGATGCGTACTTAATGCCGTATGCCACTAATGTGGGTGCGCCAGCGATACAGGTTACGGATAATTCGTCTTGGAAAACCCGAAACATCCACAAGGCCAATAAGCAAATTAAAGCCAAGTATTTAGAGCTAAAGGCGGAGTACGAAAAGATGATGACGTCGTTAGAGTACAACACTCTTGTGTATAATGCGCGTTACACTTTTGAGCCACTAGTGGGTGAGACCTATCACTTGTACAGGGATAAAAAGGAGCAACCGTTTTTGTCTATTATTGCGCCAACGGATTGCAATTTTGACTACATCGGCAGTTTTTTGCTTGATAGTGAACTGATTTGGAACAAGGTTGAGGTTTAGTTGAACGGCTACAATAGCCTACTTGTTTTTAGGCTATACACTTCATATGTAGCTTATTAAGGTCTTTTTATGGTATTATACAGAGAATTTTAACAGTTGGTCTAATTTAAAACCATGCTGTGCTTATATTTTATAACTTACTAGCAATTCCCTAAGTACCATACCCTTAACGGTACAGGATTAACATAATTCGTTGTTGATGCACGATAGTCATAGTACCCCATTTGGGCACAGTGTACTGTATTATAAATTCAACTTAAAACCAACGACTTATGTCATTAAAGATTTCTACTTGGAATATAAAACACG
This sequence comes from Winogradskyella eximia, assembly GCF_003386165.1. GTDB lineage: Bacteria > Bacteroidota > Bacteroidia > Flavobacteriales > Flavobacteriaceae > Winogradskyella > Winogradskyella eximia. The sequence continues at coordinate 47,286 of NZ_QRDV01000008.1, read as the reverse complement.
CCAAAGATTTAATTAAAGACCCATCCACACAAAATAGTCTCAATCGTAGGCAACGCGTACAAACCACCATACAGCAGATTGATGCCGATATCCTCTTATTGGTAGAAGGGCCAAAAGGAGAAGCCGCTATTCTCGATTTTTGCGCTATAGTCTTACAAAACGAATGGATTCCTATTTTACTCAAAGGTGATAACGACCAAATTGGTGATCGCGATCGTGATTATGGTAACCATATGCGCGGCACCCAATGGTTATGGTATTTGGTAAAGCCTGCTATTGCAGCACGTTGTCGCTTACAAGATCCGACAGTTTGGCAAGCCTTTATCACAGCCGATCGCTGGCAGGTGAATTATTGGGGTAAAATTATACCTGACGACCATAAGCATTACCGCCATCCGCAGGTACTGATTTACGAACTCGATAATGGGCAAGAGATTGAATGTATTGGAGTACACCTTAAATCTAAAATTAATTTAACCAGTATAAAGCGCGATGCCCAAGGCAATTTAGAAGGAGATTACTTAGAAACCGCACTAAAAGCCAGAGTGAAGTTAGCCACAGAAGCCCGAAACATTCGCCATTATATTACGGCTAAGTTCAATCAATTAGAAGCACCAGGAATGTTGCTGTTGGGAGATTGTAACGATGGGCCAGGGCAAGATTTTTTTGAAAGTCAGTACCTCTTTTTTGATCTCATTCAAAACCTACAAGGAGATGTGCTCTCAGCCGAAAGGTATTTTAATCATGCCCTTTTTGATTATAGCGCTGACTTACGATGGACCTCTCGCTTTAGAGATCCCATTCTCAACATACCAGCCAGCCAAAACCCCTTGCTTATCGATCATATTTTAATGAGTCAACCACTATGTAATGGTAGTTTTCCGCTTAAGGTGAATGCTAAAGCCGGACGTGTTGAGCATGAGGTTTTTGAGCGTGCCAATGCAGGTTCTAATGCTAGTACACGGACTAGTGATCATAGGCCTGTGTCTTTGACTTTGAGTGCGACTGTTGTGGTGTGATGCTCTTGCTTTGACTTTTAAATATTAACCAATAACCAATCCTATTATGAAAATTAAATTGTTATTTCTATTCGTCTCTATTGGATTATTTGCTCAGAATGATAAAACGCTTGTTTTTAATCGATATATTGAGTTAGAACAGGATGTGAGTGTTAAATTAGCCTCGAAAAAGTTAGTTTCAGACTACTCTTTTGATAAGCTTATTTTAATAGATTTATCTTACTTGTTACTTGGTGAAACAAGCCCTAGTGAAGGACTAGAAGCTACTTTTAATGAAGATAAAAATAAAATTTCTTTAAGTGGAGGTATTTTTTCTGGACAACATTATCTGGTTACTGCTAAAGGTGATTTTAGTACTACAGATAAAGGTATTTATTTTTTTGATGAGAATAATGGTAGTACCGATGCTAAAATTTCTATTAATTATTTTCATTCAATTTGGTCAACACGAAAATATTTTAAACCAATTAAGAATAAAAAGGTTCAGAGAGGGTTTTATAAAATTGAGACAGCTAAGAGAAAGAAGATTGCAGATTTATTAAAAGACTATCATTATTCTTGGATTTTGTTGACGCATAAAGGTATCCCTGTAGAGAATTTAGAATCTACAATTGAGGAATTAAATGCAGCTGTAAAAAAGTATAACTATGTTTTAGAATTAGAGGATGATTTTGTTGAAAAAGTTGATTCTGCTCATGTAAATACTTTTATCAAGGAAAAAAAAATGAGTTCAAGATCAGCAGTCGTAATTCAATCAATTATAATTAAAGATGATGATAACAACGAGGTAACTCTATCAGTTAAACCTGAAAGCTCTCAAAATATACATGACTTAAAACTGGATTCTTATGATATTGAAAAGGCAATTACTCTTTATGAAAATACACTAACCTCAATAGATTCAATTACCGACATTATAAGTACGACAGAAATTGAACAAGCACAACCTTATTGGAATAGTAAAAAGTTAATTTATTATGGTGCGTCACCCTTTTATTCACGTGAGACTATATCAAAGGTTTATACATTTAATGAGAGTTTATCCTTTGATAAACAGTTTAATGATGCAATTGGAGATTTGTTTGGTGTTGATTTGCAAGTTGGTTATTTCTATCAAACTAAGCCAGAATTTAACTCAATAGTAAAAACATTTTACACAAGAGTAACTGGGCAAATAGCAAGAGGGTCTAATGTTGATGGGTTTAAAAAGCAAACTTATGAATTTCCATCTACTATAGGCGATACATTAAGTACAGGGATAATTACAAATCCGAATAAAATTGAAGGTAATTATAATACCGATGGCCAACTGTATAATTATGGTTTGAAGACGTCTGTTGGGGTTGAAGCTTATCTATATCCAAGTACACATTTTGGTTTATTTGGACAAATAGGCTATAGTCATGTTGAATTTGATGCCGGTAAAGGCAAGGATAGTGAAATTTACAACATGCGTTTAGGTATTTTGATGAATTTAAAGTCTAAGGAAAAGAATTTTGCCACGCTACAGTTTTTTGCAGACCGGTCTGATCTGAGTAAATCCCCTAATAGCGAAGACAAAGATTTACGTTTTGGCTTTAAGTTGGGTATACCGTTTTATTTTAAAAGTCAATTATAAAGCCATGTCTTATCAGTATTAATTAAATAGTAAGGTTTTCCGTAAAGGAAAGTTAAGGAAATACTATACATTTCACTTTGTAAATTAAAGGGTTTTTATATCTTTAATCTCCCTTAATTAATTTCGTAGTTGACTGATATATTCCACTATATATAGTGGAAGCAAATTTCGAATGCATATTTATGACAAAACACATATCAGAATCTGATACCAGAGCGAATTTTATTGATCCTAAGTTGGTGGATAGTCATTGGGAATCTATTCATATTGTGAGGGAATATTACTTTACAGATGGGAGAAAATTACTAGGTAATAAGCGAGGTAAACGTTTGTTTTTAGATTATCTCTTAAAATACAACAATACCAATTTAGCCATTATTGAGGCTAAGAAGTTAGGGGATCACCCAACCAAAGGACTACAACAAGCATTAGAATATGCCGAAAAACTTAAAATAAACTTTGTTTATGCTACTAACGGTAAACAAATTTATGAGTTTGATAGACGAACAGGGAAAGGAGACTATATCAATAATTTTCCAACACCTCAAGATTTATACGATAGGCTTTATGGAAAAAAGAATGCTTTAAAGGAGCAACTTCTAAAGATTCCGTTTTTATTAACAGGGAATTTTGGACCACGTTACTATCAAGAGATTGCGGTTAACAAAGTAATGGAAAGCATTGCAGATGAACAAGACCGGATTCTTTTAACTTTAGCCACAGGAACTGGTAAAACATTTATTTCTTTTCAAATAGTACATAAGTTATTGCAGGCTAAATGGAATTTGGATGGCAATGATAGACGTCCAAGGGTTTTATTTCTTGCTGACAGAAATGTCCTCGCAGATCAAGCCATTAATACCTTTAATCCTTATGAAAAAGATGTTATTAAAATTGATGGAGAAGAAGTCCGCAAACGAAATGGAGTAGTGCCAACTAATGCCTATATCTTTTTTGCTATCTATCAAGCTATTGCAGAACGTGAAGATATTGGTGGATATTACAAAGAATATCCAAGCGATTTTTTCGATTTAATAGTTATTGATGAGTGTCACAGAGGAAGCGCGAACGAAGAAGGCTCATGGCGCGCTATTTTAGATCATTTTAAACCTGCTATTCATTTAGGTTTAACTGCAACACCAAAACGAGACGATAACGTTGATACTTATAAATATTTTGGAAAACCTATTTATGAATATTCTTTAAAAGAAGGCATTCAAGATGGTTTTTTAACACCGTATAAAGTTAAACGTGTTACCACAAATATTGACGAATACATTCACACCAACGATAGTAAAATTATTCAAGGTGAAGTGACCAAAGACCGTTACGAACTTAAAGATTTTAATACTAGCATTACGGTAAAACAACGAATTGAATTGGTAGCGCAAACCATTTTACAACAAATTGGTAAAATGGATAAAACGATTGTGTTTTGTGCCAATCAAGATCATGCGCTAGATTTAAGAGATTATATTAATAAACATAAAACGGTTTCCGATATTAATTACTGTGTACGTGTTACCAGTGATGAAGGAAAGCATGGAAGAGAATTATTAGAAGCCTTTCAGGATAATGATAAAGATATTCCTGTTATACTCACCTCTTCTAAAATGCTAACCACAGGAGTAGATGCCAGAAATGTGCGCAATATTGTGTTGACAGCACCTATTGGTTCTATGGTAGAGTTTAAGCAAATTATTGGTCGTGGTACACGTGTGTTTGATGGTAAAGATTTTTTTACTATTATCGATTTTGTAGGTGCTACTAATTTGTTTTACGATGCAGATTGGGATGGTGAGCCAGAAGACCTCGTTGAAGGTGAAGGCGGAGAGGGAGAGCAAACACCAAAACCACCACGTAAACCAAAAGTTAAAGAACCAGGAGAACCATACGAGCGTAAAGAGAAATTAATAATAGAACTCTCTAACGGAAGACAATTAAAGGTCACAGATATCGATACACGTTATATAGACGAAAACGGAAAACCATTAACGTCACGCGAGTTTTTAGAAAAACTGATTGGTGAGTTACCTGCTGTTTATAAAGATGAATCACATTTACGTAAAATTTGGTCTAATCCAGATACTAGAGCAGATTTATTAATACAGTTAGGAGATTTAGGTTTTGATAACGAACAGTTAAACGATTTACGTAATATGATTGCGACACCAGAATGCGATATTTTTGATGTGCTTTCTCATATTTCTTTCAACTCTAATTTAATGACACGTAAACAGCGTGTGAAGTTTGTAAAAGACGAACCCGAGTTTTTTGAAGTTTATAAAAACCTAGAAGCACGTGAGTTTTTGGAGTTTATTTTAAAACATTATGAAGATTATGGTATTGAAGAATTACAACGCGATAAATTAGGCGATTTAGTAAAACTAAAATTAGGCACTTCTAAAGACGCAAAAACCGCCTTTGGTGATATGAAAACATTGTTAGGTGCTTATTATAAATTACAAGAAAACATTTATAGAGCAGGATAATGAAAAAATTAAAAGAAGAACAGGATCACAATGAAGTTAACATACTTGAGAATGAGGTTCACCTCTTAAAAATTAAAAGACATAAATTACTTGAAATGGGTGAGTTATCAAAATCATTAAGGCAACAACTAGAAAACCTAAACAATCAAATTGAAATAAAGGAAACCCAGATTGTTAATCTAGAAAACTAAATGAGCATACAAAACAACATAGACAGAATTACAGACATCCTTCGTAGAGACGATGGTATCTCTGGTGCCATGCACTATACAGAGCAAATCTCTTGGATTCTGTTTCTTAAGTTTCTTAACGATTACGAAGATAACAAGTCAGACGAAGCTTTTTTAGAAGGTACAGATTATAATTATGTATTACGTAAAGATTTACGTTGGCATCAATGGGCTTGTCCAAAGGATGAGGCTGGAAAATTAGATGTAAAACGTGCCTTAACAGGAGATGATTTAATTGATTTTGTCAACAATACGCTTTTTCCGTATTTAAAAGCGTTTAAAGCAACTACTAACGACCCAAAAACACTAACCTATAAAATAGGTGCCATTTTTGAATATCTAGATAACCGTATAGCAAGTGGCCACACATTACGTGAGGTTTTAGATATTATTGATGCTTTAGATTTTCAGAGTAGTGACGAGTTGTTTGAGCTCTCGCAAGTTTACGAAAACCTACTAAAAAGCATGGGAAGCGATGGTGGAAACTCAGGTGAGTTTTACACACCAAGAGCCATTATTACTGCCATGGTAGAAACCACAAATATTAAAGTTGGTGATACCATTTACGATGGTGCTGTTGGTTCTGGAGGGTTTTTAGTAGAAGCGTTCGATTTTTTAACTAAAGGAGATAAAAAAGAAAAGCTCTCTGCCAAGGATTGGGAAACCATACAAAATGACACCTTTTTTGGGATGGAAAAAACCAGTTTGGGTTACGTAATGGGTATGATGAATATGATTCTGCATGGTATAGAAAGCCCAAACGTATATAAAGGCAACACGCTAACGCAAAACATACGTGACTTTCAAGAAAAGGACAGACACAATGTTATTTTAGCAAATCCACCATTTGGAGGCAAAGAGAAAAAGCAAATCCAACAAAACTTCCCTGTAGAAAGTAACGCAACGGAGATACTTTTTATGCAGCATTTTATGAAAATGCTAAAACTAGAAGGTCGTGCCGCAATTGTAGTACCAGAAGGCGTTTTATTCCAAACCAATAATGCCTTTACCAAAGTAAAACAAACCTTGCTAGAAAACTTTAATGTGCATACCATTGTGAGTTTGCCAGCAGGTGTGTTTTTACCCTATAGTGGTGTAAAAACCAATATTATCTATTTTGATAGAAAAGGCGCTACTAACAACATTTGGTATTACGATGTAACACCACCTTACAAACTCACCAAAAACAAACCCATTGCTTACGAGCATATGGCAGAGTTTGTACACTTATTTCACAACCCAAAAGAACGCAACCACACCAATGCTAAATTAAAACCGTCATTGCGAGGAACGAAGCAATCTGTCTCTTCTGAAAACGAATCTCAATGCAACAACTGGACAGTAAACGTAAAAGACATTAAAGACTACGACCTAAGCGCCAAAAACCCGCATAAAGTAGTTGAAGTAATACACCAAAGCCCAAAAGAATTGTTAACTGCCATTAAACAAAACGATAGCCAAATAAATACATTAATGAACCAAATTGAAAGCTTGATTGATGGGTAAGTGGAAAGAGGTAATGGTTCAAGATGTTGCTAAGAATATTCAATATGGATATACTGGGAAAACAATACCTATTGGCGATTATAGGTATTTAAGAATAACCGATATTCAGAATCAGAAAGTTAATTGGGATTCTGTACCAATAAGTGATATTACTTCAGAAAAAGAAATAGAAAAGTACAAGTTGGAAGTAAATGATATTCTTTTTGCTCGGACTGGAGCAACTGTTGGAAAGTCTTTTTTAATTGAAGATAATCAACCGTCAATTTTTGCATCCTATTTGATTAGAGTTCAGCCAAAAGATGTTGTTTTTCCGAAGTTTTTATACTTATATTTTCAATCTGAGTCTTATTGGAAACAAATTCGAGGACACGAAGTCGGTGCGGCTCAGCCTAATGTTAATGGCAAAAAATTAGGATTGATTAAGTTCCCACTTCCACCATTACCAGAACAACAACGCATCGTTGCCAAATTAGATGGTTTGTTTGCTAAAATAGACCAAGCTATGGGGTTGTTAGAAGAAAATATTGCGCATACGCAGGCTTTAATGGGTTCTGTTTTGGATGCCGAGTTTGGGAGGTTGGAGAAATTATCAATTAAATATGACAAATTAAAAAACTTAACCAGAAAGATTGGGAGTGGTTCGACACCAAGAGGAGGACAAAGTTCTTATAAAGAAACTGGTATTAGTTTAATAAGAAGCATGAATGTTCATGACTGCTATTTTAAAGATAAGAACTTAGCTTTTATTGATGATGAACAAGCAGATAAATTAAAAAATGTTGAGATTCAAGAAAATGATGTTCTACTTAATATAACGGGTGCATCTGTAGCAAGGTGTTGTATTGTAGATTCAAACTATTTGCCTGCTAGAGTAAATCAACACGTAAGTATCATCAGAACAGATGAAAGTATATTACCAGAGTTTATGCTTTATTTTTTGATTAGTCCAAAAAAGAAGGCTAAGCTTTTATATGATTCATCAGGAAATGCTACGCGTGAAGCAATTACAAAATCTATGATTGAAGCAATTGAAGTACCAATTGTTTCTCTTCAGATTCAACAAAATTTGGTAGATAGAATTAAATCATCTAATAAATTAAATAGACATTTATTAGATGCTCAAACCCAAAAACTAAATCATTTAAAAGCTTTAAAAAGCAGTTTGTTAGATCAGGCTTTTAAGGGGGAGTTGTAAAAACAGGAAAAATGAAATATAATAAATATGGTTTAGTAGCTATTGATGCAGTAAAAACTATTGCTCAATTTCCTTCACCAAATGAAGCATGGGATTCTGCATGTATGAATTTTTTTAATAGTAATACATCTCAAAGTAAAAGTTGCCCCAAAAATGCGTTTTTAGGTTTATGTGAAGAGGGGTTAATAAGGGATATTGAAAAAGGGAATTATACGCGTTCAAAATTGAATAAATCTTATGCTTTAAAGGCTTTGGAAGTTTTACGAAAAAATAATAATTTAGTTTTTACACCAAAGGAATTGTGGAAAGAATTGAAACTTGAAGAAAAAATATATAACTCACAATTAGATGTCGTAATCGCTTTATGGTATAATAACTATTTAGTAAATTGAAATTTTTAATCAGTGATTCGTGAAAATAAGATATTGTCTCTTCTGGTTATATAAGAGACATATTATAGAAATAAAGATTAAATAAGATAATAAAATGGGCCAGAAGGTCGGAATGATACGTTTTACTCAGTTTTACTTTCTAAGATATACGTTAGATTGGAAGGATTATACCATTTTCCAAATTTTCACCCGATAAAGTGAATAAGGAGGAGATGGTTGACAACAGCGTCATAACTGTTGGCTTCCTGAAGTTGCATTTGCTGTTTAATGTTCTAAGCATTTTAATGATGTTTAAGAGGGTTATTACAAAGATAACAATTTCTATACCTGAAAAGAGTAGCGTTGCAATAGCTCTTCATAGAGTGAAAGCTTCGAAAGGCATGTACATTTCAAACCTGCTACTATAAATATCTGGCCCTATTTTTAAATTATGGAAACAGAAGATTGGTTTAAGTTAAAACGATACCCTCACATTGGTGAACCTTTGTCTTTAAAGGATTATAAATGGGTTAAAGCTTATGTGGAAAATCCTCAATCTGTAAAAAAACATAGTTTTTTACCGTTAATACATAAGATTCTTATTAAACGAAAGTACAGGGCTGATACTATAGATCTTGTTAGAAATAAAAAGGGAGAACGCATGCGTTTTATCGATCGGCCAAAAATCAGGAATATTTATTATGCTTCGCATATCGACTCAATAGTCTTTTCATATTATAATCATTTAATTAATGAAGCATATGAAAAGCTTATATTATCTAAAAATTTTAATGAATCCATTGTGGCTTATCGTAAAATACCAATAGCAATAGGTTCTGATAAAAATAAGTGTAACATTGATTTTGCAAAAAGTACTTTTGAGTTTATTAAAAAAAGAGAAGATAAAAAGCTCACAGCTATTGTTGCTGATGTTACTGCTTTTTTTGATAATCTAGATCATAAGATTTTAAAAAAGAAATGGTGTGAAGTATTAAAGTTAAGTACACTTCCAGAAGATCATTATAATGTTTTTAAGGCATTAACTAATTTGCATTATGTCGAAGGAGATCAATTATATAATAGCTATAAAGGGACAATGTTGGTAGAAAGAGGAGTTCCAAATTCTTCTAAAGATAAGGAGGTTAAAAGAATTGAGATTAAATCGAACAGCTATTTTAAAGAAAAAAATGCTATTGCATATTGTACAAAAGAAGAGTTTTTATCTAACAATTTAAATTTAGTTATATCTGCTAATAATACAATAGGTATTCCACAAGGAAGTCCTATTAGTGCAACATTAGCTAATATTTATATGCTAGATTTTGATCAAGAAGTTTATGATAAAGTTGAAGCTGTTGGAGGATATTATCAAAGATATAGTGATGACCTCATAATTGTATGTGAGCAAGAGCATGAAGATAGTATATTAAAACTTATACGAGATCGGGTTAAAAACTTGGCGAAATTAGAAATACACCCTTCTAAAACTACAGTTTACAGGTTTGAGGAAATCAAAGGCATTTTTAAAGGGTTTGAAATAGATGAAGTATCAAAGCAACATAATTATCATAAATGTCTTGAGTATTTGGGTTTTTCATTTGACGGACAACGTGTTTTAATTAAGGATTCTGGTTTTTCTAAGTTTTATAGATCAATGAAGCGATCTTTTAAAAAATCTTCATCACTTGCAATACATAGTAAAAATCCTGATGAAAGTTTATTTAAGTCAAGATTGTATAAAAGATTTACGCATAGAGGTGCAAAACGTAAATTGATTTATCATCCTTCTAAGACTGATCCAACCAAGTATGAAAAAACAAAGAAATATTATTGGGGCAATTATTTAAGCTATATCTATAAAGCAAATGATAGTATGAGAACTTTAAATGGAGGAAAAGATATTATTAAAAAGCAAAGTAGGAAATTTTGGAATAGATTTTATAAATTAATGAGATTTCATGAAGCTAAAATAAGTAGTTCTAAAAAAATAAAAATATAATAAACAATAAAACGAATACGTCGAATTTGAAGTAAATAGCATTGGAAATTAAAGCAATACCACATATAGAATTATTTACCGATGGTGGTGCAGAACCCAATCCTGGTAAGGGAGGTTTTGGAACTATATTAAAGTATAAAGGCAGACAAAAAGAATTTTTTGCAGGCTATGAGTTAACAACCAATAATAGAATGGAGTTAATGGCAGTAATCTTTGGCTTAGAAAAAATAAAGACAAAAGCAAAGGTGACCGTTTATTCAGATTCTAAATATGTGGTTGATAGTATAGAAAAAGGTTGGGCAGAAAACTGGGAAAAGAATAATTGGACTAAAAAGAAAGGTAATCTAGTACTTAATAATGATTTATGGAAGAGATTATTGACTGTAATAAAAAAACATGAGGTTACATTTAATTGGGTAAAAGGTCATGCTGGCCATGTGGAGAACGAACGTTGTGATTATTTGGCAAATTTAGGTAAAAACTCAGAAGATAAAATTAAGGATGAAGGCTATTTAGATTACCTAGAACATATTGAAGATTACCAAGAAAAAAGCATAGAAAAAGAAGGTGATTTATGCAGAAAGTGTAACACGCCAACCGTAAAAAAAACACCTAAAAAACGTAAGATTAAACCCAACCAATCTTTCTATTTTGAGTATTATTTGTATTGTCCAAATTGTAAAGCGATGTATATGGTAGAAGATGCGAAAAGAGACGTGTCAGATGAAGACACTTTGTTTTAATCCCTAAAAATAACCTAATGGAACATATCACAACACATACTAATTTAAATAGTTTAAACGATCAACAACGAAAAGCAGTTCTATCTGAAAGTAAGCGTTTACTTGTTTTAGCTGGTGCAGGTTCGGGAAAAACGAAGACATTGCTTCATAAAATTAATTATCTAATAGATGCTAAGCTAGTGGATGCCAAAAATATTCTTGCGGTAACCTTTACTAAAAATGCAGCCAATGAGATGTTGGACAGAATGATTCAATCGGCAGATAAATCAGGTTATTATGAAAAGTTTCTTAAGACCAAGGGTATTACAGCTTCTGAAAAGTATAAAGAACGCCAAAACTATTTGAATAAATTCCCGTGGCTTAATAGGTTAACGATTAAAACAATACACAGTCTTTGCTATCAAATAATTAAAACGGATGGTGTACAGGTGTTTGATAATAAATTCAAGATAGTAGCGGACCAAAAAGCAGGCAGTGAATTTCTTGGGAATACGGCAGAAGAGTCGGTAAGTGACATTATTGAAAAGGTAACCATTATCTTATCACAAAACAAGGGTTTTCTTTTAAAATTAAAACGGTATATCTTAGATTATTTTGTAGATTATATACATAATCATAAAAATCAAGTTGAGTTTAGACCAGAAGGGAAGTTTTTTACAAGTTTAAAAGGGGATAAGGTACGATCTAAATCGGAACAATATATTGCGGATTGGTTATATCGCAACAGTATAGACTATGTTTATGAACCAGAGGTAAAGGTTGGGAGTTCTTCTTTTCATCCTGATTTTTTTATTCCACAAGCAAATATTTACTTAGAACATATTAGTAATAAAAGTTATCCTTCGTTTTGGAAGGAGGGTAAAATGAAAATTGCAGGTAACACTTGCATCAAAACTTATGATGATGCCACCCATAACTCAGCGATATTTAACAAGGTGTTAGATCGTGTCATTAAAGGGAGAATAAGTTCTGATTTAAGTTCAGCAACGGTGTTGCATTATGATGAAGAGTTTTCAAATTTTAGAAAAGAAATAAAACGTTTTTTTAGAGAGGTAAATGAGGTAAGAAATAAAATTGTTAATTCAGAAAAATCTATAGCACAGATTATTGAAGAAGCAACCAAAAGTGAATTTGAAAGAGTACGAATGTTCTATGAGCTTGCGGTTCCTATAATTAATGCTTTTAATGACTATTGTGTTAATAGGTCTTATTTAGATTTTGACGGATTGTTGACTAAGAGTATACAGTTACTAGAAGAAAATCCTAATATAAGAGAAAGATATCAGGATAGGTATAAATACATTTTGGTGGACGAGTTCCAAGATGTAAACAATTTACAAGTTAAGTTACTCAATTTGCTAACTAAAAAGGAAACGCATTTATTTTGTGTTGGTGATGATTGGCAGAGTATTTACGGATTTAGAGGATCTGAAATAGGCTATATTGTCAATTTTAAAAAACATTTTGATAATTCAGAATTATTAACACTTAATCTAAATTATCGTAGCACAGACCCCATAGTTTGTGCCTCTACAGAAGCTATTAAAAAAAATAAATTTCAAATTCCTAAAGAAATAAAAGCTGTAAAACGAGGAGGGCAAAAAATTAAAATTTTTTATGAGGAACAAGAGGGGCAGTCTAATGCTTTTATTTGGGAAACCATTGAAAAGCATATTCAAGAGGGTATTATTCCTGAAGATATTTTAGTGCTTTATAGACGATCTGCGATGGCTACGGATTTATATCAAGCGCTTAAAAAGAGTGGCCATAAAATTCAATTTAAAACCATTCATAGCGCTAAAGGATTAGAGGCTAAAGTTGTTTTTATTTTAGGCTTACATTCAAACAAAGGAGGATTTCCAGATCCTTGGTTGCAAGATAAAATTTATCAAGTGATTAAGCCTAGTAATTATGATCATTTGCTAGAAGAAGAGCGGAGACTTTTTTATGTTGCGCTAACTAGAGCAGAAGATCATTTGTATTTAATATCTCAAAAAGGAGCAGTGTCGGATTTTGTGAGAGATATCCCTACGGAATATATCTATCAAGACAATTTGGATAATGAACTTAGTACACATGGGATAGTCCTCTGTCCTAGTTGTCAGTCGAAATTAGAAGAGCATTATAGATTTTGCCCAGAATGTGGTTGCACTACGGTTAAAATGGACAAAGATTCTTTAAAATAAAAAGAGAAACATGCTATTTGATAAAGTAAAGAAAGAACATATACTCCAAGGCTTAAAAGACTTTGAAGAAAAAGGTTATCCTGATGGTTTTGGACCGTCATCGACTTATGATGTCGTTTTTGAAGGTAAAACTTATCCTCCAAAAGCGATAATGGTTTATGCCAATTATCATGCAGAAAGTAGAACTATAGAGCGTTATTTTAAAGGAGGAATAGGTACAGATTGTTTTAATGCATTTCAGCGTAATGGGTTTAAAATAGTGAAAAAAGAAAAAACAGCTATGAACGAGAATTTATATGTGCTTAAGCAAGATTTTCTAAACACTTGGCCAATTGAAAAATTGGAGCAAATGACATTAGAAGAATATACGAATTTAGATAGAGAAGATTCTTTTTGTTATTGGGTTGAGCAAAAAACAAAAGATTTAGGAGATGTAAGAGGTGGTAGTTCATATAAATTTGGTATTTACAGAATGGCTGAAACTTCAAAAACAGATAAGGCTAGTAATCGTACCAATAATGGTGAATATGCTTGGCATAATAAATATGGTAATACACAGGAAGAAGCTTTTAATACTATTAAAAGTATAATAATTGAAATTGCTAAATCGGCTAAAAATAACACACTAGAAGCTATTGATACAATTGATTTAGGTAATGCTTATAAATGGAAGATTGCTTTTTTGTATGGTAATTATAATTGCTTAAATGCGTTTACAATAGATGCTTTAAGGGTTATTGCTTCTAATCTTGATATTGCTTATACTAATAAAACATTAATCTCTAAATTTCATAAAGAAATAATTAATTCAAAACCAGAAGATAAAGAATATTTTTCTTGGAGTCATGAATTATGGAGGCAGTATGAGACGCGTTTAAGAGATGTTAAAAAAGACTTTGCAAAATGGCTTAACGTCAATACTTTCGAGTCGTATAGAGCTTACCTTGGTAATACCAATAAAACTATAGAAAAAAAGCTTGATGAAATTAATTCTTTTTTTGATGATTTAGATTTCTTTTTAGTAGATCCTAATAATGTTAATGGGCTAGTCAGTACAATTTTGTTTTTGCTAAGTAAAAAAGAACGTGTTAAAAACCCTGATTTCGTAGAATATGATTCGAAAAACAGTAATGGCATACCAAAAGCAATTTTGGGTAAAAATAATTACATTAAATTTTTAAAAGAAAAGTATGATTATGTAGAGCCCAACTATTGGGTCTTTCAGGGTAGTCCAGACATCTACAATTTAAAGGGTGCTTTAAAAGCATCACATTTAACTTCATGGAAAGTAGCAGCGCACAAAGACAAGATTAAAATTGGAGATAAAGTTATTTTATGGCAAACAGGTGATCAGTCAGGTTGTTACGCATTGGCAGAAGTAACGTCTGATGTTAAGGTCTTTGCAATACAAGAAAATGAGCAACAATATTATAAAGCTACTTCAAGCGTTAACGCTACAGAGCGTGTAGAAATAAAGATTATTAAAAACTTAGTAAACAATCCAATTCTTGGTAGTGAAATAGAGAATGAACTAACATATATCAATTTTAATGCAGGAAATCAAGGTACTAATTTTAGAGCTACAGAAGAAGAGTATAACACCTTGTTAAATTGGAATGAAATTAGTGAAGGGAATTCGTTTGAAAAAACAAGAGCAAGACTAGATTCTACTATTTTTGACGAGTATATCACTTTTGTAAGATCAGTTATTAAATCTTTGGATTTAAAACCAAATGATCCAAGAGTAGTTTACAGTGTAAGAGGATACAGTTTAAATTTTATAATTGGGCAAAAATATTGTGCTAATGTATATGCTTCAAAAAACAAGGAGAATTTTGGATTGATTTCAACAAAAAAACTGTTTAAAAATAGTGAAGAATATGCTGGCAAGTCACCTAAAACGTATTATAATTATTTGGAAGAACTTGTTCTTGATGTCAATGAATGGAGATCCGTAATAGATGCTATTGGAGCTGTTTTAGATAAAACGAAAAAATCGGGTTATACTAAGTCAAATGATTTAGAATTTGAAAATTATCTATTTGGTATAGAATCTACTAATAAAACCGGAAATTCTATGATTGATGCAACAAATCAAATTTTATATGGACCACCAGGTACAGGTAAAACCTATGCTTTGAAACAAGATTATTTTTCTAAATATACCACAAGAGAAACTTCTATTACAGCTGAAAAGCACTTTGAAACCGTAGTTAAAGATTGTTCATGGTGGGAAGTAATAGCAGTGGCTTTATTGCAGCTTGGAGAGTCTAAAGTTAATGATATATTTAATCATAAATGGGTTCAGAAAAAAGCAGAACTGTCTAATTCAAACACGGTAAAACCAACACTGTGGGGACAATTACAGAGTCATACTATTGAGGCTTGTCAAAATGTAAATGTAAAGTCTAAGCAGCAACCTTTAATATTTAATAAAACTGAAAATTCTACTTGGGAAATAATCACAGAAGAAGTTGACAATCAGATTCCTGAATTATATGAACTCATTGAAAAGGTAGAGGATTTTAAGCCTGATGCTAATAAGGTTATTGAGCGTTTTAAATTTGTTACGTTTCATCAATCTTTTAGTTATGAGGATTTTATAGAAGGTATAAAGCCTATAATGCCAGAAAATGGTGAAGTAGCGGAAGATTTAGGTTATAAAATCGAGGATGGTGTCTTTAAAGAGATTTGTAAAGATGCTTCTAACGATCCTAATAATAGCTATGCTATTTTTATTGATGAAATAAATAGAGGTAATGTTTCTGCTATTTTTGGTGAACTTATTACGCTTATTGAAATAGATAAACGTAAAGGTGCAAAAAACGAAATGCAAATAACCTTGCCTTACTCTAAGAATATTTTTAGTGTGCCATCTAATCTAGATATTTATGGTACTATGAATACTGCTGACCGTTCGGTAGAAGCCTTAGATACGGCATTACGTCGTCGTTTTGAATTTAAAGAAATGATGCCTGATTATACTGTCATTGCCGAAGAAGACGTTGATGGCATATTACTTTCTGAGGTTTTAAAAAGGATTAATGAACGTATCGCGTTATTGATTGATAGGGATCATACTATTGGGCATTCGTATTTTGTAAATGTTAATACCACGCAAAAATTAGCCGATGCTTTTAATAATAAGATTGTACCATTGCTACAAGAGTACTTCTATGGTGATTATGGTAAAATTGGTTTGGTGCTTGGTAAAGGTTTTGTAGAGAAAATAAAAAATGATAAAATTGAATTTGCAAGTTTCGATTACGAAAACGCTAATGATTTTAAAACACCAACCTATATTTTAAAACCTGTGGGTAGTGCATCAATCATTGAAGCCATCGAGCTCTTGTTAGGTGAAGCTGATGTAAAAGGAACTAAATAATTGACGACTCGTAAGACCATATCTGTTTTTGAACACCAACGTCTCTATGTTGGTGAGCATGGTTTTAAGCAAACACATTTAGATGCGCTTTTAAAGCTGAACGAATACCATGAAGGTAATTACTTTGAGCCTATTGCAAAAGGGGTTAAGTTTAATCAATACGTTGGTGTAATACAAGTGGATGGCTTAACGATAGAAATACATCCTAAAGCTGATAAAGATGATGACGATAACAAATGGAAAGGGGTATTAATTAAAATGTTGAAGGCTTGTGGCCAGCTTAAAGCAGAATCTTCTGGTGCTGCCCATGTAAAACGACAACATTTGAATTTGTTGGAAGTCTATTTTGAATTGTATCTGCTAGAGGTAGAGGTTCTAATTAGAAAAGGCTTGATTAAAAAATATAGGAAGCAAACGCATAACACTAAAGCATTAAAGGGGAAGTTAGAATTTGCAGGTCATATAAGGCATAATGCCGTGCATAAAGAACGCTTTTATACGACACATCAGGTTTATGATCCTAATCATTTATTGCATCAGGTGTTGCATAAAGCATTAACTATAGTAGATCAGTTTACTATAGGAACACGATTGAACGATTTGAGTAATCGGGTGTTATTGAATTTTCCTAAAGTGGATAGTAAAACGATTACGGCTCAACAATTACAGAGTATATCATTGAATAGAAAATCGAGTAGCTATAATGAGGCACTAGAGTTAGCACGGTTAATCATTCTTAATTACTCACCAGATATTTCAAGCGGAAAAGAAAAGATGCTGTCTCTCCTTTTTGATATGAATGTCCTTTGGGAATCTTATATTTTGAAGCAATTGCAAAAAGCTTGTTACGGGAAAGATATAGCAGTCTCAGGACAAGAATCGACATCGTTTTGGGGTAGTAATAGTTTGAGACCAGATGTTGTTTTAAGACAAGGTGATAATACTTATATTATTGATACCAAATGGAAGCGACCTCATAGAAGTTCTGCTTCTGTGAATGACTTAAGACAGATGTATACTTATTGTCGTTTTTGGAATGCTGAGAAAGCTATGTTATTGTATCCAGGTCAACGTAGTGAGAATAGATTTAGATCTTATCTCACGGATGATTATATTAAAGATGGTGATGATAATCATAATGCAATAGATCATCAATGTAAAATGGGTTTTGTTGAGGTTATGGAAGGGGATGCGCTTAATCCTAATTTGGGTGTCGAAATTTTGGATATGTTGTTTTTGAGATAAAGGGTGCGATTAACAGATTGCTTTGCTGCGCTCGCAATGACGGGTGGATCTTTAGATTGCTTGAGATTGCCGTGTCCTTCGTCCTCCCCATGAAAGGTTACTTTGTTTAGTCTTTATGATAGGCAGATTGCTTCGTGCCTTGCCATAACGGCTATATGTCACTGCGAGGAAGTATGACGAAGTAGCCTTATTTAATTTGAACCAAACACTAAAATTTGGAGATAATTGGCCATGTAATCGCCAATTTCAGTTCTAAAAGGGGAATTAGTACGATACTGTACTTTAATGGTATGTGATCCGGCACTTAATTCGCTAAATTGTTGACAATGTAGTCCAGAATACGTTGTGTAACCTGAAATTATGGAATTTCCAACGACGCCATCAATGACCAATCTTACAATTATGTACCCTGAGCCCGCTGGAGTATAGCCGCTAAAGGTGTAGGAACTAATTACTGTTGTGGCCTCATCTAAAGAAAATGTTCTTGTGATACCTGGCATGTCGTGCCATTGATTATTGTTAACAGCAGAAAAAATTGGAGCATCTGATGCAAAGCCTCCCACGTTATAGGTGGTAAATTTAAACCCCTTGGCTTTAACACGTCCGTTAACATCTAATTTTTCAGAAGGATCTGGCTCATCAATACCAACATTTTGAGCCGTATTGATGTGGCATACAAAGAAAAATAGTGGGGCGAAGAGTAGTATTTTTTTTATCATGATTGGTTGGTTTTAATGTGGTTGGTTTAGTTGATAATTACTTTTTTGGTTGATGTGTTGCTGTTGTTATTTATCTTAACGATGTAAATGCCAGTACCTAAATGACTAACATCTATAGATTGTGTGGTGCTTGTATGATTTAGTCTGTGCGTAGCGATGGTGCGTCCTTGTAGGTCTATAATAGTAGCGATGGCGTTTGGTTGAAGTACACCATCTATGTTAAGCAGGTTTTGGTGATGAAGCGTATAAATTTGTATAGTCTCTGCGAGCGCGTCGGTGGTATGTAAAGTGTCGTTAGAAAAACGTAAGTAAAACCGACCCGCACCATTTAAGTCTTCGGTAGGGGTTATGTTATAACTATCCGTATTTAAAAGTGTGAAGGTTTGCAATAATGTATCTTCAAGATAAACGTATAAGTCGTTGGGTAGTTCAGCTTCAAAAAGCTCGAAAGTGATCGCAGTACCTTGACTGCCATGGCATCCTAAAGGCACTACAACATCATTTACATTATAATTACTAAATGCTTGAATAGTCATTGGGTGTCCTTCATTATCTTCCACTAAATGCGAATACAAAGCAAAATCAGAAATATTGCCACCGAAAAGAGACGCATCATAGCCCACATCGAGACCAAGGGAGGTGTTAGAATTAAAATAAATAGAGGTGAGTGCTGAGTTGTTGGTGTCACTAGCTCTAAGTTTTAAGTAGTAACTTTGCGAAGCACGGTTAGCAATAAAATCATCAGAATTACGCATCATCATCATGTCTGGAGTAAATTCAATCTGAGCTAGAGCATTTTCACTTGATACAAAAAATCCTTGTCCAGGAGCTATAGCGGTTGGTCCTTCTAATTGATTGGTTATGGTCCAATAACTACCGCTTGGGTCAGTGTTATCACCATCGTAGCCGTAAATAGCTGCAGAATTTGCATTAAGGAGGCTTATATTGGTAACTCCTGGAGACACTTCGTGGTTAAAAAACGCATTGACGTCTATATAAGCAGGATACGGATTGCCCACAAGATTCCATTCTTTATAGTTTCCTGAAGTTTCATTTAGAATAGGCACTGATACTGCGGTGTCTACAACTGAACCTGTAAAAATTAAGGTGGTACCATTACCATTTGCCAAAGGGGTGTTGGTTGCGGCTCTGTAACCCATGCCAGAATTAAGCGTGGCGCTGTCGTTAGTATGGTACACCAGGTAGTCATCTGTGCTTCCTTTTTCAAACGGTCCAAATAAATACGTTGGGCTAACGGCATTACCGTTATTGAAAAGGTGATTGGCATTGTAACCACTATCATTGCTTAAGAAAGAAGACCAACTTTGATTCGCCATAGGAGGTGCTACCAGATCATTTCTGTTTTCATTAGAATTAACAAAACGGTGATATTTTGAAATCCCTTGCACATTTATAGTACCTTTTGTGACCATTGAGGCGAAGGCTATGGCGTTAGATTCTAATTCTAGATTACCCTCTATGGTTAGGGTGGCGCCATTTTCAATAAGGATGCCTACACCACTTTGTAGTAAGATATCTCCATTGTTTTGAGAGGATGATACATTAAAAATTAGACCAAAAATGAGATATGTAAAGAAGTGCTTCATGTTTATATAGTTAGGTATATCAATTTGAAGGCGTTGTACGCGATGCGAATAAATCGTAATAATGAAATAAAGCTACAAAAAATAAATGTAAAAATTTAACAAATTGAAAAATTATGATGTCTTTTTGGTTTCATTTTCAGGACTTTAAGGTGGTGTTGAGGTGTTGGTGCTATGCTAAAAGTATAAACTATTGTAGCCGAACTTTATTATAACTATGCTTAAATACTCTAGCATTCATGATTTTTTTATTTAATACATATAGAAACAACTGGAATTAAAATGAACGTTAAAAAAATCTCATAAGGCAAACACCCCTCAAGTCCCCTCAAGGGGACAATCCTACCATTAAACTTTTCATTACCATATTAATCAACCTCTTAAATCCAAGCAACTAAAGTATAACGTACTAAATATATCAAAGCCCATCAATCAAAGCCAAAAACAACCAAGTGTTCACCACCATATTCCGACACAGTCGGAAGCAACGATTTTCAGAAATAAAGAGCCAGACCTATAGTTAATCTACAAAATCAAGGATTGGAATCCAATTTTAATAAAGACCTTAAAATAACAATGTATTAGCGAATGGCGCTTTAGCAAATGCGATAGCATTCACGAAAACCTATTTAAACAATAAGAATGGATGAGTAACTCCTAACAAATCGTTTTGACCTTTTGGTTCGTTTTGTGTCAAGAACTGCAGAGCACATCATGAGTTCCAAAACAATAGAAAACGACGAATACAAATGCGAAAGCATTCATGACTTCTTCTTTAATAAAATAGAAATAACAGGAACTAAAATGAACAAGCAATAAAAATCCCGTACAGTAAAACCATACGGGATTATAAACTTAACCTTACTAACAGCTAAAAGCTACCAGCCAAAAACTACCCAATAGAAGCAATTTTCATACAATGCCCCTGAGCAAGCTCATAAAGCTCACCATTCACTTCTTGGTAAAACACTATCGCAGTAGCAGTATACAACGCTGTAGTAACAGGTATAGGAGCATAAGCAGTCAAATCTACAGTTAACACCGTAGGATTATCAACCATACCAGTAACAGCTATTTTATCGCTATACATAACACTACCAACACCATTGGGTGTATCCTCTACTGGTTCGTAAGCCTTTAGAGTCGGTTCCCATTCATAATTACTCACATAACCAGCAGCTAACGCTACCTTAAAATGTGTAGCACCTTCAGGCGAACGCACATAGGTATCTGCATTAAAATCGGGTAACGTCCAAGTTACGGTATCACGGTTGGCATTAATTTCTGGACCCGCAGATGGTGCATTAAATTGACTGTCAAAAGGTTTATTAATATTAAAGTTAAACCCTATAAATGGCTCTGTATTATCTACCAAGTTCAAGGTACGCTGACCACGCAAACCAACTCCAGTATTCATCATACGTCGCATAATACCAGCCACGCGCGAACTTAA
Source organism: Winogradskyella eximia (assembly GCF_003386165.1). GTDB lineage: Bacteria > Bacteroidota > Bacteroidia > Flavobacteriales > Flavobacteriaceae > Winogradskyella > Winogradskyella eximia. The sequence goes on along the minus strand of NZ_QRDV01000008.1, from coordinate 25,521 downwards.
GTTAGAGTCACTCACCAAGCGCACAATAGAAGCAAAACTGTCTCTAAAGCTTTTACCTCCTTTGTTAGCACCTGCAAACTCTTGCATGTTTTCTCGCGTTCGCTGATACTCAGGCGCATTCATAATACGGTTTCTACTCACACGGCTTTTTGTTTTAACAAAATTAGCACCGTTTTTTCTAAAAAAGGTCAAACCATCTAAGGTACCTTCTAGTCTAATAAAAGAATTATTCTTTGCCATAATATTAAGATTTAGGACGCGTATAGCTATGGCATAATTAAGCTATAACACATCTGGTTAGTAAGATCCAAACTCATTTTGAATCTCGTAAGGTAAAAGTGGGATCATCACAGTTGGTTATAAATCCGGTGTTTATAGTTAGCAATTCTAGACTTTGCTAAACAACTGTGGGTCAAACATATAAAAAACAAATTAATTGCTAAGTGTTTTATTTTGAGGTATTTACAACAAAATGTGCATTTCGTCGATAATCTTTTAAATTTTAACCTGAATTATCTCACGTTTTTGAAGAATTCTTTCCAACACCCGAATGTGCATTGAATAATTCGTAAAAATGAATATTTAATAAATAAAACTAAATATAACTAACAGTAATACAGTGTTTTATGTATGTATAAAGGTTGAGTGTAATAGAAGCCATTAAGCATAAAATCAGTTGTGCACAATTTAAGAAAGAGAATACTTTTTATGGGGAGTTAAGTATCCCCAGAAATTTCACTACTTTTAAAGAGCTATTAATCAATACATTATTCTGATATGAAAAAAATTGTCATTCTATTTTCGTTAATTCTAATATTTGGATGCTCTAGTGATGATTCCAAAAGTGAAGAAGTTCAAGAACAAGACCCTAATGCAATAATTGCAGATAATGTAGTTGTAATACTAGAAGAGAATTCAGAGTTAATGAGTACGGAATCAGAAATTTTAAACGGTACCTATGTAATTCAATTCAGTGAATCTATTCCAGAAATAGAAATAAATGATGTTATAGTTGGTGATGAAGGGCTAGGGTTTTTAAGAAAAGTGACAAGTATTAGCGTTGTCAATAATGTTGTTGAAATGCAAACGGTTCAAGCCAACATGGAAGACGTGTTTGGAAATACCAATATAAATTTTTCCACTAGCTTATCAAGTTTCAATAGATCTAGTTCAGGGGAATCTTTACAAAGAAATAATTATGAGAGATTTGCACAAGGAGTCAGTAGAAATCAAAATAGTTTCATTTTTGATTTTACTAATGTTGTAATAAATTCAGACCCCTCTGCTAATTTAACCATAACCGATGGTGCATTAAATTTCAATCCTACATATTTCTTTGACTTGGATTATAGTTTCTTTTCTCTTGATAGATTTCAATTTGGAACAGAAAACACAGAATTCACTGCAGAAGCAACACTAAATTTAAATGCAACAGGAAGTGCTACTATTCCAGTTACTGAATATACGTTATATGAAAACAGTAATACGTTTGTTAGATTTGTAGGTAGTGTCCCCGTAGTTGTAACTGTTTTTCTTAAGCTAAAAGCAAAATCTGAATTTGAAGTTGGTGGTACACTTTCGCTATCTAAAAAGTTGGAACATAATACAACGTTTTCATTAGGAGCAACGTATGAAAATAGTAATTGGTCACCAATAGCAGAATTAAATGCTGGTTTTATAGACCATCCTATTGATTTAGGAGGTTCGTACTTTAATTTAACAGATAAAATTTCAATAGTTCCAGAGGTCATAATTGCATTTTATGGCATTAATGGACCTTTAATTGAACCAGCTTTATCTGGAAATTTAGGAATTAATGTAGGTGTAAATCAAGATTGGGATGCGTCTTTAAATGCTAGTATTGATTTAAACCTTGGCGCTAGTATAGGAATATTAGGTGAAAATTTATTAGCATTACCTTACGATTCCTATAATATCTATACGCAACCGATTTGGAATGCACCAGACACAATTGAGGTCATCTCAGGGAATAACCAAACGGGTAATCAAGATGAACAATTAAATCAACCGCTAAAAGTTAGAGTTTGGGACAATTCTGGACTTTTCTATCTTAAGGATGTTCCTGTCTATTTCGAGGTGACATCTGGTAATGGAACAACGAGCAATCAAACTGTACCGACAGATCCAAATGGTTTTGCTGAAGTATTTTGGACGCTTGGAGATAATACACAACCACAAATTGTTCAGGCAACTGTCAAAAAAGCGGATGGTTCTAATATTGAAAGTATAGCTACATTTAATGCTAATTTAGAAGGTAATCAAGTAGATTTAAGTGGTAATTGGACGTTAAATATTTTTGGAACTAGTGGTTCTTGTACCAATAATGTAACACCAATATCGGCCAATATCCAATTTGAATATGATATGACTACAAATACCATAACCTATATCAATGACCCAAATAATTTATGGCAACAAACTTCTGGAACAATATCATACAATGAAAATACTCAAGAAATAAATTTTGATGTAGTATTAACTTATTCTGTTTCAAGTACAATTGGTTGTAGTGATGGAACCACTTATGACCCTCAAGGAGATACAGACACTCATAGCTTTTCTGGTATTTTGACAGCCGAAAATTATTTTACAGGTACATTTACAGATGCATTATATTTAAATGGTTGTACAATTGACAACTATGAATGCACTTACAATGCTAGCTTTGTCAAGAATTAAAAAACGGTACACAATACCATGTGTAATGAATTGTTTATGGCAATTATTGTAAATTGTTTTGGGTTTTTTATTCGATTTTTAGTTGTTATTTGAAGTCCTTTTTCACGCAACTAATCGTGTCAAACAACATTAAGTGCTCCTTCGGCTCTCCTTCGGCTCTCCTTCGGCTCTAATGCGGGTCTAATGCGGGTCAGGGAAAAAGACAGCCGTATACAACTCCAAATTGAATCCAAACCGAGCAAAGTTTAACCCTAGTATAACCAAGTGTTAAGTAATTGCTAAATCTTTGGTTTTTAGTGTTTTTGTAGGAGTTACGGTGATCCAAAAAAGGGTTTGATTTCGTATCTTTGATACAACCAAATACCTGATGTTATGAAAGCATTACAAGACCTAAGAAACAGACTATTGAAGTCTAAGCCTACAGAGCAAACTAACGAACCTAAACGAGAAGATGTGAATGCTAGACGTATATTAACGCGTTATTTTTCTAATGACGAGGATGACTTTTTGTTTATATAATGTTTTCGCTTTGGTTACGGCAATAAAAATCCCGTAGAGCATCACCATACGGGATTTTTATCGGCGTTGTTTAGTAGATAGCTAAGAGCTATAAAGGATTTACGTTGAGCCTTTGGCACCAATGCGTATGCAATTGCCTCATACCAACGCTTAAAACACACTATGCCTAACAATTATAGTCACCTTAAGGCATTACTGCGCTTATTTTCACTACATTTAACTCTCATTAGAAAACAACCTCTAATACCAATAGACATTATGGCGAAATCACAAGATGCAAAACGCAATGTAAAAAAAGAAGCAGCACTGTCACCAAAAGAAAAGAAAGCTGCAAAACTGGCAAAAAAGGCGAGTCGGACTTAAAACGCTCCCGTAATCATACAAAAAAACCACTTCTATCGGAGTGGTTTTTTAATGCAAACCCATTACCTTTATACCACTAAAAAAAGACCTTGACACCCATGGATATAAAACTCGCAGTACTGATAGATGGAGACAACATTCCATCCGCTTATGTAAAAGAAATGATGGAAGAGGTGGCGAAGTATGGCAACCCTACCATAAAACGTATTTATGGAGATTGGACCAAGCCTAACCTAAACAAATGGAAAAATTTGTTGTTAGAGAATGCCATTACACCCATACAGCAATATGGCTATACCACAGGTAAGAATGCTACCGATTCAGCCATGATTATTGATGCTATGGATATTCTCTATTCCGAAAAAGTAGATGGCTTTTGTTTGGTCTCTAGCGATAGTGATTTTACACGGTTGGCAACACGCTTACGTGAAGCTGGTATGAAAGTCTATGGCATTGGAGAAAAGAAAACTCCGAATCCGTTTATTGTAGCCTGCGATAAGTTTATTTACATAGAGATTTTAAAGCACCAAGCGGCAACATCAGAATCTGAAACCACGACTACTACAACGGAAGAAAAAAGCGGTTACGATACCATTACTAAGAAAGAAATTCAGTTTATTGCAGCGACGATAGATGATGTGTCTGATGATGATGGTTGGGCGTTTTTAGGAGATGTAGGAGGCTTGTTACAAAAGAAACAGCCTAACTTTGATTCTCGTAATTATGGGTTTCAGAAGTTAACTCCGTTAATAAAATCGATTCCTGCTTTTGAAATTGAACGTCGTGAAGACTCTAGAGGGCACAAGAAACTGATTTATGTAAAGCTGAAAGCGGAACCATCTAAAGGGAAGAAGCGCTAATTGCGAGCTTTTGCTGTGCTTTTAGCATTGGAAAAGTATTGATGTTAGGGCATAAAAAAAGTGCTCTGAATCTACAGAACACTTTATCATTTATTTGAGTATGTGGTTGCTATTTTGTGGTCACGATCTCACCAGCGTTTAAGGCTTTGGCATAATTGGCTTTCACTTCACTTAAATAGCCAAAGAATTTAGAACCATCTTTTTTCTTTAAAATCACGTAGGTATCTCCATTCTTTGCCGTTTCTACGTCATCTACAAGCACATCATTTTCATATACCGATTTGTAACGATCCACAGTACCACGTTTAATTAAAATGTTGGGTTTTGGGAATTTGATGTAGTTAAAGGTATGTGCATGAGGTGCTTTAATGGTTAATTGATCACCAACTTTAGGAGGATTTTGAGCGCTTGTTACAAGATAGCATCCTAAAAGAATAATAGTAAAAAGTAGTTTTTTCATAATATTATTGGTTTAAATTGAGAATATGGCAAAAATAAGACAGGTGCAGCGATTGAAAAAAAGCTTTAATTTATGTTTAACATTTGTGTGTACAGGTCATTTTTGTTTATTTTAGTTCTCGTAATAATTATAACTATCAATTACAACACGAGATGAAATTACTAGGCATAGGATCGAGAATAAACCATACTGAATATGGCAAAGGAGTGGTGACTAACGTGACCTCAAAACACTATTGGGTAACGTTTATAGAGAATGGATTAGAAACCATAGATATCGATTCGGAATTTGAAGTGATAGACGCTGCAGAAGATGAGGTGGATACCGTGAGTTTTTATGACGTAGAGCGCAGTTTGAAGTCCATATTAAAACAATGGTCTGATGTGTCTGAAGTGGTTACCATTGCCGATAAATGGAAAGGAGGAAAATTGATAATGACACCAGGAGATCCTAATCTGAAGTCGAGTGAATTGCCTATAGATACCTTTTTTCATAAAATCACCATGGTACGTGACCGTTTGCGTGTGATGGAACAGAAAATCAATTCTAGTAATTTAGAAGAACAAGAAAAGATAGATTTACAGCAGTATATTACGCGTAGTTATGGGAGTTTAACGAGTTTTAATGTGTTGTTTAAGTTGAAGAGTCAGCAGTTTGTGGGGCAGCGGTCTAAGTAAAAAGATTGTTTTTATGTTTGTTTTTTGCTGGTCCATAACCCTTCGACTGCGCTCAGGATAGGCTACCCAAAAAAGACCTTTACTGTCGAAGGTATTTTTAATAGTGCTAAGGCACCATTAAAACCATTCCAAAAATCCTAAATAGCTTCCAAGGCTTCAGTTATTTTAAACGAATTTTTCTCATCTATACTGCCGACAGCAGGTTCCGACGCTGTCGGAATTTGGGTGTTGAGTGTTGACTATGTGCAGTGCTTTAGTTAGTTTTTGGTTTTCTTGCTGGTATTGCATGGGTAGCATCAGTTTGTGGGGCAGCGGTCTAAGTAAACAGATTGTTTTTATGTTTGTTTTTTGCTGGTCCAAAAACCGAACCAAAAAAGACCTTTACTGTCGAAGGTATTTTTAATAGTGCTAAGGCACCATTAAAACCATTCCAAAAATCCTAAATAACTTCCAAGGCTTCAGCTATTTTAAACGGATTTTTCTCATTTATACTGCCGACAGCAGGTTCCGACGCTGTCGGAATTTAGGTGTTGTGTGTTGACTATGTGCAGTGCTTTAGTTAGTTTTTGATTTTCTTGCTGGTATTGCATGGGTATCATCAGTTTGTGGGGTAGCGGTCTAAGTAAAAAAAATGTTTCTATGTTCATTTTTTGCTGGTCCAAAAACCGAACCAAAAAAGACCTTTACTGTCGAAGGTATTTTTAATAGTGCTAAGGCACCATTAAAACCATTCCAAAAATCCTAAATAGCTTCCAAGGCTTCAGCTATTTTAAACGGATTTTTCTCATCTATACTGCCGACAGCAGGTTCCGACGCTGTCGGAATTTGGGTGTTGTGTGT
>NZ_QRDV01000008.1:0-19008 GCF_003386165.1 Winogradskyella eximia | reverse complement strand
TCCTAAATAGCTTCCAAGGCTTCAGCTATTTTAAACGGATTTTTCTCATCTATACTGCCGACAGCAGGTTCCGACGCTGTCGGAATTTGGGTGTTGAGTGTTGACTATGTGTAGTGCTTAAGTTAGTTTTTGGTTTTCTTGCTGGTATTCTATTCATATGGTTTTTGGATGTGTCTCATTATTTGGTGGGCAGCGGTCTAAGTAAAAAGATTGTTTTTATGTTTGTTTTTTGCTGGTATAAACAATGAACGGTTTGTGATTTGATGTGGTGCTTATAATGCGTTTACAGTGCTAGTCCTACAACATCATCGAGTTCAATACCTAGTACTAATAGCTTGTGAAAGGTGGGGAATTGTGCTCCGCTTTCTGTTGTGGTCCAGTTTTCCCAAGTCGCCTCTAAACCTTCAATAGGTAAGATCTCTACCCACATTTGGAAGCTTTTAGGTTTGTCATTTTGGTCTAAATGCCATAAATACGAATCACCAGGTGTGCTTCCGCCAGAAGTATAGGTTACGAGTAGTGCCTTTTTATGGTCTTCGGTTTTTACTAATCTGCGTTCTACACCTGCATCAAATACCTTATAGGGAGCAACTAGCCAAAACGAATCGTTATTAAAATACCCTTCCGCTTTTTTAATGTAGTCTTGCTTTTCAATGCCGTTGTATTCTTGTTCTAACACAAACACTTTAGAATGCTGTTGGTTTTCAAGATCTAAGATTACGGTAAAGCTTTCCCAAGAGACTTCACATGTATTTTTAGACTTATACCATTTGTATTGATGTCTGTTTTTAAAGGTCCATTCTATATAATCGGTATTGAGGTAGGCCTCTTCATTTAAAGCATTTAGCATTTTTGTAGCGAGTTGATCAGCTGCAATGCCTTGCTCTCCTGTTGGTAAATCTTCATTGTATTTGAAGTACATAAAACCAAAGAGTAGGAGCGTAGGTAATGTGAAGAACACAATGACTCCACCTATTATTTTTAGCGTTTTTCTTAGTCTGCTTTGCTTTGCCATGTCTTGTTGTCCGTTATGGGTTTGGGATAGTCATTTTTGTGAGCGCTCTACGCTTTATCGGTTTTAAACTGTTTTTCAATTTCTATGCGTTTCTCTTCAGAAAAAGCCATTAGGTCTTTAAAGAATAGCGTAAAATCTGTTTCAAAGGCATCATAATGTGCTATGAGTTCCTTGGTGGCTTCATTCATTTTAGATTGACCATTGGTTCTTTTGTTCATGCCATTTAATACCAATTGTATGCCTTCAACATTCGCATAACTCAGCAACCAATTGCCTTCAATCATTATCGGTGTGAGCTTTTTAAAACGTGGTGGTAGTATTTCTATATGTTTAGAGAGACTGCTATAAAAATTATCAATATAAGTGGCAAGTGGTACATTGGAATAGGTGGTCCAGTTTTTCGCTAAAAAATGATCGAAGAATATATCTACAATCACTCCGCTATAATGACCGTAGCCCTTATGCAGTCTTTTGGTACATTGTCTAAAAAGGGGATGGGCATCCGTAAAAGTATCAATGTTACGATGTAATTGAATACCTATTTGAATCTCGGTAGGATATAACTTGTATTTATTACCTCTAATACCATCAGCAACAAAGTTTCCGATAGTGATTAATTCGTTATTTCCAGAAAGATAAATGTGTGCGAGAAAATTCATAAGTCGAAATTACAAATTCATATTGAACCATACTTATTTTTTTGCCTAATTATACTGTTCCTTTTACTTAAATGTTGAAGTGTATTATGGTTGAGGTTGTTTTTTTTCGCTTAAAAGACAAAAGTCAAGATGAGTTAAAGACCAAAATAGGATTAAGATATTATATTTGCTAAAAATTAATATTTATGACTTTAATAAAATCAATTTCAGGAATTAGAGGTACCATTGGAGGACCAGTAGATGAAAACTTAACACCAATAGATGCTGTTAAATTTGCAGCGGCTTACGGTACTTGGTTAAAATCTCAACGCGATAAAGACGAATATCTTGTTGTGGTTGGTAGAGATGCTCGTATTTCTGGTGAAATGATTCAAAGTTTAGTAATGCAAACTTTAGTAGGCCTTGGTATTGATGTTATTGATTTAGGTTTATCTACAACACCAACGGTTGAAATAGCTGTACCATTAGAACATGCAGATGGTGGTATTATTTTAACAGCCAGCCATAACCCTAAACAATGGAATGCTTTAAAGCTTTTAAATGCAAAAGGTGAGTTTTTGAATGGTGCAGAAGGACAGAAAATATTAGAGATCGCAGATTCTAATACAATGACCTTTGCTGAGGTTGATGATTTAGGAAAAATAACCGTTAACGATGCGTATATAGACATCCATATTGATGAGGTTTTGGACCTTGAATTGGTGAATGTAAAAGCGATAAAAGAGGCTAATTTTAAAGTAGTGGTAGATGGTGTAAATTCTACAGGAGGTATTGCTATCCCTTTATTATTAGAGCGTTTAGGTGTTGAAGCTGTAAAATTATATTGTGACCCAACAGGTCATTTTCCTCATAATCCAGAACCCTTAAAGGAGCATTTAGGAGACTTAGCAAAAGCGGTTGTAAAAAATCATGCTGATTTTGGTATCGTTGTAGATCCGGATGTTGACCGTTTGGCTTTTATGGACGAAACAGGTGAAATGTTTGGAGAAGAATACACTTTGGTGGCTTGTGCAGATTATGTATTGAGTAAAACTCCAGGAAATACGGTGAGCAATATGAGTTCTACACGTGCCTTACGCGATGTAACTGAAAAGCATGGTGGTACTTATGAAGCTAGTGCTGTAGGAGAAGTTAATGTGGTGGCCTTAATGAAAAAGAATAACGTGGTTATTGGAGGAGAAGGTAATGGAGGTATTATTTATCCGGAATCGCATTATGGTCGTGATGCTTTAGTTGGTGTGGCTTTATTTTTAAGCTTATTGGCAGAAAAGAAAATGAAAGTGAGTGCGCTGCGAGCCTCTTACCCAAATTACTTTATGAGTAAGAAGAAAATTCAATTAACACCTGGTTTAGATGTTGATGGTATTTTAAAAACAATGGAAGCGAATTACAGTGGAGAAAAGTTAACCACTATTGATGGAGTGAAAATTGATTTTGCAGATAGTTGGGTGCATTTACGTAAAAGTAATACGGAACCAATTATTAGAATCTATACAGAAGCACCTTCTCAAGAAGCTGCAGATGCCTTAGCCGATAAGATTATTGGAGAAATAAAGGCTATCGCCAATATTTAGTACTTTTGAACAACTTAATAAATAATTAAAAAATTAATATCAATTAAAAAATATCAATCATGAATAACAAATTACTAGTAGTAGCATTATTTTTCACTTTAAATATGTTTTCTCAATCTGGAACTTTAGATGGCAGTTTTGGGGCCAACGGGAAAGTCATCACCTCTATTAATGGAGTTGAGGACAAAGCAAGATCTGTCGTTATACAAAGTGATGGTAAAATTGTAGTTGCTGGTTATACCTTTAGTAATATTTTTGGTTTTGATTTTTTGTGTTTAAGATATAATACTGATGGATCATTAGATACTTCTTTTGGAACTAATGGTATTGCTACATTTGATTTACAAACAGGAAGTGATGACAAGGCCTATTCTGTAGATTTACAATTGGATGGTAAAATTGTTATTGGAGGTTATTCTGATGATGGTAGCAATCGTAATGCCGCAATTATTCGATTAAATACTGATGGATCTCTTGACTCAGGTTTTGGAACTTCGGGAGTTTCAATTACCAATGTTTCTAATGAAGATGAATTAAGAGTTGTAAAAATTCATTACGTTACTGGTAACATTGTTGGTGGTGGTGTATCTTATTCAGATACTGATGAAGCCAATGCTATTTTTATTAGACTGACGCCTAATGGCCAATTGGATACAAATTTTAGTAGTGATGGAAAAATCACAGGATTACCACAACCAGTATCGAGTTCTAATGGTTTTGAATTGGTGATTGAAGATTTAGCTATAAAATCTAATGGACGCATTACAGCTGTTGGTTGGATTGACGTTCCTGGAAGTGGTACTGCAGCTTTAACCGCAGAACATTACGCTTGTAGAATTAATAGTGATGGTACATTAGATGATACCTTTTCTGATAATGGTTACGACTTTAAAGTACTTACTACAGGAAATGATATTACTAGATCAATGGTTTTAAATCCAGATGATAGTTACGTGTTTAGTGGATATACTACATGGTCGTCAGTTGATTATAGAACTTATGTAGATTATACATCTTCAAATGGTACAACAACAAACAGTGTAGAAAACTGGTTGCAATTATCTACAAGTACTCAAGATGCTGGTTTTGGTATGGAGCGCGATAATTCTGGAAACATAATCATTGGAGGTGTTTCTGCAAATCCAAATACAGGAACGGCATCGTTTTTCCTTTCAAGTATTAGTGGTAGTGATTACTCACTTACTAGTTCTTTTGGAAATTCAGGATACGTTACCACTGATTTTGGAACGGTGTCTTTTGCTTATGATTTAAAAGTACAATCAGATGATAAAATCGTAATGGTAGGTTATAGTGATAATGATGTTGCCATTGCTAGATATAACGGAAATACACTTTCTACTGATGATTATCAAAAAGAAAATAATTTTTCTATATACCCTAATCCAGTTACAAACGTTTTAAATTTTAAAATGTTGAATAATGAATTTTCAAACGAAACATATAGCATCTACAATGTACTTGGAGAAACTGTTCTTGAAGGAAAAATTGTAAGCAATGACAATGCTGTTAATGTTGAGAATTTAACCAATGGTTTTTATTTTATAGGTATTGGTGATAACGTGATAAAATTTGTTAAAAACAATTAATATAGACGTTAAGGTTTGTACTTTCACTATTTAATGGTTGAAAAAGGTGTGGTTTCATCAGCCTTAAACGATTAATTAAAAATATATAATGTTATGATTTCTTCAGAATTATCTAAGTCAAAACCTCAAGAACTTGAGCAGTATTTTAGCCAGTTTAGAAGTCATATCATTGGTCAGGATCAAACCTTTGAATCTCCATATGGAGAGCAAAAAATCATTTATACAGATTGGACGGCTTCTGGGCGTTTGTACCGACCTATAGAAGATAAGATTTGTAATGTTTTTGGCCCTTTTGTAGCTAATACGCATACTGAGACTACGGTTTCTGGTACAGCCATGACTAAGGCCTATCATAAAGCTAGGCATATTATAAAAGCGCACGTTAATGCCAATGACGACGATATCTTAATTTGTTCTGGTAATGGTATGACTGGAGTGATTAATAAGTTTCAACGCATTTTGGGTTTAAAGATTCCTGAAAATTTAAAGGAATTTACTAAGATACCAGATGAAATGCGACCAGTAGTATTTGTCTCTCATATGGAACATCACTCTAACCAAACTACGTGGTTAGAAACCATGGCAAAAGTAGAGGTGGTGCCACCAAATGAAGATGGTTTATTTTGCTTGAAAAATTTAGAGACATTACTACATCAATATAAAGATTGTACTATTAAAATAGCGTCTGTTGTTGGAGGCTCTAATGTTACTGGTATTCAGATTCCGCATCATGATGTGGCAAAACTGATGCACCAACATGGAGGTGTTTGTTTTGTGGATTTTGCTTGTTCTGCTCCTTATGTGGATATGAACATGCACCCAGAAGATGAAAACGCACAATTAGATGCTATATTCTTTTCTCCTCATAAGTTTTTAGGAGGTCCAGGTACTTCTGGTGTTTTAGTTTTTAATAAGAAACTGTACAAAAACATGGTGCCAGATTGTCCAGGAGGTGGCACTGTAAGCTGGACGAACCCTTGGGGAGAGCACAAGTACATTGATAATATAGAAGATAGAGAAGATGGTGGAACACCTGGGTTTCTTCAAACTATTAAATCGGCACTTTCCATAAAGTTAAAAGAAGAAATGGGTGTTACTAATATGCTACAACGTGAGCATGAGTTGGTATCTATTATTTTTAAAAAATTAGAAGGCATACCTAATATCAATATTTTAGCTGGTCAGCATAAAAATCGATTGGGAGTGATTTCATTCTATATTGACGATTTGCATTTTAATTTGGCTGTAAAATTGTTGAATGATAAGTTTGGTATTCAAACCAGAGGAGGTTGTAGTTGTGCAGGTACTTATGGTCATTTTTTATTGCATGTAGATCAGCAAATGTCGCACGAGTTAACCAATGAAATTTCTATAGGAGATTTAGTGCGTAAGCCAGGTTGGATTCGTATGTCTATTCACCCAACAACCACCAATGCAGAAATTGAATTTGTTTGTGATGGTATTATTGATTTAGCTAAGCATCATAACACTTGGGCTATGGATTATGAGTATTCTAAGTGTAATAATGAGTTTGTTCACAAATCGTTGGTTGGAAAAGATTGCTCAGGTCCAAATATTGCCGATTGGTTTGAAATGTAATGGGTTTACTTTTTAGTATCGTATTTATTTGAAAGAACTTGTGATAATTTCAGTATTAGAATACTAAATTAAAATACTAATTCCTGGTTTAATTTGTAAGTGTTACTTTTTTAACGAAATTCTGCAGGTACCTTATCTCTATGTTTCCAACGTTTGTGTGTCCAAAGGTAATATTGCGGTGCTTCTAGAATTTGTTCTTCAAGTAGTTTGAAAAAGATATCTGTGATTTCATAATCTTTGTACTCTTTAGGGTGTTCCGTTATGGTGGTAAAGGTAGTTTCGTAATAGCCACGTTTAATTCTTTTTACACTAAAAAATACCACAGCCATATCTAATTTTTTCGCTAATATTTCGGCTCCAGTGTACATAGGTACTTTAATGCCCATAAATTCATTCCAATGAAATGCTTTGTGTGCCTTAGGTGATTGATCAGACACAAAACCATTAATGGTTAATTCACCTTTTTTCTTACTATTAAGTAAAACACCAAATGTTTCTTTTGTAGTTATAAGATGAGAATTATATTTCGCTCTAATACGTTTTACTAATTTATCAAAATGTTTATTTGCTAATCGTTTGTAAACAGCATATCCTTTGTGCTTCACATATTTTTGTAATATAAAAATCCATTCCCAACTTCCATAATGACCGCACATTAAAACAATGCTTCGTTGTTTTTCTTCTAAATCATTGATTAATTCAACATTGGTAAACTTAAAACGTTTTTTCATTTGGGCTTCACTAATAGTTAAGGATTTAATAGCCTCAACCATCATATCGCAAAAATGATGATAAAACTGACTTGTAATTTCTGCAATATCTTTTTCAGATTTATCAGGAAAAACCAATCTTAAATTCTCTTTTACAACCGATTTTCTATAACCGAAAATTCGATACATAAACAGGTAAATCACATCAGAAAATCCATAAAGTAATTTAAAAGGTAATATGGATATTAACCAAAGAATAGGGTAAACTAAAATATAAGCAATAAGTTGCATTAAAGTATGATTGCATTTAAACGCAAATATATATATTTGATTTATAAGAATGGATTTTATGGACAATTTAGATATAAGTATAGTAACCATTGTAATTATTGTAGCCAATGTTATTATGTCTTTTAAAGGATTTGATAATCGTGGTTTTTTTGAAAAATTCAAATTTAATGTAGGAAGTATAAGACGAGGAGAACAGATTAGAATGTTAAGTTCTGGGTTTTTACATGCAGATGTTACACACTTATTATTTAATATGTTTACACTTTACTTCTTTGCTGATGCTGTAATTCTGAAGCTGGGTTCTTTCAATTTCGTTATTATTTATTTTGCCAGTCTTATATTTGGAAACTTACTCTCACTTTATTTTCATAAGGATGACTATTGGTACAGTGCTATTGGAGCAAGTGGAGCAGTGACAGGTATTCTCTATGCTGCAATTCTTCTCAATCCAGGAATGAGTTTATATATGTTTTTCATTCCAATTCCAATTCCTGGCTACGTTTTTGGTATTGGCTATCTTTTATATTCCATTTATGGTATGAAAAAGCAAATAGGTAACATAGGTCACGATGCTCATTTTGGTGGCGCTGTTGGAGGTTATGTGGTTACTTTAATAATGACGCCTTCACTTTTTAAAACTGATTTGGGTTATATTGGCTTATTAGCCATTCCGATTATTATTCTGTTTGTCTTATATAAGACTGGAAAGTTAAAATAAGACTAAGAATTCATTACTAAATGGGGTAAAGTAGATTAAAAAGGTATGATTTTTATCATGTTTTTGCGAATAAGATGAAAATATATTTGTTGCTTATTTAATTTTTAAAAATTAAAAAATGGCTTCATCTAAATCACTACATAACTTCCATATTCCTGTAATGGGATTAGCTTATACCATAGATAGCCCTATTCGGGTAGCGCAATATGGTATTTCGTCCGTAATATCTATTATAGATGACGAACTCATCGAAAAAATGAATTCATTTTACAGTGAAAAATTCAGTCTTCCTTATCAAGAAATTACAAAGAAAGCAAAAGATTATAGAGCAGAACGTATTACATCTTATTTAAATTTGGTAGATACAGTTGTAAAAGATAAATTTTCACAATTTAAAACGGAATTGTCTGAAAGTAAATTAGCATTAGATAATTTTATGGCCACTTTACCTAATAGCTCCTCAATTAAGGAAGGGCTATTAAGCTTATTAGATGAAGGTACTGCCATTAAGGATACTATTAAAAATTATCTTGAAACACATTTAAAAGCTGGTGATATTGATGTTAATATCATGACCAAAGTTGATAAAGATAATTTTGAAAAAGGCGAGCAACTAGACATTGCATATAATGATGCGCATGCATCACTTAGAGGTTTTGCTCAAAGTAAACTAAGTTCATCAGTCGTACTTTCTGCAGGCATGAACCCAAGATTATACAGTTACTTTGAGAATTTTAAAGACTTTTTTCCAGATGCAAATGGTGTGCTAAAAAAGAAAATTATATTAAAGGTTAGTGATTACCGTTCAGCAACAATACAAGGGAAATTTTTAGCTAAAAAAGGACTTTGGGTTTCAGAATATAGAATAGAATCTGGTTTAAATTGTGGTGGACATGCATTTGCTACAGAAGGTTTTTTATTAGGACCAATTTTAGAAGAATTTAAAACGAAAAAGTCCGAATTAATACAAGACACACATGATGTTTTTATCAAAGGATTAAGCTTAAAAGAATTGCCTATTCCTACACAACCTTTAGAGTTAAAAATTAGCGTTCAAGGAGGAGTTGGAACTGCTGAAGAACAAGAGTTTTTATTAGACCATTATAGTGTGGATTCAGTAGGTTGGGGAACACCATTTTTATTGGTGCCAGAAGCCACTTCTGTCGATCAAGAAACTAGAGAGTTGTTAGCAAATGCTAAGGAGAAGGACTTGTATTTGAGTGGGATTTCGCCATTAGGAGTACCTTTTAATACTATTAATGGCACAACAAACGAGTTACACAAGCAAAAGCGAATAGATAATAATAAAGCAGGTAGTTCTTGTCCTAAGAAATTTTTAGCATTAAGTAAAGCGTTTGGAGCAGAAGGAATTTGTACAGCCTCTAAAAAATATCAAGATGCGATGTTACAAGAATTAGAAACTAAAAAAGTAACATTGTCTCCGGTTGTTTATGAAAATTCTAAAGCCAAGATAACTGAAAAAGCATGTCTTTGTGTAGGATTGGCGAATGCTTCATATTTAGAAAATGGCATTAACATAAAAGGACAAGAACAAGGAGTTGTTATTTGTCCTGGGCCTAATATGGCTTATTTTGACAAAGAAGTGACACTTGCTGAAATGATGAAACATATTAACGGAAATGGAGCGATACTTTCAAATTTAAATCGACCAAATATGTTTGTTAAAGAATTGAAAATGTATATCGATTATTTAAAGAACGATATAAAATCAATTTCAGAAGATCTTTCAGTTAAACAAATGAAAAAATGGAATGCCTTTAAAAACAATTTATTTGATGGCATTACTTACTATCAAAACTTATTTGCAACATCAATCTCATCAGAATATAAAGTGATTCAAACAGAACTTCAGTTTTACAAGGAAGAACTAGTAGTTGTTAAAATACCTGATTCTAATTAGTTTAGTTGTTGTGTAAGACAGTTTTTAAAAGCCTTTAGATTAAGTCTAAAGGCTTTTAATTATTTCAAAAGCGCTTCTACTTTAAGTTCTAGTGCTCTTCCTCTTAGATTTTTTGCTACTATTTTACCTTCTTCATCAAGTATGTATGTTGCAGGAATTGATGATATATTATAAAGTTGAGCAACAGGATCATTAAAATATTGCAAGTTAGAAACGTGCTTCCATGTTAATTTGTCTTTCTCAATAGCATCTAACCATAATTGTTTAGGATCTTTTTGTGTACGTGCACCATCTAAAGAGACTCCGATGATTTCCAATCCTTGGCTATGATATTTGTTGTAAACTTTAACGACGTTTGGATTTTCTCTTCTGCAAGGACCACACCAAGCTGCCCAAAAATCTATAATGGTGACTTTGCCTTTAACGTCGTTTAAAGAAACCATAGTGCCATCTGGAGCTGGTGCTTCAAAATTAGGGGCAACTTTTCCTATTTCTAAGTTGGCATTTTTCTTATATATATTATAAAGATTATCTAGTTTTGTTTTTATATCTAATCCCGTTTTAGAAGATTTTATATCTGATGATAAATCATTAAAAGCTTCCATATATTTTTCAATGTCCATTTTAGGATTGTTAAGCTCTAAACGAATTAAAAAGAGACTGAAAAAATTATCTTTATTTTCTTTTATTGCATCAATAGTGTATTGAGTAACATTGTTTTCAAGTTCAAGTAAACGTTTTGAAAGTGAATCTTGTTTGGCAACATCTTGTTGTCTTGCCGCATTTCTCATTGCCATTTTAGTAGGTAATGATTCTTTTTCAATTGCTTTATAACCTTTTTGGTAATTTTCAAAACTAATTTGCGATTTTGAACCTGTTATTGTAGAATTTAAAATATTTGATTTATCGATAGCAACATTGATTTCGCTGTTTTCTACCATTATTGGAAGTTTACCAGGAACGCTATTTATAGTAATATAGTGTAATGAAGGCAAGTCTACTCTTCCTTCAAAAGAAAATTGTTCATTTACTACCATTTTGGTGCTAATAACTTTCTCTTTTCCTTTCTCGTCAACGGCATTTAAGTGTACTCTCACGCCGTTATATACATCTTTAGCTGTGCCATTAATAATATAATCAGTTCGCTTAGGTTCTTCTTTACAACTAAATAATAAAAGACCTGCAAATACGTAAAGGAATAAATTTTTCATAATGATATAAAAGTGGTATTAAACTCAATTATTTTTAGAATTACAAATATAAAAACAAAGCATTAAAAGCAAATAGAAATGACTTTGCTTTTTAGTTAAAAGAATCCCATAATTTACAATACTTTTGCAACAAAGAATTGTACCATGCATAACGATACTATTGTAGCTTTAGCAACACCATCTGGCAGTGGAGCCATTGCAGTAATACGATTGTCAGGAAAAGACGCTATAACTATCGCTTCAAAATGTTTTAAGTCGGTTTCTAATAAAGACTTAAAAAAACAAGCTACGCATACCATTCATTTAGGTCATATTATGGATAATGATAGAACCATAGATGAAGTGTTGGTCTCTGTTTTTAAAGATCCTAATTCTTATACGGGTGAGAATGTGGTAGAAATATCTTGTCATGGCTCATCTTATATTCAGCAAGAAATTATTCAACTCTTTTTAAGGCAAGGTTGTCGTATGGCAACAGCTGGAGAATTTACGTTACGTGCTTTTTTAAATGGCAAGTTAGATTTAAGTCAAGCAGAAGCTGTGGCTGATTTAATATCTAGTGATAACGAAGCGTCTCATCAAATAGCAATGCAACAAATGCGCGGTGGTTTCTCTTCTGAAATTGCTAAGCTTCGTGAAGAGCTCTTGAACTTTGCGTCGTTGATAGAATTAGAATTAGACTTTGCTGAAGAAGACGTAGAGTTTGCCGATCGGACACAATTTAAGCAACTTATTGAGCGTATTAATTTTGTGTTGAAACGATTAATAGATTCTTTTGCTGTTGGTAACGTGATAAAAAACGGTATTCCAGTAGCTATTGTTGGTGAGCCTAATGTAGGGAAATCAACATTGCTCAATGCTTTGTTAAATGAAGATCGTGCAATTGTATCTGAAATTGCAGGAACAACAAGAGATACTATTGAAGACGAAATTTCGATTGGTGGTATTGGTTTTAGATTTATTGATACAGCCGGAATCCGAGAAACAGAAGATGTTGTTGAAAGCATTGGTATTAAGAAGACTTTTGAAAAGATAGAGCAAGCCCAAGTGGTGATGTTTTTAGTTAGTAGTGCGCAGTTGGCAGTAGATAAAGAGGCCATTAAAACCATTACTATTGAAATTGAAAAGGTAAAGAACAAGTTTCCACAAAAACAGTTGTTGGTTATTTTGAATAAGATTGATCAGATTACCGATTCTGAGTTAGCTGATATTAGAACTGCTTTACAATCTAAAGCGACTCAGGTTATTCCTATTTCTGCAAAATCTGGTTTTGGAGTAGAACAACTTACTAATAAATTACTCGATTTAATTAATACCGGAGCGCTGCGTAATAATGAAACGATTGTTACTAATTCGCGTCATTACGATGCGTTATTGAAGGCTTTTGAAGAAGTACAGAAAGTAAAAGAGGGTTTAGAAACAGGTCTCTCTGGTGATTTGTTAGCTATTGATATTCGTCAGGCCTTATATCACTTTGGTGAGATTACAGGTGAGATTACCAACGATGATTTGTTGGGTAATATTTTTGCTAATTTTTGTATTGGGAAGTAGATTTACATAACAAAACAAATTAAAACTCACGAAACCCCCATTATATTGGGGTTTTTTATTTGTTTAGTTTTTGGTGTTTCCTGTTTTTTAGTTGTTTTTTGTGCTTTTTTGTACCTGATTTGTACCTTGTTTTGTTTTTTTTGTTATGTTTGTCTTATAGATGTGTCGTATGTCGTCTAATATGATAAGTATAGAATGGTAGAGGTAATTTCAGGGCTATATAGTTATTCGTAGATGTACCTAATAATGCTAAAAATTTCAATTTAAAAGTATGCTAGTAAACAAACGATGTACATATTGTGGAAAGCAGTTTCAAGCACATACCATAAAAACTCGTTTTTGCAGTCGCAGTTGTAATCAAAAAGATTATAAGTTTAGAGCCAAGCAAAAGCGTTTGAATGAAAATATTGTAGACAAAACAGTAAATAAAATTCCTTTTAAGGATTTACTCGAAATATCTAAGAGTAAAGTCTATTTAGAGATTAAAGATTGTGCTTTATTGCTAAATGTTAGTCAATCAACTATTAGCAGATTAATTAACCGAGGTGAATTAATACACTTTCGTATTATGAGTAGAGTTTTAATTAGGCAGATTGATTTAGAAGATTACTGTAAGAAAGAATTAGTAAAAACGAGTTTAAAACAAGAATCGGTAAAACGTCCTTCGAATGAAGTTGTAAGTTTTAATAAGGATGATTATTACTATATGGGTGAAATACCTAAATATTACAAAGTGTCTTCTAGATCCATAGAAAGACATATAAAATCAAAGGGAATTGAAAAAATAAAAATCGGAAGATTTAATTACGTTCTAAAGTCTGATATTAAAAAACTATTTGGAGCACCTTCAAAAATCATAATTAATGATTAATGTAACAGTTAGAAAGAAAAAAGTAACTAATGGTAGATATAGTTTGTATTTAGATTACTATCCAGCCATTATTAATCCTAGTACAGGTAAGGAGTCTAGGCGTGAATTTTTAATGTTAAAAATATATGCTAATCCAAAGTCAGAAACGGAGAGAGCTCACAATAAAGAAACAATAGAGTTTGCAGAATTAATAAGATCCAAACGCTTAATTCAATTAAGGAACAAAGAGTATGGTTTTAAAGAAAATATAAGCTTTAATTTTAACTTTCTCGCTTTTTATGATGTTATTGCTGATGGGTACTTAAACAATGGTAGTTACAATAATTATTTATCTTGGAAGGCATCTAAAAATTATTTTGCGGCATGTTTTGGGAAAGATTTATCTACTAATCAATTGAGTCTGCTGCATATAAAAAAGTATAGAGAATTTTTATTGAGCACGGCTAATTTAAGAACTAAGAAAGGAAAACTATCGGTTAATACAGCTTCTTCTTATTATAAAAAGTTCATTCGAGTATTAAAAGAAGCCTATAAAGAAAACTTAACTGATGTCAATTTGGCGCTTCACGCCGACTACATTAAAGAAGAACAAACACATAGGGAGTATCTTACAGAGGAAGAGTTAGGTCTCTTGTGGAAAACAAATATTAAACATGAAATTATTAAGCACATGGCATTTTTTTCTACGCTAACAGGATTAAGATTTGTAGATATTGAAAACTTATCTTGGGATAAGATATTTAAAGATAAACATCAAGGTTACTATATACAATTGAAGGAAAAGAAGACAGGGAACATTTTTAACCACCCTATCTCTGAAACTGCGCATAATTTATTGAAATTACAGTCCACAAGAACAGGAAAGATATTTGTTGGTATAAAGTATTCGCAAATTGTACGTCCTCTAAAAAAATGGATTGAGGATTCTGGGATTAATAAGAAAATTTCATTTCATAATTTTAGGCATAGTTATGCTACACTGCAGCTAGCTAATGGAACCGATATATATACTGTTTCAAAATTGCTAGGTCACAAAAATGTATCTACTACACAGATTTATACTAAAGTTATGGACAAAAATAAAATTGAAGCTGCTAACAGAATAAATTTAGACTTAGATGGATTATCATAAAACCTATGACTATTTCTATAAAAAAGCACAAGACGTATCAAAGCGTATGATAATGGCTGAAATGCAGAAAGCAAAATTAAAAAATCGACCATTTTCGACTTTACACAATAAAATTATTGAAGATTTACATGATTACATTCAAATTAATTTTACTAATGATCTTAAGCTTAATTTTAATGAATCACATTCTATATTCCAAAATAAGCATACCTATTATAGTGGTACTGAAAATGAAATAGTTAAATGGATTTTAGAAGATGAAATTAACAAAGCGTTTAAAAAAAATCAAGTTAGTTCGTATAGCTCTTTTATAGCGGATTTGGCTGTAGAGACTTCTCTTAAAGTTGCTTTAAATCATTTTAATAATTATAGCGGATATTATCAATTAGTCTATGATTTAGATAAATATGAATATTTCGTCTTTAAATATTTTGAAGGTATTGCATATGAAAGTTCTATATTCTATAAAAATATGATGGATGAAAAATACCCTAAAAAGGCTATAGAACGAGAGAAGAGATTGAAAATATCGGCTTCGCATAAGTCACCAGGAAAAGAGGGTGAAAATGTCTTAGAAAAAACTATATCTGTAGAGGAGGAAGACATATTAGAATTACTTAATAGCTTCACTGATAAAGAGAAGTACTTACTAATTCATGTTATAAACAAATTAATCAGGAAACCGACAACCATACCAGTAACAGATTTAATGAAGCTTGTGAGGATAGTTGGAACCTATGAGGATTTAGATATTTTCATAAAAAATTCTAACAATGTAACCGCTTATTCAAAAGTGTCAAAAGGAGTAGGTTATTATAAGGAAGAGAAACAACTTAAAATAATTGATAGTACTATTCTAAAATTATCAACTTTCAATATAGAAGTTGTAAACCATCAATTATTAAATTTAAGGATAAAGCATCTTCAAGACAAAGAAAATATTAGAAAACCTAAATAATTAAATCAAATATCAGTTGCTTTTTTGATATGTTTATCGATATTTATAGATATTAAAATACTGAAAACAAACACTTAATAAATTCCGAACACTTTCCTACAAGATTCCGAAGCATCATTATTTTATTTCATCTTGGTTATATCATTGTCTTAAAATTTAAAACATTTAACAATGAGTAATCAGTTATTTATGATGAGCGAAGATCAAATACAAGACTTTGCAGACAGATCTTTTGAAAAAGCTAAAACCTATTTTGAAGCGCAAAAAGATACTGAACAGGAAATACCAATTCCAATAGACGATGCTACTAAAGTCGTTAATTTAACTAAACCTACAATTTACGGACTTGTCCATAAAAATAAAATTCCTTACCGTAAGAAGGGGAAGAGGCTCTATTTCCTAAAATCAGAGTTAATAGCTTGGATAAATTCAGGTAAGAGAACTAGTAAGACAACTTTAAATGAAAAAGTTGACGATTTCTTGTTTAAAAAAAGATTTCAATAATTCCAAGCAATAATCTTTATGAATACATCAGGATTTATAATGCTTAATCGCAATATAGTCGATTGGGAGTGGTACACAGACGTCAATGCAAATGCAGTTTTTATTCACTGCTTACTGAAAGTAAATTATAGTGATAAACGGTGGCAAGGCATACTTATTAAAAAGGGAGAGTTTATAACGTCATATGAGAAGCTTGCTATAGAGACTGGACTAACAATTAGCAAAGTTAGAACGGCTTTATCCAAGCTGCAATTAAGTAACGACATTCATGTTGAAACAACATCCTCCTTCACCAAAATTAGCATTGTTAATTTAAAAGAATACGTAGCCAAATCAAACCGAGAGCAAACTGACAAACCAAATGACAAACTATTTAGCATAAGCAATAGCAAAGCTTTAGCAAATTCTTCACAATCAAATGACAATCATTTAGCAACAACTAAGAGTAATAATATAATAAATAGAAAAAAAATATTTAGAGAGAAGGTTTTTGCGCACACTCAGTTTAGTAAAGAATTATTAAATGATTTTTTTAGTTACTGGAGCGAGACAGATAGAGATAAAAAGTTGATGAAACATGAAAACCAAGATTTTTTTGAAATTGACAAGCGTTTGGTGAAATGGAAAAAGAATGAAAAACCGAAATACACTAAAACTATAACTTCAGGAACAGCTTCAAATAGGTAATATGAGATTAATAAATACAGAAGGCACGGATTGCGATTTAATCTGCAGCAGAATAATAGATAATGTTAGGAAGGAAAGTGTATCTAATAAAATTAACCACCCATTTAACAAAGAATGGTTATGGGAACAATTTAAAATAGAATTTCAATCAGATACAGGTTTGCCATTCGAATACACTGAGAATTACATCAAAGAAAATCTTTCTGCAGTTTTTTTATACTTCATGAGTGATATGTCTTTTTTTAGTTGCGAAAATTTATATCAAAAGGAGGTTGCCCCTTCTTTTGACAAAGGTTTGCTATTGGTTGGAAAGGTGGGGTTTGGAAAAACCAATATAATGAAAAGCTTTGAATCCGTTTTTAAAGGATACAAGCCACACCATTTTAAAATAATATCTGTTGATGATGTAGTTGATGATTATGAGGCAATTAAGTCACAGCAAGAGAAAATAAATTTCTATAAATATTATACTAGAGGGACTATTCTCTTTGATGATTTATATTCAGAAAAATTAGCTAATAATTACGGTCAAGTAAATATCATGAAAGAAATAATTATGCGACGTTCAAGAAAAAACCTAAAGACGCATTTCACAATGAACCCTGTTGAAGGTTATGAAGATGATCCAAAAGGTAACCTTCTTGCTTTGGTAAACTTTTATGGCGCTAGGGTAGTAGATAGGTTGTTTAATATGTGTAATTATATAAATTTAAACGGTAAGAGTAAAAGAGTGTAAAAGGTTAAATAAAACGTTATTTAACGTATTAAGTATTAAAAACACCCCAAAAACTATGAAAACGACTAAAAATTGCAAGCATTGTTATCAATTGTTTGAGCCAAGAAGGAGTAATCATGTGTATTGCACCACGAGTTGTAAAACAAAAGCAAGTTATAAAAGAAATAATTACACTTATGTATCTGGGCACTATAAAAAAGAGCAGCCTATTGTGGTTAATCCAGAAAATAAGATGGTTAATACAAATGAGGTTTTAGAAAGTATAAAGGCAATAGAGGCTAGAATAGAAAACTTAAAACCATCTAATGAAATCAGTGGTGTTTCAATTTCAAATTCAGCTATTGGATCTGCAACTGCGGATGCAGCCGTTTTTGCTGTTAAGAAACTATTTGCTCCAAATTCGTTGCCAGCGACTAAAGGGGATATTTTACACCTTCGAATTGAACTAAATGCCATTAAAACTTTAATTCAAGAAAAATAAAAAATTTACATTTATTTTATGTTTTTTAATTAATCTATTCATTACTAGAATCCTTATATTTAGAATGTATTATTGTTTTTGTTGTCAATATTCCACTCTTAACTAGACTAAAGGATATTGATATCATTTAGAATAAAGGTCATAAACGAATCAGATATTAAAATATGCATATAGAATTTTTACATATTCAAAATTTTAGAAAACTTAAAAATTGTAGAATAGACGTAGCTGAAAAGGAGACAGTCTTTGTCGGTGCGAACAATAGTGGTAAGACATCTGCTATGGATGCTTTGATATTATTTTTAACGAAAAATAGAGATTTCGACTTTAAAGATTTTACACTTTCCAACTGGGCTACAATAATAGTCCATTTGTCATTTTCCGGTTGAGTGAAAACTAATACAGGAATTCCAATATTTTGAGATTTAAATAATTCCGAATAATATTTTTGGTTTTCAGTCGGCAAACTTTCGAATAAGAACGAATGTTGGGTTGGAAGGCTGTTTTTTCCAGCTTTCCATTTTAATCTTTTCGCTATATATTCATCTGTTTTCTGCATTTTCTGAAATTGGGTACAACGTGATTGTGTATGGTTAGTTGCGTGCAAATACGCAATAATTCTTTGCTAAGCAATATAGTAAAAAGTACACAAAGATCGTCGTCTTAACCAACTAGCGAAGCAATTAACTATACACGTCTTAAGTTTACAATTCATTAAATTTAAGGATAAATCAGAAAAGACAAAAGAGAGGAGTAAGGTTAATATACACGCAGAAGCTTTAG
>NZ_QRDV01000007.1:118690-258903 GCF_003386165.1 Winogradskyella eximia | reverse complement strand
TAGCTAAATCAGGATTAATATATGATGGAAATTATAAAAGTACTTTAGTGAAAAATTAATACATTTTTACTTGTTTTTTACCACAGTACTTTGTTGTGCTTTCGTTATTTATTATTTATCTCAATCTTAATTAATTCTTTCAATTCATTAGCATTATTTAGCATTTGCTTTAATTCAATTATTTGTCTTTTTTCTGTGTAATTTTTAAGATATAAAGCGTTCTCAAGAGTCAATATTATTTCTGGGTAGTTTTCTGTATAATTTAAATGGCTATTCTCTTTCAAGTGATAATTGTTTCTATAAAACCCTAAATTCCCAGCTTTTTGTAAATCACTTAAATAAACACTATAATTCCCATTGGCTTGACTAACAATTCTTTCTTGTTTTCTCAAAAGATTTATCAACTTTTTTCTGAGGTGAGCAGGTATTAATTTTATGTCTCCTGTTGATTCTAATGTTCCAATGGTATTAGAGTTAAATGATGGATACCAAAAAGCTAACTTAACTTCAGTTAGAGCGTTCATCATTTCGATAAGTTCTAGGTTTGATTCTTTAGTAAGTTCTAAATATTGTTCATAGGAAACTATACTTTCACTAATTCGAGAAATTTTGTCTTTTATGTTGTCTGTCTCATCATCTAAGTCTTCTTCTAATTGATAATAATAATTTTGAATAACATTACTTTGTTTACGATTTTCATTCCAGTTATTAATTTGAAGAGCAATCAAAATTCCAATAACCACAAGAATAATTTCTCCAATTGCATATTTAAAATACTTCCCAGTTTTGTTTTTCATCAGTAAGTTTTGTCTAATTTTCCTAAAGAATTTTATCATTGGTTAGCGGTTTCTGGTAATGAAGCACAACTCGTTATATAAAAACAAACACGCTATTTATCCCATTTTATTTTAGGGATATTAGCTATTATTATCTATTTGCTTTTAAGTATTAAACTTATTTGTTTTCCAAAAATAGCAGCAATACCAGCAGCTAAACCTCCAACAATACCTGTAACTAACATTAATACATAAGGATTGCCACCTAATGGTAAAAGTACTGCAATGCGTTTTGCTAAAGTGAAATCGTTACCGCTACTCATTAGATAACTGTAAACTGCCCAAAACAAAACAATAGCAAAAAATGGTACAAAAAATACGGCTGATTTTTTTAATGGAATAAATAAAGCAGTGGCTAAAGCAGCTGTCATAACAGACCACCAAGGCAAGAATAATGATAATATATATGCTAATACAATTGTGGCTATAAAATTAATAATTGTCTTGTTCATTACTTGCTTGGTGTTAGGGTTTGTGTGCCAATAATAGCATCGGTTGCCGTACTGCTTTGTAGAAAATTAAGACTATGGTATTTACCAGCTGCCCAATCATCTATAAAATTATCGTAATATTTACTGCCAGGATTACCAGACTGTCCTCCAGGATAAATACCAAGAGCAGTAGGAGGTGAGGTCATTTCTACAATCATTCTCCAAGATGGTCCCCAATTTTCTGATGTCGCATTTACAATATTTTTTCCTCCTCCAATAGGAATATCAAATCTAGAAAATGCTGGTAAGGCTTGTAATAAATGACCAGCATAGGTGCCTTTGTAATTTACCCAATTGAGATCTCCGTTTTCAGCTTTCCATGTGTTTAGTTTTTCTACAGCTTTACTAAAGCTTAATTTAAACAAATCTTTAGCCGTTTCCGTTTCGGGTGTTTCTATAATATCCATAAAGGCATCGTCTCCTTTCGTTTTTAGTAAATAAATTGTTTGGTAGGTAAATGGAGGATCTATTGCAGTATCATTAACGTCAAACTCATCCCATACCATAGTATAAAGAATGCTCCACCATGCACTCCAAATACTTGGGCCAATCTCTCCCATATCGTTATTGTATTGCCACGCTTTAGCAATATCAAAAATTTCTTTTTCTTTAGGTGTTAAGCTAGAAACATCCATGTTTTCTAACATATAAGGCATTAATTCTGCCGCTTTAAGGTTATAGTTGTTATTGTGTAAATCCTTAAAATCTTGAATGCTAAATTTGTCTTTAGAATTAAAGAAATCATTGATGACACGATTTCTGTATGTTTCATATCCATCATTAAACACAAAATATGGATAAGCTTCGTCCACAGGTGATTGATTTGCAGAACTCACAAAACCTCGTTCCGGATTTTTAGTGTGTGCATTATAAGCTTGAGGAATATAACTTTGCCAATCGTTTTCAGATTTGCTGCCATCCATAACAAATTTTCCTTGACCTTCCCATTTATTAGGAAGTAAACCTTGAATCCATATGGCAATGTCTCCTTCAGTTGACGCAAAAACAAAGTTTTGAGCAGGTGCTGTATAGTTGCTTAACGCTTCAACATAGTCTGTATAATTTTTACTCTTATTAAGATCTAAAAAAGTCTTTTGGTTGTTGCCACCAATATGGCCAACCCATTTCATGGCATAGCCTGCACGTTCTTGATCAGATTTAAAGTTTTTATCATAAACCACAGGACCATGGTGCGTGTAGAGTACGGAATCTTTGTAGGTTTCTTTGCCTTTAATTTTTATGTCTTCAACCCTAACCGAAACATCTCTCCATTGGTCATCGAATTTATATTGTGTTCTATCATCGTTGAAATCAATTTTATACCAATCAATAACATCTCTTGTTGCATTTGTTTCTCCCCAAGAAATATATTGGTTAAATCCAGAAATAACAGCCAATGCACCAGGTAGTGTTGCACCAAAAGCATTATGGTTTGGTGTACTCAATTGCATTATAAACCAAATGGAAGGTAAGTTAAGTCCTAAATGCGGATCGTTTGCCAAAATGGGATGTCCTGTAGCTGATTTTTCACCAGAAACTGCCCAGTTATTACTCCCATAATTTGGATCTGGTTTATCAATGGTTTCAGCAATAGAATCTAAAACAGGTTCGCTGTTTGGTGTTGGTGTTTGCGGCACGTCAATAAAGCTCCAGTCCGTTTCTTTCGGAATTATAGGATCTGTAATATCAAAGAAATCTGGAAATAATAAATCGAACCGTTCTTTACCAAATAAACGCAACGCATTGGTGTTTTCCATATCTTCATCTCCACCTGCCAACATTTTGGTCATATACATAAGGAGTAGTGCAGTCTTTTTTTGCGTCCATGCTTCTGGTTTATAATCTAATAATTTGTACTCTACAGGAAGATTTTTAGGATCTAATTGATTGATGTAACTATTAACTCCATCTGCGTATGCTTTAGTAATCGCTGAGGTTCTTTTGTCTTCATTCATTTTTAACAAGGCTTGTTCTGCACCATAGCCCATACCACGTCTGCGTTCTTGTCTGTCGTAATTAAGTGCTCCTTCTCCTATAATCTCAGATAAACGACCTGCTGCAGCATAGGTCTGAAATTCCATTTGCCAAAGTCTGTGCTTTGCGGTTAAATAGCCTTGTGCTCTGTATAAATCCAGTTCGTTTTGTGCAAATACATGCGGAATTAACTGAGCATCATAATGAACCGTGACTTTATCTTGTAATTCAGGAATAGTGATGTCTCCCGAAATGGCTTCATCAGTTTCATTTTGCCAAACACCAGAATATGGATTAAGAAATTTACCAATTGGTGGTATAGAACCAAACTTGGTATTTAGCGCATAAAAAATAGCGACTGTTAATACGAAGGATAGAATGAGTTTAAAATACTTCATAGAGTGAAATTAATATAGAATTTAAAAATAGGAAATTATCTAAAACTTAGACCGTAATTGGGTTAATTATTATTGCTAAGTAATAGAGGTTTGGTTAAAATTCACACAGAAGTATGCCTAGTCATTGTAAAT
The DNA here is from genome assembly GCF_003386165.1 of Winogradskyella eximia. Lineage (GTDB taxonomy): Bacteria > Bacteroidota > Bacteroidia > Flavobacteriales > Flavobacteriaceae > Winogradskyella > Winogradskyella eximia. The sequence continues at coordinate 255,072 of NZ_QRDV01000007.1, read as the reverse complement.
CCTAGAGTAATGTTTGAAATAAAAAGGATTGAATTTAGAAAGTGAAAACTAACTTTTTATTTATTAGTGTCTTATCTTAAAATTAATTTTTTAACTATGTCTTTTCTAAGCGACTCATTAAGCATTTTTATAATTTTCTCTGTACCATAACTTAACTCTTCTCGCAGAACACTTGAGCTAAGTTGTACGTAGAGTGTATCGTGTTTTAATTCTATGGCTGTGGTATAATTGTTAACGCCATTTCCCATAAGATTTACCCAAGCTTCGCGCACATCAACTTTATCTAAACCTGTTTGTAGGTTGTTAGATTGTACAAATTCTTTTAGAATGTCTTGTATTGGTTGATTATCGTTGTTTCGTTTTGCCATAACTATTTTACTTTTGAAGACGTGACTTTAAATTCCCATGTGCCTTCGGTTCTTTCTATCCAAGGACTTCCGAATTCATCATTAAATTCCTCAAACATTTCCCAAGCACCAAGATAAGAATTTGTTTTTTGATTGAAGTTACCATAGTAATGAATTTCTGGATGATTTTTATTTTTATCAGTTTTTTGTTGTCCAAATTCATCTAAAAAATACAGATAAGGATACTTTAAAATGAAACTTAAAAAATCGTCTTCAAAATAACCTTTTAGCTTTGCATCTTCCTCGAAAATAGGAGCGGATTCTTCATCAGAATGTGTACCGATAAAGATGTCATTTTTTATTTCTACATTAATGTGAAAATTTATGCGTTTGGGTATATCGTAGTTTTCATCATCAACAGGATATAGAAAAAAACCTTCCCATCGTTCAATATATATAGAATCTTTTTGCCTGTTAATCAATATCTAATTTTATAGGAGTATAACGTTTGTAAACGTAGATATTCTCACTTTCATTAATAATACGTAGTTGAGATTCTGTAGCTTCTAAAACGGTTTCTTTCCAGTTGGCATAGGGAGTATTGTAGTAAATGTTTAATTGATTGTCTTCAATTTTTAATACAATAGCTTCTTCGTCATCAGAAGAAAAATAGGTGTCATTGATACCTGGTTTTAATTTTTTTCGAAATCCTTTTAAACTATCATTAACACTAATGTAATCTATGGTTTCGTTAAATTTATATTCTTTTTTACTGCCATCTGCCATAGTAACTTCATCTATTTCCCAGTAACCTTCTATATGTTTAATGTAGTTTTCCGGGTTTTTAGAACAGCTGAATATTACAACCGCAATAAGTAGAAAAGAAAAGTGCTTAATAATATTGGTAACGTTTTTCATAATTTGAAAATTTTATACGATTGATGTGTTTGTTTTATCACGTCTTCTGTGCGTTCTGCATGTGTGTCGCTAATAAAAATCTGACCAAAATGAGCGTCGTCTACCAAACTAATAATTTGTGCCACTCTGTTTTCATCTAACTTATCAAAAATATCATCTAACAATAGAATAGGTGAAACTCCGCTTTGTTGCTTTATAAAATCGAATTGTGCCAATTTTAAAGCGATTAAAAATGATTTTTGTTGGCCTTGACTTCCAAACTTTTTAATCGGAAAATCATCAATTAAAAATACTAAGTCATCTTTGTGTGTACCAACACTAGTGTATTGCAATGCTCTATCTTTATTGATGGATTTACTTAGTAAATCATTTAATTCGTTATCAAATAAATCACTCTTGTAAGTTAAGTCTATCGCTTCTTTGCTTTGGCTAATAGCTTCGTAGCGTGATTTAAAAATGGGTATAAAGGTTTTTAAAAAGGAGTCTCGTTTTTTAAATATTGCACTACCATAAGTATTGAGTTGTTCATTGTAAATGGCAAGTGTGTCTTTATTAAAGGTGTTATTGAGTGCAAAATACTTTAATAGCGCATTCCGTTGTGTTAATACCTTATTATAATTAATGAGTTCTGTTAAATAGCTTTTGTCGCTTTGCGAAATAACACTATCAATAAATTTACGACGCGTATCACTACCTTCAATAATTAAATCGCGATCTGCTGGCGAAATAATAACCAAAGGAATGAACCCAATATGCTCACTAAATTTTTCGTATGCTTTACTATTACGTTTAATTACTTTTTTCTGACCACGTTTTAAGGACACAATAATTTTTTCATCGCGATCATTTTTAGTGAAAATTCCATCGACCACAAAAAAATCGGCATTATGATTTATATTTTGAGTTGCAATAGGATTAAAGTAACTTTTTCCGAAAGCTAAATGATAAATAGCGTCAAGTGCATTGGTTTTACCGATGCCATTTGCACCAACAAAACAATTGATTTTGGCGTCGAAATCGAAAACCTGACTTTCAAAATTTTTATAATTAACTAAAGATAGTGTGTTTAGATTCATGAAAAACAAACAGATTCCTTGATTTTACTGATGTAGAAAAGCATTTAGGCTTTAAAATAATTATTCAAAAATAACAAATAAATAGGCTTTTAAATCCCAATAAAAATTTTATTTTTGCGCACGCACAAAATGACAATTTATGGCAACGTATAAGAAAAGAGGCTACAAACCTAAGACAGTAAAAGAGAAGGAAGAGGTTTTTGAAGAAGAATCAACAACAGCAGAAGTGTTTAACACTTTAGATGAAGGTGCTTCTAGAACTGAAGAATGGGCTGTAAAGAACCAAAAGTATATTTTAGGTTTTGTTGGAGTGGTAGCTTTAATTGTCCTAGGATATTTAGGATACAATAAAATAGTAGCAGAACCAAAGCAAAAGGATGCTATGAACGAAATGTACACAGCAAAAAAGTATTTTGATGAGGCTGTGAGTGGTGTTTCTTCAGATTCACTTTACAAAATGTCTTTAGAAGGTGGTGAAGGAAAGTACGGTATGTTAGATATTATTAACGAATATAGTGGTACTCCTGCAGCTAACTTAGCAAATTATTATGCTGGTATGGCATATTTAAATCTTAGAGATTATCAAAATGCCGTAACGCACTTAGGTAACTTTTCTAGTGATGATAAAATGTTAGATCCTATTGCTAAAGGTGGTATTGGTGATGCTTTTGTTCAGTTAGAACAAAAATCTGAAGCTTTAGAATACTATGAAAAAGCATTTAAAGCTAATGTTAACGATTTTACGACTCCATTATACTTAATGAAAGCTGCACGTGTAGCTATTAACTTAGGAGAAAATAGTAAAGCGTTAGATTATTTAACACGAATTAAGTCTGAGTTCTCTGCTTCAACTGAAGCTAAAGATGCAGATGTATTAATAGGAAGAGTAGAAGCAAGCTTATAGTATATGGCAACTGCAAATCATAATTTATCGAATTACGATAAAGCAACAATCCCAAACGCGAAAGATTTTCGGTTTGGGATTGTTGTTTCAGAATGGAATGATAAAATTACCGAAGGTTTATGGCAAGGTGCTTTTGATGCACTCATAGACTGTGGTGCAATAAAGCAAAACATTGTACGCTGGAATGTTCCAGGTACTTTTGAGCTAACTTATGGTGCTGCAAGAATGAGTAAAAGTATTTATGCAGACTCTGGTATGCTAGATGCTATTATTGTTATAGGTTGTGTAATACAAGGAGAAACTAAACATTTCGATTTTGTATGCGAAGGTGTAACTCAAGGTATTAAAGATCTTAATGTTAAAGGTGATATTCCTGTAATATTCTGTGTGCTTACCGATAATAATATGCAACAGTCCATTGATCGCTCTGGTGGTATACATGGTAATAAAGGAACGGAAGCCGCAATCGCAGCTATAAAAATGGCAGCTTTACGCAAGGAAACTTTGTAAGTTCTCAGTCTTTAGTCTTCTGTTGGCAGTCACATAGCCTTAAAATAATACATACTTATATTTTGTGGTAAGCTAAAATTTAATTTTGCATACTGCATACTGCATACTGCATACTGCCAACCAACTCTGGCATCCTTTTTGTTAATAATTTTAAGGAATCCTTAAGGGTTATTTCCTTGTATTTTCAGTACTTTTGAGATTAATCTGGATAAAATTACAAGTCTCTTGTTTCAACAACGAAAAAATAAACGTTTCACATACAAATCTCGACTTCAGGATTCCGCTAATAGAAAGTCGAAAGACGACTTAGAAACTAAATGGAATGAACTTAAAGAAGGTGGTAAGCGCAAAGGAAGTATGCTAACATCGTTAGCCGTATTAATTAGTTTACTCGTTTTTATTTTTGTTTTAATTTATGTCCTTGATGGATATATTAAATAAGACAGTATTATGGGACCAATAAAATTCACTTTAATTAAAAAATTACCTAGAAATAAAAGGTTTAATTATACACCAAGATATTATAAAGGTAAAGAAGATATTGATACATCAGGCCATGTATCAAAGTTTGATGCTTATGCAGATACTTATAATAAAAATGATTTTTCTGGGCAATGGCACGATAGTAGAATAAGTGGCCGAACTAGAAATAATTCAGGTTTTAATAGAACCATTTTACTCTTAATAGGAATCTTCGTTTTAATTTTTCTTTATATCATAGATTTCGACTTATCTATTTTTTCTTTTAAAAGCTAATGTCAGATATTATTCAACTTTTACCAGACCATGTTGCCAACCAAATTGCAGCAGGTGAGGTAGTTCAGCGTCCAGCTTCAGTAGTTAAAGAATTAATGGAAAATGCCATTGATGCTAATGCTACAGAAATAAAACTCATAATTAAAGATGCTGGTAAAACTCTAGTTCAAGTAATTGATAATGGCAAAGGTATGAGTGTTACTGATGCGAGATTGAGTTTTGAGCGTCACGCAACTTCAAAAATTAGAGCGGCAGAAGATTTATTTCAACTTAACACTAAGGGGTTTAGAGGTGAAGCATTAGCGAGTATTGCTGCTATTGCGCATGTTGAACTCAAAACAAAGCAAGACGAAGACGATTTAGGAACTGCCATTGTTATAGAAGGTAGTGAAGTAAAATCGCAAGAGGTTGTTGTAACACCAACCGGAACTTCGGTGGCCGTGAAGCATCTATTTTTTAACATTCCGGCAAGACGAAATTTTTTAAAATCAGATACCGTAGAGTTAAGGCATATCTCAGACGAGTTTCATCGTGTGGCTTTAGCGCATCCTAATATTGCATTTTCATTTTATCACAATGGAAGCGACTTATTTAATGTGCCTCAAGAAAATTACAGACAACGTGTAGTGCATATTTTCGGAACTAAAACTAACGAAAAATTAGTGCCAGTTGAAGAAGAAACAGAAGTGTTGAAAATATCTGGATTCGTAGGTAAACCTAATTTTTCAAAAAAAACAAAGTCAGAACAATTCTTTTTTGTGAATCAGCGATTTATAAAAAGTCCGTATCTCAATCATGCTATAAAATCGGCTTTTGAAGGTTTATTAAAAGATGGTTATCATCCTAGTTATTTTTTGAATCTTACTGTTGATCCAAAATCTATTGATATTAATATTCATCCGACAAAGACTGAAATTAAATTTGACGATGAGCATACGCTTTATGCTATTTTACGTTCGGCTGTAAAACATAGTTTAGGACAATTTAATATTGCACCAGTTTTAGATTTTGAACATCAGAGTAGTTTAAATACACCTTACGAGTATAAAGATAAAAATGCTTCAATACCAGCAATTGAAGTGGATCGTAGTTTTAATCCATTTTCTGAAGATGTTAATAGAAAGGAAAAAACGACGAGGCAGAATACAGGATTTAAATCGCCACCTACGGCATCTTGGGAAAGTATGTATGTCGGTTTAGAATCTAAAGGAAATAATTCTCAAAGTGATTTTAGTCAAGTAACTTTTGAAAGTGAATCAAAAGATGAATCTATTTTTAATGATTCAGCAATTGAAACTAGAAAAACAACGTTTCAGTTACAACACAAATATATTGTGAGTACTTTAAAATCTGGTATGTTGATTATTGACCAAAATAGAGCACACCAGCGTATTTTATATGAGAGTTTTTTAAAGCATATTACTGTAAAAGAAGCAACGAGTCAGCAATTATTATTCCCGTTACAATTACATTTTACACCAAACGAAACAAAAATTATAGACGATTTAAAATCTGATTTAGAACATACAGGTTTTGCATTTTCAGAATTGAATGATAAGGAGATTATGATTACAGGAGTTCCTGTAGGAGTACCAGAAAGTGAAGTGTCTATAATTTTAGAACAATTAATTAGCGATGTAGAGAATGATGTGCCAGACACTAATTTTAGTGCTGCGGATTTACTAGCAAAATCTATGGCAAAGAGTTTAGCGATTAAAAACGGTCAATCTTTAAATAGTACAGAGCAAGAACACATGGTAAATAGTTTATTTGCCTGTAAGGAACCTAATGTATCACCAACTAATAGACCAACATTTATAACTATGGCTGTTGATGATATTGAGAAAAAATTTATGTAGAATATGAGAAGAGAAATAACAGATGGAGTAAAGCATTTATTAATATTAAATGTATTAATGTTTATTGGAACATTAACAGTAGGTAATGGTGAAGCTTTCTATCAGTGGTTTGCATTATATTTTCCGAAAAATCCAATGTTTCAGCCATGGCAAGTCTTAACACACATGTTTATGCATGGTAATTTTATGCACATTGCATTTAATATGTTTGCGTTATGGATGTTTGGCACTGCTGTAGAACAAATTTTTGGATGGAAGAAGTTTATAACCTTTTATCTACTCTCTGGTTTTGGTGCAGCGATAATACAAGTTGCATTTTTGTACTTTCAATTTAATACGGGTTTAACAACATTGATAGAATCTGGTGCATCTCAATCAGATGTTTTAAGTGTTCTGAGTGAGGGCAAATATAGTACGGCTTGGGTATCGCTTTTGGGTGATAATTTTGATAGTTTTATCAATGCATTTAATAGTACAATGGTTGGTGCTTCTGGTGCTATAATGGGTGTTTTAGTAGCTTTTGGAATGTTATTTCCAGATTCTAAATTGATGCTTATTTTCTTGCCTGTACCTATTAAAGCAAAGTATTTTATTCCTGGTATTATTGCGTTAGATTTATTTTCAGCTCTTTCAGGGAATTCTATATTCAGTCCGAGTAATACGGCTTATATGGCTCACGTTGGAGGTGCATTAACAGGTTTCCTTTTAATGTATTTCTGGAAGAAAAATGAAAAAGATAAATACCGTTGGAATTAATTATGAGTACGATTCAAGATTTAAAATATAAGTTTAATACGCTCGATGCTTTTGGTAAAATAATAGCCATTAATGTGATCGTATTTATTATTGGCTTAGTGTTTAAATCACTATTGCGAATTGATCTGTTTGGCTATTTTGAATTGCCATCAGGAATCATGGATTATCTATTTCAACCTTGGTCAATAATAACCTACGGATTTCTTCATAGTGGCTTGTTGCATCTGGCATTTAATATGCTGTTTCTTTACTACCTATCTAGAATAACATTGAATTTGTTTCGTTCAAAAATGATTCTAAATGTTTATTTTCTTGGGATTATTTGTGGTGGATTGGCTTATTTGGCTTTTGCTAATCTTATGCCAGTTAACTTTCTAGGAGTAAATGGTGTTTTAGTAGGTGCTTCTGCAGGTGTAAGTGCGTTATTAATGTTTGTAGCTGCATACATACCCAATACAGAGATACGTTTATTTAACGCCTTTAATGTAAAATGGAAACATATTGCCATGGTTATTGTTGGTTTAGATTTGTTTAGATTAATGGCAGGTATGAATCAAGGTGGTTATGTAGCACATTTTGGGGGTTATTTGTTAGGTTATATTTATGCTACTAAGCTATTAAAAGGTACAGATATTGGCACTGGTTTTGAGCGTGCTATGGATAGCTTTATGAGTTGGTTTAAGCCAAAATCTAATCTTAAAACAGTACATCGTAATACCAAAAAAAAGGAGTATGCTGGTAAGACTAAAGACGAGTTTAATACGTTTAATAATCAGAAGAAAATAGATTTAATTCTCGATAAAATTAGTAAAAGTGGTTATGAGAGTCTAACTGCAGAGGAAAAGGAATTTCTCTTTAGGGCAGGAAAATAAAAATAAAGTGAAAGGATTAAAATTCGGTAGTAAAATTATATTTTTAATCAATTCGTTGGTGGCATTTTTATTGCTCATTTCTTATATATTACCGTTTATTCCACCAAAACGTTTTGCTACACTATCTGTTTTAAGTTTGGGTGTACCACTACTTATTTCGCTCAATGTTATTTTTTTAATTTACTGGTTGCTTCGTGTTAAGAAGCAAATGATTTTATCGTTGGTGGTATTGTTATTAGGATGGAGTTATATGAACTCTATGTACAAGTTTTCGTCTTCTTTGCAGATTGAGGATGACGCCAATTTTTCTGTTATGTCGTTTAATGTTAGACTTTTTAATAAGTTTGGTTGGTTGCCTAGTAAAACGGTTAAAGATAGTATTTTAGCATTAATCTCTGATGAAGCACCAGATGTGTTGTGTCTTCAAGAATATCCAATAAGTGAGCGTCTTAAGCTAAAACACTACTATAGTTTTAATGCGGAATATTCTAAAGGAATTAAAGGTGGTCAAACGATTTTTTCTAAATTTCCTATCGTAAATTCGGGTTCTCTAGAGTTTCCTAATACGTACAATAATGCCATTTTTGTTGATATAGTGAAACAAAAAGATACAATTAGAATTTATAATTTTCACTTACAATCATCAGGTATAGGAGTAGATGTAGAAAAGCTTAAAGAAGAAACCTCAGGACATTTATTTAAACAAGTAGGAGCTACATTTAAAGCACAGCAAGAGCAGGTGGAGTTGTTTTTAGCACACAAGGCAAAGTCTAATTACAAAACCATCGTTACAGGCGATTTTAATAATACAGCTTATTCCTATATTTATAGAAAGATTAAAGGAGACGATTTAAAAGATACGTTTAAACAAGCGGGAAATGGTTTTGGTAGAACGTATAATTTTAAATTCTTCCCTATGCGAATCGATTTTATTTTAGCAGATGAGGATTTTACGGTGAATGGATTTAAAACCCTCGATGTTGAACTTTCGGATCATTATCCTATTAAAACAACATTAAAACTATCACATTAACCAGCAATCTGCGGTATCTGCAATAATGTGAATCACTAAACCTAGACCGATAAGTCTCGTTTTCTTCGGAATTAATAACAGCATGTAAACTACAATAGCGTAGTAGGAGTGGAGTGGATGAAAATTGATACTGCAACGATTAGGATCAAAAATGGGGTTTGCTAGTAAGTGATCTAAATCTATCAACATACCCAAAATCATAATAGCGTAGGCTTTTAGCCAATAGTCTTTGTAAAATACAATAGCAACTACCAATGGTAAACCAAAGTGTATGCCGTAATGGACGGTTGATTGAAGCATTTTTTTGTTAAATTATCTCTAATTCTTGCCGTTTCAGATACAATTCCGCATTTGGACCTTCATTAAATAATAAATCTAAAATACTAAGATTAGAAATAAAACCATGTTTTTCAGTAAAAACTTGAGTGTAAGGTTGAAATGATTGCACTTTAGAATTTCGTTTTACTAAGTGTCTAAAATCTTTATTTTCTGAAGGTTTTATTTCAAAAATTGATGTGTGTTTTGAAGTCCTGTTCAATTGTAAACTATCGGATAGTAGGTCATAACATTTTAGATTAAAGTCTAAGATATAATCGTAATGATTTTCAAATAGAGGCATTAAATCGTCAATGTAGAATTCAAAAAAGGGAGACATACTATAAGCAGATTGTAAAGATTTTAAATGCTGAAGTTGCCAAGATTCATCATTTGCTATTTTTACATCTTTATACAGTTGCCTATTTTTCTGAGAATAACTTACCGGAACAGTTAAAGCCAATTTGCCATTTGCACCATAAATTTCAGTTCGGTTTCTGAAAGATTGTTTTTGGTAATTGTCACTGACTTCAAAACAAATGGAATCTGAATTGACAATAGCCCAAAAGTGTGCAATGTTTGGAAAATAGGTTGGATATATAAGGTTATTCAAAACTTAATGCTACTTAGCCTTTTTCTTTTTTCTCCATTTATTGAAAAATGTAATACCTAAAACAAGGATTATAAACGGAATTAAATAAGATGTACGCTCGCCAGTACCACTAACCGTAGTAAAGACTCTATCCCATCTAATACTCCAATTTTTAAGTCCATCATTAATGCCATCAATACTCATCCAAATGAATACAGGTTTACCAATAACGTGATCGTAAGGCACAAATCCCCATGCTCTAGCATCAATGGAGTTATGACGGTTATCTCCCATCATCCAATAATAATCTTGTTTAAATGTGTAAGATGTGGCAGGTTTATTATCAATAAAAATTTGATTTCCTCTAGTAACAACATTGTGTCCTTCATATTCTCCTATGGCACGCTTATAAATAGAAATGTTATCCATGTCTAAATTTATAGTGGCACCAGCTTTAGGAATCCATATAGGTCCAAAAAAGTTGTAGTTCCAATTGTGTTTTAAATCGTGAGGAAATACTCTACTGTCTCTTATGCCTTCATCTTCACCATGAAAGGTAATTGAGGCTATATTTGGATGTACAACAGCCTTTTTAGCTGCTTCTTGAGTTGCTTGTATTATAAATGTTTCACGTTGGTTATCGTAACCAATACCATCAGTGATGTCATACTTTTTTAAAATTGGCTTCACTTTTTCGCTAAGCTCGTACATAGAATTGGCCGTAATATTAGCAAATTCAATATCGTATGAAAATTGAACCTTAGCTCTATTAGGTAATTTATTTTGTTTGCCATTTATATAGACAATACCATTTCTAACTTCTAAAGTATCACCAGGTATACCAACACAACGTTTTACTAAGTTGGTTTTTTTGTCAATGGGTTTGTAATAATTTCTATCTGGTGTAAACTTATTCATGTCCACCAAGGTATCTGCAGGCTGACCAAACACCACGATATCATTACGTTCAATTTTTTCAAAACCAGGGAATCTAAAATATGGTAATTGTAATTTATTCATCCAAGACGTATTTCGTTCTTCAAAATGATCATTGAATAAATACGATTTGGTACCTAATTTAGGAATAGTATCATGCACCATCGGTGCGCCAACAGTTGTCATTGGTAAACGTGGTCCGTAATGTATTTTACTTACAATAAGAAAGTCACCAACCAGTAATGATTTCTCTAAAGATGATGACGGAATTACAAATGGTTGAAAGAAATACGTATGCACAATAGTTGCTGCTACAATAGCGAAAAGTATGGAGGTAATCCATTCTCCTGTAGATGTTTTAGGAGTTAATTTTCTTTTTTCTACATAATTAACACCTGCTACATAATTAAGATAGTAAAGGTAAAAACCTAATGTAACGATGCATAAAAGTGCATCTAGTTTAGTGTCTTTGCCAAAAGCTCTTGCTGTTTCTACCCATGCAGCAGGAATCATAATAAGGTTTACAATTGGTAAAAACATTAATATAACCCACCACCAAGGACGCGAAATAATTTTCATTAAAATTACAGCGTTGTAAACTGGTACAAAGGCTTCCCAAGGTTTTCTGCCTGCTTTAATATATAATTTCCATGTACCTAGGCCATGTATGATTTGTAAAATGAGTAAAAAGATAAACCACTGTGTCCAGCTCATAATATGATATTTAATCTAATAGGTTGAAAATTATTTCAATTTGTTTCAAATGTTTGGCAAATTAACCAATGTTTAACACATCTTTCATACTAAAGACGCCTTTTTTGTCTTTTATCCACTCTGCTGCAATTACCGCTCCCATTGCAAAGCCTTGCCTGCTATGTGCTGTATGTTTTATGTTTATAGAATCAATTTCAGAATTATACGAAATTTCATGAGTGCCAGGAACATTTTCTATGCGTTTAGCTTCAATGTGAATTTCGTTTGGTTTGGGTTCGTCTAATGTCCAATTTGTATACTCTGTGTTTTCTATAATTTGTTCTGCTAAAGTAATAGCTGTACCACTCGGAGCGTCTAATTTCTGTGTATGGTGAATTTCTTCAATTTCTGTAGTGTACTCAGAAGTGTTAGACATTAATTCGCTCAATCTTTTATTTAGCTCAAAAAATATATTCACACCTAAGCTAAAATTAGAAGCATATAAAAATGTACCGTTATTAGAATTACAATAATCTAAAACGTCTTGGTATTGTTCTAACCAACCTGTTGTACCAGAAATTACTGGAATCCCAGCATCTATGGCTTTTTTTATGTTGGAAACAGCTACAGATGGTATGCTAAAATCGATGGCAACATCAGAATTTGAAAAATCATAATCAGAATTAGAGTCTGATACTATTAAAGAAATTGTATGATTTCGGTTTAATGCAATGGTCTCAATACTTTTGCCCATTTTGCCATAACCTAGTAAAGCTATTTTCATTTTGAAATTGGTTTATTGTAATTATAAAAGGTATTGAAGCATGTTAACCATTATGTTTAATACCTATAATAGACTTAGAATTTAAAATTTACGGTTAATCCTAAATCTGAAGTGTTCTCCATTTCATTATATTGATAATGTGGACTTAAACTTAAATTTTCATCGACATTAAATTGTAGTAAATGTGCATCTACATTAGCATCAATCACATTTAAAGCATATAAACCAATGGTTATTAATAGAGACATTTCCTTGTTTCTGTTAAACTGTTGTTGTGCTCTAATAAGCCCATCGTCTGATATTACTCCATAAAATTCATCATCCTGAAAGCCTGCCAAACGACTTTTATACGCATCTCTATAACGATCGTATTGCTTATCATTTCTTACATAAAAGTAAACACCAGCTCCTATAGCTCCCCATACAATAGGGATTTTCCAATATTTTTTATTGTAAGCTTGTCCTAAACCAGGAAGTACAGCAGAATAAAATGCGGCTTTAGAAGGCCTTAAAGGGTCAATTTCCTTTTTTATTATAGTTTCACTAGTAATAAATGCGCTTTCATCAATAGCAATGCTAGTACTGTCTTTTTCTTTTTGGGAAAATGAGAGTGATACTGATAGTAAGCACAGTAGGAGACTAAATAAAGATTTATTTGTCACGCTGAACTAATTTTTTAATTCGGTTAAAATCTTCTTCCGAATGAAAAGGAATCGTTATTCTACCACTACCATTTTTTGCCACTTTGACATCTATTTTATGACCAAAATAATCTGAAAAATCTTTTACACCTTTTTTAATATACTTAGGCATTTCTGGTGTAACTTCTTCAGGTTTTGCTGGTGTTTCATCAGAGCTAAAATTCTTCACTAATTGCTCAGTTGCTCTTACGGATAATTTATTACTGATGATTTTTTCATAGACTTCTAATTGGTCTACTTGGTCTTCAATATTCACCATAGCTCTTCCATGACCCATGCTTATAAATCCGTCACGGATGCCTGTCTGAATAATAGGATCTAACTTTAATAAGCGCAAATAATTGGCAATTGTAGAACGTTTTTTACCAACACGTTCGCTCATTTGCTCTTGTGTTAAATTAATTTCGTCAATTAAACGTTGGTAAGACAAAGCAATTTCTATCGCATCTAAATCTTGACGTTGAATATTTTCTACTAACGCCATTTCTAATGACTCTTGGTCATTAGCAATTCTTATATAGGCTGGTATCGCTTCTAAACCAATTAATTTTGAAGCTCTAAATCGACGCTCACCAGAAACTAATTGGTACTTATTAAATGCTAATTTTCTAACCGTTATAGGTTGAATAACACCAAGCTCGCGAATAGAAGAGGCAAGTTCTCTTAATGTTTCTTCGTTAAAATTGGTTCTAGGTTGAAATGGGTTAACCTCAATACTATCAATATCTAACTCAACAATATTACCAACTACTTTGTCTGCATTTTTATCTTCCGCAGAGTTAATATCGTTTTCCGGATCTTTTAATAAAGCAGAAAGCCCTCTACCTAATGCTTGTTTTTTTGTTGCTTTCGCCATTATAATTCATTTTTCTTAATCAGCTCTTTAGCTAAGCTCAAATAATTTGCTGCTCCTTTGCTACTCACATCATAGTTAATAATGCTTTCTCCAAAACTAGGCGCTTCTCCTAAACGCACATTACGTTGAATGATTGTATCAAAAACCATATCGCTAAAATGTTTTTGTACTTCTTCTACCACTTGGTTAGAAAGGCGTAAACGCGAATCGAACATGGTTAATAACATACCTTCTATGTCTAACGCTTGATTATGTATTTTTTGTACACTTTTAATAGTATTTAACAGTTTTCCTAATCCTTCAAGTGCAAAATATTCGCATTGAATAGGAATTATTACAGAATCTGCAGCCGTTAAAGCATTTAAAGTTAATAATCCTAACGATGGAGCACAGTCAATTAAGATATAGTCATATTCAGATTTTAAATCTACAATTGCTTTTTTAAGCATATACTCACGCTCTTCCTTGTCTACTAATTCTATTTCAATAGCTACAAGATCTATGTGAGCCGGAATCAAATCTACATTTGGAGCATTAGAAGCCACAATTGCTTCTTTTGCTTCTGCGGAATGTTCTATAACCTGATAGGAGCCTATTTCAATAGTATCGACATCCATTCCTAAACCAGAACTAGCGTTGGCTTGTGGGTCGGCATCTATAAGTAAGACTTTTTTCTCTAAAGCTCCCAATGAAGCTGCTAGATTTACTGAGGTTGTTGTTTTACCAACACCTCCTTTTTGATTTGCTATTGCAATGATTTTACCCATTAAATGATTTGGTTTTTCTAGGGCTTAAAAATACGATTATTTACGAGTATAAGAAATTGAAGTTGTTAACACTTGTATAAAAAAATACAGCCTTCAAAATGCGATTAAGAAGGCTGCTTATTAATTTAAAAGGCTAATCTTATTTTTCTGGATTGTGAATGCCAGTAATATATCCTTGTGTTAAGTATTTTTTTGCTGCGTTATGCAAATCAGTAACAGTTAAGCTATTTACTGCATTTTCAAATTTTAAGATGTTATGCGCATCTTTTTTGAGATAATCTGCATTTTTAAGTTGTCTTAACCAGAAACGATTTGTCTTTAAATCTTCTTGATAATCTAAAATTTGAGCTTTTTTAACCTTTTCTAAATCTTTTTCTGTTGGTCCATTAGCGATTAACTCATCGACTTCTTTTAAGGTTGCTGCTATAAGTTTATCAACATTTTCTGGACCACAAGGGAAGCTAATATTAAAACTATACCAATCATAAGGCATATTGCTAATTCTTGCGTTTGCGCCTGCTCCATAAACTCCTCCTTCTTCTTCTCTAAGTTTTTCAATAAGTTTAATTGTTAAAACTTCTGCTAAGCTCGAAAGGGCATGTGCTTCTTTTTCATCATATTCAGTTGGACCATGATAAGTCATTCTTACGGAGCTTTTAGGATCTTCACCTTTTTCTATGATTTTCTTATGAGAACCTGTTAAGGGTCTGAAATCGGTTACTTTATAGGTTTCATTACTGCCTTTTCCTGGTAAGCTTGCTAAATAGGTTTCACATAAGCTAACCAATTTTTCTTCATCTACATTTCCTACAAAGTAAAAATGAAAATCACCAGCGTCTGCAAAACGTTCTTTATATTTTTCGTAAGCTAGATTATAGTCTGCATTATCCATATCTTCTGCAGTTGGAAATCCTGTGTAACGTGGACTTTTACCATACATAAACTCAGACATTGCATTTTGAAAATAGAACTGCGGACTAGACATTAAATTGCCTAAGAATGCCTTCTGTTTATCTGCATAACTTCTAAATGCTTTTTCGTCTTTATTTAAAGCTGTAAAGTGTAGATGTGTTAATTGAAATAAGGTTTCTAAATCTTTAGGTGTTGTATTGCCAGATAAACCTTCGCTATATGTGCCAATTGATAATCTTACGTTAGCAATTTTACCAGACATCATTTTACCTAATTCAATTTTATCAAAACCATTAATTCCAGCTTCTGTTAGGCCACGATTAGCATTGTTTGTTGCTAAATACTCTTCATCAGTATATAATGATGTACCACCATAACTAAAGGCATCAAATAAAACTTCATCGTTTTTAAACTCTGTCTTTTTGTATGTTACTTTAGCTCCATTGCTTAATACTAAGGTTGTAGTGCCAAGTGTTTCGTCTGTTTTGTACTCTTTAATACTGCCTTTAATTGGCATTTTAGTCATTAAGGACGTAGCAACGGCTTTATCTTCATAAGGCTTTAAATCCATTGTTTTAACCGTATTTAGTAATTCTAATACTTCTGCTTCTTTAACTTTTTCTAAATCGTCTTTTTCTGGTCCAGTTAAAATAACGACACGGTTATCTTCTTTTATGTAATCTTTTATAAGCGCATTAACCTCATCTAAAGTAATTGTTGGTAATTGCGAATTTATAAAGGCGAAACGCCATTCCATACCAGGAATTGGGTTTTGTTCTAAAAAATTATTGACATAACTGCCTACAATTCTTTCAGATTCCATTTTGTCTTTGTCTTTAAAAGCGCGCTCCATTCTGGCAACAATATCTTTTTTGGCACGATTAAATTCACCTTCAAAAAAACCATGTTTACGTACACGTTCGTTTTCTTTCAAAAGCGTTTTTAATGCATCTAATTGTCCTGTTGGACTTGTCATAGCTTGAGATTGAAAAGCGTTCTTTGTACGTGCATAAGTACCACCATAATAAGTGAATCCATAAACAAATGGTGGATTTTCTCCATTTCTAATTTCATCTAAACGATTATTAATCATCTGAGAAAACAAATTTTCTACCATAGATTTTCTGTAATCTGCGTAAGTTACATCTGGCTTAGAATTTACCTTATCCTTAAACAATAATCTTACATTAGAGAAAGGAGCTTCTTTGTCTGACTCAATAGCTATAAAGGTTTCTTTATGGTTTGGTAAGTCGAAAGATGGTCTAGGTCTTGGGTTTTTAGGATTTTTTATATGTCCGAAGTGTGATTTTATCTTCGCTTCTAGTGTAGCCACATCGATATCTCCAACAGCAACAACGGCCATTAAATCTGGTCTGTACCAATCGTTGTAAAAACGCTTTAGGCTTTCGTATTTAAACGTTTCTAAATTTTCCTTAGTACCAATAGGAAGACGTTTTGCATACATAGAGCCATACATCATTTTTGGCAAGTACTTTTGCATCATACGCTCGTCTGCACCTTTACCTAAACGGTATTCTTCTAAAACAACACCACGTTCATTATCAATTTCTTCATCAGTTAATAAAGCGTTGTGTGCCCAATCTTCAATTATCTGAAAACCTTGTTCTAGTTTTTCAGGATCGTCACTTGGAATTGGAAGGATATAAACCGTTTGATCAAAACTAGTATATGCATTAAGGTGTGCACCAAATTTTACACCAATACTTTGCAGGTAATCTACTAATTCATTCTTCTTAAAGTTTTTGGTACCATTAAAACACATGTGCTCCATAAAGTGAGCTAGCCCTAATTGGTCTTCATCTTCTAATATAGAACCAGCATTAATAACTAATCTTAATTCTACTTTGTTTTCTGGTTTAGGATTATTTTGAATGTAATAGGTGAGGCCATTGGCTAGCTTACCTGTTTTTACATTTGGATCTGTGGGAATGGGATCTTTAGGATTGTACTTAAGTTTTGAATCTGATTTTGTTGCGACAACCTGCGCATTTGAGGGAAATGCGATTGATAAACACAACAAAACAACTGTGCTGAAAATTAATTTTTTCATTGATTGATAGGTTTAATGGATTAATAATTTATAAGAAATTTCTTCTAAATTAGTTATAATTAGCTAATTGAAAAAGGAATAACAATATTTTAACTAAATTTTTAGTTGAATATTGTACTTAAGATCAGATAAATTTATTTGATGATTGGAAGGGCAGAAATACTTGTTATTTATTCTTTTTTGCTCTAATCATTTTTTCCAAATCATCCCATTGATTTTCGGTAACACCAGAGAGCATATTAAATTCTCCTGCACCTTTAAGCCATTCTCCTCCATCTAAAGTGACAACTTCTCCATTCATATATGCAGAAAAGTCAGATACTAAATAAGCGGCTAAATTAGCTAACTCTTGATGTTCTCCAACACGATTTAATGGCACTTTCTTAGCCATATCAAATTTTTCTTGAAGATCTCCAGGCATCAAGCGATCCCAAGCTCCTTTGGTAGGAAATGGTCCTGGAGCAATAGCATTAAATCGCATGCCGTATTTTGCCCATTCTACAGCAAGGCTTCGTGTCATAGCTAAAACTCCTGCTTTGGCTGCTGCACTTGGTACCACGTAGCCAGAACCTGTCCACGAATATGTGGTGACAATACTTAAAACATTAGTGTTGGTTTGTTTGGTGTCTATCCAATGCTTGCCAAAAGCTAACATACAGTTTTTTGTACCTTTTAAGACAATGTCTATAATCACATCAAAAGCTCTAGGAGATAAGCGCTCTGTTGGCGAAATAAAGTTGCCAGCTGCATTATTAAGTAAAACGTCTACTTTACCAAATTTTTCCACAACGGTTTTTCGCATGTTTTCTACTTGATGATATTCTCTTACATCACATTGTATTGGTAAGCATGTGCCACCAGTTTCAGCTTCTAGTTCCTTTGCTGTGTTTTTAAGTTTGTCTAAGTCACGAGATGAAATAGCAACATTGGCACCAAGTTCTAAGAAATATCTTGTCATGGCTTTACCTAAACCGCTTCCTCCACCTGTTACTACAATTGTTTTTCCTTTAAGCGCATCATCTCTGAGCATTTTATTAGTGTGATTCATGTTTGTTTTATTTATGTGAAATTAGTTATTTATCTGTTAGTTAATTATTTATGAAAAGCTAAGATTCAAATCGTATAAGTTTTATATTTACAAAACTAATCAATCTTTATATTATGAAAAAAGCACATTTTTTATTTAAAATTGCATTTGCAGTATTGCTTTTTTTGAGTTTTTCATGGTCTGGAAATGCTCAAATAAAGAAAGCAGCAAGTGTTGAGGGGATTACTGAATATATGATGGACAATGGCATGAAAGTACTTTTGTTTCCTGATAATTCAGCACAAACTATTACAGTAAATATTACCTACAAAGTAGGTTCTAGGCATGAAGGCTACGGCGAAAAAGGAATGGCTCATCTCTTAGAGCATATGGTGTTTAAAGGTACGCCTAATCATCCTAACATTCCTGAGGAATTAACTTCTCATGGTGCGAGACCAAATGGAACGACGTGGTATGACAGAACAAATTATTTTGAAACATTTAATGCTACTGATGAAAATTTAGATTGGGCTTTAGATTTAGAGTCTGATAGAATGATGAATTCATTTATCTCAAATGAAGATTTACAATCTGAATTTACAGTAGTAAGAAATGAGTTTGAAAGTGGTGAGAACTCACCATCTGGTGTTTTAATGAAAAATGTGATCAGTTCAGCTTATTTATGGCATAATTACGGGCAGTCAACAATTGGGAATCGTTCTGATATTATGCGAGTGCCAATAGAAAATCTTAAAGCGTTTTACAAAAAGTATTATCGTCCAGACAATGCTGTTTTAATGGTAACAGGTAAAATAGATGTTGATAAGACTTTAGCGTTGATTGTTGAAAAATTTGGTGGATTAAAAAATCCTGATATTCCTTTAAAGGATGTTCCAACAATTGAGCCAGCTCAAGATGGAGAGAGACGTGTAGAATTAAGTCGTGTTGGTGATTTACAAATAGTATCTGCATTATATCATATACCAGCTGGCTCTCATGAGGATTATGCGGCAATGGCAATTGCTGAGCAGGTTTTAACGGATGAGCCGTCAGGTAGATTATACAAGGCATTAGTTGATGATAAAAAGGCTTCGACTGTTTGGTCGTTTTCTCCATTTACTAAGGAGCCTTCATTTTTATATATCAATGTAGATGTGCCATCAGATAAATCTCTGGATGAAGCTGAATCTACACTCTTGAGTGTTTTAGAGGATATGAGTAAAAATCCTGTTACAGAATCTGAGTTAAAACGTGCAAAATCGAATATCTTAAAACAAATAGATCAGATTTCTCGTAATTCAGCGTTTTTAGGAACATTTACAAGTGAGTTTATTGGTGCTGGAGATTGGAGGTTGGCATACATCTTTCGTGACCGTATAGAAGCTATGACTTTAGATCATTTAAATACTGCTATTCAACGGTATTTAATTAATACTAATAGGACTGTTGGCTTATTTGTACCTACAAAAACACCTATAAGAGTTGAAATTGAACATACTGAAGGTTTAGAAGAATTGGTGACGACATATAAAGGAAAAGAAGCATTTGATGCAGGTGAGTCTTTTGATGTCTCGTACGATAATATTCAAAACCGATTAGATTCTGGTATTTTAGAAAAAACGCCTATTGAATATGGTTTTATTAAAAAGAACAATCGTGGTGAAACAGTAACCTTGAATTTAGTTATTAGAAATGGTAATGTAGATAACTTTATGAATAAAGGTAAAATAGCAAGTTATACGGGACGCATGTTAAATAAGGGGACAACCACAAAATCGCGTCAGGCTATAGAAGATGCGTTAAGTACATTAAAATCGTCTGTCTCTGTAAGTGGTTCAAATGGAAGTATAAGAGGCTCTGTGACTTCAACAGCAGAAAATTTAATGGCAACATTAGATGTTATGGTTGATTTATTGAAAAATCCAATTTTTAATGAAACTGAACTTGAAAAATTAAAAACAGAGGATTTAGCTAGGTTGGAGCAAAGTAAAACTGATCCTCAGTTTTTAGCTATTCGTAAAATGGGACTATTAAATCAACGTTTTCCAAAGGGACATCCTAATTATAATATGACTATAGATGAGGAAATAGAAGCGATTAAAGCTGTAACTGTAGCTGATTTAAAAGCTTATCACAAAGAGTATTATGGAATTTCTGATAATGCTTCGGTTATAGCAATTGGAAATATTGAAGAGCAGGTGCTTAAGGATTATTTTGAAACTAATTTTAGTGATTTTAGAAATAATCACTCGTATAAGGAAATTAAAAATCCACATCAGAAAAATACTGCTGTTAACGAGAGTATAGAAACACCTGATAAGAAAAATGCTATTTCTTATGGATTATTAAGCATGAAGGTGAGTAAGGAAGATAAGGATTATGCCGCATTGCAAGTTGCTGGTGAGATATTAGGCGGTGGCTTTTTGTCTTCTAGAATAGCGAATAGATTACGTCAACAAGATGGTGTGAGTTATGGAGCAGGTGGAGCTGTAAGTGTAGATAATGATAGTAAAGATAGTAACTCAATGGCATATGTTTATGCAATTTATGCACCAGAGAATGCTGCTAAAGTTCAGCAAGGATTTAAAGAAGAGATAGCACGCTTTATTGCTGATGGAATTACAGAAGAAGAATTAAAAACTACTGTGAATGGTTGGGTAGAAGCGCAAAGCGTTGCGCGTGCTAAAGACAATGAGTTGGCAGGATTAATTAGTAGTAATTTATATTATGATCGTGATATGTCTTTTCAAAAAAGTATTGAAGAGCAATTAAAAGGCTTAACTGTAGCTGACGTAAATACGGCTATAAAAAAATACTTTAAAACATTTGATAAATGGACGGTTTCTAATGCTGGTGATTTTAAGGTGCCAGAAATTAAAAAAAGCAATAAAAAAGTAGACGACTAAGTTTATTTTTAAATTTAAAAGAAAGCCAATTTGTTATTTGCAAATTGGCTTTCTTTATTAAGTTTTAATACTTTTTTTTTAAGTTAATCAATCAAAATCTCTAAAATCTGAATAGCAGCTTCGCTAATTTTTGTTCCAGGACCAAAAACGGCAACGGCTCCAGCGTCGAATAAAAATTGGTAATCTTGCTTTGGAATTACACCTCCAACGATGACCATAATGTCCTCTCTACCGTATTTTTTAAGTTCTTCTATAACTTGAGGGACAAGTGTTTTGTGTCCTGCAGCTAATGAGGATACGCCTAGAATATGAACATCATTTTCAATCGCTTGTTTAGCGGCTTCTATTGGAGTTTGAAAAAGTGGTCCAATATCTACATCGAAACCAACATCTGCATAGCCAGTTGCAATGACTTTTGCTCCTCTATCATGACCATCTTGTCCCATTTTGGCAATCATAATTCGAGGTCTACGACCATCTTGCTCTGCAAATAGATCTGCTAATTCTTTGGCTTTTTGAAAACTTTTATCGTCTTTTATTTCTTTACTATACACTCCTGAAAAAGATTTTATTTGTGCTTTGTGTCTACCAAATTCAGCTTCTAAAGCATCACTTATTTCGCCTAATGTGGCACGTTTTCTTGCTGCATCTACTGCTAAAGCTAATAAATTTTCATTACTAGACTTAGCGGCTTCGGTTAGTTTTGATAAAGTGTTATTAACGGCATCAGTATCTCTACTTGCTCTTATGTGGTTTAAACGTTCAATTTGTTGTAAGCGAACGCTTTGGTTATCTACTTCTAGCGTAGAAATAGGATCTTCTTGTTCTAATCTATACTTATTGACTCCGACAATAATATCTTGGGTAGAATCTATGCGTGCTTGTTTTCGTGCAGCTGCTTCTTCAATACGTAGTTTTGGAATTCCGGCTTCAATGGCTTTGGTCATTCCTCCTAATGCCTCAATCTCTTCAATTAATTCCCATGCTTTTTGGGTGATATCATGTGTTAGTTTTTCAACATAATAGCTCCCAGCCCAAGGGTCTACTGTTTTGGTGATATGGGTTTCTTCTTGTAGATAAATTTGTGTGTTTCTGGCAATGCGTGCAGAAAAGTCTGTTGGTAACGCAATAGCTTCGTCTAAGGCGTTTGTGTGTAAGCTTTGAGTGCCGCCAAAAGCAGCAGCAGAGGCTTCAATACATGTTCTGGCTACATTGTTAAACGGGTCTTGTTCGGTTAAACTCCAGCCACTTGTTTGGCAATGTGTTCTCAATGCTAATGATTTCTGATTTTTTGGATTGAATTGTTTTACTAATTTCGCCCAAAGCATACGTGCTGCACGCATTTTAGCGATTTCCATAAAATGATTCATGCCAATGGCCCAAAAGAACGATAGGCGAGGAGCAAAGGTGTCAATATCCATACCTGCGTCTAAACCTTTTCTAATGTATTCTAATCCGTCAGCTAAGGTATAGGCTAGTTCAATATCGCAAGTGGCACCAGCTTCTTGCATATGATAGCCAGATATACTAATACTATTGAATTTGGGCATGTTCTTGCTTGTGTATTCAAAAATATCAGATATAATTTTCATGGATGGTGTTGGTGGATAGATATAGGTGTTTCTCACCATAAATTCCTTTAAAATGTCATTTTGAATAGTGCCAGCTAATTGCTCTGGTGAAACGCCTTGTTCTTCTGCCGCAACAATATAAAATGCCATAATTGGTAAAACTGCTCCGTTCATTGTCATGGAAACCGACATTTTATCAAGTGGAATCTGATTGAAGAGTATTTTCATGTCTTCAACAGAATCTATAGCAACACCAGCTTTACCAACATCTCCAACAACGCGTTCGTGATCAGAGTCGTACCCTCTATGTGTTGCTAAATCAAAGGCTACGGATAATCCTTTTTGTCCTGCAGCTAAATTTCGTCTGTAAAATGCATTGCTTTCTTCTGCTGTTGAGAAACCAGCATATTGTCTAATCGTCCAAGGTCTACGAACATACATTGTAGAATATGGTCCACGAAGAAAAGGTGAGGTTCCTGCTACGAAGTTTAGGTGTTCAATGTTGCCAATATCATCTTTTGAATATGTTGGTTTTATGGCAATATTTTCTGCAGTTGTAAAGTTGTTTTTAACTTCAGCATTTGGTTGTTGGGCTTTGTTTTTTAACTTTATATGTTGAAGATTTTTTCTTGACATTGAAAAGGGTTTTTAGTAGAAAAAAGGCACTATAGGTTTTGTCTATGGTTAGTTTTTTTCTTCTTTTAATCTTTTGATTTCCAAATTTTCAGATAGTCTTTTCTCAATAATTGGTTCAATTAGAGTTTTTCTTTTTTTGATTTTAACAAAAGGGCTTAATTCTAAATCATTTGCCATTTTATCAGTTAAATTAGGGTGCTTATTTGTTCCTAGTAATACTAATTTTTCAGTATCAAAATCGGCTTGTTCTTTAGCTGCAGACTCTTTAATTTTTCGTTGAATTGTGCCTTCTTTTAGTTGACTTAAAAAACCACCATTGACTTCGATATCTTTAAACAGAGATAGTGCCTTTTCTGATAATTGATTGGTTAAACTTTCAATATAATATGCTCCGTCTGAAGGGTTATTTACTTTATCGAAATAGCTTTCGTTCTTTAATATTAAGAGTTGGTTGCGTGCTATGCGTTCTCCAAATTCATTTGAGTTATGAAATAAAGCATCGTATGATAAATTGCAAATGACATTGGCTCCTCCCAGAATAGCACTCATGGATTCCGTAGTGGTTCGCAACATGTTTACGTTGTAATCATAAATTGTTTTGTTACGCTTGCTTGGTGTGGCTATGATCCTGCAATTGGTGTTTATATTGTATTCTGAAGCTAATGTTGCCCACAATAGACGAAGGGCTCTAATTTTGGCAATTTCGAAGAAATAATTTGAACCAACTGCAATGCTAAAAGTCACTTGAAGAGATGGTTTCGATTCCTCCTCAATAATTTTGTCTAAATGATTTAGGTATTCATTTACGTGAGCCAAGCCATAGCCTAATTGCTGAATAATAGTTGCTCCAGCGTTTTGATACAATCCTAAATTAATACCAATATGATTGGTTGAGTTGGTAATTGATTTAAAATTGTTGAAGTCGTCTTTAAGGTTATTGTACCAGTTACCTGTCTTTGCTAAATTCCCAATAATATCAGAATGAATGTATGTTTGGGGATGATTAGTTTTGCTTGAAATAACGCTACTTAAGTTTTTGATAAAAGATGCAGAAAGAAAATCACATGTTATATCAATGCTAATAGCGTTTAAATCTATGTTTTTGAATAAATCTTCAATTGAGATGTTTTCTGATTCTATGTTGAATACTATGTTTTCAGCTCCACGATGTATTGCGTCAATTGCTTTTAAATTCGAAGTTTTAGCATTAGTAACTGCAAAAGATTGGCTTATTTTCCATTCTGTTGCTTTGCTTTTTGAAACTTCTGGTAATTCACTAAACACATCTGAATGATAAAATGGCTTTACATTGATGCCTTCATTGGTTTTCCAGATTAGTGTTTCGTTATAATCTGCGCCTCTTAGATCAAACTGAATTTTTTGTTTCCAAGCTTTTGAGGATACGTATTCAAAATCTTTAAATAATGATTTACTCATTTTGTTTTTGTTTCGCTATACTATCTTCGTATTCAATGATATATATGTCTTCATTTGACTTTTTCATGTAATAGTTTTCACGTGCAGTACGCTCAATGCCTTCTTCTGTACTTAACTCTTTTATGGCCTTATTATCTTTGGCCATTTCATTTTTGTAATGTTCTTTTTGGTATTCTAACTCTTCAATATCAGTATTTAATTCGTGATGAAATAACCATGAATGCGCATCAAAAAACATCATCCAAACCACAAAAACGATTAGAACAATGGTGTAAATGTTCTTAAACGGTTTTATATATTTAGAGTTGAATAGTGTCATTACAAACGTTCGTTGATTATAGTTTTAACGATATCTACAGCAACTGTGTTGTATTTATTGTTAGGAATTATGATATCTGCATACTCTTTCATCGGTTCAATAAATTGCTGATGCATAGGTTTAAGAGTGTTTTGGTAACGTAATAGAACTTCGTCTATATCTCTTCCGCGTTCTGTGATATCTCGCTTTAAACGACGAATTAAGCGCTCGTCAGAATCAGCATGTACAAATATTTTGATATCAAAAAGTTCGCGAATTTCAGGATGAGAGAGAATTAAGATCCCTTCAACTATCATTACTTTTCTTGGTTTGGTTACAATTATGTCTCCAGTACGATTATGTTTAACAAAAGAATAAACAGGTTGATTAATGGATTTACCTTCTCTTAATTCTATTAAGTGTTGTTCTAGTAATTCAAAATCAATGGATCTTGGGTGGTCGAAATTAATTTTTACGCGTTCTTCAAAACTTAGATGAGACGTGTCTTTATAATATGAATCTTGGGAAATTACACCAACTTGCCCTTCTGGTAATTCTTTTAAAATTGTATTAACTACTGTTGTTTTTCCGCAGCCTGTACCACCTGCGATTCCTATAATAAGCATATTTAAATTTGATTTGTCTTAGTGCGACAAATTTAATTATTTAAGTAGTATAAAAGTCTATAACTCGGAAACTTTCTTAACGGTTACAAAGTTTTCAATGGAATTCCCCCAACTGTTGTTGATATAATTCATTATATCTGCGACTTCCTGGTCTGATAGTCCTAAAGGTGTCATTGTGCCATTATAAGAAATGCCATTTACCATGATTTCTCCAGATAGTCCATACTTTATCGCTTTTATACTTTCAATTTGTTTTTCTATTAAATAATCCGAATTTGCCAAAGGAGGATATACTTTTTCTACGCCCAAACCATTAGTTAAATGGCAGTTAATACACATGTCTTCGTATACAACAAGACCGCGTTTGATACTTTCTTGTAGCTTGGATACTTCTTGATTTTGATCTGTGAGATTGTGCGTGTTTGGATTAGAACGACTAGATATAAATGTCAAAACAGAAATGCCTATGATAATTAATGTCTTCATTTTCTAATTAATTTTACAATACCCAAATTTTCAATTCCAACATAAATGAAGCCATCTGGTCCTTGGTTTACACTTCTTACACGTCCTAAATTATCTAGTAAACGTTCTTCTTTTATAACTTTATTGTCTTTAAAAGTGCATAAGTCTAAATATTGAAATTTTAAAGAGCCAACGAGAAGGTTGCCTTTCCAATCTCCATATTTTTCACTATTTATAAATGCCATTCCGCTAGGTGCTATGGATGGATCCCAATAATGAATCGGTTGCTCCATTCCTTCTTTTTCTGTTATATCAGTAAATGATGTACCGCTGTAATTAACTCCGTAGCTAATTATTGGCCAGCCGTAATTTTTACCAGCTTTAATAATATTAATTTCATCACCTCCTTTTGGACCATGCTCATGTGTCCAAATTTCCTTTGTTTTAGGATGAAGTATCATGCCTTGAGGATTTCTGTGACCGTAAGAATATATCGCTATCTTAGCATTAGATTCATTAACAAATGGATTGTCTTCTGGTATTGAGCCATCATCATTAATTCGGTATACTTTACCACCATCTCTTGTGATGTCTTGTGGATTCTCGTCTCTATTGCCACGTTCACCTATAGTGAAAAACAAGTAGCCATTGTTATCAAAAATTAATCGAGATCCAAAATGCTGACCTTTGGTGGTATTAGGTGTGGCTTTATATAAAATTTCGAGGTCAGTAAGGCTGTTGTCTTTTAATTTTGCTCTTGCTATAGCCGTATTGCCACCATCTTCTTTACCGTCTGGTGATGCATATGAAAAGTATAACCAACCGTTAGTTTTGTAATTGGGATGCAAAATAATATCTAATAAACCGCCTTGACCACGTACATAGATTTCTGGTAAACCTGAAATATTAGTTTTTTTACCATCTTTGAAATGAATGAGCTGTCCGGATTTTTCGGTAATTAGCATTGAGCTATCTGGAAGAAATGTAAAACCCCATGGAATATTAAGGTCTGATACTATAACTTCGTAACTATTTTTGGTATTTACTGGGTTCTTATCTTGAGCACAAGCTAAAGTGCTAGTAAGAATTAAACCTATGATAATGCTTTTTAGTTTCATGTGTTTTTATGTATTGATACACGCTATGCATTGCTATTCAATGTGATGGCTGTGAAATTTGACCTGTTTGTTTATAAGTTTAAAAACAGTAAAAAAATAAGATTTTAAAGTTATATAAATGTAGTTGTATTTTAAAGAAAAACTATATATTTGCAGTCCGAAATTAGGAAACTAGAATTCGGGGTGTAGCGTAGCCCGGTTATCGCGCCACGTTTGGGACGTGGAGGCCGCAGGTTCGAATCCTGCCACCCCGACTTTTTACTAAAAAAAGCTCAGCAAACGCTGAGCTTTTTTATTTTGTAATAATTTAGAACCACTTAAAGTGAATCCCTGAGGCTACTACAGCTCCTACTAAAACTATAAGTGTAAAAATTATAATTCGAGCTCCAAGCTTCGTTTTTGTGTCTTTTTGAAGGATATAATCTCTTCTTTCTTCGTCTTCTTCTTTTACAAACTTCATTTTTTTTTGTTTTTATTTATTAATATAAACTGTTTTTCTATTTACAAAGGCGAGCATGCCTTCTTTAGATAATTCGCGACCAAATCCTGAACTTTTAGTCCCTCCGAAAGGCAATCTAGGATCGGATTTTACCATTTCATTAATAAAAAAGGCACCATCTTCAATCTCTAAAATGCGTTTTGAGGCAGCTTTGTAATTTGATGTAAATACCATAGTCCCTAACCCAAACTTAGAATTCATTGCTGTTTCATAAGCTTCATCTTCGGATTTTACTTTTATAATAGCTGCTACTGGTCCGAAAGTTTCTTCTTTAAAAACAGGCATTTTAGCTGTTACATGAGTTAGAATGGTGGGTTGGTAATATGCTCCTTCACGTTTGTTTCCAAATAGTACTTTAGCACCTAAGTCAATGGACGCTTTAACTTGTTCTTCTAAAATATCTGCTAAATCTTCTCGTGCTAAGCATGATATTGTGGTATCAGTATCTTTGGGATTACCATATTTTAATGCCTCAACTTTAGATGTGAATTTTTTAATGAATTCATCATAAATACTTTCAACAACAATAAACCTTTTGGCTGCAATACAACTTTGTCCAGAGTTTTGCATTCGAGCTTTCACCATGGTATCGATATATTGATCTAAATCTGCATCTTTTAAAATAATGCAGGCATTGTTTCCGCCTAATTCTAATAATGAATGTTTAAGATTTTTGCCAGCTAACTCTGCAATTTTACGACCAGCTTTTTCGCTTCCTGTTAAAGAAACGGCTTTTATGGTTTCACTTTCCATGAGTTTTTCTACAGATTTATGATCCGTGATAAGTGTTTGGAAACATCCTTTTGGAAATCCTGCATTTAAAAAAAGTTTTTCAATAGCAACAGCGCATCCTGTAACATTTGAAGCGTGTTTTAAAAGCGCCACATTGCCTGCTGATAAGGTAGGTACGGCAAATCTAAAGACTTGCCAGAATGGATAATTCCAAGGCATTATTGCTAAAATGCATCCCAAAGGATTGTAACTGATAAAACTTTCGTGAGCTTCAGTCTCAATAATATCGTCTTGTAAAAACTGTTCTGCATTTTTAATGTAGAAATCGATAAGATATATACATTTTTCAATTTCAGCTGTACTTTCAAGGATTGGTTTTCCCATTTCTTCGGTTATAAGTTCGCTTAATTCGATCTTTTGTTTGAATAACTCATCAGCTAAATTTTGAAGTAAATCGACGCGTTCTTCAATTTCAAACTCTTTCCAAGTTTTGAAAGTAGTGTCTGCTAATTTTAATTTTTCATTTAAAATACTTTTAGAGTCTAGTTTGTATGACTCTAATTGATTTCCATTATATGGATTTGATGTTTTTATACTTGTTTTCATAATTTTAAGTGTTGTTCAAATTTAAATTTATTAAATATTAGAAGTTAGTGCTTTAGCTAAAATATTTAGCTCAAATAGTAAAAAAGCATTACAGCTAAAATTGCCATGTAACGAGTTAAGGTCTTGCGTCTATTAGCATTATTTTTGATGAACAGCAAAGTGCTGAATATTAAAATTAATAATAAAAAAAAGATATTAACATGAGCAATAACGGAAATACAGTTTTAGGAATTTTAGCAGGAACAGCAGTAGGTGCAATTTTAGGAATTCTTTTTGCACCAGATAAAGGAAGTGTAACAAGACAACGCATTGCGGATGAGGCAGCAACTAAAAGAGATATTGTGGCTGAGAAGGCTTCGGAGTTAAGAGATTCCTTAGGAAACACCATTTCTTCTCAAAAAGAAAATTTAGATCATCAAGTAGAATCTATTGTTTCTAATGCAAGTTACAAGGCAGAAGATGTCATTACAACACTAGAGGCCAAATTAAAAGATCTAAAAGCTAAAAACAAGAATTTACAGAAAAAAGCATAACCAATGAGTGTTTTTGAAGATGTAAATCATACAGCAAGTAAAGTTTCGCATATTGGTGAGCGCTACATTAGGGCGTCTCACCAATATTTTAGACTGAAGATATTTCAGCAGTTAACACTTTCATTAAGTTTAGTAGCGAAAGTTTTGGCGGTAGGTAGTTTTTTATTTGCAGCATTAGTCTTTTTATCTATTGCAGCGGCTTTAGAGATAGGTAATTCATTAAATAGTTATTCGCTTGGGTTTTTATTAGTGGGACTTATTTATGTAATACTTTGTATTATGATTTATATGTTAAGATCAAAATTCAATTCTTATATATTAAAAAAGGTTGGACCTAAATTTTTCAATTAATATGAAGACATACACAACATTCGAAGAAGTTGATAACGACTTAAAGCGTTATAAGTTAGAACGCGATATTGCTTGGGAAGAATTCAAGTTGACAAAGAGTGAATTTAAAGAAGATTTACAGCCTTTAAATTGGCTAAGTACAGCTCTGAAACTCACTGGAAAATATAGCTTTATCGCATTGATAAGAAAATGGTTGTTTAAAAAATAATCAGAAATATAAATCTACTTTAGGTTTTCCTACCAAAATTCAAGTTATATCTCGTACTAATAATTTTAAGCTATTTTGTATCATTAGTAGTACTCACTTCATTTAGGACATAGCAATAATTACCAAACAAAAATCTAGGCTTATTCATTTGAGTGTAAGCCATTTTTTTAGCTATTCAAACGCTTTTAAATACTATTATGATGTTTACTGTTGAGATCATTATAATCTAAAGGTACATCATTATTATTATTATTATTACAGTTAATTTTTAAATCTATAGAGCAAAGCGGTTGATTTTATTGATGTTATCTTTAATTAACTAAAATAATTTAAAAATGAAGATATACGAAGCCATAAGAATTGACCATAATATTCAAAGAGATCTTTTGGGTAAATTAACGGAAACAACTGGCGATTCTGACGAAAGAAAAGAAATTTTTAAAAAATTAAAAAAAGAATTGGTTTTACATGCCAATGCAGAGGAAAGGCACTTTTATAAGCCATTGATTCCTTCTGATATGATGCAAGAGCACGCCAGGCATGGTATTGCTGAGCATCACGAGATTGATGAGCTAATTGAGCAATTAGAAGATACAGAAATGGATTCTTCAGCTTGGTTGAAAATAGCCAAAGATCTTAAGCATAAGGTAGAGCATCATTTAGAAGACGAGGAGCATACTTTTTTCCAGTTATCCGGAAAAATATTAACCGATAAGCAGAAAGAAGAATTAGCAACAAAGTACAATGCTTATATGGATAGTAATCGCTAAGCGATTAAGTTAAAATTGAATTCTATTGAATTAATTAGTGTTTTACGTATAGGCTAATTTTACTGACAAGATGTAAAATGGTACACATCTTAAAAATAATGTACCATAAAACAAAAAAAAAAAGAAAAAGTTATGAGTACTTACACAGAAGAAGTTGGAAAAAAATTAAATAATTTATTAGAAAAAACATACGACGCGGAAAAAGGGTTTAATAAAGCTGCAGAAAACATTGAACATGCACCGTTAAAATCTTATTTCAGAAAAAAAGCGCAAGAACGCTTAAATTTTGGACGTGAATTAAAACAGGAGATTAGAAGTTTTAATCAAGACGTTGATAAAGGGGGAAGTGTTACAGGAACAGCACACAGAGCTTGGATGGATGTTAAAAGTTTATTTTCCGCTAATGATGAAGAGTCTATGTTAAATGAGGCTATTAGAGGAGAAAAAGCAGCAATTGAAGAATATGAAGAAGTCTTAAATGATACAAGTCTTCCTATAAGTACAAAATCAATTCTGCAGTCACAAAAAACGACAATCAATAATGGGTTGGCTAAAATTAATACTTTAGAGGATTTACATTAATATAATTTTTTTGTAGATAAGTTGAAGGGTGTTATATGAAAGTATAACACCCTTTTTTTTAGGAGATTAAACAACAAATGAGTTAGTAATCAAATGGTTTGTGTTAAGCTAGTATGTATATCCTAACTATCTTTATAATAGGAAATAAGACGAGCTTTTTTCTATTAATCACATTAAAATTTAAACATTATGTTACGTTGGACAATCACATTCGTTATAATAGCAATCATAGCAGCCATACTTGGATTCGGAGGAATTGCAGGTGCTGCAGCAGGAATCGCTAAAATCATTTTCTTTATATTTATAGTACTCTTTTTACTGTCTTTATTAAAAGGATTAGTGAAGAAATAATAAGTTAAAATAATTAAATAAAAATAGCCTCAAGGAATTACTTTCTTGAGGCTGTTTTTATTCCTATTCTATGCGTTTATAGTTTTCAGAGTAAATGCGGTTACCATCGTCATCTAATTCAATTTGTTGAAACTGGTTTGGTTGTAATTGTAATTCAAATTTAAATTGTTTTTTTTCAGAAATAACATTATCCATAACGGCAGAACCAAAATCTAAGACTTCAGTAAGTGTATTGTCTTTGAAATTGTATGTGCCATAACCAAACCATTCTGAAGAATCTGCTGGCTTATGTTTGCACCACATCACTTTAGAGTCCGTATACATTTTTAATTGTCTAGAGTTTGAAGATGTGTCAAAGGAATCAACCACCACATTATCTTTGTAATTATAAAAACTAACTAATTCCCAAGTACCGTTAAGGCTTTTTGAATTAACGTTCGGAATTTCTTCAACTTCAATAATTTCTGTAATCTCGTTAGGTTGATCTTTGCATGAAGATATGAACACAAACGTAAGTGTTAAAATTAGGATTCTGAATGACATAATTTCTAGGATTTAGCGATTAAACTGCTTTAAATTACGAAATTATATGTAGAATGTGTCACTATTTAAAACATTTATGCTGTAATAGTTACTGTTAATAACTTCTATGTAAGGTTTTGCTCAAAAAACCTACTTTTGTTAGATACTATTTATACTTTTTTTAGTGAAGAAGTGTAGATGAATTTTTAAGAATTAAAACACAAATTATGTCTGATAAAATTGAAAAAGTAAAGTGTTTAATTATAGGTTCTGGTCCAGCAGGTTACACAGCTGCAGTTTACGCGGCTAGAGCTAATATGGCACCTGTTTTATATCAAGGAGAGCAGCCAGGTGGTCAGTTAACTACAACAAATGAAGTTGAGAATTTTCCTGGTTATCCTGAAGGAATAACAGGTCCGGAAATGATGATGCAGTTACAAAAACAAGCAGAACGTTTTGGAACAGATGTGCGTCATGGTTGGGTTAGTAAGGTTGATTTTTCTGGTGATATCCATAAAGCTTGGATTAATGAAGAAAAAGAGATTCATGCAGATACTGTTATTATTTCTACAGGTGCTTCTGCGAAGTACTTAAACTTGCCATCTGAACAAAAATATTTGAAATTAGGAGGTGGAGTTTCGGCATGTGCAGTATGTGATGGTTTCTTTTATAGAAATCAAGAAGTTGTAATTGTTGGTGCAGGTGATTCAGCTTGCGAAGAGGCACATTACTTATCTAAACTTTGTAAAAAAGTGACGATGTTGGTAAGACGTGATGAGTTTAGAGCTTCTAAAATCATGGTCAATCGTGTAAAAAACACCGAGAATATTGAAATCTTATTCAACACAGAAACTGATGAGGTTTTAGGTGATGGACAAGTAGTTAATGGAGTTAGAGTTTTTAACAACAAAACTAAAGAAAAGCATGATATTGAAGCAACAGGTTTCTTTGTTGCCATTGGTCATAAACCAAATACGGATATTTTTAAAGGTATTTTAGATTTAGACGAAACAGGTTACATCATTAACGCAGTACCAGGAACAAGTAAAACCAATGTAGAAGGTGTATTTGTGAGTGGTGATGCGGCAGACCATGTATATAGACAGGCTATTACAGCTGCAGGTACAGGTTGTATGGCAGCGTTAGATGCAGAGCGTTATTTAGCCGCTAAAGATTCTGATTTTGAAGTAGCGACTTCAACATATAACTAGTCGATAAATATTTGATTATTAAAAAAAGCCGAAGTATAATTACTTCGGCTTTTTATTACGTATAAATTAAGCGTAAACTTTATTAACGCTTTTTCTTCTGTAATTTGGCAGTATCTTCAAACTTCGTAATCGTTATTGCTGGATTTCCAAAAAGGTAAATTTCACTATCACCAGAAGCTGCTATGGTAATACTTTCTGTAGCTGAAATAGTTAAATCGCTTGTGTCTTCAAGAGTTGCATCAACTGTTTTAACGTCAAATTTAGCTCCATTAAAATTCGTTGAATTATCTAATCTAAATACCGAACTATTTGCGGAACCTTCTATTACAGCATCGGAGCGAAGATATAAATCGAAATTTGCAATTTTACTATTAATTAAAGCATCTAGCTTGCTGTTATCACTTAGTTCAATTTTGGTGTTTTCTGCATTAAGGTTTAATCTGGTTTTAGATTTCCCTGAGCTTTTATAATCAAACTTTTTAGCATTAATATTTAAATATGCTCTAGAGTTATCGGCAGTAATTAATGTAACATCAACTAATTCCATTGAGGTTAACGATCTAATTTCACTATCACCTCTAGTTTCTATAGTATGTAGTCCTTCTCCATAATTAACGGTAATATTTAACTTCTTTTTAGAAGAAATTTTAACTGTTTCTACAAATGTAAGTACACCATCTACAACTTTGAATTGAATAACGTCGTGCAAATTGCTGTCAGCTTCTATGCTAACCGAAGGTTTACTATTGTAAACAGCTTCAATTGAAAAATCGCCATCAATAATAATAGAGTGGAAGTTATCTATAAAAGTTTGTTTAATGGTGACGTTTCTATCTCCTTTGATTTTTTCATCTGATTGTGCTGAAATGATTGGAGTAGCTATAATCATTAAAAGCAGAATTAGTAATAATTTTTTCATGTTCTTAGGTTTACTATCTTTTAAGGGACTCAAAACGTATTAAATAAGTTATTTTGTAATGTTTTATACTTATGTAACGTGTTTCGATTGTCAATATTAGTGATTTCTATTTAAATATTGGTCAATTAAAAGCTATTAAACTAACATATACAAAAACCATCCCAAACTCTAAATAGAATTTAAGATGGTTTACAATTGGTTGGTTGTTAATGTTTTATTTTTAAAATATACGATTTATTTTTTTTGTAATACCATTATTGTTGTCGCACGTTTCCTGAGGAATTGTCTGATTTATTAATTTTTTCAGGGTTACCAGAATATCTAATATCTCCACCACTTGTGGCTTTGGCATTTAATGATTTAGAGGTGTTTATAGAAACATCTGCTCCGCTTGTGGCATTTACTTCAGCGGTTTCCGATTGTAATTCTGCGGCATTAATATCACTTCCGCTGGTGGCAGCTGCCTTAAAATACTTAGTGGATCCAATTAACTTAATATCGCTACCACTTGTAGAACTACAGCTAATAGTTTCTGTTTTTACATCTAATTTTATGTCTGCTCCACTTGTACATTTTAGCTCTAAATCTGCTACTTCAATAGTGTTTGTTGAATACACATCGCTTCCGCTTGTTGCTTTTATTGATGAAATAGTTTCAAAACTTAGCATGATTTTTTTTGAAGAAGCACGTCTAATGTTTTCAGTAGCATAAATTCTTAATATACCATTTTCTACTTCAGTCATTATTATATCATGAAGATTTGCATCTGCTTCAATGGATAATGATACCTCATTAGATTGTGTAATGTAAAGGTCCAGACCTTGGCTAACCTTAATTTCATTGAAGTCTTTAGAAATAGTTCTATCTACACTTATGACTTCTCCGTTACCATCAATGCCTTTTCCTAAATTCATAGAAAAATTACAGGATAGCATTAGTAAGCTAATAATACTCACGACGATAATTCTTGATAATGTGCTCATGATTTCTGTTGGTTTTTTGATTGATGAAATGTTTTTTTTAAATTTAAGTTGATTAGGCTTAGTTATAAATTATAATAGGATGAGTTGTAATATTTAAAGTGTCAATTGTCAATATTCACACCATCTTCTTCTGTAATTTCATAATTAATTTCTGACTCTTTTAAATCTGACTCTTTAATAATTGATTCTTGAATTTTTGATTCTTCAGATTCAAAAACAGAAGCTTCAACTTTAGTTTCTGGTTCTGGTTCTGGCTCACAATCTAAACACTCAACATCATCTTCTATTACTTTTAGAAAATGGTCTTCCATTCCTCGTTTAAGAATTTCATTTGAAGAGTTGTAATAGCGACGAAAATTTTGTGTATTGCTGTTGGCAATAAAAATGGTGCCTTCAGGTAGATACAATACGACCTCAATATGTTGATCGCTAAATTTATTTGAAGCATGTGTAATTAAATATGAATCTAATTTTAGTTCGTTATTTACTTTAGAATAATTGTATTTAATCTCATGAGCACGTTCTCTAGCTAATTCATAACTACTGCCTCTTGCTAAAGCAATAATTTTTATGCTGGCTAAAGAATCTGTAGTAGATTTTACTGTAAGTCTTATATCTGTTGTTGATATAATATTGTTGCCATCATCAGTTGTGCTAATTCTATAGCCATTATTGTCACTATATAAATGTTTGTTATATTCATCGTGACCGACCATTTTAATTTTCAGAGTATCACCTGAAGCAATATTTAAAGTTTCTTCAACTTTAGTGAAATTGGCATCATATGCTTGTTCTGTAGCTTGTCTAATTCCTGTAATAATAAGTCCAATAATTGAAACAATCCAAAGACCTAGTAATGCAAATTTTGCAATATTTCCTATAGACTTTAAGTTGTTTACTAAAATCTTTAAGCCTAAATAAAAGACAAAGAAAAATGGAATTCCGATAGCGAAGAATAATAATAACGACATTAACCAGATAGGAATATTAGCAGCATTAGATGCATTGATAAAATCCATACCAGGGAAATGAATGGCATTAGTAACTCCAACGGTAAAAAAGGCTACAATTAATCCTATGATTGTACTGATACCAATAATGATTAAAAGAATACCAATAAATTTTGATACTATTTTTAAAAAGAACATTATAATACTACCAATGGTTTCAAAAAAGGACTGTGAACTCGATTTTAGCTTACTACTTTGCTTTTGAAAATCGACACTTTTAACCGTTTCAGAGATATTATCTGAAACATGATCAAAACCTTCTTTTAATTTCTCACCATGTTTTTTTAAATCTACATTTTTTACAGTTTCGGAAACCGTATCAATGCCGTCTTTAATTTTTTTTTCAATGTTACTGATGTTTACAGGATCACCAGTCATAGTTATTTTTTCAGCTGTAGTTTTTGCTTCAGGTATTAATGCCCAAAGTAAAATGTATAATAATACACCTGTACCAGCACTAAAGAAAAGTATCACCCAAATAAGTCTTATCCATAAAGCGTCAATGCCAAAATAATGACCCAAACCAGCAGCTACACCACCAATGTAAGAGTTATCAGTATCTCTGTATAAACGTCTCGAGGAGGTGGATCTTTGCCTGTACTGTTGTTTTGGTTCATCCTCAAAGATTTCATCATCTACAAGATAATCTTCTGGTTGTCCCATTATAGCAATCACTTCGTCCACTAATCTAATACCAACAACTTGTTTTTCGTTCTGTATACGTTCAGAAAACAGTTCGGCAATGCGTGCTTCAATGTCTGAAATGATTTCTGATTGACCTTGAGAATCTGTAAATGAACGTTTTATAGCCTCAAGATAGCGCGATAATTTTAGGTATGCATCTTCATCTATATGGAAGAATATACCTGCTAAATTTATATTGACTGTTTTATTCATTTTTTTGGTGTTTTTGTATTGGTTACTAGGTTAACGGCATTTTGTAATTCACTCCAAGTGGTATTTAATTCATTAAGAAACAATTTTCCTGTTTCTGTGAGTCCATAATATTTTCTTGGTGGTCCAGAGGTTGATTCTTCCCAACGATAGTTGAGCAAACCTGCATTTTTTAATCTTGTTAATAGTGGATATATTGTTCCTTCTACAACAAGCATTTTTGCGTCTTTTAATGTGCCCAGAATTTCTGCTACGTAGGCATCTTCATCCTTTAAAACGGATAAAATGCAATATTCTAGAACACCTTTACGCATTTGTGCTTTTGTGTTTTCTATTTTCATGTATTGTGCGTCTTTAATTCGATTAAACTGTTCATTTTTTGATTGATGATTTATAGTTATTAAAATAGCGAGTGATTAAATCGCGTGTTATTATTTTAAAAAGTTAATTGTAAAAGGGTATTTATATACGTGTCCATCTCTAGCAGATAAACTCGCTTTAACAATAAGTGCTAATTCTATTATAAAGGCAATAATGGCTAATGCGCCTAAACCGCCACCAATATATAGTAGGGGAGAAGGTTCGCCAATGTTAATATGAAAACTATTAAACCCATTAAAATCTAAGACATTCATATTGCTAAACACTTTAAAAATGAAAAACGGTACACTAATAGTGCCTATAATAATGGCATATAGTAAAACACTAATCTGAAAATTGATAGCTTGTTTACCATGCTGATCTATAAATTCTGATTTATTTTTATTAGCTGCCCATAATACTATAGGTCCAATAAAATTACCAAAAGGAATAACAAACCTCGAAAAGGTAGATAGATGAATAAATGTGGCTAAATTTCTATGATGATTATCTAACATAATTAAAAGTATATAATAGTTGCTTATACAAATATATGTCTTTAAAAAGGTATTATGTTACGCATAGTACTAAAAATTAACATTTTCTTAACATTAGTGAAGTTGGTTTTTTTGAATTATTTTAGTGAAAATTTTAAATTATAATATGAATATTTCGCCATCAAAACTCAATACATACCTAATGTTTAAGCTACCTGCAGCCTATTTTACAGGGGTAAGAACTAAACACTTAGACGATACAACATGTGTTGTTTCTGTAAAACATCGTTGGGTAAATCAAAATCCTTTTAAATCTATGTTCTGGGCAGTACAAGGTATGGCAGCTGAGTTAACAACAGGAGCTTTAGTGATGAAAAAGATTAAGGAAAGCGGAAAAAAAATATCGATGTTAGTGGCATCCAATAATGCTTCGTTTACTAAAAAGGCAACTGGTAGAATAACATTTACTTGCAAAGAAGGCAATAAAATAGATGAGGCCATAAAACAAACTATTGAAACAGGAGAAGGACAAACAGTTTGGTTAAATGCCAATGGAGTTAATGCTGATGGTGTGGAAGTGTCGTCTTTTAATTTTGAATGGACATTAAAAGTTAAAGCGTAGTGTGTTTATTGTTATTATGAAGCATTGGCTTTAATTGAATTTAATATTTATTGTAACAAAGCTCGAAAAATTGCAACATATATAAGAATCAATCTTAAAACATAAATAATAATATCATGGAACAATTACCTAATTACAGTAACAGAGAAGCGCACGAAATAGATTACCGTATATACGGAGAGGAAATGCAATATGTAGAGGTAGAACTCGATCCACAAGAAGGTGTAATTGCAGAATCTGGAAGTTTTATGATGATGGATGATGGTATTAAAATGGATACCATTTTTGGCGATGGTTCTCAAAAAGACACAGGCTTTTTAGGTAAAATTCTTGGAGCAGGAAAACGAATACTTACCGGAGAAAGCTTATTTATGACCGCTTTTTACAATGATTATACAGGTAAGCGTAATGTTTCTTTTGCATCACCTTATCCAGGAAAAATTATTCCTATTGACTTAACTGAGTTTGGAGGAAAGTTTATTTGCCAAAAAGATGCTTTTCTTTGTGCCGCAAAAGGCGTGAGTATAGGTATTGAGTTTTCTAAGAAATTAGGTCGTGGATTATTTGGTGGTGAAGGTTTTATAATGCAAAAATTAGAAGGAGACGGAATGGCATTTGTACATGCAGGTGGTACCATGGCAGAAAAAACATTAGCAGCAGGAGAAATTTTGCGTGTAGATACAGGTTGTATTGTTGGTTTTACACAAGGCATTGATTATGATATTGAATTTGTAAAGGGTATTAAGAATTCTATTTTTGGGGGTGAAGGATTATTTTTTGCAAGACTACAAGGTCCAGGTAAAGTTTATATTCAATCTTTACCGTTTAGTAGATTAGCTGGTCGTGTATTGGCATCTGCACCAAGAAGTGGCGGGAAAGATAGAGGTGAAGGTAGTATTTTAGGAGGTATTGGTGATTTATTAGATGGTGATAATCGGTTTTAAAATGATAAAATTAGACAGACGTATTTTTCTTAAAAAATCTATTGTTTTTATCAAATAATCTCAAATTTTTAACATAATAAGCTGTTAAACTTTGTATTTAATAAATTTGAATTCAATTTTTTTATTACCTTTAAACTGAATTGAAACAATAGCCTATAGAGAAAATCTACTTTTTTTAAACCTAAAACCAAAAAAACCTATGGCGCGAGCAATGTACGAGTACACTAAAACTGTCCTCAACAAAGTGAGTTTTGATGCGACATTATTCTGTAAGGAAGTACAAAAAGCAGTAAGACGATTACTGCCTCACGAACTTGAAGAACTCAGAATATATATTCAGTCCCTAATCAATCAAAACCCAGAATTGAATCAGTGCTTAATTTATTTAAAAGCATAAAAAAAGCGTCCCAATATCCTTGGGACGCTTTTTTAGTTTTAATATTTTATTACTTAGCCTTAGGACTAATAATTTCTACATTTTGAAATGCAATTGCTCCACGAATGATACCTGAAATAACATCATGTAAAGCATTAATAATTTGCATTTTTAATTCACTCTTATGATATATAATACTCACTTCCCTTGCAGGAGAGGGTTCTTTAAAGTGTCTTAAATTTGAGCTTAAATTGTCTTTTACATCTAAAGTGTGCAGATAAGGTAGGAGTGTCATACCCAAACCTTCATTAGATAATTTTATTAAGGTTTCAATGCTACCACTTTCTAATTGAAAATTTTCATCTATTTGGTCTTTAAATGTTTTACAAAGATTGATAACACCATCTCTAAAACAATGACCATCTTCTAGAAGCAACATATCATCAATATTTAAATCAGAAACTTCAATGATTTTTTTGTCTTTTAAACGGTGGTTTGGTGGAATATAAGCGACAAAAGGCTCATAGTACAATACACGTTCTTTTATGTTGTCACTTTCTAAAGGAGTGGCTGCAATAGCTGCATCTAAATGACCATCACTAAGGCGAGCTAATATTTCTTCAGTAGTTAATTCTTCAATCTTTAGTTTAACCTTTGGGTATTTTTTAATAAAATTCTTTAGAAACATTGGTAAAAGTGTAGGCATCACAGTTGGAATAATACCTAATCTAAACTCACCTCCTATAAAACCTTTTTGCTGATCTACAATATCTTGAATACGATCAGCTTCATTTACAATATTTCTAGCCTGAAAAACAATTTTTCGTCCAACGTCGGTTAATTCAATAGGTTTTTTACTTCTATCAAATATAATTATATCTAATTCGTCTTCTAATTTCTGAATTTGAGTACTCAGTGTTGGTTGTGTTACAAAGCATTTTTCTGCGGCTTTTGTAAAATTTTTATGTTCTGCTATGGCTAAAGCATATTTAAGTTGTGTAATGGTCATAACTATTAATTTTGGCTATAAAAGTATTAAAACTATTCATAAAAACTATGCTAAATTATACTTATTTCAGTCGTAAATTTGATTAAACAAAAAACAATATATCATGACATTAAATAGCATAGGTTTAGATACCAAGAAAACAAAAGAGTTAGCAGATGATTTAAACGTATTATTGGCAAATTTTCAATTGTATTATCAGAATTTAAGAGGAATACATTGGAACATTAAAGGACATGCCTTCTTTAATTTACATGTTAAGTTTGAAGAATTATATACAGATGCCAATTTAAAAGTAGATGAGATAGCTGAACGTATTTTAACACTTGGTGCTACACCATTACATACATTTGAAGATTATACCAAAGCAGCGAAAGTACCAGTAGGTAAAAACATTTCTAAAGATGAAAAAGCTGTAGAGCTTATTGTAGAATCTATAGGTGAATTATTAAAAATGGAACGTTCTATTTTAGAAACTGCAGGTGATGCAAATGATGAAGGAACAAATTCTATGATGAGCGATTTTATTACTGAACAAGAAAAAACGGTTTGGATGATGAAAGCGTGGTTGGGTGAAACTGTATAATCAAGATAGAATAAAAGCAAAATCCCCTCAGTAATATTACTGAGGGGATTTTTTTTAACAAAAATAGCTATTAATCACATTCACGACTCACAATCATTTCGTCTCCATTATTAGACTGAAGAGTTATTGAGCAAGGAAGGTCACAGTCTGCTATTCTCCATACTCCAGTTGCTTGTTGTAAATCTGGGCCAGAGAAGCTCATTGAAAGCATGTTGCCAGATGTTGGATTCTCTTCCACAGACCATGTTCCAGAAAAAGTAGATCCACTAGACATCCATTGTAAAGTTCCATTAGAATTAAACGTGATTTCATAAATGTTTAAATCTTGAGAACCATTGTAACTGTTAATTGTCCATTCTGTAAAACCTTCTAAGGCATCAGATATGGCTGTTGGTAAACAAAGATCATTACTAGAATTACAATATACAAGGTCAAATTCTGTATAACCATCGCAGAATGCGAGACAAGCATTATTATATACAAATGTTATGATACTACCATCTGGTTGTTCAATTTCCACACAAACAGGATCAACATTTGCAGGACAAGGACAGCCATAACAGCTAGTAATTAATGCATCCATGTCATCTGAGTTATTAACTTCTACTGTATCTCCATTTTCTAATGTTACAGTAAGTGGATACACAAATTCAAAATGATACATATCGTAAAGCGCTGTTCCTAATTCTTCATCAGAATTAACAACAACAGTTGTATTGTTATCTAAAACAATTGATATAGGATAGTTTAAAGTAAAACAGTCACTACCAATTGGATTATAATCTTCTTCACAGGTATCTAAGAAGTCCTCTTCTGTAAATCCATCACAAGCAGCATAACATGCATTAGGATAAGTTACTGTAAATATAGCACCACTAGGATCAGATATTTCTACACATACAGGATCGTACACTTCGTAGCATTCGCAAGGTTCAGCCACATTAAAGTCGCAACTTTCTAATAATGCAATAAATTCATTTTCGTTATTAATTGTAACAATTTCAATAGCATTTGTACTATCACTATAGGTTTCAACATTAAACGGAAAAGCAATGCCATTAATAAATAAATCTTCAGTAGAATTTAACATGATGTCTATTAAACCTTCTAAGTCTGCAACTGTAACCGTTGTTCCGTTGTTATAAGCTAAGTTTAATGGGTACACAAAATCGAAACAAAAATCTAAAACAATGTTTCCTGCTGGATTGTTGGGTTGTGTTACATTTCCGCTATCATCAAATTGAGTTCTTAGTTGTAAGAGTGCATTGGTGATAGATCCACTTTCTTCTGTGTGTTGTTGTTCCTCAATTACCGATTCGTTGTTAGTACATGAGGTTATCACCATAAGTGCCATCATGAGACTAAATAAGGTTAGTTTTAATGTTTTCATTTTGTTGAAATTAAAAAGGTTAAAATTAAATTATCGAGGTTAATCTACTTTAAGACAACACACGTTTTAAAAACCCTACTTTTTTCTCAAACTATTTTTTTCATAGTTTTGAATGCGAAAATAAATTTATTCAATGTCTAAAAATAGCCGTAATATTTGTCATTCTAAAACCTTTGAGTTTATATACAATACTTACGCAAAGGCAATTAGACGTTTTTTGTTTTTTAAAACACAAGATGTTGAAGCTGCAGAAGATATATTGCAAGATGTTTTTGTTAAGCTTTGGGATAATTGCAGTAATGTAGATTATGATAAAGTAAAAAGCTATCTCTATAGCATAGCAAACAACATGTTTATAAACGAAAAGAAACATCAGAAAGTAGTGCATAAATATAACGAGAATCATAAAAAGCATGATACCAATGAATCTCCAGAATTTATTATGCTCGAAAAAGAGTTTATGGAAAAACTCGAAAAAACCATTGCATCATTACCAGAGAAACAGCGTGAAGTATTCTTATTAAATAGAATTGAAAAGAAAAAATATAAAGACATCGCAGACATGCTGAATATCTCCGTAAAAGCTGTTGAAAAGCGAATGCATCAGGCTTTAGTTGTAATGCGAACAGAAATAGGAAAAGTTTAATTTTAAATCTAAGTAGGGTTTTTAAAATGTATGTTGTCTTAGTAATAGAAGAAAATGGAAAGTCAAAAATCAAATATAGATAAAGATACGTTTTTAGCACAATGGCTAGAAGGTGAGCGCTCAGATATGGAGTTGAAAAACTTAGTAAGTGATGACGACTTTAATGCTTATAAAAAACTAAAAAAAGGAATTGAAGTAGCTGAACAATTGGATGCTCCAATTAATTTGAGTTATGATAAGATTCAAAAACGTATTTCTACTAAGCAACCAAAAGTCCGATCATTATATAAAACTTGGACCATTGGTATTGCTGCTTCTCTTATTTTGCTCTTTGGATTGTTTTCTTTATTTGGAAATGATAATGTAATAATTGAAACTGGTTTTGGTGAAAACAAAACTATTGCACTTTTAGATGGTTCGGAAGTA
The DNA here is from genome assembly GCF_003386165.1 of Winogradskyella eximia. Classification (GTDB taxonomy): domain Bacteria; phylum Bacteroidota; class Bacteroidia; order Flavobacteriales; family Flavobacteriaceae; genus Winogradskyella; species Winogradskyella eximia. The sequence goes on along the minus strand of NZ_QRDV01000007.1, from coordinate 210,306 downwards.
ATTCTTAATTCTAAATCTAAAATAACTTATGATAAGAGTGACTGGACAACGAATAGAGAATTAATCTTAGAAGGTGAGGCTTATTTTAAAGTGCAAAAAGGAAATACATTTACGGTTAAAACAGCCAATGGTTCAGTATCTGTTTTAGGAACACAATTTAATGTAAACTCTACAAGTGATTTTTTTGATGTGGTTTGTTATGAGGGGAAAGTTAGCGTTAAGACTAATGCTTCAGAGCACCTCTTATTACCAACTAATAGTGTTAGAAAAATTAATGGTTTTCCTTCGGAGAATTCTGTAACACAACTTATACAACCAACTTGGATAACTGGAGAAAGTACTTTTAAAAGTGTACCTATTAAGTATGTTATTTCCGCACTAGAAGAGCAGTACAATATTACCTTTAATACAGAGTCTATCGATGGATCAGTATTGTTTTCAGGTAGCTTTCCTCATAATAATTTAAATGTCGCTTTAAAAACGGTTTTTGAAACTATGGACATAAAATTTTCTGAAAAAGAGAAACGTAACATTAAACTTAGATACTAAAGATGAGGTTAATCTATTTCTTTGTTTTAATGTTACTCCCATTACTAGCCTTTTCTCAAGAAGAGGCTTTTTACATTCAATTTACAGACGAAGATATTAGAGATGCATTCACTAAAATTGAAGATAAATACAATGTCTTGTTTTCATATAAAGATGAGGATTTAAGTAAAAACCGTATTACTATTAAGCGAGAAAAAAGAACTCTTTTAGAGGTGTTAGCAGCTATTAAAGATGTTACATATTTAAATTATAAAGTGTTGAATAATCGCTACGTTATTATTAACCAAAATTCAGAAAAAGACGTTGATTTTAATGCTTTAGATAAAGTGGTAATTCGTAGTTATTTAACCAAAGGAATTAAAAAAAACAGCGATGGTTCTTATAATATACAACCCGTAAAACTTGGTATTTTACCAGGTCTTACAGAACCAGATGTTTTAGAAAGTATACAATTATTGCCAGGTGTTTTAAGTCCTAATGAAACAGCCACGAGTTTTTTTGTTCGTGGTGGTGCTTCCGACCAAAATAGATTAATTTGGGATGGAATTACTATTTACCATAAAGGTCATCTTTTTGGTATGATTTCACCTTTAAATCCAAATGTTACTTCAGAAATTAAATTTATTAATAAAGGTGCTCATGCGCGTTATGGAGAGCGTTTATCTAGTGTGATTGATGTCTCATCACGTACTGATATTTCTAATGAAACAACAGCTGAATTAGGCTTTAATGGTATTTCTGCAGATGCACTTTTAGATATTCCAATTATAAAAGATAAATTAAATATTCAAGCGTCTTATAGAAGAAGTTATATGGATGTTTTTGAAACAGTTACTTTCAATCAATTAGCGGATAAGGTTTTTGAAAGCACTAAAATTAAAGATATTGAAAACGGTAATAATGATTTTTTATTTTCAGATTATAACGTCAAACTAAATTACAAGCCTAATAAAAAGAATCGGTTATATGCGAGCGTAATTTCAATTGAAAATCAATTAGATTACAGCGTAAACGATTCAGAAAATAATACGTCTTATACTGATAGGTTAATGACGACAAATACGGGTTATGGTTTGGGTTGGAGTATTGATTGGAGCAAGAAAATATCGCAAACGACAACAGCATTTTTTTCAGATTATAAATTGAATTATAATTTCATCACTAAAGAAAACAACGAACAAACTTCAGATTTTGAAAAACGAAATACAATTTATGACTCGGGTATTTCCTCTGAATTACGTATTAATGTTTCAGAGAATAGCAATGTCACCTTTGGTTATCAGTACACATTAAAAGATGTTGCTTATGCGTTTTTAAATACTACAAATTTGGTATTTGTTTTAGATACTGAAGATAACATAGTACAAACGCATAGTTCATTTGGTAGTTATGATTACAGTAATCTAGAGCTTATTGATGTGTCTGTTGGTTTGCGTGCGAGTTACTTTGAGGAATTAGATGCTGTAAGGTTAGAGCCCAGATTACAAGTGTTTAAATCAATAGTTAAAAACTTAAAGTTTCAAGCTACAGTAGAAATCAAAAATCAGATTATTAGCGAAATAGATGAAACTATTCTTAGTGATTTATCTTTAGAAAACAGAGTTTGGAGACTCGCAGATGGTAGTGCGTTTCCTATTATTAACAGTCAGCAAGTTTCATCAGGCTTTATATATAATAAGCAAGGTTTTAGTATTGATGTTGATGCTTATTTTAAAAAACTTAAAAATATTACAGCATTATCATTAGGATTCTTAAACCCAGAAAGTAATAATTTTAATATTGGGAAACAACGTGTTTTTGGTGTTGATGCTTTTGTGAAAAAACGATTTAATGGGTTTACTTCTTGGTTAAGCTATTCGTTTAATCGTTCTAAAAGTAACTTTGATAATTTAAATGATGACAGGGATTTTACTTCAAAATCTAATGTTACACATGCTGTATCTTCTGCAGTTAGTTATAAACTTAACGGGTTTCAATTGGCATTAGGTTGGAAATGGCAAACAGGAAAACCTTATACCATATCACAACAAGATGGTGATGGGTTGGTCTTTAATGAAGGTATAAATACTGGTGAATTGCCAAATTACCATCGTTTAGATTTTTCTTCAACTTATAGCTTTAAATTCTCCGAGCAAAATAAGCTAAAAGGTAAAGTAGGATTTTCAGTCAGAAATATTTATAATAGGAAAAACTTAATTAGTCGCGAGTATACTGGAAACAATAGCTTAAATGATCCTATAAAATTAATTGAGAAGTATGCTTTAGGTATTACGCCTAATTTAATGTTTCGGGTGTATTGGTAATAATAGATTGGTATAAAAAAAGCCATTAATTTCTTAATGGCGTTCTGATTTTATAATTTGATTGATGCTGATTCTTTTTAGAAACGAATGTTTAATTCTAAGTCTTTATCTGCAATAGTAAACTTAGCATCTTCGTATTGAGGTGGTCCAAAAGACATAACGTTATTAGACATTCCGTAAGATTCTAATGGCATCCCATTATCTCTAAAATCCATTTTATTGTTTTCATTTTCGTCATGGAAAGCGATTACAGCGTAGTCACCTGGTTTAACGTTTTCAAAAGTGATGGTAACTTTTCCATCTTTTATTTCAGATTGACCATTTTCTAGACCTTTTCCTTTCATAAATGTATCAACCGTGTGTAATGCCATTTTCACATTGCCTTTGTCGCTTATTACATTATCTATTGTTAATGTAAGTGTAACACCAGAGTCTTGAGAAAAGCTAAATAGTGAAGTTAATACGAGTGCGAATGTTAAGAATAAAGTTTTCATGGTTAAATTGTTTTAATGGTTAGTGTGAAATACTGTTCGTTTTTATTGATGATTCAAATATCTAATAAACCTTTAAATAAAAATAATATCAATTCCTGAATTGTAAATTCTTGTGGATGAGTTGTATTTATTTTAGAATATTCAGAATTAACAATAAAAATGATAATTCAAATTTCAACGAAATAAAATTTAAAATAATCAATGATATAGAGATTATTCAAAACTTTGCATGTCAACAAGTTTTCTATAAACACCATTTTTAGCAATCAATTCGGTGTGTGTGCCTTGTTCTGCTATTTCACCTTTTTGCATTACAACAATTAGATCTGCATTTTGTATTGTAGAAAGCCTGTGAGCAATAACAATAGAGGTTCGGTTCATCATCATCTTTTCTAATGCATCTTGTACTAAACGTTCGCTTTCTGTATCTAAAGCTGAGGTAGCTTCATCTAAAATCATAATAGGTGGATTTTTAAGCACAGCTCTAGCAATGTTCATACGTTGCTTTTGTCCACCCGAAATTTTACCACCAGAATCGCCAATATTAGTATGTATACCTTGAGGTAAATCTTTAACAAACTCCCAAGCATTGGCAATTTTTAGAGCGTCTATAATTTCATCATCAGTAGCATTTTCTTTACCAACTTTTAAATTATTTGCAACGGTATCATTAAATAATATAGAATCCTGATTAACTAAGCCCAAGAAACCTCTTAAAGATTTTTTAGTAAGATTTTTTATATTTTCTCCATCAATGCTAATAGTTCCTTCATTTACGTCATAAAAACGCGTAACAAGATTGGCGATTGTACTTTTGCCACTTCCAGATTGGCCAACAAGAGCTATCGTTTTTCCTTTTGGAATTGTTAAGCTAAAATTCTTTAAAACGTAATGATCTTCATATTTAAAGGAAATATTTTCAATTGTAATTTCCTTCTCGAAAGTTTCTTTTTCAATAGGGTTTTCAATTTCCGTTATGTCATTCTCAGTCTCTAAAAATTCTAAAATTCTATTAGCAGCTCCATCTCCACGTTTTACACTATAACTAGCTTTAGCAATTGATTTTGCTGGAGTTAAGATGTTGTATGCTAAGGTTATATAGCCCACAAAGAAACTCGCATCCATGGTTTTATCTACAAAAACGAGATAGCCTCCGTAAACTAGCAAAACACCAATAACAATAATACCTAATAATTCACTTAAGGGTGATGCTAAATTTTGTCGATTTAATAATTTGTTAGAATACTTGTAATATCTTTCGTTACTGTCTTCAAATTTACCAGCAAACATCTTTTCAACATTGAAAGCTTTAATAATTCTTAAGCCTCCCATAGTTTCTTCTAAAACCGATAAAAAGATGCCTTGTTCTTTTTGAACTTTTAATGATCCCTTTTTTAATGATTTACCAATTTTTGAAATTATAAAACCAGATATAGGAATAAAAACGAGAACGAATAGTGTGAGTTTAGGACTAAGAACTAGCATTGTAATCAATGAAAACAATATGGTAAGCGGTTCTCTTACAATCATTTCAAGTATAGCAAGAAATGAATTTCTTACCTCGTTAACATCTGCACTTACTCTAGAGATGGTATCTCCTTTTGATTTTTCTGAATAAAAGGCAAGAGGTAAGGTTATTATTTTATCGTACAGTTTATTTCTAATATCCTTTAACACTCCATTCCTTAAAAATGTAATGAAATACATGGCGAGATAATTTGAAATGTTTTTAAGTAAAAACATCGCTATTATAACACCAACCATCATCATTAATACTTTAAAATCTCCATATTTTTCAATATTATCGACTATAAAGAAATTGAGGTAATCTTCTCCGTATTTCTGCAATTGCATCCAACCTTGCCAAATTGGTTTTTGGGTTATAACACGTTGATCACTAAAAATAACTTTAAACACAGGGATTAAAGCAACAAAAGAGAGCGTGCTAAAAAGCGCATATAAAATGTTGAAGAAAATGTTTAAGTACGCATACTTCTTGTACGGTAAAGCAAAAGGTATGAGCTTTTTTATATAATTCATCTATTATAAATTCATGTCTGCTAAAATTGCATTAATCCTATTATCCAACAACTGCTCCGTTTTTTCAAAGTCTGCCGTATTGTCAAGATCTGCATTTACGCTGATATAGAATTTTATTTTTGGCTCAGTTCCACTTGGTCTTAATGCTATTTTACTTCCGTCTTCAGTATAATATATTAATACATTAGATTTAGGGATGTCAATAGTAGTTTCTTCTAATGTTTGAAGATTTTTAGAAACTGATAATTGATAATCTTCAATTAAAACCACTTTTTCACCGTTAATTTCTTTTAAAGGATTTTTTCTAGCATCCACCATCATTTGTTTGATTTCTTGCGCACCTTCTCTTCCTTTTTTTACTATAGAAACTAAGCGTTCTTTATAAAAACCATGCTCTATATATAAATCAATTAATTCTTGATACATGGTTTTGCCTTTTGATTTTGCTTGTGCTGCAATTTCGCAAGCTAATAGGGTAGAGGTCACCGCATCTTTATCACGGACAAAATCACCAACCATAAAACCAAAACTTTCTTCTCCACCACCAATAAAATCCATAGTAGGGAAGTCTTTTATCATTTTGGCAATCCATTTAAAACCTGTTAATCCAATTTTACATTCTACGTTATAGGCATCACCCAAAACAGACATCATTGGAGTAGAAACAATAGTAGAGGCTATAAATTGATTTCCATTTATTTTATTTTCATTTTTCCATTGCTTCAATAGAAAGTTAGTCATTAAGACCATAGTTTGGTTTCCATTAAGAATTACCAATTCATTTTCTAAATTACGCACTACAACTCCTAAACGGTCACAATCAGGATCTGTACCAATAACTATATCTCCATCAACTTTTTCCGCAAGTGCTATAGCCATTTTTAAGGCTTCTGGTTCTTCAGGATTTGGGGATACTACCGTTGGGAAATCTCCATTTGGTACACGTTGTTCTTCAACAATATTTACATTAGTATAACCTGCGCGTTTTAAAGTTTCTGGAATGGCTGTAATGGAAGTGCCATGTAGAGAGGTAAATACAATGTTTAGATTTTCTTTAGCTTCTTTTGAAGTGTCAAAACTTCCATTTTTTATAGATGCATTAATAAAAACATCATCGATATCTTTTCCTATATATTGAATTAAGCTTTCATTTGCTTTAAATTTAATTTCAGAATAATCTAAACGATTAATTTCTGCAATTACAGCAGCATCTTGTGGTGGCACTAATTGCCCACCATCTTGCCAATACACTTTGTAACCATTATATTCTGGTGGATTGTGAGATGCTGTTAATACAATACCACAATGGCAGTTTAAATGTTTTAACGCAAAAGATAATTCTGGTGTAGGTCTTAAGTCTTCAAATAAAAATACTTTAATCCCATTTGCAGAAAATACATCTGCAACTAATTTTCCAAACGTGTTACTATTATGTCTACAATCGTAAGCAATAGCTACTTTTACTTCTTCACCAGGGAATGACTCTTTTAAATAGTTGCTTAATCCTTGTGTGTTTTTGCCTAAAGTATATTTGTTAATTCGGTTGGTACCTAATCCCATAATACCTCGCATTCCGCCAGTTCCAAATTCAAGATTCTTATAAAAGCTTTCTTCTAATTCTTTCGGATTAGACGCAATCATATTTTTAATTTGATTTTGAGATTCTTCGTCAAAAGTTGGAGTTAACCAAGCGTTTACGCGCTCTAGAATTTCTGGCTTAATATGTATCATGGAAAAATGTATTTATTAATGATATAAAATGTTAAACAAAAATAAACAATTCACAATTTTAAACCGATTATCAAGACTATTTATTCTGAAGCTTATTTCAGATTCAAATGCTCTTTAATAAAATAGCGTTGTTGCTGACGGTTAGAGCGCAAAATAAGTTCGCCTAAAAAGCCTGCAATGAAGAATTGCGAGCCAATAATCATAGTAGAAAGTGCGATGTAAAACTGTGGTCGTTCTGTAATAAGTCTTCCTAAAGGATTAAAAAATAGTTTATCTAAACCTAAGTAGAATGAAAATCCAAAACCTATTATAAACATTAGCACTCCAATTGCGCCAAATAAATGCATAGGTCTTTTGCCAAAACGAGAAAGAAACCATATTGTTATGAGATCTAAGAAACCGTTAATAAAACGATTCATTCCAAATTTTGTGGTTCCGTATTTACGCGCTTGGTGTTGTACAACTTTTTCACCAATATTTATGAATCCTGCATTTTTTGCCAATACCGGAATGTAACGATGCATTTCTCCATAAACATCAATATGTTTTACAACAGTATTACTGTAGGCTTTTAAACCACAATTAAAATCATTTAAGGTTACACCAGAAGTGCGTCTTGCTGCCCAATTAAATAATTTTGAAGGTAAATTTTTAGAGAAATAAGAATCATACCGTTTCTTTTTCCAACCAGAAACAAGATCAAACTTGTCTGTTTTAATCATTTTGAAGAGTTCGGGAATTTCTTCAGGATTATCTTGTAAATCAGCATCCATGGTGACAACAACATCTCCTGTCGCTTTTGCGAAACCAGCATGTAAGGCTTGAGATTTTCCGAAATTTTTGAGAAATCTAATCCCTTTTACATTAGGATTAATGTGACCTAGTTCAGAAATGATTTGCCAAGATTTATCTGTGCTGCCATCATCTATAAATAAGATTTCGTAAGAAAACTGATTGGATAGCATCACTGACGCTATCCAATCGTGTAATTCTTTTAAAGATTCTTCTTCGTTAAGTAGTGGTATTACTACTGATATATCCATAGAGTTTGGTCTAATTTCTGAACTTCAAAAATAAAGAAATTATTTAAGCTGCGTGTGGATCATTCTTTTTTGTAACTGCTGCAACAATAAGACCTATAATACTAAAGCCAACAAGTTGGTAGGCAATTGATTTAATTGTATTTCCTAAAGAGAAAAAACTACCTTCTTTTTGCATTTGCTCCATTGCCATATCAATAGATTCTTGAGGTGCACCAAATTTTTCCATCATGGCTAATTGAGAGTTCACTATTTTTTCTTGCAATATATTCGCAGCCTCTACATCTACTACATTAAAAATAATAAAACCAACTAGAGCTGGTATTGTAACACCAACAAGAATTGTTATAAAAAATGCGGTAAATGCCTCTTTAAAACTAATAAAGCCTCCTAATATTTTTTTAGCTTTCATAGCAGATACAATGCCAACAACGATAACTAAAAACATTTGGCCTATTCCAAACCACCATTGAGTAAATAAGTCAAGGTAGACTGCATATCCAATTATTGTAAATGATGATAAAATAAGTCCTAAATATAGACCATAATTTAGTGCTGAAGATTTTAAAGATTTAGTCATAATAAACTTAAGTTTTAGGTTAATTTATTAGTTAGTAGACAAAGTTACATAAATGTTACATACATTCGTAGAATAAAATTTATCAAAAAAGATTGTGGATTTATAAAAAATGGTTAAATTTGCACCTCGAAAAATCGAATACATTTAAAGCATTTAGTGATGAAAGCAGGAATACATCCAGAAAATTATAGAGTAGTAGCATTTAAAGATATGTCTAATGAAGAGGTATATTTAACGAAGTCTACGGCAGATACAAGTGAGACTATTGACGTTGATGGAACAGAATATCCATTAGTTAAGTTAGAGATCTCTAGAACATCTCACCCATTTTACACTGGTAAATCTAAATTAGTAGATACAGCTGGTCGTATTGATAAATTCAAAAACAAATACGCTAAGTTTAAAAAATAAACTCAGCTTACCGATAATCGTTAAAAGCCTTTCTATGACAGAAAGGCTTTTGCGTTTTATACAATTAGGTTATTTTTGAATTGTTAATCAAAGTTTTTATTAGAAACTTTAAACTATAAAATCAGAATGAACTACATACTTTTTGATGGTCCTTATCGCAACAACTTGTTGCCATTTACCTTTACTAGACCAGTTGCAGATATTAGAGTTGGTATTTTAACAATTCGCCAAAAATGGGAATCGTATTTAGAATATACCACAACAACAGTAACAGAAGACTATCTAGCAGATAAATTTCCCATGGTAGAAATGGAAGAGAACATTATGATTAATGCTTCTTTTTTACCTAATATGGAAGTTGTAGAAGTGGTAAAAAACTTAAATTATAATCAAGCTTTATTTAAAGGTGAAGACGTAATTGCGTTTTTTGCAAAAGAAGGAGAAGAGGTTAGTGATTTTTCAACTTTTGAAGCTATTGAATTTGAAGGTGAAATTTTAAAAATAGAACATACTTGGGATATTTTTTCTAAGAATGGAGAGGCTATTGCAGAAGATTTTAGTCTTATTACCAATGGTAGAAAGTCAGAACCAATTCCTTCAACAGTAAATACGGTAAACCCTGAAAACATTTTTATAGAAAAAGGGGCAACTTTAAATTTTGCGACTTTAAATGCGAGTACTGGTCCTATTTATATAGGTAGAGACTCAGAAGTTATGGAAGGTGCATTAGTTAGAGGACCTTTGGCATTGTGTAATAATTCAACTTTAAAATTAGGTGCTAAAGTTTATGGCCCAACAACAGTTGGTCCTCACAGTAAAATTGGAGGTGAAGTGAGTAATTCTGTAATCTTTGGATTTTCAAATAAAGGACACGATGGCTTTTTAGGGAATTCAGTTTTAGGAGAATGGTGTAACCTAGGTGCAGATACTAATAATAGTAATCTAAAGAATAATTATGCCGAAGTAAGACTTTGGGATTATAACACAGAAGGTTTTGCTAAAACCGGATTACAATTTTGTGGCTTAATGATGGGAGATCATAGTAAATGCGGAATTAACACCATGTTTAATACTGGTACAGTTGTTGGTGTAAGTGCTAATATCTTTGGAAGTGGTTTTCCTAGAAATTTTGTTCCTAGTTTTTCTTGGGGTGGACATAGTGGGTTTGTAACGTATAAAACGAATAAAGCATTTGAAGTTGCTGAAGTGGTTATGGGAAGACGAAAAGAAGAATTCACAGATTTAGATAAAGCCATTTTAGAGCATATTTTTGAAGAAACAAAACAATATAGAAGAGAATAATATTTTACCATGAAATTAAAAACACCCAAATTCAACCTACTTTTTTTATTTTTTATAAGCCTAGGTTTTTCACAAGAGGTAGAAGTTAAAAAACTTGAAATTAATAATAAATTAGATCACTTTGCAGCTCGTGTGGTTAAGGATAAGGTCTTTGTAAGTTCAAACCTTACATCTAGAAGTGGCAGAGCTATTTTAGACAATTATGCTCAGAATCTTTACGGTATTTATGAATATAAATTAGGTGAAGAAGGAGAAATAGAGGATCCAAAACTTATTGAAAAGAAAGAAGTTGGTATGTCTAATATGTCTGTTGCTACCTATTCTAAAGATGGCAAGTACATGTATTTTACTACTAATCATACTACCAAGGGCGAGAATAAGCTAAAGGATATGAGTACATTCAATCTCTTAATTCAACGTGCGGAATATGAAGAAGGAAAAGGTTGGGTTAATTTTACAACGTTACCTTTCTGTGATCCCGATCATAATTTTGCTCATCCTGCTTTGAGTCCAGATGGATCTACACTCTATTTTATCGCTGATATTAAAGGAACAAAAGGAAAATCTGATATTTATAAAGTGTCTGTAACAGACCATAAAACGTATGGTAAAGTCATAAAATTAGGAGAGCATATAAATTCTTCTCGTACAGAGACATTTCCCTTTGTTAGTGCGGATAATAGACTTTATTTTTCTTCTGATAGACGAGGTGGTAAAGGCGGAATAGATATCTATATGTTTGATTTAAACTCTACCAATATTATAAAATCTCCGGTATCATTAGATAAACCAATAAATAGTAAAGGTGATGATTTTTCATTTTTTTTAAATGATGATTTGTCAACTGGTTATTTATCCTCTAGACGTTTAAAAGGAGAAGGAGGAGATGATTTGTATTATTTTACTGGGTTTGATAAAGATGAGAGCCATTAGTTGTTAAATACTAAATGTTAGTATATTGCTGTTTCTAACAACTCTCTTATGAAAAAAATAATCATAATTTTAGTTTGCTCTTTTAGTCTCTTGTCGTTTACTTATAACGAATTAGATGGCTACATAACTTTATTTGAAAACGCAAATAGTGGGAAATATTTTAAATATGGAAAATCACATTATTTTGAGTTTTTCGCAAAGGATAAAGAGCTTATCAATAATCAGCAGTATTATGTGAAATATCGCAGGTATAGTTGGGGAGATGTTGATACAACGTATTATCGAAAAGGTAAAACCTATTATTATCACATTGTTAGGTGCAATACTGAAAAACAACTATGAGGAAAGTAATAATACTTCTAACTTTGATAATCACTTATTCAAGTTTTTCGCAAAGTATCTGGAAAAAAGGTGCTGACTTAAAGAAACGGAACGGAATTAAGGAAACGACAATCTACCTTCAGAACCTTGACAATGAAAGCGAAAAGAGAATCTGGGATTGGAGTTCTTACGACAAAGAGGGTAAACTAATTGAAAGTAAAAGGTTCCTAGAAAATGGTAAACTAAAAACTCATTTCAAGTTCGAATATCCAACTAAAAAAACTCGGATTTTAATTTACTTGGATAAACGTGGCAATGAGACAAAGAGAGTTCAGCAAGAATTTGACTTATCGGGAGAAAAAGAACCACTTGTTGAAAAAAGTAAAAGTGGAATATTTAGATATGAATACGACGAAAACGGCAATAAAATCAAAGTTTGGAATATAAAAAAGAACCCTGAAGTCCTTCAAACCGAAGTTTTTTTCGACGAAAATAATTTGAGATATAAAGAAAGACTTTTGATTACAAGAAAATTTGGTTCAGAATACATGACTCGAATCTATACAAGAGATAAATCAGGAAATATTCTAAAAATCATTTCTGAAATGGAAGGCGAAATTAATAGCATAGAAATTCATGAACATAAAAAGTACAGCACCTAACACCGTATATAATTTATTGCTAGTTCTAGCCTACTTACGAAAATCCTTGCGGATTTTCTATTCGGTTTGTATTTGCTAAATTAGGTGCTTAAAACACGCAACAAACCATATACAACAACGATAAGAAATCATTAAAAGAATCAATTGTATTACCTGTAAAACCAGTTCTTGGTGATAATTGGCTAGAAAATGATAAAAGTTGGAGTTACGAAGTTATTGCGGTAGATCAAAAATTTAAAACACCTAAAAAGAAATACAAGGATTGTGTAAAAGTTCATTGTCAGCAGCTAACAGATAGGGATAAAGGAAAGGGTAAAGAGTTTTTTCTTCACTATTCAGCAACTCATGGTTTTGTTGGTAACGTTGATTCTCATGGTAATATTTTGAGTTATTTAAGTGAGGTGAAATTAAATGCTAAAGACGGTGAATCTATTGGTGGCAATTAAATCTAAATAAAAACACTTCGAGTATTTTTAGATATCCAGATCAACTTTGGCATTTTGAGACCTATTTTGTTTCTCTAATTAGTTAGACTTTCTTACCGATTTTAATTCCAGTAAATTAGTAGCGTTAATACCTAAGCCATTCACGTGTTTTCTAGTAAATCTAACCACTTCATCATAAAAAAGAGGTACAATAGGAGCAGAATCCATAATCAATGCATCCATTTTTGTGTACAGTTGCGCTCTTAAATCTGGATCCGTTTCTAAATATGCAGCTTCATACATTCTGTCGAATACTTCATTTTTAAAATGCGTGTAGTTAGGTCCATTTGGTGCAAAATTCTTACTGTAATATAAGGATAAGTAATTTTCTGCATCAGGATAATCAGCAATCCAACTCGCTCTAAAAAAATCGAGTTGTCCATTTGCTTTGGAGTCTTTTAAGCTTGAAGGTGGTATTACATCTACATTTACTAACAGCCCTGTTTTTTGCAGCTCACGTTGAATGAATTCACAAAAACTTAAATAATTACTCGTTGTGGTTAGTGTTATTTCTGGTTGGTTTATGCCTGTTTCTGCTTTAAATTCTGATACTAATTGTTTTGCTAAATCGGGTTGATATGTATAGCCTATTGAAGCATCAAAACCTGGTAAGCCTTTTGGAATAAAGCCACCATTTGCAGGAATTCCGATGCCATTTCTTAAATAAGTCATCATTTTACTCCGGTCAAAACCAACATTAATCGCTTTTCTTAATTTTAAAGATTTAATAGTATTAACATCCGTTTCCATAAAAAACGCTAAGTATTCTGTGTTAAGATATGGACCTCGTATCATTTTTACATCTTCAGCGTAATTTGTTCTTAATTTACCTTCTGCTGTTAAAATTTCGTCTTTATAAGAGCCGTCTAAACCAGAAACAAAATCAATATTACCTTGCGCAAACTGCAGAAATTCACTCTGTTTATCTGGTAAAAAAGTAATAGCAATAGCTTCTAGATAGGGTAGTTGCTGTCCTTTATCATCTGTTTCAAAATAATGGTTGTTTCGTCTAAAGACTAATTTTAAATTTTCTTCCCAGCGTTTAAACTTAAAAGGACCAGTTCCTATGGGATTTGACCTAAAATCATTGCCATAATGTTCTACAATTTCTTTGGGAACCACTGAGCAATATTTCATGGTGAGTAAGCCTAGAAACGCAGGAAAAGGTTGTTTTAATCTAATTTGAAAAGTAGAATCGTTGATTGCAGAAAAATCTTCAACTTTATTTAAAACCCAACTTCCAGGTGAGGCAATGGTATTATCTCTTAATCGGTTAAAGCTATATTCAAAATCTGAAGCTGTTGTAGTTCTCGTTGAATCTTTTCCAAACAAATTATGTTTATGAAAATAGACATCCTTACGTAAGGTAAATGTATACGTTTTTGCACTATCAGTAATGGTCCACTTTTTGGCAATACATGGTTTTACATTTAGTTGGTCATCCATCTGCACCAAACCATTAAATAACTGATGTGTTGCCCAAATATCTGCTAAATCCTTTGAGAATGCAGGATCTAATGAACCTATATTTTTGTGTTCATTGTATCTAAAAACTAGATGGTCTAGTTCATTATTTTCTTTTGAGCTACATGAAAATATCATCATAATTAATGAAGCATATAGCAATCTGTTGAATAAGAATGGTGTGAGTTTTAGCATATAATTTATATGTTGTAAATTTGCCAACTTGGTAAAAGTACAAGAATGAATCCAACAAAAAAAGTCGCATTTTATACATTAGGTTGTAAACTTAATTTCTCAGAAACATCTACTATAGCTAGAGGTTTTAATGACGAAGGTTTTGATCGTGTAGATTTTAAAGAATCTGCTGATGTATACGTCATAAACACTTGTTCGGTTACTGAAAATGCAGATAAGCGTTTTAAAACTATTGTAAAGCAAGCACAAAAGAATAATCCTGAAGCTTTTGTTGCTGCCATTGGTTGCTACGCGCAATTAAAACCAGAGGAATTAGCAGATGTAAATGGTGTGGATTTGGTTCTGGGAGCAACAGAGAAATTCAAAATTACAGATTACTTAAATGATTTAACTAAAAACGATTTTGGTGAAGTTCATTCTTGCGAAATTGAAGAAGCCGATTTTTATGTTGGTAGTTATTCTATTGGAGACAGAACAAGAGCTTTTTTAAAAGTACAAGATGGTTGCGATTATAAATGTACTTATTGCACAATTCCGCTAGCTAGAGGGATTTCTCGTAGTGATACTATAAGCAATGTTCTAAAAAATGCAAAGGAAATTTCTGAGCAAGGGATTAAAGAAATTGTACTTACAGGTGTTAATATTGGTGACTATGGCAAAGGAGAGTTTGGGAATAAAAAGCACGAACATACCTTTTTAGATCTCGTAACTGAACTCGATAAGGTTAAAGGCATTGAGCGTTTAAGAATATCTTCTATTGAACCCAATTTATTAAAAAATGAAACCATAGATTTAGTATCTAAATCTAGAGCATTTGTACCTCATTTTCATATACCATTACAAAGTGGAAGTAATGACATCTTAAAAAAGATGAAACGTCGTTACATGAAAGAGTTGTATGTAGATAGAGTATCAAAAATAAAAGAAGTAATGCCTCATGCATGTATTGGAGTAGACGTTATTGTTGGTTTTCCTGGTGAAACCGATGAATTGTTTTTAGAAACGTATAACTTTTTGAATGCATTAGATATCTCTTATTTGCATGTGTTTCAATATTCAGAACGTGATAATACAGAAGCGGCAAATATGCCTAACGTGGTATCTAAAGCTAAGCGATCTAAACGCAGTAAAATGTTAAGAGGTTTGTCTGCTAAAAAACGAAGAGCTTTTTACGAAAATCAATTACAGACTAGCCGTACCGTATTGTTTGAAGGAGAAAATAAAGAAGGTTATATTCATGGTTTTACGGAAAACTATGTGAAAGTAAAAGCACCTTGGAATCCAGAACTGGTGAATACTATACATGACGTTAAACTTACAGAGATTGATGAAGATGGATTGGTTCGGTTTAATTTTATTAAAGAGTTTGCGTAGGTTATTTCTTAAGTTAGATTTACAATCTTAACAAAACTAGTATATTATGAAAAAAACATTTTTTAACTTATGTGTTGTAGTCGGTTTAATATTATCTACCTCTTGTAATAAAGATGATGATGGAAGTGATAATAATGGAGCTTCTAACGAACTTACCGTGACAATTGAAGGTCAGGTAGTTACATTTGACACAGTTATTGTTGAGAGAGATACATTCATTTTTGATGGTGAACAATTTACAATATTGAATGTAACAGCTACAGTAGGAACCGACGCTTCTAGAACTATTAATTTTGAAACGGAAGTGGGTGATTTAGGAACCTTTTCATTGTATGCTTTTGAATACCTTATTAATGGTGAGTATTTTTATGATAGCGGAGCGTTTAATTCTGTTGTAAGCGTTAATAATGGCTCTAGATTGACAGCAACTTTTACAGGAACACTGACTGCTTTTACTGCTGAAGGGGAAGAGTCAATAATGTTGGAGAATGGAATAATTGATGTGAATTACTAATAGTTAATATTAATTACAATAAAAAAATCCGAAACTTTTAAAGTTTCGGATTTTTTTATGATGTATGTTCTTCAAATTATATACGAATACCCACTGGTAACATTCGCTTATACTTTCTATTACGTCTTACAAACTTAGCAATTTCAGGACTTGTTGGTACCACACTAATGTTTCGCTCTTTAATATTTGAGAATACTAGGTCAATAAAATCTAGTTCAAATTCATCTGTTCTAATGCTATCTGGAATAATCATTTTTGTTAAGAATATCTTTCGTTCTTGTAAAGAATATTCAATAATAGCCATTTCGTTTTCAACCTTTAATTCAAATTGACGAAGGAAATCATTGTCAATTAGTTCAGCAGTTTCTGTCATAATTTCTTTATATTAAATTCAGCGGTTGGTAGCGTAGATACTATATTTTATATAGTTTTGCTGTGCAAAGGTACAAAAAATCAACTTAAGAATTAGGTTATTGTTGTTAAAACCTTAAATTGTAATTAATTAGGACGCTCCAATTTTACCAAATGAACACTAAATTAACACATGTATATTTAATGCCAGGCATGGCAGCAAATCCTTCTATTTTTGAATATATAAAACTTCCAGAGACCTCTTATGAGGTGCATTGGCTAGAATGGCAGATACCAACTAAAACAGAAACGTTTCAGGCTTATGCCAAGCGTATGTGTACATTTATAAAGCATGATAATATAGTATTGCTTGGCGTATCTTTTGGAGGCATGTTGGTACAAGAAATGAGCAAGTACTTAACGGTGAAAAAATTGTTTGTTGTTTCTAGTGTAAAGTCGCATCATGAGTTGCCTAAACGATTAAAACTATTAAAAGTAACCAAAGCATATAAAATACTACCAACACAATTAGTTAGTAATATAGATTTATTAGCAAAATATGCTTTAGGAGAAACAATAAAAAAACGCGTCGATTTATATAAAAAATACCTTTCTGTAAATAATAAAACCTATCTCGATTGGGCCATTAAGCATGTCGTTTGCTGGGAACAAGAAGAAGCAATTCCTAATGCAATTTATATTCATGGAGATAAGGACGCTGTTTTTCCACACTCTTGTGGAGGAAATTGTATTGTTATTAAAGGCGGAACTCATATAATGATTATTAATAAGTTTAAATGGTTTAACGAAAATTTACCAAAACTTATTGAAGGCTGAATTTGAATCTTCATCGTAGATTGATTACATTTATATATTACTAAAAAACAAAATTCTGAATCTGTCATGCAAATTGCTTAAACATTTAAAGAAATGATTAACAACGCATAGCATGTAAGATTCTATAATCCATAAAAAGAAATACTATGAAATACATAAAGAATAGCTTAGCATTAATAGGTGTAATTTGTATATCTGGCTTATTTATATTCGCCATGCAAAAAGCTCCAGATGAAAAAGCACCATCAGATTTTTTATTAGGTAAAGAAGATCCAATTGTAAACAACTATAATGTGTACGCATTAGAAATGCCTGAGAATTTAAATTTTGCAGGTGAAATGGTGCCTATTCAAGATCCAGATATCTATGAAAGAATGGATAAAGAATTATTGGTAAATACCTATTGGCAATCTAATGGGCTTTTAATGTTTAAGCGCGCACAAAAATACTTTCCAATTATAGAGCCAATTTTGAAACGCAATGGTGTTCCAGATGATTTTAAGTATCTCGCAGTTATAGAAAGTGGATTGGTGCAAACAGCAAAATCACCAGCAGGTGCAAGTGGTGTTTGGCAAATTATGAAAGCTACAGGACGTGAAAATGGTTTAGAAGTAAACGACAATGTAGACGAACGTTATAACTTAGAAAAAGCAACTGAAGTCGCATGTGATTATTTAAAGAAAGCGAAAGAAAGTTTAGGATCTTGGACCAAAGCAGCAGCAGCATATAATGCTGGGAATTATGGTGTTTCTAGACGTTTAAAAGAACAAGATGTTGATGGGTATTACGATCTATTGTTAGGTGAAGAAACAGGACGTTACGTGTTTAGAATCGTGGCATTGAAAGAAATATTATCTAACCCAAGCAAATACGGATTCAATTTTAATAAATCGCATTTATATAAAGAAGTTCCAACTTATAAAGTTGAAGTGGATACAGCAGTTACGGATTTTGCTAAGTTTGCTAAGCAATTTGGTATTAATTATAAGATTTTAAAACTCCATAACCCATGGTTAAGAGAGCCTCATTTAAATAACAAGTCTAGAAAATCTTACCAGATTGAAATTCCAAAAGAAGGCTATTATAATACTAAATCTTAATTATTGGAATTTGTTAGAAATCATATCTGGCAAATTTTAATTGTACTCAATTATGCCATAGCATTATCTGCTGTGGTCACCATTCTGCATAAAAAACTGAACCCAACCAAAGCATTAAGTTATATTATTGGTTTGCTGGCTTTACCGTTTTTAGGTTTAATTGTGTACTATCTTTTTGGACAAGAATACCGTAAAACAAAAATCTTTAGCAGAAAGCATGTTTTAAATCAATCTATAGTAAAAAAGATTCAAGAACAGTTAGAACTCGATACAAAAGAGATTAATGTCGTAGATGATTTACTTGATCAAAAATCGAAACTCATTCCATTATTATATAATAGTGAAAAATCTAAGTTAACTATTAATAATGATGTTAAGCTCATTAAAAATGGTGATAATAAGTTTAAACTACTTTTAAAAGATTTAAAAGAAGCTCAGCATCATATTCATCTCGAATATTTTGTAATTAAAGATGATAAAATAGGAACAGAAGTTCTTAATCTATTATGTGAAAAAGCTAATGAAGGTTTAGAAGTTAGAATCGTTATAGATGATGTGGGAAGTTCGATTTCATCTAAAATGAAAAGCAAAATAAAGGATTCTGGTATTGAAATGAATCCGTTTATGCCTGTGCTTTTTTCAAAATTTACAGGGCAAATGAATTATCGCGATCACCGAAAAATTATAGTTATAGATGGTAAAATTGGCTATGTTGGCGGAATAAATATTTCAGATAATTATGTAAATGCTAATAATAAGCGTTATTGGCGAGATACACATATCCGTATTATTGGTGAGGCGGTTAAACCATTACAGATATTGTTTTTTACAACTTGGGATTTTGTAAGTCAAGAAGCATTAGAGATTTCAAAAACCTATTTCCCAGAACATAATTGTAAAGAAAATGTACCACTTCAAATAGCAGCTAGTGGGCCAGATACAGATTGGTCTAATATTATGGAAGCTATTTTTGTGGCTATTACCAATGCAGAAGATCATGTGTACATTACAACGCCTTATTTTATTCCTAATAGCGAAATTGTTACAGCGCTTCAAGTAACCGCCAGAAGCAATATAAAAGTTAAAATCATTGTGCCTAAAACCTCCGATTCTTGGATAGCAGAATATGCAACCAATTCTTATTTAGAGTCGCTTTTAGAGGCAGGAGTAGAGGTGTATCGCTATACTAAAGGCTTTATACATGCAAAAACTATGGTAGTTGATGGAGTATTTAGTACCGTTGGAACCACCAATATGGATTATAGAAGTTTCAATATTAATTTTGAAGTCAATGCTTTAATCTATAATAAAGACATTAGCAATCAACTCACTGAGTTCTTTAATGATGATTTAAAAGATTGTGAACAACTAGATTTAAAATCATGGCAACAGCGCTCTAAACAAACAAAACTTATAGAATCTGTTGCTCGTTTAATGGCACCTTTATTATAAGTTTGAAGTCATTAAGGCATGCATGTTATAGAAAGAATTCTTATTTCATAATGGTAAGTCTATAAAGATAATGATTGCTAGACGGGCATTTTCCACTGAGTTGATATTAAAAGGCGAAGAATGGAAAATAAATATCGATAAAAAAGTTGAATTGAGGTCTAAAAATAAACGAGACTAAAATGATATATAATTACGTAGTAAATTAAAAAAGGCTTAAACATATTAATGTTTAGGCCTTTTTTTATGTGTTATAAACTGTATTTTAAGTTTTACCTTCTACTACGACGATTCTGACGAGCCGAAGTAGGCTGGCCATATTGTTGCTTAGGTACTATTGCTTTTTTCATTTGCTGCTTCATCATTTTAATTTGATCCGCAAGCATATCTCTTTTATCTAATTTTTCAGCTTCTGCTAATAATTTTTGAGCTTCTGGTTTTCTACGTTTAGAAAATGCAATTCCTGCTAAGTTTAATTTAGCCATCGCCAAATCATGGTCCATAGATAATCCTAAGCTAATGGCTTTTTTAAAGTAACCTTCGGCTTCATTCATATTAGTTTGAGAAACCATAATACCATTTAAATAGTTTAAATAGCCTTGTTGTTTTTTTACTAAAGCACCTTCAGGATTTTTAATTTTGTCTAACCATTTCTTTGCTCCTACAAAATCTTGCTTTCTTAATTTTAAAAAAGCGAGTAAAATCATTTCATTTTTAAAGTAAAGGAATATGAAAATAGTAGAAAGTAAGATGTACATAATACCATTACCTATATAACCTTCAGTGAATTGATATATTGCATAAGCAATAATTAATGCGAAAATGACTAATTTTATATTTTTGTTAAACATGTTAATGTGTATTTTTTGAGAGCGCAAAGATAATAAAAACAACGCGTTTAAAATCTATGATTTGTTATTGACTTACATTTTTATCTATAATTTAAATAAAAACCGTTAGAGTTTAAGGTGTTTTCAAGGTTTGGACGATATATTATAGAAAAGGTAAAGGACTAAATTGAGCTGAATTTACAGTCATTTTGTAAGAAATTGAAAAATACATGAAATCATTCGAAAAAAAATCTTTTGCTATTTGCTAAAGTAAAAACTTGTTGTATATTTGCACGCAGTTTTGAGATAGCTCTCAACTCATATCGACATTAACACGAATATTAGTTTTTAAAAATATAAGACATGCCAAAAAGAACGTTTCAACCGTCAAAAAGAAAGAGAAGAAACAAACACGGTTTCAGAGAAAGAATGGCTTCTGTTAACGGAAGAAAAGTTTTAGCACGTAGAAGAGCTAAAGGAAGAAAAAAATTGTCTGTTTCAACTGAATCTAGACATAAAAAATAATGATTAACAATTGTTAATATATTAAAGGCGTTACTTAGGTGTAACGCCTTTTTTTATATCCTATTGTTAACTATTTTTGCACAGCGAAATAAATAAAGATTTTTATCAAAACACTAAATATATTATTCTCATGCCAAAAAATAACAGCATAAAATCTATTTTACTTATTGGTTCAGGTCCTATTGTCATTGGGCAAGCCTGCGAATTTGATTATTCAGGTTCTCAAGCTTTACGCTCACTAAGAGAAGACGGAATTGAAACGATTTTGATCAATTCTAATCCTGCAACAATCATGACAGATCCAACAATGGCAGATCATGTTTATTTGTTGCCATTGACAACTAAATCTTTAATTCAGATTCTAAAAGAGCATCCGCAAATTGATGCTGTACTGCCAACAATGGGAGGCCAAACGGCTTTAAATTTGTGTATTGAAGCAGACGAAAAAGGTATTTGGGAAGATTTTAATGTAGATATTATTGGTGTAGATATTGATGCCATAAATATTACAGAAGACAGAGAGAAATTTAGAGAATTAATGTTGAAAATTGGTGTTGGCATGGCACCTCAAGCAACAGCAACATCTTACTTAAAAGGAAAAGAAATTGCGCAAGAGTTTGGTTTTCCATTAGTAATTAGAGCATCTTATACTTTAGGTGGTGAAGGTGCATCTTTTGTTTTTAAAGAAGACGAATTCGATAAGAAATTAACGCATGGTTTGGAGGTGTCTCCAATTCATGAAGTTATGATAGATAAAGCTTTAATCGGCTGGAAAGAATACGAGTTAGAGTTATTAAGAGACAAAAATGATAACGTTGTTATTATTTGTACAATAGAGAATATGGATCCTATGGGAATTCATACTGGTGATTCCATTACACTAGCACCAGCAATGACTTTATCTGACAAGACGTTTCAGAAAATGCGAGATATGGCTATCCATATGATGCGTAGTATTGGTGATTTTGCAGGTGGTTGTAATGTGCAGTTTGCTGTAAGTCCGGATGATGAAGAGGAAATTATTGCTATTGAAATTAATCCAAGAGTATCACGTTCTTCAGCATTAGCAAGTAAAGCAACAGGTTATCCTATTGCTAAAATTGCGGCGAAATTAGCGATTGGTTATAATTTAGATGAATTAGATAATCAGATTACAAAATCAACTTCAGCATTATTTGAGCCAACTTTAGATTACGTTGTGGTTAAGATTCCACGTTGGAACTTTGATAAGTTTGAAGGCTCAGACAGAACTTTAGGTTTACAGATGAAAGCTGTAGGTGAAGTAATGTCAATAGGTCGTTCGTTCCAAGAAGCATTGCATAAAGCAACTCAATCCTTAGAAATAAAGAGAAACGGATTAGGTGCAGACGGTAAAGGTTACACAGATTATGATACCATTATAGAGAAATTAACTTACGCAAGTTGGGATAGAGTTTTTGTAATATATGATGCAGTTGCTATCGGAATTCCGTTAAGTCGAATTCACGAAATCACAAAAATTGACATGTGGTTTTTAAAGCAATATGAAGAGTTATTTCAACTTCAGAAAGAGATTTCTACCTTCAATATTAGTAACATTGATCGCGAATTATTACTCGAAGCGAAACAAAAAGGCTATGGTGACAGACAAATTGCTCACATGTTGGGTTGTTTAGAAAGCCAAGTTTATAATAAGAGAAAGGAACTTAACATCAACCGTGTTTTTAAATTAGTAGATACTTGTGCTGCAGAATTTAAAGCACAAACACCATACTATTATTCAACTTTTGAAAGTGAAGTAGAAACAGCAGAAGGTGAAGTATACGTGCAAAACGAGAGTGTTGTAAGTGACAAAAAGAAAATCATCGTTTTAGGTTCTGGGCCAAACCGAATTGGTCAAGGTATTGAGTTTGATTACTGTTGTGTGCATGGTGTTTTAGCAGCAGCAGAATGTGGTTACGAAACCATTATGATTAACTGTAATCCAGAAACGGTTTCTACCGATTTTGATATTGCAGATAAGCTTTATTTTGAACCTGTTTTCTGGGAACATATCTATGATATTATTCAGCATGAAAAACCAGAAGGTGTTATTGTTCAATTAGGTGGACAAACAGCATTGAAACTTGCCGAGAAGTTAGAAAAATGGGGAGTTAAGATAATGGGAACTAGCTTTAAATCTCTCGATTTAGCAGAAGATAGAGGAAGTTTTTCAAACATTTTAAAGGAGCACAATATTCCTTATCCTGAGTTTGATGTTGCAGAATCTGCAGATGAAGCATTAGCGATTGCAGATGTTTTAGATTTTCCTATTTTAGTAAGACCTTCTTACGTACTTGGTGGCCAAGGGATGAAAATTGTAATTAATAAGCAGGAGTTAGAATCTCATGTTATTGATTTATTAAAATCCATTCCAGGAAATAAATTATTATTAGATCATTATTTAGATGGTGCTATTGAAGCCGAAGCAGATGCAATTTGTGATGCAGATGGTAATGTTTATATTATTGGTATTATGGAGCACATAGAACCATGTGGTATTCACTCAGGCGATAGTAATGCAACGTTGCCACCATTTAACTTAGGTGAATTGGTAATGCAGCAAATAAAAGATCATACACATACTATTGCAAGAGCATTAAATACGGTTGGATTAATTAATATTCAGTTCGCTATTAAAGATGAATTAGTATACATTATTGAAGCCAATCCAAGAGCATCTCGTACAGTGCCATTTATTGCAAAAGCTTACAAGGAACCTTATGTAAACTATGCTACTAAAGTAATGTTAGGTGAGAAAAAAGTAACTGATTTTAACTTTAATCCACAATTAGAAGGTTATGCTATTAAGCAACCTGTGTTCTCGTTCAATAAGTTTCCTAATGTAAATAAACAATTAGGACCGGAAATGAAAAGTACAGGTGAAAGTATTTTATTTATTGATAGTTTAAAGGACGATCAGTTTTATGATCTATATGCGAGAAGAAAAATGTATTTGAGTAAGTAATTGGCATAGTTTTCGATGAACGGTAAGTAGAATTAATTAATATTTACTAACTTAGTTTTAAGAATACCCAAATTATATGAAAAAAATATTACTCGGACTTATAACCATATTCACTTTTAGCACTGTGTTTGCGCATGGTTCAGCACATCTGTTTGATGATGCAAGCTTGGGTGACGATGTTGTTTCTATCTATGATTTAGATACAAATTTGAATAGATTTCAAGACGATACTTTTAAGATTTCGCCAAATCCTTCAAAAAACAAGCTAAATATTAAATTACCAAAAGCATCAGAAAATATGACGCTTGAGGTGTTTGATGTCCTTGGGAAACGCATTCATAAAAGTACCATTTCCCAATTATCAGCATCAGTAGATGTCTCTAATTGGAAAACAGGAGTATATCTTGTAAAGGTGTCAAATGAAAATGAATCTCAGACCAAACGATTTATTAAGCAATAAGTGTTTAAAAAAAAGTGAGAAAGCTGTTTCAGAAATGAAGCAGCTTTTTTTATTTAAAATCAATTTTAACGCGATAATCTTTGAGTTGCTCTAAGTGATCCTCTACGTTTTTATAAAGTTGATGTAAATCCTTACTTCTTTTAATATCGCTATCGCGTCTTATTATAGATTTAATAAAGCGCTTTGCAGACAATTTATTGGTTAGTATTAAACCAGGTACAGTTACTTTATTTCCTTCTTCATCAACAGCAACCATAATGAAGTAAGACGAATTGCAATGTTTTGTTTCACCTGTTCTAATATTCTCAGATTCTACTCTTATACCAACTACCATAGACGATTTGCCGACATAGTTTACAGAAGCTTTCATCGTCACTAACTCTCCAACTTCTATTGGATTTAAGAAGTTTACCTTATTAACAGATGCTGTAACACAATAACTACGAGAATGTTTAGACGCACAAGCAAATGCCACGTTATCCATTAAACTCAAAATATAACCACCATGAATTTTGCCTCCAAAATTAGCATGAGATGGTTTCATTAATTCTGAAATCTGTATTCTAGAATCTTCAGTGGTTTTAAACATAATTATTAGAGTTTAAGTATAGCGAGTTAGTTATTTAGATGATACTACGATAATGAATAGATTACTCTAATTCATCGTCCATTGCGCGCTTAATAAAGCTTTCTGGTAATGCTTTTTTTGCTTTGGCACCCAATTTTTTTATTCTTTCAACTCGAGAAATAAGATTACCATTTCCACTCACTAATTTATTCATTGCGGCAGAATAATCACCTTTTGCGGCATCAATTTTTTTACCAACACCAGTTAAATCGGTAACCAAACCTTCAAACTTATCGTAAAGTGCACCAGCTTGTTTTGCAATTTCTAAGGCATTTTGTTGTTGCTTTTCATTGTTCCACATACTATCTATTGTACGCAATGTTGCTAAAAGGGTAGAAGGTGTTACAATAACAATATTCTGTTCAAAAGCTTTATTATATAATGAATTATCTTCATTGATGGCAACAGCAAAAGCAGGTTCAATTGGAATAAACATTAGCACAAAATCTGGTGATTCAATATCATATAAATCTTGATAATTCTTTGCAGATAATTGATCGACATGTCTTTTTATGGAATTAACATGCGCCTTTAAATACAATGCTCTATCATCATCGTCCGCATTAACCATACGTTCATAATCTGTTAGTGACACTTTAGAATCTATAATCATTTTTTTAGAATCTGGAAGGTGTAATACCACATCTGGCATAACACGAGAGCCATCCTCACGCTGAAAATTTTGCTGTACAAAATACTCTCTATCTTTTTCTAGTCCAGATTTTTCTAACACACGCTCTAGAACTAATTCGCCCCAATTACCTTGCATTTTACTATCACCTTTTAAAGCTCTAGTTAGATTTGTAGCTTCTTTACTCATTTGCAAGTTAAGGTCTTTAAGGCCTAATAATTGCTCTTTTAAAGCAGAGTGCATGCTAATACTTTCCTTTTGGGTATCATCAACTTTTTTCTCAAAGAGTTGAATTTTTTCCTGCAACGGATTTAAGATGTTTTTTATATTCTCTTTATTTTGAAGTGTAAATTTTTCAGACTTTTCATCTAATATTTTAGAAGCCATCAATTCAAAATCTTTTCGTAGCTGAATTTGTTGCTCCGCCATTGCTTCATCTCTTTTGAGATTTTGCTGCTGAAGATTTTCAAATTCTGTATTTCTTCGAGATAATTCAGTGCTTAAAAAATCCTTTTCTTTCCTGATATTTTCTCGTTCAATTTCAATTTTAGAAATACTTTCTTTTAATTCATTTAACGACTGATTAAAATACTGATCTTGTTTTTGATTTTCAGCTTCAGAAAATTGTTTGAATTCATTAAACTGTTGTTGCAGATTAGCGTTGCGCTCTTCTAAGGTGCTTTTGTCACTTTTACTTTTTAATTGCGAAAATTTAAGTCCAATAAAAGCTCCAATTCCTGCGGAAATGAAAATAACAAGGATGAGAATTATGGTGTCGTTCATGTTTAAAATAGAAATTTATCAAAGATACATTTTTCACTTGAAGATTGTAGCGAAAAGTTACATCTTGATGTTAGTTATTAAATTTAAAATTGATAAAATATGCTGAGTCCCTAAATTTAAAAACCTATGAGCAACAGTCAATAATTAATAGCGATGTAACCGTAAAAACTTTAAAAATCTCTTAACCTATAACTATTAACTCTTAACTTACTTTGCTATATTTGATGCTTCAAAAAAATCAAACAAAATGGCACTTTCACCTCTTAATGCAATTTCACCAATTGATGGTAGATACCGATCTAAAGTAGAAAAATTAAAAGATTATTTTTCGGAAGAAGCACTGATAAAATATCGTGTTTTGGTAGAGATTGAATATTTTATTGCGTTATGTGAAATACCATTACCACAATTAAAGTCGGTTTCGAGTTCTGTTTTTGAAGACTTAAGAGCGATTTATAAAAACTTTAATGCTGAAGATGCTACTGCGATTAAGGACATTGAGAAAGTGACCAATCACGATGTAAAAGCGGTTGAATATTTTATTAAAGAAAAATTTGATGCTTTAGGGCTTTCGGCTTACAAAGAGTTTATCCACTTTGGGTTGACCTCACAAGATATTAATAATACAGCAATTCCTTTAAGTATTAAGGATGCTATGAATGATGTTTATGTTCCTGAATATACATCATTATTAGAAAAAATAGAAAGTTTAGCAAAAGATTGGGCACATATCCCAATGTTAGCTAGAACACATGGTCAGCCAGCATCTCCAACCCGTTTAGGAAAAGAAATAGACGTGTTTGCGGTAAGACTAAAAGAACAATTTAATTTACTAAATGATGTGCCAAGTGCAGCAAAATTTGGTGGCGCAACTGGTAATTTTAATGCGCATAAAGTAGCTTATCCAAATATAGACTGGAAGGCTTTTGGAACTAAATTTGTGCAAGAAAGATTAGGCTTACATCATTCTTTTCCAACCACTCAAATAGAACATTACGATCACGTAGCTGCTTTGTTTGATGGACTAAAACGTATTAATACCATTATTATTGATTTGGATAGAGACATTTGGACTTATGTGTCTATGGATTACTTTAAGCAGAAAATTAAAAAGGGTGAAGTAGGTAGTTCTGCAATGCCACATAAGGTAAATCCTATTGATTTTGAAAATAGTGAAGGAAACTTAGGTATAGCAAATGCTATTTTTGAGCATCTGTCTGCCAAATTACCGCTTTCAAGATTACAACGTGATTTAACAGACAGTACCGTTTTAAGAAATGTAGGTGTGCCATTTGGACATACCATTATTGGTTTTAAATCAACCATGAAAGGTTTAGGTAAATTATTATTGAATGAGCCTAAGTTTGCACAAGACCTTGAAAACAATTGGGCTGTAGTGGCAGAAGCCATTCAGACCATTTTAAGACGTGAAAGCTACCCTAATCCTTATGAAGCTTTAAAAGGATTAACGAGAACAAACGAGGCGATTACTCAAAGTTCTATTTCAAATTTTATTGATACCTTAGAGGTTTCCGACGCAATTAAGTCTGAACTAAAAGTGATAACACCAAGTAATTACACTGGCATTTAAAATATTATAATTGTGAAACTAATACCAACGACCAAAGACGCTATTGCATTAATTTGTGTGACTGTATTGGCATTGGGTTTGTTTATTTCAGGTTTGTTTGACGTTCTTGATTATGTTATAGTAAAAGCAATGTTGTTTTTAGGTTTTAGTGCATTATTTGTTGCTGCTTTAATTTTTGCATTTAAAAATGAATCTAAAAAAAATCGTCCTGAAGACGAGCTTCAAGACGATTTACATTAACATTTAAATAACGATCAGTTTATTTAAATTTCTTTACTCAATAATTGAGATTTAAGCTTTACTAAGCCTGTTATTTGTTTTGATTACTTAAAAAAGTCAGTTAGACCATTAAGATCAGTATCTTCAAATTTGGCATTTTCTAAAACAGAACTTAAAGACATTAACTTAGAAGCATTCATATCATCACCTAGAATTCTGGCAATCATGAAGCCTTTGTTATTGGCACTTCCAAAAATGATGAGTTCATCAATGTTTTCAATATCTCCTAAAAACTTTACAACAAATTTTCCGTCTGTAGAGTTTCCTCCACGTATAAGTTCTTCGTATTTAGGGTCTTTTAATATGGTTTTTACCTTTTCTAATTCTAGTTTATAATCTTCTGCATCTGTATCTGCTTTCATAAATGTGAGTACATTTAATTTATCTACAGAATTATAAGCTTCTTTCTGTTCCTCGGTCATGTTTATGTTTTCAACATTAACAAAACTCGTTGGTACATCAAACGAAGCAAAGCCAGGCTTTAATTCGTTATCTACATAATAGGTTTGCAATGTTGGTCCTTGGTTGCAGCTTGTAAAAGCGGCAACCAAAAACAACACTACTACTGATTTTTTGATTGATTGTATCATGGTTTTAGTTTTTCTTGTCTCCAGCTTTCTTTAACTGCTCACCACCTGGAATATCCATTTGATTTGTAATTTTAGACACTTGTCTTAGGTCTATATCACCAGTTAAAGTCATTACTACGGTTTCAAACTCACGTTTTTTGCCATTAATTTCTATGTTTTGGTCTTTTGTCATTTCTTTTAGACCAGTAATAAACATTAATAATTCTTTAACGTGATTTTCGTCTTTACCTTCTTTTACGTAAAACTTAACGGTTTGGTTACCATCTTTCATACGCATTAACTCTTCTAAAGCCGAAGTTTTTAAATATTTAGCTACTGTAGCAGTCATATCAGCAGATATTTTTGCATCATCAGTTGTAAATACTTTAAAGCCCGTAATTTTACTAGCCATTTCAGCATATTCTTTAGTTTCAGGGTCGTCCATGTCAATTCCCATTGTGGCTAACATTTTAAACATTTTGCCATTAAGAATAACCGATGCTACACCTTCTTGGTCTTCAAATTTATCAAATACACTTTGACTAAATCCGTTTACCGACATTAACATTACTGCTACTATTACTATTATTTTTTTCATAATTTCTTGTTTTAATTTTCGTTTTAAATTTTTCTTTTTTTAATTCTTTAATAATTTGTTTGTTGATTTACTAAATTCTGTAATGTGATTGGCTTTTTCAAGTCCGGCACTAAAACTATCTGATGCTAATTCCATGACTTTAAAACTTGATACTCCATCATTTAAATTACTTGAAAGCATAGCTAAAGCTTGTTTTGCTTCCAAATACATTTCCTGTTCCTCTGGCGAATAATCCGCTAGAGTTTTTGGTCCTCTATCCCAATTAGGAATAAAGATACCTAGCATTAAAACAGCCACAGCTGCGACAGAAATCCATTGATACAGTTTTGTTTTTTTAGTGTTTAATGGAACGTCTTTGGTGTACTGCTCTTTTTTTGATTCTGAAAAGTATTGAAACATTGGTTTGTAATGCTCTAAATGTGCTGCCACATCATCACTTAAGAAGTATGCTTTTAATTGCGCTTCTTCTTTAAGCGTGGTCTCGGCATTGTTATACTTTTCTATTAGTTTTTCTATATTATTTAATACCATATCCATGTGTATTAGTTAATTTTTCTCTTATTGTTTTTCGTGCTCTAGATAAATTGACTCTAATCGCTGTTTCATTCATGTCTAGCATTTTTGCTATTTCTGCGAAATCATATTCTTCAATATCTCTTAATTGCACTATTATTTTTTGTTGCTCTGGTAGGTCTTCCATTATTTTAGAAACCCAATCCACACTATCTTTTGCTTCAACTTGTTTTTGTAATGATGAATTACTATCCGTATAATTACTGTGAACAATTTTTAAATTCTGTGCTTGTTTCGATTTTAATCGATCTAAACAAAAATTCTTTGTCATGGTCATTGAAAACGCTTCTACATTTTTATAGTCTTCAATTTTTTTATTATTCTTCCATAATTTCAACAGTATTTCTTGTGTAGCATCTTCCGCTTCTTCTCTAGAAACGAGTAGTCGTTTTGCTAAACGAAACACTTTATCCTTAAAAGGCATAACGATATTTACAAAATCTGCCTGCTTCATTACTTTTTTGGTTGGTTGGTGAAGTTGATTATTATTCGCCTTCATTATTACGACGAGTCACTTTATCTTTTGTTACAAAGATTTCTGTGTTTTTTACAATATTGTAAGTAAATTTATAGTTTTACTACTGAAAGTGAAACATTGCTATCTAAAAAAGAACACTATTACCATGAGAAAAATAAAGATTTTACTACTTACATGCCTTGTAGGTTTTTCATTTACAAGCTGTTTTGATGATTTGGATGATAATATAATTCCTGCTTCCACATTAGAAATTAATGATTTTGTTTGGAAAGGAATGAATTATGTTTATCTATACAAACCTGAAGTTATTGCTTTAGCAGATGATAATTTTGCTTCCAATACAGAGTACCAAGAGTATTTAAACGGATTTGAAAGTCCAGAAGTATTATTTGAATCTCTAAAATATGATGCTGAAAATGTTGATAGGTTTAGTAGAATAACTGATAATTATTATGAATTACAGAATTCTTTAGGTGGTACATCCTTAAGTACAGGAGTAGAATTTAATTTTTATTATGTACCAGGCAGTAGTTCTGAAATTTTTGGTGCTATAACGTTGGTTTTAAATAATAGCGTTGCAGATAACTTAGGTTTAGAGCGTGGACAAATATTTAGAGGAGTCAATGGTGAACCATTAACATTAGGTAGTATTGATGACTTAGGTGATGCAATTTACCAAGATTCTTTTACTTTAAATTTTGCAGACTATGATAACAATGGTACTACAGAGCCTGAAGATGACACTGTAGTTTTAAATGGTGAAAGCGCAAGTTTAAGTAAAATGACATATACTGAAAACCCAGTGCATAAAACTGAGGTGTTAAATGTAAGCGGAACTAAAATTGGCTATTTAATGTATAATGGTTTTACATTTAATTTTAATGACGAACTCAATAATGCTTTTGGAGAATTTAGTGCTGCTGGTGTTACTGAATTGGTGATTGATTTAAGATATAATGGAGGAGGTTCAGTACAAACCGCTGCATATTTAGGAAGTATGGTAACAGGTCAGTTTACAGGTGAGGTGTATTCAAAAACTTTTCATAATGAAAACTTACAGAGTTTAGATACCAATTATCTCTTTACCAATTCTATTAATGGTGGTGGTACTATCAATAGTCTCAACTTATCTAGAGTTTATGTGTTAACTACCAATAGAAGAACAGCTTCAGCCAGTGAATTGGTTATAAACAGTCTAAAACCATATATTGATGTTGTTGTTATTGGTGAAAACACCGTTGGAAAAACACAAGCTTCGCAAACGGTATACGATTCACCAAGTTTATTTACTGATGAAAATGTAAACCTTAGCCATAAGTACGCTATGCAACCTTTGATAGCAAATTCTACTAACGTAAATGATCAGTTAGTTCCAGGAACAGGTTTAATTCCTGATATTGAAATTTCAGAATCTCCAAGTACATTTGGAATTTTAGGTGATATTAACGAACCTTTGTTATCAGCTGCTATTGCAAATATGAATTTTGCAGATCGCTCATTTAATGCGGTAAACGAAGGGGATAAGCTAAGAGATGTAAAACATTATATTTCACCTTTAGAGCAAGATATGTATATCGACTAATTGTATACGTATTATTAGAATTAAAAAAGCCGCTTTTTTCAAGTTGAAAAAAGCGGCTTTTTATATGTATTTAAAATTCTATTAATTGAAATATATTTTTGAAGCACCTACACCAACACTAAACGTATTAGTTTCTATCCCTGAAGATATATCATAAACTAATAAAGTACTATTTGCTGCAAAGCCTCCAGCATCTGTAACAAATAATTGATTATCGTTAACAGATAAACCATAAGCATTGCTTGCAGTAATATTAAATAACGACGTTGTTGGTAAACTCGTAGCATTATCTACTAAACTATATACTTCATTGTTTAAAATATAATAAGCTATACCATCTTCATAAGTCATTAGGCTTGGGTGCTCACCCGATGGAAATTCTAAATTAGAAATTATAGAATTGTCACTTAAATTAATTCTTGTTATTGCAGCATCTGTTATAACAGCTGGTGTTAACCAATATTGGTTTGCACCAGAACTTAAAACTAATAAATCTCCAGATTCATCTATAAACATTTCATCTGGCACATCATTAACTGTTATGGTTTCTAGTGAGTTATCTGATGTGTCAATTACAGAAATTACATTATTCACATTATAACCACCTTTATGAGATACATAAAGCTTATCTGACTCCTCTAAAATTTGTTCAGGACCTTCAGATACAGGAATTGTAGAGATTACTGTATTAGAAGTTAAATCAATAACAGCAATATAATCATCTGTTGTATCATTTGGATCTCCCCAATCAGATACATAAGCGGTATTATCCTCAAAAGCAATATATCTAGGTAATGATAAGCCTGTTGAAATAGTAGTTAATTTTTCAAAAGTATAACGATTAACTACTTTAATTGTGCCATCTTGGACTACGATATACGCTTTATCATCATTAAAACCTATAGATTGCAAATACCCACCTGTAGTTTCATTATTTGCATTAAAATAAATTTGATTTTCTGATGTCATTAAATCCTCAGAAATAAATGATACTGAGCTTGGTAACGAAAACGACCCTTCTCCACTTACTATAATTCCATCTTCATAAGCACCCAAAGGCTCTGATGTTGTTCCATCATCATCGCTAGAACATGAAACGATTAATAATGACATTGCAAAAATTGATAAAATGATTTTTTTCATTGTAATTGGTTTAAAATTTATATTGAATTTGAAAATTAAAATTACGATCTGGCATCGGTCTAAATGCCACGTTCTCGTATGCTGTATTAAATAGATTATTAACTTTTAGGCTTACATCTATTTGTTGTGATTTTGTTTTTAATAGTTGATAATTACATCCAAAATTGGTTAACTGATAAGCATCTACACTGTCAAAAGGTCCTGATAAGTTATCTGGAGTTATATAAACTTCTCCTGTATATAAATGCTGAACAAATACTGATATACGTTTATAGGCATAAGCCAAATTGATATTTGCTTTATGGTAAGGCACATATATGAGTTGCTTATTCGTTTCTAAATCTTCTGAAACTGTATAGGCGTAATTAGATTGTAATGAAAACTGATGCGCATTGACGCGTTTTGTAATATCTAAGCTGGCTTCAATACCATAATTCTGTGTTTTATCAACGTTATCAGGACTCCAGTCAGAACCGTTAGGTTGCCATTGTATAAGAGATGTGGTTTTTATATAAAAGGCATTAAGATTAAATTTAGCATTTTTATAGGTTAATTCTTGGCCTAAATCCACTTGATAAGAGGTTTCTGGAACTAAATCTAAATTACCTCCTTGTTGCCAATACAAATCGTTAAATGTTGGGACACGGTAATTTTTAGAACCATTTAATTTTAGTTTATAAGCGTCTGAAACGTTATAAGCCACATCAAAAGAAAATAACAACGGACTATCAAAACTAGAATTTACATCTTGCCGTAAGTTGAAACCATAATACCATTTAGGTGATGGAGTATACAGTAATAAAGCTGTTGTAGAAAATTCTTTTCGGTTAGGATCGTCAAAACTACTTCCGCTGCCTTGGTAATAATTATAAGATACTATGGGTTTAAATTTTAAATGCTTTATTAAATCTATATCTGCAGTATAATTAATGAGGTAAGTATTTACTTTTCCAAACGTATAATTATCGGTGTTTTGGTTTCCAAAATATTTAAAATGCTCTTGTAAGTGTGCTACTTTTAATTTTGAATTTGCTTTTTTTCCTAAATGAGACCACTCTAACATGGTTCTAAAATTTTGGTCTTCATATTTAGCTAAAGATCGAGTAGAAGCTGTGCCAGAAAACTCACGCTCACCAATAAAGGATTGATGATAGAGTTTTAGTACATTCTTCTCAGATAGAATATAGCCTAAATTAGCATTGATACTTCCATTTGTAAATGCACCATTATCATTACGTTCATCTGTATTTAGATATTTGTAATCGTTTTCAGAATCTATATAGTTTAATCCTATATTAAGGGAAAGCTTTTCATTACCAAAAGAGGATAAATAGCTCACATTTTTAGTGTCATAGCTTCCATAAGACAGTGTTGCTGTATTATCAAAGTGAGATGTAAAACTTAAAGTATTATTTAAATGAATACTACCACCAACGGCTCCACTACCATATTGTACAGATCCTCCACCAGATCGGATAACAATACTTTTAAAATTAGTAGTGTTTATAGTGTTAAAATCAGTTTGACCTGTAAGTTGAGAATTAATGTTTATGCCATTCCAAATAACAGCAGTTTGAGAAGCATTTGTCCCTCTAAATGAAGGTGAGGAGACCATACCATAACCATTTTCTTTAAAGTATAGATTTGAGTTAAATCGAAGTATATCTGTAAATGAACTGTTGTTTTTTTTAAGTAAAGAATCATTTAGAACCTTTAGTTTAAAGCCACTAGCATAGCGCTTTAGTTTTACATCGCTAAGCACAACTTCGTCTAATCGCTGAATAGAATCATTGGCTATTTGCGCTTTAGTAACGCTATAAAAAAATAGCAATAAAAAAGAGAGTATTACACGTATCATTTTTAAATCACTTTTATCCCGAAAGTTTGACTTTATTGTTTTGAAATTGGCAGGTCTCCTGACTCGTTTTTTGTTACATAACCTTCCCAAGATTATTAATGTGATGTTGATGTGCTCAACAATCACTAATTCTCAGTGGTTTGAAGTATGTAACAACTCTTAAGAGATGCTGAAATAAGTACAGCATAAAACTTACAGTTGCGGGAACAGTTCTGGAATTGATATATAATTATCTCACCAGATTCCCTTTTAATCCATTCATTTAAGAATGAAACCTAATTTCGATGTAAAAGTAAGCTTTTAAAGCAACGTGTATAAGATAAATTGTTACTTTTTCTTATTCATTTTGTAGATAAGATAAATAAAGCCGATTAAAAAATGGGCAATAATAATTCCTGCAACAATATATAATGTTAAATTTGAATCGCCTCTCATGGTCATATTTTTATCAAAATTAATGATAAATCATCAATTTAAAAGTTACAAAAGTTACAGATGAAATTTACTTATATCTTACTATTATTAGCCGTATCCTTTATCAGTTGTAAAGACGATAAAGGTATTGTGAGATCACTTCCAGAAGTTGAAGAACATAATAATACATTAAAGTATGCGGAGGGTTTTAAAATTTCCACATTCAATGATCGCAAAACTTTAGAGATTACAAAAGCTTGGCCAAAAGCTGAGAAAAAATATACTTATTTATTACTAACAAAAGAACAGGCTTCTAAAATCACTTATAATGCTGCAGATTATGATGGAGTAATAATTACGCCTGTCACAAAAGCAGTAGTGACATCTACAACACATATTCCTGCTTTAGAATTATTAAATGTAGAAACATCCTTAATAGGATTTCCAGGAACCGATTATGTGTCTTCAGAAAAAACAAGACAGCTTATAGATAATGGTAAAATAAGAGAACTAGGAAAAAATGAAGGCATTAATACCGAAGTCCTCTTAGAGTTAAATCCAGATGTTGTTGTTGGTTTTGGTGTAGATGGTGTAAATAAAACTTTCGAAGTCATTAAAAAAGCAGGTATTCCTGTAATTTATAAT
This sequence comes from Winogradskyella eximia, assembly GCF_003386165.1. Classification (GTDB taxonomy): domain Bacteria; phylum Bacteroidota; class Bacteroidia; order Flavobacteriales; family Flavobacteriaceae; genus Winogradskyella; species Winogradskyella eximia. The sequence goes on along the minus strand of NZ_QRDV01000007.1, from coordinate 173,598 downwards.
GGTGATTGGGTAGAAGGTTCTGCTTTAGCAAAAGCAGAATGGATTAAGTTTTTTGGTGTACTTTTTAATAAAGAAAAAGAAGCCGATTCTATATTTAATAACATTGAAAAGGAATATTTAACAGCTAAAGACCTTGCAAAAAAAGCTAAAATCAATCCAACAGTTTTAAGTGGAGCCATGCATAAAGATGTTTGGTATTTACCAAATGGATCTAGTGCAGAAGCGCAATTTTTAAAAGATGCTAATGTAAATTATTTATGGAGTGAAACCACCGGAAATGGTAGTTTAGCGTTAAGTTTTGAAGTGGTTTTAGATAAGGCCAAAGATGCCGAATTTTGGTTGAGTCCTTCGTATTATGGTAGTATGGAACAATTAGAAAAAGCGAATGCGCTTTACTCTAATTTTAAAGCGTTCAAGACCAAAAACATCTATACATTTGCAAATACAACAGGTGCCTCAGGAGGTGTGTTGTATTACGAATTAGGAACAGCAAGACCAGATTTGGTGCTAAAAGATTTAATAAAAATTACACATCCAGAATTATTAGGTGATTATGAGCCTTATTTTTTTAAGAAACTAAAATAAATTTAAGGTATTTAGAAAGACGAAACATGATTATGTTTTTGATGCTATGATGACGAATTAAAATGCTTAGTTCTTCAAAATATTTAAATAAAATTTGAAAACCAACTACACATATCCTTTTCTAATCTTAACAGTAATTTTACTGTTTTGTTTTGTGCTAAACATCAGTTTGGGTTCGGTAAGTATTCCGTTTTCTGAAGTTTTGGGTAGTCTTTTTGGTTCTGTTGATAACGAAACTTGGCAAGTTATTATTACAAAAGTAAGATTGCCAAAGGCAATTACTGCTATTATGGTTGGTTCGGGTTTGGGTATTTCTGGTCTATTAATGCAAACGTTATTTAGAAATCCTTTAGCAGGCCCTTTTGTTTTGGGTATTAGCTCTGGTGCAAGTTTAGGAGTTGCCATTGTTATTTTAGGTTCGGGTCTCTTTGGCGGTTTATTTGCAACCGTTTTAATATCTAAATGGAGTATTGTAATTGCTGCAAGTTTGGGAAGCTTTTTAGTGCTGTTGGCTGTTTTGGCAGTTTCAAGTAGAGTTAGAGATACTATGGCAATTCTGATAATAGGTTTAATGTTTGGAAGTATTACTGCTGCTATTGTGAGCGTATTGTCTTATTTTAGTTCTGCAGAACAATTACAGCAGTATATTTTTTGGGGTTTTGGTAGTTTAAGTAATTTATCTTGGGAAGAATTATTGATTTTCTTCTGCATTTATAGTGTGGGAATTGTTCTCAGTATTTTTTCGGTTAAAGGTTTGAATGCCTTATTATTAGGCGATAATTACGCAAAAAGCCTCGGTTTGTCTTTGAAATCCAGTAGATTCGTCATTATCTTCGCCACAAGTTTAATTGCAGGAACTATAACCGCTTTTGCTGGCCCTATAGCATTTATCGGTTTGGCAATTCCGCATTTAACTAGGCAAATATTTAAAACCACAAATCATAAAATATTATTGCCTGCTGTATTTTTATTTGGTGCTATTGTAATGCTTATTTGCGATAGCATTGCTCAAGTCCCAACGAGTGATTATATGTTGCCAATTAATGCAATAACGGCTTTAGTTGGTGCTCCGGTAGTGATTTGGTTATTAGTAAGACAGCGGAAAATGATGTTTTGAATTTTTTTTAAACATGACTTTAGAAACCCTTAATTTCTGGAAGATCAGCACTGTTAAAAATCTTTTTATTCTATGCACCTTTTTATTATTAGGTTGCAAATCTTACAAAACGACTACAGAACTTGAATCTACTTTTAGCAAACAAGAAATAAAAGACATACAAACCATTAGAACTTTTTTTATTAAAGATATATTAAGTCTTAATGATGAAAATTTTAATACTGAATTTAGACATAGAATTGTAAACTTAGAGGCAGAAGGTTTTAAGTCTGTAAAGCCAAAGAAAATAGATAAATTGTTTAGTTCAGTTTCAAAATCTACCTTCGATGAGATTTGGGAAACAAAAACCCAAAAGAGAAGCAGAAATAGCGATGATACTTACCAATATTATGCACCAAAAATTAATGGTAAATATAAAGAGTTTTTAAGCCTTACTACAAAGCATAACTCAATGGTTAACAAATACTATAACAATATTCTAAGGACTGAAGATTTTAGTCATTCATCAATGTTAAATTACATTGCAGATAATACCTTAGATTTTGATTTAAATAATACTAATGTTCAAATTGTAATGGCTATTCATTATATTTCAATCTGTAATGAAAATAATATTACCAATCAATTAATAAATTAGTGACTACTCATAAGCGCAACATCGTTAAAGTAACGGATCTTTCAATTGGTTATAAAACCAAAAAGGCTGAGACTGTTGTGGCTTCAAATATAAATTTCGAATTAGAAAAAGGGCAACTAATTGGTTTAGTTGGCGCTAATGGTATTGGGAAATCTACATTATTACGTACCTTAATTAAAGTGCAATCCGCTTTAAATGGAAATATTTCTATTAATGGAAATGATTTAAATTCAACCTCTACTATAGAGTTAGCCAAACAATTAAGTATTGTATTAACAGAACCTTTAATTTCTAAAAACTTGTCGGTATTTGAGTTGGTATCGTTAGGAAGACATCCATATACAAATTGGATTGGTAATTTATCTGAAGAAGATGTATCTACGGTAAATAATGCTTTAGAACACGTTAATATTCTAAATTTAAAAGATAAAAAGTGTTACGAACTTAGTGATGGTCAGTTACAAAAAGTAATGATAGCAAGGGCTTTGGCTCAAGATACCGCAATTATTGTTTTAGATGAGCCTACAACACATCTCGATATGTATCACAAAGCCTACATTTTAAAATTACTTCAAAAGTTAACTAAAGAAACTGGTAAAACCATCTTGTTTTCGTCTCACGAAATTGATTTAGCCATTCAGTTATGTGACACTATGATTGTAATGCAAAAAGATAAAGTGGTATGCGATCAACCTTGTAATTTAATATCTCAAGGTGTTTTTAATTCGCTTTTCCCTAAAGATTTAATTGCTTTTGATGAGAAAACAGGAAGCTTTAGAGTGGCAAAGTAATTGACTGTTGGCCTATAGCTTTAGTTTTTTTATTTTCTAATTTTTTTTAAAATCTGGCGAGCTCTAGCTTTAAAACCTGAACTCTGCATCTGAAAATCACGCTCTAGGATAATTGCCAATTCTGGATGAATCCAATCATACTCAATGCCTAATAAGAATAAACTGTTCATAGCATAAGCTTTTGGGGCAATTTTTTCGTCATTTATCATCCAATCGAAACACGCTTCTATAATGCTTTCTTTGTGCGTTTCGGTGAGGTGTGATTTAATAGCATTGTCTGTTTTTGAATAATGTGCTTTAATAAGATACTCACACACTTTGGCTACAGGTCTTACAGCAGGATCTAAGTGTACTTTAGACATGTTTTTAGTAAATACATCTAGAAAAGGAATAATAGCTTCTAGTTTTTCTTTACACATAAACTCGAACACCCAAGCTGCTCTGCAAGAAATTTTATCATCTACATCAAAAAGAATGTCTAGCAACGGTGTTACCAATTCAGGATGGTCAATAACAAGATTAGCATATTTTAATCGCTTCTCTCGTGAATGATTTACGTAGTTTAATTCCTTATAAAGTTCTGTTCTAGTCAATAGAAATTGATTAATTTAGAGGTCTAAATTAGTGAAAAATGAAGATTTTCAAAAAAATTGGACTTCTACTTTTAGTAGTGTTCATAATTGCTCAATTTTTTGGGCCAGATAAAAATGAAGGTGATATGGCTTCTGTAGATGCTTTTTATGCAGATACTAATCCGCCAGAAGATGTAAAATTAATTTTAAAAGCGGCTTGTAATGATTGCCATAGTGATAATACACGTTATCCTTGGTATAACAATATTACTCCAGTTAATTATTGGTTAAATGAGCATGTTAATGATGGAAAAAAGCATTTTAACATCTCTAAATGGAATGATTACTCGGATAAGAAAAAAGACCATAAACTCGAAGAGTTGATAGAAATGGTTGAAGAAAAAGAAATGCCTTTAGACAGTTACACGTGGACGCATGAAGACGCTAAACTATCTCAAGACCAAATAGATGCCGTATTGGCTTGGGCAAAAACAGTGCGTTTAAAATATGTGTTTCTAAAAGAGCCTCAATAATTGAATAAAAAACTATTAGTAATTGGTTTTGTTTGGCCAGAGCCAAAGAGTTCTGCGGCTGGCAGTAGAATGCTTCAGTTGATAGATCAGTTTCAGAATCAAGGTTATGACGTTACGTTTGCTTCTGCTGCTAATACGTCTAATAATACCTTTGATTTAAGTCGTCTTAATATTAATACACAAGCCATTCTGTTAAATGATTCTTCTTTTGATGTCTTTGTAAAAAACTTAAATCCAGATGTTGTTTTGTTTGATCGTTTTATGTCAGAAGAACAATATGGTTGGCGCGTTTCAGAACAATGCCCAAATGCGCTTCGTGTTTTAGATACTGAAGATTTTCACGGTTTACGAAAGGCTAGGGAAGTGGCTTTAAAACAAAATGTAGAGGTTTCAATTACGCATTTGCAAAACGATATCACCAAACGCGAAATAGCAAGCATATATCGTTCGGATATAAGTTTAATGATCTCTGAAGCTGAAATAGATCTATTAACAACAACATTTAAAATCGATAAAAGCTTACTTTATTACTTACCGTTTTTATTAGAACCAATTTCTGAAACCGAAAAAAAACAATTACCATATTTTGAAGCAAGACAACACTTTATTACCATTGGTAATTTTTTACATGCGCCAAATTACGATGCAGTTTTATATCTAAAACAAACCATTTGGCCTTTAATTAGAAAGCAATTACCTAAAGCCGAGTTACATATTTATGGTGCTTATGAATCACAAAAAGTTACTCAACTTAATAATATTAAGGACGGTTTTTTAATAAAAGGTTTTGCTGAAGATGTAAATGAAGTGATACAAAATGCAAAAGTATGCTTAGCATCTTTGCGTTATGGAGCAGGACTTAAAGGCAAATTAATTGATGCCATGCAAAATGGTACACCTTCTATAATGACTTCTATTGCAGCTGAAAGTATGTTTGGTGATTTTAATGCGAATGGTTTTATTGAAGATGATCCTGAGACTTTTGCAGAAAAAGCAGTTTTACTTTTTACTAATTCTGAAATATGGGAACAAAAACAAAAGAATGGTTTTGAAGCTTTAAACCAGCGTTTTAATCGATTAGATTTTGAAGAAGGATTCTCTGCTCATATAAATTCGCTAAGACATAATTTAAAAGCACATCACGAAAAGAATTTTATTGGTCAATTGTTAAGACACCAAACAATGCAGAGTACAAAGTATATGAGTAAGTGGATTGAGGCTAAGAATAGATAACTTTAGCTCAATAAATTTAGCATTTCTTTCATACCTTCTGTAGCCGATTTGGCAATTACGGTTACTTTTCCATTATTACTCATTGCAGGTTTAGGATCTATGTAATAAATGGGAGTGTTAGGTTGCACATAATCAATTAAACTTGCTGCAGGATAGACTTGCATACTTGTACCAATAATAACTAGAATATCTGCAGTATAACAAATCTCTACAGCTTTTTCTATCATAGGTACTGCTTCGCCAAACCAAACAATATGTGGTCTTAGTTGATAGCCTTTTTCGCAAGTGTCACCGAGCTTAAGATCTTCTTCCCAAACTTTGATATCATTTTCGTTTTGGGTACTTCTTATTTTACGTAGTTCGCCATGTAAATGAATGACCTCTGTACTGCCAGCACGCTCGTGTAAATCATCTACGTTTTGAGTTATTATAGTAACTTTATAATTGTTTTCAAGCGTTGCCAAGTCTTTATGTGCTTGGTTAGGTTCTACTTCGTTTAATTGTCTTCGTCTTTCGTTATAGAAGTTTAAGACTAATTCTGGGTTGCGTGCAAATCCTTCAGGAGAAGCCACTTCCATAACATCATGTCCTTCCCAAAGTCCATCTGCATCTCTAAATGTTTTAATGCCACTTTCTGCACTTATACCAGCTCCTGTTAATACAACAATATGTTTCATGTTAAATGATGCTAAGATTTACGTTTCCACTTTTTATAAAGCTTCGATTTTACAAATGCTTCAAGTTCATTGGTGCCATCTGGTTCTTTCTCTTCTAAAAAATCTAAAAGTGCGTCTTTATCATAACCTTGTTCTATGAGGTCTTCAATAACAACTATAATCTCTTCAAATCTATTTTGAAAATTTAAAGCGATGATATACCCAATATAGCCTTGTAAAAGATCAGGATAATTTTCTACAATATAATCATAATGTATTTCTGCATTTTTGTAGTCCTTATCTAATACATATACGTTGGCTTTAATAAGGTTTAAAAAATCATCCTCAGTTTCAAAAATGAGTTTGTCTATGTTTTGTATGGCTTTGTTATAATCACCTTTTATAATATTATAATCGATTTTTTTTAGATATAAGGTGGGATCTTGAGGGTATAAATCGGCATATTCTTTTAACGTGTTTTCATATAATTCGTCGTCAAAAGAACTGGCATAATTTGCTTTAATTAAGAGTGTGAATTTCTCTGTAGACATGGGTGCTGTTAATTGAGAAATTTTGTCATACGCTTCTTTGTGTTTCCCTTGTTCGGCTAGTTTTTTGGATGCTACAAAATAGAAAATGTTCTTTGTGGCATCAGTTGTTGCCGGACTATTTGGGCTTTCTTCTGGTGGTTTAGACACTAAAAAAATCCTTTGCAATGTTGAAGATAAAGGCTCTCCTGTGATATAAATATAAATGTCATTGAACTTTAAGTGTTCTCCATCTGAGCATACTTTATAATCGTGATAATTAACACCTATATCATCAGAATACAATCTAAAGGTGAAATAATAAGCCATGTCCTCAATATTGTATCTGTAATTAATTAAGTTATAGTAAGCACCAGCTTCTATTGAGCTTGTTATTTGTTGAGAGAGTTTTTTCCCTGTGCTCGATATGCCTTCAATGTAACCTCTAGTAAAACCATCTCCTTTATCTATTTGTTTATGGTCAATTATAGAATTTAAAAACGATGGTACATCAAACTTTTCATTAAAAGCATCTGAACTTAGATTATGGAATGACGTTTCAATATATTCTGCTAACTCAATCACTTTTTCATCATTTTCCTCAGATTCCTTTAGTAGAAGGCAAGAGCAAGGTTGTTCTGTGTCTTGCGAGTAGCTTATTTGATAGTTACATATTATAAAAAGCAGTAAAAAAATAGTAGTGTTAAATTTCATAGTTTTGCAATAAGCACTAAATATAAGATTTTATGACCAACTTAAAGCTTCTAGAATACTTAGAAACATTCTTAACTGAAAAACGAAAAGAACGTTTTAAAGAAGTGCTACCTAAACGTACCAAACATTTTACTGTGGCTACAGAAGATGTTTTTCAATTACACAATACAAGTGCGGTGATGCGATCTTGCGATGTATTTGGTATACAAGAATTAAATATTGTGGAGGAAGTAAATTCTAAAACTATAGATAATGAAATCGCTATGGGAGCGCAAAAGTGGGTAGACCTTAACCGTTACCATTCTACTACAGATTGCATTACAGATTTAAAAGCACAAGGCTATCAGATTGTAGCTACTACACCACATGTAAATGATTGCGAATTAATAGATTTTGATATTACTAAAAAGTCGTGTTTCTTCTTTGGAAGAGAAACTGAAGGTTTATCTCAGCAAGTGATAGACCAAGCAGATTGTTTTCTTAAAATACCCATGGTTGGTTTTACCGAAAGTCTTAATATTTCTGTTTCTGCGGCTATTATTTTACAGCATGTAACGGCGTTATTGCGCAAATCTGATATTAATTGGCAACTTACAGAAGAAGAAATAATAGAAAAACGATTTGATTGGATTAAAAAAACCGTAAAGGATTATGATGCCATTGTTGAACGATTTCATTCAGAAAAAGTCTCAACCTAAAAGCGATTTACTTAATCTTTCTTTTTGTTGCGGTCTTTACTACGATTAATGACTTTATACTCCTCAAAACATTCGCTTATAGCATCTAATATTTGAAGATCATTAGCGGTATTTATAAAGTCTTTAGAATAGTTACATTGGTTAACTATTTCATCTAAATCGTATTTTGTAACTTGAAGTAAAACTAATAACATTTCTCTATCAAAACGCTTAGCTAATTGATTTCTAATTTCATCATCCTCTTTCATTTTCTTTAGCTTATGCATTTCGTTTGGCTTTCTACCAAACATATTGTATAAGAAATCTGCAGGATTAAAAATAGCACCCAAAACTTTTGTTGCAATATTGGGCTTGCCAGCTTCATAACCTTGACCAGGTAAGCCAGAAATACGGTAACGATTATTTGAGGTTTCAGGAATTTGTTTCATATCAACAACCAAATAGCCTGTTAACTCTAATTGTTTTACAGTAACTTCTTCTAGAGCTAATGCTAACTCTGTCATTTGAATTTCTGTATCTCCAAATTTTAACCAGTCATTAGTCACACGTACTTTTATAGATTTATAACCTATATATGACAAGTGTAAGGTATCGTTAACTTTTGCTCTAATCTCAAAAACACCTTCATCGTTTGATGCGGTTCCTACTACCTGATTGATATTTACAATATTGGCTTCGCTTAGAGGTAAGTTTGTTGTAGAACTAACTAGAGTTCCTTTTACTTTTGTCGGAGTTTTGTTTGCGGTACTGTCTTGAGTTTCAATACTAACCTGACTATAGCTATGTGCTGTAGTTAAACATAAAAATAGAATTAATAAATATCGCATGTATGTGTGTTACGAGGTAAAGGTAATAAACAAAACGGATTTAACATATTACACCTTTATTTTTGACTTAATATTAACTTTTATACTATTCCGTCCTAAGTCTGTAGTGAGTAGTAATTCTGCAAAATTTAAGTCTGCAAGTATATAAGGATTTGTGTTATGGTTTTTTGAAATTTTGAAATAAAAAATCCAAAACCTAAAGTTTAACTTCAAGTTTTGGATTTAAATATATTGTTTAAACTATCTCTTAAGTAGTTTAATCTCTTCGTCTAGAACGTCTTGGTCTATCTGAACCTGCACTGCTAGATTCAGAAGAACGTCTATCTCCTCTGTCGCTAGAACGTCTATCACCTCTATTGTCATCAGATCGTCTTCTATCGCTTCGGTTTCCAGAACCTCCAGAAGAACGTCTATCTCCTCTAGGTTTATCGTCACGTCTACGACTTCCACCACCAGAGCGTCTATCATTTCCACCACGACTTCTTCCGCCACCACCACGACTTCTTCCACCTCGGTCTTCGCTAACTTCAACATTTACAAAACGACCTTCGTATTTAAAATCGGTAAAAAATGCCAATACTTTCTCTTGTAATCCTTTTTCAGTATTAAAGAAAGAAAAGCTTTCTTTTACATCTACTTTAAAGACATCATCACGTCCTAATTCTAATTGTTCTTTTAAGAAATCTTTCAACTTCATCCAATCAAAACCATCTTTACTACCAACGTTTATAAAATAACGCGAATCGTTAGATTGTTTTCCGTAATCACGTCCTCCATCTCTGTCAGAACCTCTAGATTCTACAACTCCTAAATCTTTCGATTTTTGGTAATAATTGAAGAAACGGTTAAATTCTACAGAAAAGAATTTTTTGATTAACTCATCTTTATCAGTATCAGCGAATAATTCATTAATACTTTCTAAATGTTTGTCAATTTCGTGATTAGTTTCAGTTGTATGGATTTTATTAGCTAAAGACATTAATTGTACTTCAACAATATCACCACCAGAAGGAATTTCTTTTTTATCGAAGTCCTTTTTAATAATACGTTCGATACTTTTTATCTTTCTAACTTCACTTTTAGAAACAATAACCATAGAAACACCAGTTTTACCAGCACGTCCTGTTCTACCAGATCGGTGTGTATAGGTTTCTATTTCATCTGGTAATTGGTAATTAATTACGTGTGTAATATCATCTACATCAATACCACGAGCCGCAACATCTGTAGCTACCAACATTTGTATTTGTTGGTTTCTAAAAGATTTCATGACTAAATCTCGTTGGTTCTGACTTAAATCTCCATGTAATGCTCCTGCTGAGTAACCATCTTCAATTAAGTTTTCGGCTACTTTTTGAGTGTCTCTTTTTGTACGACAGAAAATCACAGAAAAAATATCTGGATTAGCATCAGCCAAACGTTTTAAAGCTTGGTAACGGTCTCTTGCATTTACTAAATAGTATTCGTGAGAAACGTTGCTTGTACTTTCATTTTTATTACCTACTGTAATTTCTGTAGGATTATGCATAAACTTCTTTGCAATAGTTGCCACTTCTTTAGGCATTGTTGCAGAGAATAACCATGTATTTTTATCTTCTGGTGTATGAGAAAGTATATCAGTGATATCTTCCTTAAAGCCCATGTTTAGCATTTCATCAGCCTCATCTAAAACGCTATATTGTATTTTAGAAATATCAACCATTCTACGGCTAATCATATCTTTCATACGACCTGGTGTAGCCACAATAATTTGTGCGCCACGTTTTACAGCTCTTGCTTGGTCAGAAATACTAGATCCACCATATATAGCTACAACATTTAAGCCTTTACAGTATTTACCATAAAGTTTAAGTTCGTTGGTGATTTGTAAACAAAGTTCACGAGTAGGAGATAAGATAAGACCTTGTGTGGTTCTACTATCGATATCAATTTTTTGCAACATCGGGAAACCGAAGGCTGCTGTTTTTCCTGTACCAGTTTGCGCCAAAGCCACTAAGTCTTTGTCTTCTTCTAATAATAAAGGAATTGCTTTTGCTTGTACTTCACTTGGTTTTTCAAAACCTAAATCTGTAATAGCTTTGAGAAGGTCTTCATTAAGACCTAATTCTTGGAATGTGCTCATTCTTGAGTTTTATGTATTCGATTATGTTCTGTTGGTGTTACAAAAGAAGCGAATCGACATACTAAACACTTAAACTTCTAGGTAACACATCCTCACTCTGAGGAATATAAAAAATCCTAACGTGGATTTTTTTGCAAGGTGCAAAGGTAGTTTATTTTATTGGATATTACTAATGGTATTTATTGTCCGTCTTTTGATGGAGTTTTTGTTATTATTTCTGTGCTTGCTTATGAATAGCTTCTCTGCAAAACAATCTATATGACGCGGAAAGTGGTGTTTTTTATTAGATTCCGCGTGTAATGTTTATTTGTTTAGCGGAAACTATGTATATTTGAGTTATTCCGCGTGATATAAACCAATTTTATTATGTATGAAAATTATAGGTAGAAGCAGAGAGCAACAAATAATGCAATCTTACAAAAAAGATAAGAAGGCTCATTTATTGGCAGTAATAGGGAGACGAAGAGTTGGTAAGACATTTTTAATTAGAGAGGTTTACAAGGATAACAGAGTATTTGAAATGACAGGCTTAAAAGATGCAGGTATTAAAAAGCAGCTGTTAAATTTTACATTTCAAATGAGTAAATACTTTGCTGATGATGAGATGTATAAGCAACCAAAATCTTGGTTGGAAGCATTTCATCTATTAACAAAAGAGCTAGAAGCTTTAAATACTAAGACTAAAACTGTTGTGTTTTTTGATGAATTACCATGGATTGTAAGTCGGAAATCTGATTTTATGGAGGCTTTAGGGCATTGGTGGAATAATTGGGCTTCTGAGCAAAATATTATTGTTGTGGTTTGTGGTTCGGCAGCATCTTGGATGCTTAAACATTTAGTAAATGCTAAAGGTGGTTTGCATAATAGGATTACCAAATTGATTACTCTAATGCCTTTTACATTAAGTGAAACAAAGGCTTTTTTAGAAGCAAAGTCAATTCACTTTACAGATTATCAAATTGTACAGCTTTACCTTACAATTGGAGGAGTTCCTCATTACTTAGATCATATAGCTAAGGGGAAAAGTGTGGCACAAAATATACAGGAATTGTGTTTTGAGAAAGATGGCATTTTGAAGTCGGAATTCGATAATTTATATCCTGCGTTATTTGATAATCCTAAGCGCCACATTGAAATTGTAAAAGCTTTAGCAAGTAAAGCAAGTGGACTAAATAGACAAGAGATTCTAAAAAAGACAAATATGTCTGAGGGAGGTTGGTTTTCTAACATATTAAATGAATTAGAAACTTCTGGTTTTATCTCCACGTTTGACCCATTAGAAAACAAGAAAAAAGATACTATTTATAGATTAACAGATGAATACTCTTTATTTTATCTAACCTTTATTGATGGGCAACCTAAATCTAGAAATTGGTTAAGAATTAGTGAAAGTCAGCAATATAAAATATGGAGTGGTTATACGTTTGAAAACGTTTGCATTAAGCATTCTGATGCTATTAAAAAGGCATTAGGTATTTCTGGTGTGCAAGCCAATATTAATAGTTATTTGCATAGAAAAGATGATAGTTTTGCAAAAGGCTTTCAAATAGATATGTTAATTGACAGAAAAGACGATATTATTAATATATGTGAGATGAAATTCTACGCTAGCGAATTTATAATCAACAAAACCTATGCAGAAAACCTAAGAACAAAAAAGGAAGGTTTAAGAACAGTTACCAAAACTAAAAAAATCGTACATCTCACATTTATTAGCGTATTTGGTGTGGTAGAAAACGCATATAAATTAGACTTGGTTGAAAATGATTTTACGATATCTATTTTTTTTGATTAGAAGATTTACGATTTAATAGGAGATTGATTGTAGGTAGACAATTATTAATATTCGACTCAATTTTGTAATAAGTAAGCTCATATAAATAGGTAATTCAGTTATATACTTTGGTTGTTACAAATGGTTTAAAAATGAAAGCAATTGAGCCACAGCTTTACCTCGATGTCCAATCTTATTCTTTTCTTCTAAAGAGATTTCGGCAAATGTTTTTTTGTAGCCTTCAGCCTTAAAAACTGGGTCATAGCCAAAACCACCTTCTCCATGTTTTTTTGTTGTGATTTCGCCTTTACAAATCCCAGTGAATGTGTGAAGTTTACCATTGAGATGTAAAGCTATTACAGTTTTAAATTGTGCGTTTCGGTTAGGCTTATCTTTTAGTTCTTCTAATAACTTATTGGTGTTGTCTTCTGCATTACGTTGTGGACCTGCGTAACGTGCAGAAAAGACTCCAGGTGCACCATTTAAAGCCTCAACTTCTAAACCTGTATCGTCTGCAAAACAATCGTAACCATAATGTTTTTTTAGGTATTCTGCTTTTTGTATAGCATTGCCTTCTATGGTTGGTTGTGTTTCAGGAATATCTTCATCACAGGCAATTTCTTTTAAACTTAACAGTTTAATGTGCTGAGGTAAAATTGCTTGAACTTCTTTTAGCTTATTTAAATTATTTGTGGCGAAAACGAGTTGCATATTATATTCTTAATTAATGTAATACCAATTTAATTATATGGTTAAAATGGCATAATTTAGCTTTTGTAAAAATATGAATCTAATTATATATCATTTGTCAAAACAAAATATTTTTAAAAAGTCTTTAATTGTAAAACTTTTTCTAGTTGTAGCTTTTTGTTTCTCATGTATTTCTATCCACGCACAAGATGTGGATGATTTAGATTCTCTACTTATTGATAGGGATATTGAAAATTATTCCATTCGTATATTTTCAAATTATAAAGTCAATAAATTTAGTATTAAGGATGACAATTCAAAAGTAAAATTTGTGCCTAATAATAGGTATGGTATTGGAGTTGGTTTTGCAAATACAAAAGTGATAGTTGATGTTGCTTTTAATATAAAAAACAAAAATAAAGAGGAAACTAAAAAGTTTGATTTACAAGGTACTACTATTTTAAAAGATCAGCATTACGTAAACATATATGCGCAGACTTATAGAGGTTTTACAGCCAAAAATAGCTTTGATGAACCTACGGTTTTTAGAAATGATATCCGCTCTGTAAGTATCGGTTTTAACTATTTGTACACGCTAGATGAGATTGAGTTTTCTTATTCACTTTTAAAAGCAGGTTTTGCAGATAAGCGACACCAAAATATCTTTATAACTGGTGGTTTGGGTGTTTTTAGTAGTATAGATTATTTTTCTGCAAAGCCAACTATTTTATCAGAATCTACAAGTCCTTATTTTAATGAGCAAGCGAATATTAAAAGGTATCAAGGTCTCACTGCTGGTGTTTTAGCCGGATTTATATCTTATTTTAAATTGCCCGAAAACATTACAGCAACACTTAATGTTATGCCTGGAATAGGTGTAATGAACAAAAAAATTACGTTACAAGAAGATAGTTTTAGACCTTCTAATCCTATGGTTTATAAATTAGACTTTCTGCTTGGTTTAGGGTATAATTACGAACAGTTTTATGTGAGTTTAACTTACAGTAACGGTTTGTATTCTACAAGTTTTGATTATGATAATTCATACAATTTAAATCTTACAAAAGCTAAACTAGCAATTGGGTATAGATTTCAAAGAAAGAGAAGTCGGTAGCTAATAACGTGATACTTAAAACACAAAAAGTTTGGCGATTATTTATGATATTTATCAGTCATAAAACGTCTTAATAATTGTATCTTAGTCAAAAGAAATATTCATTAAAACAAGATAGATTATGACGGTAAATTTTCAATATGTAAATGTAGATGTAAGTGAAACATTATCAGCTTTCACAGAAGAAAAATTAGAGAAATTATTTAATAGATATGAATTTTTAATCAGTGCATCTATAAAATTTAAGCACGATGATAATTTTCATGATAAAGGCAAAATTTGTGATATAGAATTAAGTCTTCCTGGACCACGATTATTTGCAACATCTAATGAAGCAAACTACGAGGTTGCTGTAAGAGAAACAATTAAAGATTTAGAACGCCAACTTAAAAAACGTAAAGAAGTTTATAAAACACATTAATAAAGACCGATGTTTAATTTCAGAGGGTTTATAGTTTTTAGCGATGATGATAAGGTTCATTTCTAAGAATTGTAAACCCTCTGTACAATTGTTCTATAAAGAATAAACGTACCATTTGATGAGAAAAGGTCATTTTAGATAAACCAATTTTTCCGTTGGCTCTGGCATAAACAGCATCCGAAAACCCATAAGGACCACCAATAACAAAAATTAGCGTTTTAATACCCGAGTTCATGTGTTTTTGCAAATAGCTAGAAAATGCAACTGAATCTAGTTGTTTGCCGTTTTCGTCTAATAGTATAAGGACATCAGAAGTCTGGGTTTTGGCTAAAATAAGTTCGCCTTCCTTTTCTTTTTGTTGTGCTTCAGATAAATGCTTAACTTTTTTTAAATCAGGAATTATTTCAAATTCAAACTTGATATAAAAACCAAGTCGTTTGCTATAATCTGTAATTAAAGCTTGAAGATTTTTATTATCAGTTTTACCTATGGCTATGAGTTTTATTTGCATGATTCAAATTTACAATTTTCAAAATGACCATTATAGATTTTTTCTTGTTTTGTAATTCATAATTCTAAAATCGGATATCGTTAATCTATTTCCTATTTTTACAACAAATATGTATTAAGATGATTTCAAAAGCACAATTCGATAAAGAAATAGAATTAATAATCTCTAATGCCATCCGAGAAGATGTTGGTGATGGAGATCATAGCTCGTTAGCTTGTATTCCTGCTTCTGCGCTAGGAAAAGCAAAACTGTTAGTGAAAGATGAAGGGATTATTGCAGGTGTTGAATTTGCAAAACAAGTATTTGCTTATGTAGATGCTAATATGCAGGTTGAAACCCTAATTGAAGATGGAAGCAAAGTGAAGCATGGAGATATCGTATTTTATGTAGAAGGTGCGTCTCAATCCATTTTAAAAGCGGAACGTTTAGTGTTAAATGCCATGCAACGTATGAGTGCTATTGCTACTAAAACGAGGCAGTTTGTAGACTTGTTAGAAGGTACAGGAACAAAAATTTTAGATACACGTAAAACAACTCCAGGTATTAGAGCTATAGAAAAATGGGCTGTAAAAATTGGAGGTGGAGAAAATCACAGATTCGCTTTGTATGATATGATTATGTTAAAAGATAATCACATCGATTTTGCAGGTGGAGTAGCAAAAGCTATCAATTTAACTAAGCAATATTTAAAGGATACTAATCGTGATTTAAAAATTATAGTTGAAGCCAGAAATCTCGAAGAAATTAAAAAGATTTTAGACTGTGGAGGTGTTTACAGAATCCTTATAGATAACTTTAATTACGAAGATACGAGGAAAGCCGTTAAACTTATTGGAGACCAATGTTTAACAGAGTCTTCTGGTGGAATTAATGAAAATACACTTAGAAAATATGCCGAATGTGGTGTAGATTATATTTCTTCTGGTGCTTTAACACATTCGGTTTATAATATGGATCTGAGTTTAAAAGCGGTTTAATTCGGTTTGGATTATTCAGTTGTATAAAGTGCTGCTGAAATAAAATAACAATTGTACGGCAAAAGGCTATAGGCTAGAAGCTAAAACCAGAACAATGTCAAAACCCATTGAAGATAAAATAAATAAAATTCCAGTGCTTAATTTAGTAATGCGCTTTTTTAAGCAAATTAAGTTACCTGGATTTGAAGGTTTATCAATTTACGATTTGTTAGAGCTTTACATTATGGGTATCGTAAATGGTGCATTAACTACGAGAGCAAGTGCTATTGCGTTCAGTTTTTTTTCTGCTATTTTTCCTTTTCTATTGTTTGTGATAATTGTAATTCCTTACATTCCAATTGTTGGTTTTCGTGCTGATTTTTTAGACTTCTTAAACTCAATTTTACCACCTCAAACATCAGAATTTTTTATAGATAGTATATTTCAAGATATGAGCAGTAATAGTAGTGGTGGCTTAATATCTTCAGTATTTTTATTGTCTATGTTTTTAATGGCTAATGGCGTGAATGCCGTTTTTTCTGGTTTTGAAACGTCTTACCATAAACAATTGTATAGAAATGTATTTAAACAATACGCTTATGCTCTTGGTGTTGCGTTAATTCTTGTCTTTCTCTTATTATTAACGGTTGCTGTTTTTGGGTATTTTCAGATTTATGTATTAAGCCCATTGTACAAAATGTATGAAGGTCTAAGCGGAAATGAATATTCAAGTGATGATAAAGGATTGGGGTGGATTATTTTTGCCAAATATTTGTTCTTTGTTATAATGACGTATTTGGCTACTGCTACATTATATTATTTTGGAACTAAGGAAGGTAAGGCCTCAAAGTTCTTTTCAGTTGGTGCGTTATTAACAACGTTACTTATTATGCTAACATCCTTTTTGTTTGGTGTTTATATTGAGAATTTCTCTAAATATAATGAACTCTATGGTTCCATCGGTGCCTTGTTAATATTGTTATTGTACCTATGGTTAAACTCTAATATTCTTTTATTGGGTTATGAGCTTAATGCTTCATTGCAATTTTTAAGAAAAAATCCAAGAGCAAGAAAAGAGATTAAACAAAAAGACATTGAGAAGTTAGTTAAGTAAAATGTTTTAAAAATTCGTCTTTACGTCTTACTGAAATAGGCACTTGAGCATTATTAGACATTACGACATAACTTTGCTTTCCTTTAAAATATTTTTTTACATGATTAATGTTAATGAGATGCGATTTGTGTGTTTTAAAAAATGAATTATCTGCCAATAAATCTTCGTAAAACTTAATGGGTTTTGATACCATTGTTTTGTCATCTTTGGTAAAAATATGCGTATAACTTGTATCTGCTTCCAAATGAATAATATCTTCAACCTTTAGTGTTTCAAATCCGGTTAAAGAAGGAATGGTGATCACTTTTTTCTGATTTGGCTTTAGGTTTTTAAACAAGTTTTGAAGTTGATGCTCCATACTTTGGTGAGATAAGTTTTCTTTTAAACGTACAATAGCATCACTGAAATCATCACTATCAATAGGTTTTAACAAGTAGTCTATTGCACTAAATTTGAAAGCTTTAATGGCATAATTGTCAAAAGCAGTTGTGAAAATTACTTTAAATGTAATGGCATCTATCTCTTGTAAAAAGTCGAATCCTGTTTTATCATGGATCTTAATATCTAGGAATATTAAATCAGGATTTAGTTGCGGTACAATTTTTAATGCTTCATCTACGGAATCAATAACAGCCAATACATTAAAGGAGTTTGGGTGCTGCTCAATAAGATTTAAAATACGGTCTGAGCAATGCTTTTCATCGTCTATTATTATGGTTTTTATCATGTTAAAAAGCAAATTGCATTGGTAGTGAAACGTCTATTCTTGTGCCTTCGGTTTTGTCTATTATTTCAACTGTTCCGTTTGTGTTTTTTAATTTATTTATAATTTCAATTCTACTTTTGGTAATGGCCATTCCCATTGATTTATTATCCGGATTGTTTTTATTTAATACTGAATGTTTCCGACCAATACCATTATCATCAACACTACAGATTAGCATATTATTTTCGGCTTTAAATGAAATAGTAATAAGTCCAGGTGCTTCTTTTTGAGACAATCCATGAACAATACTATTCTCAATAAAAGGTTGAAGTATCATTGGTGGCACAACTATGTTTTCGGCATCTAAATTAGAATCTACTTGAATGGTGTAATTGAATTTATTATTGAAACGTTTGCGTTCAATATCCATATAGGTTTTAAGTAATGCAATATCTTCACTCAATAAAATCTCTTTTTTTTCTGAGTTTTCTAATGTAAGTCGCATGAGTTTTGCAAATTTACTCAAGTAATCACTTGCAGATTGTGTGTCGTTTTTTATAATATAATCTCCAATAGAATTTAAAGAATTAAAGATAAAATGCGGATTCATTTGTGAGCGCAAAGCTTTCAATTCCGTATCAGAAACTTTAGCGTTAAATTCCGCTTCTTTAGATTTAGAAACCGCATCTTGTTTTCTTCGGTATAATATAAACCCAATAATTGAAGCCAATACCAAACCTGTTCCTCCTGCAATAGAAGCATTTTTAATAGACTTTTGACGTTCAATTTCCATTTGTGCAATGGCACGATCTTTATCTGCTTCGTATTGAATTTCTTTTCGTGAAATTTCTAATTTTCGATCTGCATTAATCAAACTGTCTCTTAAAACGATATGTTTTTGATATGTGAGTAAGGCATTCTCATAATCTCCTTTTTTGGCATATACATTTGCTAGTGTTGCTAATGCGCTTTTTTCTGTAGATAGATTATTTAAAGACGCGTTAAGTTCTAAACTATTGGTAGCAAAATATTCTGCTTTTTCAATATTATTGTTTTGCAAATAAACTTCAGCAGCATTTGTATATGCTGGCATTCGTAAGCTTTCAATATTATGTTGTTCTATTAAGTTAAGGCTGCCATTAGTGTTTTTTAGGCCTTCTTCCAGATAGCCAGCATTAGTTTGTATAAGGCCTAGATTCGTTTTTATGTTTGCAATGTAGAGCGGTTGTTTGTTTTGTTCTGCTCCAACCAGTGCTTTTTTATAAAAGTAGATTGAAGAATCTAATTTTTTCTGGTCTCCATAGATATTAGCAATGTAAAAATGTGTGATAAACTTGCTAGTGTTTTCTGGATAATTCAATAAAGTCTTAAAACTTTTTAAGGCTGTAGCGTACTCTTGTTGCTCGTAATTTATTAGACCAATATTTGTAAGTACTCCAATTACATATTTATTGAATTTTGGGTCTTTTTCAAAAATGGCATAACTCTTTTGGTAATAATCTAAGCCTCCTAAAGGATCAGATAAAAAGTAGTGTTGAATAATCCCTAGATTATTATAAGATATGCCAATTCCCTTTGGGTAATTAAGTTGTTTAGAAACGTTCAATGTTTTATTAACATAGTTTGTCCATGTTGTATCTGTGGGTGTTAAAAACATTTTTCTTGCCACGTACTTAATTCTTAAGTTCACGTAAGTTGTGTCTTCTGTTTTGTAATTATTAATAACGTTTTCTAACGAATCCAACATTTTGTTCTGTGAAAAACAAAATAGTGAAGTCATTAAAAATATGATCATCAGGGATTTTTTCATTCTTGAATTTTATTAATAGCTGGTTTAAAAATAGTAATTAAATGTTAAAAACGTGCCACATCTGCAACGTTAATAAATTCAAAATCAACGATAATAGATTGGTGGTCAGTTTAAACCGTAAATAGTTATTCCTTTATATGTGATTAATCCATTAATAATCTATTAAATGAAAACGCAATTATACATTCTAAAAATGATATCAATTTTTTTGTTGATTGTTGGTTGTTCTAGCAATGATGACAATTCGCAAAATAGTATGGTAATAGGAACTATTGAGTTATCTGGTTCTGATACAGCTATACTTGGAAATTCCTTAACAGTAGCTAATATTTATGATAGTGCTTTTAGTGTAACAGGCACAAATAGCTCTGTGGTTTTGTTAGATGAGAATACAACTATAGAGAACGGAGAATTAAATTCAACTGACTTTTCTAATGGATTTGTCATTGTTGCAGCACAGTTTGATGCAGATGATAATGCTGCTGTTGAAAAAACAATTTCTATGACCATTGTTAAGGATGGTGATTCGTTTAGCTATGTATGCAGTACTCCTGCAATAAGTGCAGCTGATAATACCGATTGTGGTTTAGGTTACAGCGTAGATAAAATTGCAAAATTAATTGTCTTTAATGACACAACCGTAATTAATGTTGATTCGGGTGCTATTTTAATAATGAATGGAACTATCGATTATAATTAACAATTAGTAAACTAAAACAGAATGTTATGAAATCAATCAGCAATTTATCCCGTTTTATGTTTTTAGGAATGTCTATTCTTTTTTTGTTGTCAACAAATTGTTGGTCTCAAGAAATTCGAATAAAGCCACCTAAAAAAGCATCTAAAATTACTAGTGTAGATAAGTTTGTAAAACACTCATTTGAGCTGTATCACAAAGTTTTTGTTTATGATAGTTTAACAAAAGCAGGAGTAGAAGTGCCAGCAGAAATAGAAGATGAATTAATGGAGAGAGCAGAAAGAGATGTGGATAGTCTTTGGCAAGAGGTACCAGATATAGCAGAGGATATTAGTGATGCCCCTTTTATGAGGCAAGCCAAAGCTACATTCAATTTAAATCGATCCAAGAAAGCATTAAAATTTTGCATGCTTTCAGTAAAAGCTTATTTCATAGGAACGGAAGAAGATGAAGATTAATTGTAATTATTTTAAGGTCTTACATATGAAACTTATAGTATCCATTTTAATCTATTTAGTTGGGGCTTTTACTATTAAAGCACAAACTTATAAAAGTGATTTTAGAGCTGATATGTGCGATTGTTTAACCGAAGAAAGTTTAAAACGTACACTCACTGAAAATGCGTATAAAGCCTGTTTAAGGGAAACACTTCCTAAATATGCTACTCAAATTGATGCTCAAATTGTAGAACCAGACGTTAATAAAAAGTACTATTTAGGGCAAATAGCGCGCAAGGATTTGTTACTGTCTATGCAATCTGAATTAATCTATAGTTGCGAAGCGTATTACAAACATCTCGATTACCAAAGAACCAGCCAAAAGCTAATAGCGAGAGAAAATGCTAACGAAAGTGATTTAGAAAAGTATGATCAAATGGTAGCTTTAACACCAAATGCCATGGCTTATTTTATGCGTGCCCAAGTGCAGTTTAAGTTGGGTAATATTAAAGCAACGGAAGCAGATATAAATAAGAGTTTAGAGCTAAATCCTAATAAAGAGAATGTAAAGTCAACCAGGCATCAGTTGCTTTTATTAGCGTGGGTTTACGAAGAACAAGAACGCTATAAAGAAGCAGTTTTACTTTATGATAAGATATATTTTGGGGAATTAGATATAGAAGTTGTAAAGTTAAGAGCACTTGCAGATAAAAAAGCAGGAGGTACAATGGCTAACATCCCAAAAGCCAAGGATCTCAAAACAAAAAATGAAATTAAAGCAGTAACGAGACGCAGCAAAACCGAAGGTAGTAAATCTTCTAAAGCCATTACAGCAGAACCCAGTAAGTCGAGTAGGAGTAGAACCATAAAACCAAAAGAGAATAAAAAGAAAGATACGTCGTCACTTCGTAAATTATTTAAAATGGGAAATGGATAAAATTCAATTAATTAATCAAAATAAAATTTAAAATTTATGAAGAAATTACTAGTGTGTTTATTTGCCATTACTATGGTAAGTTGTGATGTAGAAGAGGAAATAGCGAATATACTTGGAGATGGCACAGTAAGAGCAGACGTTAATGGAGAAACTAAAACATTTACTTTTGGGCAAAATTCTGTTGCAGCTGCTATTACAAGTAGCGATTCTGGTCCTAATACTATTTATGCTTTTGGCATGGGAGCTTCTACTGATGGCATTTCAGATAACTCAGAAACTACAGCTATTGGTGTTACTTTATTAATGGATAATCCTGATGTTATTGTTGCAGGTGCCTCGTTTTTTTATCCTAATGACCTTTTAGGTGGTACATATACTTTTGAAGATGAAAATGGTTCTACAAACATTGATGGTGATGAATCTACTAGTGCAAACCTTAATATTACTTCTGTAGATATCGCAGGTGAAAGAATTTCAGGAACTTTTAGTTTTGTCACTATCGATTCGGATACAAATACAACCTATACAGTTTCAAATGGAAGCTTTACTAATATTCCATTCTATATAAATTAAGAATACAGAAGTGCTATTAAGTATTGTGATTTGCCACATAAATTTAAATCTAAATTTTAAGAGTAATGACATCGCGTAGGATAGTAATAGAATATGCGTCCAATAGGGAACTCTGTTTTGGCTAGTATTTTTACTGTTTATCGTTATTTTTTGCCGTTAAGTATTAATTTGAGGTTATTTATTTGTCTTAAAATTAAACGGTTAAGTCTTGTGGTGAGTGTTAATTCGTTCTAGTGAAAATTAAAAAAATATTAATCAATCTATGTAATCAATATGAAAACCAATTTTCTTTTTATCCTAGTATTTAGTTTTGCTTTTTTATCAACTACACATGCTCAACGCATGGCTGAGCCAGGTGTTTTAGGAGCAGGAATAGCCTCTTCTTATCCTGCTTATGGGTTAAGTGCCAAATACAATTTTACTGAAACCCATGCTGCACAATTGATTTTGGGTGGCGCATCGTATGGTTATGATTCTACTAGTTTTTCTTTTGGAGTCTCTGGTAGATACCTTTATAATTTTGATATCCTTGGTGATTCTTTTTTCTTTAAGCCTTATGGATATGCTCAATTAAGTTATTTTACTGTGAAGTATGATTATTATGGCTATTCGGATTCCTTTAATACTATTGGTTTTGGATTGGGTGGCGGAGTAGAATGTGAAATTCCAGACTTTGTTGAAGGTCTAACTTTTAGTGGTGAACTAGGTTATGTAGGCGGTGATTTTGGCAATGGAATAGATAGTTTTGCAGGTCTTTCTTATGGTGCGAGTGTGCATTATTATTTCGACTTTTAAGCTGTGATTCTTTTTTTACAAACTAAATTAAATTTTGATATAAAACCATCTCATAAGAGGTGGTTTTTTTATTTAAAGGCATTACTTTTGGAGTATGCTACATTTTATAGATGTCATATTACCAATTCCGCTTCAAAAGGCTTTTACCTATCACATCACTGAAGCAGAATCTCAATTCTTAAAACCAGGAATGAGAGTTGCTGTTCCTTTCGGAAAAAGTAAAATCTATACAGCTTTAGTTTATACAATTCATCAAAACCCTCCAACGGCTTATGATGCCAAAACGATTCATCAAATTTTAGACGATTCGCCAGTAATTACATCTCATCAATTAAAGCATTGGGAGTGGATTGCTGATTATTATATGTGCAGTTTGGGAGAGGTGATGCGCGCTGCAATGCCTAATGCTTTTCTTTTAGAGAGTGAAACTATTATTTCAAAAAATGAAAAGGCAACAGTTGAGCAATCAGAATTAAAAGACGAAGAATATTTAATATATGAGGCATTACAGCATCAATCTTCATTAAAAATAAATGATGTTGTTTCTATTTTAGATAAAAAGCGGGTATTGCCTATTATCAATGATTTAGTAAAAAAAGGTGTAATACATCTACAAGAGGAACTTTACGAAAAATACACACCAAAATTAGTGCGTTATGTAAAGTTGCATCACAACCATAAAACACAAGAAAAATTACAAGAGTTATTAGAGGAATTAAGTAGAGCGCCAAAACAACGCGAAGTGGTGTTAACTTTATTTACAATGGAGGCATCACTAAAGCAACCCATTAAAGTTTCAGAATTAACTGAGCGGAGTGGAGCATCAGCTTCTATTGTAAAAACATTGATAGATAAACAAATTTTAGAAGAATACCACATTCAAGTAGATCGCGTGCAGTTTGAAGGTGATGGAGATGAAGATGCTAAAAGATTAAGTGAAGCTCAACAAGATGCTTATAATGAGGTTGAAGCTATTTTTAAAGAAAAGTCTGTAGCTTTATTACATGGTGTGACCTCTTCTGGGAAAACCGAAATATATGTTCAGCTCATTCAAAAGCAACTAGAAATTGGTAAGCAAGTTTTGTATTTATTGCCAGAAATTGCTCTAACTACACAATTAGTAAATAGACTTCAAGATTATTTTGGAGAGAAAGTCGCTGTTTTTCATTCTAGATATTCAGGCAACGAAAGGGTAGAAGTTTGGCAAAATATGTTGGCTAATTCAGAAAAAGCCCAAGTAATTATAGGAGCACGTTCCTCATTGCTATTGCCATTTACAAATTTAGGGTTAATTATTGTTGATGAAGAGCATGAGTCGTCTTATAAGCAATTTGATCCTGCTCCACGTTATCATGCAAGAGATGCTGCCATTGTATTAGCTAATATATTTAAAGCAAAAACACTTTTAGGGTCAGCAACCCCAAGTTTAGAAAGTTATTTTAATGCGAGTCAGGGCAAATATGGTTTGGTTGAATTAAATACACGTTACAACAATGTGTTAATGCCAGATATTGAGCTAGTAGATTTAGCAGATAAGTACAAGCGTAAACGCATGAAAGGTCATTTTAGTGATAGACTAATTGAGGAAATGACAGAAACGCTAGAGGAAGGCTTTCAAATTATATTATTTCAGAATAGACGAGGATTTTCTCCTATTATAGAATGTACCACTTGCGGAACATCACCTCAATGTCCTAATTGCGATGTCAGTTTAACCTATCATCAATATAGAGATCAATTGCGTTGTCATTATTGTGGTTATAATTCTGCCATGCTTAAAAGTTGTCAAGCTTGCGGAAATTCTACATTAGATACTAAAGGTTTTGGAACAGAACAGATAGAAGAAGAGGTAAAAGTGTTATTTCCTGAAAAGAAAGTAGCACGTATGGATTTAGATACAACAAGAGGAAAATACGGTTTCGAGAAAATAATTAACAGCTTTGAACAGCGTGAAGTTGATATTTTGGTTGGGACACAAATGCTAACCAAAGGTCTCGATTTTAGATACGTAAAGTTAGTTGGGATTATGAATGCAGATAACTTGCTCAACTTTCCAGATTTTAGAGCGCACGAACGTAGTTATCAATTAATGGCGCAAGTGTCGGGTAGGGCAGGACGAACAGATTTGAGAGGGAAGGTTTTAATTCAGACCTACAATCCGCATCATAATATTTTGCAACAAGTATCTACAAATGCTTATAAGGAAATGTTTGCAGAGCAGATGAATGAGCGCTACAATTTTAAATATCCACCCATTTTTAGGTTGATTAAAATAACCTTTAAACACAAAGATTATAATCGTGTAAATTTAGCAGCAGATTGGTATGCAAAATCCTTGAAACAACTATTTAAGGCAAATGTTTTAGGTCCAGAATTCCCACCAGTTTCTAGAATCCGAAATTTATATCACAAAAATATTTTGGTAAAAATCCCTCAGCAACAATCATTAGTAAAAACTAAAGAAGCAATTAAAAGAATTGATAATAGCTTTAATGCTGTAAAAGATTTTAGACCAGTACGTGTAATTATTAATGTAGACAACTATTAGAAATAAAAAATCCTAAGCCGTAGCTTAGGATTTTTTAAAATTATAATGTAATGCTTAAAATGTAAATGTAATGATCTACATATTATTTAAAGCATCAACTAATTGGGTCTTTTTATTTCGACTCAAAGGAATTTCGTAAGCACCAACTTCAACATTTTTACTGTTAAATCGGTCAATTTTATCAAGATTCACAATATAAGATTTGTGGATTCTTAAAAACTTCCCTTCAGGCAATTCGCTTTCAAAAGCTTTCATTGTAGATAAAACAACAAGACTGTTCTCTTCTGTAACTACTTTTACGTAATCACCTAAAGCTTCAATCCATTTAATGTCCTTAATATAAACCTTACGTTTTTTAAGGTTGCTTTTTACAAAGATATGTTCGCCATCCGTTTCATTAAAGTCTAATTTTAATTTATGTTGCTCAATAGCTTTTTCTACGGCAACATTAAAACGTTCTTTAGTAATTGGTTTTTGAAGATAATCAGTGGCATCATAATTAAATGCTTTAAAAGCATATTCTGTTTTACCAGTAACGAAAATAATTTGGGGTTTGTTGTTGAGCACATCTAGCAACTCAAAACCGTTTAATACAGGCATCTCTATATCTAGGAAGATAAGATCTACTTTATGGGTATTAAGACCGTTTTTTGTTTCTAACGCACTGCTGTACTCTGCAATAAGGTTAAGTGAGGAATGGTTCTCAATTAACTTTACTATAGAGAGGCGTTGAATCGCAGAATCATCAACAACTACACAGTTTAAAGTCATAACATTATTAATTTTAGGTTAAGATATCGACAATAGTACGATAAATTCGGTTAAAAAACAAATATTACCGACAAACCGTAAAAATTAACATAATTTTGAGCGTATTAAATTAATATAATTTTTACTTTCAGAAAACGTTGGCAAATATAGAATAAATGCTTATTTTTGCACCCGTTTTAACAATAAACAAAATTATTTATTATGAATCATTATGAAACTGTTTTCATCTTAAATCCCGTTTTATCTGACGATCAGATAAAGGAGACAGTAAAGAAATACGAGGATATGCTCGTTTCTAAAGGTGCTAAGATGATTGCCAAAGAAGATTGGGGCTTGAAAAAGTTGGCTTACCCAATCCAAAACAAAAAAAGTGGTTTTTACCATTTATTTGAATTTACTGTTGCTGGTGAAGCAATTGAACCTTTAGAGGTAGAGTTTAGACGTGATGAGCGTTTTATGCGTTACTTAACTGTGAAATTAGACAAACATGCTATTTCATGGGCTGAGAGAAGAAGAGAGAAACTGAAAGTTAAAGCAAAAGCAAAAGCATAATTATGTCATCAATAGAACAACAAGCAAAAGGAAAAAAAGACGGCGAAATTAGATATTTAACTCCTTTAAATATCGAGACGTCTAAGACTAAAAAATATTGTCGTTTCAAAAAATCTGGAATCAAGTATGTAGATTATAAAGATGCAGATTGGTTATTAGGTTTTGTAAACGAACAAGGTAAGTTATTGCCAAGACGTTTAACAGGAACATCTTTAAAGTATCAAAGAAAAGTATCTGTGGCTGTAAAAAGAGCTAGACATTTAGCGCTTATGCCATATGTTGCTGATTTATTAAAATAAAATATCATAACAATGGAACTTATATTAAAACAAGACGTTGAAAATTTAGGATTTAAAGACGATATTGTATCTGTTAAGAACGGTTATGGTAGAAATTTTTTAATTCCTCAAGGACAAGCTATAATGGCGACTTCTTCTGCTAAAAAAGTATTAGCAGAAACTTTAAAGCAAAGAGCTTACAAAGAGAAAACTATTATTGCAGATGCTGAAAAAACAGCTGAAGCAATAAAAGCTTTAGAAATAAAAATAACAGCGAAAGCTGGTACAGGTGCTACTGCTGGTGACAAATTATTTGGTTCTATTACCAATATGGATTTGGCAGCTGCATTCAAAAACGCTGGTCACGACGTTGATAAGAAATTCATTTCTATCAATGGTGGTAACATTAAGCGTTTAGGTCAGTACGAAGCTGCAATTAGATTACATAGAGCGGTAACAGTTGATTTAACTTTCGACGTTGTTGCTGACGCATAATCTTTTTATTACAATTTTAAAAAACCGTTTAGTTTTCTAAGCGGTTTTTTTATAACTTTTTTTATCAGATTATTACACGTTTAGATACAGTGAGTCTTTAAAAACTAAGTCCTCTTTGGACTTAAATAGGTATTTTTATGAAACATATTCTTTTTATCTTTTTAATAGTCTCTTTATTTAGCTGTAAACAAGCTAAAGAATCTGCTAAGACTTCAGAAATTGAGTCTTCTAAACTTATTGAATTATTTAGAGCATCTCAAACAGACTATCCAAATATTAGTGTTCATCGTGGAGGAAAAGGGCTATTAAATTACCCTGAAAACTGCCTAGAAACAATTAATTATCTTAAGGATAGTATTTATGCCATCTATGAGGTAGATGTTGCGCAAACCAAAGATGGCCAGCTTATATTATTACATGATAATTCAATTGATAGAACCACAACAGGAACTGGAAAAGTAAGTGAATTAACCTACAATGAATTAAAGCAATTTAATTTAGTAGATGATCACGGCAATGAAACAACCTTTAAAATTCCATTATTTTCCGAAGTATTAGCTTGGTGTGTAAAGAATAAAGTGATTTTAACAATTGATATTAAAAGATCTGTAGGCCAAGAAACGGTTATCAAGGCCATTAGAAAGGCAAAAGCTGAAGATACCAGCATTATTATCACTTACAATGTAGAACAAGCAATATCAGCTTACAAATTGGCTCCAGATTTATTGTTGTCTGTTTCTGCCAGAAATAATGAAGAGTTTGATCGTTTGTTAGACGCAAATATTCCGACTAAAAATATGTTAGCCTTCACAGGTACGCGTTTATCAGATGTCTCACTATATAAAAGATTACACGATAATAATATCCTTTGTATGCTGGGAACTTTAGGGAACTTAGATAAAAGTGCAGAAGCAAAAGGAGACAAATTATATTTGAAATGGAAAGAAGATGGAGTTGATATTATGGCAACTGATAGACCTTTTGAAGCCTTTAATGCGATTAATTAATTTTTAAAACGAATAATTTTCGGAACATGAAATATTCAAGATTAACAAAAGAACAATTTGAAGAATTACACCAAGAATTCATCAACTTTTTAGCCACTCAATCTATTACTGCAGACGAGTGGGAAGATATAAAAAAGAACAAACCAGAAACAGCAGAGCAAGAACTAGATGTTTTTAGTGATTTAGTTTGGCTTGGTGTTTTAGGTAAAGTAGAATTTTTAGAGCATATTTCTCCGCAACAAATTCACTTGTTTCAATGTAATGAAAAGAGCATGCGTTTAATTGCTTTAAGAATTGATAACAAAGCAGTAGATTTTACAACCAAAGAAGGTTTTAATTGGTTACGTGATAATTTATTGTCTGATTCTGTTGAGTTTTTTAATGCGAAAAAAGAGTATTCAGAAGATAAGCATTTAGATATTTTTAAAATGATTCAGTCTGGTGCAAATATTACAAAAGGAGAATTGTTTACCTATTTTGCTAATTTGGTTAAGGGAGCTTAAAAACCTTTTGTTTGCTGTTTATGTTCATTAGCTCTTTTGTGCTTAATGTCCTTTTTCTGTCGTTCTTTTGAATTAAATTTTCTGTGATACGGTAGTGGTTTTCCGTATGGTTTATCAACATCATCTAAAAGAATATTTCGAAAAAAGGTATTGAGTTTTATAAAGAAATCTTTCATAAATACCAATAGGTTTCTTATTCGTAGCGAAGGGATTCTATAGGATCTAACTTCGCTGCTTTCGTTGCAGGATATAAACCAGAAACAACAGCTACAATAAAAGCAATACTTGTTGCCCAAATCATGGCAACCCAAGGTGTGGAAAATTCAAGTTCAAAACCTTTTGCAACAGCCATACCTATTAAAATGCCGAGTATAATTCCTAAAATTCCGCCAAACTGGCCAATAATTACAGTTTCCATAAAAAACTGAAATGCGATGGTTTTACTCTTAGCACCAAGCGCTTTTCTTACTCCAATTTCTCGGGTACGTTCACTTACTGAAACGAGCATAATATTCATTAAGGCAATTGTAGAACCAAAAATGGTAATAATACTAATGATCCATGCAGCGACATAAAGTGCATCGATGTTTTGTGTGGCCTGATTTAGTAAATCATCACTACGTACTATACCAAAATCATCCTTTTCTATTGGGTTCAATCCTCTAATATTTCTAAAGGTTAAAACGGCATCTTCTTGTGCAGCATCAAGCATATCGGCTTTATCTACTTTTACACTTAAGCTATAATCGATATTGGCATTGGTAAAAATAGAACGTGCTTTTTGTATGGGTAAAATCACTCTTAAATCTTGATTGTTACCAAACGTTGAGCCTTTTTCTTTTAGTACACCAGCCACTTTAAATTTAGAACCTCTGATGCTTATGGTTTTTCCAACCGGATTTTCAACAGGAAATAAAGCCTTTTGTATATCACTTCCAATAACACAAACAGCATTACTGTTTTTTACATCAAAAACATTTAAAGACCTACCGTTTTCAATCTCTAGTCCTGCATTTTCAATATAAAATTCATTTGCACCAAGCACACCAACTTCTGGATCTGTTTTTTTATTGTCGTATTTTACCTCAGCCGTAGAGGTGCCAAAGAATGAAACTGCCACTTTGGTAAACGGAAAGTTGTAATTATCTTCAAAATCCTTCACATTTCTATAGTCAATTACCGGATTTATTTTCTGACGTTCTCTACTACTTTGACGTCTTGCTGTAAACTCGTAACGCTGAAAATTAAAGGTATTTGAACCCATGGAAGAGAAATTGCTAGAAATAGTATTTTCTAATGCAGACACACCACTTAATATACCAACCAAAGCCATAATTCCAATAGCGATAATTAATACCGTTAAAATGGTACGCAGCAGTTGACTTTTAATAGAATCGAAAGCAATTCTAATATTCTCTCTAGCTAATGAAAACATAGTTTTTGTGGCGTTTGTTGGGTTATTTAATCAATAAGACGACTTAAACACTATAAAGTTACTATAAAAACCAATTATCTTAGTAAGACCTTTAAAAATTATAATATTTTTGTGACGAATTGAATCAACATCAAGTTAATTGAAATGCTTCATTGAGCGCATTAGATTTCAATTTTAAAATAAGTTTCATTAAAAGAGATTCCTGTTTTTGCAGGACGTACTATGGCACAAAAACCAAGCATACCAAAAGGCACAAGAGATTTTAACGCAGAAGAAGTAGCGAAGCGTTCTTATATCATGGAAACGATAAAAGAACAGTTTCAAATTTTTGGATTTCAACCTATTGAAACGCCAAGTTTTGAAAACTCGGAAACCTTAATGGGTAAATATGGAGATGAAGGAGATCGCTTGATTTTTAAGATTTTGAATTCGGGTGATTATTTTAAAGAAATCAAACATAAATTAAGTGAAGCAGGTGTTATTGTTGTTGATTTTTACAAAGCAATGGATGTAATTATAAATAAACTTGCTGATATAAATAGTGAAAATTATAATACGAGAATAAAACAATTCATATTAGAATCTAATATCGATAACAATAGGAGTAGTGATAGAATTTTAAGTTTTTTTATTGATTACAAAGATGATATTATAAATATATTACAGAATAATGAAAATAAAGTTAGAGAAACTCTATTTGTTTTTTATTATACAGCATATTTAATGGATTCAGATATTTTGGATTCTAAGAAGGCATCATCTTTAATTTCAGAAAAAGCCCTTCGTTACGACCTCACAGTACCTTTCGCGCGCTACGTCGTACAACACCAAAACGACATAGAATTCCCATTTAAACGCTACCAAATGCAACCGGTTTGGCGTGCAGACCGTCCGCAAAAAGGACGTTTTAGAGAATTCTATCAATGTGATGCAGATGTAGTAGGTTCTAAATCCTTGTTTCAAGAAGTAGAATTTGTACAGTTGTATGATGCGGTATTTTCAGCTTTAAAATTAGAAGGCGTAACTATTAAAATCAACAATCGTAAAATCTTATCTGGTATTGCAGAAGTCATTGGAGCACAAGATAAGCTCATCGATTTTACAGTGGCTTTAGATAAGTTAGATAAAATAGGTGAGGAGAAAGTAAAAGAAGAAATGCGTGGTAAAGGCATTTCTGAAGATGGTATTACTAAGCTTCAACCTTTATTTACTTTAAAAGGAGATTTTGGTGATCAGATTGAAAGTTTAAAATCTATTTTAAGTACTTCTGAAATTGGATTAAAAGGCATAGAAGAACTCGAATTTATAAACACAGCCATTTCAAACTTAAAACTAAAAACAGCAACTCTACAATTAGATGTAACGTTAGCAAGAGGCTTAAATTATTATACAGGAGCCATTTTTGAAGTGTCTGTACCTGAAGGTGTAAAAATGGGCTCTATCGGTGGAGGTGGTCGTTACGATGATCTTACTAGTATTTTTGGAAAACCAGATACAAGTGGTGTTGGTATTAGCTTTGGTTTAGATCGAATTTACTTGGTCTTAGAGGAATTAAATTTATTTCCATCTACTATTGCAGAATCTACAAAAGTACTTTTCATTAATTTTGGAGATAAAGAAGCCCTATTTAGTTTGGGAGCCGTAACTAAATTAAGACAAGCTAATGTAAAAGCCGAGTTGTTTCCAGATGCAGCAGTTTCTGGCAAACAGATGAAAAAGCAAATGAATTATGCAAATCGTCGTAACATTCCGTTTGTGGTTATAATGGGTGAGGAAGAATTAAAATCGGAAGTTTTTACATTAAAAAATATGGTTTCTGGTGAGCAGCAGAAATTAGAGTTTAATGCGCTTCTAAACGTATTAAAATAAAGAAAGCCTCAGCTTTTATTAAGGCTGAGACTTTCTTATCACTAACAAAAAACAATCCATTATTTTATTAAAACTTTCTTGGTTACTAGCGAGCCTGTTTGGGTTTGCAACTTAATAATGTAAGTGCCAACACTTAAGTTCTCAATGTTGTATTCCGAATAATTACTTTGCACTATGTTAGCATTATAATAAACGGATTGCCCTAACATATTATAAAGCGTAATAGATTTTACTTCTAATTGACTTGGGTTAATAATCACAACTTTTTTAATGTCATTTGAGTAAACAACATCAATTTGGTTGGCTACTTGGTCGTCTATACCTAAAAGTTGTTCAGGCGTGCTAAATGTAATTTCAAAACGGTTAAGATATTCTCCTGCATTCAAGAAAATTTCGTAATCAGAGACTCTTAAATCGTGATAAAGATCTAGTGCAATGTCGTGTAGATATATATTCATGGCATCAGGCACATGTTCTAAATCGTCAATCATTATGGCATTTAATCCATCAGTATTTGTTTTAATTCCTAATGGATATACTGTAGAAATCTCAGCTTCGTTACTACCTTGTATGATGTAAGCATTGTCATTAATAAGCCAATACATATCATCTATTTGAGTTTCATTTAATTTACCATCATAAGCCCAATCTTCATTTGGTGTGGCGTTGTCGTCAATGGTCAATAGTAATTGTCTACGTATGGTGTTAATAGAATTAAAGCCAATTCTAAATTTCATTCTAAGATCTTCTTCTTCAGTAGCCTCATCATTTTCAGAAGTTTGAGTATTTGCACTTCTCATAAATACAGAAGAGGTATTTTCTTTTCTAAAAACACGTTGTGCGTTGTTAAAGTTGATAGTTCCGGAGTTTTCACCAGTAACAAAGAAACCTTGTCCAACCGGAATATAACGTCCTGGTTTTTTTGTAGGGATACCTCCAGCAGCTAATTCTGGGTAGTTATCACCTTTATAAGCTGCAGCAACAGCTCCAGAGAAGTTGTATGTAGCATAACCACCTTGATAATCTTGCAGGTAATGTGAGCCTCCTCCCCAATGTTCCCAGAAATAAAGTGTACCACTAATTAAAGGTGTTGCATCTGTAACTGGCATATTATCATAGTCTAACTCGGGACCATTATCTAAAATAAATAGATTAGCATCTATAGCAGAAGGGTAGGGATTACCTACTAAGTAGTCATTATTTGCAGCCAAAGTTAGGTTAATATCACCATTATTAGGTTTTCCAGAAAACACATAGTTTTGAGGTGTTGAAACAGAACCTGTTCCAGGTCCTTTCATAGTATATCCTTCTCCAGGAAATATGGTACCAGTTCGTCTAACGTGTTGCCACGCAGAATATGTTCCTGTGGGTAGGTTGGCATATTTCCAAATCCAATAATCTGCTATTTTGATAGGGCTAGTTGCCGCACCATCATAACCTGATGATGAAAAATTAATTTGCGATGGATTGTTAGCATCAGAACCGTCGTTCATAACATCTGAAATCCTAAAATTGTTTGAGGCTGAGTTTTGGATTTTTACAGGTGAAGACCAATAATTATAAGTATACATGTCTGCAGTGCCTTGTTGGTCGCGTTCAATTTTACCTTTGCTCGTTGGTTCTAATATACTTTCATCGCCTTGAACTAATTGAGATTCTCCTTCTAAGTCAATAGTTCCGTCTAGTTTTAAATACCAAGACACGTTAAGTTCAGAGTCGTTGGTGATATCATATTTTATTGGATTAGAGCTCGCATCATTTTCATTTACAATTAAGCCCAAATGTTTTTGGCTGTGATTGTAGTTTACTCCATTGTGAGCAATCTTAACAATAGACCAATCATAATTTATAGCATCAGAGCCGTTAATTCCAGCAGAAGTGTTAGTTAAAGACGAAACAAGGTCTCCACTAGACTGAGTAACAAATGGCATTGGTGCCGTTTGCGCTTGAATTTGAGAGGAAGAAATATTGTGAAGCGAAGCACCTGTACCAACATCAATACCAGGTGTCGTTAAATTATCTGTAATGTTACCTCTAAAGCTATCAAAACGATAATATTTTATAAGGTTAGACCAAGAAAGACTACTGATATCTCTGGATATTTCCGTACCACGAACTTTCCCATTATCTTCAATCTCTTGGTAAACTAGTTTTTGAATTTCATCATCTGAAAGTGCTTTGTTAAAAAGTCTAATTTCATCTGCGTTACCATTATAGAACCATTTATCGGATCCGTTATGCCTTCTACCAATGTAAAATGGGGTCGTATCTGTATTAAGTGGTCCATTAAGAGATTTATGACCTACTTCTTTTCCATTGATATAAAGTTTTAATCTATTTTCAGTATCACTGTATGTCGCACCAACATGAATCCATTGATTGTTTGGTAGTGCTGTAGTATAAGTTAATGTGGTGTTGTTAGCTTTAACGACTAAACGATTAAATACTAGAAATAAAGAAAAATTATCTTGACCACAAATAGTTTGGACCATTGATCCCGAAGAGTCAGTTTTTATCCATCCCATGAGTGTAATTTCAGACCATTCGCTTATTAAAGTGGCGTCTTCTACATAATCATCTATGCCGTCAAAATAGAGTTGTAGTTTTCCATCTATACTACTAGGTAAACTAAACGTGGAATTCTCGGTTTCAGGGACATTTTGAATTCCATTGCTATCAGAACTAGAAATGTTAAGATTCGGAATTATTGAATTAGAATCTATAGCATACCTGTTGTTCCAACCGGAACTGAAACTATCTGTTGCAGTAGTCTGTGCAATAACGTTAAGACTATACATAAGTATAGAGCATAGTGTAAAACGTTTCAGTAAAATATTAATACTGATCATAAGCGGTTAAATTTTAGTTTGGGACTAAATTATTCGACAAACATACATTTTTTATCCTTAAAACGCAAATAAATCCGTTGAAATGTAATTCTTTATAAGAATTACCACGAATTTATGTCTTAAAACTCAGATGAACACAGCGTTTTTTAATGTTAAAAATTTTTAATATTGAGTCTAAAAAACTGTAAATCAATTGTTTTTGGTGGGTATGTTTACTTGTTTTTTGAATTGTCAAACGTTTATTTTATCAATAAATGGAGGAATTTCGAATTCGTAAATTATAAATAGAAAACTTGTGGTATGCTTTTGAGGTTATAATATTTTTATGAGCTGGTTTTATACGGAGGCCTTTCTTCTATTTGAGATCATCAACTTTAGCAATTTCTGGTTATATATTTTAGATAATTTAAAATATGAATTAGAACTATTTGTGATTGCATAAATTAACAAGTTATAATTGTTTTATTAACTAATTGAAAATATGTAATTTAGAATTATACTTCTATTTTTATTTGTATTGTGTTGTTCAAAGATTAAAAGTTTAATCTTATCGAAAAGTTAAAATTTTTAAGTTAGGATTAAAATGAATTTAACTACTTTGAAAACCTTTAAGTAATTAGCTATTACATATTTATGGGGGAAAATAAGATTACTTGCTTTTAAGCATTGGTCTTTGCTATAGTTCTATGCTCAATAATATAATAGTTATTAAAATTTATTCTGTTTCAAAGTAGTCATTCAGAAATGATAATAAATTAATTATTGAGGTATGAAGAATAAAAAGTATATTAATTTTTTTCTAATTTTTTTTATTATCGTTAGTTCAGCAATTGCTCTGAATAACACTAGTGATAATAAGAGAGTTGGAGCTTACGATGTAGCTCCTCCAACTGTCAGTTTTGTTTTTAACAATAATAATGTATGTTCTGGTCAAAGTGTATCCTTTACTTCTACAGTAACGGGTAACGGTCCTTTTGATTATGCTTGGAATTTTGGTGATGGTGGCACTTCGACGCAAGCTAATCCTAATCATTCCTTTATTGCACTTGGATGTGGCACACAAAACTTTAATGTTACCCTTACAGTAACAGACGATAATGGAGAGGCTAGTACCACCTCTCAATCGATAACGGTTAAGCAAAGACCAAATATTAATTTTATTGACCCAGACGCTAATTTTGGAACTCCTTTTGAAAATTGTAATGCTACTACAATAGAATATAGTATTACGGTTGAGAATGATTCGGTTTCAGATAGTTGTGTGACATCATATTCGATAAATTGGGGTGACGGAAATTCAGAAAGTGATATAACGTTTCCTATTGCACATACCTATTTAACTTTGGGCTCATTTAATATGGTAATTAGCGCGACAGGTACTAACGGTTGTGTTACAAATAAATCGTATCTAGTTAGTAATTCTAGCAATCCTACTGGTGGTATAGTAACACCTGGAGGCACTGTAGATTTATGCTTACCTGTAAGTCCATTAGAGTTTAAAATCAGTAATTGGGGAGAGAATCCTCCTGATACATTATATGATATTGATTTTGGTGATGGCACAACGTTTATTCTAACTCAAGGAGACTTAGAAGCTTCAACATATTACAACAGTGCTAATCCGGCTGCATCTGACAATTTTCCTATTCCGCATACTTATACCGAATCTAACTGTCCAAATTCTAGTTATACAATTCTTTTAGATATTATTACATCTTGTGGAACATCTAATTTAACAGCAGGTCCTATTACGGTTTATAAAAAACCTGAAGTTAGTTTTGAAATAGAAGAGAGTGCTTGTATTAATGTAAATGTACCAATTACTAATACGTCTATAGGCGGTTTCAATATTAATTGTACAACAAATGCCAATTGGTATTGGGATATGGGAGATGGTACAACCTATACGGATTTTGAACCTGTGCATTCTTATACCACGTTTGGCACTTTTACGATTTCGTTATATGCTGAGAATTATTGTGGTATAACAGCGCCTATTACCCAAGAAATTTGCA
Organism: Winogradskyella eximia; assembly: GCF_003386165.1. Taxonomy (GTDB): domain Bacteria; phylum Bacteroidota; class Bacteroidia; order Flavobacteriales; family Flavobacteriaceae; genus Winogradskyella; species Winogradskyella eximia. Next base: position 135,729 of record NZ_QRDV01000007.1, on the reverse strand, counting down.
TTGAAGCTCCATTGAATCCTGTTTTTACTACAGATGTTGATGAAGGTTGTTCACCATTAGCTGTAACGGTAACAAATTCTACTGATGAATCTGTGAGTTGTATTATTCCAACATATGCATGGGAAGTTATTTATACTTCTGAATTTTGTGGCACTTCAGAATCTTGGAGTTTTACAAATGGCACAGATGAAAATTCTAAAAATCCATCGTTTCAATTTGATACAGCAGGAACGTATGAGCTAGTGATGACTGCTACAAATTCTTGTGGAGATTTTATAACCTCTCAATTTATTGAAGTCAAACAACCACCAACTGCAACCTTAGATCCAATTGAAGATGCCTGTGGTTCATTGACTTTTATTCCTGTGGCTGTTGTTGATACTTGTGCACCAGCATCAGACACTATAATCTATAGTTGGCTGTTTCCAGGAGGTACACCAGCAACTTCAGATCAGTTAGATCCTGGGACTATAACTTATACAACGGTAGGGGATTATACCATTACATTTAGTGTGACTAATAGTTGTGGAACAACCACAGAAACAGAAATGTTCTCTATTAACGAATCTCCTACAATTACTAATACAGATACTTTACAAACTATATGTTCTGGTGCATCAACTGCTGCTATTAATTTAACCTCAGATGATGCGAGTACAACATTCAATTGGGTTTCTAATAGTCCTGCAGGACTTACAGGTTATATACCAAGTGGAACGTCTAATACAATTCCGGTACAAACCATAATCAATACAACAACCAATCCAATTAACTTAGAATATACTGTGACACCAGATATTGATGGTTGTGAAGGAGCGACTTTAGATTTTGTGATTACTGTAGAACCTGCACCATTAGTTACGGTGCAGCCGATATCTAATGGAGTATGCCAAAATGGTACAACCGCAGATTTATCCGTTGCATACCAAGGCATAGGCACTCCTGTTTACCAATGGTATGAAAATACAGCTAATAATACCACATCAGGTACTGCTATTGCAGGCGCTACATCAGCAACATTTTCTCCGCCAACAGATACAGTAGGCATTACTTATTATTACGTTATTATTACGTTTTCTTCTGGTGGCTGTAACGAAATTATTTCCGACACTGCAGAAATTGAAGTCGCTAATGCTCCACAAATAGACACGCAACCTTTGGTAACTCAGTCTATATGTGTTGGAGGTACTTCAGAAGAACTGTCAGTGGTTATTTCTGGAGGTTCAGGTATTGCGACCTATCAATGGTTTAGTAATAGTACAAATAGTAATACTGGTGGCGCATTAATTTCTGGTGCAACAGCTTCAAATTATACACCTCCAGTGTTCAATACGGTTGGGACGTTTTATTATTATGTTGAAGTCTCATTTGTATCTAATGGTTGTTCAATGCTCATAAGTGATATTTCAGAAATTGAGGTGGTTACCGATCCTGTGGTAACTACAGAACCATTTGGTTTTCAAAGTTTATGTCAAAATTCTCCTGTTCAAGATTTAGAAGTTATTGTTTCTGGAGGCTTAGGAAGTTTATCTTACCAATGGTATGTAAATACGGTAAACAATACGACTTCTGGGACATTAATAGCAGGAGCAACCTCCAGCATTTATACAGCTCCAACAACTGCTGTTGGGACGCTTTATTATTACTGTATAGTAACTCAAGATGTTTCAGGCTGTGAAGTTACAAGTGCTATAGCTGAGGTTGAAATTAGTGCTGGAGCACAGTTTAGTACTCAACCTATTTCAGATGAATTATGTTTGGGTGAAACCACGTCTGCATTAACTGTAGCTTATACTAATGGAACAGGAACAGCAACATATCAGTGGTATTTAAACCCTGTAGATGATACCACAACAGGAACAGCTATTACAGGCGCAAATTCAGCGACATATAATCCTGATGTAACGTCAATAGGAACAACGTATTATTATGCCATAATCACGTTTAGTTCTGGTGGTTGTACAGAGATAATATCTAACACGGCAGAAATCATAGTCAATGAAACACCAATTATAGATGATGCAGCTATATTAATTTGTAGTGGTAACACATTTGAATTTATTCCAGACACAACCAATACGGGTGATATTGTGCCATTAAATACATTATACACATGGACGACTCCAGTGGTTAGTCCTGCAGGAAGTATTACAGGAGCAACTGAGCAATTGGTGCCAATAGCAACGGTATCTCAATTATTAGAAAACGCAACATTAACTCCTGCTACAGTAACATATACTGTAACACCAGTTTCAGGAAATTGTCCAGGTATGGATTTTGAAGTCGTGGTTACAGTTAATCCTTCAATTTCCGTAACATCCACAGTCACTCACAATTTATGTTTTCAAGTTAATACAGCAGCCATAGAAATTGCCATAGTTGGAGGTGTGCCTTTTACAACAGGCAATGCCTATAACATCACTTGGACAGGACTCAACGGTTTTTCAAGCACAGACGAAGATATTTTTAATCTTGAAGCTGGTACATATACTTTAGATATTCAAGATGATGGTGGTTGTCCGTACACAGAAATTATAACAATTACTGAGCCAGATGAATTGGTTTTTAGTACGGTAGATTTCGATGTAGAAACCATTTCATGCTTCGCTGCAAATGATGGTGAAATAGGAATAGATGTTTCAGGCGGTACGCCACCTTATGCTTACACTTGGACTTTAGATGGAAATCCATTTTCTACAGACGAGGATATATCTAATCTTGGGCCAGGAGATTATGTTATTTCTGTTACAGATTTTAATTCTTGTGGACCAATAGCACTTAGTTTTAGCGTAGAAGAACCAGATGAATTAGAAGTAACATTAGATGCTAAAACAGATGTCTTATGTTTTGGTGATGCTACAGGCGCAATTTCGGTAAACGTTATTGGTGGTCGTACAGATTATAGTTATAACTGGTCTGGACCAGATGGTTTTTCGAGTACAAATCAGAACATAGATACATTATTTGCAGGAATTTACAACCTCACGGTTACAGATAATTCTGGTTGTGTGGAAACTTTAGAAGTAGAAATTCTTCAAAATGACCAAATTGAAATAGATCTCAGTGTCACACAAATAGTGTGTTATGGAGATAATGATGGTTCTATAACAATTAATTCTATTTCGGGTGGAGTAGCTCCTTACACAATCGCTTGGAGTAATTTAGGCACCGGAAATAGTCAAACCAATTTATCTGGAGGAACATATACAATAACCATAACAGATGCGGAAAATTGCGAACGTCAGTTTCCTGTGGTTTTAGATGAACCACCTGTTTTTTTAATAGATCCTGAAATCACACAAATGACTTGTGCTGGTGAAAATGACGCAAGCATAACGCTGAATTTTGTCGGTGGCATTGACCCTATCAATTTGGTTTGGGATGATGATGCTACAGCTGGTACAGAGCGTAATAATTTAGGTCCTGGTACATATACGGTAACCATTACGGATGGTATACCTTGTGTTATTCAAGAGAGCTTTACCATATTTAATATTTTACCATTAGAGCTTTCTGCGACAATTGTTAATGCTTTAGATTGTGAAGATACCAATAGCGGAGCTGTTAATTTGCTTATACAAGGAGGAACACCTCCTTTTGATGTAGCTTGGTCTAATGGTGCAATTACAGAAGATTTAAGTGACGTACCACCAAATACATATACAGCTACGGTTACGGATGCTAATGGTTGTATGGTAGATGGCAGTTGGGAGGTCACACGTTTTGAGCCATTGGTTTTAAATGTTGAAGAACAAGTTGAGGTCAATTGCGATACCAAAACTATAGATCAAACTTTTGTAGCTGTGGCAAGTGGAGGAGTACCTCCATTTCAATACAATTGGTCTGATGGCACTGTTAGTGGTCCTAATAATGAATTGATGACTACAGACGAAAATGGATTAGTCATTTTAGAAGTCACGGACAGTTTCGGTTGTTCAATTAATTACACATTTAATGTAGAATTAACGGTCTTAGGAGATGCAGGTTTTGATACCACGTCTTACGGCTTTTTAAACTACGGCCTTTATGCTATTCAAGATCCTATTGAATTTATAAATACAGCTACAGGACAATACGAAACCATTCTCTGGGACTTTGGAGATGGTAGTTTTTCAGGGGAAGAAAACCCTGTTCACACGTATTTTACTCCAGGCAGTTATGTGGTAATACAAACGGTTACTTATCCTTATGGTTGTGTGTACCAAAAAACAATTACTCTAATCATTGAAGAAGGCTACAAATTGGTAATGCCAGATGCTTTTACACCAAACGACGATGGCATTAATGATTTCTTCGGTCCTGTTTTTATTGGACTTAATAGTTTAGAAATGAATGTTTACGATACTTGGGGAAGTCTAATTTATAATGAAACAGGAGATGCTATTAGAGGTTGGGACGGAAAAGTAAAAGATGAAGAAGCCGAAAATGGTAATTATTATTACACGTTTACAGCTAAGACCTTCTACGGAAATGAGATTAAAAAACAAGGAGCTTTTATATTTATCAAATAAAACCAGAATGACACTAAGAACACAAATTACAATCATTATAGCGGTTTTATTAGGTTTTAATTCTAATGCTCAAGACCCAATATTTACACAGTCTAACTATATACAAGAAACCATAAATCCAGGATTTTCTGGTTTTGAGGATAATGACAGAATTAGTGCAGGTCTGCTAAGCAGAACGCAATGGCCTAACTTAGGTTTAAAAGTGCGAACACAATATTTTTATATCAATAAATCTTACGAAAACAAAAATGCCTCAGGTTCAGGAATAGGGTTTAGTGCATTATGGCAAAATGAATCGTTTAGCAATTATAATTATTATCAAGCGAATGTAAATTATATGCATCGTGTAAATCTTAATGGTGGTTGGTATTTTAGACCAGCGATAGAAGTTGGTTTTGGATTTAAAGATATTGGGTTTAAAAGTTTAACGCTTGCCGATCAAATTAATATTAATACAGGAGAAATTGCTTCTGTCTCTGTAGATCCATTTAGTGGTAATACAGAAAATGTATTCTTTTTCGATGTGTCTTCTGGTTTTGTTTTCGAGAAACAGGGCTACAACGGTACCACATACTGGTTTGGGATTTCGGCAAAACACTTAAACCGACCAAATATTTCGTTCCTAAGAGATGAAAATGTACCCTTAGACATCTTTTATTCTATACATGGTAATTATCGTTTTCCGTTTATGATAGATTATAATATAATGATGACAGTGAACTACATGCAACAAGGTCAGTATAACCGTTTAGATGTTGGTACTTTGTTTCAGGTGAATCAATTTTTATTAGGTCTTACAGCAGCTACAAATCCAGCCCGTAATGATAATAACAGCCATTTGGTCACCTCATTAAATGGATTTCTAGGATTAGAATACACCAATTTTAGATTCGGGTTGTCATATGATGCCAATATTTCAAAAATTGGGAATACCAATGGAGTGTACGAGTTTTCGCTTACCTACATGTCGCGTTGTCGTAGTTGTCCTACTAATCGCAATCGAAAGCGTTAATGCATTAGTCGGTAAATTTTAGTTTAAGCATTTATTTTAAAATAGAGCATTTGTTTTCAGTGTTTTAAGGGGTGTTTTGGTGGCTTTTAAGAGTATTTTGGACCTTATTTAAACGCATTTATTTACTTTTTACAGAAAACAATTCCTACAAAACCGATTTCTAATACAATTCGTCGATTTTTTATTATAAGGGTCTGATTTACTGATTTTTAATGCTTAATTTTAACAAGCTATTAATTAATCAACCCTCAACATTACAACACAATTTACATAGAGAAATTGCATTTAGGCTGCACCATAAACTGGTGTGGTCTTTTGTGCATTTTCAGTATTTAGAAGTGTTTTCTGTTGAACTAAAACAATTATCTTAGTATGAAAACAAAAACAACATTCCAATTTCAAAACAAGAAATTCTCTTTTTCAATTTTCGATAAAGATGCAATTCATCTCGCTCGTAACGGCATAACAAAGTTTTTACTGTTGGTAATGCTTGCCTTTAGTTGGCAAAGTAATGCTCAAAACTTGAATTTTACGATTGATACAGCTGTTGATAATGGTACAAGTATTACAGAAACGATTGTTAGTGGAGGCGATACTTATGTATTAACTGTTTTTCATTCCGGTAATGAAGAGCTCGATCATCTTGGAGGAGGAGATCTTATATTTTACTTAAGTGCTATAGATCCATTGACGCCTTACACGTTATCTATTACGAAGAATGGAAGCCCTACAAACTTCAGTCTTAATAGTATTGATTATGATACACTTGGACAAGGCACTATATCAGTTACAAATCAAGATGGTGATGTTATTTCTAATCCTACTACCTATGGTGTAGGTAGTGGAACTTTGGTGACCTCTAATCCGGTTAATGCTCTAGATATTTCTCAGGTAAAAATTACTCCAACAGGAGTTTCTGATTTAAATAATTTTGGGTTCCATAATATTAACGTGGATATTATGGCTGTGAGCAACACACTAGAAGTCCCAACAATTCTTAATAGTCCTATATGCGCTAGTAGTGTATATTTAAATGGATTTACATCTAATCCAGTTGGCACTATTATTAGAATATATAAAAATGGCAGTATAGCTTCTACAGCTACGGTTTACAATCTTAACAATAGTAATGAAAATTATTGGCTTGCCCCTCTTAACCCTAGTTTTTCACCAGGAGATGTTGTGCAAGCAACAGCCTACGACGGCAATAGCGAAAGTGCTTTTTCCCCTTCCTTTACTGTTTCTAATCCTTCAATAGCAACACTAGAGGTTATTGGTAGTAGTAATATTTGCAACGGAAACGGTACAACAATAGGCGGTACTGTAACGTTAATCGGTCTTCAATCAGGTGATGATGAGGGTTGGAGTCTAACAATATCGTCAGAAGATGTTAACGGTAATTTTGATTATATTTTTGTGGATAGCTCAGGAAATGGATCTTGGAGTATAGACGTAAATCCAACAAGTGACACTACATATGCTTTATCAAGTCTAAATGTTTATAATGGTTGTGCAAGCTCATATAGTAACCAAACATATGTGGAAATAACGGTAAATGCATTACCAACACCCACAATAAGCGGTGCAACTAATTTTTGTACAGGCAGCTCAACCGTTTTAGACGCTGGAGCATATACAAATTACCTTTGGTCAACTGGTGAAACTACGCAAACCATTTCTGTAAATACAGCCGAAACATTTACAGTTACAGTTACTGATGAAAATGGATGTATAGGTACAGGTTCTGTTACAACTGTAGAGAACCCAAATCCCACGGTAACATTCACAGCACCAGCAGACCTAGATGAAGATGCAGGAGTACAGACAAACCTTGGTGGCGGATTACCAACAGGTGGTATTTATAGTGGCTCTGGTGTCACAGACGATGGTAACGGCCTAACTTATAGCTTCGACCCAACAGCAGCAGGAGTTGATACGCATACACTAACATATACTTTTACAAATGCAAGTAGCTGCACAGGTTCAGCATCAGATGATGTTGAGGTGTTTGCGGTTGCGAGTAATACACCACCAGTGGCAGTAGGTGGAAATAATATTACCGTATCTGTAGAAGAAAATCAAACATTTGCTTATAATGTTGATGCTACAGATGTGGAAGATGATCTTGCAGGCTTAGATTTAACATATGCAATATCGACTATTGATGGAATTGATCGTAATTTGTTTGATATTGAAGCTAATACAGGCGTGGTTACTTTTACTGTAGCTCCTGATTTTGAAAACCCACAGGATTATGGTGGAAATAATGGCTATAATATAAGAGTTCTAATCACAGATTCTCAAGGTGCACAGACCCTCCAGAATTTATCAATTAATGTTACAGATGTAGATGAAACTCCTATATGCGAAGTAGCTATACAAACCACTACAGTAAATGGAGAATCTTATTTACAGGTTTGTGAAGGCAGTACGGATAGTTTTCTATTAGAATCTGAGTTTACAGGTAATGGTAGCCTAAGTTTTCAATGGCAATTCTTACCATCAGATTTTAGTACGCCATGGCAAGACATAGTAGGTGCAACAGGCTCTACTGTAACAGTGACACCAACCGTACCAGACGCTTATTTCTACAGAATAGTTGTGAAATCAGACAATACAACCCCAGATAATTTATCTGATGACTGTACTGCGGTATCTAGTGCAGCTGCAACTATAGCAATTTCACCTTCACCAACAGTAACTTTTACAGCACCAGCAGACCTAGATGAAGATGCAGGAGTACAGACAGGTCTTGGTGGCGGATTGCCAACAGGTGGTATATATTCTGGACCTGGTGTTACGGATGATGGTAATGGACTTACCTATAGTTTTGACCCAGCAGTAGCAGGAGTTGATACGCATACGCTAACATATACTTTTACAAACGCAAGTGGTTGTACAGGTTCAGCATCCGATAATGTTGAGGTGTTGATGGTTGAAATAGACGAAACAGCACCAATAATCACTTTACTTGGCGATAACCCTATAGAACTCAATGTAGGCGATACTTACCAAGAGTTTGGCGCTACAGCACTAGATGACGTAGATGGCGATCTTACGGATACTATTGTTATAGATGCCTCAGCAGTAGATACAAGTACTGCAGGTAATTACATGGTAACCTATAATGTATCTGATGCTGCTGCTAATGCAGCTACAGAAGTGACTAGAATGGTAAATGTAAATGATACATTAGTATTTATTGAACCTTGTATAAATAGAATTCCTCAAATTGAAAATAACGTTTGGACCGGTGGTATTGCCTCGGTTCCTTGGGAACGTATGAGCTTTGGTCAATCTTTTGTTGTACCTATAGGTGTTAACGAAATAGATGGCATTACTTTAGCATTTTTCGATTTGAGAGCAGATTATAAATTCACTTTAAAACTTTATAAAGGATTAACTACGGATGGACTAGATCCAGTTATTGCTTCTTCTTCTATTTATGCACAAGCTTCAAGTGAGGAATCAAATAGTGGTTATGAAGTGCAGTTTCAATTTGCTAACACTTTAAGTCTTATACCAGGAGATAATTATTATTTTATACTTACTCCAGAAACGTATGATGATTATCATGGATATGGCGGATATGCATTAAATTCTACACCATGGGCAAACCCTTACCCTGATGGAGCTTCCTTTCAATTAAACGATGATGGTACCTTTTATCACCACGACGCTAATGCTGATATCACTTTTTCAATTTATAAGTGTGGACCTGATATAATTGATGAGACAGCACCAATAATCACTTTACTTGGCGATAACCCTATAGAACTCAATGTAGGCGATACTTACGAAGAGTTTGGCGCTACAGCACTAGATGACGTAGATGGAGATCTTACGGATACTATTATTATAGATGCCTCAGCAATAGATACAAGCACTGCAGGTAATTATACCGTAACTTATAATGTTTCTGATGCTGCTGGTAATGCTGCCACTGAAGTTATTAGAATAGTGAATGTAAATGCACCAAGTGCAATTACAGACAACGACCCAGATGAAAACAGCAACTTAGCACTTTTAGATGAAGCTATTTTATCAGGTTCTGTTTCTAACGGTCGTGGTACACCACAGGCTATACTTTATGATCCTTTAATTAATGATTACCATATAATAACCGATTACAATGAATACGGAGTTGGTTTTGGTGAGAATCTAGGGCGTCCAGATGCAGATAATGGTTTTAAATGGCAAGTAGATTGGTCTACTCCAAAAGCGATTAATTATGTTACTTTTGGTGGCGCGTATTATAATCAGCCACAACCCAATGCGATGTGGAGAATAAGTTACCTCAATAATGAGGAATGGATAACGTTAGACGAAGGCCAAGGCGGCTGGATAGATAGTGGTATTTATGAATGGGATGGTACAGCATCACCAGCAATAACAGCAGAGGCATTACGTGTACAAGTATATAGCGATGGAGAAACCGATTTAGTAAGTATTCATCTTAGAGGCCGTGGAGGTATTTCTAATAGAACAAATGATAGTAATACAGCTACAAAGGCAACACTTATTCAGTATTTGGCTCCTGTAGGTACACCAATAGCCAATTTTACGGCTGCTACAGATGCACTTAATGTTACTTTTGATAGTAGTACTACTATAGAAGATGGTAGTATAGTAAATTACCAATGGAATTTTGGTGATGGTAATACTTCTAATTCTGGACCAATAGTAGTGCATAATTATGCATCTCCAGGGATTTATGTAGTAACGTTACAAGTTACAGATAACGATGGTTTAGTAGGTACAATTTCTAAGGAAGTCACGGTAAGTGATGGTACCGCAGTAAATGAACCAGATGAGAGTATCAACTTAGCACTCTTGGAAGATGCAACCGTAACAGGATCAACATCTGAAGGCCGTGGCAGACCACAAGCTATTTTATATGATCCGTCTATAGATGATTATTTTATAAGAACAGATTGGAATGAGTATGGTGTAGCATTTGGGCAGAATTTAGGACGTCCAGAGGCAGATAATGGTTTTGTATGGCAAGTAGATTGGACAGTACCAAAAGCCATTAACTATGTTACTTTTGGAGGTACTTATGCTAATCAACCACAACCTAATGCGATGTGGAGAGTGAGTTATTTAAACAATGACGAATGGATCACTATAGAAGAAGGCCAAGGAGGCTGGATTGATAGTGGTATCTACGAATGGGATGGCAGATATGAGTCAACAATAACTGCTGCTGCATTACGAGTACAAGTGTATAGCGATGGAGAAACCGATTTGGTAAGTATTCATCTTAGAGGTCGTGGAGGTATATCTAATTATAGAAATGATAGTGGTACCGAAACTAAAGCCACACTAATACAGTATTTACCAGAGGCACCACAAGTTCCATTAAGACCAGAAAACATGTCTGATTTAATGAAGCTCTCGCCTAATCCTACGTCAGGATATGCATGGCTTAGTTTTGAGGAGGTGACAGAGATTGAGTCTATTGAGATTTACGATTTAACCGGACGCATGGTAAAACGTTTCAATGGAGGTGAAATAGATAAAAAAGGCAAGCAAATTTCTGTGCAAGGCTTACCAAATGGTGTTTATACCGTTAAAGCTAGTACAAGTAAAGGTGAATTATATCAAAAGAAGTTGATTAAAATATAATTCTATTAAGCACCTTTAAAGTGTTAAAACCTAACAAGTAAGACGTATTATTGTCTTATTTGTTAGGTTTTTTTATGTCAATTCGCTTTAAAATATGAATTATTAAAAAACAACTCAGGCAACCATATCATAAAAATTAACGTCTATTATTAAGAAGGGATGAACGACTGTTTATGCTATTTAAAGATCAATCAAAAAACGTTAATCATGAAATTAAACCAACTATTTTATTCAATTATTACATTACTAGTATTGCTGATGAGTTGTGCAGGTTCCAAAATTGACAAAGTATTAGAACAAGGTAATGTGCTTCAAGAAAACTTTAAAACTACCATTCCTTTTACATATGTTAGTGGCTGGATTGTTTTAGAAGTAGAAATCCAAGGTAAAGCTCATAATTTTATTTTAGATACAGGGTCTTCAAACTTAATCACAAAAGAATTTGCAGAGGAGTTAAATAGTAAAGTGCTTGGTGCAGAGGACATAGAAGATATTAATGATACTGCAAATTCAACTGAATATACAAGACTTAGTAATATTAAAATAGGAAATGTTGATTTTAAAAATACGATTGCTGGTATCGTTGATCTCAATAAAATAACCGAAATAGGTTGTGTTAAAATTGATGGATTTATTGGGTCGAATTTAATGAGAAGAGCCGTTTGGGATTTCGATTTTCAAAATCAGTTAATTACAATCGCTAATGACGAAAGTAAATTAGATATTCCTTCAGAAACGATAGATTCTAAAATGTATATAGGAACAGCAGGTATACCAGCTGTCACAGTAAAAATTAATGGTCAGAAAGTGCTAAATAATACAGTAGATTTTGGAAATGGTGGAACTAATCTATTAAGAGGAGACTATTTTGTAAAACAAAGGGATGCCAATCTAATTACAAGGTATGTAAGAGGTACTCAAAAAGCGTTTGGTGGCTTTGGACGTACTCAGGACAAAACGTTTTACCAAACAAATATTGATGAATTGAAAATTGGAAATCATACGGTTAATAATATACATGCAAGGGTAAAAAGTGGAGCTGGTAATAATTTAGGTTTAGCATTCTTTAAAAACTATAGAGTCATCTTAAACTGGAATAAGAAAAAGCTGAGACTGATAGAAATTACCAAAGCAGGTAACGATTCTTATAAAAGTTATGGGTTTTCTACACTTTTTGAAAATGAAGGTATTTACGTAAATAGAATTGTAGAAATGTCGAGTGCATCTCAATTTTTAAAGCAAGAGGATAAAATAGTGCGTATAGATGATACAAGTTATGCTAACATTACAGAAGAGGACTATTGTGGTTTCTATCGTGATGGTTATGATAATGGAACAGACACAGTTTCTATTACAGTCACGAGAGAAGGAAAAGAATTCACGTTTCAATTAATAAAAACTGAATTACTTTAAAAAAAATCAAAGCCAAATAGCTAATACTATAAATAGCAAATTAAGTTTTTCGTTAATTAAGGATTAAAACAATTTGCCAAACTCATATTAATTATTTTGCTAGGTCTTGGCCAACTTGCAAACATTACTACTACATATACCATCTGTGATTTATTTGCTAAATTAGTAGCCAACCACACGACTAATTGGGCATAAACAGGTTGCGCGTAATTTTAAAAATGAATAGCATATGATAAGACACCCTTTAAATAGTATAAGAGTATGCTTTTTAATGTTAGTAATCATTTTAAGTAGTTGCAATGACAATGAAAATGATGAAACTATAGAGCCAGTGACAACAGACATTTCTATTTTATCATCAGAAAGCTTAATTTCTTGGGGTGATGGGGCAGATTTAATGCAAAAATTAGAAAATGCAATAAGTTATAATTACGGAATGGCTTTAGAGAGTGAAACCGAAAAACAGCTAAGTTTCAATACAGATACAACTCAAGTGATTGCAACAATAGCTTTTAAAATAGAAAATCAGAGTGTATACAACGATCCAAACTCAACTAATAATTCAGTCACTATTGCGCTTGTAAAAAACATAGAAAATCCAATTCCGCAAGGAGTTGTTCTAAGTGCTGATGGACCAGGAAATACTTATGGCTTAATTACCTCAGTGTTGGCTCCAGGTTACGACCCTATAGAAGCGCCAGACTGTAATCATCCCGAATTTGGTGATCATATCGATGAGTTATTTGATAGTGAATTGAATACAAATGTTTTTCGATTTTTCATTCATACGTCACCAGACAATGATCGCTGTATCAATTTTGATAGACAACGAAATGAGATAAAAACGTATGACCAATCACCCGATAATTTATTAGGCATAGAGAATGAGAAAGTGGTTTACAAATGGAAATTTAAATTAAAAGCAGGATTTCAATCCTCTACAAATTTCACACATTTACATCAACTCAAGTCAGTAGGTGGATCATTAGCAAGCATGCCAATGTATACGTTATCTGCCAAGAAAGGGAGTCCTGATAAATTGCAATTACGATATGCTGAAACGGATACCCAAATTAACATCGCAGAAGCTAATCTAGCTAATTTTATAGATACTTGGTTAGAAGTTACTGAAACCATAAAATATGGCACATCGGGAACTTATGACATTGAGATAAAAAAAGTAAGTGACGGTACTGTTTTATTTACCTATTCAAATGCTTCAATTGTAAACTGGAGGGCAGACGCCAGTTTTGTAAGACCTAAATGGGGAATCTATAGGAGTTTAATAAATGCGCAAGACCTTAGAGATGAAGAGGTGTTATTTGCTGATTTTAGTATAACTGAAATAGAGTAAATACTATTTTTAGTACAGTAAACTACATAAGGGCATATCTGTTAAAATCCTAACAAACTACACAAAATACAAAATGACCATAGATCAACTACCAGGAACCTACAACATCATAGGAAGCAATCAAGATGAGGAAGGTATAGCTTACAAAGGGATGTTAGAATTAGCCCTAGATGAGAACAACAGAATTAAAGCAACCTGGCTGATTAATAATAGTCAAGAGCAATTAGGCACAGGTTTTTTTAAAGATAATATCTTGGTGATTAATTTTAATTATAAAGGCAATGATGCCATTATTTATAAAGGAGTTGTGGTGTATAAATGCATCACTAAAGATGTATTAGATGGCTTTTGGTCAGAGAAACATGGCAATCCGTTGTATCTTGGTGAAGAACGTTGCTATAGAATAGGGACGCAAAAGAGAGAGTTGGTGAATTGAGGTTGCTTTCTGTTAGATTTGATTATAGATTAGAAATCAGTTTATCATGATTAAAATTTACTTAATTAGAATCTTAAAGGTTAAGCTTTAAGATAATATAAACTGAAATGATAGAACTAAAGTTTAAACTTCAAAATACAACTTAATAAAAAAAAACCTAACAAATAAGACAGTAATATATCTCATTTATTAGGTTTTATTATCCTTAGTTTTACGTAATGTTATATTTTAATCAATTTCACTGGGTAGATCTCTCCAGTAGTTGAGGTTGCCTTAACGTTATAAACACCAATTGGTAAGCCTTTAACAGAAATCTGTATTCCTTCTTTATCAATTTTACCACCTTTAAAGCGACTTACTAAGCGACCTGTTAAATCGGAAACTTCAATAACTTCGACTTCGGTTGTAACAGTAAAGCTAAGTGTCACATTACTTGTTGCAGGATTTGGAGATAACTTCATAATATCTACAGGTTTCTCATTTCTAAGAACTGTAACATTAGTTGAAGCTGGCAAATACTGAATAAGTGTTGCTTTTGTTGCTGTATTAGTATCATTAATTCTATATGAAAGACCTCCACGACCTCTAAGGTGAATACTTTTTAAGTCTGTGTTACCATCACTATAGATCTGCACACGTAATGCCTCTGCTGTTATTGCTGGTGATGCTGTACCATCCCATTCATAAATACCACTATCTATCCAGCCTCCTTGGCCTTCGTCTAACGTTATCCAATCCTCATTATTGAGGTAACTTATTCTCCACATCGCATTTGGTTGTGGTTGGTTGTTGTATGTACCTCCAAACGTAATGTAATTAATAGATTTTGGTACTGACCAATCTACTTGCCAAAAGAAACCATTGTCTGCCTCTGGGCGACCTAGATTCTCACCAAAACCAACTCCGTATTCATTATAATCTGTTCTTACAAAATAATCATCTATAGATGGATCATATAGAATAGCTTCTAGTGTTCCTCTACCTGATCCTACAGATCCAGATAAATTGGCATCTTCAAGAAGTGCTAAATTAATATTTTCGTCTGGTTCATTAATTGCTGTGCCATCACTTACAGTTACTGTTTTAGAAACAATATCTGTTAATCCATCATTATCAATTATTTTTAATGTTACTAAGTAAGTTCCAGATTGCAAATATGTATGTGTTGTTACAACTGAAGTAGAATTAGTTGCATAACCATCGCCAAAATTCCATTGGTAATCAACTATAGTATTATTATCTGAAGAATTGCTCGCATCAAAATCTACATTAAGAACATTAGTTACAGCATTAAAATCTGCAATAGGTGATCCAACTGGTGGCAGATACTGAATAAGTGTAGCTTTGGTTTCGGTACCACTATCATTTATTCTATTTGAAATGCCACCACGACCTCTAAGATGAATACTTACCAAATCGGTTTCTCCATCGCTATAAATCTGCACACGTAATGCATCTGCTGTTATTGCTTGAGCAGCTGTACCATCCCATTCATATATACCACTATCTACCCAGCCTCCTTGGCCTTCGTCTAATGTCATCCATTGGTCATTGTTAAGATAGCTAATTCTCCATAAGGCATTTGGTTGTGGTTGGTTGTAATAAACACCACCAAACGTTACGTAATTAATAGCCTTTGTTGTAGGCCAATCTACTTGCCATTTAAAACCATTATCTGCGTCTGGACGCCCTAAATTGTCTCCGAAACCAACACCATATTCATTCCAATTGGTTCTTGTGCTGTAATCTTCTATTAATGGATCATAAAGTATAGCCTGTGGTGTACCACGACCGTTAGAAACAGAACCTGATAAAGTAGCATCCTCTAAAAGTGCTAAGTTGATGTTTTCATCTGGGTCATTATCTGCAATTACATCAAGTGTACAATTCTCAGAAAAACTAGTTTGAGAATCTACATTGATCCAATTGGTTGTACTCCAAGCAGCATTTTCCACTTCAATACAAAATAGGTTAGGGTTAGATGTGGTATTGAAATCAACAGTGCCAATACTCATATTATCAAAATTATTATTATAAAGTAGTAATTCTGATAAATTATTGTTGTTGGCTATTATTCTTGTAATATCAACATTATTGGAAAGGTCTAAACTTTGAATTTGGTTATTAGAACATTCTAATACGTCCATTAAATAGTAACCTGTAACATTTAAAGTACTAAGCATATTATTATTACATCGTAATCTAACATCTTCTCCAGAATTCCCTAAAAGAAGTGATGTTAGTTGATTGTTACTACAATCAATATATTCTATACCGTTTTGATTAGATAAATCTAGTACTGATAGCGAATTGAAATCACAATAAATACCCTGGAGAGAATTATTGCTGACGTCTATACTTGTTAAATTGTTATTAGCACATGATAGTAATATTAAACTAGCAAAATCTTCAATACCAGTTAAGTCCGAAATATTTTTGTTACTAACATCTAATATAGATATCCAATCAATATCACTAGTTAAAACCTTGCCATTTATAGTGTTATCGCTATCAATGTTTAAGTCTATTAGTGCTTGTTCAAAGTTTGGATCTGGTATTAATGTCATAGCACAATCAGAACCAAATATAGTTGTTGGGTCTTTAAAACTAGAATAGTTTGCAGTACAATAAACAGGATCATTTACGGCAATACAACATAAGTTAGGGTTAGACTTCGTATCGAAA
>NZ_QRDV01000007.1:0-118361 GCF_003386165.1 Winogradskyella eximia | reverse complement strand
ACAATCTAATGAATATAAAAAATTACTACTTAAATCTAAACTGGTTAGATTATTATTAGAACAATTTAAGAAGCGTAAATTGTCAAAATCCTCAAGCCCAGTTAAATTGTTAATACTACTATTGCTGATATCTAAGTCTAATAAAGAATTAATATCATTGGTTGGTACTTGGCCATTGAGAATACCATCACTATCAATATTTTGATCAATTAAGGCTTGTTCAAAATTAGGATCTGGTATTAAAGTTTGACTAAATAAGCATGCTGAGGATAGCACAAAACAGAGTGTAATGAGATGATTTTTCATTTGTTTTTGGTTTAAATATGAATTAATTAATAGCTGAGTAATGTTTTTAAGTTACTAATAATCAATATGTTTGGTGTTTTTTTTCGTTAAAACGTGTATTATATCCGTTTAAAAAATATATCTATATTAATATATAAGTATCTTCATATGAGTATCTTAGCAGTAAGATACATTCAAGGTTATGATAAAATATATAATTATGAATCTTGAAGTTTGAAATAAATGGTACTAATGATATATCTCTATTAGAGATTAGTTAACGTTAATAGTTTACTTTCTGTGAATGTGAGTTATAATTAATAAAAGTTTACAATGCTTATCTATTGTTATGACCATTTTATATGCTTATCACAATAGAAATTTATTTCAGCACAACGCATAAAAAAAGTCCAGCACTTTCGTACTAGACTTTTACTGTTGTAGCGAGAACGAGATTTCAACTATCTAGACTCCTGTTGTGTTAAATATGAAGGTATGCTGTCTTCAAATCCTACAATTACAACACCAAGTGTTGGTGGTTAGTATTAAATTTATTATTATTTTAGAGGAATGAATTCAACCAAAATTCCATGCCTCTTTTTTTGTTTTTTTTTAATGCTAATACTTGGTTTTAGCACTAATCAAAACCTCTATGGACAAGAAAATAGAGACACTACAGACTACCGAAGTTTAATCTTAAAACCTAAAAGTATTTCAGATTTAACAAAGGGGTTTAGATTCTTTTTAAACGCAAAAGAAGATAAATTAAAGAGATCAGATACTATCGGAGCCATATACGACTTGCGCCTAATTTCTATCGCGCTTAGAAAAAAAGGACTGTTGCATGAAAGTGAAAATTATGCTATTGAAGCGCTAAAACTATTAGACCATTCTAATAAAAACGATGCATTAGAAAACGAATCTCGAACAGCATTATATAATCATTTAGGACTTATTAATGAAGATTTAGAGAACAATGACTTATCTCTAAGTTATTATAATAAAGCTATTGCTATTGCAGATGCTTTTAGTAGTAAGAGTACTATTATAAAAAATCGTGCAAATGTGTACCTTAAAAAACAAAGGTATACAGACGCTATAGCTGATTATTTGAGTGTTTTAGATTTTAGTATAGAAAATGAATCTAAAACTAAAGTCGCAAGGCTATATGATAATTTAGGTTACGCACAATCAAAAATTAATCATCCTGAGGCTTTAGTCAACCTAGAAAAAGGATTGAAGTTTAGAAAAGAGGTAGAGTCAAATTCTGGATTAATAACCAGCTACTTGCATATGGCGGAATATTATACAGATAGAAATAATAAAATTAAAGCACTAGATGTCACCAATAAAGCCTTAGAAATAGCAAAGAATAGTGGTAATAAGTATTATGAAGCTAATGTTCTCGGGTTTAAAATGACATTGAAGAACGATGATGAGGTCATTAGGTTTAAGACTTTAAATGATAGCATCAATCTAACGAAACAGGTATTCAAAAATCAATTTGCATCAAGTAAGTACGAATTTTTTAAGGAGAAAAAACGCGCAGATGAAAATGAAATTTTAAAGGAAAAAGAGAAATCTAAACGATTGATGTATCAATCAATAGCAGCATTTATTATATTGTTAACGGCATTTGTAGTGATTAAGCTCAATGATAGACATAAAAAAGAAAAACTACAACAAGTATATAACACAGAAACACGTATTTCAAAAAAAGTGCACGATGAAGTGGCCAACGATGTGTATCATGTAATGGCTAAACTCCAAAATAGCGAAAATGTAAATGAAGAGCTTTTAGACGATTTAGAAGATATTTATGTCAGAACACGAGATATTTCAAAAGAAAATAGTGCCATAGATCTAAAAGGTAACTTTAATGAGCAAATCAATGATTTACTATGGAGTTATAGAACCAAAGAGGTTAATGTGATAACCAAAAACAGTGCAAACATCAATTGGAATGGTGTATCTGATATTAAAAAAACAATTCTTTACAGGGTGTTGCAAGAGTTAATGACCAATATGCGTAAACATAGCAAAGCGTCCATAGTTGTTTTAAATTTCAGTCAAACCAAAAAAAAAATAACCATCGATTATAAAGATAATGGTGTTGGAAGTGCTATAATTAAAAGTGATGGTTTGCAAAATGCGGAAAACCGTATCGCATCTATCAACGGATCAATTACTTTTGATTCTGAAATTAATAAATGCTTTAAAGCACAAGTTATAGTTTAATATGTTTTCAAAAGTTTTAATATCCGATGATTTAGGAAGTATCAATCAAGGAGTGCGCACGGTTTTAGATGGCCTTGGCATTACAAATGTAACACAAGTACAATACTGTGATGATGCTTATCTAAAAATTAAAAGTGCATATCAAAATGCAGAGCCCTTTCATTTGTTAATAACAGATTTATCTTTTAAATCAGACCATAGAGCTCAAAGGTACGCTTCAGGTGAAGATTTGGTAAAACAATTAAAACAAGAATATCCAGACCTAAAAGTTATTGTGTATTCCGTGGAAGATCGGTTGCAAAAAGTGAGAACATTAATTCAAACGCACAAGGCTGATGCTTATGTATGTAAAGGAAGAAATGGGCTAAAGGAAATAGATGCAGCAATTAACACGGTTTATGGAGGTGGTATTTATATATCACAACAAGTTGAGCATGCATTAAGTTCTAATTCAAATTTAGAAATTAACGACTACGACATAGAATTACTACAACAGCTATCCAATGGCTTATCACAAGATGAAATAAGTAATTTTCTTAAAAGCAATGCCATAGCACCAAGCAGTTTAAGCTCTGTAGAAAAGCACTTAAATAAACTACGCATACAATTCAAAGCCAACAATGCCATACACTTAGTAGCAATTGTAAAAGATCTAGGGCTTATTTAAATTGCTCAGTAAGGAAAACCGTAATAAGAATAGTTCAAGCTTTTATAAGTTTGCGATTCACTATTATTTTGCTATTAAAGTAATTTTGAGGGGAATGAAAAGTGCACATTGTATGATGTGCACTTTTTTATTGGATAAGTTCTTAAGTCAATTGCGATAACATTAGTAGAGTAAATGGAAATTATAATAAACGAATAAATAACAGATATAATTAAACTTTTTGTCATCATTGTTTATTATTATCTAAATATAAAAATAAGACCTTACGGATTTCCGTAAGGTTTTGTTTTTTAATGGGTTTATGTTTGAGGATATAGATTTTAAACAGAAAATAAATGTGGTATAAAATAATTGAAATTAAAGACTGGTTTGGTGAAGTAACTGAACGTTATCGTTTAATTAAGGATTTTAATAGAGCAGCTAAGTATGCTTTTATACAGGGAGAATCACCTACGTTATTAGAAGCAAAAATAACTAAAGGAGATAGTTTGTATAAACATGCATTTTCAAAATGGATGGCGAGTGGATTTAGGATAAGGGCTTTAACAGGGAGGCCATTAGAAAAAAGTGAATTAATAGAAATTGGTCGCGTTATTTTAGATAATGAGGAACTAACTAGAAAATTAATAACATTAGGTTGGGATACTTTAGAAGTGCATTCCAATGGAGGTTTTAATGGAGCTAAATGGCCATTAAAAGAATTTGCAAATATTGGTGGATTTTTAAAATAGATATTATGATAATGAATAACGTTCAAATTAAAAAGGATAGTATATCAGTTGATTCAATATCAAAAGTGGTTGAGGTCGCAAAAATAAATGAAGAATTTTCTGTTAATATCTGGCTGTATGTAGCGATAATAGAGTTTTTAATTATCGGATTCTTAATATATAAAATAACCAAGAAGAAAACAGATTTAGACTTTTCGGATATTTCAAAATATAAACTAAAATCAGCAAAATCTTCTCAAGTTGATATGGAGAATGTAATGAATAGTATTAATGGATCAAAAGAGCTCTATAAACAACTAAGTAAGCGTTGTCATCCAGATAGGTTCATTAATTCTGAAAAACAGGAATTAGCAGAAACGATTTTTCAAGACATAACCAAACACAAACGAAATTTTCAAAAGCTTTCCGAATTAAAGGAAAGAGCAAAAGAAGAACTAGAAATTAAAATGTAATAAAATGGAAGGAGCAGTTGTTATTATTCAGTTGGGATTAAGAGTTGTAGGTATAATAGTATGTGCAAACAAAGCAAAAGAATTAAATAGAAGTACAGGTGGTTGGGGTTTTTTCGGGTTTGTATCACCAATAATTGCGATGATTTGGATTCATTGTATGAAACCTGTTACAGATTGGAACAAGAATATAGATATTAAGTAAAATGATGTTTATTATTAAAAACATAGAGGAGAATGAATAAAATATACCTTATGCTTCTAGTATTGGTAATACCAATAACAACTTATGCCCAAACACTTCACTTATATGGAGGTGATAATCATAAGGAATATCTAGGCTGTCTCAACTGCAATAGCTACGATAGTGATTCCATTTGGAACGCATACGGAACCTATGGAAGTCGTTACAATTCAAACTCAATTTGGAATGCATACGGCACTTACGGAAATGAATACAATTCATATTCACCTTGGAATGCTTATGCTTCAGATCCACCAGTTGTAGTAGATAAGGATGGAAACTTTTATGGATATTTCACAGTCAACGCTTATAAAGCTAAACGCGCCGATTTTAGTCTCGCCTTAACCATTTATAAATACCATAAAGAAATCCGAGAAGATGTAAGTGAATGGTACGATAAAATATTTGATTAAACACAAATACCTTATCAAGATTACCTTGGACAGTTAAAGGCTTTTTGTATATTTAAAGTCACTTTAACTTAATGATAACTAACGGCTCTTTGGAGCCGATTTATTTGTTTAAAAATCAATAATGACCCAACAAAATATAAAGCAATTAGAAACTGAACTTTGGGATGCAGCAGATGACCTAAGAGCAAACTCTAAATTAACAGCTGGTGAATACAAAGACCCCTTATTAGGTTTAGTATTACTACGTTTTGCACAAAACCGTTTCGAAGATGCAAAAATAGACGTAGATAAAAAGCTAAAAATAAACCCACGAACAGGAAAAAAACGAGAAGCCAATAAAGGAGATTATGCAGGCGAAGGCGCTATGTACTTACCCGAAAAAGCAAAGTACGATTATCTAGCAGATTTACCCGAAGGCGAAAACATAGCCGAAGCCATTAATAATGCCATGAAGCTTATTGAAGCCGAATATCCAGATCTAGAAGGTATTCTACCAAAAAGCTATCAAGAGTTTGATGATAAGCTATTGCGCGATTTGGTACGTGTCTTTAATAAAGACGCCGTAAAACACGCCAAAGGCGATGTGTTTGGACGTATTTACGAGTTTTTCTTAATGAAATTCTCTATGCAAGGTGCAGGAGCACAAGAAGGTGGAGAGTTCTTTACACCACCATCTTTAGTAAACCTAATTGTAAACTTTATACAACCCAATCATGGTATTGTGCACGATCCTGCTTGTGGTTCTGGTGGTATGTTTGTACAAACTGCTCATTTTATAGAAGGCCACGAACATAAAAATGTTAACGAAGCCATAACCGTTTATGGTACAGAGCTAAAAAGCAACAACACACGTTTAGCAAAAATGAACCTTGCAATTCATGGTATAGAAGGTAAAATTATAGAAGCCAATAGTTTTTACACCAATCCACACCACTTAACAGGAAAGTGCGATTTTGTAATGGCGAATCCACCATTTAACGTCGATAAAATTGACGCCAAAAATAAGTTTCTAGCAGACGATGATCGTTTACCATTTGGTGCGCCTTTAACAGGGAAAGGCACCATAAGCAATGGTAACTATCTATGGATGCAATATTTCCATTCGTATTTAAACGCAACAGGTCGCGCAGGTTTTGTTATGGCAAGTTCTGCAACCGATGCTGGAAATGCCGAAAAACTAATACGCCAAAAACTAATAGAAACAGGCGATGTAGAATGTATTGTAGCCATAAGCAACAACTTTTTTTACACACGTAGTTTGCCATGTCATGTTTGGTTTTTTAACAAAGGAAAAACCAAAGCCAACAAAGACAAAGTGCTCATGATAGATGCACGTAACACCTTTAACAAAGTAAGCACCACCATTAACGATTTTAGCGACGAACACTTAGAAGGTTTAACTGCAATCATGAACTCATTCAGGAGTAACGATGTCACCCTGAGCGCAGTCGAAGGGTCTCTCGCTAAAAACAACTGGCTAAACCAACACTTCCCAAAAGGAAAATACCAAGACGTAGAAGGCTTATGTAAAATAGCCTCTATTGAAGAAATAGCAGAACAAGACTACAGCCTAACACCAGGACGTTACGTTGGTGTGAAGATGGATATTGATATGGATTTTGACTACAAAACACGTATGACAGAAATACATACGGAATTAGCACAACTCAATACCGAAGCCAATAGTTTAATGGAGCAAATACAATCTGTGAAATTATGATGGAAGGTTGGGAAAAGTTCAAGTTGAAAGAATTACTTGAAATCAAATATGGAAAAGATCATAAGAAACTTAAAGATGGAATATACCCTCTATATGGATCGGGTGGAATTATGAGATATGTTGATGCGTTTTTGTATGATGATGAATCTATTTTAATTCCTCGAAAAGGAACTCTAACCAATTTATTCTATTTAAATATTCCTTTTTCTACCGTTGATACAATGTTTTGGAGTAAAGTCAATAAGGAAAAAGTGTTTCCGAAGTTTCTTTATTACCTTTTGAAAACATATGATTTGTCATTACTGGATGTAGGTGCAGCAATTCCAAGTCTTACTACTAAGGTATTAAAAGAAGTTTCTGTAACAATTCCAAAATCTAAAGAAACCCAACGCAAAATAGCATCCATTTTATCGGCTTATGATGATTTAATAGAAAACAACCTAAAACGCATAAAATTATTAGAAGAACAAGCACAACAAACCTATGAAGAATGGTTTGTACGTTTTAAATTTCCTGGTTATGAGGATGTGGATATTGATGAGGAGAGTGGTTTGCCTGTTGGTTGGGAGAAGAAGAGGTTTGACAAATTAGTAATTTTGCAAAGAGGATTTGATCTACCTTCTCGGTTAAGAGTAGAGGGTAATGTTCCAATATTTGCTTCTACCGGAATAACAGATTATCATAATGAATTTAAAGTCAAAGGACCAGGCATAATAACAGGTCGAAGTGGAACTTTAGGCCAGGTTCAATTCACTTCGGAAGACTTTTGGCCTTTGAATACAGCGCTTTGGGTAAAAAAGTATTTTAATTGCGGCCCTATTTATGTACTTCATTTCCTTCGTTCTCTTGATTTAGCACGTTTTGGCGGAGGCTCTGCTGTGCCATCATTAGATAGAAAGGTTGTTCACTCTCAAATAATTACAATACCAGATAAAGTTTTAATAAATGATTTTGAGAATGGCGTTAGTCCAATATTTAAAACAATACAGAATCTTCAAAACCAAAACCAACACTTAAAAGAAGCGCGCGATATTTTGTTACCACGTTTAATGAGTGGGATGATAGATGTGGATAGTTTGGAGGTTGATGAAGGTTTGGGTATGGTTGCGGAAGAGAGTGAGAAATATAATAAAGATTAAATGACACCAAAGGATAAATTAGAAGGATACGGCTTTGTTAATGTTGGTAAATGGTTTAAAACAACTAATGAAAAAAAACGTATTGATTATTCTTTAGATGATGGTGCTAAAAATCAAGAAGACTTAAATTATGCATTTGTTGAAGGTGACAAAGTGTTTTATATAGGAGTTACGAGCAATACACTTTCTAAACGAATGAATGGTTATAAATATGGTAAAGCCAGTGAAAAGGATAAATACGGAAAGGTAGAAGCTAGTACCAATAAAAAAGTTTATAAACGTATTCTTGATTTATTAAATAAAGATAAAGAAGTAGAAATATATATACTTCCAGAATTGAATTTAGGTGAGTATAAAGGTTTAAAAGTGAGTTCTGTTTCTGGTATAGAGCATAGTTTAATTAAAGATTTTGACAATGGCGATTTATTAAATAATATAGCAACTAAAACCAATAAAGTTAAACAAGGTAGCAGCAAGTATATTTCTGAAGATGGAAAAGAATTTGAAATGACTCTTAGTAAAGAGTATTATAATAAAGGTAAAATAGGTTTTAAGAAAAGAAGTGAACATTTATTACCTAATGATACAGGAGTTTTAATGAATATTATTATTAAAGATGAAATGATATTGCAAGGAACTTTTACATGGTCAGGAAAAACCAGATCTATTAATGGAAAAAAAGAATTGATTAAATGGTATTCAGATAATTTTAAATTAGATGAGAAAATTTTAGTTAAAATATTGGATTCTAGAAATGTAGAGCTTTCTAAGGTTTAGAATAATTTAATAAAAGAAGCCACGATATTTTTTTATCAGGTTAAATGTTCGGGATTATAGATGCATGAGTAATAAGGGGAAATACAGATTTGGCTATGGTTGCGGATGAGAATTAAAAACAAGTAGTATCGGTAAATATAGAATAATATAAAGTATTAGTATAATGACAGTTATTCAAAAATATATTGAGTTTTTAAGAGAATACAATAAGTTACTTGAAAAAGGATCTAAGAATGTATTACGTCTTAAAAACACCTTATGGAAAGAAGATATTGACGGATCTTCTATAGTTGTTAAAAACAACTTTGAAAACCTGTTTACTGTTGGAGAAGAAGGTGTGAATACCACAACATTGCTAGATGTTAAACGTCCGTTAGCTAAAAAAGATACCCAAGATGAAGATGAAGAGACGTTTCAGGAAAAATTTGATAGAGAGGCCTATTCTTATTTTTACCAAGCAGCTAGAGATACAGCTAAGAATAGTAGTTTAGAATTTGTATATTCTTTTGGGCTGTTTCATCTTAAATTAGGTGATTCAATGGTCAAAGTACATCTTTTCCATATTCCACTTACCGCAGTTATTAAAGGCAGTAAAGTTGTCTTTAAACTACACATTAGTGAAGATCCCTACATAGATGCTTTTTTTCTAAACAATCCACAAATAGATAGAAGTAAGCTTCTAGAAATAATAAGTGCTTTTGAAAAAGGCATTGATGAGCAAGGTATCGCTTATTTAAAGTCACCAGCTTTAAAAAAAATGATGAGTAATGATGTTTTAGCATTACACCCAAGTCTGGTTTATGATCCTAGCACATCAAAACCAATAGATACGCTAACTACTAATTTTGTAAAATTTGCGCCTTGTTTTATTTTAAGGCAAAAACGTTCACGGCATTTTCAAAAATTAATGGATAAAATCATTGATTTTACAAAAGAAAACAATGTTAATCCTTCTGTGTTAGACATTCTACTAGGGCAAAAAAATAATCTGGCACAAGGCCAATCGCATTATTTTGCCAATATATATGAGTCTATTAAAGATAAATTTGCCAGTCTAGAAGCTACAGATTTTGAAGCGTTTTTTCCCTTACTTTATAACAGAGAACAGTTAGAGATTTATAAAAATTATAAAACGCACGAGTTATCCGTTGTAACCGGACCACCAGGAACAGGAAAATCTCATAGCATTGTAAACTTACTTTGTGCAATGCTAGCAGAAGGTAAGCGTATACTTATCACAGCAAAGACAGATAAAGCTTTAGAATCTTTGTTAGATAAAATACCGCCTCAATTTGATGGTTTGGTAATGGCAGATATAAAGCAACAAAATCAATCTGATTATACATTATCTAACAGTATTGATAATATTCGTCAACTGTTATTAAATAATAACGGTTATGATCTTAATTTAGATTTAGAAAGATTAAATAAAAGCAAAGAAAATTATATTACAGAAAAAAAAATACTCTCACAGCTACTAAATCAAGAGTATACAGATATAAACATTCCTTATTTTGAGAGAGATTTTAGTATTTATGAGTTGTACACTTTTGTTTATGAACAAAAGGTAAATTGGGATTATATAAAAGATACTGTTAATGATGATACGTTAGCGCACTCAGAAGAGATTAATAAAGCATTAAAAAAGTATATCTCGCTACAAACTGTAGATAAGCAGTTTTCGACAATAAATTTTAAGGAGACTTTTAATCTATTAGATTTAGTAGACTTTGATACATATGATAGTCTAACAGATTCTTTTAAAAATAAACTTGAAATTTTAAAAGTATCGAGCTTTAGAGAATTTAATATTGACAGGATTAATGGAGTCCTAAAAAGTCTAAAATCATATAAAAATGAAGACTTAATAAGTGAAAATAAAGACTTGCTAGAGTCTTTACTTCGGAAACGTTCTATTGTTGAAAAAGTAGTCGAAGATTATCAAATTAATAGATCTGCCCAAGAAATAAAGCAAGACAGTGCGAAATATGCAAGAGACATCTCTACCTATTTAGCCCTTTTACCAGAGGGCAAAGACAAACTTTCATTTTTTCAGAAAAACTTTAATTCACTTTATAAAACTGTTAAATACATAGATTTAATATCTGTTAACGATGTGTTCTGTAATAACAGAAAAACATTGATGGAGTTTAGAGCCTTCTTAAATAGCTTCTCAAAGTTAAATGAGTTAATAGAAGTACTCATAAAAAATAATTTTATTGACTACGCTCTTAAAGAACAGTGTAGTTTAAAAGAAATGCAAGCAGCTGCTAAAAAGGGAGTTAATAAAGCCGATGTTAACTTAACAGTATTAAATAAGTTGAATGAAGAGTCTGTACGTTACTTTAAAGATAAGTATGACATAACAGGTGCAACCTGTGAAAAAATAACAAGTACAGCACAAGAATTAATAGATGTCTATGAAGAAGCAAGAACAATCAAAGATTTAAAAGAAAATGTAGGAGTTGCTATTAAAAATACTAAAAAGGTAATCTCAACAATAGGTATTAGTTCATTTAATAAAAAGGAAGATGTAGCCACCATAAAGAGCAAATTAAAAGAGTTAGAAAGCGCACACATAGCACATCAAGAATCTTTAAGTTCAGAAAAAATTCTTAAAGATTTTATTCCAGATACTTTAAAAAGTCTAAAGTCTGACGCAACAGAGGTTTTAGGTGTTATTACTAAAGATTCTTTTTACTTAAAATATGGAGCGCAATTAGTTGAAGCTGCTACCTCAATAGATCTACAACAAACAAGTGAGCGATTACGCCACGCAACAGAAGCAATTAAAAATTGCAAAGCAGATATTTTAAGTGGTCTGGCTAAAGAAAATTTTAAGAAACGTTTTGATCAACAAGAAAAAAATGACTTCATTAATTTACTTTCAAATTTTGAATATGAATTTAAGCAAAGTAAAAGAGGTATAGCAGATAAAGATAAATTTAGAAGAAACGCACAACAAACTGCAAAATCAATAGCGCCAAATATTTCTTGTTGGGTAATGAAGTTTGATGACGTATTAAAAACGGTAGATACAACACCAGAGGTTTTTGATTGTATTATTACAGATGAAGCTAGTCAACTCAACTTTAATAGTCTTTTACTGGGTTATTACGGTAAAAAGATGATTGTGGTAGGAGATGAAAAACAAACGTCACCAGAAGATGTAGCAATCACAAATGAAGCTTTTGACTCTCTTAGAAAGGATAATCTTGATTTTATGGGATCAAAAGCTATTAATATAAGGGCAGATGCTAGCTTGTTTTCGTTAGCAAATTTGGTTTCTGGTTCCACAAGCCAAATGCTAAGGGAGCACTTTAGGTGTGTGCCAGAGTTAATAGATTTTTCCAAAAAACACTTTTATGAAAACAAGCTAGTTCCGTTAAAGGTTATTAGCGCAAATAGGCTTATACCTAAAATAAGAGTGTTTGTTAAGAATACAAATTATCGTGATAAAGTAGTAAAAGAAGAAATTGTTGCAATTTCAAAAAAGCTACAGGAGATGATTGAAGATCCTTTGTATAGTAATAAAACAATAGGAGTGGTTAGTTTAGGTCTAGCAAAACATACCAGAGAGTTAAAGATGATTATTGAAGACTTTCCTATTAAAAAGCTAGAAAAACATAACATTATTATAGATAGTCCTTCACAATTTCAAGGAGATGAAAGAGATGTTATATTGGTTTCATTAGGTGTTGCAAGTACTGTAAATGAAGACCACTCATTAAGTGCGCCAGGATCTATAGTAGACAATATTGATCAGAATCTTACTTCAAAATTAAGAGGGATAAATGTAGGTTTAAGTAGGGCAAAAGAACAAATGATTTTATTTCATTCTATTGAACTAGACAAATTAAAAACCACAGATTTTCGTCGTAAAATTATTTCTTTTTTTGATGAGAAGTTCAGTCCTGTCTTACCCATAGAGTTACCGCCAAATTTAGAAAAGAAACACAGAATCCCTGAGAACAGACCCAAACCCTTTGATAGTTGGTTTGAATATGATGTCGCAAGTTTGTTATTTAAAAGTGGTTATCACCATATTGTGCCTCAATATGAAATTAAGAAGAAAGAACTATTTCATAATCCACGATTAGGAAGAGAAACTTATGTGCATTTTAAATTAGATCTGGTAGTATATAACAACGGTACACCTCTAGCGATTGAATGTGATGGTGATGCGTATCATTCTTCAATAGATGATGTAGCATACGATATTGAGCGACAGGAGTTTTTAGAAAGAATAGGGTGGAAAATACATAGAGTCACTTACTCAAGCTTTAGAATTGACCCTGAAGGTGAACTAGAAAAGCTTATTAATTTTATTGAAAGAAATTCTCAAAGACAAATAGAAGTACTTCCAGAGATGGAAGAAGAGGGAATTGAAGATGTTGAATCTGTTGAAGAAACAACGTCAGATGATTTTCTAGAAGTAAAAGAAATATCAAGTAAGGACGATGAAGCTCTATTAAAAGAGAATGAAACACCAGATTTATTTTCTTTAGATTATTCCATCACAGCGGGTCATACTAAACCAACTGTAAAAGTGAATAGTAAGTGTAAAATAACCATGCTTGATATTGAAAACCAAATGATGGAAGTTCTGTTAATGGATATCCCCAGAAATCAACAGCCTAAAAGTAGAGATGGTATTCAGATACTATCAATTTATAGTGATTTAGGTAAGTTGTTGATGGGTAACAAAGAAGGTGAGATTTTAATGTTTCCAGAAAAGAATCAAAGAGTTAGAATTGATAAAGTGTATTAATGCAGTTTGAACATTAAATTAAAAAATAGCTTTGGCGTAGTTTGAATAACTCAGTAAGCTTATTTGCAATATCTATCACATTTAAATAATTATGAAAGAAATTAAAACAGAGTTTGATGCAACACTAAATTACGGTTTTGATAAAGTTACTGGTCTAGTAGGATTATTAATTGATTCTGGAGGAGGAAATAATAGAAACCCTGATCACACCATATTATTTAGGGATATTTTAAGTAAACTTAAAAAGAATAATTCACATAATGTTTCTATTTATGTAGCAGCGCGTAAAACAGCGGCAAACAATTATCCTGATAATGATTATCGAAAGATAAAATTTGAAAATCAATCTGAATTTAATTTTAGAAATATTGATTTAGCCAAATTTATGTCCAATGCAAATGATGAGATCAGAGAGAAAGGAAAGGTAGATCCAAATAGTCCAAATGGGTCAATACATAAAAAACTGCTTATAACTTCAGACTTAAATGAAAATGATTGGAATGAATTGTTTGGAAATACTTCTACGAATCAAATTGTAGTTCAAGAGCTTATCAATAATCAAAATGAAGAAGATTTAGAATACACTTATCAAAAAATAAAAAAACGTCTTCGCCAGTCTAAATTCCGAAAAGAGCTTTTAAAGGCCTACGATAATACCTGTGCAGTAACGGGATGTAAAGTTTTAGATATATTAGAAGCCGCACATATTGAGCCTTATAATGGAGCTCATACAAGTGTTGTTAATAATGGTATTTTATTACGATCAGATATTCATGACTTATTTGATTTATATAAAGAAGAAAAAAGATTGATTACTATTTCTTCGGATTTTAAGATTGAAGTTCATTCATCTTTGAAAGATTCGGAGTATTGGAAGTATGATGGTAATGGAATTAATTTACCTAAAGATAAAAGTGATTATCCTAAATTTTGATTAATTAATATGAGTTTTAAAAGAATATATAGTCAATATCAACAATTAAAAGAAGCACGTGATATTTTGCTACGATGTTTAATAAGTGAGATGAAAGGAGTGGATGGTTTGGAGGTTAGAAATAATCTAATTTAGGTTATGAGCAAATCTAATAAATTTATACTTCACGATATTTTTAATGAACCTTTAAATGAGGAAGCATTTAATAATGCTAAAAAAGAATATTTAAAAAGTATAAAAGAAAACGTCTTTACGTTACCTAGTAGCAATAATATACTAGAACAAATAAAATTAGTAAAACGAACGCCGCAAATTATTGGTCCATATAAAGAGCTAACTGTTTTTGAGACACTTAATAGAATTGGTAGCGATTTAGTTTTATTGTCTGGAGCAGAACAATTATTTAAAGGGATAATTAAAGATATAAAGCCAAAAACCATCCAATTAAATATGGGTAACAAAAGTGGTTTTGATTTTATAGTAACTACCATAAACAATGAAGTAATTAATGGAGAGGCATTTAATGCAGCAGCATCTTTTGCTAAGGTTAAAATGAGGCAAACCATAGACAAATTAACTAAAGATATAGCTATTCATAAAAGTAATAAGACCATCATTTTTTGTAATTCAGATATAAAGGCAATTATTAATGGGTATAAAAATCAAATAGAAAAAGAAGTATTAGAAACAAGTGATTTTATAATACACAAAGTGTTTTGTGATTATGAAGCAATAAACGATTAGTTTTTATAAAGAATTAATGAAAGAAAAAGACACCATTTTTGAAGTTGGTACACTTCGTATTAATCAGTTATTTCATAATACAAATATAGATTTGTCCATTCCAGAATATCAAAGACCTTATGTTTGGTCAGAGAGTCAAATAAACGAAATGTTATTAGACTGGGAAGATCATTTCTTTAAAAACGGAGTATTACAATCAGATGCTGTGGAGTATTATCTTGGAGCCATCATGATTTATGAAAATAACGGTAAATATGAAATTATTGATGGTCAACAGCGTTTAACAACGCTTTTAATTATGGATTATGTTTGGAGAAAAAACAATTCTATACTTAACGAAGGGAAGTTAAATTTTGATTATAAATCAAAAATATCTTTTAATAAGATTAAAGAGAATCAAAGTTTCTTAGAAGGTAAAAAGTCATCGTTGGCTGCTAAAAATTTCAATCAAATTATTTCAAAATTAGTAGTTTCGGTTATTATTACAAATTCAGAAGATCGTGCATTTGTTTTATTCGATAGTCAAAACAATAGAGGAATACCTTTAGATGAGGTCGATTTTTTTAAATCGTATCATTTAAGAGAGTTAACTGAATATGAAAATCACCTAAAATATTTTGCTAAAAAATTTGATAGTATAAATGCTCTAAATCAATCTAAAAACCAAAATAACAAGAATTTAAAAACCTTAAATGAGCTATTTGTTAAGCAAATATGGGTTATTAGATTTTGGTCTAAAAACCAACTATACTTTCCTTCAAGAAAATTACTATTAGAAACGTTTCAAAATAAAACAGTATCATTTGGTAAGGTAGATGAGATAAAATTATTTCCATCAACTAATAATGCATTGGGAACAAGTTTAGTTTATGATGCACAGATGAGACCAGAGTTAAAATCTACAATTAAGCTGTTTAGTTCAGATAGTATAGATATTCCTTTTACTATTAATCAACCTATTCAAAAAGGAATTGGGTTCTTTCTTTATACAGAAAAATACACCTCTATATTTAATTATATTTTTAGGGATGAAAAAATAGAAGCACTTACGCCAATTACTAATTTAGTTTATATGGTGTTTAATAATTATTTTATAAATCTATATCAAGCAGTAATAGTTCAATATTTCGATAAATTTAATACAGAGCGTTTAGAAGAGTTTGCAAAGCGATTAGAACATTATTTGGGAGCATACAGAATGAATCGTTCTAGTATTGTTGCACAATCACCAATTGTACTTTTACGCGATTTTGGAAATATAATGATGGATATACAGCAAGCATATCTTGCTATAGATGTTATAGATAGTTTAATAAAATATACTCCTGAATATTTTTATAATGGATATAAATATAGAATAGGTGTGAAAGATCAACTATCAAGTATAACTATTCAATATAATAATGATAGAGACCAAGATTTAACTGCTGCTAGACAGAATTATTATAGGTTTGTTAAGGCGTTTTATGAAAAAGAAATTGGATTTGATAATTATCAAATAAAAGAAAAACACAACTGGATTAATGGGAGTATTACTAAATAAGGATATCAATTTTAAGGTATTAGCAACAAATGAAAATCAATCTATTGCTGCAAGTTTATTAAATTTGGAAAAAGTAGTTGAGGAAGGTATTCATTTTAATATTCCTATTTACCAACGTCTCTATGTTTGGAAAATAGATCAAATTAAAACCTTACTTGAAGATTTAAAAACAGCTTTTTATAATAACAAAGAAGCATCTTATTTTCTTGGTGGTATTATGCTTTCTAGTAGCGCAAATGGTAAAATAGATTTGGTAGATGGGCAACAACGTTTTACAAGTTTATGGTTAATTTGTGACGCGCTTTCCAAAAGTAATCCTTCTCTAAAAAGTTTCACTTATTTAAAAGAAGAACCTAGAATTCATTTTTCAATTAGAGATAAAGCACAAGCATACCTTAAAGATCAAAGTGCTTTTAATGAATATTTAAATGATGAGGGAACTGTTTTAAGTGGCTTAGAATCAGAAATTAGTGAAATCATTCCTTTAGCAACAGGAAGAAAAATAATAATAGATGTGCTAGAGGAGTTTAAAAAAGATAAAGATTTTAATAGTCAGTTGTTTGGAGATTATATTTTTACTAAAGTTCAATTTTCACAAACCTTTATTCCTATAAAGTCAGACATGAACCGCGTTTTCGAAGCTATGAATAATAGAGGTAAGCAATTAGCGCATCACGAACTTTTAAAATCTAAATTATTAGAAAATATTTCTTCAGAAAAAAGAGAAACCTATTCGTTAATGTGGGATTCTTGTAGCGATATGAATAGTTATATAGAAAAGAGTCTAAAGGATGTAGCAGGTCTCTCTTGGAAAGACATTTTTTCCAACTTTAAATTTCTTAAGGACAATGACGAGTTTATTATTAAAGAGAATAAGTACAATTTAGATGCCTTAAATATTGTAGAGTTACTTAAATACAAAACAGGGGATAACGAAAAAGAAAAATCTTTATTAAGTATATTAAAAGATCATTCAAATAATGACCCGAACATCTCAAAAATTGAAATAAAAGAGAATGATTATTTTAGTAAACAAATAAGAAGTATTATTTCATTTCCGACTTTTTTATTAC
The DNA here is from genome assembly GCF_003386165.1 of Winogradskyella eximia. Lineage (GTDB taxonomy): Bacteria > Bacteroidota > Bacteroidia > Flavobacteriales > Flavobacteriaceae > Winogradskyella > Winogradskyella eximia. Next base: position 100,633 of record NZ_QRDV01000007.1, on the reverse strand, counting down.
ATACGTTACGAGTTTATCAAGCTAATAAACAAGATATCGAATTTGATTCTTCGGACGTTAACGAAAAGAAGTTAATAGCGAATTTTATGTCTGATACAACTTTCTCTGAAGAGAAAAATGTAACTGATTTTATAAAGTTATTGTGGAGATTAAGAATACTTTTTGATCGATATGTTATTAAGTGGGTTTATAATGAAGAAAATAAAGAGGAGTATCAAAGTATTGAAAATATTCAAATTTCTAAAAGTGAAGTAACCAACAAAGATGGTTCTAAAAATGAAACCATAAGTATTCAAAGAATAGAGAATACAGATGAAACATTAAATGATTTAGTTGCTTTACAAGGGATGCTATATCATTCTCAAGAAATGATTACACAATATTGGTTAACACCATTTCTACATTTTTTGTCAAAACAAGACATTAACGGTAATGAAAGTGCTTTGACAAAATTAGAGGTTTTGGATAATGAACTTTTCTATTCTAACAATACAGATAAATTAAAAGACAGAACGTTTCGTGTGATTTTTAAGGATAAGACACAATTTTTAAATAATCTAAAAAATACGACAAACTATTTAGAAGCTGCTAGAGGTACTGATTATCCTAATTATATTTTCTATAAATTAGAGTATATCTTATGGAAAAATAGAAAGAAACTTTGTGTTAAGTATCCAGAATTGGATAATAACAAGTGGAATGATTATAGAATGACCGCAAAAAATTCTGTAGAGCATATTTTTCCTCAAAATTCAAAAGAAGAAAATGAGCATATAGAATATTTAAGTTCAGCTAAATTTGAAAAATTACAAGGTGAAAATATAAAACCGTTAGATGAATTTGGTAATTTGGTTTTAATTTCTCCCGGTATGAACTCCGAATACAGTAATAAACCCTATCAAGAAAAGAAAGGTAAATTTCATTCTAAAAGAGATATCGATTCTCTTAAATCTGCTTTAATTTTTAAAGAGTCACAATGGGATTATGATAAATCGGTTTCACATAGAAATGAAATGGTAGATTTAATTACAGAGTATATTGATTTAAATAAAGCAAGACTATGAGCTACGAATATTCAGAAGACGGTTTAATAGAAAACGCAACACAAGAGGTCTTAGAACAATTGGGGTGGACAGTAGTTTCGGCATGGCATAAAGAATCTTTTGGAGCAGATGGTTTATTAGGTAGAGAAGATAAAAGCGAAGTGGTCTTAACGCGCTATTTGCTACAAGCACTTAAAAAATTAAATCCTAATCATCCAGAGTTAGCGTATCAACAAGCTGTAGATAGAATCACTCAAAATGTAGCAGACCAAACGTTAGGTTCTATAAATAAAGAAAAAAGTAATTTGCTTAAAAATGGTGTTCCTGTAAGTTATACTAGCGATAAAGGAGAATTGATAAAAACCAAACTAAAGGTTTTTAATTTTAATAAGTATCAAGACAATCATTTTTTAGCAGTACGTCAATTAGAAGTTTTAGGCGAGTTGTATTTAAGACGACCAGATGTAGTTGGCTTTGTAAACGGTATTCCTTTAGTATTTTTTGAGTTAAAAGCACATCATCAAGATTTACGTCATGCCTATAATGATAATTTAAAAGATTATAAAGATACCATTCCACAAGTGTTTCATAACAACGGCTTTGTTATTTTAAGTAACGGATTAGATGCCAAAGTAGGCACCATTACAAGTAAGTATAAATACTTTTTAGATTGGAAACGTATTGAGGAAGATGAAGAAGGCGAAGTAAGTTTAGACACCATGTTACGTGGTACTTGCGATAAGTACCGTTTAATGGATATTTTTGAAAACTTCTTACTATTTGACGATTCTGAAGGAGATGTGGTAAAGCTAATGGCAAAAAACCACCAATACATTGGTGTTAATAAAGTCATTGAAAACGTCCATAACATTGAAGATCTAGAAGGGAAATTAGGTGTGTTTTGGCATACACAAGGTTCTGGTAAATCTTATTCTATGGTGTTTTTATGCGAAAAGATTCATCGCAAACTAGGAGGCTCTTATACTTTTTTAATTGCTGTAGATAGAACCGAACTAGAAAACCAATTATATGATACCTTTTCTGGAGTAGGAGTGGTCAATGATAAAAATGTCATTGCTGGTAAGAAGAAAGGCATAACAGGTCGTGAGCATTTGCGTGAGTTGTTGTCTGAGAATCATCGCTATGTGTTTACACTCATTCATAAGTTTTCTATAGACCCAAAATTAGAAACAGAATACCCATTAATTACAGATCGTAAAAATGTCATCGTCATTAGTGATGAAGCACACAGAACACAATCGGGAACCTATGCGAGAAATATGCGTTTTCATGGTTTGCCTAATGCATCCTATTTAGGGTTTACAGGAACGCCAATCATCAAAGAAGAGGAAGAGCTAACCAAAAACATCTTTGGTGAGTATGTATCGGTTTACGATTTTAAGCGTGCCATTGAAGATGAAGCAACTTTGCCACTACGTTATTTAAATAGAGGAGAAAAACTAGACATCACCAACCCTGAATTGGATGAGCAAATGGCTGAGGTGTTCGAAAATGAAGATTTAGATGATGACCAAAAGAAGAAATTAGAATATCTGTTTAGTAGAAATTATCCTATCCTTACAGCGCAACCAAGACTAGAAGCAATTGCCAAAGATTTAGTATGGCATTTTAACGAAAGAGGCTATCAAGGAAAAGCCATGTATGTGGCTTTAGATAAACCTACGGCTGTTAGAATGTACGAGTTAATTCAAGGTTATTGGCCAGAATACTTAAAAGAATTAGAACAACGCATAAAGAATGCCGAAGACCAGCAAGAAGAACAAGAACTAAAACGGAAATACAACAAAGTAAAAGAAACCGAAGTTTGTGTGGTGGTAAGTAGCGAGCAAAACGAAGTAGATAAATTCAAAAAAATGGATTTAGATATTGAAGTGCATCGCAGAAAAATGGTAGAACGTAATCTGGAGAAAGAGTTTAAGGATGAAGATAATCCATTTCGATTAGCCATTGTTTGCGCCATGTGGATTACTGGTTTTGATGCACCTTGTGTCTCAACGGTCTATCTAGATAAACCTATAAAAGGCCATACTTTAATGCAAACCATTGCCAGAGCAAACCGCGTGTATGATGATGAAAAAGAGAATGGTTTAATTGTAGATTACGGTAATGTCTACAAACAATTAGAACATGCGTATTCTGTTTATGGAGAAGGTGGAAAATCTAAAGGTAAGGATGGTGAACCATCAGGTAAACCTGTTGAGCCCATAGAAGATGTAGAAATAGAGTTGAAACAAGCTATAAAAGATGTAAAAGCCTATTTGAAAGAATTGAACTTTTCACTTCAAGACTTAAAGGATGCAAAACCAATGTCTAAGATTGCAAAGATTAAAGACGCTACAGATTGTGTATGCCTGAATGAAACTACGCGTACAACTTTTGAAATGATGGCTCGCAATGTATTTAGAAAATACAAAGCCTTATTTCCTAATGATAAATTAAAAAAACACGTAAAAAATTTTAATGCTATTGAGGCTATTTATACGGCTTTAAATCAGAATGTGAAATCAGCAGATGTCACACAAATTATTATGGAATTGCAAGCTATAGTAAGTGATAGTGTAGTGATTCAGAATAACGAAGTTAATGAGGATGAAGAAGATGTGTATGTAGATTTATCGTCGTTAGATTTTGATAAATTGAAAGCAGCATTTGCGAAAACGCCTCGTAAAAACACATTAGTATTTAACCTACAAGAAGCTATAGAGCAGCAATTAGAGCAAATGCTAAAAGAGAATCCGTTACGTATTGAATTTTATGAGCGTTACAAAGAAATTATAGAAGAATATAATAAAGGAAAGAGCTTAGAGGATACAGTTAGGACGTTTGATAATTTAAATGACTTTATAAAGGATTTATCCTTTGAAGAACAACGTGTTGTTAGAGAAAATCTAAAAGACCAAGAAACACTAGCTATTTTTGATTTACTAAAAGAAGGAAAAGAGCTAACAACTAAAGAACTAAAAGAAGTCAAAAAAGTAGCCGCTAAAACATTAGAAACACTAAAGTCTGAAAAGCTTAAAATTGAAAATTGGAGAGAAAGTAGACAAATAAAAGCACAAATTAAAAGTGCTATCTACGACAATTTACTTTATTTGCCACAAGACTATTATTCAGACGAAGAAGTAGGTGTGAAAACAGCAAATGTATATCAACATATTTATACTAATTATTATGGTGGTGACAAAAGTGTTTATAATCAAATAGCGAGTTAATTAAGAATTAGTAAATGATAAAGATTGGAATAATAGGTCCTAATAAATCGGTTTGTGGGAATGATTTGTATGATTTTGGAGAAAACCTAGGCAAAGTAATAGCGAAAAAAGATCGTGTATTTTTAAATGGAGGCGCAGGTGGTTTTATGGAAGCTGTTTGTAAAGGAGTAAAATCATCTAAAGAAACGTTCGACGGTCAAACAATAGGTATTTTACAAGGAGACAATGCTGAAGAAGCTAATGAGTTTATAGATATAGCCATACCAACAGGAATGGGAATAGCTCGAAATATGATTTTAGTAAATAGCTCTGATATTATTATCGCAGCAGGAGGCGGAGCAGGTACATTGTCCGAATTAGCTTTTGCATGGCAAAAAAAGAAAATAGTGTTATGTGTCACAGAATTTGGTGGCTGGTCTAAGGAATTGGCAGGGAAAAATCTAGATCATAGATTGAAAGATTTATTGATTCCGGTGAAGACGATTGAAGCTATTGAAAATTATATTAAACAGATGTAAAAGTATATGGTTGTTTTTACAGTTGTCGTTACTTGTAATAGAGTAAAATTATTAGAAAGAGCACTTAAATCTGTTCATAATCAAGTTCGGAAACCAAATTTTGTCATCGTGGTGTCTAATTCCCAACAAAAAAATCATCTCGCAGAGCAGGAAATATGTAAGGCTTATAACGTTGATTGGATTAAAAATAAAAGAACAAATAATTATTCAGGAGCTTTAAATACAGGCATAGAATATTTTATTAGCAGTAACGATATTGATGATACCGTTTATTTTTCGTCACTTGACGATGATGATGAATGGCATGTTGATTATTTAGATGCAATGACTTCTAATACAACTAATGAAGATATTGTTTTTACGAACCTCATAAGAAAAGATTCAAACGCAGCGTCTTTTTTGAAATTACCTAAACAGCTAGATTTTCATAATTTCTTGTATGGCAATCCAGGCGTTGGAGGCTCTAACACTTTTGTAAGATTAAAAACACTATTAAAAGCAGGTGGTTTTGATGAAGCAATGGTAGCTACAGTAGATAGAGATGTATTTGTAAGGTTATTTCAGTTGAAGCCTAAATATAGAGTTCTGGAAAGTAATCTAGTAACGCTGCATGTTGAAAACACACGTCAGCGCTTGACAAATAATTTAGAACTAAAAAAAGAGAGTTATAGGTATTTCTATTATAAATATCAGCATGTTATGACTTCTCTAGATAAGGAACGTTTTTTCAACAGAGCAAAAAAGGTATTTGAATTAAATGAAAATGATATTGTTAGATCTATTAGAAAACAGGAATTAGTTAATAAACAAGACATACTATTTAAGGATTGTAAAGATTTTGACTTCATTGTAGGCTTTATCGCAGGAGATAAAAAAATTGCAGAAAGAATTATTGATGCTATTATACAAAAAACAATTAGAGTAGATAAACTCTTGATAATAGATAATCTATCTTCTCTAGATAATTTTGATGATGTAAAACAAAAATTAGTCAAATTTAAAATAGACTTTATAATTGTGCATAGAGCAGATTGGGAGACTAATTTAAAATTAGGGTATTATGGAACGTACTTTAAAAAGTTTACTAAAATAAACTCCATTCCTATTGGTCGCACAATACTTCAACATCATTTGTTTACGGAATCTATGGCATTTAAAAAACCAGTGTATTGGGTTATAGATGATGATATAACTTTTTCTAATACACATGGTAATAATAAGAGTTCAAAAACAGATTTGTTTTCTATTATTAATAACTATAAAGATAAATACGATGCATTAATTGGCAGTGTAAGTAAAGACCCTCCATTACCTTTTTTATCTTCGATAAGAGTACAATTAGTAGATTTAGTTTATAGTATGCACTCTAACAATAAAGAAAAGTTAGATTATAATTGTCTTAAAGATTTAAAGGATTATTATTATGATATTTCAGATGCGCATTTTACACATATTGAATCTCCTATTTATTACCCTTCTAATATTGAAAAGGATATAACACATATTTTTTCAGGGAAAGCAGTTTCTAGACCTGTTTTACAAAAAAAAGAGATTAATCATTCGGAATCTGTTAGTAATAGAGGTCCGAATACTTTGATTTTTAATAGGGATTTGTTACGATTTTATCCTGTAGTTAATTTAGAAGTAAATGATAAGTTTGTAAGAAGAGGTGATTTGTTTTGGGCACTTTTAAATCAATCAATATCTAATAGGAAAATTGCAGAGCATACGTTTTGTGTGGATCAAAATAGACCTATTCAAAATTTTAAAATAGAACATGAACTTGATAAATCAGCTAATGATTTAATAGGTTATGCTTTTAATAAGGCTATCATAAAAACAATCGAAGAGATAAAACAGAAAACGAAACCTAATAGACCAAAGGATATTTATGAAAGGTTAAATGAAGCTGGCTTTTTTAATGTTTTTTTAATAGAATATAAAAAGACCATTATAAAAAGAAAGTCTCGTTTTTTAATGAACTATTATAGAATATTTGGACTTTTAGAGATGTTAGGTAAAGACTATAATTTTATAGATGCTTATACTAAACAATTTACAAATCTTGTTTTAAAAAAATATTTTATAGATGTTATTGAAGCTTCACAAAGCGAAATATTATTAAAACAATTTATACAATCTCTAGCGACTACAGTATGGTCTTATACCGATTCAATTAAAAGAAATATTGAAACAACGGATAGTAATAAACAAAAAATTAAAGAAGCATTTAAGTTAGATAAAGATCTAGTGTTGCTCGGAGAAGGATCTGAAGGTGTTGTTTTTACGGACTATATTTTTGTTTATAAATCATTCTATTCCATAAAAGATTATGAATGGGAGTTGTTAAAAAATAACAAGAATGTGTTTTCTCAATGTACTTTATTAGAGTCTATAGAGTTTGTGGAAGATGCAGAAGGAAACTATATTAAATATCCATATCATCCTTTTAAATCAGTGGATTATATAGAAGAAAATCAAATCATTTATTTTTTAAGATTCTGTAAAAATAATGGGCTTATATTTTCAAATATTAAACCTGTAAACTTTATAATTATTAATGATAAGGATTTAAAGCTTATAGATTATGGTAGGTCATTTGAACCCTATACAGAGAGTAAATATATAAATATGATTAAAAGAGCATTTTTAATGCTTAATTATCCTAAAATGTTAGATTCAGAATTTAGGGGACTTACAACAAAAATTAATTCAGGAGAAATTCCATTGGAAATTATAGGTTGGGAGAATTTCATGTCTAAAGTCATTAATGATAAAGAAAATAAGGAGATTATAAATTCAAAAGAGTTAGTTAAATGATTAATACATTAAAAAAGTTTATCTCTATCAAGACAATTGCAAATAATAAGGAAGCAAACCTTGAAGGAATTCAATTAGTTAAAGATTTATTAGAAAAAATTGGTTTTACGATTTCCATAGAAGGAGATAGCCCTTATAACCAACCGGTTATTATAGCGAAATATACTAATGTAGATTCTTCAAAAAAAGTGACATTATATAACCATTATGATGTTGAAAAAATAAATAAAAAGGAAAAATGGAAAACAGACCCTTTTGTTCTAACTGAAACTGATGGGAGGTATTATGCAAGAGGAATAGCAGATAATAAAGGGATACTTATTTGCCGCATATTTGCATTGTTAGAAATGAAAGAAAAAGGACTTGAAATACCCAATATATTATGGATTATTCAAGGTGAAGAAGAGGTTGCAGGAAAAACACCTTTTGATGTGATACCCAAACATATTGCCGAATTTGGCGCTAAAATATATGTTGAAGAAACAGGAGTTAATAAAGGAGAAATACCAGTGATCTTTTATTTACCGATAACTAAAAAACAGCCTTCTTTCTTAACGGAATTAAACAATGCATTATATAATGGTGACGCTATTTTTGATAATAGGAGCTTAAGTAAATTCACAAAATGCCCTTTTGTATCTAATATACCAGAAGGTGGCTTTTATATTGGTTTTGGTCCAAATGATGGTAGATGTAACATACATAGGGAAAATGAAAGTTTAGACATGATTAAATTAGAAAAACATAAACAAGTGTTTACACGATTTATACAATGGATTAACAAGACTGAGATATAAATATGTGCGGTATTGTTGCTTTAATAGGAAATCATAATCCCCAAGCTATCCAGAAATGCCTAGGGCTTTTAAGTCATAGAGGGAAAGATGGCTCTAAAGTATATCAAGATAATAATATAGCCATAGGTTTTAATCGTTTAGCAATTAACGATGAATCTGAAAAGGGGATGCAACCATTTGAGTATGGAGACTATATTGGCGTCTTTAATGGAGAGATTTTTAATTTTAAATCTTTAGCAAAAGAAAATAACATTTCATTAGTCTCTAAATGCGATATCGAAATTATTTTACCCTTATTTGCTAAATATGGTGGAGGAGTAATTCATCTTTTAGATGGATTCTATTCAGGTTTGATTTTTAATAAATTAACTCGTAATCTATATACAATAAGAGATTATATTGGAAAAAAACCGCTCTTTTACGGTTCTAGTTTCTCATCTGAATTTATTACAAGTGAGTTAAAGTGTATTAGTGATATAGAAAATTTTGAATGTGTTCCAAAGGGGTTTTCTATTATAGAAAACAATAAAATCTCAAAGAATATAAAACATCAGTTTTTAGATAAATCACCATTAGATTTAAAAGAAAGAATTAAAATTGCTGTTAAAAAAAGAGTTCCTGAAAACAGAGATATACCTTTTGGTGTTTTTTTAAGTGGTGGAATAGATAGTTCTATAATAGCGTCAATAGTGAATACGTTAACTAAAAATGTGGTTTATTATTCACTGGTAGATCTTCATAGTGAAGATTATAAATATGTTCAAGAATTATCAGTTTTTCTAGGTATTGAAGAGCAATTAATAATGGTGTCATTACCTGATCGAGATGAATTAGATCAGTTAATAGATCAGTTGGTTTATCAAACAGAAAGTTATAATCCTTCTATAATAAGTAATGGTTTAGCAACATATCTTTTATCTAAATCGGCTTCAGAAGATGGTTTAAAAGTTATATTGTCAGGAGAAGGAGCAGATGAGCTATTTTGTGGTTATAAAATTTCCAAGGATGCAGAAGTAACTAGGGATAAAAGTAAAATTTTGATTAACAATTTGCATGTTACAGAGTTAAGACGATTAGATTTAGCATCAATGTCAAATACTATTGAAGCGAGGTGTCCTTTTCTAGATAAACAGGTGTATGAAGCTTCTTTAGGGTTATCAATAGAGCAATTAACAGATAAACAAATATTGAGAGATTTGTTTATTGAAGAGTTGCCAAAAGATATTATTTCTCGAAAAAAAACAGCATTCGATGTTGGTTCAGGTATTAGAAAATTAGTAGTAGAACATCTTAATCATAATAACGAATTGGAGAGAAAGTCTTTAAAAAAAATATGGTCAATACACTATCCAAAAAAACTAGCAGAAAAGAATTATTTCCATAAATATCCTGTTTTTGATGATGCAATTGATAAAAGAGGAATTAAACATAGATAAGTTGAGTACCATCGATAAAATAGAGTCTTTATTATTAAACGAATTTAAAACGGTTCCTTTTCATAACTTATTTATGTTAAATAACATTCAGAATAAACAATTGTCCTTAGGAGGCACTTGTTCTGATAAAGTTTTAAGGTTTAAGGGGATATTAGATAACAACGATATTAATAGTAAGCTACATTCGTCTTTTATTAATGGTATAGAATGTCATAGAATGCTTTCTGTTATTATCAATGATAGAAAATACTACATAGATGTAGGTTCAGGTTGGCCATCAGTAAAACTATTTCCTGAGTTTAAAGAAATTGAATATTCTATTTATGGTATGAATTTTAAAACAGAAATAAACGATAATAAAATTTTTTTATATCACAAAACTAAGTCTTCATATGAGTATAATAAAATGATGGTGATACCTAAAGTGTCTAAGTCTCAAGAAGATATTTTATTAGATATTAAAAATAGATTCGTCGATTCTTCAATTTATCCTTTCCATGACAGTGTTAGATTTTCAATAGTGAAGGGTCAGATATTCTATTTTATAAAAGGCTCTCGTATAAGAATTTATTCCGATAAAGGATTCAAAGAATATATGCTAAATGAAAAAGAGGTATTAAGTTTTATAAAAGAAAAATTTAATCGTTTAGAACAGTATTCAAATATTTTACTTGGATAAAATACGAATTTAAAGTGTAACTCAAATTAGTATATACAAGGTAAGGAATAACCATATTCCATATCAAACCCTACACCCTAACATCCAATAAACAAACCCCAACCATAGCATTCAACCCATAAACCTCATCATCAATAACCTCATAAAACCGTAATCCAAGAACAGCAATACCTACAAAATCAGTAACCACAACCGCATCCATGGCAATCTCAAAAGAAGAAGACGCAGAAGACACCTCTAAAAAATAAGTAGGAGCAACCATTAAAGAAGCGTCTAAAGTATCAAAGTTAAAGTCTAAAATACCTAAAGTTAAACCTACGTGCGTTGCCGCTTTAGGACACGAATATAATTTAGTACTAAAATCCGTAACACTAAGACCTTGCAAGGACCAATTAAAATTAGAGTGACGTAGTACAGCATTCAGCATCTTATGCTGAGGTGTCAACTCAAAAGTATGCAATAACTGTCTACCTTTAGCCGTTTGTAAACCCTCACCAACCCTACGAGAGCCACGTTCAGAAGTCGCATCCAAAGCCTTTATACTCGTAAATAAGGTCATCATACGCGCATGCAACTTAGAATGTTTATAGCCATGTAAAAAAGGCATCAAGGCCAATCTAAAAGCTTTTTTAACTGTACTACAATGTCCAAATTCACTCGCATTTTCACGTACACGTTGCATATTAGGTTGGTGGCGAATGGCGTCACCATTAAAACCACCACCAGCATTACGTGCAAACCCAACGCCTTTTACAACGTAAAAATTAATACCACCTAAGGTCCCTGTAAGTTTTAATAGTCCTTTTTGTCGTGCCATAATAACACTAATATAGTGATTTTTAACGATTTAGCAAATAGGTATAGCGTGTGTATAGCGTATGTGCCTTAGGTATCATTCGGGTATATCCCGTATCAACGGCAGAGGTAAAGCGTATTATAACCAATGAGATAAGTAGAAAAACAAACCAACCGCCTAAATAAAATAGTGTAGAAAAATAAAGACTTAGCACATCTTACGGTATAGTCATAAAAAAAGTCTAGCACTTTCGTACTAGACTTTTACTGTTGTAGCGAGAACGAGATTTGAACTCGTGACCTCTGGGTTATGAATCCAACGCTCTAACCAACTGAGCTACCTCGCCATAATTCGCAATTCATACTATAGAAGTTCAAATAAGCAATCTGAACATACGCGTAATTGCGGCTGCAAATATAAAAACATTTTCTACGACAGCAAACAATAAAAACTAAAAAAAATAATTTTAATTTAATCTTTAAATCTGAGCCATAAAATGTATATATTGAGCAAATAATATTAACAATTATGGACGATAAAGAAAAATTTGAAATGGAGTTTGTGATCCAAGCATCACCTGCACTACTATATACTTACATATCAACACCTTCTGGATTATCAGAGTGGTTTGCAGATAACGTTAACTCTCGTGGAGAACTATTCACTTTTATTTGGGATGGCTCAGAAGAGCAGGCAAAATTATTAAGCAAAAAAAGTGGTGAACGTATTAAGTTTCGTTGGTTAAGCGATGACGAAGACGGTTCTACTTGTTATTTTGAAATTCGCATACAAGTTGATGAAATTACAAAAGACGTGTCTTTAATGATTACAGATTTTGCTGAAGATGATGAGGTTGAAGAAGGTAAAATGCTTTGGACAAACCAGATCTCTAGTCTTAAACAAGTTTTAGGTTCAGCATAAGTCTAAATGCTATTATTGGTTTAATTGAGCTAATAAATGGTGTAAAAACATATTCTATTATATATTTGTCTCGATTTAATTTTAAAACTAAATCGAGACTTTTTTTATGATAAATTTTAACGGCACACTTCTTTCTGAAGCAGATTCTAAACTCATTGTTAACAATAGAGGTTACAAATATGGTGACGCACTTTTTGAAACACTAAAAGTAGTTAACGGCAAAATCTTCTTTTGGGAAGACCACTATTTTAGATTAATGTCCTCAATGCGAATTCTTAGAATGGATATTCCTATGAACTTCACCATGGAATTTCTAGAATCTGAAATTTTAAAAACTCTTGAGGCTAATGATTTGTTAAACGCTTCTGCACGTGTAAGATTGAATGTAGATAGAGGAGAAGGTGGCAAATATGCTCCTAGTAAAGAAGCACAAGTTCATTATAATATTAGTGCAGAGCCACATAATCTTCCATTTTACAACATTGATGATAGTCGCAGTTATATTGTAGATTTATATAAAGATTATTTTGTTGCACCAGGATTATTGTCAGGATTAAAATCTAATAATAAAGCCATTCAAGTCATTGGAAGTATTTATGCCAAGGAAAATGACTTTGATAATTGTTTAGTACTAAATACCAATAAAAGTGTCATTGAAGCTTTAAACGGTAATTTGTTTTTAGTAAAAGGGGATACAATAAAAACTCCACCATTAGAAGATGGTTGCCTTAAAGGTGTAATGCGAAAGCAAATATTAGAATTATTAGCAAAAGACGTTAATGTTACCGTAGAAGAGGCGTCTATAAGTCCGTTTGAACTTCAAAAAGCGGATGAATTGTTTGTGACTAATGTTATTAAAGGTATTGTGCCTATCACTAAGTATCGTAAAAAAACGTATGGCAGTGATTTTGCTCAAAGTCTTATCGCTAAGTTAAATGCTAAGTTAAGGTTGTTATAGCACACTGTTTATTTCACACTAAAAAAGCACTAAATTTTAAATTAGAGTTATCAGAAGAAGACTAAATTAAACGTAAGCCTATAGCTTCTTTTCGTTACAATGGGTCTAAAATAGAGAGTTTCGTGTTTAAAAATTTTGGAACCTTGAGTACTTTTTCTAATTATAACTAGGATTTTCAGGGGCATTAGACCAAATACTATAGTCACCACCAAGTTCTAACATTTTTTCTCTCCAAAAGGAAACACAAGATTTAGATATTATCTCTTTATTGTAGATGTTTTCTGAAACTAACCAAGCATTAGACTGCAGTTCATTATCTAATTGCTGTTCATTCCAACCAGAATACCCTAAAAAGAAACGAATATCTTTGGTGGAGATCTCTCCATCATTTATTAAGTTAATGACCACGCTAAAATCGCCTCCCCAAAATATACCATTAGATATTTCTACACTATTGGGTATAAGTTCTGGTGATTTATGAATAAAGTAGAGGTTGTCTTGTTCTACTGGGCCACCATTATATACAGGAAATTCAGAGTCGGTTCCTTCAATAAGATCTTTAAGATTATAGTCTAAAGGTTTATTTAAAATAAAACCAACAGAACCTAATGCGTTATGATCTGCTAAAAGTATCACAGCACGATTAAATGAAATATCACCGATAATAGATGGCTCAGCAATTAGTAAATTGCCTTTTTCGGGTTTGTTCATTTCGGTTTTTCTGTTTTAAAGATTACTAAATCTATGTTTTTTTTGTTAAAAAAACAACTAATTCTAAGTTATTATACAATATAGTTTTCTTTATTATTTATTTTGACTTCTGATTTTAGGTCGGGAATTTTAGCCACTTTGATGAATTTATTTTCTTATTTCAAAAGGTATAATAACTTTAATTAGAATAATTAGAGAGTGAAACACATAACATTAAAGAATAAAAAAAGCCTGCTCATTGAGCAGGCTTATGTATTTTTAAATAAAAACTGTATTAGTTTACAGCGCTACTTAAGTCAGAACCTGCCTTAAATTTCACTACATTTTTAGCTTTGATTTTGATAGTTTTACCAGTCTGTGGGTTTCTTCCATCTCTTGCAGCTCTTTTAGAAACTGACCAAGAACCAAATCCTACTAAAGATACTCTGTTACCTTTTTGTAAAGATCCTTCGATATCAACTAATAAAGAGTCTAATGCTTTTTTTGCTGCTGCCTTAGTAATTCCAGCATTCTCTGCCATTCCGTTGATTAAATCTGTTTTGTTCATAAATATTAATTTTTAATTGTTAAAAAAATCGGTTTTAAAATTATTGTTATTAAAATCCTTAGACAAAATTATTAGGAATATTAAGCTATACAAGGAATAGCAAGGGAAATGCGGGTTTTTGTTAATAACTTATGACATTTGTTAATAAAGCTTGTGCATTTCATCGGATATTTTGTAAAACCAATGATAATAAGGGTTTAGAGCAGTTTAGCAGATTCAGAAAAATTAAACCCATTTAAAAGCGATTTTATATCCATTTTTCGCTTTCCTGGCAATTGCATTTCTATTAAATTGATATAACCTCCTTGGCATGCGACCTTTAACTCATTCTTGGTTGCGATTAGTTTTCCAACTTCAAAATTATGATTCTCTTCTACTTTCTCAACACCATAAATTTTTACAGATAAGGGCTTTTCTTCATCATTATCTAAGTAGCACCAAGCTGTGGGAAACGGATTTAAGCCTCTTATCTTATTGTATATCGTATCTATAGGTTGTTTCCAGTCTATTTTACAATTATCTCTATTCAGCTTATAAGCTGTTTTTAAATCGTCGGTTTGCGGCTGAATCGTAGTTTCAATTGTATCACTTTCAATTTGTTCTACCGTTTTAATAACCAAAGCACTTCCTATGGTCATTAACTCATCATGTAATTCACCTACAGTTGTTTTGTTTCCTATGGCAGTCTCTTCACTCTTAATGATGGCTCCAGTGTCAATTTTTTCATCTATAAAAAATGTAGTGACACCTGTTTTGGTTTCACCATTAATAATAGCCCAATGGATTGGAGCAGCACCTCTATATTGAGGTAATAAAGATGCATGCAGATTAAATGTGCCATATTCTGGCATCTGCCAAACTACTTTTGGTAACATTCTAAACGCTACAATAATTTGCAAATTAGCATTTAGTGCCTTTAATTCTTCTATGAAAGATTCTGCTTTTAAATTTGTTGGCTGCAGAATATTTAAATTTTGCTCTAATGCGAATTCCTTAACCGCAGAAGCTCTTAGTTTTTGTCCACGACCAGCTGGTCTGTCTGGTGCAGTAATAACACCAACAACTTTATAATCATGGTCAATAAGGGCTTTTAAAGTGGCAACAGCAAAATCTGGTGTACCCATAAAAACAATGCGTAAATCACGTGTTTTTGTCATATAAGTGTGTAAGTATTTATTGGTGTTAATTTTATTTTTTTAAGTGCTATTAATTCTGAAAGACTATCTAAAAGGACCTTCTCTGAACATTTTATTTGAAGCAATAACTGTCTTGATGATAAGGCTTCTGTTTCTAGAATTTTTATAATTTGAATGGAAATCGCTTCATTTGAAGTGTTATCTAAACTTGAAGCTTTAGCTACACAAACCGAACATAATCCACAAGGTTGCTTCGATGTTTCTCCAAAATAGAGTAGGAGCTGCTGACTTCTACAAACCGATTCATTCTGTATATAGCTTAAAACTGATTCAATTTGTTGATGTTTTAAAGTGTGTTGCTGTTCTATTGTTTTGGCAATAGGGTTTATGGTAATATCATCTTCTCGAGGTTTTAAAAACGTGATTTCAGAATCTGTATTTGCCATTTGTAAACTAATAACTTCGTCCTTTTCTAAACGCTGTAATTGCGCTATGACTTGTTTTTCTGATAGATTAGCCTTCTTAATAATTAAACTGAGGTTGACTTTAGTTTCATAATCAAAAATGCCACCATAAGTCCTTAAAAGCACTTTAACCAAAATGTTTAAATCTAGATGTGTTTCTAAATATTTAAACAAAACAGCATTTGTGGTTATAAATTGAATTTTTGTTCTAAAGTTAAAAAGTTGCGTCAATGTAATAATCGCATTTCGGTCTAATAACAATAAGGCGTTATAGGTGATACTTGCGCTTAACTTATATTGATTGCAAAACGATTTAAAATCGAATTGATGCAACGTGTTTTCTCCTTCTCCATAAGACACCTGAAAGTAATTACACAGTTTATTATAAACTGTTTTTACAAAGGCCACCGAAGGCAACGTATTTAAAAACTGACTGCGTAAATGATTTTCATCGATATGCTGCTTTAAAATAATGGCATACGCTAATTCTCCATCTCTTCCTGCACGTCCTGCTTCTTGGTAATAACTTTCTAAACTTTCTGGTAAATTAATATGAATAACGGTTTTTACGTTAGCCTTATCAATTCCCATTCCAAAAGCCGTAGTTGCAACCATAATATCTATTTGCCCATTGGTCCATTGGTACAAACGTTCTTGTTTTTCTTTATTAGTAATACCTCCATGGTAAAATGTAGAAGAAAACCCTTTAGCTTTAAGAAAATTATGAATGTCTGTAGTTGCTCTTCTATTTCTTACATATACGATAGAAGACCCATTATATTTTTTTAATAGATGTTCTAATTGAAATAATTTATCATCTGTATGAATAACGTCATAGGCTATATTGGGTCTTGCAAATGAAGCTTTAAAGATTTTGGGGTTTATAAAATCTAGATTCTCCACAATATCATCAACCACATTATGTTTTGCGGTGGCCGTTAAGGCAATGCAACTAACATGAGGATGCAACTGTCGCAACGCAGTAATGTTTTTATAAGCAGGTCTAAAATCATTTCCCCATTGACTTATACAATGTGCTTCATCAACGGCAATTAAATTCACTTTCATTTGTTGAATACGCTCTTGCACTAAAGTTTGTTGTAAGCGCTCAGGAGAAAGATATAGAAACTTATAATTACCGTAAATACAGTTGTCTAGTTGTGTGTCTAAATCTTTATAAGACATGCCAGAAGTCAGTGCAATGGCTTTGATACCTTTTTCTTTTAAGGTATTTACTTGGTCTTTCATCAATGCAATTAAAGGAGAAACCACAATGCAAATTCCATCTTGTATTAAAGCCGGAATTTGAAAACAAACTGATTTTCCGCCTCCAGTTGGCAACAACGCAAAAGTATCTTCTTGGTTTAAAACCGAAGTGATAATCTCTTCTTGTAACGGTCTAAAAGACGTGTGCTGCCAATACCGTTCTAAAACTTCTATAGGATGCATTACTGCAAATTTAAGGACTCTAGAATAAAATCAGCTCTAGATTTAACACTTCCGAACGGAACATCTATTAAATGATAACCAAAACGGACGTAACTTTGCAATAAATGATGGTGGATTTCAATAGCTTCTTCAAAGTTTTCGTAGCGTTCGCTGTCACTTGTAAAAATCTCTTGCCAAGGTGCTAATACAAAGATATAGTCATATTTATGATTTTCACAGGCTTCCACAAAACGATCTGGATACGTATCTCCAATGTAATCCATGTAAGCAATAACATCTGGTATACCTCTGTCTAAAAAAACAATAGACTCAGATTCTTTTGCCGCATCGGTAAATTGTTTTGTTCGTCCTTCTAAAAGTTTTTCACTAAACAATAACGGTTCTGTTAAAAAAAGCTGTTCAATACCATCCTTTCTAGCTTGCAAAGTTATTTGCCTAGAAATTTCATCGTAGCATAAATAACCACGTGCTGTTAATTCATTAATGATGGTAGTTTTACCAGTGCCAGGACCACCTGCAATGACGATTTTTTTTGGATTCAAATTGATAATATTTATGATGTAAAATTCGTGATAATAAATTAAACCAAAAAATCTAAAGTTAATGTATCTTAGCAACTGAAAAAAAAGAACATGGATAATTCAGGAAAAACAGAAGAATTTTACGAAAAACTAAAAGCACAACTTTACGATACAGCCCTTTGGCCATCGGAATATTTATACAAATTTATTGTGCTTTCAGAAGGCTCAGGAGTTAATCATATTGAGGCACTTTTCGATAATTTAGGTGCTGTGATTACAACCACAGAATCTAAGAATGGAAAGTACACCAGTGTTTCTATTAATGTAAGAATGAAAAACCCAGAGGCAGTCATTGCTAAGTATAAGAATATCGCAGAAAATGTAGAAGGTGTAATTTCCTTATAAATTTTCCTTTAGGCTTCATATTTTTTTGTATTTTGCAACAAAACCGAAAGACTTCAGGTTTAAAACTATATACTACACATTTTACAATTTTGATTGACGATTTAGAATACAACACAGAGCGCGAGCATTTAATAATTCCAGAATATGGACGCCATCTACAAAAGATGATTAATTATGCTAAGACTCGCGAAACAAAAGAAGAACGCAATAAAGTAGCCAAAGCTATTATTTCAGTAATGGGAAATTTGCAACCTCATTTAAGAGATGTTCCAGATTTTCAGCACAAATTATGGGATCAGTTGTTTATTATGGCTGATTTTAATATTGATGTAGATTCTCCTTATGGTGAACCTTCAAGAGAAGAAATTCAGGCAAGACCAGAACCTTTAAAATATCCTCAGAATTTCCCTAAATATCGATTTTATGGTAATAACATCAAGACGATGATTGATGTTGCTGTTGGTTGGGAAGATGGTGAGCTAAAAGAAGCTTTAACATATACGATTGCTAACCACATGAAAAAGTGTTTCCTTAATTGGAATAAAGACACGGTTGAAGATGATGTTATTTACAATCATTTATTTGAGCTTTCTGGTGGTAAAATTGATCTAAAGAACACTGAAGAAGATCTTAGTGATGCTACAAGTTTGATGCGTACTAAATCTAAATACGGTAGTAAAAGCAATACAAATAAAAAGAGCAACAACACAAATAAGAAAAAATATTCCAATAACAGAAAACGTTACTAAAACGTATGGGTACATTTAAAATTGAAGGAGGCCACCAATTAAAAGGGAAAATTCAACCTCAAGGAGCAAAAAACGAAGCCTTACAAATCTTATGTGCAGTGCTCTTAACTGCAGAAGAAATAAAAATAGACAACATTCCAGATATTATTGATGTTAATAAACTCATCGAACTATTAAAAAAGTTGGGTGTTAAAATCAATAAACTAGGTAAAGGTTCTTATACTTTTAAAGCAGACGAGGTTAATTTAAAATATCTAGAGTCTGCAGAATTTAAAGAAGACGGTAAAGGTTTAAGAGGTTCAATAATGATTGTTGGTCCTTTATTAGCACGTTTTGGTAAAGGCTATATTCCTAAACCTGGAGGTGACAAAATTGGTCGTCGTCGTTTAGATACGCATTTTGAAGGCTTTATAAAGCTTGGCGCTGAATTCCGTTATAATAAAGAAGATTTATTTTATGGAGTTGAAGCAAAAAAGTTAAAAGGAGCATACATGCTTCTAGATGAAGCTTCAGTTACAGGTACAGCAAATATTGTTATGGCTGCTGTTTTAGCAGAAGGAACAACCACTATTTATAATGCGGCTTGCGAACCTTATTTACAACAATTATGTAAGATGCTTAACCGCATGGGAGCTAAAATCTCTGGTGTTGGCTCTAATCTTTTAGTAATTGAAGGTGTGGATTCTCTTGGCGGAACCAATCACAGAATGTTGCCAGATATGATTGAGATTGGTAGCTGGATTGGTTTAGCTGCAATGACTAAAAGTGAATTAACAATTACCAATGTAAGTTGGGATGATTTGGGTGTAATACCAAATGTATTTAGAAAAATAGGCATCACGGTTGAAAGACAAGGAGATGATATTCATATTCCGGCACATACTGACGGTTACGAAGTGCAAAGTTATATTGATGGTTCTATTTTAACTATTTCAGATGCACCTTGGCCAGGATTTACTCCAGATTTATTAAGTATTATTTTAACCGTTTTAACTCAAGCTAGAGGAAGCGCAATAGTACATCAAAAAATGTTTGAAAGTCGTTTGTTCTTCGTTGATAAGTTAATTGATATGGGTGCGAAAATTATTCTTTGTGATCCACATAGAGCAACCGTTATTGGTCATGACTTTAAATCGACATTAAAAGCAACTACGATGACATCGCCAGATATTAGAGCTGGTGTATCTTTATTGATTGCTGCATTATCTGCAAAAGGAACGTCTATTATTCACAATATTGAACAAATAGATAGAGGTTATGAGAATATTGCTGAACGTTTAAGAGCCATTGGAGCAAAAATTGAACGTTTAGAAGGTAACTAAAAATAAAAAACCGATTTATTTTTGTTGAAACAATAATGAAAACGGGATATAATAAATTAAAAAAGCTTCAAGTGTAATCTTGAAGCTTTTTTTTATGTTTTAAAAGTGTAGAGTTTATTCCATAGCATATAAAAATTGCTCATTTGTAATTTTACCATCTTTAACTTCAAAAACAGCAAGCTCCTCTAATTGTTGTCTTCCTCTATCTTTAAAAGTAATATCGAAGTGCATTTTTGTTGAAAAGTGATTTCCAGCTACAATTGGTGCACTTATAGAGCTGCTATGATATTCTACAACATTATCTAGCCATTCCTTATTTTTATTCCAAACATTTTGCTTTCCGGTAATACTTTCTCCAGGCATACCAGGCATTTCTTTGCTAACCACATTATCGGCATAAAGCTCGTTAATACACTCCAAGTTTTTACCTTTTTCGCACATTTCTTTCCATTTTTTGGCAACTCCCCAAGTATTCATAATGATTCTGATTTTATATTAGTGCTTTAAAGTTAACAAAAACTTTAATGACTTATGATAAATTAAACAAAATTCAATAAAAAAGCTCTGATGACTAATCAGAGCTTTAAAAAATTGTTTGTTGAAATGGTTATTTCAGTTAAGACCTTAATGGTCTTATACTTAGCAACGCTGTTTGTTTTGATTTATTGTTTAATGTGAATAATTTTTATTCATTCAATGCAGATTTATAAGTTTCTAGGCAACGTTCTCTAGCCATTTTGTGCTCTACTATGGGTTGAGGATAAGATAACTCTTGAAAATCTGGCACCCATTTTTTTATGTATTCTAAGTTTTTATCAAACTTTTGAATCTGAGTAGTCGGATTAAAAATTCTGAAATAAGGAGATGCATCTACGCCAGACCCTGCAACCCATTGCCAATTACCAACATTACTCGCCATTTCGTAATCATGTAATTTTTCTGCAAAGTAAGCTTCGCCCCAACGCCAGTCTATTAATAAGTGTTTACAAAGAAAACTACCAACGAGCATTCTCACACGGTTGTGCATAAAACCTGTTTCATTAAGTTGACGCATTCCGGCATCTACTAAAGGATATCCTGTTTGACCTTCGCACCATTTCTTAAATTCATCTTCGTTGTTTCTCCATTCTATACGATCATATTTTGGTTTAAATGCATTGTCTGGTGTATGAGGAAAATGCCATAGTATTTGCATAAAAAATTCTCTCCAAATTAATTCTTGCCAAAATATTTCATTGTCTTCTGCAATAGCCTTTTTAATCATTTTACGGATACTTGCAGTTCCAAACCGTAAATGTGGTCCTAATTTAGACGTTGCATCTTTAGCAGGGAAATTTCTGGTGTCTTCGTATTGCTGAATTAAAGTTGGTGTTACATCAAAAGGAGGTATTTCTTGATTAGATGTTTTAAAGCCTATATCTGATAAACTCAAATTTGGTAATCTAGAGTGTTCAACCAAATTATTTAGAAAGGAATTGGTATAGAAAATCTCTAAATCAATAGTTTTAAATTTTTCTTTCCACTTACGCATATAGGGAGTGTAAACCATGTATGGCTTCCCATCATTTTTTACAACTTCATCTTTTTCAAAAATTACATGATCCTTAAAGGTTTTAAAGTCTACTTCATTTTTATTTAGAAGCGCTTTAATTTCTTTATCTCGTGTTTTAGCATAAGGTTCGTAATCGTGATTTGTAAAAACAGTATTAATCTTATAGTCTTGTAATAAGTTCTCAAAGATATCTTTTGGTTTACCGTGATACAGTGCAATACTACTGCCATGTTGGTCTTGTAGTGTTTGCCTCATATTCTGAAGCGTTTCGTGTATAAAATTGACACGAGCATCATTCTTAGGTAATTTATCTAAAATTTCAGAATCGAATATAAATATTGGAAGCACTGATTGTTCGCCTCTCAACGCTTCATAAAAACCAACATTATCATCTAATCTTAGATCTCTTCTAAACCAAAAAATATTAATAGTAGCATTCATAAATTAGTATTTTCCGTAAAGTTCTTCAAGTTTAGTTGTTCTGTAATTGAAAATTTCTTCAAGTTTTGGTTTTACTAAAATGGGATGAACCATTTGCCCTAAAATTCCCATAGGCACTTTATAATCTATAATGTCTTCCATTTCAACTCCACCTTCAATTTCTTTAATAAAATGCTTATGATGCCACAGTGCGTATGGTCCAAAGCGTTGTTCATCTACAAAATATTCTTTGTCTTTTACATGTGTAATTTCTGTAACCCATTTTGTTTTAATGCCTAAAACAGGAGTAACGATATACTGAATAATTTGCCCAGGAAACATAGGTCTGTCTGCTCCAGAGAGAATATTAAAACCCATATAATCTGGAGTAATGGTTTTTAGATTCCTAGGATTTGATAAAAATTCCCATGCTTGATCAACTGAAATGGGTAAATTTTGTTTTTTATGTAGCGTATATATTTTCATAGAAGTTTTATGACTTTAGAATTTTTTGAAAAAGACTGTACAGCTGTTACCTTAATTTAGTTGTTAAATACAACATGACCATTTAAGGAGGTTGCAATACATAACCAAATGATATAAGGGAGTAGAAGATATTTTAAACGGCTCAATTTGTCATCACCAAAAGTGATAAAGAAATATATAATTAACAAGGTTAGCAAAACGATATTTACCAATCCTAAAGTTGTTAATTGTTGGTTGAAGAAAAAGTAATTCCAGCTTACATTTAATAGAACAGAACTAGTATAAACGGCAATTACAAATTTTGAATTACGGATGGAAAATAAATAACTTAAGTAAATTGAGAAACAAATCATAATTAATGTCCAAGCGGCTCCAAAAACCCAACCTGGAGGTGTCCAAGGTGCTTTGTTTAAATTAGAATACCATTCGCCTGAAACTGCATCTCCCATAAACCAGCTACCAATCGCTAAAGCACCAAAATTGATGATTAAGAATAATATGAAGAGATATATTTTTTTCAACTTATGATATTTTTAATTTATCTATTTTATCAGCAACTATTTGGGCTTCAGCATATTTTTTGTCGCTTTCTGATCTATTTGTAGTAGAAAGCTTATGCCAGTCTGCCATAAGTTCTTTATACTTTTTTTGAAGTTTTTCTACTTCCGTTGTTTTTTTAAATAATCCGAACATAGTATGTTATTTTAAATATTTGGTAATACGAGAATTCAAAGGTTTTGTGATAGAGTAGAAGTAGTCTAAAAATTCACCATCTTCATCTACCAAGTACTTCTGGAAATTCCATTTAACCACAGAATTTTGTTTGCCATTAATAGCTTTCTTAGTTAGCCATTGATAAAGAGGATGTTGCTGAGCTCCTTTAACGTCTATTTTTTCTGAGATTAAGAAAGATACACCATAATTGACTTCACAAAATTCTTGAATCTCATCTGCTTGTCCAGGTTCTTGTTTGCCAAATTGATTACATGGTATGCCAATTACAACCAAACTGTCTTTAAATGTTTCTTGTAATTGCTGTAACTCTTTATATTGAGGAGTGAATCCACATTTAGATGCTACATTAACAAACAATATCTTTTTGCCTTTATACTCAGAGAGATGAATTGGCTGACCTTGAAGATTGTTTATTTCAATATCATAAATAGATTTTAGCGCATTTTGTTTTACACTAACGTCTGTAGTAGATATTGTACTTATAAATGCTTTTACTGGATTCATAATTTATAATTTAAAACTTACAATACCACAGTCCATTTCAAAAATTTGTCCTGAAAGAGAGGCTGCTTTTTCAGACAATAAAAATGTAGCCATATCAGCAACTTCTTGAGGTTCTAAGTATTTTTTTAGTGGATGTCTTTCATTCATATTATCAATCATCCTTTCGTTTCGTAGTAATTTAGAAGCCAAATCTGTATTAGTTACTGTAGGTGCAATAGCATTAACACGAATAGTTGGTGCTAACTCTGCACCTAATGATTTGGTTAAACCTTCTACTGCAGATTTTGAAGCTGCTACGCTGGCATGAAATGGCATACCTAATTTGGAAGCCACTGTGCTAAATAGCAATATAGATGGCTTGTTACCATTTTTTAAAATAGGTAAGTATTTTTGTACCGCTTTTACTGCTCCAAGTACATTGATTTCAAAATCATTTTTAAAATCGTCTAAACTCAATCTGTTAATTGGTTTTAGATTTATACTACCAGGACAATACACTAATCCATCTGCAGCCTCAATATTTGGTAGGTCATCATTGAGTACATCACAATTGTAATGGGTTAAATTCTCATGTGAAACCTGAGGTTCTGTTCTACTAATATTTACGACTTTATGCGAAGAAAGCAAAGATGTAACAATTGCATTGCCTATACCTTTGCTTCCGCCAACGACTATTATAGTGTTCATATTTAAGATGCTGTTAAAGGGCGTCCTTTTAAGCGCTTTTCTATTTTTTGCTTAATAACTGTAAGACGCTTCATAAGATCCATAAGTTTAGAATCCTTTTTTTCTTTATATAGTTCGTTTACTTCTAATATTAAATCTTTAGCTTCTCTTGCTGCTAAAATTCTGTCACTTGTTGTTTTAAATGAAAACTTTCTGTTTTCAAATTCTAAAGCTTTTTCTATTGTTTCCATAGCTTAATTGTTTATATAGTTTTGTAATTCTGCGATTTTTGAGGCTTTATTAAACTCGCCTCCGTAATATGTTGTTACTGTTGTAGATGTGTCATCTTGTATTCCTCTAGAAGATACGCATAAGTGCTTAGCATCTATAATTACGGCAACATCTTCTGTTTCTAAAACAGTCTTTAATTCATTTGCTATTTGGTTTGTTAAACGTTCTTGTACTTGAGGACGTCTAGCGTAATATTGCACTATTCTGTTTAATTTAGAAAGTCCAATAACTTTCCCTGAGGATTTGTATGCTATATGTGCTTTTCCTATTATAGGAACAAAATGATGTTCGCAATTAGAGTAGAAGGTAATATTTTTTTCTACTAACATTTGATTATATTGATATTTATTGTCGAATAAGGCCACTTTGGGCTTATTCTTAGGATCTAATCCAGAGAAAATTTCTTCAATATACATTTTTGCAACACGATCTGGTGTGCCTTGCAAGGAGTCATCAGTTAAATCTAAACCTATTACATCCATTATTTCAGAAAATAAAATGGAAATACGTTCTTTTTTCTCAGTGTTAGACATTTCAAAAGCGTTAGGCTTCATTGGTGTTTCTAAACCTGTAAATAAATGATCGTCTCCAATATCTTCTGCACTGAAGCCTTTTAATTGGTGACCATTTTTTTTGGAAATTGTTTCTGTATTCATAAAATCTTTTTAATGTGCTGTCTTTAAGTACTCCAAGCTTAAATCAAAGCACGTGTTAACGTTTTGAAATAGAGTTATTTGTTATTGTTCTTTGTCTAGAGCATTTAAATCTGCCTTCGTCAAACGTTCTTTTCTTACTGTGTTTAGTAGCTCTGCCTTGTACTCTGGCTCTCCATAATCTGAAGCTACTCGGTTTTAATTCGCGTCGCATTAAATTAATGACCTCTTGTTCTTTTAAGTTGAATTGAAAAGTAATGGCATCAAATGGTGTTCTATCTTCCCATGCCATTTCAATAATTCTATCAATGTCTTTTAGTTCTAAACTCATAGTCCTTGAGGCATTGCGTGTTGCATATCGTATTTTACTTTTTCATCGAGTAACTTATCAAAAAACTTTTTATTCTCTTTAAAAGTTTTATTAGCTCTAAAGTGCACAAATTTTCCTTGTGCATGTATACTAGAACCATTGATTTTATAAATAACAAGATGGTAATAAGGAATAACCCAAGTAAAGTTTTTTAATCCTTTATTAATTCTTATTAAAATTCCTTTAGGTCTTAATTCAATATTTCCATAATTAACATCTGAAACCAAATTCATCATTGACTGCATATTTGGACTCACTTCATCAATTATCATGCGTTTAGAACCTACACCATTCATTTTCAATTTTTGTACCAAACTAAAAGAACTGCCAACGAGGTCAGCAATAATTTGTTTGTGCTCAGCATTATAATGTGTAGTGTTTAATATCATAACTATTCAAATATACACAATGTTTAATTATTTATTTAAATAGTTAAACAAAAATTAACAGATAATTATGACTATAAATTTTAGCTAGTAATCGTTGAGGAATTAATCACTTCTTAACATTCTTCTTCTGTCTTGTATAGTATGTCGTTTTAGTATTCTATAACTTTCACTAACAACTTCAGGATCCTTTTTCATATTCCAGAGAATATCACTAGCACGTTTACGATTTTCCTTTATATCTACTATAGGCATTGGGTAATCTTCACCAAGCTTAAAGTTATAAAGGCCTTGTTCTAGTTCTGTCATCAGGTAAGGTTCGTGAATAAATGCAGTATCTAATTGTGCTAATTCTGGTACCCATTTTTTTATAAAAATGGCATCAGGATCGTGCTTTAAACCATTTAAAGTAGGATTGTAAATTCTTAGATTATTGATGCCAGTTTCACCTGCTTGCATCTGTAATTGGGGAAAATGTATGCCTGGTTCAAAGTCTAAGAATTGCTGTGATAAATGCGTGGTTGCGTGCTGCCAAGGTTGCCAAAGAATATGGGTGAAAAAAGATGCCAACATAGCACGCATTCTAAAATTAACATAACCTGTTTCAATTAAACAACGCATGCTAGCATCTACTAAAGGAAATCCTGTTAGGCCTTCTTTCCATGCTTTTTGATAATTTTCAGATAAGTTTTTCTTTAGCTTGTGGTACCCTTTATTAACGCTTGCATTTTCCATGGTATGTTCCATTTCAAACTTTTGAATAAAATGGGCTTGCCAGCGTAAGCGCGAAATAAAAGCACCAATATGAAGTTTGTCTTTAGTTTCTGCTTTTAATTGTTGTGCTTTTTGAAATACTTGTCTTACAGATAAGTTTCCCCAAGCTATATACGGCGAAATTCTACTACAACTGCTTCGTGAAGCTTCGGGTTTTGAAATATTATCCATGTAAGCTTCATGACGACTTTCTAAGAATGAATTTGCGTATTTCCAACCCATAGTAGTACCACCTTTTTGAAATTTGGTGTCTGCTGGTGTAAATAAATCTGTAACTGAAAATAGTTTTTCTAATTCTTCAATTTCCGATATATGTAATAATTGATTTTTTTTAGGTTGAAACACTTCTAAATTACTGTTCATATAATTTTCCCAGTTTTCAAACCAATTATCTCGATTTACTAAACCACGTTCAACACCATTGTTTTTTGATTCTTTCCAATCTATGAAATTGTTTCTACAGTAGCGTGTAAATTCTTTATCTCTGTTGTAAGTGACTAATAATCCGGTTTCAACATGTGAATATATAGTATTAATTTTGTAAAATTCTTGAAGTTGATTAAAAGCACTTGTAATATCACTGGTAACTGTTAAAACTTTAGAATTATGTTGTAATAATTGCGCATTAATGTCTTTTAAAGATTCTTTAATAAAATTGAAATGACGCTCACTATAATGATCGTTATTTAGTAACACATGCTCAAAAACATAAAGTATAAGAGTTCGTTTTTTAGATGCTAAAGCATTAGAAATAGCTTCGTTATCCTGAAGTCTTAAATCACGTTTTAGCCAAACCACATTGATATGTTCTCTATTAGTATTCATCTGGGTTTTCTATAATGGAAGCGGCACGTTCTTTCATACTATTGAGTTGACTTTTGTCCATTTTGTCTAATAAACTATACATCATTGCCATGCGTCTATTATTTCCTAAAACCTCTCGTTTGTCATCTAAGAAATTCCAATACAAACTATTAAATGGACACGCATTTTCTGTTGTTTTTTCTTTTTTGTTGTAATGACATTTATCGCAATAGTTACTCATTTTGTCAATGTAACTGCCTGAAGATACATAAGGTTTTGTGGCAATTTTTCCGCCATCAGCAAATTGACTCATGCCTCTGGTATTGGTTAATTGTACCCATTCTATAGCGTCTGCATAGATACCCAAATACCAAGCATCTACTTCGTCCGGATGAATTTGAGTTAATAAAGCATAATTGCCAGTAATCATTAAGCGTTGTATGTGATGTGCATATGCATTATCCAAGGAATTATTGATACTCTGTTTTAGGCAATTCATTTTTGTGTTGCCTGTCCAGAAAAAATCTGGAAGTTTGTTGGTGTTTTTTAAGTGATTTTCTGTTTTATAATCTGGCATTAATGTCCAATACATTCCTCGCATATATTCTCGCCAACCGATGATTTGACGCACAAAACCTTCAACTTGAGAAATATCGATTTCAGATTTATGGTCGTAGTAATAATCAATTACTGCATCTACAACTTCTTTAGGACTAATCAGTTTTATATTCATGGCAAATGATATGCGCGAATGAAATAAATAAACTTGGTCTGTATGCATGGCATCTTGGTAATCACCAAACCGAATTAATAAATGCTCAAGGAAATAATTGAGCTGCTCAAGTGATTGTTCCCTATTTACAGGATAACTAAACGTACTTGTTTTAAAGCGACCAATGGTTTTTATGTCGGCTTTTTCTATGTCTGAAACAATTTCTGAAACATCATTAATATACCATTTGTAATGCGGAATTTCGGGCTTGCCTTTCCACTTTTTTCTATTGCTTTTATCGTAATTCCATTGACCACCTTCAGGTTGTTTACCTTCCATTAAAACCTCGTGTTTTTTACGCATGTTGCGATAAAAATTTTCCATGAGATAGGTCTTTTTACCTTCAAAGAATTCTTTCAATTCGTATCTGGAAGTGTAAAAATGTTCGGAATCGTAGGTGTTGGTTTCAATGTCTAATGAATTACAGAATTCAGAGAGTTGTTGGTCTAGGCGATATTCGTCTGGCAATTGATATTCAAAACATTCAATAGCGTGGTCTTTGACTAATTTTGAAAGATTTTCGACTAAACTTTGCGTGTTACTTTCATCATTAATTTTGAAATAAATGAAGTTGTGTCCTTGCGAATTTAGTTCTTCAGCAAAATTTCGCATCGCAGCAAAAAAGCCAATAACCTTTTGAATATGATGCTTCACGTAATCTGTTTCTTGTCGCATTTCAAAAAGGCAATAGGTGACACTCTCATTGGTTTCTGTAAACCATGAATGTTGAGCGTTGAGTTGATCGCCTAATATGAGTCTTAGTGTCTTCTGCATTTTTCACTACAATATTTTATGTCGTCCCAATTCTTTTCCCATTTTTTCCTCCAAGTGAATGGTCGATTGCATTTAGGACACATTTTTGTCGGAAGATTTTCCTTTTTTACACCTTTCATTTTTTAACCAAAGCGTTAATCATACCATTGAAAACAAAAGCATGAAATGGTAAAACAGCATACCAATACAATCGTCCCCAAATACCTTTCGGTCTAAAAACAGCGCGTTGGTGTAATTGGCCTTTTACAATTTTAAATTCTAACCAAGCTTCACCTGGTAAACGCATTTCAGCAAAAAGCAATAATCGTTTTTCTTCTTTACTGGCATACAAAACACGCCAAAAATCTAGAGCATCACCAGCTTCTAAATACGTGTCGCTGGTTCTTCCACGTCTTAGACCAACACCACCAAAGAGTTTATCCATGTAACCTCTGATTTTCCAAAGGCCATTAAAGCTATACCAACCATTTCTGCCGCCAATTCCCCAGATTTTATCTAAGGTATAAGCTTCATCAGTAACAGTTTTTTGTCTTTCATCTTTAAAACAACCGTATTGCGGTATTTCGATATGCTTAGACAATTGGTCTTTAAAACGTCCGCTGCTTACCGCATCTTTCCAGCTCGATATCACAGCATTTTGTTCAATTCTTTGAAAGGCTAAATCCACAGCAGTTTTATAATCCATAGGTTCTATGCCAATAATTTTATTGATATTACTGGGTTTACCTATGACTTCAACTTTCATACTATCGACTAGAGCAGCTGCTAATTGAAAGGATGTTGATGTAACAAAATACAGCCAATACGAGGATAGTTTTGGTGTAAGAACTGGCAGTGTAACGATATAACGTTTCAATCCTCTGACTTCTGCAAATTGCAATAGCATTTCTTTGTATGTCAATACTTCTGGACCAAAAATGTCGTAAGCTTTGTTATATAATTCTTCTTTGCCTAATCCACCAGCTAAAAAGTTTAAAACATCTCTAATGGCTAAAGGTTGTGTTTTAGTGTTGAGCCATTTAGGAGTAATCATAAAAGGTAGTTTCTCTACGATATCTCTTATAATTTCGAAAGACGCGCTTCCGCTACCAACAATGATTCCGGCTCTAAAAGTAGTTAGTGCGTAGGAATCAGATTTCAAAGTATTTTCTACCTGTAATCTCGATTTTAAATGTTTTGAAAGCGAATCATCATTAACAATACCACTTAAATAAATGACCTGTTTACAATGTGTTGGTTCTACCAGTTTTTTGAAATTTTCGGCACACTGTAATTCTAAGTCTTCAAAATCATCAGAACTAGTGGACATAGAATGAATTAAATAATAAGCTGCATCTATGTCTTTTGGAATTTCTGCAGATTCAGGTTTTAAAAAATCTACTTTTATAAATGTGCAAAGTGGATTATCTTCAATTTCATCTGGAATGCGACTTAAATCACGTACACAACAGATAAGCTCATGCTTATCTTCTAGCAGTTGAAGTGCTAGTCTTCTTGCAATATAGCCTGTTGTACCTGTTATTAATATTCGCATTAGTCATTAGAATTTACAAATTGTGGTTTTGGCCTTTGGTAATCTAAACGTTTCTTTAATTCTGGAATAGCATAGCCATCTAAGCCATTTATAGTGGCTACTTTTCCTTTTGATAAATTAACAAAACCATCTTTTTCAATTATATAATCATCAATATATAACTTGTCAATTTTTCCAATAACTAATATGGTGTTGTTGGCTGCTATTTGGTATTCTTCAACAAATTGCATTTCCATTTGTACAGGAGAGCCTTTAACAAATGGTGCAAGAAATTCACCTTTATAATCTTCGGTTAAATTGGTGACGTCGAATTCTGAAATATGTCCATCGTATTTTGCAGAGGTGTGATGTGCATCGTCTAAAATGTCGTCGTAAATATGATTAATTGTATATTTTCCGGTTGTTTTAATATTATGATAGGTGTTTCGCATTACTGTTGTTGGTCTTAGAAAAAAGCCTAATAATGCAGGGTTTGAACCCAAATGCGTAATAGAACTAAACACGGCGACATTACTAATACCATTTTTACTTTTGGTGCCAATTAAGTTTGCGGATTTATACCCAGAACAACTATTAATTAAATTGATTCTGTATAAATGAGGCATCTGGTCTAAATTGTCACTATTGAATTCTAACATTTACAAATTATTGAAATTGTTGATTTTTACATTTTGTGCTTTTAAATCGAACATTAAATTATACAACCCAAAGAATGTTCTATTGATGTAAATGAAATGTTTCGAACCTCTGTTGCCATTCATGTTACGTAGTTCGGTACTTTTTGAATAGCGTTGTCCCATTTCTGTAATTTGATTAAAAAATTCAGGATTTGAAAAGTCGAATTCTTCAACATGAAATGGTTTTGTAAATAAACTTAACAACTCATGAAACATAGCGCTGAAAAATGTAATTTCTTCGGAGCTATCGTCTGTACGTAGAATTTCTAATTCATACAATTTCTTTGTGAATGCTTCAGGATTATTGATGCAATCTTTTTCTGCTAATTCAAAATATGGTTTGTAAAATTCATCCGGAATCGTTTTCATGCAACCAAAATCTAAAGCAATTAAGTTGCCTTCTTCTGAAATTAAAAAATTACCAGGATGCGGATCTGCATGTACCTTTTTCAACTTATGAATTTGAAACATATAGAAATCCCATAATGCTTGTCCGATTTTGTTCGATAAAGTTTGATCTGTATTATGAGCTACAAATTCTGAAAGATGTTCACCTTTCATGTAATCCATAGTGATAATGCGTTCCGATGAAAATTCTTCGTAATACTTAGGAAACTTAAGGTTAGGGATATGTGCACAAGCTTCGGCAACGGCTTTACTTTGCGCAATTTCTAAGATGTAGTTTGTTTCTTCTGTAAGTTTATTTTCAACTTCTTTAAAATACTTATCGGAGTCTTTCCCTTTAATATTAAACATTTTAATAGCAATGGGTTTTACCAACGCTAAGTCTGACGCAATACTTTCCGCAACTCCAGGATATTGGATTTTCACAGCAAATTTTTTCCCACCCTTCTCAGCCATATGGACTTGGCCTATACTGGCAGCATTTACTGAAGTTGCGTTGAAAGTATCAAATAAATCTTCGGGATGTTTTCCGAAATATTTTTTAAATGTTTTAATAACTAAAGGTGGTGACAATGGTGGCACAGAGAATTGAGATAACGAAAATTTCTCAACATAGGCTTGTGGTAAAATGCTCTTTTCCATACTTAGCATTTGAGCCACTTTTAGTGCGCTACCTTTTAATTTTTTAAGGCTATCGTAGATGTCTTCGGCATTATTTTGGTTTAAACGTTCTTTGGCACCTTCTTTAGAATTTACCATTTTATCACCATAATACTTTAAGTAATTAACGCCTACTTTAGCACCTGTAGAAACTAGCTTACTAGCTCTAGATATTTTTGTAATTGGAATACTATCTATTGTTTTCATCTAGTTGGAGTGTATTTTTTCTTTATATAAGAATTTACCAAAGTCAATAAGACTTTTTAAGGGAGTTGTATCTATTAAATCGAAGCTAGCTTGAACTGATTTTTCTATATAAATATCTGTTTTTTCGAATGAAGGTGATGTGTCATCAATCCAAAATTTCATCGTTACAAGTAACTGAAACCAAGCAGATTCTTTAAGACCTCTGTTTTTTATTTTTTCGAGTTTTTCTTGCTTAAGATCTATAGTTTTTATGTCTAATAGTTCTATGTAGTTGGTGAAACTTTTCTTTAAATGAGAAAGTACCTTGAGTGCCTTTAATTGATGCTTTTCGGTATTTAACGTGTGAATGACATAACTTCTATTTGCTGTTAAGACTTCGAAAAAAGTAAAATAGAAGCTCAATAGTTTGTTGCGTGCATCAAAAGATTGATAATCTTCACTTTTATGAAGTACTTCTAAAGTATTATCAAAAAATATGCTGAAAATAGACTGTTCTAAAGATTCAAAAGAGTTGAAGAATTCATAGAATTTTTGTTCTTCAAAATTATTGTCTTTAGCGAAAGCATATACCGATTTTGGTTTATGACTGTGTGTTAAGACATAATCCATGTAAAATGAAATGATGTCTGACTGCTTTATGTTTTTCTTTTTTGCCATTGTAACTGATTTACAATGTAAATATACATAATGTTTAACTATTTTAATTCAAAGTTAAACAAAATTTAACACCAATTTCTGATATGTATGTGTTTTTCTATATGGTCTTAGGCAAATAGTATTTTTTACGCAACCAAAATGAGACTCTAACCAACAGAATTAAAGCAGGTACTTCTACTAAAGGCCCAACGACACCTGCAAATGCTTGTCCGGAGTTTAATCCAAAAACAGCAATGGCCACAGCAATAGCTAGTTCAAAATTATTACCAGCAGCTGTAAAAGCGATAGCGGCTGTTTTATCGTAAGTGGTTCCCATATCTTTACTAACAAAAAAACCAATGATAAACATTAAAGTAAAATAGATTAATAATGGTACGGCTATGATGAGTACGTCCATTGGTATTTCTACAATGAGTTCTCCTTTTAAAGAAAACATCACCACGATTGTAAATAATAAGGCTATTAATGTTAAAGGGGAAATCGCTGGTATAAACGTTTTAGTGTACCAATCTTCACCTTTTAATTTTACTAAAACCAAACGTGATAAGATACCTAATACAAACGGAATACCTAAATATATGGCTACGCTTTCTGCAATAGTTGCAATAGAAATATCTACAATAGCTCCTTCAAAACCAAAATAGGGTGGAAGTACTGTAATAAATAAGTAAGCGTAAAAACTATAAGCAAAGACTTGAAAAATACTATTTAAAGCTACAAGTCCTGCTCCGTATTCGCTGCTACCTTCAGCTAAATCATTCCAAACTAATACCATGGCAATACAGCGTGCCAAGCCAATAAGAATTAGGCCAACCATGTATTCAGGGTAATCTTGTAAGAATGTAATTGCTAAGATGAACATTAGTACTGGCCCAACAATCCAATTTAAAACTAAAGATATAGATAGAATTTTCACATCTTTAAACACCTTTGGTAATAAGGCATAATTCACTTTAGCAAGTGGAGGATACATCATTAAAATAAGGCCAATTGCAATTGGGATATTTGTGGTTCCGCTACTATAAGATTCAATCAGCTCAGGAAGTGACGGAGCCAAATAACCAATACTAACGCCTAATGCCATGGCTATAAAGATCCATAATGTAAGATAACTATCTAAAAAGCTTAATTTTTTTTTGATTGCAGTCATTGTAATTAGTTTACGATGTTAGAAAACACATATTTTAGTTCTGTAGCAATTTGAAGACTACGCTCGTTATATTTTTCTAATTGTAGTGGAGTATTATCAAACGCCTTTGGGTCATCATAAGTTATTGGAATTCGTTTATCTGATCCACCAATAAAAGGACAACCTTGATCTGCGCTAGAACAGGTCATAATCGCTGCAAACTCAGAAGTCGGATTAAATTCATCATCAAATGTTTTTGAAAACCCAATGATTGGATGTGCATTTTTTGAATACTTTATACTGTATACCGGATTACTCCCATTAGAAAGTGTTTCAATTTGAAACCCTGTGTTTTCAAGTGTTTTTGCGACCACTGGAAATAAAGCTGTAGCTTCAGTGCCGCCTGAGTAACAAAACACATTTTTTATATTAAAGTATAGAGCCAATGTTTGCGCCCAAACCTGAGATAAATGGCTGCGACGCGAATTATGAGTGCATATAAAATTTAAATTAACAACTTTGTTTTCGGTTGTTTTCATTTGAATGTAATCGATGAGTGGTTGTAATATCGCCTTACGTTCTTCGGAAATAGAGTCAACGGGTAATTGTTCTATTTGATTATTAATGGGTTGGTACAGCATAGTGTTTTAAATTTTTAATGGTTAACAGCATCCAGAACCTGGAGTACACGATGGAGCGTCATTTTGTAAATCTGAAAATTGAAGTTTTGGTTTCTTTTCAGGAATACCACATTGGTCTTTAGCTAAACAATCTGTCAATTTAGAAGTCAATAAAAAATGGGTGCCATCAAAGTCTAATCCGTATTTTCCAATAGTGTCTCCTTGGTATTCTACTTCAATTTCTAAGTCTTCAATTTCTAAAATTTTTTCAGAAAGCTCAATAATATTTAGAAGCTTTTCAGGATGTAATCTATGGTCGTAGTCGTCCGCTTCCCAAAGTTGAAAGTTGGCAACATTTTCAGTTCTCACTGTGCCTCCACAATCTATAAAATGTTTCGATATTTTTCCAACTTCTGTGACATGAAAGTGATTTGGTACTAAATTACCGTTCGGTAATTGAAACGCAATAGTATCTAATGTTTGTAATTTTGATTTAATTTCTGATAGTTTCATAAGTCAATATTATATTTAACAACAGTTATTTTTTTCATTAATATCTTGATTAAGGAATACGGAAAGTACGGTTTTCATTTGCGACCAATTGTCTTTATCAATACAATAACAAATGCTAGTACCTGTAATGTTTCCTTTTATAAGTCCAATTTTTTTTAATTCTTTTAAATGCTGAGAAATGGTCGGTTGTGCTAAACCAATTTCATCTACCAAATCACCACAAATACAAGAATCTATTTTAAATAAATGCTGAAGAATAGCCACTCTAGCCGGATGACCAAAAACTTTAGCGATGCTTGAAATTTCATTTTGTTCTGACGTAAAAATTTCTGATTTAGTTAAACCCATAAGTTATTGTATTAATATATTGCAATATTACGATTAATAGGGTTGTTATCCTAAATATTGCGTGTTAAGAAATCGTTATTAAGAATGTTAGTTTTCATTTTAAGGATTCCTTAACATTTATCGCTTGGCTTAAGTTGTAATTTTACCTCAGTTAAAAACAAACACTAACACTATACAAAATGAAGAAATTATTACTTTTTACATTTGCGTTAACATTAATGTTTTCGGTAGATGCACAGATTAAAACTCCACAACCAAGTCCTTTTTCAAAAGTTGAACAAGTTGTTGGCTTAACTGATGTTACTTTAGAATATTCTCGTCCAAGCATGAATGGGAGAACTATTTTTGGAGACTTAGTCCCTTATGGTAAGCTATGGAGAGCAGGAGCTAATAAAAATACAATGATTACATTTAGTGATGAAGTGGTTATTGCTGGTAATACTTTAAAAGCAGGTGCTTATGCTATTTTTATAACACCTTCTGAAAAATCTTGGGAGGTTATTTTCTATAGTGATACCAACAATTGGGGAGCACCAAAAACGATTGATGCTGCTAAAGTTGCCGCTAAAGTAAAAATTGAAACCATGCAGTTACCAATGAAAGTTGAAACGTTTACGATTACTTTTGACAATTTAACAAGCGGTTCTGCAGAATTAGGTTTTATCTGGGAGAATACTATGGCTAATTTAAAATTTGAAGTACCAACTGCTAAGACAGTAACGGCTTCAATTGAAAAAGTAATGGCAGGACCATCAGCTAACGATTATTACGCTGCTGCGGTTTATAATTTATCTGAGGGAAAAGATTTAGAACAAGCTAAAGATTGGATGGAGAAAGCGATGTCTATGACTAAAGATCCTAAGTTTTACCAATTGAGAAAGCAATCATTAATTTACGCTGCTTTAGGTGACAAAAAGAAAGCAATTTCAACAGCTAAAGAATCTTTAGCTAAAGCAGAAAAAGCAGAGAATGCAGACTATATAAAAATGAATAAAGATTCTCTAAAAGAATGGGGAGCTAAATAAAACAGTACTATCAGAGTGTTTAGGTATTCTGATATAATATAGAAAGCGCAACTCATTGAGTTGCGCTTTTTTTTTATGGATACCTATTTAGTTTGATATAAGATTTTCGTTAGCAAAACCAATCGCAACTAAAAACTTACAGTTTTTAAGAATAATCTAAACCAATCAACGCTCTTACAGTATCTAAAGTACTCATGAGTTGTTTGCTTCTTTCAAAGGTCATT
Organism: Winogradskyella eximia; assembly: GCF_003386165.1. Lineage (GTDB taxonomy): Bacteria > Bacteroidota > Bacteroidia > Flavobacteriales > Flavobacteriaceae > Winogradskyella > Winogradskyella eximia. Next base: position 62,942 of record NZ_QRDV01000007.1, on the reverse strand, counting down.
AAGTCACTTTCTGTTTTACCATCTCTAATCAATTGATTAAAATGTTCAATCTCGTAACTGTAACCAATGGTCTTATTGTTGAATGTTTTTAATTCAGAATGCCCTTGATTATCAATTAATGTGACCGATGAAGGTTCGTGAAAACGGCCGTTAATTTTTATAATTCCATTTTCACAATGGAAAATAGCTTCGGTATTGGTTTCCGCTAAGAGTGTGCTTTTTAGATTTGCTTTAGCTGAACTATAATGAAATTTAATATCACACTTTGAGTCGGCTCCAGAAGAAAAGAATTCAGCTTTTGCTTCTATGGATTCTGGTTGTCCAAGTGTTGATATTGCTGCAAATACAGGATAAATTCCTATGTCTAATAAACTACCTCCTCCAACAGATTTATCAAACACTCTAGAGGTTTCATTATATGTTGGATGAAATCCAAAATCTGCTTCAAGTTTTAGTATAGCACCAAAATGGTTGTTATTAATCAGTTCTAAAACATATTGATAATGTGGAAGGAAAAGCGTCCACAAGGCTTCCATTAAAAGCGTGTTTTTTTCTTTTGAAAGTTGAATCATGTCTTCAACTTCCTGTAGGTTCATAGCAAATGGTTTTTCGCACAACACCGCTTTATTATGGTTTAAGCATAAAATGGTATGTGCTTTATGAAAACTGTGAGGTGTCGCAATATAGATGGCATCAATATGTGCGTCTAAAACTAAATCTTCGTAACTACCATAGGCGATATCTGCATTAAATTCTTTTCCGAAAAGGTTCGCTTTTTCAAGATTTCTAGAGGCTATAGCATAGAGATTAGAATTTGAAACTGTACTTAAATCTGCAGCAAATTTAGACGCGATTTTACCTGCTCCAATAATGCCCCAATTAATACAATTAGTAGTCAACTTGTGATTTTTTAGGTAAAGTGAATTGTAGTAGATTTGCGATGCAAATAACAACAACACAACCAAATAAGTTGAGCCATAAGTAAGGCATCCAATCATACCACCAGCCAATAACTACAATGGCTTGTGTAATTAGAGCTCCAATAAAAACGGCATTGCCTTTTATATATTTAAAGAAGAAAGCAAGTAGAAATATACCTAAAACATTGCCATAGAAAATAGAGCCTATAATATTCACTAGCTGAATTAAATTCTCGGCAAGATCTGCAAAACAAGCAATAATTATAGCAACAATTCCCCAACCAAACGTAAACCATTTAGTCATTTTTACCATATGATCCTCTCCTTTATCTTCTTTTAAATTTCTTCCGTATAAATCGATAGAAGTGATTGTTGCTAATGCATTAATTTCCGAAGCTGTTGAAGACATCGCTGCAGATAGAATCACAGCTAATAATAAACCAATGAGTCCAGTCGGTAGATTGTTTAAAATAAACCGAATAAACATATAATCTCTATCGTTGGTCTGTGTGTCTTTTGCTGCGTCTTTATAAAGTGCTGTTAGTGCTGCGGATTTTTCTAAATAAGCTGGGTTTTTAGAATTAGATTTTAGGGATTCTACTTCTTTCTGAAGTCTATAATATTCAGAGCTATATTCTGAATCAACCGCTTTTTTAATTAAGAATTTAGATTCTAATCTATACGTTTTTTCAATACTATCGAGTGCGAAAAGTTGTTGTTTCGTCGTCGGATTTTCATTTTTGGAGTATTCTAAACTTAACGTTTGTTTTTTAGAAAAAAGGGCATTTTGTTTATCTTGAAGTGCTCTATAATTATCTCCGTATTCTGAAGCTAAAACAGTTTGAGTTGAAGCATCTATAAAGTTTAATGGAGACGGATTAAATTGATAAAATACAAATACCATAACTCCAACAAGCAATATAAAAAATTGCATTGGCACTTTTAGTAATCCATTAAAGAGTAAGCCCATTTGCATTTCTTTCATGGATTTACCAGAAAGGTAACGTTGCACTTGGCTTTGGTCTGTACCAAAATAAGAGAGCATTAAAAAAGTTCCACCAATAAGGCCTGTCCATACGGTATATCTATTTTCTAAATCGAATGAAAAATCTAATACTTGCATTTTACCTGTAGCACCAGCAATATCAATAGCATCAATAAAAGACACTTCTTCAGGAATTAAATTAATAATGATAAATAAGGCAGCAAGCATACCAGCAAAAATGACAAACATTTGCTGTTTTTGAGTTACCGTTACTGCTTTAGTACCTCCTGAAACGGTGTAAATAATGACTAATACTCCAATAACGATGTTTAGGGTAACGATGTTCCAGCCGAGAACAACAGAAAGAATAATGGCAGGTGCAAAAATGGTGATTCCTGCAGCTAGTCCACGTTGAATTAAAAAGAGAATGGCTGTTAAACTTCGGGTTTTAAGGTCGAATCTATTTTCTAAAAATTCGTAGGCTGTGTAGACTTTAAGCCTATGATAAAGTGGAATAAATACCAGACAAATAATAACCATGGCAATTGGAAGTCCAAAATAAAACTGAACAAATCCCATACCATCAGAAAAAGCCTGACCAGTTGTAGAAAGAAAGGTTATTGCACTGGCTTGGGTTGCCATTACTGACAGACCAATGGTCCACCACTTAGAAGAATTACCTCCTTTTATGTAATCTTGTGCATTTTTTTGACCTCTAGTTTTCCAAGTACCATAGCCAACAATTGTAGCTAAGGTCGCTATTAAAACGGCCCAGTCAATCCAATCTAAAGTTTGCGGCATGCTATGCGAATGAAGCCGTTATAAAATAAAAAAGAACGATATAAAGTGCATTTGCAATTAACACTGCAGTATACATTTTGCTCCATTTTTGTTTTGGCTGTGGTTGGTTGTCGTTGTGCATGTTTTTAGTTATTAGTTAGTTGTTAGGGGTTTTTACAGGGTTTTAGCTATAAAATATCAATTTTTAAATGACGGTTTATCGGCTTTTTCTGCGGATAGTAAGTTAGCAAAAATTCTGTAAGCACCTGAGACTCCTGCAGGAAATTCTCGAAAAAAACTTAATCCGGTATAAATATAGTTGCCTTTTCCATATTTAGCGACCAATAATGAACCCTTTTTTGAACCCTCTCCTTTATCGTTTGAGGCGAGTAATGGCGTGAATTCTTTAGACCACTTGTTTGGGAAATATAAGCCTCGTTCTTGAACCCAACCTTCAAAATCTTTATCCGTAATTTTATTAGGAAAATTTAAAATTGGATGATTCGGTTCTAAAATTTTAACAGCAGCATTCTCATCTGTAACTCTGTCTCTAGATAATTGTAAATCGAATGGAGCTAATTGATCTACTTTAATACCTCTATTGGTATTGTATTGAACAATTAGGTTGCCACCTTCCTTAACATAATCTAATAAGAATTTTTGCTTAAATTTTAATTCTTCAACAATATTATAAGCTCTAATACCCATTACGATGGCATCAAAATTTGAAAGATTTTCTGGTGAAATTTGCTCGGGTTTAATGGTGGTAACCGTATAACCAATTTGTCTTAAACTTTCAGGAACAACATCTCCTGCGCCTTCGATATAACCAATGTTATTTCCTCGTTTTTCGATATTTAATCGTACCACTTTACTTTCGCTTGGCATTAAAACCGTCTGAAATGGAATATGCGCATAATCGATTTCTATGAGTTCATCAGTATAAAATTCTCCATTTACATTTACCATTGGAGTAATTAAACCTTCACTTTGATTTTTTGGAGGTATAATTGTAAATACTACTTTTTGAATGTCTCCTTTATTAACAATTTCAATTTTTTGCTTTTCAGGAAAAACCTCCCAACCTTGAGGATATGCCATTTGAACATAACCATCAATATTGTTTTTGCCTGCTTTTACAGTGATTTCAATTTCTTTTTGTTCATCATTTTCAAAGATGAAAACCTTATCACTAATACTTGCTGAAACCACAGGAATAATCTCAAAGGGTCTGTACAATTCACCTTTATCTGGTTTAGAATAGCGATAGACTACTGGTTTTTTAATACTAATAGGTGTACCTTCTATTAATAAATTAAAATCTACAAATACAGCTCTTGGAGTTTCTGGTAAGCCAATTAAATTTTGATCTTTTACATTATACATACCTAGAGTACTTTTTTTATTTAACCAATAAGGTGTTGTGTAAGCGCTGTTACTAGGAATGGTTATGCTTTCTTCAAAATTTAATTTTTGATTTGAAGACAAGTTCATGTTTTTAGAAATTCCGTTACTCATTGTAGATAAGTTATAGGACACCAAATCGATATTGGCTTTACTACGGTTTAAAACTTCCATATCTAAAGTGACTTGAGAATTCGGTGCTGCATTTGGACTTTTTGCAGAAACTTCAAGATATAAGCCAGCACAAGCTTCAATAATAGTTTTGAGTTCTTTTGTTTTAACGGTTTTCCAATGTTCGTCTTTTATGTTTTGAAGCAATTTGTATGCTTCTAAAAGTTGTGGTAAATGTGTTTCTGGGTTTTTAAAATTGAAATTGTTTTCAACTGTTTTCAAAATGGCTTCAATAGCTTTTCCTCCTTCTACACGGTTCCAAGTAACATCTATGCCTGAGAAAATATCTTCATTTTTTTTTAGTGGATCTCCTTTTAAAAACTCAATATATTCTTGTTGAGAACCACGTTGCGATAAACGTCCAAAACCTTGACACAAATGCTGGCTGCTTGCAATGGCAGCCACTTCGTTATTAGACATACCTTTACTTGGATAATATACACCAATATCAAAACTATGCATATTGGTTTTGTTGGCTTTTTCAAATTTTTCTTGACTTCCGTAAAACCACCATGAGGTGTTGAAAAAGACGCGTTTTGGCTGCCATGTTTTAGTTAATTCTAATTGTGAAGGGTATTTTGTTGCATCATTAGCCAAATCAAAAGCTTCCATACTTAACATGGCAGAAGCTGTATGGTGACCATGTGTTTTTCCTGGTGATCTATGGTCAAAACGGTTAATAATTATGTCTGGTTTAAATGTTCTTATAGCCCAAACCACGTCTGCAAGAACTTCGTTTTTATTCCAGATTTCTAAAGTTTCATCTGGATGTTTTGAGTATCCAAAATCATTGGCTCTAGAGAAACGTTGTTCACCACCATCTACGCGTCTTGCTGCTAATAATTCTTGAGTTCTAATAACACCTAAAAGTTCTCTGATTTCTGGTCCGATAAGGTTTTGTCCTCCGTCTCCTCGAGTTAAAGATAAGTATGCTGTACGTGCTTTAACTTCGTTAGACATATATGAAATGAGTCGTGTGTTCTCATCATCTGGATGTGCAGCAATATATAGCACTGAGCCTAAAACATTGAGTTTTTGAACAGCTTCATAAATTTCTGAAGAATTATAGGTTTTTGGTTGTTGTGCTTGTAAAGAAAAAAATGTGCTTACTAGAAGCAATAGACAAAGCCTAAGTTGGTACATGAGGTTGTTAGTTTGTTACTTTTCAAATATAGGAAAGTTAGAAACTTATTGCCTTTTTTTAGGTTTTGTTTAACGGTTTATTGAATGCTATTATTTTCTAATTCGTACAAATCCTTTTTTGTAAACTGCCTAAATGAAAATTTATAACCTTCATAAGCTGCAATAGCATAGAAAATTAAATCCATTGGACCTGCTATTTCAGACATGATATTAAATGTTTGAGAAAAGTCGAAAAGCAATAATGTTTCAAAATAACCCAATTGTTCATTGTTAGCAATAAAGCCAATAATGCTTAACACATCTCCAAATACACAACTCAAAATGGCTAAAATGGCTCCACAGATTCCGAATATAGGATCTAATCCTTTTCCAAAATAACGCATGCCTAAACCTACAAGAGCTCCAATTGCAATTGCAATTAATCCTATTTTCATGTTGGTTGCGACCGTGAATGCTGCCCAACCAATGGCAGCTAAAACTCCTATGAAAATTCCGGCAAAAATCGCTGCAGGCAGACTTTGTTCTGATTTAAGTTTTTCGAGTGTTTGATTAGAAATTTGACTTGTAATTTCAGAGCCTTGCAATTCTATGTCGTCATTTATTTTGGCAACGGCTACATTGTCTAAACTGAATGATTCGCATTCACCTTCAAAATCAGCAATATTATTTGTCAATTTGCATATAATCCCGACTTTTAAATCCATGTCGCGATTAATACATGTTTTACAAAATTTAAGGTGTTCTTGCCTAGTCATATCAAAGTTTACTTGTTTCTAGGCAATTATAGTAATTTATAACCACTTTTTTCGCTTAAAATAAAACAACAATGCAATAAACATAAGAAGCATAACACCCAAAAGCACAAAATACCCATAACGGTATTTTAATTCTGGGATAAATTCAAAATTCATTCCATAGATACCAGCAAGAAAGGTGAGTGGTATGAAAATAGTAGATATTATGGTGAGTACTTTCATCACTTCATTCATCTTATTACTAATAGTTGTCATGTACATATCCATTAAACTCCATATCATTTCACGATAGATATCTATATTTTCGGATACTTGAATTAGGTGGTCGTAAATGTCTCTATAATAAGTTATTGTACGTTTGTATATTAGCTCGTGCTCTCCCTTTTCAATTCTATTTATAATTTCTCTTAGCGGAAAAATAGCACGACGAACTTTTAATATTTCGCGCTTAAGTTGTTGCACTTCAATATTAATATTGTCTTTTGTATGACCTTCAAATAAATCTGTTTCTAAATCTTCAATCTTATTACCTAACGTTTCAATTATACTAAAGTAGTTATCTACAACAGCATCGATTAAGGCGTATAATAGATAATCGGATTTTAGACCTCTAATTCGTCCATTTCCTAAGCGAATGCGCTCTCTTACGGTATTAAATACGTCTCCTTCAGATTCTTGAAAAGACAATACATAATTCTTTCCTAACACCAAACTGACTTGTTCGATAACAATATTTTCGTCATTATCGTAATAGAGCATTTTTAAAACGACGAACAGGTAATCATCGTATTCGTCAATTTTTGGACGTTGGCCTGTATTTACAATGTCTTCTAAAACTAGAGGATGTAAATCATATTGTTTTCCTATTCTCTCAATTTCATTTATAGAGTTTAGTCCATCAATATTAATCCAGCTGATGGATTCGGTATCTTTAAAGGATTTGGCATCTTCAATATTGGTGAGTACACTCTCGTTAATGGAGTCTTTGGTATAATCAAAACATTCAATATGGAGGTTTTTGTCAGATTTTTTTCCAGTATATATTAAAGTACCAGGTGCTTTTCCAACATGTTTTTTATAATGTTCTGTTCTTTTTTTTGCTTTACGTTTTAACACCATGTATTATAAGAGTTTTAAATAAGACGATAAATTAACCGATGGGTTATAAAATACTAGTATCGTCTAAGGCATCCTTTTGCAATAAAGTTACAGCTTTTTGAAGAATAAGATTGTTAGGATAGGTAACCAAATTACCATGATCATCTCTAAGATGAATTTGAAAAGCTCTAATATCTTCAATAATAGCTATTATTGAATCGTCCTTATCATGAATTTTTATTTTATCACCCACTTTATACGGAAACGAAAAAAACATGATAACGCCAGAAGTAACATTACTTAGAATAGACCAAATAGCAAATAGACCAACTCCTATGACAGCAAACACAGATGAAAACACTACAATAACCTTTTCAGGTTCTACACCAAGTATAAAGGTTTCTATTAAAACAGCGATAAGCACTAGGATTACCGTAACATAACGACCAATTAATGCGGCTCTTGCTTCTGTAGTACCACTTTTTTTACCAATTTTTTTTACGGTAATAACAATAATGGTTCTAATTATTAGAAGTATAACTAATAATACAACGGTATAAATAATTTTATCTTGGTCTATTGAAAGCATTGAACTCATGTAAGGCTTGTTTAGCTTGGCAAATATACTTGAGAAACTAATAAAGTTTATTGCAATTTTAAAGTTTCTCTAAGCTTGATATCTGAAACGCTTTTTTTGTTCCAATAGTCCGATTTTAGAGTTTTTAATTTCGTGGCTTTTGTAGTTAACACCTCTTCAGATGCATCAGAACTACTAGTTGAAGTTTCTTCCCAACCTAAAATATCATATGGGAAGTTCGGATTAAAGTTAATCTTTAATACGCGATCTAAATCTTCATAAGAGATTGTGTAACTGCCATTTTCTAAACTAGTAAAAGCCTTGTAAGATTTTAACTCATCATGGTTTAATCTAATATATTCCAAAGAAGGAATGATCTCTATCTCTCCAACAGGAAGACTTTTAGGATCGATTCTTAGTTTTATCCAAAGTTCATTTTCTGTCCAGCTTTTTTCTAAATTAAATGTAGAATCTGCTTCTCCTTGAAAGTAAGAGTGCGTTACTACCTCAAAATCATCACGATTATTAAGTTGTGTATACACATGTCCACACCATTCTTGTACTGATGCCGAAATCTTTAAAGCATGCTGATTATTTGCCACAGGATAAAAAGTACTTTGCATTATAGAATATGGGTAAATACCTGTAACGAAGTTTTTGGTAGCATTCATCTTTAAAATAGGTGTGTTACTATCGCTATAATTATCTGCTTTAACTTGTTTTTCTGGAAGAAAATCTTCCGTTACAAATAATAATAATGCTTGGCCTTCTCTAATTTCGCCATAACGTTCTTGTTCTAATTTGTAAGAGGTGATTTCAGCTTCACCATTATACCAATAGTCTCTAAAGTTTTTAGATAATTTTGTTTTTGGCGCTAATACTTCAGTTTTAGAATTTGGAGTAACAACAAGCTCCGAGGTTTTACTTTCCTTGTCTTTGCAAGAAAAGCATAACATGACTAAAGAGGCTATTAAAACAAACTTTAAATTGGTGTTTATAATCTTTATCATAATCTATGCATTAAATTATAATAAAGATAAGGCTCTAAAAATCGTTGGCAATACTATTTAACGTTTCGTAAAGTAAATGTGTAGGTAAGCCAACAACGTTGTTATAAGAACCTTCAATACTTGTAATTGCGATAGCTCCAATCCATTCTTGAATACCATAGGCACCAGCTTTATCTAATGGTTTGAAATGCTTAACATAGTACCAGATTTCTTCATCTGTTAAAGCTTTAAATGTCACTTTTGTAATGGTATTTACAATGCGTTGTTCGGTTTTTAAAGTGAAACAAATAGAGGTAACCACTTCGTGTGTTTTGTTGCTTAACGATTTTATCATGTTAAAAGCATCGTCTTCATCTTTAGGTTTTCCAATGGCTTTATCTTCTAACCAAACAATGGTGTCGCTTGTAATAAGAATATCGTTATCTTGAAGCGTATTAGTAAAAGATTCAGCCTTTAATTTCGCTAAAAAGTCTGTGATTTCTTCTCGTTTTAAATCTTTCGGATATATTTCTTCAACTGGCTTTAATTGAATCTTAAAATCCAGATGCATGTCCTTTAAAAATGCATGGCGACGTGGTGACGCAGATGCTAGAATAATATTAAAGTTTTTGAGTTGGTCTTTTAGCATCTTATTTTAATATGAAGTTGTAAATTATTATAGATCCCATACCAGAAAGCATTACTAATTTTAAAACCAAACTAATATGCTTGTATTGTGTTTTCTGTTGCGCATTAAATAGTTTTAGGCTTATATAGATTAAAGGTGCAACGACTAAAATTAAAAAGTAACCGACAACAATTTGCTGTTTAAATAAATAGGTGATTACATAGTATGTTATAGATAAAATGGGTACTAACGATACTATGAATGCAATTTTTGTGGCACGTTCTCTGCCTAAAAGTACAGGTAAGGTTTGTATTCCGGCTTTTTGATCTCCCTCGATATCTTCAAGGTCTTTTACCATTTCTCTAACAAGATTTATTAAAAAAGCAAAGATTGCATAATCTCTTATAATATTTATAAAAGTCATTTGCACGGCTTTGTTATTAGCGTTGATTGCCGGAACCAATTCAAAAATGCCAACCAACAAAATACTCAATGCAACGACGATTGAGACAACCACATTGCCCACAACAGCAATTTGTTTTAATGAGGTTGAATAAACGTAGAGTAGAGCAGAAGCAATAAAAAAGATGGAGAAAAACCCAGCTTTGCCTATGCCATTAGCTAAATAAAAACCTATACCAACACCAATAATATTAAACACCATAAACAGTGCTGTTGCATTATTTTCAGTAATGTGTTTATTGATAATTAGTTTATTTGGTTTGTTGATTTTATCCGTTTCAACATCATATATATCATTAATAATGTATCCACCAGCAGCAATTAAAAGAGTGGCTAAAACTAAGAGAAAAAAGTTGAAATCACTTAAGGAAGTTAAAACACCATGACTTTCTTTAAATGGAAGTAAAAGAGCATACTTAATTAAGTATTGCATTAGAGCAATCATTAATAAATTTTTCCAACGGATTAAATTGAGAAAGTGAATCATTTGAGGGTTTAGTGAGATAAAATTTTAGTAATTAAATAATAAGCTAATAATGCAACAATGATAAAAACAATACTACTAATAAGTGCTGTTTTTTTTAAGAGTTTACGTTCTTGTTGTCTTATTTTGTCTTTAATTTTTTGCTTGTCTTCTTTAGATAAATCTTTGTGAAGAAAATGCATTTTATAGTGTAAATGAGCTTCAAGATCTAGTTTTTCCTTGTATTTAGAAAAAGGCTTTGATGATCTTTGGTTAAATGTCGCCTGACTATTACCAAAACCTATATATCCAAACCCTGTACTATGTCTTCTGTTGCCTGACACTTTTATTATTATTATTATTATTATTATTATTATTATTATTATTATTATTATTTTGAATTTTAAAATTATGAATATTTAGATAGTTATACTTTATGCTAATCATATTTAGCATTAAAATTACCATTCCATTTGCCATGTACTTTGAGCACTTGTTCAATAACATCTCTTACGGCACCTTTTCCACCAGTTTTATGAGAAATATATTTTGAAATCGCTTTAATTTCAGGCACTGCATCTTGCGGACAACATGGTAGACCTACTAATTCCATAACAGGAAAATCTGGTATATCATCTCCCATATACAACACTTGAGATTTTGAAATATTGTATTGTTCTAAGTAACTATTAAGCTGTTCAATTTTATTATGAGCACCTAAAAAAATGTCTTTTATACCTAAAGCAGCTAAACGTTTGCGGACACCTTCATTAGAACCTCCAGAAATAATACAGAGATTATACCCAGCATCAATAGCCGTTTTTAAGGCAAATCCATCTTTAATACTCATGGTTCTTAACATTTCTCCTTCAGTGGTTACTGTGATTGTACCATCAGTAAGTACACCATCAACATCAAAAATAAATGTTGTAATGTTTGCTAAATATTCTTTATAACTTTTATCGTCGCTCATAGGTTGTTTTCTTTTTTAGTTCGTTTCGGATTTTCCTTTTCTTGATCGAAAGCTTGAAACATTATGCGTCTTTTTAATAGAGGAGGTTAGCATTTTATAAATGGCTTCATGCTCCTCCTTTTCAATTAGTTTTAATTGTCGCTTAATGGTTTTTTTGTCATTGCGTTTTGCAGGACCAGTTTGAGCCATAAAGGGTGACATTTGCTGAATTTTTTTTGCCGTTTCTTCAATTAAAGGATGTAAAATTTCAAATTCTATATTCTTGGTTTCACAAATTTCATGACCAATTCTATAGAGTTGATTTGTGAAGTTATTTACAAAAACAGCTGCTAAGTGAAGTGTTTGCCGTTGTTCGGTGGTAATTTTATGTGGTTTACAACCTACAGCTCTTGCTAAATCTCTTAAAAGTTCGAGATTTTCTTTTTCATAAACTTCAACACAAATCGGAACTTCAGAAAAATCAATATCTGCATCTTTAGAAAAAGTCTGTAAAGGATAAAACACACCAATCTGATTTTTTTTATCTATATCATGCATTGCAACACTGCCTGAAGTATGCACTACAAATCGGTTTGTAAAAGGTAAATCCGCAGACAATTGTGCAATACTATCATCACTAACAGCGATTATATAAACGTCTGCTTCTTTTAATTCATCTAAAGAATCCGTTATATCAACCTCATTTGCATAAGAAGAAATTGAAGTGCGTGTACGGTTGTACCACTGCGTAACCGAAACGGTTTCTGAATTTGAAAATGCTTTATATAAATGTGTGGCCACATTGCCAGCACCAAGTAATATTACTGAAATCATGCTGTAAAAATACTAAGATTTCTTATCTTAGAAACACAAGAAAGCGATTAAAAGAATAACTTTGAATCTATGAGTAAGAAAGATATAAAAACCAGAGAAGATGTTTATCAATTGGTTTCCAAATTTTACGAAAAAGTTAGGAAAGATGAAAAATTAGGGCCCTTTTTCAATGAAACCATAAAAGATTGGGACGCACATTTAGAGCATCTTACTACGTTTTGGGAATCGAGTTTATTCTTGAAAACAAAATTTACGGGCAATCCGTTAGAAGCACATACCAGAGTAGATAAAGCTTTTAATCATAGTATTACAGAATTACATTTTGGATTATGGCTTAACTTGTGGTTTCAAACTATAGATGAATTATTTGTAGGCGATTATGCCGAAAATGCCAAACGACGTGCACGTAAAATGGGCACATTTATGTACATGAATATTTTTGCAGCAAGAAATACATAATCCTTAACAAGCTTCTTTATAAATTTGTGTTTTTAAAAATCTAAAATTATATCACAAATGAAACTTATAAAAGAATTTAAAGAATTTGCTGTTAAAGGAAATATGATGGATATGGCCATTGGTATCATCATTGGTGCATCTTTTAATAAAGTTATTGATGTTTTAGCTAAACAAGTAATTTTACCACCATTATCCTTGTTAACAGACGGAGTTAATTTTGGTGAAAAGAAATTAGTATTAAGAGATGCTATAGTAGATGCTTCAGGCACAACTACAGTTACTGAGGTTGCGGTAGCTTATGGTAAATTATCAGAAGTGTTTTTAGACTTTTTAATTATTGGTTTTACAGTTTTTATCATTGTAAAATTTATGAATAAGTTACGTAACAAAGCTCATGACACCAAGGACGAAACTGTAGTAACTCCTAAGGATATTCAGTTGCTGTCTGATTTAAAGGAATTAATGGAAGAGCAAAATAAAATGCTTAAGAGCAATTCAATGAATTAACCTACTACTTATTCATAATTTTAACATGTTTTAGTAGTATTATCGGATTTTCTAATCACTAAAAAACCATATCTTTGCGCGAGCTTAAAAAAGCCTATAGCTATGCAAAAGAAAATCGCTAATTTCCTATTCTCTACAAAACTTACTGCGTTTTTATTTATTGCCTTTGCCGTTGCCATGGCAGTTGGTACTATTTTAGATAGAAACATGGAAACCTCACCAACACCTTATACAAGAACTTTAATTTATAATGCATGGTGGTTTGAAACTATTATGGTGTTTTTTATTATCAATTTTGCGGGTAACATATTTAGGTATCGCTTATATAAAAAGGAAAAATGGGCAACATTAATTTTGCATTTATCCTTTGTTTTAATCCTTTTAGGTGCATTTATTACGCGTTATATAGGTTTTGAAGGCATGATGCCTATTAGAGAAGGAGAAACTGAAAGTGAATTTTTCTCTCAAAAGACCTATATCAGTGGACGAATAATTGGTGATTATGAAATAGATGGTCAATTACAACAACGAAGAATAGAAGAACATGTAGATTTTTCTCATCGTTTAGATAATAGTTTTGATAAGACTTTTGATTATGGAGACACAAATGTGACCATAAAACTGAAAGAATTAATTGAAGGTGCTGAAAAAGATGTTATTCCTGGAGATACAGGTAGTCGTTATTTAAAGATAGTTGAAGCAGGTAGTGGTGCACCACATAACCACTTTTTAGAAGATGGTAAAATAGCAGATTTGCATAATGTCTTATTTTCTTTAAATAAATTTCAGGAAGGAGCTATTAATATTACCGAAACAGAAAACGGTCTTTATATTCAATCTCCTTATGATGGTGATTATATGACAATGGCCACACGAGAAACAGGTAAATTAGTTAAAGATAGCCTACAACCATTAGTGTTGAGATCTCGGTATGTTATAGGTAATATGCAAATTGTGCTTCCCAATCCTATTGTACAAGGTGAATTTGGTGTTGTAAAAAAAGCATCATTCTTAAAAAATGATTCTGATGGAATTATATTTGAAGTGACCGCGAATGGAGAAACTAAAGAAGTAGGTGTTTTAGGAGGACCAGGTACCAATAGTGGATATGAAGAATTTGAGGTAGGCGGATTAGAGATTGCTTTAAAATATGGTCCTAAAATTTTGAAACTTCCTTTTGAAATAAAACTGAATGATTTTATAGCTGAAAAGTATCCTGGTACAGAAAAAGCCTATTCGTCTTACGAAAGTAAAGTTACAGTAAAGGATAAAGACCAAGGTGAATTTGATTATCATATTTATATGAATCATGTATTAGACCATGGAGGTTATCGCTTTTTTCAAGCAAGTTTTGATCCTGATGAAAAAGGGACAGTATTATCGGTTAATCATGATTTTTGGGGAACATATATTACATACGCTGGTTATATGTTATTATATTTTGGACTTATGGCAATTCTATTTGCAAAGAATACACGCTTCGATGATCTTAGAAATCGATTAGAAAAAATTAAGACCAAAAAAGCAAAAATGATGACTATGATTTTGCTTTTATTGAGTTTCTCTGGTTTTGCCCAAGAACACTCTGAAAATGATGGTCATGATCACTCCAACAAAACAGGGAAAGAACAGATAGACTCTATTCTTAAGGTGCATATTACACCAAAGGAGCATGCTGCTAAATTTTCTGAAATGGTGGTTCAAGATTATAGTGGTCGTATGATGCCAATGCATACTTATGCTTCAGAGATGCTTCGTAAGTTGAGTAAAAAAGAAACATATGAAGATTTTAACGCAGATCAAATTTTTCTTTCAATTCAAGAAAGTCCTATGCTTTGGTACAACGTACCTATCATTTATTTAAAACCTAGAAAGGCTGATTCTATAAGAAATATTATAGGTGTAGGTTATGACGAAGAACATACCAAACTTGTTGATTATTTTACGCCAGATGGTCGTTATAAATTAGCGCCTTATTTAGAAGAGGCATACAAAGCACAAGTACCAAATGGCTTTCAGAAAGAAGTAAAAGAAGCAGATTCTAGAGTTAATTTATTATATAATACTATCGAAGGTCGTTCTAATAAAATATTTCCTATTCCTGGTGATGAAGGCAATAAATGGATTTCTGCATTAGAATTTAGAGAGGAAGGATATAGAGAAAGAATAGAAGATACGCTTTATGGTAATTTTATTAATAATGGGTTTAGTGCTTATTTAGTGACCTTAAATAATGCAAAGCAAACTGGCGATTTTTCTAAAGCAGAAGAATTACTGCAAGGCATTAAAAAAACGCAACAACGTTTTGGAAGCGAAGTCATGTTGGCTGATGACAAAATAAAATCTGAGATTTTATACAACGATTACGATATTTTTAAGCGATTATTTAGTTGGTATATGTATGCCGGAACGGTCTTATTCGTTTTAATAATCATTCAAATTTTTAAATATAAGAGCAAGGGAATTAAGGTTGCAATTAATATATTCATCGGAATTATTGCTTTGTTATTTGTACTGCACACCGTAGGTTTAATTTGGAGATGGTATTTATCTGGCCATGCACCTTGGAGTGATGCCTACGAATCTATGATCTATGTCGCTTGGTCTACTATGCTTTTTGGTTTTATTGTTGGTGTTACTAAGAGGAAAAAAGGCACAGTTAAAGAAGATGCTAATGGGATTTCAAAAAGCTTTATTGGTCAAATAAGCACTTCTAGTTTAACAGTTGCTGCAGGAGCTTTTGTTACCTCTATGATACTAATGATAGCACATTGGAATTGGATGGATCCTGCAATTGCAAATCTTCAACCAGTGTTGCAAGGTTATTGGTTAATGATACATGTTTCTGTAATTGTAGCAAGTTACGGACCATTCACACTTGGTATGATATTAGGAGTAGTGGCTCTATTGTTAATGATATTTACGACTAAGGAGAATAAAGAGCGCATGGATGTCAATATAAAAGAGCTTACTATTATTAACGAAATGGCTTTAACTGTAGGTTTGGTAATGTTAACCATTGGAAACTTTCTAGGTGGCATGTGGGCAAATGAAAGTTGGGGAAGATATTGGGGTTGGGATCCTAAAGAAACTTGGGCACTTATTAGTATAATGATTTATGCTTTTGTCATTCATATGCGTTTAGTACCAGGATTAAGAAGCCGTTGGATATATAGTTTTATGTCAATACTTGCTTTTGGTAGTATTTTAATGACGTATTTTGGAGTTAATTTCTACCTGTCAGGTTTACACTCTTATGCGAGTGGAGATCAAATATTAAGCTTTAAGTTTATAGCAATTACTTTAAGTATTATTGCTGTTCTGGGCTTTTTCTCTTATCGAAAATATAGAATGTATTATAAGAAATAAAGTCGAATTTATTGTTTTCTATATCAAAGACAACGAGATTTTATTTTGGAAAATTCTATTAATTAAGTCATTTTTATAGTGAAATGCTTCTATACTTTTTAATATGAATTTGTAGGTTTTAGCGGCTAAATGTTAATAAAAAATGTATTTTATCGTTTAAATATGTTTTTAGTGGATTATTTTAATTGATTTTTCTATTTTTAAAAATCATTAAAACCCAAATCTAATGAGAACAATACTATTTAGCCTTATACTACTAATTGCTTCTGTTAACATTATAGAAGCTCAAGACGAAATTCAGCTAGTAAGAGTGAATTTTCAAAATCTAGAAGGCTACACAAGACAATTATTATTAGGTTTTGTACCAGACAATTCTGCTACAGACGGAACTGATTATGGTTACGATGCTTTAAATATTGACGACCTTCCAAATGATTTAAATTGGATTATTGAAGAACAGCGTTATATAATTCAAGGAGTAGGGGAATTTAATACCAATAAGTATTACCCATTAGGTATGTTTTTAGCTGATTCAGGAGATGTTCATATTTCCTTAGATTCTTTAGAAAATTTTGACCAAACTATAGAGGTGTATTTATATGATGTAACGTTAGACACTTATACACTTTTGAATGATGTGGATTACAGTAGTAATTTAACTGCAGATATCTATTTAAACCGGTTTTATATCACCTTCTCTAATTCTGTAGGTGCTGCAATTAATGAAGACTTGTTATCTGTAGCAGAAACGAAAGTAGAAGATTTAAAAATTTGGCATTCAAGCCTACAAAATGAATTGAATATAAAAGGTGTTTCAGATTCTAATCATTCTTTATCAATAGTATTGTATAGTTTGGATGGAAAACAGATTATGAAAGAAAAAATTTTTAATCCTAGCCTCACAGATTTAATAAAACTGCAGACTTCTAATATTTCGGCAGGTGTTTATATTCTAAAAATTGAATCAGATGTATTCGCTCATACATCAAAAGTTTGTTTAGGGAAATAAATTTCAACGGACTATTTTTATTAATTTTATTGATTAAATTAATAGAAAGATCATGTCTAAAAATAAAAAATTAGGTTTAAATACTATTTGCACTCACGTTGGTGAAGTTAAAGATGAACAGTTTAAAGGTGCTGTGTCACCCATGTATTTAAGCTCATCCTATGAGTTTTTAGATGTAGATGTAAAACGTTATCCACGTTATTTTAATACTCCTAATCAAGAATTTTTAGCAAAGAAAATTGCTGCTTTAGAGCATACAGAATCAGCTTTAATATTTGGTTCTGGTATGGCTGCAATTAGTACTATGTTTTTAGCCTTTTTAAAACAAGGTGACCATTTAGTGGTTCAGAATACACTATATGGTGGAACAGTAAATTTTATAAAGGAAGAGTTTCCAAAATATGGAATTGAATTTACATTCACTAACGGTTATAAAGTTGAAGATTTTGAAGCTGCTATTCAAAAGAACACTAAACTAATTCATATTGAAACACCTTCCAATCCCTTATTAACTATTACAGACATTAGAGCGATAGCAAAGCTTGGTAAGTCTAAGGGAGTTTTAACTTCTATAGATAATACATTTGCATCTCCTGTAAACCAAAATCCGATGGATTTAGGTATTGATATGGTAATGCATTCTGCTACAAAATACTTTGGTGGACATAGTGATATTTTAGCTGGTGCAGTAGCAAGTTCTGAGGAACATATTGAGCGCATTTGGAATGTTGGTAAAAATCTCGGAGGTAATCTAAGTGATATGACGGTTTGGATGTTAGAACGCAGTATGAAAACATTGGGATTGCGTGTAAAAGCACAAACTAAGAATGCGAAGAAATTGGCTAAATGGCTAGAGCAGCATCCTAAAATTTCTAAAGTGTATTATCCTGGATTAAAATCACATCCAGAGTATCATTTAGCGAAATCACAAATGAAAGGTTTTGGAGCCATGTTATCTTTTGAGTTAACAAACGATTTAGATTCACAACAGTTTCAAAAACAACTAAAACTCATTAAATCTTCCATGAGTTTAGCAGGAGTAGAAAGTACAATGCTCTCTCCTTATTTAACATCACACGCGCTGCTAACTCAACAAGAGCGCGATGCTATTGGTCTTAGTAATCAATTAATACGCTTTTCAGTTGGTATAGAGAACATAAAGGATTTAAAATGCGATATTAATCAAGCAATTGCAGCTTTGCAGTAAATTTATACTTCTTTTAATTTGTTTAAGTCGCATTACAAGAATATTTAATTGCTGTAAATTATAAAAAAAGCAAAAAAAAAAGAGCCTATTTCTAGGCTCTCTTCCGTCATGGAAAACTTATTATTAAACATGATCGTTTAAGTGATGGTGTTCATCAATTAATGGACCACCTTCAATGATTTGCTCAGAAGCTTCACTCGCAAATTTTTCAAAATTTAAGTGGAATGAATGTGCTAATTGTATAGACTTACTGATATAATTACCTTTGTCAGCCCAAGTGTTCATTGGATCTAATATTTCATTAGGAACATTAGGACACGTTTTTGGCATAAATAAACCAAATATTGGGTGTTGTGCAAATTCTGCATGATCTAAGCCACCTTTTAAAATCGCTGTAATCATTGCTCTTGTGTATTTTAATTTAATACGAGAACCAGTTCCGTAAGGTCCAGCACTCCAACCTGTGTTAATTAACCACACGTTAACTTTTGCATCTTGCATTTTTTTGCTTAACATCTCAGCATAAACTGTTGGGTGTAATGGCATAAAAGGCTCACCAAAACAAGCAGAGAATGAAGGTACTGGTTCTGTTATACCAGCTTCTGTACCTGCAACTTTAGCAGTATAACCAGATATAAAGTGGTATGCAGCTTGACCAGGAGTTAATTTTGATACTGGAGGTAATACACCAAATGCATCTGCTGTTAAGAAGAAAATATTTTTAGGATTCCCAGCGTAAGATGGTACCTGAATATTATCAATATTATAAATAGGGTAACTTACACGTGTGTTTTGTGTAATACTACTATCCATATAATCAACTTCACCATTGTCTTTAAAAACGACGTTTTCTAGGATAGCACCTGGCTTAATCGCTCTAAAAATGTCTGGCTCTTTTTCTTCTGATAAGTCAATAACTTTTGCGTAGCATCCTCCTTCAAAATTAAAGATATTATTGTCTGCTGTCCAGCCATGTTCATCATCACCAATTAATTTACGTGTAGGATCGGCAGATAATGTAGTTTTTCCAGTTCCTGATAATCCGAAGAAAATAGCAGTGTCACCATCTTCACCAACGTTAGCAGAACAGTGCATTGGTAGAACGTTTTTCTCTACAGGTAGTACAAAATTAAGAGAAGAGAATATACCTTTTTTGATTTCACCTGTATAAGCAGAACCACCAATTAAAGCTATTTTTCTTGTGAAATCTAAAAGTGAAAAATTGCCTTGACGAAGACCATATTTTTTAGGGTCTGCTTCTACGTAACCAGGAGCACATAGTACTAACCAATCTTCTTCAAAATTTTCTAATTCAGACTCGTCTAATCTTAAAAACATATTGTAAACAAACATATTAGACCAAGGTAACTCAGTAACCGTTCTAACATTTGTTTTATATGCAGGATCGGCACATACGTAAGCATCTCTTACATAAATTTCTTTTCCGCTTAAATAGTCTGTGATTTTAGTTTGTAAAAGGTCGAAATTTTCAGGAGAAATAGCTTTGTTTGTTTTTCCCCACCAAACACGATCTTTTGTATAATCATCTTTCACAATAAAACGGTCTTGAGGAGAACGTCCTGTGAATTTTCCTGTATTTACTGCTAGTGTGCCATTAGCTGTTTCTTTTCCCATTCCTTTTTCAATAGTAATGGCTTGTAATTTTTCTGGAGAAAGGTTCCAGTGTGCATTTGTGTCTTTTAATCCGTACTTCGTTAGGTCTCTAGTTTTCATAATTGGTTGTTTTAATAGATTTTCCATAATTTATAATTTCTTAATTCTACGTTCTAGTTAAAATGACTCTTTTTAAGAGTCATAAATTATAATTAAATAGCTGTCAGTTAGCTCTGAGAAACACTATGTTTTAATTATAGTATAAAGGTAGAATCAATAAGAAGTAATATTTATGACGAAAGTCATACTTTATAAATATTGCGAATTTTTCAATTTTGACTAGTAAATTTTGAGAAAATAATAGATTGTTTCAATCGAAACCGTTTGCGCATTAAAAAGAAAGCGATTATATGCCTTCTTTTTAATATTTTTGACATTCAGAAAAATTAAAAAGAAGATGAAATTAGACATATTAGCAATCGGAGCACATCCAGATGATGTAGAATTAGGATGTGGTGCCACCTTAGCTAAAGAAATTTCGAAAGGAAAAAAAGTAGGCATAATAGATTTAACAAGAGGAGAATTAGGAACAAGAGGTACGGCAGAATCTAGAGATGAAGAAGCATTTAATGCTGCTAAAATTTTAGGCATACATTCTAGAGTTAATATGAGATTTGCGGATGGCTTCTTTATTAATGATAAAGCACATCAACTTGAGATTATTAAAATGATACGGTATTACCAACCAGAAATTATTATTTGTAATGCTATTGATGATAGACATATTGATCACCCTAAAGGAAGTCAATTAGTAAGTGATGCTTGTTTTTTAAGTGGCCTAAAAAAAATAGAGACTATATATAAGGACGAAACTCAACCTCAAGAACGTTGGAGACCAAAAGTAGTTTACCATTATATACAATGGAAAGATATTGAACCAGATGTTGTAGTTGACGTATCTGGTTTTATGGAAAAGAAAGTAGAATCTGTATTAGCGTACAAGACGCAGTTTTTTGATCCTAATAGTAAAGAGCCTGAAACTCCGATTTCTAGCAAAAATTTTACAGATAGTATTGATTACAGAGCAAGAAATTTAGGGCGATTAATTGGTGTGGAACATGCTGAGGGTTACACAGTTGAGCGTTTTGTAGCTGTAGATTCTTTATTTGATTTAAAATAATTTCAAAAACTGTTTGCAAGAGATAACAAATAAATTATCTTTGCAATCCAATTTAAAATGGTGGTTGTAGCTCAGCTGGTTAGAGCGTCGGTTTGTGGTACCGAAAGTCGCCGGTTCGAACCCGGTCTTCCACCCAAAAGTAGTAAGCCTTTCAGAAATGAAGGGCTTTTTTTGTGGAGTGAATTTAAATGCTGTTTTTAATTAATAGAAGTCAAAAGTGTTTTGATATCTTTTTTTAAACGGGTAACTTCTTCAGGAATTAAACTGTTGTAAAATCCACGTATGTTTTGGTTGTGATCTAAAATGGCGATGTAACTACTGTGGTAGAAATCTGTGCCAGCTTCATTAGGTTTAAAATTAGTCATAAATTGAGACGCTAATGCTTTAGTGTTTTCTTCATTAGATCTCAGAAACAGCCATTTGCTACTTGGTATTTCTGTAGCTTCAGAATATTGTTTCAAAACTTCAATAGTATCATTTTTTGGATCTATACTATGCGAAATAAGTATAACAGCATCGTCATTTATAAAAGTTTTAGAAATATCAATAAGTAATGTACGCATTGGTGGGCAGATACTAGGACAACGTGTAAAAAAGAAATTTGCGACTACAATTTTATTTTGAATGGTTTGGGAAGTCATCTGTTTCCCTTCTTGGTTTGTAAAACCCGAATAAGAAACCCTATAGAATTCCTTTTCGTTTTCAGTATTAATCTTATAGCTTAATATAGGTAACTCTTCAACATTCGGTTGGCATCCAATACATAATAATATGAGTAAACAAATTTGTAAACGCATTAGTTTTTAGAGTTATAAGCTTTCAGTTTTTTATGCATTTCTTTATCATATAAAAACACAAACATGCTAGCCATCATATCTTGTTGTACACCAGAAGTATTATTTGTTTCAAGTATTAGTTCATAATTATGATCTGGATATAACATTATTCCTGCTTTACTAGAAAAAGAAGACACATGTTTCAAGCCAATTTTATCAGTGTAATTTTTAGCAATGGAAGTAAAAAGTATAGAGTCCGTTGTTTTGTCTCTAAAAGATAAGGTTTCTGCAAAAGGATGCACATGTGTTGCAATGTGATGCATGGTAGTGCTATCTTTTAATTGAAGTTGATGTGTAATATCATAACGATACCGTTTCTCTCCAGGGAAAACGACCCAATGACCAGACAGACTTTCTCCATCTTCATCGCTATAGCTATGATTTCCTGTTTCTACGGGTAAACACATATTGGGATTAGCTTCCGTTGGTCCTTTAAAAGGATTGTCTGCATCATAAGGTAACATTATAAAGACCGTTTTACTTTGAAGCGGTTTCATTGCATCACTATGTGGTTTATAACCCAAACTAACTTCATGCTTTACGGAGAATGGATCACTCTTTATATTATGATTTAGAGTTTGTGTAGACAGAAATAAGTTTTCATTACCAAAAACAGGAAATCCAAATCCTTCGGGAAATTTATATTTTTCTATACCATTACTCATTGAAGTTAATCTTGGATAATTTTGCCCAATGCGTTCATTTAAATTCCATCGTGCATAATGTTCACCATCATAAAAATCAATATTTGTATGGCACACATAATCATTAGATAGCGCATCAACTTCGTTGGTGCTGATTGCTTTGGTTTCAAAAGAAGTTATCCATAATAAATCATCAGTTTTAGGATCAATTTGAAAAGAGCGCATCACTTTTGGACCTTCCATAGATTTGTATACCTGATCTACTACCAATGTAGGTGTAATTAGAGATAGTGTATTGTTTTTGGTGTTTATATTCCAAGTATTATCTACCAAGCCTAAACTATGATTAATGCGTGTTTTTATAATGGCTTTATGTCTATTAGGTAGGTTTAAATAATAGATACCACCAACACTTATGGCTATAAGCACTAATAAAACTGAATATTTTAGTATTTTAGACTTCACACAATAAATGTAACATTTTTTATGCAAGCACATAGCAAAAGCCGTGTTTTTGGTTTAGATCTAATGAGAGCTATAGCAATAGTGCTAGTTGTTTTTTCTCATGTGTCTTGGATCGTTCCAAATGCACAAGGCATTATTCCTGATATGATGGGAATTGCAGGTGTTTTAGGTGTTGAAATATTTTTTGTGCTTAGTGGTTTTCTTATTGGACGCATCATTTATAAACTATATCTATCAGATGATTTCAGCTTTAAATCAATTTCTTATTTTTGGGTAAGGCGTTGGTTTAGAACGTTACCTACTTATTACTTGGCCTTAATTCTAAATATAGGTATTGCCATTTATTTGGGCTATAGCTTACCAGATAATCTTTGGACATACGTTGTGTTTCTTCAAAATTTCGCCACAGAAATGCCTTCTTTTTTTGTTGAATCTTGGAGCTTATCTATTGAAGAATTTGCATACATCATTGGACCTTTATTGTTATATGGTACTTTATTTATAAAAACAAAGTGGTCTAAATCGAAACAGTTTTTGATTATTACACTCCTTATTATAATGATGTTTACAATAACGAAATGGTTCTATTCTATTAATGATGATATAAAATCGATGCGTTATTGGAATTCTCACTTAAAAGCGGTTGTCATTTATAGAATTGATGCTATTTATTATGGTGTTTTTGGAGCTTACATTTCTATGGTTAAACCAAAATTTTGGAAACATAGTAAATACATAGGTATTATTTTGGGTGCGCTTTTATTGTTTGTTTTAAACCTTATAGTGCCTTTGCAATATATCTTTATAGAAACACATCCTGTCTTTTGGAACTTGTGGTATTTACCTTTAAATTCAGTAGCTGTACTATTAGTTTTGCCCATATTGAGTGAACTTAAAAAAGCGCATAAACTCATAAGTAGGCCAATTACATTTATTAGTGTAATTTCTTATGCCATTTATGTGTTTCATTATTCTATTATTTTACAGCTAATGAAAAATAAATGGGCTTCAGATAACTTGCCGAAAATGGATATTTTAATATACATTATAACTTATCTCTGCTTAATCATTGTTATATCATATTTGGTGTATCGCTTTTTTGAAAAACCAATGACTAACTTAAGAGATTCATCAAAAATTAGACATTACTTCAAATGATGTTTTTTAATATTATAAAATTTGATATAATGGACCGTTTTCATATTTATTCTAAATAACGAATTTTGTTAAATTAATATTTATTAGGTGCTTTTTTTGTTAAATACTTATTTTTTTGTCTTAATTTTTGCTGATACAGCTGTGGTTTTACAACGTAATCTCTATTTTGTTACATATTTTTTAATCCTCCTTAAAATTTGTAGATTTGTGTCCTTTTAAAAAGAAATAACTCTACATATATGAACATTTACCAAGACTACATTAAAGAGATAGCAGATCGTAAAGATCAAGGACTTCACCCAAAGCCAATTGATGGTGCAGAATTACTAAGTGCGATCATTGCACAAATTAAAGATATAGATAATCCAAACAGGGACGACTCAATAAACTTTTTTATTTATAATGTGCTACCTGGAACAACTAGTGCTGCTGGTGTTAAAGCGAAGTTTTTAAAAGAAATTATTTTAGGTGAGTCAGTGGTAAAAGAGATTTCTCCTGCATTTGCTTTAGAGCAATTATCTCACATGAAGGGTGGACCTTCAGTAGAGGTGTTACTAGATTTAGCTTTAGGAGAAGATGCTACTATTGCAGAAGAAGCTGCAAAAGTGTTAAAAACACAAGTGTTTTTATATGAAGCAGATACTGAGCGTTTAGAAAATGCTTTTAAATTAGGCAGTGCCATTGCAAAAGATATTTTAGAAAGTTATGCTAAGGCTGAATTCTTTACGAAGTTACCAGATGTTGAAGAAGAGATTGAAGTTGTGACTTATATCGCTGGTGTTGGTGATATTTCTACAGATTTATTATCTCCTGGTGCAGATGCTCACTCAAGATCAGATAGAGAATTGCATGGGCAATGTATGTTTGAGCATAATAAAGAGATGCAAAGTGAATTGTTGGCATTAAAAGAGCAGCATCCAGATAAACGTGTGATGTTAATTGCTGAAAAAGGAACCATGGGAGTTGGTTCTTCAAGAATGTCAGGTGTAAATAATGTCGCATTATGGACAGGTGTTCCATTTAGTAAATATGTTCCATTTATAAACTATGCTCCGGTTATTGCTGGTACAAATGGAATTGCACCAATTTTCTTAACAACGGTTAGTGTAACTGGTGGTATTGGTATCGATTTAAAAAACTGGGTTAAGCAAAAAGATGCAGAAGGAAATACTATTGTAGATGAAGATGGCGAACCAATTTTAAAGCAAACGTATTCTGTTGAT
The DNA here is from genome assembly GCF_003386165.1 of Winogradskyella eximia. Classification (GTDB taxonomy): domain Bacteria; phylum Bacteroidota; class Bacteroidia; order Flavobacteriales; family Flavobacteriaceae; genus Winogradskyella; species Winogradskyella eximia. Next base: position 37,110 of record NZ_QRDV01000007.1, on the reverse strand, counting down.
ACAGGTACAGTATTAACAATTAATACAAAAACAAAAAAATTATACAAAGACGGTGTAGAATTAAAAGATATTTCTACTGCATTAACTCCACCAAAAATGGAGTTTATTAAAGCAGGTGGCTCTTACGCTGTTGTATTTGGTAAAAAATTACAAACATTAGCTTGTAAAATATTAGGAATAGATATTCCTCAAGTATATGCCGCTTCTAAAGAAGTGTCTATTGAGGGACAAGGTTTAACCGCTGTTGAAAAAATATTCAATAAAAATGCTGTAGGAACTACACCAGGTAAAACGTTACATGCAGGTTCTAATGTTAGAGCAGAAGTAAATATTGTAGGTTCGCAAGATACTACAGGTTTAATGACGTCTCAAGAATTAGAGATGATGGCAGCTACAGTTATTTCTCCAATTGTTGATGGTGCCTACCAATCAGGTTGTCATACAGCGTCTGTTTGGGATGATAAGTCTAAAGCTAACATACCAAGGTTAATGAGTTTTATGAACGATTTTGGTTTAATTACGGGTCGTGATCCTAAAGGGAAGTATTTCCCAATGACAGATGTTATTCATAAAGTACTTAACGATATTACTGTTGGTGATTGGGATATTATAATTGGTGGAGATTCACACACACGTATGTCTAAAGGTGTTGCTTTCGGAGCCGATTCAGGAACCGTTGCCTTAGCATTGGCTACAGGTGAAGCTACAATGCCAATTCCAGAATCAGTAAAAGTGACGTTTAAAGGACAAATGAAATCTTATATGGATTTCCGTGATGTCGTTCACGCTACACAACAACAAATGTTAAAACAATTTGGAGGCGAAAATGTGTTCCAAGGTAGAATCATCGAGGTTCATATCGGAACACTTACTGCAGATGAAGCTTTTACATTTACGGATTGGACAGCTGAGATGAAAGCTAAAGCGTCTATCTGTATTTCTGAAGATGACACGTTGATTGAATCTTTAGAGATTGCAAAAGGTCGTATCCAAATCATGATTGATAAGGGTATGGATAATGCCAAGCAAGTTCTTAAAGGGTTAGTGGATAAAGCAAATACTAGAATTACAGAACTTAAAACAGGAATTAAACCTTCTTTAAGACCAGATGCTAATGCAAAGTATCATGCAGAAGTTATTATTGATTTAGATGAAATTTCTGAACCTATGATAGCAGATCCAGATGTAAATAACGAGGATGTTTCTAAACGTTATACACATGATAATATTAGACCTTTATCTTTCTATGGTGGCACTAAAAAAGTAGACTTAGGATTTGTTGGATCTTGTATGGTTCACAAAGGTGATATGAAAATATTAGCGCAGATGTTAAAGAACATTGAAGCACAACATGGTAAAGTTGAATTTAAAGCGCCTCTTGTAGTTGCACCTCCAACTTACAATATTGTAGATGAGTTAAAAGCTGAAGGTGATTGGGAAGTCCTTGTAAGATATTCTGGTTTCGAATTCGATGATAATGCTCCTAAAGGATTAGCACGTACTAAATACGAAAACATGTTATACTTAGAGCGTCCAGGTTGTAACTTGTGTATGGGTAACCAAGAAAAAGCTGAACCAGGCGATACGGTTATGGCCACATCAACACGTTTATTTCAAGGTAGAGTTGTAAAAGATTCTGGTGAGAAAAAAGGGGAGTCATTATTATCGTCAACTCCAGTAGTAGTATTATCTACAATATTAGGTAGAACACCAACTTTGGCAGAATATGAAGCTGCTGTAGATGGTATTGTTTTAACGAAGTTTAAGCCTTCAACAAAGCAATTAGTGAGATAATTAAAATATTATTTTATATAAGTAAAAGCCTGAATTTTAGATTCAGGCTTTTTTGTATTTAAAAAAGACATACGGTTAAAACAATAGCTCATTTTATTTACTACAATTCAAGTATTGAAAAAACTTATTCCACTATCATTATTTATATGCTATTTGGGCTTTTAAAGTCATCTTGCATTTTGTATATTAGTAGAATTAAATTTATAAAACAAAAATACTATGGCATTCGATATTGATATGATTAAGGGTGTTTACGCTAACATGAAAGAGCGCGTTGATGCTGCGAGAGACATTGTTGGTAAGCCGTTGACACTTTCTGAAAAAATATTATACTCACATTTGTGGGATGGAAAACCTAATAAAGCCTTCAGAAGAGGAAAGGATTATGTGGATTTTGCACCAGACCGTGTAGCTTGTCAAGATGCAACTGCGCAAATGGCTTTATTGCAATTTATGCAAGCAGGTAAACCAAAAGTAGCTGTACCAACTACAGTGCATTGTGATCACTTAATACAAGCCAAAGATGGTGCTGCAACAGATTTAAAAAATGCAAATAATACAAGTAGTGAAGTATTTAATTTTTTAGAGTCGGTTTCTAATAAATACGGTATTGGGTTCTGGAAACCAGGTGCAGGTATTATTCACCAAGTAGTTTTAGAGAATTATGCATTTCCTGGTGGAATGATGATTGGGACAGATTCACATACTGTAAATGCAGGTGGCTTAGGAATGGTTGCCATTGGAGTAGGTGGAGCAGATGCTGTAGATGTTATGGCAGGAATGGCTTGGGAACTTAAATTTCCTAAGTTAATTGGTGTAAGATTAACAGGAAAACTTTCGGGTTGGACAGCACCAAAAGATGTTATATTAAAAGTTGCAGGTATAGTTTCAGCGAAAGGTGGAACAGGTGCTATTGTAGAATATTTTGGACCTGGAGCAATATCTATGTCTTGTACAGGTAAAGGAACAATTTGTAATATGGGAGCTGAGATTGGAGCAACAACTTCAACTTTTGGCTACGATGATTCAATGGAACGTTATTTACGTGCCACTGATAGAGCAGATGTTGCAGATGAAGCCAATAAGATTAGACCATACTTAACTGGTGATGCAGAAGTATACGCAAACCCTGAGCAATATTTTGACCAAGTTATAGATATTGATTTATCTAAATTAGGTCCTTTATTAAATGGTCCTTTCACGCCAGATTTATCAACACCAGTCGGAAAGTCAATGACGGAGATCGCTACAAAAAACGAATGGCCTATTAATGTAGAATGGGGATTAATTGGTTCTTGTACCAACTCGTCTTACGAAGATTTGTCAAGAGCATCATCCATTGCACAACAAGCTATAGATAAGGGACTTAAGATGAAATCAGAATTAGGAATTAATCCAGGTTCTGAGCAAGTGCGTTACACAGCAGATCGTGATGGTATTATAGGGATTTTTGAAAAATTAGATGCTAAAATATTCACCAATGCTTGTGGTCCATGTATTGGACAATGGGCGAGATATAGTGACCCTAAAAATGCACCAAAGAATAGTATAGTGCATTCATTTAATAGAAACTTTGCTAAGCGTGCTGATGGTAATCCAAACACACATGCTTTTGTTGCGTCACCAGAAATAACAGCTGCCATTGCTATTGCGGGTCGTTTAGACTTTAATCCAATGACGGATAAGTTAATTAATGAAAATGGAGAAGAAGTTATGTTCGATGAACCAACAGGATGGGAATTACCACCTAAAGGTTTTGAGGTAAAAGAGAATGGTTATTTAGAGCCAGTTGCAGATGGAAGTGGTGTAGAGATAAAGGTAAGTCCTACTTCTGAAAGATTAGAATTATTAACTCCTTTTGAGCCTATTGGAAATAAAATAGATGGAGCTAAATTATTAATTAAAGCTTTTGGGAAATGTACAACAGATCATATTTCTATGGCAGGACCATGGTTGCGCTTTAGAGGACACTTAGATAATATTTCTAATAATTGTTTAATAGGTGCTGTTAATGCATTCGGTAAGAAAACAAACTTTGTTAAGAATCAATTAACTGGAGAGTTTGGCGGTGTGCCAGATACGGCTAGAGCTTATAAAGCAGCAGGTGTAAAGTCTATAGTGGTTGGTGACCATAATTATGGTGAAGGTTCTTCTAGAGAACATGCAGCAATGGAGCCAAGACATTTAGGTGTTGTAGCCGTGATTGTAAAGTCTTTTGCTCGTATTCACGAAACAAACCTTAAGAAACAAGGGATGTTAGGTTTAACGTTTGCTAATGAAGCAGATTACGATTTAATTCAAGAAGATGATACCTTCAACTTTACAGATTTAAATGAATTTGCACCAGATAAGCAATTGCATTTAGAAATTGTTCATGCAGATGGTAGTAAAGATGTAATAGCGTTGAATCATACTTATAATGATGCACAGATTGAATGGTATAATGAAGGCTCTGCTCTTAATTTAATTAAAAAAGAGAACAACGCTTAGTTGTTAAATTATAATTAATAAAAATCCGTTAGAAATTCTAACGGATTTTTTTATGCCAATTAATAAAGGATTAATGCTAAATTAAAAAGAGTATATTCGTTCTTATAATATAATTTTATGAAAAAAACACTACTCTTTTTAAGTTTCATCTTGTTATTACAAACCAATGAAATTTTGGCACAAACCATTGAACTACCATCTACTTTATATTTATGTGAAACTGGTTCTCTTGAGCTTGAAGGAACTGTAATAAATACGACTGATACAAATATTACTTATCAATGGTATTATGGATTTTCAATTAGTTCTGCAAATGAAGAAATTGTTGGTGCAACGGATCCTTTATTAACAATCACTGGAAATAGCAATGGACTTGGATATTATAAAGTTGTAGCAACGTTCTCTGATAATAGTAATCTTATAGGTTGGGTTCAAATCTTAAAGAGTGACTACCTATCCAATAACAACTATGAATTTGTTCAGTGTAATGATTTTTTTATTGATGATTTGCAGAGCCATAACTATTTATTTAACGCTTCTAATATAACAACTAGATATTATGTTACTGAGAGTGACGCTATTCTAGGTAATAATAACAATATTACTTATTATCAAGTATATGACTATGTAACTATATTATATCTACGTATTGAAGAAAATGATGGTTCATGTTTAGATATTATTCCTTTAGAGGTTATTCCCGATTTTCCGACTTTATTTGCTAATTGGGTTCCTAATATGGGAGATTGTTCTATTGATGCAACGGACAACGTATTTGATTTAACTACAAATGATGCTCAAATTATTGGAGGACAACAGTTAGCAGTGGTTAATTATTTTGTTAGCTATAATGATGCTAGTAATCTAAATAATCCAATAACGAATGCTTCTAATTATACGGCATTGTCGCCGAATCAAACTATTTATGCCAGGGTATATGATCCAAATAACACTAATTTTAATTGCGATCCATATCTAAGCATTACCCAATTTCAATTATTATCAATTTCAGAACCAACTCCAAATACAGAATTAGATTATATTGTTTGTGATAATACAAGCGGCTCCTCTACTGATGGCATTGGTGCTTTTGATTTAACGAGCAGAAATACGTTAATACTATCTGGCTTAAGTACGTATCAGTATAATATAAGTTATTATAATACTTTAGTTGATGCAGATACTAATACCAATTCTATTGCATCTCCAAATAATTATATAGGGAGTAATGAGGTAATCTATGTTAGAGTCGAGAGCAGTATAAACTCAGAGTGTGTTCAAATTTCAGAGATGAATTTAATAGTACAAGATACTTGTGATGATGTTTCAGTGAATTTACTATCATATTGGTCAGCTCCTAGACCAGGATTTACATATAGAAATATGCTTGTTATAAAAAATAATGGAGAATCCACAGTCAGTTCCGGTACTTTAGAGTTTACTAAGGATCCTTTGGTAACCTATTCTGGAGCAACAGGGTTGAGTACAGATAATTCCATTACAACTACAGCAGATGGATTCACCTTAGATTTTATAAACTTACTACCAGGAGAAAGTGAAGTAATTTATATTGATTTATTAGTATCCACGTCTGCGAATTTAGGTAGTATGATTACTAATGTTGCTGAGTATACAACAGTGGCAAATGATGTAGTAATTGAAAATAATTCCTCTAGTTTATCAGAAATTATTATAGGTTCTTATGATCCCAACGATATTAATGAGTCACATGGACCAGAAATTGAACATGTAAGTTTTACTGAAGATGATTATTTGTATTATACCATTAGGTTTCAAAATGTGGGAACTGCTAGTGCAATAAATGTAACTATAGACAATGTTTTAGACCCAAAGTTAGATAAAACTACATTTCAAATGTTAAGAGCAAGTCATTCTTATGGCATTGAGCGCGATTTTGACGCCTTAACGTGGCAATTTAATAATATAAACTTAGCTGATGAAACTACTGACGAACCTAATAGTCATGGTTTTGTATACTATAAAATAAAACCATTAGCAGGATATGAAATAGGTGATATTATACCAAATACAGCGAGTATTATATTCGATTTTAATACACCAGTAATAACAAATACTTTTAATACAGAATTTATAGCACCTTTAAGTATCACAGAAAATAGTATTAAAAGTGATTACTTATTATCTCCTAATCCTTCAAAAGATATGGTTAGTTTAAGTTTTAAATCTGCTCAATCTAGTATTGAAGTTACTGTTTTTGATATTTTAGGAAAAATGGTTTTAACACACAAAGCGCAACAAGTTTTTTCAATTGATCTAAATATTTCAGCATTAGAAAATGGTGTTTATTTTGTGAAAGTAAAAAATGAAGAAGGACAACTTGAATCGAAAAAGATTATTAAAGAGTAATACCTGAAATCTCTATAAAAAAAAAGCCCTTGAAAATATTCAAGGGCTTTTTTATGTTAGGATGATAGTTTTTTTTCGACTATAAAGTCATCTAACAAATACACTTACTAATGCAGTCACTGTGGTTCTTTGACAATGTTAACCTTTTTAAGGTGCTTTGTCCTCATAAAGTTAAAATTTATAAAAATGAACACAGTTTTTGTTCTTACAAAAAGAAGGATTACATATATATTCAAGCAGATGCGGCCAACAAAGTCTATTTAATTGAAAATGGAAAAGTTAAAATTGGCTATTATAGCGAAGATGGAAATGAAGTCGTAAAAGCCATTCTTACAAAGGGAGAATTATTTGGTGAAAAAGCTATTTTAGGTGATGAAAAGCGCGATGAATTTGCACAATCCATAGATAACGAAACTTCCATATGTCCTATCAGTGTTGATATTATGCACGATTTAATGCGAGAAAATCAAAACTTTAGTTTTAAAGTCTATAAATTTATTGGCTTTAAATTTAAAAAATTAGAGCGTAGGTTACAGTTGCTGTTATTTAAGGATACCAAAACACGTTTAATTGAATTTTTAGATGAGCTTTGTGTTGATTTTGGTTACGACTGTGACAAAACGGGTGATCATGTTATTAGACATCCATATACTCAGAAAGATATTGCTTCACTCATTGGTACCTCAAGACCAACAATAAATATTCTACTAAATGAACTTAAAGAAGAGAATTACTTAGATTTTAACAGAAAAGAAATAAGAATCTTAAAAAAATCAGCTTAGTGTTAGCTATCTAACATTTCATGGAGCTTTGATCGCTTAATTTTGAAATATAATTTTAAAATTAAAAAAGCAATGAAGAAAAAAATGATTTTAGCAGTATTGGCATTAGGAATTTTTGCCAGTTCATGCAGTAGTGATGATGACAACACTAGTTCGGTAAATTCAAATTTAACCCTTAATCTTAATGGTTTAGAAGCTTTAGGGAGTGATTTTGTTTACGAAGGATGGCTAATTGTAGATGGTTCTCCGGTATCTACAGGTACGTTTAGTAGTATAGATTTTCCACAGACTTTTTCTGTGAACACAACTCAATTAAATGAAGCGACCACTTTTGTGTTATCTATTGAGCCAGCAATAGATAGTGATCCAGATCCAGCAGCTACCAAAATTTTAGCTGGTGATTTTTCTGGTGCCTCTGCTAATGTAGATTCTAATGGTATTGTTGGGAATTTTAGTGCTTCAACAGGTACTTATATTTTGGCGACTCCTACAGATGCCGATGATACAAATGAAGAGAGCGGTGTTTGGTTTTTAGATAATTCTACAGGAACAGCAGTAGCAGGATTAGATTTACCAACATTAACAGATGGCTGGAAATATGAAGGATGGGCTGTATTAGATGGAACTCCAATTAGTACAGGTACATTTACGAACCCAACAGTAGCAGACGACAATGCAGCAACTTCAGTTTTTAAAGGTGATGTAGGAAATGGTCCTGGTTTTCCAGGTGAAGATTATTTACAAAATGCACCAGCAGGAATGACGTTTCCAACAGATTTAAGGGGAGCGACAATTGTAATTTCAGTTGAACCAAGTCCAGATAATAGTGCATTACCTTTTACATTAAAACCTTTGGCACACGCAGTTCCTACCGATGCCTCAGTACATACAGCTATCTCTATGGGAATAGGTCCAGTTTCTGAAATTTCTGGGATTGTAACAAAAAGTTAAGATTAGATTAAATTTGTTAGATGTGAAGCGTAATACCTACTTTTGGTGTTGCGCTTCTTTATTGATAATAATTCGGCTATGACAGAAACAAGTAAGAGAAAATCTAAAATTTTTAATATAATTAGTGTTGCAATCATCGTTTTACTAATTATTCCTCAAACAAGAAAGGTAATTCAAATTGGTCTTCATAAGGGTTTGAGTTACATTAATCAATCTTCGCTTATTGATAAAGAAGATAGAGTATCTGTGAGTTATGCTAATTTTCAATTAAAATCTGACGCCAATACAACCCTAAATTTTGAAGCTACAAAAGGAAAAGTAGTGTTTATAAACTTTTGGGCAACATGGTGTCCTCCATGTATAGCAGAAATGCCAAGCCTTCAGGCTCTTTATAATGATTATAACAATGACGTTGAGTTTTTATTTATCACTAGTGATGATTTTGAAGTTGCAGAAAAATTCAAAACAGAAAAAGGATATAATTTTGCAGTCTACAATACTTTAAGTCAAGTGCCTACAGAATTATCAACAACGACTATCCCAAGAACTTTTATTATTAATAAGCGCGGAGAAATTGTAGTAGATGAGTCTGGTGCTATTGATTGGAATAGTGAAAAAGTGAGAAGCCAACTAGATCAACTACTTTCAGAATAATTTATTTAAAGTATTTAAAGGGAACAAACAACATCCCAAAGTTTTCACCTTTTTCTTTACCCAAATGTTTATGGTGAATTTTGTGAGCACGTCTTAAGCCTCTAGCATACTTATTATCTATATTTCTCAACCATTTAAAACGTTGATGAATAAAAATATCGTGGACAACAAAATAGGCGATACCATAGGCTAAAATACCTAAGCCAATAGGAAGTGTATACCATATATCTTCATAACTCCATAAGTAAAAACAAGTGATACTTACAATGGCATAAAATATAAAAAAAGCATCATTTCGCTCAAACCAACTATCGTGGTCTTTGTGATGGTGGTCTTTGTGTAAACTCCATAAAAATCCATGCATTACATACTTGTGTGTAAACCAAGCATTAAATTCCATTATTAAAAATGTACCTGAAAATATTAGTATCCAAAAAAGGGTTTGCATATTTGTTTTCTTAAAAGTTTAAAGCAAGTTGAGTTGGTATTTAACGTAGCTTCTAGTTAATAATTCTATTTTTCTGTAATTAGGAACTCTAATTCTTGTAGATTTTATTTGTAATGCAGGTGTCTTTTTTAATTTTTCTAATAATTTACTGTAATAACGGTAAGCCATAAATACACCAAATTTGGCCTCTAATGGCAACCGTTTAATACCTTCTAAACCTCTTTCAAAATCAGCTTCAATATCTAAAATAATAGTTTGCTTAGAAGTTTCGTCTAATTGGTTTAAATCGGTATTTGGAAAATAAGTTCTGTTCAGTCCTTCAAAGTCAGCTTTTAAATCTCGTAAAAAATTTACTTTCTGAAATGCAGAGCCTAAGCTCATCGCAGAATCTTTTAGATCATTATATTTATCGTTATCACCTTTAACAAAAACTTTAAGGCACATTAAGCCAACGACATCAGCTGAACCATAAATGTAATCTTTATACTCGTCATTTGTTAAATAGTCTGTTTTATGAAGGTCTAAACGCATGCTATTCATAAAAGAATCTACCATATGCTTATCTATACCGTAATTGTGATACGTTTCTTGAAATGCATTTAAAATAGGGTTTAAACTGATTTTATCTCTTAAAGCGGCTTCTAGGTCTCTCTCAAAATTATTAAAAAGTGTTTCTTTATCGTAATCGTGAAATGTATCAACAATCTCATCAGCAAATCTTACAAAACCGTAAATATTGTAAATATCTTGCCTTATGCTAAGCGATAACATTTTTGTAGCCAAGGAGAATGACGTACTGTAGGCATTAGTAACTGCCTTACTGCATTCTTTGGAGACATTGTCAAAAATTGATTTCATAGTGATTCGTTGTTATTAAAATTAGTGTTTTTCAATCAGTTCAGCAACTAGCTTTCCTGAAATTAAAGAAGGAGGCACTCCTGGTCCTGGTACGGTGAGTTGTCCTGTAAAATAGAGTCCATCTACCTTTTTGCTTTTTAATTTTGGCCTTAAAAATGCTGTTTGCATCAGCGTATTTGCCATGCCATATGCATTCCCTTTGTATGAATTGTAATCTTCAACAAAATCATTAACACAATAAGATTCTTTAAAAAGAATGTTTTTAAGAACATCTTGTTGTGTTCTTTTTTCGAATCTATTAATGATGATATTAAAATATTGTTCTCGTAACTCTGGTGTGTCTTCTAGTCCTGGAGCAATAGGAATTAAGAAAAAACCTGTTTCACATCCATCAGGAGCCATACTTTTATCTGTTACTGATGGAAAGTTAACATAGAATAATGGATCTTTTGGCCATTTAGGATTGTCATAAATTTCTTCAGCATGTTTTTCAAAATCAGTATCGAAGAATAAATTATGATGTTCTACATTTTTTAATTTCTGATTAAAACCAACATAAAAGAGTAGGGAAGAAGGTGCAAATGTTCTACCTTCCCAATACGTTTCACTATATTGTCTATATTTTAGATCTAACAAGGTTTCAGAGTGGTGATAATCTGCTCCACTTAATATCACATCCGAATAAATTTCTTTTCCATTAACAGTAATACTTTGTGCTTGTCCGTTTTTTACACCAATCTTTTCAACGTTGCTATTAACATGTATTGAAACACCCAAACTTTCAGCGAGACTTTTCATTGCTTTAACAATTTCATACATGCCACCTTTTGGGTGCCATGTGCCTAAACCAAAATCTGCAAAGTTCATAAAACTATAAAATGATGGAGTTTGGTTTGGTTTTGCTCCTAAAAACAATACAGGAAACTCTAAAGTTGAAATTAATTTAGGGTTTTTAAAATTTTTTCGGACTTCAGAACTAATTGTTTTGTAGAATCGGTCTAAGCGCATTATGGTTTCCTTTGTCACTAATTCAAAAGGAGAAAGACCAGGTTTTAAAACCACTTTATTAATCGCAATATTATAATGATCTTGTGCTCTGGTAATAAATTTGCGCAGAGGGATGGAGCTTCCAAGTTCAATACGTTCAAATTCTTTACATATTTGATCCATGTGATCACCAATGGTTATAACATCATCTGAAAAGAAAATCTTATAAGCAGGACTCAATTTGTCGAGTTGGTAATAGTCACTTGTGCTTTTTCCAAAATCATTAAAGAATTTTTCAAATATATCAGGCATCCAATACCAACTTGGACCTATATCAAAGGTGAAACCATCCTTAATAAGTTGTCTGGCTCTGCCTCCAACAGTATCATTTTTTTCATAAATTGAAACATCAAAACCGGCTTTCGCTAAATAGCAAGAAGCTGATAAGGCTGAAAATCCTGAACCTATTATAGAAATTGATTTCCCCATTAATATTATAATTCTTTAATTAAGTTTTCAATAGACTTAAACGTTGTTATGCCTTTAGGAAGCTGGTCTGTGTCTATATGATTAAGCATTTGTCCAAGTACCCAAAAATTTGTGCTTGGCTTTTTTAATAAGAGGCTATCGAATTTTTCAATATATTTTAGGAGTTTTTCTTTCTTAGGCTTCACTGTAAAATATGAAATATACGTGATTTCGTCATAATAGTTTTGAATTTCAACTAAACTCTCTATAGGCACACTTTGGCCCAAAAAGATAGAGTGATAGCCTTTGCTAACGAGTTGATGGTTAATTAGCATTAGGCCAATCTCGTGTATTTCATTGTCTGGTAAATAAAGGACAAAGGTTTTAGTAGATTTATTAATCTGTTTAGATTGAATTTTTTCAGTACTAATTAATATTTTCTGACGAATGAGCATGCTAATAAAATGCTCGTGTGCAGGCGTTATAGTACCTGTTTGCCATAATAATCCAATCTCTGTTAGTAATGGAATGAAAATAGTATAGAAAATCTCTTCAAATGCTTTTTCTTCTAATAAAGATTCATATGTCTTATAAAACATACCTTGATCGAAGTTAAGCATTGCCAATTTAAAGGCATTAATAGCATGGCTCTCGGTATTTGTTTCAACTGCAATTTTTTTAACTAGTTGCGGAATTTCATGCTCATCTATAGTGGCAATCTTAGAAATCTTATAACCATTATTATTGAGGTAACTTACATTAAGTAATTTTTGAAAGCTTTCTAAGTCGTAATATCTAATATTGGTATCTGTACGTTTTGGTTCTAGAAGATTATACCTTTTTTCCCAAATTCTAATGGTATGTGCTTTAATTCCGGTTAGGTTCTCTAGATCCTTAATACTAAACGTATTCTTTATATTGTTCATTTTTTTTAAAAAATCTTTAAACAAAAATATGAATTTATATTATATGATAACTAGAATTAACAAAAAATATAAAAAATAAATAACAATATCTGAACTCAATGGTGTTGAAATCTGGAAGGCTTGATTAAAAGTGCTTCTTAATAATTAGATTAAGGAAAGATTAGAATAGTGTTTTGGTATACTAAAAAGTGCGCACGAGAAGACTCGAACTTCCACGGACTAATGTCCACCAACCCCTCAAGCTGGCGCGTCTACCAATTCCGCCACGTGCGCATAATAGTGAAGTAAATATAAAAAAAAGTTAAGCATTGTGCTTAACTTTTTTTTAGTGACCAGTCTGGGGCTCGAACCCAGGACCCTCTCCTTAAAAGGGAGATGCTCTGCCAACTGAGCTAACTGGTCGTTATGATTTTTTCTAACGAGGATGCAAATATAAAACCTTTATACAAATACAAAGAATAGAATTTAAAAAAATAATTTTTTTTTATCAGATCAAGATTTTAAGTTTAATAAATAGAATTTTTTTATATGTGTAATGATTTGTTTTTTAAAAAGTTACTATTGGAAATCTTGATTTTTTATTTCATCAAGTTGATATAATTGCTTATTCTTTTGGGTTTAAATAAAATTTATGCAAAAAAAAAAAGTTAAGCGTAATGCTTAACTTTTTTTAGTGACCAGTCTGGGGCTCGAACCCAGGACCCTCTCCTTAAAAGGGAGATGCTCTGCCAACTGAGCTAACTGGTCATTATGCTTTTCTCTAACGAGGGTGCAAATATATAAGCTTTCTTTAATTTAACAACACTTTTTTATTTTTTTTTTTGTTTTTTTGTTGAGAACAAACCTATGGGTTTAATAATCAATTTATAAGTACTATGATTATAGTTTTATTAGGGTATATGGGATCGGGAAAATCGACTCTTGGTAAGGAATTAGCTACAGTGCTTAAATACAGTTTTTTAGATATAGATGATTATATTATAGAGAAAGAAAAGGCTTCAATATCCGATATCTTTAAAAAGAAAGGTGAGATTTATTTCAGAAAAAAAGAAACTGAATATTTAAAAGAGATTATTTCTTCTTCTAAAAATATTGTACTTGCGCTAGGTGGAGGTACGCCTTGTTATGGAAACAATATGAATGCATTAATCAATAATCCTAACATAAAATCATTTTACCTAAAGCTGTCCATTCCGCTCTTAGCTAAACGTTTGTTTTTAGAACGTGAGAATAGACCTCTAATAAGTCATCTTAATACAGAAGAAGATCTTATAGAGTTTATTGGGAAACATCTTTTTGAGCGCTCACATTATTATAGTCAAGCTCAGTTTACAATTAATACAGATCATAAAACACAAAAAGAAATTTTAGAGGATCTTTTAGTTCACTTAATCTAAATAAGCTTCGTAAGGTTGTTTGGATAAATTTACATGCACATGCTCAAATAATGATGTAGAAAGAGAAATGCCTTTAAAGTCTGCCTTTACAGGATATTTTTTGTGATTACGATTTACTAATACTGCAGTCTTAAATTGTTTTAGAGGTACATCTAGAAAATGCTTAATACCATAAATTAATGTACTGCCAGAGTTTAGAACATCGTCAATTAATACTAGAGATTTATTAGTGTAATCTTCTTTAGAAATAGAAGTTTTTATGGGCTCTGTAGGTTCAGATTTGTTTATAGTGACTTTGCATAAAGTAGATTTGATATCTGAAATCTTATCTAAATTAGATTTTATCTTTTTAGCTAGCAGGTAGCCGTTACTTTCAATACCAGCAATAATGAGTTCTGTTTCATTTACATTGCTTTCATAAATTTGGTAGGCAATGCGTTTTATTTTGTGCTCAATTTCTTTATGACTTAATATGGTGTTTTTTGTAAGTGCCATTAGCTCTTTTTTTCAAAGATAAAAAACAGTTCTTTACCTTGTCTTTCTTTTATGGAATTAATTGAAGGTTCTAAGACTTTTAAGTAAAACTTAGAGTGAAAAAGTAATTTGTATTCAGATTTAGTACCTCCAAATGGTGGTCCAGCTTCAGTTAATTCAAAATTAAAAAATAAGCCAACAAGTTTTCCTTTAGGTTTTAATAGTTGATGCATTTGTTCAACATACCGTTTTCTTAAAATTGGATTTAGTGCGCAGAAAAATGTTTGTTCAAAAATGAGATCAAAGGATTTATCTAAATCAAAAAAATTAGCATTTATAAGTTGATTTTTTGGGAAGTGTGGGAGGCGATTTATAAAATTGTCTATGGGTTGATGCGCAAAATCTAATACATAAACATTTTTAAAACCTTGGTTCCATAAATATTCGGCTTCGTAGCTATTACCAGCACCAGGAATTAGAATTTTTAATGATTTATCTTTTATTTGGTCAATATATGTTTTTAGCGGAGTAGAAATATAACCGATATTCCAACCAATTTGGTTGTTTGTATATCTATTTTCCCAATAGGATTTGTTGAGTTGATTTATCATTAAAAGGGCATCTTATTATTTTGTTTAATTTTATTCTTCCTCGTCATCATAAAAATCATCAATATCTCTTCTGTCTTTTTTTGTTGGTCTTCCGGCACCTTTTTTTCTATAATAATCTTTGCTATATTTTAAAAGCTCCTTAGCTTCAAAAGCAGATTTTGGTGTGGTGTCTA
The DNA here is from genome assembly GCF_003386165.1 of Winogradskyella eximia. Taxonomy (GTDB): domain Bacteria; phylum Bacteroidota; class Bacteroidia; order Flavobacteriales; family Flavobacteriaceae; genus Winogradskyella; species Winogradskyella eximia. Next base: position 21,709 of record NZ_QRDV01000007.1, on the reverse strand, counting down.
CCCTATAAATGTCTACCAATTTTGCGCCAACACGATTAGGTGGTAAATCATTAACCGTAAGTTGGTAAATAATTTGGTCTTTTCTAAGTTCAATTTTATCTGTTGGAAAAACTTCTCTTGAGGGTTTTACCGCATCACCATTAACTTTTACTTGCCCTTTTTTACATGCTTTTGTGGCAATACTACGTGTTTTATAATATCTAACACACCATAAATATTTATCAATTCGCATACCTTATTTACTAAAAACTACGTTAATGTTATAGTACAAAAATATTATATTATTGTATCTTGCGGCTTAAAAATAAGCAATAATGAACTTCGTAACATAACTATGGTGGTTTATTACGGATAATATAAATTTCTATGAAAATTAAAATGTTAAGACTTAGTCTTATTTTACTGACGCTAACAATGGTATTAATTTCTTGTTCTAGTGATGATGATAATGGCTCAACCTTTGTTGCAGCAGATAGAACAGAACAGCAAGTTATAGATGATGCAGTAATATTGCAATATCTAAGCTCACATTATTATAATTCAAGTTTTTTTGAAACAGGTTCCGATTTTAAATATACGGATATCAATATTTCAGAATTACCTGTAGATCTTAATGGTGAATATGAAGCTATGCCAGATCCAACAAACAATACATTACTCATTGACGCTGTAGAAACGCGTACTGCAACATATTATGACGTTGAATATAAGTATTATGTATTAAGCTTAAACCAAGGTGGTGGTGATACTCCTGAATTTCCTAAATTTACAGATTTTGTACGTGCAAGATATGAGGGAAGCTCTATTAATGAAGAAGTGGGTGGAGAAGAAGTTGTTTTTGACTCGGCAATAACAGCAGCAGGCTTTAACTTACAGACCGATTTTATTTCAATAGTAGGAGTAATTAAAGCTTGGCAATTGGTTTTACCAACATTTTCAGCAGCAGAAAGTTTTGATATTGGTGTGGATGGTAATGTTAATTTTACTAATCCTGGCTTAGGAATAATGTTTGTCCCTTCTGGATTAGGTTATTTCTCCGGAACTTCGACAGGTTCTTCTTATGACAATCTTATTTTTAAATTTGAATTATTACAAACAGATACAGTGGATCATGATGATGATGGTGTACCTTCTTACATTGAGGATTTAAATGAAAATTTGAATATTGAAGATGATGATACTGACGAAGATGGATTTTTCAATTACATTGATAACAATGATGATGGAGATAACGTATTTACAATTGATGAATTGATTACAACAGTTTATCCTCCAATGGCTAGTGAAAATGATCTTACTTTAGCCGAAAATGAGTTTATAAGAAGTAGAGTGGTGAATACTGATGGTTCTATTACATTTAAAACTGTGACCATAGCAGATTCTAACAACGATGGTGTACCAGATTATTTAGATCCTTCTATCGAAATTAATTATAATGAATAGTAATTATTCTATATACTAACAATAAAAAAGCCGCTCATTAACTGAGCGGCTTTTTTTGTTTTATAAATTATTATAAACCTATAGATAAGCTTAAGATTAATTGATCTGGTCTTGTATCAATTCTACTATTTACTGTAGCTATATTAGTGTCAATAAATGTAGCTTCATTTTCACTGAAACCTCTTTCATATCTTAAATCAATTCCAATTTTATTTAAATTGAATCCAACACCAAAATTGAATCCAACAGAGAAATCATTTTTAACTGTATCAATATCGATACCCTCAAATTCTGTTTCTAATATATATTGAAAAGAAGGTCCTGCAAAAACACTAATAGGACCAATTACTTTAAGACCTACTAATAGAGGTACATCAATTTTCTTTATAGAAAATGCATCACTATCATAATCACTTTTTGTAGCCGTGTAGACTAACTCTGGTCTAAGGTATAGTTTGTCTCCTATTTTGCCGAAAACACCAATATGATATCCAATATTGCGATCGGGAGTTTCTGCATTTGTACTTGCTGATTCAAAATAATCTCCATTGGCACTATAATTTAAACCACCTTTAAAACCAAAGGAACTATTGTTTTGGGCATTAATTGTAAATCCAATACAAGCCAAGACTACAGTTAAAATAACTGATTTTTGTAAATTTCTCATAATGTTCGTTTTTTTAAATTAAAAACTCATTTAAATAATTATTCAAATGAGTTATATATAAGTACTATATCAAAAACGTTTCCAAAATGAAATTATTTTCTTTTTATTACTTTTAGAACTGCTTTTATAATAGCATCACTGTTTAAACCATATTTATCCATAAGTTGAACTGGTGTTCCAGATTCACCAAAAGTATCGTTGGTAGCAACAAATTCTTGAGGAGTAGGATGGTGTAGGGCTAAAACTCTAGCGACACTTTCTCCTAGGCCACCTAGAAAATTATGCTCTTCTGCAGTAACAATACATCCTGTTTTAGCAACAGAATCTAAAATAGCTTTATTATCTAAAGGTTTTATGGTGTGAATATTAATCACTTCAGCAGAAATACCAGCTTCGTTCAAAACTTTTGACGCTTCTAATGCTTCCCAAACTAAATGACCAGTAGCAACAATAGTTACATCTGTTCCTTCAGTAAATTTAATAGCTTTTCCAATTTCAAATTTTTGATCAGCAGGTGTGAAAATTGGCACAGAAGGACGACCAAATCTTAAATATACAGGGCCATCATAGTCTGCAATAGCAATAGTTGCAGCTTTTGTTTGGTTATAATCACAAGGATTAATAACAACCATTCCTGGTAACATCTTCATTAAACCAATATCCTCTAATATCTGGTGAGTTGCACCATCTTCACCTAAAGTTAATCCTGCGTGAGATGCACAAATTTTTACGTTTTTACCAGAATATGCAATTGATTGACGAATTTGATCATAAACTCTACCCGTTGAGAAATTGGCAAAAGTACCAGTAAAAGGGATTTTTCCTCCAATGGTTAAACCCGCTGCAATTCCCATCATATTTGCTTCTGCAATTCCTATTTGGAAAAATCGCTCTGGATTTTCGTCAATAAATTCATTCATCTTTAAAGATCCAATAAGGTCTGCACATAAGGCAACTACATTAGGGTTTGTACGTCCTAATTCTGCTAAGCCAGCACCAAAACCACTTCTTGTATCTTTTTTTTCTGTGTATGTATATGTTTTCATTTTTCTTTTGATTGGTAATTAATAATCTCCTAAAGTTTCAGGGTTTTGAGCTAAACCGATAGCAAGCTGCTCATCGTTTGGTGCTTTTCCGTGCCAAGCATGCGTATGCATCATAAAATCGATACCATTACCCATTACGGTATGTAATAAAACACAAACAGGTTTTCCTTTTCCCGTTAAGGATTTTGCTTTAGCCATACCTTTTAATATAGCTTCAATATCGTTACCTTTTTCAATATCTAATACTGTCCAACCAAAAGCTTCAAATTTTGCTCTCAGACTTCCCATAGGTAAAACATCGTCTGTTGAACCATCGATTTGCTGTTTGTTTAAATCAATTGTTGAAATTAGATTGTCCACTTTTTTAGCCGAAGCATACATTATAGCTTCCCAATTCTGTCCTTCTTGTAATTCACCATCACCATGAAGACTATAAATTAAATGATTATCATTATTTAATTTTTTAGCTTGTGCTGCACCAATTGCAACAGACATACCTTGACCAAGAGAGCCAGAAGCAATTCTTATTCCAGGTAAACCTTCATGTGTTGTTGGGTGTCCTTGTAGTCTAGAGTCTAAAAGTCTAAAAGTGTTTAATTCTTCTACAGGAAAATATCCAGATCTTGCCAATACACTATAGTATACTGGTGAAATATGACCATTAGAAAGAAAGAATAAATCTTCTCCAATGCCATCCATATTAAAACCTTCTTTGGTTTCTAATAGCTCTTGATAAAGTGAAACAAAAAATTCGGCACAGCCCAATGATCCACCTGGATGTCCAGAGTTTACTTTGTGTACCATTCGTATAATATCTCTACGAACTTGAGTAGTTAAATCAGTTAATTCTTTAATGTTTGGCATGTTATGTTGCTTAAGTTTTATGCTACAAAAGTAACTTTTTACTAAGGTCTTTCAAAAGTTGAAATGATGCACTTATTAACGAAATAGATGATTTGCTAACAATATGTAGAAAATGCCAATAGCTATTCGTAAATCTTAAAAGTGAATTGAAAACATTACATCTAAATTTTAAAAGCCCATTTTTTAAATTTAATTTAAGAAGGAATCTTATATAGTTATTTATATTTGCCGTCTGACTTACAATTCATGAAACGAGCATGCCAAAATTATTAATGATAAAAGGAATGATTAATAGCGAACAACATGTGTCTTCTGAAAAACAATAAGTACAACACATGAAATTTCAAAGAGTAGCAAACGATAAACAAACCAAGGCAAGAGCAGGATCTATTACTACAGATCACGGGACTATAGAAACTCCTATTTTTATGCCAGTTGGTACTGTAGCTTCTGTAAAAGGAGTGCATCAAAGAGAATTAAAAGATGATATTAATCCAGATATTATTCTTGGAAACACCTATCATTTATATCTAAGACCTCAAACACCAATTTTGGAGCAAGCAGGTGGGTTGCATAAATTTATGAATTGGGATCGTAATATTTTAACCGATTCTGGTGGTTACCAAGTATACTCTTTGTCTTCAAACAGAAAGATTAAGGAAGAGGGTGTAAAGTTTAAATCTCACATAGATGGTAGCTACCATGTTTTTACACCAGAAAATGTGATGGAGGTTCAGCGTAAAATAGGAGCAGATATTATTATGGCTTTTGATGAGTGCACACCTTACCCATGTGATTATAATTATGCAAAACGTTCTATGCATATGACGCATCGTTGGTTAGAGCGTTGTTTAACACATCTGAAAAAGACACCTTTAACTTACGATTACGATCAAACATTTTTTCCGATTGTTCAAGGAAGTACCTATAAAGATTTAAGACAACAATCTGCAGAATATATAGCAAACGCAGGTGCAGAAGGTAACGCTATTGGTGGACTTTCTGTAGGCGAACCAGCAGAAGAAATGTATGCTATGACAGATGTTGTTTGTAGTATTTTACCAGAAGATAAGCCACGTTATTTAATGGGAGTTGGTACACCAATCAATATATTAGAAAATATTGCGTTAGGTGTAGATATGTTTGATTGTGTTATGCCAACTAGAAATGCCAGAAACGGTATGCTATTTACAGCTCATGGCTCAATTAATATCAAAAACTTAAAATGGGCTAATGATTTTTCTCCAATAGATGAAATGGCTATTACTTTTGTAGATACAGAATATAGTAAAGCCTATTTAAGACATTTATTTACAGTAAATGAACTATTGGGAAAACAAATAGCTACTATTCATAATCTTGGATTTTATCTTTGGTTAACAAGAGAGGCAAGAAAACACATTATTGCAGGTGACTTTAGAGCTTGGAAAGAGAAAATGGTAAAACAAATGGATAACCGTTTGTAGCGTTTGTAATTGAATTTGAAAGATTAAATAACTAAATATTTCCTTAGCTGAACTTTAGGAATAAATAACTAAATAAGAAAATTGAAAATCCTAGATTGGTACATATTAAAACGGTATTTGTTTACATTCTTAATGATGTTATTGCTGTTTGTTCCTATCGGAATTACTGTAGATTTAGCAGAAAAAGTAGGTAGAATAATAGAAAATGATGCACCATTTGGAGAGGTCGCTTTTTACTATTTAAATTTCACCGTTTATTTTGCCAATTTGTTATTTCCGTTATTTTTATTTCTGTCAGTGATATGGTTTACGTCTAAATTGGCAAATAATACTGAGATTGTTGCTTTTTTAAGTTCTGGTGTTTCATTTACTCGCTTTTTAAGACCTTATATAATAGGTGCAACTATTGTTGCTAGTTTTGCTATGTTTTTGGGTATGTATTTAGCACCAATTGCTAGTCAGGGCTTTAATGAATTCAAGTTTAAGTATTTAAGAAAGAATAAAAGCGTTCAGCAAACAAGAGATGTATATCAGCAAATTAATGACAATGATTATATTTATGTAAGTAGTTTTAGTCCCAAAACTAATTCGGGTCAAAACTTTACTTACGAACATTTTGAAGGTAATGAGCTGAAGTATAAAATTTTAGCTGATAATATTCGCTTTATAGATAAAGATAGCGCCTACCAACTTACGCGTTATATAAAGCGCTCTTTTGACAATGGTGTTGAAACTGTAGAAAAAGAAAACCGTATACAAATGGATTTACCATTTGAACTCGAAGATTTAACTCCTGTAGAGTATGCTGCAGAAACCAAACCCTATGGTGAGCTTCTAGATTTTATTGCTTCCGAAAAAAGAAAAGGCTCAAAAAATATTGGTCGTTATGAAGTTGTGAAACTAAAAAAATGGAGTTTACCAACATCTATTTTTATTCTTACAATTATAGCTGTTGCAGTATCTTCTGTAAAACGACGTGGTGGTATGGGTGTTAATCTCGCTTTAGGAATTTCTATTGCCATGATTTATGTATTCTTTGATAAGGTGTTTGGAGTTATGGCTGGTCAGTCTAGTCTTCCTGCAGTTGTAGCCGTATGGTTTCCTAATGTATTATTTGGTATTTTAGCGGTATACTTATTACAAAATGCCAAACGCTAAACTAAAGCATTACTTACATTTACACTTTCTAGTTTTAATTGCTGGCTTCACCGCTATATTAGGTGAGTTAATTACTATTGGTGCTCTTGAGTTGGTGTGGTATAGAATGGCTATCGCTGGAATTTTAATGTTTGTTTACATAAAAATTGTAAGGATTAACATAAAAATTTCAAAAAAAACATTTTTGCAGTTTTCAGCAGCAGGCGTTATTATAGCGCTACATTGGATTACCTTTTTTGAAGCTATCAATCAAGCTAACGTTTCTATAGCTTTGGCAATGTTTTCTTCAGGTGCCTTTTTTGCTTCGTTCATTGAGCCTTTATTTTTTAAACGACGTATTTTAGGCTACGAAATTATCTTTGGTATTATAGTAGTATTTGGAGTGGTTTTAATCACCAGTAGCGAGATGGGTTATGTTAACGGCATTATTTTGGGACTGTTTTCAGCTTTATTTTCTACTTTATTTGCAGTTATTAATGGTCGTTTTATTGAGAAACATAATGCCACGGTTATTTCGTTTTACGAGTTTATAAGTGGAGTGCTTTTTTTAACGGTTTTTATTTTATTGTCAGGTAAAACATTCAATGCGGAGTTCTTTACATTATCAAATTCAGATTGGATGTATTTATTCATTTTAGCATCTATCTGTACAGCATATGCATTTATTGGTTCTGTAGATGTAATGCGTTATATAAGTCCATTTACGGTTATTTTAAGTTATAACTTAGAGCCGCTATACGGAATTGCAATAGCTTTATTTTTATTTCCAGAAACAGAAAAGATGTCTCCTCAATTTTATATAGGAGCTATTCTTGTGTTAATCACAGTTTTATTTGATGCAGTTTTTAAAAATTATAAGATTAGGAAAGGCAAACTAAAAGTATAACAGATTAAAGTCTTTATATTTTCTTATATAATCTGTATTTTTGTATCCGCAATAAGAAAACTTACTGTAAATTTAGTGATTAGAAATAAATTTAGAAGCCGTAGGTTTGTAAACTAACTAAACAAAAAACAACTTCAAATTGTATGGAATATTTAGAGTTTGAATTACCAATAAAAGAATTAGAAGAGCAGCTAGATAAATGTCAGATTATAGGAAAAGAAAGTGATGTAGATGTTACTGAAACCTGTAAACAGATAGATAAAAAGTTAGCTGAAACTAAAAAGAATATCTATAAAAATCTTACAGCTTGGCAACGTGTTCAGCTGTCTAGACACCCAAACAGACCTTATACATTAGATCATATTAAAGCACTCTGTGGAGATACTTTTTTAGAACTACATGGAGATAGAAATGTAAAGGACGATAAAGCCATGATTGGTGGTTTAGGTAAAATAGGTGACCAATCGTATATGTTTATTGGTCAACAAAAAGGTTTTAATACCAAAACAAGACAATACCGAAATTTCGGAATGTCTAATCCAGAAGGTTATCGTAAAGCGTTACGTTTAATGAAATCTGCTGAGAAATTCGGAATACCTGTTGTTACTTTAATAGATACACCAGGTGCATATCCTGGTTTAGAAGCAGAAGAACGAGGACAAGGAGAAGCTATTGCCAGAAACATTTTAGAAATGGCACGTCTTAAAGTTCCAATTATTACCATCATTATTGGTGAAGGAGCATCTGGTGGAGCATTAGGTATTGGAGTAGGAGACCGTGTAATGATGTTAGAAAATACATGGTATTCTGTAATTTCACCAGAATCGTGTTCATCTATTTTATGGAGAAGCTGGGAGTATAAAGAACAGGCTGCTGAAGCTTTAAAGTTAACAGCAAAAGATATGAAACGCATGAAACTTGTGGATCAAATTATAAAAGAACCTCTTGGTGGTGCACATACAGATAGAGAAAAAACATTTTCAGCTGTAAAAGATGCTATTGAGAAGTCTTATGAAGAGCTTAAAAACTTATCACCAAAAGATTTAGTGAACCAACGTATGGAAAAATACGATCAAATGGGAGTCTACAAAGATTAAATCCACTAAACATAAGGAACTAAAAAAAACTGAAGTTTTAACTTCGGTTTTTTTTGGCACTATTAACAATAAAATCAAGTTATTAACAGTTAAATTGTTGAAGACATGTTAAGATTGTAAATCAATCAAGGCTATTTTCTCAACACTATTTAACTACTTTTGTTACTTATGAAACAACCTAATCCAATACAAGGCTACAAAGTAGATAAAGGCACAATTATTAGCCTAGAAAAAGGTAAAATACCACCTCAAGCACCTGATTTAGAAGAGGTTGTGTTGGGTGCTATGATGATTGATAAAAAGGGTGTAGACGAAGTTATTGATATTTTAAGTCCGGATGCATTTTACAAAGAGGCTCACAAACATATCTTTGAGGCTATTTTTAAGTTGTTTGAAAACTCAGAGCCTGTAGACTTATTAACCGTTTCTAGTCAATTAAAGAAAGATCAAAAATTAGATTTAATTGGAGGCGATTTTTATCTGATTTCTTTAACGCAACGTGTGTCTTCTTCTGCGCATATTGAGTTTCATGCACGTATAATTCTTCAAAAATATATTCAACGTAGTTTAATTAAAATTTCAAACGAAATTATTGAAGAAGCTTATGATGAAACTAGAGATGTTTTTGATTTATTAGATACAGCTGAAGCTAAATTGTATGAAGTTACTCAAGGTAACGTAAAGAAATCTACAGAATCTGCTCAGAGTTTAGTTATTCAGGCTAAAAAGAAAATTGAAGAGATTTCTAATAAAGAAGGAATGAGTGGAATTCCTTCTGGTTTTGATAAATTAGATAAGTTAACGTCTGGTTGGCAACCTAGTGATTTAGTAATTGTGGCTGCACGTCCTGGTATGGGTAAAACCGCATTTACGTTAACAATGGCTCGTAATGTTGCTGTAAATAGTAATACTCCTGTAGCTTTCTTTTCATTAGAAATGTCCTCAGTGCAATTAATAACACGTTTAATTTCTAGTGAAACTGGGTTGTCTTCAGAAAAACTTAGAACAGGTAAACTTGAAAAACACGAGTGGGAGCAACTTAATGTTAAAGTAAAAACATTAGAAACGGCACCTTTATTTATTGATGATACTCCTTCATTATCCATTTTCGATTTAAGAGCAAAAGCACGTCGTTTAGCATCTCAATATGGTATTAAGATGATAATGATTGATTATTTGCAATTAATGACAGCAGGTGGAAGTCAAAAAGGTGGTAATCGTGAACAAGAAATTTCCATGATTTCTCGTAACCTTAAGGCTTTGGCAAAAGAATTAAGTATTCCTGTAATTGCATTATCACAATTATCGCGTGCTGTTGAAACGCGTGGAGGAAGTAAAAGGCCACTTTTATCAGATTTACGTGAATCTGGTGCGATTGAGCAAGATGCCGATATTGTATCATTTATTTATAGACCAGAATATTATAAAATTGACGAATGGGATGATGAAGAACGCTCACCAACTGCAGGACAAGGTGAGTTTATTGTTGCAAAGCATAGAAATGGTGGACTAGAAAATATTAGATTAAAGTTCATCGGTCACTTAGGTAAGTTTGATAATTTAGACGATTTTGATACACCTTTTGGAGAATTCCATTCTAAAATGAATGAATCTCCTAATGACAATACATTTCAACCAAATAGTTTCCCATCTCCATCAGATGCTTTTGGAGGGCCAGAAGACGATGGTGTACCTTTTTAATAGCTTTTTAAAGAATAAAGAACTGAATTTTAACTTATCTTTGTAAACGTACTGTTTAAAACCAAATTTACCTCATGTTAGACCAACGACGTACAACAAACGTTTTGTTGTTAATTATTGTAGTTCCTTTAGTCTTCTACCTACTAAAGATCTTGTCTTTTATATTTATTCCATTGATTTTTTCAATGTTTATCGCTTTGTTGTTTTTACCTTTAATGCGATGGTTAGGACGTAGAAACATACCCAAAATTTTCAGTATCATTATTGTTTTATTGTTGGTTGCAATTGGTTTAAAAATAGGTATAGAATTGGTACAATTGTCTAGCCGACAAATACTCGCAAATAATACCGAATTTTTAGCTAAAGCTGAACTAAAATTAGCTGATCTTAAGGTCTATTTACTTGATAATTTTGGTATTGAATTTGAACAAGAACATAGTTTTATAGGACAGTTCTTTCAGAAAGAAAATCTTGGATCAACTATAGGTTTTCTAAATTCGTTTTTAACTACTTTATTAATGACAGTGTTCTTTGTAGTACTTTGGTTGGCAGAGTCTATTAACGTTCATAAATTATTAAATAGTACTTTACTTAAGCGAAAGCACACATCTGTTAAGACCTTTATGAAGATTGAGAAAGACTTAATTAAATTCATTAAGGTAAAGGTTTTGGTGAGTGCATTAACAGGTCTATTTACTGGTTTAATGTGTGTGTTTTTCGATGTAAGTTTTCCTATTTTTTGGGGATTATTTGCCTTTGCCATTAATTTTGTACAAATGGTAGGCTCATTTGTTTCTGTTATTTTGTTGTCTATTTTTGCTTTTGTAGAGTTAGATCCAACGAGTACGCTATTCTTCTTTATTTTTGCAATCTCTATGGTTCAAGTTACTTTTGGTGCTATTTTAGAACCAATTTTTATGGGGAAATCGTTCTCCATTAACGTTATTGCAGTTTTAGTAATGTTGATGTTTTGGGGTTTTCTTTGGGGAATTCCAGGATTAATAATGGCAATTCCGATAACGGTTTTTATCAAAATTATTTTAGAACAGTTTCAAGGGACCAAAATTATAGCTAGTTTACTTTCTGGAAATGAGACGCAATTAGATTAAGTTTTAGTCTTAATTATTAAAAGCTAGAATGTAGTTTAGATAAACATTTCTATATTTTATTCTAACCAATTGGTCTTAAAAGAATATTAAATTAAGTCTATACAGACTAAAAATTGGTTATATTTCGTTCTAAATTTATGACCTTGAAAAAAATATTTTTTATAATTTTCACACTATTCTTAAGTGCGAATACCTATGCATCCTATATCCTTATTCCAATGGATGCTGATACACAAAAAAATCATCTTAAAGCTTATGGAGTTACATTTTGGACTTTAGAGCGAGAACTTAAAGTAAAATGGTTACTCAATTACAGAGGAGGTTCTTTCTTATTGCCAGATGCCGAAATTATTCAGCGCGAATGTCAGATTAGAGGAGTATCTTTTGAAGTAATTTCAGATGCTAAAGCCGCTCAAATACTAGAAGACATTGCTAGTCCTTCAGTAAACCAAGAAGCTGTTGTATTAGAAAAAGCACCAAAAATTGCAGTTTATACACCTAATGGTAAGCAACCTTGGGACGATGCAGTAACCATGGTTTTAACATATGCTGAAATTCCTTATGAAACCATTTATGATGAAGAAGTTTTAAAAGATGAATTGTTACTCTATGATTGGTTGCACTTACATCATGAAGATTTTACAGGTCAATACGGAAAATTTTATAGAGCGTATCGTTCTGCAGCTTGGTATATTGAAGAAAAGAAGAGTGCAGAAGATTTAGCAAAACGATTGGGTTATAATAAAGTGTCAGATGAAAAATTAGATGTAGCCCTTAAAATACGAGATTATGTAGTTGGTGGAGGATTTATGTTTGCCATGTGTTCGGCAACTGATAGTTTTGATATAGCCTTGTCTGCAGAAGGTGTAGATATTTGTGAACCAATGTTTGATGGTGATGGTAGTGATGCTGCGTATCAGAATAAAATTGATTATTCTAAAACCTTCGCATTTAAAGACTATATTTTGGAGAGAAGTCCAAATGTTTATGAGTTTTCATCAATAGATATGACTCAGAAACGTAAAATCCCTAAGACAACAGATTATTTTTCTTTAATGGAATATTCTGCAAAATGGGATCCAATTCCGTCTATGTTAACCCAAAATCATACGGCATTAGTTAAAGGATTTATGGGACAAACAACGTCATTTACAAGAGACCAAATAAAATCGAATGTTTTAGTTATGGGTGAAAATAAAACGAATGGAGAAGCTAAATATATTCATGGTATAAAGGGAAAAGGCTTTTTTACCTTTTATGGTGGTCATGATCCTGAAGATTATACACATCGCGTAGGTGATCCAAAAACAGAATTAGATTTACATCCTACATCTCCAGGATACCGATTGATATTGAATAATGTATTGTTTCCTGCAGCTAAAAAGAAAAAGCAGAAAACATAATATAAAATTTATTTAGTGAATCAATATTAAATACTTTTAATTTTAATAAGGATAATCAAAACGTTAGAACTATAATCATTAACTATAAGGTCGCTTTAAAGTGACCTTTTTTTATTAACTTAAACGTGTAGTATTACTTATTTAATAAAACTCTCAAAACAAATGTTATCAAAAGAAACCATACTCCACAAAATTCAAATCTTAATTACTAATCACTTTGAAACCCCTGAAGATGCTTTTGCTTTTTTTGATAAGGATGGTGATGGTAAACTCAATAAAGCTGAAATCGTAAAACTATTAAAGGATGCTGAAATTACCGGATTTATTCGTGGTATGGTCTCTTCAAAATTAATCGAAGGCTACGATAAAGATGGTGATGACCTTATCAGTTGGAAAGAATTTAAATCTGCTATTGATGAAATTACAGAGGAATCTAAATAAAAAAATGTTATAGCCATATGATTTTTTTTCAAAAAGAGATAAAACTACAAGCGTTTTCACGAGGTTTCCATCTGATTACTTCAGATATTTTACTTGCGCTTCCAGAGTTAAACCAAATTAATGTAGGGCAATTACAAGTGTTTATTAAACATACATCTGCGAGTTTAACTATAAATGAGAATGCAGATCCAACGGTTAGGATAGATTTTGAAAGCCACATAAATAAAATGGTTCCAGAAAATCAGGCTTATTATCAACATACTTATGAAGGTTCTGATGATATGCCTGCACATATAAAAGCATCATTAATGGGAACTTCTATTCAAATTCCTATCACAAATGGTCAATTAAATCTCGGGATTTGGCAAGGTATTTATCTCTGTGAGCATAGAAATAGAGCAGGCGGTAGGCAATTAGTGCTTACGGCTTTCGGTAATTAGTTGTTCTAAAACCAATTCTACACCATTATTATCATTAGATTCTGTTTCAAAATTAGCCAGATTTTTAACATTAGGATGTGCATTTGCCATTGAGTAACTATATTTGGCGCATGTCAACATTTCTAAATCATTATTATAATCTCCAAAGACCATAGTTTCAGAAGGACTAATGTTGAGTTGTTTTTGTAGAAAGCTTAGCGCATTTCCTTTATTAGTAATCGCTTCAGAAATATCGACCCAATGATTTCCAGAAACCACAACATTGAGTTCTGGTTTTAGGTGTTTCACAAAGGGAAATATATGTTTTTCAGAATTTGTGGTGTGATACAAAGCTATTTTAATGACATCATCTGTGATGTCTTCAAAGGAATCAATAATGGTATAATCTGAGTAATATTCAGAAAACGTCTTTACCAAATCATCTGAAGCTCTAAGAATGAATGCTTGATGTTGCGTACAGAAAATAGGGTAGGTGTCTGGAATCGTTGAAACCAAGGTATAAAGTTCTAATACTCTATTTGGATTTAGCTGATTAGAAAGCAGTACGTTTTCATTTTGAATAACTAAACCACCATTTTCTGCAATGATTATAATATCATTTTTTATAGGTTGAAGTTTTTTTACAATGCTATAATAAGGCCGTCCACTTGCGGCAACAAATTGAATATTTTGTTGTTTTAGGTCTTTAAATAGCTCAAAGAATTTGGAACTCACATCGTGATTAGAGTTTAGTAAGGTACCATCCATATCTGTAACTACCATTTTAACGTCCTTCATATTGTATTATTAAAAATTTTATTCAAATTAAGTAAAATAAAAAACCGATTCCATTATGAATCGGTTTTTATTTTTAGTGAGCGCCTACATGGCAACCGCAGGTTTCTCGAGTAAAACTTTGAGATTCCTCATGCCACGGAAACGCTTGGTTATATTTATTATTTTCCCAGTAGAATTTGGTACGTTCCTTTGGGTGATTTCCAAGTTCATTCATGGTTTCAGTATCGTATAATCGACCATTAATCATGGTGTAAATAATACTTTCAGAATTTCTAATGTCTTCTAAAGGATTTTTATCCATTACTATCAAATCGGCTAATTTTCCTTTTTTCAGCGAACCAATATCATTACCTGCACCTATATAATTAGCTCCATTTATAGTGGCAGCTTTTAAGACGTCATGATTGGCCATGCCTCCTTGTTGAAGTGACCATAATTCCCAGTGCGCTCCAAGACCTTGTAACTGACCATGTGCACCAAGGTTGACTTTTACGCCTGCATCACTAAGTGCTTTAGTGGTTTTAGAAACCAAAATATGTCCGTTCTCATATTCTTCATCCGGAACCATAACACGATGTCTAGAACGTGAATCGATAATGCCTCTTGGAGTATACTTTAAAAGCTTTTCATTTTCCCAAACATTAGTTTTTTGGTACCAATAGACTTCACTATTCATACCTCCATAATTTACAATAAGTGTTGGTGTATAACCCACATTACTATTTCCCCAAAGTTCTAAAACATCTTTATAAACAGGTGCCACAGGAATATTGTGTTCTACACCAGTATGGCCATCCATTACCATGGTTATATTGTGGTAAAATGTTGAGCCTCCTTCTGGAACAACAAAAATACCTTCCTCTCTAGCGGCTTGTAATACTTGTTGTCGCTGCTCTCGTCTTGGTTGATTATAACTTTTAACCGATAAGGCACCGAAAGCTTTGGTTCTTCTAATAGATGAACGCGCATCTTCAAGATTGTTTATTACTGCTTTAAAATCTCCATCAGCTCCATAAAGAATAAATCCTGTAGAGTAGAGGCGTGGTCCAACAAGTTCTCCAGTTTTTTGTAATTCTGAAAGCGCAAAAATAGTTTCGGAATGCGCAGATGGATCATGAGACGTCGTCACACCATAAGCTAAATTGGCGTAAAATTGCCAGTGTTTTTGTGTGGTTAATCCATATCTAAAGCCACCTATATGTGCATGAGCATCTACCATGCCTGGCATTATTGTTTTTCCTGAAACATCATAGACTTTTGCATCGGAAGGAATTGTGATGTCTGAAGTATTTCCAATAGATTCAATTATATTCTCATTAATAACGATGGTGCCATTTTCTATGACTTCATCACCTTCCATAGTAATCAGTCGTGCTCCTTTTAAAAAAATTCTTCCTGAAGGTTTATCGGTTTTAGCTTCTAAATTTATTTTTATACCTTTTTCAACAAGTTTAGCATCTTCGGAAGCTTTAGCTGAAAAATATTGATTGCCTAATGTCCAATGCAATGTTTTGCTGTCTTTAGACCAATGTAAATTGATACCTGCATCTTTTGAAAGTTGCGTAATTGGAACATATTTACTTTTATCAGTTAAGTCTAAAGTATGTCCAGACTTAGGCATTGGTGCTAAATACACTTTATGTAAATGAACAAAAGCAATCCAGTTGCTATCAGGACTTGGTACCAAAATATTACCATGTTTTGATTTTACGAGTGTGCGTTCGTCAAAACCATTAAGATCAACACTTTTTAATTCTTTAGTTAAAGCCCCAAAAAATTGTCCGCCATTTTGGTGAAAAATTCGTGTATCATCAGCATTAAACATTGGGAAATCTCCTTCTTTGTTTACAAATTTGGTGTTTGTCCCATCACTATTCATTAAATACAAACCTGGCTTTTTTGAAAACGTTCGACCTTGTTCGTTGTTTCCTCCTTCTTTTCTGTAGACAATATGTTTACCTTTATGTGAATACGACGGATTTCTATAAATGCCTTTTTTTGAAGTCAGTTTTGTAGCAGTACCACCAGTTGAAGGAATTGAATAAATAGCACCTAGGTTTTGATCATTCCAAGTCACATAAGTAATGGTATTTCCATCAGGTGAGAAGGTCGGTTCAAATTCAAAATCAGTTCCCGTAGTTAAACGTGTCGCTTTTCCATTCGGTATTTTTTGGATGTGTAAATATCCAAGAGCATTAAAGACAATTGATTTTCCATCAGGAGACGTGGTCGCATGACGAATCACTTTAGCGTCAAAGGTATCAGGTGCTACAGGAGTATCAAATTCAACCGCTTTAGCAATCTTAATAGTTGCATTAGCTTCAAACGGAATGTCGGATACGTTAAGCGAATTGATATTGATTTTATTAATTTTTCCGCCAGACCAAATTACGATGTCTTCATTATTAGGCATCCAATTGAAGTTGGTGTACACTCCAAAAATAGCCCAAGCTTCTTGTTGGTCTTTATTAAGTTGGTCATAAACAGGCCATTCTTCTCCTGTTTCCAAATCGTGAATGTATAAAACAGTTTTAGTTCGAATACGTTTTACAAAAGCTAGTTTTGTTCCGTCTCTAGAAATTTGAGGACGTGCCGCACCACCTGGACCTCCGGTGATTCTTGTAGTTTTACCAGTTTTTATCTCGTAGCGATTGATCACATAAATTTGACTGTTTGGGTCTTTGTTGTATTGAAAAACACCTCCAGGATAAACATCTTCACTGTAGTATAAATACTTTCCATCTGGTGATATAGTCGGTTCGTTCACATCCTGCTGATCATTCTTTTTTTTAGTAAGCTGTAAACCGCTACCACCAGTTTTATGATATAGCCATAGTTCGCCAGCTCCTAAAGAGCGACCAGAGGTAAAATGCTTTCGGGCAATAAGATAATCGCCATCTGGTGTCCAAATAGCATTGTTTAATAATCTAAAATTTTCTTTTGTGACTTGCTTGACATCAGAACCGTCAGTATTCATGACCCATATATTGTCACCACCACCAGCATCACTAGTAAATGAAATGTGTTTACCATCAGGACTAAATCGTGGTTGAATTTCAAAGGGCAAACCTTCTCTTAGTATTTTCGCTTTACCACCATTGCTGTCCATGATGTAGATATCGCCTAGTAAATCAAAAACAATAGATGTTCCATCAGGACTTACATCGAGATTCATCCAAGTACCTTCGTCAGTTGATAGTTTGAGGTTTTTAAAATTCCAATCACCTATGGGATTAGAGACATCCCAAGGTTTGGCTTTATCTTTTTCTTGACTATTAGAGTTAAAAGTAACAAGTAGAATGAGGGTTACGATGAGTTGAATACGCTTCATGGAATTTGTTTTATTTGAAGTGTAAGTTAAAAATAAAAATGGAACTTTGTATTTACAGGTGCTTATGTAAACGGTTTAGTTTTTTTATTAAACATAAAAAATCCGATTCAAATTAATGAACCGGATTTTATAAGCGAAATGTTGTTATTAATTTGGCTAAAAGCCTTACTTAACTTTGTTTATGATAGCTTCAAAAGCTTCTGGGTGATTCATTGCTAAATCTGCAAGTACCTTACGGTTTAACTCAATATTGTTAGCTTTTAATCCTCCCATAAATTTTGAATAGCTCATTCCATGCTGTCTTGCACCTGCGTTTATACGCATAATCCATAACGAACGGAATGTTCTCTTTTTATTTCTACGGTCTCTATACGAATATTGCATCGCTTTGTCAACCGCATTCTTTGCTACTGTCCAAACGTTTTTACGTCTTCCGAAGTAACCTTTTGCTTGCTTAAGAACCTTTTTTCTTCTGGCTCTTTTTGCAACTGAATTTACTGATCTTGGCATTTCTTTTAATTGTTTTTTTGTAGTAGGCGGTCAATAATTGACACTTGCTAAATTGTTTTGCCTAACTCCAGGGTTTATAAATTGTTTTAACCGATTAAAACCGTATTACTTTAAACGTAACATTGTTTTAATATTGTTCTCATCTGCTTTATGTACTAAAGCATCATGAGTTAATGCAAGCTTACGCTTTTTAGATTTTTTAGTCAATATGTGACTCTTAAAAGCGTGCTTTCTTTTAATCTTACCAGTGCCAGTTAGTTTGAAACGTTTCTTAGCACTCGATTTTGTTTTCATTTTAGGCATTTTCTCCTCTTTTAAATTTACGTTTCGCTTATTATCTTCTTGCTGAATATCAGCATTGTATTACTTCTTCTTAGGTGCGATGAACATAATCATTCGCTTTCCTTCAAGTTTAGGCATTTGTTCTACCTTTCCATATTCTTCAAGATCTTGGGCTAATTTTAATAATAAAATTTGACCTTGTTCTTTAAATACAATGGATCTTCCTTTAAAGAATACGAAAGCTTTTAACTTCGCTCCGTCTTGTAAGAATTTTTCAGCGTGTTTCTTTTTAAATTCGTAATCGTGATCATCTGTTTGAGGACCGAAACGAATTTCTTTAACAACTACTTTAGTTGCTTTAGATTTTAACACTTTTTCTCTTTTCTTCTGTTCGTAAAGGAATTTTTTATAATCCATAACTTTACAAACAGGAGGCGTCGCATTTGGCGATATCTCTACAAGATCTAAACCTTGTTCATCGGCAATGGATAAAGCTTGTTTAACAGGATAAACACCTATTTCGACATTATCTCCGACAAGTCTTACTTCTTCAGATCTGATTTTAGAATTTATACGGTGTTTATCTTCTTGAGATACACGTCTTGTATAATTCTTTCTGTTTCTACGTATTGCTATGGCTTCTGTAATTTAAATTAAACTTAATTTTTATCTTATTTAAAAGTCTTTAAACTTTTACTTATTCTATCATTTACGATTTTCACAAAGTCTTCTACTTTAATTGTACCTAGGTCTTCACCACCATGTTCGCGTACAGTTATTGTATTATCCTTTTCTTCTTGCTCACCGACAATAATCATAAACGGAAACTTTTGCATTTCAGCTTCGCGAATTTTCTTACCCACAGTTTCATTTCTATTGTCTGTAAGGGCGCGAATTTCGTCATTTTCTAGCACATTTAAAACTTTTTCGGCGTATTTTTCATATTTCTCACTTATTGAGAGAATAATTGCTTGCTCTGGCATTAACCAAAGCGGGAAGTTTCCACCTGTGTGTTCTAATAATATTGCTATAAAACGTTCCATGCTCCCAAAAGGTGCACGATGAATCATAACTGGTCTATGCATCTCGTTATCACTACCTTTGTAAGTCAGATCAAAACGTTCAGGTAAGTTATAATCCACCTGAATAGTTCCAAGTTGCCATTGTCTTCCAAGCGCATCTTTTACCATGAAATCTAATTTTGGACCATAAAATGCAGCTTCTCCAGTTTCAACGACATAGTTTAAGTTTTTATCTTTAGCTGCGTCTAAAATAGCCTTTTCTGCTTTTTCCCAATTTTCATCGCTTCCAATATACTTATCCGGATTTTCAGGATCTCTTAATGAAACTTGTGCTGTAAAATTCTCAAATCCTAAAGATCCAAAAACATAAAGCACTAAGTCTATAACATCCTTAAATTCTTTGTCTAATTGGTCAGGTGTACAAAAAATATGGGCATCATCTTGTGTAAAACCTCTTACTCTTGTTAATCCATGTAGTTCTCCACTTTGTTCATATCTATATACAGTACCAAATTCAGCAAAACGTTTAGGTAGCTCTTTATAAGAAAACGGTTTACTGTTATATATTTCACAATGATGAGGACAGTTCATAGGTTTTAATAAAAACTCCTCTCCTTCTGCAGGTGTAGTTATGGGTTGAAAACTATCCTCTCCATATTTAGCATAGTGACCAGAAGTAACATATAACTCTTTACTTCCAATGTGTGGAGTTACTACCATTTCGTATCCGGCTTTCTTTTGTGCAGCCTTTAAAAAATTCTCTAAACGTTCACGTAACGCAGCACCTTTTGGCAACCAAAGAGGTAAACCTTGACCTACTTTTTGAGAAAAGGTAAAAAGCTCAAGTTCTTTTCCTAGTTTTCTATGATCTCTTTTTTTAGCTTCTTCTAAAAGATGAAGATATTCTGTTAGGTCTTTTTGTTTAGGGAATGAAATACCATAAACTCTAGTTAATTGTTTGTTTTTTTCGTCACCTTTATAATAAGCTCCAGCAACACTTAAAATTTTAACTGCTTTTATAATACCTGTATTTGGTATATGGCCACCACGACAAAGATCGGTAAAAGTAGAGTGATCACAGAAACTAATCGTACCGTCTTCAAGGTTTTCTATTAAATCAACTTTGTAGTCATTCTTTCCTTTGTAATATGATAAGGCTTCAGCTTTAGAAACATCACGCATTTTAAAGTCGTGTTTACCTCTAGCTATTTCTATCATTTTATTTTCTATAGATTTAAAATCCTTTTCAGAAATAGTGCCTTCTTCACCTAAATCAACATCATAATAAAAACCATTATCAATAGCTGGGCCAACCCATAACTTTACATTTGGGTATAATTCTTCTAAAGCTTGTGCCAACACATGGGCAGAAGAATGCCAAAAAGCTTTTTTTCCTGCATCATCTTTAAAAGTATATAAGGTAAGACTACCATCAGTGGTTAGTGGAGTGGTGGTTTCAACAACTGTATCATTGAATTTTGCTGAAATAACATTACGGGCAAATCCTGCGCTAATGTCTACAGCCACTTCATAAGGAGTTACATCTTTTTCAAAAGATCTAACCGAACCATCTGGTAGAGTAATTTGTATCATTATATATAGTATAAATTTTAGCCTACAAAGATATACCTATATAAGGAATAGACAAAGTGAAGTTTCTATAAATATTGTATTGTCATTTTAGGGCATTCCGCTTTTGCTTTTTATAAGCAAAAGCGTCGTGTCATCCACTATATCTTTTTTTATTAAGTTCACTTAAGGGGAGAATATGTTATCTTATATACTATGTCTTTATTATATCATAATGTATAGATATAGAAAAAAGGATGCCGCTACTACCACTAATGCAGATATAACTTAGAGAGGTATGGTGTAATTAAAAAGCATTTTCCGTATTAAAATCTAGTATAGGCTAGAGGTAGAATAAAACAATGTCTTTTTAAGGTTGTTAAATCTCACGGAATTAAGGTTTTACAAAAAAGATTAAAATAAAAGTAAAAAAGGTGTTGTGGGATAAGAAAAGGGTTTTATATTTGCACCCCGAAACAAAAACATTTAGTTGCGTT
>NZ_QRDV01000006.1 GCF_003386165.1 Winogradskyella eximia | reverse complement strand
AACGCAACTAAATGTTTTTGTTTCGGGGTGCAAATATAAAACCCTTTTCTTATCCCACAACACCTTTTTTACTTTTATTTTAATCTTTTTTGTAATACACTTTAAAACAGGTAGATAAAATATGCTTTTTCGATAATCTTAAATTAATCTACTATTAATAAAACTATACTACATGATAATATATACAGTTTTTAAAAATCTTAATCTAATAACTGCAGTAAAAACTATCGCTTTTGAGTTGTAATGACACCTACTCTATCAGTATATTATATGGAACATCCAGATTATTCAAATACATATTGGTGATTTGGTAAAGGAATTAGAGAAAGTCAACTTAAAGAAAGAAATCCCAGACTAAACCAAAACGAATAATAAAGTCTCTATATGGCTGGTTCGGTGCCGAGAAATAATCGTAACCTGTAAATGAAGAGTTGAAGTGTTCTGCCTTTAAGAAAATACGAGTTTGTCTTACTTTAGCATTAATAAAGAAATCTAATCTAGGAAAATTACCTAATTCAGTTTCATTTTGTGTATAAAATTCTGCCAACAAGGAATCATAACCATTCATATTATATTTTGAAAAGTAGTTTAACGTTACTCCTGTTTGTAACCTCATAGATCTTTTAAATACATAATTTGTATAATATAGCGTATTACGAGTAATGAATTCAGGAACATTAATAACTGCATCATCACCAACGACATTTTGATACATAATTGTATTGTCTAAAGCAAAATTACCAAATTTGAATTCCTTTTGAATCTTTAGCCTTAAGTATTGAAGTGGTTTACTATATTGTTTAGGCTTAATAATATTAACTTCATCTATAGTTTCCTCTAAATTAAAATAAGTATAATTATCAATATTTGATATATCAAGATATGCGTTAACAAACTTTTGAGATTGTATACTGAACTTTAATTGTTGTGTGTTTATATTTTTGAAATTATCAAAATTGTACCAATTATAATTAATATAATCACTTTGATATAATAAGTAATTATAATTCGCAAGTCTAGAATTAATTGATACACCACCTGATAGTGATATATCTTTATTTAGCTTAAGATTAATTGATCCATCTAGAAAACTTCCAACAAATGTGTCCGATAGATTTATACTACCTTTACCAGAAATATTAAAAACCTTATATGTCTTTGAATAGAATCCCTCTAAGCCAAAGAAGTTGGATTTAATTCTATTTGGTATACTCTGCTGATTTTGAAATAACACTACACTATTATAACCATAATTTAAATCGGTATAGTTTAAAGCTAATCCTATTTGTCCTAATAATTTATTCGAATAATTGACACCAAAGGACGTCTTAAAATTTTCTAATGTTACTTTATCTTTAATACTATTAGTAAAGGCATCACCAAAAAAATCAGTTGAATTCGATTGTTGGTCATATTGATAATACTTATCTTCGAATGAAATCTTATTGACTATTGCCAGTTTATTATTTGATGAATCCTTTTCAGTAGTTATTCTGTAAGAATGCTCAAAATAAAATCGCTTACCTTCTAATATATTCTCAGCATCTTCAAAATTTGGATCAAAAACAGACCTATCTAAAAATTCTTTATTCCCAGATGTGAAATTTTCTATATCTTCAGTTGTAATTCCACCGTTTTCCTGGTTTAATAAATCTTGCATTACAATATATCCCTTAGCACTATAACGTTTATCTTTTGTATGATAATTAGAACTGAAGCGAAAATTACCAGAACTCGTTAATGCATTTTGATACTTCCCTAATGAACGAAGTCCTTTATATGCTATAGAGAAATTAAATTGTTTAGATAAATTAACTGTAAAAAAAGCATCTAATAATTGTCCTTGATCAAATGCTGTTTTATAAGTTAAGCGCGTCCATGGTGTTGGAACTTCATAAAAATTAATATCCTCATGCTCCAAATAATTAAAATGACGCGCTCTTGCTCCAAATTGAGGAACGGATAGATTATCTGACGCATTAAAACTTAATGTATTATATGTTTGTCCAATATTAGCAAATGGCATTAAACCAAAATTGTCTTTTTGAAGATAATTAAATTTTAAATCTTTATTTAAGGATAAGGTTGTATCAACTGATATGGAATCTAATTCGCTATTAAATTGTTTATACATATCTATTGTAGCAATATTCTTAAACCCTTTTGAACGATTTGTCGGTAAAGAATCGTTTGATATAGATTGTTGTCTATTTGTTAGTGACTTGCTAGTAAGTTTTGCTTGAGCAAAGAGACTTATTGAAAAAGACAAAAAGATAAATATGAGAAAATATTTTATGTACATTTAAGACTATATGATTATCGAACAAAGAAAACTATAAAATATTGTTTATGTATATAAAATTACAATTTACTTAACATAAAAAAGACCAACAGTTAATAATGTTGGTCTTTTTTATTCTAATAACTGAATAAGCGTTTTACTTTATTCAATGATTATTTTATGAGATGTAGTATTAGTACCCTGAGTTATATTTGCAATATAAACACCTGAAGCTACTCCATTTAATTCTATAGTTGTATTAAATTGAACAGCATCATTAGCATAACTATTTTTAAATACTAGTCTTCCGCTAACATCATAAATATCTATTTTAACGTCGTTATTATTATCTATGTTAGAATCGAAACGAATATTAAACTCTCCATTATTAGGATTTGGCCATATCGCAAAATTATCTTGTTTAAACTCTGCATTATTTAAAACCAAATCCGCTCCTGTTAAAATTAAAGAGAATGGTTGTACTCCATTTATTAAAAATGGTTGCTTATGAGTTACTGTTAATGTAAAACTACCAGCAGAACCGGTACTTATATTGATTCTTTCAACATTATCAACAACGTTATCTCCTTTAGTCGCAGACTGAGTAACATTTGCACTGTTTAATTTCCATGGCATGTAGATATTAGTACCATCTGTAATTCTAATATCTAAATCGTTAACTAAAACAGGAGTTGCATCATTTACTATACCTGATCTATCGGTACCTGCTGGATCCGTCCAGCATATAGTAGCTATTATTGGGCTTGAACCTGTTGAGTTAAACGTATAAGAAAACGTACCACCACTATTTAAATTTTCTTCTGTAACTATAGCTGTACCATTGCTAGCACCAATAATTGCTTCTGCCATTTTTTTTATATTCAACAATCCCCATCCATAGATAGGATCTGGTCCAATATTAATAAAATCATCATCAGCAGTATGGCAAGCTAAACCTTTTAATGTAGCAGATTTCATAAAGCTAGAATTTAACTGATTATAATACTCTTGCATTAAAAGCAAACTACCAGCAACAGTAGGCGAAGACATAGACGTTCCCGAAAGCTGTCCGTAAGCACTATCATCAGCACTATAAGTTGAAAAAACCTGAGTACCATCTGCAGTAATATCTGGTTTAATTCTACCATCATCAGAAGGTCCTTGACTACTACCCGAATTAATGTTTATACTCACTAAATTTCCATTACCGTCAGTACTAATAATTGGGTTATTAGCATTAGCAACTATAAGATTGTTTTTACTGTTTTTTTCTCCAACCAGCTTATCATAACCATTAGCTGTTCCACCAGTATAACTTTCTAAACCATCATTACCTGCAGATACTACTTGTAAATAATACGGTGCACTAAAAGCAATTTGATCCCATAATCTTGCATTACCGTCATAAGTACCCATTGTAGATGCAGGCTGACCATCTACAGGAATACCGTAAGAATGGTTTGATATTAACAAACCATTAGATGTAATTTCATTAATTACTTCACCATTATCACCATTCCAATCATAAGAAACAATATCTGATTTTGGGCTCATACCTAAAGCACTTGGATTTACACCAGATGCACCAATAGTACCAGTAACGTGCGTCGCATGATTATTAATACCTAAAGATGAATTAATATCTGGTGCCACAATTCTAGATCCACCTCCAAAAACCCTAAATTCCGTATGAGTAGTTCTAGCTGAACCACCATCCCAAACACCAATATACATAGATTCACCAGTTAAATTTAATCCGAGGTCACCTCCTGGCTTTACAAAATTTGTTCTACTGGTTCTAGCACCACCTATATTGTCCGTAGATATATAAACAGCCTTATTATCAACAATTTTTCTAATTTGCATAACCTTATTACCATCTTTAATTATCCTTGGTATATTGTTGGCCTTAACAAATACATCTATAATACTGTCGTTAATTTTTTGTTGCTCTGCCGCGTACTGACTGATTTTAGTTAATTCACTTATATTAGTTTCTCTTAGAATTTTTTCAACTTCTAACTTATTCTGAGAATAAGTATTAAAAGATAATAAGCAAACAACTATAAAATAGATTTTCTTCATAATATAAATTTTTCTTTAATAGCAAGCATTTTTACATTTTTGAATAAATGCAACTAAAACAATCTTCTTTTTTTAGTAAAGGTAATAAAAAGTTAGGATAAATAAATAATAAAAAAATAGAGTTTACTCATAAAAACCAAGGACCATCATATATTAGATTTTAAAAGTATAGAACAAAAAAAACCTCACTTTATAAAAGTGAGGTTTTAAAAAATATTATAAGTGACTATTGCAACACTACCGTTATACTTTCACCAAATAAACTTTCATCTAATAAATCTAAACTAATAACATCTTCACAAATATCATAAGTTCCTGATCCAGAAATAACATAAGCTATATCTATAAGATATCCTTGACCTGCTGGTTCACCACCAGAAAGAACAGTAATATCATAAGTTACAGGATCAATAGAAAATCTTAATGGTCCAGGGAAATCACCAGGATTAACACAACCACCACAAACAATTCCTATTAATTCATCACCCCAACTAACGTCAAGATCATAAGTATTATCCATTCCTGCAACAGGTGTTGCGTTAACAGCATAACCTTCTTGACTGGCTCCATTAGGAACAAAAACAGAAGTACCTACATAACTAGATGATAAATTTAAAGCAAATTCTGGAGTTGAATAGTTGTACTCACTCACTTTTGCAGATCTTACACCATCATTATTTAGAGTTATAAAATAAGCTTTATAATCTGTTGAAGGATTCAAATTTCCAGATGTAATACTAGCAGCACCATTTACAGGTACAACTGCAGTACCATCATCAAATATTGTTTGAGAATCAGGTGCGTCAGCGTCTGCACTCAAAAACATATAGTAAATAGTATTAGTAAATTCTGAAGAAGAGATACTAATATCAGTTCTACAAGCCGACTCACTAGATACAACAAAGCTAACATCGTTAATTAAAGCTGTAGCCTCTTGAGGTGGTACATCATATGTAAAAGCATCATCAGTATTACAAGCTGTAGTGAACACTAATAGGATCACAGCAAGTATATTCAAATAACTTTTAGATAATTTTATATAATTCTTCATATTATTATTTTATAGTTTAGTTATTGTAAATCTAAAAGGACCAAAATTTTGGAAATCACCAGTACATGTAATACTCTTAGTATCATCACTATAAGAAGATGCAGAATATTCAAATACATTCCACTCAGCTAATAATGGGAAACCATCATCAAATATCACCTCTTTAGTACAAGTAATAAATGTTACAACTGTACCATCATTAAAATAAGTATTAAAACCAGGTGAATTATTAAACATAAGTTTAGTACCAGTTACATCACCAGCAACTAATGATGCCTCCATTTGGTAAGATTCACCAAAAGCACCTGCTAAAGTAAGTCCTTCATTTGTTCCAGATGTAAAAACATCATCAACAGAATATGTACCAACAAAATCATCAATAGCAATAGGACAATCATCTTCAATGATAGTAAAATCTGAAGTTATATTATAAATACCTTGACCTGCAATACCTAAAGGTGCAGCAGTATTTCCTTCTATCGAGAAAGTAATAATAATATCATCTGACGCAATTGAGTCATCTTCTGGTATTACAGTAATATAACCAACAAACTCACCTGCAGGAATATTAACAATACCATTAGCTGGCAATACAGTAAAACCACTTGGCACTGTAGCAGTATAAGTAAAGCTCACATCTACACCATCCGTATTCTTATTAGATGAATAAAGAATTGGCACTTGCATTGACGCCTCACCCTCAGACATGTTGTCAGCACTGTTTTCAAATTGTAACCAAGCACTATTTAGCCCTAAATCTGACGTTTCAATATCCTCACAAGAAGATAATAAAACAGTTATAAGTAATAAAAATAAATATTTCGTTTTCATAATTGTGTGTGTTTTAATATACAGGATTTTGAGTGATATCAGGATTTACAAATCTTTCATCTTGAGGAATAGGTAATGTAAATAGATAACTACTATTTTGAAGAGTACAAGCATCTGCATTAAGTATTGAACAATCGTTATTTTCTCTAACTAAATCAGTACCAGTTCTCTTTAAATCTAAAAATCTATGTCCTTCAAAAGCAAGCTCTCTATAACGTTCATCTAAGATACTAGACATTGCAACAACCACATTAGAGAAACTCTCTGGCGTGTATCCTGAGATTCTATTCATTCTTAATTCATTATAATCATCAGCAGCCAAAACAAGTTGTGTAGATCTTGCATAAGCTTCTGCTCTGATTAAATATTGCTCAGAAATACGGAATTCTTTAATATGATTTAAACCAACTGCCGCTACATTACCAGGATATTTATTAATCACTCTAGTTGTATTATCAATAAGATTTAATCGAATATCATTAGCATCATAAGAGTTAAATAATTTCTCTGAAGCTAACCAGTATGTAAGTGCAGAATTCGCATTGTAAATTTGACCAATAGCATCATCGCCAACAACTCTAGCTAATTTAAAAATGTTTTCTGCATCTTCATTATCCGTCCAAATTGAAGGAAAACTTGCTGTATCAGTCAAATTGTACTTATCTATCAATATAGTAGATTTAGCAATTGCTGTAGGAAAATCTTCGCGATATAATGCCATTCTAGCTTCTAAAGCTGTAATTGCATCCAAAGAAAGGAATGTATTATCATTAAAAGTAGCAGGAATTAAATCCTTTGCTAAAGTTAAATCATTTTCAATTCCTTGAAAAACTTCACCAACCGTGTTTCTTAGAGGCTTTTCTAAAACCACAACATAATCAAGATAAGGAACCGCTAAAGCATCATCATTTGTATAAGATGTACTAAAATAAGTTAATGATTTAAAATGAGCCCATGCTCTTATTGCATAAAGTTCACCTTTTAATCTATTAAATTCAGCTTCATCTTCAGCATCTACAGTAAAATTACCTGCAGCTTCTAAAATACGGTTAGCTTTATTAATTACTGAAAAGTAGCTATTATATAGCGACAATACAGTTGCATCAGAAGTCGTGATAGACCAAGTATGCACTTGCACCCCTTGTCCGTTATTAGATGAAGGTAATTGTAACTCATCAGTAAACCATGAGTTCCAAGAAATAGCACTGTTAGCAGGCATAAAAGCATACACCCCTATTACACCATCTCTAAAATCTGTTAAGCTTGTAATTGCATTACTTTCAGTTATTTCATCATCTGGACCAATATTGTAAGCATCCTCACAACTAGTAAAAAGAGATAGAGATAACATTAGTAAAACTAAACTTGAACCTAGTTTTTTACTAAAACCTAGTATGTTATTTTTTATTTTCATTTTCATTTATTTTAAAAGTTTAAATCTACACCAAACGTAATAGTTCTAGGCGTTGGATACTCATATCCTGCAATATTGTTATCATCTTCAGGATCAAAACCTCCGAAGTTCGTCCATGTGTAAAGGTTCTGACCTTGAACATATACTCTAATTCCTGAGAACAAATTGATATTTTCTAAAACTTCAGGATCTACAGTATAACCAATTGTAACATTAGTTAATCTCATATACGAAGCATCTTCAATATCAGCAGAACTAAATTCTCTATTATTTCCAAAACCAGCTATATCAGTAATCTGACCAGGTGTTCTCCATATATCTAACATTGCCGTAGATAAATTAAAGTTAGAAAAATTTGGATTTTCTTGGAAGAATGTTTGGTTATTATATCTGTAATAATCATTTACCCATGTAAATTGAGCAGAAACATTGAATCCTTTATAGTTAATTTGAGTTCCGAAACCACCAGTCCAAGTTGGTTCATAACTTCCCCATTTAGCTAATGCATTCTCATCACTAAATACGTCAGTTATATTACCATCACCATCTAAATACAATGCTTGTCCGTTAGCAGGATTAACTCCAGCCCAACCTACAGCATAATGAGATCCGAAAGCTAAACCTTCTCGAACAATAGATGTACCCAATTCATATTCATCAACTTGACCTAAATCAGTAATTTCATTTTTATTGTAATTGAAATTAAAATTTAAACTCCAAGAAAAATCTTTTTTCTGTAATACAGTACCTGTAATTTGTCCATCGACACCTTTATTTTGCATCTTACCAACATTAGAATCAATAGATGTAAAACCAGATGTACCAGAAAGACGTTGATCAATAAATAAATCCGAAATACTTTCAATATAGTAATCAAGACTACCTCTTAATCTATTCTTAAACAATCCATAATCAACACCAACGTTAAATTTCTCAGACTCTTCCCATTTCAATTGGTTATTCCCAATAGAAGCTACAGAAATACCTGCAATTCCGTTGTAAGAAGCCGTACCATAAGTACCCTCATCTTGAAAATCAGCAATACCTAACTGATTACCAGTAGTACCAATACTTGCTCTTAATTTAAGATTATCTATCCAATCTGCTGTTAAGAAATCTTCATTATGTAAAGCCCATCCAGCTGCAACTGCATAGAACGTACCCCATTTATTAGCTTCAGAAAATCTTGAAGATGCATCTCTACGTATTGTAAATTCAGCAAAATATTTACTATCGTAATTATATTTAGCATTAGCAAAAATACCTAAAAGACCTCTCTGTGTAACTCCACCACCAACTTCTGGAATAAAACCATTAGTATCTGTACCAGCAGTTATACCTGAAGCATAACCAAGTCTCTTTGGATCAATTCCAAATCCAGAAAAAGTACCACTCTTAGCATGATATTTATAATATTCAACGTGTGCCGCAACATCTACGTTATGAACATCACTAAAAACATTGCTATACATTAAACTTGTAAGTGCATTAATGTTAGCAATATAAGAATTCGTAAAACTATATCCACCTTGATCACCAGTAAAACCAGCATTTTGACCAAAATATGTATCAGGAGAAGCACCAGTTTCTGATTTTCTATCTCTATAATCAACACCAAGACTTACTCTTGCCGTTACATTCTTTACAATCTCTAAACTTGCGTTACCGCTAATGTTTAATTTTAAATCAGCACGCTTACTAACGTTAGTTTCTAAATTCTCTAAAGCATTACCTCCAATTAAAACACCTCCTGTATTATAAGAGCCATCTTCATTATAAGGTAAATCATAAGGATTTGATAAGTAAACAGCAGCAAAAGGGTTATTTAAGTTAATTCCATTTTCACTACTAATAAAGTTAGATTTAGAATAACCAATCGATGTACTAACACCAACTTTAAATCTATCAGAAACTTTGTGATCTAAATTTAATCTCGCAGTAAATCTCTGAAGATCTGATCTAAGACCAATACCTTCTTGATCATATATACCTACAGAAGTAAAAAATTGAGTTTTATCATTCCCTCCGGTAACAGAAAAATCATGAGTTTGTGTAATACCAGTTCTGAAAAATATATCACTCCAATCAGTATTAGGAGCAGTTGCGATATCCTCATCAGTCCATTTCCCTGGTGTTTGCCAGTTTTCAAAAATCATTTTCTCACTACCTGTCATCATCTCGAAACGTAGTTGTCCGATTTCAGATATACCATATTGTGTAGAATACTTTACTCTAGATTTTCCAGAAGTACCTCTTTTAGATGTAATTAAAATTACACCACTACTACCTCTAGATCCATAAATAGAAGTAGAAGCTGCATCTTTTAATACAGTAATATTCTCAAAATCATTTGCGTTTAATGTCGCAAAATCATTCGCAGTAATTGGCACACCATCTAAAATATATAAAGGATCTGAACCTCCATTAATTGAGTGTGTACCTCTAATTCTTACCTTAGCACTAGTACCAGGTTGTCCTGAACCAGAAGATATATGTAAACCTGGTGATTGACCTTTAAGAATTTGATCAAAAGAACCGATAGGCACTTGCTCAATATCTTTAGCTCCAACTGTAGAAACAGCACCAAGTACAGATTCTTTCTTCTGCTCACCGTATGCAACAATAACTACCTCATCAAGAGTGTTACCATCTTCCAATGCTACATTATAAGTGTTTGAAGCACCTATTTTAATTTCAGCAGGTGACATACCTACATAAGAAATTACTAAAACATCACCAACATTAACCTGAATGGAATATTTACCATCAAAATCTGTTTGTTGACCTTTAGAAGTTCCTTTTACAATTACACTAGCTCCCGGAAGAGGTAATTCATCCGAAGCGGTTGTAACTGTACCTGTGACAGTTTTTTTCTCTTGTGCAAAAGAAAACTGCATCACGAACGCCATAAAAAGCGTTAATAACCATGTTAATTTTAATTTCATAAAACAATTATTTGAGTTAGTCTATTTGCAAACATCTTAATTAAATATTAAATAACCAAGCGTTTTTGCCAAAAATATGTTAATGCTTTTGCGGATTTGTCAACAAACCGTTCAATTCATTTTATATAATGTTTTAGGCATGTAACTCATTATTAAGATGCAAAAACTGCAAAAGGGTTGCGTTAAAATTTTAACTTTGTTCAAAATTTAACATTTTGGCTCTAAAAATTCAGTTTTCTTCCTTCAATTTAGAATGTGGTACCGACGAAGCTGGCAGAGGTTGCCTAGCTGGCCCTGTTACAGCTGCGGCAGTTATTTTACCACTAAATTTTAAAAACATTTTTTTAAATGACTCTAAGCAACTTTCTGAGAAAAAGAGGTTTTTACTAAAACCCATTATAGAAGAAGAATGCATATCTTTTGGTGTACAACATATATTTGAATCTGAAATAGACACCATTAACATCTTAAACGCTTCCATAAAAGCCATGCATGGCTCAATTTCTCAATTAAACCCTATACCTAATTATATTATAGTAGATGGTAATCGGTTTAAGCCTTACCAATCAATACCGCACTCCACTATTGTAAAAGGAGATAGTAAATATTTAAGTATAGCGGCTGCTTCTGTATTAGCAAAGACGTATAGAGACGAATTCATGGAAATCATCCACGAAGAATTCCCAATGTACAATTGGAAACAAAACAAAGGCTACCCAACCAAAGAACACCGAGCAGCAATTAAAAAATACGGAATTACTAAATATCACAGAAAATCATTTAGATTATTGCCTGAGCAATACCAATTGGATATATAACTTTTTATATTTGTATTCTAAAATATTCAATTAATGAAGCGACTTGGTTTTTTTACAATTTTATTCACCCTTCTATCGGCTTGCCAAAAAGATTACAATAAAACCAAACAGCCTTATAAATTTATTCCACAGGAATCAAGTGCTATTATTCAGATAAATGAGTTGAATGATTTTATAAGTAGCATAGATAATAATGAAATTCTATCCAGCTTATATCAAAAAGAGTTAAAAAATGCATCTCAAGTCTTAAACCAACTTCATACTACTGAAGAAATCTACATCAGTTTTTCAGATTCTACTCAAACCGATTATTTAATTCTCACAGAAAACGATAGCACCTTATTTGTAATTGATGCTGTTCCTAATCATATTTCAGAAACTTTAAAGGATTCTAAAATTAACAAAACTCAAATTAACGATTATACCTTTTATCACACTGTTTTAGGAAACACTTTTTGCGGATCTAACAATCTAGAACTCTTAAAAAACTTAGATCCAGAAAATGAAAACGAAGAACTCAGTAAGTTAATTGAAACGACAGATAGAAAATCTGTAGCCTCTATTATTTTTAAGTCTAACACCACCAATTATTCAAAATTACTATTTACAAGTATTGGAAATAAAACCCACTCAAACTTTACGACTTTAGATTTAGACTACACCGATAAAGGTTTAAATTACAATGGTATTTTAACATCTAAAGATTCAAGTGCCAATTACCTTGACACTTTTAAAAACACAATTCCCCAGAAAATAAACACTCCTTCAATAGCTCCGCTAGGCACAAGTTCTCTAATTAGTATTACTTACGATGACTTTTCGGTATTTAGTAGAAATAGCGCTGTATTAGTAGACAGCACAGCAACAAGCAATAAAACATTTCTAAACTTAACTAACGAAATTGCTTTTATAGACAACGCTTTACTGCTTCATTCGTTAGACACAAATTTAATTTTAGAATCAATTGAAGATAAATCTCATGCAGAATCATTTAGAGACATTGATATTTATGAATTTAATACACCTGACTTTTTTGAGTCTAACCTAAAGCCTTTTATCAGTTTTAAAAATGCTCATTACTTTTCAATTTTTGAAGACTTCATTGTCTTCACATCATCTTTAGACGACTTAAAGTCAATCTTAACCAATGCATTAAACAATAATACTTTGGCAAATTCTGATGCTTTTCAAAGTATTAATGACGATTTAAGTGATGAAGCGTCATTGTTTATATTTAAAGATTCTAAAGGATTATCTCAAGTTTTAGGTAAAACCATGAATGGCTACAATGCCAATGCAGTCCAATTTGTAACAGAAGATAATTACACACACATTAATGGAGTCATTCAAAAATTTAAAAAGAGAGCAGCTTCTAATTCAGTAACAGAAACCTTTACATCTCCACTTGAAGCGATGATTTTAACCGCACCGCAAACAGTTAAAAACCATGTTTCAAAATCTCATGATGTTATAGTACAAGATGTCAACAATGTGGTTTATCTTATTTCTAGCTCAGGGAATATCCTATGGAAAAAAGAACTAAATGGTAAAATTTTGGGCCAAATAGAGCAGATAGACATGTATAAAAATGGCAGATTACAATTAGCATTTGCCACACCAAATAGATTATATGTTTTAGATAGAAATGGCAATGACGTATCCCCCTTTCCTTTAAAATTTAAAGATCCGATAACGCAACCGCTTTCAGTTTTTGATTACGATAAACGTAAAGATTACAGACTACTTGTTACTCAAGGCAATAATCTTATTATGTATAATGCTAAAGGAAAAACCGTTAGTGGTTTCAACTATAAAAACAAAGATTCTGATATAACTTCTCAACCCAAACATTTCAGAATTGGTACAAAGGATTATATCGTTTTTAGCGCTGGAGAACATCTTGAAGTTTTAAACCGACAAGGATCTAACCGAATAAACGTAAAAGACAAAATTCAATTTTCTAATAACAACATCTATTTATACCAAAATAAGTTTACAACGACCAATACACTTGGACAACTTATTCAAGTAGATACACAAGGAAAATTAAGCACTAAAAACCTGAATCTTTCAGACAAACATAAAATTACTACAACTAGTAAAACATTAGTCTCTTTAAACGAAAATAGATTAATTATTAAATCTAGAACCATAGATTTAGACTATGGAGACTATACAGAACCTAGAATTTTCTATCTGAATGACAAAATTTACGTAACCACCACAGATTTACAATCAAAGAAGGTATATCTATTTGATAGCCAAGCAAAATCCATCCCAAACTTTCCAGTTTTTGGCACCTCTAGTGCTACTTTAGAAAAACTAGATAATGACAAAGGATTAGAACTTATAACGCAGAGCGACGATAAAACAATTGTAGTTTACAAACTGCATTAAAAACGCATTACATTTAAACACTATTTTAACTTTAAATAGATCCTATGTTTTGTAGTATTGCATAATATAATTTAGACTTTAATTTCATCATGATTAAAAGACAAAAAGCTTCAATAAAGAGCTGTATAATTCACAAAGTTGGTAATAAATTTAATGGCACAAAAAATGCCTTTTCAGATGCTATTGTAGATTTTGATGAAGCCACATACAACCTAATGCTACCTTATCTTCTAAAGCCATTTGTAAGCGTTGCAGAAAGTTACCGTTTTCATCACCATAGTGACGTTGGACTCAATGAAATCAACACTTACAGTGATCAATTATTTAAAGAAGAAGCCGATTTTGTTGACCTTTCTAAACATATAGTTACTCACTTATTTGAACAAAGTAATTCTGCTCAAATTAAAACGGGAGATGTACTAATTTGTCATTTTGAAAATGTGCAATACGAAGACTATTTTACAGACGCTATTGGCATCTTTAAAATTGAAAATAAAACAGAGTTTTTTCAGACCTATTTAGAAGATAATAACTACGATATTTTAGTACAAAAAGGGATTCAAGCAAAAAAAGTTGATAAAGGCTGCTTAATCTTAAATACCTCTGATATGGAAGGTAAAATTGTGTTTAGTGTAGATAACAATACTTACGACACACAATATTGGATAAAAAGCTTCTTAAACATAAGATACCCAGACGATAGCAATCAGCATACTAAAAACTGTATTGAATTGTGTAGAGAGTTTTCTAAAGAAGTACTTCAACCCAATTTTGGAGGCCAAGAGCAAAGCAACTTTTTAGCTAAAACTGTCGACTTTTTTAAAGAAAATGAAATCGTAAATATTGACACCTTTAAGGAGGAAGTATTTGACGAAGAAGATAAAATTCAACTTTTTGAAGACTACAAAAAAAATTACGAAACCGACCATAAAGTCCTCATTAGAAACCAATTTGATGTTTCTGAAATTGCTTTAAAGAAACAGAAACAAAAGATTAAAACCGAAATTAAACTCGATACTAATATTCAAATAAAACTCGATGTGGATGCACCAGACGCTTCTGCAGAATATTTAGAACGCGGTTACGATGAAGAGAAAAAAATGCACTTTTATAAAGTGTTTTTTAATGACGAAACTTAATATTATTAACGGGTTAAAAACTCCAATAAAATAGGTTTCAGGAATCGTAAAGCGTATAAATAGCGAGTAATTTGATACATTAAATGCAAACAAAATGTTTAGACATCAAGGTAAGAGCAGAACATTAAAACACAATCTGCGCATTGCTACCATTTTGTCCTTTGTAGCTGGTATTGTAAACGTTACAGGTTTTTTAGCTTTTAGCCAATTAACAACTAATGTCACTGGTCATTTTGCTCTTTTTATAAGTGATGTTGCTAATTTTGAATTTTGGAAAGGCACTGTTTATTTTCTTTATATCTTTTCCTTTCTGTTTGGTTCATTTTTTTCAAGTTTTCTCATTGAAAAATTCAGGGAAAATAAAAAACTCAATGTATTTGTCTTCCCAACAATAATTGAATGTCTCATTTTAACATCAATTGCCATCTTAGGTAATACGGTTGAAATAAAACAGCCAGACTTCATTATTTGTGCTCTTTTATTTGCAATGGGACTTCAAAATTCTCTCGTTACAAAAATCTCAGATGCGGTGGTTAGAACTACGCATCTAACAGGATTGTTTACCGATTTAGGTATTGAATTATCACAACTATTCTTCCCTAAGCATCATCCAAACAGACAACACATAAAATCAACTATTAAACTGAGAGTTTTTATTATTTGTTTCTTCTTTCTTGGAGGATTAATTGGAGGGTTTCTTTATTCTAGAATTAACTTAAAATTAAACACGCTACTCTTAGGTGCGCTCATTCTAATAATAAGTCTGTTTTATGACGATATGAGATATAGCTTAATCCGATCTAAAAGAAAATATACACAGAGAAAAAAAAGCAAATAATCACTCCGTAAAAAGACAACTTGCTAAATCATTAGAACTAAAAATTAAGTATAGCTACTTCACAAATTGAGCCTCAAACAAAGCTGAAAAATGCTTTAAAATTATCTTTTTAACTTCAGCTTCATCAACCACATCTACACCAAGTTCATTATTTAAAGTCGTCACTGCTTTGCCACGAATACCACAAGGAATAATATGGTCAAAATAACCCAAATCTGCATTTACATTTAACGCAAAACCATGCATGGTTACCCAACGACTCGCTCGTACTCCCATAGCACAAATTTTACGCGCAAATGGAGTACCAACATCTAACCAAACACCTGTTTCACCAGGACTACGCTCTGTTTTTAAACCATATTCTGCTAAAGTGAGAATAATCACTTCTTCTAAAAAACGTAAATATTTATGTATGTCGGTAAAGAAATTATCTAAATCTAAAATAGGATAGCCAACAATTTGTCCAGGACCATGATAAGTAATATCACCACCTCTATTTATTTTATAAAATTTGGCTCCTTTCTCAACCAATTGTGTTTCCGAAAGCAATAGATTAGACAGATCTCCACTTTTACCTAAAGTGTAAACATGTGGATGCTCTACAAACAGAAAATGATTATCGGTTTCTAAACCTGCATCCTCTCTTCTATTCTTAATTTTAGTATCTAAAATAGCCTTGAAAAGTATCTCTTGGTAATCCCAAGTATCTTTAAAATCTTTACTCCCTAGATCTTGTAGTTGTATGGTTTTATTCATTTACAAACTCAACATTCACATCCAATAACTTTGGATTTTTAAGATATTCTATCCAATTTGTTTTATACGTTACTGTTTTTCTATCCTTAGAAAATTCAGCACCCTCAACAGAAACAGATTTAATCGTTTTAGGAAAAGTTAGTTTTACGGTATAAAAAGCATTTTCAAAATATTCAATAAACTCTTGATTACTTTCACTAGTTTCATCAAACAATTCTACGACTGCATCCTCTTCATCAGCTTCCGGAGCATCTATTTTAGTCACTCTAGAGAAACTATTTTCAGTAAGAATATAACCTGTTTTATTATCATCACTACCAAAGAAATTACCTAGTGGTGAGTTTTCTTTCATTGAACCAACTTGGTCTCCTTGCGAATTTAAACTTTGTGCTTTTTTTATTTTTTCATTAATGTTTTTTAAATCATCAATAGAATTGAAATTAAGCCCTATTCCCATATTCATAACACCCTCATCCTCGTTCATTTTCATATTCATAAACATGTCTTTCACAGCTTCCATAGCTAAGCGCTTTTCCTCAGGTAAAGCCGCAATACTATCCTTATAAGTCTCCATTATATCAGCAAAAACCATAGTAGTATCCATAACCTCTCCTCCTTTTTTCTTTTCAGAATCAGAGTCCTCTCCTCCCATAGCAGCCGTCATGGCTTTCATTGCTTCACCCATTTCATAAGTGACTAAAAACTGTCCAGAACCATTTTCATCAAAAACAATAGATTCAGTAACATTACAACTGGTAAAAGAACAAACGATTGCGAATAATAGAATAATTTTTTTCATATATAATGTGTTAATTAGGTAGGCAAAGATAAGAATTTATCGTTCAGGATTGTTCAATATAATCAATGCAGCGATAACACCTGGTACCCAACCACAAAGCCACAATAAAAAAGTAATGAGAATAGAGCCACAACCTTTATCTAAAACAGCTAAAGGAGGACAAATTATAGAAAGAATTACACGCCAGAAGTTCATATTTTGTTTAATAATTAAATAAATCTTTAAAATTGATTTGATCTATTTATAGGACGTGATTTGATATAAAATGTTACATTTTTTATGAATTCAACGCATTGAAATCAAAATAAAATTATGTAGTTTCGTTTTATGCGAATAAAAATTCTTTTCGTCTTTTTAGTTATTTCTTCGGTTTGTAAAGCTCAATATTCATTTTCAGGTTATACAAACCCAGAAGAAGGAAATAGAGCCGTATATCTTTCTATAGTCGAAGATTACCGAAAAATGACTGGTGTTTACTCTGAACAAATTATTGCAAAAACAAGTGCTGATGCTACAGGTTACTTTGAGTTTAAAGGCAATATGCTAGATACTGAAAACCGTATTTATCGCATTCATATTGATAGCTGCTCAGACATTCAACAAGATGTTAATCACTTTAATGGGTATTGTGCAGATAGTGAAGCACTTTTGTTTATCGCTAAAAATACAGATACATTAAAATTGCCTTTTTCTTTTGGAAACCAAGTGTTTTGCCGAGTAGAATCTAATAACCCTAAAGCTAATGCATTTGTAAAAATAGACTCATTAAAAAATGATATGCGTTTTGCATATGGTGAATTTAGAAGTGAAGCAAATCGCAAACTAAACAATAAAAAGTGGTTTAAAACCCTTCAATATTTTGGCGAAGCTTTAGATGAACCTTTAGCGGAACTTTATATCTATACTTATTTATCTGACAGAAGCAGTGATTTACATAGCTATTATGTTGAAGACCTAAAGAAAAATGACTACTACAATAATTTAAAAACACGTTTAGAAGGCAGCTATCCAAACGCTCCTTATACCAAACAATATGCTAACGAATTAAATGCGGATCGTTATATGTTGGCCGCATCAAATGGAGAAACAGCATCCAATTGGAATATTCTCCTCTATTCTATCTTAGGATTTTCAGTTTTACTGAATCTAGTTTTTCTTTATCAGTTCTGGATGAGAAACACTTCTAAAATTGAAGATTTAAAAGCTAAACTATCCAAACAAGAACAAGTTGTTTTAGAGCATTTACTCGAGGATAAAACCAATAAAGACATTGCAGAAGCTCTTTTTTTAAGTGTAAGCACAGTAAAATCTCACACAAATAACATTTACAAGAAGTTAAATGTGCAATCTAGAGACGACGCAAAATCTCTATTTATCAAATAGTTACAAAATTCAACCTAGGTACTAGTACCGATTTCCAACCTCCATTTTTAAAAATTTACATCTTAATACTTGATGTTTGCTTTCATATTAATCATTTAAAATATTTATTATGAAACGAACATTAAACATTGCAATCCTTTTAGTTTTAACTCTAAGTTTTTTTAGTGCAGCACCAACTGAATTTGGAAAATACGACACCAAAGTTGCTGTGATGAAATTTAAAACTGAAGTTATAGACTACGGAATCATTTCACAAAACTCCGAAGGCAAACGACTATTCACCTTTACCAATACTGGTGATGCTCCTTTATTAATCACTGATGTAAAAACGACTTGTGGCTGTACAGTTCCTAGTTATTCAAAAGCGCCAATTTTACCAGGAAGTATAGGAGAATTAGAAATTAAATACGACACCAAAAGATTAGGTGCTTTTACAAAAACGGTTACCGTTATGTCTAATGCCGAAGGTGGTAATAAAGTTTTGAAAATTAAAGGACATATTGTTGCTTCAAAATAACATAAGTTGTCATTCTAGAATCTTGTAAAAGGGATTTGAAATGACATCCTTTTTTCATCAATTAATCAATTCATCAAAATGAAAACGAACATTTTTATCATCATAATTACCATATTTTTTGCATCTCAAATCAATGCACAGCAACTCAATCAAGAAATTATAGAAGAAGGCGAAACACCTTTTTTACTCGGAAAAATCGATAAAAACGGTTTATTAAGTGAGAATTACAAATCTTGGTTTACTAAAAATCATGAAGACTATCAACCCAACAATAATCTTATAAATTCTATATCTTCAGAATTAAAAAATTATACAATAACACTATTTATGGGTACTTGGTGTGGAGACAGTAAACAAGAAGTACCAAAACTATATAAGGTTTTAGAAGCTTGCGAATTCCCAATGAATCAATTAACGGTTGTTGCGTTAAGCAGAAAACCTAACATGTACAAACAAAGCCCTCAACATGAAGAAGCCGGATTAAACATTCACAGAGTACCAACTGTTATCTTTTATAAAGATGGCAAAGAGGTGAACCGTATTGTTGAACATCCTATTGGTACTTTCGAAGAAGATATTCAGAATGTAATTACGAAAAATGATTACAAATCTAATTATCAAATTGTAACTGCTGCTGACAATATTCTAAAGAAAAAAGGAGCAAAAGGCTTAAAGCGCAAACAAAAAAAACTATTAAAAACGTTTAAAAATGAAGTTCCAAGCATGTATGGGTTAAATACATATGGTCGTATTTTATATGGAACTAACAGAATAGATGAGGCCATTGCCGTATTTACTTTGAATACTAAATTATTCCCAGAGCAACCAAGAACATTCATGAGTTTAGCCAATACACTTGGTATTTCGGGTTATAAAACGGAAGCCATAAAAGTACTAGAAGACGCTCTAAAAATACACTCCGACAATGAGGATTTAAAAGAAAATTTAGAGCTTATAAAATCAAACTAAAAAGGTGTTCTCTAATTTTTGTAAAAAGTGTAATTTTGCGTCTGCTTATTTAAAAAACAAATAAGCCAATAAAAATAAATAAGAATGCAACTTTCAGAACAAGAATTGGTAAGACGCCAAAAGTTAGAAAAGCTTAGAGCTTTAGGGATTAACCCTTATCCAGCGGATTTATTTCCCGTTAATCATACTTCTAAACAGATAAAATCTGACTTTGAAGAAGGTAAACAGGTGATTATTGCTGGTCGTTTAATGGCAATTAACATTCAAGGAAAAGCATCTTTTGCTCAATTGCAAGATAGCGAAGGTCGTATTCAAGTCTATTTTAATAGAGACGAAATATGTACAGGAGAAGACAAATCACTATACAATGATGTCTTCAAAAAATTACTCGATTTAGGTGATTTTGTTGGTATAGAAGGTACGCTTTTCACTACTCAGGTTGGAGAAAAGACCGTAATGGTAAAAGACTTTAAATTATTAAGTAAAGCTTTAAAGCCCTTACCAATACCTAAGCAAAAGGATGGTAAAACGTATGATGCGTTTACAGATCCAGAAATGCGTTACAGACAACGTTATGCAGATTTAGTTGTAAATCCACATGTAAAAGAAGTATTTGTAAAACGTACTAAACTTTTTAATGCGATGCGTCAGTTTTTTAATAATGCTGGTTATTTTGAAGTAGAAACACCTGTTTTACAACCTATTCCTGGTGGAGCTGCTGCACGTCCATTTACAACTCACCACAACAGTTTAGACATTCCATTGTATATGAGAATTGCTAACGAGTTATATTTAAAACGATTAATCGTTGGTGGTTTTGATGGTGTTTATGAGTTTTCTAAAAACTTCAGAAATGAAGGTATGGACAGAACCCACAATCCTGAATTTACAGCCATGGAAATCTATGTATCATACAAAGATTACAACTGGATGATGGATTTCTGTGAGAAATTATTAGAACACTGTGCTATTGCTGTAAACGGAACGTCTGAAGCAACATTTGGAGAACATAAAATAAACTTTAAAGCACCATATAAGCGTATTACCATGCGCGATTCTATTTTAGAATTCACAGGTTTTGATATTTATAATAAGTCTGAAGACGAAATAAGAGCTGCTGCAAAAGGCATGCATATTGAAGTCGATGACACCATGGGTAAAGGAAAGCTAATTGATGAGATTTTTGGTGAAAAATGTGAAGGGAATTATATTCAACCAACATTCATTACCGACTATCCAAAGGAAATGAGTCCGTTATGTAAAGAACATAGAGAAAACCCTGAATTAACAGAGCGTTTTGAACTCATGGTTTGTGGTAAAGAAGTTGCGAATGCATATTCAGAATTAAATGACCCAATTGACCAACGCGAGCGTTTTGAACACCAATTAAAATTAGCTCAAAAAGGGGATGACGAAGCAACCGAATTTATAGATCACGATTTTTTACGTGCTTTAGAATACGGCATGCCTCCAACATCTGGTATGGGCATTGGTATGGACCGCTTAATTATGTTTTTAACTAACAATCAAAGTATTCAAGAAGTATTATTCTTCCCTCAAATGCGACCAGAGAAGAAAAAGGTAGATCTTAGTGACAATGAAAAAGCGATTTTAGAAGTTCTTAAAGTTGAAAAACGAATGGATTTAACCGTTTTAAAATCGAAATCTGGTTTAAGTAACAAAGGCTGGGACAAAGGCATAAAAGGCTTGAGCAAACATGGATTGACTAAGGTTGAAAAAACTGATGACGGATTGTTTGTAGAGTTAGTTTAAGCACTACAACATATAATTAATTTAAACTAAGGAATTATCGAGAGATAGTTCCTTTTTTTATGCAAATCAAAATCCAAAAAAAGTAAAAACTAAATAATTGCTACATTTTTAGTATTTTCACAACTGCTATGTTTAAAGAAACACACCATTTATTATGAAAAAGTTATTTATCTTATGTTTAACTGTATTAACCGTTTTTTCTTGCTCTGATGACTCAGATGATCTTATCGCTGTTTGTGATAGTACCACTAACATATCCTCAAATACAATTACCAGTAATTCTGCCGTAATCACATGGAATGCCGTTGATGCTTCTGTAGAATACACAATAGAATATGGAATTTCAGGATTTGCATTAGGTAGCGGAACAACAATTTCTGAATCAGACACAGATGCTGAACTCACTAATTTAATGGCTAACACAACTTACGATGTCTATATTCAAACAAGCTGTGGACCCAATAATTTAAGTTTATATTCTAATGTGTATAGTTTTACAACTTCAGTACCAAATGTAGCTGCCGAGTTTAAAACCAACTTATCTGAGTTGAATTTGTTTTCAGGTAATTTGAATGAATTAATTATTACATCAAAAGCATTTGAGTACGACCTTAATACTAGATTGTTTTCAGACTATGCTCACAAACAACGTCTTATTGC
The DNA here is from genome assembly GCF_003386165.1 of Winogradskyella eximia. Taxonomy (GTDB): domain Bacteria; phylum Bacteroidota; class Bacteroidia; order Flavobacteriales; family Flavobacteriaceae; genus Winogradskyella; species Winogradskyella eximia. The sequence continues at coordinate 250,117 of NZ_QRDV01000006.1, read as the reverse complement.
CTTACCAGAAGGAACTAGTATGGCATATGACGGAGATGGATTACCTATATTTCCTGACAATACTGTCATTGCCAAAACCTTTTATTTTAACATTGATGACCGTGATTTATCTTTAGGAAAAACAATTATTGAAACCCGAGTTTTAATTAAACTCAATGGCCTATGGGAAACTGGTGATTACAAATGGAACAGCGAACAGACAGATGCTGTTTTAGATCTAGAAGGAAGTACATTGCCTGTAACATGGATTGACATCGAAGGCAACAGTAACTCTTCAACTTTTCAAATTCCTTCTAACACAGATTGTTTTACTTGCCATAGTAATAATGGTAATATTATACCAATAGGTCCTAAATTAAGATCTATGAATTTTGAAATTAATGGTGTTAATCAATTAGAGCAATTTATAGCCAATCAAACTTTAACAGGCTTATCAAATAGTGCTTCTGTAAGAAGTCTAGCGAATTGGCAAGACACATCTCTTCCATTAGAAACTAGAGTAAGAGCATATATGGATATTAACTGTGCGCATTGTCATATTCCTGGCGGATCGTGTGCTGATCAATCTACCTTAAATCTCGCACTCGAGACTCCTTTAGAAGAAAGTAACATCCCAGAACAAAGCGTATTAATTGATTATAGAGTTTCTTTTTATTTAGATGGAATAAGTATGCCTTATATTGGCACAACCATGAGACATGTAGAGGGATTAGACCTCATCCAAGAGTACATGAATACCTTTTAATAATCACGTTAAAAAAATACTAAATTCGGTTTTAAATTTATCAGATTATTACTATAATCCGTATTTTCAACAAAATTTAATAAAAACCGACTAATTTGAAACACGTACCCCTTAAACTACTCCTAGTAGTTTCCGCATTTCTAGCATTTTCTTGCTCTACTGCAAAAAAAGCTGGAAAATCAAAAGATGCCACAGCAATGGCCAAACCTCCAGCAAAAAAGCCTGGAAAAAATGATCCACAACCTTATAACAAAGTCATCACTAAAGATGCCAAAAGTGACGAAGGGTTATTTACAGTGCATACAGTAGATGACAAATTTTATTACGAAATACCAGATTCTCTTTTTAATAGAGAAATGCTTATGGTAACTCGTATAGCTAAAACTGCATCAGGTCTTGGATTTGGTGGAGGAAAATTAAGCGAACAAGTATTACGTTGGGAAAAGAAAGACAAAAAAGTATTGTTACGTATGGTATCGTACGAAGTTGTTGCCGCAGATTCTTTACCTGTACATGAAGCTGTAAAAAACTCTAACTTTGAACCTGTAATTGCTTCTTTTCCAATTAGAGCATTCAGTAAAGATTCTTCAAACACAGTTATTGATGTTACAGATTTGTTTGCAAAAGATGTTAAGCCATTAGGTTTTCCACAACGTGCAAGACAGCAATATAAAATTTCACGTTTAGATGCTCAGTTATCATATATTGAAACGATCAAGTCTTATCCAACAAATATTGAATCGCGTACTGTAAAAACGTATGCTTCAGGACAACCACCATCAAATTCTAATACAGGTGCCATATCTATTGAGATCAACAATTCTATGATTTTATTACCAGAAGTACCTATGAAGCGTCGTTATTTTGATGAGCGTGTAGGCTGGTTTACAAGTAATCAAACGGATTATGGTTTAGAAGAACAAAAAAGTAAATCATTAGAATTTTTAGACCGTTGGAGACTAGAAGTTAAGGATGAAGATATTGAGAAATTTAAGCGAGGTGAATTAGTAGTGCCTAAAAAGCAAATCGTTTATTACATAGATAGAGCTACACCTGAAAAATGGAGAAAATACCTTAAGCAAGGTATAGAAGATTGGCAAATAGCTTTTGAAGCTGCAGGCTTCAAAGATGCTATTATAGCTAAAGATCCACCAACAGTTGAAGAAGATCCAGAATGGAGCCCAGAAGATGCACGTTATTCAGTAGTACGTTATTTAGCATCTCCTATTCCTAATGCAAATGGTCCACACGTAAGTGACCCAAGAACAGGTGAAATTTTAGAAAGCGATATCAACTGGTACCATAATGTAATGTCATTGCTACGTGGATGGTTCTTTGTACAAACAGCAGCTATTAATCCAGATGCTCAAAGCCCACAGTTTAAAGATGAAGTTATGGGACGTTTAATTCGTTTTGTATCATCTCATGAAGTTGGTCACACATTAGGTTTACCTCACAACATGGGAAGTAGTGTTGCTTATCCTGTTGAGAAATTACGTGATGCAGAATTCACTAAAAAATATGGTACTGCTCCATCTATTATGGATTATGCACGTTTTAATTACATAGCACAACCAGGAGACGAAGGTGTTGCCTTAATGCCAGACATTGGAACTTACGATAAGTATGCTATTGCTTGGGGTTACAGACCTATTTTAGATAAAACTGCAGAAGAAGAAAAGCCAATTCTTAATCAATGGATTATGGAACATGCTGGTGATCCTATGTATCGTTTTGGACATCAACAAGCTGGTGATGTTGTAGATCCTAGTTCTCAAACTGAAGATTTAGGAGATGATGCTATGTTAGCTAGTGAATATGGTATTAAGAATTTAAAACGAATTGTACCAAACCTAATTGAATGGACCACTGAAGCTGGTGAAGGTTATGATGATTTAGAAGAAATGTATGGTCATGTAATTTCTCAATTTAACCGTTATATGGGACACGTTTCTAATAACATTGGTGGAGTTTACGAGTATTACAAAACTTCTGATCAAGAAGGTGCTGTTTATACAGCGGTTCCTAAAGCACACCAAAAAGAAGCTATGAAATTTATTCAAGAGAATTTATTTGATACTCCAGAATGGTTAATTGATAAAAACATTTTTGACCGTATCGAATTCGCTGGTTCTGTAGAGCGTGTAAGAGGTTTACAAGCGAGAACTCTTAATAACATTATGAGCTTAGGTAAAATGCAACGTTTAACGGAAGCATATACTTATGATAATAAAGCTTATGCGTTACCAGATATGATGAGCGATTTACGCAAAGGTATTTGGAGTGAACTACGTACTGGAAAGAAAATTGATACTTACAGACGTAATTTACAACGTGCACATATTGATAGACTAGAGTATTTAATGACAGCTAAAGATCAAAGCGGAAGATCTAGAAGTCCTTACGTTAAAATGACAGCTGTAAACACTAGCCAATCTGATATTAGAGCAGTTGTTAGAGCTGAGCTAAAAACGTTACGTAGCCAATTACGATCGGCTCGTGGTGCAGACACTATGAGTAGAATACATATTGCAGATGCTATTGAGCGTATTAATCTTATTTTAGATCCTAAGTAATCTAAATTTAATACCAAATATAAAGAAGGCTTCAATTCATTTTGAAGCCTTCTTTTTTATTTATTGGTTTATTTGATTTTATGATAAACGAATGAATCATTTCTCCTCATTTTCAATATAATAATGAATAGATTTATCATTGATATATACATCTTTTAAAACAGCATCTCCATTTTTAACAGCTACCAAAGCATACGTTTGATTATTTGTATCGTTTCTTCTACTGAATTTTCTATATATATCTTCTGCTGGTTTTGCCTTTGATTCTTCCATATAATAACGATCAAATGGTAAATTAAAATGCACTCTATTTGCATTGATATTATAGTAATCTACTTCAACTTCTATAAAATCAGTTCCCATTTTAAGATCTGTTTTACTCACGCTTTTCACCTTAGCAAACCCTAAACTATCTTTTTCAAGATAAAGTAACACTCTATCCCTATTTTGAATGGTAGAATCAAAGCTTTCAGCAGTAGTTAATTCATAACCTAACGTTACATACTTCCCTCTAAATGGATCATTAGGATCGATGGGTTGTGTTTTAAATTTGTAAACAGTTCCTGTTATTAAAACAGATTCTTTGTCATAAATCATTTTTGCTGGCACCAATAACTGAAGTAACGCAACAGCAATAAATATGATAAATATATGTATGGTTTTCATAAGTTTAATTTTAAAGGTTGTTGTTTTTTTCTTTCTGTTTTTTAAGCATAATATAATTTGCAGAGAAAAATCCAAGTCCTACGAGCACAAACAAAATTCCTCTTAGAACAAAACTCATATCTACATCGAAAAAGCGACATATAATAGTTGAAGAAATAATTAAAAGTCCATAATTAAGCACACTAAATCTTGAAGTGTCAGCTCCTATTTTAATAGCAAAAACACCTAAAATTAACAAGATAATATTTGTAAAAACGGTTGCTAGTTGTGCATTTTCACTACCTACTATAAACACAATTAAAAATATAATAAACACATATTGAAACATATTGAATTCCGATTGCCTTTTACCTATTTTAGTATATACCAACAGTGCCAAAGCAATTACCATTAGCACTAATGACATCATCATTTCTTGACTATTAAATACTATTAACTTTTGGTGAATTTCTTCCCAAACAACATTAAATGAAAGTATCAATAGTAAAATCACGGTTCCTAAAGAACCTAAAACAGTAAAACTATTACGTCTTAATTGTTGATTTTTAAAGATTGGTAATTTCCCCATATTATAGAAAAAACCAAATAACATGGCATACATTAAAAACCCTAATGACCAATTAGAATCAATAAAAGCCCCTAATACTACAATCAAACTTATGGTGTATAACCAATTTAAAATTCCGGTAGTATTCGCTTTAGGTCTATTTTTAAGCGCTGTAATATAAAACGGAATCGTACCTAAAATGAGTACAAAATATAGCCAAGGAGATGTATTTCCGTAACCAAAACTATAACCATATTCACAGGCATAATACGTAGAAAACCCAATAACTAACATAGCTACAGCTTTAGAATTAAGCACATAAATTAAAGGCAGACCTAGTACAATCCATGTCAATAAAAAACGACTTAAATCACCTGGTATATTATAAACCTGACTAACTAAAGCAATAGAAGCTCCTATAGCAAAAAAGAGAAAAGTTCCTGAAGATTCTTTCCATGCTTGACTTTTCTTTTTAAGAATAGCGTAACCTGCAACGCATTGCCCAAAAATTAAAGGCAAAAATGCAAACATCGTTTTTGTAGCCCTTGAAAAATCATCCCAATTATGAGCCAATATTAAAATAATACCTAAACCCACTAGTGCCGATCCTAATATCCCAAAAATGGTAAATAATGGATTAGATTTCTGAGTCTCTTTAGCATCATAATAAGCTAAAATCTGGTGCGCTACAGTATCAGAAATAACTTTATTTTCTAGCAATTCTGTTACATCATTATGCAGTTTTGATTTCATAATTAAAAAATTTAGTTCAACTAATAAGTATTTAAAACCTCGCAATACCATTACGGATTGCGAGGTTTTGGGTTACTAGCTAACCCTTCATCAAAACTAATCTTCGTCTTCTTCTAATATTAGTTCGTTATTAATATAAGCAACATCTCTTGTGTTTTTCTGCACTGCAATTGCAGAAAACAAACTTAAGGTAAAAGACATAGCATAGAATCCTTTTTCACTTAATTCTAAATCGGCATTCCAAAGCCCTATAGACAACAAAACAATGGCTGCTACAGAAGTGAACCAACTAATTCCATAATACATATCTGTGACCTGAATATTTTCAAGTTTATCTCTAACTGCTTTTTGCACAGAGATTACAGAGAACAATCCAAATAATAGAATGGTAAAATAATAGCCTTTTTCGTTGAGCTCCATAGTTGCATTCCAAAGTCCTACACAATAAGCAACCATACCTATAAGTAAAGCAGACCATGATGCACCAATAAATGCAGGAGTTGGCTTGTGGTTATATACCTTCTTTTCTTTCTTTCTTGATTTTACGTTTTCTTCGTCTTTTAAAGACACTGTGGTTTGATAATTCATAATTCTTTGTTTTAATGATTATGACGCAAATCTCGGACACAAGAGCTGGTTAAAAAAATCAGATTTTCAATAAAACTGACGATATAATTAATACCTAAAGCTTATAAATAACTATATTTAGTGATTATAATAAAAATATACTGACGAATTAATGATAGAAATAAAATCAATTATAAACACCTTAAGTACCGAAGACCATAATAAATTCGTCAATTACCTTCAGCAAAAGAATAAAAGAAAAGATACCAAAAACATTCAGTTGTTTAAATCGCTTGCCAATTCTAATGAAGATTCTAAAGTAATTTGCAAACGCTTATATGGAGTAGAAAAAAGCAACGCTTATCACGCACTTAGAAAACGGCTATTTCAGTCCTTGATAGATTTTACAGCCAATAAAAACCTTGAAGATGAGAACTCTTTAGACATGCAGATTGTTAAATACATTTTAGCATCTCGCACATTTTTACTTCAAAATAAATTTAGCATTGCTTACAAAATTTTAGACAAAGCAGAACGCTTGGCAGATGAGCACTTCCTGTTCCCTATTCTAAATGAAATTTACCATACCAAAATTCAATACGCTTCCAACCATTCAAAAATTGACCTAGATGCATTAATTTTAAAACAAAAAGAAAATCAGAAAAAACACCAATTAGAAGATCGACTTAATATAGTATACGCAAAATTAAAAGCGATGTTAAATGAAGTGAGCTACCAAGGAAACGTTATCGATTTTGAATCTGAGTTAGGACGCCTACTAAAAGCACATCATATTGAAATTAATTCGTCACTTTCATTTAAATCTTTATATCAGATTTTAGCTATCGCCAATATTTCTGCTTTAGTAACCAAAAAATACTACACCATTGAAAGCTTTGTAATGAATAGTTACGACCTTCTTAAACAGAAAAAAGAAACCGACAAACAACTCTTTTACCAAATTGAAATTGTCTACATCATTGCCAATACCCTTTTTAGAAACAAAAAATTTGAAGCTTCTCTACATTATATAAAGGAAATGGAGCAACTCATGTTGTTAAAGAAGAGTGCCTATCACAAAGCCTTTAAATTAAAGAAAACACTGGTTGAAGCACTAAACTTAAACTACAGCAATAACCAAGATAAAGCAATCACTTTAATAGAAAGTGTAATAGCAACAAAGCATAACGACTCAGAAACATTATTAGACCTGCGTTTATCTTGTTTTATGTTTTATTTTCAGAAAGAAAACTTTGTAAAAGCTAAATCAATTTCAGCAAAACTTCACCATACAGACCAGTGGTATATAGAAAAAGCAGGAATCGATTGGGTGATAAAAAAGAATGTTGCAGAACTGCTCTTATACATTGAACTTCAAGAAGACGAGTTATTCAATTCACGATTAAAAGGCTTTAGACGTCGCTATACCAAATACCTTAAAGACATTGGCCAAACCAGAATTCTCACCTTTCTAAAATTTGCAGAACTGTATTATTTAAAACCAGAACGAATGTCTAAAGAGGCTTTTAAAAACCAATTAGAAACCGCTTTTGAATGGGTTACAATTAGAGAAGAAGATATTTTTGTTATTAGCTTCTACGCTTGGCTAAAAAACAAGACAGAACACGGCAACCTTTACCAAACCACACTTCAACTCATTGAAAGCTAATGTTAAATTTCATGTTAAAAATAGATTTACTATTAAACGTTTTAAAACATCTCTTGTCTAAGATAGTATAATGTTAAAACAACAGACACATGAAAAAATTAGTAATTATCGCCCTAGCTCTTGTAACCTTAAATGGTTTTGCACAGAAAAAGGAACACAGAAAGATGGACAGAAATAATACTTCTGAATTAAGACAGGACATGAATCCTAATGACATAGCAGATTTAAAATCTAAAAAGTTAACACTTAAATTAGATCTTACAGATGCTCAACAAAAAAAGGTACATAAGTTAATTTTAGATCAGGCGGAAACTAGACAAGCAGCTAGAAAAGCAAACAAACCTGCAGATGGTGAAAAAAGAGAAAGACCATCTAAAGAGGACATGTTACAAAGACAAAACCTAAGATTAGACGCGCAAATTGAAATGAAGCGTGAAATGAAAACCATTTTAACGGCAGAACAATATGCTAAGTTTGAAAAAATGAAGCCTAGAGAACATAAAAAAAGAGGAAAACGTGGTGAAAACCAAGAAAGAAAACATAATAAAAGAGATTAATTTAATTTTTTTTACAATAAAAAGTATCGCTTAGTCGATACTTTTTTATTTTATTGAATAAAATTGTTACTTTAGTAACCAATAAATAATTAAATAGTCCATAATGAAAAAGGTAATTACGCTATGTTTGTTTGCATTTGCATTGTTTTTAGGTAGCCAATCTGTGGTTGCACAAAGCAGTAAATTAGAAATTCAGAAAGAAATAAACGCAGAAGCTTCTACAAAAACAGAAGCATTAAGAAAACAATTAAAGTTTGGAGATGATCAACGCGATGAAATCTATAACGCATTAAAAACTTATGGACAAGGCAAAGTTGCATTAGCAGCAAGTGCTACCACCAACAAAGAAGATGAGCTTAAACTTGAAAAGCAATTAGACGATAAAGTTAAAAGTGTTTTAACAGACGAACAATACGCACAATACAAATTAATTGTAGCAGAAAACTAAATAAAAAAAGCCTCGCAATTAGCGAGGCTTTTTTTTATTACAATGTTTTAGCAATCTGTTCTACAGCTGCAATAGTTTCATTTAAATCTTGATAGGTTAAAGCATCAGTAATAAACCAAGTCTCAAAAGCACTTGGGGCAATATAAATACCTTCATTTAACATACCATGAAAGAATTTCTTAAAGGTATCGTTATTTCCTTTCGCAGCAGATTCAAAATCCACAACTGCTTCTTCCGCAAAATGCACAGATATCATAGAACCTATTCTATTTATAGTATGTGTTACATTATTTTTAGCTAATGCATCGGTAATACCTTGATGAAGGTATTTAGTCTTCTCCTCTAGCCTATTCATTAAACCACTATCTGTATGCACTGCTTTTAGCATTGCTAAACCTGCAGCCATCGCTAAAGGATTTCCACTTAAAGTTCCGGCTTGATACACAGGACCCAATGGAGCTAAATAATTCATTATTTCATTTCTCGCAGCAAAGGCACCAACTGGCAATCCTCCTCCAACAACTTTACCAAAACAAACAATATCTGCATCTACTCCTTTAAGTTCTTGTACTCCACCTTTTGCCAGTCTAAAACCCGTCATCACCTCATCAAAAATCAGTAAGATATCGTTGGCATCACATATCGTTCTTAAACTTTCTAAAAAACCATCCACAGGAGGAATACAACCCATATTACCTGCAACTGGCTCAATAATAATGGCTGCAATTGCACCTTTATTAGCGTCAACCAATTCCTTTACATTAGCAATATCGTTATAGCGTGCCAACAAAGTATCCTTTGCAGTTCCTTCCGTAACTCCAGGACTGTTTGGTGTACCAAAAGTGATAGCTCCACTACCTGCTGCAATTAAAAACGAATCGCTATGACCATGATAACAACCAGCAAACTTTATTATTTTATCTCTTTTAGTAAATCCTCTTGCTAAACGGATAGCACTCATACAAGCTTCCGTTCCGCTATTTACAAAACGAATCTTATCAATATTTGGCACCATAGAAACTGCTAATTCTGCAATTTCTGTTTCAATAGCTGTTGGCATCCCAAAAGATGTGCCTTGCTTTGCCTTTTCAATAACAGCATCTACAACTGGAGGAAACGCATGACCTAATAACATTGGTCCCCAAGAATTAATATAATCTATAAATCGGTTACCATCTTCATCATACACATAAGCACCTTTTGCAGATTTAGCAAAAATAGGTGTGCCACCAACAGCACTGAAGGCTCTTACTGGTGAGTTTACACCTCCCGGAATTACAGCTTGCGCATCTTTAAACAATGCACTACTTCTTTGATATAACATAAATTAATTTGGAATAATAAGTTGCTGACCTATAGTTAAGCCATTTGATTTTAAATTGTTTTCAGCTTTAATTGCATCAACTGTTGTTTTGTATAATCTAGACAGTGAGTATAACGTATCTCCTTCTGCTACAATATGCTTTTTTGAAGTAGACTTCTTCCTACCTTCTATAATTGTAGTAGATTTTCTAACTGTATTTGTTGTGCCATTAATAACTTCTTCATCATACTTATACAGTTGGTAACGTTCAATTAAACTAATTAATTTTTGCGGATATTTTCTATCGGTTGCATAACCAGCTGCTCTTAACCCTTTTGCCCAACCTTTATAATCATTAGGTCTTAAATCAAATAAACTAGCATAACGACTTCTACCTGTTAAAAACTTTGAGTGATCTTCATAAGACATTTCAGCCTTATTATATTTTCTAAAACACTCTTGTGAGCGATCATCATCGTGGTAAATTTTAGCACCTTTCCAACCATGGCATTTTATCCCAAAATGATTATTAGCCTTAACCGCTAAGCGACCACGACCAACACCAGATTCTAACACACCTTGAGCAAGTGTAATACTTGCCGGTATTTTATGATGACGCATATTATTTTTAGCAATCTCAGCATATACATTAACATACTCCTCAACAGCATCTTGTGAACCGTTGGTTTTTACTACGGGTTTTTCACTAACATCCTGAGTCTTCTCTTCCGTTTTGTTAGTAACGACAACCTTTTTTTCGGTGTTTGTTCTTTCCGTTTTTGTCGTCCCTCGCTTTGTTACAATCCCTTTTTTAGGACCACAACTCCATGCAGACAATACTATTAAAACTATTATAAATCGAAATTTCATGTATCTATATCTGTTTATTTTTTTAAATATCAATTAGAGGCATTTTTTTTCGCTGCAGTATCTCATTGGCTCCTGCAATACCTTGTAAGCCTCCTGTATGAATTGCAAGTATTTTTGTGTCTTTAGGAAAAAACCCTTTATCTATTAAATCAAATATCCCAAAGAGCATCTTACCTGTGTAAATAGGATCTAATGGAATATTATAATCGGCTTTAAACCTATTAACAAACGCAATTAATTCTGGCTTTATTTTACCATAACCACCAAAATGATAATCTGTAATTAACTTCCAGTTTTCTTGATTTGCAAATTTACGAATATCTTGTTGTAAAAAATCACCTTTTAAAGCAGGAAAACCCAAAACTTCTTGAGACGCTTTAGAGGCATTTATCAAACCTGCAATAGTACCTCCGGTACCTACTGCACAGCAGATATAGTTGTAGTTTTCATCCTTTGGCTGTAAAATCTCTTCACAACCTTTAACCGCTAATGCATTAGTACCACCTTCGGGTAACAAATAAAAACCACCAAAATTCTGCCTTAAGCGATCTACAAAGTCAACCTCTGTTTTCTTCCTATAATCTTCCCTAGACACAAATTCTAAATGCATCCCATGCTCTTTAGCAAAACGCAAGGTTGGGTTTAAATCTTCTTTTAACCCAAGTTCTTCTCCCCTTATTACACCAATAGTATCTATACCATAAGCTTTTCCGGCATAAGCAACAGCTGCAATATGATTAGAATAAGCTCCTCCATACGTAAGTAAAGCGTTCGCATTTGTTGCTTTAGCCTCCTCTATATTATACTTTAACTTACGAAACTTATTTCCTGATATAAAAGGATGAATTAAATCTTCACGTTTAATGGTAATTAAAGTAGACTTATATTTTATGTCTTGATTAAGAATAGGATATTGATACAAACGCTTTTTTTTTACAAAAATAATCAACTCAATTTAATTGCTCTAACTATAAATTCTGTGAGAAAAAACAGTAAACCTGTAGATAATCGATGTTTTTAATCGTTTTATCGGTAAAAAATTATTTTTTTTCCAATATTTTCACTACACTTGACCCAATATTTAAAACAATTAGTCCAAATTAACCCATAGATTAAGCTAATTATCAATGTCTATTAATGATATTTTTAGTTAAAAAACCCTACTTATTATGAAGAATATTTTACGTTCTCTTTTATGTAATCGATTTAATTTTTTCGCAAAATTCAATACAAATTTATTTGTTTCATTACTATTTTTTGGATTTCTATTAAGCAGTAATAGCGTACACGCTCAATTACCTATATTTGATAGTTTCGAAGGAAATTTTGGCACCTGGAATGACGGAGGAGGTGACGCAGATCGTGTAAGTAGCACACTACTAAACGGTATTAGAAACATCCAACTTAGAGATAACTCTGGTGAAGATTCTTCTATTTATACAGATGATATCAACTTAGCTTCTTACTCTTCAGTAACCATTGATTTCTTGTTCTATGCTAATAGCATGGAAAATGGGGAAGACTTTTTTGTAGAGTTTGACAATGGTAGCGGTTATGTTGAAATAGGGAATTATGTAATCGGTGCTGGTTATAATAACAATGTAATTTACAATCCATCTATAACAATAGCATCTGCAGATTATGCTTTTAGCACCAGCTCAAGATTTAGAATTCGTTGTGACGCCAGTGGAAACTCAGATTATATTTATGTAGATGATATAAATATTACTGGAGTAGCCGGATTATATTGTATTCCTAATGGAACAAATTCATCTTATCATATAGATGATTTTTCTACATCTGGAGGTGTCACTAATATCACAAACGACAATACTGGCTATTCTACTAGTGGATATGGCAATTACATAAATTTATCAGTAAGTCAATATGCTGGCTCAAGTATAGACTTTTACGCCAACTTTATTGATGGCTCTTGGTTTTCTTCAGGATTTGGAGTTGGTGTATGGGTAGATTATAACAACGATGGAGACTTTAATGATGCTAACGAAACACAATTTAATAATGGCTATTACGATCCTATAAATGGCAGTTTTACAATTCCAACAGCAACACCACCTGGTGACTATAGAATGAGAATTGTAGCCGACTGGAACGACAGTACACCGTCTTCGTGTAATAGTTCGTTTATAGGAGAAGCAGAAGATTATATTTTAACCGTATTAAGTATACCACCATGTACAGAACCTTCTAATCAACCAACAAACCTAACATTTAGTAACATTGACAACTCTTCTTTAGATGGAAGTTTTACAGCTGCAACGAGCTCACCAGACAGCTATTTAGTTATCTATAGCACCAACAGTACTCCTCCAACGATTAGTGACGCAACGACCTATACCATTGGCTCAACTTTTTCTGATTATACGGTTGCTGATACAGATAACAACACCTCATTCAGTGTTTCTGGATTAGATCCTAACACTACGTATTACTTTTATATATATTCGTTTAATGAAAGTTGTAGCGGAGGACCAGATTACTTAGTTACAAACCCTTTAACGGGTGACGAAACTACTGATTGGTACTGTACACCAAGTGCTACTGACAGTTCAAGATACATAAATGACTTTTCTACGACTGGAGGGTTTAACAATATTTCCAATCTAAGCTCTGGATATTCATCTGGCGGCTATGGAAATTTCACAAGTTTATCCGTTAGCCAATATGCCAACTCAAGTATAAATTTCTCAGCAAACTTTAATGGCGGTACTTTTGGTTTGGGTATATGGGTAGATTTTAATAATGATGGTGATTTTTCAGATACAGGCGAGCAAGTCTATCTTAGTGGTTTTTACGGCGACCCAATTAGCTCATCATTTACAATACCAGCTGCAACTGCTGTGGGAAGTTATAGAATGAGAATTGTAGCAGATTGGGGAGACAGAACCCCAAGTCCATGTTCTATTAGTAGTTCTGGTGGTGAAGCAGAAGATTACACCTTAACTGTTACTGCACCTTGTTCTATTTCTTATGCCAATGGAACATCAGATTTAGGCTGTCCTTTTGTTCAGCTTGGAGGCTTAGGGCTTGGCAGTACAGCTCCACCACCTGTAGCCTGTTCTATTCCTGAGACTACAATTGAGGCCAATTATTTAGAATTAGGAGACACTTCTAGCTATAATGTAGAATCTATTCCGTACAATCCACCTTTCCAATTTAGTTGTTTAGAAAACGCGGTAAGTGTAAATCAAGATGATGTTTGGTCACCAGAAATCACATTACCTTTTAACTTTTGTTTTTATGGCAATACTTATTCTTCAATAGTTATTGGGTCTAATGGTGTTATCTCATTTGATGCTGATAGATTAGAAAATAGCCCTTCTGGATGGAGAACAACAAGAGATATCCCTAACACAAAAAATGCAGGTAATAGCGGTTCAGACTACTATTTTGGCCCATCTATTTATGGAGCTCATCATGACGTTGACCCAAGTGTTGGCGGTGAAATTGGATATCAGCTCATCAATTTAGATTCAGGCTGTCAAGCTTTAGTTGCTGCTTGGTCAGACGTACCTATGTTTTATGATAATTCTATTTTATACTCTGGTATGATTGTGTTCTATGAAAACACAAATATTATAGAGGTCTATATCAAAGATAAAAATATTGACGCAGCGGGTTCCCCAAATTTTGGAAGTGATCCGTGGAATGATGGAAACGCTGCAATTGGAATTCAAAAAGATTCTGGTTCTGCAACTGTAGCGCCTGGAAGAAACACACTAGACCCTAACTGGACGGCAACTAACGAAGCCTGGAGATTTGTACCAAGTGGGCCAGCTATTACAGAATTAAAATGGTACGAAGGTCCAATAGCTGATGGTATTGTAATTCCAGATCCTAATAATGATAATCAAATTACCGTGACTCCTTCAACTACTACAACCTATTTCGCTGAAGTAACTTACACATTATGTAATGGAGACGTCATCAAAGAAAGCAATAGTACAACAGTAACTGTAGATGGTCAAAAAACTTGGAACGGTTCGCAAAGTACAGCTTGGGAAAACGCAAATAACTGGACTCCTGTAGGTGTTCCTGTAGCTTCAGATTGTATTTTAATACCTGTTACCGGAAATGATCCTGTAATACAAGGCAGCACTGACGGTCTCGGTTATAATTTAGAAATTGAAGATGGAGCTGTTTTAACCCAACAATCTAACTCTACTTTAACCATAGAAGATGTTATAATTATTAAACCAACAGGTGATTTTGAAATCAACGATAGCGCTAGTGTTATCCAAATTAAAGACGTTGCTACCAACCAAAATACAGGTTCGGCTAGAGTACAACGCGAAGTTGCGGCATTAAACAATTTCGATTACGTGTATTGGTCAACTCCTGTAGAAACTTTTGATGTATCAAATGTTTCACCAAGTACACCATATTACAGCATTTTTGAATGGATACCTACTGTAGATAATGGTAGCGCTGGTAAACATGGAGAATGGACCTATGCTTCTGGCAATATGGCTCTAGGACAAGGTTATGCCATTAGAGATTTAGAAGGTACTCCTTTAACCGACAATGCTGAATTTGAAGGTAAACTTAACAACGGTCAAATTACACACTACATTACTAGAGGTACTTATAATGGTGGAAATTATGCTGGTATTGGTAACACATCTAATGCTGAAGATGATAACTGGAATTTAATGGGTAATCCATACCCTTCTGCTATTTCGTTAACAGCCTTTACTAGTGCAAATCCATATATTGATGGTACACTTTATTTCTGGAGACATACAGCAGCACCAAGTACAAGTGTAGATGACCCTTTTTATGAAGGTTTTCAATATAATTATTCTGAAAACGATTATCTAAGTGCCAATAGTTTAGGTTCTACACCTCCTGGCTTTAACGGTTATATTGCATCTGGCCAAGGCTTTTTTGTACAGCTTCTGCACTCTTCACCAAGACCAAGTGGTATTGTATTTAACAATGGTATGAGAGGCGTATATGCAAATGATGAGTTCTACAGAGGCACAAACGAAAACACAGTCACCGAAACTGTTGCCGAAGAAAAACACAGAATTTGGTTAGACCTAATTGATAGCAATGACAAAGCGTTATCTGTATTAGTGGGTTATGCTTCTGGCGCAACTGATGAAATTGATAGATTATTTGATGGATATTTATTAAACGATACCAACTACCAGTTTTATTCTATCTTAAATGATACAGAAAAGGAAAACAAACTTACCATTAACGGTAAAGCGTTACCTTTTGATGATGCAGATATTATTCCTTTAGGATACCAAGCACCTGCACAAGGCCAGTTTACTATTGCACTTAACACTGTAGATGGTTTATTTGCCTACTCTGATCAAAATATTTATTTAGAAGATACTGAACTTAATATTATACACGATTTAAAAGCAAACCCATACATTTTCACAACAGACTTGGGTGTGTTTAAAGAACGATTTTTACTAAGATTTACTTCAGAAACATTAAGTATTGCCGATCAAGAAATAATGACTAATGTAGATATTAGAGCGTTAAGCCAAACGATTGAAGCGACCTCTACACAAAGCTTTATTAAAACCTTTGAACTTTTTGATATCACAGGCCGTTTAATTCACAAAAAATTAAATGTAGAGAACATCAACTACAGCTACCCAACCAACAACTTAAGTAGTGGTACTTATGTGGTAACAGTATCTCTAGCCAATGGTGGCACACTATCTAAAAAAGTGATGGTAAAACAACCTTAAACATTCAAATAAATACTAAGACTTAGTCTTAAGCATAAAGCAAAAGTCCTAACAATAAAACGTTAGGACTTTTTGTTGTTTTACAACTCCATTTTAGGCTTATGTTTTTATATTAAACTTATAAGCCATTTAGTAGACTTCAAACAACTCTAAACACCAAAAAGCGGTGTTTATATTTCCTACAAAACAAGAACCTTCTAACATTACTTTTTCGTTAATAACCGATGAAATTTTTAATATAAAAAGTTGAAATTTTAGCAATTACCTTACCAATAACACAATTAAACACTACAAAAACCACACTTTTAACCAGCGTTTTTTGAGTTTTGTCGAGAATAAATTAAGAATCAATTAAAAAACCTAGAATAATTCTATTTTAACTCCTTAACAGTTGCTTAACAACAGGGTAACATTTACTCTAAGTTAACGTACTGAAAATGGCATAATTAATTAATAATTCAGATTACAAAAAAGGATGTCTAAGCGTATCCTAATATTATTTAACCCTACATTAAAAAATAGAATACATGCTTAAAAAAATACTCTTTGCTTTTGCAATAATATTTGGTACTTTAATTAACGCTCAAACAACACTTATTGATCCAGCAGGAGATGGTGGTTTTGAGAACGGTGCAGATTTCGCAGCTAATGGATGGACACTTGAAAATGGACCTACAGGTCTTCCACCCATATTGCCTTTCAATACATGGAGTAAGTGGGCGCTAAACACTGCAGCTGCCAGCCCAACAGGTGCGAGTGCTTATATCACTAACAATCTTAGTGCACCAATTCCTCCCTATTCTTATGGAGCTACGAGTCAAGATCCTAACAGCCCAAAGATTTATCGTGACGTAACATTTCCTGCACCAGAAAATGATATTACGTTAAATTTTGACTGGAAAGGAGTTGGTGATGGAGAAGATTATTTAAGAGTTTGGCTGGTACCAGGTGGTTCCGCTATAGGATATGGCTCCATTACAGCTACAGTGCCTGCAGGAAGCGTACAACTTGGTGTAGATTATAATTCGCAAGCAACTTGGACAAACACCACAATAACCATCCCAAGTACTTATGCTGGCACTACTGCACAACTCGTCTTTGAATGGAGAAATAACAATACATCAACTGGCACTACACCTGCAGCTATAGATAATATTAGCATTGTAACACAAACTATAATATCTTATTGCACACCGAGTTCTAGTGGTACATCGTATTGGATAGAGGATTTCTATACCAATGTAGGCGGAGCAGCTTTAGACATTTCTAATTTAGGTTCTGGTTTAGCTGCATCAGGTTACGAAGACAATACTGCAACAGAAATTGTAGAACAGTTCCCTGGTGGTGTAGTAGATTTTATAGCCGAGTTTCAAGGTGTCTTTTCAACTTATGGATTTAATATTTGGGTAGATTTTAACAACAACGGTGTATTTACAGATGCTGGAGAAAAAGTATATGCTTCTGGTGCTTACGTCACAAACGTTGATGCCGATTTTGTGGTACCACCTGCAACAACACCTGGTGATTACAGAATGCGTATAAGAGCAAATTACAACGCCATAGATCCAAATTCTTGTAGTGCAATAACTAATGGTGAAGCAGAAGATTATACACTAAGAGTAGCTAATACTACGTGTGTCAACGATCCTTCTGCCATTACGATTTCTACTATAGACTTTACAACTGCTACTATTGGCTGGACAGCTGCCTCACCAATACCAAGTATAGGTTATGAATATTTTGTAACAACAAACACTAATGTACCTCTTGCTAACCAAATAGCAACAGGCACTACTAATAATGTAACTACAACAGCCAACTTAACTGGTCTTGCAGACGGTACTACGTACTATGTTTGGGTAAGATCTATTTGTGATACAAGTTTTGGCGGTACTGGTAATTGGTTTGGTCCAGAATCCTTTTCAACATTGGTAAGTCCACCTACAACAACAGATGTTTCAATTTGTCCAGGAGACCTTGGTCCAAATTACCTAACAGCAACCTCTTCTGCATGTGCTGCTCCGGTTAATTTAGGCACACAATTAAATGGTGCTATGGACGCAGCCACAGACCCAGTTGCTGCGCAACCAGATTTACCAACATTAAGTGCTGGTTCTTCTGCAACTTGTGCATTTAAATCGCAAACATCTAATTACGATGCAATAGATTTTTCTGTAGATGTTACAGGTAGTTACACATTTGAAATGGATGCGCCCACACCAGATTTTGATGCTATGGCATACATAGTGGTTAATGATGGTACTTTTACACCAGGTTCTTGCGCCACTGGCACATGGATTTTAGGGGATGATGATTCTGGCCCTAGCTTAGAACCTCAACTTGTGGTTAACCTAACCGCAGGAATTAATTATACTTTAATTACCACAAAATGGAGTAGTTCTTTTGACACAACACATACAGGTTCTTATACATGGAATATTGCAGGTCCTGGGTCGTTACTGGGTCCTATAGTTGGCTCTATGGATTGGTACACTTCTGCATCAGGAGGCTCACCAATTTTCTCAGGTGTTGATTTTGATCCGGTAGGTGTTGCAGGTTCTGGATTACCAGACTCAAATACAACAGGGATTTACACCTATTGGGCTGCATGTGCCACATCACCAACAGTAAGAACACCAGCTAATTTTATTATCGGAAAAGTTTGGACTGGTGCTATTGACTCCGATTGGAACACAGCAGGAAACTGGTCACCATCAGGTATACCAGACGATACAGATTGTGTGGTAGTACCTAACGTAGCCAATGCACCTGTTATTAATACAGGTATAGATGGTTTAGGTAATAGACTTATTGTACAAAGTGGTGGCTTATTGGCACAAGCTTCTAACTCATCATTAACCATAACAGATGCGGTAACAGTAGAAGCTGGAGGAACCTACTCCATAGATGATAGCGCTAGCTTAGTGCAAATAAACGATGTGGCAAATACAGTTAATGGTACGTTTCAAATTGCTAGAACAGCAACCGTTAGAGAAAATGACTATGTATATTGGTCGTCTCCAGTAACAGCATTTAATATAGAAAATGTATCACCAGGTACACCCAATGGCTTTAAATATGAATGGTTACCAACTGTAGGCACACGTGCACCTGGACCTCCACCAGATAATAATCCTAATGATTATGGAGATTGGCAAGCTGCGAATACAGGCGTCATGTCACCTGGTAAAGGGTATGCTATAAAAGCACCTACAGGCCATGGAGCAACACCAGCACCACTAACCGCTGTGTTTTCTGGAACACCAAATAATGGTTCAATTGCACAAACCATTGGTAAAGGAGATTATACAGGAGCACCCTACAGTTATATACCATATGCTGCAACTAGCCTTAACGTAACTAGTGAGGATGATAATTGGAATTTTATAGGAAACCCATACCCTTCTGCTTTACACTTAGAAGATTTTTTATACCATCCGGCTCATAGTAGTTTTATTGATGGTACGGCGTACATATGGACACATAATACAGATATAGGTACCAATGGGCAATCTTTTTACGACGAGTTCACTTATAGCTACAGTAATGCAGATTACTTAGCGGTTAATGCTACTGGTAATTCTCTACCAACTCCTTACAAAGGTTTTGTGGCTTCTGGTCAAGGCTTTTTTGTATTAATGACAGACTTCTCAGCAAACACTACTGAAACTGTATATTTCGAAAATTATATGAGAAATGCAGGTAATAGAAATGATCAATTTTATAGAAGTGCAGATACATCTACAGTAGAAAACACTGAAGCAAATACAGAAGATAAACATAGAATTTGGTTAGATTTTATTAATCCTTCTGGTAACACTAATACTACTTTAATTGGTTATATTGATGGAGCCACTAATGAAAGAGACCGCTCGTTTGATGCCAAACACACTAGAGGAGCAGGTTTAAACCTGTATTCTATGATAGAGGATGATGCGTATCTTATTCAAGGAAGGCAAACTCCATTTGTAGATACAGACCGAGTACCTTTAGGTATTAACGTTACTGAAGCTGGCATGCAAACCATAGCTATTAATACGTTAGAAGGCTTATTTTCTAATACAGAACAGCACATATATATTGAAGATGCCACCACTGGTATTACACATAATTTGAATAGTGCACCTTATCTATTTACAAGTGAAATTGGTATAATAAACGATAGATTTATTTTAACCTATAGAGCAAGCACCTTAAGCGTAGACGATTTTGAACTAGATAATGGTATTAAAGTGTATGAAGAAAACGAAACTATAGTAGTCACCTCAACACGTGAAACTATTGCATCTATTGAAGTATATGATATGCTAGGACGCACATTATTTAATAAGCGTTCTATTAACTCAGATCGTTTTACCATTAATGACATTAGCCCTAACAATGCAACTTTAATAGTAAAAGTAAAATTGGTTAACGGACAGCAAAAAATAGCGAAAATGATATTCTAATTATCAGTTTTAAATACTTTTAAAAAGACCTTAATCTAAATCATTAAGGTCTTTTTTTATACATCAATGTATCACAAAACAAAGAAGACCTTTAAAACAGAAAAGTAGCTTTCAATATTTTCCACTACTAAACCTCTAATTATGAGACTAAATAGAATTATTTTAAAACCAAAACACCACAACCATATCCTCTGAAAAAGAGGGTAATACCAAATTTAACGTTATCATCATTCGGTTTTTTCAATATTTTATCAAAAATTTTAAATTAATCCTTGAAAAAACGTTAAAATCTATAATTTTTCTTACATTTAAGAATCAAAGCCCTCAAAATCTACATTTTACAAATAACCTCTACTAGAGCACAAACTGTGACATTTATGGTACAGTCTCATCCAAATACAGAGGTTATATGATTAAAATTTTACTTTATTTTTTACTCGCTTTTATGTGCGCTCCAGCTTCTGGGCAACAAACCAACACAAGCTCAAATAATTGTGTAGAGCATTTTACCATTATAGGCCAAAGTGTCCCAAAACCAAATGAACCCGTAAATGAAACTCTCATTTCTTGGGATTTCTCTCAAACACCTCATAAAGAACATCTAGAAGCGGCTATAGAAGTACAACCATTAAGCAGTTGCTGGAATGGCTTGGATGGGAAAATTAGAGGGCAAATCAAAATTTTTAAGATTTCGGATATTTCTAAAAATAGCATTGGAGACCTCACCATAACCTATAGAGACCTAAATGCTAAATGCTTTAAATGGCAAGCCGTCATTATAGATACCGAGACCAACTGCACCACTGAAACCGAATGGCAATTCATTAGTTTTTTGTAATTATTAATAGCGCATAATACTAAACACTATGAAAAAAACAATACTCATACTCACACTATTTATGGCTATTAATTGGTCATTTTCTCAAGGCACAGATATCTTAAGTGCTGAACAGTTTTGTTCTGGTAATTCACAATTAACTTTTAATAATGTGTATGGTGGTACAGACTTTACACCTGTTGGATGTTTAGGCTCTATACCTAATGCCAGTTATTTCTATATGGTTATTGATCAACCAGGAGATTTGTATTTTGATATCGACCAAGAAGATCTTTTTGGCAACCCTATCGATGTCGATTTTATTGCTTGGGGACCGTTTACCGATATTAATGATGCCAATACAAACATTAGTTATACAGATTGCGCTGCCTGCCCAAACAACACCACAGATCCAACATTTTACCCTTATGCCACAGATATTATAACGGACTGTAGTTTTGATATTGCTCCAACAGAATTAATGTCCATTTTAAATGCATTACCCGGACAAGTTTATGTAGTATTAATAACTAATTTTGATGGTGATGAAGGGATTATTAACTTTCAGCAAAGTGGAGGTGGTGGCACCACTTCCTGTTTATCCTTACCTGTATGTGGTAATGTATATATTGATGCAGGCGGAACTACTAATAATTATGCCGGTGATGAAACCACAACGATAACTCCTTATTTTGCAGGAGGAACGGTCACTGTAGATTTTACAGTTGTTGACATTCCGGATGCAGGAGATGTGTTAACCGTATATAACGGCCCTGATAATAGCTACCCTGTTTTGGGTACAGTATCAGGACTGCCTGCCATATTCACATCAAGTGTTGCAGGAAATCCTACAGGAGCTATAACTTTTGAATTTATAAGCGACAACGATAGCAATGTTGGTACAGGCTGGGAAGCCGATATCACTTGCGACCCTCCACCAGCACCACCATCTTGTGGTGAAACATTTTATGATAATGGTGGTGCAGGAGGCAACTATGTGGCAAACGAATCGCAAGTGGTAAACATTTTTCCAGATACTCCTGGCGATATTATAACCGTAACATTTACAGCATTTAATACCGAAAGCGGTAATGATGTATTAACTGTTTATGATGGTCCTAATACCACCTATCCTATAATTGGAACGTATTCTGGCTCTACTATTCCAGGCCCTTTTACGTCTACTGACTATTCTGGAGCACTTACATTTGTATTCACGAGCAACAATAGCATACAAAGCAGTGGATGGGCAGCTGACATCACCTGTTTCACACCACCAACGTGCGGTAATACATTTTATGATAGTGGAGGACCAAGTGGAGATTATATCTCTAATGAATTAGAAACCACCACATTTTTTCCTGATACTCCTGGCGATGTTGTAACAGCTACATTTACTGCGTTTTATACTGAATTTATAGATGATCTTTACGTTTATGATGGACCTGATGATAGTTATCCACTTATTGGTGTATTTTCAGGTACAACAATTCCGGGTCCTTTTACATCTACAGATGCTTCAGGTGCTTTAACCTTTGTGTTTGATAGCGATGGCTCTGTTGAATACAGTGGCTGGGAAGCTAATTTAACTTGTAGCACACCTGTTTGTGGCAGTACAGTTTACGACAGTGGTGGAGCAGGTGGAAATTACGCTGCAAACGAAACAACCACAACCACCTATTACCCAGACACTGCTGGTTACTTAGTTACAACTACCTTTACAGCATTTAATACCCAAAATGGCACTGATATCTTAACTATTTATGATGGTCCTGATGCCACCTATCCTTTATTGGGTGCGTTCTCGGGAACAACAATTCCTGGTGCTTTTACATCTTCCGATTTAACTACAGGTGCGCTTACCTTCGTCTTTACCAGTAATGGTTCGATTCAAAATAACGGTTGGTCCGCTGATATAACTTGCGTACCTCTGCCAGATTGTGGTAGTACATTTTATGATAGTGGTGGCTCAAGTGGAAATTACTCACCATCTGAATTAGAAACCACCACTTTTTTTCCAGATTTTCCGGGAGATATTGTAGTCGTGACCTTTACGGCTTTTAATATTGAAGATGGGTATGATGATCTATATGTCTATGATGGTCCTGATGACACCTATCCTTTAATTGGAATATTTACAGGTTCAGTAATTCCGGGTCCGTTTACATCTACCGATCCTTCAGGAGCCTTAACTTTTGTATTTGATAGTGATGGATCTTATCAATTAAGTGGTTGGGCTGCTGATATTACGTGCATATCATTATGTGACGACTATATAACTGCTACTACAGATGGCGAAAACTGTGGAGAAGGCACAATAGATTTAAACGCTACAGCAACATCGGGAGCAACAGATTTTTATTGGTACACAACAGCTTCAGGCGGAACACCAATAGCTACAACCTTAACAGGAGATTGGATAACACCTATTATTACAAGTACAACAACGTATTACGTCTCTGTATATAATGGCACTTGTGAATCTGATAGAATCCCTATTGTAGCTAACATACTTCCTGAACCAAGTGATGTAACCATAAGCATAACTCCAACACCTATTGGAGCAACCGGTTGCAATTTACAATATGCTGAATTAACGGCATCAGGTGGAGAATTTAGTAGCGCAATAACCCAGACAGTTTTAGAGCTAGATTTTGAAAGCGGACTAACAGATAACATATCAGGCACTTGGTCTACAATCAACAATTCAATTGGTGGTACGCCAGCCAATGCTGCTTGGACGATTAGACCTGATTCTTATTACGCATTTATTTATACATTCAATTCTAATGACACCTCAAATTTTATACTTTCAGATAGTGATGATCAAGGTTCAGGAGGCAACACAAACACTGAACTTACATCACCAGTGTATTCATTAGAATTTTTCACAAGTGCGTCCTTAAGTTATTATCACCATTACAATGATTTTGGCAGTACAGATAATGCACGAGTAGAAATATCAACCGATGGTGGAACAACATGGGAGACCGCAACCTCTTTAAGACAATACACCACTGATCAAGGTGATAGCGATGATTTTACTCAAGACACCATTGATTTATCTGCTTATTTGGGACAAACCACATTACAAATACGCTTTAAGTACACAGCGGCTTGGGATATATTTTGGGCAATAGATAATATTACTTTAGAAGGAGAAATGAATATACCTTCTAGTGACATAATATGGTCTCCAACAAATGGACTATTTACAGATGCTTCACTAACCACACCTTATAATGGAGATCCAGCAGCAACAGTATATGCTGCCCCAAATGGCACCCAAATTTATACCGCTACTGCAGAAGGCCTTAATGGATGTATTAAAACCGAAACAGTATCTATAACCCGAAACGGTAAAACGTGGAATGGGTCCCAAGACTCTAATTGGTATGTAGCCAATAATTGGACACCTTCAGGAGTTCCTACTATTGATGATTGCATTGAAATTCCAGATAATGCTTTGGTTCCTAATTATCCAATTACAGATAAATTTCAAACACCTCCACCAATTCCTCCACTACCAGCACAAGCGAGAAATGTTACCCTTTTAGATGGTGCCTATATAGAAATTGAAACCAACACCGAACTCATTATTCAGGAATGGTTAGATGTTCAAGGCTCTGCCATTTTCAACCTTAAGAGTAGTGCTAGTTTAATTCAAATTGAAGATACTGCAACTAATACCGGAAATATACATATGCAACGCTCACCAAACTTTGACGGCAGTGCTATTGCAGGATCAGAATATGTGTATTGGTCTTCTCCTGTAGATAACTTTCAAGTGAATGCTATTTCTCCAGGCTCAGCACAATTGTACTATTGGCAAGCTACAGTCGCAGGTAATGGTGTAGGAAACCATGGCAATTGGTACGGAGCTTCAGGCACAATGGAAGATGGAGCAGGTTATATTGTTAAAGGTTTAGCAGGCACACCAACCACCATACCTACAACAGCTTATGCTGTGCCAAATAATACGGCACTCTTTAGTGGTGTTCCTAAAAATGGTGTCCTTACAAGACAAATATTTCATGGAGGCTATAATGGTGGACCATATGCAGGAGTCGGAAATACAGCAACAAACGAAGATGACAATTGGAATTTAATTGGAAACCCTTACCCTTCAGCCATCTCAGCTAATGCATTTACAAACTTAAATACCAATATAAATGGAACCGTTTACTTATGGGATCATAACGGAGCAGCTGTTTCTGCAATAGACCCATTTTACGAAAACTATGTTTATAATTACGATGATAATGATTACATAGAGCACAATAATACAGGCTCAAATCCTCCAGGCATAAATGATTTATTTATTGCTTCTGGTCAAGCGTTCTTTGTTCTAATGAACAATAGTGCATCCTCTGGATCTAATGTTACATTCAACAATAGCATGAGACAAGCGATTCCTAACTATAATAACAATGTTTTCTCCAGAAATAGTGAGACTGAAGAAAGCCAAAATTATAACGAAAAACATAGAATATGGTTTGATTTATTATCTCCAAATAATGTCACCAACTCTATATTGGTAGGATATGTTCACAATGCAACTAACAGTTTTGACCGTTTATATGATGGTTACGACTTTAGCAGTGGAGACAATAGTGGTTTTTATTCTATTTTAGACAATGAAGGGTTATCCATACAGGGTAGAGCTTTACCATTTTCTGAAGAAGACACTGTACCTTTAGGAATCATTGCAAATGAAACAGGCAGCCACACCATAACCATAAATACTGTAGATGGTTTATTTTTAAACGAAACGCAAAACATCTATATTGAAGATACAGCACTTAACATTATACATGATATTCGTATTTCACCTTATCAATTTACAATTGGTGCAGGCGTCCATAATGATAGATTTATTTTAAGGTACACTAACAACAACCTTAGCATAAAAGATTTAGACACGATATCTGGCATCAAAGTATTTGAAGAAAACGATCAATTGGTAGTGACCTCTGAGCATGGCACCATTGCATCTATTGATGTTTATGACATTTTAGGGCGCACACTTTTTTATAATCACTCAATTAATTTAGATAGATATCAAATTTCAGAATTTAGTCCTAAAAACGCGACATTGCTATTAAGAATAAAGCTCGTTAACGGACAACAAAAAATAGCGAAAGTTATTTTCTAAAATAATTTAAAGTATTGAATTTAGGCCTTGATTTTAAATAATCGAGGTCTTTTTCGTTTGTATAAGCTTCGCGTTCAAAAGAAATATTTCTATAAGCCACATCCCAGTTTCTAAATTGTATTAATCGGAATAAAAATTCTAGCGTATAGATTATATAAAACGGAAGAATGAGCCATTCTAGTTGTTGCTTTAAATGAATTTTTTCATGATTAATGAGCGCTTTATTGGCTTTTAAAGTTTTTGTTTTTAAAACCATAAATGGAAAAATGGTAATTCCTAAATAGCCTTTTGGCACTATATATTTTGAAATCAATATCATAGTTTATTCGTTTCAAAAATCACACCAAATTACATTATCTTTGTTATACTATGAAAAAATACGTCCCAATAGAAGACGGTGACTTCTATCTTACACCAGAAGGTTATCGCTGTTTTACTGAGCAATACCATTTAAAACGTGGCTATTGCTGCGAAAGTGGTTGCAGACATTGCCCATACGGATTTAACACTGCAACTCTACTTAAGACCAATAAAAATACATTAAAGAAAAAGTAATGCATACAACCACAGCACACTCATTTAAAGCACAAATATTAGAAGGCATTCCCAATCCTTTACCAGAACAAAAACCTTTTGAAGCAAACATCAACCACGCCCCAAAACGCAAAACAATTCTATCTAAAGAAGAAGAAAAACTAGCTCTAAGAAATGCGTTACGCTATTTTGATAAGAAGGATCATAAAACCTTATTACCAGAATTTAAAAATGAATTAGACACCTATGGTCGTATCTACATGTATCGCTTAAGGCCAGATTATAAAATGTATGCGAGACCAATTAGCGAATATCCTGCAAAATCAACGCAAGCAGCAGCGATTATGCTAATGATTCAGAATAACTTGGATTATGCAGTTGCACAACACCCACACGAGCTCATTACCTATGGTGGTAATGGTGGAGTGTTTTCTAATTGGGCACAATACCGCTTAACAATGAAATATTTAGCGGAAATGAATGATGAGCAAACATTAGTCATGTATTCTGGTCATCCTATGGGTTTATTTCCTTCGCATAAAGAAGCACCTAGAGTTGTGGTTACAAATGGTATGATGATTCCTAACTACTCTAAACCCGATGATTGGGAAAAATTCAACGCCCTAGGAGTAACACAATACGGACAAATGACGGCTGGTAGCTATATGTATATTGGACCACAAGGTATTGTGCATGGTACAACTATAACGGTCCTTAATGGTTTTAGAAAAATAAAAAAAGAGCCTAAAGGCAATTTATTTGTAACCTCAGGATTAGGAGGTATGTCTGGCGCACAACCAAAAGCTGGAAACATTGCTGGTTGTATTACGGTGTGTGCAGAAGTAAATCCTAAAATCACTCAAGTAAGACTCGACCAAGGTTGGATAGATGAAAAAATTACCGATTTAGATCAATTGGTTAGTCGTGTTAATAAAGCTAAAGCCGAAAAAGAAACCATTTCTATCGCTTACCTAGGAAACATCGTTGAGGTTTGGGAAAAATTTGATGAAGCTAATATTCATATCGACTTAGGTAGTGACCAAACGTCATTACACAATCCATGGGCAGGTGGTTATTATCCGGTTGACATTTCATTTGAAGATGCCAACACCATGATGGCAAACCAACCTGATTTATTTAAGGAAAAAGTACAAGCAACCTTACGCAGACATACAGCTGCAATAAACAAACACACAGCAAAGGGTACGTATTTCTTTGATTATGGCAATGCCTTTTTACTAGAAGCCTCACGTGCTGGTGCAGATATTATGGCTGATAATGGTATTGATTTTAAATACCCTAGTTACGTTCAAGATATTATGGGACCTATGTGCTTTGATTATGGGTTTGGTCCATTTAGATGGGTTTGCGCATCTGGAAAACCTGAAGATTTAGCCAAAACCGATGATATAGCTTGCAAGGTTTTAGAGGATATAAAAAAGAATTCTCCTGAAGAAATTCAGCAACAAATGGCTGATAATATTCAGTGGATAAAAGGAGCACAAAACAACAAACTCGTTGTAGGCTCACAAGCCCGAATATTATATGCCGATGCAGAAGGTAGAATGAAAATTGCCGAAGCATTTAATAAAGCCATTGCAAATGGAGATATTGGAACAGTTATATTAGGCAGAGACCACCATGATGTATCTGGAACAGATTCTCCATATAGAGAAACTAGCAACATTTACGACGGCTCGCGTTTTACTGCCGATATGGCCATTCAAAACGTTATTGGAGATAGCTTTAGAGGAGCTACTTGGGTAAGCATACACAATGGTGGAGGTGTTGGCTGGGGAGAAGTCATTAATGGTGGATTTGGTATGGTTCTTGATGGTACTATAGAGGCATCTAACCGTCTAAAACAGATGCTATTTTGGGATGTTAATAACGGAATTTCAAGACGAAGTTGGGCAAGAAATGAAGGAGCTGTTTTTGCAATAAAACGTGCTATGGAAACAGAACCTAATTTAAAAGTAACTTTACCAAATTTTGTTGATGATGATTTATTAGAACATATATAATTTTAAAAAAAAGCGATATGAAAAATTCAATGAAACCACTTAAAGTATTACCAGCCTTAATTTTACTACTGGTATTAACATCTTGCAGCTCTGTAAGAGTTGCAACTGATTACGACAGAGAAGCGAATTTTGACAACTACAAAACTTTTGCATTTTTCAAACCCGGAATTGACAAAGCAGAAATTAACGATCTAGATAAAAGACGTATTCTTAGAGCTATTGAAGCCGAATTAATGGCCAATGGTTATACCAAATCTGAAAACCCAGATATGCTAGTTAGCATATTCACCAAATCTAATCAACGTGTTGATATTTACAACAACGCTTGGGGTAATGGTGCTTGGGGTTGGGGAGGCTATGGTGGTTGGGGCTGGAGATCTGGCTGGAACAACAACCAAGTAACAACAACTACAGAAGGCGTATTATATATTGATCTTATAGACGCACAAAAGAAAGAACTTATCTGGCAAGGCTCTGGAACTGGGAATCTTGAAACTAGAAATGTTGAAAAGAAAGAAGTACGTGTTAAAGAATTTGTATCACAAATGCTGATGCAATTTCCACCAGAAAAAAAATAAGCGAATAAAACATGTAATAAAGAGCATTGGGAAACCAATGCTTTTTTTGTTTAATTAAATCAGGCTTTTTAGGTTAAATTCAAAAAGGCTATCTTTGCCGCCTTTTAATTTTAAGAACTATGATGCTAGGCAAAAATACCATTAAAAAAATCACACAAAACCCTAAAAATGACATCCTTGCAGGTATAACTGTATCACTAGCAATGATTCCTGAGGTTGTAGCTTTTGCTTTTGTTGCACAAATAAGCCCTATTGTAGCCCTTTTTGGTGCTTTTATAATTGGTATTATTTCTGCCCTTTTTGGAGGTAGACCAGGTTTAATTTCTGGAGCTGCAGGTGCAGTTGCTGTAATTTTTGTTCACATGATACAAGAAGGACACGCTAAAGGTCTTTTGTTTGATACACCAGTAGAGAACATGGGTTATTTCTATTTACTAGCAGCCGTTGTTTTAATGGGAATTATTCAAATTCTAGCCGGTGTTTTTAAACTTGGAAAGTTTGTGCGTTTAATTCCACACCCTGTAATGATGGGATTTGTTAATGGATTAGCCATTGTTATTTTTATGGCGCAACTAGGTATGTTTAAAGAAAATACAAAGGATATTTTTGGACAAAACATGCGTAAAACCGAATCTAAAGAACTCGTATATAAAGTTAGTGATAATACGGTAAGAGACTTAATCTCTGACACTGAATTATTTTTAATACAAGGTGAAAATGTAATTAATAAAAACACCAACAAAGCTGTTTTTGTAATCGCAGACAACCAAGTTTATGATATTAATACAAAAAAAGTCGTTTTCAATTACAATGATAATGGCTTCTATTCTGTAACAGATAACGGAGTGGTTAAATCTATTATGCAAGGCAATAAGCTCTATATAATGATAGGTCTTGTACTATTAACTATGTTTATTATTTGGGGCTTACCTAAATTAACCAAAAAATTACCAGCTGCCTTAACCGCAATTTTAATTGTGACTTTAATCTCTATTTTTGGTGGACTACAATCTATAAATGTTGGAGATTTTATTAGAGATGGCGGAGGTGCTGGCTTAAATGGTTTTGATGAATTATCTAGTAAACTTAACCTCTTAGAACTCTGGAGTAACCTACCATTTAACTTAGATACTTTAAAATTTATAGCGCCTTATGCATTCTTAGCTGCATCTGTAGGATTAATTGAAACACTTATGACCATGAATCTCGTGGATGAATTAACAGATTCTAGAGGTAATGGCAATAGAGAGTGTATCGCTCAAGGTAGTGGAAACATGCTTAGTGGCATCTTTGGAGGAACTGGTGGTTGCGGAATGATTGGACAAACTGTAATTAACATTAATGCAGGCGGAAGAGGACGTTTGTCTGGTGTGATGATGGCGTTAACTTTGTTGACTTTTATCCTTTTTGCTGACAAATATATTGAGCAAGTGCCAATCGCTGCTTTAGTTGGTGTGATGTTTATGATGGTTATAGAAACTTTTGCATGGTCTAGTTTCCGAATTATGAAAAAAATACCAATGTCTGATGCTATTGTACTTATCATTGTTTCCATTGTAACTGTGGTCTTTGATTTAGCTATTGCGGTATTTGTTGGTGTTATTATTTCGGCATTATCTTTTGCATGGGAAAATGCGAAGAGAATTAGAGCCAGAAAACGTTTTAAAACAGATGGCACAAAAACTTACGAAATTTGGGGACCTTTATTCTTTGGAAGCATAACATCTTTTAACGAAAAATTTGATATTAAAAACGATCCAGACATAGTAGAGATAGATTTTGTTGAAGCGAGAATCTCAGATCATTCGGCTATTGAAGCTATTTTCATTTTAGTTGAAAAGTATCAAGCTATCGGAAAGACCATAAAATTAAAGCATTTAAGTGAAGACTGTAAAGTATTACTTTACAAAGCCAATCCTAAATTTAAGGATGTCATTATAGAGGCAATTGACGATCCTCGTTACCATTTAGCAGAGAATCCAGAAAAATTCACAAAACCATTATCTGAATATAATATATAATCAACCCTTTTAAACCAAATTACAGACTAAGGGTTAGATAGTTAACATAAAATAATATAATAAAAAATAAGCGCATTAAAATAATTGATATTCAACTATTTAGATTATATTTGCACCTTAATTTAATATATTTTAATATGAGTACTGGTACAGTAAAATTTTTTAATGACTCTAAAGGTTTTGGATTCATAACAGAAGAAGGAAACAACAAAGAGCATTTTGTACACATTTCTGGTTTAGTCGATGAGATTAGAGAAGGAGATAATGTAGAATTCGATTTAGCAGAAGGAAAAAAAGGATTAAATGCAGTAAATGTAAAAGTTATATAATTATATACCTTTCAATCTTTTTAAGAATAGAGCCTGTCTTTTTAGATAGGCTTTTTTTTTGTGCTTAATTTAGGCACAATTTTAAGATTTCACCTTCAATCCTTTTAACTTCTTTCACATTCCCATAATAGGATGCAAAAGTGAAGTTGAGCCAACCTATTATGATTAATAGAATTCAGTTCATATTTCAATACTTGGTATATTTACATAATTATTTCAAACGACTTTCGTTGTTTTATATGAGATAATCAAATTACTTTTCCCGATTAATTTTTAATACGAATTGATTTGTATTAAATTTACAAGCTAGTTAAAATTCTAAATTTGATCTCACAAAATTCCATAGCACAAGTATTTGAAACCGCTCGCGTAGAAGAAGTTATTGGCGATTTTGTGCAACTTAAAAAATCGGGAAGTAATTATAAGGGCTTAAGTCCGTTCAGTGAAGAGCGCTCTCCTAGCTTTATGGTATCACCTGTAAAACAAATTTGGAAAGATTTCTCTAGTGGCAAAGGCGGAAATGCAGTGACGTTTTTAATGGAACATGAGCATTTTACTTACCCAGAAGCTATAAAATATCTCGCCAAAAAGTACAACATAGAAATAGAGGAAACTGAACGTACTGATGAGGAAAAAGAACAAGCAGACACTAGAGAAAGCTTATACTTAGTTAGTGAATATGCCAACACTTATTTTCAAAAAGTATTACACAACACCAACCAAGGTAAAGCTATAGGCTTAAGCTATTTTAAAGAGCGTGGTTTTACAGAAGAAACCATAAAAAAATTTCAATTAGGTTATTCTTTAGACGAATGGCAAGCTTTTACGGATGATGCCTTAGGTAAAGGCTATAATATCAATTTCTTAGAGCAAACAGGTTTAACCATTGTTAAAGGAGAAAAACGTTTCGATAGATTTAAAGGCAGAGTCATGTTCCCTATACATAGTATGAGTGGAAGAATTCTTGGCTTTGGTGGGAGGATTTTGGTAACAGATAAAAAAGCGGCTAAATATTTAAACTCACCAGAAAGCGAAATCTATCATAAAAGCAAGGTGTTGTATGGCTTATTTCATGCTAAACAAAGTATTGCTAAAGAAGATAATTGTTATTTGGTAGAAGGCTATACAGATGTGATTCAGTTTCATCAAACCGGTATTACAAATGTGGTATCATCTTCTGGAACAGCTTTATCTGCAGATCAAATTCGATTAATTAATAGACTTACCAATAATATTACAGTGCTTTTTGATGGTGATGCAGCAGGAATAAGAGCTTCTATTAGAGGTATAGATTTAATTTTGGAACAGGGTGTAAACGTGAAAATTTGTACGTTTCCAGATGGAGAAGATCCTGATAGTTTTTCTAGGTCAAATACGTTAGAAGAACTTACTAAATATCTTAATGACAATGCTAAGGATTTTATTCAGTTTAAAGCCTCACTATTAGTAAAAGAAGCGAATAACGATCCTATTAAGAAAGCTGAAACCATTAGAGATATTGTAAATAGTATTGCTAAGATTCCAGATCAAATAAAACGCGAAATCTATATCCAAGAGTGTGCTTGTATTATGGATATTAGTGAAGAGGTGTTGTTTAGCACTTTAGCGCAGATTAATAAAAAAGAGAGTCAAGAGGAGAATAAAAATTATAAACAAGACCAAAAAGCATTTCAAGTTGTTAAAAACGAACCTCAGCCTAAGCAAAAAGTAGATGTTCAATTTGAATTAGAACGAAAGATTATTGAAATCCTAATGCTTTATGGAGATAGAGTTGAGCAGTTTGAAGATTTAATATTAACTGAAGACGAAACTTCTAAAGAATTAGTATTAGAACCAACCAAGCATGAAACACGAGTATTTGAAAAAGTATATTTAGATCTTCAAGAAGATGAAATGCAATTTTCAAACCCACAGTTTAAAGCCCTCTATTACTCTATTATTGATAAATTGAATCAAGATGAAGACTTTTCAACCAAAAATTTCATCAATCAATTAGACCAAGATTCTGCAAGCACAGTAACTACTATTTTAATGGAGGATGAACGCTACAATCTTCACGATTGGGAACGCAATCAAATTGTTCCAAAAGAAAAGAAAGATTCTGTTTCTCAATTAGTAAGTCAAACTATTTTAAGCTTACGCTGTCATTTAATTGACCAAAAAGTTGCGGAATATAAAAATGAGACTTTAAACGCAAATGCTGATACACGCACCATTATGGAAGATGTAAAAGATTACGTTGGTCTTAAAATGTTGTTATCTCGTAAATTAGGAAAAGTACTTAGCTAATTATGTTAAGTTATGATGCTTAGCTTGATGAATTAAATCTACAATATTAGTTACATTAAGCTTTTTAAACAATCTAGCTTTATAAGTGCTCACTGTTTTTTCGTTAATATCTAATTCTTGTGCAATTTCTTTATTTTTTCTACCTATAGAAAGTAGCTTTAAAACTTCAACTTCTCTAGTTGACAGCTTTTTAAACATACGACTTCTGCTCTTTCGTGTATCTTCATATCGAAAATGCTTATCCATTTTCTCACTAAGTGATGTTTCTCCTGTACTAATTTTTCGCACAGCAGCTTCAATTTCATCAACACTAGCAGTTTTATTTAAGTAACCCGAAGCTCCAGCTTTAAGCGTGCTAATAGCGTAAATTTCTTCAGGCTGATGACTAAACATCAAAACATTTACAGACTTGTTTTCTTTTTTAATAGCTCTAAGTGCCGTAATACCATTAAGCTCTGGTAAATCGATTTCTGATATAATAACATCAACATTGTGGTGACGTACAAATTCAAATATCTCAATTCCACTACCTAAACTGCCAATAACTTTAAAATCTGGCTTACTATTTAAGAATAATTCTAATCCAGTTCTAACGATAGGATGACTGTCAACAATCAAAATATTTATCATGACAATTGTATTTTTGGTTTTCGGTTAGGGTTAATAATTTACAATTAATAGCGTAATTAAATACAACGTAGAGAGTTATATACAAAAATAGTTAAAAATTAATAAATTAGCTGTTTTATTCTCTAAAATGCAATTATTATTTTAAATTATTAGGAATTTCACAAACTGGTATTGCAATCATTTTGTGCTTGTTTGATGTATTATAACGCATAAATATTTCAAACACCGTACGTTTTCTACCCTCAAAATCTTCGGCTGTTTTACCCTCATCTTTCATTTGCATAGCCCATTCTAATTCCGGATAGGATGCACCAATTTGATCTTCATCACTACGTGCATCACCAAACAATCCATCACTAGGAGCGGCTTTAAGAATAGACTCTGGTACATCAAGATATTTACCTATGTTATAAACTTCAGACTTCATTAAATCTGCTATAGGACTTAAATCTACTCCACCATCGCCATATTTTGTATAAAAACCGACACCAAAATCTTCTACCTTATTACCTGTACCTGCAACTAAAAGTCCTAAAAGACCTGCATGATAATATAAAGTAGTCATACGTAAACGTGCTCTAGTATTGGCTAAAGCCATATCTACTGTCGCTTGTTTACCTTCTAAACTTACCTCTGTTTTAAATTCTTCAAACACAGGCGTTAAATCTACAACGGTATCTTTCACATTAGGAAAACGCTTTTTTAACTGTGCAATATGCTCTTGTGCTCTAGTGACATGACTAGGCGCTTGGTGAATAGGCATTTCTATACATAAAAGATCCAAACCGGTTTTTGCACAAAGTGTTGAAGTTACAGCAGAATCTATTCCGCCAGAAATACCAATAACAAAACCATTGACACCAGCTTTTGTAGCGTAATCTTTTAACCAATTTACAATATAATCTACGACCTTTTCAGTTTGCATAATTTTTGAGTTTTTAAAACAAAGAAGTGTACCTTTGCACAACAAAAATAACAGAATCGAGTTAGGATTAAAAATGTTTTGCCAAATGCATATCAAATTTTACGTTTTATTAATAGTCGGATTTATGCTTCTGTCTTGTGATGAGGAGTCTAAAGTTGAAAAAGAAATTGCAAATA
This sequence comes from Winogradskyella eximia, assembly GCF_003386165.1. GTDB lineage: Bacteria > Bacteroidota > Bacteroidia > Flavobacteriales > Flavobacteriaceae > Winogradskyella > Winogradskyella eximia. The sequence continues at coordinate 213,755 of NZ_QRDV01000006.1, read as the reverse complement.
TTGAAGCAGATTTTACCGTAGAACGTTTTGATAAAGCTTTCTCAGAAGCACAACCTAAAGATTTACCAAGGCTAAAGAGCGCTTATCCCTTTTTATTTTCTAAACATGTGCCAGATTCTATTTGGATTCAGAGAATTAATGATACAATGCAAAATGAATTGTTAGCAGAAGTTCAAAATAAATTCTCAGATTTCAGTGCACCAAAACAAGAGCTAAAAGGCCTATTTCAACATTTAAAGTACTACGATAAGACATTTACCACACCACGTGTAATTACGCTTACTAACGATGTAGCATATAGAGATAAAACGATTGTAAATGACTCCTTAGTTCTTATTGCCTTAGATAATTATTTAGGTGCAGAACATGAATTTTATCAAAATATCCCAATGTATATAACGGCTAATATGCAAAAAAGCCAAATAGTATCGGATGTAACAAATGGTTATGCTAAAAAATACATGTTTCAAACCAACAGAAAAACGTTGTTAGATGAAATGATTTATTTTGGAAAACTACTCTACTTTAAAGATCTAATGATTCCTTTTAAGTCTGATGCAGAAAAAATAGGATATACTGAAGCTCAATTAAAATGGGCAGAAGCAAATGAAAGCCCAATTTGGAGCTATTTCATTGAAAAAGAACACTTATACGACACAGATCCTAAATTGCCAAATCGTTTTATAGCAGATGCACCATTCTCTAAATTTTATTTAGAATTAGATAATGAATCTCCTGGACGTTTAGGTCAGTATTTAGGATGGCAAATTGTAAAAGCTTATGCTGAAACATCAGGCGAAGACATTATGACAATTATGCAAACCGAACCAGAAATTATATTTAGAAAATCGAAATTTAAACCAAAAAAATAATGTCTAAAGTTATAAAATCTAAAATCGTATTAAACGTAGAACTTGATGAAAACCGTGTGCCAGAAAAATTAAATTGGTCGGCACAAGATGGTAATGTTGACAATGAAGAAGCTAAAGCCATAATGTTATCAGTTTGGGACAGTAATGCTCAAGAAACCTTAAAAATAGACTTATGGACTAAAGATATGCCTGTTGATGAAATGAAGCTTTTTTTCCATCAAACTTTAGTGACCATGAGCGATACCTTTTTAAGAGCAACTCAAGATGAAAAAATGACAGCAACTATGAAAGATTTTTGTGATTATTTCGCTGAGAAACTAGAACTTAAACAGTAATTTTATTACGTGTCATTTAATATCAGAAAACAAAAAATCTCAGATTAATAATTAATCTGAGATTTTTTGTTTTATAACTATAAGGTGTTTATTAGAAAATGTGATTATAAATCACTTGCCTCTGTTTCATTTACCTTTTTATAGTAAGGCTTCATATTATAACTCTCTGAAGCTACTTTTGTAAAATCGGTTTTGTTTAATCTTTTGTGTTCTACAAATTTAGGTGGATCATATACCGTCCAAACTGTAAGCTCATTTAATCGACCTGCTTTGGTTTTCATGTCAATTTCAATCTTCCTAATCATTCTATCAACAGTTTCTTGATCTCCTAATTTCTGTATCTTTTGTGAACTTTGGCCATTATTAATTTTATACTCAACCCAATAAGTACTAACAATTCTATTTGCTCTAGCAGCATCTACTACTCTAGTTGATCTTTTAGGTTTTGTGGTTGTTTCTGATTTTGTATTAAATAATGATAAGCTACTCTTTTTAGGTGCTTTAGCTTTAACAGGCGCTCTTTTCTCCACTTTAGCTACAGTAGGTTTAGGTTCTGCTTTTTTACCAGCTACTGCTAAATCTGTCTTTTTAATATTACTTTCTTCACCAAATATCTCATTATTTAATGGAGGCACATTTTCCGCTATAATTTCAGCTTCTTCCTCCACTTCTATTCCAGAGGTTTCTATTGATGTTTCAATACTAGCTACAACTTCTTTCTTTGGTGCTGTCTTTTTACCAAAAAGGTCCGAGCTATCAGCAACCAAAATATCTTGTTTAGGTAAATTAAAAGACTCGTTTCTTAATAAGGTAATAACAATCAACTTATCACTTAGCAATGCTTCAACAATATATCGACCAACAGGAATGTCAGCAATTGGAATTACGGCTTCAGTATCTCTTACCTTTATTACACGCTCAAAGTCATCATTAAAGATCACCACTTCGTAAACCGTGCGTTCACATTTAAAAATTAGGCTATCGCCAGCTTCATTAAGGTTGTGTTCAAGCTCATTTGCTCTAACATTAACATTTTGAAATAATGTAGATTTTTGACCATAAGTAATGGTCGTCAAAAGTAAGAATACAATTGTGTGTAGTAGTCTTGTCATAAGTAGGTTTTTTTGTTTTGGGGAAACAATTTTTTCACAAGGAAAAAGCAAATATGTACAATTCCTTGTTAAAATCAAAGATATAAGTATATATTTCTACTATTTTATAATTTAGATAGACAACCTATTTCCATGGTTAACATGCATTAGCACTCGATATAAAACAAAAAACACAGTACAAAAAGACGTTTCTTTTTGTAGAATTTCATAATTAAATTCAAGATCGCTTTTTATACAAAATTTCAAAAATAAAATACAGATTACTAGAGGTTTGCAACTTTAGCATGTGTAGAATAATACGGTGTTGTATTAAATAAATCTGACGTTAATGAATAGAAAAAATTAGGATTAGTCATCTGATGCTCCATGAATTCTGTGGTGTTATAAACCTCCCAAACCGTTAATTCATTTAATTTACCAGATACGCTGTTTAATTCTTGTTTATGCCTTAAAATCAATCTTCCTACAGCTTCTTCATCCATCAATTTCATGGTTTTGCAAGATCCGCTTTCATTATTAACCTTGGTTACTACCCAATAAAATTTTTGATTTTTCTTAGTTTGCTGTTTTGCATTAGAACCTGTTAAAATGAATACAATACTTTTATTAGGCACTGTTTTTATGACATTTAAAGATTCATCTAACATCATACCTTTTCCTTCTGCTATAGTATGGTTTTTATCTGACATCTCAGAATTAGCTTCATCAGTATGAATGTCGTAACGCATCAATCCCATAATTATAACTTTATCAGCCAATTTAACTTCGACAACAAATTTACCCTCTGGTATGTGTTCTAATGAGATTTGAGCTTTAAAACCATCTATGAGAACAATCTTTTCAAAATCTTCATTAAAAATTTCAGCATGAAGAATCTTAGTGTCAGAACCTAACAATAAACTATCCTTAGTCTGGTTTAAACTATGCTTTAATTCTTTAGCTTTTGGATTGTTATTTTTTATTAATGTAAAATTCTGACCATAATTAATTAAAGTCGCGAATAGGATAAGTAGAGTGCATATGTTCTTCGTCATAATAGTCACTTTTAGATTAGAGGGAATTACAAAAACAACATACTTAATGCAGCTAGTTTTACTTGTAATTGGGACTAAGTTATAACCTTACAACAGAACTATTATAGATTTAAGATATGTTGCATTTTTTATAGACTATACACCCTCATGCACGACATACGGCAAAAAAACAGGATTTAATTATACGTAAATTAGCATATATTATCTTGTAATTATTTAAAATCAACCTAGTTAAAAAATAATATTTGGAATCATTTTTACATCTATTCTATGATGAATTTTAAATATTATTAAGATAAAAAAGAAGGCGAAATTGCACATTAAGAGTGTCAACCTCTAAAACTAAATTAGATTAATAATACAAGCTTTTACATAAGCTTATTTTAGACAAGTAGTTACCTGTAAAAAATCTTAAACTGTTTTTGCTGATCTATTAGAAGGCATAGTAAACTACTATAATTACGAATGCAGATACAATTATGAGTTATAATTTATATTAAATAGAATATGAAGTCGATGAATAATAAGGTACAACATTAAAGGCCTTAGATTCCGAAGATTTAAAATATGAAGGATTTTTAAACTGATTGCGCATAAATTGAGAAGTATTATAGACCTCATATACAACCAATTTATTGTTCATAGCGATTGCTGTGTTTAATTCTGCTTTATTCTTGGCGATAAGTCTAGAGACCTCTTCTTTATTTTTAAAACCCATCGATTTGGTAGATCCTGAACCTGTAATACTCTCATGTACAACCCAAAATCCAGTTCTTTTTTTAGTTAACTTTTTTACTGAAGTATTATTATCGGAATTTTGATCTTTACTGGCTTCAGCAACGATTATGGATTTTTCAGAAATTTCCGTAGCTTCATTTTTCACTAAATACATAACAATCCATTTGCGCTTTAATCTGGCTTGTATAATAAATTTACCTGCTGGTAAAGTGTCAAGATCGATTACAGATTCATTACCATTTACACTAATGCTTTTCGAATAGTTATCATTAAATATATCAACCTGGTAAATAATTTTATCGCTTTCTAAATATAAACTATCACGATTTTTATTGAGACTTTGTTCTAATTCTCTAGCCTGGAAATTAATGTTTTTTTGAAAAGTTATTTGCTGGCCTTGCATCAAAAAGGAAGAAATCAATAATATTAATGAGGGAAAACTTTTGTTCATTACGTTTGTTGTGGATTAATTAAGTTTTAAAAGAATTATTTAATTATAATGTCTCAATATTTAGACACCTTCAATCCTAATGAGTCACAATTATATCGATGTTAAATTGAAGATTTTTCATAAAATTACAGAGCCATAAGTATTAGTTCTTTTTTAATATTTAAATTAGCATATGCGAAAAATACTATTTGGAGTCATTATTACATTAGTTGTCTTATTCACGTTTAAATATTGTGAAGACAAACAAGAAGATAAAATTGTACTAAAAGAAAGTACAGCTTTAATTCAAGAGCAGATTAAAAATGTTGGTAAGCTAGTGGTTACTGAAGGCCATTTTAGTGAGGTATTTACCTATAAAAACTCAAAAGGAATTTTTGGAGATTATTTGTCTGCCGAGAAAAAAGCCATTGTAGTGGTCAATGCAGATGTCACAGTAGCTTACGATTTAAGTAAAATTGAATACAAAATTGATGAAGCTACAAAAACACTTCAAATCATTAGTATTCCTAAAGAAGAAATTAAGATTAGTCCTGAATTTGAATATTACGATATGCAAGCAGATTTCCTAAATCAATTCGAAGCCAAGGATTACAACGATATAAAGGATACTGTAAAAAAATCTTTAGCAAAAAAAATTGAAGCGTCCGATTTAAAATCTAACGCACAAAATCGATTAATTAGCGAGCTTTCAAAATTCTTTATACTTACCAATTCATTAGGTTGGACATTACAATATAATGAAAGTACAGTTCAAGATTTAAATGAACTTCAGAACTTAGAAGACATTCTAAATTAAGGTTATCCCAACTTGCGTTGTAAACTTCCTATACCTCCACCATTAATAGCATCAATACCGTTTGATTTCAATAGACTTGTTGCACTACCAGAACGCATACCACTTGCACAGTAAGCTATAATAGGCTTATTCAGTTTTTTAATCTCATTAATTCTATTTCCTAATTCCTGAACAGGAATATGTTTAGCATTTTTAATATGACCACCTTGATATTCACTTTTTGTTCTCACATCTAATATCACAGCACCTTTTTCAATATATTCTGCAACATTATCAGTCGATTTTCCAAATAAAGCATTAAATATTCCCATAGTATTTATTTTTTGTCAAAATTCCGAAAAGCAATTAGAACCAAACGTAACCAAAGTTACACTATAAATCTGTTCAACTAAAAAATCTTCTTATTTTAGTGCTCAACAGAACTATGAAAACAGAAACAAGACAACAAGAAATAATAAGAGTAGCAGCTAAACTCTTCAAAGAAAAAGGCTATAGTGCAGTAACTATGCGCGATTTAGCCAAAGCTATGGGAATAAAAGCCGCAAGCCTTTACAATCATATTAACTCTAAGCAAGATATTTTAAATACAATCATTATATCTTTAGCTGAAGAGTTTACAGAAGGCATGAAACAAATTAGCACATCTAATGACACTTGTATAGAAAAACTTAAAAAAATCATTCAATTACACGTTAATATATCTAGTAAAAACAGCTACGGAATGGCATCCTTAAATAATGATTGGATGCATCTAGAAACCCAAAGAACTTACTATAAAAAACTACGAAGCGATTACGAAAATGATTTTAAAACCATACTAGAAGATGGTATAAAAGCTGGCGAAATAGTAAATGCAAAACCAGATGTGATGATGTTTTCTATTTTAACCACCTTGCGCTCACTCTACATCTGGATTCCTAAAAAAGAAGATCTTAGCCTAGAAGAATTAACAAATACCCTAAGCCAAATCTTGATAAAAGGTATTAACAAATAATTTAGATTTTATTTTATAACTTTGTCAAACAAACTAACAAGTGTTAGTTTACTCGTTAAGTATTCTATATGGCAGATTTTTACAATATAAAGATTGCAAACATTTATAAGGAAACAGAAGATACATCAGTTATCACTTTTGCTATTCCAAAAGAATTACATGAATCATTTAAATTCAGACAAGGGCAACACCTTACACTCAAGGCAGATATAAACGGAGAAGATGTACGTCGTTCATATTCCTTGTGTTCAAATCCAGCAGATAATGTATGGCAAGTTGCAGTGAAGCAAATTCCTGGCGGTAAGTTTTCTACCTTTATAAATGAAAAATTAAAAACAGGAGACGAATTAGAAATTATGGCACCAAGCGGAACTTTTGGTGTTCCTGTAAAACCAGAAACTTCTAAAAATTATCTCTTTTTTGCTGCCGGAAGTGGTATTACACCTGTACTCTCCATGATTAAAGCCCACTTAGGGCAAGAGCCAAATGCCACTTGCAAACTGTTTTATGTAAATAAGACAGCAAAATCTATTATCTTTAAAGAAGAACTAGAACAGCTTAGAAATAAATATTTCGGAAGACTAGAAATCTATTATTTCTTAACAAAAGAACGAAGAGATATCGAATTGTTTAATGGACGATTCGACGATGAAAAAATGAAGGTTCTAATAAAGACTTTTATTGATATTCCAGATACAAGTGAAGTCTTTCTTTGTGGACCTGAAAAAATGGTAAATTACGTTAGCGAGTATCTTATTAATGCAGGCTTACCAAAAGAATTAGTGCACTTTGAATTATTCGTAACCGGACTTTCAGAAGAAGATATAAAACGAGCAGAGCGACTGGCACAGCAAAATGTAGAAGGCATTGAAGTCACTATAGTTGATGGAGGAAAAGAATTCTTATTCACCATGACTAAAGAATACGATAACATCTTAGATGCTGCTTTAGGCGCAGGTGCTGATTTACCATTTGCTTGCAAAGGTGGTGTTTGCAGTACTTGTAAATGTAGAGTTATTGAAGGTGCTGTTGAGATGAAAATTAATTATGCGCTAGACGATAAAGAAGTTGCACAACAACTGGTGCTAAGTTGTCAAGCAGTACCAACAACAGAGAAAGTTGTGGTAGACTTTGATGTTTAAAAAAGACTTGTTATTCCTGCCAATTCAGGAATTTGAAAAATATATTGAAAAAGAAAAATTAAGTTCAACATGCTAAAGGCCAAAAGCCAATAGCGAATAGCTATTATGATGAGTGAAGAACAAATTAAAAATTTAGAAGCACAATTTGAAGCACGAATTGCTCGTGACGAAAAGATTGAACCTAAAGATTGGATGCCAGAAAAATATCGTAAAACACATATTAGGCAAATGTCGCAACATGCACATTCAGAAATTGTAGGCATGCTTCCTGAAGGCAATTGGATTACAAGAGCACCTTCGTTAAGACGAAAAGTAGCCTTATTAGCTAAAGTTCAAGATGAAGCTGGTCATGGATTATACCTGTATTCAGCCACTGAAACTTTAGGGATTTCTCGTGAAGAGATGTACGAGCAACTGCATACTGGTAAAGCAAAATATTCTTCAATATTTAATTACCCAACAATAACTTGGGCAGATATGGGAGCGATTGGCTGGCTAGTAGATGGCGCAGCAATTATTAATCAAGTACCTCTCTGTAATACATCTTATGGCCCTTACGCAAGAGCCATGATTCGTGTATGTAAAGAAGAAAGTTTCCATCAGAGACAAGGTTTCGAGATAATGATGAAACTAGCAAATGGCACACCAGAACAGAAAGATATGGCACAAGATGCTTTAAATCGTTGGTGGTGGCCAAGTCTTATGATGTTAGGCCCAACTGATGCAGAGTCTATTCACACAGAACAATCCATGAAATGGAAATTAAAACGTAAATCGAATGATGATTTACGTCAGCAATTTATAGATCAAACCGTGCCTCAAGCTGAGTTAATCGGACTCACAATTCCTGATCCAGATTTAAAATGGAACGACGAAAAAGGGTGTTACGATTTTGGAGAAATTGATTGGGATGAGTTTTGGCAAGTCGTAAAAGGCCACGGACCAATGAACAAAGAACGAATGAAAGCAAGAGTTGGTGCATGGGAAGAAGGAGAATGGGTTCGTGATGCTGCAATGGCATATGCAGAAAAGAAACAAGCAAGAAAACAAAAACAAGCAATTTAAATTTCATCGTCAGTTCGAATGATTTTCTGTCAGATTGAAAGCAGTCGAAATCAAAGAAAATAATATCGAGAATAAGATGAAACAATACATATAAATTATGTCTGATAAAAAAAACTGGCCACTTTGGGAAGTCTTCGTAAGAAGTAAAAACGGATTAGAACATCGTCACTGCGGAAGTTTACACGCAGCAGATGAAGATATGGCTTTAGAAAACGCACGCGATGTATACACACGAAGAAGTGAAGGTGTAAGCATTTGGGTTGTAAAATCTAAAAACATTACAGCATCAAATCCAGAAAATAATGGAGAGATGTTTGAGCCTGCTCACGATAAAGTATATCGTCACCCAACATTTTACGATTTACCAGACGAGGTGAAGCATATGTAATTGAAGCTATGCTCTAATTACAATTCCCACGAAAGTGGGAAACTTAAAAACGTTTAATTAATAGATACCCACTTTCGTGGGCACTGAAGATGAAAAACGAAAACTTATATAATTACATTCTAGGTATCGCAGACAATAGTCTAATTCTCGGTCAAAGACTAGGAGAATTAACAGGTCATGGTCCTAGTTTAGAAACAGATATTGCTTGTACAAATATCTCATTAGATTTATTCGGACAAGTAAGAAGCTATTTTCAGTATGCAACAAAAATTGCTGGTGATGATAGAACAGAAGATGATATCGCCATGCTTCGTAAAGAGCGCGAGTATAAAAACGTTTTGTTGGTAGAACAGCCAAATACAAATTTCGCCTATACTATGGCGCGTCAGTTTTTATTCGATGTTTACCATTTAGCATTTCTTGCGGAATTACAAAAAAGTACAGATTTAACATTATCTGCAATTGCGAATAAATGTATAAAAGAAGTGAGTTATCACGAACGTTTTTCATCAGATTGGATAAAGCGTTTAGGTGATGGTACAGAAGAAAGTAAAGCAAAAATGCAAGAAGCTATTGATGGTTTATGGACGTATACCGATGAGTTATTTCATCAAACCGAAGCAGATAAAGCTATGGTTGCAGAAGGAATAGGTGTTGATGTTACAAAACTGAAAGACGCTTATTATGCCAGAGTAAGTGAGATTTTAGAAGAATCAACCCTTGAAACACCTGAATCAAAATGGTTTCAAAAAGGAGGGAAAGAAGGGATTCACACCGAACATTTAGGGTATTTATTAGCAGAGCTTCAATACATGCAACGTGCTTACCCTAATATGGAATGGTAACAAGTTCTTGCGAAGGCAAATAAACCTTTAGGTTCAGCGAAGCTAATCTTAAAATTAAAACAAAATGTCACTTCGAGTGATTCCGATTTTTCATCGGAATCGTATCGAGAAGAAATAAAACAAGATTCCCGTTTTCACGAGAAATGAACATGATAACAGAAGAACAAAACATAGACGAAATCTTAATTCCAATTCTGGAAAAAGTTTTCGATCCCGAAATTCCAGTATTATCCATAATGGATATGGGAGTGGTACGTTCTGCGTTTATAAAAAATAATATCGTTAAAGTCGAAATCACACCAACCTACAGTGGTTGTCCTGCAATGGATGTCATTGGTGATGATATAAAATTAGCATTAAAACAAGCCGGATACGAGTCTAAAATAGAATTGATTTTACATCCTGCATGGACAACCGATTGGATTACACCAAGAGGTAGAAAAGCATTAGAAGATTACGGAATTGCAGCACCTTTAGATGCAGAAACAGATAAAGATGTATTGCTTAATGGAAAGCGAATCGTAAAATGTACTAATTGTGGTTCAACAAACACAAGATTAGTAAGTCAGTTTGGTTCCACAGCTTGTAAAGCACAATTTCAGTGCGACGATTGCCAAGAACCATTTGATTATTTCAAGTGCTTAAAATAGAAACCTGATGTCAGTTCGAGTGAAATTGCTTTTTTGCAATTTCGTATCGAGAACAAATAAAAGTTTTGTCATTCCTGCGAAGGCAGGAATCCACAATAAAAGAAAAACAGATGAGTAAAAGTATACTTTTAAAAATAGAAAATAAAATAGCATACATCACGCTAAACAGACCAGAGGTATTTAATAGTTTCAATCGCGAAATGGCATTTTTACTACATGACACTTTGGATGCCTGCGAAACAAATAAAGAAGTAAGAGCCATTGTGCTTACAGGAAACGGAAAAGCATTTTGCGCTGGTCAAGATTTAAAAGAAGTTACAAATCCAGATTTAAACCCTGGATTCAAAAAAATACTAGAAGAACATTACAATCCAATAATTACGCGAATTCGTTCCATTAAAAAACCAATTATTGGTGCTATTAATGGAGTCGCAGCTGGTGCAGGTGCAAATATTGCTTTGGCTTGCGATGTTGTTGTTGCTCACGAAAAAGTAAGCTTCATTCAAGCATTTAGTTTAATCGGTTTAGTTCCAGATAGTGCTGGGACTTTCTTTTTACCAAGACTAATAGGTTTTCAAAAAGCATTAGCATTAGCGATGTTAGGTGATAAAATTGGGGCTAAAGAAGCTGAAAAAATGGGAATGATTTACAAATGTGTTCCAACTGAAGAATTTGACAAAACGATTAATAAACTAGCTTTAAAACTAGCAAATATGCCAACTAAAGCATTAGGTATGATTAAAGAATTATTTAATAAATCTATGACTAACGATTTAGAATCGCAATTAGCTTTAGAATCTAAATTACAAATAGAAGCAGCACAAAGTAATGATTATGCAGAAGGTGTTGCTGCGTTTATAGAAAAACGTCAACCAAATTTCAAAGGGAACTAGATTAACGTCAGTTCGAGTGAAATTGCTTTTTGCAATTTTGTATCGAGAACAAATATGAATAAACAAACTCTCATAGAAGTTCACAACCGAATAAAACCTTTTATTCACAATACACCTGTACTAACATCTCAGTTGTTAAATGAAAAAGCAGGTTGTAACTTGTTTTTTAAATGTGAGAACTTTCAAAAAATGGGAGCATTTAAAATGCGAGGAGCTGCAAATGCCATTTTATCACTTTCAGAAGAAGAAAGACAACGAGGTGTGGTGACACATTCGTCAGGTAATTTTGCGCAAGCCGTTTCATTAGCAGCTCAGAAATTAGGAGTTAAAGCTTATATTGTAATGCCAGAGAATGCACCTCAAGTTAAAAAAGATGGTGTTAGGACTTATGAAGGAGAAATCATAGAATGTGAATCGACACCCCAAGCAAGAGAAGCAACTGCCAATAGCATAAAAGAAGAAAAAGGAGCAACATTTTTACATCCATCAAATCAAGATGAGGTAATTTATGGAAACAGTACAGCAGCAATTGAGCTGTTAGAAGAACAACCAAATTTGGATGTAATTTTAACACCAGTTGGAGGAGGAGGATTAATTGCAGGCACAGCGCTGGCAGCACACTACTTTTCAAACAACTGTAAAGTTATTGGAGGAGAACCTATGGAAGCAGATGATGCCTATCGCTCATTAATTTCAGGTAAAATAGAAACTAACGAGAGTTTTCATACCGTTGCTGATGGATTAAGAACGCATTTAGGTGATCGTAATTTTCCGATTATCCAAAAATATGTGGATAAGATTATTCGTGTTGAAGAAGATGAAATTATAAATGCAATGCAATTAATTTGGGAACGCATGAAGATTGTTATTGAGCCGTCATGTGCCGTTCCTTTTGCAGCGGTGTTAAATAATAAAGAAGAATTTAAAAATAAGAACGTCGGCATCATTTTATCTGGCGGTAATGTAGATGTGAAAAATCTACCTTTTTAGAATTATCCTGCAAGGTTTTAAAAACCTTGTAGGTATAAAAAATAAAGTTTAATTAAAAGTCACCCACTTTCGTGGGAACAAGGATGAACATAGGAATCATAGGAGGAGGAACCATGGGAAGTGGCATCGCACAAGTTGCTGCAACTTCTGGTTGTAAAGTAAAGTTATACGATACTAATCAAGCTGCATTAGATAAAGCTAAAGCAAGTCTTGAAAAAATATTATTACGTTTAATTGAAAAAGGAAGAATTGATACATCTGAAAAAGATAGAATTCAAGCAAACATCTCTTACGTAAACAACCTAAAAGATTTAGCAGATTCAAATCTTACTATTGAAGCTATTATTGAAAACCTTGACATCAAGAAAAAAGTGTTTTCAGAATTAGAAAGCTATGTCGCTGATGATTGTATTATTGCATCAAACACATCAAGTTTATCAATAGCATCAATCGCTGCATCACTTAATAAACCAGAACGTTGTGTAGGAATTCACTTTTTTAATCCGGCACCTTTAATGAAATTGGTTGAGGTTATTCCAGCCATTCAAACATCAAATGAGGTTCTTGAAAAAGCGATACAAACCATTAAAGATTGGAAGAAAATTGTAGCAGTCGCTAAAGACACACCAGGATTTATAGTAAACAGAGTGGCAAGACCATTTTACGGTGAAGCACTAAGAATTTATGAAGAAGGATTAGCAGATTTTGCAACCATAGATCATAGCTTAAAGTCTTTAGGTGATTTCAGAATGGGACCATTTGAATTGATGGATTTCATAGGAAACGATGTCAATTACACAGTAACCGAAACTGTTTTTACAGCATTCTATTTCGATCCAAGATATAAGCCATCATTAACCCAAAAACGATTTTCAGAAGCAGGTTATTTAGGACGAAAATCAGGAAAAGGTTATTATAATTACGATGAGAACGGGAAAATAATTAGCACTAACCACACTAATTCAAGAACTTTTGAAACTTACGAGGAGGAAATGGAGCTTAAAAATCAAATTTTCGATCGTGTATTAGTAATGCTCATCAACGAAGCAGCAGATGCCTTATTTTTAAACATTGCATCAGCTGAGGATATAGACAACGCCATGACTAAAGGTGTCAATTATCCAAATGGATTATTGGCTTGGGCAGATGAAAAAGGAATTGATTGGTGCGTTTCAAAATTAGATGATTTATATAATGAGTATCATGAAGACAGATACCGTTGTAGTCCGTTGTTACGTAAAATGAATAGAGAAGACAAAACGTTTTTTAATTAGAGTGTCATTCAGAGCGAAGCGAAGAGTCTCATAGTGAGATTGCCACGTCCTTCGTCCTCGCAATGACAAAACAGAATATGAAAGGAGAAAAAATTCCACATAAAATGCTATCCCAAGACGCCTACAGCACTTGGCTAGGAATAGAAATTCTAGAATGCGAAATCGGACGCTGTAAAGTCGGAATGACCATTAGAAAGGAAATGCTAAACAGCATGAACAAAGCACATGGCGGAATTAGTTATTCCTTGGCAGATACTGCTTTCGGATTTGCAGCAAATACCCATGGTAAATATGCCGTGTCTATTGAAACTAGTATTAACCATATTGAAGCATTAAATGAAGGTGATTATATTACGGCTGAATCGGTAATAGAATCTGTAAAAAATAGATTAGGTTTTAATATTATTGAAGTCAAACGAGGAGAAGAATTAGTCGCGCTTTTTAAAGGTGTGGTTTACAGAACGCAAAAAGATTGGCAATAAAACAGTAAATACATTAAATTATGAAATGGAAAGGTAGACGTCAAAGTGGTAATCTAGAAGACCAACGTGGTATGAGCAGCAAAGGAAAAGTGGTTGCAGGTGGTGGTGTTATTGCCGTAGTTGTAATTCTTTTACAATTATTTGGAGGTGAAACCGGACAACAAATAGCACCAATTATAGAGCAAGTAGCCAATAGTCAAACGACTCAACAAGTTGAGCAACGTGAATTAACCAGCCAAGAACAAGAAATGGGAGATTTTATGGCAACTGTTTTGGCCGATACCGAAGATGTATGGAACCAAATATTTAGAGACTACAATTTAGGGGATTATAAAGAACCAAAAATGGTATTATTCACAGATGCGGTTTCTACAGCTTGCGGAAGTGCAACCTCAGCTTCTGGACCTTTTTACTGTCCAGGAGATCAAAAATTGTATATGGATTTGGCCTTTTTTGATGAATTACAAACACGTTTCGGAGCTAAAGGTGGTGATTTTGCAATAGCTTATGTCACAGCGCACGAAGTTGGTCATCATATTCAAACCATTCTTGGAACCTCTAATAAAGTAAGACAATTACAACAACAAGGTGGTCAAGTTCAAGCCAATAAATTATCGGTAGCACAAGAATTACAAGCCGATTTTTATGCAGGAGTTTGGGCACATCACAATAAAAAATATTTACAAGCAGGAGATATCGAAGAAGCCATGAGCGCTGCCAATGCGGTTGGTGATGATGCGATTCAGAAAAGAACTAGAGGAAGTGTAAATTCAGATAGTTTTACCCATGGTACATCGCAACAACGAATAGAGTGGTTTATGAAAGGCTACAATACAGGAGATATTAGAAACGGAGATACATTCACTGCACTTATAAATTAATCTATTCCTGCGAGGTTTTAAAAACATTGTAGGTATGAGCAAAAAGTAACGCCAAATAATAATAATAATTTGAAATAAGAAGTTTCAATTTTCGACTTCAATTTCAATTTCAATTTCAAACATGGAAGCATACATAATAGACGGAATAAGAACACCAATAGGAAATTACAAAGGCACATTATCTGCTGTTCGTACAGACGATTTAGGAGCATTAGTAATTTCAGAAGTTGTAAAAAGAAACCCAAGCATCCCAAAAGAAGCTTACGACGATGTTATTATGGGTTGCGCCAACCAAGCAGGAGAAGACAACCGTAACGTTGCGAGGATGTCATCACTATTAGCAGGCTTGCCATTCACAGTTCCGGGAGAAACAGTAAACCGTTTATGTAGTTCGGGATTATCGGCAATCATTCACGCAAATCGTGCTATAAAAGCAGGAGATGGTGATGTATTCATTTCTGGAGGCGTTGAGAACATGACACGCGGACCATACGTAATGGCAAAACCATCATCGGCATTTGGAGGCGATTCAAAACTATACGATTCTACTTTTGGATGGCGTTTTATCAATCCTAAAATGCAGAAATTATACGGAACTGATGGCATGGGAATGACTGCAGAAAACCTAGTAGAGAAATATAATATTTCAAGAGAAGACCAAGATAAGTTTGCACTTTGGAGCCAGCAGAAAGCAGCCAAAGCACAAGAAAACGGTCGACTTGCAAAAGAAATTGTAACTGTTGAAATTCCACAACGTAAAAAAGACCCAATCCTTTTTTCTAAAGACGAATTTGTAAAACCAACAACTTCTTTAGAAATCTTAGGAAAACTAAGACCAGCCTTTAAAAAAGAAGGTGGAAGTGTAACTGCAGGAAATTCATCAGGATTAAACGATGGTGCAGCAGCAACTATTATCGCGTCAGCAGAGGCTGTGCAACAATACAATCTAAAACCATTAGCACGAATTGTAAGTTCGGCAGTCGTTGGTGTAGAGCCAAGAATCATGGGAATTGGTCCTGTGCAAGCTTCAAATAAAGCATTGGCAAAAGCAGGTTTAACCATGGATGATATGGACATTATAGAACTTAACGAAGCCTTTGCAGCGCAAGCTTTGGCTTGTATTCGTGCTTGGGGATTAGCTGATAACGATCCAAGAATAAACCCAAATGGAGGCGCAATTGCTATTGGTCATCCGCTTGGTGTTACTGGAGCAAGAGTTGCTTATTCTGCTGCGTTAGAGTTGAAGGAACAGAATAAAAAATACGCGTTAATTACTATGTGTATTGGTGTTGGTCAAGGTTATACAGCAATTATTGAAAATGTGAATTTATAATATAGTTTGGGAGTTACCACAAGGGTCGCGCTTATTAACTAAGGTTAGTGATTAATTAAAGTTTTGTCATTCCTGCGCAGGCAGGAATCCACTATAAAGTAAAAATAATGAATAAAATAGAGCATTACGTTCAAGGAAACTGGACAACAGGTAAAGAAGAAGGAACACCAATTCTAGATGCTGTAACAGGTGAGGCATTCACTAGCGTTGCAATTGAAGGTTTAGATATTCCAGAAATTCTAAACTACGGAAGAACAAAAGGAGGAGAAGTTCTTCGTAAAATGACTTTCCAAGAACGTGGAAATATGCTTAAAAGTTTAGCCTTATATCTTACTAAAAGGAAAAATGCATTTTACGAATTAAGTTATAGAACAGGAGCTACTAAAGTAGATAGTTGGATCGATATCGAAGGTGGATTTGGAAACTTATTCGCGAATGCTTCCTTGCGTAAACTGTTTCCAAATCAACCGTATCACGTAGAAGGTGACGCTATCGATTTATCTCGTGGCGGACGCTTTATGGCGCATCATATTATGGTTCCTAAAAAAGGAGTGGCTGTGCATATTAACGCTTTTAATTTTCCAGTTTGGGGAATGTTAGAAAAATGTGCAGTAAACTGGATGGCTGGAGTTCCTGCTGTGGTGTTACCTGCACCTTCGTCATCGTATTTAGCCGAGGCTGTTGCTAAAGAAATAATCGCTTCCGGTATTTTACCAGAAGGCGCATTACAAATTATAAATGGAACCGTAAAAACCATTTTAGATACTGTTGAGTCTCAAGATGTAGTCACTTTTACTGGTTCAGCAAAAGTAGGACGCTTATTAAAAGCGCATCCACAATTAATACAAGAATCTGTACCTTTCACTATGGAAGCCGATTCTTTAAACGCATCTATCTTAGGAGAAGATGCAGTTCCTGGAACACCAGAATTCGACTTATTCATCAAAGAAGTCCGAAAAGAAATGACAGTGAAAGCTGGACAAAAATGTACTGCGATACGTAGAATTATTGTTCCAGAAAATTTAGTAGAAGATGTACAATCCGCATTGTCAAAAGCACTAGATAAAGTGACCATTGGAGACCCAAGATTGAAAGAAGTTAGAATGGGTTCTTTAGTCAGTCATCAACAAGTACAAGCGGTTCGTGATTCGGTCAACGATTTGTCTAAAGAAGCACAAATTGTATATGGTAATTTAGATGAAATAAATACTATTGGTGCAGATGCCAAAAAAGGGGCTTTTATCAGTCCGATTTTATTACGAGCAGATCATCCGTTTCAAAATAAAGTGATTCACGAACGCGAAGCTTTCGGACCAGTAAGTACTATAATGCCTTATAAAAACTTAGACGAAGCGATTACTTTAGCGCAAATGGGTAAAGGGTCGTTAGTGTCATCTATTGCCACAAACGATGATAAAATTGCTAAAGACTATGTGATAAATGCTGCATCGCATCACGGAAGAATATTAGTTCTAAATAGAGAAAGTGCCAAGCAAAGTACTGGTCATGGTTCGCCATTACCATACTTAGTACATGGAGGTCCAGGTCGTGCAGGAGGTGGAGAAGAAATGGGAGGAATGCGTGGAATAAAACATTATTTACAACGTACAGCAATCCAAGGTTCGCCAACAACAATTACAGAAATTACTGGTATTTACCAGCAAAATGCAAAATATAAGGAAGCAGAACAGCATCCGTTTAAATACCATTGGGAAGACATCCAACCAGGAATGTCTTTAAAAACACACAAGCGTACGTTAACAGATACTGATATCCAGAATTTTGCCAATTTAACTTGGGATCACTTCTATGCACATACCGATATTACATCTTTAGACGGAAGTATTTTCGAAAAAAGAACCGCACATGGTTATTTTATTATTTCAGCAGCAGCAGGATTATTCGTGTATCCAAATAAAGGACCAGTTGCAGCAAATTATGGATTGGATAGCATTCGATTTTTAAGACCATTATATCATAACGATACCATTTATGTGCGTTTAACGTGTAAAGAAAAAGTAGATAGAGATGTTGCTTCCGCAGAACACCCTAGCGGAATTGTAAAATGGCATGTGGAGGTATTTGATGCTAATTTTGAAAACCGACCAGAAAGTAAGAAAACCGAAAAAGATAGTCCGTTAGTAGCTGTAGCAACCATTTTAACAATGGTGGAAAAAAAGCAAGAAACTTTGGTGGAAATGACGGAAGATAAAATCAATGCATGTCTTTCTGCATTACAAGAAGATATGAAACCTGAATGGGGAATTATGACGGCACAGCACATGATTGAGCATTTAGAATATACGTATAAAATCGCATCCGGAGAAATTCAAGGTTTTGAAATCGCAACACCTTCAACCATTTTAGATAAAGTGCATAATAGTTTATGGAACTATGATAAGTTCCCTAAGAACTCACAATTTCCTCAATTGGAAAAAGACACTTTAGAACCTCTAAAGCATCCGGATTTAGCAACAGCTATTGAAAAGTTTAAAGCGCAACGTGAAAAGTATATAGAATTTTTTAAAGAAAATCCAGAAGCTAAACTAAAGAATTTAGTTTTCGGAGAATTGAATAAATACGAATCGTATTTACTAGAAAGAAAACATTTGAATCATCATTTTGAACAATTTGGATTAATATAATTATGTCAGAAAAGCAACCATACGTAACAATAGATATACAAAACGAAGTAGGATACATCGAGTTTTTCCATCCTGCACACAATTCCTTACCCGGAGATGTTTTAGCAAAACTAGCGCAAACCATTACAGACGCTGGAACTAATGACGCCATTAAAGTGGTCGTTCTTAAAAGTGGCGGAGACAGAACCTTTTGCGCAGGAGCAAGCTTTGAAGAGTTAATAAACATTAACGATGCAGCAACAGGGAAAGTATTCTTTTCAGGATTTGCAAACGTAATTAATGCAATGCGTAAATGTCCGAAATTTATTATCGGCCGCATTCAAGGGAAAACCGTTGGTGGTGGCGTTGGACTAGCTGCTGCAACCGATTACTGTATGGCATCCAAATTCGCAGCTATTAAGTTAAGCGAATTAAATATTGGTATTGGACCCTTTGTAGTTGGGCCAGCAATAGAGCGTAAAATGGGATTAAGCGCCATGTCGCAAATTGCTATAGACGCCAACACATTTTATCCTGCAGAATGGGCAAAACAAAAAGGCTTATTTACCCAAGTTTATGAAAACACAGAAGAACTAGATGGAGCTGTAAAAACAACAGCAGAGCATTTATGTACTTACAATATAGAAGCCATGTTAGAAATGAAAAAAGTATTCTGGCAAGGAACAGACCATTGGGATGCCTTATTAGCAGAACGCGCTGCAACAAGTGGTAAGTTGGTGTTAAGCGATTTTACAAAAGAGAAATTAAAGACTTATAAATAATCTGTCCTGCAAGGTTTTAGGCACCTTGTAGATGTAATTCAAATTGATAAAAATATGGCAATTTATTCTTTCAAAAATTACACACCTGTCGTACACGAATCAAGTTTCGTGCATCCATTAGCAGCAGTAACAGGAAACGTCATCATTGGCAAAAACTGTTACATTGGTCCAGGAGCAGCAATACGTGGCGATTGGGGACAAATCATTTTAGAAGATGGTGTAAACGTCCAAGAAAACTGTACTGTACACATGTTTCCTGGTAAGTCTATCACGCTTAAAGAAAGTGCACACGTTGGTCATGGAGCTATTATTCATGGCGCAAATCTTGGTAAGAATTGCTTAATTGGAATGAACACCGTAATCATGGATGATGCCGAAATTGGCGACGAGTGTATAATCGGAGCCATGTCTTTCGTAAAAGCCGAAACTAAAATTCCATACAGAAGTTTAGTGGTTGGTAATCCTGCTAAAATAATCAGAGGTATCACGGACGAAATGATTGCTTGGAAAACTAAAGGTACACAGTTGTATCAGCAATTGCCTGCAGATTGTCATGAATCTTTAAAGGAAGTAGAGCCACTTCGTGAAGTGCCTGAGAATATGAAAATGCAGGATGATATTTATAAAACACTTCGAGAAACATTCAAAAAGTAAACTGATGTCACTTCGAGTGATTCCGATTTTTTATAGGAATTGTATCGAGAAGTCCTATTTTCAATCCTTAATATTAAATATCTGTCAGGTTTTCAAAACCTTACAGGTCTACAACACCCTACTCAAATCAATCTCATTCGTTTCTTTACTTGTCGATAGCGCAATCAAACTTTGTACATTTCCTAGATAAGGAAGTAGCGTCAATTTTGAAATGATAAAGGTTTCATAAGCCTCAATATCTTCAACGACGAGTTTCAATAAATAGTCAAAGTTTCCGCTGACTCTGTGGCATTCTACAACTTCCGGGAAGTTATTAATTTCCTTTACAAACTTTTCCAAATAACTTCGGGTATGCCCTTGCAAGGTAATACCTATAAAAACAGTCAGTTTTAAGCCGATTTTCTTATTGTTTAAAACAGCCACATATTTTTCAATATAACCTTCCTTTTCTAATTTTTTAATGCGTTCAAATATTGGTGAAGTGCTCATGCCGAGTTCTTCAGCAATACTTTTGGTCGTCCGATTGCTATTCTTTTGAAGTATAGCTAGTAGTTGTGTGTCTATTTTATCGAGAGTGTGTGGCATGAGAAAATTAGTTGTTTTAAAGCAGTAAATTTAAGGATTAAAAGTTAAATAATCTGCAGTATTCATTAATTAAAGAATGACATCCTTTTCAATAGTAAATTAAAAGATTTTAACAATTGTGTAATTCGATATACATTATCTTTAATTCTTATAATCCTAAACTATACTAGCTTGATTACTTTTGAATTAAAGATGCCCAAAATGGGTGAAAGCATAACTGAAGGTACTATTATCAATTGGTTAATAGCTGAAGGCGATGCATTTGAAGAAGGAGATATTATTCTTGAAGTTGCCACAGATAAAGTAGATAACGAAGTACCTGCACCTGCATCTGGAACATTAGTAAAAACCATGTTTCAAGCTAAAGATGTGGTTCCTGTAGGAGAAGTTCTAGCGATTTTAGACCTTTCAAAAGAAGTGAAGAAATCCAAAACACTAAATGAATCTAAAGCTGTCCCTTCGAGCGCAGTCGAGAACAAGGCTAAGACTAAAAGACCAAAGCCAGTTCAGCAGCCTACCAATTCGAATTCAACTTCATTTTCGGCAAATAATACTAACACTTTCTTTTCGCCATTAATTATAAACATAGCCAAAGAACATCATATTAGCTTTGAAGAATTAGCACGAATACCTACAACAGGAAATGAAGGCAGATTACGCAAAAGTGACGTCTTTCAGTATATAGAAGACGGACAACCTTATAAATTTGCACAAGCTGTAACGCAAGACCCAACGGCTTATAGAATTCCGCAATTAAATTTCGATAAAGGCAAAGGGAAAGTCATCGAAATGGATCGCATGCGCCAAATGATTGCAGATCACATGGTGTACTCAAAACATACATCACCTCACGTTACTGCTTATGTAGAGGCAGATATGACAAATATGGTCAACTGGCGTAATGCTAACAAAGTTGCCTTTCAAGAAAAACATGGAGAGCGTTTAACATTCACACCTTTATTTGTAGAAGCCGTAGCCAAAGCCGTTAAAGATTTTCCAAACATTAATGCTTCTGTCGATGGTAATAACATTATT
The DNA here is from genome assembly GCF_003386165.1 of Winogradskyella eximia. Classification (GTDB taxonomy): domain Bacteria; phylum Bacteroidota; class Bacteroidia; order Flavobacteriales; family Flavobacteriaceae; genus Winogradskyella; species Winogradskyella eximia. The sequence goes on along the minus strand of NZ_QRDV01000006.1, from coordinate 191,800 downwards.
GTAAAAGAAGACATTAATATTGGTATGGCAACCGCATTACCAAGCGGTAATTTAATAGTTCCTGTAGTAAAAAATGCAGATACTAAAAATTTAAAAGAGATCGCGAGTAACGTAAACGAATTAGCAGGAAAGGCTAGAGAAAACAAACTAGCAGGAGACGATATAAAAGGCAGCACTTTTACCATTTCTAATGTAGGAACCTTTGGAAGCGTTATGGGAACACCAATAATCAATCAGCCAGAAGTTGCCATTTTAGCATTGGGAATAATTAAGAAAAGACCAGAAGTCATCGCCACTGAAAAAGGAGATGAAATAGCTATTCGTAGCATGATGTATTTATCATTATCATTCGACCACAGAGTCGTAGATGGTTTTTTAGGCGGAAGCTTTGTACGACGCGTAGCCGATTATTTTGAACAATTTGATAGTAATAGAGAAATATAAATTCAGAATTGTCCCCTTGAGGGGACTTTAGGGGTGTTTTAAACACTCTAAAAAAACATACATATATGAAATCTAACATTTCAATCACTAAAGTAGAAACATCAAAAGTTGATGCCTTAGACTTCAATAATATTCCATTAGGCACCACATTCACCGATCACATGTTTATTTGCGACTACGAAAACGGAGAATGGGTTACCCCAAGAATTATTCCTATGGGATTAATTCCAACGCATCCAGCAGCAATGGCTCTACATTACGGACAAGCTATTTTTGAAGGGATGAAAGCCTATAAAGACACCGAAGGTACACCCATGTTATTTAGACCAGAAGAAAATGCTAAGCGTTTAAACAAAAGTGCGGATCGTATGGGAATGCCTCATATACCTGAAGATTTATTTGTAGAAGGACTCAAAGAATTAGTGGGTTTAGAGCACAATTGGATTCCGCCGACCGATGGAAGCGCTCTTTATTTAAGACCATTCATGTATGCCGATGAGCCCTTTATTGGTATGCGTGCAGCAACACATTACAAGTTTATAATAATGGCGTCACCAGCAGGTCCATTTTTTAGTAAACGCATCAAATTATGGGCAGAAAAGCAATTCATTAGAGCAGCACAAGGTGGAACTGGTGAAGCTAAAGCAGCTGGAAATTATGCAGCAGCCATTCGTCCAACAGAATTAGCAAAAGCCAAAGGTTACGACCAAGTATTATGGTTAGATGCCGCAGAACATAAGTATATTCAAGAAGTTGGCACCATGAATATTTTCTTCAAAATTAATGGGGAATTTATCACACCAGAACTCGACGGTTCTGTGTTGCATGGCATCACAAGAGCCAGTGTTATAGAGATGTTGCGTGCTATGAATTTTACGGTAACAGAACGAAAAATTACTATCGATGAAATTAAAACAGCATCAGAAAACGGGACTTTAGAAGAAGCCTTCGGAACAGGAACAGCCGTTGGTATAGCATACATTCAAGAAATCGGATTAGAAGGCGAAACTATTCATGTTTCTGATGAAAGTCCAATTGGATTAGAGGTCAATGACACCTTGAATGCTATTAAAACGGGTAAGTTAGACGACCAATTTAACTGGATGACTAAAGTAAATAAGGAATTGGTTTAGATGAAAAAAGAAACACTAAAAAAAGGATTTTCAAAACTCTGCACAGCAAAAGCAATGGCAGAATTATACGAAGCTAATTTTAAACAAGTTTCAAAATACGTACATGCAACATCTCGTGGACACGAAGCTATTCAGATTGCTTTAGGTTTACAATTATTACCTCAAGATTATGCATTTCCATATTACAGAGACGATGCCATGTTATTATCTTTTGGTTTAAAGCCTTACGATTTAATGTTGCAATTGTTGGCTAAAAAAGACGATCCATTTTCAGGCGGAAGAACTTACTATTCGCATCCTAGTTTAAAGGATGACGATAAACCTAAAATTCCACACCAATCTTCTGCAACAGGAATGCAAACCATTCCAGCAACAGGAGTTGCTATGGGAATGCAGTATAAAGAATTACAAGGTTTAGACGATAAAACACTTAAAGATTTGCCATTGGTGGTGTGTTCTTTAGGAGACGCATCGGTAACCGAAGGTGAAATAGCCGAAGCTTTTCAAATGGCAGCATTAAAGCAAATGCCAATCTTATATTTAGTGCAAGATAACGGTTGGGATATTAGTGCCAATGCAGCAGAAACAAGAGCGCAAAATGCTTTTGAATATGCACAAGGCTTTAAAGGTTTAGACGCTATCTCAATAGATGGAGCAAACTTTACGGAAAGCTACGAAGCATTAGAAAAAGTCATAGAAACTATTCGTGCAGAGCGTAGACCATTTTTAGTACACGCAAAAGTACCATTATTAAATCACCATACTTCAGGAGTAAGAATGGAATGGTATCGTGATGATTTAGAAGAAGCACGCTCTCGTGATCCTTATCCAGTTTTAAAACAACAATTACTAGATGCAGGATTTTCAGAACAAGACGTTTTAGAGCTAGAAAATTCCGCGAAAGCGAAAGTGCAGTCCGATTTTGAAAGAGCGTTATTGGCTGAAGACCCAAAACCGGAAGATTTATTTACCAACGATTTTGTATCCACCCCAATTACTGAGGAAAAAGGAACACGTTCACCAGAAGGTTCTGAGAAAGTCGTGATGGTAGATTGCGCTTTATTCGCAGTAGAAGAGCTGATGAAAAAGCACAAAGAATGTTTACTCTATGGGCAAGATGTAGGTGGAAGACTTGGTGGTGTTTTTAGAGAAGCAGCAACATTAGCGCAAAAATTTGGAGACGATCGTGTGTTTAATACACCAATTCAAGAAGCTTTTATTGTCGGTTCTACCGTTGGTATGAGTGCCGTTGGATTAAAGCCCATTGTTGAGGTTCAGTTTGCAGATTATATTTGGCCTGGCTTAAATCAGTTATTTACAGAAGTCAGTAGAAGTTGTTATTTATCTAATGGAAAATGGCCGGTTTCTATGATTTTGCGTGTACCAATTGGTGCTTATGGAAGTGGTGGACCTTATCATTCATCTTCAGTAGAATCTGTAATTACTAATATTCGTGGTATTAAAATAGCCTATCCAAGTAATGGAGCAGATTTAAAAGGTTTAATGAAAGCGGCTTACTACGATCCTAATCCGGTTGTCATTTTAGAACACAAAGGTTTATATTGGTCTAAAGTACCAGGAACGCAGGGTGCAACATCTGTTGAGCCGAGCGAAGATTATGTATTGCCTTTTGGTAAAGCTTGGGTTTTACAAGAAATCTGGAAACAAGAAAATGTAGAAACCTTAACTATTGTGACTTATGGAATGGGAGTACATTGGGCAATGAATGCATCGGAAGAATTAGGGATGCAAGATCAGATAGAAGTGATTGATTTACGTACGTTGTTTCCTTTAGATGAAGCCACGATTATGACATCGGTTAAGAAAACAGGAAAGTGTTTGGTTGTGACAGAAGAACCTTCAAACAATAGTTTTGCACGTGCATTAGCTGGAAAAATTCAAGAAGAATGCTTTAAATATTTAGACGCACCAGTGATGACTATTGGTAGTGAGAATATGCCTGCAATTCCTTTGAATTCAACTTTAGAGCAAACCATGATTCCTTCAACTGAAAAAATAAAAGCTAAAATTGAAGCTTTATTAAATTACTAATTTAAAATACAAAAAGCCTAAATCTAAAATTTAGACTTAGGCTTTTCTAACACTCAAAAATTGATTGATTGATTGATTGATTTAATCCATATCAAATCGTAATCCAACAGATATGTTATTTTGGTCTACCACTTGATTTTTAAACAATGGATTCAGATCGTATTTAACATATAGGGCCACATTTCCTAAAGCCACATAACCGCTTAATCCATAAATAAATTCACTAACTTCTAATTGGTCGCGTTGCTTATCTTTTTCACGCTCTCCATCTTCTTTGTATTTTATTTTTTGCATGTTTCCAATATTTAAACCTGCATATCCACCTAAACCGACTTTTAATTTTTTGAATGTTGAATACCTAAAGTAATCTTCCTTTTCAATCTTTTTAGAAGGTCCAAATTCTAGATGCATAGGAATAACTAGGTTTGTTGTTCTAAATTTTATTTTATCGGCATCTAAGGGATATTCTTGCAATGAAATATTCCCATCTGTATTAACTAAGTAGTTGTTATCTTTAATCTTTAACTTATTCCATTGCATAGAGAAACCGTATTTTAATCTCCAAAAGTTCGTATTTTCAAAGATTCGAGTTTTCCATGCGTAACCTAATTCAATAAACCCAGAGCCTCCCAATTTGTATGGAGAATCTTCTAAATCCTGACCGTCGGTTAATGTATTATTAAACCCGAAAGCAAAGACGATATCTTCTGTTGTTCTTCTATCATACTTTCTTGGCTTATCATCTGCCCTATCTCCAACGTAAATAAAGCTCTCACTTGTACTCTCATCACCACCAATTCTAAGAATCAATCGATTTCCTTCGTCAACTCTTTTATATTGGTATGCATCATATCCGTTTCTCTGTAAAAGTGCTATTTTTTGGTCTATTATTTCACGACGATTTTCTATGTTAAGTGCCGCAGTTTTAGCCGCTTCTTTTTTAAGATTTTCAGCTTCTTCTGCTGTAATTTCTTTACTATCTAAACGTTTATTAATTTTAGAAATCTTTAATTTCAAAATAGACTTCTCTTGTTCTTCAATTTTAGTTCTATCCTCCTCTAAGTCACTAATTTTGTCATTCATTTTAGCAACTTTAATTGAATCTAATTCTTTGGTCTGTCCTTGTATTGTGGCAAATGATAGAATTAATATCAAGAACACTAATAATCTAGTAATTGTATTCATAACTGTTCGTTTTTTGATTTATTGATGTTTATTTAATTTGATTCTGAATTTAACGCTCTTCGACTTCGCTCAGCGAGGCATTAGTTATTGCGATTAACAACTGCTGTTTTAACAGTTTTATAACTTTCTTTTAAAGCTTCAAATACTTTTCCTCTGTAGGATTGCCCCATTTCATCTTCCACAGTTTCTAATAGCATTTTTGCATTAACTGTTTTGGTAGTTTCTATATTTATTCTCTCTTTGAAAAGCTCTTTACTAGCCACTTTTAATAAAGAATCTATTTCTTTATCACTTACACCTGACTGTTCATTTTTTGATTCTTGAATTGCAACTGCTAAAGTTTCATTTATTAACGCATCTTCAATTATTGTTGCTTGGTTATTGATTTCTTTATTATTAATTAAATTTTCAACGTCTTTTAAATCATTTTGTTCCGCAAGTCTTATAAGCTTCTTAGTTTTTCTTTCAGTGTTTTTTTTATAATTAATGATCTCTGATTTATTAATTATAGGTAAAGTTTCTTTTTTATCTTCTAATTGATCCTCTACCCTATCCTCTTGAATAACTAAATTAATAGATTTTTCATCTTCTATTTTTTTATTATTTAACTGTCCCTCTATTACATTTTCTTCAACCATTTGAGGCAACACATTTTCTGACTCGTCAGTATTAAAAAACTGAAACGATACTGCCACCATTATCAGCAAACCTGCTGCAATACTCAACCACCAATACATTGGTTTTTTATATTTTTTTTCATCTTCATCTAATCGATCAACTAATTTAGACCAGCCTTCTGATGATGGAGATAAGATTCGCTTTTCGAGCTTATCTTTTATATTTTCTTCAAATTTAATTGGAGCCATAACTGTTGTTATTTAATTCTTTAATTTTCTTCTGAAGCATTTGTCGCGCTTTAAATAATTGCGATTTTGATGTGCCTTCAGAAATTTTTAATAGTTTAGCAATCTCTTGATGCTTATACCCTTCTATAGCATACATCACAAATACCATTCGATAACCTTCTGGCAAACTATCTATGACTTGTTGTATTTCTGCTACTTCTATATTTGAATTTATATTGTTAGAAGAATCATGTTCTAGATAATCATCTTCTACAGCAAATTCAATGTTCTTTTGTTGCCTTAAATAAGAAATAGCTTCACGTACCATTATTCGTCTTATCCATCCTTCAAAACTGCCTTCATTTTTAAATGATTTTAAATATTTAAATACTTTAAAAAAACCATTCAACATTACCTCTTCTGCTTGGTGAACATCTTTAATATAGTACCTGCAAACGCTTAGCATTTTTGGCGCATGTAGCTCATATAAAACATGTTGTGCTTCACGATTTTGTTTCGCAGCGCGTTGTATGAGTGTCGTTTCGTTTTTATGAAGTTGAATAACTTTCATGTTTAGTTTTAAGTTCTAAATACGCTTAGATTGCTTTCTATTTATAAAGACGCTAATTTGTGAACAAAGGTTGCTTCAAAAATTAAAATTATTTAATAAAAATCACAAACTACTTATTTACAAGCTATTATGAATAAAAAAAAATATTATAATTTAATTAAAAAATAATCTTCAGTAAAAAACTATTTAAATATAGTTTTAATAATTTGCTCTAATAATTAATACTATTAATTTTACAATAAAACAAATATGAAACATTTGCCTTTTCTAGTTTTAATTGGGATTACACTTCTATTACTTAGTTGTAATGATGATGACCAATCAAATACCATAATCACTATATCGGATAATGTTGAAGTATACAACGGAGATCTTATTGAAAATGGATATGTTTTAGCTGTTAAAAACGGCAGTAATACATCTTATTTATTAAATAAAGAAGGTTTTAAAGTATATGAATGGACATTTGAAGATAATCTAGGTAATGATTTAGAAATTCTTCCGAACGGTAAGTTACTTGGAATTTTTAAATCTGATAGTCCAGAAATATCTTTTGGTGGTTACGGAGGCATATTAAAAATCTTAAATCCTGATGGAAGTACTGAATGGGAATATAGCTATGCATCTGAGAATAAAATTGCTCACCATGATTTAGAATTGCTACCAAATGGTAATGTGTTATTTATTGCTTGGGAAAGAATTACTAGCAATGAGGCAGCTCTAGCTGGTGTGGATACAATAACAACTGATATTTTTCCAGAAGTTCTGGTTGAAGTTAACCCAAGCACAAATCAAATAGTATGGGAGTGGCATAGCTTTGACCATATTATACAAGACAAATTCAACACGTTGCCTAACTATGGTAATGTAAGTGACAATCCTCAACTCATAGATTTTAATTACGACATTGTTGATAATGGAGATATTATGCACGCTAATGGCATTGACTATGATACAGACAAGGACGTAATTTATTTGAGTGTAAATTATTATCATGAAGTTTGGGTGATAGATCACAGCACAACGACAACCCAAGCAGCTACAAATTCTGGTGGAAATTACAATAAAGGTGGTAACCTACTTTATCGATTCGGTAATCCCGAAGCTTATAAAAACACTCAAGGACAACGTTTGTTTTACAATAACCACTTCCCAAATCTACTAGAAGATAATAAACCTGGAGCAGGAAACATTTTAGTCTATGGAAATGGTAATAACGTGAGTCAATCAACGGTTTTTGAACTAGATCTGCCAGAGAGCTTTTCACTACTACCAAATACAAATAATGAACCAACGATAATTTGGAATTTTACAAATCCAGACTTTTATTTTGGTCGAGTTTCTGGAGCTGTACGTTTACAAAATGGAAATACCTTGATAGCCGAAGGTGATTATGGTTTTTGGGAGGTGACACCAAATAATGATATTGTTTGGAAATATAATGGTGGAGGTGACATTTTTTGGAGATGTTACGACTACTTACCCACCGATGAAAACATTCTTAATTTAGACTTATTTTAACCTCTATTTTTTTCTATCAATAACATAATCCACCATTAATATTAATGAAGATTTATAAGGTGATTCGGGATATTTATTTAATAAATTAAGAGCTTCCTCTTGAAATATTTTCATTTTAGAAACCGCATAATCTAATCCTCCATTATTTTTAACGAAAGTGATAACTTCTTTTACACGTTTCTTATCTTTATTGTGGTTCTTAACTGAATTAATCAGCCACGATTTTTCTTTTTTAGTACAATTATTTAATACATATATTAAAGGCAACGTCATTTTTTGTTCTTTAATATCTATACCTGTGGGTTTGCCTATCGCTTCTTGACCATAATCGAATAGATCATCCTTAATTTGAAATGCCATACCAATCAATTCTCCAAACTTTCTCATCGATTCTACTTCTTGAGAATTAGGCTTTACAGAAGCAGCACCTAAACTACAACAAGCAGCAATTAACGTCGCTGTTTTTTGTCTTATAATTTCATAATAAATATCTTCTGTAATATCGAGTTGTCTAGCTTTTTCAATTTGAAGCAACTCCCCTTCACTCATTTCTCTTACAGCAACCGAGATAATTTTTAATAAATCAAAATCATTATTATCTATAGAAAGTAAAAGCCCTTTAGATAATAAGAAGTCACCAATTAAGACCGCTATTTTATTTTTCCAAAGTGCATTGATAGAGAAAAAGCCACGTCTTCGATTACTATCATCAACTACATCATCATGAACCAAGGTTGCCGTATGGATCAACTCTATAACACATGCACCTCTATAGGTACGTTCGCTTACCTCACCATTATTCATCATTTTAGCGACTAAAAACACAAACATTGGGCGCATCTGTTTGCCTTTTCTATTTACTATATAATGTGTAATACGATTTAGCAACGCAACCTTACTAGCCATAGAGAGTTGAAACTTTTGTTCAAAAAGATCCATCTCGTAAGCAATAGGTTGTTTTATTTGTTCGGTAATCTTCATTTATGACATAAAAATGTAAAATTACAAATTCTATTAGCTATATATTCTTAAAATAGAATTATAATATTTTAACTTTTTCAGCTCGCAAATATTTGTAACTTTATGCAATTAATCATAAAAACACAAACACATGAAAAAAATTACTTTATTATTTACATTAATGTTTGGCTCTGCTCTAATGTTTGGACAAGTTGTATTGTCTGAAGATTTTGAAAGTGGCTTAACATTACCTACTGGTTGGACAAATAACGATATTGCTGCAGGAGGAGAAATATGGACTTTTGCTACTGGAGGCGATGCTGTAGGGTATACTTCACCTAATACTATTTATTATGATGACGCTTTTTTAGTTGGAAATTACGCAATACTTGACAGTGATGGTTATGGTGGTGCTATTGCTGAAGATGCAGCATTAGAGAGTCCTGCTTTTGACGTTTCTGGAGCTACTAATGTTATACTTTCTTTTAATCATTTTTTTACTGCAGGTTATGGCGGTGAAGGCTATGTAGAAGTTTATAATGGTACTACATGGGTACAAGTTGCCTATTATACAGGTGCTGAACAAGCAGATTCATCTTTTGGTTTAGAAGAAATAGATGTTTCTACAGAATTAAGTAGTGTTGCTAATGCTCAAGTTAGATTTAGATGGGTAGGAGACTACTCTTGGGGATGGGCTGTTGACAATATAGTAGTTTCTGCACCTACTTGTGTAGACCCTGCCATAACTTTTGATGATTTCTCTCAAACTACTGTTGACATTTCAATGAATGCTTCTGGTGATTATGATATAGAATGGGGAGTTTATCCATACATTCAAGGTACTGGTGGATCTACAACTACTGTTACTGCTGGAGATACTTATCAACTTACTAGTTTAATGTCTGGTGTTTCTTATAGCATCTTTGTTAGAAAAAACTGTGGTGGTGGTGATTACTCTAACTACATAGAAGTAACAGCTGGAACAAGCCCCTCTAACTTAAGCACTTATCCTTACAGTGAAGATTTGGAGGCTGACGCAAACCAAGCATTATTATTAAATTTTGGTCTTAGTTTTGCAGGCACTGGAACTTGGAGCTATACAGTAGATGATCTTCTTGACGGAGATACCACAAATGATTATGCATATGATGGATTAGCTTCAATGTTTTCAAATAATACAAGTACAGCAGAAGACGCTGATGCATGGGTATATGTTGGCCCTTTTAATTTAGCTTCAGATAGCGAATATACTTTTTCGTTTTTTCAACGAGTATTAGCTGCTGCTGGTCTTTCTAGACCTAATAAAGATCTTGAAATAGCAGTTTCTTCAACTAATGATGGATTAGGAAATACAATTTTATTAACTCTAGATGATTTAGTAAATATCGATTATGTAGAACGTTCTGTTACTTTTACTCCTGCAACTACTGGTCAATTTTATTTTGGTATTCATGATAAATCTAGTTTCCTTGCAACAGCTACCGCAGGAAATGCGCTTTTCGTTGATGGTTTCAGTGTAACAAGCGAAGCTCTAAGTATTGCTGAATTTGAATCTAATCGTTTTACACATTTCTACAATAAGAATGCACAAACACTTGACTTAGAATCTTCAAATATGGAGATGACAAGTGTAGAAATTTATTCTTTATTAGGTCAACGTGTAATATCTAATTCTTTATCTAATACAATTGAATCTATTGATGTTTCTGATTTAAACACTGGTGTTTATTTAGCAAAAATAAATATTGATGGAAATTCTAAAACGATAAAGTTTATTAAGAACTAATCAGTATTAATTAAACAAAAAAAAGCGGCAATTGCCGCTTTTTTTTATGTCTGAATCAAAAATATCTATGTTAAATATTAGCTTTTGTTAGCCAACTGACCACAAGCAGCATCTATATCTTTACCTCTACTTCGTCTTACTGTAACGGTAATATTATTAGCTTCTAAAACAGATACGTACATATCTATAGCTTTTGCATGGGCTTGCTGAAATTCACCATCGTCAATTGGGTTGTATTCTATAAGATTCACTTTACTTGGTGCGAATTTGCAAAACTCAACTAAAGCTTCAGCGTCTTTTCTTTTATCGTTTATGCCATCCCAAACAACATACTCATAAGTAATTCTATTTTTTGTAGCTGCATACCAGTATTGTAACGCTTCTCTTAAATCAGTTAGTGGAAATGTGGCATTAAATGGCATTATGGAAGTTCTAATTTCATCTATAGCAGAATGTAACGACACAGCCAACTTAAACTTTACGTTATCATCTGCCATTTTCTTAATCATTTTTGGCACTCCAGATGTACTCACTACAATACGCTTTGGAGACATCCCTAAACCTTCAGGTGAGGTTATCTTATCAATAGCCTTAAGAACGTTATTATAGTTCATTAAAGGCTCTCCCATACCCATAAACACAATATTGCTTAATGGTCTGTTATGATATAATCTGCTTTCGTTATCTATAGCTACAACTTGATCGTAAATCTCATCTGGATTTAGATTTCGCATGCGTTTTAGTCTTGACGTTGCACAAAATCTACAATCGAGACTACAACCTACTTGTGATGACACACATGCTGTTGTCCTAGTAGCAGTTGGAATAAGCACTGATTCTACAATTAAATCATCATGTAATCTCACTGCATTCTTTATAGTGCCATCAGAGCTGCGTTGCATCTGATCTACTTTGATATGATTAATGACAAAATTATCTTCTAGCATCTGTCTAGTTTCTAAAGATACATTTGTCATATCCTCAAAACTATATGCTGATTTTTGCCATAACCATTCGTAAACCTGATTACCTCTAAAGGCTTTATCTCCATGTTTAACAAAGAATTCTCTTAGCTGTTCTTTAGTTAAGGCGCGTATATCTTTCTTTTTGGTTTCCATCTTTTGCAAATGTACTTAAAATCTAGTGTATGCTTTAAAAAGTAAAAGCCTCAATGAAGAGGCTTTTTAATTATAATCTTGTATTCTTAATTAGATGATGAGCATAGCATCACCATAAGAATAGAATTTATACTTTTCTTTTACAGCTTCTTCGTATGCTTTTTTCATAAAATCATGACCTGCAAATGCAGATGTCATCATTAATAAAGTTGATTTTGGTGTATGAAAATTAGTAATCATGCAATTTGCAATACTAAATTCGTAAGGAGGAAAGATGAATTTATTTGTCCAACCATCAAACTCATTTAACCTACCATTTGAAGACACAGAACTCTCAATAGTACGCATTGATGTTGTACCAACAGCACACACACGTTTTTTCTTTTCAATTCCTTCATTTACGATATCTGCAGCAGCTTTTGTAATAATGATTTCTTCACTATCCATTTTGTGCTTAGATAAATCTTCTACCTCAACAGGATTAAAAGTACCTAAACCAACATGCAATGTTACTTCTGCTGTTTTCACACCTTTAATTTCTAAACGTTTTAATAAATGTTTAGAAAAGTGTAAACCTGCAGTTGGCGCTGCTACTGCTCCTTCATTTTTTGCATAAATAGTTTGGTAGCGTTCCTCATCTTCTGGCTCTACTTCTCTATTAATGTATTTTGGCAATGGTGTCTCTCCAAGTTCAGTTAACTTAGTTCTAAAATCTGCGTAAGATCCATCATACAAGAAACGTAATGTTCTCCCTCTTGATGTTGTATTATCTATAACCTCAGCAACTAATGTTTCGTCATCACCAAAATATAACTTATTACCTATTCTAATTTTTCTAGCTGGATCTACCAAAACATCCCAAAGGCGTTGTTCTTGGTTTAATTCGCGTAATAAAAAAACTTCAATACGTGCACCTGTTTTTTCTTTGTTACCATATAAACGTGCAGGAAACACTTTAGTGTCATTCATAATCATCACATCTCCTTCATCAAAATAATCGATGATATCCTTGAATTGTTTATGTTCAATAGTTTGTTTTGCCCTATTAAGAACCATTAACCTAGATTCATCTCTGTGTTCTGCAGGATGCTCGGCAAGTAATTCGTCTGGAAGGTCAAAACTAAAGTGTGATAATTTCATGTGTTTGTTTTATTTTTAAGAAGTTGCAAATATACAATCTCAAGATAGGCGTTGTCAAGTAAATAGGCGTTTATTTTAATATTGCAAGTGTTTTAAGTAAAAATCACTACTATACATGTTAGATTAACGCTAACATACTATATTCTACAATACCTTATTTATGCTGAAACCTATAGTTTTAAAATCTTCCCAAAACTGAGGATAAGATTTACTTACCACATCTGCATTGTTAATTATAATTGGCACTTTTAAAGCTAATGGAGCAAAAGCCATTGCCATTCTATGGTCGTTATACGTTGAAATAGAAACGTTATCATTAATTCCTTTTGCAGACTTTAAATGTAAAGACGCTTCAGTGATCGCTACATCTCCTCCTAATTTTTCAATTTCAGTTTTAAGTGCAACTAAACGATCTGTTTCTTTAATTTTAAGTGTATGCAATCCGGTCATATAACACTCTAAACCTAACCCAAATGCCGTTACAGCTATTGTTTGTGCAATATCTGGCGCATTACTCAAGTTTAACTCCACACTACTTTTATCACTTATAGTTGAAGTTTTTTGAAGTATAATCGAATGCTCTAAAAAGGTCGTTGTAACACCAAAATTTTTATAAATTGAAGCCAAAACCGAATCACCTTGTAGGCTATTTTTGTTGTATGAGTTAATTGTTATTTCCGAGCCTAGATCACTTAAAGCGATAACACTATAAAAATAGGATGCAGAAGACCAATCAGACTCAACTGTTAATTTTTGAGGTTTAATCTCAACTGCATTAGGTTTTACTGTAATGGTGTTATTAATAAAACTGGTTTCAACACCAATACTATTTAGCAATGTTAGAGTCATTTTAATATATGGAACGGATGTAATTTTCCCTTCTAATATGAGCTCTAATCCGTTTTCTAATTGTGACGCAATAAGTAATAATGCAGAAATATATTGACTACTTACATGTGCTTCTAATGAGACCTTACTTTTTTTGAGATGTCTTCCTTTTATTTTTAAAGGCGGAAAACCATCATTTTCTAAATAAGTGATATCTGCTCCCAAAGCTGTTAAAGCATCGACCAAAATTTTTATCGGTCGTTCTTTCATGCGTGAAGAACCTGTAATTATAACTTCTCTATTATTTTGAATGGAAAAATAAGCCGTTAAAAATCGCATTGCTGTACCAGCATGATGAATATCGATAAGTTCTTCTTGAGAATTTAAAGCTTGTTGCATCAACGCAGAATCGTCTGAATTAGATACGTTCTCAATTTGAATCTGAGGATATAATGCCTGTAATAACAATAAACGATTAGATTCACTCTTAGATCCTGTAATCTGAATATTTTGATGACTTGTAAGCTTTGATTTTTTAATACTGATGTCCATATTTGGAATCTCTAAAATAAGATTGAAGTTACAAAACTACTTCAATTTCTCGTTATTGTGATGTCTGTTGTGATCTCGTTTGGCTTTTTTATCCATTTTTTTATCAAATGCTTCCTGTAAGTCTATACCTGTTTGGTTAGCCAAACATAATACCACAAACATTACATCCGAGAGTTCTTCACCTAGATCTTTATCCTTATCGCTTTCTTTTTCACTCTGTTCTCCATAACGTCTAGCAATAATGCGAGCAACTTCACCAACTTCTTCAGTTAGTTGTGCCATATTGGTTAGCTCATTAAAGTAGCGCACTCCGTGTGCATTAATCCAATCGTCAACTTCTTTTTGTGCGTTTTTTATGTTCATGTTTAGCTTTTAGTTAGTATTATTTGTTCGGTTTGTTTCTCTACAATTTTGCTATAAAAAGCTTTAAAGTCTTTATAATCTTTAGGTAAAATAAGAGGATTAACAATATCTAGTTGGGTTTTTAATTGTAAATAATTTCCGTTTTGTTGCGCTAGATAACTAAACTTAACTTCAGAATTTTTAAATTGAATTGCTTCAGATGCTGGTAAATATTCTACCACAAAACCTTCAGGTATTAATATATTTATTATATACTTTTCTGAATTAGGAACAATAAAATCAATAGGATATTGACGCTCTTCTAATTTAAACGGATTTTCTTTAGTACTTAAAAACAATAGTGGTGTAAAATAAAGCTTATCACCTATTTCATCAATACCATCAGTGAGTTCGTATTCATAATTCACTTTTATTGGCTTAGCACCATCCTTAAAATTCTCAACATTTAATTCACTAATTTCTATATCACCTTTATCTTTTTCTAAGGATTTAATATGATCTTCTACCTTCATATTTGCATATTTTTCTCTGTAGAAGTATGCAATATAATTTGATAAATTTTTAGCTACTTTTCCTGTAATTGTGAAATCGTCGTTAATTTTAACATTAAGCATTGTAGCCTCTGAGGATTGTTTACTTGGCTTTAAATTAATCCATCGTGATATATTTTTATCCTCGATTAACCTTCCTTTCCAATTAAGTACACGCAAAGGCAAAACGTTATTAGTACTAAACTGCTCAGTAGCATCTATTAATAAATACTCATCATTTTGTTGCACACTACATATTACATAATTAAAACCTTCGCGAGAAGGAAATAATGGGATTCCATTGTTTCTTGTACTTAACACTACAGGATTAGCGTTTACACCTTGAGAGCGTAACATAGACACCACCATTAAATTAATATCAGCATCATTGCCCTCTCCATTTTTATATGCAGAACGCACACCATTCTCAGCATACTTGCCATAGTGCCCATTCCACTTTACTTTAGATTTAACAAAACTCTCAACTATTAGTGCTTTTTCAAAATCATCTTCAACACCTGCTAATATAGCTTCCAAATCAGTTTTATAAACATTAAACTTACCTAATTGTCCTCCAAAATCTTCATTATCGTAAACTGTTTTTGAAACCTCTTCCCATGTTGACGAAAATGATTTTTCTACAAGCTTCATATTATTTAAATATGCCGAAAGCTCCATCGCCAATTTACTTCTATAATTATTAATATTCCCAGCAAAAGCCTCACTACGAAGAGCTGGAATATCTACCTCATTTACAGAAAAAACATCAATCTTATAACTAAATGGTATCGTAGTATTTTTATAAGATGTTTCTATTTTAGGCAAATAACTAGCTTGTAAATTAAACTGTTTATTATAAACATAATATTCAGGTGTTTCAACTCTAATATCTAGCTTATTAAGAGGAATACTAAACTGAAAAATGATATCGTCTATGCTGATTCTTGGGGAGGTGATTGTATACTTATATTCAATAATGGTACCTTCCTTAACATTAGGCATAGTAAATGAACTTATTTTTAAAAACTCATTATAATTTTCTTCAAACTTTCCATCATTTTTTAATTTCTCTTTTTTAATTTTATCTTGTTCAAGATTATATGAAAATCCTTTTAAACCTAAAAGAGTTTCTTTTTGTGAATTACTTCTTAATAAACGAATTTTTTTAGTTGCCCAATCAAAACCATCCTTATTATATATTTTTATTCGTTCATGCACTTCTCTATTTTGAATAAAGCCTTGATTTTCTGCATAATTAAAAACAATCCTCTCGTTTCTATATAATATTGCAGCCGAAGCCGATGAATCTTTATAATGGTACTTTTCTTCCAATTCTGCTTTTGATACTTTTCCAAAGTCATAATTCTGACTACTCAAAAAATTAAAACTTAAAACGATGGTGATTATAAATAGTGTTTTTTTCATGCGTGAAATGGATTGATTAATTTATTAGTTTTAGAGAAATAGAATGATCTATTAAGCTTTGGTTAAGACCACTTTGCTTTTATCGTTTTTTACAATTTCTTTTCTAAAATCTCTAAACGCTTTATAGTCCTCTTTATCGTAATTGCCTTTTAGCAATGTATAGGTTCTTGTATATTTCAATTTATTATCACCTAAATTTTCTAACTTAAAACTATAGGCACCAAATTTGGTATCTAATTCTTTAGACTCTGTCATAGCTTCAATTTTTAATCCTTCTGGAATTTGAATAATAAATTCATCAATATTTTTATACGAACGATCTATCTTAAACTCTAATTTCCTTACAGCATATCGTGTAGGAATCTTAGTGACCTTATTAAACATATTAGGCTGAAATATCAATCTACTTCCACTTTTAGAAGCATAATTTGTAGAGGATAATTTTACATTTTCTTGATGAACAATATTTTCTTTATCATTCACTATACTTATATCATCTAGATTAATATTATTTATATTATCCCAATATTCTTTATAGTAAAGTTGCTGATCTCTTTGGGTTTTATTTCCAATACCATCATGTAGGCCGTACTGATAACCTGTGGTTGTAATACCAACATCTGCACTAAAACCACCCGAAACATCCATAAAAATAGTTGCCGTTGTCTTTTTCACACTGTCATCAACACTATATATTTTTGTACGCACAATTTCACCTCCTTCTGGTTTTACCAATAATACATTTCTATCATCTGTAAAGCCTGCTGAAAAACCAAAAGGGTTGGTTTGACTAGTACACTCTAAAAATATATTTTCATCACCATTTGGCACACATAGTATAGCATGATTTCCTTGAGCTGAAGAAAATTCACTATCAATATCTCTAAGTCCCAACCCACCATAAACTAAGGTATAATAAGATTTTACTCCTACAGCTTCTAACAATGCCTTTGTATAATTTGTTAATCCTTTACAATCCGCATATCCAAGTTTATCTACATCGTTCGCTAACATTGGTTTCCAACCACCAATACCAACCTGTATACTTATGTAGCGCGTTTTATCTTGCATATATTTATATACAATTTTAGCTCGTTCTATTTGGTCTTCTACGCCAACTGTAAGACTTTTAACGTGGTCTATTGTTGTTTGAGGTATATCATCTGTACCTGTAAGTAATCTATCGTACATCCATTTTCCGAAATCATTCCAATTATTATTTACACCTTCAACTCCTATCATCTCAAAATTTCTAAGTGCTACTTTAAAAAGTGGTACTAAACTATTTAATTCTGGTGTATAAGCTTCATATTTTATACCTTCAATATTTTCAGCTACAAAATGATGTTCAGAGATTTCTTTGATATTATAACTTTCAAAATTCTCGTTTTTAGTTTTTAAATCAATTCCTGCTGAGTTTATAATTTCATATTCGGCATGCTGAATACTCACATAATAATCATCTATAGGTTGCCAATTCGGAAAGAATGCGGTATTCCTAAAAATAATCTCAGCACTATACTCTACAGTGTAAGGGTATTTTAATGGAATATAATCGAGATATTTTACACGATTATCTTCGTATATAGAAATTTGACTCACAGCACTTTCGTCTGTAAAATCTTTTTTCTTTACTTTTTTTATTTCTTCACCAGAAGCATTATAAATAATAGCTTCTATTTTCCCAATATCTGTATTATCATCATAAAATGCAACAGCATTTATATGTCTATTTCCATATTTATTATATACTGTGGTTACTCGTCTAGTCGTTAACTTTATCTTATCACTATCTAATATCTCTATTTGTTTATGCTCAAATCGAACGACAGCATTTGCTTTAGTTTTTAATTCTTGAGGAACAAAATATGAACTATATAGTTCTTCTGATTGAGAAAAACTACAAATTGAAATAAAAAACAAAAAAGTAGACAGGTAAATTTTAGAATAAGACATTGATGAATATCATTTGTTTAAGCATACAATATAAAAAGTAAATCTTTTTATACAAACGTTTTAAGTCATATATTTCTGACTATTTCTAAATACTCAATTATCGTATTGATTTTTTAACTTTCTAATACTAACACTTTCATTTTCTAACACAAAACAAAATTGCTAAAACCACAAAACAAGGCACTCCTATATATTTTAATTCACTCAAGAGCACATTAATTCCCCATTCTGAAAAGAACTCATTTATACCAATCGGAGAAACTTTTATTGGCCTTAACGAAAAGAAATATCTAGAATTATCAAAAGGAATAAAGAAACCGACTCCTTCACCACCTGTTGTCATGGCATCTAAAATAGCATGCGATACTGTTGAAATAAAAATAACAATTGCAAAAAGTAGTTTTCTAACTTTACCAAATAAAAGCGACAAAAACATACTCCAAATAAATGCAAATAGAATAGAATGAGTAAAACCTCTATGACCTAAAGGATGTAAATAATCAATCCCAAATTTAAATGCCAACACATCTAAATCTGGTAAGACTGTAGAGCTAATTGCTAGTATTAAAAGTATTCTGTTCGATTTGGAATCTAAAAGTTTAGACGTTGTATAAGCAACTAATCCATGACCGAAGATAGAAGCCATTATTCTCTGTTCTTAGAATCAATAATAATAGTGACTGGTCCATCATTAACCAATTGCACTTTCATGTCTGCACCAAATTTTCCTGTTTGTATTGTTTTACCTAATGTATCTTGAAGCGACTCTATAAAGTTTTCATATAAAGGAATAGCAATATCTGGTTTAGCTGCTTTAATATAACTTGGACGATTTCCTTTTTTTGTACTTGCATGAAGCGTAAATTGACTTACCAATATCACATCTCCAGTAGAGGCTTTCAATGAGGTATTCATCACTCCATTTTCATCCGGAAAAATGCGAAGATTTATAATTTTATTACACAGCCAACTGATATCATCTTGAGTGTCTTCATCTACAATTCCTAATAATACCAATAACCCATTACCAATTTGAGCAACACTATTACCATCAATAGTAACATTTGCCTCAGTTACCCTTTGTATTACAACTTTCATTCATTATCATAATTATCAGTTCTATAATGTTCATCCTCCCCTTCTAAAATCTGAACATAACTTTTATATCTTGAATAAGACACCTCATTGACCTCTAAAGCATCCTTAACAGCACACTTTGGTTCGTTTAAATGAATACAATTATTGAACTTACAGTCTTGTTTTAATGCAAAAAACTCAGGAAAATAATCACCCACCTCTTCTTTTTCCATATCAACAACTCCAAAACCTTTAATACCTGGTGTATCAATGATTTTTGCATCAAAGCTTAAATCAAACATCTCTGCAAAAGTTGTGGTATGTTGCCCTTGGCTATGCTGCGTAGAAATCGCTTTTGTTTTTAAATCCAAAGAAGGCTCTATAGCATTGACTAAAGTAGATTTACCAACACCAGAATGACCAGCAAACATGCTCACCTTTCCTATCATTAAGTCTTTTACTTTATCTATATTTTTTCCTGTGGTTGCCGAAATGCCAATACATTCATAACCAATAGCACGATAAACACTCGCTAAATATTTCACTTCTAACATCGTCTCTTCATCATAAGAATCCACCTTATTAAATAACAAAACGGCTTTAATCCCATAAGCTTCTGAAGTCACTAAAAAACGATCTATAAATGTGGTGAATGTTGGAGGATTATCAATAGTAACCAGTAAAAATACTTGGTCAATATTTGAAGCAATAATATGTGTTTGCTTTGAGAGATTTACCGATTTACGAACGATATAATTTTTACGCTCTTCAATGCGATGAATAACACCTGTTTCGGTATTATTTTTTGTTTCTAGCTCAAACTCTACTATATCACCAACAGCAATTGGGTTGGTACTCTTAATGCCTTGCAACCTAAAACGGCCTTTAATTCTACATTCATAGAATTTACCGTTCAAAGTTTTTACCGTGTACCAACTGCCTGTAGATTTATATACTGTTCCTGTCATTACTACAAAGATGGTCATTATTGTTTAATGGAACAAAAAAGCAGAACAATAACAACTACTTTTTTAACCTTTTACAGCTTTAATAGGTTCTAATCGTTTGCCATCTGTAACAATATTCACAACATAAATACCTGTTGAAAATTGAGATAAGTCAATAGTCACTTTTTTTCCCAATTTTTGATGTGATGAGTTCTGAATTATTCTTCCAGACATATTTGCTATTGAAATTTTTACTTCGGCATAATCTTCTACTAATTTTAATTGAAAAATGCCGTTTGAAGATGGATTTGGGAAGAGTTTGTTTTTTTCTAAATTAGTTTCCCAATATCTTTCATAAGTTATACAAATTCCACAACCTGTTGTCCAACAGCGATGACCACTATAAGCAATAACTACAGCTTCATTTAAAGTATCTTCTTTAAGCTTAATCTCAATTTCCTCTGTATCAGTTAAAACAAACTCTTGAGGCTTATAACCTAAATATGAAACCGACAAAGTATCCCCTTTTATAGCTTCAATTTTAAATTCTCCTTTGCTGTTAGTTGCAATGCCGTGAGTAGAGTTTTTAATTATTACACTGGCTGATTCCAAAGGTATAGAATCATTGGTAACAGTGCCTGAAACAGAAATCTGAGCCATTGTTACTAGTGTAAAACTTAGAGTAACAAATAATAAAGTCATTTTTTTCATGAGTAATTGGTTTTGGTTAATACACCAAACCTATTATGAAACCTAACTTTTCACAACCTAGAATGAGTAAAAGCTGTAGTTCAGTTAGTAAACAGTACCAACAAAAAAGGCTCGCAAATTGCGAGCCTTTATATAAAATACTAATTTTCAATTAACCATTAATAATCTTCTCTTGACGATTAATCGATTCTTGATGAACAGCTTTAAACATACGTAATATAAACTCTTCACTTAAACCTCTTTCTTCACCTTCTAATACCATTTTACCCAAAATCTCATTCCAACGTTTGCTTTGCAAAACAGCAACATTCTTTTGCTTCTTAAGTCCTCCTATTCCATCAGCAACTTTCATTCGTTTGCCTAATAAATCTAGAATTTGATTATCTACAACATCAATCTGAGCTCTTAAATTATTCAATTCAGAATTATAAGCTGCCTCAGAGTCTGTTTCTTTTCTGATTTTTAAATCGGTCATGATCTG
The DNA here is from genome assembly GCF_003386165.1 of Winogradskyella eximia. GTDB lineage: Bacteria > Bacteroidota > Bacteroidia > Flavobacteriales > Flavobacteriaceae > Winogradskyella > Winogradskyella eximia. The sequence goes on along the minus strand of NZ_QRDV01000006.1, from coordinate 170,175 downwards.
CACTAGAGCACTTGGTGTAACTTGCTGTGCAGCATCACTCCATGCATTCTCTGGATCAAAATGTGTTTCAATCATTAGACCATCAAAATTAAGATCTAATGCTGTTTGAGACACATCAAAAATCATATCTCTATTACCTGTAATATGCGAAGGATCGTTAATTAAAGGTAAATCAGGAAACTTATTCTGAAACTCAATAGCTATTTGCCATTCTGGTATATTTCTATATTTAGATTTCTCATATGTAGAGAATCCTCTGTGAATTGCGCCTAAATTTTTAATACCTGCAGAATATAATCTTTCAATACCTCCTAACCATAGAGATAAATCTGGGTTTACAGGATTCTTAACCAACACAATCTTATCAGTACCTTCTAAAGCATCTGCAATTTCTTGCATTATAAACGGGCTAACAGTAGAACGTGCACCAATCCATAATAAATCTACATCATTTTCTAAAGCTAGCTTTACATGCGCAGCATTTGCAACTTCAGTACAAGTTTTCATACCTGTTTCTGCCTTTACTTTCTTTAGCCACTTTAAACCTAATGCACCAACACCTTCAAAATTTCCTGGTCGTGTTCTTGGTTTCCAGATACCTGCTCTAAAATAATTTACATCAGTATCTTTTAGCTCATGCGCTATTCGTAATACTTGCTCTTCTGTTTCTGCACTACATGGTCCTGCTATTACTAGTGGATGATCTAGATTCATATCATCCAACCATGTTCTCATTTCTTTTTTGTTTTCCATTTTAATATTAATCTAATTACTATTGTATTCCGTTTAAAATATCTTTTATTCTATTTGTCGTTTCCATTTCGTTAAAAACAGCTTCAAAATTATCGTCTTCCATCAAATTTTTAAAGTGCTTTAGATTATTGATGTATTCATCTAAAGTTTCTATGACATTGGTTTTATTCTGTTCAAAAATTGGTGTCCACATGGCTGGCGAACTTTTTGCTAAACGTACTGTACTTCTAAACCCACTGCCTGCCATATCAAAAATATCGCGTTCATTTCTTTCTTTATCAATAACCGTTTTACCTAACATAAAAGCACTGATGTGCGACAAATGAGACACGTAAGCGATATGTTTATCGTGTGCTTTAGGATTCATGTAGCGAATACGCATTCCTAAATCTGAAAATAGTTTTAAAGCTTTTTCTTGAAGCTTAAATGCCGTTTCTTCAACTTCGCAAATGATATTTGTCTTGTTTTTATACAAACCATTAATTGCCGCTTTAGGACCAGAATGCTCTGTACCTGCAATAGGATGTGCAGCTAAATAATTTCGTCGTTTTGGATGATTTTTTACCGTTAAACAAATGTGTTCTTTGGTAGAACCTGCATCAAAAACAATAGCATTATCAGATATCTCATCTAACACTTTAGGCAAAACGTTTACCGTTGCATCTACAGGAATTGCTATAATGACCAGATCTGCTTTTTCTAAATCTTCAAAATTTGCTTTTTGATCAATAATCTTAAGATTAATAGCCTCATCTAAATGCGCTTCCCTTTTATCTATACCAAATACGTTACTTTTTGGATATAATTTTTTAATATCTAAAGCGAAACTTCCTCCAATTAATCCTACTCCTATTATAAAAATATTGTTCATACACACTAAACTCTTGCTATTGCTTCTTTAATAATTGTGGCATCTGCACATAATGAAAAACGCACATAGCCCTCTCCGTTACTTCCAAAAACGGTTCCTGGTGTTATAAAAATGGAATGTTCTTTTAAAACCATATCTGTAAATTCTTCAGATTTTATATGAGGCGGTAATTTTGCCCAAACAAATAAACCTGTAGCATCTTTATCATAAGTACAATTAAGATTATCTGCTAATTGCCATATTAAATCTCTCCGAGTTTGATACACACTATTTAAGCTTTGAAACCACATATCTGAACATTTTAAAGCCTCTATAGCTCCTTTTTGAATGCCATAAAACATACCAGAATCCATATTACTTTTAACACGTAACACTGCGCTTACAAAATCATAATTACCCACTAACATACCTACTCTCCAGCCTGCCATATTAAAAGTTTTACTCAATGAATTTAACTCTAAACAGACATGCTTTGCATCTTTATATCTAAAAATGCTAATTGGTTTTTCGTTAAGTATAAAACTGTAAGGATTGTCATTTACAATTAAAATATTGTGTCGTTTACCAAAAGCAATAATCTTATCATAAAACTTATTATCAGCATTCCTACCAGTTGGCATATGCGGATAATTAATCCACATAATTTTTACTCGTCTTAAATCCAAACGTTCTAAAGCCTTAAAATCTGGCTGCCAATTGTTTTTTTCCTTTAAGTCGTAATAAATAGGTTTTGCTTCCAATAATTTAGTAACAGAAGCATATGTTGGGTAACCTGGGTTTGGTATTAAAACTTTATCGCCTTTATTTAAAAAAGCCATAGAAATGTGCATAATACCTTCCTTACTCCCCATTAATGGTAAGACTTCAGTTTGAGAACTTAAATCTACAGTATAATGTCTCTTGTAGAAATTTGAAATTTCTTCGCGTAATTCTGGCAGACCTTGGTAACTTTGATATTGGTGTGCTTTTTCATCTACTAAACTATCTTGCAGTGCCATAGAAGCCTTAAAAGGTGGCTCTAAATCTGGACTACCAATTCCTAAATTAATGATAGGCTTTCCTTGTGCTTTTAACAGCGCAACTTCCCTCAACTTTTTAGAAAAGTAGTATTCTTCAACATTTTGTAAACGTTTTGCAACTTCTATCATCGTCTTGCATTTTTATATTCGCCTAATATTTTAAAGTTTTCTGCCATTAAACTCATTATAGATTTTGCTTTTTCAAAATCTTTATAAGCATCAAAAGTGACATCCACGAAGAAAGCATACTTCCAAGGTGTTTCAATTTTTGGCAACGATTGTATTTTAGTAAGGTTTAATTTACAATCACTCAACACATTTAATACAGTTGCTAAACTGCCTCGCTTGTGATCTAATTCAAACTTTAAAGAGACTTTATTAATGGCCTCAATATTTTTTTCATCATTGTTTCGCTTTACAATTACAAAACGTGTCTCGTTATGCTTTATCGTTTGAATACTTTCTGCTAAAAGATTTAAATTATATAATTCTGACGCATTCTTACTTGCAATTGCAGCTACTCCCTTAATATTTTGCTCAGAGATCTGTTTAGCAACATCTGCAGTATCCTTTGCTTCTACTAATTTTATATGTGGATAAGCTTTAAAAAACAGCTTGCATTGTAACAATGCCATTGGGTGCGAATGCACTTCTTTAATATCTAAAATAGTTTGATTCTCTAGAGCCATTAAACAATGTTCAATTTCTAAATAATGCTCACCAACAATACTTAAATTATGACTATCAATAAGGGCATAATTAGGAATAATTGAACCTGCTATAGAATTTTCTAAAGCCATAACAACCTCATCGGTTTGCTTTTCTAATAATGAATTTACAACATCATCAAAAGACATACATTCTAATACCTCAGAATCTGTATTAAAATAATTCTGAACCACTAAATGATGAAATGATCCCTTAATTCCTTGTATGGCAATTGGCTTTTTCAATTTTTATAATCTTAATTTTTTGAACAAAAAAAAGTCTCAATTAAATTGAGACTTTATAATTTTATATTTAAATAATACATATTCAGTCTCGTTCCTTTAGCTAAAAAAGAAATAAAACCAGTTATAATATGCTTTAGATATGTTCATATTTTATTTTCCACCACTGTGAAAATCTATAATTATATCGCTAATGTAATTATTATTTTTACAAATCAAAATTGTAACCAAGCTTTTTTAAAGAATAACTGAAAGTTTTAAAGAATCGATAATAATTGCAATTCAATATTCGGAATTACCTATTTTTGATTAAAATTCTGACTTAATTTCTTTCTATATGTCTATTGAAGTTCAAAACATTACAAAACTCTACAAAAACCAAAAGGCTCTAAACGATGTTTCCTTTAAGGTAAAGGATGCTGAGATTGTTGGTTTTTTAGGTCCAAATGGGGCTGGAAAATCAACTATGATGAAAATCTTAACTACTTATATTGAAGCCTCTGAAGGATCCGCAAATGTGAATGGTTTCGATGTTACTACAGATAAAAAAAGCGTACAAAGTAGTGTTGGATACTTGCCAGAACACAATCCGCTGTATACAGATTTGTATGTAAAGGAATATTTAAATTTTAATGCCAACGTTTATAACACTCCAAAATCTAGAATTGAAGAAGTTATAGAACTAACAGGTTTAAAACCAGAAGCACATAAAAAAATAAGTCAGCTATCTAAAGGTTACAGACAACGTGTTGGTTTAGCAAATGCCTTATTACATAATCCTGAGGTATTAATTTTAGACGAACCAACAACAGGTTTAGACCCTAATCAATTAGTAGATATTAGAAATCTAATAAAAACCATTGGTAAAGAAAAAACAGTATTTCTTTCTACACATATAATGCAAGAGGTTGAAGCCATGTGTGATCGTGTCATTATAATTAATAAGGGTGAAATTGTTGCAGACAAATACTTAAAAGATTTAAGAGCTGGCCAAGAACAAATTGTGATTGTAGAATTTGACTATAGAGTTGAAGATGCTTTTCTTTTAAAACTACCAAAGGTTGCTACTGTTAAAAACACGCATAGTTTTGTTTATGAAATTACTTTTTCTACTAAAGAAGATATGCGTTCTCATGTTTTTGATTTTGCTCATGATAATGATTTAAAAATTCTACAATTAAATCAGAAAAACGCGAGTTTAGAGAGTTTATTTAGAGACTTAACCAGTAATTAATTATTTTTATATATTAGCTAAAATTGGTTAACCAATTTTGTTGTTTCTTTAAAAGCATGATAAATATCAGCTTTAAAAGCACTTACCCATTTTAACTTTGCGTCATAATTTTATTAACTTTAAGGACTAAAGACGCACTATTTATATATAAACAATAATGTCTCTTTTCAACATAACACATATCGAATGAGTAAAGGAATTTATGTAGCGACCATAGAACCTAACAGTGGTAAATCTGTTGTGGTTTTAGGCCTTATGCGAATGCTTTTAGGTAAAACAGCTAAAGTCGGTTACTTCAGACCTATTATAGAAAACACCAAAAATGGTGAATTAGATAACCACATTAATACGGTCTTATCACATTTTGAATTAGACATAAATTATAAAAACACCTATGCTTTTACCCGAAGCGAAGTACTAGATTTATACAACAAAGGAAAATCTGGTAGTGTTATAGATCAAATTATAAAAAAATACAAATATCTAGAAGAGCGTTTTGATATTATCCTTGTGGAGGGAACAGATTTTTCTAATGAAAACACCAATTTAGATTTAGATATTAATATCCTTATTTCTAAAAACCTTGGACTTCCTGTAATTATAGTAGCCAATGGATTTAAAAAACCTATAGACCACATTATAGATAACACACAATTAGCGTACGATACATTTAAAGCAGAAGTTAAAGTACTTTCTATAATTACAAATAAAGTAAACCCATCTGATACAGACATTTTAAAACTGCGTTTAAAAGAGCGTATTAAACAAAGTACTAATGTATCTGTAATACCGGTTATAAAAAGTTTATCGTCTCCCACAATTAAGGAAATTACCAAAGCCTTAAAAGGGACAATTCTCTTTGGAGAAGACATGATTAATAATGAATCTGAAAACTTTAGTGTTGGCGCCATGCAATTGCGCAATTATTTAACACACTTAAAGGAAAACGCTTTAGTTATTACACCTGGAGATAGAGCAGACATTATATTAGGCGCATTACAAGCTAATATCTCTAAAAACTATCCAAAAATTTCTGGAATTGTACTTACAGGTGGTTTAGTGCCAGAGGAACCAATTTTAAAACTAATTGAAGGTTTATCAAGTATATTACCAATTATTAGTGTTGCAGAAGGAACGTATACAGTAACCAATGCTATTGGCAAGATTAAATCTAAAATTTATGCCGAAAACACTGAAAAAATTGAATCCTCAATAGCTACGTTTGAAAAACATGTTGATACAGACAAACTTTCTAACGACTTAATCACTTTTAAGTCTGAAGGTTTTACACCAAGAATGTTTCAATATAATCTGTTACAACAAGCCTTAAAAAACAAAAAACATATTGTTCTACCTGAAGGTTATGACGAACGTGTTCTTAGAGCTTCGGCGAGATTAATAGATGCCCAAGTTGTAGATTTAACTCTTATTGGAGATAAAGACAAAATATTGGAGCGCATTAAAAAACTAGATATTGCTTTAGACACAGCAAAAGTAAATATTGTTTCCCCACAAGAATCAGAGCATTTTGACGATTACGTTAATACGTTCTACGAATTAAGGAAACATAAAAATGTTAACTTGGATATGGCAAAAGATACCATGTCTGATGTGTCTTATTTTGCTACAATGATGATTTATAAAGGTCATGCAGATGGTATGGTTTCTGGAGCTGTGCATACCACAGCGCATACACTCCGTCCTGCATTACAATTTATAAAAACAAAACCTGGAGTTAATATTGTATCCTCCGTATTTTTTATGTGTTTGGAAGACCGAATATCCATATTTGGAGATTGTGCAATAAACCCTAATCCTAATGCCGAAGAGCTTGCAGAAATCGCCATTTCATCTGCTAAAACAGCTCAAGATTTTGGTATTGAACCTAAAGTTGCGATGTTATCTTATTCTTCTGGAGCATCCGGAAAAGGTGAAGAAGTAGACAAAGTGAGAAAAGCAACAGAAATCGCAAAACATAAAGCTCCTCATTTAAAAATTGAAGGCCCAATACAATACGATGCGGCTGTAGATATGCGTATCGGAAAAAGTAAATTACCAGATTCTGAAGTGGCTGGTCAAGCGAGTGTATTAATTTTCCCAGATTTAAATACCGGAAATAACACGTATAAAGCGGTACAAAGAGAAACAGGTGCTTTAGCTATTGGCCCAATGTTACAAGGATTAAATAAACCAGTTAATGACTTAAGTAGAGGTTGTACCACAGACGATATTTATAGTACCGTAATTATAACTGCCATCCAAGCCCAAGAATTTTAAGCCCATGCAACAAATATTAGTATTAAACTCAGGAAGTTCTTCGTTAAAATTTCAATTATTCTTAATGCCTAATGAAACCGTTTTATGTTCTGGCTTAATTGAACGTATTGGTTCAGAAGACGCTAAATTTAAATATGAAACAAAAACGGGTTCTATTGAAGTTGTCACTCCTATTCTTAATCATAATGCAGCATTAGAACTATTATCAAAACAATTACTAGATAAGGAAACAGGAATTATAAAATCTGCTGAGGATATAGATATCGTTGCACATAGAGTTGTACATGGCGGAAAACACTTTAGTAAAACTGCTGAAATAACAAAAGAAGTAAAAGATAAAATAGAAGCCTTATCTTCATTGGCTCCATTGCACAATCCGGCTAATTTAGAAGGAATTAAAGTTGCTGAGTCTATTTTTAAAAACGCAAAACAAGTAGCAGTTTTTGATACCGCTTTTCATCAAACAATACCAGAACATGCCTATAAATATGCAATTCCAAACGAATTTTCGGACAAACATAATATAAGATTATATGGATTCCATGGCACTAGTCACAAATATGTTAGTGAAAAGGCCATTGAATTTATAGGTAAAAAAGAATCTAATATTATTACCATTCATTTAGGGAATGGCTGTAGTATGTCTGCAGTAAAAAATGGAAAAAGCATTGACCATTCTTTAGGATTCTCACCTATTAATGGATTAATAATGGGAACCCGATCTGGTGACATAGACCAATCCATAATTTTTTACTTAGCAGAAAAATTAAAAATGAGTTTAGATGAGATAAACACACTACTTCTAAAAAAGAGCGGTATGTTAGGACTCACAGGCTATAGTGACTTAAGAGATATTGAAGAGAAAGCTCTAGAAGGTGATAAAGCATGTGAACTTGCACTTAAAATGAATACCTATCGTATTAAAAAATACATTGGTAGTTATGCAGCTATTCTAAATGGTTTAGACGCTATTGTTTTCACTGCTGGTATCGGTGAAAACTCTAACTATATGAGAGAATTAATTTGTAATGACTTAGACTTTTTAGGCATAAAATTAGACTTAGACAAAAATAATGAGCATCTAAAAACAATTAGATCTATTAACTCTAAGGATTCTAAAGTTAAAATTCTAGTGATACCAACTAATGAAGAATTAGAGATTGCAAAACAATCGTTTAATTTACTCAAAAAGTAATTGACCGTCGTAAAATCGCTCCACCTCTACAATTGCTGGTTGGTTAACTGAAATTAAATCACCTGTTCCTCGCAGTTCTCCTGTGAGAGATTGTTGTGGATTTACAACCATATCGTTACTGCTACGCTGAAAAACAGTAACATTTTGAGCGATTAGATTTTCTCCTTCAAAGCGTCCTGCACCAGAGTAAAAACCAACAAATAAAGTTTCTACAACTCCATCTATGTAGTAAAATGAAAGATTATTAGAGACTACTTTAAAATTTTCAGAATTTAAAGTCAGTCTAAAATCTCCAATTGTATAGTCATTATTCTCATTAAAATCTTCAGAATATAGTGTAAGTGTTTCGTAATTTAAAATTCCGTCTGATGCAATTTCAAATTGAGTGGAAGTTCTTATTTCTGTAAGATTTGGTGCTTCTACATATACCTTTGTTATGCCATAATCTCTCACATAATTACAAGAATTATTATCGGTTAACACTAACTGATCTCCAATTACTTCTGCCTTAACATCGTTTATTAAATTTTCACCTGTTTCAATAGTTACTTTATAAACTGATGCTTCTTTAATAATTAACTCTATATCTCTATTTACTAAAATACTTTCAAAATCTGAAACTGAAATTTCTTGTTGCATTAGACTTCCCGAAGCCTGAAAACAATCATAAGCATCTTCACTATTGCAAGCAAAGAAAGAAAGTGCTAATAAATATATTATTTTTCTCATTTTATGATTTCAGATTAATGTTTCCTCTTATGTCTTAGGTATTTTAATACAATATCATTTCAGTAATATTGAGTATAACCATTTAAAGTCTAACTCCTACTCCAAACTCAACAGCCTCTGCTTTGGCTGCATGAGATTTTAGTGTTACTGCACCAAATATTTTTTTTCCAAAATAACGTTTTAAACCTATTCTTAAATAGGTTTGTCCTTCAAAATCGTAAGGATAATACACATAATAACCAAATTGGGTTTCAACAGATAATTTATTTACAAACAATTCATGCCCAACAAATAACCCAACACGTCTGTAATCTTCATCTCCACTGACCTCTAATTCTGGGTAAGACACAGATTGATAATATATCAGTTCTTTCAAAAATTTTGAGAAAAATACATCTGCACCAAACTGAATGGCACTAAAATGACTTAAACGCTTATCTGCATAACCAGAGAAAACATAAAATGGAAATTGTTTACTTCCAATTACATCACTTTGATTAATACCAGATCTAAAGGCAAAATTAAATTTTATGTTTTCTGTGAATTTTTCATCATTAAGATTATCAATAAATTCACGATTTTCCTCGTCTAGATTGTAAATGACACCAACATTAAAAGCAATTGTATTTACACTTGTATTTGGAGCTTTTACATTTGCGTTAGAATAATGAATTAAGGAAAAGCCTGTTTGCAAACCAAAACGATTAAACATTTGCTCTTTTTTGTAATTAATCATTAAATAGGTAGAACTTAAAATATCTGATCCAAATGCTACATTCTTCGGATTTTCAATTTTATCATAAGGATTAGTATTATACACTAAACCTTGGCCAATACGCAACATTAAATTCCGATTGAGAAAATAAAAATTATAATGGGCATACAACCCATAAGCATCACCTAGCTTGTCATTTTTAAAATCTTGATAAATAAAGGATGCACCGTAATCTGGATAATTAAAACGTTGCTCCCAAGCTTTATTCCCATAAGTTTTCTTATTTATACTAAAAATAAAACCTTCTGGATGTCCTGTAATTAAATGAAGAATATCATTATTATGAACAGCTATATTTCCTCCAAAATAATTGAGATCAAAATACGTGCTATGCTTTTCATCTTGTCCATAGAGAGCAACAGACATTATTATTAAAACGGAGCATAAACGATTTCGCATTGATAATTATTGAGGCACAAAAATAATCAATAATTACAATTAGCAGCTTAAGTAGGCTACAAGACTTTTATACAAAAATAGCAGCAATTAAAGATACAACCGTCAGCGCTAAAAGCTGTAAAGCAAATCTAAAATCTGATTTATACTTATTTATCAATTTCATGATTAAGGGCTTAATTAATATGTGCAAATATCTAATTAAAAGAAGGTACTATTGTTAATTAAACCCTAACAAACAGTTACCATTATGTATAAATCATATCACGGTATCTGAATCACAGTAGATATTACACAATGGCTTTTACTACAGCTTTAGGTGATTCTTTTCTTGTACCATCAAAACCATCTATTCCACTTACAGTAGTGTATTTTAGAACAAATTTCTTTCCTGGGTTTAATCTTTTATAAGCTGATTGACACATTAATGTTGCTTCATGAAAACCACAAAGAATCAATTTAAGTTTTCCTTCGTAAGCATTAACATCTCCAATGGCGTAAATTCCAGGAATGTTAGTTTGATAATCTAATGTATCTACTTTTATCGCATTCTTTTCTATCTCAAGTCCCCAATTTCCTATTGGACCTAATTTTGGAGATAATCCAAAAAGAGGAATAAAAGCATCCGCTTCTATTATTTGGGTTTCACCATCTTTAGTAACGGCAACTCCTTCTATATGATTTTTACCATGCAAGGCTGTAATTTCTGCTGGTGTTATAATATTTATTTTACCAATTAACTTTAACTCTTGTGCTCGCTCTACAGAATCTAACGCTCCTCTAAACTCGTTTCTTCTATGTACTAAAGTTACTTCTGAAGCGACATCTGCTAGGAAAATACTCCAATCTAAAGCAGAATCTCCACCTCCTGCAATTACCACTTTTTTATCGCGATACACTTCTGGATCTTTTATAAAGTAGGCCAACCCATTATCTTCGTATTTATCAATATGCTCTAATTGAGGTTTTCTAGGCTCAAAACTACCTAAACCACCAGCAATAGCAATAATTGGAGCATGGTGTTTTGTCCCCTTATTGGTTGTAACAATAAAACTATCATCTTCTAACTTCTCTATTGTTTCTGCTCGCTCACCTAAAGTAAAACCAGGCTCAAATTGTTTGCCTTGTTCTAATAAATTAGAGGTTAAATCTCCTGCTAATATTTCTGGAAATCCTGGAATATCATAAATTGGTTTTTTAGGATATAATTCGGAACATTGACCTCCAGGTTGAGGCAAAGCATCAATTAAATGACACTTTAATTTTAGCAATCCAGCTTCAAATACTGTAAATAAACCTGTTGGTCCTGCTCCTATAATTAGTATATCTGTTTTAATCATAATCTATATTTTTTCGACTAAACCTTTAGTGAATTCGTTTAATTTTTCGACTTTCTGTTCAAAATCTCCCTTTATTGTTTTTCTGTATATATTGAGGTTTTTTACTAAATCATCAATATTTTCTGGTATGACATCTTCAAAAAATTGACGTAAACGTTTAGCTGTAGTTGGTGATTTTCCGTTAGTAGAAATAGCCACTTTTACATTACCCTTCGTTACAATACCTCCCATATAAAAATCACAATATGGTGGATTATCTGCTACATTAACTAATTTGCTTTGTAAACGACAATCCTCATATATTTTGATATTTACTTCAGGTATATCTGTTGTGGCAATAACCACATGATGATCTTTTAAATAAGAATTTTTATAACTATCCTCAATACGTTTTACGTTGCCTGTGTTCGCTATATTTATCGTTCCTGATCGATACATTGGCGAAACCATAGTTACATTTGCGTCTGGACTAGACTTTAAAAGAAAGGTTAACTTTTCTTCTGCAACATAACCACCTCCAACAATTAAAATATTGAGATTTTTAGCTTTTAGAAAAATGGGATACAAATTATTCCTTTCCATGGTTAAGCAATTAATTTTTGATTATTATACTGCGCTAAATCTGCTCTAGAATAAATATTACTTAGATCTACACGCTGATTAACCACTTCGCCTATGATGATTATGGCAGGATTAGAGAGTTGTTTTTCTTCAACAATAGATTCAATATTAGACATTTTACCTATACCAACTTTCTCGTTTGGTCTAGTACCATTTTGAATAATTGCAATTGCTGTTTCGCCTTTGCCTTCATTAGAAAAAATTTGAACAATTTCTGAAAGCTTACTCATTCCCATTAAAATAACGACAGTTGCAGTAGATTTAGCTGCAAGTGCAATATCACCAGAAATTTTATGTGATTTTGTGGTGCCTGTAATTACCCAAAAACTTTCTGAAGCATTACGTTTGGTTAATGGAATGCCTTGATATGCTGGTACTGCTGCAGAAGAAGAAATACCAGGAACTATTGCTACTTCAATAGCATATTCTTTAGCGTATTCTAGTTCTTCTGCACCACGACCAAATATAAATGGATCACCACCTTTTAGTCTCACTACATGACCACATCGAAGCGCTCTCTCAACAATTAAATCGTTAATTTGATTTTGCTGATAAGCATAACATCCTTTTCGTTTTCCTACAAAAATCAATTCTGTTTTAGGCGACGCATATTCTAATAAATCTTTATTTACAAGAGCATCATATAAAATAACATCTGCTGATGCTAATGCTTTAATTGCCTTCACAGTAATTAAATCTACATCTCCAGGACCTGCTCCTACAATCGTTAATTTTGGTGTCATAACTTTAGATTTTTACTTCAACTTGTTTCTCTCTAAAAGCTCTAACGCTTTTTAAAAATTGTTCTGCAGCATTTATATAATTCCTAGCAAATTGTTCTGTAGGTGGAAACACTTTTATTTGATAAATAATTTCTGAAAAAGTAGCACTTAAGTCTACTTTTTTTGTTGCAACAAACAACTCATCAAACTGACTTATAATGCCGGCTTGTGTATTTGTATTTATGTTTTCTGAAAGTAAAATTGCTTTAGCCGAGTTTACCATTGAACGGTAGGCTTCGTAAATAGCACTAGAGTATACTTTATTATCAAAAGCTTCTTTTGCCTCTGCAATTTTCTCATCACTTTCTAAGAAAAGCGTTGCAATTAAATCAATAACAACACCTGCACATTCACCAATTCCAATTGCTTTTACATACTGTTTCTCTGTTCCCCAATCTATAAAATCTTCTTGCGTAAGATTTTCAATATTTGATAAATCGGTGAGTAATTGGTAAAAATACTTTTCCCCTTTTTCTTTATAATAATCCACAAAGACTTTTCCATTTGCATGCTCTTCAAAATCATTTAAGATTCTTCGTAATGCTTCTGGTCCTCTTCTACTCGGAACTTTTACAACTTTATCTGCAAAATAGGCATTTCCATTACCTAAATTTCCACCGCCTAAAAGCACTTGCAATGCAGGAGCCACTAATTTATCTTTAGTTCTAATGGACATACCTTGAAAACCAATATTTGCCATATTATGTTGTCCACAAGCATTCATACAACCACTTATCTTAATGACTAAATCTGTATTTTCTAAATATTGAGGATACTCAGCTTTAATAACGCGTTCTAATTCTTCTGCAATACCTGTACTACTAGAAATACCCAAATTACAAGTGTCAGTTCCTGGACACGCTGTAATATCTACAGCTTTATTATAACCAGCTTCTACAAAACCTAATTTTGCTAATTCAGTATAGAAAAAAGGAAGTAAATCTTCTTTTACAAAAGGAATTAATATATTTTGTCTTAAACTCAATCTAATTTCTCCTGCTGCATATTGCTCAACCAAATCTGCTAATAAACGTGCTTTATCCGTATAAAAATCTCCTAATAAAACTTTAATACCAATAGCAACATACCCTTCTTGTTTTTGAGGAACGACATTGGTAGATTTCCATAAATTATATGCCTCAATATCTTTAACTTCTACTTCTGGTGCTGTTACATTAACTGGTGTTGATGCTGTATAACTACTATCGTCAATTGTAACCGTTTTAAATTCTATAGCATTTTGCTCTTCTTCAACCAATTGCTTAAAAGCATCAAGTCCTATATCTTTTAATAAGAATTTAAGTCGTGCTTTGGCTCTACTTTTTCGTTCACCATAACGATCAAAAACTCTTAAAACCCCTTCCATTAATGGGATAATTTTATCTGATGGTAAAAACTCATAAAACAAATCTGCATGTCTTGGTTGAGAACCTAATCCACCAGCTAACATCACTTTAAAACCTTTAACTCCATTTTCAATTTTAGCAATAAAACCGAGATCGTGCATGTAGGACAAACCAGTGTCTTTATCTGAAGCAGAAAATGAGACCTTAAACTTTCTACCCATTTCTTGACAAACAGAATTCCTCAAAAAGAATTTAAAAATAGCATCGGCATAAGGAGATACATCAAATGGCTCGTCAATATCAATACCAGCAGTCTCACTAGCTGTAACATTCCTTACTGTGTTTCCGCATGCTTCTCTAATAGTAACATCATCACGCTCTAATTCTGCCCAAAGCTCTGGAGTTCTATTAATATCTACATAATGAATTTGAATGTCTTGACGCGTTGTAATGTGTAATCGACTTCTAGAATATTTGTCTGACACTTCAGAAATTCGACGCAATTGATGACTCAAAACCTTACCGTAAGGCAGTTTTATTCTAATCATTTGCACACCTTCTTGGCGTTGACCATAAATACCTCTTGCTAAACGTAAACTTCTAAATTTTTCTTCATCAATTTTTCCATTTTGAAAAAGTTCAATTTTATTCGCTAACTCAATAATATCCTTTTGTACTATAGGGTTCTCTAATTCTGTTCTGAAACTTTGCATCTGTTCTATTTATTGAAAATGTATACCACATTCTCTATTGAGAAGTGCCTTTATAGGATCGAAATAATAGCTGTTTTTTGCTAATTGATTGTCTTCTATATATTGATCTAAATCAGTATCGCTCCAATAGTAAAACGGACTCACTTTAAGAATTCCATCTTTACTATAACTTAAAATATCTTTCTTATTTCTATATTCTGTTTGTCTTACTCTAATATTAGTAAACCATATATCTGGATTTTGCTCTTTTAAGGCGCGCCTAAAAGGCTCAAGTTTAACAGCTTCTGAAAAAACTGCATGATTATCATCTTCTAAACTTGGTACTCCAATAGTAGAATCTATCTCTTCTTTAGTATATAAACTTTGATACTTTATAATATTAAGATTATACTTGTCTATTAAATTAGAAGCATGCTCGTAAGTGCTTGGCTGATTATATAATGTATCACACCAAACCACTCTTATATCCTTATCGAGTTGCGACATTGTACTTAATAAAACTGAAGAATATACTCCAAAGCTCGTAGTCACAATTCTATTATCTGATAACTGTAAAGCCCATTCTGCAATTTCATTAGGGGTTTTATTCCTTAATTTTTTGTTCCAAATATCTATATCTATGTTAATCATTTTCCCCATTTTATATTATTCCAAGCGCGTTCATGAAAGAAATAAAGCACCATTTTAGAGATTAATTCTATTCCACCAATTGAAAAAGCTAAAGCTAAAGTCCCTGTAATTAGATAAGAAATAATAACCGTTGCTAAAGTTCCAACAACTCTCCAACTAATGGTTTTAATTAGACTTCTTTTAATATTTTCTTGTGGTTCTACAGAAACTTGTGTTTCCTTTTCAATACTTAATTCTGCTTGTACTACGCTTCTCATATTATGCTATTAATTTACTAATCCTTTTACCCTATCGATTTACTAGAGTAATGCAAACATATAAATTAATTCTAGTTTAGAACGTAATTATTTAAAAAAAATAAGAATAAAAAAATGAGAATCTGCTAATTAGATAAATCAGCCAAGCTTGTATTACGGAATATTTGCAAAGTATTATCTCTAACTTTTAGCATTAATTTATTAACGGCACATGCGTTTTCGTCTGGACAATCTTCACATTTTTCATAGAAATTTAAACTTACGCAAGGCACCATTGCAATTGGCCCTTCTAATAATCTCATAACAGTAGTCATGGAAATATCTTTTGGCTCCTTTAGTAAATAGTAACCTCCACCTTTACCTTTTTTAGACCCCAAAACACCATTCTTTTTTAAGGTCAATAAAATGCTTTCTAAAAATTTTTGAGATATATTTTCAGATTTAGAAATAACGGAAATTTGCACAGGTACACGTTGGTCTTGCTTGGCTAAAAATACTAAAGCCTTTATTCCGTATTTTGTCTTATTTGAAAGCATAATGTAAATCTAGGTATTTTTTTCAAAAGTATACATTAAACTCACCTTAAGTAATATTGCTACATTGTTTTGTCGATATTCGTAAATAGCAGTAATACATTGAAAGTGAATAAAATCATAAAAAAAATGAAATAAACATTCTTTCCATTTAATTTTTCTACTTTTGTAACTTCAAAATTGAGAGGAAAAATTTGATCTGATTGCAACCTCTGAAGCTAAATTTATTTTAGCCGAAACAAAAAATGCTAAAGCAGTAAGTTTTGTACTTCTCTAGCGACCAAGCAATCTGAATTTTTCCGTATAATAACGATAACCTAAAATAAGGATTTATGCCATATTTATTTACTTCAGAGAGCGTTTCTGAAGGCCATCCAGACAAAGTTGCAGATCAAATTAGTGATGCATTAATTGATAATTTTTTAGCTTTTGATCCAGAATCTAAAGTGGCTTGCGAAACTTTAGTTACCACGGGACAGGTTGTTCTAGCTGGTGAAGTAAAATCGAACACCTATTTAGATGTACAGAAAATTGCAAGAGATACCATAAACAAAATAGGCTATACTAAAAGTGCTTATATGTTTGACGGTAATTCTTGTGGTGTATTTTCTGCCATTCACGAACAATCGGAAGACATAAACAGAGGTGTAGACAGAGCAACTAAAGAAGAACAAGGTGCTGGTGACCAAGGTATGATGTTTGGCTATGCCACTAATGAAACCGATAACTATATGCCTTTGGCTTTAGATTTATCGCACAGAATATTAAAAGAATTAGCAGAATTACGTCGCGAAAATAAAGACATTACCTATTTAAGACCAGATTCTAAAAGTCAGGTTACTATTGAATATAGTGATGATAACACACCTCAGCGTATTGAAGCCATTGTAGTATCTACGCAGCATGATGATTTTGATGCTGAAGAAAAGATGTTAGCTAAAATTAGAAAAGATATCGTTGAAATCTTAATTCCTAGAGTTATAGCTAAATTGCCAGAACATATTCAATTGCTATTTAATGACGATATAAAATATCACATCAACCCAACTGGGAAGTTTGTAATAGGTGGACCTCATGGAGATACAGGTTTAACAGGTCGTAAGATTATTGTTGACACATATGGTGGAAAAGGAGCACATGGTGGTGGAGCATTTTCTGGAAAAGACCCAAGTAAAGTAGATAGAAGTGCAGCATATGCAACAAGACATATTGCAAAAAACTTAGTTGCTGCTGGTTTGTGTGACGAAGTATTAGTGCAAGTTTCTTACGCTATTGGAGTTGTAGAACCGATGGCTATTTTTATTGACACTTACGGTACTTGTCCTTTTAATTTAACTGATGGTGAAATTGCAAAAACAGTTGAAAAACTATTTGATATGCGACCTGCAGCCATTGAAGACCGCTTAAAATTACGTCAGCCAATGTATAGCGAAACTGCAGCTTATGGTCACATGGGAAGAGAACATGAGGTAGTGTCAAAAACATTTGAGCAGCCTAATGGAGAACCTATTACTTTAGATGTAGAGTTATTTACTTGGGAAAAATTAGATTATATAGATAAAGTGAAAACTGCCTTTAATATTTAGTACAAATTATACTCAAAACAGTATACAAAAAACACCCTAACTATATTTTAGTTAGGGTGTTTTTATTTTGATTGTAATAATGATGATTTATCTCTTTACATAAGTAACAAAGGAGAATGCATATGCGTGTTTCTCATCAGCATCATGAGTAGTTCTACTCACTTCTTTCCACCTTGTCTCATCAATTACAGGAAAAAATGTATCCGCATTTTCAAAACTAGCATGAACTCTAGTTATTTCTAGTTTATCCACTAAAGGCATAGCCTGTTTATAAATTTCACCTCCTCCTATAATAAAAGGTTGTTTATCTTTTCTGGCTGCGTCTATAGCATCATCCAAAGAATTAACGACAATAACTCCACTCGGAGCGCTGTAATCTTTTTGTCTTGTAATAACTATATGAGTTCTATTAGGCAAAGGTTTCGGAAAACTTTCAAATGTTTTTCGTCCCATAATAATATGATGACCATTGGTTAAAGACTTAAATCGTTTAAGGTCGTCACTTAAATGCCATATTAAGTCATTATCCTTACCTATAGCATTATTTTCACCCTCTGCTACAATGATAGTTAACTCAGAAGATTTTTTTTTTTCAGAAGTCACCGTATTTTCTTTTACTTCGGTGTAGGCTTGAGTCTGTGCTATTTTAGATTCTTCTTTAAGAAAGTTCTGCTTTAATTTTGCTATTCGTTCTTGTTGTAAGTTTACCAATTTATCTAACTGCTGTTTTTCCCAATCCTTACCCATAAATTTATTGGTAATAAAAACATTAACAAAATGATAGATAAATAACAATAACCAAGCTAATATGGCATATACAAACCAATTAACGCCTGCAATCGTAAAATTTTTACCAATACCTAAAACGGTGTTAGCTAAAATTAAAAATACAGCACCAATTAAAAATATCACAAAATGTATAAACAAACGCTTCTTTTGTCTTATGCGTTTTTGAGCGTTTTCTATGAGCTCTAACTGATCCTTATCTATAGTCGAAACTTGTTTTTTCTTACCAAACATAATCGTAATTTAATAAGATAAAGATACTTGTTTTTTCACTAAATTGTTAATGCGATTTAAAGAGTTTAACAGATAGCTACTATCGAAAACGATTTAACTGATAATCAGCATTCAAGCATTTTATTGTAGCGTTATCAATCCACTAAAATAAGCGTTTATATATTACATTCTCAAGTAAAAAATAATTGCAATATTAAGAAAATGATAATTCTTTAGTGTTTAGGCCTTTAATAGATATTAATTGCATTTTTCTTTTATACTTTTGTAATCATAATTAATTAATTATAGTATTATGGCAATTAAAAAGCAGTATTTAAAAAGTAAGCCAGTATGTAAGGTAACATTTTCTGTACCTGCAAAAGAGGCAAAAAGTGTAGCAGTAGTTGGAAGCTTTAACGAGTGGAATACGAAAGCAACAGAATTGAAAAAACAGAAAAATGGTACTTTTAAAGGTACATTAGATTTAGCAAAAGATACATCTTACGAGTTTAGATATGTTGTAGATGGTACTTACGTTAATGATGAACAAGCAGATGCTTTTGCTTATAGCGAATTTGCTTCAGCAGAAAACTGTGTGATTAATTTATAATTCACATCATATATTTATACTAAAAGTGTTTTCAGAAATGAAAGCACTTTTTTGTTTTAATTTAGTAGACGTACTGTGATTAAAGCACTAAAATAAGTAGAAACAGGTTTTCCATTCATGGTTCCAGCTGCTTTAAATTTTGGCATCCGTTTTATCAGCTGAATTACATCAACAGCAATAGCTTTATGATGTGCCTTTACATTAATTTGCTCTGTTTTTCCTTTTTTATTAATAGTGAACTCTACATGAAACTTAGTGGTTAGATCCGTAGGAAAGACTTTATCTGCTAATTCATAATTAAAACTCACTTTGATATAATCCATAATTTTATCTGAAGTGCATTTCTTTGTTTCTTCAAAGCTTAGCTCTTGTTTACAACCTCTGTACACAGGATAAGTTGCATCTTGTTTTTCTTGCGCACCTAAAATTAAGCTACAAAAAAAGACCATGATAAAGACAAACAGTTTCATAAGGTAAATTTAAACGGCTACTTTACCTTTAATATGTGGATGTGGATTATAATCAACTAAAGTAAAATCTTCAAATTTAAAATCGAAAATATCTTTTACCTCTGGATTGAGAATCATCTTTGGCAATGGTCTAATCTCTCTAGATAATTGAAGTTCTAACTGCTCCTTATGATTATTATAAATATGAGCATCTCCAAACGTGTGAATAAAATCACCAGCTTCATAGCCACAAACTTGAGCCATCATCATTGTAAATAAAGCGTAAGAACCTATATTAAATGGTACACCTAAAAAGATATCTGCACTGCGTTGGTAGAGCTGACATGATAATTTGCCGTCAGCAACATAAAACTGAAAAAAGGCATGGCACGGAGGCAAAGCTGCTTTCCCATTAGCCACATTCTCTGAAAATGATTTAGACGTATCTGGTAAAACTGAAGGGTTCCAAGCAGAAACTAGCATTCTACGACTATTAGGATTACTCTTTAAAGTTGTTATTACTTCTTTAATTTGATCAATTTCTTCACTCGCCCAATTTCTCCATTGATGTCCGTAAACGGGTCCAAGGTCACCATTTTCATCAGCCCATTCATTCCAAATTCTTACTCCATTTTCTGTAAGATACTTGGTGTTTGTATCTCCTTTTAAAAACCAAAGTAGCTCATAAATAATAGATTTTAGATGTAACTTTTTGGTGGTTACCATGGGAAAACCTTCACTTAAATCGAAACGCATTTGGTAACCAAAAACACTTTTTGTGCCTGTACCTGTTCTATCTCCTTTGTCGTTTCCTTCTGCTAAAACATGCTTTACTAGGTCGTGATATTGTTTCATACTTATTTCCCACCAAAGTGGAAATGTCTTTAAATTAAACTGAAATCTTGAGGAATGAAATGCTAAAATAAGATTAGCAGAACTTATAGCGAAAATAAAAAAAAGCTCCAAATCATTAGACTTGAAGCTTTGTATAATATTAAAAGTTATTAACTAACTCTAACCAATTATCATTCCTGCAATGGTTGCAGAAACTAATGAAGCAAGTGTTCCACCAATTAAAGCTTTCATACCAAACTTAGATAACTGTGTACGTTGTCCTGGTGCTAAAGATCCTATTCCACCAATTTGAATACCTATAGACGCGAAATTTGCAAACCCACAAAGCATATAAGTAGCCATAATAATAGACTTCTCATAAGTAAGGTGTGTTGCGTTTGCTGCATTTTTTAAGTCGGCTAACTGAATATAACCTATAAACTCACTTGCTGCTAATTTAATTCCTAATAACTGACCCATTAACGCCATATCTTCAGATGCCACACCAATTAACCACATTAAAGGTGCAAAAACATATCCTAAAATAAATTCTAAGGATAAACTTTTATATGGAGTATTATTAGCAATAACTTCATTAAGTGATGTAAAATGCCAATCGATATTTAAAGCTTCAATACTAAAACCATTAAAGCCTGCAACACCTCCTAAAATACCATTTATCATAGCTATGAAAGCGACAAACACCAATAGCATTGCACCAACATTAACTGCTAGTTTTAAACCTTCAGTAGTTCCATTTGCTATAGATTCTAAGATATTAGAACCAATTTTGTCTTGTGAAACTGCAACCTCTGTATTAATATCTTCAGTTTGTGGAAATAGTATTTTTGAAATCACAATAGCTCCGGGTGCAGCCATTACGGAAGCTGCTAGTAAATGTTTAGCATAAAACAATTGTAATGCCTCATCTTCACCTCCTAAGAAACCAATGTAAGCTGCTAAAACAGCTCCTGCAACAGTTGCCATTCCACCAATCATAACTAGTAGAATTTCAGACTTATTCATTTTTTCTAAATAAGCCTTAATAAGTAAAGGTGCTTCTGTCTGACCTAAGAAAATATTACCTGCAACACTTAAGCTTTCAGCTCCTGAAATACCTAGTACTTTAGATAGTAACCAACCCATGCCTTTTACAACTTTCTGAATCAATCCAAGATAAAATAATACAGATGTTAATGCAGAGAAAAAGATAATTGTTGGTAATACTTGAAACGCAAATATGAAACCAAAAGAAGTAACATCTAACATGCCTCCAAATAAGAATTCGCTACCAGCTTGTGTAAAACCAAGTATCGCGATAAAACCTTGCCCTATAAACTCGAAAGCCGATTTTACAAAATCTACTTTTAAAACTCCTACTGCTATAATGAGTTGAAATAATAATCCTATTCCAACGGTTTTCCAATTAATGGCTTTTCTGTTACTACTAAATAAAAAAGCAATAAAGATTAAAGTCACCATACCTAAAACACCTCTCCATAAACTAGTTATAGAAAAGCCTTGATTAGGTATAATTTGGGCTATAGTTGTTTCGGCTGGTGCAACGGATTCTTCTTTTTTAGCGATCAAATTAAAACGCATCTCATTTCCTGAGAATACTAAAGTAGAATCAGTAAGTTCCGTTATTTTATATCTCTTAATTGAGTTTAAAGAATCGTTATGGTAAAGTACCAACAAGTTATTTTGGTACATATAATCTCCTTCAAGATTATTTTTAGAATTTGATAAAAAGTTGAATTCTCCCTCTTTAAATTCTAAAGTATTAAAAACACTTTCAGGAGTTGTCGATTCCCACGTTTTTTCAAGTTCTTGTGCTGTAATTGATGAAAGTCCAATAAAGATAGCAAGAAAAGCCTTGAAAAACTGATTCATAAAATGTGGTGTTAGTTAGCGTTTAGAAATTTCGTCTCTTAATTTTGCAGCTGTTTCATAATCTTCATTATTAACGGCTTCATCTAAGAGCTTATTAAGTTCTTCGAGAGATGTGTTTTTATAACCTTCTTGTTCACTTGTTGCAGCTTCTATTTCTTCTACAATAAGGTCGTCTACAAGAATACTATCTTCCTCTTCATCATCCTTTTTTGGGTTGACTTTAAGATAAATTCCGGCTTTGTCTAAAATGTTTTTGTAAGTAAAAATTGGAGCTTGAAAACGTAAAGCCAAAGCAATAGCATCGCTTGTTCTAGCATCAATGATTTCTTCTATCTTATCGCGTTCGCAAATTAAACTAGAATAAAAGACTCCATCTACCAACTTATGAATAATGACTTGCTTAACAACAATATCGAAACGATCTGCGAAGTTTTTAAATAAATCGTGAGTTAGAGGACGAGGAGGACGAATTTCCTTTTCTAAAGCAATAGCAATTGATTGTGCTTCAAACGCACCAATGACTATTGGCAGTTTTCTGTCTCCATCAACCTCATTAAGTATTAAAGCGTAGGCACCATTCTGGGTTTGACTATAAGAAATGCCTTTGATATTTAAACGAACTAAACTCATAATTTATAAAACACAAAGAACTGTTTAAATTTGGACTTTACCAACTGCAATTTACAGATTTGGCTAATTTCCCTTATACTTTCGATAAAACGCAAGCAAACCAGAAAATTTCAAAATTTAAACAGTCCTTATTAATACCTTATCTATTTTATTACTGATTTGGTATTGAGGATTACAAGGTAATAAAATTATGCGTTTGCAGCTTTAAAAGCTTTTAATTTTTCTATTAATTTAGGCACAACTTCAAATGCATCACCTACAACTCCGTAATCAGCAGCCTTAAAGAAAGGTGCTTCAGGATCTGTGTTAATAACCACTTTTACCTTAGAAGAATTAATACCTGCTAAATGCTGAATGGCTCCAGAGATTCCAATTGCAATGTACAAGTTTGACGCCACAGGTTTTCCTGTTTGCCCAACGTGTTCACTATGTGGTCTCCAACCTAAATCAGACACTGGTTTAGAACATGCCGTAGCTGCTCCTAAAACCTCTGCTAATTCTTCAACCATTCCCCAATTCTCTGGTCCTTTAAGACCTCTTCCTCCAGAAACAACAATTTCTGCATCTGCAATACTTACTTTATCAGTTGCTTTATCAACGGACTCTACGCTCACTCCAGAATCTAGTATAGAAGGTGAGAATTCTTCAACAGAAGCACTACCTCCAGATTCTACCAATCCGAATGAATTATTAGATAAACCTACCACTTTTACATCTGTAGTGATTTCTGTATTTGTGAATGCTTTATTAGTGAAAGTTGTACGTTTTACTGTAAATGGAGATACACTAGATGGTGCTTCAACTACATTAGATACATAACCTGCATCTAAACCTACAGCTAACAATGGTGCTAAATATTTACTATCTGCACTAGAGCTTACTACAACTACTTTTGCATCTTCGCTTTTTGCAGCATTTGCAATAATAGCTGCATATTTCTTGGCGTTAAATGCTTTTAAACTTTCATCTTTTACTAAAAGTACTTTAGTTGCACCATAGTTTCCAAGTGTATCTGCATTATCTGCATTAACAGCAACTGCAGTAACTGAAGTTCCCATTTGGTCTGCAATAGCTTTAGCATAAGATACAACTTCTAAAGCTGTTTTTTTTAATTTTCCGTTTTCGGATTCTGTATATACTAGAATTGACATAATCTTAAGTTTTGTCATTCCTGCCTGAGCAGAAATCTATTTTGTTATAATTTATTTATGGATTAGCTAGCGCTAAATATTCGATGTCTTACTGACGTAAAAATGACAGATTAAATCACTTTAGCTTCGTTATGAAGTAAGTTCACTAATTCGTCTATATTATCTGCATCAACCAATTTAACTGCACCTTTTGGAGCTGGTTTTTCAAAACTTACCGCTTTTGTTTCTGCGCTTACATCAACTGGCTCAACAACATTTAAAGGTTTTTTACGTGCCATCATAATTCCTCTCATGTTTGGTATACGCAAATCGCTTTCCTCTACTAACCCTTTTTGTCCTCCAATGACTAAAGGCAAAGATGTGCTTACTGTTTCTTTACCACCATCGATTTCTCTAACGGCTTTTGCATTAGTTCCATCCACTTCTAAACTAATACAATTGGTAACAAAGTTAGCATCAATTAAACTTGCCAACATACCTGGAACCATTGATCCATTATAATCAATAGACTCTCTACCAGCAATCACTAAATCGTATCCACCATCTTTAACCACTTTCGCTAATTGCTTTGCAACTGCAAAACCATCTGTAGCTTCTGTGTTAACTCTAATGGCTGAATCTGCACCAATAGCTAAAGCTTTTCTTAAGGTTGGCTCAGTTTCTGGTCCTCCAACATTAATAACATCTACACTTGCTCCTTGTTTTTCTTTAAACCACATGGCACGCGTTAGACCAAATTCGTCATTAGGATTGATTACAAACTGAACACCATTAGTGTCAAATTTTGTATCTCCATCTGTAAAATTAATCTTTGAGGTTGTATCAGGTACATGACTAATACATACTAATATTTTCATATAAAAATGATTTATTTTAAACGTCTTTTTTTATTGATGACGAAGATAAATATAAATTTCGAAATTTTACTATGCACGCATAACAAAATTTCCAAAATGACAGTTTTAATCGATTAAACTATCAATTTTTCAAAAATTTAAAGATTTTTTGCTGATTATTTAAGTTTGAAATACGAATGAAGTATAAACCAACAGATAAATCTGAAATATTAAGACTATTTTCTTCGAAGTTTTTTACTTGGGTTATATGTTGTCCTGAAGTATTATAGATGTCAACACTTACCGATTGATTATTCAAGTTTGAAATTTGCAAATATGGATTCCCTTCAATTTCAAACGGCTTCATAACTTGAAGAGTTTCGTCTACAACAGATAAATTAGCTCTCGAAAACTCTACTACATGTTCTCCGAAAACCATATTAGGTCTGTTAAAACGAAATGATTGATTTTCGGAATCTATAGTAACTGAAATATTTCCTATACCATAGTCATTAGGTGAACAAGCTATATTCAAAATCGCAAATACGGCTGCTTCAATTTCATGACAAGGTTGAGAAAACTCAGTTTCAGTAGCTGTTACAGATGTGGACTCCCACAATTGTAAATTATAATCCGTCTGATTATATTCATTAGGGTTCCCTCCACTTAAACCAATTGAGAATGTATTACTACAAGGAGTTAAGTTTTCAGTTTCCATAAGTAACAATTGAGTTACAGCATTATAATTAAACTTAACCCTAAAGACAAAATCATCTGGCACATCAATAAGCGAACAATTACCATAACACCCATCTGCATCTGACGTCACTCTATATTTAGTAAGTTCAAAAGTATTATCATCTAGCGCCAAAATTAAATCAGGATTTACATTTGAATTAAATGGCAAACTAATACCGCTGATATTAGCTCCAGAATACTCTAAAATAGTAGTTGGCACATTGGTAACAATATCTTCAATCAAAGATCTAGTATCATAAGTTACATTGTAGTATTTCTCTAAAGCTTCTGATGAATTTGGAAACGATTGATAGAAATCATAAACGGTATAGTTAGCAAAAATCGCTGACACATATGCATCCGGAAACACTAAAGTAACTGTACCATCAGCATTGGACGTAATTGCAGGAATATTTTCAGAACTCTCAATTCTAAACGTATCTGTTTGCAAACCACAAAGCACTGCTTGCTGTGCAATTAAAACATTAGATATTAACACAAATAAACCGATTATAATGTGATTTTTTGCTTGCATAGACACTAAATATTTTACAAAGTTCTTCAAGTTACAAATAATTTATTTTTTCACTTAAGATTTAATGTCATTATATAGTCAATAATTATTATTTTTGTTTTTCGTTTAAAAATAAGACAATGAAGACAATTCAATTTAGAGAAGCTATTTGTGAAGCCATGAGCGAAGAAATGCGCAGAGATGAAAGTATTTATCTTATGGGTGAAGAAGTAGCAGAATATAATGGTGCCTACAAAGCATCTAAAGGCATGTTAGATGAATTTGGTGCTAAACGTGTTATAGACACACCTATTGCAGAGCTTGGTTTTGCTGGTATTGCAATTGGATCTACAATGACGGGCAATCGTCCAATTGTAGAATACATGACGTTTAACTTCTCTCTAGTTGGTATTGACCAGATTATAAATAATGCTGCAAAAATCAGACAAATGTCTGGTGGACAGTTTAAATGTCCTATTGTATTTAGAGGCCCAACAGCTTCTGCTGGTCAGTTAGGAGCAACACATTCGCAAGCTTTTGAAAATTGGTTTGCTAATACTCCAGGATTAAAGGTAATTGTACCTTCAAATCCTTACGATGCAAAAGGTTTATTAAAAGCTGCCATAAGAGATGACGATCCGGTTATTTTTATGGAAAGCGAACAAATGTATGGTGATAAAGGAGAAGTACCAGAAGGAGAATACACTGTACCAATTGGAGTTGCTGAAATTAAGCGTGAAGGCACCGATGTTACTATTGTATCATTTGGTAAAATTATAAAAGAAGCATACAAAGCAGCAGATGAATTAGCAAAAGAAGGCATCTCTTGTGAAATTATAGATTTACGTACGGTTCGTCCAATGGATAGAGACGCTATTTTAAAATCTGTAAAGAAAACTAACCGATTAGTTGTTTTAGAAGAAGCATGGCCTTTTGGAAATGTTTCAACTGAAATCACTTATTTAGTACAATCTGAAGCTTTTGATTATTTAGACGCTCCTATTGTAAAAATAAATACTGCAGATACACCTGCACCATATTCACCTGTTTTATTAGCAGAATGGTTACCTAATAGTGACGATGTTGTTAAAGCTGTGAAAAAAGTAATGTATAAATAAATAGCAGTTTACTGCGTTTAGAAAACTTCATTAATAACCTTCTAAATAAAGTTTAGCATGGTTGTTGATGAAGTTTGTTTTTTAATATGAAATTAAAACTATTTACATTTTTATTAGTTCTAGGGTTTTTATCTACATGGGCACAAACTAAAGTTAGTGGTTATGTTTTTGATGAAAATAATACACCTATTCCTTTCGCCAATGTCTTATTTAAAGGCTCTACCATTGGAACAATTACTAATGAAGACGGAAAATTCTATTTAGAATCTGATGACGTTTGGAACACATTAATTGTGTCCTTTGTTGGTTTTGAAATGTTAGAGATACCACTAACCAAACGTGTTAACTACGATTTAAAATTTATATTGAAAGAAGAGACATCTACTTTAGATGAAGTACTTATTGTTACCGGAAAACAATCTAAAAAAGCATCCGAAAATCCCGCTATTAGAATTCTTAAAAAGATTTGGGAACGTAAACGGCAAAATGGCTTAAGCCAATTTAAGCAATACGAATACGACCAATACGAGAAAGTAGAATTTGACCTCAACACCATTGATAGTGCTCTAATAAAGAGTAAACTTTTTAAAGGTATGGAATTTGTTTTTGAAGAAGTAGACACATCCAATGTCACTGGAAAAACATACTTGCCTATTTTTTTAAATGAATCCGTTAAAAAAATATCTGGTGATAATTTAATTAATAAAGAACGAGAAGATTTATTAGGTAATAAGAACTCTGGGTTTAGTAATAATCAAATCATTATCGATTTTATAGACGATTTATATTCTGAATATAATGTTTACAATAATTACTTAAAGTTTTTCGATAAAAGTTTTGTTAGCCCATTAAGTAGAACGGGAATACAAACCTACAATTATGTTTTATCGGACAGTGCATTTATTGACAACAAATGGTGTTACAACATCATATATTATCCTAGACGAAAAAATGAATTAACCTTTAAAGGCGATTTTTGGGTTAATGATTCCACTTTTGCTATTAAGGAAATTAATCTTCAAGCTTCAAAGAGTGCTAATATAAACTGGGTTAAAGAGATTTATATAGAACAAGAGTTTGAAGTACTTAACGATTCTCTTTTTCTTATTAAACGCGATTATTTTTTATCAGACTTCGCTTTCAACAAAAAAGAAGTCTCAAGAGGTGTTTATGGAAAGCGGACAACAATTTATGACAACTATAAATTTGACCAACCTAAAGATTCTAAGTTCTATGATAAAGTGGTATATAATTATGATGCCGATGTCTATAATAGAGAAGATGATTTTTGGGAAACCAACAGACTTGAAGCCTTAAACAAAGATGAAAAAGGCGTATATAAAATGTTAGATACGCTTAAAACGGTTAAAAAATTTAAGCGTTTGTATAATGTAGGAAGCATTCTTGCATCAGGATATATTGAAATTCCGAGTATCAATTTCGATTATGGACCTATATTTTCAACCTTTGGATATAATGAAGTTGAAGGCGTAAGACTACGAACTGGAGGTAGAACTTACTTTGGCCCAAATGATTTATGGAGATTAGAAGGTTTTTTAGCTTACGGCTTTAAAGATGATAAATTCAAATACGGCATTTCTGGTAAATGGCTATTAAATAAACGAACACGACTCACTCTTTTTGGTGGTAATAGACGTGATGTAGAACAAATTGGAGCAAGTTTAACTAGCTCTACCGATGTATTAGGCCGTAGTTTGGCATCTTCTGCTGTTATTGGCACAAGTACAAATGATAAGTTAACCAATATTAATTTAACTAATCTAGGAGCCTCTATTGAGCCTTTTAGAAATTTAGAGATTCGAATAGATGGTAGCTTTCGCACGTTAAGTTCTGCGTCACCAACTTTTAGTTTAGATTATTTAGATCCTGAATCATCAACCGGTATTTCTTCAGAAATTAAACAATTTGAATCTAGATTATCACTCGCCTACTTCCCTAAACGTCAAATGACAGGATTTGGAGTAGAACGAAAAAATAAAAATGACAATTTTGCAACATTATTTGCACAAATAAGTCGTGGAGATCGCGATTGGTTTAGTAGTGATTTTGATTATACCAAACTGCAATTTTCTTATATACAACCATGGCAAGTTGGTGGTTTTGGAAGATTAGTTACATCCGTAGAATTAGGTAAAACTTTTGGTGAAGTACCTCTTGGTTTACTAAGTATTGTTCCTGGTAATCAAAGTTATTTCTCAATTTACAATACGTTTCCACAGTTAGATTTTTACGAGTTTGTAACAGATACTTATAGCTCTGTGCATATTGAACACAATTTTAATGGTCGTGTTTTCTCTAGGATTCCTTTCTTAAAAAAATACAATCTTAGAGCCATTTTAGGCTTAAGAGGTGTTTGGGGAGAATTATCTGAAGAAAACAAAGTACTAAGTGAAACGGGAATGAACCCAGTTGAATTCCCATTAGTAGCTCCAGATACTCGTATGTACTACGAATATAGTGTTGGTGTTGCTAATATTTTTAAAGTCTTACGTCTAGACTTTAACTTTAGAGGAAACTATTTAGACCGTCCAAACGCTAGACCTTTTGGAGTTACTGGTAGTTTTGGATTTTATTTTTAGCCAAAAGCGCTTTACTTAATTATAAAATCATTTCATTTACTTATCCGAATATTATTCAAACAAGTCAGAAGACAAGTAGCGATCACCACGGTCGCAAATAATGCAAACCACAATTCCGCTTTCTAATTCTTTTACTAATTTTAAAGCAGCAGCTGCAGCTCCTCCGCTACTCATACCTGCTAAAATACCTTCTTCTTTAGCTAATCTGCGTGTCATTTCCATAGCTTCTTCTTTACTGACTTCAATAGTTTGATCAACTTTAGAAGCATCAAATATTTTAGGTAAATATTCTAATGGCCATTTTCTAATGCCTGGTATTTTTGATCCATCTGTGGGTTGTACTCCAACAATTTTTATAGCCGAGCTTTGTTCTTTCAAAAATGTAGAGGTTCCCATTATGGTTCCTGTAGTTCCCATTGAAGATACAAAATGCGTAATAGTACCTTCGGTATCTCTCCAAATTTCTGGACCTGTAGTTTTGTAATGAGCTTTCCAATTATCGTCATTTGCAAATTGATTAAATGAAAAATAACCTTCATTTTCAACCTTGTTTATGGCATAGTCTCTCGCTCCTTCTATACCATCAGGATGCAATGTAACTGTTGCACCATAAGCACGCATAGTTTGTACACGTTCCTTGGTTGCTGTATCAGGCATTACAAGTTCTATATTCAATTTATATATACTTGCTATCATTGCTAATGCAATTCCTGTGTTACCACTTGTTGCCTCAATTAATTTCGATGATTGATCAATTTTTTTAGAATCTAGAGCACTTTTAATCATATTATAAGCCGCTCTATCTTTAACACTTCCACCAGGATTATTTCCTTCAAGTTTAAAATACAAACTCACTTTAGGATTCGTATTCAATGCTATTGATTTCACAATAGGTGTATTTCCAATTTGATCTATTAAAGTCTCATTCATATTACTTTTTATTTTTCGAAAAAATTTCAACTTGATGATTATGCGTTACAATAGAGTTTGCTGGAACAGATTCCGTTAACCATGTATTACCACCAATCACACTATTTTCTCCAATAATGGTATTACCTCCTAAAATAGTTGCATTAGCATAAATAGTAACATTTTGCTCAATTGTAGGATGGCGCTTTGTATTTTGATGTTGTTTTTTAACCGTTAATGCACCTAAAGTTACACCTTGGTACACTTTAACACGATCATGTATTTCTGTTGTTTCACCAATAACAACACCTGTGCCATGATCTATAAAAAATGAAGCACCAATTGTAGCACCAGGATGAATATCTATACCTGTAATTCGATGTGCATATTCTGTCATTAATCTAGGTATAAGCGGCAAGTTCAATTTAAAAAAAACTCTCGCCATCCTATATATAGAAATTGCAAAGAAACCAGGATACGCTAAATAGATTTCTTCAATAGATTGTGCTGCTGGATCATTATTATAAATGGCTTCAGCATCTTTTTTTAAACTAGCATATAAATCTGGAATATTAGATTTAAAATCATCCCAACGTTTACATGGCATATTTTTAATTTGCGGACAGGCCATGTTGCGTATCGTTACAAATAGCGTTTCAAGTTCTTGTAAAGCTTGTTCAGCATCTGTGTCACAATCGTAAAAAGCTTTATATAGCAATTTTGTGAAACGTTGTGATTCTTCCTTTAAAGTCATTGAAACTTTAATTGTTTGTTTATGTTGATTTATGACTTTGATTAAGTTCGAATTCATACTTAAATAACGATTTTAAATGTCGTGTAATTCTAATGCACATTACAGATTAAACGAAATTAGTGAAACAATTTGAAGAAGGAAAGTTCACCATTGTTTATTAGAGGTTTCATGTTATAAAAACTCTAATTTTATATTCATAAGTTGATTTAACTTATTCACTTTATAAACTATTTCTGTAAAAATGAATCTCTAAATCAATATCATGATTATTTTTAAAAAAAATCAGTAAGCCACTATATGCTTAAACTCAAACATAATTAATTGCTTAACTCGCACAATATATTATCTTTGCTATGCTTAAATATTTAACAGAGAATATAATAACGGTTCTAAGTAAAATAGAACACCCAAATACAATTTAAAACATGTCAGAATCAGAAGAATTAACTTTCGACGTATTAATTGAAATACCTAAAGGAAGTCGTAATAAATATGAATACGATTTCACATTACACAAAATAAGATTTGACCGTATGCTTTTTTCATCTATGATGTATCCAGGTGATTATGGTTTTATTCCAGAAACTTTAGCTTTAGATAGTGATCCTTTAGATGTTTTAGTTTTAGGACATCAGCCTACATATCCAATGGTTGTTATGGAAGTAAGACCAATTGGTGTTTTCCATATGACAGATGAAAAAGGACCAGATGAAAAAATTATCTGTGTACCAGTTTCAGACCCTATTTGGAGTAACAACAAAGATATCAGCGACTTAAATCCGCATAGATTAAAGGAAATCGAACATTTTTTCAGAGTATATAAAGATTTAGAGAAAAAGAAAGTTGATGTTGGTGGATGGGGAGATGCTGAAGAAGCTATTAAAATCTACCATGAATGTGTACAACGTTATGATGAAAGTGAGCACAAAAAGAAACGTACATTTACGATTTAATATCCACATTTAGGAATCCAAAGTTTTTTAACTTAAAACTAATAAAAAAGCAATATCAATTAATTGATATTGCTTTTTTCGTAAAAATATGATTCATTTTACTACTTTTGCCCAGCTAAAAACTAATCAAATTAAATAATATAATATGGAGTCAATGATGATTTATATGCCAATAGCTTTGGCACTTTTAGGATTAATTTACATGCTTATTAAGCAATCTTGGGTAATGAAACAAGATGCTGGAGATGGTAAAATGAAAGAAATTTCAGATCACATATACGAAGGAGCATTAGCATTCTTAAATGCTGAATATAAATTACTTGCCATCTTTGTAGTAATTGTTGCTGCGTTATTAACTGTAGTTTCATTTATTGTACCTACAACGCACTGGTTAATTGTAATCGCTTTTATTTTTGGAGCTGTATTTTCTGCATTCGCTGGAAACATAGGAATGAAAATCGCAACTAAAACAAATGTTAGAACAACACAAGCTGCAAGAACAAGTTTACCAAATGCACTTAAAATCTCTTTTGGAGGTGGAACAGTAATGGGTCTTGGTGTAGCTGGTTTAGCTGTTTTAGGTTTAACTGTATTCTTCATTGTTTTTTTCCATGTTTTTATGGATGGTGCTTGGACCAATACAATGGACATGACGATTGTTTTAGAAACATTGGCTGGATTCTCACTTGGTGCTGAATCAATCGCGCTATTCGCTAGAGTTGGTGGTGGTATTTACACTAAAGCTGCTGATGTAGGTGCTGATTTAGTTGGTAAAGTTGAAGCTGGAATTCCAGAAGATGATCCTCGTAATCCTGCTACTATTGCAGATAACGTAGGTGATAATGTTGGTGATGTTGCTGGTATGGGAGCCGATTTATTTGGGTCTTATGTTGCGACAGTATTAGCTGCTATGGTTTTAGGTAACTATGTGATTAAAGATATGGGAGGCTCTATTTCTGATGCTTTTGGAGGTATTGGACCAATCCTTCTACCAATGGCAATTGCTGGTGTAGGAATTATTATTTCTATTATCGGTACAATGTTAGTAAAAATTAAGAGTAACGATGCCAAAGAAGCTCAGGTTATGGGAGCTTTAAATATTGGTAACTGGACTTCAATTATATTAGTTGCTGCTGCATGTTTTGGATTAGTAACTTGGATGTTACCAGAAACCATGCAAATGAATTTCTTTGGAGAAGGTTTACAAGAAATCTCTTCTATGCGTGTATTTTATGCAACTTTAGTTGGTTTATTTGTAGGAGCTGTTATTTCTTCAGTAACGGAATACTATACAGGTTTAGGTAAAAAACCAATTTTAAATATTGTACAACAATCAAGTACTGGAGCAGGTACCAACATTATCGCTGGTTTAGCTACTGGTATGATTTCTACATTCCCTTCTGTTTTATTATTTGCTGGAGCTATTTGGGCATCTTATGCTTTTGCAGGATTTTATGGAGTTGCATTAGCTGCATCTGCAATGATGGCTACAACAGCTATGCAATTAGCAATTGATGCTTTTGGACCAATATCTGACAACGCAGGTGGTATTGCCGAAATGAGTGAACAAGAACCTATCGTTAGAGAGCGTACAGATATATTAGATTCAGTTGGTAATACAACGGCTGCAACAGGAAAAGGTTTCGCAATCGCTTCTGCTGCATTAACATCTTTAGCCTTATTTGCTGCCTATGTAACGTTTACAGGAATTGACGGAATTAATATATTTAAAGCACCTGTTTTAGCCATGTTATTTGTAGGTGGTATGGTACCAGTAGTATTTTCTGCTTTAGCAATGAATGCTGTGGGTAAAGCTGCTATGGAAATGGTAGAAGAAGTGCGTCGTCAGTTTAGAGAAATTCCAGGCATTATGGAAGGAACAGGCCAACCAGAATACGATAAGTGTGTGGCTATTTCTACAGAAGCTTCTTTAAAAGAAATGATGTTACCAGGATTATTAACTATTGGTTTCCCATTAGCAATCGCCTTTATTCCTATGATTTTTGGAATGGATCCTTTAGCTATTGCAGAAATGTTAGGTGGTTATATGGCTGGTGTTACCGTGTCTGGTGTACTTTGGGCCATCTTCCAAAACAATGCAGGTGGCGCTTGGGATAATGCTAAAAAATCTTTTGAAGCTGGTGTAGAGATTAACGGAGAAATGACTTTTAAAGGTTCTGAAGCTCATAAGGCTGCTGTAACTGGTGATACTGTTGGTGATCCATTTAAAGATACATCTGGACCTTCAATGAACATCTTAATTAAATTAACATGTTTAATCGGTTTAGTAATTGCTCCTATTTTAGGAGGTCATGCTGATGAAACTGGCTTAGCAAATATTGATGAAGACGTCTCTATTGAAATGACTGTTGATTCTGAAATTACAACAAAAGCAACAGTCGATTATTCTATTATAAAAGATGGCGAAAAAGTATCAAAAACTATAACTTTTGAAGGCACTAGAGCTCAAGTAGAAGGTTCGCTAAAAACTTTTGAAGCATCATTGACTAACGAAGCTGGTGAAATTGAAAAAGTGATTGAAAAAATAGATATTACTAAGGTCTAAAAACTCTAGTACTAGATTTACAAAAACCCTCATAAATAATTTTTATGAGGGTTTTTTCTTTGATAAATCCACTTATCCTTCAGGTAAGAATTTTGTAAACTCAGTTATTATATTCAAAAAATGTCTATATTTTATTAGATGAACAAACCTTAATTGAATCAGCACATTATGAAAAATATCTAAAATATTTTAATGCTTCTATTTTCTTTAATGACCATAACATCTTGTCAAAAAGACGATGGTAATTCTAGAGGCGAACAACAAGAAATTATTTCTGATGAATTTTCTGAATATAATGGAAATACTGATTTCAATCTTCAAGAATGTTTTGGTATGTCTAACACCAACAATAACGTAATTTATAACTCAACATCTCTTCGATCCGTTGGTGAGTATATAGATATTAACTTTAGTGGCACATATGAGGATTTTAATGGAAATTCACATTCTATAACTGGTATTGTACATGTTTTTGGAGATAATTAAAACCTTATTATTTAGATAAAAAAAAGCCTCATATTCTCTATTAGAATGTGAGGCTTTTTATAATTATAATGGTTGACTACAATGTATAAGTCAATCTAAATGTAACAAATCGAGGTAAAATAAAAGTCTCAGAACTATAAACTGAAATATTACTTGATCCATTATTAACATTAGAATCTATATTCAATAAGTTTGTTGCTCTTAATTGATATTCCCACTTTGCATCCTTATCTTTTCTGTAAGCTAAACTTGCATTCCAAGTTTGATAAGAATCCGTAGGTCCAACATTACTACTTTGACTTGTATAAGAATAATCTGTTTTAAAGGTTAATGCATCCCATATATAAGCATCAAATTCTACAGAAGGTGCATTGGTCACAAACTTAGTATCATTAGAGCCTTGATTGGTATTTGATACTCTATATTG
Organism: Winogradskyella eximia; assembly: GCF_003386165.1. Lineage (GTDB taxonomy): Bacteria > Bacteroidota > Bacteroidia > Flavobacteriales > Flavobacteriaceae > Winogradskyella > Winogradskyella eximia. Next base: position 133,701 of record NZ_QRDV01000006.1, on the reverse strand, counting down.
ATATTTTAAACTAACGTTTGGTGCTTCCCTAAAATTAGTACGTAGCTCTGGAGTATAACTTTGAGAAAAAGTTTCATTTACGGATCGTGTATCTTGAACAAATTGATTGTTTTTACTGTAATTATAGTTAACACCAAGACTAGCTCTCAGCTTACCAAAAGTACGTTGTATACGTCCAAAAGCCGTTACACTTTCGTCTGCAAAATTAGAGTTAAAGTAAGAACTCGTTCTAATAACATTATCAAAATTAGTTAATGATCTAATCTGATCAATATTTTTGTTGTAATTAAGAATGGCAAAAACATTAGTGTAATTAAACAGATTGAAGCTAAAGTAACGTAAGCTCAAATTATGCGATAACGAATTTTGTAATTCTGGTTCTCCATATTGTATGCTATTATAATTATTTAAAACTAATCCTTCTGCTAAACTAGTAACATCCGTAAATGAATTTTGCATATTATATCTAAACGTTAAACTCTCACTCTTTTTAAATTGAATTTGAGTTTCAAAATCTGGTAATACTCTGAAAAAATTATCTTCATAAACCTCACCAAATTGGGTGTTTTTATTGCCATAAGCATGTACTGAAAACCCAGGTGTGATTGTAAACTTACCAGCTTTTAGTCTGTAATGAAAACCAACATAAATATCACTAAAATTATATTCTGTATCGTTTTCATTAAGCAATACCTCACCTTCACCATTAGTTAAATTGGCTGTAGGATCAAAAAACGAACCGTCATCTAAAAACTGAAAAATGTTAGAGTTAAATTTTTGAGTACTCAAAATAGTACCTAGTGTAAGGTTAATATTACTTTTAGAATTTAAAATATTGTAGTAATCTAATTTAGCATCAAGTTGATTTGATTTAATACGACGATCTTGATTTAAATTATAATTATTTTGGGTTAAATCTAAACCTAAACTACTGGCTGTGCTATCAAAAGTATCTTCATCTTTTAATCCTATTACATTGTAGAAAGGATCCTCATCTTTTATTAAATGTTGTGCTTCAAAAGCAAAGATATTGTTCTCATTTAGCGTATAGTAATAGTTTACATTTTGATTAATACTAAATGGCTTCGCTTTATCTAACTGATTGGTACTTCCAACTACAGAAGAGAATTGATTATTAGCTTCAGAATCATCCGAAATACGTCCTAAAACATCATAATTTAATTGATTATTCGCGTTTGGCTTATAACTCGCACTTAATTTTGCTAAACCTTGATTAGTAGCCTCTCTACCTGTTTGTTCTATAGTTTCGTCTTGAGGGACGCTTGCAGATTCATCGATAGTTGTTGTAGTTGGATCATCTTCAACCTCAATATAATCATAAGAACTTGCTGTTCTAGTTTGTAATCTATTGGCATTATAAATTACAAATCCACTAAGATCTAAAGCTTTATTAGGAGCATAACTAAAGTTAAGTGCACCTAATTTAGATTCAATTTTTTGAGCATCACCTAGGTTAGTTAATCCTCTTAATCCATTATCCCCTAGATTAAGACTTGTACCACTACTAGAACTTGGTCTTCTAAAACCACCTCCAAAATTTCTAATATCACGACCAGTCAATGCAACCTCACCAATATTATTTATATCTCCAATTACGTTAATGCTGTATTTAGGACTGTAATAAAATAATTTTGGTTGCACTAAATACAACTCGTCATTTGGTGATGGTGCAAAACCTCCACCAGCAGTAACGTCTCCAAACCAAAAGTTTTCCTTTCCTTCTTTTAATTTAATATTAATGGCGACATTATCTTGATTATTCTGAACACCACTTAACTGACCTACCTCGGCATAATTCCTTAACACTTGTATTTTATCTACTGCATTAGAAGGAATATTTTTAGTTGCTAATTTTGAATCTCCATCAAAGAAATCCTTGCCATTTACCATTAACTTATTTACAACCTTACCTTCTACTTCAATTTTTCCATCGGCATTTATTTCTACTCCAGGTAACTTTTTTAGTACATCTTCTAATTTTCGTTCTGTTCCACTTTTAAAAGAGTCTGCATTATAAATTAGTGTATCTCCTTTAACAGTTACTGGCATTTCATAAGTTAACTCAACAGCATCAAGCATATTATCCGCAAGCATACTGAAATCCTTGGTAATATCAACGTCTTTAGTCTCAACAGTTTCATCAACCGACTTTAATCCGATATAACTCACTTGGATACTATATTTCCCATTCTTTCCTAATGCAATAACATATTTTCCTTTAGCGTTAGTTATCGCATAAGATTCTAATGTATTGGTATCTTTATTAATAGCTATAATATTAGCCATTTCTAAAGGTGCACCGATACTATCCTTTACAATGCCTTGCATTTTAATTTGAGCAAAAGAACTCATTGCTGCTAAAGCAAATAGCAGTGTTAAAATTTTTTTCATATAAATACTTTCTTTGGTTGGTAAAATAAAATGTGGTTAGATTTTGCGTTCTATAGAAGCTAATGGGTTTTATGCTTAGTTTCTACCGCGTCCTCCGCCTCTGCCGTTACGACCTCCGTACATTTCGCGCATTTCTTCCATCTTTTTAGTCGTAATTTCTGTGTATTCTGCTTGAGTAACCTCTTCTCCTTTTTTAGGCTTATCAATACTTTCCTTTTCCGTTGGGTTTAATACAATTTTTGTACAAAGTATAGTAGTACGATCTGCATTAACCTCTAAAATTAAACCTGGTAAACCCCAATAATTATCTGGACCTTGGTTTACCGGAATTTGAGGAGTATACCAAGCCACAACATCTATGGTTTTTGGTGCTTTAGACTCATTAGAATTAGTAGAATCCTTACCTTTTTCTCCTTCTTTTTTTTGATCTCTTCCTCTTGGACCTCTAAAACTCTGAAAATCAATTCCGGTTCGCTCTATTGTTGCAGTAGCCTGGAAACAAGTATACTGACCAATTTTTTTAGTTTCAGTACCCATCTTCCATTCAATATTTTTTAATTCGTCCTTAACTAAAAATTGTTTTCCAAAAAATTCTTGATCCTGAATCATTTCTTTGGTTTGAACGTTTTTATATTTTGGTCCACCAGTTAAACTAGATCCAAAACCTCTTCTGCCTCCACTACCAGGAGCTTCCAATTTTTCTTCTTCTTTATAAATAGATTCAGATTTATTGAAGGTAAGCGTATATTCCTTTTCTAAGAAACTCTTCATACGCTCCATTATTTGCTTTTTTCGTTCCGCGCTCATGTCTTGCCCTCCAAATTGATCTAAATCCATTGTAGTTTTAGACATGTAATAAGCTTTTCCTTGAAAATCTTGAGCAAACAAACTAGAACCTGCAAAAAACACAGTTAATAGTAATGTAATCTTAAGTGATAATTTCTTCATTTTTAATATTCTAGTTTAATTCAATAACGAATTTGGTTAATCTCTCTGCAATAAGACTTCAAAAATGAAGAAAAGTTAAGTTTAGGTTTGTTAAACTTGTGTTAAGAGATTTAACCGCGTCTCCGTCCGCTTCTATTATCTCTAAACTCTATCATTTTCTTGCTGATGATTTGTTGATATTCTTGCTTTGATACTATTTTCCCCTTTTCAGGTGCTTTAATCTCAACTTGCTCTTTAGGGTTGATAATAATCTTAGAACATAGCATAGTTGTATTGCCAGCACTCACCTCTAAAATCAATCCAGGAAGTCCCCAATATTCTAAAGGACCATGACCTACCGGAATTTGTGGAGTATACCAAGCCTCAACAATTGTCATAGCAATATCGTCTTTTGTACTATCATCTGCGGTCTCATTTAGTCTGTTCCAAGAAAAATTATACCATGTAAGCTCATTAGTAGGTATTGAAGCAGTAGCTTTAAAACAGGTATAATTCCCTATTTCTTTCGTTTCTTTTCCCATGACCCATACAATAGGTTGTAAGCTGTCTTTTACTAAAAAATTCTTTCCGTAGAACTCTTGGTTTTGGACCTGAGAATTTGTTTTTACGTTTTTATACTGATGACCAGGTGTAAAGTTTTTTCCCCAAGAATCCGTTGCTCCAGACATAGCATCTAATTGATCTTCTTCTTCAAAAAACGATTCTTCTTTATTAAAAGTTAGAACATAATTTTTTTGCAATCGATTTTTTAATCGAGCTTCGACTTCCTTTTTCTGACCTTCATTTAACCTCGCTCCCCAAGTTCCTAAATCCATCTTAGCTTTTGAAAAATAATAAGCTTTACCTTGAAAATCTTGAACACTTTTATTTTTCTTTGGTGTAAAACCACTAGATAAAAGTATCACAAGAAAGATTACACTGAACTTTAGTAAAATTGATTTCATAATAAACTGAGTTAAATTATTTGTTTAACAAATATATTGATATGTTAAACAAATTATTTCGATTTACCACAAAATTAACAGTACATCTATCAAATTTAAAATCAACTAACCTTTTGACTATAAACAAATAAGATCATTATCCTCCAATACTTATAAAAATACCTTCACCACTTTTACTACCTTTTCTAGGAGCATACCTCTCCATCATTTCTTTACTTTTTTTATCCATTATATCATTATACTCTTTTTGAGTAACCTCTTTACCTTTCTCTGGTACTTCAATGTCAACTTTTTCCTCTGGGTTAATTACAATTCTACTACAAATAATAGTGAGTTTTCCATCATGTATTTCTAAAATTAGACCAGGAAGCCCTTGGTATTTTGCTGGTCCATTACTCACCGGAATCTGAGGTGTATACCAAGCCGTAATAGTACGTTCTATCATTTCGGGTTCCTCTTCCTCTTCATTCTCTTCATCTACATTTGAATTGCTCTTAAAGTCGAACTTATTTTTAGGCACCTCCTTGGTATAAGTCGCTTTAAAACACATGTACTCACCAATATGTTTCGTATCAGATTCTAATTTCCATACTATGGGCGAAATAGAATCTTTAATAAGGAATTTTTTTCCCATCGTTTCCTTTTGATCAACATAATTTTTGTCTTTTATATTTTTATAAAACACATCAGATTCACTATTCCCAAAAGACATCTGAAAACCACCACCAACTTGTGGCTTATCTAATTCCGCTTCTTGCTGATATAGAGATGAAGACTTATCAAAAGTTAATGTATAGGTTTTTTGGAATTGCTTCTTCATCATTTCCATCATTTGCTTCTGCATAGCATCATTCATTTTGGTGCTATCCATTTTAATATCAAAATCGCGATGTGTTTTGTAAGTCGCCACTCCTTGAAAATCTTGTGCGTTAACAGTAGATAGGACTACCATAAACGCAATAATCATAATTCTTATTATTGTTGTCATCTTATTGATTTTTAATTATTGTTTGTGTAATAATTAACACCTAAGTCTTTAAGTTTCTGAATTCGACTTAATAAAAAGGTTTTATCATCTGTATTGCTTTCAATTTTAAAAGACACTGATTTCTTATTGTCTTCTGTATATCCAATAGCTTTACAAACCAATTTAAAAGAGACGTTCTTAAACTCTTTTGAGTCTTCAAATATGTCTTCCAATTCTTTAATGTTTAATTCAGACTCTAGTTCTTTTAATGAATTGACTGTAATAACAAAGTCGAGACTGTTATAGTCCATTTTTGTATTTTCTTGATTGTTTTTAGTTACATCATTTGTTTGACTAAATCCACTAATAGTTATTAAGACTATTAAAAAAGTAAGTACATTTTTCATTTTAATATGGTTTTATAATTAATACCTTACAAATATCAGAACACTATTCAGTCTTTTAAGTTAACGAGTGTTAACGTCTGTTAACAGAGCGTTGATTATAAATTTTTACGTTATACATTTGAAATATGAATGACAATAGATACAAATGGATATTATATACTATCGTAGCTGTAATTATAGCTACCATTGGTATACAATTCTATTGGAACTACAAAAACTATCAAACCAATAAGCAGCAGCTGATAAACGACGTGCAAATAAGCTTAGATAAAGCGGTTGATGATTATTATGCAGCTTTAGCAGAGCGTACCACTATTGGTGTTATTCTTGAAGGCGACCAACAAAAAAATGCTTTCGAAGAAGGTGGTGAGCTGGAAAATTTTTTTAAAACCATTGATGAATCTAAAAATGAGTTTACAAACCTTGATTCATTAGACAAAAATACTATTGAAGGCATAACTGTGTTTAGAGGATTTAAAGCAGATTCAATGTCAAATGCATATGATAAAAAACATAACCCCTTATCAGCAGAGCAATTCAAATTAAAAATAGATAGTCTAAAAAATAACAATAAAGATGTCAATTTAAAAAACGCCGAATTTCTCACCTCTAAAGTGATGATTTCGATAAAAAATGACACACTCGATGTTAAGGCTGTGGAAGAATTAATAGCTAAAGAGTTAGAACGCAAAAGCATTAATGTCGACTTTTATTTAGATTATAAAGACATCGAACGTGACGTTGATTTTTTTAGGGTAAACGGATCCTTACCAGAATTTGACCCTAACCATATGTCTGATGATTATTTGCAAACAGACACAAAATCTAGATTCCTTCCAAAAAGTACCTTTTTAACCATTTTATTTACCAATACAACAAAAGCTATTTTATATCGCATGATCGGAGGCATCTTAATTTCAACCCTCTTAGTTTTAGCCATAATAAGTTGTCTATTCTATCTGTTAAAAATCATTAAACACCAAAAGCAACTCGCCGAAGTTAAAAATGACCTTATCAGTAATATTACTCACGAGTTTAAAACCCCAATTGCCACCATTAGTGCAGCATTAGAAAGTATTAGCAATTTTAATGCTATTGACGATAAAGCCAAAACTAAAAAATACCTCAACATGTCTTCGGAGCAATTAGGAAAGTTGAATGTTATGGTCGAGAAGCTATTAGAAACCGCAACCTTAGATAGTGACAGTTTAGAACTGAACAAAGAAAAATTTGAACTTATCACATTACTTGAAGCCTTAATTAATAGATATAAAATGCAATTTCCAGATAAAACATTCAATAACAATATGCAGCTTGAAAGTATGGTTATTAATGCTGATATTTTTCATATAGAAAACGCATTAAATAATGTGTTAGATAATGCTGTAAAATATGGTGGAGATATTATAACCATTGACTTATTGACTAAGAACAATAATTTTGACATTCTAATTTCAGACAACGGAAGCAGCTTAACTAAGGCAAATAAAGACCAGATTTTCGAACAATTCTATCGCGTTCCAAAAGGGAATACACATGATGTAAAAGGTTTTGGCATTGGCTTATACTACACCAAAACCATTATTGAAAAGCATAATGGCTCAATCAACTTAGAACTAAATAAAAATTCAACAACCTTTAAAATCACACTTCCAAATGGCTAATAAAATTAAACTCTTATTGGCTGAAGATGAAGCCGCTTTAGGACAAATTATCAAAGAAAGTTTAGAAACTAGAGATTTTGAAGTTACACTTTGTGAAAATGGTGAAGTCGCATTAAAGAAATACGAATCAGAATCTCCTGAAATTTTAGTATTGGATGTTATGATGCCAAAGAAAGATGGTTTTACACTAGCCAAAGAAATTAGAGCAATTGATGAAACTATTCCTATTATATTTTTAACAGCAAAATCGCAAACAGCAGATGTGGTTGAAGGTTTTTCTATTGGAGGTAACGATTACCTTAAAAAACCATTTAGCATGGAAGAACTCATTGTTAGAGTTCATAATTTGGTGGATAGGACGAAGACTCAAAAAGCATCAGAAACGATAATGATCGGTGCATTTAGTTTCGATTTCCCTAAGCAACAATTAAAGTATAAAAATGAAGACGGTACACCACTAACTCATAGAGAAGCACATTTATTATTTCACCTCATAAAAAACAAAAACCAAGTTTTAGATCGCTCTTTAATTTTGAATAAACTTTGGGGAACAGATGATTTTTTCTCTGCTAGAAGTATGGATGTATTTATTACCAAACTTCGCAAAAAACTAAAAAAAGATGATAGCATTCAAATTATAAATGTGCGTGGGTTTGGGTACAAACTGACGGATTAAAAATCTGTCATCAATTTAAATACCCGCTAAATTTCACTCTCGCTTTACACAGTTACAGCAAAACCTACCGATTCTTTCTGAAAAAACTGATCTTATTTTCGTATTTTTCAAGCTTATTCTCACACAAACATGCAAAAGGTAGTCTTATTATTTGTTTTATTTTTTAGTTGCTTCTGCTTTACTCAAGTGAAAACAGAACAACAAATCAAAGCGACTTTAACAGACTCTTTAAAAATAAAAGCGAAAGCCCTTTATGGCATTGATAATTTTGACACATTATATTATGCTACTGAAAACAATTCATTTTTCAAAAAAACAAAGGATACCATAATTACTTATTCTAATTTCCAACTGGGAGAAATAACTTCTGCAAATACATTTAATCCGTTAAAAATTAATCTTTTTTATAAAGATTTTAATACCGTTGTGATTTTAGATAATCGTTTGGCTGAGATTTCAAAAATCGACTTTAATACTACACAACCTTATAAAAATGTGTCCTTTGTATCTTCTGGTTATGATAATACCATTTGGATCTTTAACGCAGATTTTCAATACCTAGAATTGTACGATTACAAAACAAAAAAACTAAAACTTAAAACGGTTCCTGTTCAATCTGAAGTATTAGATTTAAAGAGCGACTATAATTATTGTTATTTACTGACCCAAAATTATCTGTTTGTATATAGTTATTTTGGAAGTTTAATTCATAAAATAAAAAATATAGGTTACGAAAGTTTAGCATTTAACGAAGCACATTTAGTATTAAAAAAAGAGACATCATTATTTATCTTAGAAAAAAATGATACTAAAATTCAACCTATTCAACTTCCAAAAATGTTAATAAAACAGTTTTTGGTAACCAACGAAACGGTGTATATTTACGACGAAAATTTACTACGTTATTACCAATTAAAAATAGAATAGATTATGCATGTTGCTGTTGCTGGAAATATAGGAGCTGGAAAAACTACACTCACAAAATTACTTGCTAAACACTTTAAATGGGAAGCACAATTAGAAGATGTGGTTGACAATCCGTATTTAGATGATTTTTACAATCAGATGGAACGCTGGAGCTTTAATCTACAAGTCTATTTCTTAAACAGTAGATTTCGCCAAGTCAACCAAATCCACGACAGCGGAAAAGATATCATTCAAGACAGAACCATTTACGAAGATGCACATATTTTTGCACCTAACCTTCACGCCATGGGCTTAATGACCAATCGTGATTTTGAGAACTATTCGTCGTTATTTGAGCTTATGGAGTCTTTTGTAAAAGGTCCAGACTTATTAATTTATTTACGTAGTTCTATTCCTAATTTAGTCGCTCAAATTCATAAAAGAGGTCGTGATTATGAAAACACCATTAGTATCGATTATTTAAGCCGATTAAACGAACGTTACGAAGCTTGGATCTCTAAATACGATAAGGGTAACTTATTAATTATTGATGTAGATAATCTTGATTTTGTGGCTAATCCTGAAGATTTAGGTGATATTATTAATAGAATTGATGCTGAGATTAATGGCTTATTTTAAGTGATTATTTTAGTTTATTTTTTAAATGCTATAGTACTCACATTTGTATCTTGGACTATTGGATTACTGATTAACAATGCTATAAAACAGAGAACATTTTACAAAAACCTTTCTCACTTCTCCTTTATTAAAAATGATTTTACAAACAAGATTCTTGGCTTAAGCATCTTTGGCTGGATCATTAAAAATAGTTTCTTTAAGGTATTTAATCAAAAATTAAAGTTTAAAAAAGGAATGTCTCGCAAAGACTTGGAGTCTATTAGAAGCGAAATGGTTTATGCGGAAATAGGCCACCTAATTGGTTTTCTATTTATTCTTGTGTTCATTTTTATAAAAATAGGAAATGGCCAATACACATATGCACTGTTGCTGTTGGGTTTTAATATTATTTTCAATCTCTATCCTACGTTATTGCAGCAGTATAACAAAAAACGTGTAGATAACATTCTTAAGCGATGAATCCACTTTTTCTGGCATGCTCAATGGCTTGCTGACTATTTTCTACCAATAACATTGGTGTAGTTTTGTAACTATCTACAATACCTTTTACTCGCAGCATTTTCTTCTTATGTTTTACACTACGCAAGTAAATTGCTAAAATTCTATTTGGAAATTCTTCAGCAATCTCGATATAAATATCAGGATCGTGTTCTCCACTATCACCAATTAAAATAAAAGGCAAATGAGGATATGTTTTTAAAAGATTCATAATTTCCTTTTGCTTTTGAGGCTTTTCATCTTGTGGTTTTTTACGAAGTAGATTACTAAGACTTCGCAAGAGAATGGGACCTTTAGGAAAATTATTTTGTCTTAAAAAAAGCTCTAGATAACGGTAAAGATTCCAAGGACTATGACTCACATAAAAAATAGGATTAGCATTATTACCAGAAACACCACGATGTAGTTTGTGATAAAAATCGGCAGAACCCTCTAAAGGAATTCTATTTTTGGCATGCTTAAAAATGGAATTATAAATTACTTTCCATTTTAAGATAGAAACAACTCCCGTGTGTAATATAGTATCATCAATATCACTTGCAACACAAAAATCTGCTTTATTAGATGGGATTAAAAGCTCCCCCGGAAATCTATTTTTATTCTGTATAGTACGTTTAATATTGACGTCATTATAAGATAATTCAAAAGGCAACCAACCTTCCTCATTAGTTAGATCTCTTAAATTCCCAATAATATCTTCAGCAATAAAATAACCATTCTCGTCAGTTGTAACTTTTAGAATTTTATTGTTTGGTAATTTTACATCTAAACCTACATGTTTTATTTCGTCGGTTTCAAAACGTTTCCATGTATTTACAATAAGATGCCAAATATGCTGATCTTCTAAATCAATAGACTCATCTTCTAGAGCTCTACCTCTAGCGTAAAAATGTGAATCCGTCCCATAACTCTGAAACGTAATAATTTGTAATGGATCTTTTTTAAACCAGCTCAATTATCTTAACTTTTTATATTTTTCAAGATACTAAAATCACTTTACAACAAAAGCAATAGCACGATTAATTCGTTAGGCTAATGTTAAATATTTACCAATTTTGTAATATTCCTAGTATTTTGGTCAGATCAAGAAACCAACCCAACCTAAACCCACACACAACGCATGCAAAAATTAACATTTCTACTCCTATTAAGCTTATCCTTTAGTTTAGTTAATGCACAAAATAGCGTAAAAGAAAATCTTACACCAATACCCAACTACAGAGCGGCAGCTAAATTTTCTCCAACAAATTTAGGAAAGCTAGTGCACTCAACGTCTGTAAATCCACATTGGTTAAAAAACGGAAATCGGTTTTGGTACCAATATAAAACAACTGAGGGTTCTAAATACTATATTGTAGATGCAGACAAACGCAGTAAAAAAGTGCTTTTTGACAATGAAAAAATGGCAAAATGGCTTACTGAAATTACAAAAGATCCTTATGATGCTAAACATTTACCAAAATTCAACTTTGAGTTTGTAAAAAATGATACAGCAATACGTTTCTATGTGACGTCTACTGAAAAAGTGGACGAAGCAAAAGATGATGACGATGAAGATGAAGATATTGAAGACGGCAAAGACACCGACTCTACCAAAACAAAGAAAAAAGGCAATTCTAAAAAGGCTAAAAAAGTCAACAAAGTATATCATTTTGAATACCGACTTGGAAGTAATGGCTTAACCGTATTAGATAATAAAAAGAAGAAAAAAGAAGAATGGAAAAAATGGGCAAACATTGCGCCAGACAGTTCTGTAGTGTTATTTTCTAAACATTACAATTTGTATTGGATGGATAAAGAAAATTTCCTTAAAGCGGTTAAGAACGAAAAAGATTCTACAATAGTTGAAAACAAATGGACTACTGATGGAGAAGAAAATTATGATTTTGGAGGAAGTAGCCGTGGTGAAAACAATGAAACCAAATTAAAGAATAAAGACAAACGTAAATATGTTCGTGGTATTTGGTCTCACGACTCTAAAAAGTTTGTATTCCAAAGAACGGATTCTAGACATATCAACGATTTGTGGGTTATTAATACAACATCTAACAAACGTCCTACTTTAGAAACTTACAAATACCACATGCCTGGTGAAGATGAGTATTATAAAACAGAACTCCATGTCTTCGATATACCTTCAAAAAGTAATATAAAAGTCCAATTAGATACTGTTAAACAACAGAGTATTCAAGTGTATCGTGCGCCAAGATTAAAATCGAATTACGATGATGATTTTTCACCTTCATTACTTTTATCTAAAAAAGGTAAAATCTATTATAGCACAATTAGTAGAGATCGTAAAAAACTAGATATCTGTGTGGCTGATATTAATACCGGAGAAACAAAAGTTTTAATTGAAGAACGCTTCAACACCTATATAGAGTCACGTCCGTTAGTATTACTAAATAACGAAACTGAAATGCTACATTGGGCAGAACGTTCGGGTTGGGCACACTATTATTTGTATGATACTGAAGGAAACTTAAAAAATGAAGTGACCTCAGGCTCTTATCATGTAGAGCGCGCTATAGGAGTTGATGATAAAAGTAGAACTCTTTATTTTACAGCTCATGGTATTCCACAAGACCAAGATCCGTATTACGAACACCTTTATAAAATTAATTTAAATGGCTCTGGATTACAAGCCTTAAATGCTGGTGATTACAACACAAATACTAGCATGGCGGACTCAAATGCTTATTTTGTAAATAATTATTCTAGAGTGAATACCGTACCTAAATCAGAACTAAGATCTCATACCGGAAAACTTATTATGAGTTTAGAAGAAGCCGATCTATCACAATTAATGGCTACAGGTTATCAATTTCCAGAAACGTTTAAAATGAAAGCAGATGATGGTATTACAGACATTTACGGAGTAATGTATAAGCCTTACGATTTTGATGAGACTAAAAAATACCCTTTACTAGAATATGTATATCCTGGACCACAAACCGAAGCTGTAAACAAATCGTTTTCTGTAAGAATGGATCGTTTAGACCGTATGGCACAAGTTGGATTTATTGTAGTCACTATGGGAAATCGTGGTGGACATCCAGACCGTTCTAAATGGTACCACAATTATGGTTATGGTAATCTTAGAGATTATGGTTTAGCTGATAAAAGACATGTTGCAGAACAACTTGCCGACAAGCATGATTTCATTGACATTAATAAAGTTGGAATTTATGGTCATTCTGGTGGTGGCTTTATGTCTACAGCAGCCATGTTAGTCTACCCAGATTTCTTTAAAGCTGCAGTCTCTTCTGCCGGAAACCATGACAATAACATCTATAACAGTTGGTGGAGTGAAACGCATCATGGTGTGCAAGAAGAAATGGATGATGATGGTAATGTGAAATACAAATACTTAATTGACAATAACCAATCTTTAGCAAAAAATCTAAAAGGAAACTTAATGTTGATTACTGGAGATGTTGATAACAATGTACATCCTGGTGGCACTATTAGAATGGCAAACGAGTTAATAAAAGCAAACAAGCGTTTCGATTTTATGCTTATGCCAGGTCAACGTCATAGTTTTGGAAACATGACTGAGTATTCTTTTTGGTTACGTGCCGATCACTTTAGTAAACATTTACTAGGAGTAGAAGCAACAGAAATCGACATTACAGAAATGAATAGAGATCAACCTAAAACAAAATCTTAGTACACAACTATAACTAAGATAAAAATAAAACCACGTTCCTTAGCGTGGTTTTTTTTGTTTATATAGAAACGCTAACGTTAGAACTTATTACTATTTAAAAATTTTGATAACATTTCTTTTCTTTAATTTTGCAATATGATAAAAGCCTTACAATTACGCATTAATTTACACCAAGAAAGACAACCCGATGGTTTGCTTAATAAAGCTGCCTATGATTTGGGAATGAAAACTTCTGAAATTTCGGGAATGAAAATTCTTAGAAAATCGATTGATGCACGTAAGCGAAATATCATGTTCAACTATAAAGTAGAAATTTACATTAATGAACCTGTACCAGAAACTTCAGATTATCATTTTGATTATAAAGATGTTTCTAACGCAAAACCCATTCATATTATAGGTTTTGGCCCAGCAGGTATGTATGCAGCATTGCGTTGTATAGAACTTGGTTTTAAGCCTATTGTTTTAGAACGCGGTAAAAATGTACAAGACCGTCGACGTGATTTAAAAGCCATTAACCAAGATCATTTTGTAAACGAAGATTCTAATTACTGTTTTGGTGAAGGTGGTGCTGGTACGTATTCTGATGGTAAATTGTACACCAGAAGTTTAAAACGTGGAGATGTTAGAAGAATCTTTGAAAACTTAGTATATCACGGAGCAACAGATCAAATTTTAGTTGATGCACATCCACATATTGGAACTAATAAATTACCTAAAGTTGTTCAAAATATAAGAGAGAATATCATCAAGTTTGGTGGCGAAGTTCATTTTGAAACGCGTGTGACTGATTTCACGATTAAGAACAATAAAATTGTGGCGATTCAACTTCAAAATGAAAAAGAAATTGACGTAGAAAAAGTCATTTTAGCAACTGGTCATTCCGCAAGAGATATTTTCTATTTGTTAAATGATAAGAAGATAAAGTTAGAAGCAAAATCATTTGCCATGGGAGTGCGTGTAGAGCATCCGCAAGACATCATTGATGGCATTCAGTACCATTGTAAAGGTGAGCAACGCGACGAGTTACTCCCAGCAGCTTCATATAGTTTAGTACAACAAGTTAATGACAGAGGTGTGTATTCATTTTGTATGTGTCCTGGTGGATTTATAGTTCCTGCAGCCACAGCCAATGGTGAAGTTGTTGTAAACGGCATGTCACCTTCCAAACGAAATAATAAATTTGCCAATTCAGGTATTGTCACAGAAATTAATGCTGATAAAGATCTTTACAAATACGAACATTTCGGCCCTTTAAAAGCCTTAGAATATCAAAAAGACTTGGAACGTTTAGCCTTTACTGCTGGAGGACGTAGACAATCTGCTCCTGCTCAAAGACTGACGGATTTTGTAGAAGGAAAATTATCTTCAAGTTTAAATGAAACCTCTTATCAGCCTGGTTTAAAATCAGCACCATTGCATTCTTTATTACCAAAAATAATTGGTGGCTCACTACGTAAAGGCTTTAAAGCTTTTGGTGAAAAGATGAAAGGCTATTACACAGCAGAAGCTAACGTTATTGGTGTAGAATCTAGAACCTCATCGCCTGTTAGTATTCCAAGAACTGAAACTTTAGAACACCCTGAGATTACCAACTTATTTCCATGTGGTGAAGGAGGCGGTTACGCAGGTGGCATTGTATCTGCTGCGATGGATGGAGAGCGTTGTGCGGAAGCTGCTTGTGTTTAAAGTAAGACTAAACGAGTATTCTAATCAAGTTGATTTCAACAATACTTAATGCAATAGTTGTATAACTAACTTTATTCAAAATTTTAGTACTATTAAAACAGTCTATATTCCTGTTTCTAACAGCAACGCAATCTTGATTCTATTTCAAGATATTATTCCTATTTTTGCATCTTAAATTGAAACACAAATGAACGCATATATATTTCCAGGTCAAGGTGCTCAATTCTCAGGAATGGGATTAGACCTTTACGAAAATTCACCTTTAGCACAAGAACTTTTTGAAAAAGCCAATAATATTTTAGGCTTTCATATTACAGACATTATGTTTGAAGGTTCTGCTGAAGATTTAAAAGAAACAAAAGTAACGCAACCTGCTATCTTTTTACATTCTGTAATTTTAGCAAAAACTTTAGGTGATACTTTTAAACCAGATATGGTAGCTGGTCACTCTCTCGGAGAATTCTCTGCCTTAGTTGCAGCAGGAGCTTTAACTTTTGAAGATGGACTTAGACTAGTATCACAACGTGCACAAGCGATGCAAAAAGCTTGTGAATTACAACCTAGTACCATGGCTGCTGTTTTAGGCTTAGAAGATGACATCGTTGAAAAAATTTGCGCTACTACTGAAGGTGTAGTCGTTGCTGCAAATTACAATTGCCCAGGACAGTTAGTGATATCGGGAGAAGTAGATGCTATTAATAGAGCTTGTGAAGCATTAAAAGATGCTGGTGCAAGACGTGCTTTAGTTTTACCTGTTGGTGGAGCTTTTCATTCTCCATTAATGGAACCAGCTCGCGAAGAATTAGCTGCAGCTATTGAAAACACAACATTTAGCAAACCTAATTGCCCAATATATCAAAACGTAACAGCTTCTGCTATTACAGATGAAAACGAAATAAAAGCAAATTTAATTTCTCAATTAACCGCTCCTGTTCGTTGGACACAATCTGTGCAACAAATGATAGCTGATGGTGCTTCTCATTTTACAGAAGTTGGTCCTGGAAAAGTTCTTCAAGGCTTGGTAAAAAAAATAAACAGAGAAGCAGAGACAACTTCTGCTACATTTGAAACTAACGTCTAAACCTTGGTATTTTGAATAGAAACCTATTTATTACGCTTCTTATTATATTTAATATCGCTATTGACCAAATATCTAAAGTTATAGTACGTAATACTTTAACTTTTAGAGAAGAAGTTAACGTTATTGGTGACTATTTTCAATTAATTTGGGTTGAAAACAAAGGTGCCTTTTTAGGTATGGGTAGTGACATGGATCCTACTTTAAGATTAATTTTCTTACTGATATTACCAACTCTTGTTTTAGGTTATGTTATATACTACATTATAAAAACTAAAGAGTTAGATAGACTAAGCCTTATTGCCTTTTGCTGTATTGCAGGAGGAGGTATAGCCAATGTCTTTGACCGCATTGCTTTTGGTCAAGTCACTGACTTTTTCTTTATTAACTTAGGTGGTGTGTTTAAAACAGGAATCTTTAATATTGCTGATCTTTCTGTAACCATAGGAATGGTAATGTTACTATTCAGTGGTATTTTTAACAGCAAGAAAAAAGAAGAAATTTCTGCTTAACGAGCCAATTGGCAATCGTCACAATCTTTCACTTCACCATAATATGTTTCACGATATTTATGAAGCGTTTTGTAAGGAATACTTAAAAATTGTTTTTTAATATAGGTAACATCTGTTAGTAATACACCCATTTTTTTTGTGAAGCGACCTTCGGTTTTGGTCTCTCTTTTAATACTTATCAATTTCATATTGTTCAATTATCATTCAATGCAAAGCAACGAAGATAGATGACCAACTCCAAGGAAACGATGTTAAAACAGGGTTAACACCTTTTGATATTATCATATTGAAAATCAGACATTAAAACAATTAGCATATTCGCAGTAGCTTTAACTCCGAATTACATATACGATAATTGAATTATTGGTAAAAATGAGCTATTTCTTATAAATTACTCCATTTTTCATTACAAAAACAACGTTTTCCATGGTAGAAATGGTTGTTATGGGATTATCATTTACAGCAATAATATCTGCGGTATAACCTGATTTTATTTGTCCAATTTCATTTTCCATTTTTAATAACATGGCATTTGTAATTGTGGCACTTTGAATGGTTTCCATTGCAGGCATTCCTGCTTCAACCATATAACCAAATTCCTTTCCATTATCTCCATGATAAAAAACAGCCGCATCAGTACCAAACGCAATACCTACACCTGCTTTATAAGCTCTACCAAACATGCCTTGGATTTTAGGTCCAATGTCTAATGCTTTTGGTACAATAATATCTGGATAATAACCAGAAATCTTTGCCTTGTCTGAAACAAACTTACCAGCAGTTATGGTTGGTACTAAATAAACATCGTGTTTTTTCATTAATTCCATGGTCTCTGCACTCATTAACGTACCATGCTCTATTGTTTTTACACCTCCTAAAATGGCACGTTGCATGCCTTCATCTCCATGTGCATGTGCAGCCACATGAAAACCATAATCTTTTGCTGTTTCACAAATAGCTTTAATTTCTTCGACAGTAAATTGTGGATTTTGGCCACTTTTAGCCATACTCAAAACACCTCCTGTTGCTGTGATTTTAATTAAATCAGCTCCATTTTTATAACGTTGTCTAACTGCTTTTTTAGCATCCTCTACTCCATTAACAACGCCTTCCTTTGGACCAGGATTGCCCATAATACTTCTTTTATAACCATTGGTAGGATCTGCATGACCACCTGTTGTTGCTAAAGCTTTTTCAGCTGTAAAAATTCTTGGCCCTACAATTTTACCAGCGTTTATAGCGTTTTTTAAAGATACATTTACGCCAGAACCTCCCAAGTCTCTAACTGTTGTAAATCCACTCATTAATGTAACTTTAGCGTAGTTTACAGAGTTAAAGGCAACATCTGCATCATTTAAAGTATACTCTTCTAAATAAGATTTAGGATTGGTTTCTCCTTCAATATGCACATGCATATCTATTAAACCTGGCATTACAGTTTTAGATTTTAAATCAACTGCAGTATCTTCAGAGTTAGTTGGATCTACATAGCCATTTTCAACTGAAATAATCTTATCTCCTGAAATAACTATTGTTTTTTCATTAAGTATTTTCCCAGATTTAGTATCTATTATTTTTCCGCAATGCAAATACGTATTTTGCGCTGTTAGTGACAAAGCACATAGTAGTACTAAAATTCTGAGTAATGATTTCATCTCTATTTGGTTTATTTATTTCTAATTTTCTGTTCCCATTTCCAGGCAGAATCCATTGCATCGTCTAAGGTGAGTTGTGTTTTCCAACCCAACACATTATTAGCTTTAGAAGTTTCTGCATATGCAGCAGTAATATCACCTTCTCGTCTATCTACAATTTTATAGTTTAAAGTTTTACCAGAGACACGTTCAAAAGATTGAATTGCTTCTAAAACAGTACTTCCTGTTCCTGTTCCAAGATTAAAAAACTCATAATTAGAGTCGTTTTTACTTTCTATTAAACGCTGTAAAGCCACTACATGTGCTTTTGCCAAATCAACTACATGAATATAATCTCTTACACAAGTACCATCTGACGTTGGGTAATCTCCGCCAAACACAGAAAGTTGCTCTCGCATTCCTATACCTGTCTGAGTAATAAAAGGCACTAAATTTTGTGGCACTCCAATTGGCAATTCACCAATTTCAGCTGAAGGATGCGATCCAACAGGATTAAAATAACGTAAAGCAATAGCATTTATATCTCCATTAACCTTACAAGTGTCTCTTATTATTTCTTCACCAATTTGTTTGGTGTTACCATATGGAGATTCTGCAGGTTTAACTGTTGCATTTTCTGTAATTGGTAATTCATCCGCTTGTCCATAAACCGTACAAGATGAGCTAAAAATAAAATTCTTTTTGCTTAATCCACTTAATCCCTGAAGCATATAAATCAAGGTAGTGATATTATTTTCATAATACATTAAGGGTTCGGCTACACTTTCTCCAACCGCTTTACTAGCTGCAAAATGAATCACACCTACAATGTCATTATGGCGTTTAAAAAAATCTTGAACATCTGGTTTTACCTTTAAGTCTAGCTTTTCAAAATGTGGCTTTTTATTTGTAATGGCTGTGATACCATCTAAAACTTCAATTGAAGAATTAGACAAATTATCTATAATTACAACTTCAAAACCTTTATTTTGTAATTCTACTACGGTATGTGACCCAATAAAACCTAGACCTCCTGTAACTAATATTTTCATTTTAAGAATTGCTATTTATAAAATTAAGTACTGTGCTAGTAATAAATTCAATTTGTTCATCATCTAGCTCAGTATGCATAGGAAGCGAAATAACAGATTTCACTAACGCATTGGTTACTGTAAAATCGGCTTCGTTATAACGCTCATCTAAATACGCTTTTTGTCTATGTAAAGGAATTGGATAATAGACACCACAAGGAATATTTTTTTCTTGTAAATGCGACACTAAAGCATCTCTATCTACACCTTTTAAGTTCAAAGTATATTGATGAAACACATGGCAATCACAAGTATCACAAATACCATTACACTCATCTCTACCAGAAGGAATAGTAATGTTTGGGTGATTTTTAAATGCAGCATTATAGCGTCTTGCAGCATCGCGTCTAGCGGCATTATAAGTATCTAAATGTGGTAATTTTGCATCTAACACTGCTGCTTGAATAGAATCTAATCTCGAATTTACTCCAACAACATCATGATGATAACGCTCGTACATACCATGATTTACAATACCTCTAATCTTGTGTGCTAAATCATCATCATTAGTAAAAATAGCTCCACCATCTCCATAACAACCTAGATTTTTAGAAGGAAAAAATGATGTTGAAGCTACGTGACCAATAGCACCTGTTTTGGTTTTAGAACCATCACGATGTGTATAATCGGCTCCAATACCTTGTGCATTATCTTCTATAACATATAAATTATGTGCTTTAGCTAAATCCATTATAGCATCCATATCTGCTGGCAAACCAAATAAATGCACTGGCACAATCGCCTTTGTTTTAGGTGTTATCGCTTTTTTAATCGCTTCCACATCTATATTAAATGTTACAGGATCTACATCAACTAAAACAGGCGTTAATTGCAATAATGCAATAACCTCTACAGTTGCCGCAAATGTAAAATCTGCTGTAATTACCTCATCGCCTGGTTTTAAACCTAAACCCATCATTGCGATTTGCAATGCATCTGTACCATTTGCACAAGGTATAACGTGCTTAACTCCTAGGTAGTTTTCAAGATTTTTCTGAAACTGATGTACTTTAGGACCATTGATGTACGCTGCACTTTCCATTACCTCTGCTATTGAAGGATCTACAACGTCTTTTATTTTTGCGTATTGACTCTGAAGGTCAACCATTTGTATTTTTTTCATTCTGAAGACTACATTTTTAGGATATAAATAAAAAAGCAAAAAGCTCTAAGCGAAAATACGAAATTGTAAGCGCTATGGCAACGCAATTAAATGAAAGAAATGTATTTTAGCACAAATCTTTGTTTTTTGAAAGGACTCTATTCTATAGGAATTTATATTGCCAGTTTTGTTTTAAAAGCCCTAGGCTTATTCAATTCTAAATTGAAACAAGGAATTGTTGGCAGAAAAAACACCTTTTCTATACTCAAAAAGGCTATTAATCCGCAAGATAAAACCCTATGGTTTCATTGTGCGTCTCTTGGTGAGTATGAGCAAGGGCTGCCTGTTTTTGAAGCTTTAAAAGCAAAACACCCTAACCATAAAGTTGTCTTATCTTTCTTTTCACCTTCAGGATATGAGGTAAGAAAAAATGCAAAAATTGCAGATGTGGTGGTTTATCTTCCATTAGACACTAATACCAATGCTAAACGATTCCTAGATCTTGTGCATCCAGATTATATTCTCTTAGTGAAATATGAAATTTGGCCCAATTTTTTACATGAAATAAAAAAACGTGGATTAAACGCTATTTTAATTTCAGCTGTTTTTAGAAAAGATCAGGCATTTTTTAAATGGTATGGCAGTTATATGACATCTGCTTTATTTGGATTCAATCATATTTTCACACAAGACGAAAACTCAAAATTACTACTAAAAAACATTCATTATAATTCCGTTTCCGTTTCTGGAGACACACGTTTTGATCGGGTTTCAAATCAATTAAAAGTTGATAACACCGTTTCATTCATTGAAACCTTTAAAGCAAATCAATTGTGTATGGTCTTCGGAAGTACCTGGCCAGATGATGATAAGTTATATCTCGATTTTATCAATAACTCTAAAAATTCTAACGTAAAATTTGTCATTGCTCCTCATAATATAAAACCTAGTTATATTTCATCCTTAAAATCGCAATTGAAAGTAAAAACGACTTGTTTTTCGGAATTAAACCAGAATGAAAATTTAGCTGATTACAATGTCTTTATCTTAGATACTATTGGTTATTTGAGTAAAGTATATAGTTATGCTGATATTGCTTATGTTGGAGGAGGAGCTGGCTCAACAGGTTTGCATAACATACTAGAACCGGCCGTATTTGGAATTCCTATTCTAATTGGTCAGAATTACAACAAATTTCCAGAAGCTAAAATGCTAATAGATTTGGGAGGTGTTACAACTTTAGCGAGTTCTACTGCATTTAACTCAACTTTAAATGCATTGATTACAGATAATGTATTAAGAAAAAAGCAAGGTGAGATTACTAAATCCTTTATAGATTCAAATACTGGTGCTGTTCTTAAAATTATGGATTATTTAGAATCTTAATTTAATGATCTCAATTAAGATTCTATAGTTCTAAACGTTAAATTAATTCTTTGTGTTTTTACTTTTTTAGTTGGTGGTAAACGATGTAACCAATTGGTTTGCGTTGCTCCTTTCATCACAAGTAAACTTCCTTTTTCTAAATGAACAAAAACACTCTGCTTTGTGTGCTTATGCTTAAACGAAAATTTACGTTCAGCTCCAAAACTTAATGAAGCAATAGCGCCATTCTTTTTTAAATCCTTTTCACCATCACTATGCCAAGCCATGCCTTCTTCTCCACTATGGTATAAATTGAGCAAGCATGAATTAAATGTTTCTCCCGTTTTCTGTTCTACCATTTCTTTAAGTTCTAAAAGCTCTTTAATCCATGGTAAAGCAGATTTTGTAGTTTTAGAATAAGTATAATCAAAGGGCTTGTCACCATACCAAGCTACTTTTCGCTTTGTGATAATTAACTTTCCAAAAATAATGGCTTTATCGTTTTCCCAATGAATATGTTGAAGTAGTTTCTCATAGTAATCTTGTGCTTTCGCTAAAGACATTATTGAACCATAATAATTAACTTCACCATCAAACGGTAAAAGATTAGCATTTGTAGATGTATTAAATAAGTCCATTTTTTTAATCAAATAAATTCAAACTAACCTTACTATTTTTTTATTAGCCTCAATACTTGAGTCACTGAATCACTTTTAAGCTTTAAAAAATAAATTCCAGAACTTAATGATACCAAATTAACCGTGTTATCAGATTGTAATTTTACAGGCATCGTATTTCCTAAAATATCTATGAGTTCAAGTGAGTTTAATACAACATCAGATTCTATTTGAATAGTTTCTACAAACGGATTCGGATGCACTTTAATATTGGCCATTTCAAATTCTGAAACAGATAAAAAACATTGTGGATTACTACCAACAACTGACGTAAATACGCCATTATCGATAGACCAATCTCTCCATTCTCCTCCACTACCTGTTTCCCAATCAGATAAATCGAAATAATTGACTCCACTTTCCGTTCCTGGTACTTTATACACTTTTATAGCTTCATTATTTCTATCCCAAGTTAAAGGCACTCCCGAAATACAAGTTTCAGGATTAAAATCAGCAGTACAATTGGCTTGTAAGAAATAAGCGAACTCATCATAAGCCGGATATTCACCGTAAACATATGCTTTACCGTTTGGCTCCACACAAACTGCTGTGTATTCATTGCATGCTATGCCAAAGGACCTTGTAGAATTATCTGTTGCAATTCTGGCTAAAAATACACTATGCCTTGCTCTACGATCTGGATCATCGTAATGCGAATCTGTTATCACATTATTTAAATAGGGAATATTCAAAAAATCATTATACCCTAAAGTCATTCTTGAATGATAAGGATTACTTAAAGCCTCTGCATTAGTTACTGTGCCGTTTTGAGCCGAAAAATATGAACCTCCCAAAATTGCTAATCCTGCGCTAGTACCTCCAATAACACCTTGTTTTGTATTTACAAAATTGTTTAATGCATCTTCCATAGCATTATCCTTAAAGTAACTAACATAATTATACTGATCTCCACCAGCAAACCAAATCGCTTCAGCATCTGCTACTTTTTGAAGTACGTAAGGGTCTAATGCTCCGGTTTCATTATGAATAACAAAAGTGGTTACAGAATTAATATTTACACCTAATTGCGAATAAAAATAATCGTTATAACCATCACTTCCAGATGCTCTGAGTACTACAATATCTCCACCATCTGCTTTGTTTAAAAACCAAATCATGGCATCCTCTTGCTCCGTTGATCCTCCCATTAAACAAACTCCAGGTTGATGGTTAGTTGTTATATTAGTTGAACTTCCTGTATGATATTCTGTATAATTCTGAGCAAAACAAATTTGTAAGCTTAGTAAACAGAAAAACGTAATTTTCTTCATATTTTTTTGAATGTTACAATTTTGAATTCACCAATCTGTACAATAAAACAGCCGTTATTTTGGCTTGCATAGCAACAGTATTCAAATTACCTGATTCATTAATGGTATGATCTCCACCTCCTCCTGTTAGACCTAAACCATCAATTGCCATATCTACATACTCTGAGGTAAATGAAATATCTGCCGCACCAGCATTTCTAGGGTTTACGGCTGTTACAGATCCAAATCCTAAATCTTCACTTACAGTATTAAAATAGCCTAACAATTTTGTATTTCCTTCGGTTAAAGACAAAGGTGGATAGCCTCCTGGGGAAAAATGTAATTCCGCTTTGGTATTAGGAAAATTTTCTGACACAATTTTAACCATAGTTTCCTTCGCTTTTTTTAATTGCTCTAAAGATACAGCTCTCAAATCTCCTCTAACTATAGTGGCTTGTGATACAACATTAGTCTTTCCAAATGCAGAACCACCAGTTCCGTTATCATCTGGATTTAAAGTAGTGCCTCCAATAATAAACCCAGGATTAAAAGTTAAATCTTTTTCTTTTGACAGCTGAATATAGAATTCATTTAAAATTCTGGATGTTTCATAAATAGCACCTGCACCAACTGTTTCAGTAAATATTTGTGATGAATGCGCAGGATTTCCAGAGACTTTTAGTTTCCAATCTGTAGATCCTCTTCTTGAAACCACTACTGTTTTTGGATTATTATCACCATTTTCAAAACCTAAGGCAATGTCTGCTCGTTTTGCAGCATCAATTAAATCCTTCTTTGATAATTCTAAAGGCTTACCACTTTTTTCCTCATCACCAGTCATAATAATTTCTATAGACATATCGTCTAAAAGTCCTGCTTCGCTTAACGCTTGCATGGCTAAAATAATAATCACGTCTCCACCTTTCATGTCTGCAACTCCAGGGCCTTTCATTATAGAATCATTTTGCATGGTGTATTCTTGCAACGGACTATCTAATTCAAAAACCGTATCTAAATGACCTATCATTAAAAATTTCGGACCCTTTTTACCTTTTCTTGTAGCTATTAAATGTCCAGCTCTTCCATAAGCGTCACCATTTGTCAATTCTGTTTTAAAACCGAGTTTATCAAGTTCTTTTTGAAAAAGGGATCCTACTTTTTGCACACCTTCAAAATTCATAGTACCACTATTAATATTAACCGCTTTTTTAAGTAGGCTAATTGCGCTTTCGTTAAATTTATCTACAGCGCTTATAATTTTTCGTTCATTTCTATTGTTTTGCGAAAAGCTTAAAATTGAAAAGCAAATGGTGATTAAAAAAAATAAATTCTTAAAATTCGATTCTAGATTCATAAGGCTAAGCTATTGTAAATGCATGACTTGATTAATATAAATTTAAAAGTAATGGAAAATAGAAAAAAAATCATCTAAAAAAGTCCAAATCACTAATCTAAACGTATATAGCAGACATGTACGAGGAATAAATCAAAAAAAAATGTTAAAATTATATTGAAATTACTATTTTCGTACATTAACTATAATTAACACTAAAACTATTAAAATGAAAAAAGTTGTATTAAGTTTAGCACTTGTTGCTGTATTAGGATTGTCATTTACATCTTGTAGAGAAACTGCAGATAAAGCTGGAGATGCTTTAGAAAACGCAGCTGATGCTACAGGTGACGCATTAGAAGATGCTGGTGATGCTGTTGAAGATGCAGTTGATAATGCTGGTGATGCTTTAGAAGAAGCTGGTGACGCTGTTGAAAACGCTGCTGGTGATGCAGTAGATGCTGCTGGTAATGCAGTAGATGACGCTAAGGATGCTGCTGGAAACGCAGTAGACAGTGCTAAAGATGCTGCAGGTAATGCAGTTGATAGCGCAAAAGATGCTGCTAAAAATGCAGTAGATGGAGCAAAAGAAGCAGGTAAAACTGCTGTAGATGATGCTAAAAAAGCAGGAAGTGATGCAGTAAATAAAGCTGCTGACAAAGTTAAAGGTATGTAATATCTTACTTTTATAAAAGTATTAAAGTCTGATGAAAATCAGGCTTTTTTTTATGCTTTAATTTTAGAATTTAGTTTGTGTAGACCCACTTAATTTAAGTTCACTTGGCACAACAATAGTTTTAGACCTAAGGGATTCGTCCTTAATATTATCTATTAACAGCATGGTAGACATTTCACCTATTTTATGTGCTTTCTGATGAATAATTGAAATTTTAGGACTCGATAGTAATTGTGTGTGCTCATAGCCAAAACCTACAACAGATAAATCTTTAGGTATAACCTTTCCTAATTTTTTAGCCATATTAATAGCAACAATACCTGTTACGTGATCTATAGAAAGAATAGCATCAATGGATGTATTACTTTTTAAGTAATTGTAAATTTTATTCTCCACATCCTCATCTTTAGCGTTATCTAGTTTTAATATTACAGGTTTTAAATTATGATCTTCTAAGGCTTTTGAATACCCTTCTATTCTTAATTTACCAACACTTAATTCTTCGATATTACTTACCAACAGAATATTTTTACGCTTTTCTTTTAAAATCAAATACTCAGTTGCTTCATAAACACATTGAAAATCATCTACAATCACTTTATTACATTCAATATCACTAACCACACGATCAAACATTAAAACAGGTAGTTTACTTTTTATGATTGCGTTAATATGATCGGTTTCTTTTTTAACTTGACTCTCTCTAGCCACAGCCATAATAAAACCATCAACACTTCCATTAGACAACAATTCTAAACTTCGTTTTTCCTTATGTAAGGTTTCATTAGACAAACAAACAATTATATCATAGTCACTATCTGTTGCAGCCATTTCAATACCATGTAATACCTCAGCAAAAAAAGGATTTGTAACCGTTGGAAGAATTACTCCTATCGTTTTAGACTTATTTGTTTTGAGCTGTTGGGCAATTCTATTTGGCTTGTAGTTTAGTTTAGTCGCCAATTCCTTAACACGGATTCTCGTATTTTCACTAATTTCATGACTATCGTTTAAAGCCTTTGAAACCGTAGAAACAGAGATATTTAATAAGGCCGCTAATTCTTTAAGTGTTGTCATTTTTATAATATTAAATTTAAAGTAAAAAAGAGCGTAAAATATACGCTCTTTAATTGTATTAAGAAATTATATAAACTAATTTTTGATTAGTTTAATAGTTTTTGTACCAACATTGGTTGTTATTTTTGCTAAATATATACCATCTTTTAACTGTGATGCATTGATTGCAATATCCGTTGTATTTGGCTTTAAACTTACCACTTGCTTTCCTAAAATATCTACTACCACAACCTTTTTCACTTGGTTATTTGCTTGAATATTCCATGTGTTTAATGTTGGATTAGGAAACACTTTAAACTTAGCCGTTTCAAAATTACGAGTACTTAATGTTTGCTGAGGCGCATTCCAAACAAAATTTATAGTTTTATTACCATCAACCTTGATATATCTGTTGGTGAATGTCCCGTCTGTTGATGTTTGAGCATCTCCAGGAGCAAAAGTTTCTTGATCAACCCATCCATCTACAGTAAATTTAAACTGATACGCATATTCCTCTAATGTTAATGTTTTTTCCCAAATTCCATTACCCATATCAGTCATTTCATTTCCACAAGATCCACACCAAGCACCAAAACCTTGATCATTAAAGTTTTCACCATTAACGTATACTGTTCCTAATGTACCTGAATACGCACTCATATCTACAGACATAGTAATAACAAAAGGTCCATCAGTACCGTCATTTGATTCTGCACATTGACTAAACATAGCTGTTGGCAACACCATATCAGAACCCGCTACAACTAAGCGTCTGTTTGTGTTACCATAATTTGTAATTGTACAGACATCCCCTTGAGTAAAAGTATCCTGTCCTGCCCAATTATCATAAGTAAATTTATACTCATACTCACCATCCATTATTGGTAATGTAGCTTCCCATATTGTACCTGTTGTGTTGGTCAATGGATTGGCATCTCCACTCCATCCATTTATACTTCCACTGACATAAGCCTGTGTAAAAGTTTCACCAGCCATATCAACACTAAATGTGATATTACTTTGTGCAACAGAAATAATGCTAATTAATAGCATTGAAATTAAAAAAGTAATTTTTTTCATAATTATTGTTTTATTTAGTTAATCTTATAAAGATATTGAATGATTTCTAAATAAAAAAAAAGAGCGTAGTTGATACGCTCTTTTAAATTGCTATTAATGAATATAAAAATTAGTTTTTAACTAATTTAAGCGTTTTAGAGCCTTTAGTAGATAAAATCTTAACTAAATAAATTCCATTTACTAATTCTGTAGCATCAATTGCAACTTCTGTTGCATTTGCTTTTAATAAAAGAACTTGCTTGCCTAATATATCATATACTCCAACAGAAGTAATATTTTGATTGTTTGTTTTTACATTCCAAATTGAATTTGTAGGATTAGGATATACCTTAAATTCTGATAATTCAGTATCAATAATTCCTAATGAAGTTCCAAAAGATACATTATCAAAATAATATATTTTTTCACCTGCTGTAGCTCCCTCAGTTCCAAAATTAAAGAAAATAGATGCCTTATTGTAAACCCAACCGTTAGCTAAACCAACACTTAGTGACTCCGTTCCTGTTGCTTGATTGTTAAAATCAAATTCTAATGTTTCCCAGCCCATTGAAACACTAGTCATAGCCTCTGTTTCGCAAGTATGCGTTACGTCATTTGCGTCTTCAACTTTTAAACGAACTGGAATGTTTGCATCTGGAGACCATACACTCACGTACATTTTAGAGGCCGTTCCTGAAAACGGAAGATTTGTAGCAAACCCTGTAGCCGTTCCAATAGTAGTTCCTGCCCATGTTGCAGCTCCTGTGGTTTTAACTGTTTGAATTACCATATTACCAGAGTCTGTTGGATCTACAATTAAAGTAGATGCATTTCCTCCAAAATCTGTTACTGCATAGTTTGTAGTTGCTCCTTCAAAATCTACTGGATGATCTATTTGATCCAATCCACCTGTTACATCTATTTGCTCTACATCATCAAAAAGAAATGTGGAAGTCGCAGTACCATCTCCTAAATTACCAAAATCAAACATAAATACTAAAGTATTAAAGTTAGCAGGTTGACCTGTAAAATCCCAAGTTAAGGTTTCCCAAGCTCCAGAAACTGTTGTTAATTGATCTACTTCAGTTTCTCCAGTTCCTTCTAATTTTAATTTAACAGTTGTACCAATTGGCGCTGTAGTAAATACTTTCATAGAAATACCTCCAAGTGTAGAGAAATCAAGGTTATTTCCTAAAGTTACTTTACTTCCTCCCCAAATTTGTCCACCATCTCTTATTATCTGTGCTACATTGGCGCTTGTGTTGGGTGCTACCGATTGTGGATTAGCAATCACTGATGCTGCTCCACCATCAAAGTCAACAAAATCTGTTGTGTTTGGTTCTGTTTCAAAATCGAATGGTAATGCTA
The DNA here is from genome assembly GCF_003386165.1 of Winogradskyella eximia. Lineage (GTDB taxonomy): Bacteria > Bacteroidota > Bacteroidia > Flavobacteriales > Flavobacteriaceae > Winogradskyella > Winogradskyella eximia. Next base: position 104,080 of record NZ_QRDV01000006.1, on the reverse strand, counting down.
AAGCAGAACCAGCTCCTCCATCATTATATAGAGTAACATCATCAAAGTAGTACGTGAAATTTGCTGTTCCGTCTCCCATAGTTCCTAAATCAAAAATCACTACAATTTTATCATAAGTGTTAGCAGGTATACCTGAGTAATCAAATACTAAAGTCTCCCATGTATTTGTAGTTGTCATGGTGACTTCTTTTTCATAACTGATTCCTGCGTCTCCAGAGTTTTCTACTTTCATTAAAACCTTAGTTCCAGCTTTAATTGAATAAGCTTTCATAGAAAACGTATTATTCGCTGTAAAATCCATAGCAGAACTTAATGCAATTGAACTTCCTCCCCAAACTTGTCCAGCATTTTTTATCATTTGACCAACACTAGCAGAATTGTTATCTCCATTACTTTGTGGATTAGCGATTGTGGTAACTTCACCGCCATCAAAATCTACCCAAGTGGTAGCAGTTTCAAAATCTAAAGGTAAAGACCCTGCAGATCCTGTTCCACCTCCATTATCATATAATGTAATATCATCAAAATAATAAGTAAAATCTGCTGTACCATCTCCCATTGTACCTAAATCAAATATTATAACAATTTTGTCATAAGTATTTGCTGGTATGGCTGAATAATCAAAAACTAAAGTCTCCCATGCATTTGTTGTTGCCATAGTGACTTCTTTTTCATAATTAATTCCAGCATCTGTAGAGTTTTCCACCTTCATTAATACTTTAGTTCCTGCTTTTATTGAATAAGCTTTCATAGAAAACGTATTATTCGCTGTAAAATCCATAGTAGAACTCATTACTAAGGCACTACCTCCCCAAACTTGACCAACACTTTTTACCATTTGACCAACATTTGCAGAACCGTTATCTCCATTACTTTGTGGATTTGCAATGGTAGTAACAGCACCACCATCAAAATCTATCCATGTAGTGGCTGATTCAAAATCGAGTGGTAATGTTTGTGAATACCCAAATGACATTGCCATAAGGATTAGAAATAATGTAATTTTTTTCATCGTTTTATAGTTTAGTTAATATTTATTAAAAAATTGCAGTATTTATAAAAATCACAATTCAATACTGCTGTTCTGATAAATATACCGTCAATAAATTGATATATTTACAAATAGTACAATACCTAAACCATACAACAGTTGATTTTTTTAATTTAAAACGACATTATTCAATTAGCCCATAAAAATAAAGGGATTACAAGACATTTAAAATTACTGTTACCCTATAAAAATCTACTAAATAACGAAATGTTGTGGTAATGTATAGGTCGTGTTTTGACAGAATTAAAGACGCATAACTAACTGTTAGATTTATAGTTACCAATTTTGACGCCTTTTAATATATAATGAAGTGGAGGCGCTTTAAAAACATCTCAGATTTTTACTTAAATTGATTAGAGTAATTTAAAATTTGAGCGTTTCATTTTTATCCCAAATTCCCCAAGAAGCACCAACATCGCCTTCCGGACCAACCTTCCAAGATTCATCAAAAGATGAAAAGTAGAACATATCTATATCTTCCTCTTTAGACCATTGTTGGGAATTGATAAAATACTTTATAGCATTTTCTTCTGAAGGAAAAGCACCATATAGATTAGAACCTTTATTTGGCCAACCTGTTTCTGTAATAATTACTTTTTTTCCTTGACCTGCTTTTAAGGCTCTATTATACATATCTTTCATATATAATAAAGCATAATCTTGGTCGCAGCCTTCCCAAAACGGATAACAATTTGCTAAAACAACATCACAGGCTTCCGTGATATTAGGACGGTCAGCAAACTCGTAGTACGCATCTACATACCCAACCGGAACATTTTTAATTGATTGTTTTACATTATAAATATGCTGAATCAATTCTTCTTCTGTTAAATCACCACGATACATCACTTCGTTACCTACAGCGGCAATATCTACATAGCCTTGATTTGCTAATTCTATGAGTCCAGCAATTTCACTTTTATTAATTTCCTTATCATCACCTAACCATGCACCAACTAATGTTTTTAAGCCATACTCTTTAGCTATTTTTGGAATTAGCTCATTACCTTCCGTACAAGAGAATGAACGAATCCATTTTGTATAAGGTTTTATGATTTCGATTCGTCTTCTTATTTGAGCTTCGCAAAGTTCATCACCAGGTTCTTGCCCATCCATATAAGGACTAAAACAAAGTCCATGAGTACCTCGAGATAAATATTCTTTATATAAAGTTTTTAACTCATTTATATCTTTATGAGCGCATTCTGTAGACCCTAACGCAAAAAATTTCTCTTCTCTAATAGACATAATTCAGTGTTTTCTTGTGATACCTTAACTATTCTACAGGTTTACGACTATCTAATTCTGCCCTAATTTCATTAGAGCGTTCTTCTGTTAAATCATAGTTACGCATTATATACATGGCAGCAAGAGTTCCTAATATTGGAAATCCGGTAAAAAATAATCTTAGTCCAGTAATAGCGCCTTCGGTTTGCACGTCTATAGCAGAATCAAACCCAATAATTGACAAAATTGCTCCACTTAATCCACCTGCAATTCCGAAACCAAATTTTACCATCCACCAGTAAATCGCACCAAAAACACCTTCGCGTCGTTTCCCTGTTTTTAATTCATCTAAATCGATTACATCTGCCGTCATAGACATCATAAGAGTAAACAAGCCACCTATTCCAAAAGAAAAGAAAGGCAATGCGAATAAAAACATATAAGGTTTTCCAGGAATAAATAAGAACCACAACATAATATAACCTATCACTGAAATACCTTGTGATACCATAAATGCTTTTTTCTTTCCTAGAACTTTCGACATTTTAGCGACTATAGGAATTACAAGAAATGTAGTCACTAGAGCACCAACACTCCCAAATAACGTTGGCCAAATACCTGCAGCTGCAGCATCGCCATTAAAAAGATAATAGACGATAATAAAAAATGTGAAACTCGCAACCGTATTAAAAGCATTAAAAACAAAAAATGTAGCAAAACAAAGTTTTTTAAATGGCACTGATTTGAATGCCTCCACAAAATTATTTCCAATTTCTTTTAAACTACCACCAATATTCTTCAAGGTTAATGGTGAATAATCTTCATTAACTGTGGATTTACTTTTTATAAATATGGCTGGTACCATAGCGCAAATTGCAAATATAATTCCGACCCAAATGGCCAATTCTCGTACTGCAACATCAGCAGTAGGATACCATTCTGGATCGTACATAATAACCCAAAACCAAGGTGCAATTACCCAAGCCCATTGACCAATCCATTGTGCGACTGCCATGATGCTTGTACGCTCATGAAAATCATCACTCATTTCATAACCCATTGCTACGTACGGCACGCTAAAAATCGTTAAGCCTAAATAAAACACAAACGACCACAATAAGAAATACCAAAAGTTATAGTCTAGTGAATTTTCTCTAAAGAGCTGCCACATAATTACAAAGGCAACACCCATTAATACGGCTCCGATAAAAACATATTGTCTACGTCTTCCCCAACGCGATTTAGTATTATCTGAGATATAACCCATAATTGGGTCTGTAATGGCATCAAAAAGTCTTGGAACGAGAGAAATAACGCCCCACATCCAACCTGGAAAACCTAAATCTTTAACCAATACCACAATAAAAATACCAATAACAGCCGGAAACATTTGATTAGCGAGCATACCCAATCCAAATGCAACTTTTTGACCTAACGGAACTTTATTGGCTAATGTGGACATATTATTTAGTTTTAGTTGGAATTAAAATCGTTTGAATAGCTTGTTGATTAATCTTTACTTTTACCGTTTCTTCACCAAGCATTAACGTAAAGTCTTTAGACATTTTACCTTCGTTGAATAATACAACAGCAATTGAACCATCTGGATTTTTAGCTGCAGTCACCATTAAATCGGCATCGGCATTTTCTACACCAATAACTTCTGCTCCTGGTCTTATGTATTTACTAAAATGAGCCATAGTGTAATACAATGGTGTGAAGTACACCTCATCAGCTACTGGGTCTACAATGACTGGTGCAACACACCAATTTTCGAACCAATTTGGACCACCTTGTTTATCTAAAACCATGTTCCAATCTACCCAACCATCTACCCAATTGTTAAGGCAACCAATGATATCTCTGGCATAACGATTTACTGGTGCATATTTTGGGTGTAAGTGTTTGTCTTCTGGCGAAGCCCAATCCCAACCCCAATCTGTAGCTTCTTTTTTCCAATACCATGCATCATCTTCCCATTTCGGGATTTCAGAATCTACACAACCTTCAGTTTCAATAAGATATTTGTTTGGTGCTTTATTATGTGCATATTGCAATGCTTCTGGTAAGTAATCAAATGTACTTTCGTACCAATGAATTGCTGTACCTGCAAAATACTTTGAAGATGCTTCATCCTTAAACATTGCATCCACCCACTCATTTAAGCCTGCTCTATTTTGGTCATAACCTAGAATATTCACTTTGCCAAAACCGTCCGCTTCTAACTTAGGACCTAAATGGTTTTGCACAAAATCAGTTTCCTCTTCTGGTGAAAAGTGCATACTTTCCCAATTATTTCCATTTCCGTGTGGTTCATTAACAGGCGTCAGTCCCCAAATATCAATCCCTTCGGCTTTATAAGCTTCTAAATATTTTGAAAAATATAATGCGAATACATCGTAGTATTTAGGTAACAATTTTCCTCCAACATAGGCTTTGTTATCTTTCATCCATGGTGGTGAAGACCAAGGTGAAGAAATAATTTTAAATCCATCTTGAGAAATAGCCTGAGCATCTTTTATCATAGGAATTAAATCATCACGGTCCTCTTCAATATTGAAGCTTTTCAATTCCATATCATCTGCCTCTGGTGCGTAAGTATAATTATTTAATGAAAAATCACAAGACGCAATATGAGTCCTTGTTAATGAATAACGTGCACCATCTTCAGCAAAATAAGCTTGAAGAATAGTATCGCGATTCCTTTTACTCAACTTGTTTAATAAATAAGCTGAAGATTCCGTAAACGAACCACCAAAACCTGTTATAGTTTGAAATTTTTGCTCTGGTAATAATTTTATAACCGCTGAAGAATCTACTTTAGAAAACTCGGTAATTCTAGTGAGTTTATTCCCGCTTTCTGAAGTTTCATAAACCTCAACATTTAAGTTTTTACTTTCTTTTTTTTCAGAATTACAACTCATTACAGTAAAAATTAAGAGTGCTAATATGCTATATCTTATCGTTTTCATGTGTTTTTTAATTAGTTGTTTTATTTACATTAGTATAAATGTCTTTAACAACATCATATACTTTTTTCTTATTTCTATCAATATCTACAATACCCCAAAACTCTTCATTTGGGCTACCATCAAAAGGGACACCTGTACTATTTGGTGCAGTTCCACCTGTATCTTGGACGTTATTGTTTCCGGCTTTCCACCAACCATCTGTAAATTGAAATAACGTGACTCCAGAACAAATATCTTGACCTTTAAAAGTTGCCTTTAAAATAATATCTGTAGCATCCGCTTGCGCTAATTCATTTACACCTTGTGCATAGCCATCTTTAGCAATTTGCATGTAGCTGTCAGCTCCCGTTTCTGATAAATACATTGGTTTATCACTGACTTCTTTCCACTCTTTAAAAATAGTTTCTGGTCTAACTGAACGGTACACGTTCATTCCCCAAACATCAATATTCGGACTCATAGAACGCGCTAATTCTTTTGGCAAATCGCCATGTGCTGTAGTGACAGGGTGAGCAGGGTCGTCTTTATGAATTAATGCTGCAGCATCATTCATTGCAGTGTACCAGTTTTTTATATCACCATCAAACCATTCTGGATGATAGTTATATTCGTTACCTAATTCCCACATTAAAATAGCATTATGGTTTTTGTATTTATTGACATAATCAACAAATGAACCTGAAACAATATCATTTTTACCACCTTGATTGTAACCAAAGCCAATAATTACTTTTAAGCCTGCTTTATTTATCTCATCTAAAACTTGTTCTTCTTCAATTGGCGAATACACTCTAATGGTATTAATTCCGGCCTCGACCATGAGTTTTAAATCTTGTATCAAAGTCCCAAAATCTCTTTTAGTAGACGCTCCTTTTGGAACTGGATGATAGCAGATACCTTTAATTAAATAAGATTCATCATTTACCATTAATTGTCTCCCAGAAACAGATACAACATCACTTACTTGTACTTCAGGATTAACTGAAGCAGTAGCTTTTTCAGATTCATTTTTACACGATAAAAAAACAATAAAACTTATGGCTATGACTACTATTTTTCTCATTATTAATCTCTTGGATAATCTGTGTTTGGCACTAATACATCTTTCATTAATTCTTCTAAATTCCCATTATAAGTTTTAGTAATTGGTTTTCCATCTCTGGTTAAACCATTAAATGTGCCATCATCTACTAAATTCCATAATGGATATTTGGCTTCACTTTTTAAGTTAATTAAACCAAAATGATTTTCGGAACCTAGTTCATGCTCTGCGTCTTTCCATTGTTCATCAAACGCTTCAAAATAAAAAACTGAGATATTTTTTTCGTTCGTCCAATTACGAATATGTTTATAATACAATCCTTGTTTATATTCGTCTGTAGCTCTAGAGCCATTTTTACCATAATGACCTCCAGAAATTGATGCCCAACCAGTCTCACCAATGTGAATAGGTTTATCAACACCAATACTTTTCATGTAATTTGAAACTGAATCATATTGCATTTTGGTAAAATCTAATGCACGCACCATGGCTGCATCAATTTTTTCTTTATCAGTTAAGCTTTCTTCACTTTCAGGAACTTTCCAGAATTCTGGATTATAATGTGAATTGTGATAAGCATACGTATGCATAGAAACATAATCTACAGCATTCGCTAACTTCTCTAAATCTTCTGTATGATAACTTGCATCGCCACCTCCCCAAGACACATAATCGTCTGAGCTAGTAATCCATAAATCTTGAGGTAACTCTCCTTTTTGTTTTAACTCTTGAAGATGATTCACCCATTTTAAAACTATCCATGGTTGTACATAATAAGATGTTGCCCATCTTACCATTGCCTCATTTCCTACGGCAAGAATTTTAACGATGTCTGGATATTGTTTTGCTAATGCAACTGCGGTTTTAACTTCAACCGGATTTCGTTCACTTTCTTGATTATGGTCTGGTTCTCCGTTTTCCCAATTGAATGCGCTTTTACAATCAATCCAAATACCGAGCATTACATACATCTCAAATTCAGAATCTTCAACTTTTAATTCATCTATTGCTTTTAAAAGATTTGCCGCTTGGTCAAAGTGCACATTATAGGTTCTCAGCACTTTTACACCCATTGCGCTTAAGATTTTCATATCTTCCTTAAGCTCTGGAATTGTTGGTTGAATATTTCTATCCTTTTGTCTATAACCACCGTAAGAAATCGCTAAATAATCTGGATTTCCTAATATCTCTTTTGCATTCACAACTTGTTCTTCTTTAACCGGTTCTTCCTTACTCTCTTTTTTTGCATCATTACATGAAAACATAAAAAGTATTACAAAAACAAAAACCGATAATTTTAAACTCTTATTCATGCTTAGTGTTTTTAACTACTTTTTTACAGATACAATAATTTGATTTACTTCACCAGTACGATTGAAAATTTTATCGCTTGTAGTTTCATCAAGTTTTAAATCATCAAACTTAGAAGTTGAACCATCGTTATAAATCACTTCAACTCTATTATTGTCTTCCAATTTATAGATAACAGGAACTTGGCAATATGTAAAACAAAGTGACCCTTTTTCTAGTGAAATTGTTTTCAACTCCTTATCGATAGCTGTGTATTTGAATGTTTTTGCTTCGCTTAAAAACTCTTCAGTTCTTAACAATCTTGGATTAAAAAACAGTTTTCCGTCCTCTACAAAAACACCTAATTCTCCAAAACGACATAATACATCTTCTTTAACCTGACCAGTCATACCTGGTTGCTGCGCCCCTTTTCCACCTGGTGTATGAGAATATGGATCTGTTGGAAAAGCACCATATAATTCTGGTGACTTATGGGCACCAATGCCTTCATTAATTTCGTAATAATGCTCTAATAATCTACCTATAGTTTCTTCGCTTTCATTATTTGCTACTGCCAATAAACAGTTTTCTTGAGTTGCTAATAATAACTTAGACACCATATGCCAATAAATAGACCCTAAACCTTCGTAACCGTAGAATGTACCTGAACGACCTGTGAAAGATTTATGGTCAAACATCTCTTCAAAAATGTCTAATAATAACGTTTTATCAGATGCAATTAAGTCATCATATTTCCCTTCTGGCAATTGGCTAAGAGCCGTTTTTAAGCTGTCTGCATTATTAAAATTACCGTTAAAATGATATGCTCCTAAAACATCTTTCTCTATAATTTGAGTATTATTATCAGCAATCAATTGCTTTAATAACTTTGATTTTTCAACAGATGCAGATGGGATATTATTTTTATCTACAAAGCGTGATAATTGCTTATTTGGATATAAAATATAGCTGTATTGGTCGTCTCTAAAAAGTGCACTAGCTTTTAAAGCATCTAGTAAACTTAAAGCTTCTTTTGGCTTTAAATAACCTGAACTTAAAACAGCAACCTGACCTTCTAACATTTCTGGTAAGTATGAAATGGATACTTCTGTATCATTTTCTACCGTCATTAAGTTATAAGCATGATATAAATTATCTGCTCTTTTGTTCGCTTTAATTGTATGATCTAAATACTGCTTTAATACCGTGAAGAATTCTAATAACCCTTCTTTTGAAATAGATTCTTTATCACTAGAAAATCCTGTTTCATAAATTTTTAATCTATAATCGCTACCAGCCGTACCCAATCCATCTAAAATGGTCTTTCTTTCTTTGTCGGATACTTTTCCTGATAAGACTTTTACATTGTCATTTAATGTTGACACTACACCATCAAAAAACGCTTTTAATTCCACTGAAAGATTATATTCCTTCTCTGAAGAATCTTGCACAATCCCTTCAAAGAAATTAATAAATCGTCTTAGGTAATATAAAGTTACCATAGACACACCATTACCAACTAATGCGTTATTGGCATCATTCCATTCTGGTCGTTGTGTGTTTAACCAAATTCCGCCTTCTGGAATAAAATTAGATACTTTGGCTAAAACGGTTGCTAATAATTTTTCTATTAAGTTGACCTTATGAATGAAATAGTTTTCATCTCTCAATAAAGCACCATCTGCACCTAATCTTTCTTTTACTGTGTTAATTTTTTCATCTAAAGCATGGTCAAAATCTATAGTATCCTTAGGATTTTTTAAAGTGTCTTGATAGCTTTTAATTTTATATGGTACGTTAGCATATACAAACACATCTTGAGTAAAACTACCTGCTAATTTAGCAGGATAATGCTTCTCTATAAACTCTAAAAACTTTAATAGGTAGATAATTTGATGATCTCCCCAATAACCAATATAAGACCATGGATCATCTGGCTCAATGGCTTCCCAGTCAAATCCATCTTTTGTTACTCTGTAAGGATTGTAACCTTCAAAAGTAGTTGCATTAAAAAACTTATGAATCATCCCTTCCATAAAGGCAGGATAAGAATGCGCTAGTGTTTCCCAGTTTTGGAAAATATCTCTCCAGTTACCTTCGTAATCTAAAATTTTAGAACCATCTATTTCACTGCGTGTATTAATAGAAAATTTGTTCCAAGGTCTACTTGGATCTCCATGTCTTCTACTAAATTTTAATGGTAAATATTCGTAGCATAGTCTTTTAAAATTGCTGTCATCATCTTGATCAGCAAGATCTTTAATATAATCTACATTGAAGATTTTAGGTAAACTATTTAAAATTTCTTCTTTACTCTTTGACACCTTTTTATTGGCCTTAGATATGTACTTTACAAAATCTTCTTTTTCAATTTTATAATCGTCATCAAAGATGCCACCTCTCATAATATTGAAAAGTGTATTTGCAAAATGTCTTGTGTTTCTTAATTTATCATCACCAAGCTGAATTCCGTCTGAAGCACCAACTAATTCTAGAAGATTTTTAGTACCAGCATCTATATCTTTCTGTACAAGCTCTTCGAGGTTAGTGTTCCCTTTAATTTTTTCTGAAATATTATTAATTTCACTTATTGTTTGGTTGACTTCTGCCACAAACATCCAACTGCGCTCTCCATTTGGTTCTAAGCTTAAATCCTTAACAATAAAGTAAGCCCCTTTTTCTGCTCGGATATCTTTTTCTTCAGTAATCGTTTTACCATTTCTGAAAGCATCTAACTGTAAAGATGAAATTAAATGCGTAGGATTATCTAATCCTGAAGACCATACCGTATTTGCTTTTAAAGCTTCACTTGGCTCAGCTTTATCTACAATTATGGCACTCAAAGCAAATATTCCTATTCCAGAATCTGATTCTAATTCACACTTTTTATACGCATCAATTAAGTTACTTGTTGCATTTTGAAAATCTGAAGCCAAACCATATGGTAGAATATTTTGAATACCATCTAAAATAGTAACATCAACTTTTTCATTTGTATCATTAATAATATCAGCTTTTCTCACAAAACCAAATTGGTCACTAGAGTTCCATTGGTATCGATAAGTAAGACCTAAGTCTTCGTTGATTTCTTCAAAAACAACTTTATTACCGTAACTGTTTTTGTAAAGGTTTCGTTTAGTCGCATAAACTCCTTGATAGCGATTAGAAAACGGCTCCCATAAAAACGTCTTGCCGTTTTTATGAACCTGAATAATCGTTTTACTACCAGTTGTTTCTAATGATTCAGTGATTTTATCATCTGTATAATAAGGAAACAATGCATTATTTGCATTTTTTCTACCTGCAGTTAACGCTCCATTACTAGATATAAATAACCAATGGTTAGAATTACTAACAAGACTCATAAAAAATGGTCTCATTTTATCACTATTTGAGATTTTATAATAGTCTTCATTATAAAGTGATACAAGTTCTCCTTTGACATCTAACTGGTCATTTGAAGCTTTTTTATTTCCTATATAAATGGGATTCTTTGTCATTGGTGTCGTACTATTTCTAATAATAAATTTCTAAAAAATAAAGCTTAGCGCTTTACAAAATGAATTCTTTTGTTTTTATATCCAATCTAATTGGCCTTTAATAAAATTTTTAAAAGGTCGAACTAATAGCTCGACCTTAAAAAATAACTAAATCAAATATTTATAATTTTTATTGGTATACTCTTACATAGTCAATTTCCATTGAATCTTCTGTAAACCCAGGATCAATTGTCCCTCCTAAGGTACCTCCCATTGCAATATTCAAAATCACAAAGAAGTCTTTATCATAAAAAGGTAAATCTGAGTTGTTTGCCAATGTGTAATATGCTGTGCCATCTACAAATATTCTCACTGATTCTTCTGTCCATTCTAATGAATACACATGGAATTCTGATGTTGCACCAGTTATAGTTGTAATTTCACCATAACTAGCGTTGTTATTTGTTCCTGCATCAAACCAATGGCAAGTTCCTAAAATATCGTCTTTATTACTACCTGTTTGTTCCATTACATCAATTTCACCACAAGCTGGCCATCCAACATCAGGGAAGTTTGCACCTAACATCCAAATAGCAGGCCAAGTCCCTTGAGCTGCAGGTAATTTTGCTCTCACTTCTACTCTACCGTATGTAAATTCTTGTAAGCCTTGAGTTTTTAATCTAGCAGAAGTATATCCACTACCATCGGCTTTCGCTGTTATTTTAAGAAAACCATCTTCTACTATTACATTATCTGCAGCATCAGTATAGGTTTGAGCTTCACCATTTCCCCAGCCACCTGCACCTAAATCGTAGGTCCAGTTTGCTGCGTCTGGTGCGCCATTTATATCAAATTCATCTGACCAAGCTAAGGTTGGAAAGGCATCTACATCAAATGGGTCTTGAGTTTGATATTTAGCATACCAAGCATAACCACCTCCTTCTTGAATAAATCTAACATGTAATTCTGTATCACTTATTGAAATAATATCATATTCAACAGATCCTGCGTACCAGCCCATAAAACCACCATCAGAAATCTCAAAACTCGTTTGTCTGTATGGTTGTTCTGCATAAGTTCCTTCTAACGCTGCCATTGATGATGACGGGAAGAAAGATACATTTTTAACACCATACATGCTTGGAATTACACTTTCATCTTGACAAGTATCACCGGCTACACCAAGAATATCTGCATAAGTCCCTGGTACAAATGCAGGTCCTTCTGTTTGCTCAAAAGTTATTCCATTTTCTGTTTTTGTAAATACAAACTTATCACTATACATACATGATTTTTCTTCATCAAATGGCTGAATAGCATTCCACCAAGCCTCATAAGCAAATTCACCATTCCCATAATCTTCATCTACAGGTCCTAAACCTACATGTAAAGGAACATTAGCTGCCCAATACCAAGTTTTGCTGTCGCCTACATTGGTACCACTTAAGAAACTTTCTGCTTCTGGATCTGTAAACGAACTATAAACTTCAATTTCTAATAATGTACTGGTCATTATTCCACCTGTTCCAATGGCATTAACGACTACGGTATATGAATTTACTCCTACATCAGTATATCGATGAGTAATTTCACCACTAGGTGCTATATCACTTTTTTCATCTCCAAAGTCGAATCTATAGCTTATTTCGTTATCTGCAGTTGAAACAAAATTCACGAATCCACTTCCATCACCATAAGGATTATCTGCATCTTGCCCTACAATCTCTGCTGTTATAGTTATGTTTGTTGGTGTAACTATATCACCAAATTCGTAGTTATCTTCTTCACAGCTCACTATTAAAGTAAGTGAAAGTAAAAGAAACATTGTATATTTTAAATTTCTCATGTTTTTCATCTTTTTCTTTTTTAAATTTTCACCAATTTATATTGCCAGAATACACCTGCTCCTGCTTCAACCATTACGTTAATTGTATTATTATCTATAATAGTAATGTCATAAACTATTGAGGTTGGTGCATCTGCCGGACTAGCTATTTCACCAGTATTCACTGCTTTTGCTAAACCAATGTAAGCTCCAACACCATTTATTGTAAGTGTTCCTGCATCTAAATCGAGATCATAAGTTGCATTTGCTGAACCATCATGAGGTGCAACAGGCACGCCACATGCATCTCCTCCACCTTGCCAAGCTTCTATCCAAGTTTCAGAACCTAATACATTAGAAAAAGAACCATCCGATCCAAAAACATACTGATCATCATAATAACATGCTCTATCTCCAACACAAACTGCATCACAATTCCACCAAGAAATATCTCCAGGCGTTGGCCCTACTCCAAGTGAACCTGCTTCTGCGGATAATTGCCATGATCCGGCAAGTGGTGCAGGTGCTGCTCCCTCTTTTGTAAAATTAAATTGCCAAAATACTCCTGAACCCGCTTCAATATATACAGACATTTCTGTATCAAAGTTTGAAAGCGTAACGTTATAAGTTACCGATGATGGTGCGTCTGCTGGATTTGATAGTTCACCAGTATTAGTTGCCTTTGGAACACCTAAATAAGCTCCAACACCGTTTAATGTAATTGTTGCTGCTCCTTCATCATATACAAAAGTTGCTGCTCCAGAACCATCATGAGGTGCTACAGGCGTCCCACAAGTATCTCCACCACCTTGCCAACCTTCTACCCAAGTATCAGCACCTAAAACATTGCTAAATGAGCCATCAGCATTAAAAATGTATTGATCATCATAATAACATGCTCTCTCAATTACACAGTCTGAGTCGCAATTCCACCATCCAATATCACCTACAGCAGGCCCTACTCCTAATGATCCTGCAGTTGAAGACAACTTCCAAGTACCAACTACTCCTGTTGGAGTACCTGAAGGTGCTTTCCAGAAATATAAATTATCGACAAATATTGTACCTTCTGCTGGGTTACCATCTAACTTAAATTGAATAATATCACTTAAATCTACCAACGGGTTTTGATCCGTAAAAAATGATAAAGGAATATCGAACGACGTCCATTGTTGTGCTGTTAAATCCAAATCATATGCTGTTTCATTTGGACCCGTACTAATTGGTGATATTTTAGCATCGTTTTCATCTGCTGTCCAGACATCAACATGTAAATACTCCATTTGCGAAGCATCAATTGGTGTGCCTGAAAAATCTATGCCTTGGTAATTTAAATTTGTGTACTGCAACATTTCATCTCCTCCTAAATTGAATAAGTTGAAAGTTGTGGATTGTCCCCAATTTGGATAAAAATCAACTCCTGTGATATCTGTATAAGTACCACTGAATATTGAAATAACATCCGTATCTGATCTTGAAGGCTGTGTTGGTGCAGAACTTAATGGCTGCACTATTTCTGTCACTTCAAAATCTACTTCTGTATAAGTTGTAGTTTCTATAGCTGCTCCCATTGCAGTAACTGTTATAGTATACAGGCCAGCATTTTCGTAAGTGTATGAAGTCACTTCTCCTATATTGGTTTGAAGAACTTCTGAACCATCTCCAAAATCAACTTCATAAAACATAGCGTAATCTGCCGTTGCTGTTACATTTACCTGTTTAGATATAGCTGCATCATTTTCAATCGTCACCATTAAATTCTCTGGCGGATTAAACGATACCACCAACTCTTGAGTGATTTCAGTTTCTAAACCTGTTAAGCCAAAGGCTACAACTTTTACGCTATAAGTTCCCTCATCATAAATATGAGTTGTATTTTGGCCTTGAGCTACACTTGCAGCCTCTATAGTACCGTCACCGTAAAAGACTTTAAACGCTGTTGCTCCATCAGCGGTTGGCGTTATAGTAACTAAGCCCGTATTATCTTGCGTTACTGTAAATGTTGCTAATACATTAGTGGGAGCAGCTGCCGAATTTAAAAAATCCGTATTATCATCATCTGTAACACAGCTATTAATTAGAAGTGCTATAAGACATAAACTAAATATATATTTTACTGTTTTCATAGTATTCTTGTTTTTTAATAATCAGGATTTTGTTCCCAGTTATTTCCTGCTAATTCAATCTCTATTCTAGGTATAGGAAATAGAACATTCTTATTAGAGAAATTTGGTATAGAATTAGTTCTACCTGTTCTAACTTGGTCAAAAAAGCGATGACCTTCACCTGCCAATTCTAACCTTCTTTCTTTGTATATATCTTGAGTTAAATTAGTACCTGAAGTTTGTATTTCATCCAATCCAGCTCTAACTCTTACCAAATTAACATAATCCTTTGCTTTTGAATCATTGAGCCCACTTCTATTATACGCCTCCGCTGCCATCAATAAAACATCAGAATATCTTATTGCTCTATAATTATTACTATGAGTAAGATTTACATCTCCAGAATTTGCTTCAGCATAAGGAATATATTTTTTATTGTAATAACCTGTATAGTCAAGTTCATTACCTAAACTGAATGTTACACTTGGATTTTCAGCAATAAAAGATTCCATACTTAATATAGTAGCATCACGTCTTTCATCATCTGCTGAATATAAATTATACAATTCTTGTGTTGGTGGATTAAAACTAAAACCAGAAGTAAAAGGAGCAAAATCACCACCTGTAAATCGTGGTCCCATAAACCCAACAGCTATGTTTCCTTCAACACATTGAAAACAATCAAAACTACCACCTTCACCACCGAAATATTGTACTTCGAACACTGATTCTGAGTTATTTTCGTTTGAATTTAAAAAGATAGTTGAAAAATCGTCTACCAATTGATATTGACCAGAATTAATCACAAGGTCTAAAGTAGTGGCTGCTAATTCAAATTTCTCTTGGTATAAATATATTTTACCTAATAATGATAGCGCAGTACCCTTGGTTACTCTACCATTTTGATTTTGCTGCCATGGTAAGTCATCTATTGTTGATTGTAAATCTGCTTCAAGTTTTGCATACACCTCTGCTTTAGGCGTTCTAGGAATTGATTGTGATTCTTCTATTGTAATTCTTCCATTGGTATATAATGGTACGTCACCAAAAAACTTCACCAATTCAAAATAATAATATGATCTTAACACTAGGTTTTCCGCAAGCAATTGCTCTTTTCCTTCAAAATCAATTTTATCTTGAAATTCTACAATATAATTTGCACGACTAATCCCTGCATACATAAACTGAAATACACTTCGTAATGCACCATTATCTGGTGTATGCGTCATGTCATCAATTTGTTGCCAATCTAAAACGTCTGTTGGTGTTTCACCTCCACATAAACTGTTATCTGAAGCTATTTCTCCCAATATATTATTGAGGTACGTTGTTGACAATAAATCATACACACCTACTAGTGCATCTTCGTAATCCGACTTAGAATTAAAATAATTCTCACTATTTTCTTGTCCTTCCGGTAGCGTATCTATATAATCTTCACACGCAAAGCATGTTAAGATTAAGAATAAAGCTGTTATTTTTTTTATAGTCATTTGTCTTAAATTAAAATGAAACATTAATTCCTGTTGTAAACGTTCTTGTCTGTGGATACTGGCCGTAGTCAACTCCTGCACCTAATGGGCTAGAATTGGACACATCTGGATTGTAGCCTTTATATTTAGTAAAAGTATAAAGGTTATTTATTGCAACATAAATTCTGATTTTGTCTAAGTTTAAATTATCCAATACCGATTTAGGAAGTGAATATCCTACTTGAACGTTTTGAATCCTTAAATAAGAACCATCTTCAACATAAAAAGACGAAAATAGAAAATTATTTGAAGCTGTATTTGAAGCTCTAGGTACAGAATTTGAAGTACCCTCACCTGTCCAACGATCTAAATAAAGGTCTGGCTTATTACTGTAAGTAAGGAATCTTTCATAACTACGTGCTATATCGTTACCAATAGAAGCATACAAAGAAGTTCCGAAATCAAGAGACTTGTAGTTTATATTTAAATTAAAACCCATTGTAACATCAGGAATTGGATTACCAATAACTGTTTGGTCATCGCTACTCCCATATTCTACAACTCCATCTCCATCAACATCTACGTATCTTATATCCCCTGGACTTGCAC
The DNA here is from genome assembly GCF_003386165.1 of Winogradskyella eximia. Lineage (GTDB taxonomy): Bacteria > Bacteroidota > Bacteroidia > Flavobacteriales > Flavobacteriaceae > Winogradskyella > Winogradskyella eximia. Next base: position 87,008 of record NZ_QRDV01000006.1, on the reverse strand, counting down.
CTGTTTGATAAGCCGTATCTTCGCTATTAATAGTTCCGTCGTTATTTGTATCTGTATTTAACGCATCAATTTCTGCTTGATTTTGATAAATACCATCCATCTTAAGACCATAGAAAACGCCTATAGGCAATCCTGTTTGGAATCGAGATGTTGTTTGACTTAAACCAAAAAGTCCACCTGATATAAATCCGGCCGCATTATTAACCTGAAGCGCTTTATTTTTAATTGTTGTTAACGTATAACCTGCACTAAAACCAAAATTATCATTAAAGTCATGCTTGTAATTGATACTTAAATCAATTCCTTTATTTTCAATAGTACCAGCATTAACAAATGGAGCAGAACTACCTCCAGCAGTTGATCCTAAAAGACCTGATACTTCTGGCACTAACAATAAATCCTCTGTAGTTTTCTTATAATAGTCAACAGTCAAATTTAACTTACTATTAAACAGCCCTATATCTATCCCTATATTTGTCTGCTTATTCGTTTCCCATTTTAAATCAGGATTAGCTAATGCACCAACGGCATTACCAAATGACAATAAATCATTGAAAGGATAAGTTGCTTCACCAGTAGTTCCTTGTAAAAGACCTAACCATCTGTAATCACCTATTTTATCATTTCCTGTTATCCCCCAACTTCCTCTAACTTTAAGTTTATTAATAAAATCTACCTTAAAGAATTCTTCATTAGATGCTAACCAACCAACAGAAACTGAAGGAAAATTACCTACTCTATTATTCGGTCCAAATTTTGTTGAAGCATCACGTCTTACCATTGCAGACAATATATATTTGCCCTCATAATCATACTGAACTCTTCCGAAAAAAGAATACCATCTGTTTTCATTTCTACCATCTGCAGACGTCACTAAACTAGAGGTTACTTCATCATCCACAACCTGAATAATAGAATTTGAATTTCCTAAATACGCATTATCCCATGAATCTGGCCCACTATTTAAAGGTCCAGAACCAAAAAAGCCTTTATACACCTCACTTCTTATGGAAGTACCTACTAAAAAATTAAAATTATGTTTATCATTAAATGACCTGCTGTATTCAATAAAATTTTCCCAAGTATAATCGAAAGAATGCTGAGAATTTTCAGCAACTGTGCCATAAAGATCTCTCTGTCCATCATCATTTCTATCAACATCAAAAGCTCCAGAATTATTAGTCTCTAACTGAACATTATTTACAACTTTACCTAAACCGTAGTATTGAAGCGGATAATATTCTCTTCCTCCATAATCTGAGTAATTAAAATTAAATCGAGTTGTAGCTTTTAAATCTTCGATAACATCGTAAACTAATTCAATTTTACCTGTAAAACGATCTGCCCTACCTTCATTGTATGTGTTATTTATAAGCGCTAGTGGGTTTATAATTTCGTTACCCTGCTCTTGACCAATGTATGCATATCCATTAGAGATATTTGAAGGTGTAGAATCATCATAAACAGAAGTTAAAGGAGAAGCATTCAACGCATAGTACAATGCAGACCCTCGACCTCCTTCTGCTATAGATTTATTTCTAATATTTGTGTATAATAAAAAGGTATTTAGTTTTAATTTTTTTGAAATGTCTACACCTAAGTTATTCTTGATAGTCCAACGTTGATAATTAGACTTATCACTTTCAATTATACCATCTTGAGCAAAATAACTTGCACTAAAACCATACGTAGTAGATTCTGACCCTCCATTAACACTGAAATTATGATTAAACATTGGAGCTTGTGAGAATAATTCTTCTTGCCAATCGGTGTTAGTACTTAAATTTTGCAAATTTGGATAAGGCAAAGCATTACCATCAGCGGCTTCCGTTTCATTCACATATGCAGCGTATTCATAGTTATTAAGCATATCGATTTGATTATCTGCTTCCTGAATGGTATAGTATGAATTGTATGAAAATTTTGTTTTTCTATTTTTCTTTCCAGATTTAGTGGTAATAAGAATAACACCATTTGCTCCTTGTACTCCATATATAGCAGAACTAGCATCCTTGATAATGTCCATTTTTTCAATATCATTAGGATCTATAATACTAAGATCACTTCCGATATTAACACCATCTACAATTACTAAAGGAGAGTTATCTCCATTTGTAGTTATACCTCTAATTCTAATATTGAGAGAAGCTCCTGGCGAACTAGAATTTGCATTTACTTGAACTCCTGCCGCACTACCTTTTAATGCTTCTTCAATTCTCGTCGGATTAGTTTCAACAATACTTTCTGCATCCATGCTAGAATATGCACCTGTAACTAATTCTTTTCTCTGCGTACCATAACCAATTACAACGACCTCACTTAAAGACTCTGAGTCTTCAACTAAAGCAATATTCAATGGGTCACTGTTTAAAATCGTAATCTCTTGCTTAACAAAACCAATATATGAAACAACTACTACAGAATTTAATGGTACGTCTTTTAAAGTAAAGTTTCCATCAAAATCTGTTGATGCTCCTTTTGAAGTATTCTTAAGGATTACATTAACACCTGGTAAAGGTTGTCCTGAAGATGCTTCAGTTACCGTTCCAGTTAGATCTACATTTTGCCCAAATGCCGTCATTGTTAAAATGAGTGCAAATAGCGTGAAAAGTTTTATTTTCATAGTTTATTTAATTAGATAATGTAATATTAGAAAATAAAAATTGAGAATTCTTAAAATAGGGCTATACATAAAACATACAACGTAAAATAAAACACCAAAAATTACCAATAAAGCATTCAACACCCCTTTATTTTATGATATTCTCCGAATTAACTTTTACTTAACAAAACTCATGTAAACAGTTAAAACGATGCTAAATACATGTTTTGTATAGGTATTGTATAGGTAAATAAGACAAGTGTATAGGTGCTATAATTCAATAATGTAGTTAGAGAGACTTTGTTCGTGTTCTAACCCAAGTTTTTTACGCAAACGATAGCGCTTAACCTCAACACTTTTATGAGAAATATTTAGAAGAGGAGCTATTTCTTTGGAAGACAGATTCAACCTTAAATAAGCACACAATCTTAAATCATTAGGAGTAATAGATGGATGAAGTGTCTTTATTCTTTTCATAAAATCTTTATCGACATTATTAAAGGCCTCTTCAAACAATTCCCAATCGTTTGTATTGTTTATGCTTGAGTTGATGAGCTTAACTACTTTATTAACTTCATTGAGCGATTTACTTTTAGTTAGCTCACTCTTAATATTACTTAACAATTCATTACGCTTTACTAAATTCATAGTTGCCATACCAAGCTCCCTATTCTTATTCTCAATGTCTAATTGTAAGTTTTTGTTTTTAAACTGTATTAACTGGCGCTGATTTTCTGACTGCTCTAGCGCCAATTGTCTTTCCTTTTTTTCAATGAGCTTTTTTTGCTGTTTTTTATAATGCTTTTTATTGAAATAATACAGCACATAAATAAAGAGTAATGCTAAAACAAAATAAGAAATTATGGCCAATGGCTTAAGATACCATGGTTTTTCAATCGAAAAAGTATACGACAATATATTATTTGATACAACTCCTCCTGTTATTGCTCTTGCCTCAAAAGTATAATCTCCATGAGGCAAATTTTTAAAAAACACTTCTGAACTTGTAGACCAATCACTCCAATTATCATAAATACCAGTTAACTTATATTGATATTTAGACGTTGAAAGCTTATCGTAATTAGTTACACTGTACTTAAACTTTATATTATTAGTTTTATTTTTAAAGACGCTAGGATTCATTAAATCTAATGGTACAAGTTCATTAGGATGAGAACCATTACCAACACTGATTAGATGTATATCTAAAGCTCTATTCTTAAGTTTATTTAAATCCATTATTAAATACCCTTCTGTAGTTCCAATTAGATAGACGTTATTCCCCAACTCTAATATATTTTCAAATCCAGATTTGCTTTTACGTACTTCACCAGAAATAGCAATAGTATTAATTTTTGGCTCACTTGATAATTTCCCAGGCTCTATATATATAATGTCATTATTAGAAAATCCCCATAATTTATTATCCTCTCTATCGTTAATTAGCTTACCAGAAACGTAATTTTTACCACTAAACAACTTACTTAAAACGGTATCAGCTATGAATGTTTGATTTTTTACATCATATGAAAAAAAGCCATCTTTTGAACTGTATAAGATTTTATCATCATAACTTATAATACTAGATTTTACGCCTTCATTGATTGACAACTTCTTAAAATCAACGACCTTATTAAAATCATCATCAATCTTAATTTTATATACTCCTTTATGCTCATGGCTCACTAGTAATTCATGTGACCCAAGAAATTCAAAATATCGAGAAGAAATATCAAAGCCCTCAATTTTATTTCTATAACTCCATGTATTAGCTTTTTTTTCTAAAATATTTAACCCTTTATAATTACCCTGGATTAAAAGGTTTGGAAAACCTTCAATTTCTTTAACAACCCAAGTTCCCAAAACATTAGAAATTTCTTTAGCATTACCCTTATTAATTAAAAATGTTCCTTTATCATGGCCACAAAACAATGCGCCTTTTACTACAGACAAGCTCCAAACCTGGCCTTTAGTCCCTTCTATAAATCTAAATTTGTCTTTAGAACTTATGTTTTTATAAAACAAGCCTTGATTAGTTCCTAAATAAAGATGATCCTCTACATGAGCAGCAACATATACCGTACCTAAAACCCCTTGTTTATCAGTATACACGCTATATGGAGAATTCAGATTAATCACATTTATGCCATTATCTAAACCTAGCCACACATTATCATAACTGTCTTCCTTAATTGACAAAACAGTATTATTGCTCAACCCAAAAGATTGGTTAATTTTCAATAACTCTTTACCATTTTTATCTACATGAAATATTCCATTAGCGATTGTACCTAAAACAAAACTTTCATCTTTTAATCTAACACTACTATAAATACTTAAATTGGAAAATGGGATATCAGAATCTTGATACCAAGGCAATATTTCACCATTAATAAAATTAAAAAAACCATTCTCTTTGGTCAGTAATAACAACCCTGAATCTATTACAAACATATTCACCAATTCTTTATTAGCAATAGCTTCTGGTGAAATCACTAAGGTTTGCAAACCATTTTCAATCTTAAAAACACCTTTATTTGTAATTTGAAAATAAATGGTTTCACCTACCTTAAACATTTTATTAATCCTAGAGTCAGAATTTATAATATCAAAACTATCTTCTTCTATATTATAAATGTAAATTCTATCAAACGACTGAAACAAAACGTAACCTTCAATATCAATAATACCCCAAAAATCCTCATCTTCCTTTATTGAAAATTTTTGATTATTAATTAGGGAGGTATACATTAACTTGCCTTGGTTATTTTTAGTCCAATAACCAAAATCCATATATCCACCTGAATAAATTTTATCACCAACAACCCTTACCGACCTTAAAATGCCATCGTTTGGAGAATTATAAAGAGCCCAAGACGCACCATTATATTCTAGTAAACCTTTATTATTGGCAACATATATAAAATTGTTTTCAGCTTGAGTTATTGCCCAATTCTGATCTTCAGCACCATAATCTTGAGAAGTAAATATTTGGATAGGTGGAATCTCTTGTGCATAAAAATTCACACTAAGAAGTAGTGTTGTAAGTAAAAAACAAAGATTAATATTAAGTTTATAGAAAACTGGCATAAAACAAATATTGTATAATGCTGTTAAGGTAGTAAATTTATTAATAAGCCATGTTTATTAGGCTTAACATCTTCAATGTTTTAAACATGTATAGTTCTAAGTTACAGAAAAACAACCAAGTTTTCATTAAAAAACAATAGTTCTTGGAGTTAAAAAGAATCTAACCTGATAATTTTCAATATATTCGACCAAATAACAATTATAAACTTTATTTGATGAAAAAAGCATACCTATTACTTTGTACATGTCTTTTCTTACTGACATTAAACGCACAAAAAGAATTATCTCCGGATTATAGTTTTAATGTTAGTGAACCTTATCAAGTTTATGATGCTGCAAAAAAATTCTATTTCAGTAAAAACAAACAAGTCTTAACTGTTAAACCTTGGAAAAAATATTTAGTCATTCAAAAATTTGATGTAGAAGGATTAGGTATTATTTCAGAAAAAAAATACGAAGATCTCCCTGATAATTATGTTGTAGAAGGAATGATTGAACTGCAAGACAAGTATTACTTTTTTTACTCATCGTGGTCTGGAAAAAAAACAAAGCATGAACGTTTATATTACAGAGAAATCAACTTTGAAACTGGTGAGTTTATAGGGGAACCTATTAAATTAATTGATATTTCAGGAAAATTAGCCGGATCACCAATGGCTACATATACTACTGGCGTTAATTTTGGTGCAATGGGAATGTTTGGCGGCTTTGGAGTTACAGACAAATTTGACTTTATTACTTCTTATGATGAATCTAAACTTATGGTACAATACAGAAAAAAACCAGAGGTAAAAAGAGACACTAAAAGTTATGATATAATAGGTGTTAACGTATATGATTTTACTTTAAATCCTGTTTGGTCTAATGAATATAAAATGCCATATACTGAAAGACGAATGAATTTACTCGATTTCGCAGTAGACTCTGAAGGCCATGGCTATATGCTTTCTAAAGTATTTCATGACGATAGTAATAAAGACAAAAAGAAAAAGAAAGACAAAGATGCTAATTACCACATGGAGTTATTTAGACTTTTAGATGGCTCGGATAATATAGAAATTACCAAAATAGTTTTAGATGATAAATTTATTAATGGAATTTCATTATTTGAATCTTCAGATGATTTTATGATTTGTGCAGGTTTTTACACTAATGGTTTAAATAATAGATTAGCAAACTCTGATGGATTATTCACATTTAAAATTGATAAAAATGGTGAATTAGTAGAGAAAAAGTCTCACGAGATCCCTGTAGAAGTTCTAAACCAATATGTTAGTGATAGAACTAAAAAGAAGAACAACAAAAAAGACGAAAAAGACAAAGCAGAGTTTATTAATTTACAACTTAGAGATTTAGTTATATATAATGACGGTAGCCTTGTACTAATCGGAGAACAAACCTTTGTGGTACAACATCGCACATCTAGTGGGCGTATTTATTACACTTTCCATAATAATGACATGTTAATTTCTAAAATAGATCCAAACGGTGATTTAGCTTGGATGAAAAAATTACCAAAAAGACAATCTGGAGCACCTAAGATGGGACAAGTTTATGACACAAGTAAGACTTACCAAGGAGGCATGTCTTACTCCTATTTTTATACAAACGGAAACCACTATTTAGTTTATTTAGATAATGTAAAAAACATAGACTTACCTTTAAACAAAATCCCAGCTAAACATAGCGATGGCCATGGTGGCTACTTAACTGCTTATAAAATTAATGATACTACAGGTGACGTTGAAAAAGATAACATTTTTGATACCAGAAACGTCACTAAAAAACTTGAAGTTCATCAATTCAGCAACAATAGAGTTATTAAAACGGCCGAAAATGAATTTGTAATAGAGTTCTACAAAAAGAAAAAAGAAGACGTTTTAATTAAAGTGAAAATAAACCAATAACGTAATGCAATAAAGTTAATTATAATTTAAATTGCTAACTATTAAAGTTTAAATAGCACAATTACAATTAATTATTTTCAATATATTTGACAAATCAATAACTATAAATCTTATTATGAAAAACACATTATCACTAGCGTTTATTCTATTAGTTTCAACTTTAGTTTACGCACAAAAAATGAAAGTAGCAGAAGGCAATTTTGATTTCATTGAGAGCAATCAAGCCATTAACGTAGAGTTTGATTACAGCAATATGCAAATCAACAAGGACAACCTTACTAATGACGAATACGTTAAAGAACGTAGTGAAGATTTAGAATCTAAAGGAAAAGGAAAAGGTAAGACTTGGGCAAAAAAATGGTTGGCTAGTAGAGAACTAATATATGCTCCAAAATTTTTAGAGCTTATGAATAGAGATTTAGCCGAAAAGAAAGGCATGTCTTTTGAAGAAGGGCTTACAGATGCAAAATACACACTTATAGTAGAAACTGTTTGGATATATCCAGGTTATAATGTTGGCGTTATGAGACAACCAGCAAAAGTAACTACACTATTAAAATTTGTTGAAACAGCTAATAGAGATAATGTACTATTAGAAATCACTAGTAAACATGCACCAGGAGCTCAATTTGGCGGTACGTTTAGTAATGAAGATCGTATTGGTGAAGGTTATGCTAAAACAGGCAAAACTTTATCTAAATTGATTATGAAAAAAGCATTCTAATATCAATTAGAACTTAAGTATAAAAGTGAGTAATTAGTGATCTAATTACTCACTTTTTGTTTTTCCATATCTATAATATGAGCAACAGTCCTAACAAGTCTATGGTGATTTTTCACAAAAGGATTAGTCTCATCCCATACATAACCTGCTAATACAGCACATATTTGTTTCTTAATTTCAGGATTTTCTGGCCTATGAAAGAATAATGTTTGTAAATTCCCTGTATACCATTCTTTTACGTACGTAGAAAAAACATTAACTCCACGTTTTATGTAGTCAGAATATTCTACCTCCCAATCTACAGTTTCATTACGCAAAGATTTAGTAATCAATTTCGCTGCCATTAATGCAGATTCAGTAGCAAAAGTAACACCTGAAGAAAACACAGGATCTAAAAACTCTGCACTATTACCCGTTAGCACGTATCCTTTTCCATAAAGTTGCTTCACAGACTTAGAATAATTAGTGATTTCTACAGGTTTAAATAAAAAGTCTACATCTTCAAATCGCTCTCTATAATAGGAAGACAATTTCAACATTTCAGCTAATTTCTCTGAAGAAGAACCTTCAAAAGACTCTATAAATTCAGTAGGCCCAACAAAACCAATACTAGTTACTCCATTAGAAAACGGAATCACCCAAAACCACAATCTTGTATCAAGGACATCAAAAGTAATCCTAGTTCCTTCCCAACCTTCTGGTCGTTTTATATCCTTAACATGTGCAAATATCGAAGACTGATTCAGCAGTTCTGAAGGCTTTTCTAAATCTAAAAGTCGAGGTAAAACTCTACCATAACCACTAGAATCAACAATAAATTTAGCATTTACTTTGTAGATTTCACCATCCTTCTTTTTTATAGAAGTTACAGAACTTCCGTCGTCATTAAAATGTACATCAATCACTTCTTCTTCAAAAGCAATGTCCACATCTCTTTTAAGAAGCTCATCGGTCAGAGTTTTATCAAAATCAGCTCGTGGCACTTGCCATGTCCAATTCCAACCTTCGGTATGTTTTTTACTAAAATCAAAATTACAAACCTCATCTCCTCTTAAAAAGCGCGCACCATCCTTAACTTCAAATTCTTTCTTTTTCAAGCAATCTAATAAGCCTACTTCTTCAAAATGATCCATACACCTTGGCAGCAAACTTTCACCAATAACAAATCTTGGAAAATTGTTTTTTTCAACAACTTTAATTTTTAACCCATTATTATGTAAATAAGAAGCCGCTACACAGCCAGAAGGCCCAGCACCAATTATTAAAACATCAACATTTATATTACTCATTATTTTAAACCTAAAGATTCATTTATTATTTTAAATTTGCACATAAGCACAGCTACAACTTGTGAGTTGTAAAAAATATTCATTAAAGATATTGAAAAAATATAGATGGTAAAACTTAAAGGGGAATTAAGAATTGAAGATTTTTATAAAGTAATATTTGAATCTCATTCTATTCAAATGGATGATACTGTTTTAGAGACTGTTGAAAAAAGCTTTAACTTTTTAAAAGAGTTTTCAGAAAATAAAGTTATTTACGGTGTCAATACAGGTTTTGGCCCAATGGCACAGTACAAAATTAAAGATTCTGAAAGAATACAATTACAATACAATTTAATCCGTAGCCACGCATCTGGCACAGGTAACCACATACAACCAAAGTATGTAAAAGCCGCAATGCTAGCAAGATTAAACACCTTATCATTAGGTAACTCTGGAGTGCACATATCGGTTATAAATTTAATGACCGAATTGATTAATAGAGATATCACTCCGTTAATATATGAACACGGAGGAGTTGGCGCAAGCGGAGATTTAGTACAATTAGCACATTTAGCATTAGTACTAATTGGTGAAGGAGAAGTCTTTTACAAAGGAGAACGTAAAGCAACAAAAGACGTTTTTAAAACGGAAGGTTTAGAACCAATTTCAATAGAATTGCGAGAAGGACTAGCTTTAATGAATGGTACTTCTGTAATGACAGGTATAGGCATTGTAAATACAGTTTATACCAGACGATTACTAAATTGGATGATTTCTTGCTCTGCCGCAATTAATGAAATTGTAAAAGCCTACGATGATCATTTATCTTACGAGTTAAATCATTCAAAAAGACATATAGGACAGCACAAAATCGCAGAAGACATGCGTGCTCACCTAAAAGATAGTGACTTAACTAGAAAGAGAGAGCATCACTTATACGAGAAAAACAGTGATAATGTTTCTGTTTTTGAAGATAAGGTACAAGAGTACTATTCATTACGTTGCGTTCCTCAAATATTAGGACCTGTTTTAGACACTTTAAATAGTGTTGAAAGCATCTTAATAGAAGAAGTGAATTCTGCTAACGACAATCCTATTGTAAATGTTGAGAAACAACATGTTTATCATGGTGGAAACTTTCATGGAGATTATGTTTCTTTAGAAATGGATAAGTTAAAAATAGTAGTTACAAAAATGAGTATGCTTGCAGAGCGACAATTAAACTACCTACTTAATCCAAGCCTCAACAACATATTACCTGCATTTGTAAATCTTGGAAAATTAGGACTTAATTTTGGTATGCAAGGTGTTCAATTTACAGCGACATCTACAACAGCCGAAAATCAAATGTTATCTAACCCTATGTACGTTCATAGCATCCCAAACAACAACGACAATCAAGATATTGTGAGTATGGGAACAAACGCTGCATTAATCACCAAAAAGGTTATTGAAAACGCTTTTGAAGTTTTAGCGATAGAAATGATTACTATTATTCAAGCTATTGAATACTTAAAAGCACAAGACCAGGTATCTTCAAAAACGAAGAAAATGTATGATGAAATAAGAAAATTAGTTCCTATATTTACGGAAGACGTTGTTATGTATCCTTATGTAAATGAAGTTAAAGCTTACATAATGAAAAATGAGTCAGTATAAGAGCTAGTGTAGAGTAACGTCTTTTGCTAAAAATATAATTATTCCTTAGAATAGTTATATTGAATTTTATATGTGATAAATGGTAAAAAATATATAAACACATGAAAACTAAACACTTATTTCTACTTGTATTTTTACAAACTATTTTTTCAATTAATGCACAAGAATTAGCATTGGTTAGGGACAATGATTTATTTGGCTACATCAACACTTCTGGAGAATATGTCATTAAGCCTCAGTTTCAAAAAGCATCAAGTTTTTCCGAAAAATATGCAGCAGTTCTTCAAGGAGATAAATGGGGACTTATTGACACCTCTGGAGAATGGGTACTTCAACCTGAATATGACAAAGTAAAAGATTTTAATTCTGGTTTTGTTTTAGTTCTTAAAAATGACCAATGGAATTATATAGATGCTTCAGGCGAAATATTAAAAACGCCTGTACATGAAAAATACTATGATTTTAATGATGGAGTTGCATTTTATAGAAGCAATAAAAAATATGGCCTTTTAGGAACCGATGGCAAACTTATATTAGAACCTACTTACGATGTTATTAAACCATTTAATAATGGCTATGCAAGAGTGAGAAATGGGGATAATTGGGGGATGATAAACAAAAAGGGAGACGTTTTTATTCCACTAGAATACCTAGAGATAGGAGATTACAACAGTAAAGGTGTTGGAGCTAGAAAGGGTGATTCTTTCGGAGTTATAACCAATAATGAATTTAACATTATTAGCGGAGCTGATAAAATTTGGGACTTTACAGATGATTCTGATCTAACTTATGCACGTAGTAATAAAAAAGTAGGATTTGTTAATAATAAAGGAGAATGGATAATTCAACCAACTTTTAAAAAGGTTAGAGCCTTTAAAAATGGCTTAGCACCAGTTACTAATGATAAACTTTGGGGATACATAAATGAAAAAGGAGAAAAAGTAATTGATTTTATCTACAGAGATGCTGAAACATTTTCAGAAAGTGGTTTAGCTCCTGTAAAAGAAAAGAAACTTTGGGGTTTTATAGACAAATCAGGTAAAACGGTTATAGCTGCAGAATATGTAATTACTGCTGGAGGTCTATCTATTTTTAGCAAAAATTCTATAAAAGGATTTCACAATGGATTAGCGCGTGTAAAAAAAGGCAAAGAATGGGGTTTTTTAGACACCAATGGAAATCCTTTAGGAGGCAAATGGTATCAAAACGTTGAGCTATTTGTAAACACCGCTCTATAATTAGCATAATATAAATGAACGAAAAAGAACAAGTAACCAAGTGCGCTTTAGTAACAGGAGGTTCTAGAGGCATTGGCAAAGCAATCTGTATACAATTAGCAAAAGATTCTGATTATCATATTTTAATTAATTACCAAAGCAATAAACAGGCAGCTTTAGACACTTTAGAAGCTGTAAAAGAAGCTGGTGGAACTGGCGAAATACTTCAGTTTAATGTGGTTAATAATGAAGAGGTAAAATCTACTTTAGATAATTGGTTAGAGCATAATAAAAACGCTATCATTGAAGTCATCGTTAATAACGCAGGCATTACAAAAGATGGATTGTTTATGTGGATGACTCAAGACGATTGGAACAATGTAATAAATACAAGTCTCAATGGTTTCTTTAACGTCACAAATCACTTAATTCAAAAATTACTCGTTCAAAAATACGGACGAATAATTAATATGGTTTCGCTCTCCGGCTTAAAAGGTACAGCAGGTCAAACTAACTATTCAGCCGCAAAAGGCGCTGTAATTGGCGCAACTAAAGCTTTAGCCCAAGAAATTGCTAAACGTAATATTACTGTAAATGCAGTTGCTCCTGGATTTATAAAAACAGACATGACTGGTGATTTAGATGAAAAAGAATTAAAGAAAATGGTGCCTGCAAATCGTTTTGGAAACCCAGAAGAAGTAGCTCATTTAGTGTCTTTTCTAGCCTCTAAAAAATCCTCTTACATAACAGGAGAAGTTATTAATATTAATGGAGGGCTTTACTCTTAAATAAAGTTGAAAATGGGAAGAGTTGTAATAACTGGAATGGGTATCTATTCTTGTATTGGTAAAAATTTAGATGAAGTAAAGGACTCTTTATATAATGGTAAGTCTGGAATTGTTATTGACGAAGAAAGAATCCCTTTTGGATATCGCTCTCCTTTAACAGGCATGGTTGAAGAGCCTAACTTAAAATCACAACTTACTAGAAGACAAAGAATAAGTTTAGGGGAAGAAGGAACTTACGCTTATGTAGCTACTGTTGAAGCTTTAAAAAATGCTAAAATCACTCAAGATTTTTTAGATGCAAATGAAGTAGGCATCTTGTATGGTAATGATAGTACTGCAAAAGCGGTTATCAACTCTATAGACACAATTAGGGAGAAAAAAGACTCAGCGTTAGTTGGTTCAGGTGCGATATTTCAAGCTATGAATTCTACAGTAACCATGAATCTTTCAACGATATTCAAATTAAAAGGAGTCAACTTTACTATAAGTGCTGCTTGTGCAAGTGGGTCTCATGCTATTGGCATGGCATACCAACTTATTAAGAGCGGATTACAAGATTGTATTATTTGTGGAGGAGCTCAAGAAATTAATAAGTTCGCAATGGGTAGTTTTGATGGTTTAGGCGTGTTTGCTATGAACACAGATCAGCCAGAAAAAGCTTCGCGTCCTTTCGATAAAAACAGAGATGGTTTAGTGCCAAGTGGTGGTGGAGCAACTTTAGTCGTTGAGAGTTACGAATCTGCTGTTAAAAGAGGAGCACCTATTTTAGCCGAAATTATTGGATATGGCTTTTCTTCTAATGGAGATCACATATCTACACCAAACGTTGATGGACCATCAAGAGCTATGCTAAAAGCTATTAAACAAGCAAATATAGAAAGTAGCACTATTGATTATGTAAATGCTCATGCAACCTCAACACCTGTTGGAGATGCTAATGAAGCTAAAGCAATTTACAATGTATTTGGCGAAAACGGACCTTATGTAAGTTCTACAAAGTCTATGACTGGCCATGAATGTTGGATGGCTGGTGCAAGTGAAGTTATTTACTCTATGTTAATGATGCAAAATGATTTTATTGCACCAAATATTAATTTAGACCAACCAGATGAAGATGCGACTAAATTAAATTTAGTAAGTAAAACACTAGATAAAAAAATTGATGTATTTTTGTCGAATTCTTTTGGATTTGGAGGAACAAATTCAGCATTAATAATCAAAAAAATATAGAATAAAGATGGATAAAGAAGTTATTATTGAAAAAATAAACAACTTTCTTATAGATGAATTTGAAGTTGAATCTGAAGACATTTCTCCTGAAGCTAACCTAAAAGACACTCTTGATCTTGATAGTTTAGATTTTGTTGATCTTGTTGTCTCTGTTGAATCTAATTTTGGGATTAAATTAGTAGGAGAAGATTTTGTAGATATTGTATTGCTTGAAGATTTCTATAACCTTATTGAAAATAAACTTAAATAATTTTACTTAAATATTTATGGCTGCTGAATGGAAAGGAAAGTCCAGAGGTACAGTTTTAGGTTATAAAATATTTATATTTTGTATCAAAAAACTAGGGTTACCCTCAGCCTATTTTGTATTATATTTTGTAGCCGCATATTTCTGTTTTTTCGCAAAAGACAGCACCACATCGGCTTACTACTATTTCCGCAAAAGACTACAATACTCTAGATTTAAAAGCATTATTAGTATCTATAAAAGTTATTTTGTCTTTGGACAAACTATTATAGACAAGATAGCCATTTCTTCAGGCTTAAAATCTAAATTCACATATGATTATGATGGTGTTGACCAAATTAAAGAAGTCCTAAAACAAAAAAAAGGTGGCATATTAATCAGCGCACATTTAGGTAATTTTGAAATTGCCGAACACTTTTTTGGAGAGTTAGAAGAAAGAGATTTTATAAGTTTATTAACCACTGATGTTGAACATACAGCGATAAAAAACTATCTTGATACTGTTGTAAAAAAGTCTAATATTAAAATCATTTTAATTAAAGAAGACCTTTCTCATATCTTTGAGATTAACGCAGCGCTAACAAGAAATGAAATTGTTTGCATTACTGGTGACAGATATATTAAAGATTCAAAATATTTAACTCACGAGCTACTAGGCAAAGAAGCAAAGTTTCCTGCTGGACCATTTTTAATTGGTTCTAGACTGCAAGTACCTGTTTTATTTGTTTATGTTCTAAAAGAATCTAGAAAGCACTATCACCTCTATGCAAGGACATCTACAACAAAGGGCAGAGATGCCAACGCATTACTAAAAGATTATACACAAAGCTTAGAATGGATGCTTAAAAAATATCCTTTGCAATGGTTTAATTACTTTGACTTTTGGAATGCAAATAAAAAATAAGATGAAAAACATTCTAGTGATACATTATTCTCAATCTGGTCAACTTACAGAAATAATGAATAATATAGCAAGACCTCTAAGCGCTAATAAGGACGTAAATGTTGTTCATTATGAAATAAAAATGGAGACACCATTTCCTTTTCCTTGGAAAAAGAATACTTTTTTTAATGTGTTCCCTGAATCTTTTCTTCAAATTCCATCTAAAATACAATCGATACCAGAACATATTTTAAATCAAAAATATGATTTAGTGCTTTTTGGTTATCCAGTATGGTACTTAAGCCCTTCAATACCTACAACGTCTTTTTTAAAATCACCTGATGCTAAAAAACTGTTAGCCAACACACCTGTAATTACCGTTATTGGCTGCAGGAATATGTGGATAATGGCTCAAGAAAAAGTAAAGCACTTACTCAAAGACTGTAATGCAAAACTAGTTGGTAATATTGCTTTAGTTGATAGACACATAAATCACATTAGTGTAATCACCATTGTGCAATGGATGTTTACTGGTAAAAAAGAACGCTTTTTAGGTATTTTCCCTAAACCTGGAGTATCTCAAAAAGATATAGACGAATCTTCAAAATTTGGTAATATTATATTAGATCATATTTCTAATAACAACCTAGAAACTATTCAAAATAACCTCCTAAAAGAAAAGGCCGTTGTTATTAAATCTTTTCTCGTTTTAGCGGATCAACGTGCTAATGTTTTATTTGATAAATGGGCTAAACTTATCTATTCTAAAGGCGATGCAAATAGTGAAAAGCGAACCGTTTGGCTAAAAATGTTTAACTATTATTTATTATTTGCCATTTGGATTATTGCTCCGTTGGTTTTTATTCTATTTTTGTTGACTTATATACCTTTGTACGGAAAAATAAAAAGGGATAAAAAGTATTATTCATCAGTAGAAATTAAATAGAAGGGGCAACAATGAAGGACGTTTATATAACTAGAATATCAAAAATTTTACCTAATGATCCCATTAGTAATGATGAAATGGAAAACGTTTTAGGTCAAATTAATGATAAACCTTCTAAGGCAAGACGAATTGTATTAAGAAACAATGGTATAAAACAACGTTATTATGCTATTAATAAGAATGGAGAGTTTACACATTCTAACGCCAAATTAACGCAAGAGGCCATTTCAAAATTATTTGATCAATCGTTTACAGAAAACGACATGGAACTTCTATGCTGTGGTACATCTACACCAGATCAATTATTACCGTCTCATGCCGCCATGGTACATGGACTATTAGCCAATAAAAATTTAGAAATAAATTCAGCTTCAGGCATTTGTTGTGCAGGTATGAGTTCTTTAAAATTTGGTTATCTATCTATTAAAGCTGGGAATTCTAACAATGCTGTTTGTACAGGTTCTGAAAGGGTTTCTACCAGATTATTAGCAAATAAATTTGAAGAAGAATCAGAGTTACTTTCAAAATTAGAAAAACTACCTATAATAGCATTTAAAAAAGATTTTTTACGCTGGATGCTATCTGATGGTGCTGGTGCAATGCTATTAGAAGACAAAAAAAATGAAATAGGCATTTCTTTAAAAATTGATTGGATGGAAGCCTATTCTTTTGCTCATGAATTAGAAACCTGTATGTACTCTGGTGGAGAAAAGCTTGAAGACGGATCTATAAAATCTTGGACAGAATATAGCTCTAAAGAATGGTTAGAAGACTCTATCTTTTCTATAAAGCAAGATGTTAAGATTTTAGAAGAACACGTTATTAATAAAGGTGTAGAAAGTATGGAAATGGTCTTTAAAAAACATTCTAAAGACTCTTCGGATATCGATTATTTCTTACCTCATATATCGTCTCAATATTTTGCCGAAAAATTAAAAAACCGAATCAAAGAAAAAGGATTAAAAGTTCCAGAAAGTAGCTGGTTTACTAATTTAAGTAAAGTTGGTAATGTTGGGTCTGCTTCTATCTATTTAATGCTTGAAGAATTGATGGCCTCTGGACGATTAAAAAAAGGAGATAAAATAATGTTATCTGTACCAGAAAGTGGTAGATTTTCATACGCATACGCTCATTTAACCGTTTGTTAATATGAATTTATTAGATACACCAATTACAACTATTGAAAATTTAATACCGCAAAAATCACCTTTTGTAATGGTAGATGCGCTATTAGGTTTTTCCGACACACAAATAGTATCTTCGTTTAAAATTTCTGAAAGCAATATTTTCTTTAAAAACCATACCTTATCTGAGTCTGGAATAATAGAAAACATGGCACAAACTGTGGCGCTTCATACGGGATACGACTACTATTTAAAAGGACAACCTGCTCCAACAGGTTATATCGGTTCAATAAAAGAAGTTCACATTTTATCACTTCCTGCTTTAGATGAAATTATAAATACAGAAGCACATATTTTACAAGAATTTATGGGAGTTACTTTAGTAGAAATAACTGTTTTTAATTCTAAGAAAGAGAAGATTGCTACAAGTACAATGAAAACTGTTATTGCCAAATAATGATGGACCTTAACAAAATTGATATATCAAACTTTTTACCGCATCGTCCTCCATTTTTATTGTTAGACAAAATTCTAATTCTCACTGATGAAGAGGTGTCTGCATCATTTAAAATAGAGGAAGATAATCTCTTTGTTGAAAATAATTATTTTAACGAAATGGGCTTGGTTGAAAATGCGGCACAAACGTGTTCATCAATTGTAGGTAAAAGTTATTTTGACGATGATGATACAGAAGGTAAAGGAGCTAAATTAATTGGTTTTATTAGTGCCATTAAAAAAATAACAGCATTTTCTTGTCCTAAGGTTGGAAGTACCATAATATCTAATGCAAAATTAACCTCGAGGTTTGACACAGAAAGTTATAGCGTATGCTCTTTAGAGTGTCATATTTTTGAATCTACTAACCTATTGTTATCTTGTGAGCTTAATTTGGTTATCAAAGATTTAAAATAGTTTAATGCTGCGAGCATTCTAAAAAAAAGTTGATACCCTAAAGCAATGCTTTAAAGGCACTCACATTGCTATTTAAACAATACGAATAAACATGAAAAAGAATGATGTTCCTCAAGATGATGGTGGTTTAGAAAAAGACAACATTAAAGAATTGTGTTACGCAGTTGATGAGAAAGGAGAATATACCACAATAAAAAGCACTGGTTGGGATCCTAAAACAATTGCTTTAGATAATGCACTTCAAGAAATTAATGAGCGCATTAATAATGCAAAAGAAAGGGTTTTAAATGGCGAAACTAGTCCTATTGAATATTATATGGAATGCCATAAAATGGATATTGGTATCTTAGCGAGTTATGTAGGTAAGTTTCAATGGCAAGTAAAAAATCATTTTAAAGTAAAAAAATTCAATAAACTTTCTGAAAAAACATTAGCAAAATATGCCAGTGTTTTTGATATTTCGATAGACCAATTAAAGGATATTAATTATGGAAATTAATTTTACTCACCACCAAACGGCTCATTGCGAAAATGGAGTTGTTTCTAATTTAATGAAGCATAATGGCTTTAAAGTGAGTGAGCCAATGGTTTTTGGAATAGGATCTGGTTTATTATTTTGTCATATTCCTTTTTTAAAAGTAAACCACGCTCCTGCAGTAACTTATAGAGTAATGCCTGGTCAAATTTTTAAACGTTTTGCTAAACGTACAGGTATAAAAATTAAAAAAGAAAAATTTAAAAGTCCAAAGCAAGCTAAGGATCGATTAGATGAAAACTTAAAAAAAGACAATCCTGTTGGCTTACAAGTTGGTGTTTATAACTTAACCTATTTTCCTGATGAATATCGTTTTCATTTTAATGCTCATAACTTAATTGTTTATGGCAAAGAAAACGACAACTATTTAATTAGTGATCCAGTAATGGAAACAGTGACAACTCTTACATCTAAAGAGTTAGAAAAAGTTCGTTTTGCCAAAGGTGCTTTTGCTCCAAATGGACACATGTATTATCCTATAGATTTCCCAAAAGAACTAGATATTAATACAGCCATTGTTAAAGGTATAAAAAACACTTGCAGAGACATGCTTGCACCTGTCCCAATTGTTGGGATTAAAGGCATAAGGTATACTGCCAAACTTATACGTAAATGGCCAAAAAGCAAAGGCGTTAAGGTTGCCAATCACTACTTAGGTCAAATTGTAAGAATGCAAGAGGAAATAGGCACAGGTGGAGGAGGTTTTAGGTATATTTACGCAGCATTTTTACAAGAATCTAGTAAAATACTTAATAATAATTCCTTAGCGGAATTATCTAAAGAAATGACCGAAATTGGTGATTTATGGAGAGATTTCGCATTAGAAGCCTCTCGAATTTATAAAAACAGAAGTGCAAAAACGGATGCTTATAATAAAGTGGCCTCTCAATTAGAAATCATTGCAGACAAAGAAGAAATCTTCTTTAAAAAATTAAAAAAAGCCATTTAATAATTTCACATGATAGAAATCAATCAATTATCTAAAAAGTATAAAGGTGCAGATTTTTTTTCTGTGACTGATTTAGATTTAAGTATTTCTAAAAAGGAAATTTTTGGATTATTAGGACCTAATGGAGCAGGAAAAACAACAGTAATATCCTTATTGTGCTCTTTAATAAAACCCACTTCTGGTTCATTTACCATTGATGGACTTACTTACAAGAAAAACAAAAACCAATTAAAGCAACTTATTGGTATTGTACCTCAAGAATATGCTTTATACCCAACTTTAACCGCTTTTGAAAACCTTCAGTATTTTGGAAGCATGTATGGTTTAAAAGGTACCGAATTAAAAGCAAAAATTAATGCCGCTTTAGAAACGTTAGGATTATCTCAATTTTCACATAAAAAAATAGACACTTTTTCTGGTGGAATGAAACGTAGAATTAATTTAATAGCAAGTATCCTCCATGATCCAAAAGTGTTGTTTTTAGACGAACCAAGTGTTGGTGTTGATGTGCAATCTAAAAATGTAATTATAAATTATTTAAAAGAACTCAATAAAAAAGGAACTACCATAATTTACACTTCTCATCATTTAAATGAAGCCGAATCTTTTTGCACCAAAGTAGCCATTATAGATCATGGAAAAATTGTAACACAAGGCAGTCCAAAAGACTTAATAAATAACCAACCAAATGCTAATAATCTTGAAGATGTATTTTTGGCATTAACAGGAAGCGCTCTAAGAGATCATGCATAAATTACTAGCATCAGCACATAAAGAGTTTTTATTACTCACTAGAGATATTGGTGGTATTGCCATATTATTTATAATGCCTTTAGTATTAATTGTTACTATTACTTTAATCCAAGACAGTACTTTTAAAACGGTATCTGAAACTAAAATACCAATCCTTTTAGTCGATAACGATAATGGCTCTGTTTCTGCAACTATCAAAAAAGGATTAGATGAGTCTAACGTATTTGAAGTTATTTCAATTGAAAAAGAAGACCAAGCCAAAACCCTTGTTTTTAAAGGAAAAAATCAATTAGCGATAATAATCCCTAAAGATTTGTCTTCGGATTTAGAGCAAAAAATCAACCAAAATGTTGAAGATATATTGAGTAAATTTGGCTTAGACGAAGAAGAAACCACGCAAAAAGAAAGTTTTAGTGCTAAAGAAGTTAAATTGTACTTTGATCCAGCGACTCAAATCTCATTTAAAAGCTCAGTAAAAAATGAGATTGATAAAATGATCTCAAAAATTGAAACACAATCCATTTATAATGCGTTTCAAAAACAAATAACTGACGATCCATCTGAAGCTATTTTTGAAACAGAAAATTTTATAAGCTTTACAGAAATATTACCTAAAAAAGATGATGAATTTATAATACCAAATTCTGTTCAGCACAACGTACCTGCTTGGACACTATTTGCTATATTTTTCATTATAGTACCATTATCTATAAACATTGTAAAAGAAAAGAGCCAAGGCACTTTTGTAAGATTGAGAACAAATCCCGTATCCTATCTAACTGTACTTGGAGGAAAAACGGTAATCTATTTAGCTGTTTGTTTAATTCAGTTTGTAATGATGTTGCTAATTGGTGTATATTTATTTCCAGCCATAGGTTTACCAACATTAAATGTTACTGGTAAATTACCGCTTTTATTTATTGTTGCATTTTTTGCAGGTTTAGCTGCTATAGGTTTAGGGTTATTACTTGGTACTTTAGCAAAAACACAAGAACAGTCTGCACCGTTTGGAGCTACTTTTGTTGTAATCTTAGCCGCTTTAGGAGGTGTTTGGGTACCTGTGTTTATTATGCCACAATTTATGCAAACACTATCTAACATCTCACCAATGAATTGGGGACTAAACGCCTTTTATGATGTTTTTTTAAGAAATTCTAGTCTATTAGAGATTGTACCAGAGATAACATTGCTATTTTTGTTTTTTATCATCACAACTTTAATTGCCGTTGTTTATAATGAAAAGAAAAATGCAGTCTAAGCAAAAAAAAGAAATTAGTTTTATTAGCAAGGTAAGAGTTCGGTTTGTAGAAACGGATCCCTTAGGTATTGTTTGGCATGGAAACTATATTCAATATTTTGAAGATGGTAGAGAAGCTTTCGGCAGACATCATAACATAGCCTATTTAAATCAAAAAGACTTTGGCTATGCTACTCCCATTGTAAAATCATCTAGTGAACACAAATTACCTTTACGTTATGGTGATGTGGCTACTATAAAAACTATTTATGTAGATAGTCGTGCCGCTAAAATGATTTTCAGGTATGAAATTTACAATCAAGATGATCTACTTGTTTG
The DNA here is from genome assembly GCF_003386165.1 of Winogradskyella eximia. Lineage (GTDB taxonomy): Bacteria > Bacteroidota > Bacteroidia > Flavobacteriales > Flavobacteriaceae > Winogradskyella > Winogradskyella eximia. The sequence continues at coordinate 64,598 of NZ_QRDV01000006.1, read as the reverse complement.
CACTGGTGAAACTGTACAAGTTTTTGTCGACCAAATTGGTCAAGGTGACTTATCGTTAGCAATTCCTGAGTTTTTTAAAAAGTGGAAACAAAAAGTTGGACTTATTGATGAGTAAAGTTTACCTATCATATAATAATATAGTGTCGTCACTTGGTTTTGATAGTAAAACTGTGGTGAATAATATTCACAACGAAGTTTCCGGATTACAATTAGTTGAAGACAAAAGCAAATTTTCTCAGCCTATCATTTCTTCTATCATAGACGAAAAAACACTAAGTGATAGCTTTGCTAAGTTAAAGGCAGAAGGCAATTTTACAAGATTAGAGCAAATGATGCTAACATCGTTAAATAGCGTTATTGAAGCCTCTAAAATCCCTTTAACTAAACGTGTTGGTTTAATTGTTTCTACCACAAAAGGAAATATTGATGTTTTAGATAAAAACAGTGAATTCCCAAAAGAAAGAGCTTATTTAGATGTATTAGGCCAAGTAATAAAAGATTTTTTTAAATTTCAAAACGACGCCATCGTTGTTTCTAACGCCTGTGTTTCAGGTGTTTTAGCTTTAGCTGTTGCAAAACGTTATATTAAATCGGGTGTTTATGACCATGTGTTTATTGTGAGCGGAGATATGGTAACTAAATTTATTTTATCTGGTTTTAATTCATTTCAAGCACTTAGTAGCGAGCGTTGTAAACCTTACTGTAAAAACCGAACAGGAATTAATATTGGTGAAGTAGCCGCAAGTGTTTTTGTTACAAATGATAAATTAAATTTAGCAGAAGAAGCCGTAACCATTTTAGGAGAAGGCTCATGTAATGATGCTAATCATATTTCAGGACCTTCTAGAACTGGAGAAGGTTTGTTTAGAAGTATAAAATCAGCCATAAAAGAAGCTAACATAACTAATGAGCGTATTGATTACATTTCTGCTCACGGAACCGCAACACCTTTCAATGATGAAATGGAAGCCATCGCCTTCAATAGATTAGGTTTAGGTGAGGTTCCTCTAAACAGTTTAAAAGGCTATTTTGGACATACTTTAGGCGCTTCAGGTTTACTAGAAACCATTATTGGCATGCATTCACTAAATAATAATACCCTTTATACCTCTTTAGGGTTTGAAGAATTAGGTGTCTCTCAGCCCATAAATGTAATAACGCAAACAACAACTAAAAAAATGGATATTTTCCTTAAAACAGCTTCTGGTTTTGGAGGCAGTAATTTAGCGGCAATATTTAAAAAAGTAAATAACGAATAAAAATATATTATGGAAAATACGTCATTGAGAGCTATTGATGCAATTCAAGAAGCACAAAAAATTGCTTTTGCACCCTTTGTGTTTCAAGCAACAGTTTCATTGAGAAAACTTGGTGTTTTTAGTTTAATTTTTGATAGAAGAAAAAAAGGCGGTATTACCATAGAAGAGCTTTCAAAAGAACTTTCAATAAGTGTTTATGGACTTGGTGTTTTATTAGAAATAGCTGAAAGTTCTGAAATTGTTAGTAAAGACGATTCAGGAAATTTTGAATTAACAACCACAGGTTACTTTTTAAATTATAACGAAACTGTAAACGTTAATATTAACTTTACAAATGAAGTGTGCTATAAAGGATTATTCCATTTAAATGACGCCATCAAAACAGGAAAACCAGAGGGTTTAAAAGAACTTGGTAATTGGGATACCGTTTATGAAGGCTTATCTCAATTGACGCCTGAGGTTAAAAAATCTTGGTTTGAATTCGATCACCATTATTCGGATGCTATATTTAATGATGCTTTAGAAATAGTGTTTAGAACTAATCCTAAAACCATATTTGATATTGGTGGCAATACAGGAAAATTTGCCATAAGCTCTTGTAAATACAACGAAGACGTATCCATTAAAATAATTGATTTACCTGGTCAATTAAATGTTGCTCTTAACAATGTAAAAAATGAAGGCTTTGAAAAGAGGGTTTCTGGTTATGAAATAGATTGGTTAAAAGATAATCCATCAATTCCAACAGGTGCAGATACTATTTGGATGTGTCAATTTTTAGATTGTTTTTCTGAAGAGGAAATTCTGAAGATATTATCTACCTGTGTTAAGTCTATGGACGACAATACCGAATTGTTAATTATGGAAACCTTTACAGACAGACAAAGATTTGACAATGCTAAATTTGTATTAGAAGCAACCTCTCTGTATTTCACAGTAATGGCAAATGGAAACAGCAAAATGTATCCTGCAGAAGTGTTTTTAAAATTAATTGACAAGGCAGGTCTTGTTCTCGAAGAAGATATTAATGTTGGTGAATACCACACCATATTAGTTTGTAAAAAAAAGTAACAATTAATGAATTCTGACTATTATATAAGCTCTTTTTGCAGCATTAAAAACAATACGATTTCCTTAAATGGGTCTAAAGTTTATAGTGATGAGAATATTGAATTTTCAGAATTTATAAAAGCAGCTTATAAATCTCTTAACACCAACTATCCTAAGTTTTTTAAAATGGATGCTTTAAGCAAACTCGCTTTTTTAGCTGCTGATGTTTTACTAAAAAACGAGAACTTAAACAGTGAAGAGGAAAATGACATTGCCATTGTGTTTTCTAACAAAGCATCAAGCTTAGACACAGACAGAAAGCATCAAAAATCAATTGACAATGAGGAAGATTACTTTCCTAGTCCAGCCGTTTTTGTATATACATTGCCAAATATTTGCATCGGAGAAATTAGTATTAAGTACAAGCTGTTTTCTGAAAATAGTTTTTTTATATTTGAAAACTTTAATGCGCAACATTTATTGGACTATTCCAGTAGTTTGTTAGCAACGGGAAAAACAGATAAAGTGCTTTGTGGCTGGGTAGAATTAGATGGTGATCAGTATGATGCTTATTTATATTTGGTAACTAAAACAGGAACAACAACACACAATAAAAAGAATATAATAAAATTTTATAATACATAATATGGAAACTTTAAAACAAGAGCTAAAAGAAAATATTGTAGAACAATTGAACTTAGAAGATATAGCTGTAGAAGATATTAATGACAATGATATATTATTTGGAGATGGCTTAGGTTTAGATTCTATCGATGCATTAGAATTAATTGTAATGCTAGATAAAAATTATGGTATAAAACTATCAGACCCAAAAGAAGGTCGTGCTATTTTTGAGTCTATTGAAGTATTAGCAAAATATATCTCTGAACACAGAACAAAATAAGAAAGTCTGTTAAACTAAGAATTTCTAAAACTGTTTAATAAAAGACAGTCACAAATTCATAGAAACTATAAAACGGTTATGAATTATTAACCATTTTATAAAGCATTAAAATTCTATATTATAAGGAATAATCAAATATGAGTAAAGGTGTCGCTATTACAGGAATGGGAATTATTTCTGCTATTGGAAACAATGTAGAAGAAAATTACGCATCACTTGTAACAGGGAACACAGGAATTTCAAAAATTTCTAAAATTGAAACCAATCATAAGGATAGCATTATGGTTGGAGAAATTGGATTCACCAATCAAGAATTAGAGCAACAACTAGGGCTTTCTTCAGAAAACAATTACTCTCGTACAGCATTTTTAGGTGTAATAGCAGCTAAAGAAGCCATCAAAAATGCTGGGATTTCCGATATAAACAATTACAAAACAGGCTTAATTTCTGCCACTAGTGTTGGTGGAATGGATAGAACCGAAGCTCATTATTACGACTATGCAGTAGATAAATCTACTCAAAAGTATATTGAAGGCCACCATGCTGGAGATTCTACTCAAAAAATAGCTGAACAATTAGGTATAAAACAAAGTTTAGTAACTACCATAAGTACGGCTTGCTCTTCTGCTGCCAATGCTATAATGCTTGGCGCCAGATTAATTAAATCCGGACAGCTAGATAGAGTTATTGTTGGCGGAGCAGATTGCTTATCAAAATTTACAATTAACGGTTTTAAAACTTTAATGATTTTATCGGACACTTACAATTCACCGTTTGATGAACATAGAAAAGGGTTGAATTTAGGTGAAGCTGCTGCTTATTTAGTTTTAGAATCTGATAAAGTTGTGCTATCCGAAAACAAACCTGTTTTAGCTTATGTAAAAGGTTATGGAAATGCCAATGATGCTTACCATCAAACAGCATCTTCCGAAAATGGAGACGGAGCAACTTTAGCAATGCAACAAGCATTAAAAGTAGCCGAATTATCTCCAAAAGACATTAGTTACATTAATGCTCATGGTACAGCTACCGGAAATAATGATTTATCTGAAGGTAGAGCAATATTAAGAGTATTTGAAAACGATATACCAGACTTTAGTTCAACCAAAGCTTTTACAGGACACACACTTGCTGCTGCCGGAGCTATTGAAGCCGTTTATTCAGTATTAGCGCTTCAAAATAATGTGATTTATCCTAATTTGAATTTTAAAACTCAAATGAAGGAATTTAATATAACTCCACAATTAGAATTTAAAGAAAAAGAACAGCATACTATTATGTCTAATTCTTTTGGTTTTGGTGGCAATTGTTCAACCATTATTTTTTCAAAAAAACAATGAAAACGGTTTATATAAATAGTGTTTGTTCTATTTCATCACAAAAAACATTTGATAATTCAGAGTTTTTAGACGAAATCATCTATCATGAAGACAATTTAATTCCGGTTGTAAATCCTAATTACAAGGATTACATATCTCCATCTGAATCTAGGAGAATGGCAAAAGGTGTTAAAATGGGAGTTGCAGCATCTAAAATAGCTTTAAAAGATGCTAATTTAGATACCGTAGATGCCATTATTACTGGTACAGGAATGGGTTGCCTTAGAGATTCTGAAAAATTTTTAGGTGCACTAATTGATAATGATGAGCAGTTTTTAACACCAACATCTTTTATACAATCTACGCATAATACGGTTGGAGGGCAAATCGCTTTAAACCTACAATGTAAAGGCTACAATTTTACTTATGTACATTCTAGTATTTCATTTGAATCAACAGTATTGGATGCCAAATTAATGTTAGAAAACAATGAAGCCAATACCATATTAATTGGTGGTGTTGATGAAATTGGAGATTATACAGCTAAGTTACACCAAATAATCAATCATATAAAGGCAGAAAAAACATCAACTTCAGAATTATTAAATTCTAAAACAGAAGGTGCCGTTTTTAGTGAAGGTGCAAATTTCTTTGTATTATCTAATGAAAAGCAAACCTCGAGTTATGCCGAAATTATTGCTATTAGCACATACAATACTTTAGGTAATTCAAAAATATCTGACCTTGCTAAATCATTTTTAGATGAAAACAATTTAGATATTGATGCTATTGATATGGTTGTCTTAGGAAATAATGGAGATGTTACTTTTGATGGTTTTTATAATGAATTAAGCTCAGGTCTATTTAAAAATACCCAACAAGTTTATTATAAACATTTGTGTGGAGAATTTATGACAGCATCATCATTTGGAGTTTGGTTAGCTTCTAAAATTCTTAAAACTCAGAAACTTCCAGAAATTGTAAAACTTAACAATTTAAAAGATTCAAATTTTAAAACTATCTTACTTTACAATCAATATCGTGGAGAGAATCATAGTTTTACCTTACTACGGAAATGCTAAATTTTAAAACAGTAAATATAATTACAGTAATTGCTTCACTTGCATTTTTTATAACGAGCTACTTCTATAACCTATCGTTATGGTTTTTTATAATAATACTTATTCTTTGGTTTTTAATCACAGTTGCTGGATCATTTTTTATTAAATGGAACTACCATTTTAAATCACTACATTCTAACAAAACAATTAAAGAAAATGCAGTTGCTATCACATTTGATGACGGTCCACATCCAGAATTTACTCCTAAAGTATTAGCGCTTTTAAAAACCTACAATTTCAAAGCAACGTTTTTTTGTATTGGTAAAAATATTGAGGCCAACCCAAATGTATTTAAATCTATCATAGATCAAGGTCACACAGTTGGTAACCACACTTATTCCCATACCAATAGTTTCGGTTTTCTTAAAACTAATGAGGTCATTGAAGAATTGCAAAACACAAATACAGTAGTAAAAAACAGCATGGGTTTAACCATGAAATTATACAGACCTGCTTTTGGTGTCACAAATCCACGTATAAAAAAAGCAATAAAAGTAACCCAATTACAATCCATTGGCTGGAGTAAAAGGTCCTTAGACACCACTTTTAGAACACCCGAAAACATCTTTAATCGTACCACCAAAAACCTTTCTAAAGGCGATGTAATTTTGCTTCACGATACAAGTTTAAAATCGATTGTAGTATTGGAACGGTTATTGTTATTTTTACAACTCCATAATATGGAGTCTGTTACCATAGACTCTCTATTCAATATAGAACCTTATGCGTAAAATCGTTTACATCTTATTTTTTATGGTTGCTGCTGTAAATGCTCAAACCAAAATGAGCAGTTCAGAATCAGCCACTTTAAAAGCAAAAGTAAAAGCACACGCGACCACTATAAACACTTTAGTCAGTGACTTTACACAATACAAACATTTAGACTTTTTATCTAATGATATTGTCACCTCTGGTAAACTCGCCTTTAAATCTCCAAACACCGTTAAATGGGCATATACAACCCCTTTTAAATATTCGGTATTGTTTAAAAACGATAAACTTTTTATTAATGATGAAGGAAAAAAAAGCGATGTTGATTTAGGCTCTAATAAAATGTTTAAACAACTAAATTCATTAATTATTAATAGTGTTAAAGGAGATATGTTTGATGATAATGAATTTGACATTCTCTATTTCAAACAAGAATTGAATAGTGAAGTTCATTTTAGTCCTAAAGACAAGGAGTTTTCAAAATACATAAAGGCTTTTCATATTGTATTTAATGATGAAGGTCATGTTGTAGAATTGAAAATGATAGAACCTTCTGAAGATTACACAAAAATTGTTTTTAACAACCGAAAAATAAATACCTCTTTATCTGATGCGATATTTGCTGAGTAGTTTTTGTTTGTTGTTTTTAGCTTGTGGTTCTTATCCTAAAAAACAAAATTTTCAAGTTGAGCAAGATGCAACGAGCATCTTTCATAATCCTTATTTTTCAAATGCAACTAAAGATTATGTTTACAAAGCCAATATTGAGGTCTACGACAATACCTTTAGCGGTATTTTTATCGTAAAAAAGTTAGGAAACTCTAATCATCGTATTGTATTTACTACAGAAATGGGAAATAAAATTTTCGACTTTTCCTTTGTAGAAGGCACATTTAAGGTTAACTTCATAATTGACGCTATGGATAAAGCTATTTTAATAAACATTCTAAAAAAGGATTTTAAAGTTTTAGTTGAAGAAGAATTATCTGTTATTAAATCCTATTCATTAGAAAACACTTTAGTGCATGAAATAACTATAGATTGTAAAACCTATTTTTATTTTAAAACACAACAGCTCGATAAAATAGTTCGTGTAGGGCATGGTAAAGAAAAAGTAACTTTTTTATTTTCAGAAATTAGTGATACTATTGCAAACCAAATTAAAATTTTACATTCAAATATTAAGCTTAACATCAATTTAAAATCAATCAATTAATTATGAAAAAATTAATATTAGTATTCGCATTTATTACATTAAGTACAACTGTATTTTCACAGGTAACCATAAGACCTGGCGTTAGAGCTGGAGCCAATATATCAAATTTCACCAATACTGAACATGATTCTAAAACAGATTTATATATTGGTGCATTTGCAGCAATTAAATTGGCAGATTTTTACACACTTCAACCTGAAATAAATTATTCAAGACAAGGAGCGAAGTCAAAATTTTCTAGTCATAAATACGAGATTAATTATGTAGGTATAACATTAGCCAATAAATTTTCTCCTTTTAAAGAAATAGGCTTAAACTTCATTCTCGGTCCTTCTATAAATATTAAGGTCAGTGATAATTTTAATGATTATTATGACGACTTAGAAGGTTTCGATTTTTTACTTTTTGGAGGTTTAGGTTATGAATTTCCTTTTGGTTTAGGTATTGAAGCTAGATATAACATTGGGTTAATAGATATTTTTGGAGGTAATGTTAACGCTGAATATGAAGAAGATACAAATATTGATAATTTAATTTTAAACAAGGTGTTTCAAATTGGAGCCACTTATAAATTCGATTTTTAATGAGTACATCACTTGAAGGTTTATACAAATTAGATGATTTAACGGTTCAGGATGCTTCTGCAACAGCTAAAATTACGATTAACAAAGATCACATTGTATTTAATGGGCATTTCCCAGACAATCCAGTAATGCCTGGAGTTTGTATGATGCAAATTATTAAAGAAATCACTGAAAAAATTGTTGAGAAAAAGTTGTTTATGCAATCTGCAAGCAACATTAAATTTATGGCGTTAATTAATCCATTTATTAATCCTGAATTAGAATTACAACTTAACATTATTGAAACAGAAGAAGGTTATAAAGTTAAAAACATTTCAAAATTTGAAGATACTATTGCTTTAAAATCTACCTCTAATTTTATAATGAAATAATTAAAAAATGAAGCTTTTAAATGTTCTCATATTAGCAATAAGTATCACAGTGTTATCTCTAGATGTTAGCACTGTTAGAAACGCTTATAAAGAAGCGGCTCAAGATAGCAGTAAAATAGAGGCATTTAGCAAACTACTAACTAATGTATCTAAAAACGATGACGTAACTTTAGTTGCATATAAGGGTGCGGCTATTGCTTTATTAGCCAGAAACGAAAAAAGAATTAAAGATAAAAAAGACTTATTCGTTGAAGGTATTTCTTATGTTGAATACGCTATAGAAAAGGCACCAAACAACATAGAGGTTCGTTTTATTAGATTAGGTATTCAAGAAAACACACCAAAAATTTTAAAGTATAAAGGAGATATTGAAGAAGATAAACAGTTTATCTTAAAACAGTTTAAAAATATCAATTCTTCTAATTTGCGAAATCACATAAAAGACTATATTTTACAGTCCAAATCTTTTAGTGATGAAGAAAAATCAGTATTTTCGAGATAATAATACTTTAAGGTTTCAATGAAGTGAACAACCAACTGATTCAACAAAAAATTACAGATTTAAATGTATGTGTGTTAATGCCAACGTACAATAACGAGCGTACTTTAAAGCGTGTTATTGATGGTGTTTTACAATTCACACAACATCTTATTATTGTTAATGATGGTTCTACAGATTCTACTACAAAAATTTTAGAAGACTATTCTACTCTTCAACAAATACATTTTAAAGAAAATAAAGGTAAAGGTCAAGCGCTTAGACAAGGCTTTAAGCATGCGGAAAGTTTAGGTTATAAATATGTAATTACTATAGATTCTGACGGTCAACATTTCCCTAAAGATATTCCTGTTTTCATAGATGAATTAGAACAAGCCGAAAACAAAAACCTATTACTCATTGGAGCACGAAACATGGCTCAAGAAAGTGTACCAAAGAAAAGTAGTTTTGGTAATAAGTTTTCTAACTTTTGGTTTTGGGCAGAAACGGGTATAAAATTACAAGACACACAATCTGGATTTAGACTTTACCCTATTCATCACTTTAAAAACCTCAACTTTTACACTAATAAATTTGAATTTGAAATTGAAGTTATTGTAAAAGCCGCTTGGAATGGTAGTGAAGTAAAAAACATTCCAATCCTTGTATTGTATGATGAAACCGAACGTGTTTCTCATTTTAGACCATTTAAAGATTTTACACGTATTAGTATTTTAAATACTTGGTTGGTTATCCTAACCCTTTTTTACATAAAACCACGAAATTTATTCAGGAGATTAAAAAAAAAAGGCATAAAACGATTTCTAGTTGAAGATGTCATTGGAAGTAACGATTCACCTCAAAAGAAAGCATTATCTATTGCCTTGGGTATTTTTATTGGTATCACTCCTCTTTGGGGATTCCACACTATTATTGTGTTATCATTAGCTCTAATTCTTAATTTAAACAAAGCCATTGCATTCGCGTTTTCAAATGTGAGTCTTCCTCCCTTTATACCATTTATAGTATTGGGCAGTTTTATACTTGGTAACACTATTTTAGGGCAGAACGAGACCTATAATCTCTCAACAATAACAACTAATTTTGAAGTTTTAAAGCATCTTAAAGCATATATCATTGGAAGCTTTGCGTTAGCCGCTGTATCAGCATTAATCGCAGGAATCTTTAGCTATTTTATATTATTAATTTTTCAGAAGAAAAAAGTAAGTGTCCCTAATGCATAACTTCTACTTTAACACATATAAATATTTTAAATCAAAGAAATGGTTTGGTCTAGGCATTTTGGTAGTCTTATTGGCTGGTCTTTTATTTGTGGCTTCAAAAATTCAATTTGAAGAGGATATTAATAAACTGATTCCAATAAATAAGGATAATGCTGAATTTCAAAAAGTTTTAAAGAACGTTAATTTCACCGACAAAATCATTGTTAATATTACCAAAGAAGATGATGCTTCTGTCGACGACTTAACCAATTATGCTTCGCAATTTATTGATAGTATAAATGCATCCTCTAGTCAATATATAAAAAAAATACAGGGACAAGTTCAAACAGAAGACCTTCAAGAAACAGCAGATTTTATTTATAAAAACCTTCCTCTCTTTTTAGATGAAAACGATTATAAAACGTTAGCTGATAAAATTGACAAAGACAGTATTGATGCTACAACCTTAAAGAATTATAAAACTTTAATCTCTCCTTCTGGTCTTATTACTAAAGATTTTATTTTAAAAGATCCCTTAGGATTATCGTTCATTGCTTTAAAAAAATTACAAGAATTAAGTTTTGGAGACGACTTTACATTACAAAATGGCTTTTTGGTTAGTAAAGACCATAAACACATTTTATTGTTTATTACGCCTGCATTAGAAGCCAATGAAACATCAGAAAACACTCTTTTTGTTAAAAATCTATATGATGTAAATGCCAAACTAAACGCTAGTTTTAAAGGTAGCGTAAGTAGCGAATATTTTGGTGGCACTTTAATAGCTGTAGCAAATGCTAATCAGATAAAAAGTGATATTCAGCTTACTATTAGTATTGCATTAACCATTTTACTCCTCATATTTATTGTATTCTATAGAAAATTAACGGTTCCGATAATCTTATTTGTCCCAACCATTTTTGGTGGACTAATAGCTATTGCAATTCTTTTTTTAATCAGAGAAAAAATATCAGCAATCTCATTAGGCATAGGTTCAATTTTACTTGGCGTAACCTTAGATTATTCTTTACACATTCTCACACATATTAGAAGTAACAATAATGTAAAAGATTTATATAAAGAAATTGCAAAGCCCATTTTAATGAGTAGCTCAACTACGGCTTTAGCATTTTTGTGTTTACTATTTATAAATTCACAAGCCCTTCAAGATTTAGGGATTTTTGCAGCTATTAGTGTTATGGGAGCGTCATTTTTTGCTTTGCTTTTTATACCTCAAGTTTATAATGAGCAATCTAAAAAAGTTCAAAAAAAGACAGTTTTAGACAAGGTTGCCTCTTATAATATTCATAAAAACAAATGGGTTGTTATTGCTCTTTTTGTTTTTTTTATTGGCAGTTTATTCACGTATAATAATGTCATCTTTAACAAGGATTTAAGTCAGATGAATTATCTGCCAGATGATATAAAAACAGCGGAATTACGTCTAGACAAACTCATTAACAGCACGTCAAAATCCATATATATTGCTGCTTATGGTAATTCTGAAGAAAGCACCTTAGAAGTAAATGATCGTATTTTAGAAAAACTTGAAAAATTAAAAGCCGAAAACAAGCTAATTAACTACAGCTCTATAGGGACATTTGTGCACTCTAAAAAGCAACAAAGCCAACAAATTGAGCAATGGAATTCTTTTTGGGACACTAATACAATTCAAAACACCAAACAAAATATTATAGAAAGCGGAACTGCTTTAGGTTTTAAACCCACAACGTTTAACGCTTTCTATGCGCTTTTAAATACCACTTTCAAACCTATAGAAATTGAAGACTACAAAAACATCAACACATTTTCTGTTGACGATTATATTGCGACAAAGGATAATTATACCACAATTACCACTTTAGTTAAAGTTGAAGATGGAGATGCCGTAATTGATACTTTTTCAAACGAAGCACAAACGTTAGTAATTGACAGAAAACAAATGAACGAAACCTTTTTAGGGAACTTAAAAACAGATTTTAATAGTCTAATTGGTTATTCGTTAGTTGTGGTTATCATTCTTTTATTGCTGTTTTACAAGAGTCTTTCGCTTACATTGGTTACAGGAATACCTATTTGCCTCACTTGGTTATTAACCGTTGGTATTATGGGATTATTCCATTTAGAATTCAACATATTTAATATCATTATTTCAACATTTATTTTTGGTCTAGGCATTGATTACAGCATTTTTATTACTAACGGATTGCTTCATGAATACGCAACTGGAGAAAAATCTTTAGCCACGCATAAGACTTCTATTTTACTATCTGTAATCACAACCATTTTAGGAGTTGGTGTATTAATTTTCGCTAAACATCCTGCGTTATACTCTATATCTATAGTTTGTTTAATAGGTATCTTATCCGCTGTTATCATCGCTTTTACTATTCAGCCTTTACTATTCAAACTATTTATTGGTAGTAAAACAAAACGACCAATATCACTAAGGCTATTAATACACTCCATACTTTCGTTTACTTATTTTGGTTCAGGAGGTCTTTTCATTTCATTGATTAGTGCTACGCTGTTAAAAATTATACCTGTAAGTAAAAAAGTAAAAATGAGATGGTTTCATAAAGTAGTATCAATATTTATGAAATCCGTGCTTTATTCTAATCCATGGTTAAAAAAGAAAGTTATAAATCTTAGTAATGAAACATTTAATAAACCAGCTATAATTATTGCGAATCACACATCGTTTTTAGACATTTTAGCCGTTGGAATGCTTCATCCTAAAATTATATTTTTGGTAAACGATTGGGTTTACAATTCTCCTGTTTTTGGCAAAGCGGTTAGAGCAGCAGGCTTTTACCCTGTATCTAGTGGTATAGAAAAAGGAGTGTCTCATTTACAAGAAAAAGTAAATCAAGGATACACTTTAATGGTTTTTCCTGAAGGTACAAGATCTACAACCAATAAAATGAAACGTTTTCATAAAGGAGCTTTTTATTTAGCAGAACAATTGAATTTAGATATTATACCTATCCTCATTCATGGTAATGCAGAAATAAACCCAAAAGGTAGTGCGCTGATAAGAAATGGCAATCTGACTGTAAAAATAATGGACAGAATTACTGTTGAAGATAAATCGTATGGCGAAACCTATAAACAACGTACAAAAAGCATCAGCGCGCATTTTAAACATGAATTTATGGAGTTTCGTAAAGAAGTAGAATCTGATACTTACTTTAGAGACAATTTATTGGACGACTATAGATTTAAAGGCGATGATTTATACCAAGATGTTAAAAAAGATTTTAACACGTATAAAGCGATTTACAATACTATTTTATGGACAATTGATGCTAAAGCTGAAATCATTCATCTATCAAAAGATTATGGGCAATTAGATCTTTTATTAGCCTTAAATTCTATCGATAGAAAAATAATTGCTTATATTGAAGACTCTAGTGTCAGAGCCATTCTTAAGAATAGTTTTATAACGAATAAACATCACAAAATCAATTTCGAGGATAGTTTAGAATCAACTTTGCAAAGCACAGGTGACACATTAATTCTAAACATAGACAATTTATCTGAAGCACAAATAAGCAACGTATTGAATAACACCATTAATCTTGTGATTTTAGTGAAAGAAAGTCGAAATTTGTATTCTGAAATGATAGCTGAATTTGGGTTTAAGTCCATTCAAGAGAATGAAAACCTTGCCATTTTCATACGAAAACAATAGAAAAACAATAAATATCTACACATGAAATCACATTATGACGTTGTAATAGTTGGAAGCGGATTGGGAGGCTTGGTGTCTGCCATTATTCTAGCCAAAGAAGGTTATAGTGTTTGTGTACTCGAAAAAAACAATCAATATGGTGGTAATTTACAAACCTTTGTAAGAAATAAAACCATTTTTGATACTGGAGTGCATTATATAGGTGGACTAGACAAAGGACAAAACCTATATCAATACTTTAAATATATTGATATTTTAGATGAAATTACTTTAAAAAAATTAGACGAAGACGGTTTTGATCTTGTCACTTTCGATGATGACCCTACAGAATATAAACACGCCCAGAGTTATAAAAAATTTATAGAAGTTTTAACTGAGCAATTTCCTGAGGAGGAATCTGCAATAATTACTTATTGTGAGAAATTACAGGAAACTTGTAGCAGTTTTCCTCTTTACAATTTAAAACAAGGTAAACCTTATTATGATGATACTGCTGTATTTCAACTTCAGGCAAAACCTTATATAAATTCGCTCACAAAAAATAAAAAATTACAAGCCGTATTGGCTGGAACAAACTTCTTATATGCTGGAGATGGAGAACGCACACCTTTTTATGTACATGCTTTAACTATCAATTCATATATAGAAAGTTCTTACAGGTGTGTTAATGGAGGTAGCCAAATCACTAAAGCTTTAATCAAAAAGCTTAAAGCACACGGAGGAGAAACATATAAGCACCATAATGTTGTTAATTTTGGATTTGAAGATGGTAAAATTACTTCAGCAATTTGTGCTAACGGTAAAGAGATAAAAGGAGATTTGTTTATCTCTAACATAGAACCAAAATTAACTTTAGACCTTGTTGGTAAAGATAAATTCAGAAAATCATACACTAATAGAATTGATCAGATTGAAAGTACAATCGCAGCCTTTAGTTTGTATATCGTTTTAAAACCAAATTCTTTCAAGTACCAGAACAAAAACTTTTATCACTTTAAAGATCCTGATAAGGTTTGGGATGTTCACAAATACACTCAAGAAAGTTGGCCTGAAGGCTATATGGTGTCCATGGCTATTAAAAAAAACATGGACGATTATGGCGATAATTTAACCGTAATGACCTATATGCATTATGACGAAGTTAAACCTTGGGTAGACACTTTTAATACGGTTGCGAATAAAAATGATAGAGGACAAACCTATGAAGAGTTTAAAGCTGAAAAAGCCGAAAAACTAATTGTAGAATTAGAAAAAAAATTCCCAAATATTAGAGAGTGTATTCAAGAAATCTACACCTCTACTCCATTATCTTATAGAGATTATATTGGTAGCAATAGAGGCTCAATGTACGGTTACGTAAAAGATGTTAACAGACCTATGTTATCTTATGTGTCTCCAAAAACAAAAATTAAAAATCTATTGTTTACAGGTCAAAGCTTAAATATGCATGGTATTTTAGGTGTTACTATTGGTGCGGTGATGACGTGTTCTGAAATTATAGGTAAAGACTATCTGTTAAATAAAGTTTTAGAAGCCAACAAGGAACAAGAAATCACAGAAAACAAGGTTCAATAATATGCTATTAAAAAAGGTACAATTAGTACACTGGTTTTGTTTATTTTCTATCTTATTTTTAGTTACATCTTGTGGTGTCTCAAAATCCTTACACGATCTTCCAGATGTAAGTGCTTATAATTCTACTATTCCCGAGCGCATAAAAACATCAGATTCTACATTTTCATTAGGAAGCAACCACCTCAACAAAAATAAACAAGGCTTATGGGAACTTTATGTAGAAGGAAACCCTTATGAAAGAGGTTTAATTACAGGACGTCTTTCAGAAGAACTATTTCATAAACAAGAAGCTGCCTTTTTATCAAAAGTAGATGAGTTAGTACCCTCTAAAACGAGGCAATTCTTTTTACGAAAAATTTTAGCCTGGTATAACAGAAAAATGTATTTGAATATTACTGAAGAATATAAAACTGAAATTTATGGGCTTTCAAAATATGCTTCTAACGACTATAATCACCTAGCAAGCAAATATTTAAGAATATTATATTTACATGGAGCACATGATATTGGTCATGCATTCCAAGATTTAGCACTAGTTGGCTGTACTTCTTTTGCAGCATGGGGAAATAAAACAGAAGACGGTAGTTTAATTATAGGACGTAATTTTGACTTTTATGCAGGAGATGATTTTGCAAAAGACAAAATTGTATCTTTTGTTAACCCTACAGAAGGACATAAATTTATGTCTGTTACTTGGGGAGGCATGATAGGTGTCGTTTCAGGAATGAATGAACATGGATTAACAGTAACTATTAATGCCGGAAAATCTAAAATTCCTTTAGTCGCAAAAACACCTGTTTCTATTTTAACACGCGAAATTTTACAATACGCTTCCACTATTGAAGAAGCTATTACGATTGCAAAAAAGCGACAAGTATTTGTATCCGAATCTATATTTATTGGCAGTGCAAAAGATAAGAAAGCAATAACTATTGAAATGTCTCCAAACAATTTTGGCATATATGAAGTTGCTAATTCTAATCAACTCATTTGCTCTAATCATTTTCAAAGTGAAGCCTACGCTGCAGATGAAAATAACAGTAAACATATCGTAGAAAGCCATTCTCAATACCGTTACGAACGTATGGAAGAATTGCTAAACCAACACCCAAAAATAACACCAGAAATTGCTGTAGATATATTAAGAAATAAGGATGGGTTACATGATAAAGCCATAGGTTATGGTAACGAAAAAGCGTTGAATCAATTATTAGCACATCATTCTATTGTTTTTAAACCAGAGCAACGCTTGGTTTGGGTGTCGTCTAGTCCTTATCAGTTGGGTGAATATGTGGCTTACGATTTAAATGACGTTTTCAAAAATCCAAATAAAAAATTACTTGCAAATACTAATTTAAACATTGAAAAAGATGATTTTCAATTTACTAAAGCTTTTAATAATTACGAAGCGTATAGAAAATTGAGAGCCGAAGTGCTTTCTGATATTGACGATAATGAAACGATAACTTCATCAACTCTTTTAAAATTGCAATCATTAAATCCAGAATATTGGGAAGCTTATTTTATAGTTGGTAAGTATAACTATGAAAAAGGCTACTATAGAGCTGCATTAAATGCTTTTGAAAAAGCAAAAACAAAGGAAATCACCACAATTCCCGACCTAGAACAAGTCGATAATTATATTAAAAAATCAAAAAGAAAGTTAGATTTATGAATCCTGAGATAGAATATGCATCAAAAGCCGAAATAAATAACTTTCAAATTGAAAAATTAAAAGCGCTTTTAAATTATTTAAGTACTAATTCTGCTTTCTACAAACGCTTGTTCAAAACACATCAAATTGATATTACTAATATTAATTCGCTAGAAGATTTATCCGTAATTCCAACCACATCAAAAGACGATTTACAACAATATAACGACGATTTTATCTGTGTACCTAAAAACAAAATTATCGATTATGTAACAACTTCAGGTACGCTAGGCGAGCCTGTAATTTTCGGATTAACAGATAAGGATTTAGATCGTTTAGCCTATAATGAAGCTATTTCTTTTGCTTGTGCAGGAGTGAAACCTGATGATGTTATTCAGTTAATGACCACCATTGACAGACGTTTTATGGCTGGACTTGCTTATTTTTTAGGAGCGCGAAAACTTGGCGCAGGAATCATTAGAGTTGGAAATGGTATTCCGGAATTACAATGGGATTCTATTTTAAAATTTAAACCCACTTATATTATTGCAGTACCTTCATTTTTATTGAAACTTATTGAATTTGCTAAAAATCACAACATCGATATTAATGCTTCAGGAATTAAAGGAGCTATTTGTATTGGAGAATCGCTTAGAGAACAAGATTTTTCATTAAATACATTATCAAAAAAAATAAAAGACAATTGGGATATTGAGCTGTATTCAACATATGCCTCAACTGAAATGAATACCGCTTTTACAGAATGTGAAGCACAAGAAGGTGGTCACCATCATCCAGAACTTATTATAACAGAAATCTTAGATGATAATAATCAACCAGTCGCTGAAGGAGAAGCTGGCGAATTAACCATTACCACTTTAGGTATTGAAGGCATGCCTTTATTAAGATTTAAAACTGGTGATATCGTTAAAGAACATAGTCAAAAATGTAAATGTGGTAGAAATACCAACCGCTTAGGCCCTGTTATTGGCAGAAAAAAGCAGATGATAAAATATAAAGGCACAACCATTTATCCGCCTGCAATGCATAATGTTTTAAACGATTTTAGTGAGGTTGAAACTTATATTATCGAATTGTCTCACAATTCTATAGGAACAGATGAAATACGCATTAAAATAGCTACAACAACACCTACAGAAGTTTTACTCCAAAATATAAAAGATCACTTTAGAGCAAAATTAAGAGTCCTTCCAAAAATTGAATATTGCGATAAAAAGGAAATTCAAGTATTACAGTTCCCTAAAATGAGTAGAAAACCTATGATGGTTATTGATTTACGGAAGTAATACCATTATTTAAATTTAGTAATGTACTTCAAGTAATTTTGAATTGTTAGAACAGAGTTCTAAAGTTTCAATAGTTGCAGGTATCAATATTGTCTCCCCTTTTTTAAGACTAATATTTTGATTTTTGTAGCTCATTTGTAAAATACCTTCTACACATATATAAATTACAAAAGAGTCGAGTTGCTTTAAATCCCTAAACATTTCACCTTTAATATGAAGAAAATTAGTTTTAAAATATGGTGAATTCACTAATTCGTTCTCTGAATTAATCTCTTTTGAATACCTCGATCTGTAATCTTCGTAAAAATTAAAGTCTATAGCATTTAATGCCAAATCGGTGTGTAATTCTCTTTTTTTTTCAGTAGTCTTGTCTATTCTATCATAATCATAAATGCGATATGTGATATCAGAGGTTTGTTGAATTTCTGCCAACAAAACACCTGCTCCAATAGCATGAACTCTACCTGTGGGAATATAAAATGTATCGCCTTTATCCACTTTTTCAATATTTAAAATATTACGAAGTGCAGAATTATTAAGATGCTTTTGATAGTTGTCTTTATTGGTAGTTTTATTGAACCCAATAATCAATTCTGCATCTTCTTCAGCTTCCATAACGTACCACATTTCGTTTTTTCCAAACGAGTTGTGACGCTCTTTTGCTAATTCGTTACTAGGATGTACCTGAATTGACAGTGGTGTTTTTGCATCTATAAATTTAATTAACAATGGAAAGTCATTACCAAAAGTTTTATAAACGTTATCGCCAACTAGCTCTCCTTTAAACTCAGTGATTAATTCTTTTAACGATTTTCCTTTTAGAGGACCTTCACTCACTAATGTTTCATTGTTTTCAACATCAGATATTTCCCAAGATTCACCAATAGAATCTTGCGTATAATCTTTATTCAAAACAGTTTTTAGTTTGTCTCCTCCCCAAATTCGATAACTGTAAACTGGATTAAATTTTAAAGGGTATAATTTCATTTATTTTTTAATTTTTTCAATAAATGTTCTAGTCATATTTTCTAAATACTGTGATGTATTTGTCAAAGCATCATCTAGGTCTTTTGCCAGACTCATAATAGAATCGCTATAATTAATTCCCATTGCATTTAATTCATCAGGTTGTAAATCCGTACTTCCACAAAAAGCAGCTACTTTTATTTTATGTTTCTTTGCAGAAGATAAAACACCACTTATCGTTTTACCAGACAAGGTTTGGTCATCTAATTTACCTTCGCCTGTAATAATCCAATCTGCAGTCTTAATATTTGCATCAAAATCTGCTATCTGCTTTATGAGGTCAATACCTGGTAAAAGCTCTCCTTTTAAAAAAGCTGTAGCACCTGCTCCCATTCCGCCTGCTGCTCCTGCACCTTCAATATTTTGAGTCTGAATGCTAAAATGTTTGTCTAAAACTTTTGAGAATTTTTGTAATCCAAAATCTAAATATTTAATTTCTTCATCAGAAGCTCCTTTTTGTTTTGCATAGACATATGCAGCTCCATTTGGTCCGTAAAGTGGGTTAGTAACGTCACAAGCAATTTGAAACTTAATAGTACTTAACCTTTTATCTTTAAGAGATTCATCGATTTTATAAATATTAGCAAGTTCTCGACCAATTGGCTTCACTTCATTGTCATTTTCATCTAAAAACCGATAACCTAAGGCTTTCGCCATACCAATACCACAATCGTTTGTGGCACTTCCACCAATACCTAAAATAATATGCTGAGCTCCTCTATTTATAGCATTAAGAATTAATTCTCCAGTGCCAAAAGTTGTTGTTTCCATACAGTTTTGGTCTTTGGGCTGTAAAAGCTTCATTCCTGAGGCTTCTGCCATTTCGATAAAAGCAGTTTTGGTTGCTTCTGAATATAAATAAGAGGCCATAACAGGTTTAAAAATAGGGTTAATAACTTCGGTCTGAATAGCCTCTCCTTTTAAATAGTAGTTAACAACTTCAATTGTACCATCTCCACCATCGGCTAATGGTACTTTTATAACTTCTGCGTTTAATGAAGCTTTTAAAATTGGTTCAATGATATTACAGAATTTAAGTCCTGTAAGTGAGCCTTTGTATTTGTCTGGTGCTAAAATAACTTTCATGAATGATACATCTAACTTAACATGCTTGGAAGAAAATAACTCACCACAAGAATTAAGATGAAAAATGACATTAAAATAATGCTCTCTTTCTTCAATAAATCTTTTGTGTTAAACGAATACGATAAATCCATTTTCTTAGCAGGTGTTTTACTCGTTAATTTGCTCACTATTATTGCCATTACTATAGCTATAACAAAGCCTGTTAAGTTATACCAAATCCAAAACAAATCCGGAATATTATTAATACCTAATTCAGCTAAAGCTACATGAATAGAATCATTGCCAGAATAGAAATTTCCTTGACTAAAGAAATACACTAACTCTGGTAAGTATTTAAAAATTAGATTAACAGCAACAGCCGTAATAATTGCTACATTCATCCCAATATGGTTTACTTTCTTTAAAAATATTGCAATCACAAAAGCTGCCAATATTGGTCCATAAAATAAAGATGAAATAGCATTAATTAACTCAATCACTGTGCTTTCACTATTACCGAAAAGATAGGCTGCCAAAATGCAGACAACTCCCCAAAACACAACCAAACCTTTTGATAAAAGCATGTATTTTTTTTCGGAAAGTTTCTTTTCTCCACTATTAAAAAAGTCTTCTATAGTCACAGCACTTAATGAATTAATTGTAGAACTCAATGAAGACATTGCTGCAGACATAATACCAACCATTAATATTCCGATAAGTCCATTTGGTAAATATTTAGTTATAAAAACAGGAACCATTAAGTCTGGTTTAATACCAGATTTTGCATATTCTGCAGGATAATGAATACGTGTTGTTTCTTTAATACTTTCATAAAATTCTGGAACGTTGCTTACTAAATAGCCAATCACTAATCCCATAATACAATACACTAAAACTACCGGAAACCTCAACAGTCCGTTTGCTAATAATAGTTTTCTTATAGTCCCTTCATTTTTTGCAGAAAGCAAACGTTGTGCTTGTGTTTGGTCAGTACCATAATACGATAGATATAAAAATAAACCACCTAAAAGCATTGGCCAAAACCCATATTCTTCACCATCAAAAAAGCCAAGGTTAGAGAAATCAATAACCTGAAGTCGTTCTGGATCAAAACCTTTAAAGGTTCCGGTATCTTTCATTAATGAATACCCAATAATAAGACATATTATTAAGCCCGAAAACAAAATAATCATCTGTATAGCATCTCCCCAAACCACAGCTTTCATTCCGCCTTGATAAGAGTATACAAGTGTTACAACACTTATAATAAGTAATGTCCAATGAAAACTTATACCAACGACAGACTGAATAATTAAAGCCATAGTAAAAACCATAACTCCAGTACCTAAAGCACGACTAATTTGGAAAACAACACTTATAAGTTTTCTTGTAGATTTTGAAAAACGACGTTCTAAATATTCATAAATACTTACAATTCCTGATTTGTATAATGGCGGAATTATAAAGAACATAATACCAATCATAGCTAATGGTACACCAAACTCAAAAGTTAACCATTTCATTCCACCATTAGCTTTTAGACCAACAAATGCTGGTGCAGAAATAAAACTAATAGCAGATAATTGCGTTGCCATTGTAGATAAACTTAATGGAAACCATCCAAGGCTTTTGCCTCCTAAAAAATAATCTTTTGAATTCTTATTTTCCTTAAAAAAATAACCCATAGCCATAAAGCCAATGAGGTAAACTGCAATTATTGTATAATCTAGCCAATTCATGTTAATTTATTTTTTAACTGTACTCTAACTGAATCTTTCCATTCGTCTTTTAGAATACTCATTAACACAGCATCAGTTCTTCCGATGCCATTAATACTTGGAAACATATTTCGTAATACACCTTCATTTTTGCAGCCAACACTACGCATTGCTGCTATACTTACTTCATTATCACTATAAGCACCAAAGCCTATTCTTTCTAATTTTAATTAATTCATTTATATAAGATATTTGTAAGTATAATCACCTTACTCTTTCATTTTCTAAAATATAATCTTTGGAAAAGTTAAGAATCATCATATTAGAAAATTAACACTTCAATAAGTCAATTAATAATGCAGCACTCCAAGAAAAATTATTACCTCCATAACCTGCATTTTCTTTAACAGATTTTCTAGAATCAAAATATTCGTAAAAACCATAGCGCTCTATTAATTGAACAGAATCGTCTTTCACACGATTTGCGATATCATAAAAACCGTAAGATTTTAAGCCTTTAAAAAGTAACCAATTTAGGTTGATCCAAACTGGTCCTCTCCAATATTTTTTAGGATTAAATCTATCACTACTTGGATCAAAAGATGCACACAAGTATCTATCTTCACTACCAAATTTATCCATCATTGTTTTTACAATAATCTCTGCTCTTTCCTCATTAGGTATGTCTGCAAAAATCGGTGCAAAAGATGAAGATGATAAAAATTCTATCTGCTTTTCGTTTCTAAGATCGTAATGCACATATGCACCAAGTTTTTCATTAAATAGCTTTTCATTAAATCTTGTAATAGCTTTTTTTTGCCACTGACGTAATGTTTTTATTTTATCTTCAGAATCACCAATCAGCTCATAAAGTTCAATTAATGCGGCATTAGATTTAATTAACATGGCATTAAAAAGTGGATCTTGAACTAAAAAAGGTGAAAGCTCTGCAATTTTAGCTTCATCGTAATTATGCGCTTTAGCAATTTCAATAAGGTGCAAATAGTAATCGTATTCTCTGTTTGTTGGTCTTTGTGCCGCATCAACATGTGTTGTATCTCTACGTTCAAATTTATAATTTGGTGGATCCATTGTACCCCAAATATCATCCCAAATTGGTGAGTTGTCTGTACCCGATTCCCAATTGTGGTAAATAAAAACTAAACCTTCTTGGTTTGGGTCTCTATGTGTATAGAAATGTTGGTGATTATTAAAAACCTTATCTATATTTTGCTTTATGAAATTGAGGATATCAGCTTTATCTTCTATAATATCATACATTTCCTTTAATACAAAACCTAAAACAGGTGGTTGTGTCATACCTGTTGTTCTGTGGCTTTTGGAAGCTAGAGGATGTAATTTAGACTGATGAAACTCAGGACCTGGAAAATAAGTATCACTATCGTTATGAAAAATGATATGAGGGATAAACCCGTTTTCCCATTGCGCACTTAATAAAGCTTCGACCTCTCGTTTGGCTTTGTTAGCATCATAATGTGCAAATCCTACAGCTATAAAACCAGAATCCCAGTTCCATTGAAAAGGGTACAACCCTTCACATGGTATTGTAAAACCTTTGTCTTCTTTAAAATTGTTGTTAAGGACTGTTTCAGCCTTTTTTATTAGATCGTTATTTGTCATAATAATATTTTAAAATGAAAAAGAAAGCATTGACACAATCTAACAATGCCAATGCTATCAAACTCAATTAATCAAACTTAAAAATTAAAAGTTGCATTGAAAAATACTCTTGTTGGTAAGACTGGTCTTCCAACAAAATACTCTTCATCTGTTTGGTTATTTCCTAATCGTGGTGAACCTTCTGTAACTCCTTCGGAATTAAAAAGATTAAATACTTGTGCTCCTAAACGAAGTGTTTCTCCATCTTCGCTTAAATCAAATGTATATCCGAGATTTAAATTTGCTAAACCTATTGCTTCTAACTCTATGCTATTTGCGTCATTCGCAAATTTCTTACCCGTATAATTATAAACTAAACCTGCATCAAACTTTGAGTTATTGTAATCAATTGCCAATGTTGATAGAATATTAGGTTGTCTTCTCAATTCGTTACCTTCTAAATCTGGGTCAGCTTCAGATTTTGTTATTTCATGACCTTGGTAAGTTAATGATCCTCCAAAATTAAAGTTATTAGCAAAAATCCAATTCCAAGTACCCTCAAGTCCATAAGTACTTGTATCCTGAATATCAACTTCCTCTATAAATCCACCTCCTGGTGCATTTACAAAACTAATTGATCGTCTGTCTTTTAAAGTAACTGCATATAGCGCAGCTGTTCCTGAAAATTTATTTTTAGAATATTTAATACCTAGTTCCCCTTGAATAATTTTTTCTGTATCATATGAAGAAGGATTACCTAAAGCATCAAACTTAGTCCCTCTAAGTTCTGGGAAAAAATAGCCTCTTGAAAAATTTCCATAAGCACTTAAATCATCATTGACTTTATATAAACCGGCAACAACAACTGCAAAATCATCAGCTGAGACATGGCCTCTTGTAAAACTTCCATTTCCCCAAGTCACATTATCTAAATTAGCAATACCAGTATTATCTACTGTATAAGATTCCGTACCCTCAACTTCAATATCTCCTGAAGCTCTTTCATATCTTATACCATAATCAAAATTCCAACGATCAAGTTTTACTTCATCTGCCACAAAAAGAGCAATTTTATTACTAGAAATATTTCTATTTGTATAAGCTGTACCTCTATTGGTAACACCATTTACAGTATAACCTGACACATTTATTAACTCAGGTCTATCGTTGTACTCTCCTAAATAATTAGTAATGACATTAAAGTCACCTCCTTGAGATCTAGACATAAAAGTTCCGAAAGTTATGTTATGATTTCCTGCAGTTTTAGTAAACTTGATGTCTGCCATTAACTCCTGTAAAGGTCTATTACGATCTAATATTCTATTTTCAAATAGTAAAGCATTTGCAGCTAAAGGTTGCCCATTTAGATAGGTAAAATCTCCAGAAGTTAAACCTCTAGCATCTAAAAATTCTTGTTGTGTTTCTACTGCTTTTGCCCCAGAAACACCACTACCATCAAGAAAAAGGTTGAATTGGTGTTCATATTTAGAATATCTAAGTTTAGCATCTAATTTTAAATCATCTGAAAAACGATGTTTAATATCTGTTAAAAAATATCCGCCTTTGGTAGCTACACCGTCTTCAATTGGAGAATTATAAATACCATTTGGTGTGGCATAAGAAATATCAGATGCTGCTGCAGTTTGTAAAGTGAATATTTCTTCGCCATCATTTCCTGTAGGGCGTTTTCTTGAACCTCCCTCTAAAGGGTATGGTAGAAAGAATTGTACAGCATCATCAATCCATTGTCCTGAAAAGGTAATTGATCCCTTATCTGTAACGTGTTTAATGTTACCTCTTAATTGGAAACCTTCTGTGGCTAAACCTGTTTTTAAAGGCCCCTCATCATATCTGTAAAAACCAGATAATGCGTAGAAAGTATTAGAATCTTCTCCACCTAGAGGACCGCTTGTTGCAAAATCAGCCTTATATCTAGAATTTGAAGCAACTTCAGTGCGCAAAGTTGTTTTACTTTTACTACTTCCCGTAGCACTTGTATAATTAATTATACCTGCAACAGAACCCACACCATAAAGAATGGAAGATCCACCTCTTACAAATTCTAAACTCTTCATTCCTATATCATTCCTAAAATACACATCGTGCGCAGAGGAATTTAAGCCAAAAGTACTAAGTACTGGCATTCCATCAATTTGTAATGGATTAAATTGATACTGCCCACCAGAAGGTAAACCTCTTACAAAAATATTTGAAGCCACTTCACCTCCACCACCTTCTGCAGTAATACCTGGAATACTTCGAAGCACATCTGCTTGACTACTAGTATTTACGGTTGATAATTTTTTGGCACCAATAGATGTAATAGACATTGGTGTTTCTTTTTGTGATCTTGTTGTGGATGTCGCTGTTAAAAGCACAGTATCTAAAGAGTTACCTCCTTCTGATAAGATTGCATTTACAGTAATTGCTGTACCATCACAAGTAATTGTTTTTTCATAAGTTTCAAATCCTAAGTAAGAAATTTGAAGAATTTGTTCTCCTGATAAATTAGTAGTAAAAATAAATTTCCCATCAAAATCAGTTGTTGCACCAGAAGTGCTTCCTTTAATAATAACATTAGTACCCATAATTGGCATACCAGATGCATCTGTAACTTTTCCGCTAATTTCTGTTTGCGAAAAAGCAGTAATCGTACTTAGAAAAAGCGCGAATGCGAGTAGAGATTTTTTCATTGATAATATAATTTTGTTGTTATTTAGGTGAAAATATTATCAATTCACTAAGTTTACACCATAAATGTTGCGAAATAATTAAGCAAACGTTTGCGGAAACGTTTGCAATTACATTTTATTAAATATATGTTATGAAAAAAAAGGTTACAACCTTAAAAATGTTAGCTCAAGCATTAAACCTATCAATTTCAACAGTTTCTAGAGCTCTCAACGATCATCCTGATATTAGTAATGACACTAAGGAAAAAGTTAAACGTTTGGCGCAATCAATGAATTATATTCCAAACATTTTTGCTAAAGGGTTTAGAAAACATAAATCCAACATAATTGGTATCATCGTTCCTAATATTACACATTATTTTACAACCACCATTATCCGTGGAGTACTTGAAGAAGCGTCTATACAAGGCTATCGTGTTATTATTTCAGAATCAAATAATGATGTAGAAAAACAAAAAGAAATGCTTAATACTATGTTACAATTTGGTGTGGATGGCATTTTAGCTTCATTAACAAAAATGACTAAAGAGATTACTCATGTACTGCCAATCATTAATGCTGTGCCTTTAATATTATTTGATAAAGTATCAGATAAAATACCTTGCACTCAAATCACCATTAATGACGAAGAAGCTGCTTTCAATGTTGTTGAACATCTTATTAATATTGGTAAAAAAAGAATCGCTATTATTAAAGAAAGAGAGTTTTCTTATACTTCAGAAAAAAGATATGCTGGATATCTAAAAGCATTAAAAGCTCATCAAATTGAAGTTGATGAAAAAATTATTATTAGTGTTGATGACATTTCTTTAAAACAAGGAAGAAGAATGACCAACAGTTTATTGAGTCTCAAAAAAAAGCCTGACGCCATTTTTGCTATAACAGATAGTGCTGCAATAGGTGTAATTCAAACACTTAAAAAATTCAATATTAAGATTCCTGAAGATATTGCCGTTGTTGGGTTTAGTAACTCTATAAATTCTACTATTATTGAGCCTATGTTAACTACAGTGAATCAACCAGGCAATACTATCGGAAAAACCGCGATCAAATATTTAATAAAAGAAATAGAAAATGATGATTCAAACCATATTTCTATGCATAAAACAGTAGAAATAAAAACAGAATTAATTGTTAGAGAATCAACGTTTAAAATTTCATAATCCGTTATAAACACAGAAAGTCCCCTTAATATAAATTATCTAAAGACGATGGATAAATGTTGTATCCGTTTTATGTCTAAATAAGAAATGTTAATCTAAAAAATAAGATATTTTTTTTATCTTAGAAATATACTTTAAAAATAACTTTTCGAATACTTCTAAAACAAAAAAGCCTCTATCTTTCGATAAAGGCTTTAGTACTGAAGACGGGACTTGAACCCGTACGTCCTAATGGACATTGGATTTTAAGTCCAACGTGTCTACCAATTCCACCACTTCAGCATCTAGGTTACAGCTGCAACCTAATTGGTATATTTTAATGAATAGAGCGAAAGACGGGATTTGAACCCGCGACCTCCACCTTGGCAAGGTGATGCTCTACCCCTGAGCTACTTTCGCAGTTTTTAAAGAACTATTCGCTCTGAAAGCGGATGCAAATTTATAATTTTTATTATAAAAGCAAAGCCTTTTTTAAAAATAAATTTATTTTTTTTTAAGCTTGCTTTTTCTTGATCAACATTCGCTTAATTTCATTAAGTTTCATTAAAGCTTCTACAGGCGTAAGCGTATCAATATCAGTGTGTAAAATCTCATCTTTTATTTCTATCAATAAAGGGTCATCCAAATTAAAGAAACTCAATTGTAAATCGTCTTTTATACTTTTTACCTTATCTGTTAGTTCTTCACTAGAATGTGACTTCTCTAATTTAGATAAAATTTTGTTTGCACGTCTAATTACTTGCTGAGGCATTCCTGCCATTTTTGCAACATGAATCCCAAAACTATGCTCACTTCCTCCTTCAACTAGCTTTCTAACAAAAAGCACGTTATCTTTTAATTCCTTTACAGCAACATTAAAGTTTTTAATACGACCAAAAGTTTCAGTCATTTCATTTAACTCATGGTAATGTGTAGCAAATAATGTTTTTGGTTTAGATGGATGCTCGTGTAAATACTCACTAATTGCCCAAGCAATAGAAATACCATCATAAGTACTCGTTCCTCTTCCTATTTCATCTAACAACACCAAACTTCGGTCTGAAATATTATTAAGAATAGAAGCAGTCTCATTCATCTCTACCATAAAAGTAGATTCTCCCATCGAAATGTTATCACTTGCTCCTACTCTAGTAAAAATCTTATCCACTAAACCGATTCTAGCTTCACCTGCTGGCACAAAACTTCCAATCTGTGCTAGTAATACAATTAAAGCCGTTTGCCTTAAAATTGCCGACTTACCAGACATGTTAGGACCAGTAATCATAATTATTTGCTGAGACTCTCTGTCTAGAAACAAATCGTTAGCAATATAAGGTTCTCCTATTGGTAATTGCTTTTCAATGACTGGATGACGACCATCTTTAATTTCTAAATCAAAACTATCATCAATTTGTGGATAGGTATATTTATTCGCTTTTGCCAAACTTGCAAAACCACATAAACAATCTAATTGCCCAATGAGTTGTGCATTTTGTTGCACCGAAATAATAAATTGATGCATCCACTGCACTAATTCTGAAAACAATTTTTGCTCAATAACAGAAATACGTTCTTCGGCTCCTAATATTTTAGATTCGTATTCTTTAAGTTCTTCAGTAATGTATCTTTCGGCATTTACAAGCGTTTGCTTTCTAATCCATTCTTCTGGAACCTTATCTTTATGAGAATTTCTTACTTCAATATAATAGCCAAAAACGTTGTTTGAAGCTATTTTTAACGATGTGATACCCGTACGTTCACTTTCGCGCTTCAACATATTATCTAAATAGGTTTTTCCAGATTGCGATAAACCTCTTAATTCATCCAATTCTTCAGAAAAACCTGCTGCAATGGTGCTTCCTTTTAAAATGTTTACTGGTGCATCTTCATTTAAAGTTTCCTTTATTTTATCACGCAGCAAATCACAGCGATGTAGATTATCACCCAATACTTTTAACGCTTCGTTCTCACAAGTTTCAGCAACTGACTTAATAGGAACAATAGCTTCTAATGAGTTTTTAAGCTGAATCACTTCACGTGGACTCACTTTAGTCGTGGCAATTTTTGAAATGAGACGTTCTATGTCTCCAATATGTTTTATTTGTCCTTGAATATCTTGAAGCACAGTTTCATTCTCTAACAAATACTTCACCACTTCGTGACGTTGTTTTATTTTCTCAGCATGTTTTAGCGGCAGTGCCAACCAACGTTTAAGCATACGTCCTCCCATTGCAGAAATCGTTTTATCAATCACGTTGATTAACGTTACTGCGTTTGCATTAGTAGAATTATAAAGTTCTAAATTACGAATGGTGAATTTATCCATCCAAACATAATCATCAGTTGCTATTCTAGAAATTGTAGCAATATGCTCTAACTTATTATGACGTGTTTCCCCTAAATAATGAAGAACCACTCCAGAAGCTATAATGCCTTCATACAAATCTTCAATACCAAAACCTTTTAATGTTTTAGTGTTGAAATGTTTGGTTAAGGTTTCATTGGCATAATCGGCTTGAAATACCCAATCTTCCAAATAAAACGTATGAAAATCATTTCCGAAAGCTTCAGAAAACACTTTTCGGCTTTGTTTTGAAATTAAAACTTCACTTGGATTAAAATTCTGAAGTAACTTATCAATATACTCAGCATTGCCTTGAGAGGTTAAAAATTCACCTGTTGAAATATCTAAAAACGCCACTCCAATACGTTGCTTGTCAAAATAAACAGCTGCTAAAAAGTTATTAGATTTTGAATGTAAAATATCATCATTAAAAGCCACTCCAGGTGTTACCAATTCTGTAACACCACGTTTTACAATAGTTTTGGTTTGCTTTGGGTCTTCTAACTGGTCGCAAATAGCAACACGCTCACCTGCTCTTACCAATTTTGGCAAATAAGTATTTAAAGAATGATGCGGAAAACCGGCCAATTCTATTTCACTTTCACTACCAGCTCCACGTTTGGTTAAAATAATATCTAGAATTTTAGATGCCTTTACAGCATCGCTACCAAAGGTTTCGTAAAAATCACCAACTCGGAATAATAATAAGGCATCAGGATATTTAACCTTGATGGCATTATACTGCTTCATTAATGGTGTTACTTTTTTTGCGGATTTTGCCAATGGTAATCTGGTATTAAGTTATATTTTTGCTTAGACTATTTTCAGAATTGCAAGTTTGCTAAATTACTTATATTTTAAGGTTTTTTGAAGCCGAAAAACTAGAAGTTATTTACAAGTGTTGATAACGGCGTGCCAACTGACCTAGCTGGTTTTTAAAAACTTTATTGGTATCGTAGAATAGAAAAACACCCCTAAAGTCCCCTCAAGGGGACAATTGTTAAAAATATCTTTCTGATTTTTTTAACCGCAACAGTGAGACTGTACCCTTGAGGATTAGTGAGAAATAAAATATATTTTGTTTTGAAACTACCGAGCGAAGCTCATTAGGGGTGTTTCAAAATTTAATTAAAAAAATTAAGTACAGTTGAAAAGAAAACTAAAAAACGAAGAATTAGACCGATTAGAAATTTCAGAATTTAAAGATGCTGAAAAATCACCAATCATAATTATTTTAGACAATATTAGAAGTCTCAACAATATTGGTTCTGTGTTTAGAACAAGTGACGCTTTTTTAATAGAAAAGATTTACCTCTGCGGTATCACGGCACAGCCACCACATAATGATATTAGGAAAACAGCTCTAGGAAGTACAGAAACGGTAGATTGGGAATATGCAGAAAACACCTTAGACGTTGTTGAAAAGCTTAAAGCAGAAGACGTAAACATTTGCTCAATTGAACAAGCCGAAAACGCAACCATGCTCAATGATTTTAAACCTCAATCCAACAAAAAATATGCTTTTGTTTTTGGTAACGAAGTTAAAGGTGTTGACCAAAACGTAGTTGACGCAAGTGATGTAGTAATTGAAATTCCGCAATATGGAACTAAGCACTCCTTAAATATCTCCGTGAGTTGTGGTGTTGTGATTTGGGATGTGTTTAGTAAGATGAAAAAGCCCATCTAAATCTTCCCAACGAGCAGACTTTCACTCAATACTGTCATTCCTACTCAGGCAGGAATCTAATAAAGATATTGATATAAAACATATCATAATTAAGTAATAACAACAATGAAGCAGTTCACTAAAAAAGTAATTGATATTTTCTTTTGGCTTCTTAAATGGACAATAATATCTATAATTACGATTGCGATTATTTATCTTGGATGGATGTCTTATGGTGGTATAGAACTATAATGGGCAGTCTTCATTTTACATTTTATCCTACTTTTATATATAGTTTTCATAAAAACAATAGATTCCTGTCTTCGCAGGAATGACAAAAAATAAAATGACCAAAAAACAAAAACAACCTTGGCCAACAAAAGACGTAATGAATCAGATTTATGATTTACATCTTTGGGGTGGAAAGGATTTTGATTTTTATTCGGGTTTTGGTTCTCATAACATTAAAATTGTTGAACCTTACCTACATAGTGTTTCTACGTTTTTAAAAACACATAACAATTCTCTTACTGTTTGCGATTTAGGTTGTGGTGATTTCAATATTGGAAAACAACTCGCTAAACATACCAAAAACTATATTGGAATTGATATCGTCGAAAATCTCATTGAAAGAAACAAAACATTATTTAAAGATAAAAACTTAGAGTTTCAGTGTTTAGATATTGTAGAAGATGAATTACCAAAAGCAGATTGTATTATTCTAAGACAGGTTTTACAACACTTATCTAATACTGAAATCTTAAAAGTCGTTGAAAAACTAACGAATTATAAATACATCATTCTCACCGAACACTTACCAGTTGCTGATTTTGAACCAAATAAAGATATTATTTCTGGTCAAGGGATTAGAATCAAAAAAAATAGTGGTGTTAACTTATTGGAAGCGCCTTTTAATTTGAAAATTGAAGAACAGAAAATTTTGAATGAAACTATTCTGGAAGACCATAAAGGTATAATCGTAACAACTATTTATACTTTATAAATGGTTACACTAAGAATAGATTCTGAATCGAGCTCAGAATGACAAAATTAAACGCTTATTGCTCACTGCTTAACGAAGCCTCATTAATCTCTGTCAACAACCATAAATAATCAGCACGGTTCTTAACAAAATCTTTTTCTGAAACATCAATAATCTTAACATTCATTTCGGGTTGACTTTTTAAGAATTCAAGATAACCAGAATTGATTTTATCTAAATAATCGTCTTTTATATCCTTTTCGTAATTACGTCCTCGCTTTTTAATATTAGCCTGTAAACGTTCGGTATTTTGATATAAGTAGATGTATAAATCTGGCTTTGCAATATCCTTGTAAACTTGGTAGAACAGTTTGCGGTACAAACGAAATTCATCTTCTGGCAAGGTTACCTTAGAGAATACGAGCGACTTATTTACATCATAATCACTAACCATAAAATCTTTAAACAAATCTAATTGCGATAAATCGTCACTAATTTGTTGATAACGGTCTGCTAAAAAAGACATTTCTAATGTAAACGCATAGCGTTCTGGCTCTTTATAGAATTTTGGTAAAAACGGATTATCTGCAAATCGCTCTAATATCAATTTAGCATTAAAATCGCTAGAAATCTTATTAGATAAACTTGTTTTCCCTGCACCAATGTTGCCTTCTATGGCAATATAATTATAGTTATTAAACGTGTACGATTTCTTAGGATTTTTCAACCAAATATTAACGTGCTCAATTACAGAACTATCATTACATTCCACCAATAAGGTTTCAATAGATTTATTTAAAACAGGATGTTTTAAGTCCTTTGCAACATCCAAAAGCGGTTGCAAAACAAATTTGCGATTTTGAAGCTGTGGATGCGGAAGAATCAAGGTTTTCTCTTCGATAATTTCGTCTTCAAAAAACAAAATATCTAAATCTATTTCGCGAGACTCATAACCTTTGCTTATTTTTGATTTCCTACCTAATTCAACCTCAATAGCCTGTAGTTCTCTGAGCACCTTTTTAGGTTTAAATTCCGTTACAACACTAATACAAGCGTTATAAAAATCATCGCCTTCAAATCCAAAAGCTGGTGTTTTATAAACTTTAGAAATCTTTTTTACAGCACCTATATGTACAAAAATAGCATCAATAGCAGATTGCAAATACTGCAACTTGTTGCCTTTGTTACTTCCTAATGCTATGTGAATTGTTTTAGTCGGTTTCATCGAAGGAACAAAATAACTAAAACAATTTTTATAACTTTACCTTTACTTAAACTATTTATTAACCATTTTCAATGTCACTAAAAGACAAGCTATTAGCACAACGTATTTACCTCTTACTTGGTGGCCTTTTTATAACCTCTCTCGTAGTTTCAAATTTAATCTTTCAAAAATTCTTTTATTGGCATCCTTTCGATGTAGAGATTTTTGGTTCAAAATTATTTGAAATCTCTGTTGGTATTTTACCGTATCCTATTACGTTTCTTATTACAGATTTAATTAGTGAGATTTATGGTAAAAAACGCGCTAACGATATTGTGGTTGTTGGTATTTTTGCATCGCTATTTTCACTTTTAATTGTATATACAGCTTCAAATGTACCAGCTACTGAATGGTCTTATGTAGACAACACAATGTTTAATACCGTTTTTGGTAATACGTCTTTAGCCGTTTTTGCTAGTATGCTAACGTATTTATTTGCTCAGTTTGTAGATATTCAAATCTATCATTTCTGGAAACGATTAACCAAAGGCAAACATTTGTGGCTGAGGAATAATTTTTCTACTTGGTTTTCTCAATTTGTTGACACTTTTACTATTGTCACGTTACTTTGTAGTTTCGGAATTATAGATTGGGCCAATTTTAAAGGCTTACTAATTAGTGGCTTTTTATTTAAAGTTATAGTCGCCTTGTTAGATACACCATTTTTATACTTAGGTGTGTATTTATTTAGAAAACGTTTCAAACTAAAAGTAAATGAGGAAATAAATTTACTATAACGATTAAACAAAACATTAAAATCTTCTTAAACTTGACAACAATAGCAACTTTTATGCGGAATTTTGCGTATATATAAAAGACGCTGTTTTAAAAAACACAAAAAGACCTTATGAAGAAATTTTTAAAAATTATTGGAATCGTTTTACTCATATTTATTGCGATTCTTATAGCTATACCTTTTGCTTTAGAATCTAAAATCGATACGATTGTTCAGAATTATGCAGATGAAAATTTAAATGCCGAATTATCCTTCGATGACATCAATTTAAGCCTTATCAGTAGCTTTCCGAAAGCAGAAGTTAGCGTTGAAAATTTAAAAATCACCAATCGTGCACCTTTTGAAGGTGAAACTTTAGCAACAGCAAAATCGTTATCTTTTGAAATGGGTGTAATGCAGTTATTAAAAGGAACTGAAGACCCATTAGAAATTAACGAAATTATCGCAGACGAGCTTCTTTTGGTTATTAAAACCAATAAAACAGGTGCTGTAAACTATGATATAGTAAAAGAAAGTGAAACAGATGCTGCACCTACAGAAACAGAAAGTTCTGGTGGTTTTAGTTTTGACATTGACAACTACGAGCTTAATAATAGTGCGTTTACTTATATTGATGACACTTCTAATTTAACCTTCTATTTAACAGAAATCAACCATAAAGGAACAGGAATTTTCTCTGGTGAAAAATCTGAATTAGACACCAACACAGAGGCAAATGTGACATTTGCTATGGATAGTACTGAATATTTAAGCAACAACAGTATTAAATTAGATGCGCTAATCGATTTAGACCTAGAGCAACAGAAATATACCTTCAAAGAAAACAAAGCCTACATCAATGCATTGCCTTTAGAGTTTGATGGATATGTTCAATTGGTTGAAGCTGGCCAGCAAATAGACATCACCTTTAAGAATCCAGAAGCTTCGTTTAAAGATTTCTTAGCCGTAATACCAAAGGCTTACGCAAAAGATATTGCAAATGTAAATACTACCGGAAATTTTACAGTCAACGGAATTATTAAAGGTTTGGTTTCAGAGGAAACGATTCCAACTTTAGACATCAATTTAAATTCAAGTAATGCATCTTTTAAATATCCTGACCTTCCAAAGAGCGTTAGAAATATTACAATTGATGCTTCTGTAAAAAACACAACAGGAAACGTTGACGATACTTTTGTAAATATTGATAAACTTAATTTTCAGATTGATGAAGATGTTTTTAAGTCTGAAATTCATGTTAAAAACCTAACTAAAAACCAGCAAATTGATGCTAAATTAGATGGTGTTTTAAATTTAGCGAACATCACAAAAGCGTATCCAGTAGAATTAGAAAATGAGTTGAGTGGTATTTTAAAAGGAAACATCAATACGTCTTTTGATATGAATGCGATTGAAACAAATGCTTATCAACGCATTAAAAATGTTGGTAGTGTTTCTATTTCAGATTTTATATTCTCTTCTGAAGATATTGTAAACCCTATTCAAATTAACAAAGCCGATTTAGCCTTTAAGCCAGGAACGGTAAGTTTGAACAGTTTTGATGCTTTAACAGGAAAAAGTGATTTTTCAGCCACAGGAACTATTAATAATTTATTAGGTTTTCTATTAAGCGACAAAAAACTTGAAGGTAATTTTAATGTAAATTCTAATACGTTTGCGATTTCAGATTTTATGTCTGAGGACGAAACAGCTACAGAATCATCTAATAAAACGACTTCAGAATCAGAATCACTTAAAATTCCAGATTTTTTAGATTGTACTATAACAGCCAACGCAAAAACTGTTATTTATGACAATCTCAACTTGAAGAATGTAAAAGGTCAATTATTAATAAAAGACCAAAATGCGAATCTAAAAAATATGACCACAGATATTTTTAATGGTCAATTAGGAATTTCTGGTAATGTCTCTACTAAAGCAGCCAAACCTGCTTTTGACATGAGTTTAGCGATGCAAAACTTCGATATTTCGCAATCATTTAAAGATTTAGATATGTTGAAGGCCTTAGCGCCAATTGCAAAAGTGCTTCAAGGAAAATTAAACTCTACAATAGATGTTAGCGGATTTTTAGACGAAAGCTTTTCACCTGATTTAAGTTCAATTTCTGGTAGTGCAATCGCTGATATTTTAACTAATAATATAGATGCTGCAAATAGCCCGTTGCTTTCAAGCTTAGATAGTAAATTAAGTTTTATAGATTTTAGTAAACTAGATTTAAAAGACCTTAAAACAAAATTAAGCTTTGAGAATGGACAAGTTTCTGTAAAACCATTTACTGTTAATTATAAAGACATACCAATTGTAGTGTCTGGATCTCATAGTTTTTCGAATTCAATGAATTATAGTGCTGTTTTTCAAGTACCAGCTAAATATTTAGGAAGTGATGTCAATCGTTTAATTGGAAAGATTAATGATAATGAAGTAAATAAACTTACTGTACCTGTTACGGCAAATATTGGTGGCACTTTTACAAGTCCTATTATACAAACAGATTTAACGTCTGGTGTTTCAAACTTAACGAAGCAATTAATTGAAATTGAAAAACAAAAATTAATTAACACAGGAAAAGATAAGGTTACCGATTTAATTGGTGGACTTTTAGGAGGAAACTCAAACACGACTAAAACAGATTCTACTACGACCACAATAGAAGACACAACTAAGCAAACAGCAGAAGATAAAGTTAAAGAAGGTGTAGGAAATATTTTGGGCGGACTCTTAGGCGGAAAGAAGAAATCAAAGGACACAAAAGCACAAGACTCAACTAAAAATTAACCGTTTATCGTCAAAAACAGCTTTTTTTCGTCAATATGTGTTAATAAACATACAATTATTTGGAAATCTAATTTATTAGGTTACATTGAAGGTTCACTAAATTTTAAATAGGATATATGAGGCAGTTAAAAATCACCAAGCAGGTTACCAACAGAGAAGACAAATCTTTAGATAAGTACTTACAGGACATCAGTAAGATTCCGTTGATAACAGCTGATGAAGAAGTGGAACTAGCACAGCTCATCAGAAAAGGTGATCAAGCAGCATTAGACAAATTAACAACAGCCAACTTAAGGTTTGTTGTATCTGTTGCAAAACAATACCAAAACCAAGGTTTAAAATTACCAGATTTAATTAATGAAGGTAACGCAGGTTTAGTAAAAGCAGCAAAACGTTTTGATGAAACTAGAGGTTTTAAGTTTATTTCTTATGCTGTATGGTGGATTAGACAAGCTATTTTACAGGCTTTAGCGGAACAATCTCGTATTGTACGTTTACCTTTAAACAAAATTGGTACTATTAATAAAATTAATAAAGCCTTTTCTCATTTAGAGCAGATAAACCAAAGACCACCAAATGCAGATGAAATTGCACGCGAATTAGACATTAGCGTTCGTGAAGTAAAACAGTCTATGAAAAATTCTGGTCGTCATTTATCAATGGATGCACCATTAAAAGATGGAGAAACTTTTAGTTTATATGATGTAGTTAGTTCTGGTGAGTCACCAAGACCTGACATGGCTTTAATGAAAGAATCTTTAAACACTGAAGTAGAACGTGCTCTAGAAACACTAACTCAAAAGGAAAGTGATGTGATTCGTTTGAATTTTGGAATTGGAGATCAACCACCTATGACGCTAGAAGAAATTGGAAGTATCTATGATTTAACTCGCGAACGTGTGAGACAAATTAGAGAAAAAGGTATTAGAAGATTAAGACACGCTAGTAAGAGTAAAATTTTAAAGACTTATTTAGGATAAAAACAATAGTATAATAGATTGCTATTTATAACTTAAGACATTGATTTTATGGTTTAAATGGCATTAAAAATACTAATCCAAAAAATAAATACTTAAAAATTTCATTTAATTTTTTATTTTCAAATAGTTAGCATATATTTGCCGACCATTTGCAAGAAATAGTTAACAAAAATATATCGATATAATGATTAAAATCGAAATCAAAGAAGGAGAAAATATAGAACGTGCACTTAAGCGTTACAAGCGTAAACACAGAAATGTGCAAATTATGCAAAACCTAAGAGAGAATCGTTATTTTGCTAAGCCTTCAGTTAAAAGAAGAAGAGAAATTCAGAAAGCTGAATACATTCAAGGTCTAAGAGACGCTGAAAACGTATAGTTTTCTCAATTATAAAATTTAGATTAAAGAGTAGCAGATATGCTGCTCTTTTTTTTGTGAAAAATTCTACAAATCTAAATTTTCATTTTATCTTTAGTACGTGTTAGCCTTGTATAAAGTTTCATATTTTTAAGGTTTCATATTTTTTTAAATGAGCATTCTATGTAATTATGCTCTAACCTAATTTTCAAAATAATAACATATGCCAGTTATAAAATCCGTAAGAGGAAATCATCCGCAAATCCCTGAAGATTGCTTCGTTGCAGAAAATGCAACTATTGTTGGGGAAGTTTCAATGGGAAAACAATGTAGTGTTTGGTTTAACGCTGTAATTAGAGGTGACGTTCATTTTATTAAAATGGGCAATAAAGTAAATATTCAAGATGGAGCCGTAATCCATGCAACCTACCAAAAATCACCTACAACCATTGGTAATAATGTATCCATAGGCCATAATGCGCTTGTACATGGTTGTACGATAAAAGATAATGTGCTTGTTGGTATGGGAAGTATCATTATGGACGATTGTGTCATAGAAAGCAATAGCATCATCGCTGCAGGTGCTGTAGTTACCAAAAATACCATAGTAGAATCCGGAAGCATTTATGCTGGTGTACCGGCCAAAAAAGTAAAAGACATTAGCAAAGAATTAATTTCTGGAGAAATTGACCGAATTGCAAATAACTATGTTAAGTATTCAAGCTGGTTTAAAGAGTAATTATTAAATACTAGATTTTAGTCGGCCTATTAAAGTTTCGACATTTGGAATATCATTTAAAACCTCTGGATTTAAAACGGTTGTGAGTTGATTCTTTTCTAATTTAAGTATGGTTGGATACAATAGCTTGACTTTTGGAAATATAATTTCAAACTCATCCTTGTGATAAAAAACCATATCAAATTGGCCTTCATCTCTAAATCTTTTCCATATTGCGTTTTCAGAAAAAACGTCATGTGTTAACGCACATAAACTACATTTATAAGATGAAGGACTAAAAAGCTTGTGTCCCACATCAAACAACGTATTTAACTTTCCTGAATTAGCATTGTAGACAAATAATAATTTCATAATACCTTAGTATGATTTAAAGACTAAACCTTACTAAAAATCTAAATAAGACACTTCAAATTTATCCTCAATAATAGATTTTAAAACACTAACATCACCATTAGAAAATAATTGTGTTGTTGGCTCTAAAGTAGCATCATCCAATAAATTAAGATTTGATAAGATTAATTGTGTTTGTTTTGCTACCGCTAATCCCGAATCAATAATTTTAACATCGTTTGGCAGCATTTCAGCTAGTATAGGAATCAAATATGGGTAATGAGTACAACCTAGCACCAGGTAGTCTATATTCTGCTCTAGCATAGGTTTTATATATGTATCTAAAAGCAACTTCATTTCAGTAGAATTCAATTTACCAGATTCAATAAGCGGCACAATACCTTCACCAACTTGTTCTATTACCTTTATGCCATTAGCATATAAATCTGTTGTTTTATGAAAAAGGTGACTGCTTAATGTCCCTTTAGTTGCTAATATACCTACAGATTTGGTTTGTGTATTTAATGCTGCCGTTTTAATAGCAGGCTCAATACCAATAAAAGGAATGGGATAGTTTTCTCTTAAGTAATCAATGGCATTTGTTGTAGCTGTATTACAGGCCACAACTATTATTTTACACCCTTTAGCTATTAGGAATTCTGTATTTTTAATACTCAACCTAATAATCTCTTCTTTAGATCTGTTACCATAAGGAGCATTTTTGCTATCAGCTAAATATATGAAGTTTTCATTTGGCAAAAGCGCATGGATTTCTTTGAAGATAGATGTACCTCCAATACCAGAATCGAATATGCCAATTGGTCCTTTACTCATTATTACAAAAATAAAAAGTCGCTTATTAATAAGCGACTTTCTAAATAAATATTTTTAGTTGGGATTACATTCCTAATTGCTTCTTAACATCCATCATAAGATTTTTGCCGTCTGCTACTATTAGCATTGCAGAGTCTACAACATATTGGTATCCTTGAGCCTTAGCAACTGCTTTAATAGCATTGTCTGCTTTTTCAACGATAGGCTTTAAAAGATTAAATTCTTTTTCTTGTAAATCCTTTTGTGCTTGTTGTTGGTACTCACCTAAACTCTGCTTTATACCTTCAACTTCTTGCATACGCTTCATGTTTTCTTCTTCAGTCTTAGTTTCAGCTTCTGCATTATATTGCTTTAACTTAACATCTAATTCTTTAAGAGATGTTTGAATAGTTGCTTCATATGTTTTACCTAACTTTTCAATTTCAGTTTGAGCTTGAGCATAAGCAGGCATTGCTTTAATTAATTCTTGCTTATTAATATGAGCAATTTTAGTTTGAGCAGTTGTAAAACTTGTTGCTCCTACAAAAAGTACTGCTGCAAATAATAAAGATTTTAAATGTTTCATTTTCTAAAGTGTATTTGTGTGTTATAAATTATTAATTGTTGTTTTATTCGTTCTTCTTAGCCTTGGCTATAGAGTCATTCCTTTTTACTTGTTTTTCACGCTCTTCACGCGCTTTTTTTCGTTGCTCTATTATCTTCTTTTTTCTATCTTCTAATTCCTTTTGACGCGCTTCTCTATCTTTCGCTTTTTGAAGACGTTCTGCCGCAGCTATTTCTGCAGCTGTTTTAGGTTTAGCTGAACTGGCTGAATCTTTCTTAGCAACATCTTTGGCTTTTGTACTATCTGTTTGAACAGTAGGTCTTGCACTACTAGTACTATCCTTCTCAACAGTTTTAGCTTCCTCAGAAGATTTAGCTCTATTATTTCTAGCATCTGTAGCTTTTTGTCTACGTGCTTCTGCTTCTAATCGCTTTGTCTCTCTTAAGGCTTCCTGGGCTTTTTTTCTATCTTCAGCTGCCTTTTCACGTTCTGCGCGCTTCGCTGCTAATTGCTCCTCACGTTTAGCTTTTTTATCGTCCAATGCTTTTTGACGAGCATCTTGACCATCACTTACTTCTGGCACAACTTCTTCAGCTTCTAATTCTTTACGCTCTTTTTTACTTTTTGCTTGCGATCTTTTAGAAGATCTAGTTATTGTTTTCAGTACACGCTCACTAATATCGTAACGTTCCGCTGAATAAAGCATTACTACATCTGCTGATTTATCAAACACAAAATCATATTTACCCGTTTCAGCAATGTCTTGTACAGCCGCAAAAATCTGATCTTGTATAGGCTCTATCAATTGGCGTTTTTGGATCATTAAATCACCTTCAGGACCAAAACGTTTTTGTTGATAGTCTAATATTTCAGCTTCTTCAAAAGAAATATCTTCATAACGTTCGTCGTACAATTCTTTTGTTAGAAGCACACGTTCATTATCAAGCTCTTTTTTCTTTTGCTCAATACCTTTTAATTTTGAATCTATTTCAGCCTTCCAATCCTGAACCTTTTTGTCTAATTGCGTTGAAGCTTCTTGATATTCTGGAACATTTTGTAAAATGTACTCCGTATCTATATAACCTATCCTTACACCACGTTGCGCATTAGCACTAAAGCTCAATAAACCTACTATTACTATTAAAAAAAGAACTTTAAATTTCATCATTTCTGTTTTTGTATTTTGAGACATCTTACCCGTAAAACTAAATGTATTACCGTTTTAGTATTACTAATCATCAAATTTAACGAAATATATTCTTAAAAATTTTAACATCCTGATGAAATCCTTATTTAGCTATTAGAAAATATCGTGCCAAACTTAAAATTGTTGTCCAATAATGAAGTGTGTTTCCCAGTTTTTAACTGTTGCTCCGTATGGAGCATCATCAAATGCATGACCAAAGTCTATACCAAGTAAACCAAAGGCTGGCATAAAAATTCGTAGTCCAAAACCTGCTGATCTTTGAAGTTTAAATGGATCAAAATCTTTAAAATTATTAACTGATGAACCAGCTTCTAAAAATGACAATGCATATATTTTAGCTTGCGCACCTAAAGTAATAGGGTAACGCAACTCTAATGAGAATTTGTTATAGATTGATCCACCATCAGCATCTGATAGCGATTGATTAGGATATCCTCTTAATTGCACTACTTCTCTTCCATCTAATGAAAAGTTACCTAAACCATCTCCACCTACGAAGAAACGTTCAAAAGGAATTACTCCACGAGAATTATTATAAGCACCAAGGAAACCAAATTCTACACTTGGACGTAGCACTAATTTTTTTGTTAATGATTGGTACCAATCTGCTTTAAATTTAATTTTATAAAACTCTAACCACTTAAAACGTTCTTGATCAATTTCTGATCTTCTTGCTACAGCATCATCATAAGCACTTATTACTGCTGGATTTGTACTTGGATTAGCTTGGTACTCGTTAATTGTTTCTTCTTGTTCATCTCTTTCATCTGCTAATGCATCATAATCTACACCGTTTACTAATGAATAAGGGAATGAAAACTTAGCCGAAACTGAAAAATTAGAACCTCCTGTAGGATAAATAGGGTCTGTATAAAGGTTGTTTCTACTTAGACCAATCGTGTAAGACAAGTTGTTAGAGGTACCATCACCAAAGGTAAATAAACCTGTATTATAATTCTGAAGATCATAATGCTGATAACTTAATGCTTGTGATAATAAAAAGTAATCATCTGGCTCAGATAACCTAGTTGACAAACCAAAAGTTAAACCTGTAATGTTAAAGCGCTTATCTCTATCTGCACTTCCTGTTGATGAATTGTATAAAAACTGTCTAGAATGCGAGATTGAAGTTGACATTTGGAACGGCTTTTTACCACCAAACCAAGGCTCACTAAATGAAAAGCTATAGGTTTGAAAAAACTGACTTGCTTGAAGTCTCAATGCTAAACTTTGTCCATCTCCTCTTGGTACTGGCTTATAAGCATCTTTCTTAAATAAATCTCTAATAGAAAAGTTATTAAATGACAACCCAAGTGTACCAATAAATCCGCCACCTCCGTAACCACCTTGAACTTGTATCTGGCTAGAACCTTGTTCTACAACAGAGTACTCTACATCTAAAGTTCCATCTACTGGATTAGGATTTTTAACATTTGGTGTAATTTGTTGTGCATCGAAATAACCTAGTTGCCCAAGTTCTCTAATGGTTCTAATGATATCTGCTTTTCTATAAAGCATACCAGGACGTGTTCTTATCTCTCTATAAACAACATGGTCATTGGTAACATCATTTCCTACAACTGTAACATTATTAAAGTAAGCCGGTTTACCTTCAGAAATACGGATTTCCATATCTATAACATTTCCTTCTGCACTTACCTCAACTGGATTAATTGTTGAGAACATATAACCAAAGTTTTGATAAGCATTTGTTATATCGTTAGCATCTGGGTTAGTCTCATCTGCAATACGTTCTCTCAATTCTACTCCATTATAAGTATCACCTTCTTTAATTTGAAGAAGATTAGATAATTGTTGGTCTGTATAAACCGTGTTACCAACAAAAGTAATCTTACCAAAAGTGTACTTTTCACCCTCTTCTACTTTTATATCTAGATTAATGTTTCGT
Source organism: Winogradskyella eximia (assembly GCF_003386165.1). Taxonomy (GTDB): domain Bacteria; phylum Bacteroidota; class Bacteroidia; order Flavobacteriales; family Flavobacteriaceae; genus Winogradskyella; species Winogradskyella eximia. Next base: position 20,200 of record NZ_QRDV01000006.1, on the reverse strand, counting down.
TTGTCTAAATAAGTTATTGAGTCTGATATTACTCTAGCATCACGATAGCCATTTTCTTTATAGTAATCAACTAAACTTATTAAATCAGCTCTAAAATCATCTTCAATATATTTAGAACGCTTTAATAACCTCAATGGACTTAGACTTTTTTGCTTCGTGTTTTTCATTGCTTTACGAAGCTTTTTATCTGTTATTTTTTCGTTGCCTTCAATATTTATGGCTTTTATTTTTACTTTCTGGCCTTTATCAATATCAATACGCATATTAACTCGCTCTTTCTCAACAGAGTCAATTACTTGTGAAGTACTTATTTTAACTTTAGTATTAAGAAATCCTTTTTTTCTATACTTATTAGTTAAATAGTTTTTAGTTGTTGCAATGAGATTCTCAGTAACTTTCTGTCCTGTTTTGAGTTTATTCTCATCAATTACCTCATCTTTTTTACCTTTTCTAATACCTTCAATTGTAAGGTCTTTAAGTTCTGGTAAATCACTAAGGTTAATTTCTAAATCTGCTGTACTACCATCTATGTTAATCACATAAATATCAATACTACTAAACAGGTTAGATTTCCATAATGTTTTTACGGCGTTGGCAATTTTTTCGCCACCAACTTGTATTTCTTCATCTTTTCTAAGTTTAGAATATGCAATAATTGTTTGCTCGCTAAAATTAGTGTTTCCGGTAACTTTAATTTCCTTAATTAAATAGGTTTCTCCACCTTCAACCTGTGCAATACCGGTAAATGAAATTGTAAAAAGGAATACTGTAAAGGCAAGTTTTATTAATGACTTCAATACTGTATTATTAGGTAAGTTGTTCGCTTGTTTTTCCAAATCTTCGTTCTCTGTTTTGATAGTTTACGATTGCCTCATATAGATCTTCTTTTTTAAAATCTGGCCATAAAATATCTGTAAAATATAATTCTGCATAGGCTATTTGCCAAAGCAAAAAGTTACTAATACGCTGTTCACCACTTGTGCGAATAAGTAGATCTACGTCTGGTAAATTTTGCGTGTAAAGATGCTTATTTATAATTGATTCGTCAATACTTTCTACAGAAATTATATTATTTTTAACTTTAAATGACAATTCTTTAATAACATTAACAATTTCTTCACGAGAACCATAACTTAACGCTAGAGTTAATGTCATATGAGTATTATTCTTAGTATTTTCTATAACATCTAATAATTCTTTATGAGCTTTTTTAGGCAAATCTTCTAAACAACCAATGGCACAAAGCCTTATGCCATTGTCTTGAAGTGTTTTTATTTCCTTTTTTAAAGACTTTACCAAAAGCTTCATTAAGGTCTGCACTTCTAATTTTGGCCTATTCCAATTCTCTGTAGAAAACGCATAAAGCGTTAAATTTTTAATTCCTAATTCCGCACTAGCTTCAACAGTTTGTCTTACTGATTTTGTTCCATTTTCATGACCAATTGCGCGCAACAACCCTTGTTGTTTTGCCCAACGACCATTACCATCCATAATAATTGCTAGATGGTTGGGAAGCTTTTCTTTGTTTATTTGTTCTTTTATACTCATTTAAAAATTGCAATAGCAAGGTCTTCTACCAAAGGTGTAAGTTAATGTAATTCCTGTAAACATATACCAATCAGTGTTATTAGTATTTCCAAAACTAAGGGCTTCTCGGTCTACAGAATCTGGAACACTTCCATCTAATTCATCTGAAAAAGTATAACGTGCACCAATTTCTGCTCCCAGTACTAAATGATGAGATATCTTAGCTTTATAGCCTAATGCCATAGGAATTCCAACTGCCCAACTACTTGTGTTTTCTGAAGTAAATTGACCTGCGGATGTAAAATAATTATTATCGTGATTAGCTAACGAAATACCTGAATATATATATGGTGTACCTTTAAATCCACTTTTATGAAGATCAAAATCTAAAAATGTAAACTCCATACCTGCTGAAACCTCTATAATACTCGTGTTAAATTCATAGCCACGTTGCTTTCGTCTTGGGTCATCAGATTTTACATCTAAACCTTTAAGATCCGTAAAAATCACGGAAGCCCTAAAAGAGTGTCTCGGACTTCTGTTCCATTTTACAATAGCACCAAATGCTGGTTGATTTGGCGAAATATAATCCGTAGCGCCAACATCTCCAATAAAATTACTGCCACCAGCAAATACGCCAACCTCATAGATTTGAGCCTCAGCTTTATTAATAATAAATGTGCTTAATAGCATTAGAAAAATATACCTCATAAATTTTTCAAAGTTTGCAAATATAACAATTATGATTTGTGCATAACAATTTGACGTAAATTGTCTTACTGATAAACAGTTTATTGAAGTATTTATTGTTTTAATTGCGTCGATCTTCTCCCCAAAGTAACTTTTTTCGGAGTGTTGCTAAAAATGTTTCATCTAACAGTTCTACCATTTTAATTACAAAATCTGCTTTTTTAACTATTACTGTAGTTGTATTAGATAATGTTACAATCCTAGAATCTAAAGACATTAAAAATTGATCTTCCCTACCATTAACTCTTAATGTTACAGTTGTACTATCTGGTATTATTAAAGGACGTGCACTCAAATTGTGCGGAGCAATCGGTGTAAGTGCAAAATTATTAGCATCTGGCGCAATTACCGGACCTCCACAGCTTAAAGAATAACCTGTTGAGCCCGTTGGAGTAGATAAAATTAGTCCATCTGCCCAATATGAAGTTAAAAACTCATCATTTAGATGTGTTTCTACAGTTATCATTGATGTTGTGTTTTTACGACTTAATGCAATTTCATTAAGCGCAAAATTAGTTTCAACCACATCACTATGCTCTGGATCCGTTGATACGCTTAACAACGAACGTTCCGAAATTTTATAATCTCCCTTAAATATTTCCGTAAGTGCCGTTTCTATATCGTCTATTTGTATGGTTGCTAAAAAACCCAAACGACCTGTATTAATACCAACAATTGGTATCCCTAAATCTCTAACATAAGTTACAGCTCTTAAAATTGTACCATCACCTCCAACGCTTATTAATAAATCAAAAGTTTTATCGAGCTTATCAAAAGTACTAATGGCAGAACTATTTTGTATTTCTGCATTTTGAGTTGTAATAAATTCACTCTCAAAAAAAACATTAGCTTGTTGCCTTAATAATATATCTAGAAGTCGTTCCACTGCTTTTTGAGTGGTATCTTTTACATAATTCTGACCGTATATTGCTACTTTCATGTGTTTTCTCTATTATTTTTCAATGATCACATGCTGTTCGCTATTAAATATTTGTTTAAGTAATGAAATTTTGAACATGCTCGTTTCATCATTACATGTTTAGGTATTTGTCTAGATATTTAGAACGTTCCTTTAAACTTTCAATATAAGTATCATCCTCATGGCCAGATACAATATTATAGCTATAACGTCTAAAGGTTTGAATCACCTCATTAAGACTTGCATTAGCAATCTTTAAAGTAATTTTTACTAAATCGCCATCCATTTTAGAAATAAAGGCACCTAAAAGTTTTGCGTCATTAGATTCTACAATTTGGCTAATTTCACTAAATGAATAATCGTTAATTCCTTTTTCAACAATTAAAATACCTCCTGGTTCTGAAAAGAAAGGAGTTTCATTAAATAAATGAATAATATCATTTAACTCGTAATATCCCAAATATTTATTATTCTGATCTAAAACAGGCATAATGTTAGAATCGTTTTGAGCAAATGCTTCAAGTACATCTAACCAATTAGTTGTTGGTCTCACAAAAAAACCTTCAATAGCATAATTACAATCGCTTATTGTAATACTACCTTCAAAACAATGTGTATCAGTCTCAGAAATACAACCCATATAAACATTATTATTCATTATAGGAATATGAGAATAGGTTAGCTGATTAAATAGCACTTTTAAATCCCCAATTTTATCGGTAAAATTGAGTGGCTTTATATCGTTTATCACATAATTCTGAAGCTCCATTATACTAAAATATTTAAGTTGCAAATTAATCAAAAATAACCATTAAAAGCACCTCCTACTTCGTATTTTTGTAATTCAAAATCTATAAAAATGACCAAATTAAGTGTTAATATAAACAAAATCGCAACGCTAAGAAATAGTCGTGGAGGTGACACACCAAATGTTGTTCAGTTTGCTAAAGATGTTCAGCGTTTTGGCGCAGAAGGTGTTACTATTCACCCAAGACCAGATGAGCGTCATATTCGCTACCAAGACGCATATGACTTGAAACCAGAAGTTTACACTGAATACAATATAGAAGGTAACCCTATTCCAAAATTTGTGGATATGGTTTTAAAAATAAAGCCTACACAAGTCACCTTAGTACCAGATTCTGTAGATGCAATAACTTCTAATGCAGGTTGGGACACTCTAAAACATAAAGATTTTTTAATTGAAGTGATTAAGGAATTTAAAAGCAACGGTATAAGAACTTCCATATTTGTAGATCCAGACTTACACCAAATTGAAGGTGCAAAAGCAACAGGTACTGACCGGATTGAACTTTACACAGAAGCCTTTGCACATCAATATAGTTTAGGAAATAAAAAAGCTATTAATCCATATATGGAATGTGCAGGCTTGGCTAACACCTTGCAACTTGGCATTAATGCAGGACATGATTTATCTTTAGATAATATTAAATTTTTCAAAGAAAACATAACGGGCTTGCTAGAAGTTTCTATTGGACATGCCTTAATTGCCGAAAGCCTTTATTTGGGAGTTGAAAATGTAATAGGCATGTATTTAGATAAATTAAAGTAAATTTTCATTAAAAGACACAAAGTCGTTAAGAAACAAAACTGATAATGATATTATACTCAAACATTATAGGAGAGGGAAAGCCATTTATTATCCTACATGGTTTTTTGGGCATGGGAGACAATTGGAAAACTTTAGCTAAGCAATTTTCTGAAGAGAATTTTGAAGTGCACCTCGTGGACCAACGTAATCATGGTCGTAGTTTTCATTCTAACGAGTTTGACTACGAGTTAATGGCCGAAGATTTAAAAACTTATTGTAAAACCAACAATCTCGAAGACATTGTTTTATTAGGCCATTCCATGGGAGGAAAAACAGCTATGCTTTTTGCCGCCAAATACCCAGAAATGGTTAGTAAGCTCATTGTTGCAGATATTTCACCACGCTACTACCCTATTCATCATGATGCCATTTTAGAAGGCTTAAGCAGTTTAGATTTTTCAGAAATAAAAACGAGAGGCGAAGCTGATAAAGCTCTGAGTAACTATGTTCATGAAGTGGGAACTCGTATGTTTCTTCTCAAAAATTTATATTGGGTAGAAAAAGGACAATTAGGCTTACGCATTAATTTAGATAGTTTAAAAGAAAACGTTTCCGAAGTTGGAGAAGCACTTCCTATACATGCTATTTTTGAAAAAGACACTTTATTTTTAAGAGGTGACCGTTCAGAATATATTGCTGAGGCAGATGAAGCACTTATTCATCGTCATTTTCCTAATTCTAGGATAATTACAATTTCTAATGCTGGCCATTGGCTACATGCAGAAAATCCAAAAGAGTTTTATGATGCTGTAATGAACTTTCTTTAATTAAAATCCATATCTTATTAGTATGAAGTATATATACATAATTATTCTTTTCCTATTTAGTATTCAATTTTCATTAGCTCAAAACAAGCCTGATGGACCACATCAAGAATTCTATGATTCTGGAGAACTTAAAAAAGAAGGGCAATACAAAAACAACAAACGTATTGGAGAATGGAAACGCTATTATAAAAACGGACAAGTTTCGAGGATATACAGTTATAATGATGGTAAATTTAATAAAGAAGAAATTTCATATTTCGAAAATGGAATAGTTAGCAGAAAAACAGTAAAAGAAGATGGTGTTTATGTACGTATTGGTTTTTATGAAAGTGGAAATACAAAGTACAAATGGCAAGATAAATCGGGCTATTTTAAGAGTTATTATGAGGATGGCTCCATAGAAATTGAAGCCAAGCATAAAAATTATGATCCAGTAGGAGAATGGAAACGCTATTTCAAAAACGGAACGGTAGAATGGTTGGTAAATTATAAAGATGGTGTAAGAGATGGAATCTATAAAAACTTTTACAAAAATGGAAACCTTAAATTAGAAGGTAAAAATGAAAACGACAAAAAAGAAGGCGAAGAAAAACGCTATTTACCAAATATGATTTTGGAATGGAAAGGAGACTATAATAAAGATAGGCTACATAACACTTGGACAAAATATGACGCTAATGGTAAAAAGGTAGAAAAAATTAAATTCTATTATGGGGCAGCTACAAATTCAAAAACCGATACTAAATTACTAATTACTGAAGTACCAGATGGTGTATTAGAAAGAGTTGCTATTTATCCTGGTTGTGAAAATTCCAAAGGTAATTCAGAAAAAAAGAAATGCATGAATAAAAAAGTCAATGAGATAATCAAAGCAAATTTCAATACTAATTCAGCTGCTAATATCGGGCTATCAGGAATTCAACGGATTTTTGTAACATTTAAAGTTGATAAAACTGGGGAAATAACAGATATAAAGGCAAAAGGACCTCATCCTAAACTTATTAAGGAAGCGATTCGAGTTATAAACTTACTCCCTAAATTAAAACCAGGAAAACAACGTGGCAAAACTGTTATAATGCCTTTTTCAATACCTATTGTTTTTCAAGTTCAGAAATAATTTTAAAATATTCAGTATCTTAGATATAATTCAAAACAATAAATTATGAATCTAATTATTAGACTTTTACTTAACGCACTAGCCGTTTTTATTTTAGCAAATGTTTTAAACGGTGTACATGTAGACGGTTATACTGGCGCAATAATAGTTGCTGTTGTTTTATCCATTCTAAATTTATTGGTAAAACCAATTTTAGTCATTCTTACATTACCAATAACCATTGTTACTTTAGGATTGTTTCTTTTGGTTATCAATGCGTGCATTATTCTATTAGCAGACAAACTTGTAGACGGATTTAGCGTCTCTAGTTTTTGGACAGCCATATTATTTAGTATTCTACTATCTATACTGCAATCATTACTACAATCCTTTTTAAAAGACGATAAAAAGTAGCTGATATACAAACGCTTAAAACTGTTGTTGGGTTGCAAAAAATATTGTATTTTTGCAGCCCAATTTTAGTTTCAATAAAAATGAACATTACAAGAGAAAACATCGATGCATTAAATGCAGTTGTAAAAGTTGATATCGCTAAGGAAGATTATAGCGATAAAGTAGAAAAAATATTAGTAGATTACCGTAAGTCTGCAAACATTCCTGGCTTTAGAAAAGGCCACGTACCAATGGGAATGGTAAAAAAGCAATATGGTAAAGCTGTATTAGTAGATGAAGTAAACAAATTACTACAAGATGCCCTTGGCAAGTATTTAGTTGAAGAAAAATTAGATGTTTTAGGTAATCCGTTACCAAAAGCACAAGACGATTTAAATTGGGATGCAGAAGCATTTTCTTTTGAATTTGAATTAGGTTTAGCTCCTAAATTCGATGTAGAATTAAAGGGTAAAAAAGCAATTACACATTATAATATTGTTGCAGATGACAAAATGATCGATGATCAAATTGTACATATCCAAAAACAATATGGAAAAATCGTTTCTCAAAACGAAGTAACACAAGATTCTGAAATCACAGGAACTTTTACTAACGAAGAAAAGGAAATCGATAATTCTACAATGATTACTTTAGATAAATTAAAAGGGAAAACAAATCCTAAGAAATTTATCGGAGCAAAAGTTGGTGATGTTATAACATTAAAGACAAAAGGATTATTTAACGATGATCACGATTTAATGAACTTTTTAAAAGTAGCTCATGATGATGCTCATGGTTTAGATATTGAAGTGAATTTTACAATCACTGAAATTAACGAACGTGAATTAGCTGATTTAGACCAAGAGTTATTTGATAAGTTATTTGGTGAAGGAAAAGTTACTTCTGTAACCGAACTAAAAGACAAAATCAAGGAAGATTCAGAAAAGCAATTTTCTCAACAAGGTGATCAGAAACTATTAAACGATGTTACTGAGAGCTTAATTGAAAACACTAAATTCGATTTACCATCAACATTCTTACAGAAATGGATGCAAACTGCAGGTGAAGAAGCAATGACTGAAGAGCAAGCTAAAGAAGAATATGAAAAGTCTGAAAAAAGCATGCGTTACCAACTTATAGAAGGTAAATTGATTCAAGATCATAAACTTCAAGTTCAATTTGAAGAATTAAAATCTTATTCTATGGATATGATTAAAGGACAAATGGCACAATTTGGACAAATGAATCCTTCAGAAAAAGAGCTAGAAGACATTGCAGCACGTATTTTATCTAACCAAGATGAAGTAAAACGTATGTCTGAACAGTTGATGAGTCAAAAATTATTAAACCTTTATAAGACTGAAGCTAACGTTAAGACTAAAGAAATTACTTATGACGATTTTGTTAAAGAATTTTATAGTTAATCAGTCTCATTAAAATAATTAGTATCTTTAAAGCGTAAAACTTATTGGTTTTGCGCTTTTTTTTATGGAAAATAATTTTCTTTAGAAAACAGTGGCCACACTGAGCGTAATTGATTTGCTTCTAAACGGAATTCACAATCAAAAACCTTTATTATTTACATAAAACGGAAGACGTTAAAATGTCTAATTAATTAAAAGAATTTAAATTTATATGGATTACGGAAAAGAATTTGAAAAATTCGCAATTAAAGATCAAGGAATCAATAGTAATTATTACAGTAAGATTATAGAAAGCATGTACCCTTCTAACATGACTCCAAACATTATTGAAGAACGCCAAATGAATATTGCCGTTTTTGATGTGTTTTCACGTCTTATGATGGATCGTATTATCTTTTTAGGCACTGGTGTTAACGACCAAGTTGCAAATATTATACAAGCACAATTATTGTTTTTACAAAGTACTGATGCTTCAAAAGATATTCAAATTTATATCAATTCACCAGGAGGTTCTGTATATGCAGGTTTAGGTATTTATGATACTATGCAATTTGTAAAACCAGATGTAGCTACAATTTGTACAGGCATTGCAGCTTCTATGGCAGCCGTATTATTATGTGCTGGTGCAGAAGGCAAACGTTCGGCATTAACGCATTCTCGTGTAATGATTCACCAAGTAAGTAGCGGAACTCAAGGTCAGTTAAGCGATATGGAAATTGCCTTAAAAGAAACCATTAGAGTTAAAGAAGAATTATACGCAGTTATTGCAAAACATTCTGGCAAATCTATTGAGCAAGTTGAAAAAGATTCTGATAGAGATTATTGGATGCGTTCAGAAGAAGCTTTAGAATACGGTATGATTGATGAAGTATTAAAGCGCAAGTAAACCTCATTACTTTCGACTAATAATTAAAATGTAAAATAAAATTTCTGGATACGCAGGAATTTAAAAAATTGAAGATGGCAAAGGAAGAATTAGAATGTTCATTCTGTGGTAGAAAAAAACCAGAAACTAGTTTACTAATTGCAGGTTTAGATGCGCATATCTGTGACCGTTGTATTGAGCAAGCTCATGGCATTGTTTTAGAAGAGTCTAAACAATCTGGCAACTCAGAACTAAGTGCAGAATTAATGCTTAAAAAACCTAAAGAAATAAAAGGATTTTTAGACGAATATATCATTGGACAAGAAAACACTAAGCGTGTAATGTCTGTTGCTGTATATAATCACTACAAGCGTTTATTACAACCACCAACCGATGATGATATTGAAATACAAAAGAGTAACATCATTATGGTTGGGCAAACAGGTACCGGTAAAACGTTAATGGCAAAAACTATTGCTAAAATGTTAAATGTACCTTTAGCTATTGTTGATGCCACTGTACTTACAGAAGCTGGTTATGTTGGTGAAGATGTAGAAAGTATTTTAACTCGCTTATTGCAAGCAGCAGATTACAATCTTGAAAAAGCACAACGAGGTATCGTTTTTATTGACGAAATTGATAAGATTGCTCGTAAGAGTGATAACCCATCTATAACTAGAGATGTTTCTGGTGAAGGTGTGCAACAAGCTTTACTTAAACTTTTAGAAGGCACTGTAGTAAACGTACCACCAAAAGGAGGTCGTAAGCATCCAGATCAAAAGTTTATTGAAGTAGACACAGAAAACATTTTATTTATTGCTGGTGGAGCGTTTGATGGCATTGAACGTGTTATTACCAAACGTTTAAATATGCAAGCGATTGGTTATAGCTCTATTAATAAAGAAAGTGTTGATAAGGATAATATCCTACAGTATATTATACCAAAGGATTTAAAGGATTTTGGATTAATTCCAGAAATCATTGGTCGTTTACCTGTATTAACATACATGGATCCTTTAGACGCTAAGACGTTAAGAGCAATTTTAACAGAGCCTAAAAATGCCATCATTAAACAATATAAAAAATTGTTTGAAATGGATGATGTTAATTTTACCATTACAGATGGTGCTCTAGATTATATTGTAGGAAAAGCTATTGAATATAAACTTGGTGCTCGTGGTTTAAGATCGCTTTGTGAAGAAATTTTAACAGAAGCCATGTTTGAATTGCCAGGTTCTGGTGAAACAAAACTAAATATCACAAAAACTTATGCTGAAGATCGATTGAATAAATCGACGTTGAAAAAATTGAAGGCAGTTTCTTAAACTTCTTAATTATTTTAACCAAATAAAAAACCACAATTCAATAGTTCTGAATTGTGGTTTTTTTAGTCAGGGAATTAATTAATTTAATATTGCTGGCAATATATTTTAAGGAATTGTAAAAGTTAATAGCACATTAATTTTTAACGAATATATAAGCTATAATCAATGTGAAGTGCATTTGATTATATATTTTGGATAAAATACAAGTGATTGCCGTTATGTTGTTTCTTTCTGTTCTTTTTAAGGTTAAACAGCTAGTTGATCATTTTTAAACAACTATAGAACAATCAAATGCTATTAATTTGTAATAGTTGTTCTAAATAAATTCTAGAATTAGATAAACGAGGCACTTTATGCTGCCCTCCTAATTTATCATTTTCCTTTAACCAATCATAAAACAAGTTAGGCCTTGCACAATGAATTTTAGGTTTATTTAAGGTCATGTTATTAAAACGCTTGGCCTCATAATCCGAGTTTAAGGATTTCAATGCATTATCAAATAACTCTTCAAAATAAGACATGTTTTCTGGTGGAGTTTTAAACTCAATAATCCACTCGTGTGCTCCCTTTTCTTTCCCTTCCATAAAAATAGGAGCCGCAGTATAATCAACTATTTCTGCTGCAGTACGTTTACATACGCTTTTAAAGGCTTTCTCTGCATTCTCTATAATCAATTCTTCACCAAAAGCATTAATGTGATGTTTGGTTCTCCCAGTAACCCTAATTCTATGTGGACTTAAACTTACAAATCTAATTGTATCACCAATTTTATATCTCCATAAACCGGCATTAGTTGTAATTATAACAGCATAATTGGTATTGAGCTTTACATCGCCTAATGGAATTACTGTTTGCTGTAGCGTACCATAACTATCCATAGGAATAAACTCATAAAAGATACCATAGTCTAACATCAACAATAAATCGCTAGAATTATTCTGATCTTGAATGGCAAAAAAGCCTTCAGAAGCATTATAAATTTCGTAATATCTAAAATTATTTGAAGGTAATATAGCTTTATACTGTTCTACATACGGATTAAAACTTACTCCTCCGTGGAAATAGACTTCTAAATTTGGCCAAATATCAAATAGACTATCTTTTCCTGTTTTATCCAAAACGTTGTTCAACAAAACCAACATCCAAGATGGTACACCTGCAAGACTTGTAACATTTTCCTCTATAGTTTCATCAACAATGGCTTGCATCTTAGTTTCCCAATCACTCATTAAAGATACCCTATTACTAGGAGTGCTACTAAACTCTGCCCAAAATGGCATATTATCTATAAGAATAGCACTTAAATCCCCAAATGCCGTTCCATTTTCCTTGTATAACTCTTTACTGCCACCTAGCCTTAAACTTTTCCCTGTAAATAATTGTGCGTCTTCATTATTATTTAAATACATACACAACAAATCTTTACTTGCTGCATAATGGCAATCTTCTAAAGATTCTGAGCTAACAGGAATAAATTTACTTTTTGCATTTGTTGTTCCGCTAGATTTAGCAAACCACTTTATAGGTCTCGGCCAAAAGATATTCTGTTCACCATTACGCGAGCGTTCTACTAAAGGCTGAAAATCTTCATAATTAACAACCGGAATTCGAGAATTAAATTCCCTATATGTTTTTATAGAATCAAAATCATATTGCCTACCTATATCGGTATCTTTTGCCACTTTTAAAAGGCTAAAAAGCAATTCATTCTGAACTTCATTTGGGTATTTTAAAAACAATTCAATTTGATGAAATCGTTTTTTCAAAAACCATGAAGCTATAGAATTTACAATAGGAATTGGCATAGATTGGCTATCTTTACGACATAAATGAATGCTAAAAATACTAAAATTCTTTCATGGTTTACACAGGAGTCCTCACAAAAATGCAAACTGAATTTTTAGAGCCTATTCAATACTATCTAGTCTTTAAAAATGATTTTATACATGTCAATCAATTATTGAATAAACCTATTGATATAAAGCTTATTGGACATCAATGTTTAAGCTGTGGATTAGACCGTCCAATTTACAGACAAGGCTTTTGTAAAACCTGTTTTTTTAATCAACCACTCGCAGGAGATTGGATAATGCGACCAGAATTAAGTACAGCACATTTAGGTATAGAGGATAGAGACCTCGAATTTGAAAAACAAGTACAACTACAACCACACATTGTATATTTAGCCAACTCTAGCAACGTAAAAGTTGGTGTTACTAGAAAAGGACAAGTGCCCACGCGTTGGATTGACCAAGGCGCACATGAAGCCATAGAGATAGTTGAAGTTCCTAACCGTTATTTAGCTGGAATTACCGAAGTTGCCTTAAAAGAACATGTTGCTGATAAAACCAACTGGCGAACTATGCTGAAAAACGATATTAAGGATGAAGATTTATTAGAATGGCGACAAAAACTAAAACAATACATTCCAGAAGAAGCACAACCCTATTTTATTGAAAACAATACTGAAACACATATTGATTTCCCTGTAGAACACTATCCTTTAAAACCTAAAAGCCTTAATCTAAGTAAAACTCCACATTACTCTGGAAAATTAGTTGGTATTAAAGGCCAATACTTAATTTTTGAAGATAATACAGTTTTTAATGTAAGAGCAAATGAAGGCTTAGTAGTGGAATTGAGTATGTAATTTAAATTAAATGCTGTTAGAGTTACGTTAAATACCTTTTAGATTTTACATAAAATTAGTATCTTAAATTAAAAATTTTTAAGATATGAAATCCTCACCTTTTCCATATGTAATAATCACCACATTATTATTGATTACCGTAACAATAATGGCCACACTAAATTTTTCTTTTACTTGGGTCTTTTATCTAACTGTTATTGGGCAAATAGCTGTAGTTTTAATGGTATATAAAACATTAAAAGAGAAATACACAACAAATAAGACCTTTGAACATTATTATCAAGATCATCCCATTGAGCCATTTAAATATGAGCAAGAATAAAAGCTATTTTATCACTTAAAATAAGACAACAAATCAGACTTTTTTGAAGCTGATACCATAATCTCTTTGCCATTACTTAATACCACACTTCCACCTTTACCTTTTACGTATTTTACAATTTCATTAACGTTGACTAAGTAGCTTTTGTGCACTCTAGCAAAATTAGCATCCTTTAAGCTTTCCTCTATATACTTTAATGTTTTACTAACAAGTTTCTTTTTATTGGTATTAAGATATATTTCTGTGTAGTTATCATCTGCTTTACAATACATAATATCTGCAGTTTCGATAACTTCAAAACCATCTTGCTGCGGAATAGTTATTTTACCACTCACAGAATTTGTCTTTGGCACTAAAACCTGATCTTGAAGGGCATCTTCTTTTGTTCTAATTTCCGTAACATAATCTACAGCTTTTATTAACTCATCAATAGAAATTGGTTTCATTAAATAATACGAAGCATGCGCATTTAAAGCTTCAATTGCATAATGGTTGTAAGCGGTTACAAATATGGTTTCGAAATTGATATCTCCAACTTTATCTAATAAATCAAAAGCATTGCCATAAGGCATCTCTACATCTAAAAAGACAACATCTAAATCATTAGCTCTAATTAATACTAATGCTTCTTCAACATTTGCCGCTTCACCTAAAATCGAAATATTGGGGCAGTATTTTGTTAAGTAATTTCTTAGAATTAGTCTACTATTTTCTTCGTCCTCAACAATTATAGCGTTTAATTTCATACTTAATCTTTCTTTAGTGTTACAACTACCTTGGTTCCTGCATCTTCCAAATTTTGGAAATCATCGATTGTTACATCAACTTTATCTTTATACATTTCATTCAAAATAGCAACACGTTTTTTAATATTATTCATTCCTTTAGAGTTTTGCTTTTTCTGATGGTCTGTTTTTAATGCTTTAGAGCGTTCTCTACCAATACCATCATCTGAAATGGTGATATTTATTTCGTCTTTGGATTTTGGTTGAATATTAATATTTAAATGTCCTTTTTCGGTTTTGTAACGTAAGCCGTGCCATACGGCATTTTCAATATAAGGTTGTAATAACATAGGTGGAATCTGAAATTCTTCAATATCTATAGTTTCGTCTACATCTATAGAATAATCAAACTTATCTTGAAATCTAAAATGCTCTAGCTTGGTGTATAAATTTAATAACTCAATTTCCTTTTTCAATGGAATAAAATCTTCTTCACTATTTTCTAAAACAGCTCGCATTAACTGTGAAAAATCAGACAGATATTTATTTGCAGTTCGCTCATCATTTGTTGCAATAAATGTATTTACAGAGTTTAAAGCATTAAAAATAAAATGTGGATTCATCTGACTTCTTAAGGATTTTAAAGCCAATAGATTATTTGCTAAACGTTGTTGTTTAATATATTTAAACATTAAATAACCCGTAATTAATAACAAAACTAAACCTCCAATTAGTGAATAAATAATAACTTTCTGACTTTTATTCTGTTCTTGTGTTAACTCGTATTTACTCTTAGACAAAGCCCTATCACTCTCTAAAGATGTTATTCTATTTTGCTGCTCAGCAATGTTTCTACTAAAACGTGCGGCTTGAGATATTTCTTGTATTTTTTTAGCATATAACTCATCTACTACATTTTTATATTCTTCATTATAGGCTATTGTTTTTTCAGTATTACCTAATCTCGCATTAACTTCAGAAAGCTTGCGCGTTGCATCTAACTTAACATCTAAATCTCCCTTCTCTCCAGCTTCTTCTCTACTTTTTTCTAAATATGGAATCGCATTGTTTAAATCATCACTAAGTAAGTAAGCTGTTGCAATTTTATAGTTTTGTTTTTGTGATGTTATAGGACTTTCATTAGCGATTACAGAATCTCTTTCAATATCCTTAATTCCTTCAATCGCTTGCTTTCTTAATACAATTTCATTTTCGTAATCTGCATTTGCGCTATTAAATTCTGCTACCTTAATCTGTTCTTCTACTGCACGTTTTTTATTTTCTTTTTCAGCTAAATTCAAGGAATTATTAAAAAAACTTTTTGCCTTAGTCGTTTGTCCTTGGTCGCTATAGACTTGTGCCATTTTAGAATTTAAATCTGTAACCTTTGGCGCAATTAGATGTTTTTTTGCCACTTTTAAGCCATCTTCATATGCTTTAATGCCGTTAGAATAATCTTTCAGTTTTACAAATACATCTCCTCTACCTTCAAACCATATAGTTTTATCATAGTTAGATAAAGCATTTTCATCAATCGCATTATAAGTCGCTAGGCTAGTATCAAAATCACCATTATCTAGATAAGACTTTGCTAATTTTAGTTGTGCAGATGTTGTCTTTGTATTTTGAAGGCTAATTTTGTATGCAGAAATAGCCAAATCAAACTGTTTCCAATACCTATAAACATCACCCAACAATTCATGTGCTTCAGCACTTTGTGCGGTATTAATTCCTCCATTTAGTGCATCTCCAATAAACTTAATACTCTTCTCTGCGTCTTTTTTAAGGTAGACATCAGCAGAATCAATCATCTCATTAAAACGTTTTACATTTCCATTACTTTTAGATTGAAAACTCGATTTTTCAGAATCAACAACTTCAATAATTACACGTTCATTAGATTTAATGGTATAGTAAATGGTTTCAAAATCTTTATGGCTAATAATTAGCTCATCCCCCATTTTGGCTAATACATTAAATGATCCATCAAAACTAGTTCTAGTGTACTTTCCTCCATTTACTAATACTTCTACACCACTATAAGGATCATGTGTACTTTTGTCATACACAGAGCCTCTAATGGTAAATACAGGTTCACTGTTTTTTTTAATTGACTTATTATTCTGTCCGAAGGATAAAAACCCAACACAACAAAACAATAGTAAAAAACCATATGTTTTAAAAATTCTCACTTACACTTTCTATTTGTTGGACTAAACTTACATACTTTATTTGGTTTCAAAAAATCACTGATACGGAATTCTATACATATCAAACATTAAAAGAGGACTTATACTAAAAACTTAGTCCAGTTTACTCATCCAAAGAAGCGTTTTACTCATTCTGGTTTTTAATCGCTGTTTTTTCAACAGAGCTTTACCCTATAAATCAAAAAACAATAATACACATGAAAACAATCAATTTAGGATTAGTGCTCTTTTTAATATTCAGCCTTAATCTTGCTGCTCAACATCGAGGAAATTATAATGAAATCACTAAAGATATTTCTAGACAAAATATTTTAAGTTCAGGAAATGCTCAAATCTATAACCCAACGGTTCAAAAACAAATCAACCAAACACTTCATCCCAGTAATATATTGACCGTTGATGTAAAAGCGCTCCAAAATGTTAGTGCTACAACTTACACAGCTCTATTCAATGTCTCTCAAATAGGGCCTTCAGCTGAAATCACTAACCAGTTAATGAAAGAACGTATAGACCAAATTAAAAATCGCTTAAACGCTAAAGGTATTACTCAAAACAATATAGCAATTGATGTGATCTCTTTTATTCCTATTTACGAAGTTGAAGTCACTAAGAAATTATTCAGTAAAACGTACACGGAAGTTCCTAAGGGATTTGAATTGCAACAAAACATTCATATTCAATTTACAAAAACCAATCAGTTTGAAGCGATTTTAGAAGCATGTGCGCAAAGTGAAGTATATAACTTGGTCAAGGTTGATTATTATATAGACAACATTCAAGACGTTTACAAAAATCTTCAAGATCAATTATTAAAACTCATTGAAGAGAAAAAAGCATACTACAAAGTTTTAGGCTTTGATATGTCTGATTATAACGTAGCTATTGCAGATGATAAATATTGTTATTTTCCGAAGGATTTTTACCAAAGCTACCAAGCCTATAACAGTATTTCCGTAGAGGCCTTAGATAAAAGCAAGGGCGTAACTACAGCAAAAAAACAGACCTCTTACTATTACCAACCTTTAACCTACGAAAACTATGATGTTGTAATTAACCCTTCTATTTTAGAACCTGTAGTTCAAATTGGCATGAATATAAAACTCGTTTTCACTCCCAAACCAATAGAGAAAAAAGACACACCAATTGTAGAAACAAAAATAGATCACAAGTACTATGTAATTTCTCCAAACGGTACAATAGATGTAAAAGAATTAAACACAAAAAAATAAACTTTTGAATATAATTTAAAACCTATAACATGAAAACACAATTTAAACCTTTGATTGTTGCATTATGTCTTACCACTTTAATGGCTTGCAATGCCAATAATAAAAAGTCGGATATTTCTAATCAATTAATTGCAGAAACTGTAATCGAAACAAATTCAAAAACCGAACAACCCGAAATTAAAGTTGCGTTACTACTAGACACTAGTAATAGTATGGATGGATTAATAGACCAAGCCAAAGCCCAACTTTGGAAGATTGTAAACGAACTGTCTTATGCAAAATGTGAAAACGAAAATCCTAATCTTAAAATTGCACTTTACGAATACGGAAACGATAATCTTAATGCAGAAGAAGGTTATTTAAGACAGGTGATTTCTTTTAGTGATGATTTAGATGAAATTTCCAAATCATTATTCTCTTTAACCACAAACGGAGGAAATGAATATTGTGGAAAAGTAATTAAAACAGCTCTTAACCAATTAGAATGGGGAACTAATGAAGATGATTTAAAACTTATTTTCATAGCCGGAAATGAACCTTATTCTCAAGGTAATGTGAGTTATAAGGAAGCATCAAAATTAGCGCACAACAGAGACGTTACTGTAAACACTATTTTTTGTGGAGATTATGATCAAGGCATTTCTATCTCATGGAAACACGGAGCCGATTTAACTCATGGTAATTATATGGCAATTAATCATAATGAAGCAACTGTGCATATCGCTTCACCTTACGATGACAAAATATTAGAGCTCAATGAAAAATTGAACAAAACTTATGTTGCCTATGGTAGTGCTGGTAGAAAAAAGATGGAAATGCAAGCCGAACAAGATTCTAATGCAATGAGTTATAATAAAGCAAATGCTGTAAGTAGAACGGTAAGTAAGAGTTCTCGTCTATATAAAAATAGTTCTTGGGATTTAGTTGATGCCGAAAAAGAAGAAGATTTTTCATATGAAGATTTAAAACAAAGCGAATTGCCAATAGAATTAAAAGGAAAATCTAAAGCCGAAATTAAATCTTATGTTGAAGCACAAAGTAAAACTCGTATAAAGCTACAAGATGAAATTGCGGCCCTCAACCTAAAGCGACGAGATTATGTAGCTAAGCAAAATACCAATGCGTCTAACAGTCTAGAAAATGCAATGCTTAAAGCTTTAAAAACACAAGCAGAAAAGAAAAATTACAAATGGGAATAATAACTCATTAAAAGAAAAAAAGGCTCAATTATATTGAGCCTTTTTTTCTTTTATATAAAATGATAATAATTTAATTTACTGCAGGACAATTACACTCATATTTAGCTCTTCTACAGTTAAAGTTGAAACCAAGAGTTAATTGGTGAAAACCACCTGAGTTAAAACTTACCGTATTTGCCTGATAAGAATATGTGTAAGCAAACACGAAATTATTATAATCTATTCCTAAAAATGGAGTTATATATTGTAATTTTTGACTACTAACACCAGATCCATCTTGAAACTCTGCTCCATCTAAACTACGTCTGTAAGATAATCCACCCCAAACTTTACCAAAATCCATTTCTTTATAAACTTTAGCATTAAGGTCAATTGAAGATTCTTTAGTAGCATCTCTATACATATACATAATTGAAGGCTCATAGCTCCATTCGCTACCGAACTTACTAAAAGTATAACCAGAAGACAATAAATAGGTTCTTAAATTTTGATATTCAAATCCATCTATACCATTCCAATTTATCCCTTCGTTATCCAAAATATTCTTTGCCGTAAAATGTGCATAAAAATCTACAAAATGGTAAGAAAAGCCAAAGTCAATATTAAAATTAGTTGCGCTTTGTACTATACCATCCACAGCCTGATCATAAGGTTCACCTGGAACTAACCAACTCGTTTCATCTAACTTATACTGTAAAAAACCAGCACTTAGACCAAAAGAAAGCATATTTAAATCAATTTCATTTCTAGAAAACATTAAATGATAAGCAAAAGTTGCATAACCACCAACGGTTGAATGGTAACCATTAGCATCATTAAAAACAACACCACCAATAGCCACAGGAGAATCACCTATTCTACCGTTCATACTTAATGTTTGCAAACTAGGAGCATCATCAACACCAAACCATTGCTGCCTTGCCGTTAACCTAATCTTGGCACAATTAGCAACACCTGCCATAGAAGGGTGAATTAAATAATAATTATCTGTTAAATAATCAGAATAAATAGGAATTCCTTCTTGGGCAAAGCTATAATTTGCCAAAAAAGCTATAAATGCTACTAAACAATACTTTTTTAATTTCATAATTCTTTATCGTTTCAAGGTGAAATGGGCTTTAAATTCTTTACGTGCTCCTGTTAAAGGTTCGTCATACTCTACTGTAAACCAATAGCCATCCGTTGGC
>NZ_QRDV01000005.1 GCF_003386165.1 Winogradskyella eximia | reverse complement strand
TAGCTAAATCAGGATTAATATATGATGGAAATTATAAAAGTACTTTAGTGAAAAATTAATACATTTTTACTTGTTTTTTACCACAGTACTTTGTTGTGCTTTCGTTATTTTTTAAGTTCTTCATCAATTAATTCAATGAGATGAATCAATTCTTTCTTTAGTTCTACTAATGCCTGTTCATTATAATTGATATTAGCAAGAATTAAGATCAAATCGCTAACCAATTTTTCATCTTCATTAAGCTTCAGGTCTTCGAGATTTCTTATTTGAAAATCAAGATTAGTAACCTTTTTCACGAACTCCTTATTCGTGACTTTTGGTAAAATATAATACTTAAAAGACCTTGTTAAGTTTATTAATTCATCAAATGCTGCTATTGAGGTTGTAAGATAGTATTGAGTCAGTTGATTTCTCAATTCTGTATTAGTGATTATTTCAATATTGCCTGAACTGGTTAGAGTATTGTAGCCTGTGCTATTACTTTTGAAACTTGCGTTTGTAAATAATTTACCTTCTGATAAAAGTTGAAACATTTTTTCACCAAGTTCTTGGGATATTTTCTTTTCTGCCGCAATCTGCATAAATTTACTTATATCAGAACTCTTTTCAGCGTTGAAAGTAGATATTTCACGAATTAATAAGGTATCAGATATAAGGTTCTCTTTAATTTCTAATAGCATAATATCTCCTTTTTCTTTATTTTGAGATATTGTGTTTAAATTGTTTAACCATAAGGCAATTAAAATTCCAATAACAACGAGTGCAATTTCTCCAATGGCATATTTAAAATACTTCCCAGTTTTTCCTTCCGAAAGTAAATTTTGTCTAATTTTTCTAAAGAATTTTATCATTGGTTAGTTCTTTCTTGAAAGGTAGGATAATTATTTCATTCCGCTCGAGTGAGAATAATGAAGCACAACAATTGGATATAGACTATAGTCTATATCCACATTATACATGTCAGTCTCAAATTTAAGTAATTTATATGACTTGTATTCACGTAAAGTTGCTTATTGTTAGTGTGTTAAGTTGTGAGGTTCTGTGTTTAAATTCAAAAGAGCAAATGAATTAGAGTATTTAAAATTTTAAAAAAATTACATTTAAGTGATAACGATTCGGAAAAAAAAGAAGCTTTACTACAAAATATAGCAATGAATACTATTAATTGTAGCTAATTTTGAGGCATGAGAAAAAATATTTTACATCTAGATTTAGATACTTTTTTTGTGTCCTGTGAACGACTGATTGATAGACGTTTGCAAAATAGACCACTATTGGTCGGAGGTACAAGTGACAGAGGTGTTGTGGCTGCTTGCAGTTATGAAACTCGCTCATTTGGTGTTTATTCAGGTATGTCTATGAAAGTTGCAAAAAGATTGTGTCCAGAGGCAATTGTAATTCGTGGTGATTCCTCTATTTATACCAAGTATTCTCATATTGTCACAGAAATAGTGAGAGAGAAAGTCCCAGTTTTTGAAAAGGCAAGTGTAGATGAGTTTTATGCTGATTTATCTGGTATGGATAAATTCTATGGCTGTTATAAATATGCTTCAGAATTACGACAGAGAATAATTAAAGAAAGTGGATTGCCAATCTCATTTGGTTTGTCTGTAAATAAAATTGTATCTAAAGTTGCAACAGGTGAAGCAAAACCTAATAATCAATTAAAAATAGATTCAGGATTTGAAAAGTCTTTTTTAGCACCATTATCAATAAAAAAAATTCCTTCAGTTGGTGAAAAAACATATCAAACTTTACGCAACCTAGGCATTGATAAAGTAGGTGTTGTTCAACAAATGCCATTAGAAATGATGATTAGTGCATTAGGCGCCAATGGTAGAACGATTTGGAACAGAGCCAATGGCATTGATGACCCTCCATTGATTCCATTTCATGAACGAAAATCTATTTCTACAGAACGCACTTTTAGCAGAGATACTATTGATATGGCTATTCTGAAAACAACAATTTTTGCAATGGCCGAAAGTTTGGCTTTTCAATTAAGGAGAGGGAATAAATTGGCAGGAACTATAAGTGTAAAAATTCGATATTCTGATTTTAGTACTTATAATAAACAAATTAAAATTCCTTATACCAGTGCAGATCATATTATCATACCAAAGGTTTTAGAGCTTTTTGAAAAACTGTATCAACGTAGATTGCTTATCCGTTTAATTGGTGTCAAAATTAGCGATATAGTAAGTGGTAATTATCAGATTAACTTGTTTGATGATACTGTAGAGATGATAAATTTATATGATGCTATGGATAATATTAGAGGACGTTATGGTGAATTAAGTATTATGAGAGCATCTTCTATGGGAGCTAAAACAATTGGACGGTTTCAAAACCCTTTTAATGGTGAGCCACCAACTTTATTAGCACATAGAAAACAGTAATGTATATTAATTGTCATACATATTATTCATTACGCTACGGAACGTTATCGGAGATTGAGTTATTAAAACTAGCTCAAGAAAATGGAATAAACGCATTAGCTTTAACTGATATAAACAATACTTCGGCATGTTTAAATTTTATTAGAAAAGCTGAGGGTTTAGGCATTAAACCTATTGTTGGCATTGATTTTAGAAACGGAACTGATCAAGTTTATATAGGGCTAGCTAAAAATAACAACGGATTTAAAGAGCTTAATACATATTTGTCCCATTACTCAGAGCGAAAGTTATTAATTCCAGAGATTGCACCAGCCTTCAATGATTGTTATATTATATATCCATTTGAGAAAGTGTTACAATTAGAAAAGTCTAAATTTTCTTCTAATGAGTTTATCGGTGTATCGTTTGAAGAATTGCGAAAACTTAGATTCTCAAGATTATTAGAATTTACTGATAAATTAGTTATTCAACAAACGGTTACCATAAGAACTAAAAAAGATTTCAACGCACATCGTCTTCTAAGAGCAATTGATAATAATATTTTATTAAGCAAATTAGAAAAGTCAGAAGAATGTTTAATAACCGATAAAATGTATTGCATAGAAGACGTCTATAGGATTTTTTTGGACTTTCCTCATATCATAGAAAATACTAAAGCACTGTTAGAAAACTGTAATATCAAGTTTGAATTTGGAAAGGAGCGGCATTCACAGAATTTGAAACTATACACAGATTCATTTGAAAACGATTATTTATTACTAGAAAAACTTTGCAATGACGGTCTACACAGGCGTTACGCTCTTCCAAATCAAAAAGTGTTTGAACGCTTAAGAACGGAGTTAGAAACTATAAAGTCATTAGGTTTTGTGTCTTTTTTTTTAATCAATTATGATATTGTATCCTATGCAAAAAGTAAAGGATATTTTCATGTTGGTAGAGGTAGTGGTGCTAATAGTATTGTAGCTTATATAATAGGCATAACTGATGTAGATCCAATAGAATTAGACTTGTATTTTGAAAGATTCATTAACCCTTTTAGAGCATCTCCTCCCGATTTTGATATTGATTTTTCTTGGAAAGATAGAGATGATGTTACGGCATATATTTTTCAACGATTTTCTAATACAGCTTTATTAGCTACTTATAATACGTTTAAGTTTCGTGCAGTTGTCAGAGAATTAGGTAAAGTATTCGGCTTACCTAAGGAAGAAATAGATAAGCTTAGTGAGGGGAATTACTCCATTGATAGCATAGATGATATTTCAAAGTTAGTTTTAAGATATGGAAAATTAATTGAAGGGTTTCCTAATTATCTTAGTGTTCATTCTGCTGGTATTCTCATCTTAGATAAACCAGTTCATTATTATTCTGCTACAGATTTACCACCTAAAGGGTTTTCAACAGTACAATTTGATATGATTATTGCGGAAGATGTCGGAGTGTTTAAATTCGATATACTAGGACAACGAGGATTAGCAAAAATTAAAGATGCATTAGAGATAATTAAGGAGAATAGACCTGAAATTTCATCTATTGATATTACAAATGTTGAAGCATTTAAAAAAGATGAAAAGATTAACCAACTTTTAAAATCAGGAGGTGCTATTGGTGCATATTATGTAGAGTCACCAGCTATGAGAGGTTTAATGCAGCAATTGCAAACTCAGGATTATTTAGGTTTGGTAGCTGCAAGTTCAATAATTAGACCAGGTGTTTCAGGCTCTGGGATGAAAGAAGAGTTTATTAAACGTCACCGTTATCCCGAAAACAGGAAAAATGCAAATCCAATTTTGTTGAAAATTATGCCAGACACTTATGGTGTTATGGTTTATCAGGAAGATGTATTAAAAGTTGCTAATCAATTTGCTGATTTAACTCTTGGTGAAGCCGATATTCTAAGAAGAGGGATGAGCGGTAAGTATCGTTCACGAGAAGAGTTTTTAGCTGTGGAACAAAAATTTATTTCTAATTGCAGAGCAAAAGGGTTTGCTGATGAATTGATATTTGAGGTATGGAACCAAATTAAAAGTTTTGCAGGTTATGCTTTTGCAAAAGGGCACTCTGCTTCTTATGCTGTAGAAAGCTACCAGAGCTTATACCTTAAATGTTATTTTCCTTTAGAGTTTATGACAGCTGTATTGAATAATGGAGGTGGATTTTATAGTACAGAGCATTATTTACATGAGGCTAAAAAACAAGGAGCAAATATTTGTTTGCCTTGCATTAATAATAGTGATCATCCAAATAGGTTGATTGATAAATCTATTTACTTAGGTTTTGGTTATCTGAAAAATGTAGAAGTTTATACTATTCAAAGATTACTTTCAGAGCGACAACTTAATGGAGCATATAAATCATTAGATGATTTTGTAGATAGAGTTGCTATAAGTATAGAGCAATTGTCCATATTAATAAGAATTGATGCGTTTAGGTTTACTTGTAAGACCAAAACAGAGTTGCAGTGGCAAGCAATTTTTAAGTTGAATGCTAAAGGAGGTAAGAGTAATCAAGCAAAACTATTTAAATCACAACATAAGGAATTTATACTTCCTAAGCTCGATAGTACTTGGATTGAGGATGCTTATGACGAAATGGAACTGTTAGGATTTCCTTTGTGTGGTTATTTTAGTTTAATAGAAGAGAGAATGAGCAAAGGTGTTTTTGCGAGTAAAATGAGAGATCATGTTGGAAAGAAAATTTTGATTTATGGTAGTTTGGTAACAACAAGATACAATAGAACATCTCAAGGCAAGCTGATGCGACTTAGTACATTTGTAGATTATGCAGGTGACTATTTTGATGCTGTACACTTCTCTGATGTAGTTGATAAATACCCTATTAATGGATTAGGGATATATGCTTGTTATGGGATTGTAAAGGAGAGATTTGATTTTTGTAGTATTAGTGTTATCCTTTCAAAGAAAATGAGTTTAAAACCAAACCCTAGAAACTTAGTATTATAGGAAATATTATCTTAAAAAATAAATAAGTAAATCACCTATTAAGGATAATAAGAACATTAATAATAGCAAAATTATAAATTCTTTAAAAACATTAAGTAATGTTGTTATAAGCTTTTTCATTAATTGAATAATTCATTAAATTTAATAAAAAGTAAGCGATGTGTTTTCATACCAGTACTACCAACAAAGTTAAGCGATTAGAAACATTTTTTAAAGTTAACCTTAGTGATCAAGGGTTGAGGTCATATTTTAATAAGCCTAATTATCATCATAATGGTTTTTCTCATCCTAATATGCTAGTTATTCCACAACAGCAAAGTGAGTCTCTTGCACCTGGTATATGGGGTATTGTTCCATCAGATAAAAACGGAAACGAAATAAAGCCGTATTACAAAGAATCTATTCGTTTCGGAGGAGGTTTAAACGCTAGGTCTGAGAAAGTATTTGATCATTTTATATATAAGAATAGTATAATGAAAAGAAGGTGTATTATACCTGTGAGTGGATTTTTTGAACCTCATACATATAAGTCAAAAAAATATCCATTTTATTTTAGAAATAAAGATAACTCACCTCTTGCACTTGCAGGCATATATACAGTAATTGAGAGTTTTATAACATTTACAATTCTCACCAAAGTTGCTTCTCCTTTATTTGAAAAAATTCATAATTCTAAAAATAGACAGCCAGTAATTTTTACAGAAAAGGATTCGAAGCAATGGTTAAATGATAGTCTTGAAATATCTGATATCTCAGAATTAATAAAAAAGCACTATTCAGAATCGAGAATTGAAACTTTTCCTGTAAGTAAGGATTTATTTAACCCTAAAAAGGATAGTAACGTTGAAAACATTATTAACGAAGTAGAATATCGTGAATTGGTAATGTGAATTTGTTTCATATTTGTCAACATTTAACTTAAGGTGTTTTTTTTAAAATTGTGGATTATATATATTGAAGTGTTGTGCTAATATCTATGGAAATTTCAACACTTTTTGTACCTCGTTTTCCTTAAAGTACTATAAAATATGGAATACTTAATTCTGTATTGGAAAGTAGGTATAAAAAGTATTACATACGTTATTGACAAATTGTTTTATTTCACTTCGTATTCTTTTCGGTAAACAAATTCAATTGGTTTATTATTTGATTCCATTCCGTTGTATTCAAATAAGGTTTCATTTGTTGGGTATGCTCCTTTTTCGCCAAACAAGAATGAAATAGAATTCCGGTTAGTTAAGTCTCTATTTTTTAATTCCGCTATAAGTTCATCGAAAAAATATTCAGAGTCGAGTAAGTTGTCTTTATATTCAGTTAGTTCATTTAATTCTAGTTTACTAAACCACCAACTTTCCATAAAATCCTCATCATAATATTCTAGTCCAGAATCTTTTGCAAATTCCGATTCAGGTTCGTCATCGTTTGTATAATCAAAATTTAGATAGTTTTTGAAGAGTTTATCTTCAGATTTAAAAGTTCCAATCCAAACGCATATAATTTTTTTAGTCATAAATTCTCAAATGTTTTCTAAAGTGTTTTTATATGGTTAAATCTCAGATTGAATATTATACAGGACTATTTGTAAGTATGCTAAAATTAAGAATTAATTATCTAAATTATTGGCTGTCGTTTTTATATCTATATTGGTGATATGCTTTATATACTCTAATAATTCAGAATCATTGGATTTTTTAAGGTTGTTAATTTCACTTAACCATTCAATAGACTTTTCTTTACTATATAAATGAAGATTTCTTAAAAATGCTATTGGGTTTTGTTTAGCAAGTTTAGCTATTTCTTTTTTAGTATTCTCGTAATCGAACTTAGTTAATAGGTTTAATATATATAGCTTAACCTTATCGTCTTTTTCTTTTCTATAGCTTTTGTTTAATGCGTCAATTGAAGAAACACTTAACCTATTAAAAGACCTTATGTACGATAAGGATACAAATTTCCAATATGATTCTTTGTCAGATAGAAATCTTTCAATGCAACTTTCTTCTGAATCATTTGTACATTCTTTTTGTTTAATTCTCTTTCCAGAAATAATTTCATTTAACCAGTTTTCATACCAATCTAAAAAGTTAATTTCTTTGTACAAATGAGGGCAGTATTCAATTTCATCATAGGTTTGAATAATTTGTCCTTTATTTTCACCGTTTAATATAATTCCTAAATAACCAGAACATCCAGAAAACCCAATATTAAGAATACCTGAATAAGCTTTTGCGACTTCTATATCATAATCTTCATCTGAAATAGTATCATCCATTTTCTCATAGATACTTTCCCATTCTTTTTCTGTCGTATTTTCATTAAAATATGGTGCTTTTTCAAGATATTTCAATGATGGTTCAGCGATGAATTGAAAAGGATGTCCCAATTTAAATATACCATAATCAGGTCCTGCTGCTGAGTTACCAACTACAGAATTTTTATACTCTAAACCTCCGTTTCCAATTTGAGTTAAAAAAGCCGTATAGGCATCTGGAAGGGAAATATTATATGTCTTTTCAAAGTTTTTTAATTCTTTAAATTCAATAGGCGAGTGTATTACATACTTATGAGATGAAGCGCCAAAGACTTCAAAAAAGTAATCTGTGTGCTTAGCTAAACGTAGCTTTATTTTAATTCTTTCTATTTGATTTGTTTCAGTCATCATAAATTACAGCTAACGTG
Organism: Winogradskyella eximia; assembly: GCF_003386165.1. Classification (GTDB taxonomy): domain Bacteria; phylum Bacteroidota; class Bacteroidia; order Flavobacteriales; family Flavobacteriaceae; genus Winogradskyella; species Winogradskyella eximia. Next base: position 295,802 of record NZ_QRDV01000005.1, on the reverse strand, counting down.
GTTATGAATGGTTTTACATTCCGACGTAATCAGTTTCTTTTATTTCTATTTTTCCTATTTGGTTATCTTTTATTTTTATAGAATACAAAACTTTTCAAATATTGCCAATGTCAGGAACAGCTAAACTAGAATTCAGGTAAATCAGGTTACCTGAAATACTATCAATTTCAGTTGTGGATAGATTACATTCAGCATAAAATTTATAGTATCAGAACTTAAATAATCTGGGACTAATAGGTTGTAAAAAGGATAAAGTAACGTGAAAAGGTATATTGTAAAAACAATTATTGATACTATTCCTCTCAATAGCCATTTCATAAACTTCTTAAACATAATCTAAATCAATAATTTTATAATTCACGAGAATTTTCAACTAATGAACAATGACGTTGATGGATATGTTCTGTGTTTAAGCACCTAATTTAGCAAATAAAAACCGAATAGAAAATCCGCGAATACTTTCGTAAGTAGGCTATAAATATCAATGAATTATACACGTTGTTATCATACGTACTTTTCTACAAAGTACCACCATCAGGCCAATTTTTCCAATGATTATTTGGCTTTTCAGTCGGTTTATAAAATTTCTTTTTTCCAGTTTCCAAAACCTTTGTTATTTGCTTAAAGGTTTGATTTTTACTCGGAATTTCTGAATCAGCACAATCGGGATGATTCCATTCGGTCAATTCCATAATCTTCTGCAAATCCATTGGAATTCTTTTTCTGATTTCCTGTTCAGTTGCCTCAAATTCTTTACTGTATTCTGGCTCTAAACCTCTTAAAAACTCCCAAACGAAAATTTTGTCGTTTTCTTCAAGTTCAATTCCTTTTTTTAGGTAGAATTCACGATTGTGATTAATAGCCATTTCTTTATTTCTCAAAACCATTGTTTTGGCTTCGGGATTCAAACTTTCTAAATATTCCTCGTCAAAAGTCGAATGTCTTGAACTATCGTCCGTTATATATAAGAAATTTTCGTTATCAGTTCCTGGTTTTGTTTCAATGCAATTTCCAAAAATGTGTAAGCAATTTGAAATTCCGTTATGTCCGCCACCACGATAATTAAATCCAACAACTTCGATTATCAAAGCCCAACGTTTTTCATCACGATATGCACTCATTTTAGAATGAACAGGATAAACATATCCATTATCTAACATTGGGAATGTAAAATCCTCTGCACACTTGTCTAGTTGCTTTAAAATATCCTTTGATGAATATTCCTGTTTTTTCTTAAAACCAAAAATGTTCATTCGTACTTTATTCAGTTATTATTTCTTTCCACTTTTCAGATTCCGCAAACTGCTTTACGATTCGGTTTCGTTCGGTCAGTAATTCAGTCATATATTTTTTTAGAAACAATTTGTCCGCTAGCTTTCCTAAAATTCCAAAAGGTGATTTATAATTAAAATAGTCGGTCATCAAAGTTCCTCCATTCGATTCCGCAAAGTGATGTTCGTGCTTAAATTCCGCAAATGCTCCTTTAACCATTTCGTCCGCAAAGTATTTCGGTCGTTCATATTCTATGATTTTGGAAGTCAGATTTTGATAAATTCCAAAGTGTTTTGCTCTCCACGTTACACTTTCGTCCATTCCGATTAATCCGCTCGTTTTTCCAGCGATTGCTTTCTCATTCGTGTGCTCAGTCGATATTTTGTGTAAATCGATACTTCGAGATAGGTCAAACACGATATTTCTATTGGCTTTTATTTCAGTTTGAATTGCAATTCTCGGCATTGTTTGGCTACGTATGGTTATGTGTTTGTATATGGTTTGTTGCGTGTTTAAGCAACTAATTTAGCAAATAAATCACAGATAGAATATTCCGCAGTAATGCTCGTAAGTCGTCAGTGAGTAGGTAATTAATTTTAAGCTGTTATGTAGTAAGTTTTTATTTTTTTTAGTTATAATTAAATACCTGTTTTTTACAATTGTTATAAAATACGTTGGATATAAAATTACAATCATTGGCACCCAAACTATATGAATTAATTTAATATCAATAATTAATGTCATTAAGTAATATGTTGCTAATAATCCCGACATTATGGGTGAAATCCTACTTGCATATCTAAAACCAGTTAATTTTAATGTTGTTGTTTTTTAAAACTAATAAAATTAGAAATAAGAAACATTCTATTTTACTTATTGGAATAATTTTGGTTATACAATATTGTATGTTGGCATTTATTTTAATTTATTCTTTATTGTTTTTACCCAAAGTTCATAACCTAATTCATTAAGATGTGTGCCATCTACCGTTAGGCTTGGCTTTATTAATCCATTGCTATCAACAAACACATTAAATAAATCAATAAGTTCGTAATGTGCTTCGTTTTCGTAATTCTTGATAATAGTATTCACACTATGGATATTGTCAGCCATATACGCTTCAGAAGTTGGTAATATGGTTTGTAAATAGATTTTTGTTTCGGGCGATTTTTTATGAATAATTTCAGTGATTTTAATAATGTTGTTCGCCACATATTTTACAGATGGGATTTCTTTTTGATAATGCAAATTGAATAAGTCATTTATTCCAATTAATAGGAATACAGCCTTAGGTTTATAGTGTGTAATTTCATTAATACGTTCTAATACTCCATCTGTAACATCTCCTGCTATTCCGCGATTGCGAATGTTTGGCATATTAAACTTTTTACTCCAATCACCACCTTTTTCTGTTATGCTATTTCCAACAAAGACAATATCGCCAAAATTCAAAGGTGAATTTTTGAATTTAACAATACGATTTTTATAATTAATTTTTGTCCAATCACCATGATACTTTATGCTGGTTGAGACTTTAGGATAAAGACTGTCAATGGTATTAACTTTTTGATAAGAACTTTTAAAATCAATTGGCATACGTTGTTCTGGTTGCAATTCAACAAAGTTACCATTGGTGTTTTTTATCCAAACAGAAATCTCTTTTGATGGATTAAAAACAGTTTTATTAGTATACTTTAGCTGTTTAATAGCCTCTAGATATTCTACTAATTCCATGGTTTTAGCATACCAAATATCTTTATTGTTTCCTAAAACATTACAAATAGAATCAGCCAATTCCCAATTATTATGAAACTCATAGCTATGTCCCCAAATATTCAACAACTGCATTTCTTTAGGGTCATTATTTACAAAAAAAGAACCAAAATTTACAGCATCAAAAATATGACAAGTTGGATTTAACGTTAGAAAATTAGATTTTGGCAGCTCAAAAGTTTGGGTAGATTCTGTAGTTCTCGCATATTTAATGTTTAAGTCTTTTAGTGATTTCAAGGTCTGATTATCATACGCGCCAAAAGGATATGCCAACCCCTTAACAGGTTTTTCGACTAATTCTTCAAGTTTGTCAATATCTGAAGAAACCTCAAATTTTATTAGCGAATCTTTCTGATTATTTAGTCCAACGTGGTTGGCGGTATGACTAGAAATTTCATGTCCAAAGTATAGATTTTTTATTTCTTTTTCTGACACAAAGAAAATGTCATTACCCAATTCTGAACTCAACCATTCAGCTCTTTTGCCTAATCTAGCCGAGTTTAAATGGAAAGTGCCAACCATGTTTGCTTTGTTGAGTTTGTTTACCAATAAGCGGTCATGTTCAGGACCATCATCAAAGCTAATCACCAAGCATTTAAGTTTACCGTTTGGAAATGCGAAGTTTTTACTATTTAACAAATCATTGCTGGATAATTTTTCATTGCTAACGTTTTCATTTGCTTTTGAATTACTATTACTGTTTTTTGAAGAGGTGTTACAATTTGTAAATAACAGAACTATAAAAAGCCAGCTTAATATAAATTTTAAATTCATCTAATCTTTTCTTCTATTTTGTTTTACACATTTTTTTATTGCTGTTTGTATACAATTGTTTTGTGTATGGTTTGTTACGTGTTTTAAGCAACTAATTTAGCAAATAAAACACAGATAGAATATTCCGCAGTAATGTTCGTAAGTCGGCAGTGACCAAGCAATTAATTATGCATGGGTTGTGCTTTGACTGCGTCGAATCTTTGATTTCGTTATTTTTTATAACTTAAGATTATTTTTTTTCTTCTTCAAGTAATCCAATAACTTCTGTCATTCCATTGCTTATTCGATTCATATAATTAATCCTTACAACTTTCATCTGTAAAGAATTATTTAACGTGGCAAACGTAGAAGGACGTGCTAGGATTTCCAAAAATTCTTTTTCAGTTAATCTAAATCTTTCAGGTATCATTTCATTAGACGTAGATAAAATTTCGCTTAATCCTATTTCCTTTCTTAGTTCCCAGTCAGAACCATTATAATACATATCATTACTAATTTTACGGTGAATGGATCCACCAATGTCGGCAGACATTATCTCAGCGTAAAGTAGTAGTACTTTCTTATTATTAATCATACTAAGCCTGCCTGACGATTTTGAATCTTCATAAATTGGTAAATTGAGATCATAAGGAATACCATATGTTATAAAATCTCCAAGTTTTTTGAGTGAATCTATTTCAATTGTCAATTCTTTAGATCCAATATGTTTTAAATACAATTGACCGTCTGCAATCAGAGAATCACCAAGGGCAATAGCATCATTTAATATAACCCTCGATGATTGTAATTCTACAATTAAGTCTTCAATTAACTGCTGTTTAATGATCTCATTTTTCCTTGATTCATTCCAATTATTTAAACTCAGCGCAATTAAAATTCCAATAACAACCAAAACAATTTCTCCAATAGCATACTTTAAATACTTTCCAGCGTTGTTTTTTCCATAAGGTCGTAGCGTATTTTTCTAAAGAATTTTATCATTGGTTAGCGGTTTCTGGTAATGAAGTACAACGAGTTTGTATATGGTTTGTTGCGTGGTTTAAGCAACTAATTTAGTAAATAATTATCGACCAAGAAAGTCCGCGAGGACTTTCGTAAGTAGGCGAGAAGCTAGCAATAAATTATATACAGTGTTGTACACAGTTATTTTTTTGGAACTTCGGGGAACTTGATAATATTTCCTAAACCATTATATATTGCATCACGACAATTTTTCTGAAATTCTTTATCTAAATTATTCCTTAAATATTGTGCAATAAAAAATAAATCTACTGTTTTAATTAATCCGATTTTTTCTCTTTCGGCTCCATTAATGCATTTTTGAGTAAAAAACTCTTTCCTTTCGTTTAATGGAATTAATCTTTTTGGGTTTCCAAATAATAATCCAAATGCTTTTTCTTTTATTTCTTCTCTTTCGAAGTCTTCATTTAAAGAATCTAAAAGTTGTCTAAATTTACTTATATCGATTGTTTTGTTATCTTTTCCTTCACATTCACCAATATATCTTAACTTTTCAGGTGATGTAATTACTTGGTCAAGTTCTAAAACACCATTGTCAAAATTCTCTGCTTCAAAACCAAGTAATTCCAATGCTTTAATTACTGCTATTTCTAAAGGTTTTCCTGTCTCAAACAATAAGTCTTTAATACTCTCTTCTGCTTTCAATACAGATTCTAGTTGTTGATTTTCTTGCCTGATTTTTTCAATATTAGATTGATTTTTTTGAATCAATTTTTTTGTTTTCTCAGCTTTTTCTAATTCGAAAACTTCATTATTAAGCCAATCGGGTTTAGGTGATTTAACCTCTTGAGAAGATAAATTCTTATCAATCTCTATTAATGAGTGAATTAGTTTTTTTCCGAATTTTAAGGCATCTGCATTCCACTCATCATCTTCATTGTAGAAATCAGTTCTATCAGTTTCTATGTAAGGCAAGACAATGACTTCACCTTCAAATTCTTGAAATTTAATAGACAATAATTTATCTAAACTTTTTGTTTTTATTAATTCGGTATATTTATCTGAAGGCTCTAAATACGCTTGAAAAGTTAGCTCTTTCTCAAATGATTTGTAAAACGATTTGACAAGATCATTTTGCAAAACCATTTTTTTTCCACTCGCATTATGAACTTTTAAGTCAAAAGGTAAAAGTTTATAATTGCTAAATAGATCAACTATATTGGTTACTTTTTGATTTCTTCCAGTTCCGCTAGTACGCCTTTGACCAGTATCAATGTAAAATTCATATTTAGGGGAAAGTAAAATATATAAATTCTTTCCACATTTTAAATAAGCCTCTAACTCACGATTCCAATGTTTAGCAGATTCAACGATTCTTGATGAATCATCTAAATTATAACTTGTCTTTCCTCTGTAAGAAGAATTATGCCCATAAGAAAAACGAGCGTTATCAAAATTTGGACAAAAAATTACTAAATCTGCATCTGAAAGTGATTCGTTACTTTTTAATTCAATAAAATCATCTTCTTTGGTTGGTAAATAAAACCCAACTGAAATTATGTCTTTCATATAATCTCGACTAACGTAAAATTATGTTAATAAAATAATCTTTAAAATTCCTTACGTTAGTTTGAGGAATTAATCTGATTTTGATGTTATGGTTAATTGTGTACAACGTGTTTGTATATGGTTTGTTGCGTGGTTTAGCACGTAATTTAGCAAATAAAAACCGAATAGAAAATCCGCGAGGATTTTCGTAAGTAGGCTAGAACTAGCAATAAATTATATACGGTGTTGCCAGTAGTATTTTATTCAACTTTCTTTTCAATTAGTTTTAATTCTCCGTTTTCAACTTTCCAATGTTCATAATATTCTTTGTCCTCCGAATTATGTCCAATAACAAATCGTTCGGTCAATTTTGGAATTCCGTTTGTTAATTCATAAATATCTCGTCCGTGTTCGCAACAACCGTTTCTCCAAGTCGAATTAATTTGCTTTTTTTCGTAATCAAATTCAGGTGAAGTTATTTCTCCATAATCTTTGTTTTCTTCAAAGAGTTCATTTGTCGGATTATAAATCCAAAATAGAAAAGGAACATTCGGTCCAGCAGGAAGAAATTCCATTAGCCTAAAATCCGTTTTTCCGTCAAAATTCATATCCTCAATTGCGAATAGTTGGTCGTTTGGAAATGTTTTGCTGAAATAGTTTTCGCTCGGTTTTATAGTTTGCTTTAAGATTCCATTTTTCAGAACCTCAATTTTAGTTATTTCACAGTCAGTTTCTCCGCATTTTTTTGTCAGACAAAATTCAAATTCCGCATCTGAAAACTTTATTATTTCTTGTGAATAAAGTTCAAATGAAAACAGTATTATTAATATTAGCAGAGTTTTTTTCATATTACTGGCAACTAGTTATATAAGCATAATCACCCTATTTACCCCTAATTTATTTCGGGATAACAAGAGTTTTATAGCTTAATTAAGTTTGTTATAAAGCTATGAAATATTTTAGAAATCTATGTGCATTACTTTATGTGTTTTTTAATAATGAGATGATTATGAGTTAAGGTTGATGTCGCTTAGCTCCAATTCTTTTGTGTGAGAAAGCTTACTGCTAAAAGAATAATTAATTAGTATGTTCACGATTTTTTGGTAAAAAAAGTTTAGTCTATTTAATAATACCTCATTAATATGTAATAATTCATATTTATGTTTAGACTGATTCAGGTCATTTTGTAACCCTTATTTCATTATTACTTTTAATTGTCAAAAGCTTTTTTTGATATAACGTTATAAACCAATGCAATAATGAAAGATTTTAGAATTAGACCAAAAGATAATTACATAAATGAAGCCAGTTGGGAACAATTGTATGTACTTACAGAACACTGGAAATCTGATCTTGTTTTCTACCATAAGGATTTAAGATTTTTACATCTTCTTATAGATAAATATTTTATGTGGATTTCTAATAAGGAAAATATAGATATGGTGTATGATATTGAAATGAATCTATTAGAAGTAGATAAACAATGTGCGTTACTGCTAGCTAAAGTGAATTCACATTTGCATCATTTGGCAGAGTTAGTTGATGATCCGCTTACCTATGTTTCTCCTAAATTTAGAGAAGAACATCAATTAATTGAGGATGAAATGGCAGATTTTGTGAAGGTGTTTAGAAACAACAGAAAAGAAATTTTTAAAGTCACTGAATACATGATTGATAAGGAGAAAATGGTACAACAATTAGATTTTACGCATACCAAAAATTAAGCAGTATACTTAATCTATAACGCTGTTTTACCTCTACCTATAAAATGGAGATGTAATTAGAGATATCGTTAATTTTAATTGAATGCGATGATGTTTTTTATACGGATAAGATCCTATTATCAAAGCTACTAATAATGAAAAGTTTACAGAATATACTAACAGAAATAAGTGCACTCACATTAAATATTGAAACCAACTATCCTGAGCTTTATCGCTCATTAGACGAAAGCCCAATGACCTTACCAGTAAGTCAACATCCACATTTAGACAAGGTGGTTATGGAGGAATATTTAACGGGTTTAAAAGCGTTATTAGAACATTATGTAGAAGAAGAAAAGATAAAAAATAAACTTAAGTGACATGGGAGAAATTGCGACATCAAACCGACAAATCACATTGTTTTATAACTCTAAATCAGTAAGAGCCAAACAAACTTTGGCTTATGCAAAATCAGAAGGTTTAAAACTTGACAACATTGATATTCTAAAAACAAATCTCACTGGTACTCAAATAGTAGAACTTGCCACTAGATTACACATGGAAGTAGCAGATCTAGTAAATCAAGACCATCCTGCTTACAATACAAATTTTGAGCCTCATAATTTTTCTACTGATGATTGGATTAAGATGATTCAACATCATCCTGAGATTATGAAACAGCCTATTGCATTGAGAGGCAGTAAAACTATTTTAATAGAAACACCTACAGATATTATTAAAATTTAAACACTTTTTTCTGAATTTTTTACCACAATGATTCAGATCATTTTGAATGTTTCAATATTAAACAACCTTTGTAATATAGAATTTTTAAAAAATAATACTATGAAAACTGATGTTTTATACAATTCGAACATGCATTTTGAACACGAACTTTGGAAAGGAGAACTCGACTTTTGGAAAGATGAATTAAAATCGTTCAATAACCGTTTAAGTGAATTAGTAACACGCTGGACAGATAAGGATGTTTTAGCACAATTAGAGCATTATCAAAATGAATTTGTGCTTCATGGTAGTGTCATTGAAGATTTAGAAGAAGTTATTGAAGAACACGAAACCCGTATTGAAGGTCAAAGTATCGAAGGCGAAGATGCTATAGATATGCCTTTAGCTAAAAAACATATCGAATTTAGAAACCGCATAGAAACGCAACGCGAAATTTACTCAAAACTAAAAAAAGAGTTTTTTAGATTTCTTGAAAAGTATATGTAAAATAAAATCAGCTATTGAGTATTTTAAATTTTACTCAATAGCTGTGAAATGGCTTAAATGCTATTATCAACGCTATACTATTTGCGATGATTATAGCCGTTTTAAGTAGTTGTTCTTCAATTCTTAATTTTTAAAAATTACCGCTTTTAATTCCTGATAAATTAAAAGACATTTATGAATGCTTTTCAAGGTATAACTGAATTTATGGACTCTTATATTTTAGGAGTACTCATTAGTTTGGGAATTGGCCTTATCATTGGATTAGAAAGAGAATATGATAAACTAAAAGAAGAAAAAGGCATCGCTGGCATACGCACTTTTCCTATCGTTGCTATTTTAGGTTTTTCTTTAGCCAACTTAACGGCACTTTATACACCTTGGTTACTAAGTATAAGTTTGGGTGCGTTTATATTGTTTCTAGCGTTTCATTACTTTGTACAAGAAAAGGAAGAATACAGCCAAGGCTTAACCACAAATTTAGCCTTAATAGCAACCTTTGTTTTAGGTATAATGGTTTCTGCAGAATATTACCGAGATGCAGTGGCTACGGCTGTTATTATTGTAACATTACTTTCTCTTAAAACACGGTTTAGATCATTTATAAGTAACATCACTTCAGAAGAGCTTTTTGCATTTATAAAATTCTCAATTATTGCATTGTTAATTCTTCCCTTTCTACCCAACAAAACATTTGGTACTAACAACTTATTAAACCCTTTTGAAATTGGTTCAATCATAGTAATTGTATCGTTTTTAAATTTTATAGGTTACTTTTTAGTGAAGTTTGTAGGTTCTAAAAAAGGCATCATTCTTACCGCTATTCTTGGAGGTCTTATATCTAGTACTGCTGTTGCTTGGAATTACGCATCAAGAAGTAAAGAATCACCAGAGCTTTCCAAAAAATATAGTGCAGGTATTATTGTTGCATCTGCCATTATGTTTCCAAGGCTGGCGCTGTTGGCTTATATATTTAATCTCGAAATATTAAAATATTTAGTCTTGCCATTTGGTTTATTAACATTGGTCTGTATCATAGCAACTTTAATACTAATGCATAAGGATGATAATAAACCAGATACAGATATTAAACTTGGTAACCCTTTAAATATTTTAAATGCAATAGGTTTTGGGGTTATGTATGTTGTGATTCTTTTTGCTGTGTTCTATAGTCATCAGTTTTTTGGAGAAAGTGGCTTATACTATTCTGCGTTAATTGCTGGTTTGGCAGATACTGATGCCATTACTATAAGTATGGCGAAGTTTTCATTAGATAACACAAAACTAGAGCTTGCTGCATCTGTTATTATTACGGCTACCATAAGTAATATGCTTGTAAAATTGGGTATTACGGTATTTAAAGGATCTAAAGCTACAGGAAAATTAGTAGCACTTGCTTTTGGAAGTGTTATTCTAATTGGTATTATCTACATCCTTATAAACAGAGGGTAATTAACTCAACTTTTCTTCTTTAATATTTCCTTAGTTCTTCATATTAAAACCTAAAAAATATAGGTTTTTTATCGCTCTGACCTAGGTCAGTGCTAATCTTTAGATATCCATCTAATTTTGAATATTAAATAGAAATGAAATGAAAAAATTGAATGTATTAGAAGCAAAAGAGATAGGTAATAATCTTGGTATTAATTGGAATAAAATACAATTGAATGAATTCACCAAAGGTGTAAATGTTGAATTTGAACATGGCACACGTTATCCAGAAACTAATGTTACTAATGATGATAAAGCTTTAACAGGAAAAATTGCTTGGGCACATTTAAAAGAGTTTCCAGATTACTATACACGCTTAGAAAAAATGGAAAATGAAGCTGAAGTATATTGGAAAGCACGAGCTTTAAAATGATTTGTGTCAATTTTAATGCGCTGACCCAGATCAGTGTAATCCGTTTTAGAACACTTTAATTTTGACATGTAATAACATATTTACAATAAACTATTACCACTATAATTCATATTTAAAACATAAATAAAATGAAAACTAAATCAGAATTTTTAAGCGAAGCAATGGTGAAATTGCTCAATTATAGAGTAGAACAAGAAGAGTTTTCTTCAAGAATATATTTAGCCATGTCAACCTGGTTAGATGATAAAGGGTTTGTAGGAGCTGCAAGGTTATTTAAGCAATATAGTGTAGAGGAACTAGTGCATGCAGAGAAAGCCAAAAAAATGCTTTTAGCTAATGGCATTAGACCTGTTACACCAGCATTAAAACAACCAAAACAAGATTTTATTAGCCTTCCGGATGTGATCATTTCTGCATTGGCACACGAAAAAGAAATTACCACACAATGTTATGCACTTACAGAAGCGGCTCATAAAGAAGGAAACTTTATGGTAGTAGAATTAGGCTTGTGGTATTGCAAAGAACAAGCAGAGGAGCTAAGCAAAGTTCAATATCTTATAGATAGATTAGAAGCTTTTGGTGAAGAGTCTATTATGCTAAGAGAGTTAGATGAAGAAATGGGAGAGTTAGCAGATTAGCTTCTAAATGAATTTAAATTAAGTAAATACATATTAATAATAAAAAATTAGAAAAAATGGCAAACATTATCGTCGTTTCTTTTAAGGAAGAAACAAAAGCTATAGAGGCTTTGCACAAAATAAAAGAATTAGATGCTTATGGAGATATTACACTCTATGAACATATGATGATTCGTAAAAAAGAAAACAATCATTACGAAGTATTAAATGACCAAACAGATGGAGAAGGCTGGAGAACATTTACAGGCTTAGCTCTTGGCGGTATTATTGGTGCATTTGCAGGTCCATTAGGATTAATAATAGGCTTATATACAGGTACAGCAGTAGGTGCTATTTGGGATGTTAGTCGCTATGATTTTGAAGATAATTTTATTAAAAAAGTCAGTAATAAAATGAATGTAGGCACTATTGCTATTGTTGCAGAAGTAGCAGAAGATAGTTCAGTGTTTGTAGACGATGCTCTTGTAGGATTAAGCTCAGAAATTATAAGAAGCGAAGCCGGATTAGAATTTGATGATTACGTGGATGATCAAATCGAAGATTTAGAAGAAGACATCGATGACCAACGTCAAAAACTTAAAAAAGCAACTGCAGAAGAAAAAACTAAAATTAAAGCTAAAATAGCCGACTTAAAAGCCAAACGAAAAGCTAAAATAGCTGAATTAGAAACTAAAAGAAAATCAGCTTTAAAGGAAATTAAGACATCTACAAAAGCACGAATTAACAAATTAGAATCACGTTTAGAAAGTTATAAAGATGCCATTTCTGATTCTTACAGTCAAGCAAGAAAAAACAGGCTAAAAAAACGTATTAAAAGAGAAGAAGAAAAATTATATCAACTACATAGTGCTTTAGGTGAAGACATAGTAGATTGATGCTAAATGTATCGAAGGCCTAATTTATTAAAATTCAAAAGTTATGATTGAGCAAATTGAAAAATTCAATAACAACACATTGTTTATAGAAGTTATTGACGGTTTCACTGAGACTGATGAAAAATATTGTCAACAGTTGTTTGAAGAAAAGATAGAACAAGGATTTAAGCAAGTTAACCTATTGGTTAAGCTCGATGAGATGAAACTATCAAATAGCAGTACAAAAGCTTTTTTTGAAGATACGCTCTATGTACTCAGAAATTATAAAAAATTAGGCCATTTGGCTATAGTTGCACATAGCAATATCTTAAAAGTATTAATTCCTATAGATAGTATTTTCTTTTCCAGAGCAAGTAAAGGAAGACAAGAACGCTATTTTGATGTTTCACAAATAGATGAAGCAAAAGCTTTTGTTATGCTTGAATAAAAACAAGATTGATGTTTTTTAGTATGGTATTAAATGCGATAGTAAATGATAAAGATAAATTGAAATGGGAAAGTTAATTCTTATAAGACACGGAAAAAGCATCTGGAATGTAGAAAACATTTTTACTGGATGGACAGATGTAGACCTTGCACCTCAAGGGATCGCTGAGGCTAAAATGGCAGGAGAGATGATTAAAGATCATAATGTGAACATTGATATTTGTTTTTCTTCTTATTTAAAAAGAGCAATAAAAACAGCTTCAATTATAATGGAGACTGCAGATATTACACACATAGATTTTATTAAAAGTTGGAAATTAAACGAACGTCATTATGGTGTCTGGCAAGGACAACATAAAGATGAAGTAAAACGTGAAGTAGGTGAAGACCTTTTCTGGAAAGTGAGACGAGGCTATAATGACGCAGCACCTGCGCTTTCAATAAATGATAAAAGGCACCCAAAATTTGATTATAAATATCAGAATCTAAAAAGCTCAGATATACCAGTAACCGAATCGCTTAAAGATACTAAGCAAAGAGCTGTTCAATATTATTTTGAAGCAATCGTGCCACAATTAGTAATGGGGAAAACAGTACTCGTTTCTGCTCACGGAAATTCTATTAGAGCATTAATGACAGAGATTTTAGATATACCAGCTACTGAAATTTCAAAAGTAGAAGTGCAAACAGGTGTCTTAAATATTTATGATTTTGATAGCACTATGGTTTTAAAAGAACACTATAAATTAAAACGAGAAGTTGAATTAGTAATGTAAAATTATGCTCAAAAAAACAAACATATTGTTCTTGTTTGTCATAGTGACTTTAATGGTAACACTATTAATAAGTTGTGGTTCTGTGGCTAAAAAAGATAAAGATCCACCAATAGGTTCTCAAAAAGAATTTAAAGTGACCGAAAATGTAGATTGGGAAAAATTTAGTAGTGATGCTCAGGTTGCAATTAAAGAAAGAGAAGCTCAAATAGAAGCATTACGAAAGGAAATTTTACTAGTCAGAAAAAAAGAACAACAAAAATTAAATACTGCACTCGATGTATTAGAGCAAAAAAAGAATAATCTAAAAAAGAGCTTAGCAGATATTAATAAAAAACTAAAAACAAATTTAAATAATGTTAATGAATCCGATAAAGTCTTAAAAACAACTTTTGAGCATGCATTTGTAAACGATATGAATGAACTTTTGGTTGGACTTAAAGATTTTTGGAAAACAAACAAATAAAATAATTTTTAAAACAATAAATTATGAAAACAAATATTTTATCCTTCATCATAATAATATTTATGACAGGAACAGTTTTAACAAGTTGTGGACAAACATCTAAACAAGATGCTAAACAAGTTAAAGAAGATGTAAAAGAGCTTAATAAAGATTTATCACAAGGAGCAAAGGATACCAGTGAAGAAATTAAAACGACAGTAAAAGCGGATTGGCAAAAATTTAAAACAGCTTCAGAAGCAACTATTGAAAACACAGAAAAGGAAATTGCAGCATTGAGATTAAAAATTTCAAAAGCTAATGACAATGAAAAAGAAAGATTGACAACAGCATTAGATAAGTTAGAACAAAAAAACATCGAACTCAAAGAGAAATTAGCTCAAAGATCTAAAAAATTCAAAGAAGATATGATCACTTTTAATGAAACCGCAAAAGCAAATGAACAAAAATTTGAACGCGAGTTTACTCACGATACTAATGAGCTAGGGACTGCCTTAAAAGACCTTTTTAAAGACAATGTAAATTAAAAAAATAAGGTTATGGCAACTACAGTTTTAAGTTCAGTACAGTCTGCTGTAAAACATTGGTGGATATCACTAATATTAGGTGTATTATACATTATAGCAGGTATTTGGGTGTTTCAAACACCATTAGCAAGTTATGTGTCATTAAGTATTGTTTTTAGCGTATTTATTTTTGTCTCAGGGATTTCTCAAATTGTATTTTCTATTTCTAGTAGAAATGAAATAAATAATTGGGGATGGTATTTGGCAGGTGGCATCATAGATTTAATTATAGGTCTATTATTAATAAGTCATCCAATGCTTACAATGGCAATTTTACCATTTTATGTCGGATTTTGGCTTTTGTTCCAAGGATTTATGGCAATAGGATTATCCTTTCAGTTTAAATCCATAGGAGTCGCTTCTTGGGGATGGCTTTTATTTTTAGGATTCCTTACGTTAATATTTTCATTTCTGTTATTAGCTAATCCTGTTTTTGCAGGTTTAAGTATTGTTTATATGACGGCTATGGCATTTGTTTCTGCTGGTATTTTTAGAATATTTCTGGCCTTTGATTTAAAGAGATTGAATAATATTCTAGACCAAAAAGTATAGAAATAATGAGAACTAATATAAAAGAAACTAAAGCCTATTTAGTAGGTGGAGGTATCGGGTCCATGGCAGCTGCTTCATTTATGATCAGAGATGCTAAGATTCCAGGAGAAAATATTACAATTTATGAAGCATTACCTGTATTGGGTGGCGTTTTGGATGCAGCTGGTAATGCAGAAAGTGGTTACTCAATGCGTGGAGGACGCATGTTATGTGCAGACATCTATGAGTGCATGTGGTCACTAATGAAAACAATTCCATCACTTACCGATCCTAATAAATCCGTTTATGATGAAACTGTAGAATTCAATAAAGTGGTTAAAACAGATGCTCACGCACGTATTATCAATAAAAACCGAGCGGTTCCAGATCTTTCTTCATTGGGTCTCTCAATGCACAATCGATTTGAACTTTTGAGGCTATTAGAAACCAGTGAGGAAAAGCTTGGTAATGATAGAATTACAGATTGGTTATCGCCAGAACTTTTAGAATCAAATTTTTGGTACATGTGGATTACTTCATTTGCTTTTGAACCATGGCATAGTGCTGTAGAGTTCAAACGCTATATGCATCGTTTTTTAAAGCAGTTTACACAAATTGCAACTATGGGTGGAATTTCACGTACGGTTTACAATGAATATGATTCTATTGTTCGTCCTTTAGAAGCTTGGTTGGTAGAAAAAGGAGTTAAGATTTTAAAAGGACACAAGGTTACTGACTTAAATCTCGATTTTGATGATGAAGATGGCAAATGGGCTGTAAACCAACTAGAATACGTTTTTGAAGGGAAAACAGAAACGATTCCTATTAGTAAGAATGACCTGGTATTTTTTCAAAATGGTTCTATGGGAGATGCAACCAGTATTGGGTCAATGACAAGTCCACCAAAGCATTTAACCAAGGAAGATAGTAAAGGTTGGGTTTTATGGGAAAAACTAGCAAAAGGACGTCCTGAATTTGGTAATCCTGCTGTATTTAATTCTAGCATACCAGAATCTAATTGGGAGTCATTTATTGTAACATTAAAAGACCCTGTGTTTTTTGATAAAATGGAAGCGTTAACAGGTAACAAACATGGTACAGGAGCACTAGTGACTTTTAAGGATTCAAATTGGTTATTGTCAATTGTATTAAAACACCAAAGACGTTATCCACAACAACCAGATGGCGTACAAGTGTTTTGGGGCTATTCTTTACGACCAGATCGTATTGGTGACTTTGTTAGTAAGTCAATGACTGATTGTAATGGTCAAGATATTCTTAAAGAAATCTGTGGTCATCTTCGATTTGATATGGATGAGGTATTTTCAAAAGCAACTTGTATTCCTTGTAAAATGCCATATATCACTAGTATGTTTATGCCACGTACCAATACGGATAGACCATTGCCAGTGCCAAAAACTTCAAGAAATTTGGCCTTTGTGAGTCAGTTTGTAGAAATACCACACGATACTGTTTTTACAGTTGAATATTCTGTTAGAGCAGCACAGATGGCAGTTTATGAATTATTGGATATTGATTTGGAAATTCCACCAATTACACGCCATGACAAAAATTTAAAAGTAAATCTTGAAGCAGCTCTTAGAACATTAAAACATTAAGTAAACAAGTCCTCAAGAAAAGTAGTCCCTTTTCTTGAGGAAATAAAATAAAATTATGAAGCGACATAAAAATAAAAACCCAGAAGACGCTAAAGTCTATCTCATTGGTAGCGGAATAGCTTCCCTTGCAAGTGCTGTTTTTTTAGTTAAAGATGCAGGCGTACAAGGACATAATATACATATTTTAGAAAAAGATACTATCCTTGGAGGAGCTTTGGATGGAGCAGGAGATAAAGACCAAGGTTTTGTAGTACGAGGAGGTAGAATGCATGAAGCACATTATGCTTGTTATTGGGATCTGTTATCTAACATTCCTTCTTACGATGATCCAAATGTTTCCGTACGCGATGAGTCGTTTGAATTTAATAAACGATTTGTATCTAACGGACAAGCGCGACTTTTGAAAGAAGGGAAAATAATGGATGTGTCTTCTTATCGACTATCTAAAAAACAGCAAGCAGAATTTTTAAAACTGATATTCGCTTCCGAGAAATCGTTAGGTAATAAAAGAATCGAAGATTGGTTTGATCAAGCCTTTTTTGAAACTAACTTTTGGTATATCTGGTCTACCATGTTTGCTTTTCAAAAATGGAGTAGTGTTGTTGAAATGAGACGTTACATGAAACGCTTTATTCATTTAATAGATGGTTTAAAACGATTGGGTGGAGTGATGCGTACCAAATACAATCAATACCATTCTGTCGTTATTCCATTAAGAAACTATTTAAAAGATTACGGTGTGCATTTTGATTTGGGTCACGAAGTCGTGGATATTGATTTCAATCTGTCTTCAGATAAAAAAACAGCATCTGTTATTCATTTAAAAGATAAAAATGAAATCGTACTCGGAGCAAATGATTACGTCTTTATTACCAATGGTTCTATTACAGAAAGCACCGATAATGGTGCTTGGGAAAGACCAGCAAAATTAAAAGGAATTGCGGAATCAGGATCTTGGCAACTATGGAAAACATTAGCGAAAAAAGATAAAGCTTTTGGTAATCCAAATCCTTTTTGTGATCACATCGATTTACAAAAATGGTACTCTTTTACAGCAACATTAAAGGATAGTACATTTCATGATTATATGGAGAATTTTTCGGGTAATGTAGATGGCACAGGAGGTTTAGTAACCATGACCGATTCTAATTGGCTCATGTCCATAGTCATTGCACGTCAACCACATTTTCCAAACCAACCAGAGGATGTAAAAATATTTTGGGGATATGGCTTATACCCAGATAGAAAAGGAAACCATTTAAATAAAACAATGGCAGAATGTACTGGTAGAGAAATACTAGAAGAATTATGGTATCATTTAAATGTACAAGATTTAATGAATCCGGTAGTACATGCAGGTAAGGTAAACTGTATACCAACAGCAATGCCATATATTGATAGTTTATTTATGCCAAGAAAAATTGGGGATAGACCAAAAGTATTACCTAAAGGCGCTACTAATTTTGCATTTTTAGGACAATTTGCAGAGGTACCAAAAGATGTTGTGTTTACCGTAGAGTATTCTGTAAGAACAGCGCAAACTGCAGTTTTTGGTTTATTTGAAACCGATAAAAAAGTATTGCCAGTTTACGATTCTATACATAGTCCGAAAGCGTTACTAACCGCTGTTAAATCTATTAGTGGCTAATGAAATTTTAAAATGAAAGTTAATTATTTCATTCGTTATTCATTATAAAGAATTATTTTAAAATGAAACTATACAGCAGTGTTATAACTGTAATGGGACATAAGCTTTTTTGGTATGGTTTGCTATTTGTTGTTGTTTGGTTAGATTCTTTAATTGGTACAA
Organism: Winogradskyella eximia; assembly: GCF_003386165.1. Taxonomy (GTDB): domain Bacteria; phylum Bacteroidota; class Bacteroidia; order Flavobacteriales; family Flavobacteriaceae; genus Winogradskyella; species Winogradskyella eximia. The sequence continues at coordinate 276,977 of NZ_QRDV01000005.1, read as the reverse complement.
CCGACCTAAATAATTGGCTTATAGAAAATACGTTAACGGTTATTGCACTGCTTTTTTTAATTCTTACGTTTAAAAAATACAAATTTAGCAACTTTAGTTATTTGCTGATTTGTATTTTTTTATGCCTTCATGTTTATGGTTCTAAATACACTTATGCCCATAATAATTTTGGTTATTGGCTTCAAGATATAATGCATTCTTCAAGAAATCAGTACGACCGATTGGTACATTTTTCTTTTGGCTTATTATTATATTATCCACTTCAAGAATTCCTTTTTAAAGGGTTTAAATTTACAAAACAGATAGCACTTAAAATTCCTGTGTTAATAATTCTTTCAGCAAGTGGATTATATGAAATTATAGAGTGGCTAGTTGCCGATATTTTTTTCGTAGAAGAAGGTGTTTCTTACCTAGGTACACAAGGTGATGTTTGGGATTCTCAAAAGGATATGGCAATTGCTTTTTTTAGTGTTGTGATTGCTGCTACCCTCTATTATGTGTACTCAAAATTAATAAATGCAAGAAAAGATTCAATACTGATTTAGGTCAGGTCTATTGTTAATTTCATCTAATATATTTACCTGTAAATAATTGAACGTGCTACATAACGTCTCTATTATTCCTTTTTTAAAAATGGATAAAAACGTTGTTATAATCTATAAATATTAACCAAATATGTTTGGTTATAGCCTAAAATAAATGACTATGCTTAGAAATATCAAAATCTCATTGTGGATAGTTCTAGTAGGTTTAACTAGTTTATGGGTATTTGCGAATGTACCTTTTCCAGATACAATGTCAGGTAAAACTATTCGCGGTTTATTCATTCAATATTCTGGAGTTATAGGTATTGGTGTAATGAGTATTGCGATGTTGTTGGCACTTCGTCCTGTTTGGTTAGAACCCATTTTTGGTGGACTAGATAAATCTTATAGGCTTCACAAATGGTTAGGGATTATTGGTTTTGGAGCTGCGATTTTTCATTGGGTAGCTACAAAAGCGCCACATTGGTTATCTAGCCTCGGATTAATAGAAGGTGGTCATGGTCGTGGTGGTGGTGGCTCACATTTAAAATCCAATTCACTAAATCAAGTTCAGGCATTTTTTGATAGTCTACATGGACCTTCAAAAATCATTGGAGAATGGGCTTTCTATGGTTTGGTTCTACTAATTATATTGGCTTTAATCAAGCGATTTCCCTACCGGCTTTTTGCCAAGACACACACCTTAATTGCAGTGGTTTATCTTGCTTTGGTATTTCACACAGTAGTATTATTTAACTTTACTTCATGGACAAAGCCATTGGGTATTGTAATGGGATTTTTGTTAATAGTTGGAGTAGTATCAGCTATACTTGTTTTGGCACAGCAGGTTGGTAAACGACGAAAAGTAGAAGGTACTATAGAGTCACAACACTATTTTTCAAAAATGAAAGTACTAGAAACGTTGATTCTACTTAAAGATGGTTGGAAAGGACATAAGAGTGGTCAATTCGCTTTTGTTAGTTTTGATAAGAAAGAAGGGCAGCATCCATATACTATTGCCTCTGATTGGGATGAAAATAATCCTCGTATTATGTTTATCACCAAAGCATTGGGTGATTACACAAATCACTTACCCGAAAAACTAAAAGTTGGCGACAAAGCAATTGTTGAAGGACCTTATGGCTGTTTTACATTTACAGATGATGCTAAACGTCAAATCTGGATAGGTGGAGGAATAGGAATAACACCTTTTATTTCTCGGATGAAATATCTTTTTCATAATCCAAAAGCTCAACCTATAGATCTATTTCACTGTACAAGCGAAATAGAACCTGATGCCTTGACGAAGTTAACTGCAGATGCTGCAGCTGCCAATGTGAATTTACATGTAATAATTGACAGTAGGGACGGTAAATTAAATGGAGAAAAGATTCGAAAATTAGTGCCAGATTGGAAATCGGCAAGCGTTTGGTTCTGTGGTCCTATTGGATTTGGGAAAGCGCTGCATAAAGATCTGTTGAAAAACGGTCTATCTACTAAATCTTTTCATCAAGAGCTTTTTAGTATGCGTTAAGAATATTTACAAATATATCTGAGGATACGAGGAACGATGTATTCTTTTTATGGAGTACCAATTTTGTGCTAGATAACTTGGTTTTGTAGGATACAACATGAAATAATTAGTTTAAAAGATATTAAAAAAAAATATAAGAATTTTAGATTGCTAGGTTTGTTATAAAAAGCTTCGAGAATAATTTCGAAGCTTTTTTATGGTTAAAAAAGGAAGCTCTGATTAGGTGTTAAATATGATAATAGCTTTTACTTAGTAAATCTTTTTATTTCATATTCTATCTAAAAAACAAAACCTATGTTAAAACTTTCAGAAAAAAAATGTGGTCTGATGTAGGTCAGTGTCAATGCTTTAAAACCACAATACCTTTATACTATTATTAATTTAAATATATAATATTATGAGAACAGATTTAAGTATCAAAGAAGATGTTTTGGAAGAATTACAATGGCAACCAAACATCGATGAGACACAAATTGGAGTCGTTGTAAAAGATGGTATTGTAACACTATCAGGTACAGTAAATAGTTATGTAAAAAAACGTGAGGCAGAAAATGCAGCTAAAAGTGTACTAGGAGTAAAGGCCGTGGCTGAAGATATTCAAGTACAATATTCTAGTGGTTTTGATAAATCGGATACAGAAATTGCGAGCTCTGCTGTTAATGCTCTAAAATGGAATATTTCAGTACCTCAGAATAAAATTGATATTAAGGTAGATGATGGTTGGATTTATTTATCTGGTGAGGTCATGTGGGCTTTTGAAAAAAATGCAGCTAAAAAAGCTGTTGAAGATTTACCTGGTGTTAAATATGTAGTCAACAATATCACTTTAAAAAACGTAGTAGATTCTGGTGATATAAAAGATAAAATTAAAAAAGCCTTTGAACGCTCTGCAGATATTGATTCAAAAGGAATTAATGTGCTTACAGAAGGACACACCGTGAAGTTAACAGGTAAAGTACATTCATTAAAAGAAAAAGATGATGCCAGAAGAACAGCTTATTATGCACCAGGTGTTTGGACGGTTGACAATGAGTTAGAGGTTGTTTATTAATTATTAATGTAGAATCTAAGAAATCCATTTTATGGGTTCTTATAGAAAATTGCCCTAATTCAATACTATCAATTAGGGCAATTTTTTATACTGATCTGGGTCATTAATTATTGCTATTAACTGTTCTAATTTTACAATAAACAAAGCGTAATTGAACTAAAATAAAGAGACCATGAAAACAGATTTAGAAATTAAAAACGACGTTTTAGAGGAACTAGAGTGGCAGCCAATTCTTAAAGACGCGCAATTAGGAGTAGACGTCGTTAATGGCATTACAACGCTTACTGGCACAGTAAACAATTTAGCTGAAAAAGTAGCTACAGAAAACGCTGTAAAAGGTGTAAAAGGAGTAAAAGCGATTGTAGAAAAGCTAAAAGTTAGAAATGATAAAAACGTTACAGATAAAGATGTTGCAAAAAGAATTATAGATGATTTAGAGTGGAATGCGTCAGTAGAGCAAGAAGATATTAATGTAAAAGTTGAAGATGGTTATGTTTTCTTATCAGGAAAAGTAAAGTGGGCTTATCAAAAAAATGAGGCAGAACAAAGCTTAGAATATATTGAGGGTATAAAAAGTATTACCAATGATATTAGGGTAACAGAAAAAACCATATCCAACAATGTCGCACATCAAATTAATAAAGCCTTTAAGCGCTCAGCAAGTATTGATGCTCATAATGTTTCTGTAACTGTTGAAGGTAATACAGCAACGCTACAAGGCACCGTAAATTCAATAAAAGAGAAAGATGATGCATTAAGAGCAGCATATTTAGCAGATGGCATCACTGATGTAAAAAATGAACTTAAAGTAGAGTACGATGCCATCTATATGTAAGTACACTTCTTTATGTTATTAATAAAAAACTATTAAAATGAATTATAAAAATATAACCATAGCAGGAAGCGGAGTTTTGGGATATCAAATTGCATTTCAAACCGCATTTCATGGATTCAATGTCACTGTTTATGATATTAAAGATACCACTTTAGAAAAAGCAAAACTAAAGTTTAATACCATGAGTGAAGCATTTAAAAGAGATCTAAATGCCACACAAGAACAACTTGATAAGACGTTTAAAAACTTAAGCTATACTTCGGATTTGGCAGAAGCAGTAAAAGATGCAGACTTATTAATTGAAGCTGTGCCAGAAAACCCGAAAATTAAAGTAGATTTTTACAATAAATTGGCAAAAGTAGCTCCTGAAAAAACCGTTTTTGCAACCAATTCTTCAACCTTATTGCCAAGTCAATTTGCAGAAGCCACAGGAAGACCTTCAAAATTTTTAGCCTTGCATTTTGCTAATACCATTTGGATTCATAATACGGCAGAAATTATGGGTCATCCTAATACGGATCCAAGTGTTTTTAAAGACGTTGTTGCATTTGCAAAGGCCATAGGTATGTTAGCATTGCCATTATATAAAGAGCAACCAGGCTACATTCTAAATTCATTATTGGTGCCATTATTGAGTGCTGCAACTAGCTTATTAGTTAACGATGTTGCAGAACCAGAGATTATAGATAAAACGTGGATGAAAGCTACAGGTGCACCATTAGGACCATTTGGTATTCTCGATGTTGTTGGTATTACTACAGCCTACAATATTGATAAAATGGCTGCTGAGAAAACTAATGATCCATTAAAAATTAAAACAGTAAAATACCTAAAAGAGAACTTTATAGATCAAAATAAATTAGGAGTTTCAACAGGAGAGGGCTTTTATAAATATCCAAATCCGACTTATAAAAATTCAGATTTTTTAAAATAGATATTACCAATTAAAAGTCTTTGCAAACTAAAAATTACATCTTAATAAATTATTAATGCTTAATTAAATTAAGTTCTAACAACTAGAAATCATGAGAACAGATTCAGAAATTAAAAGTGATATATTAGAAGAGTTAGCTTGGCAACCTAATGTAGATGAAACCGAAATTGGAGTGGTAGTAGAGGATGGTACCGTAATGCTTACAGGTGTTTTAGATGATTATCGCAAAAAAGTGGCAGCAGAAGACGCAGTGAAAAACGTAAGAGGAGTAAAAGCTTTAGTTGGAGATATTCAAGTTAAATATGGTGCAAATTACCAAAAGACCGATTTAGAGATTAGTAAGGCTATAGTGAAAGCTTTTGAGTGGAATACAGCTGTGCCTGAAGATGAAATTTCGGTTGAAGTCCGTGATGGTTGGGTTAATTTATCTGGTGAGGTAGATTGGGCTTACCAAAAAGATGCTGCTAAACGTGTGGCAGAAAATATTATTGGTGTAAAATGGATAAATAATGCCATTACTATTAAACAATCCATACAACCAGCAGATGTGAAAGAACAAATAAATAAAGCTTTTTTGCGCTCAGCAGATATTGAAGCGAATGCAATAACTGTGGAAGCCACAGAGGGTTTAGTAAAACTATTTGGTACAGTACATTCCATCGCTGAAAAGAAAGCAGCTGAAGATGCAGCTTATTTATCTCCTGGTGTTCATATTGTGATAAATGAATTAGAAGTTATAGATTAGTACACTAAATTGAAACAAAATATAAAATGAAAATAGTCTCATGGAATGTTAATGGTATAAGGGCCATCGTAAAAAAAGATTTTTTTGAAACTATTGAGAAATTGAATCCAGATATTTTGTGTTTACAAGAAACAAAGGCGCAAGATAAAGAGGTACAGAAAGCCTTGGCGCAATTAAATGGTTATCAACAATATTATAATTCAGCAGAAAAAAAAGGGTACTCTGGGACTGTTATTTTAAGTAAAATAAAACCAGTTTCAATGACTAACGATTTAGGAATTACTAAACACGATGCAGAAGGGCGATTACAATGCGCGGAATATGAGAGTTTCTATTTAGTAAATGTTTACGTGCCTAATTCTGGTCAGAATCTAGATCGGCTTGATTATCGTAAACAGTGGGATTTAGATTTTTTAAACTATGTAAAACAGCTAGAGCGCACTAAACCAGTAATTATTTGTGGCGATTTAAATGTGGCTCATAAAGCAATCGATTTAAAAAATGATAAATCAAATTACAATAAAACAGCTGGTTATACTCAGGTTGAAATAGATGGCATGGATAATTTTATCAATGCCGGATTTGTAGATACCTTTCGGTATTTAAATCCAGAAGAGGTTGCTTATACCTTTTGGAGTTATCGCTTTAACTCTAGAGCAAAAAATGCAGGTTGGAGAATAGATTATTTTTTGATTAGTCATTCGTTGATTACAAAAGTAAAATCAATAGACATAAATTCCCAATACTTTGGGTCAGACCATTGTCCGATAAGTTTAAAGATTGATTTGTAATTACATTTAATTAATTAAATCTTTACAAGGTATTGAGATACCCTTTTAAAACATCAATTTGAAACTCACTCACAACAGGCAAGCTTGTGTCTGCATTCATCAATACTAATCCGTAGCCTAAATGAGAAAGTTTGCAATCTTGAATAATTCCTTGGCCTAATCCACTAAATACAGGCATAAAATGTTTGTTGGTATCAATACCCGAAGATTTAGCCACTTTTATGGCTTCTAAAACGGCATCATTAATTTGATTAGCTGATAATCCTTTTTCTAAAAGATCGCTTGCTAAATGGTTTAAATTAATAGCGTGATAAAAATTCATGAAAGTCTGAATAGTATCTTCCATATCATACGTACTGCTGTATATTGCTAATTCCATAATCGTACTCTTTTTAATTAATATTTTTTTTAACTCATTACTGTGGTGTATTGTTTAATCACACTTAGAAGTTGAGATTTACTTTGTACACCAGATTGTCTCCAAACAATTTGTCCTTCATTGAATAAAACCAATGTTGGTACGCCTCTTACATTATAGCGTTGAGCAATAGCCTGATTTTTATCAATATCTATTTTTATTACACGGACTTTTCCACCTACTTCTTGGGCCAATTCCTTAATTATAGGTGATTGTGCTTTACATGGTCCACACCATTCTGCATGAAAATCAACCAGAACTGGTATATTTCCATTTACTATTTTATTAAAATCCCCTTTCATGAGTATATTTTTTTAATTGTTAACTATTAATTCGTGTTTTGATATTCACGAATTAATGGCGTTTTTTATAACTTTAGACGTTTTGAATAATCAAAAACGATTTTTTTAAACGTTTTAAAATCATTAGAAAAAGTGTTCATTTTATTATAAATGTGTTGGTGCTTTTCTCTGTAATCGTTATCAGATAATCCCTTTTCAGCGAGTTCTATTCTAGATAATAACTGTTCGTGCTTTATGATGCTTTCTTTTAAATCATCAAATAAATCTTTGTGAATTTTATCTAGATCCTTTAGCATTTTCTCATATTCGGGATTATTGTTTTTTGAAGCCTCTTTTTTATTCAATAAGTTTTCAAAAAATCTAACTTCATCGGTGTAGAAATCTAGGGTGTCTAGCCATTCTCTGCTTTCAAAGTGTAAAACATCTAGTCCTGCACCTAAAAGATATTGTGCTTTTGGGTTTGCAATTAAAGTATTCATAATTCTATTTTTTTTTTAGTTTGTATTTGCAGTTTGTGGTTCTCTTAAACCTTGTAGCTTTTTAAATAAATTCTGTTCTTCAGTAGTTAAGTCTTTAGGCATACTTACATTTAGTTTTACTAGTAAGTCTCCATGGGTTGAAGGTTTACCATATTTTGGCATGCCTTTACCTTTAAGTCTAAGTGTTTTTCCTGTTTCGCTACCTTTAGGTATCGTTACCATAACACTTCCGGTAAGAGTAGGGACTTTTATTTTTCCACCTAATATGGCTGTATATAAATCTACAGAAGCGTTATATATTAAATTGTCCCCTTTTCTTTCAAACTGAGCATCTTGTTGTACTCTAAGTATAATGTACAAATCTCCTCTATGACCACCTTGTACTCCTTGTTGACCTTTGCCTTTTATTTTTAGTTGTAAACCATCATAAGCGCCAGGTTTAATGGTAATACGTAATTTTTCGTTATGTATCTCAAAAGTACGTTTGCTACCTTTGTAGGCTTCTAAAAGTGTTATGGGCATTTCCGCTTGAGTATCACCACCAGAATGTGTTGGGCGTTGACCTCTTGCGCTTTGTCCACCAGCTCCAAAGAATGTTTCAAAAAAGCTTGAAAAATCACCACCTCCTTGACCAAAGATATCTGAAGGATCTCCTTGATACGAATAAGAATTTCTTGGACGTTGACCTTGCTTTGCACGATTAGCATAATCTCGCCAATCATCGCCAGTGTTTTGGTAAGCATCCCAATTAGAGCCTAATGTGTCGTATTTTTCTCGTTTTTCTTTATCGCTTAAGACTTCATTAGCCTCATTGATTTCTTTAAATTTTTCTTCAGAAGTTTTATCATCCGGATTTTTATCTGGATGAAATTTGGCCGCTAATTTGCGATATGCTTTTTTGATCTCCTTGGTAGTAGCATCCTTACTAACACCTAATATTTTATAATAATCTTTGTAATTCATTTTACAATGATATTTTGTTAATTCACTGAATATCTATTGAATAAGCTGATTTGTAATGCTTTTTTTGCATCACTTAAAAGTTGTTTAACTTCCTCTAATGTATTATGTCTTATTTGTGCAATTTCTTCGAGTTCTAAATGTTGAGTAGTAGCTAACTCAAAAACAGTACGCATGTTTACAGGTAAATTATGTAATACCATTTCTATGTGATGTTTTACATCTTCATCATTTAGGTCTTTATCTATTTTTTGTACTAAAGCTTTTTCATCATTCTCTATAAATACTTGATTTAGAGTATAGTCATTGTGATTATAAGACATATCATCTAATTCTTCTATCAATAATAAATCACCACCACCATCTGTACTATATTTTTCTTGCATTTCATCCCATTCTGGTCTGGTATAATCATCGATGTTTTTAAAGAAAAATTCATCAAATTCTTCCTCAACAGTGATGTCTTCTAATAAGTCATTTGTTTTTTTAAATAGCCATACATAAAAATCGTTTTCTTGTTTAACGTCTTCTATATGGTCATAGATTTCAATAAAAAGCTGATCTATAATATCATCTGCCTTAAACTTATTTTTAGAGAAGTGCCCTTTTCTTATGGCTACGTTTAGTTGGGTATTAATATACTGTCTAATTTGAGGCATAATTTTAAGCACTAAGGCATTAAAAGAAGCTTGATCTCCTTCTTTTTTCAGTTGTATTAATTGAGAATAGGATTGTGTTACGAATAATCGGAACTCCTTTTTATTTTGATAATAAGAAACATTGGTTTTCATAAGTCAACTACTTGAAAGTTATAATATAAAGGTCTAAAATTCATTGTTTTGGTGAAATGACACAGATCAGTCTGTAAAATAATTTTGTACTGACCTCTATCATTTGAAAGGCTGTATGAGCTAATTAATTTTGAATAGAAATTAGGTGTAATTAAAAATCAGATGATTATGAGGTCAGATTTAAGTATTAAGGAAGATGTGCTTTCAGAATTAAATTGGCAACCCAATATAGACGAAACGCAAATAGGTGTAACTGTAAAGAATGGTGTGGTTACTCTTAGTGGTGTTGTGGATAATTATACTAAGAAACGTGCTGCTGAAAATGCTGTAAAAAGCGTTGCTGGAGTAAAGGCTATAGCAGAAGATATAAAGGTGCAATATGCAGGCAACGATAAAAGAACTGAAGCAGAAATTGCTAAAGCATCAGTAGATGCGTTGATGTGGCATTCCTCTATTCCCGAAAACGTAGTTGAGGTTAAAGTAGATAATGGTTGGGTTTATTTGTCTGGAGAAGTGGAGTGGGATTATCAAAAAGACTCTGCTAAACATGCCGTTGAGAATTTAAAAGGAGTGCTTGGCGTTACGGATGACATCACTTTAAAACGAGTAATAAAACCTATTGAACTTAAAGAAAAAATTAGAAGAGCTTTTGAACGGATGGCAGATAGGGAGTCTAATAATATTAGCGTTGAGGTAGAAGGACATACGGTAAGGTTAAGCGGAAAAGTACATTCTATTTTAGAAAAAGATGAAGCTCGAAAAATGGTTTTTAATGCGCCTGGAGTGTATGAGGTTAAGAACGAAATAGAGGTGATCTAGTGAAATGAATATAAAATATTAAAAATCTGAGCGGTTGATCTAAGTCATTCTGCGATTTTATAGACAGCTTTAGATTTGTGATACAAATTATTATAATAGTGTAATATCAGTAAAAACTTAAATATTAATAAAATGAAAAAAATAATTTTAGGCCTGTTTTTAATAGGAATAGCAATGCATTCCTATGGTCAAGATGTGGTTTTTAAAGCAAAAATCAAAAGAGAAATCGTTCCAGTAACAATTATAGAAGCCATTGATGTTGACTTTAGGGGTTTTGAGGTGATTGAGTTTTATGGAGTACCTGTAGAATTTATAGAAGAAGATGTGTATATCAATGATGATATTGAAAGCGATGAAGATTATGAAACCTTTCAGGTTACTTTAAAAGGTGAGCATGGCAAATTGGTGGTTACTTATAATAAAGAAGGGCAATTATTAAGTTCTGTAGAACATTTAAAAAATATCTCACCTAATATTGATGTTAGAGAGGCTGTTGCTAAAGCTTTTCCGGGTTGGACACTCACAAAGGATTATTATAAAATGACTCATTTTGCTAACAAAGCCACTAAAGAACGTTACAAACTTATTCTTAAAAAAGGAGATGAAGAAAAAGTGGTTTTTATGGATGGTAAGGGAGAGATTTTAAAAGTTCATAAAAAAATAAATGTAAACCTTAAATAGCACTTGTATCAGTTTATACTTTAAAGAAATTTTATAGTATAATTGATAACCGAACTTATTAAATTAAGTTCATTAAAAAGGAAGTCTTGGTTGGTTGGCTTCCTTTTTTTTTAGTTTCAATGATATGTTTTTAATCACTTTAAAATAGTAATGTTATGGCTTATAATTTTCATTCAAAAATGTTTAGAACTATAATACCCATTCTTCTTTTTATGTTTATCAGTTGTTCGTATCCATACACTTATGGTGCTAACGGTAAAACTATAGAATTAAGTGAAGATGATCCATTTCAAATTGTATTAGAAGGTAATTCTGGTACCGATTTTTATTGGGAAATTATTTCTAAAAACACCTATGTTAAATTGCAAAAACCAGTATCCATAACTACAGATGCTGAAAAAAGCATTTACACATTCGATTTTAAAACGGTCTCTGATGGTGAAGAGCATATAGAAATAATCTACACTAATGGTAAGACTATTGAAAATACCTTTCAATTAAATGTTATTGTTGGCACTATTGGACTTATCACTTCAGAATTAATACAATAATACCAGTTTGTTAAAATGGAAAAGCGAATTTTATGTTACACAGATTTTTCTGAAAATGCCCAAAATGCTATTGATTATGCTGTACAGCTTTACAATCAGCAGACTTGTACATTTTATTTTTTAAATGCCTTCCAGGCAGATGCAGATGCCTCAGATATTGAAGCGCTTATTCCAGATGTAGAAAATGACATTTTTAAATCAGAAAAGAAAACATCAGAAACGGGTTTAAATAAAATAATAAACACCATAACATTAAAGTATAAAAATAACAAGCATAACTACAAAGTGCTATCAAGCTATAACGCTTTACTTTATGCTTTAAAAGATTCAATTAAAACGAATGCCATAGATTTATTAGTCATTGGTGCCAAAGATGTATTCGATAACCAAGAAGATAGACAAATACCAACCTTAGATATTATGGAATATATTACGGAATGTTCCATATTGGCAGTGCCTGGAGACTTTAAGTTTTGTAGTCTTACAGAAATTGTACTTCCTGTTAATTATGAAGAAGCATTGCTTGAAACTAGTTTTTCAGAATTGCTTAATCTTGCCAATTTATACAACACAGAGATACAAATTCTTCACATTAAAAAAGAACATAATTTAGATGATAATCAATTAGAAAATAAAACCAAGTTAGAGCACATTTTTAAAGGTCTAACATGTAATTTTCATACCCTTGAGCGCATGAATGTGAATAAAGGTATTAACAGCTTTGTAGAGAATGATCGTTGTAATCTCATCGCATTTATAGGAGAACAATCTAACTATATTGGTAATGATCTTCCGAGACCTTTATTAAAAGAATTAGATACTCATTTATCGGTACCTGTATGGTTGATAAATAGATAACGCTATGTTTGCACTAAATTACTATTATACAAAGCGTTTGTCTATATTTTTAGGAGCGTTTCTAATGCAATCATTTCATCTTTATTGCCTCTAATAATCAATAAGAAGTTGTTGGTATGTAATGCTTTTGAATACGTAACTACGCTATTTTGGTCTATGCCAAGACCTCTTAAGATACCATACAAACCTGTAGATAAGGAGCCTATTTTTTTACCATCAATTTCTTGAAGAAACATTGGTGCTAAAAATCCGGCAATAAATAACGTGCCTATTTCCGGATTTGAAACCATTCCAAAATTTGAAGATAAATGTAACTCATTAGTGCAGTAGTTTTTTAAATCCATCCAAGACGGTTTAAAATTTGTGTCAGAATTTATGCTTTGCATTTTACCTATTACTGAAATCTGGATATTTTTCATATCTAAATGGAAAATACGTTTTATTAAGTTTTCAATATGTTGAATTTTTGAAAATGATGCAATATACACACGCTTTTCTCTGGTTATTTCTACTTTGGAGTTCATTAGTAATCTATTAGATACAACATTATTTCCTCTTCTTCTGCTAAGTTAATTCTATAAGTTCCTATAAGAAATGACCTACATCAATCTTGGTGGCTTTTTGTTTTGTAAAATATTTTTACAGAATGATGTGGGTCATTCTAATTACAGGTTATATGGTCTAATTTTGATGTATATAAAATTATTTATTAATCAAACCTAACAACAATTTGTTAGGTTAAAAAAATAGAATCATGACAAATAATAGCGAAAACACACTATTGGCTTTATTAACAGGAGCAGCAATAGGTGCCGGAATTGGAATTTTGTATGCACCAGCTAAGGGCACAAAAACCAGAAGAAAAATTAAACAAAAAACAGAAGAAACCAAACACGAAATCTCAGAACGTATTTCTCATGCTAAAGCTGAGCTTACAAAAACTGTGAACGATAAAAAGGAAGAGTTTGAGCAAAAATTAGATGACACAATTTCTAATATGAGCGGTAAAGCAGAGGATATAATTTCTAGTTTAGAAAGTAAATTAGAAGAACTTAAATATAAAAATACGCACGCTCAAAAAAACTAATTATGGCTTTTGAGACCTTAAAAGAAAACGTATTAAACACTGATGCTAATATTCACAGATATTTAAAAACTAGTGAAGATTACATTAAGCTACAAAGTTTTAAAGCACTTATGATTGGCATAACCTATATGGCTAAAATAATGATTATAGGTGCTTTAGCTTGTGTCGCTTTGTTAATAACCTCTTTTGCTATAGCCTTTAAATTAGCGCAAGTTCTACAAAATACGTTTTACGGCTTTTTAATTGTAGGTTTATTTTATGTTTTGGTTGTAGTACTTTTATATTTGTTTAGAGCTAAACTAAATGCACCTATAATAAGAAAATTTTCTAACTATTATTTTACAAGAGATGATACCAAAACGTTATAATTCGTTTGACGAAATAGATAATGACTTAAAGATTTTAAGTTTGCAAAAACAGATCTATAAAGAGCGTATAAAGTTGAATGTAAAAAACTCTAAAAACAGCTTAAAATCTGTAAACATTAAGAATGAGTTGAAAGGTTTAATACAAAACCAGTTGCTTACTTTTGTAAGCGATAAAGTTTTAAATCAGCTTAAAAAATAGTAAATCGTTTTAGCTATAGTTTTTTTTATCTTTAACTATAATTTCTTATTGCTTAAGAGATTCCCAAATTCCATAAAGTTTAGTTTATCCAAATTCTGCGATATCTCTTAAACTTTCTTTATCCAATAATACGAGTTTTCTGTTGGTTTCAATGCTAATTAATCCTTCGTTTTTAAACTCGGTTAACATTCTAATCGCTGTTTCTGTTGCCGTACCAATTAAGCCTGCAAAATCTTCTCTTGGTATGCTAATACCTTTATGAGTGTCATCTTTTATCATGCCTTTGGCATCTAATTCTAATAGTGCTTTTGCTGTTTTTTGTCTTACTGTAGCAAAGGCCATATCTACCAAGTGTTCTTGTAAATCAATTAAATTATGAGAGATGATCTCAATAAATTTATTAGAAACGTCTTTATTACTATACAACAGTTTTGTGAAATCGGCTTTAGGGATACCACAAACCTCAGCTTGTTCTAATACACTTGCTGTTTCTATGTAAATGCCAGCATCATCAAGTAATGATAACTGTCCTATAAAATCGCCAGCACCAAAAAATCCGGTTACAAATTCTTTACCAGATTCTGTTGTGCGGTATGTTTTTATAGTGCCACTTTTTATATAATATAATTGATGTGCCGCGTTACCTTCGTTAAAAATATGTTCTTTGTTGTTATAACTCTCAATACTACGATCATTTATTAAGGCTTCTAAGTTGAGGTATTCCGAAGCTTCATTTAAAAATTGGTTGATGCCTTTAACGTTTTTTGAGAATTCTTTTTTTAGAAAATCATTTTTTTTGATTCTGCACTCAATAGCTTCTAGTAATTCGTTCTCTTCAAAAGGTTTGGTTAAATAATCATCTGCACCTAAATTCATACCTTTTCTTAAATCCTCTTTTTCGGATTTTGCAGTTAAGAAAATGAATGGAATACTTGCCGTTTTGGGAGTGCTTTTTAGATTCTCAAAGACCCCAAAACCATCTAATTCTGGCATCATAATGTCACAAATAATTAAATCAGGAATTATTTTTAATGCTTTTTCTACACCTATTTTTCCATTTTCGGCAGTGCTAACAGTGTAATTTTCTAACTCAAGAATTTCGGCTGTATTTTCCCGAACATCTTTGTTATCTTCTATTAATAAAATTTTTTTCATCATTTTTCAATATTTAAAGGGAACTCAATGAAAAAAGTAGAACCTACATTTAATTCGCTTTTAAATGTAATACTTCCTCCCATCAATTCTGTATATTGTTTTACTATGTTTAAGCCTAAGCCAGTACCTTGAATGTTTGTGGTGTTATTTGCGCGATAAAAACGTTGAAACATACTATCCAAATCCTCTTTAGGGATACCAATACCTTGATCTGTTATTTCTATTATTACATGTTGCTCTGTAGCTTGTATTTTAAAAGTAATAGCTTTGTTTTCTTCAGAATACTTTATAGCATTAGATACTAAGTTAAAGAGAATATGTTTTAATAATTTGGAATCTAGATATATATCAATTTTAGGTTGTTGATGTATAAGTGAAATAATTTGACCATCCTTTTTAATGCCTTCAATTTCTTCAATCACAGATTTTGAAAAATTAATAAGATCAAAAGATGAAGGTTGCACCAAAACTTTGCCTTCTTGTAATTTACTTAAAGATAAGAAGTCGTTAAGAATTAGAACCAAGTCTTTAACATTAGATCTAATTTTAGACACATGATTCAATCTTTTTTCTTCATTTCCTGGCTTGTTTAGTTTTTCTATTAAGATTGCTGAAGATAATATGGCACTCAAAGGCGTCCTAAACTCATGCGATGCCATAGAGATAAAACGAGATTTTAATTCACTTAATTCTTGTTCTTTTTTTAGTGTATTTAAAATTTCAAATTCTGCCTTTTTTTGTAGTGTAATATTATTATGTACCAGCAAAACTTGCTCTATTTTGTTTTCTAAATTGTATAAGGGTGTTGTATTTACTAAAAAGGTTCTGTTTTGATATGCAATTTCAAAAGAGCAATGTTCTCCTTTAAAGGTTTTTACAATATTGTTTCTAATTGTTTGTTTAACATCATCAGGTACACCTATAACATGGTCTAATAGTGTGTTTGAATCCGCTAATCCTTTAAAACCTAATTCTTCAACTTCTTCACCCTCAACTAAAAGAATCTTGAAATCAACATCAAAAACGGCCACAAATCCTTTAGGAAAGTTTTGAGAAATATTATCAAGTAAATATTTATTTTGTACAACTTCTTTTTCTGCCGACTTTGTAATTTGTATTTGATCCTCGAGACTTAAGTTAGATTCTACAAGTTTTTGAACTGTTGTGGTCAATTCCTTGGTTCGCTCTTTTACTTTGTTTTCTAATTTTTCTGTATAATCACGTAAGGCTTCTTCATCATCTTTTAATTTTTGTTCTGCTATTTTCTGTGCAGTAATATCATGTGTGACTCCAATGACTCTTAGGGGCTGTCCTTTTGTGTTTTTAAAAATTTTTCCTTTTTCGTGAAGCCAGTGAATAGAATTGTCAGGATGAATTATTCTATAATCTACAACATAACTACTTGCATTTTTTACAGCTTCAGATATCTCAGATTTTAGATATTCTCTATCTTCAGGGTGTACATTTTCTAAAAATGATTGAAATGTAATACTACTTTTTGCTGCTTTGGTGTCAGTTGATTTTATACCAAATAGAAGATTTTGATAGTCGTCTCTTAATATTTTATTGGTCACTAAATTCCATTCCCAAGAGCCTAGTTCTCCAACTTCTAAACTAAGTCTCAGTCTTTCTTCATTTTCTTTAATTATTTTATCTGTTTGTTTTATTTTGGTAACATCTCTTATAACAGTTAAATAATTACCATTGTCTGTTGGAACGATACGCGATTCTAAATGTCTTAACTTATCATCTATAACAAGTGCATATTCTAAAATTTGAATATCTTTTGTTTCTTCGCAATTAACAAAAGCTTTCTTAATCATTTTACAAACTTCTTCAGGAAAAACAGCGTCTATGTTTTTGCCTATATTGTGTTCATATAGTGCAGCGATTTCAAAATTATTAGGAGCATGAACCTCTAAATGGTTTCCGTTTTTGTCGTAGAGAATTACGATATCTGGTAAAGTTTCTAAAATAGCTTTTTTTTGAACCTGCTTAATTAATAGTTTTTGTTCTGTTTCTTTTTGTTTTGAAATGTCTTGCACAAAACCCTCTAAAGCAATAACACAGTCATTATTGTCGAAAATAGCTTGTCCTTGTTCCCAAAAATATTTAATACTACCATTTTTATGCTTAATGCGATATTCAAGATTATATGATGTTTTATTTGCAATAGCTTTTTGAGTTTTTTGCCATACCAATTTGTAATCTTTTTTTAAGATAATTTCACCTAACTGAATACGGTTATTCATAAAATCCGCACTGTGGTATCCTGTTAAAGCAAAACAGCCATCACTAATGAATTCGATAGTCCAATTTTTATCGTTTTTGCAACGATATACCAAGCCAGGCAAATTTTTGATTAAAGCATCTAATTTCATATGGTTAGTTTTTCTAACATTTTAGAAAGCTAATTTAGTTTTCATTTGAATTTATTTGTCGTATTGTTGGAAGACCATTTCCTTGATTTTTTTGAATGTAATTTATCATTTCTTCTCTTACATTGCAACGTAGATTCCAAATGTCAGAGGCGTTTTTTGCACTAAAAGTAGCTCTCAATTCCATGGTTGTTTTGTCTAAATTGGTAACTAAGAGATCGGCAACATTATGATCCCATAGTTTGTTGCTTTTTAAAATTGCTAAGAGTTTTTTTCTAAAATCACTAATAGGAAACATATAATCCACATGAAAAAAGACACTTCCAATGAGTTCTTGCGAACTAAATGTCCAGTTCACAAAGTAGTTGTCATTAAAGTAATTAAGTGGTAATACAAGTCGTCTCCAATCCCAAGTTTTAATTACAACGTAAGTAAGTGTTATGTCTTCTACCGTACCAAATTCTCCTTCTATCATTACTTCATCGTCAATTTTAATAGGCTGCGTAAAGGCAATTTGAAAGCCAGTAATTAAATTAGCTATTGATTTTTGAGCGGCTACACCAGCAATAATTCCTATGACACCAGCAGAAGTAAGTATGGTTGTACCTACTTTTCTTACTGAAGAAATATTCCATAAAATAGCTGCTATTGCAAGTGTAATTATAATAACAACAGTTAGATTTTTCATAAAGCGTAACTGAGTCAATACTTTTCTTTCTTTTACTTTATGGCTATCATTAATAGTGAATTTTTGTTTCACAACTTCTTCTATGGCATTTAATGAGGCAATGATTAGCCAAGAAAAATTAATGATAATGAGGCTTTCAATACACTTATGCCAAAATGAATTGAGATTAAGAAAACTAAACGCACTAAAAATAAATAGAATTGGAAAAAGAAACTGAGACGGAATTTTTAAATGTTTGAGCAGTTGGGCTTTTAAAACAGTAGGTTTTCTACGATTAGAAATTTTAATGATTAAAAAGATAATCCATTGTAAGAGTAAGCCAAACAAAATTGAGCCAAGGATTACTAGAATATAGGTAAACCAAGATTCTAATTCAAATGGTGTTTTAAATTGGCTAAAATCCATATTTTTTGATAAATCTATTGCTACATTTTTCAATTTAAAATGACTTGGGTCATGGGTTTAATAAATATTTATTTTCCGTTGAGTGCATTCAATATTTTTTCGTTTTTTGATAGAATTTTTTGTGTGTAATTATAACCTAGATTAAATATAGCATCGACATTATTCATCCCAAAAGTGCTATATTTTACTAATTCTTGTGGGTTTATAACCAAATCGCAATCTGGGAATTTTGATATGGATTCTGCTGCAACTTTAATTTTGTAAGCTCTTTCTACAACCGAATAAGAATGTTTTAAATCTTCAATGACAACGGATTTTAAAGGGTTTACATAAACGCCAATAATTTTATTACATGCATCTTTTAATGGTTCTACAGGGAAGTTGTTTAAAGTACCTCCATCTACATAGTATTCGCCATTGATTTCGGTAGGAGTAAAGACGCCAGGAAAAGAAGCTGATGCTATAATAGGTTTAATAACTTCTCCTGAGCTAAATATTTTTGAAGTGCCATCTATAATATTGGCAGCAGTAACAAAAAGTGGTTTTTTTAAAGCATCAAAACTATCTTCTGGGAAATACGCTTTAAGATCACCGTAAAAGTTTTCAGAATTTAAAAACCCAGGTTTATTACGTGCATATCTATAAGTGCTGAAAATAGTGATTGTTTTAAAGAAACGTAAAATTTCTGACCAAGAAATACCTGCAGCATATAAACCACCAACAATGGCACCTGCACTAGTGCCAGCAATATGTGTTGGGAAAATACCATGCTCTTCTAATGCTTTAATCACTCCGATATGAGCTGCTCCACGAGCACCTCCTCCAGAAAGTACTAATCCTATAGTCATTTTGTGATTTATCTATATTTAAACAAAGGTATAAGGTTGATTACTAATGACTGATGATATTAATCAGTTTGTTATAAAACCGGACTAAAAACTTTAGCAATACCTTCTTTAAGTCGTTCTTTTTTAGGTCTTTTTAGGTATTGTTCATAATCTAATGGTTCACTTTTTTCACAATCTTTTAAAAAGTCTTGCTTTAATTCCGTGGTAATATTACTATCGTAAATTAAAACGTTGACTTCATAATTCTCTTCAAAACTTCTAATATCGAGATTTGCAGTTCCTATAGTTGCAAGTTCATCATCAGAGATAATCACCTTGCCATGTAAAAAGCCATCTGGATATAAGTAGATTTTAACACCTGCTTCTAATAAATCTTCAAAACTTGAGCGCACAGTCCACTTCACCAAAAGACTATCTGAATTGGTAGATAATAATAATCTAATATCTATACCACTCATTGCAGCAACTTGTAAGGCTTCTTTTAAAGCTTCGCCTGGAATTATATAAGGATTGGTTATGTAAACATATTTTTTAGCACTGTTAATTATTGAAAAATAATGCTGATGTATGGAAGAGAAATCAGAATCTGGACCACCAGCAACTACTTGTGCAATAGAATGTTTTTCAGTTATATGTTTTACTAAGTATTTTGTGTTTAATAAGTTGTCTGTACCACTAGCAAAACTCCAATCCATAGCAAAAACGGCTTGTAGACTGTTAACGACATTGCCTTTTAATTGCAAGTGCATATCGTACCAAGTCCCTAAAACAGGATCACCAGAAATATATTTGTCAGCGACGTTAATGCCGCCTGTAAAACCATAAATGCCATCCACAATAACTATTTTTCGATGGTTTCTGTAATTAATAGATGAAATAAGTTTACCAAAATGCATGGGTAAAAATCCATAAACTTCTATGCCTTCTGCTTTAAGACTGTTAATATATTTATTACTCAATGATCGGCTGCCTAAGGCATCATAAAGAAAACGTACTTCAACACCTTCTTTTACCTTTTGTATTAAAATGGATTTAAATCTTTCGGCTAAATCACCTTCTTCAAAAATATAATACTGAATGTGAATGAATTTTTTGGCCGTTTCCATAGCCGAAAAAATGGCTTCAAATGTAGTTGAGCCATTTTTTAAAGGAATTAATTCATTTCCAAAAGTGGGAGTAAAGTTAGAACCTTTTGTGACCAGTTTAACTAGTTTTAAGTGGTTTTTAATGGCAGTTGGGACGTTGTTTTCTTTGTCTATAGGATCATTGTTTTCAACCTTTTCTAGATATTCTGAAACGGCCTTAGTTTTCTTAAGTGTATAGAATTTATTCTTTTTTCTGTTTCTGCCAAGTATAAAATAAAACAGCATACCACCAACCGGAATTGTAAAAATAGCTAACAACCAAGCCAACGTTTTTGTGGGACGTACACCGTAAAGTAACAATCTGCCCATTAAAACGAACGCCATAAGAAAATATATAATTAGAGCTATCGTCATAATTTTAAGTTGTATTAGTTTTTAGCAACAATTTCGAATTTAATTAATCCGCCATCTATGGTTGCTTTTTTTAAAATGCCTTTGCTGTAGTAGTAAATATTTTCTCGTCCTTTTGAATTAATTTTTTTATACGAATGATTTCCTAATGCCATTATGGTATTAAAACTTCCATCTTGTTCAGAATAGCACTTTTTTATGTTTTTTGGCTCTTTAAAATAAAGTTGAACCGTTGCATAATTAATAGAGTCTGTTAAGATTTCTTTATTCTCACCATCCTTTGTAACTTGATAATCTGAATCTTTCCATAAGGTGTGCGTTTTGGCATGTGGTTTTTCATTTACGGTAATATTGACATAAGAGGATTCTAATAGGTTGTTTTCAAAAGCGACATCATATTTGTAGTTTACTCGTATTTCTTTTATAATTCTGGTTTCAATGGTTGTAGAGCTTTGATAATAGGTTACAGAGTTCTTGTGCGTTTTAGTGGCATTTAGACTCCCAATTACTTTGCCATTGTGGACGACATCAAAATAGAGGTTTTTTTCGATAGAACTTTTGCTGCTTACCAAAAATAGGAAACAACTAATCCATATTAAGTTTTTTAAAATCTGCATTGATGTGTTTATTTAGTGCAAAATATAGTTTTAAAAAGGGACCTGAAATGATTAAAGTCATTTTCAAAATAGTATTATTTAAAGTCAATTGATGACTATAAAAATATGAAATTGTAAGTGTCAAATTATTTGGGCTTTAATTAAGCGATATACTTGAAGTAATGTTGCAAAGTATTATATACCGAAGTGAGATAAAGACTGATTTAGGTCATATTTATTTTTAAAAGTGCATTGTAATTTTACACTAAAAATTTTGCACTCACCTTTATACATACAGATGAAACATTGTATTTATATTTTTTCAAAAAAAGCAGTACATATCATTAATACGTTTATACTAATACTGCTATGCAGCAATTTTGTATTTGCACAAGAAAGAGAAATCAGTATCTCAGAAGCCTTAGAGATTAGTTACAAGAATAACGAAAATATAAAACGTTATGCGGAACGTGTTGAGCAAAAGAATTATGAGGATAAAGCGGCAAAAGGTAATTTTTTGCCGTCTATTAATTTGATTGGAGGTTATACTTATTTAAGCGAAAACATGGAGATAAATACATCTCAAGTTCAAAGCTCTTTAGATGACTTAGGAGGAAAATATGGTGCTGCTTTTATACAAGCTTATGGTGACCAGATTGGTCTATCTGGAGTATCTGCAGAAAGTGCATTTGGTACTTTAGTGGGAGTTTTAGAGCAATTTCCGGCTTATCCCAATGTTATTGTGGATAACCAACAAATTTCAACAGCAGCAGTAACTGCAACACAACCCATATTTACTGGAGGAAAAATCATTGCAGCAAAGCGATATGCAAAAGCAGAACTAGAATCTTCTGAAATAGAATTGAAGCAAGTAAAAGATGAAATTGCCAATGAGCTTATAGATCGATACCTCACTGTGGTTTTGTTAAAGCAAGTGATAAAAACCCGTCAGCAGGTTTATGAAGGAATGCTAACACATAAAGCACAAACAGAACGTGCAATTGAATTAGAGATTCTGCCAAAGCATGTATTGTTAAGAGCGAAAGTAGCCGTTGCTGATGCCGAAAAAGATCTAAACAATGATAAAAACAAATTAAAATTAGCAGAATTAGCTTTGCGCACCACTATGAATTTATCTGATGCTGTGCCACTTAAAGTAATGGATAGTATTGGTTACCAAAACCTCAATTTCAATTTTAATGAACTTTTAGAAACAGCAAATACAAATCAACCCATGTTAGAATTAATTGACCAAAAAGAAATTATGGCTAAACAGGCTTATGCGCTAGAACGATCTAAGTTTATGCCTAATATTGCTGCTTTTGGTACTTATAACATGTTTCGTGAAGATTTGCCCATTATTCCTCCAAAATTTATTGTTGGTGTGCAAGCACAGCTTAATATTTTTAATGGCTTTAAAGACGTCAATAAACTTAAAGTCAGTAAGCATTTGAAAGAGGAAGTGAAAAATGCAAAAGCATATGCTTCGCAACAAATTAAATTACTTGTAGAAAGTAATTATATGAATACGCTTAACCAACAAAAATTATATAATAGCCAAATAACTACAGTAGAACTCGCAAAAGAAAATCTTAGAATTAATACCAGACGTTTTGAAGAAGGACTTGGTAAATCTATAGATGTCATTGATGCCTCTTTGCTCTATGAAAAATCTAAAATAGAACAACTAGTTGCTTTAGACGGTTATTACAAAGCTATGGCTAATTTATACAGTGCAATTGGGCAACCAGAACAAATAATTCCAATTATCAGTAACCAAATATTACCATGAAAAAATCTTACATCATATTAACCATTCCGATACTTATTATAGTATTCTCAATTATATATTTTTTAGTCAGATCTAATACTCCAGAACAAGACATATATGTTGGTATGCTTGAAACTACTGAGGTAAACGTATCGTCAGAAATTCCAGGACGTGTAAATACTATATTAATAGAGAAAGGAAGTTCTGTGAAAAAAGGACAGGTTTTAGCCACTTTAGAAGCTGATATTTTAGATGCCAGAAAAGGTCAAGCAGAAGGTATGGTAAAAGCCGCAGAATCTTTAATTGAAAAAGCACAAACAGGTGCACGTAAAGAGGAGATTAGTGCGTTGCAAAATCAATACTTAATGGCTAAAAGTCAGTTTGATTTTGCTGAAAAAAGTTATAAAAGATACCAAGCCCTTTATGCAGACAGTATAATTTCTAAACAAGAAATGGATGAAGTACAGTTTAAGTACGATGCAGCAAAAGAACAAATGAATGCAGCAAAATCCATGTGGGAAATGGGCAAAAAAGGGACTAGAAAAGAAGATATAAAAGCCGCGCAGGGAAGTTATGAGAGAGCTCAAGGTGCTTACAATGAAGTTGAAGCTTATTATAACGAATTAGATATTGTTGCACCAGCATCTGGTATTATTAGCAATCAAATTGCAGAAGAAGGTGAGGTTATGGCTTCGGGTTATCCAATAGTCACTATTCAAATACCCGAAAAAATATATGCTATTTTAAATATTAGGGAAGATAATTTATCTGATTTTAAAATGGGAACTACGCTCAAAGCTAAAGTACCAGGTTTAAATAATGAAATGGTTAATTTTAAGGTGACTTACATTTCTCCAATGGCAGATTTTGCAACTTGGGTGCCTATAAAAGCAAAAGGTGAATATGAATTAAAATCTTTTGAAATTCATCTAAAACCACAAGAGCGTATTGCAGATTTACGACCAGGAATGTCTATTCAAATTATAAAATAAACTTCTCTATGAAATGGTCTTTATACCATATTTTTAAAAGGGAAATGAAGAGATTGTCTCGGCAAAAATCGGCTAGAAATCTATTTATAATAATTCCAATTGTTGTTTTTCTTTTACTAGGCTTCATTTATTATAAAGGTGCATTGAGAGAGGTGTCAATTGCTGTTTACGATAATGATAATAGTGAATTAAGTAGAACTTATATTCGTTCGTTAGAAGCGTCTCCTAATTTAGATGTCAACTATTATATGTCTTCAGAAGACGATTTGGAAACTGTGTTTGTAAAAAATGAAGTTCAAGGTATCTTCTACATTCCTAAAGATTTTCATAAAGAAGTACTTAAGGGAAATGCTGTGCAAGTAAAGATATATACCAATTCTACCAATATAGTTTTCGGAAATCTGTTATACAAATCTGCAGCAGAAGTCACACAATTACTCAGTGCAGCTGTAGTTGTTAAAAATATGGCACCTTTAGGTATTAATCCCGATAAAATATTGGGCATTGTAATGCCTATAGATATTAATACTAAGGTTTTAGCAAATCCACAATATAACTATGTTTACTATCTGTTACCTGGTTTAGCAACGGTTTTAATACAAATGATTATGTTTTTTGCCGCTTCAAGAGCGTTTAATAATGAGTGGAAATTAGAGACTTACGCAGATTTATATGCAACAGCTAATGGAAATATAATATCTATGATTTTAGGTAAATATTTAGCTTATATGGTATTTGGATTAAGCTTATGTGGTTTCCTTTTTGCCATCGTTTTTCCCATTTTTGGTATTCCTATTTATGGCAATATAGGTTCGCTTTTAGTTTTACTTTTATTTTTCCTTACCGTTAATATTTTTCTTGGCTTTGGCATTTCGCTACTTTTTAAGGATGAAATAATAGCACTCGATATCGCTATTTTTTATAATTCTCCTGCCTTTGTCTTTAGCGGTTTTACGTTTCCAATTTGGGCAATGCCTTGGCTAAATAGTTTATATGCTCAAGTTATTCCATATACTCACTTTTTAACAGGTTTTCTTAAAATTTACCAGTTAAATACACCATTCAAGTTTATACTGCCAGAAATACAGAAGCTATTTATATTCCTTATTATTGGTGTCGTTATCATTGGTATTGGTCTTATTGTTAATAGAAAGAAAATTTTTCTACAACCTAAATTGAGCGCAATATGAACCTGAAAACTATTTGGATATTGCTCAAAAAGGAAGCTACTTTAGTGTATAACGATCATAGTATTCTTTTAGCTTTATTGGCCGCACCATTGCTTTATTTTGCATTAATGGGTTCTACTTATTTTAATAAGGATGAAGAAGAAGTGAGTGTTGGTATTGTAGATTTAGATAACTCGCAGAGCAGCAAATCTTTTTTAAATAAAATTAACGCGACTCAAAAAATAAATATAACACATAGTTATACTAATATGGCAGAAGCCAAAAACGGAATTTATAGCTTTGACGTGCAAGGATTGGTGCATATACCAAAAGGATTTGAAGAAAAATTAATTGCCAAAGAAAGTACACCAATTGGCTTAATTCTTAATAATTCTAAGTTTCTATCTTCTAACGACATTAACAAAGCCGTTAATTTGGTTGCTATGGAATATGCAGAGAACTCTCGTCAGAAGTTTTTTGAATCTAAAGGCATAAATTCTTCATTGGCCGAATTAAAGTCTCAGCCTATAACTGCGCAGATTAATACAGTTTATAATCCAACCAATAATTATGGTAATTTTTTACTGCCTGCATTATTCATTCTAATTTTGCATCAAACTTTACTTATTGGTTTATCTGAAAGTGTGGCTTATGACCGTGAAAAAAAAATAATGAAACTTAATTTTGAAGAAAGCCAATTCAGTTTTTTAAATTACATTATTGGTAAAACAGGATTCTATTTATTACTGTATTTTGCCTATCTATTGTTTACTTTTTTGGTTGTATTTCCTGTATTTGATTTGCCATTAAACGGTAGTTTGTTTTCATTGATTGTAGTGTCCTTTTTGTTTTTTATGGCAACTATATGTTATGGATGGTTTGTGTCATCGTTCTTTAAATCTCAAGCCAGAGTAATGGAAATTATGGCTTTTACATCATATCCAGTTTTTTTAATTACTGGTATTACTTGGTCTTTTAAGGATATGCCAATAGTACTTCAGTATATTTCTAATTTAATGCCATTAAGACCTTATTTCGAGTTTTTAAAGAAACAAACAATAATGGGTGTAGAGAGTTCATTGTATAATTCTGAAATTATGCATTTGCTTGTTTTACTTTTAGTTGGTTATGTGGCTGCAATGCTAAGATTCTATTATTTAAAAAAGCGCTTTTTAAAAATAAAACCTAGACTGATTTAGGTCATTTAGCTTGGTGTAACGGTATCTTAATTTTGTATAAAATCTTTATAAAATTAGATATTATGGAAACATTACAAGAAAAAGAGCAGATCACTGCAATGCCAAGAATAGGTGATGCAGCTCCAGAATTTAAGGCTGTTACAACTCAAGGAGATATAGATTTTCCGGAAGATTATGCTGGAAATTGGGTGATTTTATTTAGTCATCCAGCAGATTTTACTCCAGTCTGTACTTCAGAATTTATAACATTTGCGCATTTAGAAGATAAATTTAATAAAGCCAATTGTAAATTAGTGGGTTTATCAATTGATGGACTATACAGTCATATCGCATGGTTAAGAACCATTAAAGAAAAAATTGAGTTTAATGGTATGAAAAATATTGATGTCAAATTTCCTTTAATAGAAGATATATCTATGGAAATTGCCAAAAAATATGGAATGGTGCAGCCAAATGAAAGCAAAACACAAGCTGTTAGAGCCGTGTTTTTTATAGATCCAAAAGGTATTATTAGAGCAATTATTTACTATCCATTAAGCTTAGGTAGAAATTTTGATGAAATTTACAGAGCTTTAATTGCTATGCAAACTGCAGATGCCTTTAACGTAGCAACTCCTGCAGATTGGAATCCTGGTGATGATGTTATTGTATCTCCAGCAGGTTCTTGTGGTGTTGCAAAAGAAAGAATGGATGGTAATAACGAAGACTTAGATTGTAAAGATTGGTTTTTCTGTACTAAAAAAATGGACAAGACCACTGTTCTAGAAAAAATTCTAAATAAGCAATAATTCAAAATTTATAAGTTTAAAATAGAAACAAAAAAGTAGGAAATGATAATATTCATTTCCTACTTTCTTTTTTTAAGGTTTAGATAATTAAGCAATCTCTACTTTTTTTGGTTTATGATTCTTAGCATCTGCTTTTTTAAGTAAATTAAAGCTAAGAATACCATCTTTGTATTTTGCTTTAATATCTTCATCTTTCACAGAATCTGGAAGTTGTAATCTTTTTTCAAAAGAGTTATAACTAAATTCTTTTCGTGTATAGTTGTCCTCTTTTTCTTCTTTAGAATTTGAACTTTCTGCAGCAATATTTAAACATCCCTCATCGATGGTGACATTAAAATCATTTTTTGCATATCCAGGTGCAGCTAATTCTACCTCAAAGGCATCATCAGTTTCTTTAATGTTTAAAGCTGGCTCTTCCAGTTTTTGATGAAATAATTGTCGGTCTAGGAAATTGTCATTATCAAAAAAATCTGATGTAATAAGTTTTCCCCATGGTCTTTTACTAAACTTTACTAGTGACATAATTTTATAATTTAAGTTAAACAATTTATTTACCACTAAATTATAACGAAACCAGTTTTTTTGAAATGATCTGGATCAGATGACAATGTGTTTTTGTTAATAATTTCTAAAAATTTATAATTGTTAAATACTGATTCATATGCAGTTAAATTCTTCAGGTGTATTTATTATGTGCTGCTTATCTTTGCACGTCTAAATACTTTAATTTTGAAGTAATACTAGGTTTAACTTATGTCACTATAAATTATAAGTGTGTTGTATTTGTTGCTTTTTCCAATAAGCATAAATATAAGTTACATGCGTTGTGTATAAGAAGTAATTTTTAGTATTTCATTTCGACTAAAAATCAAAAAAAGAAAGCTATGTTAACGTGGAAAGATATTATCAATTTTTCGATTAACGGAAATCCAAAACCAGATCGAAGAGTAGAAAAAACCGAAGATGAATGGCGTGCTATTTTAACGCCAGAACAATTTAGAATAACTCGAATGGCTGGTACAGAAGCTCCAAATTCTGGAGCATTATGTAGCAGATACGATGCTGGGAAATATAATTGTGTTTGTTGTGATACACCATTGTTTGATTCTACAATTAAATTCGAATCAGGATCTGGTTGGCCTAGTTTTTCACAGCCCATTAAAGAAAATGCTATTAAGTATATAAGAGATACATCTTTTGGTATGGTTAGGGTAGAAGTGCAGTGCAATACGTGCGATGCGCACCAAGGTCATGTTTTTCCTGATGGTCCTGAACCAAGTGGTTTAAGATATTGCATTAATTCAGAATCTATGGTGCTTCAATCTCAAAAAGAAGAAAAAGAATAGTGAAAGCATAAAAAAACAATGACATTAAAACTCAATATAAAAGATAAGTTTAATAAAGAGCTTCCGGCAGATCCAATTCTCGAAAATAGTAGGAGACAAGTAAGTGAAGCCTGTTTTTCTTTTGTGACACCTAAAATTCCTAGTAATCCTTCATTAATTCATGTGTCTCCAGAAATGTTGAATAATCTTGGACTAACCAAGGAGGATAGTGAAACTAAAGACTTTTTAAACTTAGTTACAGGCGCAGAAATTTTTCCTAACACTAAGCCTTATGCCATGTGCTATGCAGGCCATCAGTTTGGCAATTGGGCAGGACAATTAGGTGATGGTAGAGCTATTAATTTAGCTGAAATAGAACATAAAAATAAACATTGGGCATTGCAATTAAAAGGTGCTGGTGAAACACCGTATTCTAGATCTGCGGATGGTTTAGCGGTTTTACGCTCATCCATTAGAGAGTATTTATGTAGCGAAGCCATGTTTCATTTGGGTGTGCCTACAACACGAGCTTTGTCGTTGTCATTGTCTGGTGATCAAGTGTTGCGTGATGTAATGTATAATGGAAATCCAGATTACGAAAAAGGAGCAATTGTTGCACGAGTATCACCTTCATTTTTGCGCTTTGGTAGTTATCAAATTTTTCCATCGCGAGGAGATGTAGATACCTTAAAAACGTTAGTTGATTTTACTATTAATACGCATTATTCACATTTAGGTAAACCATCAAAAGCAGTGTATATCGCTTTTATGAAAGAAGTGGCTACAAGAAGCTTAGATATGGTAATTCATTGGCAACGTGTCGGTTTTGTGCATGGTGTTATGAATACAGACAATATGTCTATTCTTGGTTTAACTATAGATTATGGACCATATGGCTGGTTAGAAGGCTATGATCATGGATGGACACCAAATACAACAGATAATACTCATAAAAGATATAGTTACGGTTCGCAAATGCAAATTACACATTGGAATTTATTTCAATTAGCCAATGCCATTTATCCACTAGTAGAAGATGCGGAACCTTTTGAAACGATTTTGAATGATTTTCCTAAAGAAGCAGAAACAGCATATAGAGATATGATGCGTTCTAAATTAGGTTTAAAAGTTGAAATTGAAAGTGATGGTGAATTAATTGAAGAACTAGAAAAAGTACTGCATACATCGGAAACAGATATGACTATATTTTTTAGAAATTTAGCCAATTTGAAGACTTCAGAATATCAAGAATGGTGGTCTATTATTAGTAATGCCTTTTATAAACCAAATGAAATAAATGGTGATATAAAAGACAGTTGGAAGCATTGGTTTAGTAATTATGGTAAGCGCTTGGCAAAAGAGCAAAGTACAGACCAAGAACGAAAACTTGAAATGAACAGTATAAACCCTAAATACGTCCTTCGTAATTATATGGCTCAATTAGCCATAGACGATGCGGATAAGGGAGATTATAAGTTAATAGAAGAGTTTTTTAATTTACTTAAAAAACCTTATGATGAGCAACCAACATCAGAAAAATGGTTTTCAAAAAGACCAGAATGGGCTAGGAATAAAGTAGGTTGTTCTATGTTGTCTTGTAGCTCATAATCAAATTAAAAAAAATAACATTTTTAACAGAAAAAGAAAACAATGGAAAATTATAAAAAAGCATATATAGCAGGAGGCTGTTTTTGGGGAATGGAGGATTTATTTAGAACGCAACCTGGAATAAAAGATACAGAAGTGGGTTACCAAGGAGGAGAAAATGAGAATCCGAGTTATAAATATCATCCAGGCCATGCAGAAGGGATAGAGTTAATATACGATCCTACTGAAACCTCTTTTAGAAAAATTTTGGATTATTTTTTCAGAATGCATAATCCAACAACTGTAGATCAGCAAGGCAATGATAAAGGTTCTAGTTATAGATCTGCTATTTTTTATCAAAATGAAGAAGAAAAGTCTATAGCAGAAGAAATGATTAATATAGTCAATGCTTCTGGTAAATGGGATGGTGAGGTTGTTACAACTTTAGAGCCATTCTCTCCATTTTGGAAAGCAGAAGAAAATCATCAGGATTATTTGGTTAAAAACCCAAATGGTTACACATGTCATTTTTTAAGATTTGATGAAAGTTTTATAAAAGAAGACAAATAACATAAATATCGACTAAGTGATAAACTCAAAACATATCGGATTAGGAACAGCAGCTATTGGCAGACCACTTTATATTAATATTAAACAAGATGCTAATACAGAGCCATTTTCTCTACCAATATTTAAAGAAAACGGATTAGAGGTGCTAGAAGATGCTTACAATAAAGGGATTCGGTATTTTGATACTTCACCAGGTTATGGTATTGCAGAGCAATTGTTGTTACAATGGTTGAAAACTAAAAATGATCCAAGTATTCAAGTCTCTACAAAATGGGGTTACACTTATGTTGCCAATTTTGATCCAAATGCAACGCAACATGAAGTTAAAGAGCACTCGTTAAATAAGCTGAATGAGCAATGGGAATTTTCAAAAGAACTATTGCCTTATTTAAAAGTATATCAGATTCATTCTGCTACTTTTGATACTGGAGTTCTTGAAAATGTTGAAGTTTTAAAGCGTTTGCACGAATTAAAGCAGGAGCATAATATCATTATTGGTTTAACCACGACAGGTGCCAACCAAACCGAAGTTTTAGAAAAAGGGCTGTCTATTCAGGTTGAAAATGAAAGCTTATTTCAATCCTTTCAGTGTACCTATAACATTTTAGATCAAAGTGTATTTAAATATGCTGAAGCGTTAAAAAGTCTTAAAGGGCCATTCATTATTAAAGAAGCCTTAGCCAATGGTAGATTAATTCCTAATGAAGATTACCCTCAATATCGTAAGCTTTATGATTTGATAAATCGTTTGGCAAAGCAGTATAATGTTGGCGCAGATGCTATTGCTTTGAGATATTGTATCGCTGTTTTTCCAGAGGCATTAGTATTAAGTGGAGCAAACAATGCTGAGCATTTGTCAGCTAATTTAAAAGCAGATCAATTTTCTTTAACCAATTCTGAAATAGAACAATTAAGCGCTTTTAAGATTTCAAATAGTAGCTATTGGGAAGAAAGAAAAGCGTTGACATGGAATTAAGTAATACTAGAACAAGTAATTAGTCCTAAAATAAAAGTACATTATGAAAGCAATTTGGAATAATAAAGTCATCGCAGAAAGCAATAATACAGTAGTTATTGAAGGAAATCACTATTTTCCTGAAGAGAGTTTAAATAAAGCGTTTTGTAAATCTAGTGATTTAAAATCTACATGTGCATGGAAAGGAGAGGCTTCTTACTATTCTCTAGAGGTTGATGGTAAAGTTAATAAAGATGCGGTTTGGTATTACGAGAATCCTTCAGAATTGGCAAAAGCCATAAAGAATCATGTTGCATTTTGGCGAGGCATAGAAATAACTGAATAATGGTATCTTTTAATGCTTTGGAGCATCCTATTTTACGATGAAGAACCTTAATAGAATAGGATTCGGTGGAGGATGTCATTGGTGTACAGAAGCTGTATTTCAGTCCCTTGTTGGTGTAGAAAATGTGCAACAAGGTTGGATTGCTTCAAGTGGAAATAACGCTAGTTTCTCTGAAGCTGTAATTGTAGAGTATAATGCGGCTATAATACCAATAGAAGTATTAATCGAAATTCATTTGCATACACACAATAGCACATCAGCTCATAGTATGCGTAAAAAATACCGTTCTGCGATTTATGTTTTTGACGAGAATGAAGAAAGTGAGGTTGTAGATGTGCTTAAAACACTTCAACATAAATTTAATAATCAACTAGTTACACAGGTGCTTAAGTTTTCAGAATTTAAACCATCTAGAGAAGAGATTCTGAATTACTATTATAAAAATCCGGATAAACCGTTTTGTGAAACATTTATAAATCCAAAATTAAAGGTACTCTTAGAAAGTTTTAGAAACTATACCGACATAACTAAAACAAGACATTTAAAATATTAAATCATTATGAAAAGCAATAAAATAGAAATTAAAAATAGTAAAGGTTACACATTAGCTGCACATTTAGAATTACCGGCAAATCAAAAGCCGAATTATTTTGCTGTTTTTGCACATTGCTTTTCATGTACGAGTAACTTAAATGCAACACGAAATATTTCAAGAGCATTAACAGCACATGGTTTTGGAGTTGTTAGGTTCGATTTTACAGGTTTAGGTAGAAGTGAAGGAGAGTTTTCTGAAAGTCATTTTTCTGCCAACGTTGACGATTTAATTGCTGTGAATGATTATATCACAGCGCATTATAAAGCTCCTAGTTTGTTGGTAGGGCATTCGTTAGGAGGAGCAGCTGTGATTGTTGCAGCATCAAAATTAGAAAACATTAGAGCAGTTGCTACAATAGGTGCTCCAGCTGCTGTAGATCACGTTACACAACATTTTTCACATGCTATAGATGAGGTTGCTGATAAAGGTGAAGTAGAGGTAAATATAGGAGGACGACCATTTAAGGTGAATCAAGAGTTTATACAAGATTTTAGTAAAACAGATTTGCCAACCATAACGAAAAATCTACGTAAACCAATACTTATAATGCACGCACCTTTTGATACTATTGTAGGTGTTGATAATGCACAGCAATTATATAAAGAAGCGATGCATCCAAAGAGTTTTGTGAGTTTGAATGATGCCGATCATTTACTTTCAAATTCAAAACATAGCGCATACGCAGGAAGCATGATTGGAGAATGGGTAAAATTGTATTTGCCAGAATTAGAAAACGAAATGTTGAGTACCGAAGGAGAGCAATTGGTGGCGCATCTCAATTTAAAAGAAAACAATTTTACAACCCAGATTCAAACCAATAAACATAGTTTTATTGGAGATGAACCAACTAGTGTTGGTGGAGATGATTTTGGTCCGTCACCATACGAATATCTCAATGCAGCCATTGCCACATGTACAGCTATGACTTTAAAGTTGTACGCAGAACGTAAAAAATGGGATCTACAAGAGGTTTATGTTTATATTTCTCATCAAAAAAAGCATAGTGATGCCTTAATGTTAGATATTGAAAAGCCAGGATACTTAGATCATATCTCAAAACAGCTAAAGTTTATTGGGAATCTAGACGAAAAGCAAAAGCAGAGATTAAAGGAAATAGCTTCTAAATGTCCTGTACATAAAACGGTGGCTAGTGAAGTGATATTTGATACTAAAATAATAGAATCTTAATTATTCAAAATAATCTTTGTTATACTTTTATTGATGACATAACAAATCTGATAGCATTTCTAAACCTTTAGAAATTGAATGTTCATGTGTTTTGTTCAGTGTTTTTGATGTAACTATATTACAATAGAACCTCTAGGACGTAGATATCCATCCATTTAGAAATTTTAATAGTTTATGGTAAATAAGGATTGCCTTCAATTGATTTGGGTATGGCGTCAAGGTTCTTAGCTTGAGTGATCCTTGTAATTTGAAAGGGAATTGGTGTTTTATGGTGTTGACATATAGTAATATACGTAAAAATAATTTTTTGTATTTAAGTTGTTGTGAGCGTATTTTTTCAGAATAATAGTATATTTTTGTCCGAATTTTTTTTGTATATTATTACCTTAATATGTTGGTATTAAAATTCTTACACTAACAAATCACATGAATCCTACTATTTTAAATTTTGAAGATCTCGAGCAGCCCAAGCATGCGTTATTGTACTTGCCTAGTAACAATGGTTCTATCCTATTTATAGTCAATTCTTTCGTTGAACAATTAGGGAATATCTTTAAAAAATAATTGAGATATGAAAACCATATTAATTGTAAATGCTGCGTTAGAAAATCTAACTTTTCTTAAAACAATACTTGAAGAGGCAGGCTATGCTGTTATTGAAGCCGAAGATGGTAAAATAGGTTTAGAGAAAGTGTACAACCATAAAATAGATTTAATTATCTCAGAAACATTAATGCCTGTTATGGATGGGTATTTGTTTTGTAAAGCTTGTAAAAAGGATAAGCTTTTAAAAGATATTCCTTTTGTTGTTTATACCTCTAATTATACTGATGAATCCGACAGACAAAAGGCATTAAAATTAGGTGCTTCTAAGTATTTAATTGATCCTGTAGATTCAAGTAAAGTACTTACAGAAATTAAACATCTTTTTGCTGAAAAAAAACCTAAATTAAAGCAAAAAGAAGCGAAGAAGTTTATTAAGGATGAAGTTTCTAAGCTATATAATGAGCGTTTAATTGGTGATTTAGAGCAAAAAAACATAGACCTAAGCAATGAGATTATAGAGCAAGGTAAAACAGAGCAGCTGTTAATTAGTAAAAATGAAATTCTAGATTTATTCACTAAAAACATACCTCTAAATAAAATTTTTGACCAATTACTCTTAAATTTCGAATCAATTCATCCAGATTATTTTGGTTCTATTAGTTTAGTGGATAAAGAGGGAGTTAATCTTATCTTAGAATCTGCACCATCCTTACCAGAATCGTATTGTTTGGCTATTAAAAGTTTACCAATACTTAATAATTCTGGCTCTTGTCCTACTGCAGCATTTACAAAAAAGCCCGTTATTGTTACAGACATAACTACAGATGAGTTATGGGTGAAACATAAAGATCTTGCTTTAAAGTACGGTTTAAAGTCGTGTTGGTCTATTCCTATTTTATCAAAAGACAATCTTGTATTAGGAACCTTTGCAATATACAGTAAGTCCGTAAAATCACCTACAATGGATGAGATTAGGGAGGTTGATTTTGCTGTAAGCTTGGCTAATATTGCGCTTGAGAAGTCTAGAATAATTTTAGAAATTAAGAAAAAGGATGAATCGTATTATGCATTAATAAATCAGGCGAGTGATGCCATTCTAACGTATACATTCGATGGTGTTATTCATGAATTTAACCAAGCAATATACCAAATCTTAGGCTATACATCAGAAGAGTTTTCAAAGCTAAAGATTCAAGATATTATTGTTGGTGATTTTATTACAATGCCAGATGTTTATAGCCGGATTCTTGAAGGACAATCTGTATTTTTTGAAAGACAACTAATATGTAAAAATAAAGCAATTGTAGATGTAGAAATTTCAGCAAAAAAACAAAAGGACGGAAAAGTATTATCTATAGGGCGTAACATAACTGAACGTAAAAAAGCAGAAGCGAAACTTATAGAAAACGAATACTTTTTAAGACAATCTCAAAAAGTAGCTAATATTGGTTCTTATACTGTAGATTTAAAAACTAAGAAATGGATAACTTCTTCCGTGTTAGATGAAATCTTTGGTTTGGATGAATCTTTTGTAAAAACTGTTGAAGGTTGGAATAGTCTTGTGCATCCAGATGAAAGAGAAGCTTTGTTAGAATATTTTAGTCACTGTGTAGCAAATAATAAAAAGGTTAGTATAGAATACCGAGTTATAAAACACGATACTCAAGAAGAAATATGGGTGAATGGTTTTGGTGAGTTAATTTTTGATAGTGAAAACCAGCCTACAAAAATGATAGGTAGCATACAGGATATTACTTATCAAAAAAAATCAGAAATAAAGCTTAAAGAAAGAGAATACTTTTTAAGACAATCTCAAATAGTAGCCAATATTGGTTCTTATAGCTTCGATATTAAATCTGGTATTTGGGAAAGTTCTGCAGTATTAGATGGCATTTTTGGAATCAATAAATCGTTTTTGAGAAATGTTGAAAATTGGATTGGCCTTATACATGATGATGATAAAGAAGTAATGCTAAATCATTTACAGCTAGACGTCATTAAAAATCACAAAAAATTTAATAGAGAATACAGGCTTAAAAGGCGTGTTAGTAATAAGGATATTTGGGTCCATGGTATCGGTGAATTAATTTTTGACAGTGAAGGAAATCCGGATAAAATGATAGGTGTTATCCAAGATATTACTGAACGTAAAACGGCTGAGGTAAAAATTTTAGAAAGAGAATACCATTTAAGACAATCTCAAAAAGTAGCTAATATTGGTTCGTATACGGTAGATATAGAGAATGAAACTTGGACAGGTTCTTCCGTGTTAGATGAGATTTTTGGTATAGATGAATCATACCCTAAGACGGTTGAAAGTTGGAATAATCGTATCCATATAGACGAAAGAAAAGAGTTGCTAAATTATTTTAAATATTGTGTAGCAAATAATGAAAGATTTAACAAAGAATACCGAGTTATAAAACATGATACTCAAGAAGAAATTTGGGTACATGGTATTGGAGAGTTAATTTTTGATAGTGAAAATAAGCCTACAAATTTAATAGGTACTATTCAAGATATTACACAGCGAAAACAATCCGAAATTAAACTTCAAGAAAGCGAGTATAGTTTAAGGCAATCTCAAAAAGTTGCTAATATTGGTTCTTATGTTTTGGATCTGAGTACAAGAACTTGGGAGTCTTCTACAGTACTAAATAGTATTTTTGGTATTCACGAATCTTATGTGAAAACTATTGAAAGTTGGGTAAATCTTATTCATCCAGATGAGAAAGAAGAGATGTTTAATTATTTGGAAAATAATATCATCAACAAAATTAATTTCAATAAAGAGTATCGGGTTGTAAAACCAGATTCTAAAGAAGAAATTTGGGTTTATGGTATTGGAGAATTACTTTATGATAGTGATGGAAATGCTGTAAAGTTGATTGGTACAATGCAAGATATTACCGAGCGTAAGCGTTCGAGGATAAAGCTTCAAGAAAGTGAAAAATCTCTATTAACAGCACAGAAATTAGCTAAAATTGGGAGTTTTAATTTAGATATAAACAGTTTGGTAGGTGAGACTTCTATCACCTTTAAAGAAATTATTGGAGTGGATTCTACTACTGTAGTTAGTTTTCCATTATGGAAATCTATTGTGCATCCTGAGGATAGAGCTCTGATTAAAGACGCAGTAATACATAGCCAAAAAAATAAAGAAAATTTTAGTTTAGAATATAGAATTATATCCAAAGATGAAAATAAGTTAAAATGGATTCATGGTTTAGGAGAAATCATTTATGCTAAAGGCAAAGCTATAAGTTTCATTGGTACAATACAAGATATTACAGAGCGTAAAAAAATTGAATTAGATTTAAGTATTGCAAATAAATTTTCATCTAGTCTTTTAAAATCAATGCATGAAGGTTTAATTGCAATAAACTTAGATTCTGAAATAGTTAGCGTAAACCCAGCATTTTGCGAAATGACAAGCTTTGCAGAAGATGAATTAATAGGTGTTAAGCGTCCTTATCCTTTTTCTCCACCAGAATTAAGAAAAGAAAATGATGCTCGTTATAAATTATTGTTACAAAATAAAAATGAAAGCGATTATGAGAATACATACATGCGTAAAAATGGTGAACGTTTTCCGGTGCATGTTATGGTTTCAAGTATTTATGATGAGAATGGTGAAAAAACCGCGAATTTTGCTACCATAGAAGATATTACCGAACGAAGAAATGCAGAAATAAACTTACAATTAGCAAAAGCTTTTAATGATAAGCTAATTATGGCTATGCAAGAAGGTTTGCTTATTCTAGATATGTTAGGGAAAGTGATAAAAGTAAATGATTCTTTATGTAAACTTCTTGGATATTCTGAACAAGAACTAATTGGGCTCGAGTTACCTTATCCATTTGCTCGAGAAGAAGACTTTGAGAGAATGCAAGAGATTAAAGCTAAAGTGGCTAAAGATGAGGCGCCAACTTTTCAGTTAGAATTTACTAGAAAAAATGGTTCACAGTTTTTAGCTTCATTTTTGGCAGGTACTATTAAAAATGACAATGGAGATGTTATTGCCATCTTTGCGACTATAAAAGATGTTTCAGAAGAAGAAAAAGCGAAGAAAGTATTAGAGGAAAATGCTAAAAAATCATTTGAGAGAAAAAATGTTATTATAGAATTAGCCAGTTTAGTGGGTACTGATTATAAAGACGCCTTAAATAAAATTACAGCACTATCTGCAAAAACGTTAAACGTTGAAAGAGGAAGCGTATTAAAATTTAATAAAGAAAAAACAGAAATATTTTGTGAAAAATCATACACTAGAAAAAATGATCGTTATGAGAGTGGGCAAGTGTATAGCAGAGAAATCAACGAGAAGTATTTTGAAACCATAAATAAAGGTAAAATAGTTAGATCATCTAAAGCTCAAACCTATGATATTTTTAAAGGATTTTTAGAAGATCATCTTATTCCATTAAATATAAAATCTAAATTAAGCATCCCAATTCAAGGTATAAATGAAGTATACGGAATTCTTTGTTTTGAAGAAATAGGTGTAGAGCATTTTTGGACAACCGATGAAGAGGAGTTTGCAACTTCTATAGC
This sequence comes from Winogradskyella eximia, assembly GCF_003386165.1. Taxonomy (GTDB): domain Bacteria; phylum Bacteroidota; class Bacteroidia; order Flavobacteriales; family Flavobacteriaceae; genus Winogradskyella; species Winogradskyella eximia. The sequence goes on along the minus strand of NZ_QRDV01000005.1, from coordinate 237,899 downwards.
CAATTTAGTGTCATTGATGATTCAAGCAAATGAACGAAAACTAGCAGAAGAAGCATCCATTTTAGCAAATAATCAGCTTACACTAGCTAATAATGAACTTAACAAATTACGAAACCAATTAGAGCAAGAAAATGTATATCTAAGAAATGAGTTAGATTTGGTATTTAACTATGAGGACATGGTTTATGGTAGTGCAGAATTTAGCAATGTTTTAACCGAATTAGAAAAAGTTGCACCTACAAAAGCTACGGTTCTACTACTAGGAGAATCTGGTACTGGTAAGGAGTTATTAGCAAGGGCTATTCACAATATTAGCACGCGAAATAACAAACCTTTAATTAAAGTTAATTGTGCAGCAATACCAAGAGAGCTCTTAGAAAGTGAATTGTTTGGACATAAAAAAGGATCATTTACAGGAGCATTTAATGATAAAATTGGAAAATTTGAATTAGCAGATCAAGGCACCTTGTTTTTAGATGAAATTGGTGAATTGCCTATAGATATGCAGCCAAAAATTTTAAGATTTTTACAAGAAGGTGAAATTGAGGTTGTTGGTGGTGCTGTAACTAAAAAGTTAGATGTTAGAGTCATTGCAGCAACAAACAGAGATTTAAGAGAAGAGATTGATAAGAAACGTTTTAGAGAAGATTTGTTTTTTAGGCTTAATGTATTTCCTATAAGAGTTCCTGCGCTTCGTCAACGAAAAAGTGATATTCCATTATTAGTAGAGCATTTTGTAGAAAAATTTAATAAAGATTACGGTAAAAACATAAAGTTTATAGCGGATGAAGCTATGAATAAGCTTAAAAACTATAATTGGCCTGGCAATATTAGAGAGTTAGAGAATTTAATTGAACGCGCTGCTATTTTATCTACAGACGAAACATTGTCTATACCAGGATTTGAGTCTTCAAATCAAATGGTAAATCCAATAAATAAAAAAGATTTGTCATTAGATGTGGCACAACGTAATCATATTCTTCGAATTTTAGAGCAATGCGACTGGAAAATAAGCGGACCAAATGGTGCCTCTGAGCTATTAGCAGTTAAACCTAGCACATTACGTGATAAAATGAAAAAATTAGATTTGAAAAAACCTGATTAAAATCACGGTATTCCGTTAAACCTTAGTTTGTGTGCAAAGCGGTCACGGTATTTCGTGACTAATCTAAGTTGTTTATAATCTTGTTAATTATTTATATTGCTGATAAACAGTTGTTTATGTTGTTTTTTGTGCTACAGATATCTTTTGGCATACCTATTGGCATAACGTTTTAAAACAGATTAATATGAGGAACGTAGTGCAATATGAAGGTATCAAGCTTTGGGTAGATCAAGATGTAATTCACTGTAAACTTAGGCCTGATTTTTTTAAGAATTATGAAAAGGATAAAACAGAGGAAGCTTTGTTTAATGCTATTTCTATTTTATACGATAGAGAATACAGACCTCTATTGTTAGATTTAAAGCAAATAAATAGTACTGATGCTATTGAGATATTTATGCTCATTTCCAATAGTGTGCCTATAAATACATTAGTGCTTTCAAGAGCATTTTTGGTGCGTTCTACATGCTTAAAGTTTTTACTTGCTTTAAATAATATTACAGGTAATAGAGTTGTTCCTAATAGAATTTATACAGATTTTGATTTAGCACTGCTATACTGTAAAAACAAATACAAGAATTTTAATACAGTAAGCCAAAGAAGTTTTACATGAGCAAAGTAATTGGATTTAATAACGCCATATTTTGGACAGATGATTCGGGAATTCTTTATTGCGAATTTAGTAGTAGTTCTAATCTTAAATTAGAAACACAGAATATAGAATTATACATCAATGCCATTAAAACCTTATGCGATGGTAAGCCGATGCCATTTCTTATAGATTTAAAAGACATTCGTGGTACATTTTCCGTTGCTGCTACTAATCTAATAACTAACAATCCTGAAATTGTTAAATTAAGAATTACAGAGTCTTACCTTGTTAATACTCTAAGAACGAAATTATGGCTTGCATGTTATAAGCGATTGTATGACAGAATTACTCCCTTTGCAACCTTCAATGATATCAATTCTGCTGAGAGATATTGTTTAGAAGCAAAAAATAGGTTTTACAAAAGTGCTTAAAAAAGCATTGATAACAGTAATGTTCCTGAAATCCATAGTGTAAAAGACAGTATGCCTCCAATGATTAAAAAGTGCTTAAACTTATAAGCGCCAGTACCATAAATAAGTGTATTGGTTTGGTAGCCTACAGGAGTGAAAAAACTAAAATTAGATCCAAACATTACCGCTAATAAAAATGGTTTTATGTCTAGTGATAAACCGGTAGCAAGAGCAATAGCAATGGGTGTCATAATAATTGCAGTCGCATTGTTAGATATAACACCAGACATAAGCATTGTAATGCCAAAAAGCATTCCCAATACAATCATAGGAGTTTGATCTTTCATTAGAATAAGTAAATGTTGAGATAGCCAAGTATCTGCACCGCTATTAGACATCGCAATTCCCAGAGGAATCATACCAGCCAATAAAAATATTATTTGCCAATTCACTTTTTGATACACTGTTTCTAGCTGAATAATATTTGTTAAGAGCATTGCAGCTACACCAACCAATGATGCTGTTAATATGTTTAATAAGCTAGTAGCAGCAAGAGCAATAACAGCTAGTAATATTAGAAGTGCGATTACCCTTTTAGATTGAGCAATATCGGGTTTAAATTCGTGCTCATTTAAAATTGCAATATTTTCAATTTTATATAAATCTGAAATTTTATGTTCTTGCATTTCAAGTAATACACGGTCTCCTGGTTTAAGAACAATGTCCTTAATGTTTTTTCTTAATAGGCGTTCTCTTGTATTTCTAATATTTCTTCGTTTTTTTATCGCAATAGGATAAGCACCTTGAAATGACATACTACGCAAACCTCTTAATGTTTTTCCAATAAGATTAGATCCTGGGAGGATAAGAGTTTCAACATAAGTCATGTCGTATTCAGATTCATCTTTATCAGCATCTTCATTTTGTTGTCTTTGCCTTTCTTCATTTAGTACAAAACCATTTGCCTTCATAAATGATTGAAAATTCTCTAAATTGCTCATTAACACTAAACTATCGTTAGTCATTAGTTTAATGTATTTACCAGGATCGTTAATGACTTGGTTATTTCTAATGAGTTTTAAGATTTTTGCATCTTCATTGTTAAAAAAATCAATATCACCAAATCTTTGTCCGATTAAGGGTGCGTCCTCAGTCACTTTAACCGTAAAAACATAAGATTCAATATCATAATCTTTAGATAAATTACTTTCTTTTTTCTTAGGTAAAAACCTAGAGGCTATGGTCATTATTACCAGTCCTATTAAAAAGAAAATAATTCCGTATACAGAAAATTCGAAAAAACTAAAAGCTTCAACTCCTTGCTTTTTTGCAATAGCATTAACAAGTAGATTCGTCGATGTACCCATTAACGTGCAACTTCCGCCTAATATACCAGCAAATGATATAGGCATTAACAAACGCGATGTTGAGAATCCGTATTTTTCCGATAATTGATTTACAATTTTTATGAAAATAATTACAACAGCCGTGGTACTTATAAAAGCAGAAATGCTCGCTGAAATAATCATAAAAGCAGGAGTGATTAAAATAAGAGGTAGAATCCGTAATTTTTTTATACCATCTGAAAGAAGTTGAATGACTCCATTTTCTTCAAGACCAACGGCTAAAATCATTAAGGCTAAAATGGTAATGGTTGCAGGATTTGCAAAACCACTTATAGCTTCTTCTGGTGTGGTTAATTGAAGTAATACTAATGCAACAATAATAAAAAATGAAATTTTATCTACAGGAAATAATTCAGTAATAAATAACAAAATACTGACTCCGATAATGATGAAAACCAAAATAATAGGTAGATCCATAATTAGTGTTGCATTAGATTAAGTGTGCGATTATTAAACGAGGTATTTATTTGTTAGAACTCTCATGCGTAATTTTAAATTAAGGTTTTTAAAGGTAGTTGAGAGCCAGGTAACTAGAGTAACCTTAATCGTAATATTTTTACCTCATTTGCACTTAGTTTAAGTAAAAAAAATGAGTACGATTTTTAATGTTTCAGAGGTACTTTAATTTGTATTTGAGTTAATCCATTGTATAGGCTAATCCTAGATTTGTAAAACCATTTAAATTTTACATGAAAAGATTTCAACTGAGCCAACTACAATTACTATTACTGAGCATTATAATTACTGCTGTTCTTTCTGTTAAAGGATATTCTCAAAGCTATACTAAAGGTGAGTTTAGAGATTCAATTGCAAATCAGCCTTATTTTTCAATCCACAAGGATAATTATTTTATTACAGGTGTACCAACCAATAAAACAATTGATAGAACAACGGCTAACGCGAAATATCAAATTAGTTTTAAACAAATTCTTACACGAAGCAGGCTGCCGTGGGACACCTATTTATTTATGACCTATACACAGAAATCTTTTTGGAATATATATAAAGAATCATTTCCGTTTAGCGATATTAATTTTAACCCTTCTATTGCTGTAGGAAAAGCTTTTTTTGATAAAAAAGACAAATTAAAGGGTATTGCAAACCTGTCCTTTGAGCATGAATCTAATGGAAGAGATAGTATCTTTTCTAGAAGTTGGAATAGGCTTAGCTTAGAATACACTACCAATGTTGCTAAAAACACAATAGGAAGGTTTAAAGTTTGGCTGCCATTTGGCTATAAAGAAGGAAATCCAGATTTATTAGAATATGCAGGTTTAGGTCAAATAAATCTTTCGCATATAATAAAACCAGATAAGTTTTTTTTCGATATAAGGTTTAGAAAAGGCTTGAATTTAGATCTTAAAGGTTCGGTTAGAACACGTTTGTATTTTAATCCGTTTGATAATAATATATCTAATCAATACTTAATGCTCGAGTGGTTTGTTGGCCAAGCAGAAGGGATGCTAAACTATCAGCAATCGCAAAGTATGATTAGGCTTGGTTATGTGATAAGAACTAATGAATTTAAATGGTTAAGTGGCAAATAAGATGTTAAAGCAGCCTTAGTTTCCTTTTATTCTTTGCCATAAATCTTTCATTAGTTGTTGGCCATCTCGAGGTGTTTTTTCTTGTTCTATAAAAGTTACATTTCCAGAAGAATCTACTTTAATTTCATATTTAAATACAAAATCTTGAGAGTTGGCTTCTAAATTCATTAAGCCAAAACGTAAATCATTATAGAATAATTTATCATCTATTTTATTAATAGTATACCAGCCTTCGGAAATCGCGATCATACGTTTTATTTTTTCATGTTCAATGAGGCCTCCAAGCAAGTGATGATTTTTTGGATAAATCTCAAACGAGATATCTTTAGTGTCAAAAAATGAATAGGTGCCTAATAAATAACTATCTTTAGTGTCTACATTGGCATTCCATAATATGGTGTTAAGAGGCGAAGGTCTAGTGTCTAATTGTAGATAAGTGATGTCTTCAGTTAATAATTGGTCTTCAAATTGAGTTAAGGCTATATCTTTTAATATAAAGGTTAGAGCTAAATATGCAGTACTAATAGTTAAGCCAATGCCGTTGTAAAGCCTTCTTTTTTCAGAAGTTCGTTTTTGAAACATGGTTAAAACTAAAAACACTAAAAAAGGAACGGTATATAAAGGATCTATAACAAAAATGGTTTTAAAAGCCAATCTTATATCCAAAGGCCAGAACAGTTGCGTGCCCCAAGTGGTATGTGCATCTAATATAGGATGTGTTATCAGTGCCCAGAAAAATAACCAGGACCAGCCTTTAAAATCTTTATAGGTTTCGTAGCGAGAAACTAGCCAACCCAGAATAGGAGCAAAGAGTACTGAAAATATAATAGAATGTGTAAAACCACGATGAATCGCTAAAGCCGAAACCGTATCTGTAAAATGAGAAGCAAAAACATCTAAATCTGGTATGGTACCAGCAATGGCTCCATATAAAATAGCTTTATTGCCTACTTTTTTTCCTAAGACAGCTTCGCCTATAGCTGCACCTAAAACGATTTGTGTGAGTGAATCCATAATTAGTTGTAAAAATACATTTTCTAATGTAGAAATAAGTCTAATTTTTATAGTGCTTTAATGTGAGCATTGTAACATTAGTTACCTAACTATTTTGTGGTGCTTAGTATCTTTATTCAAACTTAATTTATATGAAAAATTTTATTGGATTTCTTGTGTTACTTGTAACTTTAGTGAGTTGCAACTCAAGTAATAAAAAAAAAGACGCGTATAGTAGTGTTGATAAATCTAGTGCAGCAACAGAGCATCCTGGTAAAAAGTTAATGGAAGCTAATTGTTATGTGTGTCATAATCCTACTGCAACTGAAGCCGATAGAATTGGGCCTCCAATGATTGCCATTAAAAAACATTATATTAATAGTGAAACGAGTAAAGAAGACTTTATTGCTTCAATGCAAGCTTGGATTAAAAATCCAAATGCAGAGGATGCTAAAATGTATGGAGCTGTAAAACGATTTGGTGTAATGCCTAAACAGGCATTTGCAGAGAAAACTATAGAACAGATTGCAGATTATATGTATGATTTTGAAATTGAGCAACCAGTATGGTTTGAAGATCACTTCAATAAAGAACGAGGTAAAGGCATGGGTAATGGTAAAGGCATGGGTAATGGTAAAGGCATGGGAAATGGTCAAGGTAAAAAGCATGGTATGCAACAAGCCCAAACTAATTTTGAAGATTTGTCTTATGGAGAGAGAGGTTTAAAATATGCTTTAACAACAAAAGCGGTTTTAGGTAAAAATTTAATGGGAACCATTCAGCAAAAAGGAACTTTAGAAGCCTTAACATTTTGTAATGAGCGTGCTTATCCTTTAACGGATAGTATGTCAGTGGTACATAATGCGATTATAAAACGCGTTTCAGATAAACCAAGAAACCCTAAAAACAATGCGAATTCAGAAGAATTAGATTATATAAATACATTTAAAAATGTTATTGCTAATAATGAAGAGGCAAGCCCAATTGTAAAAGAATTAGATAATAAAGTAAAGGTTTATTACCCAATTACGACAAACACAATGTGTCTTCAATGCCACGGAAAACCGAATGAAACTTTAGAAAACACAACATTAACACGCATTAAGAGTCTTTATCCATTAGATAAAGCGATAGGTTATAATATTAATGAAGTAAGAGGTATTTGGAGTATTACTTTTGATAAATAAATTCAAGTCAGGTATGAGCAAATTTTCAGAAATAATAAATCAAGATCAACCCGTTTTAGTTGATTTTTTTGCAGATTGGTGTGGCCCATGTAAAATGTTGAGTCCAATTTTAAAACAAGTAAAAGACACCTTAGGTGAAGATGTTACTATTATTAAAATTGATGTAGACAAAAATCAAGCTCTAGCTTCAAAATACCAAGTTAGAGGTGTGCCAACGATGCTATTGTTTAAAAATGGCAAACAAGTGTGGAGACAGTCTGGAGTGCTTAAAAAAGAAGAGATTATAAATGTAATAACAAAAGCTTAATAATAATTGAGATTTATTATTAACAAGATTATTGCATTGATAGTTTTTTATATTTAATGATAAATATCATTTTTAATAAAACTTATTGTTATTAATTTTACACTCTTAAAACTAAATAAACACACATATGATTAATACATTAATAGCATTATATAGTTGGACTGGTGGAGTTGTTATGATTGCAATTTTCGCGTTGGTTTGTATTACGCTGGTTGGCATCCTAATTAACTTTTTGTCAAAAGGTAAAAGTGAAGATGAGTCTAACAATCTTAATGAAGATAATAACTCAGAGTATTAATTAAAACTAATGATATATTTAAAAAGAGGGTAGTCAATAATTAACTACCCTCTTTTTTTTGTGTAGTGATACTAAAATTTATATTGTAAAAATGCTGAAAAATTTCTACCAGGTTCAGTAATTGGCGTGCTTCCAAAATCTGCTTGGTTGGTAAAAGAGAAGTTTAAATGATTATTGTAAGCTTCATCTAAAGCGTTAATTACAGCGACTCCTAACGTAACATTCTTAATTGGTTTAACTCCTAATCTAATATCTAAGGTTTGGTAACCATCTGTTTCTGTTTCACCGAAACTTCTAGAAATATTATCTTGTTTTGATACCAAGTTATATTGAATATTTCCCCAGAATTTATCCTTTTCAATTCCAACAACGAATCGTGTTGTAAATGGAGGTGTCAATGGAAGCGATTCTCCTAAATCCTTGTTTTTAGCATACACATAAGAAAATTCAGATTTAAAATAATAATGATCTAAAAAATCAATTTGCGCCATAGCTTCAAATCCAGTTTTATAAGCTTCATCAAGGTTTCTAAATACTTTAGGATTTCTAGGCTCTGCAATCGGATTAAACTTTCGTGTTAGCGTTTCATCTACAATAACAACAATATAGTTTTCAAAGAATGAATAATAAAAAGAAGTTTCATATTTAAAACTATTAAAGCCGTTTTTTAGTGGTTCATTGCCTTTAAAGCCAATTTCGAACTGATTATTAACTTCAGCCTTTAAATCTGGGTTACCTATATATTCATAAGGATCTTGGCCTACCGTAAAGTGATTAATAAAACGTTCTATCATATTAGCAGAGCGCACTCCACGACCATAAGCGGCTTCTAAAGTGAATTTATCTGAAACTCTTTTTTTAACAGAAACAGTGCCACTGATGTTGTGTTCTGTTCGTTTTTCAAGGTCGTACATGGCTTCAAAATCTGCTTCAGGATCTTGTATGTCTGAAGTCACATTATCATATCGCAATCCAGCAGTAAAAATAGTATTAGCACCTAAACTATATTTGGCTTCTGTAAATACGCCTATATCTGTAATATAAGAATCTTGCCAGACTTTATCATTAAACTCCACAGGTGTTGGTAATGGATTACCATTCATCATTTTTACTAATCGTGTTCGTTTTCCATCTCTAGCAATATACATGGCATCTAATCCAGAAAAAATATTCAATTTTTCAAAAGGTTTCCAGTTGAGTTCTATTTTTCCTCCTGCTGTTATAGCATCAACGCCAGAGGCAGCTTCCATCATTCTAAAAGAAGGTCTGTTGGTATTGGTCATTAAGTGATCTACGTAACTGTAATAGGCTTTAGCTGTTAAGGATTTAACCGTTTTCCCAATATTATCTAATGAATAATCTAAGGAAATTATACTACTGTTATCATATTCCGTATCCATTGGTAGTGCAGCATGTAGGACATCACGACCAAAAGATTGTCTCCAATGGGCTTGTAAGCGTTGGTCTTCAGAAAAATTATAACCTATTTTAACACCATAATCTGTGCTTCTAAATGACGAAGGGATTTCGGTGCCATCTCCATCTTCATAATTTCCAAAATCTCTGTATCCTGCATTAGCAACAATATCGTATTTATCTTTAATGTATTGTAATTGTATAAGATTAACTAAAGAATTTCCATTGCTTTCATAGCCGCCAGACACTTTACCATGTAAGCCATAATCCTCAAAGTCTGGTTTTTGAGTAACAAGATTTACAATACCGCCAAAAGTGGCACCATATCTTACTGTGTATGGTCCTTTTATAATTTCAATTTTTGAAATTTCTTCAGGAATAATATGTGTAGTTATAGGATCCATTCGGTTAGGACAAGCATGCATCGCTTTTGTGCCACCATCGTATTGAATATTGAGTTGCTCATATTGTGCGCCTCTAAATGATGGGTCTATAGCATAATTTCCTCTTTTTATAACCGAAAAGCCATTGATATTGTTGAATAAATCGGCAACGTTTTTAGGTTGCACAATTTTTTCGTCATATTTATTAGATACAATAGTAAGTACAGGATCAGTTTTTAAATTTCCGGTAACAATGACTTCTGTAAGTTTAGTTGTTTTTTGTTTTGTGGTATCTTTTTGGGTCTCTTTTTGTTCTTGGCCATAAGATACAGCTGTGATTAGTGCACATAAAAGCACACTGTAAAATGTTTTCATAGTATAGTTCTATTTTATTTAAATCAAATAATTGTGATAGCAATCGCTATCAATCAGTAAATAAAATTAAACTCTAGGCGGATGAAAACAGTCGTTAGTATTATTAAAAGTATATAAGTTAAGGTAATGCGATGAAAAGTATTGTCTTCTAATTGGTGTGTATTTAGTTAATTGAAAAGAAGTATTTGGACTTGGGTATAAAATAAGTTCTTTAAAGTCAATTATGCTTTCTGGAGTATTTTGATCACTATTTTGAGATTCAGCAACTTTCATTAATTGGCATTTCCCATTACACTGTAATTGGGGTTTGTCTTTGTTCTCGCAGAGGTTTTCTACAAATCCTATGGGATCTAATTTATAATAAGCATACGTCAACGACACTCTTGTGCTATTGAATACAATCAATACCATAAGAAGTGATGTAATTACAAGTGTGCTTATTTTCATCTATAGCAAATTTATCATAGTTCATTTTATATAATGCTGACTTTTATCAGTATCCATAACTATGACGAGATTCTAATTTTAGAATCCTAATTATCAAAGTTCATAATAAAATAATCTTGTAATGGTAACATAGGTTACATAGTTAAAAACTATTGTAAACTACATTTGTCATAAATTAATTAAATACTTATAAAATTATGAATACTACAGAAACAATTAAAGAAGAGCAATCATTTTCAATGCCAAGAATTGGAGATAAAGCACCAGAATTTAAAGCAGTAACAACACAAGGAGACATTAATTACCCTTCAGATTATAAAGGAAAGTGGTCCATACTATTTAGTCATCCAGCAGATTTTACACCAGTTTGTACATCTGAGTTTATGACATTTGCACATTTGGAAGAAAAATTTGAAAAGGCCAATTGTAGCCTTATTGGTTTATCTATTGATGGTCTTTACAGTCATATAGCATGGTTAAGAACTATTAAGGACAAGATTGAGTTTAATGGTATGAAGAACATAGAAGTTAAGTTTCCTTTAATTGAGGATATTTCTATGGAAGTTGCCAAAAAGTATGGTATGATTCAACCAGGAGAAAGCAAAACACAAGCCGTAAGAGCTGTCTTTTTTGTTGATCCGAATGAAGTAGTTAGAGCTATTATTTATTACCCATTAAGTTTAGGTCGTAATTTTGATGAGCTATATAGAGCATTAATTGCAATGCAGACATCAGATAAATTTAATGTAGCTACACCTGCTGATTGGAATCCTGGTGATGATGTTATTGTGTCTCCTGCAGGATCTTGTGGTGTGGCAGAAGAACGCATGAGTTCTACAGAAGATTTAGATTGTAAAGATTGGTTCTTTTGTACTAAAAAGTTAGATAAAGATTTAGTATTAGATTCAATCTTAAAAAAGTAAGATGATTTCAATTAAAAAGAGCCTCTAATTGAGGCTCTTTTTGTAATTTAAGTCATTATGGATTGTTAATTCTGGCCTAAAATTGATAAATATAAGAATGCTTCAAGTTTTTAGTTTTAAATTTATAAGAGTATTCATTCGTTTATCATAAAGTTCAATATTAAAAGAGAAATTATGAAAGTTATACAATTTGAAGACAAACCATTAGCACATTATTCATACGCTATTATTAGTGGTAATGAAATGGCTTTAGTAGATCCAGCAAGAGACCCTAAACCTTATTATCAATTAGCAGAAAAACATAAAGCAAAAATTAAAGCCGTTTTTGAGACGCATCCACATGCCGATTTTGTGAGTAGTCATTTGCAAATACATAAAGAAACAGGCGCAAAAATTTATGTGAGTAAATTGGTAGGAGCCAATTATCCACATGAAGCTTTTGATGACGGAAACTCTGTTACAATAGGAAAGACTATATTTTCTGCCATAAATTCACCTGGTCACTCGCCAGATAGTATAACAGTGATTGCGGTAGATGAAGAAAATAATCATGCCATGTTCTCAGGAGACACCTTATTTATTGGTGATGTAGGACGACCAGATTTGAGAGAAAAAGCGGGTAACATGAAAGCGAAAAGAGAAGAATTAGCACAAAGTATGTATCATACAATGCAGCATAAATTTAATCATTTACCAGACGCAACAATCGTTTATCCAGCGCATGGAGCAGGTTCGTTATGTGGTAAAAATATGAGTACCGATTCTCAGAGTACTTTAGGAAGAGAGCGAAAAGAAAATTGGGCTTTTAAAAATCTTACGGAAGAACAGTTTGTAAGCCATATATTAAAAGACCAACCTTTTATTCCTTCGTATTTTGGGTTTAATGTAGATATCAATAAAAATGGAGCAGAGAATCTTCAAACTAGTATTGCAAAACCAACATTTCAATTTAAGATAGATAATTCTAATTTAGAAAATGCTTTAGTTGTTGACACACGATCTAAAGAAGAGTTTAATAACAACCATATCCTAAGCAGTATTAATATTATTGCGGAAACTGAGGATGATAAATTTGAAACTTGGTTAGGGTCTATAGTGAAGCCAGAAGAATCTTTTTACTTGGTGATACAATCTATAGATAATAGAGATGAAATGTTAAATCGTGTTGCAAAAATAGGTTACGAAAAGCAACTGCAAGGTATAATAACTTTAGATGCAGTGAATTTTGAACAATCAGAAGAGCTTAAACCTAATGAGTTTGAAGGGCATTTAGAGAATTATACCATCATTGATATTAGAAATAAAAGTGAAGTAGAAGAAGGGAAATTTTTTGAAACTGCGATTTCTATTCCTTTAAATGAGTTAAGAGAAAGTAAAACGCAGATACCAACAAACAAACCTATTGTAGTGCATTGTGCTGGTGGTTATAGAAGTGCTGCAGGACGAAGTATAATAAGTACTCTAGTCGAAAACGTACCGGTTTATGATTTAGGTGATGAGGTCACTAAATTTTAAAAATAATTAGAAGTATTAACCCATTGAATAAACTCGGAAAGCCAACTATAAAGGATTATCTATATGTAAGTATTCAGCTTGTGTTGTTTTTAGTTTATGTTTTACCAGTGCAATTATGGGTTTTACATTTTGCAGAATGGTTGAGGTATTCGGGTTTAGTTTTAGGAATTTTTGGTCTCGTTTTAGGAATCATGGCATTATTACAAATAAATACTAAGATTTCACCATTTCCTACACCTGTATCGAAGAGTCAATTAATAACCAATGGCGCTTTTTCAATTGCCAGACATCCTATTTACACGAGCGTTATTACAATGGCTTTAGGATACGCTGTATTCGATGCATCGCTTTTTAAATTTATAATATGCTTAGCGTTATGGTTGCTTTTTTATTTCAAATCTAAATATGAAGAACAATTATTAGCAGAGAAATTTCCGCAATATTCAAACTATCAACAAAAAACAAGACGATTTATTTAAGACTAAACTATGAAGAACAATCCAGCAGATTTTTGGAACGAGCGTTTTGGTAAAGAAGAATTTATTTATGGCACAGAACCTAATGTTTTTTTTAAAGAACAGCTAGATAAATTAGAAACAGGAACGTTGCTTTTACCTGCGGAAGGTGAAGGTCGTAATGCTGTATATGCAGCCACTCAAGGTTGGGAAGTCTCTGCTTTTGATATCAGTGAACAAGGAAGAGAAAAAGCAATGCTTTTAGCTAAGCAGCACAAGGTTAACATCAACTATGAAATTGTAAGTGTGTTAGATTATACAAGTCATAAACAATTTGATGTCATTGCATTTTGCTACACTCATTTTCCAATAGATATCCGTAAAACAGCGCATAAACAAATGTTACAACTATTAAAAAAAGGCGGAACAATTATTTTTGAAGCGTTTGCAAAAGCCCAATTGAATAACGATTCTGGTGGACCTAAAAATGAGGCTATGCTATTTTCGATAGATGAAGTAAAGCAAGAATTTACCAGATTAGATTTTAAAACATTAGAAGAAAAAATAATAGAACTCTCAGAAGGGAATTATCACAAAGGAAAGGCTCAAGTTATACGGTTTATAGGTGTAAAGTTATAAGGAATAGGATTATATGATTTACGCAATCTAAATTTTAGCTTCTTTTTTCATTAAAATGCTAAAATTTGTAACTAATGTAACATAGCAAACTTTGCAAAAACCATAACTTTGTAAAATCCAAAATAAGACATATGGAAGATATGCTATTCTATGATCGTATGCAGTTTGCATTTACGATTACATTTCACTATTTATTTCCGCAACTCACCATGGGATTATCGTTACTGATAGTCTATTTTAAATGGAAATTTCTAAGGTCAAAAATTGAAAAATATAACGATGCAGCAAAATTCTGGATGAAGATTTTTGCACTCAACTTTGCGATGGGTGTCGTTACTGGTATTCCAATGGAATTTCAATTTGGTACCAATTGGGCTAAATTTTCAGAACTTACTGGTGGTATTATCGGTCAAACTTTAGCTATGGAAGGTATGTTTTCCTTCTTTTTAGAATCGTCCTTTTTAGGACTTTTTTTATTTGGAGAAAAATTGTTGGGACATAAACTTCATTTTGTCACCGGTTTTCTAGTTTTTTTGGGCTCTTGGGCAAGTGGTTATTTAATTATTGCCACGCATTCATGGATGCAGTATCCTGTAGGTTACGAGGTTCTTGAAAATGGTAAATTCATACTTAATAATTTTGGAGCATTATTCTCTAATCCATGGTTGCTGCCATCATATTTGCATAATCAAGCCGCATCTTTAGTAACTTCTTCATTTGTGGTTGCTGCTATTGGTGCATTTTATTTATTAAATAATAAGCATAATGAATTCGGAAAGTTATTTGTAAAAACAGGTGTTATTTTCGGATTAATTTCTAGTTTATTAGTAGCATTTCCAACAGGAGATTGGGCTGCTAAAAATGTAGTAGAACACCAACCTGTAACTTTTGCAGCAATGGAAGGTATTTTTGAAACGGAAGAAGGTGGCTCAGAAATTGTATTGATTGGGCAACCAAATATGCTAGAAAAAAAGCTCGATAACAAAATTGCAGTGCCAAATATTTTAAGTTTTCTAACTTATCAAGAATGGGATGCACAAATTAAAGGCTTAAATGAATTTGATGAAAGTGTACACCCAACTAATGTTCCAGGATTGTACTACTCATATCATATTATGGTAGGCTTAGGAACTATTTTTATAGGTTTAATGCTCTTAGCTGTTGTACAATTATTTAGAAATCGACTATATAAAACCAAATGGATTTTATGGTCACTAATGTTTATGTTACCATTTCCATACATCGCTAATACAACAGGTTGGTATACAGCAGAATTAGGTAGGCAGCCTTGGTTGGTTTACAATTTATTAAGAACAGCAGATGGTGCATCACCAACGGTATCTTCAGGTAACACCTTATTTACATTACTTGGTTTTATTGGTTTATATCTTCTTTTAGGAATGTTATTTTTAATGTTAGCAGGTAAAATTATCAACAAAGGACCACAACTAAATCAACAACACTAATTATGGAATTATTTTGGTATATCGTTTTAATGACAATGTTAGCTGTTTATGTAATTTTAGATGGTTACGATTTTGGAGCAGGAATCATTCATCTGTTTTTTGCGAAAGAGGAAAAAGATAAAAAGGCAATAACTAATGCCATTGGTCCTTTTTGGGATGCCAATGAAGTATGGTTAATTGCAGCAGGAGGCGTTTTGTTTTTTGCATTTCCAACTTTATATGCATCATCATTTAGTGGGTTTTATTTGCCACTTATTATGATTTTATGGTTACTTATTTTTAGAGCAATTGGTTTAGAACTAAGAGGGCAAATTCACAATAAAATGTGGGAAACTATTTGGGACAAAGCTTTCGGAATTGCAAGCTTACTATTAGCACTATTTTTTGGAGTGGCTTTAGGAAATGTTGTTAGAGGTGTAAACTTGGGAAATGTTGTTGATGGCGTTTCTACTTACGAAGCACACTATTTCTTTTTACCACTTTGGAATCCAACGTTTAGTCCACAAGCAGAACAATTAGGTATTTTAGATTGGTTCACTGTTTTATTAGGAATTGTTGGAGTCGTGGCATTAACCATTCATGGTGCCAATTGGATTATTTTTAAAACCAATGCAGCTATAAATGAAAAGCTCAAAAAAGTAGTTTTCAGTCTTAATTTTGTACTGTTAGCTTTAGTTATTGTGTCGCTTTTAATTTGGCATATTATTGAGCCAAAACCATTTCATAATTTTATAGATAATCCTTGGTTGTGGATTTTTCCAGTAATTACATTTACAGGTTTGTTTGGTTTGTTTAAAGTAAAAACTTTTAAAAAACATGGAATGGGTTTCTTGTTTTCTTCTTTGTTTTTAGGAGGAGGATTAGCATCAACTGTAGCTTCAATTTTTCCAAAAGTATTACCTTCTACAAATAGTATTAATCCAGATTTAACTCTATACAATGTTGCAGCTCATGAATATGGCTTATCCGTTGGTGTCTATTGGTTTGTAATTGCAGTTATTTTAGTTATTGCATATTTTACCATTCAATATCGTGTATTTAAAGGAAAGATGGATGATGTTGGCTATGGCGAACATTAATTTTAAATGATATTGTTATGACAGGTACATTAATTTCTTTAATTAGTATTTTTATAGGAATTATTGGTGCCAATGTTTTTGGTTATGTAAAGAAAAAGTTTTCCTTTGGCTTTACAGGAAATACTTTAATCGGAGTATTTGGAAGTATTTTTTTGATAAAGTCGTTCGGAAGATTAGGATTTGATCCATGGTCTATAATGAATAATGGTGATTTTGATGCCTTTCGTTTAGTAATCAATATGATAGTCTCTGCCTTAGGTGGAATTATGGGACTAGTTTTAGTTAAATACATCTATCGAAAGATGAATAAATAAGTTAAAAAATAATCGAACAGGACACTGTTCAATTATTTTTTGTAAATTTGTTAACCATTTGGTTAAACCATGTAGTTGAAATGAAAAAAACAAAAGACGAAAACAAAGAGAAACAAATATTAGATGCTGCAAAAAGCATATTTCAATCTAAAGGAATGGATGGTGCACGCATGCAAGAAATAGCTGATAAAGCAGGTATTAATAAAGCCATGCTGCATTATTACTATAGAAGTAAGCAGTTGTTGTTTGAGGCGGTTTTTAAAAATGCGTTTAGCCTATTAGCACCTCAATTAAATGCGGTTTTAAATGATGATGCATCTATTGAAAGCAAGGTGAGAAACTTTACATCAAATTATATTTCGTTTATAGCTGAGCATCCTTATTTACCAAATTTTATCATTCAAGAACTCAATAGAAACCCAGAGTTTATTATAAAACTGAAAGACAATCCAAACTTTTTAAACCTTGATAAATTTAAAGTTCAAGTAGAACAAGAGGTTGAAAAAGGCATTATAAAACCGATTAGTGCAGAACAGTTATTTATCAATATTATGGCATTAAATATTTTTCCGTTTGTTGCAAAACCGTTGCTTATGGCATTTACAAATACAGATAACAGCGCCTACAAACAACTGATAGAAGACCGCAAAACAGAAGTTGCCGACTTTATTATTAATTCTATAAAGCATACTTAAAATGAAACAGTTAGTCCTTATCTTATTACTCTTAATTGGATGGTCAAGTGTTGCGCAAAAAAGCATTACGTTAGAGGAATGTTACCAATTAGTGACAGAAAATTATCCGTTAGCAAAACAGTCAAAACTTTTAGATGCGCAAAACAAACTGGATGCAGAAGTTATTGCTACTTCAAAATTACCACAGTTAAGTTTAGATGCGCAAGCGACGTATCAGTCTGATGTGATTGAATTTCCTCTAGCAATGTCAGGAA
The DNA here is from genome assembly GCF_003386165.1 of Winogradskyella eximia. Taxonomy (GTDB): domain Bacteria; phylum Bacteroidota; class Bacteroidia; order Flavobacteriales; family Flavobacteriaceae; genus Winogradskyella; species Winogradskyella eximia. The sequence continues at coordinate 220,093 of NZ_QRDV01000005.1, read as the reverse complement.
TCGAACCCTTAAACAAAGACCAATATCGTGCAACTGTTTCTGTAAATCAGCTCATTTATAATGGAGGAGCAACAGAGGCTTCTTTAGATTTAAAATCTGCGCAATTAAAAACAAAACAAAAACAAGTCGAAGTCAGTTTATACCAACTTAAACAGCAAATTAATCAACTCTATTTTTCTGTGTTGTTAGCGCAAGAATCTCAATTATTATTAAAAGCAAAAAAAACGCAATTAGAAGCCAAACTTAAAGAAGTACAATCAGGAATTAAGTATGGTGTTATTTTACCAACTTCAGATAAAATTTTGGAGGCTGAATTATTAAAAATACGCCAACAATTCAACGCATTAGAAAGCAACAAAGCAACCCTTATCGAAACGTTATCTAGTTTAATAAGTCAGCCATTAAATACTTCAACAATATTTCAAAATTCACTTACAGTAACACAGTTACAAACAGAAATAGCAAGACCAGAACTAGAATTGTTTCAACTTAAAAAAGAAGAAATTGAAAATTCAGAAAACCTTTTATCTAAACAAAACGCACCTAAATTACTTGGTTTTGCAACAGGTGGTTATGGTAATCCAGGATTAAATATGTTGGATAATTCGTTTCAAACATTTTATACCGTTGGTATTAAAGTGAATTGGAATATTTTCGATTCGAACGCGAACAAAAAGCAAAGAGAGTCATTAGCTATCAACAAAGATTTTATAGAGAATGAAACCGAAATTTTTAAACTCAATACTAACATTGCGCTAAATCAACAACAAAAAGAAATCGATAAAATTGAATCTTTTATTACTTCAGATTTAGAAATAATTAATCTTAGAAAAGACGTGCTAAAATCGGCAGATTCACAACTTAAAAATGGTGTGATTACATCTTCGGCATATATCACAGAACTTACTAATTTATATGAAGATGAAAACACGTTGGTAAGACATAAAATTCAGTTGCAACTAGCAAAAGCAAATTATAATGTCATTAAAGGAGAATAGAAATAGACACATGAAAAAGGACAAATATATATTAGGATTAGGGATCATACTTTTTACGATGTTTTCTTGCGAAAACGATAACGGAAAAGCAGATGGTTACGGAAATTTTGAAGCAACAGAAATAACCATTTCAGCAGAAAATAATGGAAAACTGATGCAGTTTAATCTTGATGAAGGAGATGTGCTTCAAAAAGAGCAATTTATTGGCTATATCGATACTGTTCCGTTAGCATTAAAACGTGAGCAGTTGGCCATTTTCAAAGCTGTAATAGCTTCAAAATCTAAAGGTGTTTTGTCACAAATTAATGTGTTAAATGCAAAGCTGAAAACTGCAAATACAAATAAAACACGGGTACAAAATCTTATTAAGGACAACGCAGGAACACAAAAACAATTAGATGATGTTTCCGGCGAAATCGATGTGATTAGAAATCAAATTAGAAGTGTTGAAATTCAAAACGCACCAGTTGTAAATGAATTAAAATCCATAGATGTACAGTTAAAACAAATTGACGACCAAATCCAGAAAAGTAAAATTGTAAACCCATTATACGGAACCGTTTTAACCAAATACGCAGAACCAAATGAAATTACGGCTTTTGGAAAACCGTTGTATAAAATTGCCGATTTAACAACGATGCAATTAAGAGTTTACATCAGTGAAACACAATTAGCGAATATTAAAATAGGACAAGAGGTAACTGTGAAAATCGATAATGCAGATTCTATGAAATCTTATAAAGGTAAGATTAGTTGGATTGCTTCTGAAGCTGAATTCACGCCAAAAATAATTCAAACCAAAGAAGAACGTGTGGCATTAGTTTATGCTGTAAAAGTGGACGTTAAAAATGATGGAAGCCTAAAAATTGGAATGCCTGCAGAACTATGGCTAAATACTGCAGAATGAGTATCACAGTTTCTAACATATCAAAATCTTACAAAAGTGTAAAAGCTTTAGAGAACATTTCTTTTAATGTGAAAGAGGGTGAGCTTTTTGGACTTATTGGTCCTGATGGCGCAGGTAAAACAACGTTATTTAGGATTTTAACAACGCTCTTAATTGCTAATGAAGGTTCTGCAACGGTTGCTGATTTTGATGTTGTTATAGACTATAAAAAGATTCGGAATAATGTTGGCTATATGCCAGGGAAGTTTTCGCTTTATCAAGATTTAACCATTGAAGAAAATTTAAATTTCTTCGCGACTATTTTCGGAACAACCATAGAAGAAAACTACGATTTAATAAAAGAGATTTATGTTCAAATTGAACCTTTTAAAAACCGTCGTGCAGGAAAACTATCTGGCGGAATGAAGCAAAAACTAGCTTTATGCTGTGCTTTAATTCATAAACCAAAAGTGTTGTTTTTAGATGAGCCAACAACAGGAGTGGACCCAGTGTCGAGAAAAGAATTTTGGGACATGCTTAAACGTTTGCAACAAAAAGGTATTACCATTTTAGTATCTACACCATATATGGATGAAGCTGCTTTGTGTGACAGAATTGCATTGATTCAAGATGGTAAAATTTTACAGATAGATACACCTCAAGCCATTGTAAAGCATTATCCAAAACCTATTTTTAACGTTCGTGCAAATAATACGTACCAACTCATTAATAGTTTAAAGGCTTACGAACACAATCATAGTGTGTATCCTTTTGGTGAGTTTGTGCATTATACTGATAAGAGAGCAGATTTTGAACGAGAAGATTTAATTCAATATTTAGAATCAGAAAATTTATCCGATATAGAAATCGAAAAAACATTACCAACCATTGAAGATACTTTTATGGAATTAGCTAAATAAATGTCTGTTCGAGCGCAGTCGAGAACTAATAAGACATCTCGACTGCGCTTGATGAGACAAAAAAGAACTAAATGAACAAAAAGAACGTCATAGAAGCTCAAAACCTAACCAAAATGTTTGGTGATTTTACAGCAGTAAACGCTATTTCTTTTGATGTTAAAAAAGGAGAAATATTTGGCTTTTTGGGAGCAAATGGAGCAGGGAAAACTACAGCCATGAAAATGCTGATTGGTATTTCAAAACCTACTTCTGGAGCTGCTAAAGTAGCAGGATTTGATGTGTTTACTAATGCAGAAGATATCAAGAAGAACATTGGTTATATGAGTCAGAAATTTGCTTTATATGACGATTTAACGGTTAAAGAAAACATTACATTCTTTGGTGGAATTTATGGTTTGTCAAGAAAAAGTATCAAAGAGAAATCTGCTGTATTAATAGAAGAGTTAGGACTAGAAAAGGTGGCTAGTAAATTAGTAGGTTCTTTACCATTAGGCTGGAAACAAAAACTATCCTTTTCGGTGTCTTTGCTTCACGATCCTAAGATTGTGTTTTTAGATGAGCCAACAGGTGGAGTCGATCCCATAACGAGACGTCAGTTTTGGGAAATGATTTACAAAGCAGCTAATCAAGGCACAACCGTTTTTGTAACCACACATTATATGGATGAAGCTGAGTATTGCGACCGCGTGTCTATAATGGTAAACGGAAAAATAGAAGCTTTAGATACACCTAAAAAGCTTAAGCAACAATTTAACGTTGCAAATATGAACGATGTGTTTTTAAAACTAGCAAGAGGATGAAAAGATTCATAGGTTTCATAAAAAAAGAATTCTTTCACATTTTTAGAGATAGACGCTCATTGTTTATTCTATTCGGAATGCCAATAGCACAAATTATGCTATTTGGTTTCGCGATTACCAATGAAATAAACAATGTAGATATTGCTGTTTTAGACCATTCAAAAGACGCAACAACAAAAGAAATTATTAATAAAATTTCAGCTTCAAAATACTTTAGTATCAATCAATTTATTGATAGAGAATCAGATATTGAAATTATTTTCAAAAAAGGAAAAGTAAAAGCAGTTTTAAATTTCGAAGAAGGTTTTAGTAAAAAACTAATCAAAGATAATAAAGCTACTATACAGATTATTACAGATGCTACAGATCCTAATACTGCAAATACAATAAGTAATTATGTCAATGCGATTCTTCAACAATATCAAAAAGGATTGAATGAAGACATCACAATCGCCTATCAAATTGTACCACAAACCAGAATGGTTTATAATCCAGAATTAAAAAGTGTGTACATGTTTGTTCCTGGTGTAATGACTATCATTTTAATGTTAGTTTCTGCAATGATGACTTCAATTTCTATTACAAGAGAAAAGGAGTTAGGCACCATGGAAATCCTTCTAGTATCACCAATAAAACCAATTCAGGTTATTGTTGGTAAAGTGTTTCCGTATATTTTTCTGTCTATTATAAATGCAATCGTCATTGTAGTTTTGAGCATATTTATATTTAAAATGCCAGTCCAAGGAAACTTGTTTTTATTAGGTTTTGAAAGCGTATTATTCATAATCACAGCATTAGCTTTAGGTATTTTAATCTCAACAATTTCTGCAACACAGCAAACAGCAATGATGATTTCTTTAATGGGATTAATGTTACCAGTAATTCTTTTATCAGGCTTTATTTTCCCAATCTCAAGCATGCCAATACCATTGCAAGTGATTAGTAACATCATTCCTGCAAAATGGTTTATTATCATAATAAAAGGGATTATGCTAAAAGGAGTAGGGTTACAATATCTATGGAAAGAAACCTTGATTTTAGTAGGAATGACGATCTTTTTTATGGGATTAAGTGTAAAGAAATATAAAATTAGATTGGAGTGAAAGAGTAAAGTTGTCTCGTCGAGCGCAGTCGAGACGTTTATTAAAAATGATATTTAAATAAAGATTCCTGCTGAAGTTTATCTTGAGCGGAGCCGAAAGGTGGGAAATAATATGAAAACAATACTATACATCATACAAAAGGAGTTCAAGCAAATCTTTAGAAATAAAGGCATGCTTCCTATCATTTTTGTTTTACCATTATTACAACTCGTTATATTATCTAATGCAGCTACATTTGAAGTCAAAAATATCAAGTTTGGTTATATCGATAACGATCACTCATCAACATCTAGAGCATTAGTTGAAAAATTTAATGCATCTACTTACTTTAATGTATTAACTGATTTTCCTTCGGAAGCTTTAGCAAGTGCTTCGATGTTGAAAGGTGAGGTAGATGTGCTTTTACAAATTCCACACTATTTTGAACGCGATTTACAAAAAGAAAAACAGAACAGCTTAGGCGTAACTATAAATGCAATTGATGGTGCAGCAGCAGGTGTTGAAAATGTATATGTCACACAAATTGTGCAACGCTTTAATCAGAACATAAAGGTTGATTTGTCACAAGTTTCAGATAAACAAATACAACCAATTACTATAGAGACTATTCCATTGTTTTGGTATAATAAAACTTTAAATTATAAAACCTTTATGGTTCCTGGTATATTGGTTTTACTAGTCACCATGATTACGCTCTTCCTTTCAGGAATGAATATTGTCCGCGAAAAAGAAATTGGTACTCTAGAACAAATTAACGTCACACCAATTAAAAAGAGCCAGTTTATTATTGGGAAACTTTTTCCGTTTTGGGTCATAGGAATGGGCTTATTAACGGTTGGATTAATTTTAGCCAAAGTCATATTTAATGTTCCAATGCTAGGGAGTTTACCGCTAATGTATTTATACACTTCAATTTATATTCTGGTCATTTTAGGAATCGGTTTATTCATTTCTAATTTTACAGATACACAACAACAAGCTATGTTTATTGCGTGGTTTTTTACAGTCATTTTTATTTTAATGAGTGGTTTATTTACACCAATAGAAAGTATGCCAAAATGGGCACAAACCCTTACCGAATTTAACCCAATAAGATATTTTGTAGAAGTCATGCGTATGGTGATGCTAAAAGGTTCTGGTTTTAACGATATTCTTCCACAGTTATTAAAAACAGCCCTTTATGCTTTTGTAATGAATGGATTAGCAGTTTGGAGTTATAAGAAGACGAATTAAGCTAATGTAACATTAGATACAGTATTTGTTTTTTGTTAGTTCTACCTTTAATGCTCAATCATCTAATTATGAAGCATAAGGTTTTAGTACTCGTTTTCTCTTTATTGGCAAGTGTCAACTTGTTTGCGCAAGACCAATTTACGGTTCAAATAGAACCATTAACTATTACAGATGCACCAAACGTGCATTCTTTTTCATGGGGAAAAACTTCCGATGGAAAATGGATAATCTTAGGAGGAAGAATTGATGGTTTGCATCAAAGACAACCATTTGCTGCTTTTCAGGAAAATGATAATAACAAAAGTGTGTATGTTATAGATCCTGTTGCAAACCAAACTTGGAGTACGTCTATTGATGTGCTATCTACAGTGCTTTTTGAACAACTACAATCCACAAATCAAGAGTTTTATCAAAGAGGAAATACATTATATATTATAGGTGGTTACGGTTATAGTGCCACACAAAATGACCATATAACCTATGATAAATTAACGGCTATTGATGTCGATGGATTAGCAAATGCTGTTATCAATAACACAAGCATCGTTTCTTTTTTTAGACAAATTTCAAATTCTAATTTGGCAGTTACAGGTGGACATTTGGGTTTCTTAAATGATGTGTTTTATTTGTGTGGAGGACAATATTTTGAAGGAAGATACAATCCACAAGGACCAAATCATGGTCCAGGATTCATTCAAAATTATACCGATGAAATAAGAACTTTTGAAATCAGTGATGATGGTACAAATCTTTCAATATTAAACTATTCTGCACAAAACGATACTAATAATTTACACCGAAGAGATTATAATTTAGCACCTCAGATTTTTCCTGATGGAACATCTGGTTTTACTATGTTTAGTGGTGTTTTTCAACATACAGCAAATTTACCTTGGTTAAATAGTGTGGATATAACAGCTTCAGGATATACTGTTAATAATACATTCAATCAATATTTAAGTCAATATCATAGCGCTAAAGTGCCTATTTACGATACGTCAAATAATGTAATGCACACTTTATTTTTTGGTGGTATGAGCCAATACAAATTAGATGCAAATGACAACCTTATTCAAGATGATAATGTGCCATTTGTAAAAACCATTAGTAAAGTGTCTAGGTTTAGTGATGGCTCAATGACAGAAAGTAGTTTAGGTATAGAAATGCTTACTTTTTTAGGTTCTGGTTCAGAGTTTATTCCATTGAATAACAACTTAAATTATCTAACAAACGAAATAGTAGATATTAATAATTTACAAGAAGGCATTACACTTGTAGGCTATATTTTTGGTGGTATTGAAAGTACCCAAGAAAATATATTTTTCATTAATAATGGTACGCAGAGTAGTGCGAGTAGTTTGGCGTTTAAAGTCTTTATTAATAAATCGACTTTAAGTATAGATGAAGTAGCTCTTAACCCGAATAATATTTACAATTTAAAAATTTATCCAAACCCTTCTAATGGTATTTTTTCTATTGAAGTATTCATTCCTAATACTCAGCAGAACACTTTAGAAGTTTATAATCTTTTAGGTAAAAAGGTAAAATCAATAGTGATTGAAAAATCTATTGGTTTAAAAGAAATAGCTCTAGATTTAGCTAGTATGGCGTCTGGAGAATACATTTTAGTCTTCAAGAATAAGCAGCATACAATAGAGAAAAAAATTATAAAGCTGTAATTAATTGCGTCATAGTGTAACAATAGTTACGGTTGGTTTTATTTGAAAATATGACCTTTATAATCTAATCGAAGCTATTAATTAGTATAAAGGTCATAATGACCTAAATCATTTCATAAGCTTAATTATTAAACTAATTTCATAGTATTAAATCATAAGAAAATGTCTAAAATTGTCATTCTTGGAGCCGGAATTTCTGGTCACGTTGCAGCAACGCATTTACGCAGAAAACTACCGAAAAAGCACGAAGTTGTTGTGGTATCACCCAACAGTAATTACCAATGGGTTCCGTCTAACATTTGGGTTGGAATTGGAAGAATGAAATCAGAAAAAATATATTTCCCATTAGAGCCCTTATATAAAAAGAAAGGGATTGGTTATAAACAAGCCAAAGCGATTTCTTTTTTTCCTGAAGGAGATAAAACCGAAGAGAAACCTTATGTTTTATCCGAATATGTGGTTGGAGATAAGAAAGGACAACAAGAAAAAATAACTTATGATTATTTGATTAATGCCACAGGGCCAAAATTAAATTTTGAAGCTACTGAAGGCTTAATTCCTGGTGAAAATAAAGCTTATTCTGTTTGTACATATTCACATGCAGACCATGCTTGGGAAGGTTTAAAAGCGCTAATTGAAGAAATGAAAGCAGGTAAAAAAGCTAAAATTTTAATTGGTACAGGTCATGCAAAATCAACCTGTCAAGGTGCTGCTTTTGAATATATATTAAATGTAGAACAAGAATTGCGTAAGCACAACGTTCGTGACATGGCAGAAGTCACTTGGATTTCTAACGAATATCAATTAGGCGATTTTGGTATGGATGGTATGTTGTTAAGCTACGGAAGCATGACCATGAAATCTCATGAAATGGTTGAGATGGTTTTTGAAGACAGAGACATTAAATGGATTCTAGGAGCAGGCGTTAATAAAATTGAAGATGGTGTAGCACATTACGAAAATTTAGAAGGAGAACAGAAATCAGAAGCTTATGATTTTGCCATGTTAATTCCATCATTTTCTGGTCATGGTTTTAAAGCTTATGATAAAAATGAAAACGATGTCACAGAAAAACTCTTTAAAGGGTTCATGATTGTTGATGCAGATTACACACCAAAACCTTATGAAGAATGGTCTGTTAAAGATTGGCCAGAAACGTATCAAAATCCAAGTTATAAAAACATTTTTGCGCCAGGTATTGCGTTTGCGCCACCACACGCTATTTCTAAACCAAGAACGAGTAAAAACGGAACAGTTATTTCACCAGCACCACCAAGAACAGGAATGCCATCTGGTATCACGGCGAAGTTAGTAGCAGATAATATTATTGATTCTATAAAGAGTGGAAAAGAATCCTTAAGCCACAAAGGTTCTATGGGAAATATGGGAGCAGCATGTATTGCTTCTGCAGGTTTTGGTTTAATTAATGGAAGTGGAGTTAGTATTACTACGTATCCCATTGTTCCAGATTATGAAAAATATCCTAAAACACAAGGACGTCAACTCGGTAAAACTTTTGGGGAAATTGGTTTAGCTGGTCACTGGTTAAAATTAGCCTTACACTATGCTTTTATCTATAAAGCTAAAATGCGACCATTTTGGTGGTTGATTCCTGAATAGTTTTTTTAAAAATTAGTGTGAGCTAATGAATTTTGAGTAAACACATAAGAGTAATGTCCCCTCGAGGGGACTTTAGGGGTGTTTTATTAATAGAGTAATCAAATTTGTCAAGTCACAGAAATATAACCGTGAAAATTAAAAATACTATGACACAAAGAATTTCAAGATATCAAAGATTTAAAATGATGAATCCTATCATTCAGTTTTTCAAATTCATTTATTTAAGTATCAAAATAATGATAGTCGTTGCAGGAGGCCATGGTGGCACAAGAAACGTGAACTAAAATAATGATTAGAACTTAGTATGGGATTAATATCTAGAACTCATCTATTTAATGGTATAATAACTATTAAATAGATGTGGATGTTACCATCTGAATACCCATAGCAATCATTTCCTTTTTTAGTTTTTCAAATACGTCCTTATCCAATGCTTTAGAAGCATCTTCAATAAAAAAGCAATCAAAACCTTCTTTAACAGCATCGCGTGCTGAAAAATAAACACAAATATCAGCAGCTAAGCCACATAGAAAAAGCTGTGTGGTTCCTTTTTCTTTTAAATAACCAGCCAATCCGGTTGATTTTAAATGGCCATTGTCATAAAAAGCACTGTAACTATCAATAGTTTTATTGGTTCCTTTTCTAAAAATAGCTTCAAATTTGTCGGTATTTAAATCTGGATGAAATGCTGCACCTGCTGTACCTTGCACACAGTGATTTGGCCATAAGGTTTGTGGTTGCCCATGAATTTCAATTTCATCAAAGACAGATTTTCCGTTATGATTATTAGCAAAACTGATATGGTCTTTAGGATGCCAATCTTGTGTGCCAATGACTAAATCAAATTTATCTTGAATCTTATTAATTACATGAATAATTTGATCGCCGTTGGGAACAGGAAGAGAACCGTTTGGTATAAAATCGTTCTGCACATCAATGATTAATAGCGTTTTCATGAGTAGAATTTAATTTTGAATCTAATTTTTAGTATAGCTTAGTTTAGAATTTATGTTTATTAATTAAAGTGTCACGTTCTTTCTTAAGTGCAGAACTCAGTCCAATTTTATAGATATGTGGATTCTGAAAACGTTTGTATTCATTAGGAAGTTGTTTTAAACGTGATTGCGAATATTTCGAAATTTCAGTAACCGAACGAGAAGGAAGTACTCTTTTTCCATTTTTCATCACTAGTTCAAGTAAAGGCTCATGCTTAAATGAAGTAAGGTCTAAACTTTTTGTGGTATCAAAAGGATGTTCCATTAATGTAATGTTATCTTCAGAAGAAAGCGTTACGGCATCTGCACCGTAAAACATACCATTATCGTCTGTCATTCTGTAAACTTGCTTTTTAAAAGGAAGCGAGATTTTAATAATATTTTCAGAAAGTTTAATTCTTGGTGTATCATTATATTCTGCTAATTTATAAACGCCATCTAAGGCAGCATCTGGTTTTCCTGTGACTAGGTTTGTGCCAACACCAAAAATGTCAATGGACGCACCTTGTTCTTTCAAACTTTTTATAACATACTCGTCCAATTGGTTAGATGCTACAATTTTTACATAACTCAAATTGGCATCGTCAAGTATAGCGCGCGTTTTTTTAGATAAATAGGCTAAATCACCACTGTCTAAACGCACACCTAACAGACGGTCGCCTCGTTTTTCCATTTCTTTGGCTACAGTAATAGCATTTGGTAGTCCACTTTTAAGGGTATTGTAAGTGTCTATTAAGAAGACGCAATTCTCTGGTCGCATTTTAGCAAAATCTCTAAAAGCTTGTAATTCTTCATCATAACTTTGAATAAAAGAATGTGCCATAGTACCAGTAGAAGGAATGTCGTAATCTTCGGCAGCTTTAACATTACTCGTACTGTCAAAACCGCCAATGGCTGCAGCTCTAGAGGCATAATAGCCACCTGTAGCATGTGCACGACGTAAGCCCATATCTAAGAGAATGCCATCTTTAGCACTAAATTTTATTCTACTTGCTTTTGTAGCAATCAAGGTCTGAAAATTAAGAATGTTTAGTAAAAGCGTCTCAATAATCTGAGCTTCTATAATATTCGCTTCCACTTGTAAAATAGGTCTATTAGGAAATACAACATCACCTTCTTTACTCGAATAAATGTTTCCTTTAAAACGGAAATTCTTTAAATAGTCTAAAAAATCACTTTCAAATCCTTTTTGTTCTAAATATGAAATATCTGATGATGAGAACTCGAGTGTTTCAAGTATATCTAAGACATCTTCTAATCCTGCAAAAATAGAATACCCACTCTTAAAAGGATTGTGTCTAAAATAATAATCAAAGACCGCTCGTCCATCTGGTTTTGTACCAAAATAAACTTGAGCCATTGTGATTTGATAGAGGTCGGTATATGCAGCTGTAATATTCATTAGAATTTGGATTATATCTCTTGAAGATATCCAAAAATGAAAAGATGTCTTGTTGAGAATTTTAAAAAAAATAAAGCCAATAAATTTAAGAATATTTTGCCACTCGGAGAACGAAGACGCAAGAAAGATTACGTTTGTTTAATAAAAAAAATCAGATTTAATTGTAATTCACTTTTGTTGAGTAACATTAGTTACTGAGTGTTATTATATGATGATTTATTTTTGTTGTAGCTAGTGTTTTTTTGTTCGACTTTAATGAGAATTTTAGAGTTAATTTCAATAATTACGAGAGCATCAATATGACGGAAAGAATTTCAAAATATCAAAGATTTAAAATGATGAATCCTATCATTCAGTTCTTCAAGTTTATTTATTTAAGTATAAAAATAATGCTTGTTGTTGCAGGAGGGCATGGAGGCACAAGAGAAAATGTAAAATTGTGATATGAGAAAATTATTAATTGTAATCATTGGTTTAAGTTTTTTTAGTTTTCATTCTTGTCAAAATGAATCAGAAAAAGAGAGTTCTATAAAGGAAGAAACCATAGTTATGGAACCTACAATTATTGATGATGGTCGTGTTTCGCTTAACTTAAATGCGATGCAGAAAAATCATCAACTTTCTAATATGAGAAGTCATTTAGAGGCCGTTCAAGAAATCACATTATTACTCTCTCAAGATAATTATGACAAAGCTTCAGAATTGGCATATACAAAACTAGGTTCTACAACAGAAATGAAATTAATGTGCGCATCTTTTGGAGATAAAGGCTTTGAGAATTTAGGATTAGAATTTCATAAAAGTGCTGATATAATGAGTGAAGTTTTCAAAAAACGAAATAAAGATAATTCCCTTACTGCTTTATCAAATACATTAAACTATTGTGTGAAATGTCACGCAACGTATAAGCAGTAATATATAAGTTAACTGATGTGGTTATCAGTTTTTTTGGTTGGTTAGTAAAAGGGCACTTATAAAGATTTATAAGTGCTTTTTTCATTTGTATTTACTTTTTATATGATTATTAAATGATAGAAATATTGCTTAAAGGTAAATGTGTAGTTATTTTATTGAAAACATGTGATTTATATTTCTTTGTCTGACCGAAGTCATTGTGGCATTTCTTCCTAATCGATACTTTTAATTACAATTCAAAAAAGTATCAGTACAATGAAAAAGTCTGTCAAAGCCATGCGAAAATCCACTTGGAACTTTATACTAAATGCAACTATGACATTATGTATGTCTGCAATTATTGGTATTGGTTTTCTAATTAAGTACACACTTTTATCTGGTCAAGACCGAAAGGAAGTTTATGGACAGAATGTAGAACTGTATTTCCTTGATATGGACAGACATCAATGGGGAACAATTCACCTTTACTTAAGTTTTGTGCTCATTGGCTTATTAATAATACATGTTTTTCTGCATTGGAAAGTCGTCACAGCCGTCTACCAAAAAATTATTAAAGTGCAATTTACTAAGAGAATTGTTGCTATTAGTTTCGCAATACTATGCGCTATACTAGTTATTGTTCCATTTTTTATAAATCCAAAAGTAGAAGTTATAAAAAAGGGAAACGGACGCCAAGTAACATTGGTTACAGACTTCGATACTACATTAAACTATTTTTGCACTGTAAATTAATGATTGATGAAAAAACATATTTATATACCACTATTACTTTTAGCTTTTACTCTGTCCGTGACGGCTCAAGATGCTGTGTCTATTACAAAAACAGAAGTCTTAACTAGAGTTTCAGAAAATAATACAAGTATTAAGATTTCTGAGGAAGAGTTTAAACAAGCTAAAGCCGATTTTAGACAAACCAATGCAGTGTTTTTACCAAATATTACCGCAAGTCATACTGCTATAGCGACTACGAACCCGTTAATGGCTTTTGGTTCTAAATTGAATCAAGAAATATTAACGCAAAATGATTTTAATCCAGCGTTATTAAACGACCCTTCGCAGATTGAAAATTATGCAACCAAGTTCGAAATTCAACAACCATTAATCAATTTTGATGGCATGTTTCAACGAAAAGCAGCCAAATCTAAAATGGAAGCAATGGCATTAAAAACAGAACGTACACAAGACTATTTAGTTTTTGAAGTTGAAAAAGCATACATGCAATTACAATTGGCCTATAAAGCGGTTGATGTTTTAGATAAAGCATTAGAAGCGGCAAATGCCAATAAAAAATTAGCAGATAACAGTTTTAAACAAGGCTATTTGCAACGTTCAGATGTGTTGAATGTTGAAGTACGAGTAACTGAAGTTCAAAATCAATTACAATCCGCAAAAAGTAATGTGCAAAATGCCTCTAATTACTTATCGTTTTTAATGAACGATGAGACGTATGTGGTTTACACACCAACAGACGAATTAACGGTTTCAACTTTTGAAATGGAAGATAAATCTATATCTGAAAATCGTTCGGATATTAAAGCCATGGAACTCGCTTCAGATGCTTATGAAGCCATGAATAAAGCAGATAAAATGGCTTTTTTACCACGATTAAATGCTTTTGGAAGTTACGAGTTATATGATGACCAAATTTTTCAAGCAGATGCTAATGGGTATTTATTTGGTGCGCAATTAAGCTGGGATATTTTTCAAGGGTCTAAGCGATTTGGGAAAGCACAAAAAAGTAAATCTGAATTCGAAAAATCAAAATTAGAATACAAACAATATGTGTCTCAAAGTAATTTGGAATTAAACAAAGCAAAACGTGCGTTTATTGATGCAGAGAATAAATTGAAATTAACAGCTTTAGCTTTAGAACAATCTGAAGAGTCTTTAAGAATTAGAACTAATAGATTTAAAGAAGGATTAGAAAAAACATCTGATTTATTAATGGCAGATACACAATTTGCTCAAAAACAATTAGAATATTATCAAACCATTTTCGAATACAATTACGCACAAGCATACTTACAATTTTTAACTAAAGAATAATTTTTCCTGCAAGGTTTCTAAAACCTTATAGGTATCAACATAAAACAATAAACATGAAAAAATATATTTACATACTAACGCTTACAGCAATAGCATTTTTTGTAACAAGTTGCGGAAGCGAAGGCAAAAAAGCAATTGAGGATAATACACCTGCAATAAGTGTAAAAACCAGTCGGGTAGAAGCTAATACCAATAGTCCATTTTTGGCGGTCAGTGGGAAAATTCAAGCTGTAAATAGTGCTGATTTAAGTACTAGAATGATGGGTTACGTTAATAAAGTTCATGTTAATGTTGGAGCTAAAGTGCGTAAAGGACAATTATTGGTGTCTATTAATAATGCCGATTTACAAGCCAAACGAGCACAAGTAAATGCTGGCATATCAGAAGCAACAGCTGCTTTTAATAATGCACAAAAAGATTATAACCGTTTTAAAAACTTGTTTGCAGATAATAGTGCTTCTCAAAAAGAAATGGATGATATGACGGCCAATTTTGAAATGGCTAAAGCACGTTTAGAATCTGCCAACCAAATGAAAAATGAAGTTAACGCACAATTTACGTATAGTAATATTACAGCACCTTTTAGTGGAACCATTACAAGTAAAAATGTAGAAGCTGGTGATATGGCAAATCCAGGAGCACCATTAATAAGCATTGAAACGCCAGGACATTTTGAAGTGATGGCTATGGTACCTGAATCTGAAATTTCTGCAATAATAAAAGGAACTACTGTTGACGTATTGGTGAAATCAATTAATCAAACCTTAAAAGGAAAAGTAGCCGAAGTAAGTACATCTGCCAAAAACACAGGTGGACAATATTTGGTAAAAATAGATTTAGACAAAACAGAGGCTAATATTTTATCAGGAATGTTTACTACTGTACAATTTCCAGTAGAAAGAAAAGCAGCGACAGCAATGGTGCTAATTCCAACTGATGCTATTATAACAAACGGACAATTATCGGGTGTGTATACCGTAAGCCAAAGTAATACAGCATTATTAAGATGGTTGCGTTTAGGAAGAACCTATGGAGACGAAGTAGAAGTATTGTCGGGTTTAAATACAGATGAAGCGTATATCGTATCAGCAGAAGGAAAGCTATACAATGGTGCAAAAATTTCAATTCAATAATTAGATTATTATGAAAGAAGGAATCGCAGGTAAAATCGCCAAAGTATTTATGCAATCGAAGCTTACAGTGCTTTTGATGATTGTATTTATGGTGGTTGGTGTATATAGTTCGTTTTTAATTCCGCGTGAAGAAGAACCACAAATCGACGTGCCTATGGCAGACATTTTTGTGGGTTATCCTGGCGCAAGTCCTACGGAAGTAGAATCGCGTGTCATTAAACCTTTAGAGCAATTAATATCGAATATTAAAGGTGTAGAATATGTGTATTCAACGTCCATGAAGGAACAAGGAATGGTGATTGTTCAGTTTTATGTAGGTGAAGATATTGAGCGTTCGTTTGTAAAGATGTACAACGAAATCAATAAACACATGGACCAAATGCCAGCTGGTGTAACGTTTCCGTTGGTGAAAACACGTGCTATTGATGATGTGCCAATGTTGGGTTTAACCTTGTGGAGTGAGAATTATGACGATTACCAGTTAAACCAAATGGCTCAAGAATTAGAGGCTGAAATTAAAAAGGTAAATGACGTAGCTATTACACACAAAATTGGAGGAAGAGACCGTCAGTTACGTGTGGTATTAGATAAGGATAAATTGGCAGCGAGCGGATTAGATTTCTTGTCAGTTTCAGAAATGATTAAGGCTAACAATAGTCAATTAAGTGCTGGAAGTTTTGATAAAAGTGACACGGAGTTTTTGGTAAATACAGGTAAGTTCTTAGCATCTGTAACAGATGTCGAAAACTTAGTGGTTGGTGTGCAACAAAATCAGCCAATTTATTTAAAACAAGTGGCTAAAATTATTGATGGTCCAGAAGTGCCACAGAATTATGTGAGTTTAGGATTTGGAAAAGGAGGCGAAAAATCAGCTGATTATAAGTCTGAATATCCTGCAGTTACTATTTCTGTTGCCAAACGAAAAGGTGCAGATGCCATGAAAATCGCGGAAGTGATTATAGACAAGGTAGACCATTTACGTAGTACTTTAATTCCAGATGATGTTCATGTAGAAATTACAAGAAACTACGGAGAAACAGCGTCTCATAAAGTGTCAGAATTACTATTACACCTTATCGGTTCTATCTTTGCAGTAACCATTGTTGTAATGTTAGCCATGGGTTGGCGAGGTGGATTGGTTGTGTTTTTATCAGTACCAATTACGTTTGCGTTAACGTTGTTGAGTTATTATATGATGGATTACACGCTAAACCGAATCACGTTATTCGCATTAGTATTTGTAACAGGAATCGTCGTCGATGACTCAATTATTATTGCCGAAAACATGCACAGGCATTTTAAAATGAAGCGTTTGCCATTTAAACAAGCTGCTTTATACGCCATTAACGAAGTAGGTAACCCAACCATTTTAGCAACATTTACAGTCATTGCATCTGTATTACCAATGGCGTTTGTATCTGGATTAATGGGACCATACATGGCACCAATGCCAATTGGAGCATCTATTGCTATGATTTTATCCTTATTTGTTGCTTTAACAATTACACCATATTTAGGGTATATTTTCTTGAGAGAAAAAGACAAGAAAGGAGCAGAAGAGAAGCCTGAAAAAGCTGTTGAAGACACGCTTATTTATAGAATTTACAACAAGTTTGAAAGACCACTTTTAGAAAGTAAAGGCAAGCGTTGGTTGTTTTTATTAGGAACTTTTGCAGTATTAATGGGAACTATGGTTCTGTTTTTTACCAATTCAGTAGCTGTAAAAATGTTGCCTTTTGATAACAAGAATGAATTCCAAGTGGTTATTGATATGCCTGAAGGCACCACCCTAGAACGTACTGGTGTTGTCGCTCAAGAGATTTCACAATACTTGTCAAACAGACCAGAAGTCGTTAATTATCAAAACTATGTTGGGACGTCTGCGCCAATTACATTTAATGGTTTAGTGCGTCACTATGATTTGCGTGGTGGAAGTAATATGGCAGATATTCAAGTGAATTTATTAGCCAAAGAAGACCGTTCAGCACAGAGTCATGATATCGCCAAATTAATGCGTCCAGATATTCAGAAAATTGCAGCGAAATATAATGCCAATGTGAAGTTGGTTGAAGTGCCACCAGGACCACCAGTTTTATCTACTATTGTTGCTGAAATTTATGGACCTGATTATGAAGAACAAATTAAAGTTGCAAACCACGTTCAAGATATCTTAAAGAACACAGCCGATGTGGTTGATATTGATTGGATGGTTGAAGACGACCAAATTGAATATCAATTTGACATCAACAAAGAGAAAGCTATGTTGTATGGAGTGGCACCACAGCAAATTGCATACACTATGAATATGGCTTTATCTAATAGAGCGATTACTAATTTGTACGATGAAGATGCTGTTAACCAAATTGGTTTGGTGTTAGCTTTAGATGAAAAAGAGAAATCTACTATTTCCGATATTTCACAATTGAAGGTAAAATCGAAACAAGGTAACATGGTACCAATTTCAGATTTAGTTGATATATCTCAAAATACTGCTGCAAAAAGCATTTATCACAAAAATCAAAAACGTGTGGTTTATGTGATGGCAGATATGGCTGGAGACTTAGAAAGTCCTGCTTATGCTATTCTTGGTATGGAAGAAAAATTGAAAGAAATTCCATTGCCACAAGGCTTTGAGATTAATGAAATGTATTTAGGTCAACCAGAGTTTGAAGATAACTATACTGTGAAATGGGATGGTGAATGGCAAATTACTTTAGAAGTTTTTAGAGATTTAGGTATTGCCTTTTTAGGAGCTATTATTTTGATTTATATATTAATAGTAGGATGGTTTCAAAACTTTAAAGCACCAATTGTTATGATGGTTGCAATTCCATTATCCTTAATCGGGATTATTCTGGGACATTGGCTCATGGGAGCATTCTTTACTGCAACTTCTTTTATTGGAATGATTGCTTTAGCAGGAATCATGGTGAGAAACTCAGTATTACTGATTGACTTTATCAACTTAAGAACAGCAGAAGGTATACCATTAAAACAAGCTGCTATTGAAGCTGGAGCTGTGAGAACCACACCAATTTTATTAACAGCAGGAACAGTTGTCATTGGAGCCTTTGTGATTTTATTTGACCCAATTTTCCAAGGATTAGCAATCTCATTAATGGGCGGAACTATTGTGTCAACAGTATTAACATTGTTGGTGGTGCCATTAGTGTATTATATGATAGAGAAGAAGAATTTTAAGTAA
Organism: Winogradskyella eximia; assembly: GCF_003386165.1. Classification (GTDB taxonomy): domain Bacteria; phylum Bacteroidota; class Bacteroidia; order Flavobacteriales; family Flavobacteriaceae; genus Winogradskyella; species Winogradskyella eximia. The sequence continues at coordinate 201,158 of NZ_QRDV01000005.1, read as the reverse complement.
GTCGAGTTTTTCCTGCAAGGTTTCTAAAACCTTATAGGTATGAAAGATTGAAAACTAAACCTACAAGGTTGGTAAAACCTTGCAGGTTGTATAAAAATAGAAACAAATGAAATTAGTCATAGTTACAGCAGTAGAACAGTATCAAAAAGAAGTTTTGAAACTGTTTAAAAAGGCAGATATAGAAAACTTTAGTAGTTCTGAAATTGATGGACATAAAAATAGTTCGTCTTTATTAATGGCTTCTAATTGGTTTCCTGCAGAAAAAGGAGGAAACGAATCTAGCATGTTCTTTTCGTTTACAGATGAGGAACATATAGATTCTTTATTCAAGGCCATAAAAGAATTTAATGAAAATTTAGAAACTAACAATCCTATAAAAGCGATTGTAGTTCCTATTGAAAAATTTATATAAACTTAAAAATTAATTAAAATGTTAAATACATATTTTAGAGTCATCGTTGGTGTTATGGTCTTATTAAGCGTAGTGCTTTCGGTTTACGTGAGCCCAAATTGGATGTGGTTTACCGTATTTATTGGTGTCAACTTAATTCAGTCTGCTTTTACGAAATGGTGCTTGTTAGAAACTATTTTAGTGAAATTGGGTGTAAAAAAATAGGGTGGAAGTTGTTCCTCTTGTTAATTTTATGTTATAGAATGTAACAAATTAAATCTGTTTGCGTCCTATTAGTGTAAAATCATCAATTATGGAATCAAATTATCACACGCTTAAACGCACAGACAATCAATTATTAGTAATCACACATTTATCTCAATTACTAACATACGCCACTGTTTTTGGTGGAATAATAGCACCATTAATTCTATGGGCAACACAGAAAGAACAAGTTGAAGGTATGGATGCGCATGGAAAAGCTATTTTAAACTTTCAAATAAGTCTTATTGTTTATTCATTAATAAGTATTCCTTTAATCTTTGCTCTTGGATTGGGTATTTTAATCTTAATATTAGTTGCAATCTTAGCATTTGTAATGCCGATTGTAAATGCTATAAAAGCTAGTAATGGAGAATTACCTAGCTATCCATTGTCTATTAATTTTGTTAGTTAGTTATTAAAAGATATGGAATTGAAAAGGCTCACCAATTGGTGAGCCTTTTTATATTGAATTAAGGTGCAAGAAATTAATTCTTAATTATTAAGCATTACTGGCATTACAAGCATTGTTACGTGCTCACCTTCATCTAAACCGTCAATTGGTGTTAAGATACCTGCTCTATTTGGTAAACTCATTTCTAACTGAACGTTATCTGAATTTAAGTTATTTATCATTTCTGTTAAGAAACGTGAGTTAAAACCAATTTGCATATCGTCACCTTGGTAATCACAAGTTAAACGTTCTTCTGCTTTGTTAGAGTAATCAATATCTTCAGCAGAAATATTTAATTCTGCTCCAGCAATTTTTAAACGGATCTGATGGGTTGTTTTGTTAGAGAAAATACTAACACGACGTACAGAGTTTAAAAATTGTGTTCTGTCAATTACTAATTTATTTGGATTCTCTTTAGGAATTACCGCTTCGTAATTAGGATATTTCCCATCTATTAAACGACAAATTAATATTGAGTTTTCAAAAGTGAATTTTGCATTAGATTCGTTGTATTCTACTAAAACATCATCATCACTTCCTGCTAAAATACCTTTTAAAAGATTTAATGGTTTCTTAGGCATAATGAATTCTGCTGTTTCCGTTGCACTAACATCGTTTCTAGTATATTTTACCAATTTGTGAGCATCAGTTGCTACAAACGTTAAATTATCTTGAGAAAACTGAAAGAAAACACCACTCATTACGGGTCTTAAATCATCGTTACCAGCAGCAAAAATCGTTTTGCTAATTGCGGTAGCTAAGATATCTCCCATTATGGTAGTTGTGCTAGCGTCTTCAATAGAAACTGCATTTGGAAATTCTGCACCATCAGCATAAGCTAACGCATACTTACCATGATTAGAGCTAATTTCTACCGTGTTATTTTCTTCTACAACAAAGGTTAAAGGTTGCTCAGGAAACGTCTTCAACGTATCTAAAAGTAATCTTGCTGGTAAAGCAATGCTACCTTCTGAGTCACTTTCTACATCAATAGTTGCAGACATCGTTGTTTCTAAATCACTAGCCGAAATAGTTAATTTAGATTGGCTAAGTTCAAATAAGAAATTATCTAAAATAGGTAGAGTATTACTGCTATTAATAACACCTCCCAATACTTGAAGTTGTTTTAATAAATAGGTGCTTGAAACAATAAATTTCATGTGTTCTATATTAATTGTTTTCTATTCTTAATCTGAAACATCCTAATAGAATTTTAAGATAAAATCTAACCTATGAGGCTAAATGTTTCATATTGAATAGATGAGTTTTAATTTTTAGTTTGTGTTACAAATATATCTTAATAGAAGGGTTTTATAAAACAAACTTATTAACAAATTACCCTTACTACAGCGTCTTTTTTAATATAGCTAAGTATTAAATTTACGATGCGTATTTACGTTTTCGTAAATAGTTGAATATAAAGCCAAATAATCCTAAAACTATGAGTGGTAAAGCAATATTAATAAATTGCCAAGTGCCTTTACTGTCTTTTACTTTGTCTGCATCTAAAAACGCTACTGTAATTTCTTTAGCTCTTATGTTTATAAGTCCTGTATCGTCTAATAAGTAATTCACCGTATTTAGAAGAAATTCTTTGTTGCCAAATGATTTTCCAGTGAGTTGATCGAACCCTAATTCTAAAGGCCTATTCTTTATCACTTCATTTTTAATAACATTTCCGTCAGAAATGATAACCATCTTGGTTTTTTGGCTTTTAGACTTAAAGTTATTCACTTTAAAAGGTAAAACACGTTGGTCATAAACAGAAGGAAATTCACCTTCTAATAAAACAGCCAAGTTTTGAGGGCCTAAGTTATAGCTAGCTTCATCTGGAGCTTGAGTTACATTATCTAAAGAAATTGTAGTTGGTGCGCCTTCGGTTTTAGATTTTGGTGAACTTCGTAATAATATAGATTTTTTGATTCCATTTTTTAAGGTGTCAATCGGACTCGCAAAATCAAATTTTACCAAATCTATATTTTTAGTAATTGGATGATTTGGATTTGAAGCTGCTAAAGGAGAATATTGCCATTGCAAAGGTTGCATTTGTGCCTGACTGCCTTCTCCAATTGTTAACATTATTGGAGCTGAGATTAAGTCTTTTACCAAGGTCGGATTTACGCGCACTCCATATTTAAAGAAAAAATCATTTAGTTGTAAATCGCGCATAATAGAAACGCCTGTGCCAGCAGCATTGTACAAACTGTCTTTGTCCATAACCACAGATTCAGTAAGCCATAGACTTTTACCTCCATTCATGGTGTATTGATCTAAAACTAATTTTTCATTTTCCGTAAAAGCAATACTTGGTTTTGCTGAAACAATTAAATCGTAATCTAATAATTTGTTTAAGGTGCCTTGTGGGTTGGTTGCTACACTATCTAATGTAAATTGCGCTAAATTATAATAAGGCTTAATTGTTTTTAAAAAATCAGCAATATAAATATCATCTAATTGGCCATTACCTTTTAAAATCGCAATCTTTTTTTCTTTAGCATTAACGAGCTTACTAAACCCATCAGCAAAGGCATATTCTAAAGATTGGATTGAATTATTAATTTGTTCTTGTAAACCTTGTGTAATGCTTCGTTTTAAAAGCGGAATTTTAATGGTTTGGTCTTTGTAGCTTCCAAAAGCCCATGGAAAAATAATATCTTGGGTTACTTTTCCGGTGCTGTTATCTGTATTTATATAGGGTTCTAAGCCAGCATTTGTTAATTCTTCAATATATTGTTGTCTTGTAGCTTCATCTTTTATGGGATCTATATAATTAACGAAAATTTGGTTAGATTCTAATTGAAATTCATCAACCATTTGTTTCACTTCAGTTTGAAGTAATCTGAATTCTGAAGGAAAATCACCTTCTAAAAACACATCAATAATCAAAGGAGAATCTAAGTCACTAATTAATGACTTTGTAGCATCAGAAAGTGTATAACGATGATCTTTTGTAAGGTCGAAGCGTTGATATACTGAACCCGAAATTGCATTGACAATGATTACTCCAACAACAACAGCAACTATATATAGTATAAATTTATTCTTTTTCATTATCGAAGGTTATTTCTTCTTGATAGGTTTTTAAAGCTATTACTTTTTCATCTTGAAAAGTAATTTCTAAACATTCCTTTTTATCATTAAATGCTCCTGGTTCTATGCCAAGTCCATAATTCCATTTGTTAGTATCATGCGCTTTTTTTGCGTCATCCCAAGAAAGCCATTCAGCATTACCTAAAAGCATTGTTATTTTTTCTTTTGAAGCACCAATTAACGTATCAGATTCCATGGTATTATCAATCATTTCGTAGCGCAATTCAGGTTTTTCTATCCAAGCGTTATTATCAAAATATTTTTGATGATGGTAACTGCTAACAATATTTAGAAAAGGATAAAATAAAAAGAAAAACACAAAAGGTGTAAGCACTAAACTGATGAGTGCAGTTAACCATTTACGTTTATCTACTGTGTTTAAAAATAAAAACAACAGCACAAATACTACGCATAAGAATACAATTAATAATGGTGTAAAAATCATTCTACTGTTTTTGGATTCTAAGTTTTGTAAATAGTAAGAAAGCTAAGGCAATACTAATAAAATAGACTAAATCTCTAGTGTCAATAACTCCACGACTCATACTGTTATAATGTGCCGACATACCTAAGTTTTCCATATAAATGAGGTTATTAAAAACGTTATAATTAGATAAACCTTCAAATCCAAAATAAAAAAAGAAACAGATAAAAACAGCAATAATAAATGCCACAATCTGATTGTCTGATAGGGTAGAAGCAAACACTCCAATGGCAGTATAGGCACCAATTAAAAATAGCAATCCAAAATATGAGCCAATGGTACTTCCTAAATCGAGATTACCTTCAGGGTTTCCTAATTGTGAAACCGTGTATACGTATAATAACGTTGGTATTAGAGCCATTAAAATCAGAGCAAATGCACCAAAATATTTTCCTAATACAATTTGAAAATGAGAAATAGGCTTTGTGACTAACAATTCTAAGGTGCCTTGCTTTTTTTCATCGCTAAAACTGCGCATGGTTACAGCCGGAACCAAAAAAATAAGAATCCAAGGAGCCAATAGAAAAAATGACGATAATCTGGCTAGTCCATTATCTAAAATATTAAATTCACCTTTAAATACCCATAAAAATAAGCCATTGAGTAATAAAAACACTCCAATAACCAAGTATCCAATTGGTGAGGCGAAGAAGGTATTTATTTCTTTTTTTAATATTGCTAACATAAATTAGTATTCAGTTTTTTGTCTTGTGGTCTTATTAATTATAGAGATTACAAGGCTTTTATTGTTTTTTATTTTAAACTCGCCAATTTATCTACACTCCAAGCTTCAGGTTTCCCATTAAACATTGGTTTCGTTTTTGCCCAAACGCCTTTAAACAATTCAGAATGTCTGTAGTTGTTTAAATCGTCTTCAGAACTCCAATAACTATAAGTAAAAAAAATGTTTGTATTATTCTGATCACGATAAAGCTCTAAAAATTGACAACCCTCAAAATTGCGAATCTTTTCTTTAACAGTTTCAAAATTAGCCAAGAATTCTTCAATTTTTGACGGTTCGAAACTCATTTTTACAATTCTTACTAACAAAAGCTTATGGATTTAAAAAGTTAATGGTTACCGTATCCATTGTTTTTAATCCCATTAAAGTAGAAGCGCTACCAACGGTACTATTATTACTTTTATAAACGGCAATTTCTATATAACCAGAGGAATTAAATACAACCATACCTTTACCTTCAAGATTACGTTTAGACGTTTCGTCATCATCGTAATTTAAGATGTCGCTATATTTATTAAATATTATTTTAAACTTATGGTTTCTAGCAAAAACTTCATAGGCTCTACCTTTTTGAAAAGATTCAAAAAATTTACGTTTAATATTTGTGACTACATTGCCATAATTATCAATATAAATGATAGTGCCAATAATTTGATTTTGCTCGTCATTAACAAAAGGATTTAAATTTTTGATTGGCTTTATAGTGTTAATAACTTTTCCTATAACGTCTAATGTACCTCCTCGTGCAATATGGCAAGCCACTTTTACAAAAATATCTAAAACAGGGAAATTGGTTTCAACTTTATCATGGATGTTAATTTCAACTATTTTTTCTGGTACAATTTCAGTGCAAATCATACTCATAATGCCGTTGTTAGCACATATAAAGTAATGGTCGTCTAGTTTTACTGCAATATGCTTATTTTCAGCGCTTAACTCTGAATCTATTCCTATTAAGTGAATAGATCCTTTTGGGAAACTGCTGTATGCATTTTGAATAATGTAAGCCGCTTCAGAGATATTAAAAGGAGAGACATAATGTGAGATATCTACAATTTTAATATCCTCAAGTTCGCTATAAATAGCTCCTTTTATGGCTCCAGCAAAGTGGTCTTTTTCTCCAAAATCAGTCGTTAAAGTGATTATCGCCATGGATTGATTGTTGATATTTTTTTATGATTTGTGGTTGTAAAATTACTAGCTTTGTGTGTAAACAAAGAATTACAAAATTAATAAAAGAAAACAGATTAACACACTAAATGTAGCTCGCTTTTGAATGAACTTATCCTAGAACTCGAAGAAATATCTCCAAAAGAATTCTTCGGAGCGCAAAATGCTAATATTGAACTTCTAAAAAAGTATTTTCCTAAACTTAAAATAGTCGCTAGAGGCAATAAATTGAAGGCCTATGGTGACGAAGATTTACTCGAAGAGTTTGATCGCAGAATGACCATGTTGATGAAGCATTTTGGAAAATATAATAAGCTTGATGAAAATGTGATTGAGCGCGTATTAACTAGTCAAAGCAGCGACGATTATTCAACATCTGCAAAAAGCGATGAAGTTTTAGTACATGGTGTAGGAGGTAAACTCATTAAAGCACAAACAGCAAATCAACGTAAGTTGGTAGAAAGTATGCGAAAAAATGACATGGTTTTCGCTATTGGGCCAGCAGGAACTGGTAAAACTTATACAGGAGTTGCACTGGCAGTTAGAGCTTTAAAGAATAGAGAAGTTAAACGTATTATTTTAACTCGTCCTGCGGTTGAAGCTGGAGAAAATCTAGGGTTTTTACCTGGTGACTTAAAGGAAAAATTAGATCCATACATGCAACCGTTATACGATGCTTTGCGTGATATGATTCCTGCAGAAAAACTAGAAAGCTACGTTGAAAAAGGAGTGATACAAATTGCACCTTTAGCTTTTATGCGTGGCCGAACTTTAGATAATGCCTTTGTAATTTTAGATGAAGGACAAAATACAACGCATGCCCAAATGAAAATGTTTTTGACTAGAATGGGTAAGAATGCAAAGTTTTTATTAACAGGTGATCCTGGTCAAGTAGATTTGCCACGTCGAACCATTTCCGGATTAAAAGAAGCGCTATTAGTATTACAAAATGTGGAAGGTATTGGCATGATTTATTTAGATGATAAAGATGTGATTCGTCATAAGTTAGTGAAGAAAGTGATTGCTGCTTATAAAAGTATTGAAAATAGAGAATAGTGCCTAACTTGTTGTTCGTTAGGTTTTTATGTGTTTTTGACTTGTAATTATATAAGATTAAAGTGAAATCATATAAAATGTGAAGCTGCATGTCTGTATAAATTTGCCGATATAATATAAAACTTATAACAACATGAAAAAAGTACTTTTAATTATCGGAATATCATTAGGATTTAGTCCATTATTTGCACAAGAAGAAGACATAGACTTTAATGCAGACAATTCTTGGCTTAAAGCAGGCTTAACAGCAGGCATACCAGTCGGTGATGCAGATGATGCGTCATCATTTGCTTTAGGTGTGGATTTGAGAGGACAATATTTGTTCAATCCTAATTTAGGAATAGGTTTAGCTTCTGGTTACATCAATTATTTTGGGAAAGATGACAATGATGATTTTGGTATTGTTCCACTAGCAGGATTTATTCGTTATTATTTTACACCAAGTGGCCTTTTCTTCGGCACTGATTTAGGTTATGGTTTTTTAACTGGAGTAGATGACAACGAAGGTGGACTTTATGTTAATCCACAAATAGGTTACCATAATCGTGATTGGAACATTTACGCTTATTATCAAAACACGTTTGCAGAGAACGATATAGATATACAATCTGTAGGTGTTGGTGCAACCTATAATATAAGGTTTAAATAATAGAAAACTATAACAATTGAATTAAAGAGGAGAAAGTTTATTTCTCCTTTTTTTATTGAGTTTATTGTTTGGCCCAAGTAAAGAAATTACATTTGTAGTTCACAATTAAACGATAATTAAATGAGCACTATAGTAGATACCAATTTCAATTTTCCAAATCAGAAAAGTGTTTATAAAGGAAAAGTAAGAGAAGTCTATAACATTAATGATGAGCAATTGGTTATGGTTGCTACAGATCGTTTAAGTGCATTTGATGTAGTGATGCCAAAAGGGATTCCATATAAAGGTCAAATCTTAAATCAGATTGCAACTAAAATGATGAAGGAGACTGAAGATTTGGTACCTAATTGGTTAGTAGCTACACCAGATCCTAATGTGGCAGTTGGCCATTTGTGTGAGCCATTTAAGGTTGAAATGGTTATTCGTGGTTACATGTCTGGTCATGCAGCACGCGAATATAAATTAGGTAAACGCATGCTTTGTGGAGTGGCAATGCCAGAAGGCATGAAAGAAAACGATAAGTTTCCTAATCCAATTATAACACCAGCAACTAAGGCTGAAATGGGAGACCATGATGAGGATATTTCTAGAGAAGACATTCTGAAAAGAGGCATTGTTTCACAAGACGATTATATAGTTCTTGAAGATTATACGAGAAAATTATTTCAACGCGGAACAGAGATTGCTGCAGATCGTGGATTAATTTTAGTAGATACTAAATATGAATTTGGTAAAACTAAAGACGGAAAAATAGTATTGATAGATGAAATTCATACACCAGATTCTTCACGTTATTTCTATGCAGATGGTTATCAAGAACGTCAAAATAAAGGTGAAGCACAGAAGCAATTGTCTAAAGAATTTGTAAGACAATGGTTAATCGCTAACGATTTTCAAGGCTTAGAAGGACAAACTGTTCCTGTAATGAGTGACGATTATATTGAAACTGTAAGCGAGCGCTATATAGAATTGTATGAAAATATTACCGGAGATACGTTTATAAAGGCAGATGTTTCAGATATACAAAGTAGGATTGAAACAAATGTTCTAGCTTATTTAAAACTATTTAATAGCGTAGATTAGAATAGTTAGCTTTCAATATTTCAGTATGATGTTCCACATGATACGCAGTCCACATTATAATTTCACGTACAGGCATCTTACCCATTAAAGGATGAGGAAGTATTACAGTATCTAAATTCTTGTCGCTTATGCGTCTTGTTTTATATTGTAATTTTTTTTCTTCCGTTTGCAGTCTGTTTAAAAGATATTGTTTGTCTGCAAGTGTTGGAATTTTCATGTTTTGAGACCCTTTAAATGTTGTTCCTTTAGCATCTAACAAACGTTCATGATAGCGTTTTACAATAGCATCATATGCTCTAACGGGTCTATTAGCCTTTCCATATTTAAACCGAAGTAAATATTTAGGCATGCTTAACGCATTGTTAAGTGGGATAATGCTTTGCAATAAATGCAAGGTTTGTTGTCCTGTAGTCCATTTACCTTCAGGACCTAATGTCCATAATTCATTTGGCTGATTGTCTAACCATTTGATTAATTCAGAATGTTTAGCATCAATTAAATCTGCAATATCATCTTTATCCATGAGAAAGAATTTGATAAAGAAAAGATAGCAATTTTTGTTGAATGGTGAACCAGTAAAGTTGTTGTTTTTTACTTAAAAATTAGTCCTCAACTTGCTTTTCTTGAATCACAATTTTATCTTTCTTAAAAATAGGAACTAAGTAAGATAAATTAAAACCAAAACCACTACCAAATTTACTACTGTCGTAAGTTCTGTTATAACCCGGAATATATAAGTTTTCGTAATTATTAGGTTCTTTTTCAGAAATTAAAAATTTAAGTTGCACGTTAATACCTGCAAAAAAGTTATTGAAAAGTTCTGCTTTTAATCCTACTTGGAGTTCTGCCCAAAGTGCCGTTAAGCCATCAAAATCTTGGCTTTCTTCAACCGAATATGGTTCATCCCAATATTGGTTATTAACATCGTAGATGGTATAGCTATTTCGTGTTTGATTAAATGTACTAGCTCCAACACGAAAACCTGTATAAATCAAGTTTTCCATATCGAGCCAATTTTTATAGAAATTAATATCAACGCCTCCTTTAAAATAACTTCCTTTTGTGGTGTTGTCTATATATTCGTATTCAAGTGTTCGTTCTTCATTACCAATTTCACCAGCAATAAAGATGCGTTTGGTGAGACGATAATCTCCCATAATTTCAAAACCAGTATAATTATCGTCAAAAAACGTGCGTGCAAGCTTACTTATATCTGCACCAACCCTAAGGCCATACTTTTGTTTATAAACTAAAGTATCATTGACTGTTTTTTTCTCTTCTTGCGCAAAAGCTATTGTAGAAAACAACAGCAATAGAATTACGCTTCTAGTTATGGTAGATACGTACATGTGTTGTGTTTTCATTTTCTATACTTGCTTGTGTGGTTTCTTCAATTTCAATATTGGTAATCCAATTATCATCATCTGTTACTCTAGAAACACCAATACTATTAAAATTACTTTTGTAACCGCACGCTCTAGAAACGTACACAAACTCGGTGTTATAAGAAATTTCAATGATGTCTTTATTAGAATTTGTTAAAGGATCATCATCTTCAATTCTTAAATTGGTTTCTTCTTCTAGCACAAAACGTACCGTTATTGGTGGTTGCAGTACACCTTCCTGTCCTATAATAAGTGGTAATTCTACTGAATTCGCATTTTCATTAAAGAGTAATGTTACATCAGAAGATACAATGGGTTCAATAGGATTACCATCGTCATCTTCTTCTAATAATCCTTCACCATAAACAGTAATTCTAGAGACATTTAATAATTCTTCAGTATCAGTAGCATCGTAGAATTCAACAATTAGTCTAGGTGTTGTTTGCGTGCTTTCAGGACAAATATCATCACGTTCGCAATTAATAAGTGCAATAGCAATAAATAGGACTAAGAATTTTATGTTTTTCATTTACTTTTTTTCAAATAAAACAACCGTTTCAATATGTGCAGTATGCGGAAATTGATCAACTAAACTTAGTTTTTTAATGCTATAACCAGATTCCATTAATTGTTCCGTATCTCTAGCCTGTGTTGCTGGATTACAAGATACATAAACCAAACGTTCTGCATTTAGGTTTATTATTTTTTTAAGAGTTTTTGGCGCAATACCAGCTCTTGCAGGATCTAAAATAATGGTTCTTATTTTGTTGGTGTATTCTGGGTGTTCGGTTAAGAATTTACCAACATCTGCTGCATAGAATTTTAGACCTTCTATATTATTACGCTTTGCATTTTCTTTTGCATCTTCAATAGCAGCAGCAACAATATCTACACCAACAATTTTAGTGTTTTCGGCTTTGTTAGCTATGATTTGTCCAATAGTCCCTGTTCCACAGAATAAATCTAAAACCACTGTATTATCAACTGCATCTTTGTTTTCTAAAGCATAATCAACCACTTTAGTGTATAATTTTTCAGCACACTTTGGATTTGTTTGAAAAAAGCTTTTCATGCTAATTTCAAAATTTAAATCTAATAACTCTTCTACTATTTTATCATCGCCATAAACTAGAGAAATACTTCCGGTTGTGGCAATGGTTCTGTCACCAACTTCATCATTAATGGTATGTAATAAACCAGCAACGCGATCACCAAATAATTCAACTAAGTAATTAGCAAATTTGTCTAAATCAAATTTTGGTAAATCATATGATGTAGTGACTAAATTGAATAATAATTGATTGGTTTTATAAGATTTTCTTACCACAAAATATCTAAAAAAACCTTCTCTTTTTGGTGCGTGCCAAGGATCTAAACCTGTTTCAATACAATAGGTTCTAATGTCTTTTAATTGGTTTTCAAATTCGGCATCAAATAAACCAGAATCTTTGTTTAAGTTATCACCACACCACCAAGTACCACGTTTTTTAAATCCTAAAGTGAATTCATCTACATCAGTTTTTAATTCATGGTTATAACCAATGGCAGAAAAGCCATATTCCATTTTATTTCTGTAATGAAAGGTGTTAGGAGAGGTTACAAATTCATCAAACTTATCTTCTATATCAGCAACTTTACCAATACGCTTAAATAATTGGAGTGTACTTTCTTTTTTATATTGGTGTTGCTTCTCAATAGGTAAATTAATATAAGGAGCACCAGGAATACTTTGGTAAGGCATATCAACTTCATCTTCCGATGGCTTTAAAACCTCAAAAAGTTTTCCTTCAGCATACTTTTTACTGCACTTTTTAATTTGAGTTTTTACCAATTGACCAGGTAGCGTATTTGGAACGAAAACAACAAATTCGCCATGTTCATTTCTTATGCGACCAATACCTTTACCACCAAAAGCATAATCTTCGATTAAAATTTCAATGATTTGTCCGCGTTTTACAAATTTATTCCGTTCTCTTTTTGGCATTTCTTAAAATAATTAAGGTGCAAAGATAGGTGCAATTTTGCGAATAGTAAAGTTGAAAATGGCGCTATTATTTCTGAGTTTATAACAAATAAAAAACGGCCTAGATTTCTCTAAGCCGCTTTAAATAATTAAGGGTAAAGACGTTTAGTTCTTATTAAACTTTTCTAAGATTTTACCCATTTGTTTTCCGGCAGCTTCACGACCACCAAGTCCAAATGATAAAACGACTGTTAATGCTACTGTTCCTAGTGTAATACCGAAAGCAAGATTTACAATTTCATCTGCAATTCCCATTGAGCGTAAGCCAATAGCTAAGAATATAGCGATGATGCTAATTTTTACAATAGACACTACAAAAGGATTGTTTTTGCTATTTAAAGCTTTTGTAAATAGGTTAGAAATAATTAAACCAATACCGATTATTACAATACCAAATAAGATTTTACCTGCATAAGCTAAAACAGTATCAATGATTTCTGTTAGTTGTGTGAATTCTAATTTTTCGAAAGCTGTAAGCATTCCAAATACAACTATAAGCGCATAAGCGATATTAGATATTAGTTTAGCAACACTTTTAGTACCGACATATTCACTCATGTTCATTTTAGACACTAAACCATCTATATTAAGACTCTGTAATAATTCTTTTAAAAGTTGCGCTACAAATCTACCAACAAATACAAATATGAGTATGATAAGAGTAGCCACTATGATTCTAGGAATAGCTTCAAAAAACGAGCTCAACATAGATGTTGCAGGTTCTGATATCGCTTTCATGTCTAAAATATGAAAAGCAGAAATCAGTAATGGTATAAATACGAATATGAAAACTACCTTTTTTAGAATTTTTACTACGTCAAGGTTTTCAGGAAGTTTAAGTTTTGGAGTAAATTTCTTAATGGTGTCACCAGATAATTCTACCAATTCAGAAACTATTGTCGCTAGCATATAACCAATATAGGCTACTAAACCAGCACCAATAATATTAGGGATGTAATTTGTAAATCCATTAAGCAAGTTTTTTATCGGATCGAGGACTTCCGTTAAACCTAGTTTTCCTAGAGCAAGCATAAAAACAAAAATCATGACTAAGAAATATAAAAGCTTACCTACAAAGCTAGATAGCTTTAATGAGGAACTTTTTAATTTGTCATCAATACCTGTTTTTTTAATGAGTTTTGTTGTCATTCGTTTAATAAAACCAGCGATAAACCAGCCAATTATAAGAATTAAAATTGCGGCAATAACACCAGAAAGGCTTTCACCAAAGGATGCTGTAAATTTGTCAAATAATTGTGTTAAATAGTTCATGGATAATTTGTTAAAAAGTTAGTTTATATATAATTGAGACACTCACTATTTAAAAAAGACACATAAAAACCTAGAATTCTTTTTAAAAACGATAATCGCAATTAGGTTATCTTTAATTGTTTTTTAAAATAAAATGAACCTTTTCAGAATTCTTTCGTCTTTATAATATGAGAGTAGTAAATATCCATAAAAGAAGCATTAATCAACCTAAAGAAAAAGTGTCTGAACTGTTTAAAACATTGGCAACTTCAGAAGATTTAGTTTGGCCTTATGATAACTGGCCAGCAATAAAATTTAAAGACGGAATACAAGTTGGAAGTAGAGGTGGTCACGGCCAAATTAGGTATACTATTATAGAAATTGTAGAAGGTGAATTTATTAAATTTCAATTTTCTAAACCAGATGGTTTTATTGGATTTCATGAGCTTAAAATCCGAGAAATACACAAATACGAAACCGAAATACGACATGAAATTCATGTCAAAGCCAATTTTAAAGCCTCATTATTATGGGTTTTTGTTATTCGTTGGCTTCATGATGCCTTAATTGAAGATGCTTTTGATAAGGTGGAAAATTATTTCACAACCGATAAAAAAGTGTCAACGTATAATTTGTGGGTAAAACTATTGCGAGAAATTTATAAACGAAAATCAATTCAAACTAAAACGGCTTAATTGAAACCAAAACAAAGTATTGACGAAGCATTAGTTGAAGCATATAAAAGTGGAGACAAAAAAGCATTGGCTGCTTTGGTTAAGCGATGGCACAAATTATTTTGCGATAAAGCCTATTGGTTGGTTAAAGATAAAGACGCAGCAAAGGATATTGCCCAAGATAGCTGGTCGATTATTATTCATAAAATTGAAAGTTTAAAAGACCCAAAACAATTCAAATTTTGGGCATATAGAATAGTGACTAATAAAGCAACGGACTGGTTACGACTACAATCTAAGCATCAGAAACGAAATATTAATTCTGAATTAGAACTAGGCAGTGAAGACCAATTTTATTCAGAAAATACGTTTTTAAAGCAACATTTATTAAGGGCTATAAGCCGATTGCCAGAGGGTCAAAAAATAGTAATACAACTTTTTTATATAGAATCATATAGCTTAAAACAGATTAGCGAATTATTACATATATCCATCGGAACAGCTAAATCACGTCTATTCCATGCGAGAGAAAAATTAAAAACAACATTAAAAAATAACGATTATGAAAACTAAAATAGACGACATAGACCAATTAATTAAAGAAACACTAACAGAAGAAGAAGCTAAATTTTATGATGATTTAGAAGAACAAAGTGTATTTGCCATGATTGCAGGTTTATACAAAGGGAAAAATGTGTGGTTTACCATTGTAATGCATATTGTAAATTTAGTGGCACTCGGATTTCTTATATATTGTGTAGTTGAAGCTTTTAAAGCAGAATCAACTAAAGATTTAATACTTTGGGCTTCAGGATTTTTTGTTTGCTTCACAACCATGTGCATGATTAAGATGTACGCTTGGTTACAATTGCATAGAAATGCATTGCAACGCGAAATGAAACGCTTAGAACTTCAAATTTCTTCATTATCATCAAAAATTTCTGAATGAGACTAAAAACCAAAAGGAATATTTACTAATTTGCAGTTTCTTAGGGATGATTTCTTTCCCACGCTGAATTTTCGGACACTTCGAAAGGATAAAGGTAGATAAGGAATGGATATTTTATTCATTTATTAAATTATTTTTAAAATGGCTGTTTTAGACCAATTAACGTCGCAAGAAGCGATAGATTTAGAAAACAAGTATGGTGCACACAATTACCATCCGCTACCTGTAGTATTGAGTAGAGGAGAAGGTGTCTTTGTTTGGGATGTAGAAGGAAAGAAGTATTACGATTTTCTTTCAGCATATTCTGCAGTAAACCAAGGACATTGTCATCCAAAAATTGTTGGTGCAATGACTGAGCAAGCAAAAACCTTAACCTTAACATCGAGAGCATTTTATAATGACATGTTAGGTAAGTTTGAAAAATATGCTACTGAGACCTTTCATTTCGACAAACTGTTACCAATGAATACAGGAGCTGAAGCTGTAGAAACGGCTTTAAAACTTTGTAGGAAATGGGCTTATGAGGTAAAAGGAATTGATGAGAATGAAGCGGAAATTGTAGTTTGTGAAAATAACTTCCACGGAAGAACAACAACGATTATTTCGTTTAGTAACGATCCTGTTGCTCGTAAAAACTTTGGACCATACACTAATGGTTTTATTAAAATTGAATACGATAATTTAGAAGCTTTAGAGGATACTTTAAAAGCTAATCCTAATGTTGCAGGTTTCTTAGTAGAACCAATTCAAGGTGAAGCAGGCGTTTACGTGCCAAGCGAAGGTTATTTAGCCAAAGCAAAAGCTTTATGCGAAAAATATAATGTTTTATTTATAGCTGACGAAGTACAAACAGGTATTGCAAGAACTGGTCGTTTATTGGCAACTTGTGGTAACTGTAGCTGTGCAGATAAGCATTGTTCTGGCACACCAGAAGTTAAAGCTGATATTTTAATTTTAGGTAAAGCCTTATCTGGAGGAGCGTATCCTGTGTCAGCTGTTTTAGCAAATAATGATATTATGGATGTTATTAAACCAGGAAACCACGGAAGTACATTTGGAGGAAATCCTGTTGCTGCTGCAATTGGTATGGCTGCGCTAGAAGTTATAAAAGACGAAGAATTAGCAAATAACGCACAAGAATTAGGGGAATTATTTAGAGCAGAATTATCTAAATTTATTGAAACCAGTTCTATTGTTAATGGTGTAAGAGGAAAAGGCTTATTAAATGCCATTTTAATCAATGACACAGAAGAAAGTGAAACTGCTTGGAATATCTGTATGAAGCTAAGAGATAATGGTTTATTAGCAAAACCAACGCATGGTAATATTATCCGTTTTGCACCACCTTTAGTAATGACTAAAGAACAGTTATTAGATTGTGTGGCTATTATCACAAAAACTTTAAAAGCGTTTGAGAAGTAATATTTATTTAAATTTATAGTATAAAAAAAGCGATTTTCAATTAAGAAAATCGCTTTTTTATTGGTTTAGAAATACTATTGATTTTGTTGCATTTCTTCAATCATTTCCATGTAGTCTGACATCATTTCTTCATACTGACCAGTAGAAAGTAAGTAAATATAGATACCTAAAATAATTACACTCAATACCAATGAAATTATCGCAATGATTTTGGCTGTTTTAACTTGGCTGAAATTGCTGTACAATTCAGGGTTTTCAGCATACGTTTTTTCGTCTTTGTTGGTTAAGAATAATGCAATACCAGATAGTATAACTCCTCCAATTCCGCTTGTGCAGCAGCAACCGATTAATGATAGAATAGCGAGTACTAAACTAATAGTAGCATTTGGTAATTTTTGATTTTCCATAAAGTGTTATTTAAAATAAAGTTTAAGTAAAAAGCTGCCAATAATAATGGCAACGTTGGCTACTGCCAATATAGTAATAATTTTAGTGCCAGATTTATAGTTTTTAAAACTATTGATAATAATAAATCCAAAAAGTGCAATAATAGAATAAATAGCAGGATACATTATAAAGGCATCTACAAATTGACCTTTTAAAATCAACGCCACAGAACGCTGAAGACCACAACCCATACACTCAAAACCTAAATATTTTTTATTTAAGCAAGGCAGCATATAGTCTTCTATTCCTTTTGCAAGTATTAACATTATGCTAAATTAATAATTTGATAAATATTTAAGCAATTACAACAAATAATTTTTCTATACCTTATTTTTGTGTTTCGTATTAATTACAGAATTATGAATATTTCTAGAGCTATAAATTTTATTTGCATCGTCGTTGGAGGCTTAATAGCATTTTATGCTAATGCTGAACAAGAAAAAAATACCTATTTGTTAATAGGAGGTATTGTATTATTGGTGTTTGGAGTTTATAGAACATCTAGAAATATACCAAGTAAGTTTGATAAAGAAGAAGAATCATTTATTAAAACAGAAAAAGAAGATGAAGTTTAAAATAGGGGATTCTGTTGAAACAATAGACGATGATATTTCAGGAATTATTACAAAAATTTCAGAAAATACGATTACAGTAGAAGATAGTGATGGCTTCGATTTACAGTTTGATGCCAAGGAACTGATGATTGCTGCATCAGGTAATAGTTTTGCAAATGCCATTTACGATACAGATATTGAAGCTGTAAAGAGAGAAAAGGAAATTAAGAAAAGAAAAAACGTTACTGCGGTAAAACCCAAGGAGCGTCACACTCCAAAATTTGAAGTTGATTTACATATTCATCATTTAACAAAATCGTCTAGAGGTATGTCTAATTTTGAGATGCTGAATCTGCAATTAGATACCGCAAGAGGACAATTAGAATTTGCCATGCGTAAACGTATTCCTAAAATTGTATTTATACATGGAGTAGGTGAGGGTGTCCTTAGGCAAGAATTAGAATCTCTTTTTGGTCGCTATAATAATGTACAGTTTTATGATGCGGATTATAAAACGTATGGATTAGGAGCCACAGAGGTTAGGATTCTTCAAAATGTAGAACCTTAGATGTATTAATCAGCAACAACTTGTGGGGCTAAGTCTTCTATCGTTGTAGTTAAGGTACCAAAATTAATTTCTGTAGATCTAAAGATGGTTACATCAGAATCTTTAACTACGAAAGTTGTTTCTACAGTTCTTGTATATACTTTTTCAAAAGCATTATAATCTTCAAAGGTATAGGATGTGTTTTCTGCATTATTTAGATAAAGTTGTACTAGAACTCCATTTACAGCTACGCGATCATCGCCAGGACCATTCTCTCCGTTAGCGTCTTCTAATCTGGTTGGAATTAAGTCACCATCGTCATCAGCATCTAAGTAATCTGGTATATCATCTCCATTAGGTAAGTCCGCATCAGTATTCATCGGATTAGTTGTTGGATCAGCATCACCATCGCTATTATCTATTTCATTTATAGTTAATACATTATCACCATCATCATCTATATCCAAATAATTTGGTATGCCATCACCATCTGTATCTAAAGAATCTCTATAAATACCATCTTCGTCTGGTAGTCCTGCAAGGCCTTCAAATGCTGTAGGTACTCCGTCATTATCATCATCTACATAGGTAGAGGTCACTTCAACAGTTGCACCATTAGCTGCCTCATAATTTTCTCGTATAGTTAAATCAATAGGAGGCACTATTGCACACATATCACTAGATGTTAATTCTCTATTATAAGTTCTATATATAAAACGAATTGTACTTCCATTAATCGTTAATATTTCAGGAGTGCCTTCTGTTGTTGCAGTTGTAAATAAAGCATCATTAGCCGTAGATTTTGGGAATATTAGAATAAGAGCTTCACTAGGATCTTCACGTGTGTCATAAATAAGATGAGAATCTTCAAAATTATCACATCGCTCTAATTCTTCATCAAATACTAAGTCAACAGTTAAAATATCACCATCATCACAAGCGACTAAAAAGACCAAACAAAAAAGGATATAAAAACGACGTATCATAGATTCAATTTTAAGCAAAAATAAAGGATTTGTAAAATTATAACGCTCCATTAACTAAATAATTTTATTTACAATATTTTTGCGGTATGAAATGGGAGTGTTCAACGTTTATCATTTAAAATAATGATGGAATAACGGACAGTTTATGACTAGTGAAAAACAATACATACAACACATGAAACAAGTTTATTTAGACAACGCGGCAACCACAGCAATACGGCCAGAAGTTATAGAGCGTATGACGCAAGTGTTGAGAGATAGCTACGGAAATGCATCTTCTACACACAGTTTTGGGCGTTCGTCTAAAGCGCTTTTAGAGCAATGCAGAAAAAACATAGCATCTTACTTTAATGTGGCTGCTTCCGAAATTGTTTTTACGTCAGGAGGTACTGAGGCTGATAATCTAGCACTACGAAGTGCAGTTAGAGATTTAGGAGTTACAGAGATTATTACATCTAGAATTGAACATCATGCCGTTTTACATACCACAGAGCAGTTGCAAAAAGAGTATAATATTGAAGTAAAGTATGTAGATTTAGATGATTGTGGTCTAATAGATTATTCACATTTAGAACACTTATTACAGTCTAGCAACAAAGCCATAGTGAGTTTAATGCATATTAATAATGAGGTTGGTAATATTTTAGATATTGAGCGCGTTGCAACCCTCTGTAAATCGAATAATGCATTATTTCATACAGATACCGTGCAATCCATTGGTCATTATAAAATTGATTTAAAAACGACTCCAATAGATTTTTTGGCAGCAAGTGCACATAAATTTCACGGACCAAAAGGTGTTGGTTTTTGCTTTATAAGAAAAGAATCTGGATTGAAACCTCTAATTTTTGGAGGAGAACAAGAAAGAGGTTACAGAGCAGGTACAGAATCCATTCATAATATTGTTGGCCTAGACGAAGCTTTAAAAATAGCCTATGCTAATTTGGAAGAAGATAAAAAGTATGTTTCAGGATTGAAAGCTTATTTTATGCAACAAATAGAAACACATTTACCAAAAACAAGTTTTAATGGTGGTTGTGCAGATACTATAAATAGTACATATACGCTGGTTAATGTCTGTTTGCCAATTGCACCAGAAAAAGCTGGAATGTTACAATTTCAACTCGATTTAAAAGGTATTGCTTGTTCTAAAGGTAGTGCTTGCCAAAGCGGAAGTAACCAACAATCGCACGTGTTAACAGAAATATTAAATGATGAGAAATTAAAACAACCATCAGTCCGTTTCTCCTTTAGTATATATAATACTAAAGAAGAATTGGATTATGTGGTTAATGTTTTAAAGGCTTTTGTTAGTGCTTAACAAGTATCTTTTGAGATTTTAAATTGGTGCTAGATTTCGTTGCTACTTTTACAATGTAAGCACCATCACTTATAGATACCGTAGAAAGATTGTAATGATCTGAAACAGCATCAATAGGTAAACTTAAGACACGTCTACCAGAAACATCATATAATTCTATTGTCTTAACATCTAAATTAGTTGGGTTAAGAACAGTGAGCTCTTGGTTGTTATTGTCTTGACGAATGCTTAATGATGTTACATCAAATTCATCGATACCTAAAGTACCTTCAGGTGTGAATACAATTTCAAAACGGTTAGAATAATTTCCTGGTTCAATATTAAGTTCGTAATCTAAATTTCTCAAATTAACATAAGTGTCATTGTCGATATCGTGAATATAGATACCTTGAGATTCATCAAAATTCTGAATATCAAAAATTCTAAAACGTAAAGGTTGTTGTTGCTCAATATCTATAGTTATAGGAATAATGAGTGTTTCTTCAAATGGAAAAGCTTGACCGTTATATATTTTTTCATCCAATAAGAAATAAGCATCCGATGGAGTAGGTTCAGAATGAATTAATTCTAACCCATAATCAAAACCAGCAGTTGCAGTCTCATGAAAATTTAAAACCAATTGTCTTGTGTATTGTGCTTCATTAGCAGTGAAATCGACATTTATTCTAAAACGTTTAAAATCATCAGGTACTATGGAAAGACCGTTGTCTTGGTATTGAATACTAGTAGTTTCATCAGTATTATCTCCATCGTCAGTACTATTTCTAAAGAAATAACTGTTACCATCAGATTCTTTAGCAAATACACGGTGTGCGTTTTTAGCATAAACCGTTGCAGGAGTTCCAGGTGTACCAGCAATGCCTTCAACCATAAAGCCTTGTCCGATTGGGATATATCTACCAGCAGATTTAGAACCATCAGTTGGTATAGCTAAAGGAAAGGTGTTGTCATCTTCATCGTAGGTCATAAATTGAGCAGGAGTATCCGTAATTACAGTTCCTGTGGCATTAATGGTAAACGAATAATAACCTCCTCTATAATCTTGCAAAGTATGAGAGGGTACAGTACCATCTTGTTCCCAGTAAAGAAGTGTACCTGTAATTGAAGCTTGGTTTTGCGGATCGTGAATAAACAATGCAGAATCCATAGCACTTGGGTAAGGATTACCAACTAAAGTGTTTAAGCCGTTAGCGACATCATTAGTAATGGTACCATTATTAGGCTTTCCTCTAAAATCGTAAACTTGACTACCTGTAGCTCCCGTTCCGTTTCCTTTCATTGTAAAGCCAAGTCCTGGGCTAATATTTCCGGTAGCACCTACATAAACCCAATCAATATATTGATCTGCAGTTTGATACGTCCATAACCAACGGTCTGAAATAGTTAAAGGTGATGCACTACCATCAAAGCCTGTGGTAAATGCAGCATCTGTACTAGAGATTAATCCTGTAGCATCATCAATTAAATTTACACGTGCATTTTCATTTCCGGTAGCTGCTGAATTATTACCAACAGGAGAACACCAATAGTTATAAGACCATTGATTTACAGTGCCTGTTTGATAAACACTTAATTGTCCTGTACCAGAATTTGTACTTGTAGCAGCTCCAAAATCTTGAATTAACTGCGCTTCGTTTCTTAAATATATTTTACTATCTGCGCCAGTTAAGTTAACTTCATTTGTAACATAAAGTGGAGCAACATCGGGAGCAGCAGTAAACCCATTTCCATCGACAAAAATATACGAGTCATTAGTGACAGTTAATTGAGCAAAAGCCATACTACAGCCTAGCAGAAGCCATGCTAAGAAAGAAAGTTTCATGTTCTTAAATTTTAATGCTGAAGTTTAGTAGGGTAATCTAAAGCGAATTAGATAGTTACAAATCTAATGAATTATTACGTTATTAGCGTGCCGTACATCGAAAATTTAGGTTGTTACACTAAAAAAACAAGAAGAATAACTAAATTTTTGAATGACTTTTATAGTCTAGCAGTTAATCTTACATTAAAAACACGAGGCGTCAAATAATTAGGAATGGCATATTGTCCCTTAGAGTACACATCTCTTACCCACGTATTGGTAATTGAGTTTTGGTTGCCAAACATGTTATAGATTTCAAAACCTAGAGAGAGTTCTCTAAACGGTTTTTTCCATTTAGAACTGTATTGTTTTTCAGGATTTACTAATTGATAAGAAATTCCTAAATCTGCACGTCTATAATCTCTTAAGCGTAATTGATAAAGATATTTGTCTGCATAACTAGGCGAACCTCCTGGAACTCCTGTATTATAGACTAAATTTAAATACATTTTTAAGTCTGGCATATTTGGTACATAATCTTGAAACAAAGCACCAAACTTTAAACGCTGATCGGTTGGTCTGGCTATGTAACCACGATCATCTATGTTTTCTTCGGTTTTTAAATACCCAAAACTGAACCAAGATTCTGTTCCTGGTACAAATTCACCATTAATTCTAACATCTAAACCATAAGCATATGCCTCAGCGTTATTGCTTGCACTGTAGCGAATTCTAACATTTTCTAGTGTGTATGGATTAACATCAGTCATTCCTTTATAGTAAGCTTCTGTAACTAATTTAAATGGTCTTTCCCAAATTTCGAAACTATACTCGTTACCCAAAACAACATGAAAAGATTTTTGAGCCTTTACATTAGGTTGTACTGTACCAGAAGAATCTCTTAATTCTCTATAAAAAGGAGGTTGGTAGTAGAGACCAGCAGCCACTCTAAAAAGCATATCTTTTTCCCAATTTGGTTTAATAGCAAATTGTGCTCTTGGACTAATAACAGTTTGTGTTTTGCTATCTGAGATACCATCTCCACTAACAGCCCAACTGTGAGTTCTTATACCTGCATTATAAAATACCTCATGGCCATTCCAATCGGTTCGTTTGCTGTATTGTGCAAAAGCTTGGAATCTATTGATTTTTACAAAATTTAAAGCCTTTATGTTTTCAAAAGCTGTTAAAGGACCAGTAAACTGATCGTAAGGCTGTGTGTTGGGTTGGCTAAAACGAGGTGGTCTAATTGAAAAACCTGCAGAATCAATAATTTCGTATTCTTCTAATCGGTCTCTAATATCTTCATGTGTATATTTTACAGACCATTCAATTGTACTTTCGTCATCAATTTTATAATCACCTCTGTGTTCTGCATTTACAATAAAAGCATCTAAATCGTTACGAGCATGTGTTAATTGCGATCCGATACCTTCACTAAATTCTACTTCACCCAAATTTTCATCTCCAATATTTGTATTTACTTCACCTAAACGGTATTGTGCTAATATGTCAAAATATTCTTGCTCTGTGGTGTGGTAAGCAGAAGCAATCAATTTTAGTGTTAAATCATCACTCGCAAAATAATTGGCTTTAAAAGCACCAAAATACGTTTGGTATTGGTCTTTTTCTTGTCCTTCATAAAAGACTAAAAGGGCTACAGGATCTTGTAAAGTACCAAAGTTAGTCTGTCTGTTTTTAGGTTGAAAGTTGTATTTATTTGATGATATATTTCCTAGAAAATTTAAATGAAATTTACTCGAAAAACGATAGGTTAAATACGTTTGTGCATCTGCAAAAACAGGTTCTACATTGCCTTCTGTTTCTAAACTATTTAATAATAAACTATTATCTCTATACCTTACACCTGCAATTCCAGAAAATTTTCCGTCTTTTGAAACAGTTTCGGCAGCAATACCACCTCCTAATAAACTAATATCTGCTCTAATACCAAAGTCTACCGGATTACGATAAGTGATATCTAAAACTGAAGATAATTTATCACCATATTTAGCTTGAAAACCTCCAGCAGAAAAATCTACATTATGCACCATATCGGTATTAACAAAACTTAAGCCTTCTTGGTTTCCAGAACGCACAAGAAAAGGTCTATACACTTCAATTTCGTTGACATACACTAAGTTTTCATCAAAGTTTCCACCTCTTACGGAATACTGTGTACTTAATTCATTAGAAATATTTACACCAGGTAAGGTCTTTAAAATATTCTCAACTCCAGGTTGTGCACCTTTTATGGTTCTAATCATTTGTGGAGAAATGGATGTGACTCCTTCAACAGATTGTCTGGTATTAGTATTAATAACTACGGTTGCAATTTGTTCTACGTCAATAAGCATTACCGGATTATACTCTATTTCTTGTCCATTTTTAAGATTAAATTTCTGCTCTACACGTTTGTGCGAAATGTGAGTAAAGATTACTGTTACTTCTACACCAAATGGAATTTTAAGTTCGTAAAATCCGTTGCTATTGGTTGCGGTACCTTCTCCAGAGCTGGCTTTTATATTAATACCTTCGATTGGAGTATTGACTTCGTCTAAAATAACACCTCTTATTATGGCAGATTGTGAAAAGGATAATACGCTAAAAAGTAAGCTGAGTATGAGTATAAGATGTAAGCGCTTCAAATGATTTGTTTTTCTTAGTTGGTATTAAATAAGATTGTGGTGTTCAATCGTATTTTCCTAAATGCTTATATAATGACGTAAAGTTTCTTTTCAGCTAGAAGCCTTTATTGACTTTATTCTAGAGGTTGAAGAAGTTTTAGGTCTGTAAAATTTTATTTTCTAAAAAATGTTGCTTCAAATGTAGAACTATTTCCAACATTATCCGTTACAATTATTTTTAATTCGTTCTTGGTATCATTAACGATATTATCATTAAAATCGTGTGTTAAAGTATTTGTTTTATAATCGTATTCCATGAGAATCCATTTGCCATTAACAGTGGCTCTATATTTGCTAATACCAGATAAATCATCTGTAATCTTAACTTTTAGATAGCGGTATTTGCTGATCCATTTTTTATTTTGAAAATTGATTGGTGTAATTGTTGGAGGAACTGTATCTGTTGCCAATGCAAAAGTTCCTAACGATTTGCTTCGAGCACTTAAAATATGACCTTTTCTAGTAGATGACACATAGTAAGGCTTTTTATAATTACCGTAAAATCTTGCGATAAAAAGTTTGTCTTGATGGTCTTCTTTATAATGACTTAGATCGTAATTGATGTAAAAATTCTTTTGCATTGCAATTCTATCCTCACCTAAAAAAAGAGTGTCTGAACTTACATTAAAATCTAAATATTCATCATCATATAGGGTGTTTTTGTAGAAATTCACTGTAATAAAGCTAGAGGTTAATGTCGTCTCTTTGTCACTATAAACTAATGATTTTTTAGAAATGTCAAGACTATCGCGCACAATAGTTTCCAATTCTCCTTTTACAGGTATAGTTACCCAAGTTTCATTATTATGGTAGTCTCTAATTCTCATTTTATAAACAGAAGACGTACTGTCTTCAACAAAAACATAACCATTATCGTAAGTATTTTTAAAGAGCGTTAAAGGGTTATTTTTTTCAATGAATAATTTCTGAATTTTAGATTTTTTACTTTTATAATAATCGTAATCCACATAACGATTAATATGTTTGGCTTCCTCAAAACTAAAACGTTTAAAATCTACTTCAAGACTTTTATTGCCATTAAAAAAGGTTTGAATATTACTTACTCCATTATTATTTGGTGCTAAATCTAACTTATCATTAGAGACGACTCCAAAACCAATGGTGCCGTGAGCTTTAATTTTTTCAACTTCATAATCACCAGTTTTATTTGGAATGAGTCGTAAGGCTACACGTTCATTTTTACCATTTATAGTAGACTGATCGTCTTTTGGGTAAGCAAATATTGCAGAAACATAAGGTGGCTTAGAGTCTTTTACTTCCATACCAAAAAGCAACGGATTCATAGGACGCTCTTGGTTGTCTCTAATCTCGAAATGTAAATGTGGTCCACCAGAACTACCTGTATTACCAGAATAAGCAATAACTTCATTGGGTTCAATAATAATTTCGTCAACGCCAGGAAACATCTCTACCTCAAAACTTTCCTTTTCGTATTGGCATAGTTTAATATAATCTTCTAAACGTTTCGAGAATTTTTTAAGATGTCCATAAACAGTGGTGTAACCATTAGGGTGTGTTATATAAACGGCTTTTCCGTAACCAAAATGCGATACTTTAATTCTACTGACATAACCTTCAGAAGCAGCATATACTTTTAACCCTTGTTTTTGCTGCGTTTTAATATCTAGACCAGCATGGAAATGAGTAGATCGTAATTCTCCAAAAGTACCAGCGAGCACTAACGGAATATCTAACGGATGCCTAAAATAATCTTGAGGATATTCAGATTGTGCATAAGTAGAGCATGTAAGTAAAAGAAGGAGCAAAAATGATTTCATAGAATGGACTAATAAGCTAAAATATTAATTTGATTGCTATTTTCAAATGATACAACCGTATTATTTTTCTTAATGGTATGAGTTTATATCGATTTTGTAAAGATAATATTGCTGTGAATAACAACTATATTTATGAAGCGCTTATTAAACGGTTTAATTTTTTATTTAGCGCTTATGGTATAGGCAGATAAGAGAGAAGTGGCTTTTATTTAGGCTAATAAGTAAAAATCTGTAAGGACGTTACAAAAATAATTGTAAAAGAATTGTGTTTTATCATTAGG
The DNA here is from genome assembly GCF_003386165.1 of Winogradskyella eximia. Taxonomy (GTDB): domain Bacteria; phylum Bacteroidota; class Bacteroidia; order Flavobacteriales; family Flavobacteriaceae; genus Winogradskyella; species Winogradskyella eximia. Next base: position 173,651 of record NZ_QRDV01000005.1, on the reverse strand, counting down.
TATGTTAACTTTGTTTCAATAGTATTGAATCGCTTTAATGAGTAAAATAGAAGACATTGTTGATGCGTTAGAGAATAAAATCAGTAAGATTTTACATAAGCAACAGGTTTTAAAACAAACCAACGCTAAACTCTCAGACCAATTAGAACAGCAGCAGCAAAAGCTTTTAGAACAACAAGAAGCAATTGCTGATTGGGTAGAAAAGTATGAAACTCTTAAAATGGCAAATTCAATGCTTGGTAGTGACGAAAATAAACGAGAAACAAAGCTCAAAATAAATGCACTTATTAGAGATATTGACCATTGTATTGGGCAACTCTCAGAATAAAGTTGTAAATTAGACATATATGTCAGAACAATTAAAAATTAAACTTTCTATTGCTAATAGAGTTTATCCGTTAACGATAAATCCGAGTCAGGAAGAAGGTTTACGAAAGGCCACAAAGAAGATTGAGGCTATGATTGGACAATTTGAGCAGAATTACTCTGTAAGAGATAAGCAAGATGTTTTGGCCATGTGTGCCTTACAATTTGCCGCTCAAGTAGAGCAAAAGTCAATAGAAAAAGAGTATGTAAATGAAGAGGTTCAAGAAAAGCTAGTTGCTTTAAATGAACTTTTAAATCAACATATTTAACTCGTACGTTCTTTAAAATAAAAGGTTACTGCCTACATTAGTTACATTTTTTGATAAACTCAACGATCAATTCTTTAAAAAGGGTGAGTTTAAGTTGTAAAATCGTGCTGCCATTGCTGAACTCGTTTCAGTATTTCGGGCAGATTTTTGATCAGCTTGTTAGCCCTAAACTTGTTTTAAGGAGTTTATACAAAACCGCTAGCTGATGTAGGCTTTTTTTTTATACAATTTTTAGTGTTTACAGCACTTAAATTGCACTTTTCCAGTGTTAGGTTGGAATCTTTAAATATTACCTAACGTAAATAAATTAAATAATAAACATGGACACTAACACAATTATATATATAGTTGGAGGCGTAGTATTAGGAGTAATACTAGGATATATTATAGCTAAATCTTTAGAAAAAGGTAAAGCTTCAAAAATAATAGCAGATGCAGAAAGCGAATCTCAATCAATTTTAAAACAAGCTAAGTTAGATGGAGAATCTATTAAGAAAGATAAAATACTTCAGGCTAAAGAAAAATTTATTGAATTAAAAGCAGAGCACGAAAAAGTGATTCTTTCGCGTGATAAAAAAATGGCTGAATCAGAAAAGCGTATTAGAGATAAAGAATCTCAAATCTCTAATGAGCTTAATAAGACTAAGAAATCTAATCAATCTTTAGAAGATAAGATAAAGGATTACGATTTTAGAATGGAATTCTTAGATAAGAAGCAAGAAGAAATAGAAAAAGCGCATAAGAGCCAAATAAAGCAACTTGAAGTTATCTCTGCATTATCTGCAGAAGAAGCTAAAGAGCAATTAATAGAATCTCTGAAAGAAGAAGCTAAGACGGATGCTATGGGTTATATTCAAGATACCGTAGAGGAAGCTAAATTAACAGCGCAACAAGAAGCTAAGAAAATCATTATTAATACGATACAACGAATAGGTACGGAAGAGGCTGTAGATAATTGTGTATCTGTATTTAATATAGAGTCAGACGATGTTAAAGGTAGAATTATTGGTAGAGAAGGTAGAAACATTAGAGCAATTGAAGCTGCTACTGGTGTTGAGATCATTGTAGATGATACACCTGAGGCTATTATATTATCTTGTTTTGATTCTGTAAGACGTGAAATAGCGCGTTTATCTCTTCATAAATTAGTAACTGATGGAAGAATTCACCCAGCACGTATTGAAGAAATCGTAAAAAAGACAGAAAAACAAATTGAACAAGAAATTATAGAGGTAGGTAAGCGTACGGTTATCGATTTAGGAATTCATGGTCTACATCCTGAATTAATTAAGATGGTAGGTCGTATGAAATACCGTTCATCTTATGGACAGAATTTACTACAACACTCACGTGAAGTCGCTAAACTTTGTGGTGTGATGGCAGCGGAATTAGGCTTAAATCCTAAGTTAGCGAAAAGAGCAGGTTTATTACACGATATTGGTAAAGTACCATCATCTGAAACAGATGTTGAAACTCCACACGCAATTTTAGGTATGCAATGGGCAGAAAAGCATGGTGAGAAACCAGAGGTTTGTAACGCTATTGGAGCACACCACGACGAAATTGAAATGACAACTTTATTAGCGCCAATTATTCAGGTGTGTGATGCTATATCTGGTGCAAGACCAGGTGCAAGACGTCAGGTTTTAGATTCTTATATTCAACGTTTAAAAGACTTAGAAGATGTTGCTTTTGGATTTACAGGTGTAAAGAAAGCTTATGCTATACAAGCAGGTAGAGAATTACGTGTTATAGTAGAAAGTGAAAAAGTAACAGACGACAGAGCGGCAAGTTTATCGTTTGAGATTTCTCAAAAAATCCAGACTGATATGACGTATCCTGGACAAGTTAAAGTAACAGTGATTAGAGAAACTAGAGCAGTTAATATTGCAAAATAAATTAGATTAACTCATTATATTAGAAATGGCTCTCAAGAAATTGAGAGCCATTTTTTATTTCATATATACTAGGAATTATCCTAAGGTATAATTAATAATAATTTAGTTTGAGCTGTATTTGGTTTAATGCAAAATGTCATCATTAGTTAGGGTTTTACATGCCTAAATTGGCTTTTTAAGATGTTTCATAGTCATTTTATGTATGTTGTCTTATCAATATAAAGGGATTGTTTCAAATACTTTATATTGCTCAAATAAATTATTAGGCCTAACCTTATAATTATGATGAGCATCATATTATTGATAATTTATTAATGAATCTATTTATCTATTTGGAATACAAAAAGAGAAGGTATTTCAAATAATAACCATGTAGAATTTAGTACAATTATGAATAATATTGCAATAATAGGCGCAGGAACTACCGGAACTGCTGTCGCTCAACAATTATCACTAAACACAAATAATAATGTCTCTTTATTTGTGCAAACTAAAACACAGAGTAATCAGATAAATGAGGAAAATAAAAATAAAGAGTATTTCCAAAATTTTAGATTAAATAAAGAAATTAATTCTGAACATAATTTTGAGTTATTAAAGAACTATGAAATTATAATCTTAACCATCCCAAGCCGTCAATTTGACGATTATAAAAAAGTGTTTTCAGACATTATTGATAAAGATTCACTAATTATAAATATGTCTCGAGGATTATTAAAGGACGGAATGACAATTCACGATTATTTTACATATGAATTAAAATTTGAGAACTTTGTAAGTTTAAAAGGACCTTCAATTAATGTAGAAGTTATTAGAAACGCACCAACATTATTAACCTTAAGTTATAAGAATAGAGGTGATATAATTAAAGTAAAAGAAGTATTTAAAGAAACGGTTTTTTATTTCGATTTTACTACAGATAATAATGGTGTAGAATATCTCTGTGCTTTAAATAACATCTATGCTGTTTATATGGGGAATATTGATGGTAAATTTAATTCTAGTAACACCACTTATTTTATTCTTACACAGTGCTTTAAAGAGATTAAAATTTTATTAAAGTATCTTAAGTGTGACACAAAAACGGCTAATCTAGGTTGTGGAATTGGTAATCTTTGCTTAAACTCATTATCAGATTTAAGTAGAAATAGAACCCTAGGATTAATAGTAGAAAAAGGATTTTATAATGCTGAGGATACTACCAATAATGTAGTATTAGAAGATATCAAAACATTAAACCTTTTAAATAAAATTATAGAACCTAAGCTTGTAAAAAACTTACCGATTTTAGATACTTTGTTTGAGTTCTTTATTTTCAAAACCTCTAAAAAACTAAATGTAGATTTTTCATTATTACTAAAAAACAAATTCAAAACAGTTTTAACTTATGGCACTTTTGATTTGTTACATTATGGTCATTTAGAAATTTTAAAGAGAGCAAAAGATTATGGTGATAAGCTAATTGTTGGTCTTTCTACTGATGAGTTTAATGAAGTAAAAGGAAAAACATGCAAGTTTAATTACAAAAAAAGAAAACGATATTTAGAGTCTTTAGATTTTGTAGATTTAGTAATACCAGAAAATGATTGGGATCAAAAAGCAGAAGATGTCATTGAGCATAATATAGATTATTTTGTGATGGGTGATGATTGGAAAGATAAATTTAACTCTTTAGAAGAGCATTGCGAAGTGATATACTTACCAAGAACTAAAGGAGTCTCTACCTCACAATTAAAACAATTACTGCATGGCTAATATTAAAGTTTTACATAATAAATTGTTGACGTTGTTAAAAGAGTTAGATACCATTTGCTCAGCGCACGATATAAAATATAGCTTATTTGCCGGAACCGTAATTGGTGCCATCCGTCACAAAGGTTTTATACCTTGGGATGATGATGCTGATATTGTTTTTGAAAGAGGTGAATACGATAAATTTTTAAAGGTAATACCAGCAAACTTTAAAATCTCAAGTAATAATTTATGGGTAACACGGTTTGTGTCTAAGGATGATGAAAACATCTGTATCGATATTTTTGTGTTTGATAACATATCAAACTCTAAGGTTTTACAAAAGTTACAAGTGTTTGGTCTAAAAGCTATCCAAGGAACTTTAAAAGGACAGGTAACAAAAGATAAAGGCATTTTTGGGTTTGTTTTTACTAGTATTCTATATGTTATAGGACGCTTATTTAGTAAAGATTTTAAATTGAAGATGTATTATAAATTAGCAACCTTATATAAAAACAAGGATACGGATTATTTGTTTTCTTCATTAGATAAATTTGTGTACATCGGAAAAATATTGCCTAAAACGATTGTAAACACTTATTCTAAAGTAAATTTTGAAGGCACTCCATTAATGATTTTGGATGGCTATGATTTTTACCTCAAGGATTTTTATGGTGATTATATGAAATTACCACCAGTTGAAGATCAAAAACCTGAACATGGTAATTTGAAATATGTTAATGAGTAATATTCAATAGCATTAGCTTTTAAATTAAAGCCCAGTATCTTAATCGCAAACCATAATAATTAGATATTTAATACTAAAATCTAATCAAGTCTGTTCTGTTTCTTAAACGTTAGTGAGAAAGCAGTACCTTCATTTAGTTTGCTTTCCATTAAAATAACTCCTTGTAAAGCCTCTACTTGAGTTTTTGTAATATAGAGTCCTACACCTCTAGAGTCTTTTCTATCTGTGCCATGAAAGGTTTGATACATTTCAAAAATTTGATCCTTAAATTTATCCATGTCAATACCAATACCATTATCAGATATTAGAATCTTTACAGTATCTTTTGTGTGAATAGATTGAATAATAATTTGAGAATTCTTATTAGGGTCAGAGTATTTTATACTATTAGAAATTAAATTGTAAAAGATACTTTCTAAATAAGAGGTATTAGTTAGTAATACTTCATCTTTTCTTAATGCATTATGGATTACAACGCCTTTTTTAGAACTTTCTAATTTTAAGCTCTCTATCACTTTATTACTACAATCATATAGATTTACACGTTCGTTAAGTTGATGGTTGTTAATCTTAGATTTAATACTCACAATATCATCTAAATCTACTATGGTAGAGCTTAAAGATTTTGAAATAGTTTTTAAGTGATTAATAAGTTCTTCTTTTTCATTTTCAGTTTTCGCTTCGTCATAAAACTCTAGGATATTTTTAAGGTTTCCAATATGAGTTTTTAAATTGTGAGACACAATATGGGTAAAACTGTATAGTCTCTTATTCTGATTTGTAATAATTTGAAGGTTTTTATTAAGTTGTCCTTCATTCTTTTTTAAACTAGTAATGTCTGTATGAGTGCCAATAATACGAGATGGTTTACCATTAGCATCTTTTTCTATTACTTTACCTTTGTCTAAAATCCATTTGTAATTACCATTTTTACATTTAATGCGGTATTCGTTTTCATAAACATCGATCTCACCTTTTAGATGCGATTTAAAATTACTGAAGTAAGCCTCCTTATCTTCAGGATGTACTTTATTATCCCAAAATTCTGAGCTCGTTTTTAATTCATCTTCTGCATAACCAATAATTTGCTTAGACTCTTTAGAGTAGAAAACTTTGTTAGTCGTAATGTCCCAGTCCCAAAGACCAACATTAGAAATTTCTAATGCGATTTTGTGCTTTTCTTCTTCAATAGATGAATTAGAAAATCTATTTTTTTTGTAAGATTTTGATTTGTAATTGATTAGGTTTAGGATGGGGAATTTCATTAAATAGCAATTTGTTATAAGACACAAAAATAACGCCTTTGTCACATCTCTTATTATAATTTTTAATCTATTTTCTTGGGTGAAATTTATTTAAAACATCGCTTAAATGAGATCTGTCTACATGCATATAAATTTCGGTAGTGGTAATACTTTCATGGCCAAGCATCATTTGTATAGCTCTAAGGTCTGCTCCGTTTTCTAAAAGGTGTGTAGCAAACGAATGTCTAAAGGTGTGTGGAGATACTGTTTTTTTTAATCCTGTTTTTTTTACAAGTTGTTTAATTATGGTAAAAACCATGGCTCTTGTGAGTTTTTTTCCTTTAAAATTTAAAAAAAGAACATCTTTTGAGTTGGGTTGTATGGCTATGTGATTTCTAATAGCAATCCAAATATTTATATAATTCTGTGTAGAAGATCCAATAGGAACAAAACGTTGTTTGTCTCCTTTTCCTGTAACCTTAATAAAACCTTCTTCAAAAAATAAATCTGATACTTTTAGTTCTATGAGTTCACTGACACGTAAGCCGCAACTATATAAAGTTTCTATAATAGCTCTATTGCGCTCACCAAGATTTACACCGTTATATTGGTAACTTAAATCTATAGCATTAATTAAGTTATCTATATCTGTGATAGATAAAGTATCTGGTAATTTTCTGCCAATTCTTGGTGACTCAATTAAGTCTAACGGATTTGTAGTTCTATAATTTTCAAAAATTAGATAATCAAAAAAATTGCGAAGTCCAGAAATTAAGCGTGCTTGTGATCTTGGATTTATAGATTTTGATACTGAATATATAAAGTCTTTTACAATAGTGTTATTTATAGAAATAGGGGATTCTATAATGCTGTGTTCTTCAAGATATTGAATTAGTTTTTTTATATCATAACTATAATTTTCAATGGAGTTTTTAGACAAACCACGTTCAATTTGAAGGTAATGTTTATAATCTGCTATTGCTTGTTGCCATTTCATGGTTAAAAATAGCAATTAAATAGTTGATATATCTCGTGAAATAAGATGTAATTGAGTCGTTTTAAAGGTGTTTTTTGTTAATAACTATTTTTGTAATCATCTGATTTTTAGATTATTTAAGTGTTTTTGATATCTGATTGTTAATAACTATAGGTCAATATTTTCACTTTTGAAAAAAAATTCTTAGATTGTGTTAATTAATCTTAAAACATAAACAATTATGAAAAAATTATTATTATTAGTTTCGATTGTAACTTTCGGATTTTCAAATTCTTATGCTCAAGACATAAAGTTTGGAGTGAAAGCAGGAGTTAATGTTGCTACTCTTACGGGAGATGTAGATGATCTAACAACTAGATTTTCGCTTCATATAGGAGGTGTAGCCGAAATTCCTATAACAGACAAGCTTTCTTTTCAACCTGAATTATTATACTCTTCTCAAGGAGCGGAGGTTGATGAAGGACTTGGTTTTGGAGGTGTAAGTTTTAATTCAAAATACAAATTGGACTATATTAATTTACCATTAATGGGAAAATATTATGTTATAGAAAATTTAGGTGTTGAGTTTGGTCCAATGATTGGTTTTTTAGTTTCTGCAAAATATGACATTGATGGAGATTCTGGCTTTGATGGAGAATCAGATTCTGAAGATATTAAAGATCAATTTAAATCTATTGACTTTGGCTTAGCTGCAGGTGCGAGTTACGAGTTAGATTTTGGTTTAAATTTTGGACTACGTTATAACTTAGGACTTGCAGATATTAATGATATTGATGGTTCTGATAGTAAGTTGCATAACGGAGTACTCCAAGTATCTGTGGGATATTTTTTCTAATTTGAAATAGATATTTTATTATTTAAGAGAGGCCATGTGCCTCTCTTTTTTTTTCTAGAATTTTGCTGCATAGACTATAAAAACAACAGAGTTTGTTATATGATTTTTTACCTGTATAATTTGTTCACTGTAAATCGAAAAATATTGAAGAAAATATTAAACTTTAATTCTCTTAGTGTAGCTTCAATAATTTTCAATGAGAGGTAGCTTTTATACATTTAATCAGAATTATTGTGTTTATTGAGAAACAGCTGATTAGAGTGTTTTGCCTGTTTAAAAACATATATTATCGATGAAATACATTTAATTTTAACATATTTTGGGTTTTGGATTTCAATGTAAAGTCTACATTTGCCGACCAATTTAATTATAATATTAAAATCAAAAATTAATCATTAATCAAGTAAAATTTAAAATTATGAAAAAATTATTATTTACAGCTGCAATCGCAGTATTAGGATTTACAAATGTAAATGCACAAGAAGAAGCTACAACTACAGGTTTTGCAAAAGGAGATCTTTTTGTTAGTGGTTCTGTTGGTTTTAACAGTTCTAAAACTGGTGATGCTAAAAGTAACAATTTAAACTTTTCTCCATCTGTAGGTTATTTTATTTCTGAAAACATAGCTTTAGAAGTTAACCTTATGATTGGTTCTGGTGAAGATGCAGTAGATACTAAAACTACTGATTTAGGTGCTGGTTTAGGAGCAACTTATTTCTTTACTCCTTCTAACAAATTTTCATTTACTGTAGGTGCTGGTTTCGGTTATGCTAACAGTAAAGTAGAGCCTGACGGAGGTAGTGAAACAAAAGTAGATTCTTTTAGATTTGCAGTAGCACCAGGTGTACATTATTTTATTTCAGACAAATTTGCTTTAAGAGCTTCAGTAGGTGCTTTATCTTACGAAAGTGCTAAAGCTGATGGTGCTGATGATGCAACTAACGATTTTGGATTAAACATCGATTTATCTGATATCAATTTTGGTCTTGTTTACAAGTTCTAATAAATTCAGAATTTATTATATTAAAAACCGAAGCAAACGCTTCGGTTTTTTTTGCTCCAGTTTTTTAGAATTTTAAAAATTAATTCAAAATGATCCTAGTCATTAATGCAATAGTTTAATAGATATAATTTTGTGTCAACGAATTTGGTATAAAGCCAAAACTTAAATATTAAAAATTATATATCATGAAAAAATTAATGTTAATGGCTGCACTTGCAGTTTTCGGATTCACAAATGTAAATGCTCAAGATGATGCTACGTCAGGCGGACAAACATCTGAGGGAAAATGGTTAATTGAGGCAAACACGGGTAATGCCATGTTAGGAACTACAGGGCTTTATTTCTCATCGAGTGATGGTAGTTCTGAATATAATATCGGTTTAGATGGTGGTTATTTTATTATAGATGATCTTGCTATTAAAGCTGGTTTAGGGTATGGTGGCTTTAGTCCAGATGAAGGTGATTCTACAAGTTCATTTTCTTACCGTATAGGTGCAAAGTACTATTTTAAAAGCATGATTCCGGTAACAATAGATTTAACAGGAGCTTCAGGTGATGGAGTTGAGAATTACGCTGGAGAAACACCTTTATGGTTAGGTTTTGGTGCAGGTTATGCATGGTTTATTAGCGGCAACGTTTCTATTGAACCAGGTTTAAGATATAATTTGTCTTTAAACGAAGATTATACTGATGAAGGTGTATTTCAATTCAATGTTGGTTTTGCATTACATTTCTAGTCGAATAAAATATTATTTATTAAAAACCGAAGCCAACGCTTCGGTTTTTTTAAGCATTAAATTGAAGACTTAACCTGATTTTTATCATAAATTATAAACTAGTTTAAGAATATTTTTAACGCCATATTTAGGTTAAAACTAAAGACTTAAGATATTTATAAACTATAAAACTAAATATTATGAAAAAAATATTATTAATGACTGCTGTAGCAGTATTTGGATTTTTAAACATAAATGCACAAGAAGTGAAATTTGGAGCAAAAGCAGGTGTTAACTTTGCCACGCTTGGCGGTGATGTTGAAGATGCTGATGGTATAACATCATTTCATGTTGGTGCTGTAGCGGAGATTTCTATTTCAGAAAAATTTTCAGTACAACCAGAATTATTATATTCTGCACAAGGTGCTGATAATGAAGATTCTTATTCTGAATTTGGTTACTCTATAAGTGAAAAAACTAAAATCAAGTTAGACTACCTTAATATCCCAATTATGGCAAAGTATTACGTGGCTGAAGGTTTTAGTATTGAAGCAGGACCTCAAATTGGGATTTTGTTATCTGCAAACGGTGAATATGAATATAAGGAATCTTATGAAGGAGAAACATTCTCAGATTCTGACGACGAGGATATCAAAGATAATTTTAAAGGAATAGACTTTGGCTTTAATGTTGGTGTTGGTTATAAGATGGACAGTGGTTTAAACTTTTCTGCTCGTTATAATTTAGGGCTTGCAAATATTAATGATACTGAAGATTCTGATGATTGGACTATAAAAAATAACGTTTTACAATTATCTGTAGGATTTATGTTTTAAAGGTAATAACATTTTTAAATATTAAAACCGAAGCCAACGCTTCGGTTTTTTTATGCCTATATTTTAATATATTTACTTCATGAAAAAACTTATCATTATAAATGGTCCAAATCTAAATCTGTTAGGTAAGCGTGAGCCTGAGGTTTACGGTCATCAAACGTTTACAGAATATTTAGACCTATTAAGAGCAAAGTTTCCAGCGGCAACATTAGAATACTATCAATCTAATATAGAAGGCGAGCTTATTGATAAAATTCAGGAGGTAGGATTTACTTATGACGGTATTATTCTTAATGCAGCAGCATATACACATACTTCTGTGGGTATTGGTGATGCTGTAAAAGCGATACAAACACCAGTCGTAGAGGTTCATATTTCTAATACATTTTCAAGAGAGGAGTTTAGGCATCAATCTTATATTTCACCAAATGCAAAAGGTGTTATTCTTGGTTTTGGTTTGCAGAGTTATGATTTAGCCATTGAGAGTTTCATTTCTTTTTAGCTTTATTAGAGGAGAGCTTACAGTTATAACTAATCATATGATTTGAATGAGGAATTTCCTAAAAATACTCTTAATATCTATAGCTTTTTTTAGCTCATTAAGTTTACAAGCTCAGACGGATTTTGGTGTTAAGGGTGGACTTAATTTTACGTTTTTTAAAGTAGATGAGGGTGATTTTGGAGAAAGACCAGATGCAGAACTAGGATATTATATAGGTTGTTTTGTTGATTTTGAAATAGAGAAAAACTTCCGTTTACAACCTGAGTTACTTTATATCAGTCTTGGGGATTTTGATTTTTTGAATGCGCCTATATATTTAAAGTATAATATTAACGACCGTTTTAATATTCTCGTTGGTCCGAGTTTAAATTATTTTTTCGATTTTTTTAATACGAAACTGAAAGTTGGAGCCGATTTAGGATTTGCTTATAACTTATCTTCAAGTTTAGATCTACATATAAAATATACCTTAGGTTTTGATGTATTGTCTCCTAATGGTATGTTTTTTGGAATGCGTTATAAATTATAAATGCACTCTTTTTCTCTAAAAGAGTTAACCTTTTTAGTTATAGCGTTGACTTAATTTTTAATGTTTTACGATTGTTTTTATCTCTAATTAACAAATTTGTTAAACCGCTGTTAAGTCTTATTGTTAAAGGGTTTTTGACTTATAGCTTTGTTGTTTTAACCCAAATAAAACAATAATAATTATGAAAAAATTAATAGTATTTTCAAGTGTATTTTTATTTGCATTAACATCAGTTTATGCACAATCAGATTCTAAAGCCATTCAATTAGGAGTAAAGGGAGGTGTCAATCTTTCTAAACTAAGTGGAGACGATTTTGATGATGTAGATTCAAGAACGAGCTTTAATGTTGGCTTAGTTGCCGAAATTCCAATATCTGAACGTATTTCTTTTCAACCAGAAGTATTTTACTCAGGTCAAGGTTTCGATATTTTAGAAAGAGACCAAGATAATATCTTTGATACAGATCAGAATTTTGAATATCAATTAGACTATATCCAAGTGCCTTTATTGTTAAAAGCGTACTTAATAAAAGGGTTGAGCGTAGAAGCTGGTCCACAATTCGGGTTTAAAATACATGAAGAATTTGATACTCAACCTAACTCAGATGGTGGAGATTTTGAAATAGATGAAGATGATTCTTATGTTAAAGATTTCGATACAAGTTTAGCTCTAGGTACATCTTACAAGTTTGATAGTGGTTTCTTTCTAAGTGCTCGTTATACAATGGGTTTAACAAGCATTTTTAAGGACGATACTTTTTTTGAAGATGTAGATGGAAAAAATGAAGTTTGGCAATTTGGAGCCGGTTTTATGTTTTAACATAACAGCTCTAAATAAGTGCATAAAAAAAGTTCCAGATAATTCTGGAACTTTTTTGTTTATTTAGTAGTCTATAAATCTTATCATTTATAGGTGAATTACTTCATCGTAAGCAGCAGCAACAGCTTCCATAACCGCCTCACTCATTGTTGGGTGAGGGTGAACTGTTTTTAATACTTCGTGTCCTGTAGTTTCTAATTTACGACCTAATACAGCTTCAGCAATCATATCGGTTACACCAGCACCAATCATATGGCAGCCTAACCATTCGCCATATTTAGCATCGAAAATTACTTTTACAAAACCTTCTTTGTTTCCGCCAGCACTTGCTTTACCAGATGCAGAGAAAGGAAATTTACCAATCTTAATATCTAAACCTTTGGCTTTAGCTTGTTCTTCAGTTAAACCAACAGAAGCAATTTCTGGTGTACAATAGGTACAACCAGGAATATTTCCATAATCTAAGGCTTCAACATGTTGTCCTGCAATTTTTTCAACACAAAGAATTGCTTCAGCAGAAGCTACGTGTGCCAAGGCTTGCCCAGGTGTAACATCTCCAATAGCATAATAACCTGGTATGTTAGTTTGGTAGAAATCGTTAACTAAAATCTTATCTCTATCAACAGCAATACCAACATCTTCTAAACCTATATTTTCAATATTAGATTTAATACCTACAGCAGATAATAAAATATCAGCTTCTAGTGTTTCTTCACCTTTTTTGGTTTTTACAGTAGCCTTAACTCCAGCGCCTGATGTATCTACAGATGTTACTTCTGCAGAAGTCATTATTTTGATACCACTTTTCTTAAAGCTACGTTCTAATTGTTTAGAAACCTCATTGTCTTCAACAGGTACAATTTTATCTAAATATTCTACAATGGTTACTTCAGTCCCCATTGAGTTATAGAAATAAGCAAACTCAACACCAATGGCACCAGAACCAACAACAATCATTTTCTTTGGTTGTTTGTCTAAGTTCATAGCTTGTCTGTAGCCAATTACTTTTTTACCATCTTGAGGTAAATTTGGTAATTCACGAGAGCGTGCACCAGTAGCGATTATAATATGGTCAGCAGAATACTCTGTACCATCAACATCAATTTTCTTTCCGGTTTTTAATGTTCCAAAACCTTCAATAACATCTATTTTATTCTTTTTCATTAAGAATTTAACACCGTTACTCATGCCGTCAGCAACACCACGACTACGTTTTACAACAGCATTAAAATCTTTGTCATAATCTGTTACTTTTAATCCGTAATCTTCAGCATGTTTAAGGTATTCAAAAACCTGAGCAGATTTTAAAAGTGCTTTTGTAGGAATACAACCCCAATTTAGGCAAATGCCACCAAGACTTTCTTTTTCAATAACGGCTGTTTTAAAACCTAATTGTGAAGCGCGAATCGCAGCAACATAACCACCAGGACCACTTCCTAAAACTATAATATCGTATTTACTCATGAGTAAGTTTTTAAATTGAATTTTTGAAGTTACAAAAATAACAAATTCCAAAAAGAAAATACCAAAAACCAAAACGTTTAAATTGTAATGGAGATTTTCTTTACTTATATCTGTAAATTGAAGGGGTTATTTTTTGAATTAAATCTATAATTTGTCCGTAAAATGGGTTCTACTTTTACCGGTCTCAAATTTAACTTTATTGTATACTTTAGATTGTCCTTTTGCAATAGATAAGGTTTCCCAATTTTCAGCTTTAATTAACTTACCAATAAAAACAATCTGACCTATGTGATAGGCATAATGCATCATTTGTCTGTTAATGGCTTCTGTAACTGTATGTCCTTGATTTCTAATGTAAATAATCCTTTCTAAATCATTGCTTTTTAAAGGTTTAATGGCTGTAAATAAACAATCCCAACCCTTGGTCCAAGAAGCAATTAACTCATCTTTAGAATTGAAATTATCTATAAATTCTTCATCACGTTTTCTCCATTCTTTTTCTCCATCTTCAGTTAAAAAATTGGTCCAGCGACTGTGAATATTACCAACAAGATGTTTAACAATAATAGCCACGGAATTAGAATCTTGAGCAAACTCTTTTTTTAATTCGTCAAAAGAAAGTTGGGCTATAGTTTTATCTCCAAGAGATTTGTAGTATTCAAATTGTTTAATGGAGCTTATTAAATATGATGTATCCATAAGACGATATTTAGTCCTATAAAATTAGCGATACAATATCTATTACACTAAGATTTAGAATAATTAGATGTTATATCGCTATTTAGTTTTTAGATTTTTCCGAAAATTTATTCTTCAGAAGCCACAAATATTAAGGCGTCACCATTAATGCAATGACGTTTTCCTGTAGTTTCTTTTGGGCCATCATTAAATACATGTCCTAAGTGACCACCACATGTTGCACAATGCTCTTCGTCTCTAGTGTAGCCAATTTTTGTATCTGTGCCAAATGCAACGTTGCCTTCTATTTCTCTATCAAAACTTGGCCATCCCGATTTAGAGTCATATTTGTGTTCACTTTTAAATAAAGGCGTATTGCATGCTGCGCAATGATATGTGCCTTTTTTATAGTTTTTATTTAAAGGACTAGAAAATGGTCTCTCAGTACCAGCTTCTCTTAACACATAATATTGTTTCTCGTTAAGTTGTGCTTTCCACTCGGCTTCAGTTTTGGTGATGGTAAATGTTTCTTTTTCTTTGGTCTCTGTTTTTTGAGCAGAACTGTTACAGCTTAAAAACAAACCAATAATTGTAAGTAATGTTATCTTTTTCATATTTTAAAATTACAAAATTTCGCTTGTTTTATAGGTCGTATTAACGTTTCATTAATTACGTAATAGTTGTAATATTTTTTTTAAGTTAACAATTGACATTTTATAGTTGGCTTTGTATATTTATTGTTAAATTTAACAGCATCAACAATAAAATAGTGTATGTCAATGAAAATTATGCATGTCAGTGCTGAGTGTTATCCAATTGCTAAAGTAGGTGGTTTGGCTGATGTTGTAGGTGCTTTACCTAAATATCAAAATGAAATAGGTGCTAATAGTTCTGTTATAATGCCATTTTATAACAATAAGTTTACGCAAGCTCATGAGTTTACGTCTATTTATCAGGCAAATTTAAAATTAGGAAATGAAGAGTTAAGATTTAACGTTTTAAAGGTTGATGATTCTTCTTTAGAATTTGACATTTACTTTGTACACGTTGGTGATTTGCTTTATACAGATTACGTGTATTCTAATAATGATACCAATCGTTTTTTAGCGTTTCAAATAGCTGCTTTAGATTGGATATTAACGTTAAAAGAAAAACCAGATTATATTCATTGTCATGACCATCATACAGGTTTGATTCCTTTTATGACTCAAGAAAGTTATAAGTATGAGTCGTTAAATAAAATTCCTGTAATTACTACCATACATAATGCCCAATATCAAGGTTGGATGGGTTACGATAACTTGTATAAAATACCTAGGTTTAATATTGAGAAAGTAGGATTAATAATGTGGGATGGTATGATTAATCCATTAGCTGCAGCTATAAAGTGTGCTTGGAGAGTTACAACGGTATCGCCAAGTTATATGGAAGAATTAAAATTCAGTGCTAACGGACTAGAGTCTTTACTGTCTCATGAAAGTGCTAAAGCAATAGGAATCTTAAACGGTATAGATTCTGATGTTTGGAATCCAGATACGGATAAGTACATTATTAAAAATTATAAAAAAGCATCAGTAGAATCTGGAAAAAAAGCAAATAAAAAATGGTTGTGTGCGCAATTTAATTTGGATGAAACGAAGCCTCTGTTTGCTTTTATAGGTCGTTTGGTTGGTGAAAAAGGGGCAGAACTTTTGCCTTATGCCATTGATTACGCTGTGCGCTCTAAGGATATATCTGTCATAGTTTTAGGTTCTGGTTCTAAAGAAACAGAGCGACAATTATTTGATTTAATCCCAAGACACAGTGGAAATTATAATGCGTTTATTGGTTATGATGAAAAACTTTCTCATATCATTTACGCAGGCGCGGATTTTTTATTAATGCCATCTCGTGTAGAGCCTTGTGGTTTAAACCAAATGTATTCTTTAAGATATGGAACTGTGCCAATTGTGCGACGCATTGGAGGATTAAAAGATACGGTTATTGATATCGGTGATAATGGATTTGGCATTTGCCATAATGATGTTTCAGTACAAGATATGGTTGTTGCAATCAGTAGAGGAAAAGATTTTTATAATCATCAAAAGGAATTTAAAGTCAACAGAAAACATATAATGAGCATAGATCATTCTTGGAAGGTCTCTGCTAAAGCATATATTGATTTATATAAGTCAATCAACTAAATAACTAAATAAATTACGCTAATCTAAACTAAACAAGCTATGATAAACGATAAAGTACTGTCAATTATTCTAGGAGGAGGCCAAGGGTCTCGGCTGTATCCCTTAACAGAAAAACGCTCTAAACCTGCGGTTCCTATTGCTGGTAAATACAGACTAGTAGATATACCAATCTCTAACTGTATTAATTCTGATATTAAGCGTATGTACGTTTTAACTCAGTTTAATTCAGCATCCTTAAATAGGCATATAAAAAACACCTATCACTTTAGTTTTTTCAGTTCGGCCTTTGTAGATGTATTAGCAGCAGAACAAACACCAGAAAGTAAATCTTGGTTTCAAGGAACTGCTGATGCTGTAAGACAAAGTATGCACCATATTAAAGCGCACGATTTTGAGTATGCTTTAATTTTATCTGGTGATCAATTATACCAAATGGATTTTAATGAAATGATTGAAGCCCATAGGGAATCTAATGCAGAGATTTCTATTGCTACAATACCAGTAAATGAAAAAGATGCCACTTCTTTTGGTATTCTTAAAACAGATAATGAGAATGTAGTGACCTCATTTATTGAAAAACCTAGTTCAGATTTATTACCAGATTGGACTTCTGAAACAAGTGAAGAGATGAAAGCTCAAGGTCGTAATCACCTGGCGTCAATGGGTATTTATATCTTTAATAGACAACTATTAATTGACTTAATGAATAATCCAGAGACTAATGATTTTGGTAAAGAGATTATTCCTCAATCTATAGATAAACATAAAACCTTAAGTTACCAATATGAAGGGTATTGGACAGATATCGGAAATATAGATTCATTTTTTGAAGCTAATCTTGGTTTTACAGACGATTTGCCACATTTTAATTTATACGATTCTAAGAAACGCACCTATACCAATGCTAGGATTCTTCCAACTTCAAAAATCACAGGTACTGCTTTAGATAGAGCTGTAATTGCAGAAGGTTGTTTAATAAATGCGGCTAAAATTGAAAAATCTGTAATTGGTATTCGTTCTAGAATAGGAAAGGATTCTACAATAATTAATACCTATATGATGGGTAATGATGATTATGAATCTTTAGACGATATTAATAGAAAGCACACAGAAATACTTTTAGGTATTGGTGAAAGATGCTACATAAAGAATACTATTATAGATAAAAATGTACGTATTGGAGATGATGTAAGAATTAATGGAGGTACTCATTTAGCAGACGCAGAAACAGACGAATATGTAATTAAAGACGGAATAGTTGTTATAAGGAAAGACGCTATAATTCCTAAGGGATTTGTACTATAATATATGGCAGAAGTAATAACACACAGTCGTTTTACGGATTTTGATATTAACCTTTTTAAATCAGGAAAACATTATCGTTTATACGAGAAATTTGGTTCACACATAACAACCATAGATGGAGTAGAAGGAGTATACTTTGCTGTTTGGGCACCTAGTGCTAAAATGGTATCTGTTGTAGGAGACTTTAATTTTTGGAATGAAAATGAGCATAAATTAAATGTACGTTGGGATTCTAGCGGAATTTGGGAAGGTTTTATTCCTGGTGCAGGTAAAGGGAGTAAGTATAAGTACAAAATTCTAAGTAGCAATAACGATGTAATCACAGAAAAGGCAGATCCTTACGCTAGGCGTGCAGAGCACAATCCTAACACAGCATCAATTGTTTGGGATGATAACTATAAATGGAAGGATACAAAATGGATGAAAAAGCGTAAAAAGAATAACGCTTTAGACGCCCCTTTTTCTGTTTATGAAGTTCATTTAGGATCTTGGAGAAAGAAGATTGAAGAAAATCGTTTTATGTCTTATGTTGAGCTGGCAGATGAATTGGTCAGCTACGTAAAAGAGATGAATTTTACGCATGTAGAGTTAATGCCAATTATGGAGTTTCCTTATGATCCTTCTTGGGGTTATCAAGTCACAGGGTATTTTGCTCCAACATCGCGATTTGGTTATCCTGAAGAGTTTAAATTATTAGTCGATAAATTACATCAAAACGATATAGGTATTATTTTAGATTGGGTGCCATCGCATTTTCCAGAAGATGCACATGGACTTGGCTTTTTTGATGGATCTGCACTTTATGAGCATCCAGATAGAAGAAAAGGCTATCACCAAGATTGGAAAAGTTTGATTTTTAATTATGGTCGTAACGAAGTAAAATCTTTTCTAATTAGTAATGCTCTTTTTTGGTTAGATCAATATCACGCAGATGGTTTTAGAGTAGATGCAGTAGCGTCAATGTTATTTTTAGATTACAGTAGAGAAGATGGAGAATGGGAACCAAACATGTTTGGTGGGCGAGAAAATTTAGAGGCGATGTCATTTTTAAGAGAAATGAATGAGGCTGTGTATTCAGCATTCCCAGATGTGCAGACTATAGCAGAAGAGTCCACAGCATTTCCTATGGTTTCTAAACCAGTATTTATGGGTGGTTTAGGATTTGGAATGAAATGGATGATGGGTTGGATGCACGATACACTTCAGTATTTTAGTAAAGAATCAGTATATAGAAAATTCCATCAAAATGATTTAACCTTCTCAATGACCTATGCGTTTACGGAGAATTTTATGTTGCCGTTAAGTCATGATGAAGTTGTTTATGGTAAAGGTTCTATGTTAGGTAAAATGCCAGGTGATGAGTGGCAGCGTTTTGCTAATTTAAGATTACTATACAGTTATATGTTTACACATCCTGGAACTAATTTATTGTTTCAAGGAGCAGAATTTGGGCAAAGTAGTGAATGGAATTTTAAGACAAGTCTAGACTGGTATTTGTTACAATACGATCCGCACAAAGGTGTGCAAGAACTCGTAAAAGATTTAAACAAGTTTTATGTAGATGAGCCAGCGTTGCACCAAAAGCAATTTGAAGCAGATGGCTTTGAATGGATTGATTATGGTGATTCTGAGAATTCTGTATTTACCTATATTAGAAAAGGTAAGCATGAAAAAGATGATGTGATTATTGCCTGTAATATGACACCCGTTCCTAAGGAGAATTACAGATTAGGTATGCCTAGAAAAGGAAAACTTAAAGAGATCTTTAATAGTGATTTAAAGAAATACTATGGAACAGGAGATTATAAGAATAGACTAAAAACTACAAAGCCTGAAGCTTGGCATTATAGAGACCAATCAATAGAGGTTAATATTCCACCTTTAGGAATGGTTGCTTTTAAATATGAAAAGCAAGTTAAATCTAAGACAAAATCAAAAAATGTAACTAAGTCTAAGGTTAAAACAGAACAAAAAAGTAAGACAACTAAAAAGGATAAGCCAAAGACTAAATCTTAAAAGTAGAGTGGTATTATATGAATTGGCCTCAAGTGTTTTTTAAACCCTTGAGGTCTTTTTGAAACTAATAATAGTTTAGTCTTAATGCTTTATAATTATTAATTCTCGGTATTAAAAAATAAAAGTAATATATGCCAATAGCGCCAAAAGAACTTTTCTTAAAATATGGAATTCCTATTCTTGCAATAATCGTCATTGCTATACAGTTCTTTTTTGTTAAAACACAACATCTTAATCACTGGAAAGGAGGAGGATATGGTATGTACACCAAAGTTCATTTTTATTACAATCAAATTTACATTCCTGGTGTATCAGTAGATTCTTTAGTTGATAATAACAATGATATTAAAAACGCATTCCGAATGCTTAAAATAATGCCTAATGATGCTCATTTTTATGAAGCAGCTCAATTAGTTTTAAAGGCAACAGCTAAAGATAGTATTCATGTACAATTATGGGAACCTAGTGTAAATTCTAACAGTGGTGCATATTCAAGAGTTTTGATTAATGAAATTCACTTAAAAAATCAAGATTTGTGAAATATTGGTCAGACATACAAGATACATTAAAGAATAATATAGTACTCGCTATTCAGTTATTGCTTTTTTTTCTAGCTGTTTATATTTTTATAACTGGAGAAAAGTATGGTTTTTGGAAAAGCCCAATTATTGTAATAATACTGTTTAGTTGGTTTTTTCTGCGTAACAAAACTAAGCATCCAATTACTTGGATTGCTCTTTTTGCACTACTTGTTTTTGATCTTTATCTATTTTATTTTAGAGTAGCAAATCATCATTTTGTGCTGACATTTATGGTGCTTTCAGTAGTCCTTTGTTTTTATCATAATCAAAGTGATATCCTTTTAAAAAACATTCAGATGCTTTTGGTTGTTGTTGTAGCTGCATCAGCGATACAAAAACTAATGTCTAGCCAGTTTATGAGTGGTGAATTCTATTATTATATGATGAATAGAGGCTTTGTGTTTAATGTTTTTCACCCTTTGTTTTCAGAAAGTTTAGAGATCGCAAAGAGTAATTCAGATCAGATTCTAGAATTGCAAGCTACTGATCCAAATATTAAAGAAAGCATTGTTTTTGCAAATGTTTTTCCGAATCTTGGTCTTTTTAGCCTCATTTTTGCTTGGATTACTGTTGTTGTAGAATTTATAGTTGCAATGGCTATTTTGTGGAAACCTAGAAGTAAATGGGTACATTTGCTTTTTATAATGATGATTTTGAGCATTCTATGTACAAGGTTAGAGACAGGGTTTATGGCATTATTAGCCATCTGTGGTATGTTTTTGTGTCGTAATCTTAAGTTGAGATTATTGTATGCTTTAATTGTTATAGTTTGTTTATCATTAATTATTACCAAAATTGGGTTTCATTAATCCTATAAAACAGTTCTGTTTTTTATTTGTTTTAATTATGAATACTGCTGAATTTTTGAAGAAAAATAGCAAAATCATAAAAATTCAACTCGAAAACGTTTTAGTTAGTAACAATTCTTAATAAGCAAGGTGAACCCTTTCAAATGTTCAATTTTTTCCGTTTTTTTGCTAGTAATTTTGCCAAAAAATTAACCTATGATTGTAAATACAGAATTAGAAAATAAAGGAAATTTATTTCCTTCAAATATAATAGACTTTAAAAAAGATGTTGATAAGCTATATTTTACAGCTGCAAACGATGTTATTTTAGAGTTAACGGTTGTTAGAGATAGCTTACTACGTTTTAGATATACTACAGTAGGTAACTTTGATAATGACTTTTCCTATGCAATAACTAAATACGCAAGTATTGGTTATAACAAACTAGAGATAGAAGAGAAAAAAGAATATTTTGAAATAACAACGTCAAAACTGCGTTGCGAGATTTCTAAAGATGACATGAGAGTTTCTATTTATGATGCTAAAGACGGCACATTAATTAACCAAGATGAAAGTGGATTTCATTGGGAAGAAAGTTATGAGTATGGTGGGAATATCGTAAAGATGAGCAAAGCTTCTAACGATGGTGAGAGTTATTATGGTCTTGGTGACAAACCAAATCATCTTAACTTAAAAGGTAAACGCTATAGTAATTGGGCAACAGATTCTTATGCCTACGGAAAAGATACAGATCCATTATATAAAGCAATTCCTTTTTACACTGGTTTACATCACGGAAAGGCTTATGGAATTTTCTTTGATAATACATTTAAATCGTCTTTTGATTTTGCACAAGAGCGTAGAAATGTCACAAGTTTCTGGGCACAAGGAGGTGAAATGAATTACTATTTCTTCTATGGTCCAAAAATGAATGATGTTGTAGAAAGTTATACAGACTTAACTGGGAAACCACACCATTTGCCACCACTTTGGGCATTAGGTTTTCACCAATGTAAATGGAGTTACTATCCAGAATCTAAAGTTAAAGAGATAACATCTACGTTCAGAAAACTTAAAATTCCATGTGATGCTATTTATTTAGATATCGATTATATGGAAGGCTTCCGCTGTTTCACTTGGAACAAAGAATACTTTCCAGATCCAAAACGAATGGTAAAAGAATTATTGGATGATGGTTTTAAAACCGTTGCCATTATTGATCCAGGTATTAAAATAGATAAAGAATATTCTGTTTTTAAAGAAGCTTTAGAAAAAGATTACTTCTGTAAACGAGCAGATGGAGATTACATGAAAGGTAAGGTTTGGCCTGGAGAATGTTATTTCCCAGATTTTACAAATCCAGAAGTTAGAGATTGGTGGTCTGGTTTATTCAAAGAATTGATTGAAGATATAGGTGTAAAAGGTGTTTGGAATGATATGAATGAGCCAGCCGTAATGGAAGTGCCAAATAAAACATTCCCAGATGATGTACGTCACGATTATGACGGTAATCCATGTAGTCATAGAAAAGCTCATAATATTTATGGGATGCAAATGGCTAGAGCAACCTATCAAGGTTTAAAGAAATACTCATATCCAAAGCGTCCGTTTGTAATTACACGTTCAGCTTATTCAGGTACACAACGTTACACGTCTACTTGGACAGGTGATAATGTTGCCACATGGGAGCATTTATGGATCGCAAATATCCAAGCACAGCGTATGGCAATGTCTGGTTTTTCTTTTGCAGGTAGTGATATTGGAGGATTTGCAGAACAACCACAAGGTGAATTATTTACCCGTTGGATTCAATTAGGAATTTTTCATCCATTTTTTAGAGTGCATTCTTCTGGAGATCATGGAGATCAAGAACCGTGGGCATTTGATGAAGATGTTACAGATATCGTAAGAAAGTTTATTGAAATTCGTTACCAAATATTACCATATTTATACACGGCATTCTGGAATTATGTAGACCATGGTACTCCATTGCTAAAATCTTTAGTGCTCTACGATCAAGAAGATGTACAAACGCATTATAGAACTGACGAGTTTATTTTTGGTGAGCAAATTTTGGCTTGTCCTGTATTAGAACCTAATGCTAAAGGAAGAAGAATGTATATTCCTAAAGGTAACTGGTATAATTTCTGGACAAATGAAATTGTAAAAGGAGGCAAAGAAATGTGGGTTGATGCAGATATTGATAGTATGCCGATTTTTGTGAAAGAAGGAGCCATTATTCCTAAGTATCCTATACAACAATATGTTGGTGAAAAAGATATTACGGAAATTACTTTAGATGTCTATTATAAAGAAGGAAAAGAGGAAAGTGAATTATATAGTGATGCTAATGATGGATTTGATTATACGAAAGGACGTTATAGCTTAAGAAATTTTTCACTTAGAGGAAAAGCAAACGAATTAATAATTAACCAATATAAAGAAGGTAAGTATATTACAACTTACGAAACTTTTAATATTCAATTTCATGGTTTACCATTTGATATCGTTGAGGTACAATTAGATAATGAAAAAATTGAACATAAAAGTTTAAAAGTAAATGACATAACATCTATAGTAGTACATAAGAACTTCTCTGAGTTGCATATTATTGGAGAAAAATCTTAGTATGATATAGATTAAATGTTTGAAGGTTTTTTAATTTTTGGTGACCAAATGACTAATTTTGTGTCTCATAATTACCGAATGATTTTTTCGTATTTTAGTAATTATAATAAAACAATTAGCTATGAAATTAAATAAAATAATATTAAGTTTTGTTGTTGCTGCAGTGATGTTTTCATGTGCAACAAATCCTTTTACAGGTAAAAAGACTATGGCATTTGTAGGTAACGACCAGTTATTTCCATCTGCGTTTGCACAGTATAACCAAGTATTATCTGAAAATAAAGTAGTAACAGGGACATCAGATGCCGAAATGATTACACGAGTTGGGCAGCGTATTGCAGTTGCAGCAGAACGTTGGTTAACAGCAAATGGTCATCAAAGTTATTTAGAAGATTATAAATGGGAATATAAATTAATAGAATCAGAGCAAGTAAACGCTTGGTGTATGCCAGGTGGAAAAATTGCTTTCTATACCGGTATTTTGCCAATTGCAGCTAACGAAACAGGTGTTGCTGCTATTATGGGACATGAAGTAGCACATGCTTTAGCAAATCACGGACAGCAACGTATGAGTGCAGCTTACTTACAACAGGGTTTGGCTGTTGCAGGTAATGTAGCTTTGTCAAATGATCAACAAGCTTTAGGTATTTTTAATCAGTCTTACGGAGTAGTTTCTAACGTTGCAGGAATGCTGCCATTTAGTAGAGCGCACGAAACTGAAGCAGATAAAATAGGGTTGTATTTAATGTCAATTGCAGGTTACAATCCAGATGAAGCATCTGTGCTGTGGGAACGTATGAAAGCAAATAGTGGAGGAGAAGCACCACCAGAATTTTTAAGCACACACCCTAGTAATGATTCTAGAATTCAAAATTTAAAAGCTTTAGCACCAAAAGCAAAAGCAGAAGCTAAGAAATTTGGTATCACAAGCTTTAGACCTATAAATTAATATTGAATTAATAAATATTTGATTACTTTAGAAGCTGCTCAATTTGAGCAGCTTTTTTTATGGAATTCAAAACCATAACATCAGTTAATCAATGACTATTTATGAATAAATTAAAAAAAGGAAGTGAAAAACTTCTTAATGCCTGGGCATTTTACGATTGGGCAAATTCTGTTTATACTTTAACTATTGCATCGTCTATATTTCCTATATTTTATTCTGCATTATTTGTATCTCAAGTAGAAAAAACGGTTCCTGCTTTTGGAATGGTTTTTAAGAGTACGGCGTTAATAACGTATGTGACTGCATTTACGTTTTTGGTGGTGGCTTTTACGTCACCTATTCTTTCTGGTATTGCGGATTATGTTGGAAACAAAAAGAATTTTATGAAATTCTTTTGCTACGTTGGTAGTGCTGGTTGTATTGGATTGTATTGGTTTAGTTTAGAGAGTATTCATTTAAGTCTTCTGTTTTATTTTATGGGATTAATAGGGTATTGGGGAAGTTTAGTGTTTTACAATTCTTATTTACCAGATATTGCTTATCCAGAACAACAAGATCGTATTAGTGCTAAAGGTTTTAGTATGGGTTATTTTGGTAGTGTTATACTTTTAATAGTAAACCTAGCAATGGTAATGAAACCAGAATTATTTGGTTTTGATATTAGTATTTCAAAAACAATTGCAGAGACGGGAACTGAAACGGAAATTGCTACTGCTTTACAAGATGCTAAAAATAGTGCTTCGTTTGAAGCCATGAGAATTTCGTTTATCACTGTAGGTTTATGGTGGGCACTGTTTAGTCAATATACTTTTTATATACTGCCTGCAGGTGTTTCTAAAGGCCACAAAGTAACTAAAGATGTTGTCTTTAATGGTTTAAGAGAATTGAAGCAAGTGTGGATTCAATTAAAGCAAAACTTACGCTTAAAACGTTACTTAGTCGCCTTTTTTGTATTTAGTATGGCAGTACAAACCATTATGTTGGTCGCCGTTTATTTTGGTGAAGAAGAAATTGCTTGGGGAGATTCTGAAGCTAAAACTTTTGGGCTTATTTTTAGTATATTAATTATACAATTAGTAGCAATTTTAGGTGCTTATTTAACATCTCGAGCGTCTTCTAAATTCGGAAATATAAAAACACTAATTGTTATTAATTTCTTTTGGATGGCACTTTGTTTTTACGCCTATTTTATGAAAACACCAGAGCAATTTTATCTTGCAGCAAGTTTTGTAGGTTTAGTAATGGGTGGTGTTCAATCTTTGGCAAGATCAACATACTCAAAATTTTTACCAGAAACCGAAGACACCACCTCATATTTTAGTTTTTATGATGTCGCTGAGAAAATAGGTATTGTAATTGGTATGGTGATTTTTGCGACTATAGATCAATTAACGGGTAGCATGCGAAATGCTATTTTATTTTTAGTTGTCTTTTTTATAGCAGGAATTGTGCTTCTGTATAGAGTGCCAAGAACCGAATTGAAGAAAATGGATTAATTCTTTTATAATATTTACTCCAACTCTTCGCTCTAATATTTTAACTTTGCCAATAAGTAGATCGCCTTATCGATTCTAAATTTATTTAGGGTAGGAAAGTCCGAACACCATAGTGCAATCATAGTGGTTAACAGCCACCAGTCGTAAGGCTAGGAAAAGTGCAACAGAAAGTATGTACAGGTAATGCTGTAGTGAAACCAGGTAAACTCTATGTGGTGCAATGTCATGTATACTAACGTTTGAGCGTACACGCGCGATTGTTAGAGGGTAGGCAGCTAAAGTTTGCTGGCAACAGTAAACGTAGATAAATGATAAGGGCTCTTTTATTAGAGTACAGAATTCGGCTTATAGATTTACTTAAGCATAAAAAAACCATCTAGAAATAGATGGTTTTTGTGCTTATATAAAAATTATAGTTATTTTTTTGGTGGTGTAATAGTATAACCTTGTGTTGTTAATATGTTGAGCATATCGTAGTAGTAGCGTATATATATAATTTTATTATCTTGTATCAAAGAAGCTGTATGGTAAGGGATTACAACTTCTTTTCCTGTCTTTTTGTTAGTAATTGTGTTTGTTCCCCAAGATAATATCCATTCGCCTTCATTCCAGTTGTTATCAACTTTTACGGGTAAATATAAATCCTTACTTATAGAGTGTTTAAATTGGTTTGTGCTGTTAGTGTAGTATTCTTTATGTTGTTGTACGTTTAAAGAATCTAAACCTCCGCCTAAGCCATATATCATGGCTTTTTCATGAAGTTGTGCATTCATAGTGTTCGCGTCTCCTTTTTGTAATGCTTCAGTGTAAGTTCTAATGAGTTTTACCGCTGTTTCAGCATTTTTAAATTCAATAGTCACTTTACTTTCTTGTGCGTTGGTAATAAAACTGATACCAAGCAATAGAAATGACAGAATAATAACCTTTTTTGAGATTTTCATAATAGCTGTTTTTAAATTATATAATTGATTAATAGTTACAAATCAATTTTGAGGCAAAACAATAAATGGGTGGAGCTATTAAAACCAGTAGGAAGGTAATAATTAAAAGAAAGTTACTTAGGACTACTAAGTTAGTAAATTTATTTGATTGGGAATTAGCCTACAAATCTGATAGTGAGTTACTTTGAGAAAAAACTAAACATATTACCACCATAACTTTTAGAATGTGAGTAATGTTCTAATTGACTTAAATCGGTGTGTTTAGAGTGTTCAACAATGAGTATACCTTCTTCTTCAAGTAATTCATTTTTAAAAACTAATTCCGGAATTTTAGAAAAAGCAGCTAATTCAAAATTGTAAGGTGGATCGGCAAAAATAATACTGTGCTTTTGTTTTGATTTTTCAAGAAACTTAAAAACATCACTTTTAATGGTACTAATATCCATATCAAAGGCATCAGCTGTTTCATTAATAAATTTAATGCAGCCATAATTTTCATCTACAGCTGTAATATGTTCAGTGCCTCTTGAGGCAAACTCGTAACTAATATTACCTGTTCCAGAAAATAAATCTAAAACAGAAATATCATCAAAATAATACTGATTATTTATGATATTAAAAAGCGCTTCCTTTGCCATATCTGTAGTTGGTCTTACAGGAAGTTTTTTTGGAGCTGTAATTCGTCGGCCTTTATACAGTCCAGATATTATACGCATATTAAAAGGAGTTTAATATTAAAAAATGTTGGTGAGAATAGCGCCTGTCTGTTTCTGCAGCTATTTTAAAATCGTAAGCTTTTTCTACAAATCTTACATGCCTAATATAGATATAAAGCATAACAAATAGCTCATCACCAATAACTATATTTCCGCTTAATTGTACAAAAGTAGTTTCTACATCGAGTTTTAATTGTTCAAAAACAAATAAGACATAATAGATAAAATCTTCTTTACTATAAAACTCAAAAACATTAAATAGTTGTAGCTTATTGTCTTTTACTACTAATATTTCTAAGGTGTTTTTATTAACGTTAATATAGACGATAGGTTCTTCTGAAGGTTCAGGGTTGTTTAAAACGGACTCAATAAGGATACTTGACGAGTGTTTGTAAACAAATTCACCAAAGGTTTCAAAAATATAATTGTTAATGTTTACGTAAGGTACGTATACATTAATAGTCTTATTCACAGAGATTTTATCTTCTGTTATAAAATCGTTCTTTAATATTTTCGAATTAAATTTTAAATAATCAACTTTATGATTTGCATCATAAAGTTCCTCTGGGACAAGAGTCGCTAACTCATTTTGATGAATCACTAAAACTTCATTAAAGTCTTCAGAGAACACCGTATTACTACTTAACTCTGCTTTTATATGATTGAGAATTTCCTCAGGATTCAACTTGTGCTCAAAAGCATTAGTCTTTAAAAACTCAACGGTTTTAGTAGTTCTATTTAAAATACAAAAAGAAAGTCCATTCAAATTAATTTGAATGGACAATTCTTTAATATCGGTTTTACTCAAAATTACTGTTTATTTGAAAGATCTTTACCCCAATTTCCACTGGTATTAACTTCTTCCATTGAGCCTATTTTTACAGTTTCTCCTTTAACACCTGCTACAGAGAATGCTTGTTTTTCTTTTTCAATTAAATATTGCTCTTGGCCATCTAAAACTATAGCTTTATCAACACTAGCTTCAAATACGGCGAAGTCATCTAATTTACCTGCTTTAAGTGTGAATTTAGCATCTGGTTTTCCAATGCCAACATTCATCATTGTTTTGTAACGATCGCTACCTTTAAAAAGAGAATCTTTTACAGAATAATAACTTAAAGTATCTATTAAAGTAATAGTTTTCATAGTTTCTACACCACCAAAAGCTTTTGTTTTTACTTCATCTAATACTAAAGTATCACGTCTTTGTGTAATTGGCACTTTTCCTGTTTCAACAAATTTTATTAATTTATCAAAATTATCAGCATAAGTTCCGTTCACATCTTTGTAAGCTAACTGAGAATCTCTAATATCAATAAGACGATCGATAACTACACGATAACGTTTATCTTTAATTTGATTGAATTGTATCTCTTTGTAGACAGACATAAAAGTAATGTAACCTAAGAAAATAATCAATCCCCAAAGTACTATGTTGATTACTGGTTTTATTTTCTTTGGAACAAATTTATCGATAGCCCAAACAATTCCTATGGTTAAAGCTACAATAACTACAATTGCTATAATTACTTTCATGTGTTTATTTATTAATTAAGGTCTATCGCAAATCTACAATTTTTTTTTGTTGGTTAAAACTATCTAAATTAAAAATATTAAAAATATCTAAGTTAATAATTTATACACCCTAAAAATAGAGAATATTGCTATCTTGCTAGATATTTAATTTATATATGATATCTAATGCATCTGCATTCTATTCGCTCTTAAAATCTAAGTTTCCATTTACACCAACTTCTAAGCAGGATATGGTGTTAATGCAATTATCGCAATTTATTTTTGATAATAATAAAAATTCAATTTACTTATTAAAAGGATATGCAGGAACTGGTAAAACGAGTATAATTGGTACAATTGTTTCAAATTTATGGCAAGCAAAAAAAAGTGCAATTTTATTAGCTCCTACAGGAAGGGCAGCAAAGGTAATTTCAAATTATTCTAAGAAAGAAGCATTTACCATTCATAAAAAAATATATTTCCCTAAAAAGGATAAAGGAGGCGGTATTAATTTTGTAATGCAACCTAATAAGCATCGCAACACTATTTTTATTGTAGATGAAGCATCTATGATACCAGATACGCCTTCAGATACAAAGTCTTTTGATAGTAGCTCGCTACTAGATGATTTAATGAGTTATGTCTATTCTGGTCATGAATGTAAGTTATTATTAATAGGAGATAAGGCGCAGCTACCACCTGTTAAATCTGATTTGAGTCCTGCTTTAGACGAAAATAAACTGAGCCTAAACTATAATAAAGATGTTATTGGTATTGAGTTAGATGAAGTGGTTAGGCAAGGACAAGATTCTGGGATTCTTAGTAATGCTACAGAATTAAGAGCTGTTTTAGAATCTAATTTTTATGAAAGTTTTAAATTCGATTTAAATGGTTTTACGGATAGTGTGAGGTTAATTGATGGCTACGAAATTATGGATGCCATAAATGATGCATATAGTGCAGATGGTTATGAAGAAACGGCAATTATAGTTAGAAGTAACAAACGTGCAAATGCATACAATCAGCAAATAAGACAACGTATTTTATTTAATGAAACCGAATTGTCTTCTGGTGACTATTTAATGGTTGTTAAGAATAATTATTTCTGGCTAAAACCTAATACCGAAGCTGGTTTTATTGCTAATGGAGATATTATTGAGGTGTTAGAGATTTTTAGTATTAAAGAACTGTACGGTTTTAGATTTGCAGAAGTTAAGTTAAGAATGGTAGATTATCCTAATATGAAACCATTTGAAACGGTATTACTTTTAGACACTATTGATGTAGAGAGTGCTTCATTAAGCTACGAAGAATCTAATCGATTATATCAAGAAGTTTCTAAGGATTATGAAAATGAAACAAAATACAAACGCTTTTTAGGGGTAAAAAACAATAAGTTTTTTAATGCCTTACAAGTAAAGTTTTCTTATGCTATTACTTGTCATAAATCTCAAGGTGGACAATGGAATACCATATTTGTAGAGCAGCCTTATTTACCAAATGGTATGGATAGAGATTATATCCGTTGGCTATATACAGCAATTACGAGAGCTAAAGAAAAGCTTTATCTAATTGGCTTTAAGGACGACATGTTTGTAGAGAAAGATTCAAACTAATTAAGTTATGACAGAAACAATACTAAGCATATTTTTAGGCATCGGACTTTCAGCTTCTGTAGGTTTTAGAGTCTTTTTACCGTTATTCGCGTTAAGCTTAGCAGCTTATTTTAATATTTGGGAACTCAATGAATCATGGTTATGGATTGGCAGTACAACAGCAGTAATTACTCTTGGTATTGCAACGGTTGTAGAAATTGTGGCTTATTATATTCCGGTAATTGATAATGCGTTAGATGCAATTGCTATTCCACTAGCAACCATTGCAGGTACTGCCGTTATGGTGTCTACTGTTGCAGATTTAAGCCCTGTAATTACTTGGGCTCTCGCTATTATTGCAGGCGGAGGAACTGCTGCAGCTGTAAAAAGCTCTGCTAGTGCAACCAGATTAGGTTCTACGGTTTCAACAGCTGGTTTTGGTAATCCTATCGTTTCTACCATAGAAACAGGGACGTCTATAGTGATGTCTATAATATCTATATTTATACCAATATTGGCTATTATCGTAGTCCTATTTATTTTTTACATCATTTATAAGCTCTATAAAAAGTTACGTCCTAATAAATCAAAATCACCAAATACCAATTTGAATACATAATGTCGTTTATAAATCTTATTTTTGAAACTAGACAAGTACAAGTTACATAGATGAAAATTATTTCAATGATTCCGGCACGTTATAGTGCATCGCGTTTTCCTGGTAAATTAATGCAAAATTTAGCTGGAAAATCTGTAATTCTAAGAACTTACGAAGCCACAGTTGCTACTAAATTATTTAGTGAAGTATATGTTGTAACGGATAGTGACATCATTTTTAATGAGATTGTAAATAATGGTGGAAAAGCTATTATGAGCATTAAAGAACACGAGTCTGGTAGTGACAGAATTGCAGAAGCAGTTGCAAATTTAGATTGCGATATTGTGATAAATGTGCAAGGAGACGAACCGTTTACGGAGCGCGAAAGTTTAGCGAAAGTAATCGATGTTTTTAAAGATGATAAAGACAAAGAAATAGACTTAGCTTCTTTAATGGTACAAATTGAGGATTGGGAAGAAATCAATAATCCCAATACTGTAAAGGTTATTGTAGATCAGCAGAATTTTGCTTTGTATTTTTCTAGAAGTCCAATTCCATTTCCAAGAGATAAAGAAGTAGGAGCACGTTATTTTAAACACAAAGGCATTTATGCTTTTAGAAAACAAGCTTTGCTAGATTTTACCGTTTTACCCATGCAGTTTTTAGAAGCATCGGAAAAGATTGAATGCATTAGGTATTTAGAATACGGTAAACGTATTAAAATGGTAGAAACTACAATACAAGGAGTAGAAATTGATACTCCAGAAGATTTAGAAAGAGCGAAGAAATTGTGGAAATAGATTATACTAAAATAAAAGTCATTGGCTTTGATGCTGATGATACCCTTTGGGTAAATGAAACCTATTTTAGAGAAGCTGAAGAAGAAGCTGGTAGATTATTATCTCTATATGAAACTCCGAATAAGATAGATCAGGAGCTTTTTAGAATGGAGATTAAAAATTTACCAACATATGGTTATGGTGTTAAAGGTTTTATATTATCTATGATAGAGCTTGCTCTAGAATTATCTAACGGAAGTGTAACTAACGATGTAATTGCTCAAATGTTAAACATCGGTAAAGACATGCTTAATAAACCTATTGAACTTTTAGATGGAGTAGAAGAGGTGCTTAAAGAGTTGTCTAAAGATTATAGATTAATTGTGGCCACAAAGGGAGATTTGTTAGACCAAGAGCGTAAATTAGAAAAATCTGGTTTGTTAAAATATTTTCATCATATTGAAGTGTTAAGTGAAAAAGAAGAAGCTAATTATTCTAAATTATTGAAGCATTTGGATATTGAACCTGAAGCTTTTTTAATGGTTGGTAATTCCTTAAAATCTGATATTTTGCCTTTAGTAAAAATTGGAGCTCAAGCTATACATGTTCCGTTTCATACGACTTGGCAACATGAAACCGTGACGAAAAAAGAAGCCAATGGATCTCATT
The DNA here is from genome assembly GCF_003386165.1 of Winogradskyella eximia. Taxonomy (GTDB): domain Bacteria; phylum Bacteroidota; class Bacteroidia; order Flavobacteriales; family Flavobacteriaceae; genus Winogradskyella; species Winogradskyella eximia. Next base: position 140,256 of record NZ_QRDV01000005.1, on the reverse strand, counting down.
ATAAAACCGTGAAAAGTTTAACGGAAATTACAGATTTAATTAGCTAAGATTTGAAAGTACTCAATAAAAACACATGGAATAGAAAGGCTCATTTTGAGTTTTTTGATACCTTTATAGACCCTTATTTTGGTGTCACTTTTAAAGTAGATGTCACTAAGGCTTATGAGTTTTCTAGTGCTAATGAAGTCTCTTTTTTTGTGAGTTATTTGCATGCAACAATGCAAGCTATAAACGAAGTAGAAAATTTAAGATATAGAATAAACGAATCTAATGATGTTGTTGTGTTTGATACTATTCATGCATCGCCAACAATCCTAAGGCCTAATAAAACCTTTGGTTTTTCTTTTGTGAATTATAATGAAGATATTTTTAAGTTTCAGACTAATTTTTTAAAAGAGAAAGAAAGAGTATTAAATACAAACGATTTGTTTCCACCTGTAAATTCAATGGATTGTGTGCATTGCTCATCTTTACCTTGGGTTAATTTTACAGGACATAAAGAACCTTTTAAAGGAGATAAAGATTCAGTGCCTAAAATAGCTTTCAGTAAAATGGAAAATTTAGGGTCAAAAAAAGAAATGCAAGTTGCTATTAGTGTCAATCATGCACTGGTAGATGGCTATCATATTGGTCTATTTAAAGAAAAATTACAATTTCATTTAAATAGTCAATAAATAAAAACTAAGTTGTTATTTTTGTTAAAGATATAAAGTAAATGATATACAAAAATTATCCAATGGTGTCCAGAGTTGTTTTTGGACGTGGAAGTTTTAATCAACTCGATGAAATTCTCGCATCAAAACGCAAAGGGCGTAATGCACCATTTATATTTTATGTTGATGATGTCTTTAAAGGGAATCATTGGTTAACCTCTAGAATAGCTCTATCTTATAAGGATAAAATTATTTATGTACCAACAAAAGAGGAGCCGAGTACAGATCAAATAGATCAGTTAGTAGAAGATATTATTTTAGAATACAGTGAACTTCCTTCTGGTATTATTGGTATTGGAGGTGGTATAGTAATGGATATTGCAAAAGCCGTTTCTTTAATGCTTACCAATAAAGGTGAGTCTAAGGACTACCAAGGTTGGGATTTAATTAAACATCCTGCAATTTATCATGTAGGTATACCAACAATTTCTGGTACTGGTGCAGAAGTCTCTAGAACTACAATTTTAACTGGTCCCATCCGAAAGCTTGGTATCAACAGTGATTTTACTCCATTTGACCAAGTGATATTAGATCCGGAATTGACTAAAGATGTTCCTAAAAAGCAATGGTTTTATACCGGAATGGATTGTTTTGTGCATTGTGTAGAATCATTAAATGGTACCTTTTTAAATGCGTTTAGTCAAAGTTATGGTGAAAAAGCCTTTGAGCTTTGTAAAGAAATCTTTTTAGAAGATAATTTGAGCAAAGAAGAAGCTCAAAATAAATTAATGATGGCATCGTGGCATGGAGGTATGAGTATTGCTTACTCACAAGTAGGTGTAGCACATGCTATGAGTTATGGTTTAGGCTATCTTCTAGGCATTAAACATGGTGTTGGTAATTGTATTGTTTTTGATCATTTAGAAGAATTTTATCCTGAAGGTGTTGCCATTTTTAAACAGATGAAAGCCAAGCATAATATAGAATTACCTCAAGGTATTTGTGCAGATTTAGAACAAGATCAGTTTGATAAAATGATTGATGTTGCTTTAAGTTTAGAACCACTATGGGAAAATGCAATTGGTAAGAACTGGAATACTATTATAACAAGACAAAAGCTTTTAGAACTTTACAAAAAGATGTAAGATGCGATGGCTAGCTAAATTTGTTTATTTTAAGTTATTGGGTTGGAAAGTAGTTGGTAATACTAACTTCTCTAAAGACACCATAAAGAAGGCTGTGATTATTGCTTTTCCACACACAAGTTGGCATGATTTTTATATTGGTGTTTTACTCCGTAAAGTCACTGGTGTAAAAACTAATTTTGTAGGTAAAAAAGAACTCTTTATTTGGCCTTTTGGCTATTATTTTAGAGCAATTGGAGGAAGATCTTTAGATAGAACTTCTGGACAAAATAAAGTAGAGGCGATATCAAAACTATTTAATGAGTCTGATGAATTTAGACTAACATTAGCACCAGAAGGTACTAGGAAAAAAGTAGAAGAATGGAAAACAGGCTTTTACTATATTGCTAAAACAGCTAATGTTCCTATCATAATGTTTACGCTAGATTTTAAAAATAAACAGAATAAAATTTCAGAACCATTTTACCCAACAGATGATATGGAAGCCGATTTTAAATTTATGAAATCGTTTTATGAAGGTGTAGAAGGTAAGGTTAAGGAATACGGTTAATTTGGCACAAGAATTGAAGTATTTATCATGCAATGAAACATAAAGTAAACTCCAAGTCACTAAAAAGAAACATTGTCTAAAAAAGCCGTCTAATTAATTAGACGGCTTTTCTTCGTTTATATACTTATCTAAAAGGTAATTAGTTTGGTTTTGAAGCTTATTTTTAAAGAACTGCATACCTCCAAATAAAAGGCCTTTGATTCCCATAGCTTGCTTTGCCCATTTATGTAAGTCAAATTTATCTGTATGTTTTATAATTAACCCATCTTTAAATTCAAATTTTGCATCAATTTTATTATGGACTTTTCTTCCAGTTTTACTGAAAGTATAATTAGCTTCCCAATGTGCAGATCCAGTAGTTTCATTTGATTCGATATTTGAAAACTCAACATTAAATCCTTTTCCTTTTTGAGAAGCACACAGCATTAACCACATGGCTTTTGCGCGTTCGGCTTTTAAAACTCCAAACGCAGGATCTTCAAAAACTACATCTTTATGATAGCATGAAGCCATGGTTGGACCATCGCAATTCTTCAATGCTGTGTAAAATGTTTCTATTACTTGTTTCATGTTATTTTAATTTTTTAAAACCGTACTCGCTATAAAATCGTAAGTATAGTGTTATTAATCTTTATTTGATTTCATATATCGAATTGGGAATTAATTGCTATGAAAGGGAAAAAGACCATCTTTAATTAGGTGGTTTTTTTATTCTCATGCTGTTTCATTTATATTCCAAATTTAGGGCAGAAAAGCAACTGAAAAATCTGCGAAATCTGTGGGTATTTTTTATTCGAGAGTTATTTTATTTCTGAAACCAATATCTGTGCGTTCATCAAACAAAAAATCAAAATAATTGGCATCACCTTTTTTTCCACTTATTGTGGTTGTGGATCTTCCGATTTCTAAACCAGATTTATTAAAAGCTTTTGCAATTACGTCTTTATTAAAATTTTCGTCAAAGATGATGTATAAGGTTAATTTATTATTGTTGCCACTGGTTAGACTTTGAATATCATAAACACCAGTTTTTAAACCTTTTATTTGTAAGTCATCAGATAATACAATTTTACATTCTAAGGTTTTATCTACACCTACAGAAACACCTTCAAAAAACTCTGTTGCGCTTTCTCCAACAACTTCACCACCTTTATTAATGCCTTCTTTAGTTTTGTTGGCTATTCTGTTACAGGAAAATAATAAAAGAAGAATAATTAGAATTGTTATTTGGTGTGATTTCATAATAAAAAACGTTTTGAGGATAATAAAAGTAAATAAATATAAAATAACCTAACGTGTATATTTCTTAATCTTATCTATTATTTTCTGTATCTTAGAATATACAAAAGCATTAGTCTTCGCATAATGAAACGAAATAAAACAAACGACTGAAAGAAATACGATAGCACCAATAGTGGCTTGCCAAGGATTAAGCGTTTTGCCAATAAGTTGGGTTAGACCAAGACCTGTAAAACTGCCATAAATGATAATAAAATGAACCACATAAATGGAAAGCGTCTTTTGTCCTATTTTAAGTATTAAAGGTCTTTTTAGGTAATTTTCTGCTAGATAGAATAAAGAGAATAGAACTAGGACATCTCCTAATCTTGAAAATAAATAATTATAATAGGCAACTTCTTTAAAAATTGAAATACCTAACCAGCTATGAAGCTGCATTAGTAACCAAGATGATTTAAAAATAAGTGCAACTCCGAATAGAAAAAAACCAGAAACAATAGCCATTTTAAACTTTGGACGTTCCACATAACGATAAAACAGAGTAGATATAAAAGCTCCAAATGCTACATAGCCAAACCAAGGTATAATATTAAAAATGGAGCCATTCGCTTTACTAAAATAATTAGAAATTAGTATAGGTATATTTGGTAATTCTAAATAGCGATATAGAGGTTCAGTTATAAAAACAGCTAGACCTAGAGCTAAAGTTATAATTGAAAAAATTAACGTTTTTTTGAACGTAAGCTTATAAATTAATACAATAATAATCAGTGATAAACCAATACACTGTAAAACATCTACAACTAAGAAATAAGAGTTGAATTTACCTATTAACCATTGAAAAATGGGTGCTCTCAATAAGTAACCAATACCTATAAGCATTAGGCCTCGCCTAAATCCTTTTCGCATTCTTTGTTTTATATCTCCATTGCGTTTAGCTCGTATAAGAAGGTATGAAAATATGAGTCCAGAAATAGTAAAAAAAGTAGGAGCTGTAATACCTCTGAAATATTCCCAAATTTGAAATATGGTATTGTCTGCGTCTCTGTAAGACACCTCTAAAAGTGTGTCTATAAAATGGCCTTGCAACATCATTAAGATAGCAAATGCTCTTACAGCATCAATAAAATATAGACGATTAGGATTCAAGTTAAATAGGTTAATTACTTTAAATATAACTTTAATTTTTTTTAATTAAAACAGCAATGAATTCATAATTAAAAGCCTTTGATTTTAATCTTATAAATCAAAGGCTTTTAGATTAGTCTAGCAGTTAAATCTGAGATTGCTTAATCATTTTTGGCGAAATAGCCATCATTAGAAACGGCAGCATCGCTTACTTTTATGCTTGCAGTTTTAAACCAAACTTCGGCATAGTTACCATCTGCATATTGTTTTTGAATATCTCCACCATGTGTTTCTGCACCAGAACACCAATTTTTATTTACGTCCGGAGACTTTCCATTAGTTTGATTGTAAGCACCAAGCTTAAAGAAAAGACCTTCACCAGTATATGCAGTTTCACGCTCTATGCCATCTTGGCCAATTGGTACAAATAAATTTTGTGTTTGCTCAGGTATGTCTGCAGTGGTTGTATATTCTGATTGGATTAAGTTTTTTGTAAAGGTTTTAGTCTCGTGACCTTCACTAGTGAATTTTAAATTCATAATACCATCTTTGACTTCAATTTCATAACTGAACTCTTCACCTAATGCAATACCATCTTTTGGTTCTTCAGGATAAGTGTTTTCTTCAGTACCAACAACAGAGAAGTCATTACCCCAAACCGCAGAAGAGTAATCCCATCTTCCAGAATTGTCTTCACCTGCAGTATTGATTTCATAATGCCAAAAAACAGAGCCTTTGGTGTGGCCTGGGAATTTTTTGTAAAATATTTTAAGCGGTTCATTTTCATGTCCATCTGCACTATGAATCTGGCCTACGACTACAGCATAAGACGCTGCAACTCGAGCATCTCCAGTAGAAGATACATTCATTACTTTTAATGTGGCAGTCAATTTATCATCAGCCGTTTTAGGATACCATTTTTTTGCTTGAGCTAATTCCGTTCTTGTGTTGTTAGATGTGCCGTGAGTATCTCCAGCGTTAGGCGCTTTATAAACAACCCAATCACTTTTGCCATCATTCGTGGTGTAGAAGAAATCTTTGTTTTCAAAATTATTTGCAAAACCAGCATTAGAGCCATCTCCTAAAATTAATTTCCAATGATCAAAAAATGGAGTCACCTCACTTGCGTATACAGTTTTTGTAGTTTCCTTTTGCTTTGGTTCTTTTACTTCATTTTTACAGCTATTTAATGTTGTAAAAGTAAAAAGTATTAGGAATGTTATTAACGATGAGCTGGTTCTTTTGTTCATTTTTAGAGAGTTTTGTTTCAAAATTGGTTTTACCAATAGTTGTATTTAGTAATTTTTTAAAAGAAGTTTAATGTCTATAAATTGGTTTTTAATTTTCCTAACGATTAAACATAGAGTGCGTATGTTTGCTGATTAACGAAGTTAACTATTTTAAACTCAAAATCAATAATTTAATATTTCAGTTATAAATTAATTGTAAACATTGCGTTATAAACTTAATCCATTTATTACATTTATAAACTATGGAATTTTTAAATCAATTACTCAGTGACTTTTCATCATTAGCTTGGGGTTTGCCTTTGCTTATTCTATTAATTGGTGGAGGTTTATATTTATTAATACGGTCTCACTTTTTACCATTTCGATATTTAGGTCATGCCTTAAATGTGCTTCGTGGAAAATATGACGACCCAAACGATCCTGGAGAAATTTCTCATTTTCAGGCCTTGTCAACTGCGTTATCAGCAACTGTTGGTATGGGTAATATTGCAGGTGTTGCTGTGGCTATATCTATTGGTGGACCTGGAGCCGTGTTTTGGATGTGGATTAGTGCAGTAGTTGGTATGTCTACAAAATTCTTCACATCTAGCTTAGCTATTATGTATAGAGGTAAAGATAGTGCTGGCGAAATTCAAGGTGGTCCAATGTATTTTATTATGGAAGGCTTAGGTAAATCGTGGAAGCCTTTAGCTGTCTTTTTTAGTCTTTGTGGATTAATTGGTGCGTTACCTGTTTTTAATGTAAACCAGCTGACACAAGCTTTAAATGATATTTTATTAATTCCGAATGGAGTGGAAGTTGGGCTAAAATCGAATCTTATTATTGGTTTCGTTTTAATCAGTATTACAGGTTTAGTTATTCTAGGTGGTATAAAACGAATAGGAAATGTGGCATCTCGTTTAGTACCAAGTATGGTGGCTTTATATTTTGTGTTAGTTATTGTTATTCTTGTAGCACATAGTGATGTTTTAGTGTACTATCTAAAACTTATTTTTACAGATGCCTTCGCAGCTAATTATTATCCAAAAGACGATACTTTTTTAGGTGGTGTTTTGGGTGCATTAATTTTACATGGCATTAAGCGTGGAGCATTTTCAAATGAAGCCGGAATTGGTACTGCACCAATGGCTCATGGAGCAGCAAAAACGGATGAGCCTATTCGTGAAGGCTTAGTCGCTATGTTAGGACCTGCTATAGATACACTTATTGTTTGTACACTAACGGCTTTAGCGATTTTAGTTACTGGTGTTTGGGAAACTACGTCAGATAACGGAGTGAGTCTAACGGCTTCTGCCTTTGCAGATGTAATGCCTAACTACGGTAAATACTTGTTGTTAGTTTGTATTGCTGTATTTAGTATGAGTTCGCTGTTCTCTTATTCGTATTATGGCACAAAATGTATGTCCTTTCTATTTGGAGCTGATAAAAAACATTACTATAATTACTTCTATATTTTAAGTATTCTTATTGGTGCAACAACAAGTTTAAGCATGATGATTAATCTTATTGATGGCATCTTTGCGTTAATGGCAATTCCGACAATGCTAGCAACGCTAATCTTAGCTCCAAAAGTTATAGTAGAGCTTAAAGCATATATAAAAAGAATGAAAGAAGAATAATTATTTACTTACAGAAGCTTTAAATTGTTGAGGTGTCATCATTTCCGTTTTCTTAAACTGTCTGTTGAAGTAACTGGTATTATTAAATCCAGATTGAAAAGCGATTTCAGACATTCTTAAATTAGGATTTGATTTGATAAGTTTTTTAGAAAACTTAATTTTTTCCGAATTAATATAATCAATAGGCGAAATACCTAAAGTGTTTTTAAACTGCTTATGAAAGTGAGACGTGCTCATGTAAGCTTTTTTTGCTAATTGATCTACGGAGATATCCTTATTGGTTAAATTATCTTTTATGAACTTAATGACAGTACCAATTCTGGTATCCGTAAATATATGATTGTCATTAGTAATTAGAGATTTGGCTTTAGTTTGTAGTAATCTTACAATTAATTCTTGAATCATTAAATCTAGTAGAACATCTTTAGACGTATTACTATTGGTAAAGGTGTATGTTAATCGTTCTATTAAATGATTAACATCTACATTATTGATTAAATGCGAGCTGGTTGCATCTAAGTCCCAATTATTGTTTTCATTTTCAATAGCAACATGATGATTAAATTTCCCCACGACTTCTTCAATCTTAAACGCATCAATACCTAAAGCTAAACATTGCGTAGGTTTATTTTTTGTAGCTATTGGGAAATCAATTACCATTTCCTTGTTAGTTGGCATTACAACAGATTCTCCTGGAAAAAAATCAAAAGCATCAAAACCTTCTAGGTGCATTACTTTTTTTCCGGTGAGCATACTTGCTATAATAGGAAAGTCGAAAGTTAACGACACTTTCTCTGCAATGGCATGTGTCTCGTAAATATTTAGTTCAGCATATTCAGCATTATATGTTGTTCTATTTTCTACTAATGTAGTTAGTTTTCTATGGCTTTTATGTCTGGTTAATAAGTTACTCATATTCAATATTACAAAAAAAGAGTCTTAAAAGTTGTTAATAAGAGATATGTTCAAATGTATAATAAATATGTTCAATTTATTTGGGATTTCATAAAATATCTTTATCAAAATTGAAGCATGCATAATATTTGTGCTAAATAAATGTATAATTAACAATAAAACTTATTAAGGTATGAGCTATTCTAAACCACAGTTTAAAGACAGGTATTCCAATTTTATAAATGGAAAATTTGTGCCACCAGTTGGTGGTGATTATTTTGAAAACACATCTCCTATAGATGGATCTCTTATTGCAAAATATCCAAGATCACAAAAAGAAGATGTAGAAAACGCAGTTAATGCTGCTAATGGAGCAAAAGAAGCATGGGGAAATACCTCTGCAACAGAGCGCGCAACACTTTTAAATAAAGTAGCAGATATTATAGAGGCTAATTTAGAAGAATTTGCAATAGTAGAAACTTGTGATAATGGAAAACCAATTCGCGAAACGCTGAATGCAGATATTCCGTTAGCTGTAGATCATTGGCGCTATTTCGCAGCATGTATTAGAGCAGAAGAAGGAAGTGCAACAGAATTAGATCAAAATACCTTGTCCATGAATATTAAGGAACCACTAGGTGTGATTGGTCAAATTATTCCATGGAACTTTCCGTTATTAATGTTGTCTTGGAAATTGCCTCCAGCATTAGCAACAGGGAATTGTGTGGTTTTAAAACCTGCGGAACAGACGCCATCTTCAGCAACATTGTTAATGGAAAAAATTGCAGATGTTTTTCCTCCTGGTGTGTTAAATATTGTTCATGGTTTTGGTCCAGAAGCAGGAAAACCTTTAGCGTCTAGTTCTAAAGTGGACAAAGTAGCCTTTACAGGTGAAACAACCACAGGGCAGTTAATTATGCAATATGCCTCTAAAAATCTGAATCCTGTAACTATGGAATTGGGAGGAAAGTCTCCAAACATATTCTTTAATAGTGTAATGGATGAAGACGATGCGTTTTTAGATAAAGCCATTGAAGGAGCTGTTTTATTTGCCTTCAATAAAGGAGAGGTTTGTACATGTCCTTCTAGAATTTTAGTTCAAGAAGATATTTATGATGCATTTATGGAGCGCGTGATAGCAAGGACAAATGCTATTATTCAAGATAATCCTTATGATGTAAATACAATGCTTGGAGCACAAGCTTCTAATGATCAATATGAAAAAATTCAATCATATTTTAAAATAGGAAAAGATGAAGGAGCAAAAGTGTTAACAGGTGGAGAAGCTAATAAATTAGATGGTGATTTGGCAAACGGCTATTATATAAAACCTACGATATTAGAAGGGCATAATAAAATGCGTGTTTTCCAAGAAGAGATTTTTGGACCCGTAGTTTGTGTTACTAAGTTTAAAGATGAAGCTGAAGCCTTAGAGATTGCTAATGATACCATGTATGGTCTTGGAGCAGGAGTTTGGACAAGAGATGCACATCAATTGTATCAAATACCAAGAGCTATAAAAGCAGGTCGTGTTTGGGTAAATTGTTATCACGCTTATCCTGCACATGCACCATTTGGTGGTTATAAGAAATCTGGATTTGGTAGAGAAAATCATTTAATGATGATGAGTCATTACAGACAAACTAAAAACATGTTAATTTCTTACGACAAGAATAAATTGGGCTTCTTTTAGAAGTTATTAATAGCAAGTAAAAGGTTGAATTAGTATATTTAATTCAACCTTTTTTAATATAATTATAATATGAAGCGAGTAGAGATTACAGAAGAGGCAGCAAAAATTGTAAAGCAACTAAAAATGAAACATGGTGATTTAATTTTTCATCAAAGTGGAGGTTGCTGTGATGGATCTGCTCCCATGATTTTTGAAAAAGGTGATATGTATTTAGATGATAGTGATATTCTTTTAGGTGAAGTAGAGGGTGTGAATTTTTATATGAATCAAGATCAATTTGAATATTGGAAGCATACTCACCTAACGGTTGACATCACTAAAGGTCGAGGAGCTAGTTTTTCTTTAGAAATACCATTGGGATTAAGGTTTTTAATTCATTCCCGATTACTAACAGCAGAAGAGGCTGCTTTTTTTAATACTTAACACTCTAAGTGTATAACTACACTTTTTGTGTTTTAATAATATTAGCTCAAAAAACCATTTAAATCAATGGTTTTTGAGCTTTTTTTATGTTAATATCTTATTTTTTTAACATTTGGGTGATAATTTTATTGCTAAATTGATATATTTATGCTAAATTAATATATATGAAAGTAGATTTGTGTCCAAATTGTGGTTCAGACCATTATATTAAAAGCGGAATCGTTAACGATAGGCAGCGTTATAAGTGTAAAAAATGCAATTACTTTTTTTCAGTAAATAAAATTGGAAAGCGGATAGATGATTACTACGTCAATAAATCGCTTCAGTTGTATTTAGAGGGTTTAACCTATCGAGAAATTGAACGTATTCTGGGAGTTTCTCACGTTAGTATTATGAATTGGGTAAAGAAATACAACATAAAACGTCCATATAACTCTAATTACCATCCTACTTATAAAATCTTAAATGCTTTAGAGCTAGGTAATTATTTTAGTAATGCAGATAATATTAAGGGAGCAGGTGTTGTAGTTACAGAGTTGGGTGATAAATTTATGCTTATAAAATGGGAGCGTTTTAAAGATTAGTATATCTATTTAACGAAAAGATATATTAGGTTTCTCTTAACAGATTGTTTTTAAGAATTTAGTAGTGCACACAAAACCAATTTATAACTAACTAATCTTTTAAACAATGAGAAAACAAACCCTTTTATTGTTAGGACTTTTTCTAATGTCCTATCAATTTATGAAAGCTCAAGGTTCTCCTGATTATACAGGAGGTCTTAAGTTTAAATTTAACGAAGATGGCTCTAAATATCTTCGGCTTATTTCTTGGGCACAAGTCCAAGCTAATTACAATACAGATGAAACCTTTGATGGAAACGGGAATGAAAACAGTAAGTTAAATTTTAACTTACGTCGAGCTCGTGTATTAATGTTTGCACAAATCAACAAAGACTTTTTAATTCTTACGCATTTTGGATTAAACAGTTTAACAAGTACTACATTGAGTCCTACAGGTAAAGGAGATGGCTCACAACTCTTTTTTCACGATGTTTGGGCGCAATACAACTTAGGTGAAAATCATACAGTAGGAGGTGGTTTACATTATTTTAATGGAATTTCTAGATTAAATAATCAGAGTACCTTAAATATGATGACTTTAGATAATCATCGTCAATCTTGGGCTACTATTGGTCTATCAGATCAATTTGCGCGTCACCTTGGTGTTTTTGCAAAAGGTAAATTTGGGAAACTACAATATCGTGTAGCTATTAATGATGCGTCTGCATCTTCTTTAGATTCTCGAACTGCTGTTGCTGGAGAAAGTGCTGTTTATAACGGAAGATCTACGTTGGGTTCTAAGGATTCAGGTAAAGCTTTTGCTGGTTATTTCGATTATCACTTTTTTGACCAAGAGTCTAACTTTTTACCATATAAAGTAGGAACATATTTAGGTGAAAAAAAAGTTTTTAATGTTGGAGCAGGTTTCTTTTTACATCCAAAAGGATCTGTAATTGATACAGGTACTGCTTTATCTCCAAATCTTGAAGGAGAAGATGTTTCCATATTTGCTGTAGATGCTTTTTATGATGCTCCAATTGGTGATGATGGAGCAGGAGGTGCAATTACTGCTTACGCAGTTTTTCAATCAAATGATTACGGAAAGAACTACTTGTTTAGCGCGTATGGTACTGGAAGCATGGTTTATGGTCATGTTGGTTATGCATTTGCTAGAGATAAATCTAAAATAAGGTATCAGCCTTATGCAAGTTATGGTACGCATAGTTATGATGCTGTAGACGACAATAGAAATACGCTAGGCATAGGTCTTAATGCTTATATGAGTGGACACAATTCAAAATTAACTTTAGAATATAACAATCAGAAATTTGGTGATGTGGATATAAATACCATTTCGCTTCAAGCAATGATTTACCTATAAAAACTAACAACTATGAGTGAAAAACAAAAAAACGCAACAGCGTATTGGAAAGAAAATCTAAAGTACCTAATTATACTACTGCTAGTGTGGTTTATAGTGTCTTTTGGATGCGGAATTTTATTTAGAGAAGAATTAAATGAATTTCGTCTTGGCGGTTTCAAACTAGGATTCTGGTTTGCGCAGCAAGGGTCAATATATGTATTCGTAATTCTCATTTTCGTTTATGTAAGATTAATGAATAAACTAGATAAAAAATACGGTTACGACGAGTAATCCTTAACTAAACTTAAAACAAAAAATTATGAGTGTACAAACTTGGACATGGTTATTAGTAGGGATTACTTTTGCCTTATATTTTGGAATTGCAATTTGGGCTAGAGCTGGCTCAACTAAAGAATTTTATGTCGCTGGAGGAGGTGTTTCTCCATGGGCAAATGGTATGGCAACAGCTGCCGACTGGATGAGTGCAGCCTCTTTTATTAGTATGGCTGGTATTATATCTTTTGCAGGATATGATGGATCTGTTTACCTAATGGGTTGGACAGGAGGATATGTATTGCTAGCCTTACTTTTAGCACCTTATTTGCGTAAGTTTGGTAAGTTTACGGTTCCAGATTTTATTGGAGACAGATATTATTCAAATACCGCAAGAACAGTTGCTGTAATCTGTGCGCTAATTGTTTCTTTTACTTACGTAGCAGGACAAATGCGTGGAGTAGGAATTGTTTTTTCTCAATTTTTACAAGTAGATATTAATATAGGTGTAATTATAGGGATGACCGTGGTTTTAACCTTCGCATTATTGGGAGGTATGAAAGGAATCACATATACCCAAGTAGCACAATATTGTGTTTTAATCTTTGCTTTTATGGTGCCTGCATTTTTTATTTCAATGCAGATGACAGGAAACATTATTCCGCAAATAGGAATGGGAGGCACAGTTGAAGGTGGTGAATTTTTATTAGATAAATTAGATAAGCTACATACGCAACTTGGGTTTAATGAATACACAAGTGGTACAAAATCTACTTGGGATGTGTTTGCTATCACTTTAGCACTAATGACAGGAACAGCTGGATTACCTCACGTAATTGTGCGTTTCTTTACAGTGCCTAAAGTAAAAGATGCGCGTAAATCTGCAGGTTATGCATTATTGTTAATAGCTATTTTATATACAACAGCACCTGCAATCGCAGTATTTTCTAGAACTAATTTAATTGAGACGGTAAGCGATAAAGAGTATGCTGATATTCCGGTATGGTTTAAAAACTGGGAGGATACTGGCTTAATTGCGTGGTCAGATAAAAATGGTGATGGAAAAATTCAATACGTAGCAGGTAGTTCTTTAGATGGTAAAAAGCCAATTTATACAGATGCTAGAGGATTAAATGGTGAGCGTATGATTTCTAATGCAAGTACTGCACAGAACGAATTGTATGTAGATAGAGATATTATGGTATTAGCAAATCCGGAGATTGCAAATCTTCCTAATTGGGTGATAGCATTAGTAGCAGCTGGTGGATTAGCAGCAGCATTATCTACGGCAGCAGGATTATTATTAGTAATCTCAACTTCTGTTTCTCACGATTTAATTAAAAAGCAATTGAGACCAAATATTTCTGATAAAGCTGAATTAAAAGTGGCTAGAATCGCCATTTTTGTAGCGATCTTAATTGCAGGTTATTTTGGGATTAATCCACCAGGGTTTGTCGCCGCAGTCGTCGCCTTGGCATTCGGACTTGCAGCTGCCTCTTTCTTTCCAGCTATTATATTGGGAATCTTTGATAAACGTATGAATAGTCAAGGTGCAATTTCAGGAATGGTTGTAGGGATTGTGTTAATGTTATTCTACATGATGAAATTTAAGTTAGACATGTTTGGAGGAGGTACAAGTGAAGATTGGTGGTTAGAAACTTCTCCAGAAGGTTTCGGAACTATAGCTATGGTGGTAAATGTTGTTATTTCCTTAGTCGTTTCAAGGATGACACCAGCTCCACCACAAAATGTTCAAGACATGGTAGAGAGTATAAGAATACCTTCAGGAGCAGGTGAAGCTTCTGATCATTAGATGGTTGTTCTTAGTTAAATAATTAAAACATATTTTAATTTTATTAGTAAGTAAATCAGCATTGCAAATTTGTAGTGCTGATTTCTTATATTAGTAGATATTTTGTTGTAATCTCCTTTACAGAAATAAACGTAAATCAAATGAAAAAACGTCATGAACAAAAATTAGCAGTGCTGTCTTTGGCTTTGTTTTTAGTTTTCAACATACCATTTATTCTTATTTTTAATTTTGAAGGTGCCATTTTTGGTATTCCGACATTATATTTTTCAATATTTTCTTTTTGGCTTTTATCTATCCTTATTTCATATATCGTATTAAAACGCCATTATGAATAATTACGCTTTAATCCTCATAATTATTATTTACTTAGCAGTGTTATTTTACATTGCTTTTCTTGCTGAAAAAAAACGACAAAGCAAATGGGTAAATAATCCTTATGTTTATACCTTGTCTTTAGCTGTATACTGTTCTGCTTGGACGTATTATGGTAGTGTTGGTATTGCAGCAAATTCAGGTATAAATTTTCTGCCAATTTATTTAGGGCCAGCAATTGCTGCACCGTTATGGATTGTTGTACTTAGAAAAATCATTAGGATTTCTAAACAACACAAAATCTCAACGATTGCAGATTTTATATCACTACGATACGGTAACAATAGATTTCTTGGAGCTTTAGTGACCATTGTTTGTCTTTTTGGGACCCTTCCTTATATCTCATTGCAATTAAAAGCAGTGTCAGAAACTTTTGAAATAATGTCTGATGACACCAGTTATATTTCAACAACCGTAATAGATGATTCTACATTTTATGTCGCTTTATTATTGGCTATTTTTGCGACTTTTTTTGGTACACAAAGTTCTGATGCTTCAGAAAAACATAAAGGTATCATTGCTTCTGTCGCCTTTGAGTCTGTTTTAAAATTGGTGTTTTTTCTTATTATTGGCGGATATATTACGTTTTATTTATTTGATGGTACCACTGATATTTATAATAAAATAGCCATAACAGAAAACTTTAAGGAACTTACAACGCTTGGTGGTTTAG
This sequence comes from Winogradskyella eximia, assembly GCF_003386165.1. Classification (GTDB taxonomy): domain Bacteria; phylum Bacteroidota; class Bacteroidia; order Flavobacteriales; family Flavobacteriaceae; genus Winogradskyella; species Winogradskyella eximia. The sequence continues at coordinate 124,605 of NZ_QRDV01000005.1, read as the reverse complement.
AAAATGGGTTTAATTGGTTTTTTATGATTGGCTTGTCATTTATGGCCATATTTTTATTACCAAGGCAATTTCAGGTTGCTGTTTTAGAAAATAATAGAGAAAAACATTTAAAAAAGGCAATTTGGCTTTTTCCATTATATCTGTTACTATTTAATGTCTTTGTAATTTTTATTGCTTGGGCAGGAAAGCTCACTTTTGGCAGTACGCAAAATGCTGAGTATTATACACTACTTCTGCCATTAGAGAATGGAAATTCGTTCTTAGCGACACTAGTTTTTTTAGGTGGATTTTCAGCAGTCATTTCAATGGTGATTGTGTCCACTTTGGCTTTGTCTACTATGGTGAGTAATAACTTAATTATTCCATATGGATTTTTAGATAAATTCATTAAAAATCAACCAGAACGCAATTCTAAATACATTAAGAATATTCGTCGTATTTCAATATTTACAATTATTATTACGGCTTATTTCTTTTATGTTTCCTTTTCGAGACAACTATCGTTATATTCAATTGGGCTAATATCTTTTGTAATTATATCACAGCTAGGACCTTCCTTTTTTATTGGTTTATATTGGAATCGTGGCTCATCTAGAGCTGCAATTATTGGAATTGTAATTGGTTTTCTTGTCGCTGTTTACACATTGGTATTGCCTTTTACATTGCAGGCTTTTACAGGTACTGATGATTTTACACAATATGGTCTTTTTGGGATTTCTGCATTAAAACCTTACGCTTTGTTTGGTATCGATTTTTTAAGTCCGCCAGCGCATGCGTTTTTCTGGAGTATGACTTTTAATGTGTTTAGCTATTTAACTTTTTCTTTAACATCTAAAGGGAATTACAGAGAACGAAATTACGCGGAAATGTTTGTAGATAGTCGCAATTTTACGACACTTCAAGATAATGCTCTAGTTTGGAAAGGTGAAGCATACGTTACAGATATTAAAAATGTATTGGTTAGGTTTCTTGGTGAAAAACGAGCTACTCGTGCTTTAAACATATTCTTCACAAAATATAAATTACCACAAGACACACAATTGGCAGATGCACGATTAATTAATTTTTCGGAAAAATTATTAACCGGAACTATTGGTTCAGCTTCAGCAAAGATATTAATAGCAAGTGTGGTGAAAGAGGAGGAAATTAGTTTAGTTGAAGTTTTAAAGATTTTAGAGGAGTCTAAAGAAAATATAGTAAGTAATAAGGTGCTGCTAGAAAAGTCTAATGAATTAACTCAGTTGTCATCAAAATTAAAAGACGCAAACAATGAATTAATATCTAAGGACAAGCAAAAAGATGAATTTTTAGATACTGTAGCGCATGAGTTAAAAACTCCAATAACAGGTATTAGAGCAGCAACAGAGCTGTTAATGGATGAAGATGATGATATGCCAAAGGAGATAAAGTCTCAGTTTTTAAAAAATATTCTTCAAGATTCAGAACGATTAGGACGATTGATTCATAATATTTTAGATTTTGAAAAATTAGAAACGGGACGCTTACATTTAGATTTTCAATATCAAGATATTCAAAAAACAATAACAAAAGCTATTAGTAGTATTTCGCAAATTGCAGCAAAAAAAGAGATTCAGATAATAAATAAAAACGTTCATGCATTTAAAACTAATTATGATGAAGATCGTATCCTTCAAGTATTAACCAATTTGTTGTCTAATGCCATAAAGTTTTGTCCTGTTAAAACAGGTAAAATAGAAATAGATTATAAATTAGGAAATGAGTTGGTTGAAATCTCTGTAGCCGATAATGGTAAAGGCATTCCGGAAGAGGATCATGATTTTATTTTTGATAAATTCTATCAGTCAAAAGATCAAAATACAAGAAAGCCCCAAGGTAGTGGTCTAGGGTTGGCGATAACCAAACAAATTGTGGAAAAGCATAATGGAAAAATTTGGGCAAAAAAAGGTGTAAAAAATGGTGCAATACTTGTTTTTACGATACCTTTTAAGTAAATTGTAGTCGTAAAGTATGAGGAAGAAAATTTTAATTGTTGACGACGAGCCAAATATTGTAATGTCGTTAGAATACACTTTCAAAAAACAAGATTTTGAGGTGTTTATAGCAAGAGATGGAAGTGAGGCTTTAGAGATATTAAAACATCATATTCCTAATGTGATATTGTTAGATGTTATGATGCCAAATGTAGATGGATATCAAACATTAGAATACATAAAAAAAACAGACAGTTTAAAAGATACCAAAGTGGTTTTTTTAACTGCAAAAAATAAAGCTTCAGATATTGAAAAGGGTTTAAAACTTGGAGCAGATAAATATTTAACCAAACCTTTTTCGGTAAAAAAAATAGTTTCAGAAATTCTGGAACTTATAAAATAAGAGTCTTCTTTAAGTCTTTTATTAAATTGGTTTTGTGTGCAAACAAACTAAGTTTAATTAAAGTTTAAAGACATGAAATTACGCATCAATCCTTTAGCGTCAGATATTATAATTAGTATCTATGTTATTGCAACGCTATTCTTGAGGTTTAAGTATGAGAATATTACCAACGTAAGCCCTATGCTATCTATAGTTATGGGTATTTGTTTTGTGGTGATAATTTGGGTGCTTATTAAGCTCAATATTCTTAATCCTAATTGGTTTGGCTTACTTAATTCTAATAAAAAGTAAGTTATGAAATATCAAAAATTTTATCAGAAAAGTATTCAATCTCCAGAACAATTTTGGGACCAACAAGCGCAGCAATTAGATTGGTTTAAAATTCCAAAAACAATTCTGTCTAAAGATAAATATGATTATAATCAATGGTTTGAAGATGGGCAACTTAACTTAAGTTATTTGTGTATAGATAAGCATATTAATGATGGTTTTGGTGAGCAAAATGCAATCATTTATGATTCTCCAGTAACAAATACAAAAGAACATATTAGCTTTAATCAATTACATCATGAGGTTGCTAAACTGGCTGGTGGATTGCAAAGTTTAGGGCTAAAAAAAGGTGACACTTGTATTATTTATATGCCAATGATTCCACAAGCATTATATGCTATGTTGGCTTGTGTAAGAATTGGTGTAATACATTCGGTTGTATTTGGTGGTTTTGCTCCACATGAGTTAGCTATTCGTATAGATGACTGTAAGCCTAAAGCAATAATTACGGCATCTAACGGAATTGAAATAGAGCGCATTATTCCATACAAGCCGTTTGTGGATGAAGCAATTTCTCAGGCGAAAAACAAGCCCGAACATGTTATTGTTTTTGATAGAAAATTAGATGTAGAAATCCCAAAGAAAGATTATGATGTAGATTATACGACGTTAGTAGAAAAGTCCACAGCTATTGATGCGGTTTCGGTTGCGTCTATCCATCCGTCTTATATTTTATACACTTCAGGTACTACTGGTACTCCAAAGGGAATTATTAGAGATACAGGTGGTTATGCTACGGCATTAAAATTCTCAATGAAATATATTTATGGACTAGACGAAGGAGATGTGTTTTGGGCAGCAAGTGATGTTGGTTGGGTTGTTGGGCATAGTTATATCGTTTATGGGCCTTTGTTAAATAGAAATACCACTATTCTTTTTGAAGGCAAGCCTATAAAAACTCCAGATGCTTCAACTTTCTGGCGTGTAATAAGTGAGCATAACGTAAAAGTGATGTTTACGGCACCAACAGCAATTAGGGCAATTAAAAAAGAAGATCCTACGGGTCATATGCTTAAGCGTTTTGATTTGTCTTGTTTAAAATATCAATTCTTAGCTGGTGAACGTTGTGATGTGGCAACTTTAACTTGGACGGAAGAAAAACTTAATGTTCCAGTTATAGACCATTGGTGGCAAACAGAAAGTGGGTGGCCAATGTTAGCAAATATGGTTGGTGTTGGTTTACAAGAAGTACGACCAGGTTCTGCAGGTTTTCCTGTGTGTGGTTATGATATACAAATTTTAAATGAAGAAGGTGAGGAGGTAGAAGCTGGCGTAGAAGGTTTTGTTACCGTAAAATTGCCTTTGCCTCCAGGAACTTTAACTAATTTGTGGGGAAATCCTGATCGTTTTAAATTTGGGTATTTAAATCGATTTCCTGGTTTTTATTTTTCTGGAGATGGTGGCTACAAAGATGAAGATGGTTATGTTTTTATAACGGGTCGTGTAGACGATATTATTAATGTAGCAGGTCATAGATTGTCTACAGCAGAGATGGAAGAGATTGTGGCCTCACATAGAGCAGTTGCAGAGTGTGCAGTTTTTGGAGTACACTGTGAAATTAAAGGTCAAAAACCACTTGGTTTAGTGGTTTTAAAGTCTGGAGAACTTTCGGATAATCAATTAATTCAAAAAGAGATTATTCAAGATGTGCGTAAAGAAATAGGTGCAGTAGCGTCATTTAGGGATGTGCTTGTTGTAAATAGGTTGCCAAAAACGCGAAGTGGAAAAATTCTTCGTAAATTACTTCGAAATATTGCAGACGAGCAACAATACAATATTCCTTCAACTATTGATGATGTAAAAATTATAGATGAAATAAAATCAGTATATCAAGCCAATTTTATTGGAATTCATAAATAAAATAAAGTAGAAATTAGATTAACGGCATGCGAATATCTTACAGCATGTTTAATAAATAATAAACAACAAGATTATGAGTAATTATCACATAAAACATTTAGAAGAATACTATCAAGTTTACCGTAAATCCGTAAGAAACCCAGAGAATTTTTGGGAAGAAATTGCTGAAGAGCATTTTATGTGGCGCAAAAAATGGGATAATGTATTAAGTTGGGATTTTAAAAAACCAGAAGTAAAATGGTTTGAAGGAGCAAAGCTTAATATTACAGAAAACTGTATTGATAGGCATTTGTATACAAGAGGTGATAAAACGGCTATTATTTTTGAACCCAATAGTCCAGATGAACAAGCGCAACATATAACCTATAGAGAATTACATGAGCGCGTGTGTAGGTTTGCTAATGTTTTAAAAGAAAAAGGAGTCGCAAAAGGAGATCGTGTATGTATTTATTTACCAATGATTCCTGAATTGGCAATTTCAGTATTAGCCTGTGCAAGAATTGGTGCCATACATTCTGTCGTTTTTGCAGGATTTTCATCTACAGCATTGGCTACAAGAATTAATGATAGTGATTGTAAAATAGTAATTACTTCTGATGGGTCTTATCGTGGTTCAAAAACCATAGATTTAAAAGGTATTGTGGACGAAGCATTAGAGGACTGTGAAGGTGTAGCTAATGTTTTGGTTGTAAACCGAATCAATTCTGTAATTAACATGAAAGAAGGTCGTGATCACTGGTTACAACCTTTGTTAGATGAAGCATATCACGATTGTGAACCAGAAATTATGGATGCAGAAGATCCATTATTCATTCTTTATACCTCAGGTTCTACTGGGAAACCAAAAGGGATGGTGCATACCACAGCGGGTTATATGGTGTATACAGCTTATACGTTTAAAAATGTATTTCAATATAGAGAACAAGATGTGTATTGGTGTACAGCAGATATAGGTTGGATTACAGGCCATAGTTACATTGTTTATGGACCATTATGTAATGGTGCCACAACAGTGATGTTTGAAGGTGTGCCTAGTTATCCAGATTTTGGGCGCTTCTGGGAAATTGTAGAAAAACATAAAGTTAATCAATTCTATACTGCGCCAACTGCTATTAGAGCCTTAGCAAAAGAAGGTGTAGAGCATTTAGAAAAACATGATTTATCATCTTTAAAGGTGTTAGGGACCGTTGGAGAACCTATAAATGAAGAAGCTTGGCACTGGTACGATGATAATGTAGGTAAAAAGAAATCACCAATTGTAGATACGTGGTGGCAAACGGAAACTGGTGGTATTATGATTACGCCAATCGCATTTGCGACACCTACCAAGCCAACCTATGCAACACTTCCATTTATCGGGATTCAGCCAGCATTGATGGATGAGCATGGGCAAGAAATTAAAGGAAATCAAGTAGATGGTCGTTTGTGTATAAAATTCCCGTGGCCAAGTATGGCAAGAACTATTTGGGGAAATCATCAACGTTATAAGGATACTTATTTTTCAGCTTATGATAATATGTATTTTACAGGCGATGGCGCATTACGTGATGAGGTTGGGTATTATAGAATAACAGGTAGAGTAGATGATGTTATTATTGTTTCTGGGCATAATCTTGGTACAGCACCAATTGAAGATGCTATAAATGAACATCCAGCTGTGGCAGAAAGTGCTATTGTTGGTTTCCCTCATGATATTAAAGGAAATGCTTTATATGGTTATGTTACTTTAAAAGAAACAGGTGAATATAGAAATCATGATAATTTACGTAAGGAAATTAATCAGATTATAACCGAGCAGATTGGGCCAATCGCTAAATTAGATAAAATACAATTTACAGATGGTTTACCTAAAACACGAAGTGGCAAAATTATGCGTCGTATTCTTAGAAAAATTGCATGTAATGAAACGGATCAATTAGGAGATACAAGTACATTGTTAAATCCTGAAGTGGTTCAAGATATTATTGATAATGTGAAGTAAAATTTAGATTTAACTAGTATTAAATCACGAAGAGATTCAGTAAATAGTCTTTAGTTCATATTTTTTTGTACCCATTTATTATATTTTAAATGTGTATGATATGAATTCAAGATTAGTCATTGTTTTTCTCTTCGTGTTTTTTTTTTAATATAAAAGATCTATCACAAGACTAGGTTCTAATTGATTTTAATATTCAAGATTCAAAAATTTTAGCATCAACATAAAATAGTACTACGCTGTTAATGTTGAGAATTTAGGATGTGGAATCTAAGTGATTCAGTAAAGTGATATTGTAATGGAATACTTTAGAAGATAATAAAGTAATTACTTGGTTAAACGACTAAGCGTTTTCTGAAGTGTCTTTTTTAGCTTTTGCTAATTCAACAATGGCTTTAAGGCGTGCTTTACGATCTTCAGATTTAGATTTTTGTTTGTTCTTCTTCTGAGCAATCAATTTACTGTGCTTGGCTTTGTTTGCTGTGTTTTTTTCTTGTCCTTTCTTTGCCATCTTTTTTAAGATAAATTAAAAAGCAAAACTAAGCATAATTTAATACATACTTAATGGCATTGTAAGTTCTTCTGCTCTGCAATGTCATTTACTTTTTTATCTTCGTAATAAATTAAAATATTACTATGCTAAAAGCTGTTTTATTCGATATGGATGGAGTAATCGTGGATACAGAGCCATTACACCGAAAAGCGTATCATCAAATGTTTAACGATGTTTCTATCGATGTAAACGAGGACTTGTATGCTTCATTTACAGGGCAATCAACAATAAATATATGTAAACGTTTAGTGGATCATTTTAATTTAAATGAAACACCAGAGTACTTAGTAAGCTTAAAGCGCGAGCATTATAAGATTTTCTTTGAAAATGGAGATTTGCAATTAATAGATGGTGTTTTAGAGCGAATAAAGGATTACCATGCTAACGATGTTACTTTGGTTGTGGCTTCTTCTGCATCAATGCTTGGAATTAAGCAAATTTTTGAACGTTTTGATCTTAATCAATATTTCAGTGGTAAATTTAGTGGAGCCGATTTAGAGAAGTCTAAACCACATCCCGAAATATTTATTAAAGCCGCAGAATTTACGGGTTTTAAAAAATCGGAATGTATGGTAATTGAAGATTCTACTAATGGTATAAAAGCAGCACATTCAGCCGGAATCTTTTGTACAGGTTTTAAAAGTAAACATTCTTCTGGTCAAGATTATTCCTTAGCAAATAAAGTCGTTTCTAGTTTTGAAGAAATTAGTTATTCTAAAATTGTAAATATTATTTCGTAGTTATTTGCTGTATTTTTCTTGAATTTTATTTACAACATCTGCAATTTTTGCGTCTTTTTGAGCAGACATAATACTAGTTGGTTGTGCTTGTCTAACTTCGCAATCACTAATTACGCAACGTTCGCATGTAACACCAACTTGTGCTTTAGGAATTGAAGCACTCTCGGCAAAGTTAATTTTGCGTTTAAGCTGACTATTAATTTGAATTCCAATATTTACACTTCTATAACTATTAGAAACAAAAGGATCTGAGGTAGCAGAAGATAATACGAGATAGCTTTTTCCTTCATTGGGATAATTAGAAACTTGTATATCAAACTCATGAGGTTTGTTGCTCTTACTAATTTGCTCTAGCACTTTTAGAGAAGCCCAACGTCTGCAATAATGCTGATTAGTTTCATTAGCATGTGGTGACTGCTGTTTAGATAAATGTAATTCTTTATTTAATTTGAAGTGATTTGAGCCTTTTTGATGCGAAAATCTTAAGAAGAATAAACTTTTAAGATTAAAATCTTTTGGTAAAATATTGGTTAATCTTTGATAAATAGATTCTGGAGAAGCATTGTAATTACTAATAATGCGTTCAAAATCTTTAGTTTTAAATGATTTTTTTGAAAATAAAGCTTTCAAATCGGCAACCAAACTCGCTCTCGGTATAATTAAAGCACCTGCAAAATAAGACGCATAAAAGTTATTTAACACTTGGTCAAAATTTTCAAATTTAATCCAGGAGAAAGTATAAAGGCGTTCGCTAATTTCTAAATAATTATAAGCAATTTCTTTAGCGTATATAAATGTTTTTTGTGCATCATCTATATGTCTGGCTAGTAGGAGAGTTTTAGTTTTAGGAACAAATACGGAACGTAAATTATCTAATTCTGTATGCGATGTTAATTCGGTAGTGTTTATTGTATAACCGTATTCTTCAATAAGGATTTCTTCGAGTTCAACAGACTTTAAAGGTTTGGTGAGGTCTACTTGGTAGGTTTTTGCAAATTTTAAAACCGCTTGTTCTAAGTCATCAAAATAATTGTTGTTGGCTTCTTGAAATGACCTCACAGAAGCTAAGTAAAAACTCTCTTTACTAAAGTTGTAGTTCTTTGCGATTTCAATAATAGTACTAATAAATGCTGTCACCTTTGCTGGTGCATTAGAGATAATATCAATCATTGTACTTTCTTGGATTCCAAATAGCTCTAACGGAATCTCTTTTAGAAGTTTAGATTGTAATATCTCACCAATAGGAGCTAGGTTTTTATCTAGCTTTAAAGACACCATTTCATCGTATGGAACATCTAAATGTTCGGATAATGCAGCAATTTTATCTGGCTTAGGATATTTTTTTCCTTTTTCAATTTCGTTTAAATACGATTTTGAAAGTCCAGATAATTTAGACAATCCAAATAGCGAAAGTCCTTTGTCTGTACGGATTTGCTTAAGTTTTAATCCAAATATAAGTTTTATATAATCTTGTTCCATAATGGCAAATATACTATAATTTGCGAACTTTCATAAATAGCGAATTTAAATATTTAGCGAACGTTCGCTTGTTTTTTTGAAAAATAGGTTGTAACATTGCTTCATCAAATAAAACTACAGCATGGAAATTTCAGTAACAACACAACAAAAAATGAAATTCGCACCAGAGGTGACTAATTTCTATCCAGATCTTTTAACTGAAGACGCTCTAGAGTTTCTTACAGTATTGCAAGAAAAATTTAATGCTTCTCGTTTGTCTTTATTAGAAAGAAGAGAGCAGCAACAACTCGACTTCGATAAAGGTGGTTTTCCATCTTTTCCTGTTGAAACAAAATCTATAAGAGAATCTGATTGGACAGCAGCTGCTATTCCTGACGATTTATTAGATCGTCGCGTAGAGATTACAGGTCCTGTGGATCGCAAAATGGTCATCAATGCCTTAAATTCTGGTGCCAAAACATTTATGGCAGATTTTGAAGATAGCAATGCACCGAGTTGGAAGAACACTTTAGAAGGGCAACAAAACTTAATTGATGCTAATTTAAAAACCATTGAGTTAGTTGATAATTCAAGAGGAAAGCATTATAAACTTAATGATGAAACCGCTGTACTTATTGTAAGACCAAGAGGTTTGCATTTAAATGAGCGTCATATATTAGTAAATGGCGAAGAAATGTCTGGTAGCTTGTTCGATTTTGGACTATATGTTTTTCATAACTCTGTAGCCTTAATGGAAAACAATTCAGCACCTTATTTCTATCTACCAAAATTAGAACACTATTTAGAAGCGCGTTGGTGGAACGATGTTTTTGAGTTTGCTCAAAATTATTTGCAAATTCCAAACGGAACTTTTAAGGCAACCTTGTTAGTTGAAACTATTACGGCAAGTTTTCAATTAGACGAATATATCTATGAGCTTAAAGACCATATTGTAGGTTTAAACTGCGGACGTTGGGATTACATTTTTTCATACATCAAAAAGTTTAGAAATCATGAAGGTTTCGTGGTACCGAATAGAGACCAAGTGACTATGGAAACACCATTTATGGCTGCTTATTCTAATTTAGTAATTCAGAGATGTCACAAAAGAGGAATCCACGCAATGGGTGGAATGGCAGCACAAATTCCTATTAAAAATAATCCTGAAGCTAATAAAGCCGCGCTCGAAAAAGTAAGAGTAGATAAAGAACGTGAAGCCAAAAATGGACATGATGGTACTTGGGTGGCGCATCCTGCTTTAGTAGAGGTTGCAATGCAGGAATTTGATAAATATATGCCAACACCAAATCAAATTTTTAACACGCGTGAAGACGTTGTTGTCACTGAAGCAGATTTAGTAGAAATACCTAAAGGAACTATTACAGAAGCTGGTGTAAGAAAAAATATAAATGTTGGTATTCTATATCTCGAAGCTTGGTTAAGAGGTCATGGTGCAGTAGCACTTTATAACTTAATGGAAGATGCTGCAACAGCAGAAATATCGAGAACACAAGTTTGGCAATGGTTAAAAAACGAAGTGTTGTTAGAAGATGGAAGAATCTTCAATAAAGCTTTATTCGATGAATTGTTTGATGATGAAGTCGAAAAAATAATAAGAGAAGTAGGTGAAGGAAAAATAAAAAACACCAAATTTTCTGAAGCGATTGCACTTTTTAAGCGATTGGTAACTCAAGAAGAATTCGAAGAGTTTTTAACACTTTCAGCATATCAATTAATATAAAAAAAATGTCTCGTAACTACTGGAATAGATTACGAGACCTAATTATCAAAATTTGGAATAACCTTAATAATCAAAAACAAAATTATGAAAAATTTAGGACAAAGTAACTATCGTTCTGCATTACAAACCGTAAAAGACCTTAAAGCAAAGTACGGACAAACTTGGAATGCTATTAATCCTGAAAGTGCTGCCAGAATGGTAGCTCAAAATCAATTTAGAACTGGTTTAGATATTGCAAAATATACAGCTGCTATAATGAGAGAAGATATGGCAGCTTATGATGCAGATTCATCAAATTACACACAATCTTTAGGTTGCTGGCATGGTTTTGTGGCGCAGCAAAAAATGATTGCAGTGAAAAAACACCACAAAACAACAAGTAAACGTTATTTATACCTTTCTGGTTGGATGGTTGCAGCATTACGTTCAGAATTTGGACCATTACCAGACCAGTCAATGCATGAGAAAACGGCTGTTCCTGGACTTATTGCAGAAATTTATGATTTCTTACGTCAAGCAGATGCGATAGAACTAAATGATTTATTCCGAAGATTAGAAAATGGAGAAGATGTTCAAAATGAAATAGATAATTTCGAAACGCATATCGTTCCAATCATCGCAGATATTGATGCTGGTTTTGGTAATGAGGAGGCAACGTATTTATTGGCTAAAAAGATGATTCAAGCAGGTGCTTGTGCTATTCAGATTGAAAATCAGGTGTCTGATGCTAAACAATGTGGACATCAAGACGGAAAAGTAACGGTTCCTCACGAAGATTTTGTAGCTAAATTAAATGCAGTGCGTTATGCGTTTATAGAATTAGGTGTTGATGACGGAATTATAGTAGCCAGAACAGATTCTGAAGGAGCAGGCTTAACTCAGAAGTTACCTGTAAGCCAAGAACCAGGTGATTTAGCATCTCAGTACTTAGCTTTTGTAGATGCAGAAGAAGTAGCGATTGAAGATGCAAAACAAGACGATGTTTTATTAAAGCGCGATGGTAAATTAGTACGTCCTATAAGATTAGCTAATGGGTTGTATAAGTTTAAAGATGGTTCTAATATTGACCGTGTAGTTTTAGATTGTGTTACCAGCTTACAAAATGGAGCAGATTTATTATGGATTGAAACACCAACACCAAACGTGAAGCAAATTGCACACATGGTAAACAGAATTAGAGAAGTGGTACCAAATGCTAAATTGGTTTACAATAATTCACCATCATTCAACTGGACCTTGAATTTCCGTAATCAAGTATTTGATGAAATGCTTGCTGAGGGTGAAAACATGACGGCTTATGATAGAAATAATTTAATGGATGCGCAATATGACCATTCAGAATTATGCCATAGAGCAGATGAGAAAATTAAGACCTTTCAGATGGATGGCGCGAGAGAAGCTGGTATTTTTCATCACTTAATTACATTACCAACCTATCATACAACAGCGTTACATATGAATGATTTAACCGAAGGTTATTTTGGAGAAGAAGGTATGTTGGCTTATGTAAAAGGTGTGCAACGACAAGAGATTAGAAAAAATGTGTCTTGTGTAAAACATCAAAGAATGGCAGGTTCTGATTTAGGTGATGACCATAAAACATTCTTTGCAGGTGAAAAAGCTCTAAAAGCAGGAGGAGAAAATAATACGTCTAATCAGTTTGGCTCAGATTCTAACAAATCAAAAGCAAATAAAAAACTAAGCATTGTTGCTTAAACGGTAAAATAAATCTGAATTATTTATTTTAAATTAGTTAGGTCAAGGCACACTCTTTATGGAGTGTGTCTTTTTTTATAACAAGCCAATTCTTTTGTGAGAGCGCAACAAGTCCTTTAAAGTTAAATCATCATTTTTATTTAAAATAGCAAGTAGTTTTAAAAATAAAACAGCTGTGATATAGGCGTCACCAGAAGCTGTGTGTCTGTCGTGTAACGGAATGTTGAATCGTTTTGAAAGTTCATCTAAACCAAAATGTTCTTTAGTGGTATCTAATTTTGTTTTTTGAAATAGATGTCCTGTGTCTAATACTTTGTTTTTAAGTTTAGGCAGTTGCATTCGTTTTAAAGCATTATTAATCATAGTAACATCAAAAGCAGCATGATGAGCCACTAAAACAGCGTTCTTTACAAAATCTAAAAATTGAATAATTGCTTCCTCTTCTTCAAGTTTAGACAACGTTCCTTCTTTTAGTAAACCATGAATTTTTACCGTATCTGCATTAAAATGCTCTTGCATCACGTAACACTCTAATTGGTCAGCAATTTTAATTTTAAAATTTTCAATGCCAACGCAACCAATAGATAAAATACGGTCTTCTTTTGTGTTGAGACCTGTGGTTTCAGTATCAAATACAATAAACCGAATATCTTTTAATTTATGGTGTTTACTCTCTTTAAAATTCGCCACATAATTCTGCCAAAATTCAGGATACGTTTTTCGTTTAAACCAATTCATGTTACATTAATTGAGAAAGTTTAAATCGGGTTTGAATAAGTTCTTGTACAAGTTTTACAGCCTTAAAGCTGCGTTTAAGTTTTAATCTATTTAGTTTACTTAGCGATTGTACATCAATGAATCTTCCAGAATCAGAATTATGCAAACCTTGTTCGGTTCTAAACCACAGCAAGTCTTTGTACGCCTCTATGCAGAATAAATAAATGTCTTTGTTCTGAGGTTCTAATTCTACTAATTTTTTAAAACGTTCTACAGTATTGTTTATTGATTTAATGTTGTGCGATAGAATAAGTAATCGTGCAGCATCTACCAAAGGCATCATGGAGCGCGCTTTAATATCGAATTGATTTTTATGCTCACCACTTTCTTCAACTAAAAACTGTCTAAAGAAACTTAAAGGTGGTGGGTTTTGCAATGCGTTTCGTCCTAAGTAGGTTAAAAATATATCATGGTTTTCAATACTTTTAAAAATACTTTGAGACAGTTTCTCAATAAGCGTTTTACTGCCATAAACATGTTCATAATCGAAGAAAATAGTACAGAGCATTAAGTTGTCTTGGTCTGGCATTGTTATCCATCTGTTAAACTGAAGATTCCATTCTGAAACCGATAAACACCATTTAGGATTGCTTCCCATCATATCTGCCGGACATAATTCAAACCCAACCGTTTCTAGGTCTTTATTAATTTGCTTTGCTAAGTTTAAAAAATATGTTTTAGTCGCTTCTTTTTTATCGTCAGAAACATCTTCGTAAACTAAAGCATTATCTTGGTCTGTCATTAACAATTGCTCTTGTCTGCCTTGACTTCCAATAGCTAACCAAGCAAATTCTGTTGGAGGATTAGTGCCTTGTTGTATTATCGCTGAGTCTATTATTTTTTGAGTAATAACATCGTTAATTGTTGAGATTAATTTAGCCGCAAACTCTATTGGTAAATCTTGTTCTAAATACCGTTTTAATAATTTTTCTGCCTGCGCTCTAATCTCTCTTAATTGCAGAATGTCTTTACTACGCTTAATTTCTTTGACTAAAGAGGAAGCACTATTTTCTCTTAAAACAATAATATCGTGTTCAGATAAAATGCCTGTTAATTTAGAATTAGCTGTGCCATCTTCCGTAATACATAAATGGGTTATTTGATGTTTCAGCATCGCAATTTGTGCTTCGGCTACAGTGGTGCTTTCTGGATAGGTAATTACAGGTGACGACATAATTTTAGAAACTGATTCTGAAATTGAAAAGCGACCTGTCGCAATTTTTATGCGTAAATCTTTATCTGTTATAATGCCGATAGGTTTAGCGTCTTTTTCTATAATTATTGAACCTATACGTTTGTCTGTCATTGTTTGAGCAGCAGATTGTATTGTGGTGTCAATAGTACAGGTCACAGGGTTTTTAGAATAATCTACAGATTGTAAATTTGTAAATTCTGATGAAACTATAGTTGAGGTATCAGATTCTAATTGTTTGGTATTAGAAATAAAACTTGTCATTAAAAACCGACTGGCTTCAGAATTCGTGGTAATATATTCCTCTAATAATTCTGAAGAAATTGAATATACAATACTTTCTTCTATGGCAATAGCATCTAAAATATAATTGTCTTTTCTAAGTAAAGCTCTTAGTCCAAAAATATCACCTTCATCACATTCATCAACAATAATTCCTTGGTCAGTATATAAGCCTATGGCACCATTTTTAACCACATAGAAGTGATTCTCTATTGGTTGGTCAATTTTAAATAAAGCTTGGTCTTTTTCAAAATACCCAACTTCTACAGCTTCGGAAATAGAGAATAGCTGATTTCTGTCTAACATATTAAAAGGAGGAAAGTCTTTTAAAAAATCATATATCCGTTCTGCAATGGTGTTCATTCTAGCAAGTTAGTTAAAAAATGAATTATTGATTATGAATTATTTCATATTTATGCTAAAATGATATAGTTAAAATGTGATTTCTTTAATCTCTGTATTTTAAGACGATACGTTCCTTGTATTAGGAATAAAATCTTAATTTGTAACAGATGATAATAAAGAGCGTCCTACTTAAGTCACTAATTACAAAACACTATGAAATTTAATTCAGCAATATTCGCAATTCTAATTTTTATTCAATTTGGTTATGCTCAAAATGCGGAGATTCCAGAGTCGATAAAAGAACATATAAAAGCGAGAATAGATGAAGGTTTTAATCCGAGTGTTGCATTGGCTTATATTGAAGGAGAACAAGTTTCTTATTTTAATTATGGTATAACCGAAGTTAAATCCGGAAAATCAGTTAATGAAAATACGGTTTATGAAATAGGTTCGATTTCTAAAGTGTTCACAACTATTTTATTGGCAGATGAGGTTTTAAAAGGTAACATGAAGTTGGATGACCCAATTTCAAACTATTTGCCTAAAGCGGTAACTATACCTGAGTATAATGGAAAACAAATAACTTTAAAGGATTTAGCTACACATACGTCTGGTTTACCAAGAATGCCAGATAATTTTAAACCAGCCGATTACAATAATCCTTTTGCTGATTATACGGTAGACTTACTGTATGATTTTTTATCCTCTTATGAGCTTCAAAGAGCAATTGGTACGCAATATGAATACTCTAATTTAGGAATGGGTTTATTAGGTCATATACTAGAATTACATACAGGGAAAGCTTATGAAGATTTAATTAAAAATAGAATAACAGAACCATTAGGAATGACAATGACAGGTATAGCTTTTACGGATGTAATGAAAGCAAATTTAGCATTAGGACATAACGAACAGTTAGAGGTTGTAAGTAATTGGGATATAAATAGCTTAGCAGGAGCAGGTGCAATACGTTCTACAACGAGTGATATGGTAAAGTTTATAACAGCCAATATTGAGACCAGTGACACTTCGTTAAATAGAGCAATGAAGTTAAGTCATGAAATAGCTTTTACAGACGATAGTAAAAATTTTAATATAGGATTGGCTTGGCACTTTGGAAATAAAAATACCATCACTTGGCATAATGGTGGAACTGGAGGTTATAGAGCTTTTACAGGATTCTTAAATGATACAAATAGAGGAGTGGTAGTTTTAACCAATTCTGTATCGAGCGTAGACGGAGTTGGTATGAAATTATTAGATGCTCCAGTAACTTTAGAATTACCAAAGAAAGCTGAATTTCCTGATGTTGTAGAAATTTCTAATGAGGCTTTAGATATCTACATTGGTAAATATCAATTGGCACCAGAGTTTATAATTACAATAACCAGAAAAAATAATCAACTTTTATTACAAGCTACAGGACAACCACAATTTGAAATTTTTCCCTCTGCTGAAAATAAATTCTTTTTAAAAGTTGTTGAAGCTAGTATTACATTTAATAATGATGAAACAGGAAAAGTTCAAGGTTTAACCTTACATCAAGGTGGACAGAACATGCCAGCACCAAAAATCGAGTAAATTTTAAACGTTGATTTTAACATTTATTTTGAGAATTATTTCTCAATAATTCTATATCTTGTTGAAATTCAAACTAATCAGAAAATAAATCATGAAAATCAAAAAACGAAATGTCATTAGACTATGGTCTATCGCAATACTAACTTGTGCTTTTATAGCGCCTCAAAATCTAGAGGCTCAGCGTAAAAAGAAAAAGAAAAAAGACAAAACAGAGGCTGCAGCGCCTAAACCAAAACCAAAATCGAAAGAGAAATCAATTAAAGATCTTACTAAGTCTAGTAAAAAAATAGATGGGCTTTTTACAATGTACCGAGATACAATTACAGGTACATTACAAATGGTGGTTAGTGAGAAGCAGATAGGTAAGGAGTATATTCATTTTAATCAAGTATCAAACGGAGTTGTTGAAGCTGGACGATTTAGAGGGGCTTACGGAGGTTCTAAGGTTTTTAAAGTGAAAAAATACTATGATAAAATTGAATTTGTCTCTCAGAATACATCTTTCTATTTTGATCCTAATAATGCCATTTCTAAATCTAAAGATGCTAATTTAAGTGAAGGTATTATGGCAACTGTAAAAATAGAAGCACATGATAAAAAGGAGGGCTTATATTTAATTAAAGCAGATGGTTTATTTTTAAAGGAGACGTTTTCTCAAGTAAAGCCGCCACGTTTTCCTGGTGCTAGTCCAATGGCTTTTTCTCTTGGTAATTTAGATAAAACAAAAACTAAGATTAATAATATTAAAAACTATGAGGACAATACAAATCTAGAGGTAGAGTATGTGTACTCAAAGCCTTCTGTATTAAATGGCGGTTCTCAAGCTGTAACAGATGCTAGAAATGTTAGTATTAAAGTTTTTCACAGTTTAATTGCGATGCCAGAGAATGATTATGAAATTCGTTTAGATGATCCAAGAGTGGGTTATTTTACAACGCAAGTAAATGACCAAACGGCTACAAATTCGGCACCATATAAAGATTTGGTGCATAGATGGAATTTAGTAAAAAAAGACCCAAATTCAGCAATTTCTGAGCCTGTAAAGCCAATTACATGGTGGATGGAAAATTCTACGCCTATAGAATGGAGAGAAACTATTACTCAAGGTGTTTTAGAATGGAATAAAGCTTTTGAAAAAGCCGGATTTAAAAATGCAATGGTTGTGAAGTTGCAACCAGATGATGCAGATTGGGATGCTGGTGATATAAATTATAATGTTTTACGTTGGACGTCTTCACCTAATCCGCCTTTTGGAGGTTATGGACCTAGTTTTGTAAACCCTAAAACAGGAGAAATAATTGGAGCAGATATTATGTTAGAATATGTGCATTTTACAAATAGAGTATTCTATGATCAATTATTTGATTTAGCAAAAGCAGATGTGGAATTTGATGCATCAGATTATTTGCAAAAAAATAAAGTGTTATGTTCTTTTGGTCATGTAATGCACGAAAATACCATGTTTGGCCAAGCTGTAGTTGAAGCTGCAAGTGGTTCGGAATTAGAAATGGCTCGCATGAAAAAGGAAGCCATGTTAGCTTTAATTATGCACGAGGTAGGACATACACTTGGTCTTAATCATAACATGAAGGCGAGTCAGTTATTCTCACCGGAACAATTAGCAGATAAAGATTTTATTGAAGGTAAATGTTTAACGGGTTCAGTAATGGATTATGCTGGTATTAATTTAACAAATAATAGAGCAGATCAAGGACAGTATTATGATACTTCTGTTGGTCCTTACGATGTTTGGGCCATTCAATTTGGATATACGCCTTTTAAATCTGAAGGGGAAAAAGTAAGCTTACTTAATAGGTCTACAGAACCGCAATTAATTTTTGGTAATGATGCAGATGATATGCGTGCTCCAGGTAAAGCAATTGATCCTAGAGTAATGGTAGGTGATTTGTCTAACGACCAAATTGGTTATTCTATTGATAGAATTAAGTTAGTTGATAGTATGATGAAAGACGTAAAGTCTAAGTTTTCAAAGGATGGACAATCATACCAAGAGTTAAGACGAGCTTATTATTTATTAAGTGGCCAGCGTGCTACAGCGGTTGGTGTTATTTCTAGATTTATTGGTGGTGTCTATGTAGATAGAGCTATGATAGGTCAGGACGGAGGAACACAACCTTATACACCTGTTAGTTTAGAAGATCAAAAACGTGCGATGAATGCGCTAAAAACATATGCTTTTTCACCTGATGCCTTTAGTGCACCGAATGATCTTTATAATGATTTAGCTATGCAGCGTCGTGGTTATAACTTTTTCAGAGGTCCTGAAGATCCAAAAATTCATCAACAAGTTTTAACGTATCAGCAAAATGTTTTAAGACATATCTTGCATCCTAATACCTTACAGAGAATTACAGATAGTGAGTTATATGGAAATAAATATAGCTTGTCTACATTTATGACAGATTTAAATACAGCCATTTTTAAAGCGGATATTTATAGTAATGTAAATTCATTTAGACAAAATTTACAAATTTCATATACTAATATGCTTATAGATATGCTTACTGGTAAGCAAAATGGTCGTTATACCAATAATGCAAAATCAATGGCATTATATAATTTAAAGCAAATTAGAAATATGGCAGCAGTTACAGGTAATGTATCTAGTAAGGCTCATAAGCAACACTTACGTACGTTAATAGATAATGCACTTAAAGAGGTTAAGTAAATAGAAGATTGAAGTGTATAAAAAAAGCACAAATTGCAAATGTAAATGCGATTTGTGCTTTTTTATATTAATCCAAGTTTTTAACCTTCAAAATCCATATCGTCTCCGCCTGTTCTCTCAGCACGTTCTCGTTTATTTAGTTGTTGGTTAAATCTGTAGATGAAAGATACATTCACTTGGCGTTGTCTCCATTGAAATTCACTATAACGACTGTAGAAATCTGTAGTGGTTACAGATTTGTATTTTCTAGAGTTAAGTAAATCTCTAACATTTACAGATATTGTTGCTTTTTTGTTTAGTATTTCTTTACTAAACGCAAGGTCCAAAGAGAAAATACCTTCAGTATCTGACTGCGCGTCTTGTCTTGCTCCTCTGTAGAACGCACTAGTTTGCCAATCTATAGCTAAAGGTAAAGTGACTTTAGAGCTAAAGCGAGCGAACCAACTTGTATTTTTTGCTCCGTAATCTACACCGTTAAATTCTCCATCGGTTTCAAACTGAAAGAAGTTAATACTAGAGTTTAATCGCAACCATTTTTCAGGATTGTACATTAAACCAAGTTCAGCACCTGTACGTTTGTTAGTAGAAAGGTTAATTGGGATAGTTCTAATAATATCAATACCATCTGTAGTTTGTTGCCCAGTATTTTCTTGTACACGTTCAAATGAGTCTGTTTCGTGTTGGTAATAAATAGAAGATGTTAGTGTAAACTTTTCCCAACGTTTTAGATAGCCTAAATCAAATGTGCTAGAAAATGCAGGATCTAAGTTAGGATTTCCTTGAAAAATATTGGTTCTACTAGAACGAGAAGGGAAGGGGTTTATGTACCAACCACGTGGACGATTAATTCTTCTGTTGTAACCTAGTGTTATACTTTCTTCAACATCTGAATCTGCAGATGAAAGATTATAGATAAGGTTCACGGTTGGGAACATACCTAAATAGTTTTTATCAAAATCTAATTCGTCACCTGTTATTTCTGAATCAGTTTTTCCTTTCAATTGTGTGTTTTCTAATCTTAAACCTAATAAGAAAGAGAATTTTCCAAGTTTTGAACCGTATTGCGTGTATAAAGCATTTACGTTTTCTGTATAATCAAAAATGTTTGAAATTTCTTCATTGATTTCAATGATTCCAGTTTCCGTGTCTTCTTGATCAAGTTGATAATCTGTATTGCTATTTTTGAAATTTCCGCGATATCCTGCTTCAAAACGAGAATCTTTTCCTAGTGGTAATACATAATCTGCTTGGAATAGGTATTCTTTTTGGTCTTCATAAGTAAATTCTTGTTCTATTTGGAAAGGGTCTGGTGCGGTTTGATCAGTGAAAATATAATTTTCATCTAGGTATGTAAGACCATCTTCGTTATCTTTTTCAAATTGAAAGTCGGCTGTTAATTTATGGTCGCTATCATCTCCAAAGCGTTTTACATAGTTAAGTGCAATTTGAAATCTGTTATCTTTTTCTGTTTCTTTTTCCCTTCTATATGTTTCTTCAACTATAGTACCATCATTAAAACGTTCACTAGAATTTATAGATGTATCTGCATCATTTCCAAAATTATAAAACAAGCTACCTGTTAGCGATGAGGATTCATTTAAGAAATACTCCATGCCTATGTTTGCATTATAATTTCTGTTTAAGCGTTTAACTTTTTTTGTTTCAATAATTCTTCGGTACGTAGGTGTTAAAAGTTGACCATTGTCATCTGTAGTATCAAAATAATCAACATCTGTATATGTGTTACGAGGTGAGTCATTATATCTCCAACCAAAATTAGAAAACAGATTATATTTTTCCTTTCGGTAATTTAATGCTGCAGAAACACCAAGATTATCAGGATTACCAGCCGTTAAAGTTACTGATCCATTAAAACCAATAGTTTCTTTTTGTCTTAAAATAATATTTAATATTCCAGCTGTACCTTCAGCATCATATCTAGCAGAAGGTGAGGTTATAACTTCAACACGTTCAATGGCTTCAGCTGGTAATTGGCTAAGGATATTACCATCTCCAAAACCAGCCATTGCAGATGGTTTTCCGTTAATTAAAATTCTTACATTTTCATTTCCTCTTAGGCTAATAGCGCCTTCTACATCAACTGTTACAGAAGGTACGTTATTAAGAGCATCGCTTACGGTTCCTCCAGCAGTCGTTAAATCTTTACCAATATTATAAACCTTTTTGTCTAATTTTATTTCTACGGTAGTTCGCTCAGCAACAACCATAACTTCGTTTAATGTAGATACGTCTAAAGCCAAGCTTATGGTTCCTAAATTAATGTTTTCTGAAATGGTCTGTTCTGGAAAGTTTTTGGTTTTGTATGAAATATATTCTACTGATATTAGATAAGTACCAGCGGGAACTTCTAGCTTAAATTTTCCTTTAGTATCTGTAATACCACCAGAAATAATTTTGTTGTCAGCTTTTGTTTTAACAACGAC
This sequence comes from Winogradskyella eximia, assembly GCF_003386165.1. Taxonomy (GTDB): domain Bacteria; phylum Bacteroidota; class Bacteroidia; order Flavobacteriales; family Flavobacteriaceae; genus Winogradskyella; species Winogradskyella eximia. The sequence continues at coordinate 102,564 of NZ_QRDV01000005.1, read as the reverse complement.
TGTTGCATATTCTAAAGGAATGTTAGTATCTTCTTCTATAACCGTTCCTTCAATTTTAACCTCTTTTTGAGCAAACGAAAAAGAAAAAGTAAATATTAATAAAAGCGTACTAAAGAAATGTAATTTCATATCAAATGGTTAAAAGGTTGATGCTATTTAGACTCGCAAAAATACCTTTAGTTCATTTGAAATTGGTTAATCTTATGTTAAAGACAACTGTTAAAAAATGTATAAATTTTAATTATCAGAGATTAATCTTTGTCTTTTTTTCTTTTTTTGTTTTTCCGCTTTTTCTTCTTCTTTTTTACAACTTCTTTTTCGTCAAATTTACCTTTAATCATTTCTTTGATTTTGGTCATATCTCCTTCTGAAATAAGTTCTTCAAGATCTTTGAAATGGGTGTTTTCTAGATTTTCAACAGCTTTTATACGATCAAGATTATGTTCGAATTTAGTATTAAAAATAACCATTTTAGCTTCGAAAAAACTGCTAATATTTTGCTTAATGATATGTTTTTGAAATTCATCTGCCTCTAGAGTAGTTAGGAAATTGTCAATATATTCTTCCTTACGTTCTTCTATCTCACGTTCGCGCTTTGCAATTTCTTGCTCAGTTGGTTCTCTATTTGTTTCAGGAATACGATTCATGTTACCACGTTGTCTTTGTGCATGAATATTCATTCCCATGAGAATAGCGAAAACTAATAAAACTAACTTTTTCATTGGTATTAAATTTAAATAATTTCTAGTATGGCTTCTGTAGGTCTTCCAATTACGGCTTTTTCTCCATTAACTACAATAGGTCGTACTATAAGTTTGGGGTGTTTTACCATGGCTTCGATAATATCTTTGTCTAAAATCGTTTAACCTTTTTGGCTCTTCTTTTTCTTTTGCGCCTCTTCTTTTCTGCGCTTCTTTTTTACTTCTCTGTTCTTTTTTAAAATTGATTTATCATCAAATTCCCCCTTGGTCATTTCTTTTATTTTAGCCATATCACTCTCAGATACAATCTCTATAAATTCTAAAAAATAAATATTCTCTAAATTCTCTATGGCTTTGTTTTGATCAAGTTTATTTTTGAATTTAGTGTTTGAAATGGTTGTTTTCGCATCAATAAAACTCATTATCTTTTGTTTAATAATATTTTTTTGAGGCTCATCTGCTTCCAAGGTGGTTAAAAAATTGTCAATATATTCTCTTTTTCGCTTTTCTGCTAAACGTGCGCGCTTTTCAATTTGTTTTGCGGTTGGTTCGGTCTGGGTTTGAGTAATACGACTATTACGATTAGGCTCTTTACCACGTCTTTGTGCATAAATATTTAAACCTAAGAGTAATACAAAAACTGTTAATATTATCTTTTTCATGTGAAGGAAATTATATGATTTCTAAGATTTTTTCCGTAGGCCTCCCAATTACGGCTTTATCTCCATTAATTACAATTGGTCGTTCTATAAGTTTGGGGTGTTTTACCATGGCTTCGATTAGCTCTTGATCTGTAAGTGTTTTATTCTTGTAATCAGATTTCCAAATGGCTTCGTTTTTACGAACTAAATCTATTGGTTTAATGCCTAATTTTGAAATAATAGAAGTAAGTGTTTTAGAAGATAATTCATCTTCAAGATATTTTATAATTTCAAATTCTTTTCCGGAAGCTTCTAATGCGGCTAATCCTAGTCTCGATTTAGAACATCTTGGGTTGTGGTATATTTTAATCATATCTTTTAGTGTATTACAATTATAATGCCGAATCTTCTTTTTGTCCCATCATCATTAAATAGGCTTTTAAAAAGGGTTCAATATCGCCATCCATAACAGCATCTACATTCCCTGTTTCATGAGCAGAACGTACGTCTTTTACTAATTTATAAGGATGCATTACATAATTCCGAATTTGGCTTCCCCATTCAATTTTCATTTTTCCTGCTTCAATATCGTCTCTTTGTGCCATTTGTTTTTGTAGCTCAATCTCGTACAATTGAGACTTCAACATTTGCATGGCTCTATTTCGGTTATCATGCTGAGAACGTGTTTCTGAACATTGAATTTGTATACCAGAAGGCTTATGTAATAATTGCACTTTGGTTTCAACTTTGTTTACATTCTGTCCACCAGCTCCACTTGAACGTGCCGTTGTGATTTCAATATCTGCTGGGTTAATGTCAATTTCAATAGTATCATCAACTAACGGATACACATAAACGGAAGCAAAACTAGTATGTCGTTTTGCATTACTATCAAAAGGAGAAATACGTACCAAACGATGCACTCCATTTTCACCCTTAAGCCAACCAAAAGCAAAATCACCTTCAATTTCTAAAGTGACTGTTTTTATACCAGCAACATCTCCATCTTGTAAGTTTAATTCTTTGACTTTAAAACCGCTTTTTTCAGCATACATTAAATACATACGCATCAGCATACTTGCCCAATCACAAGATTCTGTTCCGCCTGCACCAGCTGTAATTTGAAGTACAGCACTAAGACTGTCTCCTTCTTCGGAAAGCATATTTTTAAATTCTAATTTTTCAATTGCGTTAACTGCCGTTTCAAAACGTTCTTCAACATTTTGCATCGGAGCTTCGTCTTCTTTATAGAATTCGTAAATAACTTCTAAATCTTCAAAAAGGGATTTGGCGTTGTTATAATCGTTAACCCAACTTTTTTTCTCACGAATAGATTTCATTACTAATTCGGCAGCTTTGGAGTCATTCCAAAAATTAGGATCAAAAGTTTGCTCTTCTTCGTTGGCGATTTCTATGAGCTTAGCATCTAAGTCAAAGATATTGTCTAAGTACGTCTAGACGGGAATTAAGATCTTTTATTTGATCTGATGTAATCATAAATAGTAGAATTTTGCACAAATATAAGGTGCGTTGTTAAAGTGCCATAATTTTGAATCGGTTTTTTAGAAATTCCGTAGTTTTATCTTCTGAAATATGCCATAAAAATGAATATAGATTTACGAAGCGATACAGTTACTAAGCCGTCAAAAGAAATGTTAGAAGCCATGATGTCTGCTGAGGTTGGAGACGATGTTTTTAGAGAAGACCCAACGGTTAATGCATTAGAAGAACGCTTGGCTAAAATGTTTGGTAAGGAAAAGGCATTGTTTTTTCCTTCTGGAAGTATGGCAAATCAAATCGCTATAAAATTGCATACCCATCCTGGTGAACAAGTAATCTGTGATAAATATGCACATATTTATAACTATGAAGTTGGTGGTGTGGCTTTTCACAGTGGAGCATCTTGTAAATTAATAGATGGAGATAGAGGCATGTTTACTGCTGCACAAGTTGAAGACGCTATTAATCCTTCGGAATATTATTATAGTCAATCTAGCTTAGTCGAAGTTGAAAATACAACCAATAAAGGAGGTGGAGCATGTTGGGATTTTAAAGAAATTGAACATATAAAACAAGTTTGTAAAACCAATAACTTAGGTTTTCATTTAGATGGAGCTCGTCTTTGGAACGCTTTGGTTGCTAAAAATGAATCTACATTACAATACGGAAATACTTTTGATACGATTTCGGTGTGTTTAAGTAAAGGATTAGGATGTCCTGTAGGTTCTGTTTTAATAGGTGATGAAGCTATTATGAAACAATCATTAAGTTTAAGAAAACTCTTTGGTGGTAATATGCGACAAGTTGGTTATTTGGCAGCGGCTGGTTTGTTTGCCTTAGATCATAATATCGGTCGCCTTGCAGATGATCATAAAAAAGCTAAAGAAATAGGAGAGGTGCTTTCAACGTTATCTAAAATTAAAAAAGTAGAACCCATTGAGACCAATATTGTTATTTTTGAATTGAATGATAACGTGGATGAGGATGAATTCCTAAATAAATTGAAAGAAAAGAATATCCATATTATAGGAATGGGAAGCCATAAATTACGCATGGTCACGCATTTGGATTACACAAACCAAATGCATGACAAGCTTTTAACTGAATTGAAGTCTATTTAAACATATCCATGCCAGGAATACTTGGCATGCCTTCTTTAGCAACAGCTGCAACTTCTGCTTCGTGCACGTTAGTTGCTTTTTCAATAGCTTTATTTAATGTTAGGATTAAATAATCTTCTAACATGTCTTTATCTTGAAGCAAATCATCTGCGATATCAATAGATTTAATAGTTCTATTAGCAGTAATGGTTACTTTTAGTTTATTATCGTTACTAGTTTCGTCAATTAAAACGGTGTGTAAACGTTCTTTTGTTGCTTCAACTTTCTTTTGAGCTTCTTTTAATTTGCCCATCATTCCCATCATATCTCCAAACATAATCGTGTCTTTTAAAATTATCAGGTGCAAAATTACTAAATTGCGGCACTTTTTCGACTAAAATTTTCTTAAACAAATGCAAAAGAATTCAGAATTAAATCCACCAATTGCCAAAAAGATACCACATCAATTAGAAAAGCATGGTGACGTGCGTATTGATAATTATTTTTGGATGAAAGATAGAGAGCATCCAGAAGTGATTGCGTATCTCAATGCAGAAAACGACTATTGTGATGCGGAAATGGCACACACAAAAGACTTTCAGAAGGATTTATTTGAAGAAATGAAAGCCAGAATTAAGGAGGATGATTCATCTGTGCCTTATAAATATAATGGCTATTGGTATATCACTAAATTCGAAAAAGGAAAAGATTATCCTATTTATACCCGTAAAAAAGATAGTTTAGACAATCCTGAGGAATTGTTGTTTGACTGTAACAAAATGGCTGAAGGCTATAGTTATTTTAAATTAGCTGGTATTAGTATTAGTCCAGATAATAAATTGGTTTCTTACGGAATTGACACTACAGGTAGACGAAATTACACGATTCATGTAAAAGAAATAGAAACAGATCAAGTTGCTGCAGATAGAATTGAAAGTACTACAGGTTCTTCAAGTTGGGCAAATGATAACAAAACGTTATTCTATACAAAGAAAGACGAGGTTACGCTTAGAGCTTTTCAAATCTTTAAACATCGTTTAGGCGATGAATCTGAAGATGAACTTGTATTTCAAGAAGGTGACGATACGTTTGGTGTTGCTGTTTATAAATCAAAATCTAGAAAATATTTAATTATTGCATGTTATAGCACATTAACCAATGAGTATCATATTTTGGATGCAGATAATCCAGAAGGAAAATTCCAAGTGTTTCAGCCAAGAATTAGAGGTTTAGAATATAGTATTTCTCATTATGAGAATCACTTTTATATTTTAACAAATAAAGATAAGGCAACCAATTTTAAATTAATGAAGACGTTAGAAACAGATACTAAGGTCGAGAATTGGACAGAGGTGATAGCTCATAGAAAGGATGTACTGATTGAAGGTATAGATATTTTTAAAGAGTATTTAGTTATTAGTGAGCGTAAAAATGGTTTAAATGAAATTAGAATTATGCGTTGGGATGGTAGCGAAGATTACTATTTGCCGTTTGATAATGAAACATATACGGCTTACACAGGAACTAATGTAGATTTTGATACTGAGATATTGCGCTATGGTTATAATTCAATGACTACACCTTCGTCTGTGATTGAATTTAATATGTGTACTAAAACGAAGACTGTGTTAAAAGAGCAGGAAGTTTTAGATAAGAATTTTGACAAGGATAATTACATTTCTGAACGTATTTGGGCAACAGCAGAGGATGGAACTAAAATACCGATGTCTGTAATCTATAAAAAAGGAATTAAAAAAGATGGAACAAATCCATTATTACAATATGCCTACGGAAGTTATGGTTCTACAGTAGATCCTTATTTTTCTACCATAAGATTAAGTTTGTTAGATCGAGGATTTATTTATGTCATAACACATATTCGTGGAGGTGAATATTTGGGACGTAATTGGTACGAGCATGGAAAATTATTAAATAAGAAAAATACATTTTCAGATTTTATTACTTGTTCTATTCATCTTATAAAAGAAAGGTATACCTCTTCTAAGCATTTATACGCTATGGGAGGAAGTGCTGGAGGTTTACTAATGGGAGCTATAGTTAATAAGGCACCTGAGCTTTATAATGGTATTATTGCTGCAGTACCTTTTGTAGATGTTATTACAACAATGCTAGACGATTCTATTCCTTTAACGACAGGAGAATATGATGAATGGGGAAATCCTAATGATGTTTTGTATTATAATTACATAAAAACATACTCTCCTTACGATAATGTTGAAGCTAAGGCTTATCCTAATATGTTGATTACAACAGGCCTTCATGATTCGCAAGTGCAATATTGGGAACCTGCAAAATGGATTGCTAAACTTAGAGACCTTAAAACAGACAATAATAAACTATATTTAAAAACAAATATGGATGCAGGTCATGGTGGTGCTTCTGGGCGTTTTGAAAGCTTAAAAGAAGATGCAGAAGAGTTTGCCTTTTTGCTTGATTTAGAAGGAATATCTAGCTAACTAAAAAAAAATGTTACTTTTGTAAGGTTTTAGGTGTCTAATAATTTTAATAGGTTACTGAAAATAACTTTTATGAAAGAAAATAAAAATGTATTTGATAATGTACTTCAACTCATAGGAAATACACCACTTATCAAATTAAATAGAATGACAGCCAATTTTGATGGCGATTTTTATGCTAAAGTAGAAGCGTTTAATCCAGGTCATTCTTCTAAAGACAGAATTGCATTACATATAATTGAAGAAGCTGAGCGTCAAGGTATATTGACGCCAGGAGATACCATAATAGAAACAACTTCTGGTAACACAGGTTTTAGCCTTGCTTTGGTGAGTATCATCAAAGGTTACGATTGTATTTTGGCTGTAAGTTCTAAATCTTCAGCAGATAAAATAGACATGTTAAAGTCAATGGGAGCAAAGGTTTATGTTTGTCCTGCACATGTTAAGGCAGATGACCCACGTTCTTATTATGAAGTTGCAAAACGTTTACACGAAGAAAATAAAGGGTCTATTTATATCAATCAATATTTTAATCAACTTAATATTGATGCACATTACAACTCTACTGGTCCAGAAATTTGGGATCAGACAGAAGGTGAAATCACACACTTAATTGCTTGTAGTGGAACAGGAGGTACTATTTCTGGGATCTCTAAATACTTAAAAGAGCAAAATCCAAGCGTAAAAGTTATTGGTGTTGATGCTTACGGTTCTGTTTTAAAGAAATATCATGAAACTCGCGAGTTTGATCATAAAGAAATTTATCCATACAGAATTGAAGGTTTGGGTAAAAACTTAATTCCTACTGCAACAGACTTTGATTTAATAGATAAGTTTGTAAAGGTTACGGATGAAGAAAGTGCACATACTGCAAGAGAAATTTCAAATACAGAAGGTCTTTTTGTTGGTTATACAAGTGGAGCAGCAATGCAAGCTATAAAGCAATTACAAGAAGAAGGTGAGTTTAAACCTACAGATAAAGTTGTTGTTATATTTCCAGATCATGGATCACGTTATATGAGTAAGGTATATAATGATAAATGGATGGAAGATCAAGGCTTTTTTGATAGTAAAAGTGAAGTGCAAGCCACTATAGAGTACATAAAGTAAACTAAATTATTAATAATTATAAATCTATCATAGGTCACTGTGATAGGTTTTTTTATGCTTAGTTTTTTGTTTTGCTTCTTTTTCTATGATTAATTATAGGTGAGGTGGTATCAAAAACATATAAATGATATTAAGCATAAATGATAAGTGCGAAGCCATAATTGTATAGGAGAAAAATATAATTATGTGTTTTTATTAATTCTATTTTGAAAATTATTTTTTAATTGTATCAATTAATTTTATGTAATCAATTATTGTTTAAAACTTAGTTGATACTTAAATTAAATAAATTATGCATTCATAATATTATTAATTAATTTTGCAAGCACTAACAAGATTAAATTAACTAAATAATTATTGATTGGTTACGCATGTTTTTTTGTGTAAAACAATTGATTAACAGCAAACTTAGCGCATGAAGGATTTATTTGAAAAGATTTATAGAGACAAAGGACCGCTTGGTAAATGGGCAGCGCAAGCAGAAGGGTATTTTGTATTCCCTAAACTTGAAGGTGAGATTTCTAATAGAATGAAGTTTCAAGGAAAAGATGTTATTACTTGGAGTATCAATGATTACTTGGGTTTAGCAAATCATCCAGAAGTAAGAAAAGTAGATGGAGAGGCAGGTGTAAGGTATGGTTCAGCATATCCAATGGGTGCACGTATGATGTCTGGTCATACAGATTTACACGAACAGTTACAAAATGAATTAGCCGCTTTTGTTAATAAAAAGGCAGCTTACCTTTTAAACTTTGGATATCAAGGTATGGTTTCTACCATTGATGCTTTGGTAGCTAAAGATGATATTATTGTATATGATGTAGATTCTCACGCTTGTATTATAGATGGTGTGCGTTTGCATATGGGTAAACGTTTTACTTATAAGCACAATGATATGGATAGCCTTGAAAAAAACCTTGAACGTGCTACTAAAATGGCAGAGCAGACAGGTGGAGGAATTCTTGTGATTTCTGAAGGTGTCTTTGGAATGCGAGGAGAACAAGGTCGTTTAAAAGAAATTGTTGCACTTAAGAAAAAATTCAATTTTAGATTTTTTGTAGATGATGCACATGGATTTGGTACACTAGGAGCAACTGGTGCTGGAACAGGTGAGGAGCAAGGTGTTCAAGATGAAATTGATGTATATTTTGCAACATTTGCTAAATCTATGGCAAGTACTGGTGCATTTATTGCAGCAGATCAAGAGATTATTGATTATCTAAAATATAACTTACGTTCTCAGATGTTCGCTAAGTCCTTACAAATGCAACTTGTAGTTGGTGCATTAAAACGTTTGGATATGTTGCGTACAATGCCAGAGCTTAAGAAAAACCTTTGGACCATAGTTGATGCTTTACAATCTGGTTTAAAGGATCGTGGTTTTGATATTGGTACAACTCAAAGTTGTGTAACTCCAGTGTATTTAAAAGGAAGTATTCCTGAAGCAATGGCTTTAGTAAGAGATTTACGTGAAAATTACGGAATATTTTGTTCTATAGTCGTTTACCCAGTAATACCTAAAGGCTTAATATTGCTTAGAATGATTCCAACGGCAACACATACTTTGGAGGACGTTAAAGAAACATTAGATGCTTTTGATGCTATTAGAAGTCGTTTAGAAAACGGAACTTATAAAAGAATGTCTGCAGCTTTAATTGCAGCTATGGGTGAGTAATTAGAGTCTCATAATAAAATAAAAACGGTCATCTTAATTAAAAAGATGACCGTTTTTTTATACTTAATCTTTGGTATGTAAAAGCTAAAGATCTTTCACAAACGTTTTCCGTCTAGCATAGATAATAGGATCAAAATGTTTCCATATTTTTTTAATGGCAAAATTGTCTTCTAATTCGGGTGTTCTGTAGCAAGTTTCTATGCCTTTTTCTTTAAAGGTTTCGTAATATTCGTTGAAGATTACTGCATGTACTCCTTTGTTTTGATATTCAGGATGTATACCAATTAAATAGAAGATAACTTCTTTACTATTTCGTTTTGCTTTTAAAATATGTGTAAATCCAAACGGGAATAACTTTCCATTTGCTTTTTGTAAAGCTTCAGCAAATCTTGGCATTACTATCGCAAAACCAATAAGTCTATCGTTGTTATCAACAACAAATTTGATGTATTCTGGATTGATAAAACCAATAAATTTCTTTTTAAAATATTCTTTTTGGATATCAGTAATTTCTACAAAAGAAGATAATGAGGCGTAACTTTCATTAAACAAGTCAAACATACGGTCTACGTATGGCATTACTTCTTCTGTTTTAGTAAATTTTAAAGCTTTAAGGTTATAACGCTTCTTAATAAGTTCTTGAGCTTTTTTAAAGAATATAGGTTTTACGTTATCAAAAGGAAAACTACTCTCTGCATATTCTTTTTCAATTTTGTAGCCACGAGCTTTATAGTGGTCAACATAATAAGAGTGATTGTACCAAGTTATCATTGTAGCCAAATGATCGTAACCTTCAGTCATTACTCCAACTTTATCTAAGTTAGAAAATCCAACTGGTCCTTCTGCATAACTGAGGTTATGCGCTCTTCCAATGTTTTCAATGGTATCAAAAAGGGCAGTGCTAACAGCAATGTCATCAATAAAATCAAACCAACCAAAACGCATTTTTTTAATGCCTTTTTTGTCTACTTCTAACCAATTAATAATAGCAGCAATTCTACCAACAATTTCACCTTCTTTATAAGCTAAGAAAAATCGTGCTTCAGCATCATTAAAAATAGGATTCTTATCCTTGTTAAATGTTTCTAATTCTTGTTTAATAATAGGTGGTACCCAATATTTAGAATCTTTGTATAGTTTAAAAGGAAACTGAACAAATGCTTTTAAATCCTTTTTGGATGTGGCTTCTTTAATTGTAATCATATACTTAAACGAGCTGTAAATTAAAAGTCAAAATCATCTGCTTTTTTATCCTTGTTTTTATTTATTTTCCTCTTATCTTTTTTGTTTTGCTTTTTGCTCTTGCCTCCTTCATCATTAGATGTGCCATTTTCTATCTTTTTATCTTTGTGAAAGTCTAATCGATAAGATGCACCAAAAGCAATATTGAAGACTGTTGGAGTATCTTTTGTATTAAAAGCAATATTAGCATCTAATTGAAAATCTTTAGTCCAGAGATAAGCACCTCCAAATCTAAAAATGTTATCAGCATAAAAATCACTATTAATTCCTTGTGCTTCTCCAAATACTACCCATTGTGGAGTAAAGGAATGGGTTAAGGTCAGTATGTATGAGAAATCAGATTGGTCAGTACCGATTCTATCTTTAATTAAATTCATTACAAATACCCAACCACCATTAAAATTATTTTGTGTAGCGATCATTACCTTAGGACTAAAACCAGAAACATCAGTTGCTAAGTAAGGGTTATCCTTAGTATCAAAATTAGCACCAACATAAACGGCAACAGCTGGTATTAATGATTTCCAACTAAACTTTCTATTCGCATGATAACTATAAATATTAGGTTTTTCTTCTTCTGCATTTTTATAAGGATCGTAAACTAAATATTTAGCTCCTAGGGTAAAGTTCTTAAAGTTTGAGCGTGGAGTTTCGTCAGGAGTTAATCCATTGTAATCTGTTTCAGTATCATTCTGATAAATACCATCAAGAGATAATTCTAATTGCTCAAATAGCAAACCATATCTTAAGGCAAAATCAAGACCGAATCCTGAAACTTCATAATTTCTTAGTGCGTGGTCTTCTTTTACAGTAAAAGCGCCCGCTTCAAATTGTGCGACGCCTGTACCAACAGAAAAGGCACTTTTTGAAACACCAGGACGATTAGAATTAATGACTTCTGTATATTGAGCGTAGGCAGAACTGAAGCTTAATGAAATGAGTAAAGCAAGCGTTGATTTGAGTATTCGCATTTTTTATAGGTTTAATAAGGATTTAAAACCATCCAATCTAATGAAGATTTGAGCCAAATATAAATATTTTATACCATTTCTTATTTGAAATTTCAAAAGTGAAGCGATATTATGATTTTTTTAAGGAATTATAACGCATTTTAAATGACTATAATTGTATTTTTGAATATTATAATCTTTATTATTTAAGAAGCTTAGTCCATGGGATTACTCAGAACTATTTTAATTATCTTGCTTGTTTACTTCGGTTTTAAGATTTTATCACGTCTTTTTGCCCCTTTGTTAGTGCGTTTTGTAGCAAAAAAGGCAGAAGAAAAATTTGGTCAACAATTTGGAGGGTTTCAAAACCCTAATCAACAAAGACAAGAGCAAAAGCAAAAGGAAGGCGAAACAGTTATTGATAAAATGCCTAACGAAAATAAATCTTCTAACACCAAAGTTGGAGAATATATCGATTACGAAGAAATAGAATAGCTTTATTCCTTATAATTTAAGCTGAGTATGTTTCAGTATCAAGGAAACTCTAGCGATGTTTCAAAAAAAATAACTACTTTTCAGAATCATTCAACTTAAAGCATTCTCATGTCATTTTCTATAAAACGTTTATTGCCACATGTCCTAATTTTAATTGGATTTGTAGTTGTTTCCTTAGCTTATTTTAGTCCTGTTTTACAAGGCAAAAAAATTAACCAAAGTGATATTATGCACTATATTGGTATGGCTCAGCAACAAAAAGAGTTTGCCAAGACAACAGGTGAAGAAACGTATTGGACCAATAGTGCGTTTGGCGGAATGCCAACCTATCAGTTAGGTGCAAAATATCCTCACAATTATATTAAAAAACTAGATTTAGCTTTACGCTTTCTACCTAGACCTGCAGATTACTTATTCCTTTATTTTATAGGATTTTATATTTTATTACTATCCTTAAAAGTTGATTTTAAGCTAGCCGCTTTAGGTGCATTAGCCTTTGGTTTTTCTACGTATCTCATTATTATCTTGGGTGTAGGTCATAACTCTAAAGCACATGCCATTGCTTATATGCCATTGGTGTTAGCGGGAATTATTCTCACTTTTAGAAAGAAATATATACTTGGGTTTTTATTGACAACTATTGCTTTAGGCTTGCAGATTGTGGCAAATCATCCACAAATGACCTATTATCTTCTTTTATTAATATTGGTGTTAGGATTGTCTTATTTGATTGATGCTTATAGAAAAAAGGTTTTACCACATTTTTTTAAATCGGTTGGTTTATTAACCATGGCAGCTATTTTAGCTGTTGGTCTTAATGCAACTGGGATTATGGCAACGCAAGAGTATGTTAAAGAAAGTGTTCGTGGACAAAGTGATTTAACTATAAATCCAGATGGTTCACTAAAAGAGGTGACAACTGGTTTAGATAGAGATTATATTACAGAATATAGTTATGGTATTTTAGAAACGTTCAATCTCTATATCCCAAAATTTATGGGAGGAGGTAACTATGAAGATGTTGGTAAAGACTCTGAAACTTATAAGGCTTATATTAATTTAGGAGCTTCACCTATTGAAGCTTTAGATGCAGCAAGAAATGCGCCGATGTATTGGGGAAATCAACCCATTGTAGAGGCACCAGCTTATGTTGGAGCTGTAATTATTTTTCTTTTTGTACTAGGTCTGTTTCTAGTGAAAGGACGATTAAAATGGTGGCTTGTTGGTGGAACTATTTTTTCTCTTTTATTGTCTTATGGAAAGAATTTTGGATTTCTAACCGATTTATTTATCGATTATGTGCCTTTTTATAACAAATTTAGAGCGGTAAGTTCTATACAGGTTATTTTAGAATTGTGTATTCCGGTATTAGGCATTTTTGCTTTATCACGTTTGTTTAATGACTTTCAGAAAGATGAAGAAAAACTAAAAGCCTTGCTCTATTCTGTTGGCATTACAGCAGGTTTGGCTATCATCTTTTTACTATTTAAATCAACATTATTTGATTTTGAAGGCTTACGAGACGACCAATATATTAGTGCTTATGGCCAACCATTTATGGATGCTGTTATTAAAGACCGAAAATCGTTAATGACAACAGACACCTTAAGAACTTTAATCTTAGTTTTGCTTTCTGCAGGAACGATATACTTATTCCTAAAAAAGAAATTATCAGAAACATTAGTCGTTGTTGTATTTGCAGTGTTAATCCTTTTCGATTTAGTGACTGTAGACAAACAATACGTTAATAACGATAATTTTATCTCGGCCATTAAAGTAGACAAACCATACCAACCCAACCAAGCTGATAAAGAAATTTTAAAAGATAAAGGGCACTTTAGAGTGATGGATATGTCTACAGAAGGGCAACGAATGCCTGCAAAAGCGGCTTATTATCATAATTCATTAATGGGTTATAGTGCAGCAAAACTAGGACGCGTAGAAGAGTTATTGGAGTTTCATGTGTATAAAAACAATATGAATGTTCTCAATATGCTTAATACCAAATACATTATAGCAGAAGAGCAAGGGCAAATTTTTCCATATACTAATACAGAAGCTAATGGAAATGCTTGGTTTGTTTCAAAACTAAAGGTTGTTGCTGATGCTAATCAAGAAATTGTAGCTTTAGATAGTTTAAATACAAAAACAACAGCTGTTTTAGAACAAACGGTTCAGACCGATAATAATTTAAAAACAACATACCAAGTTGATTCTATAGCTTCAATTCAGTTAAAGGAATTCAAGCCAAATTATTTAAAATACGAATCGAATAACACAAATGTAGGTTTAGCTGTATTCTCAGAAATCTATTATGCTCAAGGCTGGAATGCCTACATTGATGGTACATTAACGCCACATTTTAGAGTAAACTATGTACTAAGAGCATTAGAATTACCTATAGGAAACCATACCATAGAATTTAAATTTGAACCACAAGTTGTAAAAACAGGAAGTAATGTGGCTCTAGCTAGTTCTGTTATATTAGTAATTTTGCTATTGTTAGGTGTTTTTTATGAGTTTAAGCGACGTAAAGCGAATGCTTAGTTATTATGAATAAAAAAACACTAATCATAACCTATTACTGGCCACCAGCTGGAGGTCCAGGTGTGCAACGTTGGTTAAAATTTGTGAAGTACTTACCTGAATTTGGTATTGAACCTGTTGTCTATTGTCCTGAAAACCCAAACTATCCCATTATTGACCAAAGTTTGGTAAATGAAATCCCTGATAATATCACTATTTTAAAACAGCCGATTAATGAACCTTATGGTTTAGCGAGTTGGTTTTCTAAAGGGAGCTCTAAAAAAATTAGTTCTGGAGTTATACCTAAGGCTAAAAAGCAATCGTTAATTGAAAAAGCGATGCTTTACGTTAGAGGCAATTATTTTATTCCTGATGCACGTAAAAATTGGGTACAGCCTTCAGTTTCTTTTTTATCAGATTATATTGAAAAACATAAAATTGAAACCATAATTACTACAGGTCCACCACATAGTTTACATTTAATAGGTTTACAGCTAAAAGCAAGATTAGGTGTAAGATGGTTAGCTGATTTTAGAGATCCATGGACAACGATTGGTTATCATAAAGATTTAAAACTAACGGATTCTTCAAAAGCAAAACACATCGATTTGGAACAAAAGGTTTTAAATACTGCCGATGAAATTATAGTGACTAGTAATCATACGAAGAATGAATTTCAAAATAAAACCAAACAACCGATTACTGTAATTACAAATGGTTACGATGTACATTCAGTTAGAGTAGAAGGGAAGGATGAAAAATTCACCCTATCTCATATTGGTTCGTTGTTGTCTGAACGTAATCCTGTGGTTTTATGGGAAACGTTATCAGAATTAATTCAGGATGATGAAGCTTTTTCAGAAGCATTCAAATTACAACTTATAGGTGTGGTTAGTGATGATGTGATTGAGTCTATTCATCAAAATGGGTTAAATAATCACGTCAATGTAGTGGGTTATGTGAGTCATGATGAGGCTTTAAAATTTCAAATGCAATCGCAATTGTTGCTGTTAATAGAAATCGATTCTGAAGACACTAAAGCTATTATTCCGGGAAAAGTGTTTGAATATATTGTTTCTGAAACACCAATTTTGGCCATTGGACCTAAAGATGCTGATGTGGAGCAAATTATTAAATCCACTAATACAGGAACGTATTTTAATTATCAGCAAAAAGCCCAGTTAAAATTACAAATCTTAAACTATTTTGAAGCTTTTAAAAATAAGACTTTAACCGTAAATGCTATTGGTTTACAACAGTACAGTAGAAAAGTATTGACACAAAAATTAAGTGAAATTATCAAGGGTAGATAATTTTTAAAGTTCTTTATAGAATTTAATAGTCGTATTTTGTAGCACTATGGGAATCGTATTAAAACAGTCATTTAAAAACACATTAACCACGTACTTGGGTTTCGGTATTGGCGCAATTAATACACTTTTTCTTTACACTAATTTTTTAACGGATCAATATTATGGTTTAGTTGCTTTTTTGCTTTCTGCAGCTAATATAATGATGCCTTTTATGGCATTTGGTGTACATAATGCGATTGTAAAATATTACTCAACTTTTAAGTCTAAAAACAGTATTAATAGCTTTTTAACGCTAATGTTGTTTTTACCATTATTGTTTATTATTCCAATATCGATCATTGGTTATTTTGCTTATGATGCTATTGTGGGTTGGCTTTCAAACGAAAATCAAATTGTCGAAAATTACGTTTGGCATATTTTTATTTTGGCAATTTCCATGGCTTATTTCGAGATCTTTTTTGCTTGGACAAAAGTGCAAATGCAAACTGTATTTGGAAATATAATGAAAGAGGTGTTTCAAAGAGTCTGTATTATGTTTTTGCTTTTGGCCGTTTATTTAGATTGGCTAACAGTAGATCAATTTATAGTAGCATTGGTTGGCGTTTATGTTTTACGAATGGTTATTATGAAATTGTATGCCTTTTCGGTAAGATTTCCTAAGTTAAATTTTCAGAAAACAGATAATAGATTTTCAATACTAAAATACTCAGGGTTAATGATTATTGCAGGTTCGGTTTCAATGTTGATTCTCGATATCGATAAATTTATGATTGGTCTAATTTTACCAGATATAGAACAAGTAGCTTATTATAGTGTTGCTATTTTTATAGCTACTGTTATTGCGGTTCCGCAACGCGCAATGCATCAAATTATGTTGCCATTAACGGCTAAATATCTTAACGAGAAGGATAATGTTTCTTTAGAGAACCTATATAGACGGAGTTCGTTGACACTTTTAGTGGTAAGTGGTTTTATATTTTTGCTTATTATATTAAATATCAATCAACTTTATGTTGTTCTTCCAGAGAAATTTACTGGAGGATTATTTGTAGTATTAATTGTGAGTTTAGCGAAGCTGTACGATAATAGTTTAGGGAATAATAATGCTATTTTATTTAATAGTGATTATTATAGAATGGTGTTGTTTTTTGGTGTGTTGCTGGCTATAATGGCAATAGTACTGAATTATATTTTTATTCCTGTTTACGGTATTGAAGGATCTGCATTTGCTACATTTTTGGCTGTATTTATCTACAATACCATCAAAATTGTATTTGTGAAGCAAAAGTTTAACATGTTGCCTTTTACTTCAGGAACTATTAAGATTACTTTAATCTTGCTCGTGTTGTCTCTTGCTTTTTATTTTTGGGAATTCCCTTTTCATCCCATTGCTAATATTGCATTTAAATCTGGATTAATTGGGTTTGTTTATTTTGTTCTTATCTTTAAGTTTAATGTCTCTGAGGATATATCTGAACAAATAAAAAAGTATCTAAAAATTTAAATACTTTATAATAAAGAAATTCCCGTAAGGTGCGTTGAGGCATACTTCATACGGGAACTCCTAACCAACCAAAAAAACTTTTTATCCTCTTGTACGTCTTGAGCTAGATCTTGTAGAACTTTGGTTGCTTGTTCTGCTTGTATTAGATCTTGCCTTTACAGACGATGATTTACTTTTAATAGTACTTCCTTGTCTCGTATTTTGAGACCTTGTTGTATTGCTTGAGCGATTTGTTGTCGTTCTTGGCTTACTTATAGAAGTAGTTTTGTTATTAGACACAGATTTGTTTGTTCTGGTCACATTATTATTTCTTGTAGAAATAGAATTACTCTTTCTTGTCGTTCTGGTAGGAGTTGAAACTCTGGTGTTAGAACGTGTAGTTGTAGCACTTTCATTTCTAGTTGTTCTTGTTGGAACTGAAGCTCTAGTATTAGAACGTGTTGATGTTGCTTCACTAGATCCACTTCTTGAATTAGATCTCGTTGTGTTTGCGCTACGTGTTGCTCTTGTTGAGTTACTTTCACTTAAACGTGTAGCTCTTGTTGTTGCAATTGTTGTATTATTACGTTGTACACGAGTTCTTATACTGCGTTCTGTATTGTTTCTTGGAGTTTGAGCATAACTTCTATTTCTAATAGAAGTAGTTTTTCTTATAGCATAACCATTATCACGTCTTCCAATATTATAGTGTCTTACATTATTAGTGTAAGGTCTGTAATAAATATGTCTTACAGGTGCATAATGTTGTCTGTATGGATTAACATGAACGATACAAAAATCAACATGTGGTGCAGCATAAAACCTATGCCATGGTCTGTAAACATAAGCTCTGTTGTAATTATTGATGAACCCATCATATCTCCAGAAAGCATTGTTTCTGTAATAGACATTTAATCCACCAACTCTATTTATTCTTCCAAAACTATTATAGTTAATGAAGATATTTCCAATTTGGTTTACTCGTCCATAATAATCATAATAGATTGGTGTATTTTCAATTTGAATTATAGCCCCAAAGCTATCATATTGTACATAAGGATTATAATCGTAACCAGAGTTAAAACTTAAACTGAATCCTGGTCTATCAATATTTACACTTACATCCGGACCATAATTTGGTAAGTAAAAGTCAAACTGACCATCTGCAAATACAGAAAACTCAATCCCTTCTTCAGTAAAGATGAAAGAATTACCATAACCTCTCACATAGTTATTAATTGAAGCGTCTGCTTCTGATGTCGTTGTGTTGGTTGCGAATGCAGTTGTGCTTATAGCGACTAAAGCTGCAAATAAATATAGTATTCTTTTCATAATAAGTGGGTTTTAAATTAAACTCATATAGTAGTAAACAAACAGCATGCCAAAAAAGTTAAGTATTTGATTTTGAGTTGTTTTGGTTGATTTGTGGTTGCTTTTGAATTGTAATTAATAAGAAAAAACCCTGAAATGTTTGGGGAAACATTCAGGGTTTTTAAAATCCATTACACGGTAATTAATGGATTAAAAACATTATTAGATATATTAATCTTTAATTTTCTTTTGCTTTAAGGTTTTTCCGTCTTTTCTATAATAATAGTAATCTTCATTATGGTCATCACTTTCCCAATCATTATAATTATTTGTATCATCAAAATGATCTACAGAACATCCAGATATACCACAAATACCACAACTTTGATTATTATAGTTAACAAAACCTCTTGTGCCAATGACATCTCCGTGTCTATTGGTTAAAATTCGTAAACCACCAACTTGTACAAGCTGTCCGTTTCTATAGCTCATATAAACTGAGCCAACACGCTTAAGTCGTCCTTGTCTGTCGTAATTCATAAAAACATTGCCTATTCGTCTTACACGTCCTTGGCTATCATGTGTTATTAAAACACCTCTATCATTAGAATTATAAGTTGTTCTTGGTGCACCATAAGTTCTGTTAGTGTTTCGTCTTGTTCTAGAGTTTGAACGTCTGTAATAATAATTATCAGTATCAGGAACTGTAGAATTTAATTCGGTATTAAAATCGAAACTACCATCTGCAAAGATTAAAAATTCTACACCGCGTTCTACAAACAAAATAGGTTGTGCATAATGATTACGTGATTTGTTTAAATCTTCCCCATTTAAAACAGCATCTCCTGCTGTTGTTGCTTTGGCAGATGTTAATCCTATTAACACCATTGCCATAAAAAGTACTTGTCTTTTCATAATCTATAGGTTTTTAGATTCGCCTTGTCACTAACTCGTTTAGGACTTTTAGGCTTTCTTACTTGGTTTGATATTTTCAATTAACGTGCCAAGTTTGTAAAGGGTTGATATAGATGTTTTTATGATTAATTTGATTACTTGGTAGTAATCACATATGAAGCTCATTGATGCATTTTGTAAGACATATGGTATAATTTTTATTACTTTTAAACCAGACTAACCATCAATTATGAGCACCAACCAAGTGAATTGTAAAAATTGTGAGCAACCTTATGATGAGGATTTTCAATTTTGTCCGCATTGTGGACAAAAAACAAACGATGAGCTTACCATAGGTGTTTTGTTTTACAATACGATTAGTAATTACTTTTCATTTGATGCACGGTTTTTTAAAAGCTTTATTCCACTACTTTTTAGACCAGGTTATTTGGCTAAGGAATTTATTAAAGGAAAACGTTTATTGTATTTGCATCCTGCTCAGATGTATCTGTTTATCTCAGTAGTGTTCTTCTTTATTTTTTCTTTTAGCGTAAGGGAGCAAGTAGATACTCTAAATAATAATTTTCAAGAAATTTTTGATAAAGATGGTACTGTTGTTTTAGACTCTATTCAAACCATAAAAAGAGACTCTATAAGACACATTAAAGATTCTATAGATAGAAAAGAAATTGAAAGTGCACTTAGGAGTAATAAGTTTATTACTGGTATGAGTGATAAAGAAATTGATTCAATAGTAAAACTAGATAATTTACCTAAGAAAAATGATATATCTTTTGGTTTTGATGAGTCAGAAATAGATTCTTTACTTAGTGTTAATGCTATTGATAAAGAAATTTATGCATCCATGGGATTAGAAGAGGATGATGGTTGGTTTATGCGAAAACTATATACTCAAGTACTTAAGTTCTATAAAGCAAAAGATGCTGGTAATGTTATTGGTGCATTTTATGATACTGTGCCTATAGCCTTGTTTTTTGTATTGCCAATTTTTGCTTTAATTCTTAAACTGTTCTACTTTAGAAAAGGGCAATATGCACATCACTTAGTCTTTAGTTTTTACTATTTTTCGTTTGTTTTTACCGTTTTGACCATAATTTTTGGTGTTAACTTAGTATATGAAATATCAAATTGGATAGATTTTTTAATTGCGTTATCTTGTTTTTTATACCTTTTTATAGCCATAAAACGCTTTTATAATCAGGGATGGTTTTGGAGTTTTATCAAAACTTTTCTGTCAACAATGTTGTTCTTTCCTGTGGTTTTCCTTACGGCTTGCGCAATCTTAGTATTTGCTTTTATGAACTATTAAGCTTTTATCGAACCAGCATGCCATATAGGAACATCTAAAAAATCACTCAAAATTTCAGCATCACTAATAATTGATTTTAAGTTGCCGTGATCTACTACATTTTTTCGGGATCCATCTTTAAGCACTAGGTTGAGTTCAAAACTTTTATAAGAACCTTTATCATTTTTTACATGTTCTCCAATGAGTTGAATGGCTATAATAGAGTTTAAGGGAATTTGAGATTTTGATGCGCTCTTATTACTATTGTGTATTTTAAATTTATAAGCTTTATAATAATAGCCTATTTGTTTATCGAAAACGCGTGGCATGTAAAACATATAATACATAAAACCACCTGCAGTTGCAAAAATTAACCCGAATATGAGTAAAAACCATTCAACTTCTGCAAAATTGAAATTATTTCCAAATAATGGATAAATACCAAAAAAGAGCACACCTAATCCAATTGCTAAAAATATAAAACCAAAAATTGCAGCACCAATTGAAGGTTTATACAATATTTTTGAGCTCGACTCTTTAATGAGCACATTTGTTTTGAAGCTTGCGCCTCCACTATTTAAAGGAGAAGTATCAACTTTAGATTTTATATTATCAACGTCAGTATAAAGCTTATTTTCTTTAGCCTCAATAATTTCGTTATGAAATCCTTCAGGTAGGTTCATTTTACAATTTCTCTTGAAGATATTTTCCGGTAACCGAATTCTTATTCTTAGCAATATCTTCAGGTGTTCCAGAAGCAACAAGTTTTCCTCCATGTTTTCCGCCCTCAGGACCTAAATCAATAATATAATCAGCACATTTTATTAAATCGATATTATGTTCAATAACAATAATAGAATGACCCTTAGCGATTAATGCCTGAAAAGATTTTAATAATTTCTTTATATCATGAAAATGAAGGCCTGTTGTAGGTTCATCAAATATAAAAAGGGCGTTATCACTTTTACTGCCTTTTCCTAAAAATGTAGCAAGCTTTATACGCTGTGCTTCTCCACCAGAAAGGGTAGAAGAGGACTGTCCTAAAGTAACATAACCCAATCCTACATCTTGAAGTGGTTGTAGCTTTCCTTTAATCTTAGTTTCTTTATGCGTATTGAAGAAGTCGATAGCATCATCAATAGTTAGATTTAAAATATCATCTATAGATTTACCTTCAAACTTAACTTCTAAAACTTCTTTTTTGAAACGTTTTCCACCACAAGTTTCACATGTTAAATGCACATCTGCCATAAATTGCATTTCAATGGTAACTTCACCTTCTCCTTTACAGGTTTCACAACGTCCACCATCTACATTAAAACTAAAATGTTTGGCTGCATAATTTCTAATTTTACTTAACTTTTGAGACGCAAATAAGGCTCGTATATCATCATAAGCTTTAATATAAGTTACAGGATTAGAACGAGAAGAACGACCAATAGGATTCTGGTCTACAAATTCTACATGCTGAATATTACTGTGGTTACCTTTAATTTCTGAAACTTGACCAATCTTATCACTAAATCCGGTTAATTTCTTTTGTATTGCAGGAAACAAAATCTTTTTAACTAATGTACTCTTTCCACTTCCTGAGACTCCTGTGATTACTGTAAGCATTTCTAACGGAAACGTAACATCTATATTTTTAAGGTTATTTTCTCTAGCACCAATAACTTCAACACTATATTTTGAAGTTCTTCGTTTTTTAGGAACTTCAATTTCTAGTTGACCGTTGAGGTATTTGGCCGTTAAACTATCAGATTTTAAAATGGCATTAAAATCACCAACGGCAACCACTTCACCTCCAAAAGTTCCTGCTTCTGGACCAATATCAATAATAGAATCAGCCGCCTTCATAATGTCCTCATCATGTTCTACTACAATAACCGTGTTTCCTAAATCTCGTAATGATTTTAAAACGTCAATTAATCGTTCGGTATCCTTAGGATGTAAACCAATACTAGGTTCATCTAAAATATACATAGAACCAACAAGGCTACTACCTAAAGAAGTTGCTAAATTAATACGTTGACTTTCACCTCCGGAAAGCGTGTTTGATTTTCGGTTAAGCGTTAAATAATTTAAACCAACATTAGATAAAAAACCTAGTCTTGTGTTGATTTCTGTTAAAAGGCGTTTCGCGATTTTGGCATCACTCTCGCTTAACTTTAATTTTTCAAAAAATACGGTTAATTCATCTATAGGTAAGTCAACCAAATCTGTAATGGTAGCCTCGTTTATTTTTACATAACTGGCTTCTATACGTAGGCGTTTGCCATTACAAACATTACATTTTGTTTTACCACGATAACGCGATAACATTACGCGATTTTGAATTTTATAAGCCTTAGATTCTAGCTCCGCAAAGAAATCATTTAAGCCTTCAAAGTATTTATTACCTTTCCAAATGACTGCTTTTTGTGCTTCACTTAATTGAAAATAAGGTTTGTGTATAGGAAAATCGAAATGATGTGAGTTGTTCACTAATTGATCCTTGTACCAACTCATAGTGTCTCCTTTCCAAGGAAAAATAGCGTTTTCGTAAACCGATAATGCTGTGTTAGGAATCACTAAATCATCATCAATACCAATGACATCACCATAACCTTCACATTTTGGACATGCTCCATAAGGATTATTAAAGCTGAATAAATGTGCATTTGGTTCTAAAAACGACATACCATCTAATTCAAACTTATTATTAAATAAGGTTTGTTTTTGATCTGTAAGTGATTCTATAATACAGGTGCCAACACCTTCGTAAAATGCTGTTCCAACGGCATCTGCTAATCGATTTAAAAAATCTTCATCATTTTTAAATACAATTCTATCTACGACTAAGAAGAGGTTTTTATCAGATTTAATATTTTGTTTTAAGGCATCATCAATTCTAACAACGTCGTCTTTTATTTTTATACGAGCATAACCTTGCTGTTGTAGCGTTTGAAGTTTGTTTTCAATGGTTCGTCCTTCTTCTAATATAATTGGAGCTAATAGTAATAATTTGGTGCCTTCTTCAAATTTTGAAATAAAATTGATCACATCAGAAACGGTGTGTTTTTTAACTTCTTCTCCAGAAATAGGGGAATATGTTTTTCCAATTCTAGCAAATAATAATTTTAGATAATCGTAGATTTCTGTTGTTGTACCAACTGTAGAACGTGGATTTGTTGAATTTACCTTTTGCTCAATAGCAATAGCAGGAGCAATTCCTTTAATATAATCTACTTTAGGTTTGTTTAAACGACCTAAGAACTGACGTGCGTAACTACTTAAGCTTTCTACATAACGTCTTTGACCTTCAGCATATAAGGTATCGAAAGCTAAACTCGACTTCCCTGAACCTGATAAACCAGTGATAACCACTAATTTATTTCTAGGAATAACCACATCTATATTTTTTAAATTGTGCAATTTGGCACCTTTTATAATGATGTTTTCCTTTGGGCTAACGTCTAAAACAGTAGTATTCATAGGTTTTTTTCGATATATAGTTTGCAAAGATAGTGTATCTATCTCATCTATTAAAGGAACATTTTATCCGACAAAATGTTAAATTTTAGTACTATTTTTTGTTTATTCGGAATGATTGTTGTTATATTTGAAACATATTCATCCAAAAAAACAACTGCGTATAGCATAATATTACTTTAAAAATCAGCTTTTAACCCCAAACTTTAGTAGGAAACTACTAAGCTTTAAAGTAATTATTATGAAAAAAGAACTTATCCAAGACGCAGAGTTGGTTCGTAACTATATTAACGGAAACGAACAAGCCCTTTCAATATTAATAGAAAGGCATAAGCAAAAAATTTACAGTTTTATTTATTCTAAAGTTTATGATAGAGATGTTACTGAAGACGTTTTTCAGGATACTTTTATTAAAGTGATTAAAACACTTAAACGAGGAAAATACAACGAAGAGGGTAAATTTTTACCTTGGGTGATGCGTATAGCTCATAATTTGGTTATAGACCATTTTAGAAAAAATAAGCGTATGCCTAAATTTCATAATACAGGTGAGTTTAGTATTTTTTCTGTGCTTAGTGATTCTACTTTAAATGCTGAAAAATCTATTATAAAAGACCAAGTTGAAAATGATGTTAGACGCATTATTGAAGAACTTCCAGAAGATCAGAAACAAGTACTTTTGATGCGTATGTATCAAGATATGAGTTTTAAGGAAATCTCTGAGCGTACAGGTGTGAGTATTAATACTGCTCTAGGGAGAATGCGATATGCACTTATTAATATGCGTAAGGTAATAGAACAAAATAATATTATTTTAACGAATTAATATAATAAAGTAAATAATATTACGTTTTTGCTATATATAAACTTTTAAATAGTCAAAATGGCAAAAATTTACTCTACGGCTTCCCCAAACAGAATGCAAAACCTAAACCCAAAAGATGAAACGATAAGTTTCCTTTTGAATTACTCAAAGGCTTTAAGTGTTATAAATTATAATAAATTGAAGTTTGAAGCGCTTCTAAATTAATTTTAAGAAAAAATCCTGATGTGAAAGCATCAGGATTTTTTTGTAAACAACAACGCTTCATAATTTTGAGTCGTGAGATATTCTTGCTTTAAATTTTTTAAGTATTGAATGGTTTTAGCTTTTAAAGAATGATTATCCTTTAAACAATTTTTAATGTTTTCATCATAAACAGTTAGGATAATATACCAATGACCTGTTCTACTCGAATAATTGTCTTCAAATAATGGTGAATTGCCATTACTTTCTCTTTTAGCATCAATTGCCACCAAAGGAAGATTTATGGATTTGTCTGTTCGTTCAGCTTCGCGATATGATAAATACAAGGTTTGTCCATCAATTTGAAAAGGCACATTAATACCAACGTCTATATTATTTAATTGGTACTTTTTATTTATATATTGATAGAACTCATTTGCATCTTTAAATATAAAAGACATCTCTCTAGGCATTTTACGCTGAAACTTCTTTGCCAGCATTATTTTATAATCTTGATTCTTAAATTTAGGAGCAATACTAACAGGAATGCAAGATGTTGTTGCAATTGCTAATAAGAGAATGATTAGTTTTTTCATTGATTGAGGTTTCCGTTTAAGCATCAAGAATTATACCAACATATCTTATTTACTCTTCTTATAATAATCATCTAAAACCGATTTTCTACCAATAGTTTTAGTAATTATATCTTTCTCTAAATCCCAACCGCGAGCAGGTGAATATTCTCTTCCATACCAAATAATTTGAAGGTGAAGGTCATTCCAAAGCTCTTCCGGAAACAAACGTTTAGCATCTTTTTCTGTCTGCACTACATTTTTTCCATTGGTTAAATTCCAACGATACATTAAGCGATGAATATGTGTATCTACAGGAAATGCAGGAATGCCAAAGGCTTGCGATAATACTACTGCAGCCGTTTTGTGTCCCACAGCAGGCAATTCTTCTAGTTCCTCATAAGTTCTAGGGACTTTGCCATTGTGTTTATCAATTAAAATATGTGATAAACCATGTATTCCTTTACTTTTCATAGGTGATAAGCCAACAGGTTTTATGATGTCTCTAATTTCTTCTACACTCAATTTTATCATATCATAAGGATTGTCTGCACGTTCAAATAACAAGGGAGTGATTTTGTTGACGCGTACATCTGTACTTTGAGCAGACATTAAGACTGCGATCAATAAAGTATAGGGATCTTTATGGTCTAATGGAATTGGAATCTCAGGATATAATTTATATAATGTATTTATAACGAAATTAACTTTTTCTTGTTTTGTCATTTTGTATTTTTACGATTAGACATAATATACAAATTTACATAATATGACACACTTAAAAGTAGGAGATAAGGCACCAGATTTTTCGGCATTAGATGAACAAGGTAATACAATTTCTTTATCGGATTATAAAGGCAAGAAATTAGTAGTTTTCTTTTATCCAAAAGCAAGTACTCCAGGTTGTACTGCAGAAGCTTGTAATCTAAATGATAATTACGAACGTTTTAAGGCGCAAGGGTATGAGATTTTAGGAGTAAGTGCTGATAGTGCGAAGCGACAGTCTAATTTTAAAACTAAATATGGATTTCAGTATCCTTTATTAGCCGACGAAGATCATGCTGTTATTAAAGCTTTTGGAGTTTGGGGACCAAAGAAATTTATGGGAAAAGAATACGATGGTATACATAGAACCACTTTTGTAATTGATGAAAATGGGATTTTAACAGACGTCATCACTAAGGTAAAGACTAAGGCACATGCTGAGCAAATATTGGAAGCTTAGATCTCTATTATATTGAAATTAAAAATGCGTATCAAAAATTTAATTGATACGCATTTTATATTAATAAGTGTTTGTTTTAATTCTTGTGCAAAATCTCTTCAGATTCGCAGCCAAACAAACTTTTTTCTTTAATTAATTTCGCAACACCTTCTGGTAACATTGCTTCCCAACCTTTTTCGTTATTTACTATCATTTTAAGAACAGTTCTTGAGAATACAGATAGATTAGAAGTGTCAAAATCTGTAATGTCTACAACCTTCCCATTGTATTTAAAGAATTTGTAAAGTTCTTTCATACGTGGATGTACCTTAAGATTTTCGCTAGTTGTTAAGCTACCATCATCATTTTGCATTGGGTATAAGTAAACACGTAAATCTTTATAGAATAATTTACCAAAGGCTTCTAAAATACCACCACTTAAATGACGGTAATATTTCTCATCAAAAATATCAACGAGATTATTAACTCCCATGGCTAATCCCATTCTGGCTTTAGAGTATTGAGAGAAATACTCAACCAATTTATAATATTCTTGGAAGTTAGAAATCAATACAGTTTGGCCTAAAGAACATAAGAGTTTTGCACGATCCATAAAATCTTGCTCATCAATTTTTCCTTCAGCTCTTAAATTAGATAATGTGATTTCAAAAACAACCTGTGTTTTTTCTTTGTCAACTTTATTTTCTTTAACAAACATTTCTAGAGATTTCTCTAACATGTCCATATTTACCTTAGTAACAGGTCTAAAACTACCTCTTAAGGTTAAGATGTTCTTTTTGTACAGCACACGAGCAGGTAATACATTATTACCATCTGGCGCAAACATTACGGCATCTGTCATACCATTTTTAACCAGCTGTAAGCTCATTAAACGGTTATCTACATTTTTGAAAACAGGACCAGAAAAATTAATGGTATCAATTTCTAATTGGTCTTTGTCTAAGTGATCGTATAAATAACGTAGTAATTTACGTGGTTGATTATATTTATAAAAAGCACCGTAAATTAAGTTAGTCCCTAATTTACCCAGTGTTTCTTGTTGTAAACGTGCATCAGTTTCTTTAAAACGAATATGAAGTACAATATCATTATAATCCTCTCCAGGTCCAACTTGATATTTAATACCAACCCAACCATGACCTTTATACTTTTTTGCAAAATCGATGGTAGCAACCGTATTGGCATAAGAGAAAAATATCTTATTAGGATGTTTATCTCTAGTAATACGTTCTTCCATTAAATTAACTTCGTGATTTAACATCTTACGAAGCCTAGCTTCAGTCACATAACGCTTATCATCTTCAATACCATAAATAGCGTCGCTAAAGTCTTTATCATAAGCAGACATGGCCTTAGCAATTGTACCAGAAGCACCACCAGCTCTAAAGAATTGACGTACAGTTTCTTGTCCGGCACCTATTTCAGAAAAGGTACCATAAATGTCGGCATTCAGATTTATACGTAAGACTTTGTCTTTTAAAGACGGAATATTTTCAAAATCTGAGTCGCCTGTGTACGTTATGTCCTTCATTGAATTTGGGTTTACATCGTTTTCGCAAAGGTACAGTTTTACTGTTGCAAACAAAAAAATAAGTTTATTTTTGTTTTAAACAACGGTAGGATTGAAAATTACATTTTTAGGTACTGGAACATCACAAGGCATTCCCATTATAGGAAGTGATCACCCTGTCTGCTTAAGCGAAAATTCTAAAGACAAACGTTTAAGAGTTTCGGTTTTGTTAGAGTGGAACGATTATACATTTGTAGTGGATTGTGGGCCAGATTTTAGACAACAAATGCTTAGGGCTAATGTCTCAAAAATAGATGGTATTATTTTTACACACGAGCATGCAGATCATACGATGGGATTAGACGATATTCGTCCATTTTTCTTTAGACAAGGTGATATTCCATTGTTTGCACACCAGCGTGTTTTTAAGTCATTAGAAAAACGTTTCGATTACATTTTTACTACAGGGAAGAAATATCCTGGTGTTCCGAGTGTGGCTAAAATTGAAGTGAAAAATAAACCTTTTTTAGTAGGCGACCTAAATGTTATTCCTATTGATGGCTTACATTATAAACTTCAGGTTTTTGGTTATCGATTTCATAATTTTGCATATTTAACAGATATGAAAACGATAGCAGATAAAGAGGTTGAAAAACTTAAAAACTTAGATGTTTTGGTGGTTAATGCATTGAGAATAAAACCACATATTTCACATTTTAATTTAGAGGAAGCATTAGAATTAATTGAACGTGTTAAACCAAAACGTGCTTATTTAACACATGTTAGTCATTATTTAGGTTTTCATGATGACGTACAACAAATATTGCCAGAAAACGTTTTTTTAGCTTACGATAACTTACAAATTACCATATAGACATGAAGAATAAAATTTTAATGTACTTATTCATTTTTTCAGTTTTACTGCTCATTTTTCAATATGTAAATTCAAAAAACATTATTGATAAATATGAAGAAGACATTGTAAAAGTAAAATCTAAACTTTCTGAAAGTGAAAAGACCGTTAAGACTTTAGAAGAGCAAAATTTTGAATTAAGTTATTTTAATATTGAAGGTAATGAAGATGCATTAACCTATTTTGAAGCTCAAGGCTTTGATACGGAGCAACTAATACCAGCAATCGTTGAAGGACTCTATGATATGAATGATTATGAAGGAGAAGATCACCCAATGGTACCTTATGTTTCTATGACGGATTCTAAATTGTTAATTAATAAAATACGTGTGCTAAATCATAAATGGATCATTGCCAATTTTACAGATGGTGAATTTTGGGGTGAAATTTTTGTAACGTATTCTATTGATGAAAATAATGATCTTAAATATAAATTGGTTGAGTATTTAATGTATCCAAAAGTCAATTAAATATGCTTTTCTAACCAGGCTTTTAAATCATAAAAGTTTTGAGGAGCAACACCATGGCCAACAGGATATTCAGAATACACATTATTAATATGCAAAGCATCCAAAAATATTGGTGCTTTTCTAGCCCAATCTACAGGAATAACTTGATCTACAGATCCATGTGAACAGAAAAAGTTAAGATGAGCTACGTCGCTTTCTTTTATAGTTTCTGGTAAAATATCTTCATTAATATAACCACTTAAAGCGATGATATTTTTTACTTTTTCAGGATAGTTTAATGCTACAGCATAACTTAAAATAGTACCTTGGCTAAAGCCCAATAAGGTTACATTTTTAGAATCTACAGCATATGTATTACAAGCATAATCAATAAATTTAGCAATTTTTTCTACTGATTCTTTGGCTTGTTCATTATCACTCCATTTACCTTTATCAGCATCAAAATTAATAGCGTACCAAGCATTGCCGTATGGTTGCATGGCATAAGGTGCTCTCAATGAAATAATCATTAATTCTTCTGGTAATTCTGAAGCAAAAGAAAATAAATCATTTTCGTCACTGCCGTAACCATGGCACATTATTAAAAGTGGTGCGTTTTCTTTAAGAGAAGAAGGTCTTGTGATATAGTGTAGTTTTGACATGTTTACTGACCAATTGATTTAAAAGTTTTTTGAAAAAAGTCTCCAATTAAAGGAATTTTGTTCAATTTTCCTGTAATCGCTCCAAAAAGCCCATAAAAGAATAAAATTGAAAAGAAAATCCAAAAAGACATACTTGCCATCATGCTATTTAAACTACTTACCACGTAAGCAATAATCATATAAAGTATACCTAAACCCAATCCTTGTCTAATATGAAAAGCTGTAAATGGATTAGGTTTTTCTCTATTCATAAAAAAGGCAATCAACGTACCAATTAAGGTTAAGTAAGCTACTAAACCTAATGTTTTTCCTTCGTCTATAGTATTTTGGTCCATTATTTTAATACAATTTTATTGTTGGCAATAATACCATAAGTTTCACCTTTCAATTTTGTGCCTAAAAACATACTGTTTTTAGAACGGGATGAAATATTTTGAAGGCTAAATTCGTAATTAGTATCAGGATTAAATAATGCTAAATCTGCTAATTCTCCTTCTTTTATTGATGATTCAGAAATTCCGAATCTAGATCTTCCTTGAGTTAAAAGGCTTATTGTTTTCTTTGTGGTAAAGATATTTTGCAAAGCGCCAAAAGCAGATTCTAAACCGATAGTGCCATATTTAGCAAAATCGAATTCTATCTTTTTGTCTTCAATATCAATAGGATTATGGTCTGTAGTCACCATATCAATCGTTCCATCTTTTAAACCTTCAATTAAGGCATCACAATCTGTTTGTGTTCTTAATGGTGGAAGGACTTTATAATTGGTGTCAAAGCTATGTAAAACATCATCAGTAAAAACCAAATTATGAATAGCGACGCTACAAGTTATATTCAGTTTCTTCGCTTTAGCAGCTCTAATTAATTCTACCGATTTAGCAGTTGAAATTGTCGGAATATGAAGTTTACCTTCCGTATATTCTAATAAGAATAAATCTCTAGCCACTTGTAATTCTTCCGCTAAAGCCGGATTTCCTTTCAATCCTAATTTTGTACTATTAATATGTTCATTAACAACACCAAGGCCAGAAATTCTAGATTCCTGAGGAAAAGAACAAACCAAACCATCAAAATTACTTGCGTATTGCAATGCAATCTTCATTAAATTAGGATTGCAAATTGGTTTTTGATAATCGTAAAAAGCAACGGCTCCAGCATTGGTCATATCAAACAATTCGGCTAAATCTTCGCTTTTACTTCCTTGTGTTAATGCACCAATAGGATAGAGGCTCACTGCATTGCCACTGGCTTTAGATTTTACAAAGGTTATATCTGCATAAGAATCTATTACAGGATTAGAATTGGCATTAAGGACTACAGAAGTAAAACCAGAATTTGCTGCTGTTTTTAATCCGTTACTAATAATTTCGCGTTCTTCATAACCAGGTTCACCAAAAGACACACTACTATCAAACCAACCTTGAGAAACATGTAAATTGTCTCGTGTAATTTCTTTGTAATTATTAGAATTGGTAATCTGTTTTGAAATCTTGGAAATACGACCTTTTTCAATTAAAATATCAACCGTTTCATTGTGAAAATCACTTTTAGAATCAACGATGGTTGCAGATTTTATGAGTGCGTTCATTTAAGATATTTTAGAAGTAACATTTCTACTATTAAAAATGCTAATGCAAAAATAACAAACCATTTCCATAGCGCATTAACATTTGTGTTACTTTTTATGTTATTGATTGTTGTTGCTAAACTCGATTCAGTATCTGTGTTTGCTAAAGTCTTTAAATCGTAATAACTAAGATTGCTTTCTGTTCTATTGTAATTAAAACTTAATCTTTCTAATACGTTTTCTTTATTTTTTACATTCAATATTCCTGCTGTATTTGGGAAATCTTCGGTTTCTAAAACCACAGATTTGCTATAGGTTTTTTGCAATGGAATCACGGAAGTGTCATCAGAATCTAAAGTTAAAATATCATCTTGTCCTATAGAGATTTGAATAGCAATAGAGTTGGGTTGACCAATAGTGTAATATAATTTAGACAATTTTAAACTCTGTAATCCTAAATTATATAACACAGGAATTATTAATTGTGAGTTTTTAAAGTTTGAATTATCCGTGTTTAATGCCGAAGAAAAAACGTAAGTATTAGAGTTGCCTACCAAGAAAGGTGAGCCATCTTCATAAGACAAAACATTGTTTAAATTTGAAGAAAAACGATACGATTTATCAACCTTAGGATATTGAAAATTAGTGACTTTAGAATAAAATGCATTCGCTAAAAGTGGATGATTGTAGTTAATGCTTGTAATGCGTTTTTCGTTTGTGTTTTGTTTAGTGAAAACACTAATGTTTAAGTTATTAAGTATTTGATTATAAGAATTTAAGTCGATTTTATCTGAAGGAATGATTAGTAGCTTCCCACCATCATTTATAAAAGCAACTAAAGCTGTTTTTAATGCATTAGAAATTTTATCTAACTCATTAAGAACAATAAGATTTTGTTGAGGAATTAAATTAAAATTAAGTGCATTTAGTTTGAAGCTTTTAAAGTCGAATTCATCTTCTGTATAAATTCTGTTTAAGAAGGAGTCATCAGCAGTTTCATTAATAGCTAAAACCTTAATTTTTGGTTTATTATTAATATTAAAATAGAATGTATTATCATACTGTAAACCTGCATCATCAATCATTAATTTTCCATTAATCACTTTATTGTTAGGAATGGTAAATGTCGCTTCCGCTTCTTTGTCAATATCAACAGCACTCTTAGTGAGCAATACATCATCATTAAATAATGAAATGGTGACGTTGTCTATTGGTTTGGCCTCATTAGATACTATTACATTTAAATCTAAAGTTTCAGAGGTTGAATTAGAAACATAAATACTATCGATACTAATATTTGAAACCAAAGTAGATTTAGGCTGCACCAATTTAAGCTGAACAGTAGAATCCGCTTCAAAATTTAATAGGTTTCCTTTTTGTTGAAAATCGGATACCAAAACCAAATTACGTGTTGCTGCACCTTGATTAGAAAATAACTGTTTCCCTTTGAGATATGCAGCATCATAATTAAGCTGTGTTGGCGAATGCGTTAATTGTATTAAATCATTCTTTAAAGCTTTAACCGTTGTATTTCTAAAAGTTTTATCATTAGTGAAAAGACTGATAGTTTCATCTTCAGGCAACGTATTTATAATATCTTGAATGGCTTCATTTAACAGCGTTCCATTAGCGCCTTTGGCTTGCATGCTAAAGGAATTGTCTAAATAAATAACGGTTTCTTGTGATTCGTTAAAATCTTCTGTGTTGGGAATAAAAGGTTGTGCAAACGCTATAATGGCACATGCTAAAAGTAGCATTCTAGTTAATAAAGTAATCCACTTTTTTAGCTGAGAACTTTTACGAGTTTGCAGTTTAACGGACTTTAAAAACTTAACGTTGGTAAACTGAACTTTCTGAAAACGACGCAGCTGAAATAAATGTATAAGAATAGGAATGACCAGCAAAAATAGAGCGTAAAGTAATTCGGGATTTTTAAACTGCATTCGTTGTAATTATAGTTGCTAATTTAAAGACCTAGCAGGTTTCAAAAACCTAGCAGGTCTGGATTGTTCAAATATAAATAATCATTAGAGATAACCTCGTTCAGCTTCTGAGAAATTTAACAGAAAAAGAAATAATCTATCATGGTCTGCATGTTTTGAGTTTCAAAATAGCGTGTAATTTCTTCTTGGGCTTTTGTATTAGCAACTGTTACGATGCTTTGAGGGTTTTTAAGTTCAGCTAAATAATCAAAATTAAAGAGTTCTTGGTCGTAAATATGTTTTCCTATTTTCTTAGGGTTATCACAAATCCAATAAAAAGGAATGTTTTGTTTCAAAAGTATTTTGGCTAGCGTTTTGCCTTTATGTCCTGCTCCCCAAATAGCCAATGGTCGCGATGCATCATAATTCAATTCTATAAAGTATTTTACTTTAAGGTCTAAAAATGAATTTTCAGCATAATGCTCGTGTGTTCTAGAGGTTCTGGTACTATAATCTCGCCAATGAAGTAATACTTTATCACATGGAATACAAGTGAAATTAGCTTTGTAAAATCGGAAAGCTAATTCGTAATCTTCAGGATAAATTTCAGAATTAAAACCGTTGCAAGCTTCAAAATCACTGCGATGAAGCATCCAACAAGGAGACGGAATCACGCATTCTTTATAGATTTCCGAATAATTTCGGCCTTGAATAGTTAAAGAATTTAACCAACTTTCATAACGTGCAAAGCCATCACTGAGTCCATCCGCTCTAAAATATTTTACTTGCCCTACGGCTAAATGTTTTTTACCATGTTTTTCTAGGCTGTTAACCATGGTTTCAAGACGGATAGGTGTCATTAAATCATCACTATCCATTCGTGTTATATAACTTCCTGAAGAATGTTTATAAGCTGTTTTTAAGGCTTCTATAATGCCTGAGTGATTATTTTTGTAAACTTTAATTCTAGCATCAGTTTTAGCATGTTTTTCAACAATACTGTAAGAGTTATCATCGGAATTGTCATCAATGAAAATAGTTTCCCAATTAGAATAAGTTTGGTCTAAAATAGAATTAATACACTCAGCAATAAATGCTTCGGTATTTTTAAATGGCACTAAAATGCTAACTAGAGGTTGCGACATATTGCGAATTTAACAAAACCTTTAGGTTTTTAATAGTAACACATTGTAGATTTGTGCGTCTTAATTAAAAAATTAAAAATTTAAACATGAAGAATTATTTGGCCATTCTTGGCTTAGGTGTCGTTTTAGTAGGTTGTGGATCTGCAAAACAGAGCGTTAATGATTTAGCAGTTAGCAATCCTATTGTTACAGCCTTAGATTTAACAGCGGTTAATAATGATAGAGTTCCGGTTACTATTAATCCAGGTAGATTTACTACTGAAACTGTTACTTACAGATTGCCAAGAGTAGTGCAAGGAACTTATTCTGTTAGTGATTTTGGTAAGTATGTAGATGATTTTAAAGCCTTAGATTATGACGGTAATGAATTATCTTCGACTAAAGTTGATGACAATACTTGGACTATTACTGATGCCACTAAATTAGATAAAATTCAATATTACGTTAATGATACTTTTGATACCGAAACCAGTGGTGCAATAGGAGGAGAAGAGCCATTTTCACCTGCTGGTACAAATATTGAATCTGATAACTTTGTTTTAAATCTTCATGGATTTATTGGTTATTTTGATTCTTTAAAGAACAGTCAATATGCCGTTGA
Source organism: Winogradskyella eximia (assembly GCF_003386165.1). GTDB lineage: Bacteria > Bacteroidota > Bacteroidia > Flavobacteriales > Flavobacteriaceae > Winogradskyella > Winogradskyella eximia. Next base: position 66,794 of record NZ_QRDV01000005.1, on the reverse strand, counting down.
TGTTACAGCTCCAGCTAATTTTGTTAGAACTTCTGCTTTAGAAGATAAAGGTGTTAAGTCTAGCGAAAATGGTACTGTTTTAACAAGTAGTTATTTTGCACAACGTTATTTTGATATTACAGATAACCCAATGATGTATGGGAAATTGGATGTTGAAGAATTTATGGTTGGTGATATTAAAATTGTTTTAAGTCTTTATTCTCCTACAGGAAAACATACTGCAGCAAGTTTAAAAGAGACTGTTTATAAAATGATGGAAGCTCAAAAAAAATATTTAGGTGATGTAAATAGTACACCACGTTATGATATTTATGTGTATTTGTCTAGAGGAGATGAGACTTCGCCAAAAGGTTTTGGTGCCTTAGAGCATCACACGTCTACAGTGGCTGTTTTCGGTGAAAATGAAAGTTTAGAGGATCTTAAAGCTTCAATGATTGATGTTGTTTCGCATGAGTTTTTTCATATTGTAACTCCGTTGTCTGTGCATTCTGAAGATATTCATTATTTTGATTACAACAAACCAACATTCTCTAAGCATTTATGGATGTACGAGGGTGTAACAGAATATTTTGCTCAGCATTTTCAGGTTCATGAAGGTTTAGTAGACGAAGCAACATTCTACAATACTATAAAGTCTAAAATAGATATCTCAACTCGTCGTTTAGATGATGCTATGAGTTTTACTATTATGAGCGAAAACGTTTTGAATGAACCATATGCTTCTCAATATTACAATGTATATATGAAAGGTGCATTGATGGGTATGTGTATTGATATTTTAATGCGAAAAGAAAGTGATGGAAATAGAAGTATGCTTTCTTTAATGAAAGAGTTATCTGCAAAATATGGAAAAGAAAAGCCTTTTGAAGATGATAAGCTGATTTCTGAAATTACAGCAATGACGTACCCAAGTGTTGGTGAATTCTTAAAAACGCATGTAGAAGGTGATGTGCCAATTAACTATAATGAGTTTTTTGCAATGGTTGGTTTAAAAATGGGAGAAACTCAAGTGGAAACTAATTATATCTTTGCTGGCGGACAAAATGTTATTTTTGATGGTGACCAAGAGAAAGGAATTATTTTCTTTTCACCAATGGCAGAAAAGAATTCTTTTTGGAAATCTCAAGGTGTTAAAGCTGGTGATGTAATTAAGAAAGTAAACGGAACAGATTTAACTTTAGCAAATGCACAAGGTGTTATTGGCGGTATGTTTGGATGGGAAGAAGGACAAGAAATCACTATGGATTTAGAACGTGATGGAAAGCCAATGCTAATTAAAGCAACATTGACAAAAGCGTATGCCGCTGATGAAAGAATTGTTGAAGACGAAAATGCTACTGAAGCTCAGAAAGCATTAAGAGCAGCTTGGTTGAAAGGATAATTTGTAGAATATTAATAATAAAAAAGGCTTCCAATTTGGAAGCCTTTTTTATTTGCTAAAAAGTTTAAAATCCTTCAAAAACTCCTAACCCAAATAAGGCAAAATCGTATTTTACGGGATCTTTAGTGTCTAACTGGCGCAATGCTTTGTCTAATTCAGCTAAAGCTTTACCGTCATTTTGTTTTCGTTTTAGTAAGCTGAGTTTTCTGGCTACGTTACCAGAATGTACGTCTAAAGGACAGCTAAGTTGAGAAGGTGAAAGGGAACTCCAGATACCAAAATCAACACCGTTATTATCATTTCTTACCATCCAACGTAAAAACATGTTAATGCGTTTAGCTGCCGAATTTTTTAGCGGATCACTCACGTGCTTTTTTGTGCGTTCTAAATGTGGAATTTCAAAAAACACTTTCCTGAAGTGATGAATGCTATGTTGAAGAGAATCACTTTGAGCATATTTTGAAAATACAGACTCTAAACCGTTATGATTGGTATAAATGTTTTTTAAACTTTTTATGAATTGAATAAAATCGTTACCATTAAATGTACGATGCACAAAATGACTTAGTTTTTCTAAATCAGATTCTTGATGTTGTGTAATAAACTCAAATGGAGAGTGGTCTAATAATTCTACCATTTGGTTAGCATTTTTTATAATGCTTTTTCTATTTCCCCAAGCAATCGTGGCAGCCAAAAAAGCTGCGATTTCAATATCTTCTTTTTTTGAGAATTGATGAGGAATCTGAATAGGGTCGCTATCAATAAATTTAGGATTATTGTAGAGAACTACCTTTTCATCAAGGAATTCTTTTAGTTCTGATTTTTTTAGCTTCAAGGAGGTGAGTAATTTTAAAATTAAAAATAAAGTAATTAATTTTATATACGTAAAACTACGTATTGTTTTTTTATGTTTGCTTAATTACTTTTGATGACATTTTAAGACTTAATGTTTTCTCGTGACTTTTCGTCTTAATGGTAATTATATGATTCTCTTGTTATTATGTTAAATAAAAAATCGAAGTCTCGAATAGAGTGGGTAGATACAGCTAAAGCCATTGGAATGTTTTTGGTTTTTTACGGACATTTTGTTAAAAACCTATATTCTGAAACTAATGATATTGCTTTTCTGCAGCACAAGTATATTTATGCATTTCATATGCCTTTGTTCTTCTTTATCTCGGGATTTTATTTTAAACCAGTTACGAGTTTTAGTTTAAAATTTAAACAGCTTTTTCTTAGACGATTACTACCAGTATTTGCTTTTGCATTATTGTCATTACCACTATGGTTGATTTATAATTTTATTAGTTATGATAGTCTAAAGTTAGGAACTATTGTAAAACAAATATTGAGTTACGGTAGAGGTAATCCACAATTAAATATTATTACTTGGTTTTTAGTGTGCTTATTTGTTGCAGAGGTTATAATCGCTGCAATTACGACGATATTTAAAAAGCCATTTGCATTGTTTATTATTGGGTTTGTGTTTCTTGTAGGTGGAGTTATAATTAGTAATAGAATAGAACAATTTTCGGCTTTAACAGGTGTTGATAAAAATGTGTGGTTTATTCATACTGCAATAATTGCAATTGGTTTTTATCTATTAGGATATGTGATATACCCATATATAAATAAGCTTGTGAATACGGCTAAATGGGTATTTATACCATTAGTATTCGTAGGTTTTGTAGGGTTGTTTTTTACCTATAATATTAATAGTCCTTTTGAAGGGTTTAATGTTAATATGATTTATGCTCAGTATGGAAGTTTATTATGGTTTTTAATTTCATCGTTTTTAGGGATACTTGGTATTATTAGTTTATCTATAATATTGAAATCTAATAAAGTATTTGATTTTATTGGAAAAAACACACTTATTTTAATTGGTCTAAATGGTATTTTTTATGCGTTTCTTAATAAATTCTTAGGTAGTTTATATCCAGATAATGGCATATGGTGGCAAATTACAGGTTATGCATTAGTTATTTCAATACTATCTTTATTGGTGTGTTATCCAATAATAAATGCGTTAAATAAGTATGTTCCGCAATTATTTGGAAGACCAAAGCAAGATGGACCATTACTTCCAAATTTAGAAGCTATAAATTGGAGAGCGTTTTTTAGAAAAAAACTAAGACAATAAGCGCTTCAACAGATACTGTCAATTAAAGGAGGTTAAGTATTATTTAATAGCAATCATGCTAATCTCAACATTTACAAACTTTGGTAAATTAGCTACTTCAACAGTTTCTCTTGCAGGTGCGGTGGCTTCATCAAAATATTTACCGTAAACTTCGTTTATTTGTTTGAAGTTATTCATGTCACTAATAAATATGGATGATTTAATAACATTTTCAAACGTCATATCAGCAGCTTCTAAAACGGCTTTCATGTTTTCCATAACTTGTTTCGTTTCAGTTTTAATATCTTCTAATACCAATTCCATTGTTTCTGGATGCAATGCTATTTGTCCAGATGTGTAAAGTGTATTTCCTACTAAAACAGCTTGATTGTATGGTCCAATTGGAGCTGGTGCTTTTGTTGTGTTTATGATTTTTTTCATTTTGAATGCTGAATTTATTTGTACTTAACTTTTGTGTTAAAATATATTTTTGCTTGTTTTAAATAATTGTAATTAAGCATAATCTATGCGTCAAATTTAAGATATTTTCACAAAGAAAAAACATCAAAACAGACTAAAACAAAGAGTTGCTTTTTTACAAATTTATAGAAAATTGTCAATTTATAAATTAATTTCCAACTTGTTGATCTGGTCTTTTTTGTTTGTCGTATTTTAAATCTTTAAGTAGACTAGATTTAATACCAATAAAGAAATTCCAAGAGCTACGATCACTAAAAGGAATCCAAGAAAAATTCATTTTCCAGCTTAATAAATCACGTTCAAATCGCAATTGTGTATATGTAAAACCTTGGTTTAAAAAGTCGTAACCAGAAGATGCACCAACGCTCCATCGTGGAGATAGATCTACATCTCCAGAAAACATTAATGAATGTGAAGATATGGTGTTGTCTCGCCTTGTATTTGTGTAATTAGCGGAATAAGCCAATCTTAAACTCCAAGGTATTTTGTAATTATAGAATTCGTTATTATCGTTTTTGTCATCCTTGTTTTTATCATTGTCAGAAAGCCGTTGATCTGCGAAATCTTGAGATTTACCAAACAAATCATCCGTTCGGCCACCAGAACGTCCAGATTCTTTTGAAGAAGCTTTATCAGAATCAGATTCACTATCCTTACCAGAAAAGCTATCATTAGATAACGTGTAGCTCATATTTATATTAGCAGATGTTAGTCTAAACAAGCTACCTCCATTATTAATGTTAAATGTATTGATAACACTGTTATTACTGTCTAGAGCATAGGGATTTAATGTCATTCCAAAATTAATACTCATCTTTTTATTTAAAATTTGAGTACCACCACTAACACGAACAGGACTCCATCTCAAAGAATCTGCAGCAATATTATAAGCTGTTGAGAAATTCAGATTATTTAATATAAATATTTTTTCGGGTTCTGTTTTAGTAGAGTCTTTAGCTCTAATTTTCGCTTCAATATTATTACCTAAAGTAAAGCCAACACTACTAGAAAAATTATTGCCAGGACTACCGTAAAGTGAGTTTTGAAAGCGTGAGTATTCTACTTGGTCACTTGTGGTTCCATCTGCATCAATGACATCATAAGTTTCGTAATACTGATCAAAAGAAGGACTAATAGAATAACTAATAGAAGGTCGCATTACATGACGAATCGCTTTTATCTTTTTATCCTCACCTTTTTCTTCAAAATTATACATACCATAAACAGTGGTTCCAATACTTGCTCCTACATTATAAGTTAAATAACGATCAAAACCATTTTGATCTAAAGTTACTACTTCTTCTAATGTTTGGTCATAATATTTTTTGATGGTTTTAAGTGTCCAAGTTTCTTCTAAATTAGCATTGGCACTTACACTAAAATGATCGAAAACCTTAAAATTGGTAGTAATAGGAATGCTATGTTTCATGCCTGTTTGAGCATCATCAAACATTTCGCTTTTACCAAATAAAGAATCAGTAGTACTTATTGAGTATTCTCCTCTGGTATTTAATTGAAAGTTAATATTCTGAATAACACCTTTTTTTGTGCCTGTTTTAGGTGCAAATGGATAAACTCTACCCATAGACATTTGCAATGTAGGTAAGGTTAAATCTATATCTCCAGTATTAGTGTTTTGTCTATGCGTAGCTGTTAAGCTTAAGTTTACTTGTGGTTCACCAGCAAATGTCTTAGAATAGGAGACGGAAGATGCTAAGGTATTATTTAAAAAATTAGATTGATTTAATTGGTTTATAGATTCTTGAAAATATGAACTACTACCTAAGTTTACAGACGCTGAAAAACGCGAATTTGGGTTAGATTTAGTGTCTTGGCTGTGCGACCATCTTATATTGTAAATTGTACTTTGGCTAAAATCTGGGAAACCTCGTTCTTCATTTAGTAAGTTTTCGTATCTAAAACTTACGTTTCCTCTATATTTATAACGTAGAGCATAGTTGCTTTCTAGTCGTAAACCATAACTTCCATTAGTATAATAATCTCCTAATACAGCTAAGTCTAAATAATCACTAATGGCAAAATAATAACCACCATTTTGCAAATTGTAGCCTCTATTATTGTCTTCTCCAAATGAAGGGAAAATAATACCTGAGGTTTGTTTTTTTGTCATAGGAAAAAATGCAAATGGCAACGCAATTGGAGTTGGTACGCCATAAATCTCCATATAAGTTGGTCCAACAATAACTTTTTTGTCTGGAACCAATTTCATTTTTGTAGTTACAAACTGATATTCTGGATCTTCTTCACTTTCAGCGGTTGTAAACTTTCCGTTTTTCATAAAATAAACGGAATCATTCTCCTTTTTTGTAATTGGAGAATACACTTTAAATCCTTGTTGTTCTGTTCTAGAGTTAAATACTAAGGCTTTTTTAGTTTCGGTATTAAACACAATGGAATCTGGTTCAATTACATTTTCACCTTGTTTAAAAATAGGTCGCTGTGAGTATCCAGTAGAATCTTTTATTCGTCCTGCGTAAACTAAGTTTTTGCTATAATCAATAACAATTATACCAGCTTTAATCTCCATGTCTTTATAAAGCACTTCGGCTTCATTATAAAGATAAATCTTTTTTTTCTTTTGACTTAAGGATACATAATCTGAAGCTTTGTATTTTACAACATCAGTTAAAAAACCTTCTTTTTTTGTAGAATCTTTTTTAGTAGAGTCAACTTCCTTAATGTTAACCAACGGTTTAGCAATTGAATCAATAACAATTGTAGTGGAATCCTTAACCTGTTCAGCAGGTATGGAACCGTTCTTTTTTGGTAATTCTTGTGCGAAGCTAAAAGTGTTGATAAACACTGTAAAACTCAAAGCAAAAAGTATGTGTAAGCTATTTGTACGCAATGCTTTTAAATGTATTTTTGTAAAAGTATGGCTCGGTTTTTGAATCGCCAAAAGTACAGCTATTTTTTTGTGATTAATTTATATATAATCATAAAGTTAAAAATATTAACTGTAACCTATAGAAATGAGTAATAAACCGAGTTGATAAACCGTTAATTTGAATATGCAAACGAACCAAAAACACTTAATAGTATTATTTGTCCTTTTATTTATAACATCTTTAACATCTTATGCTGCATTGCATGCGCAAGAAGAAAAGTTTGTTGTGGTTTTAGACGCAGGACATGGAGGACATGATTCTGGTAATGTTGGTAATGGACACAGTGAAAAAAATATTGCGCTTAAAGTAACATTAGAAGTTGGCAAAGCCTTAGAAAAGAATTCTGATATAAAGGTAATTTATACCAGAAAAACTGATGTTTTTGTGGAATTACATGAACGTGCTAATATAGCCAATAAAGCTGATGCTGATTTATTTGTGTCTATTCACTGTAATGCGCATAGTTCTCAAGCAAGCGGAACTGAAACTTTTGTTTTAGGAGAAAAAAATACAGGTCGAAATTTTGATGTTGCTAAACGTGAAAACGAAGTGATTTTTTTAGAGGATAATTATAAGGAGAATTATGCAGGTTTTGATCCTAGTTCACCAGAGTCTACAATTGCTATAGGTATAGAACAAGAAGTCTATGTTGAACAAAGTATTGTTTTAGCCCGTAAAATAGAAGATAACTTTATAAATAGTGCAAAGCGAAAAAGTAGAGGGTTAAAACAAGCGAGTTTACTAGTAATTCGTAATACTTATATGCCAAGTGTTTTAATAGAAGTTGGTTTTTTAACCAATAAAAGTGAAGGTAGTTATCTTAATACTAAAGGAGGACAGACAAAAATGGCAACTGCTATAAAAACGGCTATTTTAGATTATAAAAAAGAACTCGATCAAAATGTTGGAAGTCATATTATGGTTGCTGAAACCAAACAGACAGCAAATGAAGAAGAAAGTGAACCAAGAATTATTGATGGTGTTACTTTTAAAGTTCAAATTGCGGCAAGTTCTAGAGAGTTAGAAGCTAAATCATATAACTTCAAGGGACTTTCTGATATCTCACGAGAACATACAGGTAAAATCTATAAATATTTTAGCGGAAATACTTCAGATTATAATGAAGTGATCCGACTTCAAGACCAGGCGAAGCAAAATGGTTATTCCGGAGCATTTATTGTCGCATTTAAAGGGGGTAAAAGAATTAGTATGACAGAGGCTTTGAAATCTGCTAAAGATTAAAATTATTATTAATATATTTATTCCTAATTTTGTTTCAAACCAAAGAAAAGCCCATTGAAAATCTCAAGAGAAATTAAAACAGCCATATTAGTATTATCTGGTATTGCCCTTTTTATATTTTTATTCACTTATCTAAAAGGAGAAGATTTATTTACAAGTTCTAATAACTACTATACAAAGTTTGATTATAATGGTCTTACTATGTCGTCTCCTGTAACGATAAAAGGTAATAAGATAGGTAAGATAGAAGCTATTGATTATGATTTTGATTCGGGTAAAACAATAGTGGAATTTTCAGTTACTCCAAAATTAAAATTTTCTAAAAACAGTAAGGTAAGGTTATACCAAACAGGTTTAATGGGAGGTAGTGCCTTAGCTATAATTGATGCTGCAGACGGTAATACAGCCCAAGCTGGTGATTATATTTTATCTGAAGTAAAAGAAGGTGTTATCAGTTCTTTAGGTGATGACTTCTCTGGTATTAGCAATGATTTGGGCACAACGCTTAAATCGGCAGATACTTTAGTTAATAGTTTAAATGATTTGGTGATAGACGACTCTGATGAAGGCTTGAAAAAAACCATAGCAGAGTTAAATTCAACTTTAAAATCTTTTAAAAATGTAGCATTTTCGGCTAATGATCTAATTCGAAAGAACGATGAGAAAATAGCATCCATGTTAGAGAATTTTGATAAAACAAGTGCAGAATTAGCTGTTTTAGTAAAAAGTTTGAATGAAGCTAATCTAGCTAATACGGTTAAGAATTTAGATGAAATGATCTTAAAATTCAATCAATTAGCATCTGGTTTAGAAGCTGGTGAAGGTACGATGGGCAAATTATTAAAAGACGATGCGCTTTATGATAATTTAGAAAATGCAACTAAAGAATTAGAGCTATTACTTTTAGATATTAAATTACATCCTGCGAGATACAGACGTATTTTATCCAAAAAAGAGATTCCTTATGAGGAACCTACAGCAGCAGAATTAAATAATAATTAGATCCTTCCAAAATATGGAATATTTACCAAATATCATTTTTGCAGTTATTTTAATCGCAGGTATTGGCTATTTTGCAAACAATGTAAAAAAGTTAATCCGCAACATTAAGTTGGGGCACAAAGTTGATGCTAGTGACCATACTTCTGAGCGTTGGAAAAACGTAGTCAATATAGCATTAGGCCAAAGTAAAATAGTAAAACGACCAGTTTCTGGTTTTCTACATGTTATTGTCTATGTTGGTTTTGTTATTATAAATATTGAAGTTGTAGAGATTATTATCGATGGCCTTTTTGGTACACACAGAATTGGTTTATCAATTTTACCAGAATCAGTTTATGGTTTTCTAATTGGATCATTCGAGATATTAGCAGTTTTAGTTTTGGTGTCTGTAATTATATTTTGGATTAGAAGAAATGTTATTAAGATTAAACGTTTCTTAAGTTCAGAAATGAAAGGTTGGCCAAAGAGTGATGGTAATATTATTCTTTATTTTGAAGTAGTGCTAATGTGTTTATTCTTGGTAATGAATGCAACAGATACTACATTCCAAAGCATGGGTTCAGGTAATATAATTTCTCAATTTATTGCTCCATGGTTCGATGGTTTTTCTGCAGGAACGCTACACACTATTGAAAGAGCTGCTTGGTGGTTTCATATCATAGGTATTCTTATATTTTTAAATTATTTATACTTCTCAAAACATTTACATATTCTTTTAGCATTTCCTAATGTCTATTACGGAAGTGTAGAGCCAAAAGGAAAATTTAATAACCTAGAAGCGGTTACGGCAGAAGTAAGGTTAATGATGGATCCAGATGCGGATCCTTATGCTGCACCAGCCGAGACTTCAGAAGACGAAGTGCCAGCAAAATTTGGAGCAAGTGATGTTATGGACTTAACACAAGTGCAACTTCTTAATGCTTATACATGTACGGAATGTGGTCGTTGTACGTCTGCATGTCCTGCAAATCTTACTGGTAAGAAATTATCGCCTCGTAAGATTATGATGGATACGAGAGATCGTTTAGAAGAAGTAGGGAAAAATATAGACCTTAATAAAGGCAAATTTGTAGATGATGGCAAACAACTTTTAGGAGATTACATAACAAACGAAGAATTGTGGGCTTGTACCACTTGTAATGCTTGTGTTGAGGAATGTCCTGTGAGTATAAATCCATTATCTATTATTATGGACATGCGTCGTTATTTAGTAATGGAGCAAAGTGCAGCACCAATGGAATTAAATAACATGATGACCAATATAGAAAACAATGGTGCTCCTTGGCCTTACAACCAAATGGATCGTTTAAATTGGAAGGATGAATAGATATGAGTTATCTTTTAAAATTAAAACCACAATATAGACTTCAACTAGGTATCTTAATTTTGATTTTGTCAGTGATTTCATTTTTTGTTATTTGGAATTATGAAACAGGATTTTTTGGTGGATTTATAGCTGGCGGATTGCTAGGTATTGGTTTAGGATTAATTGTAACTTATAAGAAACAATAATTAAAGAACATGAGCGAGCAACTAAAAGTGCCTACTATGGCAGAAATGATGGCAGAAGGCAAGCAACCAGAAATTTTATTTTGGGTAGGTTCTGCTGGTAGTTATGATGATAGAGCAAAGAAAATCACTAGAGCTTTTGTAAAGATTTTAAACAAGGCAAATGTAGATTTTGCAGTTTTAGGAACTGAAGAAAGTAACACAGGTGATGTAGCAAAACGTGCAGGAAATGAATTTTTATTTCAAATGCAAGCTGTTATGAATATTGAAGTGCTCAATGCTTATGAAGTAAAGCGCATCGTAACTTGTGATCCTCATTCTTTTAACTGCCTTAAAAATGAATATCCTGGTCTTGGTGGTAACTATGATGTTATTCATCACACACAATTTATAGAAGAATTAATAAGTTCTGGTCGTTTAACTTTAGATGGTAATACGTATAAAGGTAAACGCATTACATTTCATGATCCATGTTATTTAGGTAGAGCAAATAGTGTTTATGAAGCACCTAGAGACGTGCTTAAAAAAACCAATGCAACTTTAATAGAAATGAAACGACATAAAGGAACAGCTTTATGTTGTGGAGCAGGAGGTGCACAAATGTTTAAAGATGCCGAACCAGGAAATAAGGAAATCAATATACTAAGAACTGAAGATGCATTAGAGACACAACCAGAAATTATTGCTACAGGTTGTCCGTATTGTAATACCATGATGACAGATGGTGTAAAATTCAAAGAAAAAGAAGCAGACATTAAGGTGATGGATATTGCTGAGTTAATTGCTGATGCATAATAGTATAAAGTTGTGGGAAACAATATTGAAAAACTACCATTAAAAAAGAGGGTTATTTCAGGTGTTGGCACTGGTTTACTATATGCTTCATTAATGGCAGGTTTAGATTATTTTACAGACCAACCATTTTCTTTTCTAAAGTTTCTATTTAATGCTTTCTTTTTTGGACTAGTAATGAGTTATGCCTTTAGGTATAAAATCACAAAAAAGAAAGATTAACAATATGTATAAACAATGAACTTCACAAATCTTCAGATTCAAACAGAAAACTTACCAAAAGTTGAAGGTCTTGTATTAAAACCCATTTCAAAATCATATTTTAAAATTATTATGCTCAATAAACTTGCCATCTATGCAGGTTTAATTGGATTAGTATTTGGTTTAAAGTATGTTATTGAAAAAAAGGAAGAGGTTCAACTTAATTTATATTACATGCTATCTGCTGTAGTAGTGTTCTGTATTTTTAATTTCATAGTAAGTTTATTAGCATTTAAAAAACGAAAATACGCTATGCGTGAGCACGATGTAGTGTATGCTAAAGGATTAATAGTTCACTCAATAACTACCGTTCCGATATCTAGAATTCAACATGTTGAAGAATCTCGAAGTTGGTTAGCAAGATATTTCGGATTATCTACACTTAAAATTTTCACAGCAGGAGAAGCAGGTAGCGATTTAAGCATTAAAGGGTTGCCACATCTTGAAGCGAAACAGATGAAGGAAATAATTAGCGACAAGGTTAATGGAAACAACTGATTTTTCACAACCTATAAGGCAATCTTCAAAAGGTATTATTATCATTTTTGCATTTAATACCTTTAATTTTTTTAAAAAGTTTTTTGTGCTTTTTATTGCTTTTGGTGTTTCAATAATGCGACGAAAAACGTTTGGTGGTATAACACCAACAATGATGTTGTTGGGCTTAGTCGCAGTTCTTATTATAATATTGATAATAGCGATTCTAAAATATCTCAACTTTAAGTTTTATCTCAATAAAGACGATTTTCATTTAGCTACAGGCATTATAAATAAGGATAATACCATCATTCCGAAGTCTAAAATTCAGAATGTATATATCAAACAAAATTTTTTACAACAGCTAATAAATGTGGTTTCTGTTAAAATTGAAACTGCAGGAGATAAAAAATCTGAAATTGAAATTAGTGCTTTAGATAAACCAACGGCTTTATTATTAAAGAAGAAATTATTCACTAAAGCAACGATTGAAAACGATCAAGAAGAATATATTGATGATACAGAAGTGTTTTTTAAAGTCACGCCAAAACGTTTGCTATTAGAGGGTTTGTCTCAGAATCATTTTAAGAGTTTTTTGCTGATATTCACTTTTGCATTTGGACTTTATAATGAATTTAAAGATTTTTTAGAAGCATTAGAATTAGAAAAGCATATTGATGATTTTGTAAAATTAGATGAACACACTATTTTAAACTTAATAATCACCAATGTTATTATTGTTGTTGTGGTGATTTTAATTTCCTTTTTGTTTTCAGTGGTAAAAACGTTTATCATTAATTTTAATTTGGAGGTAGTAGAACATCAAAAAACCATTGAAATTAATAAAGGCCTTTTTAATAAAGTATCCTTGAGTTTAACTCCAAGCCGCATTCAGAATTTAGTAATTACAACCAACCGTGTAAAACAATATTTTAATCTACATAGCTTATCTGTAAAACAAGCCATGGTTAATGTAAAGCAACAAAAGAATTTTAAAATTGTTGCTTTAGAAAAAGAGCAACTAAATTATCTCGTAAATAAACTTTTAATAACATATAATGGTGAAGGAGAACCTGGAAAACCACGACCTTATTTCATGCGAATTTCTGCCTTAGAAATGCTTGTTTTTGGTATTGTTATTAACGGTTTATCTGTGTTCTTTTTTGGTGTTCAAATGTTATTGATTAATACCATTTTTATTCCTTTTGCAGTACTGTATGTTTATTTTGCTTTTAAAAAGGCGTATTATATAATTTCAGACGATTTTGTGACCATTGGGAGCGGAGTGATTGATACCACAACTAATATTTTGGAGATTCATAAAATTCAAGCAGTAAAGATAAAACAGACCATTTTTCAAAATCGAAGACGTATTGCATCCGTTGTAATTTCCACAGCATCTAAATCGGTTACAATTCCTTATGTTTCGAAATCAGAAGCTTTAGCTATTTATAATTTCTTATTATTTAAGGTGGAATCTCAAGATAAAGATTGGATGTAAAATTGTACTTTTGTTCTTATAAAAAAGAGATAATTATGTTAGTTGATTTTAACACTTTGCCAGAAGAATCTAGAGTATGGATTTACCAATCTAATCGTTCGTTTTCAGACGAAGAATTAGAGCAACTGAAAACACAATTAGATACATTTATAGAGGCTTGGACTGCTCACGGAAAAGATTTAAAAGCGGGTTATAAGTTAGTGTATAAGCGATTTATTGTGATAGCTATGGATCAAAGTTTAAATAATGCAACAGGTTGTTCTATAGATTCTTCAGTTAACTTTATACAACAATTAGAGCAGCAATATAATGTAGATCTAATGGATAAAATGAATGTGTCTTATAAACAAGGTGAGTTTATTGCTTATAAACCACTGATTGATTTCAAAAAAATGGCACAACAAAAATCAGTATCTAAAAACACTATTGTATTTAATAACCTAGTAACCAATATTGCAGAATTTAATGAAAATTGGGAAGTACCTGCTAGCGAAAGCTGGCATAGTAGATTTATTAAATAGAAGGTTAACGTTACGAATTATATAGACTTTACAGGTTATTATTATATAATTCGCAGTCTAAATAATTTTTATATATCAAATAGAATCTTGATTTTTACAATTATAAAAGTATAAATCAGTAACTGTGGCTACAGACATTTTCTTATTAAATATTTCAGGACAAGATAAACCAGGATTAACTTCAAGCTTAACGGGAGTATTAGCAGAATACGATGCTAAAGTTTTAGATATTGGTCAAGCTAATATTCACGATACCTTATCTCTAGGTATTATGTTTGAAATTAAATCTGGAAAAAAATCAGCAGCAGTTCTCAAAGATTTATTGTTTAAAGCTTATGAGCTTGGTATCACAGCTAAATTTTCAACAATTTCACTTCAAGATTATGAAGATTGGGTAAATCTGCAAGGGAAGAATCGTTATATCGTTACTATTTTAGGCGAGAAATTGACTGCAGAACAAATTTCGGAAGTCACTAAAATAATTTCAGCAAGAAACTTAAATATCGATTCTATAAAGCGATTAACTGGTCGTACATCTTTAGTTAAAAAAGTAGAATATCCAAGAGCATCAATTCAATTATCAATAAGAGGAGAAATAAAAGATAAGTCTGATTTTACTCAAAAAATATTGGATATATCTAAGGAGTTAGATGTTGATATTGCTTTTCAAGAAGATAATATTTTTAGAAGAAATAGACGTTTGGTTTGTTTTGATATGGATTCTACACTAATTCAGACAGAAGTTATTGATGAGTTAGCAGAATTAGCTGGTGTTGGAGAGAAAGTGAAAGCAATTACAGAATCTGCTATGCAAGGTGAAATTGATTTTCAGGAGAGTTTTAAACAACGTATGAAACTTTTAGAAGGTCTAAGTGAATCTGTGTTACAAGAAGTTGCAGAACGCTTGCCAATTACTAAAGGAGCAAAACGCTTAATCGATACGTTACATTATTATGGCTTTAAAACAGCTATTTTATCTGGTGGTTTTACATATTTTGGTCATTATCTTCAGGAAAAATTAGATATTGATTACGTCTACGCTAATCAATTAGAAATTAAAGATGGTGTTTTAACAGGTGGCTATCTTGGTGATATTGTAGATGGTAGTAAAAAAGCAGAATATTTACAATTGTTAGCTGATAATATGGGTATTGATATTAGTCAAACCATTGCTGTTGGTGATGGTGCAAATGATTTGCAAATGTTAAATCTAGCTGGTTTAGGTATTGCTTTTCATGCAAAACCTAAAGTAAAAGACAATGCACAAAGCTCTATTTCTAGCATAGGATTAGATGGCGTATTGTATTTGTTGGGTTATCACGATCGTCAGATTGATTTGTTGCAATAATTGTAAATACTTCCATTTCATGTTAATGTGTTTGTAATTTATTGTAATTTTATACGACTTTAAGTATCAGTTATCAAAATGAAATTATGAAAATCAAACTCTTTATTATAGTTTTTGCGTTTATGTCTATACAATCGTATTCGCAAAATTGGCAAACTGATTTTGAAACTTCTAAACAATTAGCTTCAGATGAAGATAAAATAATTGTTCTCGTTTTTCAAGGCTCAGATTGGTGTGCGCCTTGTATTAAATTAGATAGAGAAATTTGGAGTACGCAAGAATTTAAAGACTTAGCAAGCGATAAATTTATAATGCTTCAAGCTGATTTTCCAAGACGAAAAAACAATAAACTATCTGCTGAGCAACAAGAACACAATAACAAATTAGCCGAGACATATAATAAAAACGGTTATTTTCCATTTGTTGTAGTTTTAGATTCTGAAGGAAATCAACTAGGAAGTTTAGGTTACGAAAAAATAACACCTACAAAGTATTTTGAAAAAATAGTGTCTTTTGAAAACTAAACTTTTCATATTAAGTGTTTTTATCAGTGCCTTTGGTTTTAGCCAAGAAGTGTACACAAAAACACTAAAATTAATGGGAAGTCGGTTTGATATTTCTGTCGTAGCCTCAGATTCTATTGATGGACATAAGTATATTACATCTGCAATAGATGAGATTACAAGAATAGAAAATCTCATTTCTTCTTGGGATTCTAAATCGCAAACATCTTTAATTAACAATTCTGCAGGAATTACGCCTGTAAAAGTAGACTTAGAATTATTTCAATTAATTGAGCGTGCTTTAAAAATTTCAAAGTTAACCGATGGTGCATTTGATATTAGTTATGCTTCAATGGATAAAATTTGGAAATTTGATGGTTCAATGACCACTATGCCTTCAGAAGAAGCGATTAAAAAATCTGTAGAGAAAGTGGGTTATGAAAACATTATTTTAGATGCAGCTAACCAAACGGTCTTTTTAAAGTTAAAAGGCATGAAAATAGGCTTTGGAGCTATTGGTAAAGGCTATGCTGCGGATAAGGCCAAAGCATTACTTATTAATCAAGGTGTTTCTGCAGGAATTATTAATGCGTCTGGTGATTTAAATACTTGGGGAACTCAGCCTAACGGTAAGGATTGGATGGTTGCTATTGTAAATCCACTCAATAAAGAAAAAGTGTTTTCTTGGATGCCTGTAAAGAATAGTGCTGTTGTAACGTCTGGTAATTATGAAAAATATATTAGATTTAATAATATCTTATATACACATATTATTGATCCAAGAACAGGTTATCCTGCTACAGGGATTTTAAGTGTTACTATTTTCACACAAAATGCAGAATTAGCTGATGCTTTAGCGACTTCAGTTTTTGTAATGGGTGAAGAAGCTGGTTTAGATTTTATAAATCAATTAAAAGGAGTGGAGTGCATTATTGTTAATAAAGACAATAAAATTGTATCTTCATCACAAATAGAATTGCAAAACAAAGAGTAGATATGAAAAAGGTATTAATTATAGCATTGCTAACAGCATCGCTCACCTCTTGTGTGGCTGTTAAGGAATACGAAAAAGTAAATTTGAGTGATCCAGACATGACTTTGGCTCAGAAAAAATTAGATCGCTTTGAAACAAGTTATCAAGTTTATCGTGAAGCTGCGTCTGGCGCAAATGGAGGAAAGTCAGGTGGTGGTTGTGGTTGTAATTAATAATTGAAAGACTAATGAAAAATATACTCGTTTTACTTTTATTAACTGCATTTGGTTTTTTAAATGCTCAGCAAGATTCAACAACAGTTTATAAAAAAAGAGTTTTAGAAACTACTGAGGTTGATTTTTTAAGTACATATTATGCTCAAGACGGAAACAATGCATCGGTAACAGGAGGTATAGGTACTGAGGAATTGACAGATTTAACAGGTACAATTGTAGTGAGTATTCCTTTGAGTGCAGATAATGTGCTTACTATAGATGCTGGTTTTTCTGCTTATACTTCTGCATCGTCGAGTAATGGGAATCCTTTTGACATTTCGGGAGCTTCTGGTGAAGATGACGATGACGACGACGATGATGATGATAGAGATTCAGCTTCAAATAGAATAGGAAGTCCTTGGGTAACTTCTACTGGTGCTTCTGCTTCAGATACTTGGGTTAATTTGGGCGTGGATTATTCACATAGTTCAGACGATAGAAATACAATTTGGAATGCAGATGCTTCATTTTCTAGAGAATATGATTATAGTTCTATTGGCTTTGGAGGTGGATTAACTAAACTGTTTAATGAAAAAAACACCACTTTAGGTGTCAGCGGAAAAGTTTATTTAGATACTTGGAATCCAATTTATCCAACAGAATTAAAGGCGTATAGCGATGTTAATGGAAATTTAAATGATGGATTTTTTTACGGAGTATCCATAATAGATCAAGAAGGCAATGATTCTACAGAATGGAGTCCTATTAATGGATTTCAATCTATAAATGACAAAGCAAGAAATTCGTATTCAGTATCCTTAAGCTTTTCACAAATATTAAGTAAAAATGCGCAATTCTCTGTCTTTTTAGATGTTGTAAAGCAAGATGGTTGGTTAGGAAATCCATTACAACGTGTTTATTTTTCTGATGTAGATAATTATTATATTGGTAATGCTAATAGTATTTCAAATTATACATCTTCAAGTAATAAAGATGTATTTCATTTAGCAGACGATATTGAACGATTACCTTCTAGTAGATTTAAAGTGCCCTTTGGTTTCAGATTAAATTATTATTTGAATGAGACTTTTGTGCTGAGAACGTATTATAGATTTTACTCAGATGATTGGGGAATTCAGTCGCACACCTTTAATTTAGAAGTGCCTATTAAGATTTCTCCAAAATTCACATTATATCCTTCGTATAGATATTATAATCAAACAGAATCGGATTACTTTGCACCTTATGATTCTCATTTATCAACAGATGAGTTTTATACATCAGACTATGATTTGTCTAAATTTAATGCAAGTCAATATGGTTTTGGCATTAGTTATACCGATATTTTTACTAAAACTCACATTTGGAAATATGGCTTAAAAACTATCGATTTTAAATACAATAATTATCAACGCAATACAGGATTAAGTGCTAATTACGTTGGCATCGGATTTAAATTTGTACAAGATTAACGGTTAAAACTTCTTTATAATTCTATCTTAAAGTCTTTTTACTTCCTTTGAAATATGCTAATTTGGCACAATATTCGTTATCATCTAAATAACGATAAATTGATATATTATAAAGTCGAATTATTTTTTCTTTTTATTTAGATAGATCACACCCATAAACGATAAAAGATTGCTAATGCGTTACCTTGCCCTTATTCTTATTTTTAGCTGTTTGCAGTTCAGTTTTGCTCAAGATCATGCTAAAAACCCACTTCAAACCAAAGATTCTATCCAACAGAAAAAATGGGTAGATGATTTGTTTAATTCTCTTTCAATTGAAGAACGCATAGGCCAACTTTTTATGGTTCAGGTATTTTCTGACAAAGGGAAAGCTCATGAGAGTGAAATAGCCAAATTAATTACAGAACAACACATAGGTGGTTTAATCTATTCTAATGGTGGACCAGTACGTCAAGCAAAATTAAATAACACCTTGCAAGCGGCTTCTAAGATTCCTTTATTAATAGGTATGGACGCAGAATGGGGTTTGAGTATGCGACTAGATTCTACGTATGCTTTTCCTTGGAATATGACGCTTGGTGCAATTACAGATAATGATTTAGTAGAACAAACAGGAAGACAAATAGGTGAGCATTGTAAGCGATTAGGCGTGCATTTTAATTTTGCTCCTGCAGTAGATATAAATACCAATCCTAAAAACCCAATTATTGGTAATCGTTCTTTTGGTGAAGATAGAGATAACGTTACTGAAAAAGGATTAGCGTTTATGAAAGGGATGCAAAGTGCTGGGACTCTAGCAAATGCTAAGCATTTTCCTGGTCATGGCGATACAGAAGAAGATTCGCATTTAAAATTGCCTACTATAAATTTTAGTGCAGAACGAATTGATTCTGTAGAGTTGTATCCTTATAGAAAATTGATTAAACAAGGTTTAGCAAGTGTAATGGTTGCACATTTAAACGTGCCGAGTTTAGAGAAGAGAAGAGGGTTTCCGTCATCATTATCTAAACATATTGTTACGGATATTTTAAAAGAACAATTAGGTTTTAATGGTTTAATATTCACTGATGCCTTAACGATGAAAGGTGCTGCTGATTATGTTGAAAAAGGAGTAGATGGTACAAGAACGAAGAGTATTGTACAAGGAGGTGAAATTGATTTGATGGCTTTTTTAGCAGGAAATGATGTAATGCTAATGTCTGAAGATCCAGAAAAAGGTATAGCTAAATTTGTTGAAGCTTATAATAATGGTGTTATCACTGAAGAACGACTAGCGCATTCTGTTAAGAAAATATTGATGGCTAAGTATAAAGTAGGTTTAAATAATTATTCACCTATAGGAATCTATGATTTAGAAAAAGATTTAAACAGGCTTAAAGATGATTTGCTGTATGAAGAGCTTATTGAAAATGCAATTACTGTGGTTAAAAACAGTAATTCCTTATTGCCATTACGAGATTTGCAGACTAAGAAAATTGCCTATGTTTCTTTAGGAGACGATGAAGGTTCCGCGTTTTTAGAGGAATTAAAAAAATATGCTAAAGTTCATGAGATAAGAGCAGATAAGCTTGACGAGATTATAGAGAAGCTTCATAATTATAATACTGTTGTTATTGGCTTTCATAAATCAAATGCAAATCCTTGGAAAAGCTTCAAATTTTCGCAAAAGGAAATGGCTTGGTTGTACGAAATAGCAAGAACAAATACTGTTGTTTTAGATGTGTTTGCAAGGCCATATGCCTTAGATGATTTACTTTCTATAAATAATATTGAAAGTATTGTAATGAGTTATCAGAATAGTGAAATCTCGCAAGAAAAATCAGCACAACTTCTTTTTGGTGCAATTCCAGCAAAAGGAAAATTACCAGTGAGTACAGGAGAATACTTTCCGGTTGGTACAGGTGAAACTTATAATGCATTACTAAATTTAAGTTATGGTTTACCAGAACGTGTTGGTATGGATTCAAAATTATTGAGCAGAATAGATTCTATAGCAAATCTTGCCGTAGATGGTAAAATGACACCAGGAATACAGTTGTTAGTTGCTAGAAAAGGTAAAGTGATTTACAATAAAAACTTTGGTTACCATACTTACGAAAAGAAAAATAAAGTAGATTTTAATGATGTTTACGATGTGGCATCATTAACAAAAATCTTAGCGACACTGCCTGTTTTAATGGAATTAGAGGAAAAAGGGGCTTTGTCACTCGATGATAAATTGAGCAAATTAATGCCAGAGTATAAAAACACCAATAAGAAGAATGTTACCTTAAAGAAAATGTTGTCTCATTATGCACAGCTAAAACCTTGGATTCCTTTTTATTATGCCACTTTAGATACGGTAACCAAGAAACCAGATCCTAAATATTATAGAGCAACTAGAACTAAAGGTTTTGATGTAGAAGTAACTAATACGCTATTTATGCGTAATGATTATAAAGATTCAATACAGAAAATTATTAGAGACAGCGAATTGCTATCTACCTTGCGTTATCGCTATAGTGATTTGCCTTATTATATTCTTAAAAATTATCTTGAAGGGTTCTATGATAAGCCTTTAAGTGAAATTACTGAAGATCGTTTTTATAAGTCTTTAGGAGCAAATTATACCACATACAATCCACGTAATAAATTCAGTTTAAAAGATATTGTACCTACAGAGATAGATGATTATTACCGTTATAAAAAAGTACATGGTTATGTGCATGATATGGGAGCCGCTATGCAAGGTGGAATAGGTGGTCATGCAGGTGTTTTTAGCAACGCTAATGATGTCGCCAAAATAATGCAGATGTATTTACAAAAAGGATTCTATGGTGGTAAACGCTATCTAAAAAGTGAAACTATAGATAAGTTTAATCATTGTTATTATTGTGAAAGTGATAACAGAAGAGGTATAGGTTTTGATAAACCTCAGTTAGGTGAAGCTGGTCCAACTTGTGGATGTCTTTCAATGACTAGTTTTGGACATTCAGGTTTTACTGGTACTTATGCTTGGGCAGACCCAGAAGAAGAAATTGTTTATGTCTTTTTAGCTAACAGAACCTATCCGCAAGCTGGTAAAAACTTACTACTACGAGAAAATATTAGAACCGAGATTCAGCGTTTAATTTATGAGGCAATCATAGATTAGGTATTTAACATTGAAAGTTAAAAAGTCTTAAAGTTAAAGTCAAACTTATTCTAAAAAACTAACTTTAGAAATTGAAATAAAGTAATATTATTATTTAATAGCTAAGAAAGGAATTTCAATACATTTCGACTACATGGCAGTATTGAATTTTTATCAGGTATTAAATTTTAAAATATTTAAAGCATTTACATGAAAATAGGAATAGTATGTTACCCAACATTTGGAGGTAGTGGTGTTGTTGCCACGGAATTAGGTTTAGAGCTTTCAAAACGTGGACACGAGATTCATTTTATAACCTATAGTCAGCCTGTACGTTTAGAATTATTGAGTAGTAATGTGCATTTCCATGAAGTTCATGTTCCTGAATATCCTTTATTTCATTATCAGCCTTACGAACTAGCTTTATCAAGTAAGCTTGTAGATATGGTTAAATTGTATGGTATAGAACTATTACATGTACATTATGCCATTCCTCACGCTTATGCAGCTTATATGGCACAACAAATGCTTAAAGATGAAGGTATCTCTATACCTATTGTAACGACGTTGCATGGCACAGATATTACTTTAGTAGGTAGTCATCCGTTTTATAAACCTGCAGTAACCTTTAGTATTAATAAATCTGATGCAGTTACTTCTGTTTCAGAAAGTTTAAAAAAGGATACTTTACGTTTGTTTGATATTAAAAAAGAGATTCATGTTGTTCCAAATTTTATCGATTTAGAGAAGCAAGAACATAATTTTACTGATTGTCAACGTGGAATGTTGGCAGATGAGAATGAACGCATCATAACTCATATTAGTAATTTTAGAGAAGTGAAACGAATTCCAGATGTGATTAAAATTTTCTATAACATCCAAAAAGAGTTACCAGCAAAATTAATGCTAGTAGGTGAAGGTCCTGAAAAAGAAGGAGCAGAACTATTAGTTGAGGAGTTGGGGATTTCTGATCGTGTGGTATTTTTAGGTAATAGTAATGAAATTGACAGAATATTATGTTTTAGCGATTTGTTTTTATTACCATCAAAAACCGAAAGTTTTGGTTTAGCTGCACTTGAAGCTATGGCAAGCGGAGTTCCTGTTATTTCTACAAATACAGGAGGCTTATCTGAAGTAAATGAAGATGGCTTTTCGGGTTACTTAAGTGATGTTGGTGATGTAAAAGACATGTCTGAGAACGCTATAAAAATCTTATCTAATACAGATACTTTAAATAGTTTTAAAGCGAACGCAAAAGCACAATCTAAGAAATTCGATTTAAGAAATATAGTACCAATGTATGAGGCTATTTATGAAGAAACTCTAAAGAAATTTTTAGTTCATTAATTCGTTTTAGCTTTTAGATATTTTTATAAGAACGATTTAATCAGTTTTTTATACTTCAGTTTAATTACCACATCTCGCTAACTTCCTCTTTAATGTAGGCAAGCGCTGCATTACTCGGAGCTGGTTTTTCCATTAACTCTGTTAAAACAACCTCTCTTAGTTTACTTGCAGAGTCTGTATTCTCTTGCATTGTAGCTTTTCTAATCAATTGTATAGTGGCATTTTTTGCAGCTTGTGTTATAGACCAACATTGGTCGCTAACATAAATTTGTTGCGATAAATTATGCTCAAACTCTTGCTCAATAGTTGCAATAAGTAAAGCCTCATAATCTTCTTTATTTGAAGATGTTGGGTTTACTCTTGTTAACAATTTTGATGGAGAAATCCTTTCTAAAAAAAGTGCCATACGCTCATAGGCTTGTAAGCGCAGTGGAAACGTTTCTTTTTGCAAATCTTTCTGCAATAAAAAGCGTCTTCTGCTATTTTCATTTTGTATGTGCTGCTGAAAGAAATAATATGCAATTGCTCCAACGATAGCTGCTGGTGCAATGCTGAAAAGAAGTTCTATAATTTTATCAATATCCATTAAAGCTGTTTTTTTGAGTTAAGATTATTTTGTTATTCGTTAAGAGATTTAGACCCGTTAAAGTAAATTCAATCACGAATCTGTAAAGTTAATTTATTTTAAAGATTTTGAAAAATTTAAATATGAAATCAAAATATAAAAAAACAACAATTGTAATTGTTATAATAGTGTTTGTTATACTATTTCTAAGTCTTTTAGTAAACTATTTTTTAGAACGTAAAATCGGCACTTTCATTAATACTAAATTAGATTCTACCAAAATAGAATATACATCTATTGATGTTAACGTATGGACAGGAAATTTAGTCGTTACTTCTCCAACAGTATTTTTAGCAGGACAAACCACCAATAAAACGATTCTAAATGCCAAATTAAAGTCTATTGAAATCAATGATATTGGTTACTGGGATTTGCTTTTTAACGATAAAATTTCTGTTGAATCTGTTGTAGTAAATCAGCTTGTGGCAAAATATTTACACAATCCAATAGTTAAGAAGGATGACTATAAAAGTGGACTTTTAGATAAGATAGAACAAGTGATTGATATCAAAAAAATAAAAATTAATAACGCAGATATTTTAATAAGTGATTACGATACCGATTCTACTGTTTTAAGCATTCCAAAATTTAATTTTGAATTAAAGGACTTTCAAATCAATCCGAAAGCCTCAACACTAAATAAGAAATTTATCTACTCAGATTTTAATTTAACCGCAAAAAATCTAAAATGGGTAATTAACGAATTTGATAATTTATTTTCAGATTCAATAGTTATCACCAGTAATAGCGCAACTTTTAAGGACTTTAAATTAAAAACTAAATATAATAAAAATCAATATTCAAAAATTTTAAAAACTGAACGCGATCATTTTAAGCTAGGCATAAAAGAAGTGAAAATTTCTGATATGGATTTTGGGTTTAACAGTGGTGGTCAATTCTATTTTAAGTCTAATTATGTTCATTTTAATTTACCAGAAGCAGAAATATATAGAGATAAATTAGTAGCAGATGATTTTTCATACAAGCCACTATATGGAACTATGCTCAGAGATTTAAAGTTTAATTTAGGGCTAAATTTAGTTGAAATATCTCAAGGTAAAATTTCCTATTTAGAAAAAGTAAAATTAGATAAGCCGGCTGGAAGACTAGATTTTATAAACCTAGATGCCACAATTACTAATTTAGGAAATACAAATGGGAATGCAGATACGTCTATAAAAGTAAATTCTACTTTCATGGAGAATTCATCGTTAGAGGTAAACTGGAATTTTAAAGTAGCGGACACAACAGATCAATTTGTATTTAAGGGAGATCTAGGTTGGTTTAAGGCAGCCCAAATGGATCAATTTACCCAGCCCAATCTTAATGTGGATTTAAATGGTGAGTTAAAACAGACCTATTTCACTATAAGTGGAAACCCAAGAACATCTCGTATAGATCTAAAAATAAAGTACGATGATTTTGAAATTTCAATTCTGAAAAAAAATGAGAAAGAAAGGAATAAGTTTTTATCAACTATAGCGAATCTATTTGTTTCGGAAGATAGTGAAGAAGAAAAAAGGAATTTTAGATATGGACAAGCAGACACCATTGAACGGGATACAACTAAGTCTGTTTTTAATTTTATTTGGTTAAATCTAAAAGGTGGTTTGCGCTCTTCTTTAATAGGTGATGGAGAGAAAGTAAATTGATTGAAATCAATCGATTGAAACATTGTTTAAAATTTATCGCCTTTCAATTCGGAAAACCATAAGACTATCCGTAATTTTACAGCTTCAAAAAAAACTAGCTTGGAAAAGTATCTTAGTCAACTTAACGACGCTCAATTAGAACCCACTGTTCAGATTAATGGACCAATGATTATCATTGCTGGTGCAGGTTCTGGTAAAACGCGTGTGCTTACGTATCGTATAGCTTATTTAATGAGTAAGGGTATTGATTCGTTTAATATTTTGGCATTGACCTTTACAAATAAAGCTGCCAAAGAGATGAAAGGCAGAATCGCTGATATTGTTGGAGATGAAGCAAAAAATCTTTGGATGGGTACGTTTCACTCAGTTTTTGCTAAAATTCTTCGTTTTGAAGGACATCACCTTGGTTATCCAAGTAATTTTACCATTTACGATACACAAGATTCTCAAAAATTAATGGGTTCCATTATTAGAGAAATGGGACTCGATAAAGATATTTATAAAACCAAGCAGGTTTATAGCCGTATTTCATCTTATAAAAATAGTTTGGTTACTGTAAAAGCATACTTTAAAAATCCAGAACTTATGGAAGCTGATGCTATGGCTAGGCGACCAAAAATGGGAGAGATTTATAAAGAATATGTAGATCGCTGTTTTAAAGCTGGAGCAATGGATTTTGATGATTTATTGCTGAGAACTAATGAGTTATTAACTCGTTTTCCAAATGTTTTAGCACAATATCAAGATAAATTTCGTTATATTTTGGTCGATGAGTATCAGGATACTAACCATTCGCAATATTTAATTGTACGCGCTTTAGCAGATCGTTTTCAAAATATATGTGTAGTAGGAGATGACGCGCAAAGTATATATGCATTCCGTGGTGCTAATATTAATAACATCTTGAATTTTCAAAAGGATTATGATGGTGTTAAAATGTACCGATTAGAGCAGAATTACCGCTCTACTAAAAATATTGTTGGTGCTGCAAACTCAGTTATTGAGCATAATAAAACTAAGATTGATAAAATAGTTTGGACAGCTAATGTTGAGGGAGAAAAAGTAATTGTGCATCGCGCAATGACAGATGCAGATGAAGGACGTTATGTGGCAAGTACCATTTGGGAAACCAAAATGAATAACCAACTGCCGCATAGTGAATTTGCTGTTTTGTATCGTACAAATGCGCAATCGAGAGCAATTGAAGATGCGTTGCGAAAACGAGATATTCCATATCGAATTTATGGTGGATTATCTTTTTACCAACGAAAAGAGATTAAAGATGTTACGGCTTATTTACGTCTTATTCTTAACTCGGCAGATGAAGAAGCATTGAAACGTGTGATTAATTATCCGGCAAGAGGTATTGGTCAAACAACAATTGACCGATTGATGGTGGCAGCCAATGCAACGGGTAAAACAATTTATGATCTCATTAAAGATATTGATTCGGTTTCTATTAATATTAATAGTGGAACCAAAAATAAATTAAGAGATTTTGTAACGCTTATTGAAAGTTACAAAGTGATGAATCAGACAGCAAATGCATTCGATTTATCAGAACATGTAACTAAAACCAGTGGCTTAATTAGAGAATTAAGTAAGGATGGTACACCTGAAGGCATTACCAAGATTGATAATGTTCAGGAACTACTAAACGGTATAAAGGATTTTGTTGAAGGACAAATGGAATTGGCAGATGCAGGAGATTCGTTAGCCGAATTTTTGGAAGATGTAGCTTTGGCAACTGATTTAGATGGAGATAAAGGAGATCCTGATCATGTTGCTTTAATGAGTATTCACATGGCAAAAGGCCTAGAGTTTGGACATGTGTTTATCGTTGGTATGGAAGAAGATTTATTTCCTAGTGCCATGAGCATGAATACGCGAAGCGAACTAGAAGAAGAACGACGTTTGTTTTATGTTGCTATTACTAGAGCAGAAAAACAAGCTTATTTAACTTATACATTATCTCGATATCGTTGGGGAAAATTGATAGATGCTGAACCTAGCCGATTTATTGAAGAAATAGACGATGAGTTTGTAAATATAGTTACACCTTTAAAAGAACAACGTTTTAATCCAATGTTAGATAAGTCTATATTTGGAGATATTGAACCAAATCGCATACGATTTGCAAAACCGAAAACTGCAAAAATGGCAAAGAAGAAAACAAAGACCAAGCCTGAAAACTTTGAAATCAGCGCACCAAAAAAGATGGTACCTTTAAGTGAAGCTGAAAGTGATATTGATTCTTTTGATAAGAAATTAGAAGTTGGAAGTAAGGTGAACCACCAACGTTTTGGTAGGGGAGAAGTCCTTAAAATTGAAGGTGTTGGTGCAGATGCTAAAGCTGAAATTAAATTTCAGAAAGGAGATGTGAAAAAGTTGTTATTACGCTTTGCTAAGCTTCAGATAATGAGAGAGTAGTTACTTTACCATACAAACTGAATTAATATTTCCTTTGCCATCATATTCTTTAACAGAATTTTTCGGATCTATTATCCACTGTCCATCTACAATAAATTTATAATGGTGTTTTCCGCCAGATAGTCTTTTATTGTAAATCCAACAGTCTTCAGATTTTATCATTTTGTAATCATTTTCAGACCAATTATTAAAATCACCACTTAATATTACTGTTTTTGCATCGTCAAAATCACATAAGCGAAATGTTACATTTTTTTGAACGTCTATAACAGAATTATAACCATCATATTCGTTTTCTACTTTTGAAGGGTTTTGAGGATCTTCAATCCAGACACCGTCTATAATAAATTTATATTCATAAATGTCTGGTTTTAGTTGTAGAGTTACTTTCCAACCATCTTCAATAGGTTTCATAATAAATCCTGTTTCATCCCAGCGATTAAAAGTGCCACTTAAAATAACATTTTTAGCATCTTTAAAACCTTTCAGTTTAAAGCTAACATTACCATAATCAGTAGCAAACGCACTATAAAGTTTAAGATTATAAACCATTAAAGAATGGCCGTTATAATCTTTAGCATCTACACTATTTTCAAATTCTCTCGTAGGTTCTGCCCAATGTTTGCTGTTTACTATAAATTTAAACTCCCAACCAAAATTTGAAGTAAATAATGATAAATCTTTTTTTAAATGGTAAATAGAATCATTAACCTTATTCATTGGCCATTGATCTAAAGCCCAATTATTAAATTCGCCAGACACATAAACGGCATCAATGTTTTCTCCATTGTTTTTTATATTAGGATAGTCATTGATATTAAAAATAAAAATAATCTCTTCTCCTTTGATATCATAACCCTTTGCTGTTTTACTTTGAGCATAGGTTTCAACGGAGAATATTAATGTTATAAAAAATAATATTAAATATTGTGGTTTTATTTTCAAGGCTTTATAATGGGAAACTTAATAAAATATAGTTTCTGTTTTTTATAATTAATAATTGTTCGTTGTTGAGCGAAAAATTCAAAGCCTAAAACACCATCGAGATTAGTATTAAAAGCACTATTCATTTTTTTTAAATTAGTAAGCACTGTCTTCATAGGGCCAAAATAGATTGAATCGTTCAACTTAACTCTATACAATTTTCCTGCCATAACTTGTGTTTTCTTACCGCTAGCACCAGTAAGACCTAATTCTTTACTAGGATAAAAGTAGTCTAAAATTTCTGAATCTAATTTTTTATTCAATTGATTGTATTCAGCTCCTGTATCTAGCCCAAATTTTACTTTATGGTTTTCAATTAAAGCATCTAATACTATTGTGTGATTTTTTAATTTAAAATTAATACTATCATGTATAGTTTCTGCGTATACTTTTTTAGATAAAAGCTCTCCATTTTTATCTGTTTTTGATAGGGTTATTTGATTTAAATGCATGTCTATAAAAATTTCGAAATCTTTTAAAACGTTATAACCAATAATTCCTAAGACTTCTATTTTTTTAATCTTTTCTATATGAGAAAGATCTATAACGTCAGCATTCAATTGCTCTAAATTAAGACTTTCTATACTTAACTTATCAAGCAACTTTTCTCGTACATTATCAATATTACCATGCACACCACTTGCTTGTTTGTTTTCTTGCCTAAATCTAGTCGTAGTTTTAAAATGAACACTATTTAAAATTAGAGTTTCCGAACCTGTATCAATAATAAAGTTACCTTCAATATTTAATAGTTCAACTTCTACAACAATAAGTTGATCAACAATTTTAAAAGGAATCCTTGTGGTTGATGCATTTACAATTTCTGCTTTAGTAAAAATAATAGGAGGCTTATAATCGGCAGCAAATAATTTTGCTGAAATAAGCAAGGCGATGAAGATGTTGATTGATTGATTCATACTTTATAGACTACAAGTACAATCAAAATGTTACATGTTTTTAGTTTTTTAACATTTTTTAATCATAAATTCTTTGCTCAATTATAAATGCGTTTCAATAAACAATTGTAGCTTTATGGTTGTATCTAGTAAATTTAAACCACTCCAACCATGTCCCTCAAGAGGATATAACGTAAATTCATGTATAACATTTAATTCTTCAAGTCTATCTCGCATTGCGGTACCTTGTGTTGTTGGAATTAAAGGATCTATAGCTCCATAAAATAATATGGTAGGTGGTGCTTCAGCTGTTACGTTGTGGTATGGGCTAACTTCTTCTAAATAATTGGTTGTTGGATTTATACCAAATGTATTTATAATCTCCTGAAAAAATACATTGTTTAAGTTATCTAAATATGCAGGATCTGTAAAATTAGTAGGTCCTACAACACTACAAACCATTTTTGTTTGGTTATCTGTGTCAAAAGCATAGCTCCATAATAATGATAAGTGAGCACCAGCACTAACACCAACAAAGCCTATATCATCAGAGATTGTATAATTAATTTTATTGTCTTTTAGGAAATTTACAACACTCGTTATATCATTAATTTGCATTGGATACGCTTGATTGTTTTCATCTGCTAAACGATAATTAATATTAACTACTGCATAATTTGGCATTTGGTCTTTTAGAAACGTCTTGTATGGATTCATATCTGTTTTGTCTCCAGATGTCCATCCTCCTCCATGAATTAAAATAATTGTTTTAGTTGCAGTGGTTCGGTTTGCAGGTAAGTATAAGTCGAAAACTTGGTCACTATCATCACCATAAGAAATGTTTAATGCCTCATATGCTTCAAGTGGATTTAAAACTTCAGTTTCATTAGTATCAGAACTATCAGAAGAACAAGAAATCAGTATTGAAACTGAAAATAATAGAATGAAGATTAATTTAAATTGTTTCATTTAATTGAAAATTGTATTTTTAATAAGACGTATTTATTGATAATTAATCATTGATTGAGATGATAAAATATAGAAGAGGCTCGTTTCATATTAAAAATTATGGTTACTTTGTATAACGTACGTGAAAGAGACTTATTATGGCCGAGTTTATTAAAATATATCCCGAAAACCCTAATCCTAAAGCCATTCAGAAAGTGGTTAAGGTACTAAAAAATGGTGGATTAATCATTTATCCAACCGATACAGTGTATGGTTTAGGTTGTGATATTACCAATATTAAAGCATTAGAGCGCATTGCTCAAATTAAAGGTGTAAAGCTAGAGAAATCTAATTTCTCATTTGTTTGTGAGGACTTAAGTAATTTAAGTGATTATGTAAAGCAAATAGATACTACAACTTTTAAAATCTTGAAACGTGCCTTACCTGGACCTTATACTTTTATTTTACCAGGATCTAAAAACTTACCAAATCCTTTCAAAAAACGTAAAACAGTTGGTATAAGAGTGCCAGATAATTCTATTGCTTTAGCATTAGTTGCTGCACTAGGTAATCCTATCGTTTCTACTTCTATTAGAGATGACGATGATGTATTAGAATACACTACAGACCCTGAATTAATTCTTGAAAAATGGGATAATTTAGTCGATTTGGTTATCGATGGAGGCTATGGTGATAATGAAGCATCTACCATTATTGATTTGTCCGAAGATGAGCCAGTAGTTGTGAGAAAGGGTAAAGGAAGCTTGGAGATTTTTTAATCTTTCAATCTAACAGGTTTCTTTACACTATAGAATAAAACCAACCCAATAATTCCTGTAACTAAAAATCCTATAAAAAGGGGTAATACAGATGTTTTTATAAAACTACCAATATAATTCGCAATAGGCACTGCCATTACGGTAGAAATAAATCCGTTAAGTGCAGATCCAATACCTGCAATATGTCCCATAGGTTGCATGGCTAATGCTCTATAATTCCCAAATAAGAAAGCAACACTAGCAAATTGAAGCATTAAAAAGAGAATTAATATTTCTATTGGAGGGTTTACACCAGACCAGAAAAGAATCACATAAATTAAGGAAATAACAACAAAA
Organism: Winogradskyella eximia; assembly: GCF_003386165.1. Taxonomy (GTDB): domain Bacteria; phylum Bacteroidota; class Bacteroidia; order Flavobacteriales; family Flavobacteriaceae; genus Winogradskyella; species Winogradskyella eximia. Next base: position 34,977 of record NZ_QRDV01000005.1, on the reverse strand, counting down.
GCCAACAAGGCAATATTTACCAAATTCCACATGCCAAATCGCATTACAATAGCACTGTTTAAAAAAGTAGCCAAGCCAATTGTAACAGCTAAACTTGCAAAAATATAAGGAAAGTAGTCTCCCAAATCATACTGTACTTGAAAGATTTGTTGAGATGTACTTAAATATACCATAAAAGAACCTGTCACCAATCCTGAAAGTAGTGTATATATTACTGCAGATTTTATTCTAAAGAACGTTATTGTACCAGTTTTAAAGATGGATAAATGAAACGTTTTTTGATAGCTATTGTGTAGAGTTTCTGGTTGTCGTCTCCAAAACCAGATTATTATCATTGAACCAAACACTAGGTTTACCGTAAAAATAGATTGCCAACCAAAATGAATTAATAAAAACTGACCCAACATTGGTGCAATGACAGGTACTAAGATAAAAGTCATAGTGACAATAGATAATATCTTTGCCATATGATCTCCATTATAAGAATCCCTTACTATAGCAATGCTCATAGTTCTTGGTGAAGATAAACCTACTCCTTGTAACACACGGCCAAAAAGCATCACTTCAAAGTTTCTCGTAGTGATGCAAATTATAGAAGCAATTACAAAAACACCAAACCCAAAATAAACCATTGGTTTACGCCCAAAACTATCAGATAAGGGACCAAATATTAATTGTCCAAATCCGAGTCCTAAAAATATAGCAGTAATAAGCTTTTGGTTATCAGTCTCATTAACACTACTTAAGTAATCTCCAATTTTAGGTAATGCAGGTAAAACCGCGTCAATAGAAAGCGCAACTATAGACATTAATGCTGCCATTAATATTACAAATTCTAATTGCGATCTTTTTTCATTTTTCATGCCGCAAAAGTAAATTAAATATTGTCTATTTTTGGTGAGAAGTTACCCTAAAATGAGATATTAATATTTAATAAATACAAAGAATGCTAACCCAAACATTACTAGAGTTATTTACAAGAGATCTTAATCTTTTAACTGAAGAAATTAGACAATATAAGAATGAATCTAATTTATGGAAAACAGAAGGTTTAATAACTAACTCAGCAGGAGGTCTATGTCTTCATCTTATAGGAAATCTTAATCATTTTATTGGTGCAATTCTTGGAGGCACTGGCTATGTAAGGCAACGAGAATTAGAATTTACCTTAACAGATGTTCCTAAAATGGAATTGATTAAGCAAGTTGAAGATACTCTTGATGTAATAGACCGAACATTAAAAAAATTAACCGAAGCAGATTTACAAAAAGAATATGAGCTTCAGGTATTTAAAAAACCAATGAGTACGGAATACTTTTTAGTTCATTTGTCTACACATTTGTCTTATCATTTAGGGCAAATTAACTATCATAGACGACTTCTAGATTAAAATTAAATTTGAATTTATCGTATATCGGATTAAGAGAATTGTAAGCGTATCTTTGCACAAACACTGACTGTAAAATGCAACATTTAAAAGAGGCACCTAAACGATCTAAAACAGATAAGCCAAAAGTAACAATGAAATCGGCTTTTAAGACCATTATTTGGCCAAGACGAAAATTAGTGCTCTTAGGTTTATTTCTCATTATAATTCGTAGTTTGGCAGGTTTTGTTTTGCCATTAGAAAGCAAAGTGCTATTAGATGAGGTGGTTCCAAATAAAGATTACAATCAGCTCTATATCTTAATATCAATTGTTATTACTGCTATTCTAGTGCAAGCCATAACATCCTTCTTATTAACTAAAGTATTAAGTGTTCAAGCTCAATATTTAATTAGTGAACTCAGAGCTCAAGTACAAAGAAAAGTGTTATCTCTACCTATTAGTTTTTTTGATAACACAAAATCAGGAGCATTAGTATCTCGAATAATGACGGATGTTGAAGGTGTTAGGAATCTTATAGGTACAGGTTTAGTACAGTTAGTAGGAGGTTCGTTTACAGCTATTTTAACTTTGATTATTTTATTAAGGATGAATGTTTGGATGACACTTTTCACTTTTATTCCATTGTCTATTTTCGGAATTATTGCCTTAAAAGCCTTCAAGTATATTCGTCCAATTTTTAGAGCTAGAGGGAAAATTAATGCAGAAGTTACAGGTCGTTTAAACGAAACATTAGCTGGTGTTAGAGTGATAAAAGCATTTAATGCTGAAGAACAAGAGAATATAGTTTTCGAAAAAGGAGTAGAGAACATTTTTCAAAATGTTAAAAAAAGTTTGACAGCAACGGCTATAATGACAAGTTCTTCAACCTTTTTAATTGGTTTAGCAACAACAGGAATTATGGGAATTGGTGGACATTACATGATTCAAGGAGAAATTACACCTGGTGACTTTTTACAATTTACGTTTTTATTGGCATTTATGGTCGCTCCAATTGTGCAAATGAGTAACATTGGTAGCCAATTAACAGAGGCTTTAGCAGGCTTAGATCGTACTGAAGAATTAATGAGTCTAGCAGCTGAAGACGAACAGGAAGACCGCACCATAGAGCTAGAAACTATGAAAGGCGATATAAAATTTGATAATGTATCGTTTGCTTATGAAGAAGGAAAACCTGTCTTACATAATATAAATTTTGAAGTACCATCTGGAGCTGTAGTAGCATTGGTTGGCAGTTCTGGTTCTGGTAAATCAACAATTGCTGGTTTGTCAGCAACATTTTTAAATCCAGAATCTGGAAAAATTACTATAGATGGTGAAGATTTGTCTAAAGTGAAACTGAGTAGTTTTAGAAAAAACTTGGGAGTGGTATTACAAGATGAATTTTTATTTGAAGGCACCATAAGAGAAAACATTATGTTTCCTAGGCCTAACGCAACTGAAGCACAATTGTTAAACGCAGTAAAAGCAGCCTACGTAAATGAGTTTACAGATCGTTTTGATGATGGTTTAGAAACCTTAATAGGCGAACGTGGTGTGAAACTTTCAGGAGGACAAAGACAGCGTATAGCTATCGCTAGAGCGATTTTAGCAGATCCTAAGATTATTATCTTAGATGAAGCAACGTCTAATTTAGATACAGAAAGTGAAGGCTTAATTCAGAAAAGTTTATCAGAATTAACTAATGATAGAACGACTATAGTTATCGCTCACCGTTTAAGTACCATTAAAAAAGCAGATCAGATTTTAGTGATAGAAAACGGACGTATTGCAGAAAGAGGTACTCATGATGAGTTACTTGAAGCAAAAGGACGTTACTACGATTTATATACGTTTCAGGCTAAGATTTAAGTAATTATAGAAAATGGTTTGAATTCAAAATGATATACAAAGGGGGAAAATCTCAAAAGTTCCATTGTAAATTCAATCTATTGTATTCACGTATTTGTATTTGATTATTGTCAATAACTTATATAATATCAGTGATTTTGATTGTAAATAGATGCTAGATTTGATGTATATTAAGTAGCGATAAATCAAGTTATGAATAAATATATAGTACTATCATTTTTCCTATTGGGATTCTCAACTTTTGTGTGTTCTCAGAGTGTGTCAAATGACCAAATAAAAGACTTAATCACCACTTATAAAAATGATGTGCGTGGTCCTTATAAGGATATTCGATGGTTTTGTACAGACGGAAGTTTACGTCAACCAAAAGATCCATGTCCAGAAAATATTGGGCCAGGAGTTCAGCATGCACGCTATAAAGATGCTGTTGTTAACCTAGGCAAAACCAATCATATTTATTTAGGTCAGATATTAGCCTATACCGATGCCGCTGAGTTTTGGGATGTAAAGCATAATCATTCGCGTCTTAAACAATACCAATTAGATAAGTATTTAAGAACTATTGATAATGGATGGGTAAATCAAAAAGGACAATTTTATAGAGGCTCAATTCAGTCAGAAGATGAAGAGGCTTGGGGAATTGAATTCTACAAATGGTTATTAGCGGATGACACTCATATTAAACAAAACTATTTTTTAATTAGGCAGTCTTTAAAAGATATTCCGCATAGTGGTGATGATAATGTTGCACAATTAATGCGCAGTCAATCTAAGGTGATTTCTGATGTGATTCCTGAGTTTATGGATTTACGTGTTAAGATTCATAGTTTACCAGAAGCTTCAGATATTCAAAAAGTTAAAAACTTCAAGCAAACAAATACCTCTAAAATATCTACAGTAAATGGAAAGAAAATAGATGAATTAATTGCGACTATGACTCTGTTTTTTAAACCAGTGGATGTTTCAACACTGGTAAAACAGACTACTGCGCTTAAGAACACAGAGATTGGTTCAAAAATAAATGGCTTTATAAGTTCTAATTCTGATACTTCAGAGCCATCAAAGCTTATTGAAGAGTCATCACAATTACTTTATGATATTCGTGAAGCAGTAATTACTGAAACGAGTGGAGCAAAACGGTTACAGTTATTAGATGTGTCGCTTAAATTAGAAGAAATTGTTTTTAAGACTGCTCAAGATTGGGAAACTGGGACCGTTGGTGAGTTATTGAATAAAATATGCTATTTAGGCTTAGCAACTGCAGGTGCTGGTTATGTAGAATTATCAGAATGGCAAGAATTAGATTTAGGTGTTAAACCATCGGAAAATAAAACGATGACCTTAGATGAGTTAACCCAAGTGCTCGAAAATGCGAGGCGTCAAGTAGAGTGGAGCTCGTCTATGGTAAAAGCCAATTATCAGCATGTTGTAGATCAATATACCGCTTTTGAGCCCTTGGCTTATGGTTTTATTGATGATAAGATTAGAGGTTCGGTCGCTTTACACTTAGGAAAAGCTGTGAGCGATTTAGGAGATTTTATTGCAAAAGAATCATCGTTAACAAACAAAGTTTTAGATGTCCCAAATCAAAGTGGCTTTAGAGGTTTAAATCCTGGTTATGCTTTGGGTGAATTAGTTGTGGTTTCAGGATCACCTGAAGACATAGAAGTATCATCTAATAAAATATATATATTTCAGCGTTCACCTTCCGATTTAAAACCTATTGCAGGTATAGCCACAGTTTCTGAAGGGAATATGGTCTCACACGTGCAACTATTAGCTAGAAACTTAGGCATTCCGAATGCTGCATTATCAGATGATAATCTACAGAGTCTTTTAAAATATAATGGAGAGACGGTTTTCTATGCGGTTTCAAATAAAGGAAACATCATTATGAAGCTCGAAAAGGATATGACAGAAAGCGAGCGCGCATTATTTTTGAAAAAAGAACGAAAGGAAGGAAAAATTGCTGTGCCCATTGAAAAAATCAGATTAGATGAAACTCATATTCTAAATCTTAGAAGTGTTGATGCTAGTAATTCCGGACAATTATGCGGACCAAAAGCAGCCAATTTAGGACAGCTTAAAAAAATGTTTCCCGATAAAGTAGTTGAAGGTCTTGTGATTCCTTTCGGGATTTTTAAAAGTCATATGGATCAGCAAATGCCTGATCAGAATAAAACATATTGGGAATTCTTAAACGCAATGTTTGCTAAAGCAGAACAGATGTCACAAGATAATAGTGATGCTGAAATTGAAGCTTATCAATTATCGCAATTAGAAATCTTAAGAGTTGCCATAAAGAAAATGCCAATGAAACCTGAGTTTCTTTCAGAACTTGAAAAAGATTTTAAATCAATTTTAGGGAATGAAATGGGTGATGTACCTGTGTTTTTACGCAGTGATACTAATATGGAAGATTTAAAAGAATTTACAGGAGCCGGTTTAAACCTTACCTTATTTAACGTTGCAGATAAAAATAAAATTATTGAAGGTATCAAAGATGTTTGGGCCTCACCATATACCGAACGCAGTTTTAAATGGAGACAAAAATACCTTTTGAATCCTGAAAATGTATTTCCTTCTATTTTGGTAATTCCTAGTGTAGATGTCGATTATTCAGGTGTTTTAATTACCAAAGGTATCAGTAATAGTAACGATAATGATCTTACAGTAGCGTTTAGCAGAGGTGCAGGTGGAGCGGTTGATGGACAATCAGCAGAAACCTATCTGATTAAAAATGAAGGTGGCTTTCAGTTGTTAGCGCCTGCGAGAGAATCATATTTCAACAGGTTACCAATTACAGGAGGTATGGAAAAGCAAACTTCAACCTTCGATGATTTTGTTTTAAATATCCAAAACATAAATGAAATAAGAGATTTAGCGAAAACCATTAGAATTGCCATTCCTAAAGAAACCAATTCAGATTATGAAGGTGCGTATGATGTGGAGCTTGGTTTTAAGGATAATAAATTATGGTTGTTTCAAATACGTCCATTTGTAGAAAATAAAAATGCATTAAGTTCTGAGTATTTAGAATCTATTACTCCAAAAATTAATAAGTCGAAAGTAATTTTGCTTTCAAAAAATATAAATTAAAAGATGAAAAAATTAAGTCTCATCCTTGTTCTATTCGTTTTGTGTACGGCATTTACGACTTTAAATTATTACCCAATTGATGGTTATACACATACGGGAATAAAGCGCTTAAAACGACTAGAGTTAATTAAAAGTGGAGAACTTGTTGATGCTGCTAAATTACCAGCAGGAGCAATGAAGTCATATATGGATATTAACTTAAATTTCACATCTAAAAAAGCAGATAGTATAGGGTCTTTTCTGGTTGTAGATGAAGCTTTTCAAAAAGAAATAAGTAGTTTATTCAAAGGCTTAGATAAAAGTTATTCTATTGCGGTATTAGACATTTCTGATCCAGATAGTTTACGTTATGCCAAACGAAATGAAACTTCGGGTTATCAACCAGGCAGTGTAGGTAAATTAGCGGTATTAACCGGACTTTTTACACAGTTGGCTAAGATTTATCCAGATGATTTTGAAAAACGTTTAGACTTGCTGAGATCAAAATCTGTTAGAGCAGGAGTTTGGGGATTAACAGATGAGCATACCATTCCTATTTATAATATTGAAACTAAAAAACTAGTAAAGCGTCAGGTAATTGCTAGTGATGTATTTACACTTTTTGAATGGGCAGATCATATGCTATCGGTAAGTAATAATGGTGCCGCAAGTATTGTTTGGAGAGAAGTGTTATTAATGCAGATTTTTGGAGATAAGTACCCAGCATTAACACAAGACGAAGCGGATACTTATTTTAAAACTGCTAACAGAAGAGAGTTAACGGATTTAGGTAATGATGTGGTTAATTTACCATTAAGAGCGTTAGGCATTACTAAAGATGAATGGAGATTAGGAACCTTTTTTACAAGAGGAGCTAATACCTATGTTGGTAGCAAGGATGGAAGTATAGGTTCTCCTTTGGGATTAATGAAATTTTTAATAAAATTAGAACAAGGTAATATCGTTGATGAAGCGTCTAGTTTAGAAATGAAACGTTTAATGTATATGACAGACCGAAGAATTAGATACGCACAATCTCCAGCATTAAAAGATGCTGCTGTGTATTTTAAATCTGGAAGCCTTTATAAATGCGACCGAAGTAAAGGTGAAGCTTGTGGGAAATATATGGGTAACGTTACTAATTTTATGAATTCTGTTGTGATTGTAGAACATCCTGATAATTGTAAATACATGGTGACTTTAATGACCAATGTGTTGCGAAAAAATTCAGGTACAGATCATATGATGTTGGCATCTAGCATAGATAAAGTGATTACGAAGTAGTCGCGGATGCTCCTTTAAGTATCACTTTTATGTTTTTTTTAATTTTCGGATTGTTATCAGTAATTAAAATAAGTTCTAATAACGGATTGAATTTTGGGTCGTTAGATTTGTCAATGAGGTAGAGGACGGCAAGTTTTAGTTTTAAATCCTTTCTTTTTAATAATTCACTGTAGCATTCTATTTCGCTTAATACTTTTAGATTTAATTTTTTAAGATTTTCTTCAGATCGGATGCCTATTAAAATAGATTCAGCCACAGGAATCAATTCTTTTTTTAATTGATTGTCTAGAATGTTCTCCAAAAATTCAATGGCAAGTATACGTTGTTCTTCTTTTCCTTTTAGAATGGTATTTAAAATAGAATCCACATCATTGGGAGGATATTTTATCCCTAAAAATCTAAATATGCGCTGTAATTGTCGGTCTAGTCGCAGTTCTAATAAATTAATCAGACCTTTTCTTGCTTCATCGATGTCTTTTGATCCTTCTGTTTTATTTTTCGATTTATAACGAATCACAATTTGAGAATGAATTACAGCAAGCGTATTTTGGTATAAATGACATTCGTCCAAAATTTTATCTACTATAAATTGATCCTTAATCTGTAGGTTGTTATGTTTCCATTTAAGACGCCTTAAGGCCTCAATAGCTTCAATCTTAATAGTGTGTTCGGTGTCGCCGGTTAATTTTATTAACGTATTGATAGCTTTTTGAGAAGCGAAATTTTCAATGACTAAAATGGCATAATGCGCATCTTCTAATTCGATGGTTTCAGATTTAATTTTTTCGGCAAGAATATCAATAATGGGTTCACCATAAAAGGTTAACGCTTCAATGGCACTTTTTCGAGTTTCTTTCCCAGAAAGAAAAGAAATTATAGTATCTAGAAATTGTATATCTAAGGTTTTTGAAGCACTTAGAATCGCCATATTTAAGATTTCTAAATGATCTGATTTTAACTGAGTTTTTAAGATGTCATAATACCGTTCCACTTTAGCATTACCGATAGCTTCAAGAATTGCCAATATTTTGTGATTCTTATCATCCTGAGAAGTTAATTCAGAATACTGGGTTAAAGCTGTTTTTATTTTGTCTTCTAAACTAAAGCGATGCTGTAATAATTGGTTGTTTCTTAATTCTAATGACAGTCCGACTAATGCAGCATTGGCAATAGTCTTATCGTCGCTATAAAGGTACTTATTAAATAATTCTTCGGTGTTTTTGTTATAATGTTTTAGTAAATATCTGAAGGCAACTGTTGTGACCTGTTGATCCGTATCGTGAATAATGGTTTCTATTTGAGAACTTAGATTTTCAGTTCTTAAAAAGTATAAATTGTCAATAACCAATGCACGTATTTTTGGAGACGGATTGTTAAGTTGACTTTTAATCGCAGTGAAAAAACGTTCATCTTTTACTTCAAGTGTTTTTTGAAGCATGTGCAAAACTTGGTTGCCATTACCTTCCTTTAAAACCCGAATAACAGTATCAATAATAGAGGTGACCTTAATATCTTTTTTAGTTGTTTTTTCTTTTTTCTCAGGTGAAATTTCTAGCAACTTTTTAAATGAAATGATGTACTCTTTTCTAAGATGATATATAAAATACAACCAAATTGTAATTAAAACGATAATGATTAAGCTTATATAAGTTGACGCTATCTCTAGCCCATTAATAAAAAAGATAAGAATAAATCCAGCTAAACCTGTTGCAATACTATCAACCACAACATCTGTAAACGTTTTTGTTTTCTTTTTTATGTCGATAGGAATAGGGATGGACAGTAATTCCGTAGCTGCTTTATTAACCGATTGTTTCAAACTGCCATCCACAACTTTAATAAAAACAATGACCCAAAGTTGGGGAATAATCAATAACAAAATAGAGCCTATTAAAATACCTGAAGGTAACCAAAGTAGAGATTTTCCAACACCAAAAGTTCCAACGATTCTTTGAGTTAAAAACAACTGAATTAATAAGGAAATTACACTTAATGTAGAAAACCAAAATCCAAAAAAGGAAGTTAATTCTTCTTGATTTTCTATGAGGCGAGATGCATAATCACTGTATTGATAATCAACTAATTTTGCTATTAAAACACTGATTCCGATGACGATAGCAATCAATTTTAATAGTTTCGATTGCTTAATGAGTTTAAAAGGAGAATCTGTTTTAGGATCAGACCTCAAAGCCACTTGAAACGTATTCAGCTTAACGACTTCGTTTTTCCAGATATAGCGCGTTATGGGAATACAGATAGCGAGTAATGCACCAGCTACAAATAATAAATCTTCTGTATTCAAAAAATTGGTCAATATTGATGTTAAATAACCACCAAAAATCCCTCCGGCTATAGCACCTGCTCCAATGAAACCAAAAACGCGTTTTGCTTCTCTTGCGTTGTAAACCAGATTAGCAAGGATCCAAAACTGTGATGCCGTTAATAAACCAAAAATAGCAACCCAAACATAGGGTATGTATAATAATGGATCAACAGCAATATTAAAATTTAGTGCGATCGAGAATAGAATTAGGGAAATAACTGAACCAATTAAAGTACGATCAATGATAATATTTAAAGGATATTTTTCTAAGGCTTTATTATAAAAATAGGAGCCAATAACGGCCATTACTGCTGTTAATATATAACCTAATGGAAGTGCATCTGCCGTTAATTCGGATAAGAATAGGGAGTTAATTGTAGGCTTTACAATTAAAAGTGTCGTTATAATAATAAATATATTCAACTGTAGAAGAAGTGTTTTAGGTAACTCTTCTTCTTTTAAATCAAATACTTTGAGTATATATTTTTTTGAAATTTGTATTACAGACATTTAATTGGGCCATTATTAAAGCATATCGCTAATTTAGTCATTAGCGACTACGCATTGTTCTGTTTTAAGGATTTTTCAGTAGGCTTTGTTTAACTCCAATTTATGTGTTCACCTAATTTGCTGTTTTTCTACAGAATGTTAATGCTTAAATTACTTAAATCAACAAGCCCAGCGGACATTTTTTTTGACCCATTAATATCCGTCATTTCGTATTCTTTAAAAATTCACTTTGATAGTCTTTTTAAAAGTAGAACCAACTAAAAATTTTATAACAACAGATTGGAGTAGAGCATCATATTTTCTGTTGCTTATTTAATGAACGTGCTTTTTTCATTGCTTTTTCTAAAGGCTGTACTAAATTTCTAATAATGGTCTCTCCAGAATTATCATCTATCAATGCCACAATAATATAACGTCTCTTAGGTCCCCAAACTAATGCCGAATCTGAATGGTAGCTTTTCCAAGATCCAGATTTTCTATACACATCAGCTTTAGGTGCAATTTTATCTAAAGTGTTTACAAATTTGTGATGTAACGCAGGATTTTTCATAATCTCTAGCATCTCTTTAGAGCGAGCGTCAGTGACTAAATTCCCTGTTATCATTTGGTAATAAAAATTACATACTTGTTTTGTCGTGGCTGCATGGCTTAGTTGCTTTAATGGTTCCCTATTAGTGTCTCCACCACCTCCATAACGTTTGCCAACCCAAAGTCCACCACCTGTTTCTTCGTCGTAAAGTTCATTCTCTGGGGATCTTAAAACCTCTTCGATTTTCGCATAACCAACACGATCAATCATACGAGTTGTGGCTTGATTATTAGATTTACTAATCATCAGTTTCATATCGTCTTGGATTTCCTGAGAATCTTCTAATTCCCCTTTTTCAATGGCATCCATGGCAGCTAATAATACAGCAATCTTTGGCAAGCTTGCTGCATACATCATATTCTCGTCATTGATGCCAGCGTACTTAATGCTATTTAAATCTGTTAAATCTACAATACCAATAGCCATAGATTTATTAGCTACTAAATTTTTCCAAGTTTTGTTTTTATTGATTTCTTTTTCTAATAACGATTGTAACTGAATGTTTCTAAGGTCGTCTATTTTTGTTATAGAATCTTTAACTTCAATAGGTAATTGAATGTTTATGTTTTCTTGTGTAACCTGAGTTGTATTAGAAAACAATTGCTCTCTAGAAGTTTGAGATTCACAACTAAAAGCTAAAACAAGGGAAATAAGTACAACTATGTTTTTCATGAGTTTTATTAGTTTATAAATTCAATAATATACGTGCAAGGTACATACAATGGATGTCACTAGATACTCGTCTAAATCATAAATATTTCACAATATTTTAAGCGTCTTATCGGTTTTAATTCTTTGTTTTTTAGTGTTTTAAGTTGTGAGTTTTTAGAGCTAAGTTACAATGGGATATTTCCGTGTTTTCGGTTAGGTTTAACAATGTCCTTGTTCTCTAACATGCTAAATGCTTTTATTAATTTACGTCTTGTGTTTTGTGGAAGAATTACATCATCTACAAAACCACGTTCGGCAGCACTATAAGGATTAGCGAAAAGTTCAGCATATTCAGCTTCTTTTTCTTTCCACTTCGCTTCTTTGTCGTCAGCTTTAGAAATTTCACGTTTAAAAATAATTTCAGCAGCACCTTTGGCTCCCATAACTGCAATTTCAGCGTTTGGCCAAGCAAAGTTCATATCTGCACCAATGTGTTTAGAATTCATTACATCATAAGCACCACCATAGGCTTTACGTGTAATTACTGTAATTCTTGGCACTGTAGCTTCACTAAAAGCGTAGAGCAGTTTAGCTCCGTTTACAATGATACCATTCCATTCTTGATCAGTTCCTGGTAAAAAACCTGGAACGTCTTCTAATACTAAAAGCGGAATATTGAAACAATCACAAAAACGCACAAAACGCGCTGCTTTCTTAGAACTATTCACATCTAAAACTCCTGCTAAAAACATTGGCTGATTTGCAACAATACCAATACTTTTACCTCCTAATCTAGCAAAACCTACTATAATATTTTCCGCATAGTCTTTGTGGATTTCATAGAAGGAACCTTCATCAATAATACCCTCAATAATCTTATGCATATCATAAGGTTTATTTGGGTTTTCAGGGACAATAGTTTCTAAAGATTCTCTCACTTCTTCTTTAAGCTCAAATGGGAAATCTATTGGTTTTTCCTTATTACTTTGTGGTAAATAACTCAATAGTTTTTTAATATCTTCTAAACACTCTACATCGTTAGTTGATGTTATATGAGCGACACCAGATTTTGAAGAATGCACACTTGCACCACCCAATTCTTCACTCGTTACTTCTTCATTAGTCACAGTTTTTACCACATTAGGACCTGTAACAAACATATAACTTGTGTCTTGAACCATCATGGTAAAATCTGTCATTGCAGGTGAATACACAGCACCACCAGCACAAGGTCCCATGATAGCAGAAATCTGAGGAATGACTCCAGAAGCTTGAACATTTTTATAAAAGATATCTGCATAACCACCTAGAGAACGCACTCCTTCTTGAATACGAGCTCCACCAGAATCGTTAAGACCAATTAATGGTGCACCAACATTAACAGCCATATCCATAATTTTACAGATTTTTTCAGCATGAGTTTCAGATAATGAACCACCAAAAACAGTAAAATCTTGTGCAAAAACATATATTAATCGGCCATTTACGGTGCCATAACCTGTAACTACACCATCTCCATAAAATTGTTGGTCAGCCATTCCAAAATCTTTAGTTCTATGGGTTACTAAAGCTCCAATTTCTTCAAACGAACCTTCATCTAAAAGATATATTACACGTTCGCGCGCTGTTAGTTTTTTCTTTTGGTGTTGTTTATCTATTCGTGCTTGTCCACCTCCAAGTTTTGCTAGAGCTAGTTTATCGTTTAAAATTTTTATTTTGTCGTTCATGCTTATTTTTTTGATCCAAAACTATTAAGGATGAGGTTTTTATATGGTTTTGGTGATGTTTTAATTCAAATAATTTTATTAGGCTTAATTCATTGTTAGCTAATGGTTAACAACGACTAATTAGATACTCTTAAAATTTTCTGTGCCTTTAAAAAGTGCTTTAATGCAATTTTTGAAGCGATTTCTGCTTCTAATAAGTGCTGTTCTTTTAATAAGTTAAATGAGTAGTAGTTTTTTACAAAATGGGTATCAAAAACACCACTTCTAAATGCATCGTGCTCGCAAACAAAGCGACCAAAAGGCAAAGTGCTATGTACACCTTCTATTTGATAATTATTTATTGCTGTAATCATTAGTGCAATTGCTTCTTCTCGAGTGCTTCCGTAAGTAATGAGTTTAGATAGCATTGGATCGTAATAAATAGGAATATCCATACCTTCTTCATAACCATTATCTACTCTTATATTCTCTCCTTCAGGAAGTTTATAAACCTTTAAGTTTCCAACACTTGGTAAAAAGTCATTCATAGGATCTTCAGCATAAACACGAAGTTCTAAAGCATGACCATTAATTTTTAAATCTTCTTGTTTAATATTTAGTTTTTCACCTCTAGCAACTTTAATTTGAAGTTCTACTAAATCGACTCCAGAAATCCACTCGGAAACAGGATGCTCTACTTGAAGTCTAGTATTCATTTCTAAGAAATAGAAATTGAAGTTTTCGTCTAAAAGGAATTCCACAGTTCCGGCTCCAACATAGTCACATGAGCGTGCTACATTTATAGCAGCTTGTCCCATTTTTTCTCTTAACTCTGGCGTTAATGCTGCAGAAGGTGCTTCTTCAACTATTTTTTGATGACGACGTTGTATAGAACATTCGCGCTCAAAAAGATGAATAATATGACCATGTGTGTCTGCCATAACTTGAATTTCGATATGTCGTGGTGAAGCCACATATTTTTCAATAAATACAGAGCCATCACCAAATGAAGACGTTGCTTCACTGATAGCTCTATTCATTTGCGATTCAAATTCCGCTTCGTTTTCAACAATACGCATACCTTTTCCACCACCTCCAGCTGAAGCTTTAATAAGGATAGGAAATCCTATTGTTTTTGCGATTTTTTTGGCTTCAGGAATATCGGTAATAGCCTCATCTGTTCCAGGTACCATAGGAATGTTATAATCCTTTATGGTTTCTTTAGCGGCTAATTTATTACCCATTAGTTTGATCGCTTTAGAACGTGGTCCGATAAAAATGATATCATTGTCTTCGCACAATTCTGCAAAATCAGCATTTTCACTTAAAAAACCATAACCAGGATGAATGGCATCAACATGAAGTGATTTTGAAACTTCTATTATTTTATCGCCTCTTAAATACGACTCGTTTGATGGAGCAGGACCAATACAAACGGCTTGGTCTGCATATTTTACGTGTGGAGCGTTACGGTCTGCTTCAGAGAACACAGCAACTGTTTTGATGCCCATTTTCTTAGCCGTTTTCATAACTCTTATGGCAATTTCTCCTCTATTTGCTACTAGTAATTTTTTCATCTTTATGTTCCGTGAAAACGGAAGATCTATTTAATTATACTTACTTTTTAAATACACATTGAAGCACTCAGTGTGATATTAAGAAAGACGCTTATTTAGCTTTCAAATTCAATTAAAAGTGAATTTTTATCTACAGTTTCACCATATTTTACATGAATGGATTTTATAATTCCTTCTCGAGGTGAATGCATTACATTTTCCATTTTCATGGCTTCAAGAATTAATAATGTATCATTTTCTTTAACTTCATCGCCAACTTTTACGCTAACTTCTAATATTAAACCTGGCATAGGAGCTTTAATATCATTGACTTGTTTTAGAGCACCAATTTCAAAACCTAAAGCTTCAATTTGTTGATCTATAGTGTCATTAATAGTAACATCGTAGGTATTGTTATTCACTTTAATAGAATAGGTTTTCTTATTAAAGTCGGTTTGTAATATTTCAGCTTTTACTGAAGTATTATCTTGAAGAATATGATAGTGATTCGCTGATGTTTCAACAACATCTAGTGTCTCCATGCTTTCTTTAGTAACTTCGAAAGTATGAGTAGCATTGACTTTTATTTTATACATAAAATTGAGTTTATTACGTGATTAGCAGATAAAAGCTAATTCAACTGCAAAATATGAAATTATTAAGTTTTATTTTATGAATTTTATAAAGATTTGAAGTTTGAATCTTCTTGATGGCGTTTAATGGCTTTTCGAGATAATAAAATTCCAATGATTAAAGAAATAAATGCACCAATTGAAATACCAGGAATAAAGTTAATGAATAAGAAGAAGTCATACGCTCCATGAAATATGGTTGCTAATAATAAACCTGTTAGATTAAGCACTAATCTATTATTAGAGAATTTTGCCTTTCCCATGTAATATCCCATTAAAACTCCAAAGGTAGCGTGCGCAGGAACAGCGGTAAAAGCTCTTAAAAGCGCAGTTTCATAACCTCCATCTATAACATACATGATGTTTTCTGTACAAGCAAATCCCATAGACACCATAACGGCATAAATAATACCATCATAAGGTTCGTTAAATGCTTTTTTGGGTTGGGCATAATATTTTACAATAACGTATTTACTGAATTCTTCTGATAATGCGACAACGATAAACGCTTGGATGAATTGTTCCCAAACACTGAATTTATCTGTAATTGGAATTAATCTTCCTGTAAAAAAAAATAATACAAAGACTATAATTATACTAACAATGGCTCCAAAGAGAAAACTTGAAATTAATAAGCGATGTGGTTCTTTTTCGTGCTTGTCTTGCACATAAATATATAATAGAATGGCAAATACAGGTGCGATTGCTAATAAGAGTAGATTCATAAATCAAAAATAATTAAAAAAGAGACAAGAGTTGTTTTCTGATTTTAGAGTCTAAAAAAATATAGACTATGTTAGTGATAAAGTGACTTGTTAAAACGGCAATAGCAGCTCCGGTAACGTGCCAAATAGGGATGAGTAGATAACATAGAATAACGTTTGCAATACAGCCTAAAATAAATCGGTATACGTTTTTTTGTAGATCGTTTGTATTGATAAGGTGTTTTTCGTAAATCATTCCTATAAACACAAAAAGAGGTGCCCAACAGAAAATTAATAAAGGGATTTTGGCTTCAGCAAAGCTTTCTGTAAAATAGGTACTTAAAATGACATTTCCGAAGAGTGTATATAGTATACCAATAAGTATAGCCAAAGCACACATAATTTTTAGAAGCCTTTTTATTTTTTTGATATAAAGCTGCTTGTTGTTTTGATATGATTCGGCTAAAGAAGGGTAGAGTGCGTTGATAATAGAAAATCCGATATTCCAACTCAAAGCTATGACTAAAAACTGGACTGTAGCAAAGATACCATTGGCATGATCTCCTAAAAAATATTTTAAAAATAGCTCATCTATTGTAATATAAAACATAATTAAGCTGTTGGAAATTATTAAAGGAAACGACATTTTTAATAACGATTTTCCTAAAGGCCATGAAAAGGTCCATTGTTGAAATGAAAGTTGCTTTTTATACTTTAAAATGAGCGTGTAAATTAAGCCTTGAATTAAAAAATCGAGGACAATAAGTTTGGCAAAATAATAGACATCAAATTGATGTTTAACGCCATAATATTGTAAAGTCGTTATAATGATTAAACTTGTTATTTTACTCAGGAATATAATTTTTGTCTGTTTTTTGGCCAATAAATAATATTCAAAAACATCGGTAAGCTTAAAAAGATAACTGATAGTTATGATGTAATACAATCCCTTTAAAGGGCTACTTTCTGAGATATTAAAATAGATAAGTATTCCTATTAAAATAACAATCCAGCTTATGAGGCGAAGGTAAAAAGCAGCAGCTAATATTTGTTGGCTTCGTTTGGGATGAAATACAATTTCTCTGATACAGATGCTAGATAAGCCTAAAAAAAACAAAGGAGTCAGCATGCCTAAAACCGATTCCACAAATTTGAGTTTTCCTATATCTACAGTACCTAAGAGGCTAAAAATTTGAGGAACAATTAAGACACCTGTAATAAGTTGTATCAGTTTTTCTAAAGTAAACCATTTGGTCGCAATAAAATCTTTTTTACTAAAAACCGATGTCATGTAGTATATTTAGGTGTTCAAAGATATAAAAACCAATTCCTTTTAGTCATTTCAAAGTTTATTATTACATTCGTTTTTCAATCCATTAGATGACTCCAGAGTTTCTTCGTCGTTATTATATTTTACGCATTATTTCAAACCCTAAAGTTTATGGTATTGAAAAGAATGGGTTTGTTCCTTTGGAAGATTTACAAAAATCTTTAGATCAGTTACGTGCCGATAATATGGATGATCCGCTTTACGATAAACTGAATTTACACAGTCAGAAAACAATTAAGCGTGATTTGGATAAAATAAAATCCTATTATCAAGCTATTATTTTGCACAAGCGTAATTACGGTTATTATGTAGATGGCTATGAAATAAGTGAAGCCTTAAAAGAAATTTACGAAAAAACAGAACTTTATCTCTTGCATCATCATGCCCATGCATGGAAAACTTATGTAACAACAGCACGTAGTTCGTTGAGCTCGCAAGTGGATTTGGTACCTCTAATTCAGGCTATAGAGCAACATTTATTAATTGAAATCACCTATCAAGGCTGGTACGATGATAGCTTTAAGATTATAAGTGGCTTTTTTCAGGCGCTGCACATTAAGGAAATCAATAAAGCTTGGTACTTAATGGCATATAATGAGCAATATGGATTTTACGCCTTTTGTTTAGACAATAGAATAAAGAGTCTCTCCATTAGTAAACAGCACATTAAAGAACCCGTGGCTTTTAGTCCAAAGGATTATTTTAAAAATGTTATCGGCATTTTAAAAACAGATATAAACGCGGAATGGATCCATATAGAAGTGGCCAATCACCATTTTAAATATTTAGAAAATAATCCATTACATCACTCTCAACAAATTGTAACACGGCCAAAAGAATTGAATACCCAAAACTTAGACTATAAAAACCCGAATATTTGGGGAGAAATAAAAGTGTTTGTTGAACCTAATTATGAGTTTTTAATGGAAATCTTAAAGTACAACCTTTGGGTTAAAGTGATTGGTCCATTGCATGTAAAGGCTTATGTAAAGCATCATTTGGAGTATATGCTGAGTTATTACGAATAGATTCATAATCATTTATTGTCTGTTTAAATTCAACTGCTTTTTATCAATTTTTATAATTTATCATGGCATCCTATTATAATAATGAAGTAGACACATTTTGACCATTTCAGACTTACTTTTGATAAAGCTAATAGTTAGGGAGGTTTTCTTAGGAAAATTTTAAAACTAGGTTTATTTAATATTTACGCTTTGAAGCCACAAAATAGGATATAGGGATCGCTATTTATTAATCAAACACTGATTGATGGTTTCAGCCGTAACTTGCTGAAAAAAGCCTCAACCGAATAGGTTGGGGCTTTTATTTAGTAAGAAGCATAAATTACTAAAGCTTCAGTAATTTGTTTTGTATGGCTTTATGTACTTTAAGATAATAGTCATAATTACTAGCCACAAAATGCATGTTGGTTTTGCTATGTTTTAATAAATCCTCAAAATTTTCAAGCGTGACTAATTTTAGCGCTTCAACTTCTGATTCTTGTTTCACTAAAGTGTTTAACGGCACTGTCAATTCTGCGATATACACCTGATGAAATTCATTGTCTTGAATCTTGCCTTCAGCATAACTTGTTTCATGAAGAAAAGTTCCAATTTTTTGAAGATTTTCTGGTACTAATTTTAAACCGATTTCTTCTTCAGTTTCACGTTTAACGGCTTCAATAAAAGTTTCACCAGCATCAATGTGACCTGCAACAGAAACATCCCATAATAAAGGGAAAATGATTTTTTTGTGAGAACGTTGTTGTAAAAGGATTTCACCTTTAGACGTGTATAACCATAAATGAATGGTGTTGTGGTATAAACCTTTAGCATGTGCTTCAGATTTTAAAGCTGTTTCACCAGTAGGTCGACATTTCTCATCTACTATATCAAGGTATTCGTCCATATATTAATAGACCTGTCAGGTTTTAATAATCTGACAGGTCTTAGAATAAGTTTATTTAAAGTAGCTAAACGTTTCTCCGTCTTCTATTTTAAGTAATGTTTCATAAATTAACTTAATCACATTTTCTACATCATCTCTATGTACCATTTCTACTGTAGTGTGCATATAACGTAGTGGTAATGAAATTAGGGCAGAAGCGACACCACCATTACTGTAAGCAAAAGCATCAGTGTCTGTTCCTGTGGCTCTAGATAATGCAGCACGTTGAAAAGGTATTTTCTTTGCTTCAGCAGTTTCTGTAATTAAATCTCTTAATTTTTGTTGTACAGCAGGAGCGTAAGCGATCACTGGACCTTTTCCGATTTCAGCATAACCTTGTGTTTTCTGCTCAATCATTGGCGTAGTGGTATCGTGTGTAACGTCAGTAACAATAGCCACATTTGGTTTAATGGTTTGTGTAATCATTTCGGCACCACGTAAGCCAATTTCTTCTTGAACGGAATTGGTAATATAAAGTCCGAATGGTAATGTTTTCTTGTTTTCTTTCAATAAACGAGCTACTTCGGCAATCATAAAACCACCCATTCTATTATCTAATGCACGACAAACAAATTTGTCTTTATTCAGAATATGAAATTCATCTGGATACGTGATTACACATCCAACATGAACACCCATTTTTCCTACTTCTTCTTTATCTTTTGCTCCTATATCAATACAAATATTGTCTGGTTTAGGTGCTTGTTCTTTGGCTTTACTTCTAGTATGAATTGCTGGCCAACCAAATACACCTTTAACGATGCCGTTTTTAGTATGGATATTTACAATTTTACTTGGAGCAATTTGGTGATCACTTCCACCATTTCTAATGACATAAATTAAACCGTTATCAGAAATGTAGTTAACATACCATGAAATTTCATCAGCATGTCCTTCAATAACCACTTTGTATTTAGCCTTAGGATTAATTACTGCAACCGCAGAACCGTAAGTATCTGTAATAAATTCATCTACATATGGTTTTAGGTAATCCATCCAGATTTTTTGGCCTTCCCATTCATAACCAGTAGGAGAAGCGTTATTTAAATATTTTTCGAGGAAATCGAGTGATTTTTTATTGAGTATGCTTTTAGAAGCCATAATAATTGTTTTGAGTTTCTGTAAAAATAAAAGGATTTCCTAAGCTTTTAATATCTTTTGAAAATTATTTGTAACAAATTCATCTATTTTTACACTTATACATCAATAATCTTAAACTTAAATTCAATTCAATGAAACATCCATCCAAATAAAATGATAATCAATCAAATGATTAATTAGGATGTTCCATGTGACCATAAAAAATAAATAAATATAAACTCATGAAACTAGTTATAACCAACCTTACAAAAACATATAAAAATGGTGTTAAAGCCATTGATAATCTTAACCTTGAAATCGGAACAGGAATGTTTGGACTCTTAGGACCAAATGGTGCAGGGAAATCGTCGTTAATGCGAACTATTGCGACGTTGCAAAGTCCAGATTCTGGGGCTATAATGTTTGGTGATATCAATGTTTTAGAAGATAAAATGGCTTTGAGAAAAGTGTTAGGTTATTTACCACAATCATTTGGTGTCTATCCAAAAATGTCTGCAGAAGCATTATTAGATTATTTTGCAACCTTAAAGGGCATCAGTTCTAAGACAGACCGACAAGTTATTGTAAAAGAAGTTTTAGATATTACCAATTTATATGATGTGCGTAAAAAGCATGTGGCTGGTTATTCTGGAGGTATGAAACAACGTTTTGGTATCGCTCAGTTGTTATTAAACAACCCTAAATTAATTATCGTAGATGAGCCAACAGCAGGATTAGATCCGGCAGAACGCCATCGTTTCCTTAATGTATTGCGTGAAGTAGGTAACAATTGTACTGTTATATTTTCGACACATATTGTTGAAGATGTAAAGGAACTTTGTAACGATATGGCGATTTTAAATGGTGGCCGTATTTTAAAGCAAGCAACACCATCGCAAGCTAGAATAGAATTACAAGGTCGTATTTGGACTAAAATTATTGACCGAGACGATTTAGAAGCACACGAAGCACAATACAATTTATTGTCTTCTAATTATAACGAAGATAACTCATTAAATATTAGAGTATTTAATGATGTTCAACCAAGTGAAGACTTTAAGTCCGTAGAACCACAACTCGACGATGTGTACTTTATAGCACTAAAACAAGACGAACCTGTAAGTGCAGTTTAATTTTTTTAATATTAAAAAAGTACATCTATGTTTTCTACAATATTTACTTACGAATTAAAGTACTGGTTAAAACGACCAGCGACTTATATTTATATGGCTATTTTCTTTATGTTGGCACTGCTTATGGCTGCAACAACAGCAGGAATATTTGATAGCATTACAGCCACAACAAGTTCTGCCCGAATTGTAAATTCTCCAATTGGAGTAAACAATTTATTTAACGGATTAGCCATATTAATTTTCTTTCTATTTCCATCTATTATTGGAGCTTCCATAAATAGGGATTTTAAAAGTGAAATGCATTCCATTTTATATTCTTACCCGTTTACAAAAGCCAATTATTTATTCGCTAAATTTTTTAGTGCTATTGTTATTGTAACACTAATTGTAATGACCATTGGAGTTGGTATGTTTATTGGTTTTAGATTGCCTGGCACCAATTCTGATTTAATTATTGCATTTGATATTAAATCGTATTTCAATGCGTATTGGCTTTTTATATTACCTAATATTCTATTATTTGGAGCTATTGTATTTGCAGTAGTCACCTTTACAAGGAATATTGCTGCAGGCTTTATAACGGTTATTTTATTATTATTTGTTCAAGGTGTTACTGAAAGTTTATTGTCTGATCCAGATAGTCGCTATTTAGCAGCATTATTAGATCCTTTTGGGGCTTCTGCCTCAGATTATTACACACGTTATTGGACGGCTTACGAACAAAACGAATTACATATACCTATTAAAGAAGTGATTCTTTATAACCGGTTAATATGGTTGGGTGTAGCAAGTTTGGTGTTTGGTTTGGTTTATAAGTTTTTTACGTTTAGTCAGAATGCCATGACTATTTCATTCTTTAAAAAACCAAAAGGAGAACGTTCTACTAAACGAAATTTTGGTGGTATCACTAAAATCAATTTGCCAAAGGTTACTAATGATTATTCTTTTGTTCAGAATTTGAAAGCGACATGGAAAATTTCGAATGTAGAATTTAAATATATCGTTAAAAGTTGGCCGTTTATTAGTATTGTTTTAGTTGGATTAATCGTGGTTTTAATTGCCTTATCTGATTTTGGAAATCCAACCGGAACAGCATCATATCCTCGTACTTGGCTGATGCTACGTGGAGGAAGCGCCTTTGTATTTGCAATTAATATCTGTACATTTTTATATGCAGGTATGTTAGTTAACCGAAGTAAGATAGCAAATATGAATGGACTAGAAGATGTAACTCCAATACCAAATTGGTCGTTGTTTCTATCTAAGTTTATTGCCATTGTTAAAATGCAATTACTATTGCTTACGGTAATAATGATTGCAGGTATTTTATTTCAACTTTATAAAGGGTATTTCGATATTGAAATAGGACTTTATATCAAAGAGTTATTTGGATTAAAGTTAATTAATTATGTCATTTGGGCATTCTTGGCTTTAATGGTTCAAACGCTTATTAGAAATCCATATTTAGGGTTGTTTGTCCTCTTAGTGATTTCTATAGCTATTCCGTTTTTAAGCTTGGCAGGAGTTGAGCAACCTATCTTTAAATATAATGAAGGACCAGGATTTGGATATAATGACATGAATGGTTACGGAGATTCGTTAACTAGATATTTAACCTATAAATTCTATTGGGTACTTGGAGGTTTAGTTCTAATGCTAATCGCTGCTTTATTCTGGGTTCGTGGTTTACCACATTCATTTAAAGAGCGTTTAAAAATTGCAAAAGAGCGTTTTAAAACACCAATTGCGATTGCCTTTGTTGCGCTTTTAGCTGGTTTTTTAACAATGGGTTACAGCATTTATCATGCGACAAACATTAATAATGATCGTTATTCTTCAAAAGAGCGTGAAGAAATGAGCGTGAATTGGGAGAAGAAGTACAAAAAATATGAAGACTACGCACAGCCGCGTATTGTTGCTGTAAACGTAAATATGGATCTGTTTATTGATGATCGTAATTTTGAATCTTCTGGAGAATATACAATGATTAACAAAACAGAAACTGCTATAGATAGTGTGTTTTTAAATCATAATGATTATCCAAGTACGTTCAAATTCAGTCGCGAAAACACACTGGTTTCAGAAGACACACTGTACAATTTTGATATTTATAGGTTGAAACAGCCAATGATGCCAGGTGATACCATGACTCTGAAGTTCACAGTTAAAAATAAACCTAACACCTTGTTAGTGTCTAATTCACCTGTGATTAAAAACGGAACGTTTATCAATAACATGCAACTGTTTCCTAATTTAGGATATAATGGAGGTGAGCTTACTGATGATAAAACAAGAGAGAAATATGATTTACCACCTAATAAGTTAAAGCCTCATCCATCAGACTCTACAGCTTTAGGAAATACTTATATTTCTAAAGATAGTGATTGGATAGATTTTGAAGCTACGGTAAGTACTAGCGAAGATCAAATTGCTATTGCCCCAGGATATCTACAAAAGGATTGGGTAGAAGATGGAAGACGCTATTTTCATTATAAAATGGATAGTAAAATCTTGAATTTCTATGCTTTTAATTCTGCAGATTATAAAGTAAAAAAGGATAAGTGGAGAGACGTTAATCTCGAAATTTATTATCACGAAGGTCATGAGTACAATTTAGAAAGTATGATGGATGGTATGAAAGCTTCGCTTGAATATAACAGTGAGAATTTTAGTCCATACCAACACAAACAACTACGCATAGTTGAATTCCCTGAAGGTGGATTTGCACAATCATTTCCTAATACCATTCCGTTTTCTGGTGATGCAGGTTTTATTGCAGATGTAGAAGATAGTGAAGATGGTGATTTAAATTACACTTATGCTATTACTGTGCATGAGGTTGCACACCAATGGTGGGCACACCAAGTGATTGGAGCAGATGTTTTAGGAGCCACAATGTTGTCTGAAAGTTTATCAGAATACGTGGCTTTAAAAGTTCTTGAAAAGGAATTAGGAAAACCACAAATGCGTAAGTTTTTGAAAAAATCTTTAGATGATTATTTATTGAGAAGAACCTTTGAACGTAAACGCGAAAAACCATTAATGTATAATGACGGACAAGGCTATATTCGTTACCAAAAAGGATCTTTAGTGTTTTATGCGCTTAGTGATTATATTGGAGAAGATGTGCTTAATGGAGCATTAAAAACATATGTAGAAAAAGTGAAGTTCCAAGAGCCACCTTACACCACGTCAATAGATATGGTGAACCATATTAAAGCGGTTACACCAGATAGTTTGCAGTATGTGATTAAAGATATGTTTGAAACCATTACGGTGTATGACAATAGAATTAAGACAGCAACATCTACCGAATTAGACAATGGTAAATACAAAGTAGATATTGAGTTTGATGTTAGTAAATACCGAAACGACGAAAAAGGAAAACAATTATTTTCTGAAACAGGAAGAGATTCAATTTCATATCTACCTGAAGGAAAAACAAAACCTATTTTATCGTTACCACTTCAAGATTATATTGATGTAGGTGTCTTTACGGAAAACGAGGTTGATGGTAAAATGAAGGATAAGCCCTTGTATTTAAAGAAACATAAAATCACAACTATTGATAATAAAGTTTCAATTATTGTAGATGAGAAACCTACAGAAGTTGGTGTGGATCCGTATAATAAGCTAATTGATAGAAATTCTGGTGATAACCGTCAGAAACTATAAAAAAAAGCTTTAGTATTTAATTTAAAAGACCTTTCAGATACACTAAATTTGAAAGGTCTTTTTATTTGCTAATTTTTTGAATAAGTTTCATAATATTAATAAGAATTTAGGGTTATAGACTTTAAATATTATTAATTTTGAAATTGTTAAGATTGTAACATTTGGAACGATTTTGGCATTAGAATTATACATGAAGTACATTACCTACATAGCGTTGTTTTTTTCTGTGGTGCTAAGTGCCCAAGAAGATCCTGTAAAACAAGATTCTACAGAAGTACACTACATGTATATAGAAGGAGATTCTATACCTGTAACTTCAGTGGAATTAAATGAAGTTTTAGTCTTACCGAATTTAAAATTTGAAGACAGAGCAGCACGCATTAGATATATTATTTTAAGACGAAAAACCTTAAAAGTATATCCTTATGCCAAGTTGGCTGCAGAACGTTTAGAAGCCTTACAAAAACGATTAGATGAGTTAGAACGTAAGCGCGATAAAAAGCGCTATGCTAAGATTATTCAGAATTATATTGAAGATGAATTTTCAGCAGAACTTAAAAAACTGACTAAAACCGAAGGTCAGATTTTAGTGAAACTAATTCACAGACAAACCGGTAAAACCACTTTTGATCTAATTAAAGAGTTACGCAGTGGTTGGCGCGCCTTTTGGTTTAATAGTACAGCGAGTTTATTCGATATTTCTTTAAAAAAGGAATTTAGTCCTATTGATGAGGAAGAAGATTATTTAATTGAAGATATTCTGCAACGTGCTTTTCAGAACGAGCAATTAAAACGACAAGAACCCGCTTTTGAAATCGATTTTTACGCTTGTGTAAGTAAATGGTCTAAACCAAAAACACCTCCAAATACCAAAAATTAACCATGCGTATTCAAACCAAACTCGAAGAACAACTTAATGCTTGGACACATGGCTTTGGTGCACTTATGGGAATCGCAGCTTTAGTTTTACTTATTGTAAAAGCAGATAGCTTAACTCCTTGGAGTTTATTTAGTGTTATTGTTTATGGACTTTCTATTGTTATTCTTTTTTTAGCTTCAACATTTTACCATGCAGTAGAAGGGGAGAAGCGCAAACACTATTTTAGAATTGTAGATCACGTTAGTATTTATCTACTAATTGCTGGCACGTATACACCTGTGTTGTTAATTCTACTTCCAGAAAGTTTGGGTTGGCCCTTATTTTGGACCGTTTGGGGAATTGCCGCTTTTGGCGTTGTATTAAAATTGTTTTTTACTGGACGCTTCGAGGTGTTTTCAACCCTTTTGTATTTGGTAATGGGTTGGTTAATTGTGTTTGATTTTTCTAATGTTTCTGATGCTCTTGGGCCAAACGGTATACTTTGGTTATTTGCAGGAGGCTTGTTTTATACTATTGGTATTATTTTTTATGCCATTCAGAAAATACCATATAATCATGTGATTTGGCATTTGTTTGTTCTAGGTGGAGCTATATGTCACTTTTTTATGGTTTATCTTCATGTGATTTAAAACCATTTTTGTTAATATAACGATTCAATAACAGCATCTATTTCGTTGTGAATTCTATCTAACTCGTCGTTGTAATTTTCAGAATCATAAGTGATTAATTTTTTTAATAGCTCAAAGGCTTCTAGTCTTAATTCTGAATATTTAAGTAGTTTTTTATTCTGCTCTATGAGTTCTAGAGGTAAATCCTCAATGTCATTAGTTCTATTAATGATTGCTATATTTTCTTTCCATTTAGGAATGGCTATATCATTAATTTCATTTAAAAGGGTGAGGTCGTCTTCGGTACTAAAATGCTCGTAAAACACTAATGATTCTTCTTCATTTATTGTGAATTGCTCCATTTCAGCATCATAGGCATCATATGCTCCATCAGGAACTAAAAAGATAGATGCAACAATAATTGCCATTAAAACAATTAGTGAAATTAGACCAATGCCTGCTGCTTTCCAACCAGAGTAAAATGTATTATTATGTGCTTCATGTGTATCGAGTATTGTGCCATGAATTTTATTTACGATAAGGTAGATAATTCCTGTGTAAACTGCTGGAATTACCATGTTAGGAACTTTATCCATTATAGCTTCTGGAATAAGAAAAAGGGTTCCAAAGATTGCTACTGTGGCTAGAATCGAAATGATTAAGGCGGTTTTTCCTTTATCATTTTCATTTAAAGCTTTGTAATTTTCTTTAATTAAATATCCGGCTGCCAAAGGACCACCAATAAAAGTAGCTAGTCCTATTGATTTTTGTGAATAGAATTTTAAGTCTTTAGTCGTGTTATTTTGTTCAATCATTTTTGAGGTTTAAAGCTTTAAAAGTAACTTTTTAAAATAATATTTTTTTCAAGATTATACTACAGTCTTGAATTGTACATTGTATATAATACTAATCATTCCCATAAACAAGGTTTATAAAATCTGATTTGTCTATAGTTCCAAAATAATCTTCAACCGAAATGTCTTTCAGTTTGTTACTAATTTCATGTTTATCATAAGGCACACCAATAAGAAGATTTTCTATATCTGAAACGGGTTGCCTTCCAAAGAAATCACCAAAGACTTTAAAGTCTGAAATATGGCCTTTCTCAACAAAAATACGAAGATCAATTTCGCCTATAGGAAAACGTTTATTACGTTGAATATTAAATTTTGGTGAACGTCCAAAATTCCAATCCCATAAATCATATTTTTCGGCTTTCAATTCGTGTACTGCTTTCCATTCTGCTTCCGATAATTTATGAGTTTCAAATGGTTCGCTAGCTTCATATAAACCAGTGAGTAATTCCTTTTTAAAGTCTGCCATTGAGATAGGCGTCTTTAAAAAATCGCTGATATTTGCCACACGACTTCTAACAGATTTATGACCTTTAGATTGTATTTTACTCATTTTAACCTGAAGTGCTTTTGCGACTTCACTCATGTCTGTATCAAACAATAAAGTGCCATGACTTATCATGCGTTTTCCTGTAGAAAATTGAGCAGTACCAGAGATTTTTTTTTCATCTACCAAGATGTCATTGCGTCCTTTAAGTTCTGCAAAAACACCCATATCATTCAATACTTTAATCACTGGTGCTGTAAATTTTTTAAAGTTGCTGATGCTCTTGCCATCGTGATTGGTGATGAAACTAAAGTTTAAGTTCCCTAAGTCATGGTAAACAGCTCCACCTCCAGAAACGCGTCTTACCACGTGGATGTTATTTTCGTCTATATATTCTTGGTTAATTTCTTCTAATGTGTTTTGATTACGCCCAATGATAATTGAAGGTTCATTGATGTAGAACAATAAATAATCTGTAGAAGCATCAAAATGTCTTAAAGCATACTCTTCTAATGCTAAGTTTAATTTAGGATTGGTGTTACCTTCATTATCTATAAAAATCATAAGCTTTGTTTAGTTTAAGAGCTAACAAAGATAAAGAAATTGTGAAGGAAGATTAAGCAAAATATAGCACAAACAAAGATGAAAATAGCAGAGCAAGTATTATTGATTCTGTTTTAAAAAATCTAGTGTTTTTTTATTCACGCTTTCTGCTTGGTCAATGGTTAAAAAATGACCTGCATTTTGTATCACTTCACCCTTACCGTTTGGTAGCGTATTGGCAATTTCAACGGTTCGTTTTTCATTAATCATATCGTCATCACCAATTAAAACCAAAACAGGCATTTGTAAAGACTTTAATTCCTTTGTTGTAAAAGGTTGCATACTAGCCATGAATTTATTTATAGAGTCTATTTCTGTTGCAATTTTGTATTGTCTTAAATAGACATCGTTAATCTTAGTAGGATTACTAGACAAGGTTTCTAAACTTTGCTCTATTTGTTTTTCTTTTGAAGAAAATAACGCTATTATATTTTTAAGTAAATCTGTGCTAGGTTTAATCCATGTGAAAGTTTGAGCAGGACTTAATAACACCAAGCTTTTTATCTTTTTAGGATTTTTTAAGGCTAAGTGAACCGCCAACCATCCTCCTCGAGAAGCGCCAACAATATGATAGCTATCTAATTTTAAAACAAATAAAACTTCGTTATACCAAGCTGTAATATTTTCTACATTTTCAATATCATTGTACAGATAAGATTTTCCTGGTTCTAAAATAAAATCAATAGCAAACACGCGATGTGTTTTGGTTAGTGCATCAATATTTGGATACCACATAGTAGAACTCGCATTCATTCCATGAAGTAAAATTAAAGATTCTCCATTTTTAGGACCACTTACAATGACATGAGCAATACCATTAGTTGTTGGAATATATAATTCTTCAAAATCAACATTCCATAACTTTAAAGTTTCATCGTAGGCTTTATAATACGATTCATTTTTACCTGTTGCATTCAGAATATAATCAGGTGTTTCTTTATACTTTTCATAGTCACTAGAGCAACCAAAAAGTAAAACTGAAAATGTAAGCCATAAAAATAGTCTCATATACTGCGATATAAATTTATGTAAATGTAACTATAAAGGTCGTATTCCTGCCGCTATAATTTGAAACCTCATATAGTTTAATATTTTGTCCCCAAAAGAGTTCTTTTTTATACCTATAATTTTATTCTGAGGTAATATCATCTTTGGTTCCAAATTTTCCGTCTGAGCCAGCAGAAGTGATTAAAAAACCTTTTCCATTTTTGGTAATCATAAATTTATATTCTCGATTCCAAGCGTCTTTTTTCCAATCTTGTCTTAAAGGATTATTACCGATTAATTCATTCAGTTCTGTTGGGTATTGCCCTAAGTTTTTATTCCAATTTTCCATTCTGTCTTTCATTTCTGATATTTCTTTTTTCGTCTTTTCTGGAAAAACGGATGTTTTTTGGTAAGTAAAAAACAGAATGGCACTTAAACTTCCAATGACTACAACAGCAATTAATATTAAGACACTTGGTTGGAGAAAATATTTTTGAATAGGTCTTTTAATTCCGTCTTCTTTTTCCTTTTTACTTATTTGCTTTTGATGTTTATAATCTTCGCGAATGAGTCCAAATTCTGCTAAAGTCGATAGTATTAATTCAATCATTTGGTTTGTTTCTTAAATGAACTACGTGTATGTAAGTTGGGAGTGGTTGAGCAGTTAATTATTCATGGTGTTGTAACACGTTTTTATTTTATTCGAAATCTTGATAAAACCTCAAATACTTCACTCGCTTTTTTTTGTGCGTGATAGTTAAAGTGGATATGTTCAAACTCAACGAAACGGCTCATTCCGTGATAAGGATAATCAGGAAGGCAAATTAATAATGGTTCTTCTGGGGTTTCTTGTGTAAAAACAGCTATTGGTTCATTAATGGCTACACTCCAAGTTGCTCTTCCTCCACTTATTCTCGGCAGATAATCAATATTGGAAATATATTTTAAAATTTCAATAATTGTCCAATTTGGTTCTATTACAATTTCCAAAACATGAGGTGCATCGATATCATCACCCATTGCAACGCTTTCACGTGTCAATTTAATTTTTTTCATATTCAAATTGTGATTTTGGTGAAATTTAAGGTTGTTTTTCGGTTTAGGTTAAATGTGTTACATCGTGTTTGTATATGGAAAGTTGTGGGTTTGCGTGCGAGGGTTTTCCGAAGGGAAATCGGATGCAAGCAAACAAAGCAACTCACATTGGTTATTCTAAAACAGCAATTTTTATATACTGTGTTAGTTATAGTTTTTTTAATTTTATTCTTGGATTAAATTCAATGTCTTTGCAGCCATTTAGGTTTTCATTGAATTTACTATTTTTCTCTGCATTATATTCCGTTTTATAGGTTTCATATCCTTCTTTTGAAACCTTAAAATTTGCGTAACACCAAACAAATGGCAAATCAATAGGTGTATGCAACCAATAAATTTTAGATTTTTCGGTAAGTATAAAATTACCATTTATATCAGTTTTTATGATTTGTGATTTCAATTCCTCGTCTTCATAATATCTAATTTCCCTATTCTTTATTTCATTTTTCTCAATTCGCTCGACTGTTGCGTTTTGAATTGGGTTTCCATTTTGGTCAACTACTTGTCCAATTATTTTTGGTTCATATATAACTTTTTCAGGACGAACGAACAAACCCACCAAAAATATCAGAACACAAATCAAAATAATATTTCCAACTTTTTTCATAAATTATAACTAAAGTGTTTGTGTATGTTTACGCACCTAATTTAGCAAATACAAACCGAATAGAAAATCCGAAAGGATTTTTGTAAGCAGGTTCGTACCAAGCAATTAATTTTATACGTTGTTGTGCTTTCGTTATTTTTTAATTTCGGTTTCCAAGAGATTAATTATTTCCTTATTCAGTTCAATACATTTTTCGTGTCTATCAAGTAATAATGATTTATATACAATCAGGTTTTCAACGATATTTTCGAATTCAATGTTTTTGAGTAGATCATTATTGTTTATTTCAAATCCTGATTTAGGAAATCTTATTTTAGTAATTTCTTCGTCATTGGTTTTTTCATCAGAATTTAACCAACTGCCATTTTTAATAATGTATCTAATAAAGTCATCAGAAAAATCAATTACTGATTTCTCTCTGTCTTTTAATGTTTCAAGTGTTGGTAACCAAGAAGAAAGTTTATTCCGTAAAATATCGTTTTTTATTATACCGAGATTACCCGAGTTAATCAAATCCAATAAAAACCCATTTTGAGGATAGTATTTTGGAACGTTTCCAACCGATTGCAGTAAACTATCGATATCGAATGAAGCTTGATATTTACTACCTGTATTATCAAGAATTATGAAACTATTTTTTTTAATTTCTTTTAGTTCTGCAATAGATTTATTTAATTCTGATTGATTGTACTCAAAATCCAGTTTAAGATTAAGAAGTGCCTTTTGTTCAAAATCATTTTTATTTAAGGCATCATTATAATTATTCAATTGCAATGCAATCAAAATTCCGATAACCACAAGAATTATTTCTCCAATAGCATAAATCAAATACTTACTGAATTTGTTTTCAGTCAGCATTTTTTGGCGGATTTTTCTAAAGAATTTTATCATTGGTTAGCGGTTGATTTTAATGAAGCACAACGGTTACGTATAAGAATAGTGCGGTTTTGTGTGCGAGGATTTTCCGTAGGAAAATCAGAAGTAGCAAAAGAGCACTGTTCTTTGTTTAAGCACTAATCTACGCATTATTTTTATGCGATGTTGTAAGTAGTAGTTTGTTTATAGTATTTTATTCCAATACTAGAGTTTATATCTCACGTTCAATTCATAATTCCTTACAGATATAAAGAACAAAGCATACAATGAAAAGATTGTATGCTTTGATTGTGATTTTTATTTATTTTTAAAAAATAAACAACGTTATATCTTAGTCATTATTATAGGTATAAGTATACATTGTAATATCTCCATCTTCATTTTCTTCAACAGTTCTTGGGTAATCAAAACTTGTGTAAGTCATTGTATAACTATAGTTTTCACTTTGATTAGTTGAATTTTCTACTATTGTTTCGCTTAAAAGATTATTTAAAGTAAAGTTTAAAGCATTGCTGTTTTCATAGTCTATTGTTACAAGTTGTTCTCTTAATTCTACATTTTTAAATATGCCATTCTTATTGTCGTATGTATTGGTAGAAGTGTAATAACTTACCTCAGTAGAATTTGTAATATTACCGTCGCTTATCGTAATTGTTGAAGGGTCTGTATTCGGATATGTTATTGACGATTGTGTGATTACCGAATTATCTGCACTATAAGTTTGATTATATTCATAATCTCCAACACCTATAATATTAATTGTAATTGTAGATACTCTTCCTTGTGAGTCGTAAGTGTAAGATTCTAAAATTTCATCATCTGGTCCATCGTAGTAATTAATTTCTGTAAGTAAATTGTTTTCATAAATATAATCTGTATAATAGCCATCAGAGGATTCCTCTTTTATTAGTGTATTATTACTATAAGTATATTCTATAGTTTCAGTTTCTCCATCAGAATAGACTATATCAACTTTAGTTGGTAATATACTTGATGTGTCAGGTATATTTGGTTCATCATCAGAGCTACTTTCACAAGACATTAATGATATTGCTAATAAAGCAAACGTGTAAAATACTTTTTTCATAAATAATAATTTTTATCGTTTAATTTGAGATTATTTTAAAAACAAACGTAATTAAAAATAACTTTAATTACTGTGTAATAACTTTTTGATTTAAAACTTTAGTGTTTAATAATAGATTGTATTTCGATTTGAGTTCTGCTGCGCTATGTGTTTGTGTATGGTTAGTTGCGTGGTTAAGCACCTAATTTAGCAAATAAAAACCGAATAGAAAATCCGCGAGGATTTTCGTAAGTAGGCTATTACTAGCAATGGATTATATACGTTGTTGTACATAGTTATTTTAAACGATAAATTGTTTTATTTTTTTCTCCTATTTTTTCAAATAAATTTAATTCAGTTCCTTTCTTTAAATCTCTACTCGCAGTTGCAGAAGAAATATTCTTAAAAATATCCATATAATCTTTTCTTGTAAATTCAGTTTTATTTAATGAAACATAATATTCTAATCTATCTTTTTCATTTAACGTCCGATTATTAAAATCTAATAATTGACTTATTGAAATGTCAATTACGTTAAGCATATATTCAATAAACTTAGTTGACTTTCCAGATTTATCACTTTCAGCCAAAGCTTTGTAATATTTTTCTTGGTCATTACTGATTAAAGTTTCAAAAGGTAAAAACTCAAATATTGGATATTTTTCCATTAAAATTAAAGTTTGCCATAATCTTCCCATTCTACCATTTCCATCCAAAAATGGATGTATAAATTCCATTTCGTAATGAAAAACACAACTTTTAATTAATTCAATTTCATCAGATTTTTTCAAATATTCAAAAAGGTCTTTCATTAAGTATGGCACATTTTCAAATGGTGGTGCTAAATGCTCAACTTTAGAGCCTTTTACAATTCCGACACTTTGATTTCTATATTTTCCAGAATTTTCGATTAAACCTTCCATTAAGTTTTGATGTGCTTTTAAAAAAGATTTTTCATTAGAAGGATTGTAATCTTCCAAATTTTCATAGATTTTGATTGCATTTAAAACTTCAAGAACATCTTTTTTAGGTCCAATAACTCTTTTGTTTTCAAGAAGTGCAGTAATTTGTTCCTCTGTAAGTGTGTTTCCTTCTATTTTTAACGAAGAATGAATAGTTTTGATTCTATTCTGTTTTCTCAATTTAGGTGAAGGTCTGTTTAATAAATTAGCATTTACTTCTCCTATTTTCTCTGAAATAGAAGTTATTAATTTTAAAATAGAAGATGTTATTTCGTAAGGTGGTTTCATTTTTGATACTATCATTTGATATTATCAAAGTTACAATCATTTAATCTGAATTATGTTATGAAACTTAATTTTTTTAATGTCTAGTCCTGAAATATGGCTACAGGTTAAAATTGAATTTACGCTGATAATTTATATACCATATTAGGTGTTTTATAGTCTAAAGATAAATGTAATCTTATTTCGTTGTATAAATTAATTGCACTTTTTGCAGCTCTTTTAGCGTGTG
>NZ_QRDV01000004.1:208540-317586 GCF_003386165.1 Winogradskyella eximia | reverse complement strand
TCGTGAACTTTTTAAAGCCAAGTTCATTATTTTTAAACTGATAGTAATTACCATCAGAGTCCATGACATCAAACACCAAATGGCTAATGTCAATTCCAAAATATTTAATATCTTTATTCATAAGAAAATGTTTTTTTGAAAGGACAATCTACGCGAGTTTCAACGACTTAAAATCGAGGTCTTAAAGCCTCATAGAACTGTACGAAATCTGTGTAGAAAAGAGAGGGGATTTTCAATGTTGACGAAGTCTAAAGCTTCTGCGTGTATATTAACCTTACTCCTCTCTTTTGTCTTTTCTGATTTATCCTTAAATTTAATGAATTGTAAACTTAAGACGTGTATAATTAATTGCTTCCTTCTAGCCTACTTACGAACATTCCTGCGGAATATTCTATCTGTGATTTATTTGCTAACTTAGTTCCTTAAATCACGCAACTAACCATACACAATCACGTTACCTACAATTATGAAAAACATTCCGTTACTGATTTTAACATTGATTTTAATTGCAAGTTGTAATTCAAAAAAAAATTCATTGGAATTGGAAAAACTGAATGAAAAACTGACCGAAAAAGAAAAGCAAATTTCGGATTTACAAACACAAATCGAGAATTTAGAAAACAAACAAACTTCGGACTATTATCTTTTTGTAGAGACTTCAGACTCTGAAATAAATGTTGCGGAAAAATTAAAAAGTGGAGAACGGAAATTAATTGACAAAAAGGATTTTAAAGATACTTTAGATATATCCGACAATTTTTTCGTTTATAAACACACTTCTGAAATCACTCAAACGTCTGAATCGGATTTTGAATCAGTCCTTCGTGATTTTGACCAAGTTAAATCGGAATATGGAAATGACTTTTTTGTGAGAGTAATGACCTTTTATAATGGACAAAGTTTACCTCTGGAAACCGAAAATTCTAAAACTGATATTCATATCTTAATTCAACCGACTGAATTGGGTTATGAAAATAAAACGTTCGTGATTTCTGACTTTTATGATGTTGACATAAAAACGCTCGAAAAGAAAGAGAATAGTGTTGAACTGACTTTTGAACACGGAACATTTCCGAGAAAAAGAGAATTAATAATAATAAAACCTGAATTAGTAAAATTTGGATATAAATAACTGTAGGTAACAATGTATATAATTTATTGCTAGTTCGAGCCTACTTACGAAAATCCTCGCGGATTTTCTATTCGGTTTTTATTTTCTAAATTACGTGCTAAACCACGCAACAAACCATATACAAACACGTTAGCAAAAATATAATCAAAATGAGAATTAGAATATTAATAATTTTAATAGGAATGTCATTAAATAGTGTAGCTCAAGAACAAATGTTATTCGATGATTTATGGATATTAGAAGATTTAGTAATTGACAACAATAGTTATTTACCACCAAATAACGAAGAAATCACTTATGTAACTTTAG
This sequence comes from Winogradskyella eximia, assembly GCF_003386165.1. GTDB lineage: Bacteria > Bacteroidota > Bacteroidia > Flavobacteriales > Flavobacteriaceae > Winogradskyella > Winogradskyella eximia. The sequence goes on along the minus strand of NZ_QRDV01000004.1, from coordinate 316,145 downwards.
ACTTTGATTCCTATGTTCATGAATCCATACAATACATTAATTTGTTTGGCTCAACTTGTGAAACAATTGGAGGTTTAATTGAATTCAACAATAGCAGCAGTAATTTTTCATTCACTGACGGCCCTTATGAAACACTAGGTGGAGGATGTATGCAATCACAAAATGCAATATATGAAGGTCTATACTTTGGTTTTTTTTATGACAACTACAATAATGGAAATATATTTAACTACTCTATAGTCATCAACACTGATAATAGTAAAACTTTAACTGTAACTTCTTTTAATGGTGATCAAGCCATTTATGGTTCGCAAACCTTATCAATTAATGAAAATGAAGGTGTAGAAATTTCTCTTTTCTACAATGCTAAAAATAAGTCAATTGAAATTGCTTCTGAAAACCAACTAGATCGTGTCTCTATTAGAATTTTTAATACTCTAGGCAAACAAGTTTTTCACTTGAATAAGAATAATAAAGAAAAGGTAATTATTAATCTTCAAGAATTTGCTGATGGAATATATTTTGTGACATTACAAAATGAAATAAATCAAGTCATAAGAAAGAGGATAATAAAGTACTGAAATAAAAATTTAGTTAAAATACTTTTGCTAACAACGTGTATAATTAATTGCTGGGTCTAGCCTACTTAAGAAAATCCTCGCAAATTTTCTATTCGGTTTGTATTTACTAAATTAACTGCTTAAAGCAAAACATTAACCTTACTCAAAACCATCTTAGCACATTAAACACAATCTATGAAAAATACAATTACAATAGTATTACTGCTTTTATGCAATGGTTTAACATTTGCACAGGACAATGCAAAAAAGAAATTGGAGACAAAGTCCATGTTCGAAGTTCAAGTTGATTCTAAAACATATGAATTAGAGGAAGGCAACGAACTAGATATTGATGGTGAGTTGAAAAACCCAAAAATATCAATTAAACTGCTCGGTTATAAGAAATTTAATGCTGGGAATCTTTCATTTGAATATCCTAGTAACTTTAGTTTTGAAGTTGAAAAAAGTGAAGCTTATAGAAACTGGACATTAGATGGAAATAATTATGTAATAATGATTTTTGACATTGATGGAGCATCGCAAGTAAAAGATTTCATTGATAATATGATAATTCAGTTTGGGAAAGAAAACTGCAAAACAAAAGATATTCAATCTCAACTTGGCGAAAAAATGTTAAGCGGAATTCAGTTGAATGTAGAATTGGTTGGACAAAAATTAAGTATTGAATTTTATAAATATAGTACAGGAGAAAATAATTCTAAATATATAGCATTTCAAGACTCTCTTGAGGAAGACGGATCAGCAACCGTTGAAGGTAAAATGACATTTGAAATGATTAATACTAGTATCCAATATAAATAACGTATAACAACACCATCGATAATTCATTGCAAATTCTACGTTACTCACAAGAATCTAGATCATTTTAAACTCTGAAATTAATGATTAAATTCACCATCTAAAAAGATGGTAATGGGTAAAAAAGATAAAAACATAAAGTTTAAAGCAGTCATTTTTGATTTAGACGGCACACTGGTTAATTCACTTCAGGATATAGCGGATGCCATGAATACGGTTCTTAAAAGTTACAATTACCCGACGCATAGCTATGAAAAACATCAAAGTTTTATTGGTAGTGGTATTAGAAGTCTCGTAAGTAAATCGCTGCCATTAGCCCATAATGACGAGCAACAAGTTGAGCGTTGTTTGCATGCGATGATTGAAGTATATCGAGATAATTGCACTAATAAAACAACACCATACGATGGCATTATTGAATTACTCGACAATTTGGTTTCTCGCGATATAAAGCTAAGTGTATTATCTAATAAAGCTGATGAATTGACTAAGAAAATCACACATGCGTTATTCCCTAACTATTTTGATCCTGTAATTGGTTTAACTTCTGAATTGCTTAAAAAACCAAATCCTTTTACAGTTATAGAAATCGCTAAAAACTTAGGCATTAAAGCTGAAGAAATAATTTACGTAGGAGATACTGGCATTGATATGCAAACTGCAACTAATGCAAATATGTATGCTGTAGGTGTATTATGGGGTTATAGACCAAAAGAAGAATTAGTTGCAAATGGTGCTCAATATATATTAAGTCATCCATTAGATATAATGAAACTTATATAACCTAAGATTATTTGGCTTAAAGACTATAAAAATAAAGTTAGTGACATGCTAGCTCAATTTCAGATGGTCATAATCCATTAATTTTAGAGAAACACTTGGCTTTTTAAAATGCCAACAAAAAGCACTTTTTACAACTTAAAATACTATATTTAAGCCACATAGACAATTACCACCAACCTAAAACCAATAAAAAATGAAAAAATTACTCATTGCTTGTTTAACCATGAGCTTCATCTTAGTCTCGTGCAAAGAGGAAGCTAAAAAAGAAATTACAGCGACTGAAAATTCAGAATTTGCAACAATGTTAGAGGGTTATAGTGAAGGCAAATTAAAACTGAATCCTATTGAAGCCACGTTTATTGGAGATTCTCGTTTTGATGCTTCGTTTCCTAATTTTCTATCTGATGCATACCGTACCGATTTTCAAAATTTTTATACGTCTTACGCATCACAATTAAAAGATTTTAATGATGCCAATCTCACAGAAAGTGAACAGATGAGTAAAGCGATAATGGCATGGGATTGCGAAATGGCATTGGCACAATCTAGTTTTAAAAACGATCTTTACATGCCAATCAACCAAATGTGGTCTGCCAATTTATTAATGACACAATGGGCTTCTGGTACTAGTGCACAACCGTTTAAAACCGTTAAAAATTACGACGATTGGTTAAAACGATTACAAAGCTACAACGTTTGGTTACAAACAGCAGAAAAACGCATGAAAGAAGGCAGCGCTGAAGGTTATGTTTTACCAAAATCGCTCATCATAAAAGTGATTCCGCAGTTTGATGCACTAACCACAGTAAATACCTCAGCGGAAGGTATTACTGACCTTTCTGAGCATTTATTCTATGCACCTGTACTTGCTATGCCAGATAGTTTTTCGGAAGAAGATAAAGAGCGATTAACCGAAGCGTATTCTAAAGTATTAATGGACGAGCTTCTACCCTCTTTTAAATCTATGGCCTTCTACTTACAGTCTAATTATTTAGATGCAGGTAGAACAAGTAGCGGTATTTTAGATGTACCAAATGGCAAAGCGTATTATGACGATGCGATTAAATTTTTTACGACGACAAATATGACGGCTGACGAGATTCATGAACTAGGTTTAAAAGAAGTCGCTAGAATTTTAGCAGAAATGGAAAAAGTAAAAGCAGAAGTGGGTTTTAAAGGAGACCTAAAATCTTTTTTTAATGCGGTTAGAACCAATAAAGCTTTGATGCCTTTTAAGACACCAGAAGAGGTGATTGCCAATTTTAATGCCATTCACAACACCATGAAACCCAAATTAAATAAACTTTTTGCGAATAAGCCAAAAGCCGATTTTATAGTAAAACAAACCGAAAAATTTAGAGAGGCTTCTGCAAGCGCACAATATAATCCTGGAGCAGCAGATGGCTCAAGACCTGGTGTTTTTTATGTACCCATTATAGATGCTGCGACTTACAATGTGTTTTCTGATGAAGCATTATTTTTACACGAAGCCATACCAGGACACCATTATCAAATTTCTTTAACGATAGAAAACGAAGATTTACCACAATTTAGAAAGTCGTTATGGTATAGTGCTTACGGTGAAGGTTGGGCACTTTATACGGAAAGCTTAGGAAAAGAATTAGGCTTATACACAGATCCGTACCAATATTTTGGCATGCTAGGCATGGAAATGCACAGAGCGATTAGACTAGTGGTAGATACAGGCATCCATGCCAAAGGCTGGACTAGAGAAGAAGCCATTCAATATTCATTAGATAATGAAGCAGAATCTGAAGCGAGTATTACCTCTGAAATTGAACGTTACATGGCCATGCCAGGCCAAGCCTTATCATACAAAATAGGACAATTAAAAATAAGAGAACTGAGAGCTAAAGCTGAACAAGAACTGGGTGATGCTTTTGATATCCGTGAGTTTCATGCGCAAGTACTTGAAACTGGCTGTATTCCGCTTGCACTTTTAGAAAAGAAAATTGATGCATGGATTGCTAAAACCAAATAGACAATTTAGAAAAATTTAGTCCTTGTTTCTGGCTGTGAGATTCAACATAAGTGGCGTAATGAGATGTAATGTCATTAAATTACGCTACCTTATTGCATCACTTACATTAATAAGCCATGAATATATTCTATAATTCTGAAAAGAAAAAAATAACAGGTTTAACGCTAGCCATTATCTTATTTGGTTTACTTGCTCTTACTTGGTTATTAAAATAGAATAAGAACTCAAACGAATAAAAAAGGAGTTTTAAATAGCAATGAAACAGCTTATCACTTTAGTAATCTTAATCTTCGGCTTCACCAACTGTAACCATCAAGATAAAAAAGAAGGGACAAACATCTCTAAAGAAAACGGCATCACCTGCCATACAAAAGCTTGCCAAGGAACTTACCAAGGTAAAGAATTTATAAACGGAGACGACATTGCACATCAATTTTCTAATACCATGTCTGCGGCTGTTGGAGACCAACTAAAAGCACTTTTTAAATCTGGCGACTACAGTAAAGTAGATTTTAAAAATATTACGATGCGTACAGAAGGTATGGGTTCTGGTCATGTTAGTTATACGTTATCTATTCCTTTTATAACTGTGAGTCAAAAATGTGAGGCTTACACGTCTTTTGATCATGTTGGTGGCTGGAATCATACTCCTGCCCTTTCGCAACGTAAAGCGCAACTTAAAGATGTACTGATGCAAGGCCATCATTTAGACATTAGCGATTTAAAAACCACACCTGAAGGTTTACAAGAATATTGGATACAGTGGAAGCATAAAGTTGTTCAGGCAGATTGTGAGTAAGCGTAATTTTCGTTTTTGAAGGTTCTCGTTACAATTCCGATGAAAAAAATCGGAATCACTCAAACTGACGTTAGTGGTTTTCAATTAAATTACTTTTACTAACTTGGCTCTAATCATTTGTCTTAATAAATCATTAGTAAAATGTATATCGCAACTTTAGTAGTCATTTTCATAGTCATTGTTGGCTTTTGCTATTACAATAGACATTTACTAGATTTTAATGATAATACTCCAGGACCTGATGAAGGAGATTTATTTGATGATTAAATTAAGGAAATAAACTAAAAAAATCCGGACACGTTGTATCAGGATTCTTTTATAGGAAATTCAATTTGGGAATGCTATTTCCATGTATGTGTTACAATACAATTAATGTTTCTTTTTAGAGATCTGCAAGGATTTACTTTATGTTTCATTAATCGAGGATGATGTTATATCCTTTACTATTAAGACACAGATATTTTAAAAAAGTCACAAGCTACAGACGTTTTATATCTGTCTAATCCCGAAAATGACTTCGAATGAAATTCCTTTTTTATGGCTTTTGCTCTTCGGCTATAGTCCACATAGATCTTGAGATGCTTTCAAGATAAAATATTGTAAAAATGACGCATCAATTTTTTTAGTCTATATTTACTTTTAATACCTACTTATTAATTTGACAATAAAACGATTATGAAACCCAGACGACCTTATCTTATGGCACTTTTATTTGCCCTTATTTTTAGTTCATGTTCTCCAGAAGACAACACGAGTACCACACCAGAAGATCCGAATGAATTTATATTTAATGGTGTTAGCTACCCTTTAGTATCTGCTATAATTACCGACGAGAATACAACGACGAATGCACCAAGTGATATAGGAATTAGTTTGTTTAATAAAACAAGTTCAGAAATAACTGGCAATGAAGATTTAGACACTGTTGCTTTTGTCTATTTTGATATCCATACAGGAAGTTTAGAAAACACAACCTATGATACCATTGAGGATTATGATATTTCAATTAATGGTTCTTTTGTAGATAGTGAATTTAATCCTGGTACCATCCTTCTATCTGACAACGACCCAGATGCTGACGTCTTTGCACAATCTGGCTCTGTAACTATTACTAATTTCACCGCATATAATATTGTTTTTACGTTTACTTTTACTAGAACTGATGGACAAGTAATTACTGGACGTTATGATGGTAATTATTTAGCGCCAAATGGCATCAATTAAACGTGAAATTAAAGACACTATCAACCTAACCGAAACACATATTGTACCTAGTTTACCGCACCCAATTCGATTACAAGAATATGGTGTTGGTCTTTTTAAGTCTGCATTAACAAAATCAGCATTAAAGAAAGCACTAAAGAAAAACTACATAACAGTTAATGAGCGCATAGCGACTTCGGCAACTCTCATAAATGGAGGTGAACACATCACCATTTCTATTCCGAAAGATATAAACCCAACTCACACACTCATTTTTCCGCTCACAGTGTTGTTTGAAGATGATTATTTAGCAGCACTACATAAACCTGCTGGTATTTTGGTGAGTGGTAATACGTTTAAAACCATGGCTAATGCTTTAGCCCAGAACATAAAGCGAAGTACACGTTATGATGCTGCAAGACCTCAGCCTGTGCATCGCTTAGATTTTGCAACTACGGGAATTTTATTAGCGGGAAAAACAAGCTCAAGCATTAGAGCTTTAAACCAACTTTTTGAAGCTAAAACCATTCATAAAACCTACTATGCTGTTACTATTGGAGATATGGAAGCAGAAGGTACAATTACGTCTAACATTGATGATAAACCGTCACAATCTCATTATAAAGTCTTAGAATCTGTAGCTTCTAAAAGATTTGACACATTGAATTTAGTACGATTAAAACCATTGACAGGCAGACGACATCAGTTGCGCAAACACCTTTATAGCATTAACCATCCCATACTTGGAGATAAAGACTATGGTATTACAAATTTAATTTTGAAAGGCAAAGGCTTGTACTTACACGCTTATTCTTTAAGTTTTAATCATCCTTTTACAAATGAAACAATACATTTAAAAGATGATTTCCCTAAACGCTTTAAAAAATTGTTTCCTTCTAAAATAGCAGAAATTATGGCTAATAATACTAGCCATCTTTAATTGGATAAAACGTAATTAATTTCCTTTTCTATTCCCATTAGTTCATTTGCTTTTAACTCTTCTTGGAAACTTATAAGCCATTAGGTAAAACCACATGGTCTATTTTAATACACTTTATAAATATACTTATATTACAAAAAAACATAAAAACTAGGTATACAGAGAGTTACCCATTTAAAGATTAGCATTCTTTAATTACGACAAAATGCAAAAAAAAGAGTTGAACACAACAAAAACCCACCTCAAACACTGATTGTTAATAACTTACAATTAACTAAATTTTTTTAATGTTTAATATTACCTATTTTTAAAAAGCTATAAATCAACTAATTGACATGTGTCAATAATAAAAATGGGGAAAACAAATGACAGCCAACGTACAAAACTTAAACGCTGAGCGCTATTCAAATGAAGTATTTGAATTATGGGCCAACCAACAAAATCTGAATAAATCTGAGGATTATTTATTAAAAAAATACATCACTGACACTTCTAAACATGTATTAGAAGCCGGAACAGGAGGCGGAAGACTTTCTTTTTATATTGAAGAAAAAGGATTTAATAATATTTCTGCATTTGATGTGGTACCTAATATGATAGCGCACGCCAAAAAACGAGCGAGCACCAATGACTCTAATATTAATTTTAGTATCTCTGATGCTGCTGTTTTAGAAAATTATGAAAGTAATTCCTTTGACTATTTAGTGTATCTGCAACAAGTACTGTGCTTTATAGATAAAAAAGATTTGTTTACTAATGCACTAAAGGAAGCTTATCGTGTTGCTAAAAAGGATGCTATTGTTATGTTTTCGTTTTTAGATTATGAATCTAAAATATATAATCCTGCTTTAAGTTCTTTCGTTAATGTATTAAGAAAACTGCGAAGCGAAGAACAGTCTAGTCGTCATCTTCCTTGGCTAAAAATAAATAATGACATTAATTGGAAACTGTTTCATAAAAACCAGCCTAAAACCTATTGGGTTAAACGTGCAGAAATAACGTCGTTACTAGAAGACATTGGTTTTTCTATTGAAGAAGTTAAAAATGCCAATCAGTTTTCAAAAAATACAGGTAAACGCAAAGGTATTCTTTATGTGGTGTGTAAAAAATAGCATAACACAACTAAAAACGTAAAATCAGATTGGTTTTTAACATTTTTTATTACCTTAAACCCTCTAACTAATCAAGTCGGTTTATGAAAAACGTTTTAGCAACCATAATTGGGTTTATTGTCGCATCTCTAACTGTTTACATTTTTGAATCATTTATAGGACATAATTTATTTCCATTACCAGAAGGTGCAAACCCTATGGATATGGAATGGATAACAAACAATATGGATAAAATCCCTATGGGTTCTAAAATATTTGTTGTTATTGGTCATTTTGCAGGTATTATAGCTGGTATGTTTGTTGCTGCTAAAATTTCTAAACAAAGCATGATCCCTTCTTATATTGTAGGTATACTTATGCTAGCAGCAACCATCTTCAATATTATTATGCTACCAAAAGAATTATGGTTTTCACTTTCTGATGGATTGTTAGCTATAGCTGGTTTCTTAATCGGAAAAACGCTGGCCCAAAAACAAATTCAGAAAACTTAGTTAAGCAATTTTATCATTGACGGATTGTAATAATTATTATAATGCTCAATCAAAGCACTATAAATAAATAAGGATAAACGCACAAACTAAGTAACTAAGTGGCAGACAAAATAAGTTTAAGGGATGCAATTTCAATTGGTATTGGAGGCATGGTTGGTGGAGGTATCTTCGCTGTACTTGGTTTAGCCGTTTCCATAGCACATGGAGGAACTCCAATCGCTTTTTTATTTGCAGGTCTATTGGCATTAATTACATCGTATAGTTATGTAAAACTATCCCTAAAATATCCTGACAGAGGCGGAACTGTTAAATTTATCAATCAAGGCTTTGGTGTTTCAATTTTTAGTGGAGCCATTAATAATTTACTTTGGGTAAGTTATATCATTATGCTCTCGTTGTACGCTTCTGCTTTTGGATCTTATGCACCTAACTTATTAGAACTAACACAAAACAAAACCATTGAATTTCATATTTATGCTAGTGCCATTATTATTCTGGCTACTGCGATAAATTACTACAGTATTACTATTGTTGGAAAAATAGAATCTTACGCAGTGATTATAAAACTGATTATTTTAATTGGTTTTATTGGAATTGGTGCTTATGGTCTTATTGGGAATCCCAATATGTCACAATTGGCAATTTCTAACTGGGAAACACCCGTACAACTATTTGCAGCAGGTATGGTGATTTTTGTGGCTTATGAAGGTTTTGAATTAATTGCCAACGCAGCTCCAGATATTGTAAATCCTAAAAAAAATATTCCACGTGCGTATTATTACTCCGTAATTTTTGTAATAATTCTATATATAATCATTGCCATTGTAACTGTAGGCTCACTTCCTTTTGATAAAATAGCAAAAGCCGAAGATTATGTTTTAGCAGAAGCGGCAAAACCCATGTTAGGAAAAATTGGATTTACCATCATTACCATTGCGGCTTTAATTTCTACATTTTCGGCCATTAATGCATCGTTGTATGGAGGCAGTCGTGTTAATTTTGAAATTGCCGAAGATGATGAATTACCACACCATTTTACCTCTAGACTTTGGAATCAACCTATAGGATTGCTCATAACTGCAATAGCGACGTTAGTTTTAGTGAATGTATTAGATTTAGAAAGCATATCAACAGCCGGAAGCGTTGGCTTTATACTCATATTTGGCATTGTTAATTGGGTGGGTTTTAAAACCGCTAAAGACACAAATAGTAATAAGGCAATTCCGTTAGCTGGCAGTCTACTTTGCGCTTTAGCTTTAGTGATATTAATTAATCAGCAGTACCACTCTAACTTAACTGGAGTTATTGTTTCAGTGGTTATTATTAGTTTATGTTTTATAGCTGAATGGATTTTTAAAACTTATGAAAAGAGAAGAAACAACTAATATAACTTTAAAAGCAAATTAGGATCAGGACAGTTTTCTTTGTAAAATGCTAAATTGAGCTGATTGCTCACTCCTGGATAATCACCTTTATATTCTTGAATATCCTTTATAATTTGAAAGTGTAAATGAGGTGGATAATCTCCATTAACCTCAGCCGTTCCCAACGTTGCTATGTACTCTCCTTTCTTTACTTCTACTCCAACTTCTAAATCTTGAATGGCAGCCAAACTTAAATGTCCATACAAGGTATAAAATTCAACCCCTTCAATGTGATGTTTTAAAATAATCGTTGGTCCATAATCACCATGATTAGTATTGTTTTTAAAACTGTGAATTGTACCTGCTAAAGGTGCGTAAATTGGTGTATTGGCTTCCGTCCAAATGTCTAATCCTAAGTGAATATTACGTTCAGTTTCTGGATTTGATTGATTAAAATAATCACTACGTTGATAAATGCTACGATGCTCTAAATAACCTCCATAGACCACTTTAGCATTTTTAGTTTTCATATAATCCCAAATAAATGTTTCTAAGTCATCTGAAGAAGACACATTAATGGCTTTTAAGTTAGAATTATGAATTGATAAATCGAGAGGTGAATAATCGCTGTTAAGAATTGAACGATTTATTAAAGGCTCTGCAATGCGTGATTTTAGAAATTTCTCGAAAGTTGAAAGAGACATGAAATGAAAATTTCCATAAAAATAGGAAAACTATATTATGGAAAACAGGAAGTAAAAAATAAATCTCATCAGTGATATTGAGTGATAATCACAATGAAAAGGTATTGTATTAATTTATAATCACATTACTAAATTTAGCATTGACCACAATATTTCGATTAGAATTTTGACCATCAGGATAATTACGAAGCGTTTTCTGTTCAGTTACTTTGTTATTATATTTTGATCGATTGCCTTTAAAGTACAATGAATAATCCACATCTTTTGGCAAGTTAATTAAGGCATCACTATTTTCTAACACCATGTTAAGATTCTTAAACGTAGCGCTTAAATTAGAAATGGTTAAATCACCAAAACTACCATCAATAATAGCGGTATCATTTAAATTGCCTATTGTAATATTAGACGATTTAGAATTCAGCACTAAATTTTGAACCGTTTTAATCTGAGCTTTGTCTACAAAATTCAAATTCAAAGTCCCTAAATTCCACGTATTCACCATAACTGGTGAATAAGACACATTAATGGAAGTATCACTTCCATCAATGTGTTCTGCTACTAAAAATGAATGTGAAATATCACCTTTCATATTGTGTATTACAGAAGATATTTTTAATTCACCATGTCTAATATTGGTCTTTAGTTTAGCCTTTTTAGGTATTTTAATTTTAATCACTTTTTTTACTTTGCTATGGTTTCCTGATTCTAATCGCTTCACCAAAATAGACGATCTTCTATCCGCTAAATATTCGTGTCGTTTTGCAAGTTCTTCTTGACGTTTCTCCATAGACTCACCCCTTCTCTCCATAGCTTCTGCACGCTCTTCCATTTGTCTCTCTAAATTCTCACCCCAAACTTCCATTTTTTCTTCCCATTCTTTACCAAATTTTGCACCAAATTCCTCACCCCATTTTTCCATATCCTTACCATACTTTTCTCCAAATCTCTCACCCCATTTTTCAATATCTTTTGCCCATTTTCCGTCAAAACGCTTCGCATAATCTTCACCCCATTTTTTCATTTTATCTTGGTAACCAGACTCCCCAAACTTTCTTGCCCATTCTTCCATTCGTTTTTGAAATTCTTTACCTCCTTTTTTTTCATATTTCTTACTCCATTCTGTTAAATATTTCTCACCGAGATCTTGGTAACGCTCGTAGTCAAATTCAATGGTTGTAACTCCTTTTGGTAATTCTGGTAATTTAGGCATAATTGGCATTTCAGGAAGCTCTGGTAAGGTAGGAAAATTGGCCAGATTCGGCATATCTGATAGCACCATTATCTCTGGCATTTCTGGTAACTCTATTAATTGATACTCCAAATCTTTTAATGCATTTGAGTATTCTGAATGAGGAAATAAACCCAAACTGCTTCCTCCTGTTGAAGAAATAACGACTTTATCACTAGAGCCTTCTATCTTTAGATTCCAGCTTTCTAAAGCTTGTTTTAACTCTTCTTGAGATAATTTTTCACCTTCAATATAGGCTTCAATTTCAACCACATCTTTGTTCCATGTGTCTATTTCGAGTTCTACATAACTGGTGTTTAAATCTACAACCACATCTTTATTGACTTTGATAGACTGTGATGTTTTAGTCATTTTTTTCTGTGCATAACCAAAAGTGGTTAATAGACACAACACTAAAATTCTGATTTTGTTCATAACGTTTAATTTAAATGTTCGTTTTTTGATTGATTGATTCTAAATACGATCTTGTGTAAAAGCCTCGTCATTATATTCGTGTAACTTGGTTTTGAGACGCATTACTAGATTAAGTCTAAATTTTAAATTGTCAATTAATGCATCTAAAGTGGCTTCATTTGGCCCATTATTATTTAACTCAATGGTTAACGATTTATACTCATCGTTTAACTCCTTAAGTCTTTCTACGTAACCATCAAATAGTTCTTTATTTTCAGGTGTTAATTGTACTTTAGATAATTCTAAATTTATACTTGCTAAATAATAGTCTTCCACTTTTTTTAAATCGGGAGAAACATCACCTAACGTTTTAATTTCAGTATTAACCACGTCATTAGGTGTTACAGAATTCACTGGCATTTTAAAAAACTGATACCCTCCATAACTTAAACCTAATAACACAATGATACTTGCAGCCACATTAAAAAAACCGAATTTAAAAGCCGACTGCTGTTGTTGTGGCAGCTCTTTTTCTAGCTTTTCTAAAAAACGAGCTTCATGGCCTTTAGACATTTTAACCGTTTCGTCTTTAGGCTCATTTTCAAATAAATCTCTAATATCTTGTGCCATTTCTTTCTGATTTTAATGCTAATTGTAATTTTTGTTTTCCTCTAGATAATTGTGTTCTAGATGCAACTTCAGAAATATTTAAAATCTCTGATATTTCTTGATGATCGTAGCCTTCCATTAAATAAAGCATAACCACATATTTGTATTTTTCAGGTAATGCTTCAATCGCTAATTTTACGGTTTCAAGCGAAATATGATCTTCAACCGTCCATTCATTCTCATGGTTTTCTTCAAAGACATTAATATGATAATCCTCTAATTCTACCAAACGTTGCCGTTTAGATTTTAAAACATCAATGCAACGATTAATAACAATCCGTTTTAACCAAGCTCCAAAACTCACTTCCGCTTTATATTGTTCTAATTTTGAAAACGCTTTTATAAATGCCTCTTGCACAATGTCTTCAGCCTCCATGGTGTCATTTACAAATCTTAGTGCTACGAGCAACATGCCATTACAGTATTGATTATACAGTTGCAATTGCGCCTGCCTATCATTCTGTTTGCATTTTTCAACAATATGAATTTGAAACGTGCTGATTTTAGTTTGGTTTTTTTGATTGGTTATACATTAAAGACGATGCAAAAATTGGAGTGTTGCAAAAAAGTATTATTTTTTTTTAAAAAATTATAAGATTTATTTAAAATTCAACGTTAACACTCTATAAATTTAAGGATTTGAATTATCTTTAAATCTTGAATGCCTAAGTTTGGCACAACTCTAATATATTAAGATTAACAACTATGCTAAAACGCCTCCTGATCGTCTTGTCTATTGTGGCACTGGGCTTACTTTTATATTCAGTATTTGTAGAAAATATTTTCTCACAACGCTTAAGTCCGAAGGATTCTGTTGAAACCACATTAAATCATCTCAAATTAAAAGTGGAATACAATAGGCCTTCTAAACGCGATCGTGATATTTTTGGTGCACTTGTACCTTTTGATAAAGTATGGAGAACTGGCGCAAATGAAGCGACCACTTTTGAGACCAACTATGATCTTTTAATTGATGGCATAAAATTGAAAAAAGGAAAATATACCATTTGGACCGTACCCATGAAAGATAATTGGAAAGTAATGTTTAATTCCAAACAATATGATTGGGGAGTTAATGAAAAAATGGAACCCATGTGGGATCCTAATTACGATGCGGTAGAGCTCGTTGTACCAACTCAAAAATTAGATGAAACTGTTGAGCAGTTTACAATTGCTTTTGATAATAAAACAGGAAACTTAAAGCTTACTATGGCTTGGGATAATACATTTATTGAAGTGCCTATAAAAGAATACTCAACAGCAAAACCTTAATGGTTTAGAGTTTCTATTGTAAACTAGAAAATTCATTAATCTGTTAAATTCAGAAAAATAACACTTTTGAGACCTGTAAGACAAAAAACTAATGACGTATAAGTTTACGATAATAGTTCCGGTTTATAATGAGGAAGATAATTTAGAACGTGTAGAAACAGAGCTTTTAAAATATCTTAATATTGCAACGGTTACAACTTCTGTACTCTTTGTAAATGATGGTTCTAGTGATAATAGTCAAGCATTAATTGAATCTATTTGTAAACGCAATGACGCATTTGAATACATCCTTTTTAAAAATAATAAAGGTTTAAGTGCTGCCATAAAAGCGGGATTTGATCACGTAGATTCGGAATTAGTAGGTTATATTGATTCTGATTTGCAAACTACTCCAGAAGATTTTAATATTCTTTTAGAACATATTGACTCATATGAATTAGTGACAGGAGTACGCTCTAACCGAAAAGATTCGTTTGTAAAAAACATGTCGTCTAAAATTGCCAATGGTATAAGACGTGCTTTTACACATGATGGTATGGACGATACTGGCTGTCCGCTCAAAGTTATAAGAACAGACTACGCTAAACGCATTCCTATGTTTAGAGGCTTACATCGCTTTTTACCTGCTATGATTATGCTACAAAATGGACGTGTGACACAAATTACTGTGCAACATTTTCCTAGAGTGGCTGGTACTGCAAAATTTGGAGTGTGGAATAGATTGCTAGGTCCTTTGATGGATTGTTTTGCCTATTTATGGATGAAGAAAAAGTATATTAATTACGAGGTCGAAAAATCGAGTAAACAAAACCTCTAATTTGAAAGACTGGATTATTTACAGCATCGGATTTTTAGCTCAGATATTATTTTCTTCTCGGCTTATCATTCAATGGCTAGCTTCAGAAAAACAACGTAAAGTTATTACTCCAAAAACCTTTTGGACGCTTAGCTTAATCGCTTCTTTTTTATTATTTATTTATGGCTATTTACGCTTAGACTTCGCTATAATGCTAGGTCAGAGTTTAACCTATTTCATCTACATCCGAAATTTACAATTACAAGGTCAGTGGCAAAAATTCCCAAAAATTGTCCAATATTTATTATTTGTTGTACCCATTCTTATTGTGGTATTTTATTACAACAACAATAAAATAGATGTGGAACTACTATTTCAAAATGCAGATATTCCAACATGGTTATTGGTATTAGGGATTGTGGCACAAGTTATTTTCACCTTACGTTTTGTATACCAATGGGTTCATGCAGAACGCAATAAAGCATCTACTTTACCTATGGGATTTTGGGTTTTAAGTTTAATAGGAGCCAGTTTAATATTAACTTATGCTATTATTAGAAAAGACCCTGTGCTATTTTTAGGTCACTTATTCGGAATGGTGATTTATGCTCGTAATGCTTATTTAATTAGACATACTAATGATTAAAATCATTGAAAAACATCCTAAACTAAGTCTTTTACTTTTTGTAATTGTAATGCTTGGTTTTACCATTGATGCTATTCCTGTAACTATAATGGAAGCTCGAAATTTTATTTCTGCAAGAGAAATGCTTACTGATAACAATTGGATTTTAACAACCATGAATGGCGAAGCGCGTTATGAAAAACCACCATTACCAACTTGGATAACTGCTGGTTTTGGATACGTATTTGGCATAACCTCTGTTTTAGCTTTGCGTTGGCCAGCACTTCTATTTGTAGCTCTTATTGGCATTTTAGTTTATGTATTATCTAAAAAATTAGAGTTAAAAAAATCGCACAGCCTAATTAATGGTTTTATTGCCCTAACGTCTTTTTATATAATAGGTATTACAATTGAAGCTCCTTGGGATATTTATACGCACGGCTTTATGCTTATGGCTATCTATCAACTTTTTATGATGTTTAAAACCGAAAAAACAACATTGATAAGAAGTTTACTCTTTGTACTATGTTTGGCAGGTTCAGTACTATCAAAAGGTCCAGTGTCTCTTTATGTATTATTCTTACCCTTTGTTATTGCTTATGGTATCGCTTTTAAATTTAAAGGAGGAATACTTTATTTTTTAAAAATATTTAGTCTTTTGGTTTTCGGAATTGTATTAGGAGCCTGGTGGTATCTGCATGTTAGAGTTGCAGACCCTGAAACCTTTACAGCCATTGCAGAACGTGAAACCTCAAATTGGCATAGTTATCATGTACGTCCTTTTTATTATTATTGGAGCTTCTTTGTGCAAAGTGGATTATGGACAATTCCTGCTTTTATCAGTTTAATATACCCTTATCTTAAAACTAGAGTTTCAAACTTAAAAGCTTATAGATTTACTTTCTTTTGGACCATTATAGCTGTGATTCTATTATCAGTTATTCCTGAAAAGAAATCGCGCTATTTGATGCCTGTTCTTATTCCATTAGCATTTAATACTGGATTTTATATTGAATATTTAATTCGTGAATTCAAGAATTTAAAAGATAGAAAAGAAACGATTCCTGTGTATTTTCAATTTGGATTAATAAGCTGTATTGCTATCTTATTTTGGATTTCAGGATTTTATTTAGGACCATTATCAGGTATATATTTAGCAAGATTTATAGTTTTAAGTATTGTTTTAGCTGTTTTAGGATTTTTCATTTTTAAACATCTCAAAGCGAAAAACATAAAATCTACATTTTACCTTGTCATTGTATTTATGCTTAGTATTGGTTTATTAGGCTTACCCTTAGCAAAAATGCAACCACAAGAAAATTATAAACCACTTTCTGAATTGACATCAGATAACATAACGCTTTATACGCTAGATGGTGTTTCACCTGAGGCCATCTATAATTATGGAAACAAAATTCCAAGAATTAAAACTAAAGAAGGCATTATATTACCTAAAGAAAAACAATTTAGACTACTAACATCAACTTCACAACCTGAAGCTATTGACGAACTCGCCAAACTCTATACGATTGAGTTTTCTGCTACTTACGATTTAAATTTTTCTGATAATGATTATAAATCGCGATTGGTGAATAAGCTTTATATATTGACTAGAAAATAAAAATTACGATATATATCTTTTATGAAGATAGAGGTATAGTTTAAAAAACCCATAGCCAGATAACATTCCAAATGTAGCACCACATAGGATATCTAAAGGATAATGAACACCTACATAAATACGACTATAAGCCACTATTGAACTCCAAACAAGCAATATAAATATTAAGTTTTTATAATATGGTTTTAGAAGTAAACCCGCAAAAATGGCCACAGCCATTGAGTTAGAAGCATGACCCGAGAAAAAACCATACCTACCACAACGTGGCGCTATAAAGCGGGTAAAATCCATTACACCCTCTGCTCTACAAGGCCTTGGTCTTTGAACACCATACTTAAAAAGGTTGGTGATTTGGTCGGTAAACGTAATCATTGCTGCTGTTACAAAAACCATCAATAATAAGCCTTTCCAACCCAATTTTTTATAAATTAAGAAGAACAATACAAGATATAAAGGTATTGAAGACAACTTATTGGTAATTATCAACCATAAATTATCCCAATTTTCAGAACCAAGATTATTAAGGTATAAAAAAAGCTCTTGATCGTATTGTATTAATTGGTCTAGCATTAATCGTCGTATCTAGCAATTTCTCTATCGTAGAAATCAGTTGCTTGTTGAATATAGTTTTCAGTTTCCGACTCTAATTCTTTCTCATCGTGCTGATCAAATTCTTCAAACCATTCTACTTCATCATTTTCAAGGTTAATAATAAAACGAGGAAATTCTGTATGAATAATAAATATAGCGTCTGGATAATCTGTATTGTCGCCTAGTATAAATTTTGGTAATTCCATTATTTTTTAAATTTGAATTTTGAAAATCCTGAGCTTTTCAATATTAAGTTGCAAATATATAGATTTTGAATGAGCTCTAACTCTAATATTACACTATCGAAAAAAAGAGATTTTATAATTAATTAGATGATTTAGCGATTAGTTTCTTAGTCAAAAGATTAAACCTTATAAATAACAAAATTGCTGCGACACTTAAACCTGCAATAAGTCCAATCCAAATCCCAAAACTTCCGTAAACCTCTGCTTTTCCTAGATAATAACTAATAGGAAAACCAACAACCCAATACGAAACAAATGTAATTACTGTTGGTATTTTTACATCTTGAAGTCCACGTAATGCACCAAGAGCAATCACTTGTAAGCTATCACTAATTTGAAAAACAGCTGCTGCTAATAATAAAGTTGCTGCAATTTGTACTACTTCTGCTGTATCTATTGCATTTTCAGGATCATTTAAATCCACATACATGTTTGGTAAAAACTGATGGAATACCACAAAGAATAAGGCAAAAATTACAGCAAAAATAAATCCGACCATAAATATAGATTCTGCAATACGTTTTAAGGCTTTAAAATCATTTAATCCTTTTTGATTACCAACTCTTACCATAGCTGCCACACTTAAACCTGTGGCCACCATAAACGTCATAGATGATAAATTTAATGCAATCTGGTTAGCGGCTTGTGCATTAGCTCCTAAAGTACCACTCAACCAAATGGCCGCAGTAAAAATACCCACTTCAAAAAACATTTGCATAGCACTTGGCAAACCTAAATTACTTAGCTTTCTTAGTGGATGCTTTTTTAACTGAAAGATTTTAATATTGGTTACGTAAGCTTTTGACTTTTCGCGTTTAGCCAATAACCACCACAAATAAGCGACCATTACAAAACGAGAAACTAAAGTTCCTACAGCAGCACCAACAATTCCCATTTCAGGAAAACCAAATTTCCCAAAAATCAACACATAGTTAATCGCTACATTAAGTAAATTGGCTACAATAGTAGCGTACATAGGGTATTTAGTTAAAGACAACCCGTCACTAAATTGTTTAAATGCTTGAAAAACGATTAAAGGCACTAAGGAAAAAGCCACTAAATCTAAATACGGAATCGCTAAATCTACCACTTCTTTTGGCTGATCCATAATATACATTAAGGGTTTTGCGAAAAGCAGAATCCCAAATAGAATTAGACCTAAAACCGTACAAAGAAAAAGCCCATGTTTAAAAACCGACTTTCCTTTTTCAAAATTATTCTCTGTATCTGCTTCAGCCACTAAAGGTGTTATGGCTGTAGAAAAACCAATCCCAATAGACATAGCAATAAAAATAAAGCTATTGCCTAAAGACACAGCTGCCAATTCTGCCGCTCCCAACTGACCGACCATTACGTTATCTACAAAACTCACAAAGGTATGACCAAGCATGCCCAACATCACTGGTGATGCGAGTTTAAGATTATATTTAAATTCTTTAGTGTAATTACTTAAAACCATAGCGCAAAAGTAGCGGTTTTGGTTTGAGTATTTTTAATAAATCCTCATGAAATCTTCACTCGTTACTAACGGTTGGTAACTCCTTAATTTATTCTTTTGACTTATAAACGCCACTTCATGAAAAAAATATTTAAACCATCTAGAAATAAAACGAACCAATAGGTAGGGATAAAGCAAACAAAATTGTTTTATATATAATAACAACACACTAAGAATCAATATTAATAATAACTATTTTTTATATTAGTGCTTAAAACAAAAAATCACTATCAAAAAACTACATATATTTACTAGTCTAGCTCTAATTTCTATAGTGCTACTTTCTTGCACAAATGATAACGATTCTCGCAGTGACGATGACTACGATTCTGTTTCAACTGTTGTATTAGATTTGGACGCTTTTCCTTTCAATACACTCTCAGAATATAATTTTTTTGAAGGAGAAATGAAAGCGCAAGATCCCGTATTTGGAGTCATTCCATATGAACCAATTTCTACTCTGTTCACCGATTATGCCAAAAAGAAACGCTTTATTTGGATGCCAAGTGATGTAAGAGCGAATTATGTCGCAGATAATATACATATTGATTTTCCTGTTGGAACAATTCTTATCAAATCATTCTATTACAATAATGTGCAACCTGACAACACTACACGTATTGTAGAAACGCGTTTAATGTTAAAAAAGGAAAATGATTGGCATTTTGCAGATTATATCTGGAATGATGATCAAACAGAAGCAACCTTTAGTCTTGAAGGTTCATTTACTGATATAGATTTTATAGAAAATGGTGTTGCTAAAAGTATTAATTATCGAATACCTTCAGGTTTAGAATGCATTACTTGCCATAAGAGTGGATCTAATTCTGTTCCTATTGGTGTTAAACCACAAAATTTAAATAGCTTATATTTATATGCTGATGGTACTCAAAATCAATTAGACAAATTAATTACAGAAGGCTATTTAGAAGATAATTTGCCTGAAGAAATACATACTGTTGTAAATTGGAGCGATGAAACACAACTAATAGATTTACGAGTACGCTCCTATGTTGATATCAATTGTGCACATTGTCATTCAGACTTATCATATTGCGATTACAGGCCAATGCGTTTTGCTTTTAGTGATACTGCTAACGAAATTAATTTAGGTCTATGCGTAGAACCGAATACCGCAATTCCTGGAATGACCAATATTGTAACACCATCTATAAAAGAACGTTCTATAATGTATTTTAGATTAAATACAGCAGCACAAGAATACAGAATGCCTTTATTAGGCAGGACTATTATCCACGAAGAAGCCGTTACACTTATAGGTGAATGGATTGATGGATTAACAACCGAATGCGATTAACAATAACCAATATTATGTAGCGAAGCCTTTCGATTTCATAGTGTAAAAAAAACTAACTCAATGAAAAAAATTACACTTTTACTAGTCTTACTTGTATCCTGTTATTTTACGGGTGCACAAACTACAGTAGATTGTTCTGTAGGTGCCGTAAATACAACCTATTGTTATTCTAATTACGATACTACAAGTTTCGTTTTTGTGAGTTCAGATGGATCAGATTTATTGGTGACATTCAATGCTGGACGAGTAGAAAATGCTTATGACGAATTAATTGTGTTAAATACAGACGGAACCGAATTATATAACGGTTATGGAAATAACGGAGATCTAACTGGTCTTACTTTTCAGTCTACTGGAGATACGATTACGGTTTCAATAGATTCTGATTTTACAATTAACTGTACTGATAATAATTATGTACAGTGGGATTTCGATGTCAACTGTGCAACATGCTCAAACGCTTCAGCAACTTACACAATTATAGATGATTGTGCCACAAGTGGTGGATTTTTAGTAGATGTCAATGTTTCTGACCTTGGAACTGCGACTTCTTTAACAATTTCTGATAATCAATCAAGTCCTACACAAGCATTAAATACCGCAGGTATAGTTCAATTCGGACCCTATGCAAACGCTACGGATATTGTTTTCAATATTCAAAATGATCAAGATGTTAATTGCTCTCTAAATAGTAGCTCAATAACACAAAGTAATTGTCCTCCTCCAGGACCAGTTGGTGTTACTTGTGCTTCAGGAACTTCAAGTTTTATTTTTACAGAAGAGTTTAATCTCGGTTCTGGTTGGACAGGAGATTTAAACAATGGAAACGGAAGTTGGGAAATTCCTAACGGATCAACATCTGCTAATACTGGTCCAAACAATGCATTTAGTGGTTCAAACTTTATGAATTATGAAGCATCTGGAAATGCAACAGATACAGCATCTGCAATAAGTCCTGCAATAGATTTAACAACAGCAACAGATGGCGCAGAACTATCTTTCTATATGCATGCTTATGGAGAGGATATGGGAACTTTAAATATAAACATTGGAACATCGATAAGTGGTGCTTTTACAAACATTTTTACGCATTCTGGAGAATTACAGACAAGTGAAAATGAAGCTTGGGTTGCTGTTGGCGTTAATTTAGATGCTTATGTTGGACAAGTAATTTATTTAGAATTTAGTCATACAGGAACAGGTACAGGTATTGCAGGAGATATGTCTATTGACTATGTGCGAGTAGAAACTTGTGGATCTTTTTGTATTGCACCATCAAGTATTTTAGCTACTGATATTACACAAACTTTAGCAACTATTTCTTGGACAGCAAACAACGGAGAAAGTGATTGGGAATATATTGTACAACTAGCTGGAACAGGAATCCCAACAGGAACAGGAACTACTGTTAGTACAACTAATGTGAACTTAACAACCTTAGAACCTGGAAGAGTATATGAAGTATATGTTCGCTCAATTTGTGGACAAGATACTAGTCTTTGGGGTGGACCTTTAACATTCTCGACATTAGTACCACCTGCTCCTGCAACATTTACATCATCTTATGTTGGCGTAACAGGTACACAAAGAGCTACGGTAGATATGAATGGTGATTTTTTAGACGATGTTGTTTCTATTAGTGCTAGCAATGTAAATATCTTCTATCAGCAAACAAGTGGTGGATTAAGTGGTACAGCAACGAACATAACGACATCTAATGCGCAGAACACACCCTCTTGGAGTTTGGCTGCTGCCGATTTTGATAGAAATGGATTTACAGATTTATTATACGGAGGAGGGAATGGTGTTACTTTTATGAAAGCCAATGCCACAGGAACAGGATTTGATCAAACCTCTGGAGGAGAATACGTATTCTCTCAACGTTCTAACTTTGCTGACATTAATAACGATGGTCATCTCGATGCTTTTGTATGTCATGATGTTGATGCCAACGTTTATTATATGAATGATGGTAGTGGAAATTTAACATATGGACAAGGTGGATTAGGTCTTGTAAGAGGAAATTATGGATCAGTTTGGATTGATTATGATAATGATCGCGATATCGACATGTTTATTGCAAAATGTGGTGGTGGACCAATCAATCAACTATTTACAAATAATGGTGACGGAACTTATACAGATACTGCACCTGCTCAAGGGCTAGATGACGGCATGCAAACTTGGTCTTCAGCTTGGGGAGATTATGACAATGATGGTGACATGGATCTATATATTGGTGCTAGTTCTGGTGTTTCTAAAATATTAAGAAATGATGGTGCTGGTGTATTTGTTGACGTAACTAGTGCATCAGGCGTTTTAGATTTAACATCTACAGGAATTGAAAACTGTACCCACGATTTTGACAACGATGGAAATTTAGATATTGTTTCTCACGGAAATATTCTATTTGGAAATGGAGATATGACATTTGCACTCTATGAAAATATTTTACCAGGAAACAATGGTTCTTTTGGAGATATAAATAACGACGGGTTTATTGATGCTATTTCTGGCAATGAATTATTTACAAATGATACTAACAGTAATAACTGGGTTAAAATTACCACAACTGGAGTGGCCAGTAATATTAACGGTATTGGTGCAAGAGTAGAAGTTCATACTGCTTCTGGTATTCAAATTCGAGATGTACGTAGTGGTGAAGGATTCCGATTTATGAGTTCTTTAAATACTCACTTTGGAATCGGAACAGATGATGCAATCACTAATATTGTTATTTATTGGCCATCTGGCTCTATTGATAATGTAACAAATCCTGCAATTAATACACATCATGTAATTGTTGAAGGACAAACATTAAGTGTTAACGATGAAACGTTAAAAAGCATTTCTATTCATCCTAATCCAGTTGATAATATTATAAACATTAATAGCCCTATCAACTTAATTGGAAAAATTGCTACAGTTTTCAATATAGAAGGAAAACGTATAATGAACTTAAAATTAGAACAACATTCTATTGATGTTTCAAACTTAAGTACAGGCAATTATATTTTGCGTTTAGAGTCTGACGGAAAAGTGTTTACTCAGAAGTTTATCAAACAATAAAAACAGAAAGATATATTATCTAAAACGTCAATACTACTTTTGTATTGACGTTTTTTGGTTATTTAAAATTGTGAAACAAAAAATGACATATCTGAGAAGTGACCGTAATCAAAAACTTATGATGTACTCCAAAATTTAACGCAGCTTTCTTAGCCACGTTGTTTCCAAAAAAAAAAAA
Organism: Winogradskyella eximia; assembly: GCF_003386165.1. Taxonomy (GTDB): domain Bacteria; phylum Bacteroidota; class Bacteroidia; order Flavobacteriales; family Flavobacteriaceae; genus Winogradskyella; species Winogradskyella eximia. Next base: position 291,844 of record NZ_QRDV01000004.1, on the reverse strand, counting down.
GCACCACCAAAACCTACATTTACACTAAAATTATTATACCATTTTCATAAACTCGAATGTATATAAACGTTTAGTAGGAATATTATCAAAATCTAAAAAATAATATTTATGCTATAAAATTTGCTATGATTAAATTATTTCGCAAAATAATCTGAAATTCTGGATAAGATATTTTGAACTCCGTATGCTGCTAATAAAATTAAACTTGTTATGCTAATAACTACCAAAACTAAAAACGTTGTAAATAGTTGCTGATTAATACTATAAATATGATTATCTATTTGTAATACCGCAGTCATAATTGCTCCTAGTGATGCAATGGAAGGAATTGCCACAGGAAAAAATAATTACATGTTTATTATCTGAAATATGACACTTCCATGCCTTCTAAAATGAGTTGACCAATAACAATAAAGAAAAGTAAAATTAAGAAAGAAACACCAGATGCTCTCAATGCTATTTTCTTTTTAAACTTTGCATCAAACTCTTTTGTTCTTCTAAGAAAACAGGTACAGTACCAATAGGATCAATTACTGCAAAAAAAAGATACTGGTTAAAATTTCTGCCATTTAGCGAATTCGTTTTGCTTGTGTTATAAAGGATAATCCTTGCTGTCCTGCAGTAGAAGTCATAACACCTTCAAAAATTGGTTCTGAGCAATTCTTTGGCGTTTTCCAATGAAAAATAAAATTAGAACCTGTACCACCAGTAATATCTGCTTCATTAATAACAATATCTAAAGTCTCCATAGGTGCTAAAAAAACAGGGTTTTTAATGTAGGATTTTAATAATGTCCCATGAGTATCGTAATAATCCACATTATATAAATATATACTATCAGTTACACTCGTATTTCTCAAACTTACCATAGCCGTAAGATTGTAAGTTTTATGCTGAGAATAACTATAAATTTGAGAATAAACCGATAAATAAGATGTTCCAATTTCTAAGGAATCTGCATTATGAATAGTGGCTTGTCTGGCTTTCCAATTAATTTTCTCAAACTCTTCATCACCTATATGATTTTCGCAAGAGTAAAAACCATAAAGCACTAGAAACAAAACTATTATTTTTTTCATCATGTGATTGTTTATTTATGATTCGATACAAAAATAGTAGATTGGAGTTAGTTTATAGAATATAATTAAAAGATAAATTCAACAAACGTAAACTACAAGTTATATTTTAAATTAAGCTATTGTCGTATTCGATAAAATTTCATTTACCTCGCCTAAACTATCTTCATTATCTAAAAGCAGTACTAATGTATCATCAACTTCAATAATGGTAGAGCCACCTGGACGCACAAACTTACCATTACGCTTAATCATTACAATAAATGCTGATTTAGGAAAATGTAAATCTATAATTCGTTTATCAACCGCAAAGCTACGAGCTGGTATTGTAATTTCTTCCATTGCCGATTTTGGTAAATTAAGAATATATCTATCATTTTCAGTAATGGGTTTTACTTCTTCTGGTAAAGCGACATTTAACCATTTTGCGAAAATCGATAAGGTTGTTCCTTGAATTAAAACAGAAGTCACAGAAATAAAAAATACAATATTAAAAATCATATTCGCTTTTTCAATACCTGCTAACAATGGATACGTAGCAAATACAATTGGAACAGCTCCACGCAACCCAACCCAAGAAATATAGAATCGTCTTCTAAGTTTCATTTTAAAAAACATTAAACTTATAAAAACACTTAAAGGTCTTGCAACAACAATTAGGAATATTGAAATGAGCAATCCAATACCCATATATGGAATAATTTGAGATGGAAATACTAGTAAGCCTAACGTAAGGAATAGTACAATCTGCATTAACCAAGCGATACCATCAAACATTTTTAAAATTGTAGACTTATGTATTAAATCTTGATTCCCTAAATAAACCGAACATATGTAAATGGCAAGAAACCCATTTCCTCCAACAAAATCTGTGGCCGAAAACGTAATAAACATTAATGCAATAACTAAAACGGGATAAAGCCCCTCGAAACCGAGTTTTATTTTATTGATAATTATTTTACTCAATTTTCCAAATGCGAAACCAGCAATACCACCAACAATCATTTGTTGAAAAAACAAAGGAATAATTGACCAAACACTCAAGTCTTGGTTAATAACTAAAGTCAAAAAGGCTAAGGTTAACACATAAGCCATGGGATCGTTACTTCCACTCTCTAGCTCTAATGTTGGCCTTAAATTGTTCTTTAAAGCTAAATTTTTTGAACGTAAAATAGAAAAGACAGCAGCTGCATCTGTTGAAGACACAATTGAACCTAACAACATGCTTTCATAAATAGTGAAATCTGTAACAAACCAAACAAATGTACCTAAAGAAACAGCTGTTAGTAAAACACCTAATGTTGAAAGCATGAGACCTTCTCTAAGAATAGGTTTTACAGCTTTAAAGCTTGTATCTAAACCTCCTGAAAACAAAATAAAGTTAAGAGAAACGATACCAATAAACTGTGCTAACTTAGGATCGTCAAAACGGATACCTCCAATACCATCGGAACCTGCTAACATTCCTATAGCTAAAAAGAGCAATAAAGTTGGAACCCCAAATCTATAAGACGTCTTACCAACTATGATACTTATAAAAAGTAATAGAGAGCCTACTAGTAATATATTTTCAATGGTTAAATTCATTCTTTCGTAGCCTTAAATCAGTCTACGCAAATTTACCTTTTTTATCAAAAAAATATAGAAAAATAAGAACTTTAAAAGGATGGCATAAGTGTTAATTATTAGCTTCTAAAAACACATCATAATACACTAACATGCTGCTTAGCTTCTTCAAATTCCGCGACCATATCTTCTACAATCTTCGAAACTGGTTTCACATCGTGTATTAAACCTGCTATTTGCCCAATCTCTAATTCTCCATCTTCTAAGTCGCCCTCAAACATACCTCGTTTGGCTCTAGCTCTTCCTAATAATTCTTTAAGTTGTTCTGGTGTTGGACTTGTTTTATAGAGTTCTTGTAATTCGTTGTAGAATTTGTTTTTCACCAATCTCACAGGTGCTAATTCTTTTAAGGTTAATTGCGTATCTCCTTCTTTAGCATCAACAACCACTTGCTTAAAAGCTTGGTGCGCTGAAGATTCTTCACTGGCTACAAATCGGCTACCAACCTGTACACCATCTGCTCCCAAAATCATACAAGCTAACATAGCTTTACCTGTGGCAATACCTCCTGCTGCTATTAACGGAATTTGAAGTTGTTCTTTTACCATAGGTATTAAGGTTAATGTAGTCGTTTCATCTCTTCCGTTATGTCCTCCTGCCTCAAAACCTTCTGCTACAATAGCATCAACACCTGCATCTTGTGCTTTTAATGCGAATTTCACACTACTCACTACATGTACTACTATAATCCCTTTCTCTTGCAACCATTTGGTCCATGTCTTAGGATTTCCGGCAGAAGTAAAAACTACTTTCACACCTTCCTCAACAATAATATCCATTATTTCTTGAACATTTGGATATAGCATTGGCACGTTGACACCAAAAGGTTGATCTGTTGCTGATTTACATTTTTGAATATGCTCTCGCAATACATCAGGATACATTGATCCTGCTCCAATTAAGCCTAAGATACCTGAGTTACTTGCTGCCGAAGCTAGTTTCCAGCCGCTATTCCAAATCATTCCTGCTTGGATAATTGGATATTTTATATTGAAAAGTGATGTGATTCTATTTGCCATGTTTCGAAATTATATCTGTTCTAATAGAGTATAAATTTCGGCAATTCAAGTGAATTTCACGATTGAAAATGAGGATAATTTTAGTCCACTCTGTTCTCGATACAATTTCTCATGCTTCGAAATCACTCGAACTGACATTACATTTATAAACGAATTATACATTAAGTTATTAAATAAGAACACAGATTATTCTCTGAAACGCGTCAATTCGAGTGAATTACACGAATGAAATGAAAGTAATTTGTATCGAGAATAAGCGTTTCAATTCTAAATGGTTCTCGATATGATTTCTTGTGACTCAAAATCACTTGAACTGAGGTTTATTCTTAATTAGAACTTTTAATGAACTTATAAGTTTTTGAATTATTTGTAGTAGATAATTTAATGATATAAATGCCTGAAGCTAAATTTGAAACATTAATATAGTTTGAAGCTTCGGTTACCAATTGATGCATCACTTCTTGTCCTAATTGATTATAAATAGAGACTTTTAATTCATTTTCTGTAGAAGGTATTTCAATATTAAGCTTTGTCGCTACTGGATTTGGATAAAAACTAAAAGCCTCAATTTCCATTTCATCTAAAGACAGTGCATTGCTTCTCGCTAAATCCAAGTCTGGAATGCCATAGCCTAAAAAATCATCTGGTGTTGTATATTGCGAAGCTGATTGTCTAACAAAATCCATGATTTCAGTTGGTAAAGCATCTGGTAATGCTTGCCATAAAGACGCAATACCACCACACATAATTGGTCCACTAAACGATGTGCCATTATTCTGCACAATTCCACCGAATTCATCTATAACATAAGCCGCTCCTCCTCTAGCAACTACATCTGGTTTTTGATAACCAACTTGGGCAGCACTGCCTTGCGAACTAAATGTCACATAATTGCCATCTGCATTTACAGCTCCAATACTTAATACATTTGGTGAATCTGCAGGTGCACCAACGGTTTGCCAACTCGTTGCTCCAGAATTCCCTGCACTAACAACTACTAAAATACCTTTCTCGGCTGCTATGGAAGCACCTTTAGTGATATAGGTGACTTGTCCGTTCATATCTGCAGGTGTATAGTCGTAAGTAGGATTATCAAATGTTTGGTAGCCTAAAGACGTATTAATCAAATCTACACCTAAACTATCTGCACGTTCAGCAGCTTCTACCCAATAACTTTCTTCTACCGGATTTTCACTGCCAGAATCTTCCGTTCTAAACAAATAATAAGAAGCATCTGGCGCTGTACCCACATATTGATCTTGCACAAATGCGGCCATAGTACTCAACACTTTTGTACCATGATTATTACCAGTAAATGCATACACATCTGGGTTTCTATCTACAAAATCATAACCATTCAATAAATCACTATTATCTCTTAAACGTTGAAACGCAGACATCGTATTTACGTTTGGAAAACCAGCATCCATAACAGCAATGGTAATACCTTCGCCTGTAAAATCTGCTATATGCAAATTGTCTGCATTAATCATTTCTACCTGGTTTTGTGTATCTCCATAAGTAAATGCGATAGTTTCATTTTCAACTTCCCATTTATTCAAATTGGAAGCGCTTCTTGATGCTGTATTTAAACTTTGATTGGCAAAATCAATACTGTCAACATAATTTAGATTCGATAAAGCATTAATATCTTCTTCTGTTCCTCTCACATGAATAGCGTTAAACCACTTAGACTTTGCCATTACTGTAATCCCAGTTTGAAGTTTTAAATCTGAAATATAAGTTTCATTAACAGGCACATCACGTTCGTCAATAGCAACATTATGATTTTGCTTTCTATCAATGGCTTTTTGAGAAAGAATACTAATAGGATTAGCAATTGAAGCGGCAACGTTAGATTTGTCCGTGAGATAAACCCATGCATCTTCTTGAGCAAAACCTTTTCCAATTACAAGAAATAAGAGTAATAATGTAAAAATGCTTTTCATGGATTTGATTATTTGGGTTTAAAGTTTTAGTCAGTAAAAGAAACTAAACCTTTCAAGTTTTAAAATATTGAAATAAAATTAACTCAATTAAAACGTCAATTGCAAGTTAAGAAATTACTCCTGAACCTAATAACTCATCTTCTATATACCAAGCTACAAACTGACCTTCAGTAATTGCAGATTGTTTATGCTTAAACTCAACATATAAACCAGACGCTACTTTATGTAAAGTTGCTTTTTCTAAATTTTGTCTATATCTAATTCTTGCCATTACAGACATGGTTTCTCCTTCGTTTATTGCTAAATCTTGGCGAACCCAATGCAATTCTTCGTTAGTCACAAACAAGACATTTCTGTACAAACCAGGATGTTCTTTACCTTGACCTGTATATATAATATTGTCTTTTACATCTGTATCTATAACAAACAAAGGTTCTACTGTTCCTCCAACACCTAAACCTTTTCTTTGACCTTTGGTAAAATAGTGTGCACCTTGATGTTTACCAACTACTTTTCCATCTGTTAAATGATATGTTGGTTTTTTAGACAAAAATTCTAATTCATTCTCTTTGGAATCGAATTGAGGCAATTGGTTATTGTAAATTTCAAACTCAGAATCAACTTCAACAATATCACCTTCTTTTGGTTTTAATTGTTGTTGTAAAAATTCTGGCAATCTTACTTTACCAATAAAACACAAACCTTGAGAATCCTTCTTTTCGGCCGTAATTAAATCTTGCGCTTTAGCGATTTCTCTAACCTCTGGTTTTTGTAATTCGCCAATAGGAAATAATGCTTTTGCTAATTGCTGTTGAGACAATTGACAAAGAAAATAAGATTGGTCTTTATTATCGTCAGCACCAGCTAACAACTGATGGATTTCTTTTCCATCTTTTTCAATAGTTCCCTTTCTGCAATAATGACCAGTTGCTACGTAATCTGCACCTAATTCTAAAGCGATGTCCATAAAGACATCAAACTTTATTTCGCGATTACAAAGTACATCAGGATTTGGTGTCCGTCCTTTTTCGTATTCATTAAACATATAATCTACAATACGCTCTTTGTATTGCACGCTTAAATCTACCGTTTGAAAAGGAATACCCAATTTATCTGCAACCAACATGGCATCATTGCTATCCTCTAACCAAGGACATTCATCTGAAATGGTCACGGAATCATCGTGCCAATTTTTCATAAACAGACCAATAACCTCATAGCCTTGCTCTTTTAAAAGATAAGCTGCAACACTAGAATCTACTCCTCCTGAAAGTCCTACAATGACTCTTTTCATATTAATTAATCTCTTATTATCTGAAAGTCAGTTCGCGTGATTCTGATTTCTTTATCAGAACTGTATCGAGAACCTTCATAACTTTAATTGCTTGTCGATACAAAATTCAAAAAAATGAATTTCACTCGAAGTGACGAATTTGTTCAAACCCAATCACACCTCTATTAGTTTCATAATTAGTTCGAAAAACTTCGGCAAAATTACAAAATAAAAAAGGCAATCCTATTAAGATTGCCATTCTGAAATTCTATTACCAGCATAGTTTTATGCTATTCTTTCTTATATAGGACTTCTTGTGTAGTATGATCTATTTTTTTTGTGAGTTCGCCTCCTTTATAATATTTCCAAATGCCTTTTTTCTGACTTTTAATATAATTACCCTCAGAAGTAATATGGCCTTCAGCATCATAATGAATGGTAATACCGTCTAAATCGTCGTTTTTATAATTGGCATGTCTTAACAATACGTCTTCCTCTGAATACCACTTTGATTCGCCATGAAGCATGCCATTTTTATAGTTAGCACTCTCAGCTACCTTTCCATTCTTAAAATACACAAAACGTTCTCCTTCTAATAAGCCTTCATCATTATAATGTTCAACAATCATTTTATCTGAAGAATTTTTATGATAAAAAACCCATTCTCCAATAAAACGTTTGCCATTCATTCGTCCTTTACTAATTACTTTTTTAGTCGAAGCCAAAAAGGTAACATCTGCAATACTATCGTTCTTATTGAAGACTTTTACTGCGCTCAGCACGCTTTTACCTGAAGATAAGGTGTAATATTTAAATGAATCGACCTCTTTACCATGAACAAAGTTTCCTTCGTAACGTTTTTGGTCAGTCTTATGGTAGTTTTTAGTCCATATACCGTGACGTTTGCCGTCTTTATCAAATTGATTAACAGATTTTTGAGCATAACCAGTTGTTAAAAATACTGTTAAAATAAAAAGGATATAATTATTTTGTTTAATCATATTGTATTTTTGTTAAACAAACCAGTAAGGTTTGAATGTTGAACAATTTAAAAACTCAAAACAATGAAAATTATTTCACAAAACTTCAAATTACTTGTAGTATTTCTAATGGTTATAGGTTTTACTTCTTGTAGTGATGATGACGACAATGGAACAACAGTACCAACAACGGTTGTTGACGTTGCTCTAGCAAACAATTTAACTTCTTTAGCCGCAGCATTACAAGCAACTGATTTAGTAACTACGTTACAAGGTAGCGGACCTTTTACTGTATTTGCACCGTCAAATGAAGCATTTGCAGATTTATTAGCAGCCACTGGATTAGATTTAGACAATTTATCTACAGAAGAAGAGGCATTAGTAAGAAACATTTTATTAAATCATGTGATTATAGGTGAAACTGTTAATTCTACGGCTTTAGTAAATGCTGGTTCTGGCTACACTAACACAGGTGCAACAGGACCAAATGGAGAAAATTTGAGCTTATACTTTAATACAACAAGTGGTGTAGTTTTAAACGGTGTCTCTACAGTTGACAATGCAGATAACATGGCTTCAAATGGTATAGTCCATATTGTTGATGAAGTGATTGGGTTACCAACTATTGCAACATTTGCAACCTCAAATCCGGCATTATCAAATTTAGTTGCAGCATTGCAATTGGCTGATTCAGGTACACCTACAGTGAATTGGATAAATACAGTTTCAGGTACAGAGAATCAAACCTTAGCACCTTTTACAGTGTTTGCACCAACAAATACAGCTTTCGAAAATCTATTGTTAGAGCTAGATGACACAGGTAATACAGCTTTAGCAGATTTAGATCCAGCTTTAGTAAACTCAGTGTTAACTTATCATGTTGTAGCATCGAGTAATGTTCAATCATCAGGTTTAGGTGCGCTTAATGGAGTTATACCAACTTTAGGTGGAGACTTAACTCTTAATGGTACTACTATTACTGATGATAACAGTAGAGATAGTGAAATTTTGGCATCAGCAGGTTTAGTAGATATCCAAGCTATTAATGGTGTTGTACATGCTATTGATACAGTAATTTTACCAGAACTATAAAAATAAAAAGAGGTTGATTACCTTATTTTAAGTTGATTGATAGTTAGTATGTAAAAGCTCAAACCTAAGGTTTGGGCTTTTATTATTATAAGACTTTAGAGAAGTAAATACGTTTATGATGTTTTGGAAACCCTTTTAATTCACCAATAACTTCGTAATTATGTTTTAAATAAAAGCCTTCTGCTTGAAAATCGAAAGTATCTACCATGGCCATTGAAGCTCCTCATATTTTTGCTTCATGCTCTAAATGACTTAATAAAGCGGAACCAAACCCTTGTTGTCTGTAGTTTTCTTCCACCCAAAGAATTTTAATCTCTAATCCATTCCAATAGTTTATTCCTGCCAATACACCTCCAACAACTACATCGTTATTATTCTTTATATTAAATTCTAAAGGAGTCCAAATAGAAGATAATGCTGAAACCTTCTCTAAATTATAGGCATTAAGACCATCTACAATAGCCTTAATATCTTCTTTATTACAAATATCAATTTTCATGACTTAAAATTAGGACATAAAAAAGCCTCAACATAAATGTTAAGGCTAAATTATATAGATTATATAAAATTATTTCTTTTTACCTTTTTGCTGGGCTTGCTTTTGTGCCTCTGCTTGCTCCATCATTTCAGCCATTTTCTTTTGAAACTTGTTTTGTTTCTTAGGCTTAGTTTTACTCACTTCTATCTTAGCAAGTACTTTATCTTCATCGATAATGTAGTTTTTAATCACTAACATAATACCAATACTAATTAGGTTGGAAATGAAGTAATATAAACTTAATCCAGAAGCATAGTTATTAAAGAATACTAACATTAATAATGGTGAGAAGTAAATCATATACTTCATCATTTTTCCCATATCAGGCATACCTTCTTGTGGAGGTCCTTGCATTGCTGTTTGCTGACCAGTAGTCATTTTCATATAAAAGAAAATAGCGATAGCTGCCAAAATTGGAAATAAACTAACATGACTGCCATAAAAAGGAATATTAAATGGTAATTCTAATATAGAATCATAAGAACTTAAATCCTTTGCCCACAAAAATGGTTTCTGTCTTAAATCGAAAGCCGATGGGAAAAATTGAAACAAGGCATAAAATACAGGAATTTGCATTAAACCAGGTAAACAGCCACTTAATGGACTTGCTCCGGCTCTACTCTGTATAGCCATAGTTTCTTGTTGCGCTTTTAACTTGTTGTCTTTATATTTTTCTCTAACAGCATCTAATTCTGGCTTTAATATTTTCATTTTTGCCTGAGACAAAAATTGTTTGTATTGCACAAATGATAATACTATTTTAGTTAAAATAGTCATGACTACAATAGCAATACCATAAGGTAGAAAACTACCTAAGAATGAAAATAATGGCATAAAAATGTAACGGTTTATCCAACCAAAAATGCCCCAACCAAATGGTACAATTTCATCTAAATTTCTACCGTAATCATTTAATATCTTAAAATCACTTGGTCCAAAATAAAAATCCATTGGCTGGTTAATTTCACCACCTTGATAAGCCAAAGGTATTTTAGAAGAAAATTGTTTAGTAAAAACGGTATCAATAGTTTCGTCTTCAACTAAATTTTTAACATCTATGCTAGCCGTTTTAAAAACGTTGTCTGTTAATAAAACGGATGTAAAGAAATGTTGCTTGTAACCAATCCAGGTAACATCTTCTAAATTTTCATCAGCATCTCTAGCTCCTGTATAATCTGGTTTTCCGTTTTCGTGTTCGTAGTGAATATCTGTATATCTATTCTCATAGCTAATACTCTTAGCATGACGATATCCTTTTAAATCCCAGTTTAGAACTAAAGGTTGTGACGAGTTAAACACACCACTTAGACCTTGAGACTTAACTGAAAAATCAATCATATAGTCGTGAGGCTTTAATTCGTAACGGTATTCTAAAAATGCAGTTTCAGAAACTTTAAGTTTCATAGAGACTACTGTATTATCTCCGCTTTTAGATACACTAGGTTGAAATGGTAAATCTTTTGTATTAAACGTACGATTATCTGATGTGCCAAAAGTGATATTAAAAGCACTGTTACCATCTTTAATCAAATAAATAGGAAGCGAATCATAATCTACAAAATTCCTCAACTTTACTTCAGATAAATAACCACCTTTTCTATTAAACTTAAGTTCAAAAACATCTGTATTAACAGTTGTAATAGCTTCTCCTGGTACGGTTAACGCATAAGACAATGCTCCTAATTTACCTTTTGCAACTTCGAGTTGTGTAGAATCTAAAACTTGTGAACTAGCATAATCTTGTGAAGTTGTAATTAAAGTATCATCTTTCTGGATGTCTTTCTTCTCTGCTTCTACTTTTTCTTCAGCGGCTTTTTTCTGTGCTTCAAGTTCCTCTGGTGTTGGCTGATTTTGGTACATCATAAATACCAAAATTCCGAATATGAGGACAAAACCTATTATAGATTTAATGTCGAATTTCTTTTCTTCCATGTTTGTTTTTCAGTTTTAGACCTGTCAGGTTTTTAAAATCTAACAGGTCTTGTATGGTAACACTTGCATAACTCAAATAGTTATCCAAAATTCTATTTACGCCAAAGTGGCATAGTTTTATATTATTTTTTCTTTTTAAATTTTAATGCTGCAGCTACAAATGCCACAAATAATGGATGTGGTTTTTTTACTGTACTCTTATATTCAGGATGATATTGCACACCAACAAACCAGTTATTCTCTGGTATCTCAACAATTTCTACTAAACCTGTTTCTGGATTAAAACCTGTTGGCTTTAAACCTGCATTTTCAAATTGTGCTTTATAATCGCTATTAAATTCAAAACGATGTCTGTGACGTTCAGTGATTAATTCAGATTTATAAACCTTATAGGCTATACTATCTTTATCAATTTTACAGTCCCAAGTTCCTAAACGCATGGTTCCGCCTTTATTAACGACATCTTTTTGAGATTCCATTAAATTGATTACAGGATTTGATGTGTTCTCATCCATTTCTACAGAATTTGCATCTTTAAGATTTAAGACGTTTCTCGCATATTCTATAACTGCCATTTGCATTCCTAAACAAATTCCTAAGAATGGAATGTTATTCTCTCTTACAAAACGTACTGCTTCAATTTTACCTTCTATACCTCGCTCACCAAATCCTGGTGCTACTAAAACACCATCTAAATGACCGAGTTTAAATTCTATGTTACTCTCAGATAAATATTCAGAATGAATTGGCTCTACAATCACCTTAACTTCATTTTCTGCACCTGCATGAATAAATGCTTCGAGAATAGACTTATAAGAATCCTGAAGCTCTACATATTTACCTATTAAACCAATTGTAACTTCGCTTTTAGGATTTTTATGTCGTTTTAAAAATTCGTTCCAACGTTTTAAATCTGGCACATCACTTTTAAGTTGCAACTGATTTAAAACCACTTTATCCAAACCTTCTTCTAACATTAAGTTTGGTACATCATAAATGGTTGAGGCATCAATAGATTCTATAACGGCTTCCTTTCTTACATTACAAAAACGTGCTAACTTCGTTTTTATGCCTTCGTTAAGTTTGTGCTCTGTTCTACAAACTAATATATCAGCTTGTACTCCACTCTCCATCAATGTTTTTACACTGTGTTGGGTTGGTTTGGTTTTTAATTCGCCTGCAGCAGATAAATAAGGCACTAATGTTAAATGAATAACACAGGTATTGTGTTCTCCTAAATCCCATTCTAACTGTCTAACAGCTTCAATATATGGTAAAGACTCAATATCACCAACGGTTCCTCCAATCTCAGTAATTACAATATCGTAATCACCAGAGTTACCTAGAATTTGAATTCTTCGTTTAATCTCATCTGTAATATGCGGAATAACTTGTACTGTTTTTCCTAGAAATTCACCTCGTCTTTCTTTATCTATAACACTTTGGTAAATTCTACCAGTTGTAACGTTATTAGCCTGAGAAGTTGGCACGTTTAAAAAACGTTCGTAATGTCCTAAATCCAAATCGGTTTCAGCACCATCATCAGTAACATAACATTCGCCATGTTCGTATGGATTTAAAGTTCCTGGATCGATATTAATATATGGATCTAATTTCTGAATGGTAATTCTGTAACCTTGTGCTTGTAGAAGTTTAGCTAGAGATGCAGCTATAATGCCTTTTCCAAGAGAAGAAGACACGCCTCCTGTTACAAAAATATATTTAGGGTTTGTGGTCATGATACGTTGTTAAACGCAGGCAAAATTACGAAATTTAATGACTTATTCCCTATTTGTTTATGGTTTGTTAATATGTTCTTTTTTTATCGCATTAGTATACTGAAAATAGAGCTTTTATGGTGCTTTGTTTTATAACTTCATAGACATTTTAAATGCAACCAAGTTATAATTCACCCGTAAACGATGAACTTACTCAGCTTATAAAGGGTAATGGTATTACTACATGGGCTTATTTAACTCACTTTGTAACACACTTACCTTATAAAAAAAACTCCAACCAACCATATAAATCTTTAGTCTTCATTGAGCAAAAAAGGCACTTGCAGTTTTAAACATCCATTTTAAAAACATTAAGAATGATATTTATTACCAAGAAAGAAATTAGACCATATCTGGTTATTGAATTAAAGGGAAATCACAAAAGGATTATTTTAAACCTAGACTAAAAACGATATTATTATAGAAACTCATATGACCTATATGATTGTTGATTTTTTAATTTTCTAGTATAAAACAGATACAATGTTTTCTGTTAAAAGCCTATCCTTTAGGTTTTTTTGAGTTTTAAAACATTAACTTGATGGTCAATCAAAAACTTAAACTATATGAAAAAAATTACGCTAGCAATTGCCTTATTAACTTTTGGTTTACAGGCACAAACGTTTCCTAATCCATATTGTGATATTGCCAACGGCACATCCATTGAAGAAATTACATCCGTTAATTTTAATACCGCGACTATTACAAACACTGTTTCTAGTTCTGTATTAATTGATGAAACGGCAACTATAACAAGTATTGTTCAAAACCAAACGTATGCAATTACAGTTGAAGGTAATACTTATGGTAGCTTTGATACAGACATTGTTGCATTTATAGATTGGAATCAAAACTCCATTTTAGACGATGCTAACGAAATTTATGCCGTTGGCACATTGTTCGATACTACAGGAAGTGATGGAGTTTCTGTCACCACCAACATTACGGTTCCTTCTGATGCTGTTTTAGGTGAAACTCGTATTAGAATTACAAAAACGTATCAAGATCCAGATTCACCAGCAATAGTAAATCCATGCGCAATCTCTTTTAATCCTTTTGGCGGAAGTGCTCAACCTGGTTATGGACAAGCATTAGATTTCACTGTAAATATTGAAGCACCTGAACCTTTTCCTAGTCCTTATTGCGATATACCTTCTGGTGCTGTCGTAGAAGAAATAACTTCTATTATTTTTGATGCAGCTAGTATTACAAATACTGATGCCACTTCCTTATTAATTGATGAAACTGCAATTATTGCAACTGTAGTACCAAATGAAATGTATACAATTACAGTAGCAGGTAACACCTACGGTAACTTTGATACTGATATTGTCGCTTTTATAGATTGGAATCAAAATGCTATTTTAGATGATGCCAACGAAGTTTATGCGGTAGGCACATTAAACAACACTAACGGAAGTGACGGAACTTCTGTAAGTTTAGACATCACTGTACCAACTGATGCAACAACAGGTACAACTCGCATTAGAATTACAAAAACGTACCAAGACCCTAGTTCTCCAGCAATAGTAGATCCATGCGCAATCTCTTTTAATCCTTTTGGCGGAAGTGCTCAACCTGGCTATGGACAAGCAATAGATTTCACGCTGAATATAGGTACACTAAGTGTTAATCAGTTTGACCGCAATGCTTTATCTGTATATCCGACACCAATTCAAAATGAGTTGCATATAGAATATGCTTCTGAAATTAAAGCTGTTAATATTTACAATCTTGTAGGTCAAAAGGTGTATTCTAAACAAACTAATGCATCTCAACTTTCATTAGATTTATCTATGCTAGCCTCTGGTGCTTACATTATTAAATTGGTTACTGACAATGGACAACATAGCTTTAGAACTCTAAAACAATAGAAGATTATTTTTAAAATTAAAAGATTTTGAAAAGGAGGAGTAATTCACATGAATTAATCCTCCTTTTTGTTATGTTAAATTCCAAAAACTACTATTTAATATGATTTTAGTACATCCAAAATCCTATCATTAAAAATAAGTAAAAGTGATGTTGAGAATTAGGAAAATAACATTAGCAAAGATTAACGGAATTCGCTAATAAAATTAAAATGACGAAAAAAGAGGATTAAACCAAACGTGTTTACTTCTTAAAATCTCTTCGAATGGTATAGATCAACTCTTCTAAACCATTGATTTTAATTTCGCACATCTGTTTCATCATACTACCTAATTTACCTTCAGGAAATCCTTTTTGCTGAAACCAGATATAGTAATACTCAGGAATATCAATAAGATACTGGTCTTTATACTTACCAAACGGCATTTTGTAATGTGCTAACTCAATTAAAACTGTACCGTCTAATTCCATTTATCTAAGTGTAGTTGTAGGAGAAAAAAATGTCTTACTTAAGTAAGTATAACAAAAATGGATAAGTAATTTTTAATTATTGCGATTTAAATTGGTCATATTTAGCCAATTCTTTTTCAATAAAGTTATTCCATTCTCTTTGCTTTACGGCATTTATAGAATGTTGTGTTTCTTCGTCGTACTTTTTTTGAGTTTCGCTAACAGCTACATTAATTAGATCGTGTAATCTATTCAACTGTTTCTTTACATTTTGATTCACTTCAACTTTAGAAATTTGCGCTCTAAACATACGCGCGTAAAGTTCAGTAATATCAAAATGCAACTGCTCATGCCCAAGAATATGCTCGTTACTTTTATCTTTTAAATACCAAGATTTATTAGGATAAAAATGAGTTTCTACAGTCGTTGAAAATTGAACAATTCGATCACCAGATGTTTTCACTGCATACCCAAATGTAATACCAGAAGCCGTTAAGGCAACTGCATCCGACTCAAGGTCTGGACTACCTTTAAAGTCTGCCCAAGACAGTTTTTTAGACGCATTCCAAGTCACAGTTTCATCATCAGATTCACTGCCGACTAAAAACACAAATAATAAGATTAATATATATTTCAATGGAAAATAATTTGAATTAATAGCTATTTTAATTCCTATTCTAAAGACATTAGTCTTTACTATAATTTTAAAAAATATAGAATAGGCTCCCTCTCAAAAATAGTCGCATTTAAACAAACTCTAATGCTTTTTCGTTTAAAAACAGAAAACCAAGACAAGATTTAGTATTCATATATTAAACGATGAATCTAACCTTTAATCTAACCTTAATTAGCGTTAATGATCCTTAAATCATCGTATTTTACTATGTAAAGTGCTTGATTAACATAACCACCAAAAAAGTCTTTACTATATCTAAATTTATTTTCAACATATTCCGTTTCAATGGTTTCTGTTGATCCTTCGTATAAACTTTCTGCCGAAGCCAAGCGCATTAACAAATCTAAAGTAATATCGAATCCACGCACTGCATATTTACTTGGAGAAACACCATACTCTTTAAGATAAGCTTTTACAAAGCCATTTTTGGTTGATTCATCAAAATTCTTATTTACAGATGGATAATGAAACTTAAGATTAGTTAAGTTATTATTATCTATATTTTTACCTTCAAATGCTCTGTTCTTATCTGTTGTAGCTAATATGATTTCTGTTTTATTTACAACAAATCCGTTAAGTAAACTAATAACGCCAGAAGCAAACGAATTATTATTCGTTTCTAAAAACACATAAGTTCTACCTGCTGAAAACACATTCTGTAATTCAGTATGATAAATGAAATGAGCATCTTTCGTTTTATTTTTCTTGTCCATTCTAGAAAAAATCAATTTCGATCCTGGAAATTGCTTCTGCAAAGCTTCGCTGGTTGCTCTATGCGCTTGATCTGAAATGATAACTACTTTAGTTTTTAAACTATCTGCTTTTACAAAATCAATCATAGACGAAATTAACAACTTGTCTTCTGGTAAAGTTTGAAATACATTACTATAGACTTCTTTAGGCTTATTCATCGCTGCAATAACAGGAACCTTATCTGCTTTTAAAGCCAATGCCACACGATTAAAACTTTCCTCATCCATTGGACCTATAACGGCATCATAATCTGAAAAATCATTTTCAGCTAATAATTCGTTGGTCTTTGATACTTGATTACGTGTATCCAAAACCTTTAAATTCGTTGAAATCCCTAACTGTTTTGCTGAATCTAATGCCATCATAACACCAACATGAAAATCTAAAACGGCAGACAATCGCTTGTCTTCTTTTATCTTCTCTTTAGTATCTTCAACCTCAGCTACGTTCACTTTATCTAAACGATAAGGCATCATCAAAGCTATTTTTTTAGGTTTGAAGTTGGTTAAGTTTCGTTTTAAATTTGTGGTTTCTACAGCTTCTAAGCTTCCAACAGTATCAACATCTGCTGGTACTTTTAAAATCATACCTGCTTTTAAGCCTGTTGTTTTTAATTCTGGATTTAGCTGTTCTAATTGCTCTTGCGTTAAGTCTAACTTTCCTTTTAAACCGTAAAACGTTTCCTTTGGTAATACTTCATAATAACCAAACTTAGGCTCAATTTTCTTTTCTTCTTGATCTTCTATATTTGGCATATTAAGCACATCACCTGGCTGAATAACGTCATTCATATTCGGGTTTAATGCTTCCAATTCTGCTACTGTAATCCCAAATTTATAAGCAATTCTCCATTTCCCTTCTTTAGGTTGAACCGTATATTTTTTTACAGTATTATTTAAAGTTTGTTTAGAAACAACAGTTTTATACCTTGGAATTCTAATTCTATCTCCTTTTTTAAGATTTTCAGAATATAAAAAACGATTGGCTTTCTTTAGTTCTTCTTCAGAAACATTGTTTTCTTTTGCCAAACCGTATAAGGTTTCTTTTCGTTTAACCTTGTGAGATTTATAATCAATAAGTTCGCGCTTTTCTTCAGCTATTGGATTATTCTTAATTTTTGAATTAGGAATAATCAAAACTGTGTTAGGTTGAAACTTACGTTTAGCATCAGGATTTAAAGCATAAATATCAAAAGGTGTTACCAAATATTTTTTTGCAATAGTTTGAATAGTTTCACCGGGTTGTACTGTATGTTCAACAAAATTTTGAGCACTTAAACCAATGGTAAAAGCTAATAATATAATGGTTAAAATATTTTTCATGTAATCTATTTTACTTTTTATTCTGAAAACTGAGATAGTAAATCACCTCTATTCCCACTCAATCGTAGCTGGTGGTTTTGAGCTGATATCGTATACCACTCTATTAACACCTTTTACTTTATTTATAATTTCATTTGAGGTTTTTTGCAAAAACTCATATGGTAAATTTACCCAATCTGCCGTCATGCCGTCTGTACTTTCTACAGCTCTCAAAGCTACACATTTTTCGTAAGTACGTTCGTCGCCCATTACACCTACACTATTCACAGGCAACAACATAGCTCCTGCTTGCCAAACTTTATCGTATAGATTCCAAGAACGAAGGTTATTAATAAAAATAGCATCTACCTCTTGTAATATACGTACTTTTTCTTCAGTTAGATCTCCAAGAATCCTGATTGCTAATCCTGGACCAGGAAATGGGTGACGACCTAACAGCTGACTGTCCATATTCATTGACGCTCCAACACGTCTTACTTCATCTTTAAATAAAGCGCGTAAGGGCTCTACCACACTAAGCTTCATATAATCTGGCAATCCACCAACATTATGATGACTCTTTATCGTAGCACTTGGGCCTCCTGTTGCAGAAACACTTTCTATCACATCCGGATAAATAGTCCCTTGTGCTAACCATTTTACATCTTTTATTAAATGGGCTTCATCATCAAAAACGTCAATAAATGCTGATCCAATTGCTTTTCTTTTCTTCTCTGGATCACTCAATCCTTTTAACGCATCCAAAAAGCGTGCCGAAGCATCTACACCTTTAACGTTTAATCCCATGCCTTCGTATTGATGCAATACATCTTCGAATTCATTTTTACGTAACAATCCATTATTTACAAAAATACAATAGAGGTTTTTACCTATCGCCTTGTGTAATAACATAGCAGCTACAGAAGAATCTACTCCACCAGACAAACCTAGTACCACTTTATCGTTGCCTAGTTTTTCTTTTAAATCTTGAACCGTTTCTTCAACAAAAGCATTGGGTGTCCAATCTTGTTCAACCGCAGCTATTTTAACTAAAAAGTTCTGTAATAATTGATGTCCATCTGTAGTATGGTACACTTCAGGATGAAATTGAATCGCATATGTTTGCTCACCGTCAATTCTATAAGCAGCATTTTTAACATCACTCGTACTTGCTAAAAGCACACCGTTTGTTGGTAATTGCTTAATGGTGTCACTATGACTCATCCAAACTTGACTCCCTTCATGAATATTCTCAAAGAAATCTTCATCAGACTTTATAAAAGCCAAATTTGCTCTTCCGTATTCTCTAGTATTTGACTCTGCGACTTCACCTCCAGCGAAATGTGCCAAATATTGCGCGCCATAACAAACGGCTAGCATTGGCTTTTTTCCTCGAATACCTTCTAAGTCTGGGTGAAGCACAGCTTCTCCTCTAACCGAGTTTGGGCTACCAGATAAAATGACAGCTTTAAAGCTCTCTGAATCTGAAGGAATTTTATTGAATGGGTGAATTTCGCAGTAGATGTTTAACTCTCTGACGCGTCTCGCAATAAGTTGTGTGTATTGCGATCCGAAATCTAAAATTAGGACTTTGTTGTGTTGCATGCGCAAAAATAAGGATTGATTTGCGAATTACGATTTACGATTTACAATTTTTTAGATTAAGTTTTTAACATAAAACCCACTTTTGTGTTATTAAGTTAATATCACAAAAGCATCTAATAATTCATCCATTTAACACATCAATACGTTTCAACTAAATCATAGATTCTAGAATCATAGAAATATCCTTTTCTGTGGTATCAGGATTGATAAAACAAAAACGCGAACAAGTTTCATAGGTATCACCATTTTTCCATTTGGTTGGTGTCACTAATGCAAATCCTTTTTTGTGGTTTTCGTAGGTCCAGTGTGTGTAATCTTCGGGTTTCCAACCTATTCTTCTGTATAAGACACAAGATAAACTTGGTGCTCTCACCAATTCCAAATCAGGATGCGCTTCAATCAGTCGTCCTGCTATTTGTGCCAATTCCAAACCACGTTCTACAGCTTCTTTATAACGGTCGGTACCATGTGTTGCTAAAGAGAACCATAAAGGCAAACCTCTAACTCTACGTGTGAGTTGAATTTGGTAATCGGTTGGATTAAATCCATGCGCTCCTTCGTCTTTAAATATTTCGAGATATGAGCCTTGTTGGGAATGGGCATTTTTTGCCAATTCCATATTCTTATAAATTACAGCACCACAATCGTATGGTGAAAACATCCATTTATGCGGATCAATAGTAATACTATCGGCTTTTTCTATACCATTAAATAAATGACGTACAGAATCAGCCACCAAAGCGCCTCCTCCATAAGCCGCATCGACATGAAACCATAAATTCTCTTCTTCGCAGACTTTGGCTATACTATCTAAATCGTCAATGATTCCGGCATTAGTAGTTCCACCAGTTGCTACAACGGCAAATAAACATTTACGTTGGTGTTCGGTTAATGTTGCAATAGTTTCTCTAAGCGCTTCGCCTGTTAAATGCTCTTCAGAATCTACCAAAACAATATCCACATCAGCCACTTTTGCCATGGCTTTTATGGATGAATGTGCTCCTATTGAAGTGACAATCAATCCTTTTTCGCGCTTAAACTCTGGGTTCTCTCTCCAATGTTCTCTGGCAGTAACAATCGCAGATAAGTTGGCTGCTGTACCACCACTTGTAAAAACTCCAAAAGCACCTTCTGGTAAACCGGTTAAAGACACAATCCATTTCATGGCTTCGTTTTCACAAAAAATGCCTCCAGCACCTTCCATCCAATACGCGCCATGTATACTTGATGCCGACGTAATTAAATCGAACATAATAGCTGCCTTAGTTGGCGAAGCTGGCACAAATGCTAAGTTTCTTGGGTGATCTACAGGCACATTGGCTTTTGCTAAATGTGCTTTCCAAAGGTTAAAAGCGTACTCACCTCCAACTCCTTTTGATGTTACAGTTTCGCCAACCAATGCTTTTAATTCTTCAGCTTTTTTTGGTTTTCCTATTTCATGGTCGGTAGCAGAAACGCGTCCGATGACATATTTCATGACATCCAAGGTCATTTCTATTAACTCAATATCAATATGATGCATTGACTATTTTAAATTTAGGATTAAGAACTCACCTTTTAGTGGTTCTAAGGCTTTTAGTAATTCTGGAATTAAATCCTCACCAAATTCTAAATACAATTCCGAAAAATTAGTGTTTCGTTCTTGTAAACTTTGATTAGGAAACAATTGTTCTTGCAATTCTGTACAACGACTAATTTGGTCTGCTAATTTCCGTTTTTGGGCTGTTAACAATCGTTTTTCAAGATGTTTTAAGCCTTTTAATTGTTTGACTTCTTGGGCTTTTACAGCACCAACAAAAGATTTATCAGTCTGTTCTGCTAAATCATACAAGCCTTTAAACTGGGTTTCTAAATGTTGAATTTGCTCTGAAAAGTCAATATCTATATTCGATATTTTTCTAACCTTTTTATTAATAAACGAATGTCTATCTAAGAACAAATCGTTATCCGAAATATGTAATTTTTGAAGCTTTTCGGCTTGTTTAGTCGTTTTTATTAAGGCCGAATTTCGTAATAACAACATCGGAAATGTAACGTTCTGCGCTTCAAAATTAGATTTTAATTGTAACCAATAAATCATTTCTCCACCTCCACCAATGTAACAGAGGTTTGGTAGAATCACTTCTTGATATAAAGGTCGCATAATCACGTTTGGCGAAAATCGCTCCGGAAATTCATCAAGATGATCTAGTAGCTCACTCTTGCTCCAAGAAATATCAGTATCTAGTACCGAATACACTCCATCACTTTCTACAATACGCTCGCGTAAACCATCTTTAATATAAAAGAGGTTGATTTCTCTCGGATTTACCTGAATCTTTAATTCTAAATCTTCTAATTTCTTATTGGTTTCAGAAACGGTTTTAAATGCTGTTTGTTCTAGCATTTCTTGTTTCATCTGCGGAATAAACAAACGTTTCAGCTCTCTATCATCTGCATCTATAATCACTAAACCATGTTCTCCAAATAATGCGTTAGCCAAATAAAGTGTAGCATCTGCTAAATTATGATGTTTAAGATACCCTTCTTTAAACCATGTTTTTAGTTGTTCTGCATTTTTTCCACCTCCAAATTCTAAAGAAATGACGTCGAATACTTCATCTAAACCTTCGGTATTAAAATGACCAACAGCTCCCGTTTGCTCAGAATTCCACTGAATCTTTTTGCCTTTAAAATTGAAATAATTGATTTCTTCAAAATCATGATCCTCAGAAGCCATCCAATACATAGGCACAAAATTGTACTCCGGATATGCTATTTGTAATTGCTTTGCTAGGTTTATAGTAGAAATAATCTTGTACAGAAAATACAATGGTCCTGTAAATAAGTTTAATTGATGACCTGTAGTAATCGTGAAGGTATTTTCAAGATTTAGACGTTCAATATGTTCTGCTGTTAGCTCTGAAGTCGCTATGTTTTTATATTGCTGCTTTAAAGTTTCTGCGAGAATAGTTCTAGACTGCGCTCTAACAGACAAACCTTTTTCTTTTATCTGTGCTTCAAAATTTTCCAACTTAGGAAAACGATGGTAGAATTCTTTTAACTCTTCTTTTTCTGCGAGATAATCGCATATAAAATCCGAAAAATAATTGGTTTCCTTAAACGGAATATAGTTGGTGGTTGGTCTGGAATTCATTTAAAAATCAAAATTTCTATTCTACGTCAGTTCGAGTGATTTTCTTTTAAAATCGTATCGAGAACTTATCCTTAATTGAAATTAAAGTTCTCTATACAAATTCTATGCATTGCAATCATAGAATTCACTCGAACGGACGTTATTTTTATAATTGTATTATAACTGACAATATTTATGGCATAAAGATAAGACTCTTCAATTTTTTATCTGCTAATTTTTAGTTAATTCAATTGCACTAACTATCTTTACTAGCTTACAACCTTAATTTTAAATTAAATGCAAAAATTCATCTTAGCGCTTTTTGTCGTTTTTGGCAGTCTATCCTTAACATCAGCTCAAACCATTCCATCTCCAACGGACTTTTTAGGTTATGATATTGGTACACAATTTAGCAGAAATCATCAGGTTATTGATTATTTTAAAGCCGTTGAAAAAGCAGCACCTCATCAAGTAAAATTAGAAAACTACGGAAAAACCAACGAGCGTAGAGATTTGTATGTGGCTTTTGTAACGAGTGAAGCTAATATGAAGCAACTCGAAACTATTAGAGAAAACAATTTAAAAAATGCAGGTTTATTAGAAGGCGAACCAACAGCAACAGATATTGCCATTGTTTGGTTAAGTTATAATGTACATGGTAATGAAGCTTCGAGTTCTGAAGCGTCCATGCTTACCTTATATAAATTACTAACTGAGCAACAAGAATTACTTAAAAACACGGTTGTAATTATTGACCCAAGCGTCAATCCTGATGGTCGCGATCGTTATGTAAATTGGTATAACAGAACAAAAAGTGAACCATATGATGTTGACAAACAAGCTAGCGAACACAACGAACCTTGGCCAGCCGGACGACCAAATCATTACCTCTTTGATTTAAATAGAGATTGGGTTTGGGCAACACAAGTAGAAACACAACAACGTTTAGAAGTTTATAACAAATGGATGCCTCATGTGCATGTCGATTTTCATGAGCAAGGCATTAACGAGCCTTACTATTTTGCACCTGCAGCAGAACCGTTTCATGAAATCATTACAGATTGGCAACGCGATTTTCAAACACAAATAGGACAAAATCACGCTAAGTATTTTGACAAAGAAGGTTGGCTATTCTTTACCAGAGAACGTTTCGATTTATTGTATCCAAGTTATGGAGACACCTACCCAACGTTTATGGGAGCCATGGGAATGACTTATGAGCAAGGTGGTCACGGTATGGCTGGTTTAGGCATTTTGAATGACGAAGGCCATGTGTTAACATTAGTAGAACGCTTAACACACCATACAACCACAGGAATTTCTACGGTTGAAATGGCATCAAAAAATGCAAAACAATTAAATACTGAGTTTGGTAAATTCTTTAATAATACCAACTTAAAATACAAAAGCTACGTCTTAAAAGGCAATGAAGATAAATTGAATAGCCTAAAAACGCTTTTAAACAAACACCATATTGCTTTCGAAAATGCGACAAGTACTAAGGTTTCTGGTTACCATTATGCCACAGGAAAACAAGGTAGTTTTAATGTAGATGCAAATGCGGTAGTGGTGCATAGCAATCAGCCTAAAGGTAAAATGGTAAAGGTATTATTTGAACCAAACACCAAACTTTCAGATTCTTTAACTTACGATATTACGGCTTGGTCACTGCCTTATGCCTATGGATTAGATGCTATTGCAACAACGGCTAATGTTAGCAGCAATAAATTAGCGAGTCGTAAAGCATTACAAACTTTAAACGATGCTTATGGCTATGTAAGCAAGTGGAATTCTATGGAAGACGCTCAGTTTTTAGCCGAACTATTAAAGCAAGATTTTAAAGTAAGGTTTACCGAGAAACCATTCACTTCTAACAACACCAAATTTGAACGTGGGTCACTCATCATCACCAAAGGCGACAATAAGCATATTGAAAAAATGGTTTCAAAATTAAATACCATTGCACAAGAGCATGCACAACCTTTAACAGCAATTAATTCTGGATTTTCACAAAGCACTCCAGATATGGGCTCACCAGATATTAAATTAGTAAACAAACAAAAGGTGGCTATTCTTTCTGGAGAAGGCACATCGTCTTTAAGCTATGGTGAACTATGGCATTTCTTTGAGCAACAATTACACTATCCGTTGACCTCTATAAATACGGATGATTTTAGCAAAACCAATTTAAACAAATACAATGTATTAATTCTGCCAAATGGCTATTACGGAAAAGTGTTCACTGAAAACAACTTAACTAAACTAAAAGATTGGGTAAAATCTGGCGGAAAAGTAATTGCTATAGATGGTGCATTGCGAAGTTTTGCAGGTAAAGAAGGCTTTAGCCTGAGTACTAAAACACCTGAAGATGAAGACCAAAAAGAAAACCTAACGGCTTATGCAGATCGCGAACGCGAGTATAGCAATCACCTTATTACAGGAGCCATTTTTAATACCAAAGTAGATGCAACGCATCCTATGGCATTTGGTTACAGCGATCAGTATTTCACGCTTAAATTAGGAAGCTCTGCATACAATATATTAGAAAACGGCTATAACGTGGCATACTTAAATGACACCAAAGTGTTTTCTGGTTTTGCAGGCCAACAGGCTTTAAAAGCATTAGACCAAACCTTAGTATTTGGCGAAGAACCCATGGGAAGCGGTAGTTTTATTTACATGGTAGATAACACGCTTTTTAGAAGTTTCTGGGAAAATGGAAAACTCTTTTTAGTGAACGCTGTGTTCTTTGTAAATAATAACGCTTATGAGTTGTAATAAACTCTTGTTTTACTTTATTAACAATTGCTGATAAAAAACTAGATAATTAAGAGTGAGTCACTTGACTTTAAATCTCAAAAAAACTACCTTCGTTTAACGTTGGATATAAAACTTTGAAACGCTTTTATATCCGCGAGACATTGGCAAACATTTTGAAAAAACACCTCAAATAATTATCATATAGCTAAAAATTAATTATATTTTTGTTTCCGAATGAAAAACCTATTTGACATACAAGTTTGGAAACAACAACTAGGTCTACTTCCTGTACATCTTAACCCTTTAAGTGATAATGGAGGTCATATGATGTTAAATGGTGGAAATGGAGATTTTTGCCTACAAACAGCAAATTTAGAAATTGAAAATATTGACCTTTATTCCAAATCATGGTCAAGTAGCACAAAAAACTTTCTCATTGTAAAAGATGATAATGTTCAAATACACAATTGGTTAAATGATAAAACTGAAACAGTTTCACATAAAATTGTTTCTGAAAATTTTAATAAATTTTATAATTATTTATTATCAAAAAGTTATAAATCATCTAACGATTTAGTCCCTTTTGTTATTGATATTTTTCGACAATTTAGAAACTTAACTTTTGAAAAATCTAATCCAGTAGAAGCCTTAAATTTACTTTTTGGGTTATTAACCAGCTTGGAAGATGATGTCCATAATATTAATACTGAAAAATGGGGACTTGAAAATTTAGTTATACCAGATGGATTTGATTATTATATTGACCAAATCCAAAATGGAATTTCAAACGTTAAACCAGAACTTGATTTGATAATTAGACATTCTGCCGGAATCTTATTTCAAGAAGCCCAAAAAGAAGTTTTATTTTTCAATCCACAAAGAGACTTATTTGGTGGTTCATCAAGTTCTTTAAGTACTAAAACAAATTTATATTCTAGCATTCATTACACACCACCATTCTTATCTAGGACTATTGTTGAGAATTCATTAAGAAACATAAATTTACAAACGGATAAATTAAAGATACTTGACCCAGCTTGTGGTTCATCTGAATTTTTAGTTGAAGTATTAAAACAATTAATTGAGCTAGATTTCCAAGGTAATGTAGAAATTTTAGGTTGGGATGTTTCAGAAACTGCAATTAATACCTCAAGATTTTTACTTACCTATGAAAAAAGAACTATTTGGCAGGACAGATTAGATTTTAGCTTAAAATTAGTCGGTGATTCTTTGTTGGAAGATTGGGATAATGATTTTGATTTAATCCTAATGAATCCACCATTTTCCTCATGGGATTTGCTAAATAATAAAGAAAACAGAGATGCAGTTCGTCAAGCCTTGGGTAATAGTTTTATTGGTAAAAAACCCAATCAAGCTAGTGCTTTTTTCTACAAGGCATTAAATCATCTTAATGAAAATGGTGTTATTGGATGCGTTATACCATCTTCAATACTTACTTTAGATTCTTACTCAAAATTACGTACTGACACCAACGATTTAGTAGACATAAAACTACTAGGTAAATTAGGAAATTTTATTTTTGAAGATGCATTAACAGATGTTAGTTTTATAATTGGAAAAAAACCTAAAACTAACCATATACCAACTATTATATGGACGAGAAATGAAAAAGGAGTTGCCCAAGAAGCTTTACGCGATTTTAGAAAGACAACTTATAATAACCAAGTTACTTTAGACAAACCTAATTTTAGTATCTACCAACCTATTTCATTTCCAATATTAAAAGAAAGTTGGACACCAATCTCAATAAAAAATCATAATCTTTTCAAAGGTATTGAGAGATTTGTGGTTGAAAAAAGGCTCTCAAGAGTTATTGACATTTTCAACGTTAAACAAGGGATACGAACAGGTAATAATAAAGTTTTTAAAATATCAGTCAATGAATATTCTAATTTACCTGAAGAGGAAAAAGAGTATTTTAGACCTTCAACAGAAAATGATTCATTTATAAATGGAAAACTTCAAATTACTAGTTACGTGTGGTATCCATATGGAGAAGATGGTATAAAAATACAAACAGAAGAAGAATTTGAAGAAAAGGTTCCTTCATTTTATAACAACATATTACATTCCAAAGCAGAATTATCAAATAGAGCAAGAAAAGATGATTCAAATTGGTGGCATTTAAGTGAGCATAGAGCTTGGTTAAGAAAACCTACTCGAAAATTAATTTCCGCTGAATTTGGAAAATCAGGTTCTTTTGCAATTGATTCACAAGGTGGCTTTGTTGTTGAAAGAGGGAATGCTTGGATTCCTAAAAAAGAATTTAGTGAAAAAGACTATTATTTCTATTTAGCAGTTTTCTCAAGCTCTTTCTTTGATAATCTATTATCTATTTATTCTAAAGAATTACTTTCTGGTTGGGATTTGGGTAAAAAATACACAAAAGATATACCTATACCAAACGTAAATTTAGATGATGTCAAAAATTCCGATGGATATCAAAGGTTAGTTGAAATTGGAAAAGAACTTTCAGAAGGAAATATATATACTAAAACTATATCTGATAATATTTTAGAAAAATACTTCTATCCAAATACTTAAATCCATTCTATGATAGAGCAATTAAAATTCATAGAAGAAATTAATAAAAGCTGTAAGTCTTTTTTTTTAGAATCTACTTTCTTTTTACATCTTTCAAAAGCAAACCGATTTGAATTAAAGGGAAACAACATTTCTAAAGCATTAAATAATTATAAAAATTATGGTTCAGAAGTTTCAGTATTAAAATGGTTCGATGAATATTGGGTTTATTTAGAAATCCGATTCGAAGATAAAAATTCTTTCATAACAATTTCCATTTTTCAAGGAGATGCTAGCGACAATAAAAAGAATCAATTATTTCGTGCAGAATGGGATGATTATAATAATCCTAACGAAAAACATCCACAGCCACATTGGCATATTACCTCTAACCAAGCAATTGAAAACACTTTTACAGAATTGATAGAAGAGGATGAAGAAGAAGGTTTCGCCGCAATAATTTTAAATGAAGAAAAGTCAAAAATTATCGATATAAATAAAATTCACTTTCCAATGAATGGTAACTGGATGAATGATGACGGACATATTCATTTAATAAACGATAATGCGAAAATGATTAAATGGTTTCAAGGATTCTTTTCAACAATGAGAGAGCAATTAGAATACGTGAAATAAAAAACGATTTGCCAACAACGTATATAATTTATTGCTAGTTCTAGCCTACTTACGAAAATCCTCGCGGATTTTCTATTCGGTTTTTATTTGCTAAATTACGTGCTAAACCACGCAACAAACCATATACAACAACGTTAAACGAACCACAAATTATCTTAGAATTTAACCACTCAGTTACAAAAAGACCTTTAAGTACTAACTTAAACTCTAAATTATGAAACTAAGATCATTTTCAATAAGCCTTGCGGTAAAGGATATAAAAACCTCACAAACATTTTACGACACTTTAGGATTTGAAGAAGATCAAATAGGAGCCGGTAATTTTATTTACATGGTAAGCAACACGCTTTTTAGAAGCTTCTGGAAAAATGGAAAACTCTTTTTAGTGAACGCTGTGTTCTTTGTAAATAATAACGCTTATGAGTTGTAATAAACTCTTGTTTTACTTTATTAACAATTGAAGATAAAAAAAACTAGATAATTAAGAGCGAGCCACTTGACTTTAAATCTCAAAAAAACGACCTTCGTTTAACTATGGATATAGAACCTTGGAATGATTTTATATCCGCGAGACATTGTATGTAATTAGGAAAAATCAGAAACCCTTCAAAATGGAATTAACTCTTTACAATTTTAAAACACTTAAAGAAAATGGAAGAATTGATTTCTATAGAAATGTAAAAATTAAGGTCAACGATTATGATGAAGTAGTAATTGTTTGTTGTGATATTAATAAAACTGCCGAAGCAATGTTCGCTGACTCTGGTGTTGAATTCTATTTAACGATTGATAAAGAAAATAAAAACAAACTCATTGCTGAACTTGACATATTGGATGCCGAAAATATGAATCAAAATTTATTGAATAAAATTAATAGTGAATTTGGAGGAGAAGACTCTTGCTTTGAAAATATAAAGGACTACTTACAAAACAAGAATATTGAATATAATTATAGCAGATGGTAATAAACTACATACCACACCATGTATAATTAATTGCTTGGTCACTGCCGACTTACGAACATTCCTACGGAATATTGCTTCGCCAGTTCACTGCGCTCGGGTCTATCTGTAATTTATTTACTAAATTAGTTGCTCAACCACGCAACGAACCATACACCAAACGTGGCATTAATTTGGAGTAACTATACGATGGAAATACCAAAATTCAAACTACAAACTGTTAATCCTATTGAAAAAAGTAAAGTTGAAAAATATTTCAATCCACTAATTGAATTAAATGGAAACCGAAATTCAGAACTTTATTTAGCTAAAGATGGTTTCCTTTTTAAGTTTATAAATACCGAAATTGAAAACTCGCTGATTGTTGAAATTCATTGCGCAATAAAACCATTGGAAATATCTGCTGGATATAACTTATATGGATTAAACCGTTTTTTAGTTTTCTGCCAAGAAAATCAAACTGAAATACTCAATATTCAAAGTGGAATTGAAGTCCAAGCTTCTGAAGGTGCTTTAATGTCTGATTTTTACACATTTTTTAATTCAAATAAATTTAGAAAAGCCAAACATTATTTATTGAACCCTAAAGACAGGAAAGAATAAAAAACTAGACAATTAAGAGTGAGTCACTTGGCTTTAAACCTCTAAAAAGCTACCTTCGTTTAACGTTGGATATAGAACCTTGAAACGTTTTTATATCCGCAAGACATTACCTACAATTTGAATGAAACAATACGTAAAATTCACCATAAAGGATTCTGATAATAATAAAACTACTGACTTCAGTTATGTTCCAAATTCGTTTGGAGAAATTGAACTGCGAAAACTGACTGACAAATTAAATATTCTAATTATTCATTTTGAGAATCTGGATTTAGTTAGAGAAAACTTGGATGATGAAGCAGACGAATTTTTAGATGACCCAATATCAATAATGCTCGCAAATTATCCGATAAATATAAATGAACTATCTGAATTAGAATTGGATTTAAAAGATGGCTGGACTGATGATATGTTATTCACTATGGTCACTTTTAGAGATGGAGAATCTATTAATAATAACAAAATAGCCATTAAAAAAGATGGAAATGGAGCGTTTGACGTTATTTGGACAGGAAGTTACTCAACTTGGAACACAGACCGTTCTGATAGATTTTTAGAATTAAATATTAAGGCAAAACTAAAAACTGAAATAGTAACACCTTTATGCGAAAATGATGAAGTTATAATAGAAACGTTCGATAAAAAACTGTAGGTAACATTGTATATAAAAAACAGCGCAAGTCGTTGCTAACACTAAGGCTTGGGCATTTTTTGAAAGTCGCCAAATTTTTAAAATACCATATAACGTTCCTACTAAAGGGATAATTTCGGTCTGTTGTGCGATAACATCAATTTTTAAGCTAAATACCTATAATACAGCAATATAAAAAATTTAACAATACAGGTTATAGCGTGGTTATAGCATGCTTATTAGGTACTTAAAACAAGCTTATAGCATAACAGAATACACTGCGTAAGGCATAATACTAATATCTAGATTAATAATACAGGCTTATAACCTTAAGATTTGCATAACTAATTGCTGGTGCTGTGTGTACTCGGTTATGATACCTAGTATTAAAACACATCTACTAAACGCCATAATTAAAACTTTCATTACCTTTAAGTACTAACTTAAACTCTAAATTATGAAACTAGGCGCATTTTCAATAAGTCTTGCGGTAAAGGATATAAAAGCCTCACAAACATTTTACGAAACTTTAGGATTTTCAGTATTTGCTGGAAGTATAGAACAGAACTATCTCATTATGAAAAATGGAGAATCCTTAGTGGGTTTGTTTCAAGGCATGTTTGAAAACAATATACTTACCTTTAATCCTGGTTGGGACCAACACGCCAATGCACTCGAAAAATTTGATGATGTGCGTACCATTCAGAAACATCTAAAAAATAAAAACATCACACTAGAACACGAAGCCGATGAAACCACTTCTGGACCTGCAAGCTTTGTGGTTTTAGATCCTGATGGTAATGCTATTTTAATCGACCAACATGTCTAATAATTTTTTATTATCTTTTAAGGATAACTAAAAAACGAAGCACATGTCAAAGCCAGATTTTTCAAATTTAAAAGCCGTTTTCATTAACTGTACGCTTAAGAAGTCACCAAGAGTGAGTCATACACAAGGCTTAATGGATCTCTCCATAGACATTATGAAAAAAGAAGGTGTTAGTGTAGATACCATTCGTTTTATAGACCATGATGTGGCATCAGGAGTATATCCTGACATGACGGAATACGGTTGGCAAACCGACGAATGGCCAACACTCTTTAAGCGTATTTTTGAAGCAGATATCTGCGTTATTGGCACACCAATTTGGTTGGGCGAAAAATCCTCGGAAGCCACCAAATTAATTGAACGTTTTTATGCCATGAGTGGCCAACAAAATGACAAAGGGCAATATCTATTCTACGGAAAAGTTGGAGGTGCTATTATAACTGGTAACGAAGATGGCGTAAAACATTGTGCCATGGGTATGCTTTATGCCTTGCAACATATTGGTTATTCTATTCCACCACAAGCAGATTGCGGTTGGATTGGAGAAGTTGGACCTGGTCCTAGTTATCTCGATAAAGAAGCAGATGCTAAAAACAACGATTTTACCAATAGAAATACCACCTTTATGACTTATAATTTAATGCATTTGGCTAAACTTTTAAAGGAGAATAATGGGTATCCTGCTTACGGTAATTCTCGTAAGGATTGGGATGATGGTACACGTTGGAATTTTGAAAATCCGGAATACAGATAAATAAAATGAATTGAATTGGGATAAAGCGTTAGAAAATGAAAGGCAGCATTTAAAAAACAAAATACCAAATAATTGCACTGATAAGCGTATAAAAAGATAATAAGACGATTTGCATTCTATTGTGCTTCACTGAGCTGGTCATATAACTACGGGTTTTATTCAATTATATGACACAAAACACAGCATATTGTCACTTATTTAACACAAATACATAACAAAAATGGAAAAAGCGTTACAAACTATGATTAATAATATGCCTGAGAAAACAGGCAAATCGTTAGAACAATGGAAATCTATTTTAAGTAAAAAAGCATTTGCTAAACATTCTGAAGGAGTCAACTTTCTAAAAAAAGAACATGGTGTCACCCATGGTTTTGCCAATACCATTGTTACCCTTTCTAAAGAAGAAAACAATACGTCTGAGGATTTGGTGAGCAACCAATATAAAGGCAAGGAGAGTTTATTTCCTATTTATGAAAAGATACTTGCTACCGTTAAAGCCTTTGGAACAGATGTGACCATCACACCTAAAAAAACCAGCGTTAGTGTTATTAGAAAACGCCAATTTGTTTTAATAAAACCTGCTACAAAAACACGAATTGATTTAGGATTAAAGCTTCCTGAAAAACCAACTACAGACCGACTAGGCAATTCTGGTCCTTTTGGTACCATGTGCACACATCGCGTTCAAATAACATCTATTGATGACATTGACGACGAATTAATTGGGTGGATGAAGGAAGCCTATACAAAAGCCGAATAATCCGCACTCTGGTTAGCTTAAGCAATTACAAACACTAGAATTCACAAAGAATTGACACTTTTTTTACATTTAATTTTACAATCCTAGCTTCTATCAATAATACATTTGAATTCATTCATCTCAAAAACAATTTAATTATGAAAAAGCGTATTATTATTTTAGGAACAACTTTAGCTATTGTAAGTGTCTTATGTTTTGGTTTCACAAAATGGAAGAGTAACGCGGTTACAGATTCAAACTTATCAAACAACAAAGACCTTGCTTTAGAAAGCAAAGAAATCCATGGTCCAAATCTTAAAGCTATTCCAGATTTATATTATGGTGTAGACACCAGGTTTACTGCTGTACAAAAATCTGATGTACAAAATGCCACTAGCATTTATGCATTTCTCAACGCTAGCGAAAAAGATCAAATACAACATATTAAATCCGTAAATCTTGTGGTAATTAAAAACAACCAACAATCGGAACTGCAAGCATTTGGCACCACAGATCTTCTCACTGATGGACAAATGAAATTATTAAGATCTATGGACTACTTTAATCATTTTACGATTAAAACAGAATTTAGAGGTAAGAATATGGAAACAGGTATTATAGAAGACAAATTTTTCGGTCCACATATTACTGTTGTTCCAGAGACTCAGGCTACATATGCAGATGGTAAAGAAGCACTACTTCAATATCTGAAAGAAAATAGTTTAACAGACATGAATGTTATAAAAGACGACAAGATTAATGCTATAAAAATAAGTTTTATAATATCTAAACAAGGTGACGTTACAGAAGTTAAACACGATGCTATGAGCACTGGTTACACTTCAATTGATGAGAAATTTATGGAACTCATTAAAAATATTCCAGGAAAATGGACACCTGCTGTAAATGATAAAGGAGAAAAAATGGAACAAGAATTCGTTTTTACTTTTGGACCAAGAGATCGCTGTTAATCCACTCGCCTATTTTTTCTCACTCACCTTTCAAAAACTATGTTAGGACACCAAGACTTCGCCATAAAGGTCGAAGTCTTCTGCCTCAATAACTTTTATAGTCGCAAATTCACCTGTTTTTAAATAGGTTTTAGTCGCATCGATTAAAACTTCGTTATCTACATCTGGCGAATCAAATTCTGTTCTACCAACAAAATAGTTACCTTCTTTTCTATCAATAACTACTTTAAACACTTGTCCTATTTTGGCTTGATTCAATTCCCAAGAAATCTGAGATTGAATTTCCATAATGTCATTGGCACGTTGAATTTTCACCTCTTCAGGTACATCATCTTCTAAGTTATAAGCGTGTGTATTTTCTTCGTGAGAATATGTAAAGCAACCTAAACGCTCAAAACGCATTTCTGAAACCCATTGTTTAAGTTCTTCAAAATGTGCTTCTGTTTCACCAGGATAACCAACAATTAGTGTTGTTCTGATAGTCATTTCTGGTACGATAGCTCTAAATTCGTTAATTAATTTTGTCGTTTTATCTTTTGTAGTTCCACGACGCATAGATTTTAATAAATCATCAGAAATATGTTGCAACGGAATGTCTAAATAATTACAAATCTTAGGTTCACGTTTCATGATGTCTAACACATCCATCGGAAATCCGGTTGGGAACGCATAGTGTAAACGAATCCACTCAATACCTTCAACCTTAACTAAGTTTTCTAGTAACTCAGCAAGATTTCTCTTTTTGTAAATATCTAAACCGTAATACGTTAAATCTTGAGCAATAAGAATTAATTCTTTAACTCCATTCGCAGCCAATTTCTCAGCTTCAGTAACTAAGTTTTCAATTGGAGTACTTTTGTGTTTTCCTCTCATAATAGGAATAGCACAAAAACTACAAGGTCTATCGCAACCTTCTGCAATCTTAAGATAAGCGTAATTTTTTGGTGTTGTAGTTAAACGTTCACCTATTAACTCATGCTTATAATCTGCACCTAATGCTTTTAATAATCCTGGTAATTCTGTAGTACCAAAATACTGATCTACATTTGGAATTTCCTTTTCTAAGTCTGGCTTGTAGCGTTCACTCAAACAGCCTGTCACAAAAACCTTATCTACTTCACCATCCTCTTTCTTCTGCATGTACTCCAAAATGGTGTTCACACTCTCTTCTTTGGCATTATTAATAAAACCACACGTATTAATGACAACAACGTTTCCTTCTTGCTCATGGACAACGTCCTTTCCACTTGCTTTTAGTTGTCCCATCAACACTTCGCTATCGTAAACATTTTTGCTACAGCCTAATGTTATAACGTTGATTCTATTCTTTTTTATAGTCTTGGTTCTCATGCTTTTTGTAAATCAGTTTGCAAAGATACACAATGATTTACTAAATTCGATTGCGCGTTAAGGCTATTAAACCTTTTTGTGTTTATATTGTCTAATAATAAAACCATCTTTTATGAAACATATTTATTTTATATTTCTATGTTCTAGTCTTTTAATAAACTTTTCATGTGCTTCAGACGATTCTAATGACGAAGACATCGTGGACGAATCAATCTATTATCCACCAATAAATTCTGATACTTGGGAAACCAAATCTATGGCTGAATTAAATTGGAATGACAATGCACTACAACCTTTATTAGACTTTTTAGAAGAAAAGAACACCAAAAGTTTTATGATTCTCCATAACGGAAAAATAGTTGTTGAAGAATATATGAATGGACATGATAGTAACTCTACTTGGTATTGGGCAAGCGCAGGAAAGACACTTACCACAGCAACTTCTGGAATTGCACAAGAAGAAGGTTTTATAGATATTAATAATAAAGTATCAGATTATGTAGGTACTGGTTGGACGAGTGCTGCATTAGATAAAGAAAATTTAATTACGTGCAAACACCTATTATCTATGTCTTCGGGATTAGACGATACCACTGGTGATGATATTTCTGCTTCAAACTTACAATATGTAGCAGATGCAGGCACGCGTTGGGCTTACCATAACGTTTATGTAAAAATGCAAGATGTTG
This sequence comes from Winogradskyella eximia, assembly GCF_003386165.1. GTDB lineage: Bacteria > Bacteroidota > Bacteroidia > Flavobacteriales > Flavobacteriaceae > Winogradskyella > Winogradskyella eximia. The sequence goes on along the minus strand of NZ_QRDV01000004.1, from coordinate 255,338 downwards.
TTGCGCAAGCCACAAATCAAACCTGGGATTCTTATTTTAACACCAAACTAAGAACACCTATTGGCATGAATGGTGGTTGGTTTAATCTAGGGGTATTAAATGTATATTGGAGTAATACAAGAAGTATGGCAAGATTTGGCTTATTAACTTATGCCAATGGCAAATGGGAAGATCAACAAATTGTAAATGAAACATATTTAGCCGAAGCAACAAACACATCTCAGTCTATTAATAAATCTTATGGTTACCTATGGTGGTTAAATGGAAAATCCTCTTATCACTTACCTCAAAGTCAAATGGAATTTACTGGTGATCTTATTCCAAATGCTCCAAGTGATATGTTTGCAGCATTAGGAAAAAATGACCAAAAAATTTATGTAGTTCCTAGTAAAAAGTTAGTGATCATTAGAATGGGAGAATCTGCAGAAGATGAAAATTTTGCACTTTCTAATTTTGATAATGAACTTTGGGAAAAAATCAACACGCTGATTTATTAAAAATAATCTTGCCGAAACAGTATCAGTCATTTATCTTCGTGTTTTTTAAAATATAAACATGAAAAAAATATTATTCATTTTTACGCTGTCGCTTACAATTTTTGCTTGTACAAGTGATAGTCCAGATGATGTTGATGCGGTTTGTTTACAACCTGTAGGACTAGAGGCTTATAGCATAACCAATACTACAGCCACTTTAAATTGGCAATCTGCAGTTGAAACTTCAGAATATGAATTAGAATATGGTCTATCAGGATTCACACAAGGCAGTGGAGTTACAGTTTTACCACAACAAAGCAGTTATAATATTAGCGGTTTAACGCCTTCAACTCCATACGCTTACTATGTGAGTCTATTTTGTAACTCAACCGAAAGTTACAGTGATTGGGCTGGACCTTATGAATTTGATACATTAGACTCAAATCCTTTATGTGATGATCCTACCAACTTCATAGTACGTAACAATAGTGCTGCTATTGGTACAAATCATGTAGATTTTAAATGGGAAGATTTTGGTAATGATGGTTCACAAATACAATATGGATTACAAGGTTTTGCATTAGAAACTGGTACGATTCAATCTGAGGGTAATAATATAGAGGATGGATTTGGAACTGTTGAGAATCTACAATCAAACACTACCTATGATTTCTATGTTAGAAATAATTGTTTAGAAAATGGTTTTAGTGCTTGGATTGGTCCTGTGACGGCTACTACACTTGATTTATAATATTGTTTTCTCTGTTAGATAACCTACTAATTTAAAGAAACTCTTGTTATTCTTATTAATAGATTAAGAGTGTATTATTCTACAAGAATACTATACCATTGCGTTATTTTAGATAGTTATTTATAATTAACCGTTGAGTTATCTCAAACCAAGCCAGTCACCAACGCTGTTCTTAGTAATTATTGATTTACAGTAATTGAAGATTATGGCCATGTTGTATGCCTCAGTTCTTAACGGTATTGATACTAGTTCTATTTGATTTGCTATACCTTATTTCTTTTAGTTAGTTTACATCTTATAAAACAAAAAAAAAGCATGAGTATAATTTATTAAAACTTTTCTTGCTGAAATTAAACAAGTCACATATCTTCGTGACCTTATAAAAAATAGATATGAAAAAATTATTACTTATTTTTACTTTATCACTTGTTTTATTTGCATGTTCTAGTGATAGCTCAGATGGCAACTCATGCCCAACTCCTGAATCGTTAGACGTCAATAGTTTAACAAACACAACAGCGAGTTTATATTGGTACACTGATATTCAATCTTCATTATATCAAGTAGAATATGGCACTTTTGGTTTTGCTCAAGGTTCTGGAACGATTTTAACCGTACCTGAAAATAGTGTTCATGTTGAAGATTTGATGGGTAACACACAATACACATATTATGTAAGAGTTTTTTGTAACGAATCTGGTGAGTACAGTAATTGGTCAACTCCTTATAATTTTGTGACATTAAATAATAATCCTTACTGTGAAGATCCAGAAAGTTTTAATGTACGATTATACAATGATTCTGTAAGTCATAACCATATAGATTTATCTTGGTCTAATGGAGATTTTGATGGTTCAGAGATTCAATATGGTATTGAAGGTTTTACATTAGGAACTGGTAGTACAACACAATTAACTACTACATATCCTAGTTATGCAAGAATAAGCAACTTAAACCCTGATACATCTTATGACTTTTATGTCCGTAATACTTGTGGAAATAATGGATTTAGTACTTGGATAGGACCTGTTACACACAGCACGTTAGAAGAACCTTTAAATGCGAATTGCTTAGATCCTTTTAATTTCACATTAAATCAAATTTACACCACTTCTGCTGGCTCTGATGTTTTAGTTTTTAGTTGGGAAGCGATGAATGGTGAAAGTACATGGCAATTACATAAAGTTGGTTATGGGCAGCCTGTAGGCACTGGTACAGATATAGATACGAGTTATAATCCTATACAGTTAACAAATCACACATATTCAGGTGTTGTTTACGATTTTTATGTTAGGGCTTATTGTGGTACAGATGGTTATAGTGATTGGGTAGGTCCAATTACAGTTACTGGACCATAATTCAGAAAATTATTCTAAATAAAAAGACCTCAATTTTTGTAATAAAGAATTGAGGTCTTTTTTATTTAAGCGTATTTAGGTCTTGTGCTTTGCTAATTTTATTTGAATAAAGAAATATTACTTTCTTATGAATTATAAGGATTAAAGCTCAAAATCCACTGATAAATCTGCCATTGAAACATATAGAATAGCAATGCTAATCCAAACAAAACATAAACCAATTTAGCATTATAAAGTTTAGTACTTAAAGTTCTAATACAAAGGAAAATTAGTATTGCAAAAAATGGCACTAAAACGTATGATGGAAAAGCAACATAGTTATGCAAATATTCTGGCATTAACGGACTATGAGAACTAAATAAATGTCCAACTATATTTCCAATATATTTAATAAACATTAAAATTGAAGTTAGAACTCATAACATAAGGATACTATTTTCTTTGAAAAGTTATTTAAAAAAAGAATCCACAAACTCATACTTATTAAAGACTTGTAAATCTTCAATACCTTCTCCTACACCAATGTATTTTACAGGAATTTTAAACTGATCGCTAATTCCTATAACCACACCACCTTTAGCTGTACCGTCTAATTTAGTTACCGCCAATGATGTTACTTCTGTAGCAGCTGTAAATTGTTTAGCTTGCTCAAAAGCATTTTGTCCTGTTGAGCCATCTAAAACCAATAAGACATCATGTGGTGCATCTGCAACAACTTTTTGCATAACGCGTTTTACTTTTGTCAACTCATTCATTAAGTTGATTTTATTATGCAAACGACCTGCAGTATCAATAATAATAACATCAGCACCTTGGTTAACGCCAGATTGTAAAGCATCAAAAGCTACAGACGCAGGATCAGATCCCATTTCTTGTCTAATCATTGGTACATCTACTCTATCTGCCCAAACTTGTAATTGATCTATAGCTGCCGCTCTAAATGTATCTGCTGCTCCTAATACGACTTTTAAACCTTGCTTTTTAAATTGATAAGCTAATTTACCAATAGTGGTTGTTTTACCAACACCATTAACACCTACAACCATTAATACGTAAGGTGTTTTAGAACCATCGGCCTGTTTTGGTAACTCAGGAATAGTGTATTCGGTTTCCTCACCAGATTTAGTTTCTGACAATAAGGCTGCAATCTCTTCTCTTAAAATTTTATTTAACTCTGAAGTACCTAAATATTTATCTTTTGCTACACGTTCTTCTATACGCGTAATAACTTTTAAAGTTGTATTTACACCAACATCACTAGTGACCAAGATTTCTTCAAGGTTATCTAAAACATCATCATCGACTTTAGATTTTCCGGCAACGGCTTTGTTTAGTTTACTGAAGAAAGACGTTTTAGATTTCTCTAAACCTTTATCTAAGGTTTCTTTCTTTTCTGAAGAAAATATTTTTTTAAAAAAACTCATTTATTTTAGTTTAAAGTTAAAAGTTTAAATGTCTTTAAACTTTTTTCTGACTTAGTTAGTTAAGCATACTGTCAAAACCAAAAGCAACAACCTTGCCCCTAATGAATTACTGCTAAGTTGTCATAATTTTTCAAATATAGCCATAAAAAAACTGCTTTCAAATGAAAGCAGTTTTTATAAATCTATATCGAAATAAAGATTATTTTTTGTTTAAAAAGTCGTCGACAAATTCTGGTGCCATAACTGATTCCACGAACATGTAAGCTCCAGTTTTAGGTGATTTCACCATTTTAATCGCTTTTGTCAAACGCTTTGATCCTGTCTGTAAAGACGCTACTGATTTCTTTGCCATGTCTTATTATTTTATCTCTTTATGAACTGTCATACGCTTAAGGATAGGATTAAATTTCTTAATCTCCATACGATCTGGCGTATTCTTCTTATTCTTTGTTGTAATATATCTTGATGTTCCTGGTTGACCAGAAGTTTTGTGCTCTGTGCACTCTAAGATAACTTGTATTCTATTTCCTCTTTTTGCCATTGTAAATTGACTTAAGCGTTAAATAAACGCTATTATTTGTAAAATCCTTTTGCTCTAGCTTCTTTTAACATTGCATCCATACCAATTTTATTGATAGTCTTTAACGCAGATGTAGAAACTTTTAATGTTACCCACTTATCTTCTTCAGGAATGTAAAAACGTTTTTTGATTAAATTTGCATCAAATCTACGTTTTGTTTTATTCATAGCGTGAGAAACGTTATTCCCAACCATTGCTTTCTTCCCAGTAAGTTCACAAACTCTTGACATTGTTTTCTTTCTTTAGGTGTATTATTGTTTTTCTGTTAACTCTTAATGTTGTCTTTGTTTTTAAAGCAAATCTTTATAAACATTTGCATTAAGAATCTAAAATCCGAACATGGATATTTTAAACAGGGTGCAAATTTAATAAAATATTATGTTTCAACAAACATTAAACTCTACTTTTTCAAAAAAAGTTTTTGAAGCATTTCAAAAGCTTTATTTGTAGCCCTTCGAATTACTTTTTCACGATGGTCTCCAAAGTTAAAAACTTCAGAATACACGTGGTCTTTTGTTGCAATAGCAATCCAAACCGTTCCGACCTCTGCATCTGAATCTCCTTTCGAGGGACCAGCATTACCTGTTGTACTTATGGCGTAATCACTATCAAATAATGTTCTTACATTCTTTGCCATTGCTTCCGCCACTTCTTTACTCACCACAGAATGCTTATTAATGATATTTTCTGAAATGCCTAAAACTTTTACCTTAGATGCTGTAGCATATGTAACAACACTTCCTATAAAATAAGCAGAAGCTCCTGCATTTGCCGTAAATGATTCTGCGATACGACCACCTGTACAACTTTCTGCAATAGCTAATGTTTTCCCTAATTCAGTTAATTGCTTTCCGATGACAGCCTCAATAGATTCATCCTCTTCGAAACCTACGAAAACATCATTAATTTGCGGTAATAATAAATTAACTTGATTCTGTATTTCGTCTTCCAATTCCTTTTTGTCAAAAAATTTCCCAGATAAACGTAGACGAACACGGCCTAAACTTGGTAAATAAGCTAATTTAATAAATTGAGGTAGATTATCTTCCCATGCTTCTATGCGCTCAGCCAATGCACTTTCACCAAGACCATAAGTAAGGATGGTTTTGTGAACTATATAAGGAAACTTAAATTGTGCTCTTAATTTTGGTAGGACTTGGTCTGTAATTAATGCTTTCATCTCATATGGCACTCCTGGAAGTGACACAAAAACTTTTCCATTTTTCTCTAACCACATGCCTGGAGCGGTTCCGTTATGGTTCATTAACACCGCAGATTTAGAAGGCACTAATGCTTGCTGTTTATTAACCTCTAAAAGTGGCGCTGAACTAAATTTAGAAAATATGTGCTCTACATGAGTTAAAACAGCTTTGTCTTCAACTAATGTATCATTAAAGTATTCGCAAATAGTATGTTTGGTAATATCATCTTTGGTTGGTCCTAAACCACCAGTTATGATTATGATATCTGCATTAGCTTCAGCTTCTTTTAAAGCTTGAAGAATATGAGATTTTTCATCTTGAATAGATGTAATCTGATAAATTGAAATTCCGTATTTATTGAATTCCTTTCCTATAAAGGCAGAATTGGTATCTACAATCTGGCCAATAAGAATCTCATCTCCAATGGTGATTATTTCGGCTTGCATTTATAGTCCGAAATCGGATTTAATTTCATTAACAGCATTATCTACAGCTGTTAATACCACAATAAGTTGTTCATCAACATTTTTGTCTGTTTGCTCAAACTTTCCCCAATCTTGTACTTCTATTAAGGTATCTAAAACACCAAGTTCAAACAAATCTATGGTGGGCTTCATTTTGTGAGCCGCTTGATATACTTCTTTATAATCTTTTGCTGGTACTGCTGTTCTTAATCGCTCAGCATCTTCTGGTACTTCTTCTAAGAAAGCGGCTGCCAAAGCTGCGACGAAATCTTCGTCTCCATCAGCCATTTCTCGTACTCTATCTAATTTATAATGTTGTGACATTTATTTAATTTTTATTGAAAACATTTCCTCGTCTTCAAGATATCCTATTAATCGATCTTCTGCAAATACCTTACCAACTCCTGCTGGTGTGCCTGTAAAGATAATATCTCCAATTTTTAAAGTGAAATATTTTGACACATATTCTATGATTTCGTCTATTTTCCATAGCATAAGTTCAGTATTTCCTTTTTGAACGACATCATCATTCTTTTTTAAACTGAAATTAATCTTGTCTATATTCTGAAATTTAGTCTTTGGTAACCATTTACCCACTACAGCTGCTCCATCAAAAGCTTTTGCCTTTTCCCATGGCAATCCTTTGGCTTTTAATTGCGCCTGAAGGTCTCTCGCAGTAAAATCTATACCAAGCCCTATTTGATCATAATATTTATGCGCAAATTTCTTATCAATATACTTCCCTACTTTATTGATTTTCACTAAAACTTCAACTTCATGATGTACCTCATCAGAAAAATCAGGAATAAAAAACGGTTGTTTCTTTAACAGAATAGACGTGTCGGGTTTTAAAAAGATGACAGGATCTGTTGGTTTTTCGTTTTCTAATTCTTTAATGTGGTCTGTGTAATTACGACCTATGCAAACTAATTTCATTCTTTAGCTATTAGGTATTAGCTTAATTTGTTATTAAATTGACGAAGTTTAATAGCTGTTAATACTTTCTTGGTGTAAAGTGGAAAGTCAGCATTTAACAGCCAACCAAAATAACCTGGTTCTTTGTCTAAAACATCTAAGACACGTTTTCCTTTATGCTTTCCGAAAGAAAAACATTCTTCACCTTCTTTATTGAATATTAAAAAACCTGCAAAATCAGCAAACTTTTTTCGTGAGCTGAATTCTGCCAAAAACTTAGTGTCGTTTTCTAAATCTTCGTAGCGATCTAATTGCGCCTTTAAAACCTCGTAAGTTGCTTTAGTATCTGCTTCTGCACTGTGCGCATCTTCTAAACTCTTATCGCAATAAAACTTATAAGCTGCCACTAAAGTTCGTTGCTCCATTTTATGAAAAATGGTTTGTACATCTACAGATTGTGTATTTTTCATATCAAAATCTACTTCTGCTCTCAGCATTTCTTCTGCTAATAGGGGAATATCGAAACGATTAGAATTAAATCCTCCTAAATCAGAATCCTTAATTAAGTTATAGATTTCTTTAGATAGCTCTTTAAACGTTGGTTTGCCTACAACATCTGCATCTGAGATTCCATGAATTGCAGTAACCTCAGCAGGAATTGGCATTTCAGGATTTACAACCCAAGTTTTAGCCACTTCCTTTCCATCTGGATAGACTTTTAAGATTGAAATTTCTACGATTCTATCTTTTGATATATTGATACCTGTAGTTTCTAAATCGAAAAAACAGATGGGTTTTGTTAGGTTGAGTTGCATGTGTAATTAATTTTTTACAAAGGTACTTAGATTCTTTAAGAAAGACCTAATAGGTAAAAAAAAAGCAACCGTGTCCTTAATTAATTATACTAATTAATAATTGCATTGCTATTAAAGGTAAATGGATCAACTAAAATTATATACATTAGCCAAAACGATGATAATAATTAAGTAATTAAAAAAAATTTCATCATTTAAACATTTTAACCGATATTTAAGCACTTTACCTAACTCGAATGCGATTTTTATTACTTCCTCTAACATTATTTTTATTTCAAAGCAACATATATGCGCAAAAAAGTGATAATACACTAGATACTCTACCAAAAACACCTGAAGAGAAAATTACAACACATATTGATTCAATTAAAAATTTAATGATAGCTGATTACTATAAGGAAGATTATAGTTCGGTTATTATTAAAGCTAATGATATACTCAAAATAGCAGAGCTAAATAAGTTAAATCATGAGGTTAGTGGAATTCGTAGTTTCTTGGCAAATTCTTACCTCAACTTAAATGACTCTCTAAAATCACTTGAGTATGCTAGAAAAAACATTCAATTAGCAAAAAAATTAAACGACAATACCTCCTTAGTGGGTTCTCTTATAGATATAGGCAATATTTATTATACCTTCGGAGAACCAGACAAAGCCATAAATTCTTATAAAAAAGCAATCCCACTTGCTAAAAAAAGCAGTAATGACCTTGCTCTATTTTTCCTAAATCATAACATAGCTCAAATATATTTTGAGCACTATAATGACCATGAAAAAGGAAAGCCATATCTAGATACTGCTGAGCTGCATGTGCCAAAGGACTTTAAGATTGGGCTCGCTGGTCTCAACTTATTTAAAGCCCATTATGCATACAAAACTAAGGATTATGATTTAGCTATAAATCTATACAAACAAGCTATTTTTTTAGCTAAAGAAACTAATAATCTCGATGTTTTAAAGAAGGCCTATAATGGCTATATTGAATGTCTTGCTCTTAAAGGTAATTACAAAAAAGCTTATGATATTGGTAAAATAAAAGATAGTCTTTCATTAGAACAGAGTAAGGAAGAAATTAAAAAATCTGCAGACAACCTCACTATCTCTCTTAAAAATGCTAAAATCAAAGAAGAATTAAAAAATGAAGAACTCAGAAATAAAATTATTCTAGAGAGAGCTGAGTCACAAAAAAACATCTTAATCATTAGTATTTTAGTTTCTCTTTTACTCTTAGGCTTATTATTTTACCTTCTTAAAGTCATTAAAAATAGAAGAAGACTTAATACAGAGTTAAAGATTAAGAATAAAGAATATTTGGAAGCGAAACTAGAGTCTGAAAAATTAGCCGAAGCTAAGTCTCGCTTTTTATCCACAATGAGCCACGAGCTGCGTACACCTTTATACGGAATTATCGGCTTAAGCACTGTACTTAATAATGACAGCAATCTTAAATCTCACAAAACGGAATTGCAGTCGCTAAAGTTTTCAGCAGATTATTTACTAAATCTTGTAAACGATGTACTGACCTTAAATAAGATGGATTCTCATGAAAAAATAAAATTTGAATCAAAAACTTTTCATCTTAAAGATTTTCTAAATAATATTAAAGAATCATTAGAATACTTAACAAGGCAAACTAATAATGAGCTCATTATTACTCTAAATCCTAAAATTCCTAATTGGGTAAAAGGAGATCAAACCAAAATGTCTCAAGTGCTTATCAACTTATTGGGCAATGCATTAAAGTTTACACATAATGGCAAAGTAGAACTTATTGTTGGTTTATTAGAATTAAACGAAAATGAATTAAAGCTTAAGTTTGAAGTTAAAGACAACGGCCTAGGAATTCCTTTGGATGACCAACAAAAAATCTTTGAAGAATTTGGACAACTTAAACATCAAGGCGATTTTCAAGGTTCTGGTTTAGGGCTAACTATTGTGCAAAAATTACTTTTAGACATGAAGTCTAACATACAACTAGAAAGCGCTATTGGTGAAGGCTCAAATTTCTTTTTCGAAATAACATTTGGAACTACAAAAAAGAAACATGCAAACGAAGATATTCAAGACAAGGTTTCAATTGACATGCTTCGCGGAAAAAAAATATTAGTGGTAGATGACAATAGAATCAATCTCATGGTAACTAAAAAGACACTAGAAAGTCATGATATTTTAGTAGAAATTGCCACTAATGGACAAGAAGGTATAGATAAAATTATGCTAACTGATTATGATCTGGTGTTAATGGATGTTCACATGCCTATAATGGATGGAATAGAAGCCACTAAAAAAATCCGTGAACTCCAAAAACCTGTCATCGTTATTGCATTAACAGCAGTTACACAAGACGAACAAGATGATCGTTTTAAAACTGCACAATTCAATGACTCTATTGTAAAACCTTATAAAGTTAACGAATTTATAAAGACACTTGCTTCAAATCTTGTTTCTGCGCATAAACACGATTAATAAATCATAGTACTATTGTATTTATAATACAACAAAACAAAGGCCTTCAAAGAATTTGTGTCGTTACTATATTGAATAAACAGATAGGTTTAGCAAGGTGGAGTTACATAAAATATAATTTGTCACTATTACATACTTTTAATCAAGCAGTTTGATAGAACTTTAGAGGTAGTAATTGACCAATAAACTCGTATTAAATAGTAGTGATTTTATTAACCGCTTATTTAATCTAATAACTCTGGGTTATTAAGAATTAATTCAATTTTCTTTATAATCACTGTGATCTGACTCATCTGCATTTCTATATTTCTAAAAAAGAGGCTTATATCTCTATTAACCCAACTTTCAGAAATAATCCTTGCTCCTAAACTAATTCTTAGAATAGCACTCTGAATATCATTACCATATTTTACATTAACGGCTTGACCAATATGACACTTTTGTCCTGCTAGTCTAATTATTTCTAATGGCGAACCTTGAAAATGTTCAGATATATCAGAATTTAATAATACGTAGAGTTTTTTAACTTGATCTACTGATAATACGTTACCGTTATTAACAATGAAGAATGGAAAAATGGTACGGATATTCCTCAATCCAAACCCTTTACTATTAGAGCTATTCGCCTTTATTTCATTACCATATAATGGTTCTAAAAAAGTAGCATCTTTCACAGAATCTTCAACAAAATTACAGAACATTTCAATGCCCATATTTCTATAAAGAATTGGTGTTTTAAAGTATCTATCCATTTCAACTATAGCTGCATTCCAACGCATGTAAGAGCCATAATTATATCCGTCTGATAAATCTTTTGAACAAGACCATGTTGTTGGCCAATCTGAGTGATTATAATAATTATTTAATCCTTTAGGTAAAGTGGTTTTTATATCAAAAATTTGATTGCTAATAGTTTCTGGAAAAATCAATGCACCAGAATATGGAGGTCCAGTAAAATATTTACTCCCTGTAATACTTACAATATGCCCTCTATTTAAACTATCTTGTATATCTTGAGGGTCTAACCTAAACTGAGCTGCATCAATAACAACTTGTATTGAGATATCATTAAGATTATTTATTTTTTGCATCATGCCCTTACTAGGTGATTGATAACCTAATTTAGAATGATCCATAACATGAAGAACAATCTGTTTACCAGATTCATTAGTTTTTAAAATAGCATTAAATACTTCTAAATCTAATTGAGATGCCGATTTTAACTCACCTTTTTCATCTCTTAAAGGCACTTTAATCAATTCAACATCTCTAAACCCTTCAATTCTATCTCCTTTTTTAATTGGATAATTGAGCGCTGTAGTGTTTTCAAAATGACAACCTTTTAATGCGGCAGCCACACCACTCCCTGTTTCATCGGACGCTACTAAAATATGAGCAATATCTTTATCTGTAATAATTTGAGTAATACCTGCAATTTGAAGTGATGCATCAGTACCCGATGGAGAAAAAATTATTTCACTCTCTTCTTTTAAATTAAATATGTTTTTTAAGTTATTTTTTAAAGATTCAGAAAAGGCATTGGTTGTAGATTGAAAACCATTCTTTAAACTATTTTTAATTAAAATACTTCTAACTTTATCTGTTTTATCAAAGGCATAATTAGAAACACTTGTCGCGGTTGACGAAGCGAAAGTAAAAGCATCTGGCCTAGGAAATGGTCTGCAACCATATTTATTTAACAGTGCAACTTCGTCTATATTTAATCTTAAATCACCTCCATCCATTAACAAATACTCAGTTGGTTTTGCTAAATTTTCTACAATAGGTTTCCACTCCTCTTTAAATTCTTTGTTGGTGTTTTTTAAACCATGAAAATCTTGTAGTTCTTTAAAACCTAATAAGGCTTCTGCGCTTAAATCTTTATCTTTTTTAATTAAATCAATTAAAATTTTATTAACAGATTCTAACTTCTCTTTGTCCTCTTTAGGTAATAATTTATAAAATATTCGAGTAACTTCAAATGCTGCAATATCACATAAAGCAATATCCTTTTTTTTATTACTTAAAGCCTTATACCAAAGTTGCCACTCAATACCATACCTCAAATAAACCAGAGCTAAAACCGGATTTTTCAAATATAAAGCTCCTATTATGATGGATTTGTTTGGTACAATTTTAAATACATCTGGCTCAGTAGTAGAGGTAATTATATTAATGTTATTTAATTTAGGAACAGTATTAAATCGTTTTAAAACATGAACCAGATAATTCACATTATCTTTTTCAAATAGACTTGTTCTTTTATATTGATTTTCTATAATTATATTATTTGTCATAAATGCCTTTATTTAAAACGTTCGTTAAAACGATTTTTAATGATAAAATTTATTAACTATTTAATTCTTAATAAATTAATGCTCACCTATTTTTAAGATGATATAAAAATAAGTTTATTTTAAAAACTTAAGAACCATTCCGGTTTTTAATTCCTTTATTTTAAAATTTTCATAAAATGCCACAAGTGCAGGTAATTGTATACAATGCGATGGATGGATATTATTTATTTCTTTTTTTAATAGAAATTCTATAGTCTGTTAAGTCTGAAAATCGTTGTGTTTTGATCCAGCACAATTTTCAGTAAGGATAGTTATTTTCATACCATATTAGTTTTAAATTTAGGTTTGAGAATCTGTTCTATAAAACCTGGTATATTCTTAGGTAATCGCGATTGACTATTAGCAAATACAATTGTGGATTTGGCTTTACTTAAAAATATGTTCTGTTCATTTCTAATTTCAAACTCAAAATTAAAACGAATCTTTGGCATCTCTTTAATTGTTGTTTTTATTGTGATAACCTCATCAAAGTAAGCAGGTTTTTTATAATTAATATTGAAAGAAATTACAGGAAGAATAATATTATTCTTTTCGAGTATTGCCTCATCTAAATCTAACTTCCGTAATAATTCATTGCGAGCTTGGTGACAATATTTAAGATAATTAGCGTGATACACATATCCCATTTGATCAACATCACCATATGCTGGCCTAAATTGAAAAAGATCAGTTATCATAGTTTTAATTTTATAAGTTTATCCGCAACCCAATTATAATCAAGCTTAATTTGAGTCGTTGAAAATTTAAATTAATGGTTACAAATATGATTTTGACTGTTTCGATGTTTAGGCTTATGTTTTAAACACGCATAATCTTTATCTACAATTTCATTTCCCATAAAGCTTAAAACAGTGTCTGCAGAATCACCTTTACAGCCTCGTATTACATTAATTCCTGCAGTATTAAATCTATGTTTTGCCTTATTACCCATATGACCAGATAACAATGCTGTTACTCCAGCTTCTGCTAACACATTAGCAATATTAGATTTGCAACCAGAACCTTGATTAGATTCTAGTAATTGTACATCTAAAATTTCCTTATTTTCCGAAAAAATATAAATTTCATATAGTTTAGATTGACCAAAATGGTCTACAATTATGTTATCAGTTGTTATGGGAACAGCAATTTTTTTCATGTTCTAAGTGATTTTCGTTATTACAATTTAATTTTCTTCGTCTTCCTTTTCCACAATGCCTGTTGCCTTCATGCAAAATCGCATCTGATGTTTTGTTTTTACAATTTCCTGATTGCTTCCCTGTTCTTGGTCCTAAATTCTCGGGGCCTTTATGGTTTAAATTTGACATAATTTATACATTTAAATTCACTAAATCTTCTGTATTACTAGGTGGACAATCATCACATTTTGGACCGTTATCTTTACCTGCAGTTAGTTTGAAACATGTTTTGCATTTATACCAATCTTCTTCAAATTCAAAATCACCTCCTTCGATTAGAATAGATTTACCTTCCACAAAACCTTGTCCTATTTTTTTTAACGCACTATTATAAATCCTAGTAAGTGTTGGTCTGGAAACTTCCATTTTTTCCGCTGCCTCATCTTGAGAAAGATTATCATAAACAACCAACTTTAGCGCTTCATATTCCTCAAATTGCATAATGACATGCTCAGCATCACGAAACCGAATTCCAAATGGCTTAAATCCTAGCATTTTTGGAGGATAGTTAACTTTTCTCTTTTTTTTTGGACGTGGCATTTCTAAAGCTTTACACAAAGATAATGAACTCACGTTCATAACTAATGGTTTATTTAAAAAATTTTAACTAAATAATTCATAAAAAAAAGAGAAGAAGCAACACAAGTAAACATTGATATAACATAAATTTATTGATAACATTAGTCCATAAAAAAAAGCACAGTATATAAACTGTGCTTTTTATGGATTGTATGCAATAAAACTTAACTACTTAAGCTCAAATTATATTTCTCGATTAGAATCCCAAGACTCTAAATAATCTTTAACGGCTTTTACAAATTGACCACCAAGCGCACCATTAACCACTCTATGATCATAAGAATGCGATAAGTACATTTTAAAACGAATACCAATATAATCTCCTTCTGGTCCCTCAATAACAGCAGGAACCTTTCTAATAGCTCCTAAAGCTAAAATACCTACTTGAGGTTGATTAATAATTGGTGTTCCCATAATGCTACCAAAAGTACCAACATTGGTTACGGTATACGTACCACCTTGTATATCATCTGGATCTAATTTTCCTAAACGCGCTCTATTTGCCAAATCGTTAACACGTTTTGCCATTCCGAATAAATTCAGTTGATCTGCATTTTTTATAACTGGCACAATTAAATTTCCATCTGGTAATGCCGCAGCCATACCAACATTAATCGCTTTCTTTTTAATGATTTTATCTCCTTGAACAGAAATATTCATCATCGGAAAATCTTTTAATGCTTTGGTAACAGCCTCCATAAAAATTGGAGTGAAGGTTAGGTTTTCACCTTCGCGCTTCATGAAACCATCTTTAACTTTCTTTCTCCAGTTCCATATATTAGTTACATCAGCCTCAATAAACGATTGCACATGTGCAGAAGTTTGTACTGAATCTACCATATATTTCGAAATGAGTTTCCCCATTCTGGTCATTTCAATAACTTCGTCACCACCAGAAACTGCAATTGGTTTCTCAGCAGGCTTTTCAACTGACTTCTCTTGCTTAGACTTTTCAACACTTGGAGTAACATTCTGCACAACCTCTTCTTTCTTAGTTGCAACTGGCTCTACCTTTGGTGCTGCAGCAGTTTCTATTGCTGGAGCAGCAGGACTTGGTGCAGAACTACGAGAATCTAAATACGCTTTAATATCGTTTTTAGTAACACGATTGTCTTTTCCTGATCCTGGAATAGTATCTAATTCGGCTTGAGAAATGCCTTCTTGTTTTGCTATATTTTTAACTAATGGAGAATAAAAACGATCTTCAGTAGAAACTACTGGATCTACCGATGTTTTTGCAGCTACAACCGTTTGTGCAATTTCAGCAACAACTTTTGGAGCGACTGGTTCAGAAACTTTTTCTGGTTCTACTGCTGCAGCTTTCACTTCAACAGTGCTACCTCCTTCGGTTTCAATAACCGCAATAGTTTGCCCTACTTGTACAACATCATCAACATTAAATAGCTTCTCAACTAAAACGCCATCTACTTCACTTGGAACTTCACTATCTACTTTATCTGTAGCAATTTCTAAAACAGCTTCATCTGCTTCAATTGTATCTCCAACATCTTTAAGCCATGAGGTTATAGTTGCTTCTGCAACACTCTCTCCCATTTTAGGTAACTTAAGCTCGAACTTTGCCATATATATAATTTGAAGGTCTTTATTTTGTAATCGGCTGCAAAATTAATAAAAAAACATGTGATTTGTTGATTTTTATTCAATTATTACAACCTAGAAATGTAGCACTTCACCTCTATTTGTAGCACTATCACTTCCGATGATAAATTTACTGCTTTTTGGTAGAAATCTAAAAACAATATTTTCTTGTATTGATTTATGTTTCATGTCCTTAATTACAGTATTCACTTTCAGCATATTAAAATCGTAAACCAACATGCTATTTATTTTTATTTTATCCTTTAAAACCTCACTGATTTCAATTGGCATGGGCAATTGCTTCTCTAAAGCAGGCGGACTATTTTTGATATAAAGGTAAGATCTATCCGACTTTGTTTTTATTTCCTCAGGAGGTTTACGCAGTAAATAAGCCAATTTTATACCTAATCCAACAACAGCATTAAAAATCAAATTTTGCTTAAAGTGCTTTTTATAAAAAATCTGCATTGCTCCATAGAAACGTTTGGCATATTTAATATCTTTTAAAGTACTTTCTCCTTTGAAATGAATAACAGTAGTTTCTCCGAAATAGTAATTATCATAACCTGCTTTTAATACTTTATAGGATAAATCGATATCTTCTCCATACATAAAATAAGCTTCATCAAAACCACCAACGGATTCGTAAACATCTCTTTTTAGCCACATAAATGCTCCAACTAAAACATCAACTTTACCTGTATTCTCTATTGGAATGTGATTTGCATAGTAATCACTAGCATCACCCAATACTTTCTTTAAAGATACTTTTGGAGTTGGAACATTTCGCTTACTTTCTGGAAGAAATTTACCTTTCCCATCAATAAGTTGACAACCAACAATCCCTAAATTATTTTTAGTATCTGTAAAATCTATGAGTTTTGTAAATGTATCTTCTTCAACCACTGTATCTGGATTAAGAATACACAAATATTCACCCTTTGCTTGAGCTACACCTATGTTGTTTCCTTTAGAAAACCCCGAATTCTCTTTATTTTCAATAAGCTTTACTGAAGGAAATAGTTGTTTCACCATGGTGCAACTTTCATCCGGAGAATTGTTATCTATGACAATAATTTCAGCATCAATATTAGCAATGGCTGCCTCAACACTTTTTAGACATAATTCTAAAAAATAGCGCACATTATAATTTAATATGATGACAGATAATTTCAAATTCTATGATTTTAAAGAAGCTTCAAAAGGCACACGGTCTATTATACTGCGCCCTAAAGTGATTTCGTCGGTATATTCTAATTCATTTCCGGCGGCAACTCCTCGCGCAATAGTAGACGTTGCGATGTTATATTCTTGTATTTGTCTGAAAATATAAAAATTAGTAGTATCTCCTTCCATTGTTGGACTCATTGCAAAAATTAATTCTTTTACTTGACCTGTTTTTACTTTTTCTACTAATGACGAAATATTTAAATCTTGAGGTCCAATACCATCCATTGGAGATATCTTTCCGCCCAACACATGATACAATCCTTTAAAAGAGCTTGTATTCTCTACAGCCATTACATCTCTAATATCTTCAACAACACAAATAAGTTCGCTGTTTCTATTAGGGTTTTCGCAAATCTCACAAAGAACACTATCGCTAATGTTATGACACGATTTACAGAAATTAATTTCTCGCCTTACCTTAGACAATGCATCTGCCAATTGAAATGTTTGACTTTCTGGTTGTCTTAATAAATGTAAAACCAAACGTAACGCTGTACGCTTACCAATTCCTGGTAATTGTGACATTTCGTTAACTGCGTTTTCTAAGAGTTTTGATGAAAATTCCATGAGCGCGAAGGTACAGATTTTTAGACACAAAGAAGTCCAATTGCAAGTACTTTGCAATTGGACTTCTTTATCGCTAAACGATTTTATTTTAAAATTAGTTTTTTGATTATCTCTCCTTTAGATGTATTTAATTTCACAAAATACACTCCGGTTTTAAATGCTGAAGTATCAATTTTATAATCATTTGATAAATTCACATTTTTACTATAAAACATAAGTTTACCAAGGGTATTGTAAATTCTTACAGCGACATCTTCACTATTATTCCATTTTAAATTTACTTCGTTACTTGCTGGATTTGGATAAAGAGAAAAATTATTAAATTCAAAATCACTAATACTTAAAGTTTCATTATAAAGGTTAGATCTCCACAATCCCCTACCATAAGTTGCAGCATACAATTTACCTTCCACTGCGTTAATTTCAAGTTCATTAATTCTAACGTTTGGTAATCCATTATTAAAAGGTGCCCAAGTATCACCTAAATCATTATCCGTATAATAGATTCCGTAATTCATCCCAACATAAAGCCCATCTTTACCATTGTCTTGCCAAACTAGAGCTTGTGCAGAAAAATTTGGTAAGTCCCAAAGAATAGATGTCCAAGTTAAACCATGATCTGAACTTACATATACTTTTTGGCCATTTGTTGTTGCAATTGCAATTTTATCTGAATCCATAGGATGAACAGCAATTTCATTAATTCTCCCTCCACCTAAACTGAGAGAAGACTGCACCCAACTTGCTCCACCATTAATAGTGTACCAAAATTCACCATTAATTGATAAATACATTTTATTATTATCTGTAGGTGCTACTTTAAAATGGTCTATATCAGCCCCAAAGTTTGAAGAAATTGAAGTCCAGTTATCACCACCATCAATAGATTTGTAAACCTCATCGAAGGCACAATAAATTACATTTTGAATGATCGGATCTTGCTCAAAAGGCACCACCCAATTCCAATTGTAATCACCGCCTTTATCATCTGGTTGCGTAAGATAAGAGATATTAGATCCACCATTGTAACTCTTTACAAAAGAACCATATTGCGATGTACCATAAATAGTTTGTGAATTGTTTTTATCTACAAAACCTTCCATACCATCTGCGCCCCACCAATCTGTCCAACTTCCATTTAACCCAAGCACGGAAGAACCATTATCTTGAGAACCTCCGGTAACAACAACGATATTTGTTTGACTTACCCCAATTTTGTAGAATTGTCTGATTCCTAAACCAGCAGTTAAATCAGTATAATAATCACTATTTACAGTAGTTGGATTATTTGCTCTGTAAATTCCACCATCGGATCCCACTAAAAGTTTCACATTAGATCCTGTGCCAACAAACTCCAAAATATCTATATCTGCATGACAATAACCTACATTTTCAAGATTTGCATTATAGGGAGTCCATTGTGAGGTAATATTAAAACTTAAACCTCCATTTGTAGACCTCCACGTATTGATACCTGCAATATGGACATCATCAACATTATTTGGATTAACAGCAATATCCATATCTCTTGGAGCCTGCCCTCTATCGTCTTCTGCTAAAGAATCATAACCAAAATAATTTTTATTGGCATGATCCATTTTTATAAAACTAACTCCACTATCTGCTGATTTATGAATGCCTCCAAATAAAGAGTTTTCAGCTTCTAAAACATAAACTACTGAAGGATTATCCGCAGATACTCCAATCATTTTAGGTCCTGTAGCGAAGTCATTTGAAATAGTTTCAAATCCTTCTGAAAAAATAATACCTTGATTAGTTGCCTCAACCGAAACGTCATCTAAAGTAACACCTCTTCCATAATTTGCTGTTCCTTCAAAAGCTATATAATAATTTGAAGTTGGATTAGGTAAACTAATTGTAATATCAGACCAACTTGTAACCTCATTTGTATAATTAGCTAATTCAATCCAGTTTCCTGAAGCTGATGTTTTATATAAAACTTTTAAGGCATCAATATCAGAGTCCCAACTTACTTGAGTAAAGGAAAATTTAAGCTCAGGAGATACAGCACTTGCTAAATCTATAACTGGAGATTCTATTCTTGTGATTGGACCAGAATAATCACCAATATAAAAAACTGCCATAGCATTACCTGTTTTTGGTGTTATTGAACTATTGCTATTAGCATCACCTAATATCCAAGAATTAGAACCCGTTATATATTCCTGATTCCAAGTATTTAAAGCACTAGGAATGCTAAAAGTTTGTCCTCCATCTGTTGATTTATAAAAATAAGAACCCGAAGCATAAATCGTATTTGGGTCTCCTGGTTTAAATTCAAAATCATAACCAGTTGATGAGCTTATTGTGGACCATGTTAAACCACCATCTGCTGAATTATACAATCCTCCACCATCTGCACTACAGTATATTTTTGAAGTATCTGTTGGGTCAATTAAAATTTTATTTACTTGACCACCTCCTGGTAAGCTACTATGCAATGACCATGTAAATCCTCCATCAATAGATTTAAATATTGAACCATTTCTAGAACCCCAAAAATAAGTTGAACTATTTAGAGGATCTATAGCAAGTGCGTATACATCCATATTAGCAAGATTATCAGTTAGTACTGTCCAAGTAGTTCCACCATCTAAACTCTTCCAAACTCCTCCAGTTTGACTCCCAACAATTATATGATTTTGGTTTCCATTTTCAGTTGCAATAGATGTTATTCTACCAACACCAGGATTATAACCAGAAGTCGCATTCCAAGAGGTTGGTCCCATTTCTTCCCATGTACCTACAACAGTTCGCGCTAATAATCCTTCATTATTTATTCTTGCATTAAAATTTTCCAATTCATCATAATAAAACTCAGGAGATTTTAATTTCCCTGTTTCATCCATAGCGCGTTCAGCAAAATACTGCCAACGTCTAAAAGGTTTATACCCTCTACCTCGTTCTCTTCCTACGGAATCAAAGTGACGCTCCGCCACCTCTACGATATCTTCTACAGTATTTGTACCTTCGGCAATAAGCTGTTTAAAATCTTGAGCAAAGAGACTCAATCCGAACATCGTAAACGTAGTTAAGCAGATAATCTTTTTCATAAATAATTAATTTTTAAAGCAGTCTTTTTTTTCAAATGTACTACTTTTCAAAATTATTACTAAAACTTTATACTCCATGTCACCAACATCAATACTATTATTAATTGCATGTTACTTCGGATTACTCATTTTAATCTCTTATTTCACAGGGAAGGAAGATTCTAATGACGCTTTTTTTAAAGCAAATAAATCCGCACCTTGGTATTTAGTAGCATTTGGTATGATTGGAGCTTCTTTATCTGGTGTAACTTTCATTTCTGTTCCTGGTGCAATAGAAGCCAAACAATTTGGTTATTTACAAGTCGTTTTTGGTTACTTTTTTGGCTACCTCATTATTGCATATGTATTACTACCTCTGTATTATAAATTGAACCTCACATCTATTTACACCTATTTAAAGGATCGTTTTGGAGTTGTGAGTTACAAAACTGGTTCTGTAGCATTTTTAATTTCTAGAACTGTCGGTGCGGCTTTCCGCTTATTTTTAGTTGCCAAGGTTTTACAACTTTTAGTTTTTGATCTTTTTGATATCCCATTCGCTATTACCGTAATTATTACTATTGCCTTAATTTGGCTATACACATTTAAAGGAGGTATAAAAACCATCATTTTTACAGACACGCTTCAAACCTTATTCATGTTGGTTTCTGTGGTGGTAACGATTGCGTTTTTAGCTTCTGCTTTAGATTTAAACAGTATTGGAGATATTGTGACATATACCAAAGAAAGCAACCTGAGTAAAGTTTTCTTTTTTGAAGACAGTAATGATTCTCAATATTTTTGGAAGAGTTTCTTATCTGGTATTTTTATCACAATTACAATGACTGGCTTAGACCAAGACATGATGCAAAAAAATCTGACTTGTCGTAATCTAAAAGATGCTCAGAAAAACATGGTCACTTTTAGCATTGTTTTGATTTTTGTAAATATTCTATTCTTAGTACTTGGGTTAATGCTAACACAATATGCAGCAGCAAATGGAATTACAGCCTCAAAGGACGATTTATTTCCAACAATTGCTATGCTACCTGAAATAGGAATTATTACTTCTGCATTCTTTTTGCTAGGATTAATCGCAGCAGCGTATTCTAGTGCAGATTCTGCCTTAACATCCTTAACCACTTCTTTCTGTTTTGATATTTTAGATATTGAAAACAAACCTGAAACCGAAAGAAAAGGTCTGAGAAAACGCGTTCATATTGGCTTTAGTATTGTACTCGTTTTAGTGATCTTATTATTTGATTTAATCTTTAAAGATGTGTCCGTTATCTGGGAGCTATTCAAAGCTGCTGGTTATACGTATGGACCGTTATTAGGATTATTTGCTTTTGGACTAATCACTAAATTCGAAATTAAAGATAAATTGGTATGGGTTGTTGCCATTGCTGCTCCCCTTATTTCTTACCTCATTAACATATATTCAAAAGAATTATTTAATGGGCATGAAATAGGATTTGAAATATTAATCTACAATGGTTTACTAATGTTTTTAGGATTATTTCTTATAAAAAAGAAAGCTTAATACTGATTTGTACCTAATAAAACTAATGTACAAGCCACTTCAAACTCAATATTATTTTGCTTTAACAGATTATAAAATTCTGAATTTTCTGTTCCTGGGTTAAAAATAACACGCTTAGGGTTTAAACCTATAATATAATCATAGTATGGTTTTTGACGCATAGGATTTAAGTACAATGTTACTGTATCAATGTCCTTATATGGCATTAACTCAGTATCGATAGATACATCTTCAACCATACCTGCTTTTAACCCAAAAGCTCTAACATCATGCTTGTACTTTCTTAATCTTTTAATCGCAATATTAGAATAACGCTCTGGTTTTAATGATGCTCCTATAACTAGTGTTTTTTTACTCATAATGTTAAAAAGATGTTAAGATGATTTAAAAAGGGTAACATAATGTAAAAGTAGTCGTCTAGTATATAATATACTATCAAATCAATCAAAAAATCAATCAAAAATGAAGCATTTCTTATTAATGCTTGTACTAGTTTCATCAACTATTATAAGCGCACAACCCAACTCCAATTTAGATATTAAAAACGGTTCCGTATCGGGCCGTGTTATTGATGCTGAGCTCAATGAACCGTTACCTTATGTAAACATTATTATTAAAGATGCAGCAAATAAAATAATTACTGGTGGAATCACCAATAACGACGGCACCTTTAAAATTGAGAATATTCCAGAAGGCAATGTTCTCGTTTCCATTCAGTTTGTAGGTTACAAAACTTTAGATAAAAGCATAACCATTGGCAAAGGAAACTATAAAGTAGATATTGGAGACATTAAATTAGAAGAGGAAGCAACAGGTTTAGATGAAGTAACTATTGTTGCAGATGTTTCTACTATTCAACAAAAAGTAGATCGCAAAGTGATTACTATTGGTAAAGATTTACAAACGGCTGGCGCAAATGCTAGTGAGATTATGAATAACTTACCTTCGGTTAGCGTAGATCAACAATCTGGAGCCATAAGTTTACGTGGCAACCAAAATGTACGTGTTATGGTGGATGGAAAATTGTCTAATATCCCTGCAGAACAATTACTAAAACAAATTCCTTCAACATCTATTAAAAGTATTGAATTAATTACTAATCCTTCAGCAAAATACAATCCTGAAGGCATGAGTGGTTTTATAAATATTGTACTTCATAAAAACACACAAATTGGTTTTAATGGAAATATTAATGTTGGTTTAGCTTATGATATTGAACCAAAATTTAATGGCTCTATTGATGCTAATTATAGAAATGGAAAATTTAATTTATACGGATCATACAGTAATAGTGTCTCAAAAAACGCCAATTATGGATATATAAATAGAATTGAGCAAGAAATTCAACAGAACTTTGATATATTAAATAATAACAAATCTAACTTGTTTAAAGCCGGATTAGATTATTATTTGAATGATAAGAATACAATTTCTGTTTTTACTAATCAGAATATATTTGATGGCTGGACCATGTCAAATTCGTATATCAACTACCTTACAAATCCAACACTCAATGAAACGCAATTTGCAAATGCAAATAACGAAAACAACTCACAACAATATAACTTTAATTACAAGCACGATTTTAATGAGGAAGGTCATAATATTGAGTTAGAAGTTGACCATAATATATATGACGGCTTAGGAGACACTAATAATATATTTTTCAGTGCACAGCGTCCAAATTTTATAGAAGATACTGATACTGACAGAAAAAGTACAACCATAAATTTAGATTATGTAAATCCTTTATCTGAATCTACAAAATTAGAATTAGGCTTAGAAGCGCGTTTATTTGACACAGATATATTTTACAAATCTGATGCAAGAGAACAAAATGAAGCAGAAGAATATATCCCTACAACCACAAGTTTTAATTACGCTAGAGATATTTACTCTGCTTATGCAACCTATGGTAGAACTATAGAAAAATGGAGCTACCAAGTTGGTTTACGAGCAGAAACGGTTACTGTAGATTCTGATGCTTTTAAAAGAGATTTAGATTCTAATGAAGAACTAAATTCTGTTTTTAAGAACGATTATTTTGAACTATATCCTTCAGTATTCGCAACCTATTCGCCTTCTGAAAAAAATTCGTACCAATTTAGTTACAGTAGAAGAATTGACCGACCAGGAATTGGACAAGTTAATCCGTTACCAGAGTGGAATACATCTTTGATTTCACAATTTGGAAATCCGGAATTGCGTCCTCAATTCACCAACTCTGTTGAAGTAAACTATACAAGACAACTCGAAAAAGGTAGCATCACAGCTGGTGTTTTCTACAGAATTATTGAAGATGAAATTCAGCAAGCCATTTTAATTGACAGAGCAGATCCGGAGCGTCTAATTCTTACCAATTTAAATTTTGATAATACTTCAGCATTTGGTATTGAATTATCATCTAATTACCGACCAACTAAATGGTGGAGTATTAATGCAAGTTTCGATTTGTTCTCTCAAACTCAAAAAAGTTTAGCAGAATCATTTGATAATGGAGACATTGTTTTAAACACCGTAGAAGTTGATAATATGGCTTGGAATGTAAGAGCATTTAATAACTTTAAAGTGAGTAAAAGCTTAAGTTTTTCTGCCTTTGGAATGTATAGAGGAAAGAATAAAAACATTCAATTTGAAATGAGCGATATGCTTATGGTTAATTTAGGAATGCGTTATAGTTTTCTTGAAGACAACAGAGCTAGCTTTAGCCTGAGTTACAATGATATTTTTGATACAATGTATGCGGAATTTAATGGACAAAGACCATACGTACAACAAGGCCAATTTAATTGGGAAAGTCAACAAATTTCAGGACGCTTATCGTACCGATTTGGTGGTGGAAAATACAGAGCTAAATCTCGTAAACAACGAGACAATGACGTAAAAGAAGGTGGAGGCATGTTTTAAAAAACATTTAATAGTTAACATTATTAGTTGATGGTTAGTGAAAGTGTTTAATTATTAAATTAAGAAAACCCGAAACTTACGTTTCGGGTTTTTGTTAAATACACGTTAAATGTATTTATCCATGAAATAAAATGGTCCTTTTTACGTCTATAGTAATGAGATAAGTTTTTAAGTAATGATTATAAATTAATTTTTATAATAGTGTTAGTTAAAGTTGGTTAATAGTTGGAAAGTCCAGACAAAAATGTCTGGACTTTTTTTGTTTCAAAAAGAAAATAGAAAATATTATAAATATCAAAACCCATCTGTTACTACAGATGGGTTTTGCCCTAACTAAACTAAATTAACCTTAATTACAACCGCTTAAAATAATAATTAAGATCTCCTACTAAGATTATAAAAACGAGTTTGCTTTTATATACGGTATTTACGCACAAAAACCACTTTTGGATGTTTCTATTTTAAATTTTTTAAAAAAAATTATGATTTAAGCACAAAACTTACCAAAACCAAAGTGTTCTTCAACTTCGTTTCTAATGCTGAAACACGTTGTAGAACTTTGTATTAATTAAAATTTTGATGTGATTTCTGACGTTGCAGGTATTTAAAGCAACTTAGCCTCTTCCCAAAACACATCCATTTCTGAAAGTGTCATGTCCTTTAGAGATTTATTTAAATCTTTGGCTTTGCCTTCAAGATATTGAAAGCGTTTAATGAATTTTTTATTAGTACGCTCTAAGGCATTTTCAGGATTTACATTAAGAAAACGTGCATAGTTAATCATTGAAAACATTACATCTCCAAACTCGCTTTCAATAGCATCTTGATCGCCTTTTGCGATTTCAACTTTAAGTTCTGCTAACTCCTCCTCTACTTTTGCAAAAACCTGCTCTGGTTC
This sequence comes from Winogradskyella eximia, assembly GCF_003386165.1. Lineage (GTDB taxonomy): Bacteria > Bacteroidota > Bacteroidia > Flavobacteriales > Flavobacteriaceae > Winogradskyella > Winogradskyella eximia. Next base: position 228,977 of record NZ_QRDV01000004.1, on the reverse strand, counting down.
TTCCCAATCAAAACCTACACCAGCAACTTTTTCTTGTATTCGGCTAGCTTTCACCATAGCTGGCAAGCTTTTAGGCACGCCTTCTAGAACACTTTTTTTGCCTTCTTTGAGCTTTAACTGTTCCCAATTACGTTTTACTTCGGCTTCATCTTTTACAACAACGTCACCATAAATATGTGGATGACGATCTATGAGTTTATCACAAATACTGTTACAAACATCTGCAATATCAAAATCGTTAGTTTCACTTCCTATTTTAGAGTAAAACACAATATGAAGTAAAACATCGCCCAATTCCTTTTTAACCTCTTCTAAATCCTTATCGAGAATAGCATCACCAAGTTCGTACACTTCTTCTATGGTGAGATGACGTAAAGACTCCATGGTTTGTTTCTTATCCCAAGGACATTGCTCACGCAACTCATCCATGATATTTAACAAACGCTCAAAAGCTTTTAATTGGGCTGCTTTATCAGACATATTTATTCTTCCTCAGACGTATCTTTGTCTTCTTTAGATTCTTCAAGTGAATCTAAAAGATTGTTCTTTTGAAGTAAATTGTACCATTGTACAACCTTCTTAATATCTGATGGATATACACGGTCTTCATCATAATCTGGTAATACTTCAAAGAAAAATTCTTCTAAAGTATCTTTTCCATCTTTATGACTAATTGAAGTTGGATTACCACCTTCTTTTTCTTTAACCTTTTTCAGTACTTCTCTTAAAGGTACTTCTTCAGCTAAAGTATAAATAGCAATTTCACTAAGAATACTAATGTTACTATGCGCACCAACAGTAATACGTTTTTTGTCAATTAACGATTCTACAACAGCACCTGTTCTGGTTTGTGTAACAATTTGGTATAAACCTGGTTTCCCTGAAATGGATAAAATTTTGTCTAAGCTCATATATATGTTATTAACGCTTTTTACTCATAAGAGGAAAACGCATTTTGTAATCTATTTTTATTTTACCTTTTGAAATATTAGTTAAGCGACCTTTTATTAAACGCTTTTTGAATGATGATAATTTATCGGTAAATAAAACACCTTCAATGTGGTCATATTCGTGTTGAATTACTCTAGCAATTAAACCATCATATTCTTCAATATGAGTATCAAAATTCTCATCTTGATATTGAATTTTAATCTTTGGTTGTCTAAAAACGTCTTCCCTAACATCTGGAATACTTAAACAACCTTCATTAAAAGCCCATTCTTCTCCTTCTTCCTCTAAAATCTGAGCATTAATGAATGTTTTTTTGAAATTTTTCATTTGCTCTCTTTCTTTTTCAGAAAGATCCTCGTCATCTGCAAAAGGACTAGCATCTACTAAAAACAAGCGAATTGCTAAACCAATTTGAGGTGCAGCTAAACCAACTCCATACGCACCATACATGGTTTCGTACATATTATCAATAAGTTCAGAAAGTTTAGGATAATCTTTGTCAATTTCCTTAGCCTCTTTCTTTAAAACTGCATCGCCATAAGCTACGATAGGTAAAATCATATTTTGTATATTTTCGGGTGCAAAAGTACCAATTTATGTGATAATAATTCTAAAATTAAAGCTAAATTACTTAGATCTTTCATTGAGAACATTGCTATGCAACCTGTTATAAATTATCTTAACCAACAGCGTGCATAATCATAAGGAATAAAAACGCTGAATTTTATACAACATAGAAATTTAGAATAGATTGCTAGAAAGATAACTTTGTAAAATCAGAGTCGCACTAATCTCATCAATCAAAGCCTTATTTTTTCTTTGCTTTTTCTTTAACCCACTATCAATCATAGATTGAAATGCCATTTTAGATGTAAAACGTTCATCCACACGATCCACTGGAATATTAGGAATAGCCTTTGCTAATTGTATTAAAAACTTCTGAATATACACTTCACTTTCTGAAGCTGTATTATCCATTTGTTTAGGTAAACCAACCACAATTTTTTCAACCTTTTCTTTGGTTGTATAGTTTTTTAAAAACTCAAGTAACTCTTTGGTATCAACAGTGGTTAATCCTGATGCAATAATTTGCATTTCGTCTGTAACCGCTATACCTGTTCGTTTTGTACCGTAATCAATGGCTAATATTCTTCCCATAATTGCAAAGATACTGTAATTAAAAAACGCTTCTTATAAAAAGAAGCGTTTTAATAGATAACCAATCTAAATAAACCAATTTTATGATATTATTCCCTCTAAAAATAAATCATTTCATCAATCACTTTTAAGACACCTAATCATTAATTAAGTCACATTATTTTAACTTAAAAAAAAGAAAACCCCTAAAAAAGGGGAAGGGGTTTTCGAAATTAGCTATTAATTAAATTCTCAGATAAAGTTATTATGAATAAATTACCTTCCGTTTAATCTATAGTTAAGACACCACTATTTTTGATAAGTCACACTTAAATCCAATAATTTTGAAATTATTTTCTCAAATTCATTTTTAAGGCACTTAAATATCAAATAAATATAGTAACTAACGAGAGTGCTTCGAATCTTTTAGAAGTATCAAAATAAATTATCATTCAAAGTTAGTATCAGCTATTTTAAATTTCAGTTCGTATTATTTGAAAAAAATTTTTTGATGGCTATTTATGGACTTATCTTTGAACTTAATTTTTTTACTTTATTCCATATGAAACAATTACAATCTACAATAGAAAATGCTTGGAACGATCGTTCACTTTTAACTAATAAAGAGACTATAGACGCTATAAGAAATGTCATTGACCTTGTTGACGCAGGCACATTAAGAGTCGCAGAACCAACGGATAATGGATGGCAAGTAAATGAATGGGTAAAAAAAGCGGTTGTTTTATATTTCCCAATTCAAAAAATGGAAACGTTTGAAGTTGGTATTTTTGAATATCATGATAAAATTCCATTAAAACGCGGTTATGCAGAAAAAGGAATTAGAGTTGTTCCTCATGCTGTAGCAAGACATGGAGCGTATATCTCTTCTGGTACAATATTAATGCCTAGTTATGTAAATATTGGCGCTTATGTAGATGAAGGAACCATGGTAGATACTTGGGCAACTGTTGGTAGTTGTGCACAGATTGGCAAGAATGTTCACCTTTCTGGAGGTGTTGGTATTGGTGGTGTTTTAGAACCTCTACAAGCCGCTCCGGTAATTATTGAAGATGGTGCTTTTATTGGCTCACGTTGTATTGTTGTTGAAGGTGTACGTGTAGAAAAAGAAGCTGTTTTAGGCGCTAATGTCGTATTAACCATGAGTACTAAAATTATTGATGTTACGGGTGACGAACCAGTTGAAACCAAAGGTGTTGTACCTGCGCGTTCTGTGGTAATCCCAGGAAGTTATACCAAGAAATTTGCGGCAGGCGAATTTCAAGTACCTTGTGCTTTAATCATCGGTAAACGTAAAGAAAGTACAAATAAAAAGACCTCTTTAAACGATGCTTTACGTGAGTATGATGTGGCTGTATAAATATTAAGACACATAAAGAATTACCCATTATATGCAATAAATATAAAGTAGTGGTTAGATAACTAATATTAGAATTTACACTATTAAAGACACCATATAATTATATTACATTTGTTAAAACCATATAAATAATGTCTAATAAAATACGTAGATTCTTCTTAAAGCATTTGAGAAAAATGCGCTTTTTACCATCTAAAATGTACGTTCGTTATCACTATGAATATTTTTCTGGTAAAAAATTAGACTTAGACAACCCAAAAGAGTTTAATGAGAAAATAGAATGGTACAAGGTTTTTTATCGTCCAAAAATTTTAAATCAGTTAGTAGACAAATATGCGGTTAGGGCTTTTGTAGAAGATAAAATTGGAGCTCAATATCTCAATGAGATTTATGGTGTTTATGAAAATGCTGAAGATGTCCCTTTTGATGAATTACCTAATAAATTTGCAATAAAAGCAACCCATACTAGTAGTCATAACCTCATTGTAACAGATAAAAAAACGCTTGATAAAACTAAAGCGCTTAAATTATTTAAGAAATGGCTAAGTAAAAATCAATATTATAGAATAGGACAAGAATGGGCTTATAAAGACGTACCACCAAGACTCATAATTGAGAAGTTTTTAAAAGAAGATGATAAAACATCACTTGTTGATTATAAATTTTACTGTTTTGATGGTAAAGCCCAGTTTATAGATATTCATATAGATAGAGATGAAGACCACAAACAAGGGTGTTTTGATTTGAATTTTAAATTATTACCTTTTGGAAAAAGTTCTAGTTATAAAAGTATTTCCTCAGAAATAGAAAAACCTGATAATTTAGAAGAGATGATAAATTGTGCTGAAATTTTGGCTGAAAATATACCATTTGTAAGGGTCGATTTTTATTCTATAAATGGAAAAACAATTTTTGGCGAAATGACTTTTTATCCTTCTGATGCTAGAAAAGCTTTTTATCCTGAAGAATACAATACTATTATTGGCGATTATTTTAAGTTACCTAAATTAAAAAAAGGACAACAAGTCATCACATAAATATAGTAGATTCTATTTTTGATTTAAGCTAATATTTACCCTTTGGATGTAATTTATTATGATAGAAAACAATTCTAAAAATAACCCAATAGATGCTGTGATTTTATGGGTAGATGGCAATGATGATAATCATAAAGCCAAAATGTTACCTTATATAGAAGACAAGGCTAAAGTAAATTCGGAAAAATTTAGAACGCGTTATGACCAAGTCAATGAAATTAAGTTCACCATTGATTCTATTTTAAAATATGCTCCATATATTAGAAATATTTACATTATAACAGATAATCAGACACCTAATTTTTTAAAAAACAGCAAAACAGATAATACTTATAATAAAGTATCTATAGTAGATCACCAAGTTATTTTTAGAGGTTACGAAGAATACTTACCTACTTTTAATTGTAGACCAATTGAAACCTGCTTATACAGAATACCGGAATTAGCAGAACACTTTATCTATTTTAATGATGATTTCTTTTTAATAAATGAAACCAAGCCTAGTGATTTCTTTAAGGACGGACTTCCTATTTTAAGAGGTAAATGGCTGAAGTTTGATAAGGATATTTTCTATAAGAAATTTAAAAAACCTAGAGTTGGACATAAATCTATTCAGCAAAATGCAGCTAAACTAGCTGGTTTTGAGAAATATTACAACTTTAAGCACACACCGCATCCGCTCAGAAAATCGACATTTGAAACCTATTTTAAAGCTAATGAAAACGTACTTATAGAAAACATAAAACATAGATTTAGAAAAACAAGTCAATTTACACCTCAAGGGTTAGCCAATCATTTAGAAATAAAAAACAAAACGTGTTATTTTAAAAATGATCTTCAGCTGATGTACTTTAGATCTTACAAGAAACCGTTGTATTGGTATAAATTCAAATTGAATGTCAAAGCTAAAGACAAATTATTCTTAGGCCTTCAAAGTTTAGATCGCAGTCCACCACACATTTTGAATTACATATTAGGTTGGTTAGAAGAACGTATGCGCTAAATCCACACAGCCAAAAAGATAAAAGTAGAATGCATTATAAATTTTTAATATATATATCTTATAGTTATGCGTTGCCCATAGGGATTCCTTTAGAAAAAGAAATCTTAAGCAGAGGTGATACCGTAATGTGGTTTAGCGACCTTGACGATGGAAAAACAGCATTACAAGGAAAAAAAAATCTATTAGACACCATTAAAAGTGTCGTTAATTACAAACCAGATATTGTATTAGCAGCTACCAATGACGTACCTGATTTTATCTCAGGATTGAAAGTGCAGATTTTTCATGGTTTTAATGCTCAAAAACGCCCAGAAGGATACAATAATTTTTCTCATTTTAGAATTCGTGGCTTTTTTGATTTGTATTGTACGCAAGGTCCAACATCGACTTCTGGATTTAAGGCACAGCAAAGAAAGCATTCGCATTTTGAAGTTATAGAAACAGGTTGGAGTAAAGTAGATCCCTTATTTCCATTAAAAACAAAACTTAAGAGTGCTACACCAACTATAATGATAGCCTCTACATTTACCAAACGCTTAAGTTTAGCTGTACAAGACGATGTTTTTAATGAAATTAAAAGGCTGTCTAACACTGATAAGTATAAATTTATCATGGTATTACATCCTAAACTACCCAATGCCATAAAAGCAAAATGGAAATCATTAGAAAATAAAAATTTCACCTACTATAACACCACAGATTTAATTCCTTTATTTAAGAACTCAGATATTATGTTTGCTGATACCACATCTGCAATTCAAGAGTTTTTACTCCAACAAAAACCTGTAGTTACCTATAATCATACATTTAACCACAATTACCTCATAAATATCACCACACCAAACGCAATTGAAAATGCTTTTACACAAGCACTCCATCCGTCGTTGAATTTAACAAAAAACATAGAAGCGTTTATTGAGCAATTACACCCTTATTTTGACGGCAAATCTAGTGAACGTGTTATTGATGCTTGCCTGACCTTTTTACATAAAGATAAACGTTATTTAAAAAAGAAACCGCTCAACCTTATTAGGAAATATAAAATACGAAAACGTCTAGGTTACTTTACCTTTAAGAGTTATTCTAAAGCATATACTTTAGAAAAATAGATTATGATTTATGAATTCCGTATTTCGAGTATGTGCTTTTTGCATGCTTAGTTTCCTGTCTAATTTTTTTATTTAACAACAAAGCTTCTTCGTTTTCATAAGGTCTATCATGATGTAAATGCACACAGGTAGCGCTGTAACGTATCTGCAAAAACTTGATACCATTATTCATCATACGCTCTCCCACTTCTCTGTCTTCACCTCCGTACTTCATGCGTTCATCAAACCCATTAACAGCTAAAAGGTCGGCTTTCCAGCAAGACACATTCATACCATCAAAAGTGGCCTTTGTTGGTGTTACAAAATTTAAAAAAATAGCTTTTGTCTTTGACGTTGTTAGTTTATTCATTTTAAAAGTCTTTGGCTGTCCTTCTGCAATAAGCCAATCTTTTTCAAAACATTTTTGCTCTCTAATAATCGTATCTGTAATTTTACTAGAAACGTCCTCTGTTAGCTTAAAATACCCACCAGATAGCGCACATTTTAATCTTCTTAATTTTAAATGTGTTTCAACAAAATCTTTACGAGCAATACAATCTCCATCTGTAAAAATTAAATAGTCAGCGTTTGAAGCCTCAATAGCTTTATTTAAAATTTTGGTTTTCTGAAAACCATCATCTGCTTGCCATATATGCTTCACATTCAGATCGGTATTTTTAGAAAATTGACCTATAACTGCTTTTGTTTTTTCATCAGAACCGTCATCTGCAATAATAATTTCAAAATTCTTTGTTGTTTGAATATCAAAACTTAATAATACATACTGAAGCCATTCTGGCTTATTGAATGTACTTATAATTATTGTGGCTTGAAGATTAGATTGCATTTAGCAAAAATACTATTTTTACAGCATTGAAATCTATAACATGCTAAAACTGTCTGGAGTAATTATCACTTTTAATGAAGAACGTAACATTGAACAATGTTTGCATTCTTTGGTGAATGTTGTGGATGAAATAATTGTTGTAGACTCTTTTTCTACAGATAATACTAAAGCGATTTGCAAACGGTTTGATGTAAAATTTATTGAACAAAAATTCTTAGGTTACATAGAACAAAAGAATTTTGCTTTAACACAAGCTAGCTATGACCATATTGTATCATTAGATGGAGATGAATCCTTATCCGAAACATTACAAAAATCTATAATCGACTTAAAATCGAATTGGAAATTTGATGGCTATTTTGCCAACCGTTTCAATAATTTCTGTGGCCAATGGATTAAACACTCGGATTGGTATCCTAATAAAAAATTACGTGTTTTTGATAGACGCTGTGCAGAATGGAAAGGTATTAACCCACATGATAATGTGCAATTACACAACGTTAAAGCTAAATCTGGACATTTAAAAGGTGATATCTTACATAAAACCTATCAAACCTATTCAGAGTTTAATCAAAAGACAGAATATTTTTCTACTATTGCTGCCAAAGCCTATTATGATGTAGGAAAAAAAGCTCCTATTTGGAAAATTATATGGAATCCAACTTGGGCCTTTTTTAAAACTTATTTTTTAAGATTAGGAATTTTAGACGGCTTTAATGGTTATGTGATTGCCGTGCAAACAGCGAATATTACCTTTTTAAAATATTCTAAGCTAAGAGAACTTTATAAACTATAAGGAAAATAATTATTTTCTCCAAAACCTTAATTTCTTCTTTATACGCTGTTTCTTATGGTGTTTAGCCTGAAAAGCTTCCGTGGCTTCCCACATTAAATTCACAATTTTATCGTAATCTTCACCTGAAACCTTAGCATACTCATCACTCATAACTTCCACCATAGATTTATGGATAGTTAATCTATCGAAATTTTTAATACGCTCTTCAAAGTTCATTTGCTTAAACTCCATACGATTTAAATCCACCAAAAAAAACTGATAACCATCGTTTACCTTTTTAATTAGAGTATTTCCTGGAGAATGATCCAAAAATTTAATTCCTTTTTCATGTAATTGAAACGTAAATCTTGTGAATGCCCTTAAAATAGTATCGTAATCTGGGTAGTTAAAATCATGCGTGAGTTCTCTATACGTTAAATCACAGTCTACCTGTTCAGATAAATAATAACTTTTTTTAAAAAGGAAAGGGGTTTTAAATTCATAATAGGCAATCGGTTCTGGTGTACCAATCCCTCTTTTTATAAGCTCTAAACCATATTCATAAGAGCGTTGTGCCTTACTTTTTCTAAAAAAATTATAAGCAATTTGATTCACTATATTAGGAACCTTAAAGGATTTTATATTAACCTGTATATCTTTTAGCTTAAAGAGTCTAAGCGAATTCCTTTTTTGATCACCAAAAGGTGTGCCTTCTGTTTCAAAATTTTGAATAAAATAATCAAGTTTCTCTTGGGAATCCTTGTATTCAGTTCTAATTCTAAAAGTTTTCATGTCGCAATATTACAATTTTTAATAATCTTTAATGTGAAAAATTTTATCATATTAAAGGTAAAGAAATAAATGCAACAATTTTAAAACATAATTGGTAAACCCTATATTTACAAAGCTAAGAATTAAGTTGTTTTTTTTCTTTTGAATTATAAAATATCAACAGCTCTGATTGCCTTATGAACCACAAAAAAATGTTTAACCAAAGTATATTAGATCTCATTGGTAGAGAAAATGAAATGTTTGAGCGCGATATTAAAACGACAGGAAATGAAATCAATACTATTGTGGAATCTTCAAGATTTTTGGTTCTAGGCGGTGCTGGTACTATTGGGCAAGCTGTTACCAAAGAAATTTTTAAACGTCAACCTGTTAAACTTCATGTTGTTGATATTAGCGAAAACAATTTAGTAGAATTAGTTAGAGACCTCAGAAGTTCTTACGGTTATATCAATGGTGATTTTAAAACCTTCGCTTTAGATATTGGTTCTATTGAATATGATGCCTTTATTACTTCAGACGGAAATTACGATTATGTTCTTAACCTTTCTGCTTTAAAACATGTGAGAAGCGAAGAAGACCCATTTACATTAATGCGCATGATTGATGTAAACATTTTTAATACACAAAAAACCATTCAGCAATCCATTGAAAATAAGGTAAAAAAATATTTCTGCGTTTCTACAGATAAAGCAACAAACCCTGTGAATATGATGGGAGCCTCTAAGCGAATTATGGAACTATTCTTAATGCAAAAAAATAAAGACATTACTATTTCTACAGCACGCTTTGCTAATGTTGCATTTTCCGATGGCTCATTACTATATGGTTTTGAGCAACGGATTAAAAAACAACAACCTATTGCAGCTCCAAACGACATTAGCAGGTACTTTATTACACCCAAAGAATCAGGAGAATTATGCTTAATGTCTTGCTTATTAGGAGAAAATAATACTATATTTTTTCCTCAACTTAAGAATGACTTACACCTCAAAAGTTTTGCTAATATTGCTAGAAAATATATTGAAAATTTAGGCTTTGAACCTTATTTATGCACTACTGAAGAAGAAGCCAGACAATTAGCCAAAACATTACCTCAAACAGGACAATGGCCCTATTTATTGACAAAAAGCGATACTACTGGCGAAAAAGAGACTGAAGTATTTTTTACTAAAAATGAACAGTTAGACCTAGAACGATTTAGCACTATTGGTATTATTAAAAATAAATTAGAATTTGATGGTAGTGATAAACTCAAAGAATTTTCTAAATCCATAAATGACCTTAAAGCTAAAAAATCGTGGACAAAAGAAGACTTAATCGCTTTATTCAATAAACTATTACCAAACTTTAATCATAATGAGGCTGGTAAATATTTAGATCATAAAATGTAACAGATGCATAACAAAATAGATGTTGTAATTATGGCTGGTGGTAAAGGCGAACGTTTAATGCCATTAACAAAAAGCACCCCAAAACCGCTTTTAAAAGTAGGTAATAAGCCAATAATAGAATACAGTACAGATCTTCTCGCTTCTTACGGATTAAAGCACATCCATATTTCAATCAATTATTTAGGCGAACAGATAATTACATATTTTAGAGATCATAACAAACATCATATCGATTTTAATTTTATTCAAGAAACTAAGCACTTAGGAACCATAGGAGCATTAAAACTATTAGAAAATATAAAGAACGATTACATATTAGTTATGAATGCAGACTTGCTCACTAATATAAACATAGAAGCCATTTTTAATGATTTTATATTAAAACAAGTTGATGCTTTAATAGCAACCGTTTCTTATAATGTGGCTATTCCACATGATGTTGTAGAAACAAAAGAAGGTTTTGTTTCTAATTTAAGAGAGAAACACTCTTACACTTATAATTTGAATGCAGGTATTTATATATTTAAGAAAGCGTGTTTAAATTTCATTCCTGAAAACACCTTTTTTGACGCAACAGATTTAATTGAAGTATTATTAGCGAATGATAAAAAAATCACCACCTACCCTATTTTAGATTATTGGTTAGACATTGGAAAACATGATGATTTTAAAAAAGCTCAAGAAGACATAAAACACTTAAATTTTTAACCTATTTCTTTTTATTGCCACTATAAAATTCTAAATAATTCTCGCATCTCAAAAAGCTTGACATTCATTTTAAAAGATTAGCTACGTGTCGTATCTTTGCACAGCTAAAAATACAGCTGTTTTAATTAATATATAAAGCACCTGTAGTTTCAATTGTCTTATGAATCACAAACAAGCATTAAAACACGACATATTTAAATACATCACGCAATCTAGTGAAGAATTACAAGTAGAAAGCTATGTCATTGGTGGTTTTGTGCGTGATTATCTTTTAGAACGCGGTGACGCTAAAGATATAGATATCGTTGCTGTTGGCAGTGGTATTGAATTAGCCAAACAAGTTGCTAAAAACCTACCTAACCAACCTAAAGTTCAAGTTTTTAAAACTTACGGAACCGCTATGTTGCGTTATGATGATATTGAAATAGAATTTGTAGGAGCGCGTAAGGAAAGTTATAATGAAGACAGCAGAAATCCTATTGTTGAAAATGGAACTTTAGAAGACGATCAAAATCGTCGCGATTTCACAATTAATGCGTTAGCATTAAGCTTAAACAAAGATAATTTTGGAGATTTATTAGATCCCTTTAATGGCCTTAGCGATTTAGATAAAGGTATTATCCGTACACCTTTGGATGCAAATATTACATATAGTGATGATCCGTTGCGTATGATGAGGGCAATACGTTTTGCAACGCAACTCAATTTTAAAATTGAAGAAGCGTCTCTTAAAGCTATTGCTGATAATAAAGAACGCATAAAGATTATTACTAAAGAACGGATTGTTGTTGAACTCAATAAAATTCTTGAAAGTAAAACTCCTTCTATTGGGTTTATTCATTTAGAAAACACAGGACTTTTAAATTTTATTCTTCCAGAATTAACAGCCTTAAAAGGTATTGATGAGATTGAAGGGCAACGCCACAAAGACAATTTTTACCACACCTTAGAAGTAGTTGACAATATTGCAAAAACCACAGATAACCTTTGGTTACGTTGGGCTGCATTATTGCACGATATTGGAAAAGCACCAACAAAGAAATTCCACAAAAAAATTGGTTGGACGTTTCATGCGCATGAATTTGTAGGCTCAAAAATGGTTTACAAACTCTTCAAACGTTTAAAAATGCCACTAAATGACAAAATGAAGTTTGTTCAAAAAATGGTATTTATGAGTTCTAGACCTATAGTTTTAGCTACAGAAGTAACAGATTCTGCCGTTAGACGTTTGGTTTTTGATGCTGGTGATAATGTTGAAGATTTAATGACACTTTGTGAGGCTGATATCACAACAAAGAATCCAAAAAAATTCAAAAAATACCACAATAACTTTCAGAAAGTAAGGGATAAAATTATTGAAGTTGAAGAACGTGATCAGGTTAGAAATTTCCAGCCGCCTGTAACTGGCGAGGAGATTATGAAAACCTTCAATTTAAAACCTTCAAGAGAGATTGGATTAATTAAAGAAGCAATAAAAGAAGCCATATTAGAAGGAGAAATCCCAAATGAACATGAGGCTGCTTTTCAATTGATGTTAGAAAAAGGAGAAAAATTAGGATTAAAAGTTTCAACAAACTAAATCTTAAAAATATAAGTGCTATGAAAAAAGATAATAAGGCTGTCATCTACTGGCTACTCACTGGCTGTATTCTTATTTTTATAATGGTTGTAGTTGGAGGTATAACCAGATTAACACATTCTGGGTTATCCATTTCTAATTACAAATTAATTTCAGGAACTATTCCACCTATGAATGAAGTAGAATGGAATGAAGCTTTTGAGTTATACAAACAATATCCCGAATATCAAAAACTTCATAATCACTTTGGTTTAGAAGAATTTAAAGATATCTATTTTTGGGAATGGATTCACAGAGTTATTGGCCGATTTATTGGTTTAGTATTTGTAATTCCTTTTATATATTTCTTAATTAAAAAACGACTTTCTAAATCCACCATTAAAAAATCTGTTATTCTGCTTTTATTAGGAGGATTTCAAGGCTTTTTAGGATGGTATATGGTAAAGTCTGGTTTAGTAGATGAGCCTAACGTAAGCCATTATAGATTAGCAGCACATTTAACTACAGCATTTTTAACCTTTGCCTATACATTTTGGGTGGCTTTAGATTTAATGTTTCCAAACAAAAAAGCGGTTGAAAAAAAATTCAGAAATTTTATTAGAATTGGTTTAGTTGTGCTTATCATTCAAATTATCTATGGTGCTTTTGTGGCAGGTTTAGATGCAGGATGGATTCATAACCATTGGCCATTAATGAATGAAGGTAAATGGATTCACGAAACTGTTTTTATAGAACAAAAGCCAACCTACCTCAACTTTTTAGAAGGTAAAAGTGGAGTTCAATTTGTACACAGAACTTTCGCCTATGTTGTGGTTATTTTTATACTTGCTATTTGGTATAAAGCCAATAGAATGACCTTAACAGTTTACCAAACTAAAGGTATTAATATACTTTTAGCAATGGTTGGTGTTCAATTTTTATTAGGTGTATTAACTTTAATTTTAGCTGTTCCGGTTTGGTTAGGAGTACTACATCAGGTTGGTGCATTTATTTTGCTTAGTGCAATGACATTTACTTTACATCGCTTTACGAAATAATTAAAAAATGATTTAACTTTGCAGCATGATTTACAGATTCAGAATTATATTAGATAACGATACCGAAGATGATGTGTTCCGCGATATAGAAATTCGTGAAACTGACACAATGGAAGATTTACATAATACCATTACACAATCTTTTGGCTTTGATGGTATGGAAATGGCTTCTTTTTACGTGAGTGACGATCAATGGAATCAAGGTGAAGAAATTGCCATGATGGATATGAGTGAAGCTGGTAACGAAGTTAAGATGATGAACGAAACTGTTCTTAATTCTATCATTCATGAAGCATCTACGCGACTTATCTACTTATATGATTTTATGAATATGTGGACGTTTTATGTAGAATTAGGTGAAATCGTTGAAGAAGCTGAAGGTACTGACTATCCTAATTTAATGTATGTACATGGTCAAATTCCAGATCAAGCTCCAGAAAAAACATTTGAAGCTGAAGAAGACGATGATGACTACAATGAATTTGAAGACGATTTAGATTTAGACGATTACGATAATCTAAATTTTGATGAAAACTGGAATTAAGTAAAACGTTTCAGACTAACATCTTCATAATTTCGCTTTACAAAATCGAGTGCATTTTTAAGTACCTCTCCCATATTTTTACTTTTTCTAAAGTTTAAATCCAAGGTATAATTATAGATATCTTCTTTAATTAAATCAATGTGCTTTTTAATGGAAATTTCATCTGCTTCCATGCAATCTAGCAATGCGTTTAAGCGTGTGTGATAACTAATCATTCTTTTAGCAACAATAGAGCGTTCTTCAATTTTATACTGATGTATAGATTCTGCCTGGATTTTTTCGCGCACCAACTCTACCATCTTAAAATTCTCTTTAAAAAACTGTGGTCTATATATTTTTAAATTGCCTTCATAACATTGCTGATCAAAATCTATAGCTCTAATTTTAAATACAACATGGTCAAAATCATGCGTTGGAACTATCACATAGTTATAAGAGCGCATATCACCCAAAAGCCTAATTAAACAACGTTCATTAAACTTCACAAATTCTTTGGCTATTTGCGCTTTTTCAGATGAACTACAATCTGGCAACATATTCTTTATAAACTCATCCCCAGGAATACCGGCAATATGCTCTTCAATCAACGTATCTTTACAAACCAAAAAATTGATTTGATATGGCGATAACATTTGTTCAAGTTCTAATCCATAAACCCTTGAAGCATCTGCTGTTTTAACGTAAAAATGAGTAAAATTATCATTAAGAATATTTCTCACTTTTATTCTGAACGGTTTAGAATTACCGAATGTGCAAAAATCAATAGCATCTACACTAAGGTATTTTAAGATGCTGGTCCCACCATCTGAAATTAAACTTGAATACACTTGTTTTAAACTAATATCAATTTCTTCGCGTTCAAACTCATTGTAATATACACGTACCCAAAGCGTATCTACATCATCTTTATCATAAACAACAACAGAACCTTGAAAGCGCAGTAAATCAGAATAAAAAATAGGTAAATCTATATTTCTTCTATATTTAGATAAATACGTATCTAATTTTTCAGAAATAGGGTATGTTGGTTTTCGCTTCGATATTTTTAAATCCTCACTCATGTGCTAAATTTAAGGGTTTTAAAATGAATAAAAAAAGGTTACTTTTAAAATTGATTAAATTATCTTTTAAAGCTATTGATTGATTTGAATCACTCAATTCCGATTCATAATTTATCATTAAATATAAATTCTTGTAACAAATAAAAGCATTAATCGTCTTATACACATAACCAACTTTTGCTGAAGTTACTTCAGCATCTAAAAACCAACTAATTTTGGAACCAATCCTCACCATTAATAATCTCACAAAGAAATTTGGGCATTTAACTGCCGTAAAAGATTTAAGTTTTACTATAAATAAAGGCAATGTCTATGGTATTTTAGGGCCTAATGGTAGCGGTAAATCTACTACTTTAGGTATTGTACTAAATGTGGTAAATAAAACACAAGGAGATTTCCATTGGTTTGATGGCAATATTACAACGCACAATGCTTTAAAGCAAGTTGGCGCTATAATTGAACGTCCTAACTTTTATCCATACATGACAGCTGAACAAAACCTTAAGCTAGTCTGCAGGATAAAAGGTGTTGACCACAGTAAAATAGAAGAAAAACTTGCAGTTGTTGGGTTATTAGACAGAAAAACACACAAATTTAGAACCTATTCTTTAGGGATGAAACAACGTTTAGCCATTGCTTCTGCCCTACTTAACGATCCAGAAATTCTAATTTTAGATGAGCCTACAAACGGTTTAGATCCGCAAGGTATCCATCAGATTCGTGAAATTATAAAAGATATTGCTGCCAAAGGCACAACCATCCTCTTAGCTTCACATCTTTTAGATGAAGTTGAAAAAGTATGCTCACATGTTGTGGTATTGCGTAAAGGAGAAAAATTATATTCTGGCCGTGTAGATGAAATGATAAGCAGCCACGGTTTCTTTGAATTAAAGGCTGAAAAACATCAAGAATTATTAGATGTTTTAGAATCACACTCAAATATTGGCAAAGTAAAAATAGAAGGAGAACTCATTACAGCCTTTTTAAATGAACCTATGTCTGCTTCAGATTTTAATAAATTAATGTTTGAAAAAGGCATTTTTCTATCACATCTTGTAAAACGAAAAGAGAGTTTAGAGGAGCAGTTTTTACAACTAACGGATAACCAATAAACCAATCAAAAATCAGCATACATCCTTTTTGAAAAGGCTAATGCAAAACCAATCAAAATATGTTACGTCTCATACAACTCGAATTGCAAAAACTTTGGCTTAATAAAGCTAGTAAAGTTTTAATAATTATCTCTTTTATATTACCATTTACAGTATTAATTCTATCTTCTATAAAGATAAATTTTTTCGGTTTTTTCACTTTAGAACTAGGCGAGTTGGGTATTTTCAACTTTCCTGTAATTTGGCATATCACAACCTTCTTTGCCTCACAGTTTAAATTCTTCTTTGCCATAGTTGTGGTAAGCATGATTGGAAATGAGTACAGCAACAAAACTCTAAAACAAAACCTCATTGATGGTTTAAGCAAAAAGGAATTTATTCTTTCAAAATTCTATACCATTGTGTTTTTCTCACTTTGTGCTACTATTTTAATTGGTTTAGCGACATTTTTTATTGGTTTATATTATTCGAGTTACACAGAGGCTTCAATCATTTTTAGAGAGGTTGAATTTTTACTTGCCTATTTTGTAAAACTAGTTGGTTTCTTTAGTTTGTGTTTATTTTTAGGCATGTTAGTAAAACGGTCTGCATTTGCATTGGGTTTTTTATTCATACTTTATATTTTAGAATGGATCATTTTTGGACTATTATCATGGCAAACCAATTCGATGGATTTAGCTTTTAACATCAAAAGATTTTTCCCTTTAGAGTCTATGTATAAGTTAATTGACGAGCCTTTCCGAAGAATTGTAATGACCAAGTTTCCGGACAAAGCAGACATTGCCTACGATTACGCCGTGCATTGGTACGAGATTGCTATTGTTTTAGGTTGGTCTGCTATTTTCATCTTTTTATCTTATCAATTATTAAAAAAGAGAGATTTATAATAGCTTTGTAATAAATGATTCAATACAAAATTTAGGAGTTTTTAAGTTCTAGTTGTTATATTGTAGTCGTTATGTGTTCTACACATTAAAGCTCTTATGAAAAAGAACTATTTAGTATATGTCTTACTCGTTATTAGCTTCCAAATTTTCTCTCAAAATGAAGCTTCATTTTGGTATTTTGGAGACAATGCTGGGCTGCAATTTAATGCCCAAAATGGTTCAGTAACAGCAATTACGGATGGTCAGATAGATACTCTAGAAGGGTGTACATCGATTTCTGATTCAGAAGGAAATTTATTATTTTATTCTGATGGACAAACGGTTTGGAATAGCAACCATCAAATAATGCCAAATGGTAATTATTTTGGAGGCACAGGACTTTTAGGTGATCCATCAAGTACGTCTTCAGGTCTTATTGTTCCCAAACCAAACGATCCAGACAAGTTCTATCTTTTTACTGTAGATGAGCCACATCACAATAATGCAGAAGTCTACCCTAATCAATTTTCAGGTACTTATGATCAAGGTGGAACTGTTCCTGGCCAAGACGATGGCTTTAATAATGGCTTCAACTATTCTCTAATTGACATGACACTTAATGGTGGCTTGGGAGATGTAGATCCTATTGAAAAAAACATACATTTAGTAACCTACAACCCTACAGATCCCGAAGAAATTAAATATAAATGCTCCGAAAAAATCACAGCAGTAAGAGCTGAAGATTGTTCTTCTTTTTGGGTCATTACCCAATTTATAGATACGTTTTATGCTTTTAAGATTGATGTTAATGGTGTATCCACAACTCCTGTCATTTCTCAAATAGGTCCAGAAATTTCTATCGATGGTTATAGACGAAATGCCTTAGGCTATTTAAAAGCATCACCTGATGCTTCAAAACTTATTGCCGCAAATTTTGGTTATGCTAACGAGTCTGGTGGAAATGCTCCTGGTAGTGTAGATTTATTTGATTTTGATAATGAATCAGGAATCGTTTCAAACCACCTACAACTTTACAGTCCAACATTAGGTAATAGTCCTTATGGTGTGGAATTCTCTGCCGAAAACCGAAAAGTTTATGCTACCCTTAGCGAAGGTGAAGGAGGTTCTGGCACTAGTTATGTAATGCAATGGGATTTAGAAAGTGACGATATTCTAAATTCAATAGAAACGATACACACGTCTAATCAAATATCTGCTGGTGCTTTGCAATTAGGTATCGATCGAAAAATTTATAGAGCTCAATTGAGTTATACCGGTAATAATACCATTTCAAGATATTTGGGTGTTATAAATTTTCCTGAAGCAGATGGCTTGGCTTCAAATTACAATGAGCAAGGTATACTTTTAGATATTACCGGAACCAACCAAAACAAAAGTAGAATTGGTTTACCTCCCTTTATTCAATCTCTGTTTAATTCTGAAATAGATATTATTCAAAATGGCATTAGTACTACAGAATTAAAATTATGCACAAATGACAGTTACACTTTAGAAGCAACTGATATTGTTGGTGCAGACTACGCTTGGTCCTTTAATGGCTTGCCTTTAACAGAGACCTCATCACAGTTGTTTGTGGACACACCTGGTTTTTACGAGGTATATATTGAACCAAACAATGGTGAATGTCCAATAGAAGGAAGTGCTGTCGTTGGAGTCTTTGAAATTCCTGTAGCTCATCCGCTTACAGAAGTAAAAGTTTGTGACGGCAATGATAATGATGGTTTATCTAGTTTTGATTTTAGTGATAAAAATCCCGAAGCATTATCAACGCAAGATCCTTTAGAATATAATGTGCGTTACTTTGAAACTGAAGATGATGCAACCTCTGGAGACAATGACATTACGTTTCCGTATACAAATATTGAAAACCCACAAACGATATTTGTTCGTGTAGAAAATTCAAATAATACCAATTGTTTTGATGTCAACTCTTTTAACCTCGAAGTATTTAAAACTCCACAAATAGCAGAATTAAATACGATTGAAGTTTGTGATAATATTGGTGATGAATTGGATGGCATAGCTATAATAGATTTGGCAGAACTAATACCACTAATCAGAGGAAATCAAGAGGAGTCAGAAACTGCAATTTCATTTCATGCAACTCAAGAAAACGCAGATGACAATGTATTGGCATTATCATTAAATTACACTAATAGTGCTGCATTTAATGATACTATTTTTGTTAGAATTGAAAACATCGCATTCACAGATTGTTATAAAACTGAGAGCTTTAATATAATAGTAAACCCAATTCCTGTAGCAAATAATATTTCCATTTTACAATGTGATGAAGATGGTATTCCAGAAGGCTTCACTACTTTTAATATTAACGAAAGCCTAGAATTAATCACAGACAATACTACTGAAAATACGGTAGAATATTATTTGTCTCTAATGGATGCACAGAATCAGGAAAATGAGATAGATGGTGATTCGTTTGATAACTTTTTCAACCCACAAATTGTTTATACCAGAGTAACAAACACCGATTCTAGTTGTATTAATTTTAGTGAAATATCTTTAGAAGTCAGTACAACATCTTCAAACAATGCAAGTATAGAATTATGCGATACCGATGGAACCGAAGATGGCTTTATGAATTTTAACCTTACTGATGTTAATGAAACTGTTTTAGCAGGAACACCTACAGGATTAGATTTAGTATTTTATGAAACTTATGAAGATGCTTTGGTTGAAACCAACCCTATTGGTACAACATTTACCAATACGATACCATACAATCAAATCATATATGGACGTGTAGAAAATGCGAATGCTTGTTATGGTATTAGCGAAATAGAACTAACAGTTTTTGAGTTACCAAATATTGAAACAACATTTGAAACCTTGTATTGTTTAAACTCTTCTCCTGATACAATTGTTTTAAATGGAGGAGTTATAGACGATTCACCTAGTAACTATTATTATGCATGGTTGCCCACAGGAGAAAATACTTCGGAAATTGAAATAAATGCTCCAGGAACCTATACTGTAAAAGTCACTAATACAAATGGTTGTTTTAAAGAGAGAACTATTACAGTTTTACCTTCTAGTATTGCAAGAAATATAAATTTTGAAGTAGTTGATGCCTCTCAAAATAATTCGAT
>NZ_QRDV01000004.1:0-208442 GCF_003386165.1 Winogradskyella eximia | reverse complement strand
ATGGTTGTTTTAAAGAGAGAACTATTACAGTTTTACCTTCTAGTATTGCAAGAAATATAAATTTTGAAGTAGTTGATGCCTCTCAAAATAATTCGATAACTGTTCTAGTAGATGGAGAAGGTGATTATGAATATGCGCTAGGCAATAGCAATGGCCCCTATCAAGACAGTAACACTTTTAACAACGTACAACCAGGTTTATATACCGTTTATATACGTGACAAAAATGGTTGCGGAATTGCTGATGATTTAGTTTCAGTCATTGGATTTCCTAAATTTTTCACACCTAATAATGATGACGTAAATGATTATTGGCAGGTTTATGGTATTACAACACAATTTCAAGCTAATTCTATCATTTACATCTTCGACAGATACGGTAAACTACTCAAAGAACTCGATCCTTTAAGTTCTGGTTGGGATGGCAAATATAATGGCGAAAATATGCCAACCAGCGATTATTGGTTTAAAGTTACGCTTGAAGACGGACGAACATTTACAAATCATTTCACATTAAAACGATGACCCAATCCCCTTATCTATTTTTTAAAACTATACTTTCAATAATTATTATCTGTACCTATGCAGTTACAGCTAACGCACAGCAACCAAACGATTGTCAATTTGCAGTTACAGTTTGTGGTAATTCAGATTTTAGTTTAGATGTAAGTGGTATTGGCACACAAGAATTAAGTAATTCTAATACATGTGGAAGCCAAGAAAATAATAGTATTTGGTTACAAGTTAATATTGCTTCGGATGGCACATTGGCTTTTACATTAACACCAGGAAGTACAAATATTAGTGAGGATTACGATTTTTTTATTTTTGGTCCAAATGTAGACTGTAGTAATATCGGACAAGCCATTCGTTGCTCTACTACAAATCCTGCAGCTGCCAACCAAGGTAATAATCTAACAGGAATGAATTCTACCGCAACTGAAACATCCGAAGGCCCAGGAACTGATGGAGATAGTTTTGTTAGTGACATAGATGTCTTAGCAGGAGAAAGTTATTATATCGCTATAGACAGACCAGTAGGTAATAGTCCTTTTTCTATTGAATGGACTGGTACTGCTACGTTTCCAAATGCTCCGACAAATCCATTGCTTACAAATCCTACCTCTACGAGCTTATCTAGTATAGAGATTTGCGATAACTCTGCACCTTATGATGATAATATCACAGAATTTAACCTTACAACGTTAACTCAAGATATTATTAACGGAGAATCTGATGTACTTGTTAGTTACCATAAATCTGAAAGTGATGCAAATATCAATATTGATGCTTTAGGTGATATTTTTAATAACTCTGCAAGTAATCAAACTATTTACATTAGAATTGAGAACTCAACCACAGGTTGTTTTATTATTAACGATTTTGATATTATGGTCTCATCTCTAACCAACTTTAATATCCCAACCAACTATGAGATTTGTGATAACGATTTAGACGGAGACGACCAAAATGGAATGTCAACCTTCGATTTTAATATAAAAACACAAGAAATTTTAAATGGTATAGCAGGAGTTAATTATAACATTAGCTATTATTTAAGTCAAGTAAATGCCGAAAACGCTATAGCTACTTTACCTTTAAACTATACCAATACAGCCGTAACACCAACAGAAATATTTGTTAGAATTGAAGATATGGATTCTGGATGTATAGGGTTTACATCTTTTAACATAATCGTTGATCCAATACCAATGGCTAATGACATATCTATTTTACAATGTGATGAAGATGGCATTCCTGAAGGATTTACAACCTTTAATATTGTAAACTATTTAGATGATATAACTAATAATGATCCCAATTCTACAGTAGAATTATATCTTTCGTTAACTAATGCTGAAAATCAAAATAATATGATTGATGGAAGCGCTTTCAACAATTTCTTTAATCCTCAAATTATATATGCAAGAGTAACAAACACCAATTCGGGTTGTATTAACTATAGTGAAGTTTCTTTAGAAGTTAGCACCACATCTTCAAATAACGCCAGTATTGAGCTATGTGATACAGATGGAACAGAAGATGGATTTATGAGCTTTAATCTAACAGAAGCCAATGACACTGTATTAGCAGGAGCTCCTGCTGGTTTAGATTTAATTTATTACGAAACATATGAAGATGCTTTGATAGAAACTAATCCGCTTGGAACAACTTACATTAATACAACACCCTATAATCAAACCATTTACGGACGTGTAGAAAATGCTAACGCTTGTTATGGTATCAGTGAAATTGAACTTACCGTTTTTAAATTGCCTCAAATTGAAACAAATTTTGAAACTATCTATTGTTTAAATTCATTTCCCGAAACGATTGTTTTAAACGGAGGAGTTATAGACGATTCACCTAGCAACTATTATTACGAATGGTTACCCACAGGAGAAAATACTTCGGAAATTGAAATAAATGCTCCAGGAACATATACGGTTAAAGTCACAAATACAAACGGTTGTTTTAAAGAGAGAACTATTACAGTTTTACCTTCTAGTATTGCAAGAAATATAAATTTTGAAGTAGTTGATGCCTCTCAAAATAATTCGATAACTGTTCTAGTAGATGGAGATGGTGATTACGAATATGCGCTGGATAATAGTAACGGTCCTTATCAAAACTCTAGTACCTTTACCAATGTCTTGCCAGGCTTATATACTGTTTATATAAGAGACAAAAACGAATGCGGTATTGCGGACGATTTAGTTTCTGTGATTGGTTTTCCTAAATTTTTTACACCTAATAATGATGATGTAAACGATTATTGGCAAGTAAAAGGCATTTCATCACAATTTCAGTCTAATACATCTGTATTTATTTTTGATCGTTTTGGCAAACTCTTAATTGAACTTAATCCATTAAGTTCTGGATGGAACGGCACATTTAATGGAGAAAAAATGCCAACTAACGATTACTGGTTTAAGGTTAAGTTACAGGATGGACGAACATTTACGAGCCATTTCACTTTAAAGCGGTAATTTTAAATATTGTAATTTAGTAATGCCAACCAAAAATTTTGAAAAAAGTATTTTACATATTAAGTAGTCTCATATTTGGTATGGCAATGCCTGCAATTGCTCAAGATATTTCTTTGTTTCAGCAATTTAATGGTAGATATGATTATACGGCTATTGGTAACACTTTAAATACTGTAGAAAATGGGATTTCTGCTCCTTGTGCAATTTTAACATCGTCTAATGCCAATTTAACTCTAAACGCTAATCAAAATGTAATTGCAGCATATTTGTATTGGGCAGGTTCTGGAAATGGAGATTTAGATATTGCATTAAATGGAATACCCATAACTGCTGACCGTACATTTAGTGACGCATTAGATACTACTCGTGTGTTTTTTGCTGCGTTTGCAGATGTTACTGATATTATAACAGCACAAGGAAATACGACTTATACAATTTCAGATTTTGATTTAACAACGACCATTGTACCTTATTGTTCTACTGGAACTAATTTTGGTGGTTGGGCGATAACAATTATTTATGAAGACAACAGCTTACCTCTAAATCAGCTTAATGTATATGACGGACTGCAAAGTGTTCCTGATTTTTTAAGTATTACACTTGATAATCTTAATGTACTCGATAACGAAAATGCCAAAATTGGTTTCGTAGCATGGGAAGGTGATCGATCCATAGCCGTGAACGAGCAATTAACTATTAATGGAAATGTTATTAGTAATTTTCCATTAAATCCTGCAAATAATGCTTTTAATGGCACTAATTCTTTTACAGGAGCCACAGATTTGTATAATATGGATATTGATGTTTATAATATTCAAGATAATATACAAATTGGAGATACCTCGGCAACCATTGCCCTAACCTCTGGTCAAGACTTTGTAATGATAAATAATGTCATCACAGTTTTAAATAGTCAGTTACCAGATGCTACCATAGAAATTAATGATTATTTGGTGTATTGTAATGATTTTAATATTGAAGTGTTTTATACCGTTAACAACTTTAATAGTACTGACATATTACCTGCAAATACTCCGATTTCATTTTATAGTGACGGACTATTTGTTGGTTCAAGTGAAACCATAAATCCAATTAACATTAATAATAGTGAAAGCAATTCTATTGTACTCAATTTACCAATAAGCACAAATCCTTTGGTTAACTTGTTGGCTATTGTAGATGACGATGGCTCTATGAACGGAATTGTAACAGAAACAAACGAGAATAACAATACAACGTTTACGGATATTGAACTACTTCTTATTCCTGAAATAACAACATTACCTAGTATTATTGGCTGTAATGTAGGCTTTGAAACCTCAACATTTAATTTATTTGATGCGCTAGAGCCTATAAACTACGATGATGAGGATGTTGCATTCTATCATTCGTTAGAAGATTTAGAAAATGAATATAGTCCTATACTCATACCAACGAATTATAATAATGTGTCAAATCCTGAAACTATTTATATGAGGCTTTTAAGTCCTCCTTGTTATGAGGTTTTTCAATTTAATTTAATTGTTGAAAATTGTCCACCTACAATTCCTCAAGGTTTTTCACCCAATAGCGATACTAAAAACGATTGGTTTAACATCCAAGGTTTATACGATATATTCATAAAACACGAGTTACAAATTTATAACCGCTACGGAGTCCTTATTTTTGAAGGTAATAATGATACGCCATGGGAAGGCAAAATAAATAGAGGTCTTGATAATAAGGGAAATAAAGTTCCTGTTGGTACCTATTACTATATCCTAAACTTAAACGATTCAAATTATCAGCCTTTCATGGGTTGGGTTTACGTGAATTATTAGAGTCATCAAAATTTCTTAAAAACGTTAAAGTTTTAGACCATTCATCTTATTTTTTTGCTATTGTCCAATACATCCTTTAGTTTTATAACCGTTAACAAAGTTTCCTTGTTAATTCCCTCTTTTTAAAACATCCCTCTAAATAAAATTTTACTTAAATCAGAAATCTATCATATAGATTTTGTTGATATAAACGGATCATATCGTTTTTCAGATTAAGCTATTTCTATAACATAAGTTTAGAAATTTTTTAATTCAATTTGGGAAGAAAGACCTCGTTTTCGGGGTCTTTTTTAAACAAAACTGCATTTTTGGCTACAAAATGTTAATTTTTTGTGCATTTCAGCGTATTTTTTTGTATTTCATCCTTTTTAATTCTACATTTCGCCCATATTAAAGTACGTGTGTGCGTTAGCCCCAAATCTACCCTACACTACAGCTTTTTAACTTAACCGAAACTAAATGACTTATTTCAACCGCTCCCTCTGCTTATTTATTGGCCTAATTTGTAGTATTTCTTATGCTCAACAAGTTACTGTAGATAATTCAGTTTCACCACAAGACTTAATTCAAAACACACTTATTCAAGGTTGTGTAGAAGTCTCAAACATTTCTTCACCTTCAAACGGATCTTCCATTGGTATTGGAAGTTTTGGATATTTTGAACGTGCTGCTTCAAATTTCCCTTTCGAAAATGGAATTGTTTTAACCACAGGTAATGCCACATCGGCAGGTAATGGACAAAACAACACCATCTTAAACGAAGGAGATGCTACTTGGTTAACAGATAGTGATCTTGAAACTGCTTTAGGTATTTCAGGAACTGTTAATGCGACTTCTATCGAATTTGAATTTGCTTCAATTTCTAATCAAATACAATTTAATTATATATTAGCTTCAGAAGAATATTTTGGTAATTTTCCATGTGAATATTCAGATGGTTTTGCTTTTTTAATTAGAGAAGCAGGGACAACTGATCCTTATGTTAACATTGCTTTAATCCCTGGAACAACCACTCCTGTAAATACAAATACAGTACACGATGATATTGTTGGGTTCTGTGCTGCTTCAAACGAAGAATACTTTGAAGGTTATAATGTAGGAGATACTAATTATAATGGAAGAACTACTGTACTATCTGCTACAGCTACAATTCAACCTAATGTACAATACCAAATTAAATTGGTTATTGCAGATCAAACTGATAAGAATTATGATTCTGCCGTTTTTATAGAAGGTAACAGTTTTGATGCTTCTGTAGATTTAGGTGAAGATTTTACAACTTGTGCTAGTAGTACTGTATTAGATGGAAACATAGAAAACACAAATGCTACTTATTCTTGGTTTTTAAATGACGTTTTAATTCCTTCCGAAAACCAATCTACATTAACAGCTGCTGTATCTGGAAATTATCGTGTTGAAATTACTTTACCACTTGCTGGTAGCTCTTGTGTTATAGAAGATGACATTAATATTACTTTAAGTTCAACGCAAACTTCAGATCCTATTACAGATTTTCAACTTTGTGATGATCTAAGTGGTGACGGTCTTGAAATGTTTGATTTATCTACAAAAGATGCTGAAGTTCTTGCTTCAGTGCCATCATCTAGTTATGCCATTTCTTATCATTATTCTAATGCAGATGCTATTAGTAATAGTAATGCCATAACGAGTGCAATTCAAAATACAGGAAACCCACAAGCTATTTATGTAAGAATTGAAGATACTGTTAATGGTTGTTTAGCATTTTCTACATTCAACTTAATAGTAAATAGTTTACCAATAATTACAAACCCTACATCATTAGTAGTTTGTGATGACCAAACAGCAGACGGAAGTACTGCAATGGATTTAAACGCATTAAAAGATAACGAGATTACGCTTAGTCAAACCAACCTTGTAGTTACTTATCATAGTTCTGCTAGTGATGCTGCGGCTGGTGTTAATGCTTTCACGATGCCTTATACAAACACAAATTCAACCGAACAGTTGTATGTAAGCGTTCAAAACCCAGAAACAGGCTGTATTAGTACAACAAGTTTAAACTTAAGTGTTATAGAAAGTCCTGTAATTAATATGGATCCTCATTATATAGATGCCTGTGACACTGACCATAATGGTTATGCTAATTTTGATTTATCATCTATTATTCCAGAAGTATTAAATGGATTAACTGGTGTCAATGTAAGTTTCCATACATCTATAGATGAAGCCGTATCAGGCGCAAACCCTATAGCGGATGAAACAAATTATGGAAATATTATTAGTGAACAACAAACTATATATATCAGAGTAGAAAATGGAACCTCTGGTTGTGCTTCTACTACTCCAATTGAACTCCATACCAATTTACTATTGACTGCTACAATTATTGAAGATGTTACAGTATGTGATATTGGAGATGATAATTCAGAAGAGTTTGATTTTAATGATATCGAGGCAGGCATAGTTCATGAGTTAGAAGATATTGAAGTAGAGTTTTACGAAAGTGAAAACGACAGAGACAATCAAACAAACCCTATTAATAAAGCTTTACCTTATAACTCACAAAGTAATCCTCAAACCATATACATCACTTTAGAAAGTCCTACTTGTTTTGATGTAGCCGAGTTTGATTTAATATTATTTCCGGTTATAGAATTTGAATCTGTTGTTAGCCTCATAGTTTGTGATGAAGATCAAGATGGGTTTACAGCTACAGATTTATCTACATTAGATGGAGATGTAACCAATGGAGAAACTGGGTTCAACGTAAAGTATTTTTTAACGGAGCAAGATGCTATAGATAATACTAATGCCTTACCTAATATATATACCAACCTAACGAATCCTTTTACACTATACCCAAGAATTACATTTGCACAAACAGGATGTTTTGATTATAATTCCTTTGAAGTTACAGTTTTACCTGCACCAGAGAGTGAAAAACCTTTAGATATTATTATTTGTGATGCAGATAGAGATGGTTTTTCTCCAATTAATTTAAACCATAGTATACCAAATTCAATTTTAGCAACGCCAAACCGTTCTGTTACTTTTCATAATAGTTTAAACGATGCTGAATTAAACGAGAATCCAATTGGTAATATTTCTAATTACGCAGCTCAAACTGAAATCGTTTACATGCGTGTTGAAAACACTAATACAGGTTGTTACGCAATTGAAGAACTAGACATTATTGTAAACACCTTACCGTTTGTAGGTGATTTATCTAATTATGTAAATGAGCTTAATTTTTGTGAAGACAATTCAGATGGTATTGGAGAATTCATTTTTGAAAATAAGGATACAGAAGCCTTAAGCGGACAAACTGGTAAGGAAGTTTCTTATTACCTTAACCAAACGGATGCTGATAATAAAACGAATGCTATTGATAAAACAAGCATCTATGAAAACATTAGTAATCCACAACAAATCTATGTAAGAATTGATAATATCACTGACGAATCTTGTTATGAAACCTCTTCTTTTACTATTGAAGTAGGTACAAACCCAATATATAATGAACCAACCGATTGGTTTGTTTGTGACGACAGTGTTGTTGATGGTTCCGTAATGCATGATTTCACTAGTAAAATTGAAGAAGTATCTGCTGGAATTCCAGATATACAGACTGTAAAATTCTTTACATCTGAAGACGATGCTATAAATAACACTAATGAAATTCCTTTACAATTTGCTAATACAGTAAATCCACAACAGATTTATGTACAAATTGATAATGGCACCATTTGTCAGTCTATTACATCATTTGTTGTTAATGTAATTAGTACACCAAACGTTGCGCCTGCTGATCCATTAATAGAATGTGATGATGATACTGACGGATCGCTTGTATTTGATTTAACAGATGCAGAAGAAAATATTTTAGATGTAAGACAAGAAGATCTTGAAATTAGCTACTTTGAAAGTTATGAAGATTCTGAAGCAAATGCGAATGAAATAACAAACCCAAACAGTTATACTAATACATCTAACCCTCAAACGGTTTACATGAAAGTAACTAATACAATTTCTAACTGTTATGTTGCTTTACCAATACAATTGATCGTAAATCAACCTCCTTTTATTAATGATTTTGAAACTTATACGGTATGTGCTAGCGATACTAACACTGTCGATTTAACAGAAATCAATGAAATAGCTGTTGATGTTAATTTTAATGTTTTATTTAGTTATTTCACAAATGAGGCAGATGCCATAGCCAATACAAATGCTATAGACACTAATTACGCATATCAATCAGATTTTGATATGTTGTTTGTAAGAACCGAATTTAGCACCAC
This sequence comes from Winogradskyella eximia, assembly GCF_003386165.1. Classification (GTDB taxonomy): domain Bacteria; phylum Bacteroidota; class Bacteroidia; order Flavobacteriales; family Flavobacteriaceae; genus Winogradskyella; species Winogradskyella eximia. The sequence goes on along the minus strand of NZ_QRDV01000004.1, from coordinate 199,350 downwards.
ACATTGTTCTACTTATTATCAGTTTAATTTAAAGGTTGAACCTTTACCAATAGCGAATCAACCTGCTAATTTAATGGCATGTGATGACGATTTTGACGGTATCTTAGAGTTCGACTTAACACAGCAAAACTCAAGTATTCTAGGTGGCCAAAACCCAAGTTTATATACCGTAACGTATCATAACACCATGCTTCAAGCCAATGACAATGATTATGCTATAAATACTGATTATTTCGCTTATGATGGTGAAGTGATTTTTGCAAGAGTAGAAAACAATAATACAGGCTGTTACAGTATCACACAATTTTCGACCATTGTAAACCCTCTTCCAATTATAGATATTGGTAACCAGGTCATATGTTTAGGAAATACACCATTATTGGTATCAGCTAATACAAATAACCCTAATGACACCTATTTATGGTCTACTGGAGAAATAAGTCCAGAAATTGAAATTACAGACGTTGGCAGTTATTGGGTTGAAGTTACCTCAGAATTTGGATGTGTAAACACACATAACTTTGGTGTTTCAGAATCGGAATCTGCAACTATAGAAACAACTGAAATTGTTGATTTTTCAGACCCTAACAATATTACAGTAACTATTAGTGGAATAGGAAATTACCTTTACCAACTAGATGATTTAGAAGCACAAGAATCTAATGTATTTGATAATGTACCTATGGGTTACCATACCGTAACAATTATAGATTTAAATGGCTGTGCAAACGAAACTAAAGAAGTATTAGTTGTAGATATTCCTAAATTCTTTACACCAAACAATGATGGCACAAATGATACATGGCATATTGTTGGTATAGAAACATTACCTGGCACTATTATTAACGTTTTTAATCGCTATGGTAAACTTATGACACAACTAAGTGAAAACACTCCTGGTTGGAATGGTATTTATAATGGCGAAAAAATGCCTACTAGCGATTACTGGTACGTTGCAGATGTACAACGTGGTTCAATTGCATTTCAAGTAAAAGGACATTTCACTTTGAAACGATAAACCTCAACGATTTACTATTCATCCAATTAAATAAGTAACTTATCTTAAAAATCCCCTTTATTGGGGATTTTTTATTACTTTTTATTCTCCTAAATTGCTTCAATATTAATTAACCTGCGCTTATTTCCCTATACAAAGCAGTGAGATTAAAATATATATTTTCCCTCGTTATTACCCTAATAAGTATTTATTATGCTTCTGCACAACAAATAACTACAGACGATACTTTATCGTTAGAACAACTTATTCAGCAAAATTTAGGTCAGAATTGTGTAGAAATTTCAAACATATCTTCAAGCGTAAATGGTAATTTAAATGGATTCAATAGTTTTGGATATTTTGAGCGCGGAAATTCTAATTTTCCGTTTGAAGATGGCATAGCCATTACCACCGGAAATATTAATTCTGCTGGAAACATTTTAAATACAAGTCCTCTAAACGAAGGTGATGAGTCTTGGGGAACTGATCTCGATTTAGAAAATGCTTTAGGTATTGACCAAACACTAAATGCTACATCTATTCAATTTAACTTTGTATCTGTTGCGAATAGAATACAATTCAACTATATATTGGCTTCCGAAGAATATCAACAAGAATTTCCTTGCTTTTATTCCGATGGATTTGCATTTTTAATTCGAGAAGCTGGCTCTTCTAACGCGTATACAAACATAGCTGTAATTCCTGGCACATCTACTCCTGTTAATACCAATTCAATACATGACCAAATAGAAGGTTTTTGTGCAGCCGAAAACGAAGTGTTTTTTGAAGGTTATAATCTCGGAGATACCAATTATAATGGTCGTACTGTTGTGCTTTCTGCTATGGCTGAAATTCAACCCAATGTAGCCTATGAAATAAAATTAGTCATTGCCGATCAAACCGATCATAATTTTGATTCTGCAGTATTTATAGAAGGAAATAGTTTTAACGCAAATGTAGATTTGGGTCCAGATATTACAACTTGCGGAGATTCTGTAGCATTAAATGGTAATATTCAAAATTCGCAAGCTACATATCAATGGTTTCAAAATAACATGCCTATAGCAGGAGAAAGTAGTCCTGATTTAGAAGTCCAGTCTTCAGGTACATACAGAATTGAAATTACAATACAACTCAATGAAACTTCGTGTATTATTGAAGATACCGTAGACATCACTTTAAACTCAGAACAATCTTCAACTCAAATTTCAGACTTTATTTTTTGCGATGATAATGAGGATGGCATAGAGAATTTTAATCTTACCACTAAAAACAATGAGGTACTGGCTTCTGTACCTCCTTCAAGTTATAACATTAGCTATCATTATACCAATGAAGAGGCGCAAAACAATAACAATCCTATTTTAAGCACCATTCAAAATACAAGTTCACCACAACCTATTTTTGTACGAATAGAAGATACAGCTAATGGCTGTTTAGCATATTCAACATTTAACTTAATTGTAAATGAAAAACCAGATTTTGTAGATCCTGATCCTATTGTAGTCTGTAAAGATTCAACTTTAAATGGATTTACATTAATAGATTTAACAGTCGCAAATGATCAAATAATCGATGGAAACACTAATCTATTTATCTCGTATCATTATTCACAACCCGAAGCAGATTTAGGCGTCAATCCCATTTTTTCACCTTATTCTAACGCAAATACTTCCGAAACTTTATATGTTAGGGTTTATAATGCACTTACTGGCTGTTATTCAACCACTTCAATTTCTGTTGAAGTACAAGATACTCCTTCTATAAATTTAGAAACACAATGGATTAATGCTTGTGAGCAAGATGATGATGGTTTTGAAAATTTTGACTTAACAAGTATTATAGATGATGTATTGCAAGGACTTACTGGTGTGGACGTAAGTTTCCACCCGAGTTACCAAGATGCTCAAAGTAACACAAATCTAATTGCTAATCCTGAAGAATATCAAAATACGATACCTGGATTTCAAATGATATTTATCCGTATTGAAGACTCTACAACAGGCTGTTATGCCATTTCTAATTTAGAATTGCACTCCAATATTATTGAAACAGGTTTATCCTTAAATGTTATTACAGAATGTGATGATAGTAGCAACGATGGCATTGCTAATTTCGACTTAAATGACGTTGAGACTCAATTAGCTAATGGTTACGATGGATTTGAATTTACGTTTTTTGAATCTGAAGAAGACAGAGAAAACACTATAAATACCATAGATGAATTTACTCCTTTTAACGTTACCGATAATGGAACTATATTATATGCTATTGTTTTAATTGATGGTTGTGAAGACTATATAGATGTTATTCTACAAATTGCACCAGCCATAATTTTAACACCTCAAAGTATCGATTATTGTGATGAGGATAGCGACGGATATACCACTTTAATTATGGATACTTTTAACAGTGTTGCAAGTCAAGGTGTACCAGCCGTAAACATAAAATATTATCTTACTGAAGACGATGCTATAAACAATGAAAATATACTTCCGGAATTTGTTTATAATACCTCAAATCCACAATTATTACATATAAGAGTAACCAATGCACAAACGGGATGTTATGGTATTTCTACTTTAGAAGTCAATATTGTTGATGCTCCTGAGGTAATGACTGCAGAACCTATAATTATCTGTGATGACAATGACGATGGTATTTCTACAGTAAACTTAGAATCAAAAATCCCAGAAATAACTACCTCAACTACTGGCTTAGAAATTAGCTTTTACAATGATTATACTTTTGCTATTGAAGGGGAAAATGAAATTTCTAATCCTGAGAATTACACAACGTCGACAGAATATATTTATGCTCGAGTAGAAAATTTAGCAACAGGCTGCTATAGCATTTCTGGATTTTACGTCTATATTAATACAGTACCACAATTTATTCCTATCACAAGTTTTTTAAATTGTGAAGCAGATATTAGTGGTGTTGCCGACTTCTATTTCTATTTAAAAGATGCCGAAATACTAAACGGTCAGCCAGATAAACAAGTTCTGTATTACGAAACAGAAGCAGATGCTATTGCAGGTAATAATAGTATAGACAAATATTCTATTTATCAAAACACCTCAACTCCTCAAACTATTTATGTTAGAGTAGAAAATTATACCGATCCTAGTTGTTTTGATACCTCGTCGTTTGAATTGGTTGTAGGATCTATTCCTATTTTTAATCCTGCAACAAGTATTTTTGTTTGTGATGATATTAGTAATGATGGTGTTGTTACGGTAGATTTAAATGAAACCATAACGCAAATGGTGGCTGGCAGCCCAGAATCTTTAGATATTACATTTCACAACTCAGAATTTGATGCAAGTAATAACCTAAATCCTGTTCCACTAATCTACTCTAACACTACAAACCCTCAAACTCTTTTCGCTAGAGTTGATAATAACAATTATTGTAAAGGGATTTCTGCCTTTGAAATTAATGTCATCTCTGCTCCTATTGTTAATCCTTCTATTCCGTTAGAAAGTTGTGATGATAATTATGATGGCTTTTTAACTTGGGATTTATCACTTTCTGAAGAAGACATTTTAGACGTTAGACAAGATAATATTGTAGTTTCTTATTTTGAAACTACTGAAGATTTAGAAGCAGATACAAACCCTATTTTAAATCCTGAAAATTATACCAACATTACAAATCCGCAAACAGTCTATATTAAAGTGAATAACACAATTAGTAATTGTTTTGTCATAGTCCCTTTAGACATAATTGTTAATCTACCACCTATTTTTAATGATATTGCAATCTATAATATATGTGAAAACCCAAACAAAAGTTTTAATCTTCTAGAAATTGAATCAACATTAATTAATACTGAAACACAAGCTGTACTTTCATATTTTGCAACTCATAGTAACGCTGAAATCAACATAGATCCATTAGATCCCAATTACACGTATCAAACCATAAATGATACTTTATATGTTAGAATTACAGATCCCAATACAGGCTGCTATGTTATACATGATTTTATTCTGCAAGTAAACCCATTACCAATTGCAAATCAACCCAATGCTATTGAATCTTGTGATGATGACTCTAATGATGGTTTAGCTAACTTTAACTTAGAATCGCAAACCAATACGGTCTTGGGTATGCAAAATTCTAATGATTTTACAGTCACTTATCATCTGAATATTACAGATGCCGAAATAAATGAAAATCCTATTTTTTCGGACCATGTTGGATTTAACGGACAACTTATACATGTTAGGATTGAAGATAACGAAACAGGCTGTTTTAGCTTAACTAATTTTACTTTAATCATCAATCCACATCCTAATTCACCGCTACCACTTTTTGAGTGCGACACTAATTATGATGCTATTACTCCATTCAATTTAACGACTGCAGAAGCTGATTTATTTACTACTGTAAATCCAAATAATACAATTTCGTATTTTGAAACTTTAGACGATTTACAGATAGATAGTAATCCTATTTTAAATCCGGCTAACTATTCTAACATCAGCAATCCGCAAACTGTTTTTATAAAAGTAGATAATTCAGTAGCTAACTGTTTTACATATGTGCCTTTACAATTATACGTCAACCTACCTCCTGCAACACATGTAATTAACGCATTTGATATTTGTGAGAACGATACTAATAGCTTTGATCTAACAACCATCAACGAAGTCATTTCAGATAATCACTTCAATGTGCTATTTAATTATTTTGCATCTGAAGCTGATGCCATTTCTAACGATAATATTTTAGATACAAATTACACCTATACAAGTACGAGCACTATAATTTATGTACGGATTGAATTTAGTACCACACACTGTTATTTTATTTTCCCTTTTGAACTTCGAGTAAACCCAATACCAATCGCAAATCAACCATCAAATCTTACGACTTGTGATGACGATTTTGATGGCTTTTTTAATTTCGAATTAAATCAACAAACAGCAGTTATTTTAGGCAATCAAAACGCTAATAACTTTAGTGTTTCTTATTACAACACAACTCTAGATGCTAACGAAGACACAAACCCAATTAATGATGTTTCTTACAGTGGTTTTAATAACGAAATCATCATAGCCAGAATAGAAAACAATACAACAGGTTGCTATAACCTCACTAATTTTTCATTGATTGTAAATCGTAAACCTTTTGTAGCCATTCCAGACCAAGTCGTTTGTATAGACAATTTACCTTTGGTTGTTTCTGCGGAAACTTCGTATGATTCTGACACGTATTTATGGTCAACAAATCAAATAAGTTCTGAGATCGAAATCACGGAAATTGGTTCCTATTGGGTAACGGTAACTTCAGAGTTTGATTGTACTACCACAAGTACTTTCAATGTTACAGAATCTCAATCTGCAAACATAGAATTGGTTGAAACGGTTGATTTTTCAGACCCTAATAATATTATCATTACTATAAGTAATGTCACTGGTAATTATAACTATATTTTAGACGATGGTGACCCTCAAGAATCTAATATTTTTGAGAATGTCGCTTTAGGTTATCATACTATAACCATCATTGATTTAAATGGTTGTGCAGATGTCACTAAAGACGTTGTTGTGGTTGATGCTCCTCAATTCTTTACTCCAAACGGAGACGCAATTAACCCAACATGGCATATTGTTGGTATTGAGACTTTGCCTGGTAGTGTTGTCTATATCTTTAATCGTTATGGTAAATTAATAACCCAACTTGGTTCTAGTACACAAGGTTGGGATGGTACATATAATGGATATAATATGCCAGCCAGCGATTATTGGTTTTTAGCAGAAATAAAACAAGGTAATGTTGCTTTTGAAGTTAGAGGCCATTTTGCCTTACGTCGATAAATTGATTCATTGTTAAGTTAAAAACGCAATTTCTTTAACATCTTTTATAAATACCAATAAAAGTTAGATGCTTATCTTTGCTGTCCCTTAAACTAGAGATGAAGCAAATAATCCTTTTAGCTGCCTTAATAATATCATTGTGTACATATTCTCAGAATATTACAGTAGATAGTCAAAGTTACACTCCACAACAACTCGTAGAAAATATATTAATAGATAGTGATTGTATTAACAATATTGCTGTAACCAACGTGGTTGGAGGTAATTTTGGAGGAACAGATCAAAGCTATGGCTTTTTTGATGCAACAGGAACCTCTTTTCCATTTGAAAGTGGTTTAGTTTTAAGCACAGGAAGATTATCTAATGTGCCAGGACCTAATAATAGTTTAAGTGATGATGATGCTAATAATTGGGTTGGTGATGCTGATTTAGAAACTGCTTTAAATGAATCGGGAACACTTAACGCTACTATTTTAGAATTCGATTTTATTTCTGTGGCTTCACAAGTTAGCTTTAGATATATTTTTGCTTCAGAAGAGTATCAAGAAAACAACTCTAATAGTTGTAATTATTCAGATTTATTTGGCTTTTTAATTCGTCCTGCTGGAGAACAAGTACCTTATGAAAATATTGCCTTAGTTCCAAATACTGATACTCCTGTAAAAGTAACAACCGTTATGCCTGGAGTTCCTGGCAGTTGTCCACCAACAAACGAAACTTATTTTGGCAGTTATAATGATGCCAATTCTCCAATAAATTTTAATGGCCAAACGGCTGTTTTAACAGCAACGGCTAATGTCACTCCAAATCAAACCTATCATGTAAAATTAGTAATTGCAGATGAGCAAAACTACAGATATGATTCTGCTGTATTTTTAGAAGCTGGGAGTTTTGAATTGTCTTCTGATATTGGGCCAAACCTACTTATAGCAACTGCGAATGCACTTTGTGAAGGAGAAACAACAGAACTAAATGCTTATCAAGATGGACAAAACACATACGACTGGTATAGAGATGGCATATTAGTACAAGGAGCTCCAGGTTGTGGAACATGTGGTACTTATACCGTGACAGAAGCAGGTACTTATACAGTAGAGGTTACATTAGCTGATGGTTGTGTTGCGTATGGTGAAGCAATTATTGAGTACGCACCTTTACCAATAGGATTCGATTCTGTTTTAGTTGAATGTGATGTCAATCAAGATGGATTAACAACCTATGACTTATTTAACGCTATAAATGATTTAACCAATGGAAATCAAGACGTATTTATAAATCGTTTTTATTTATCTGAAGCTGATGCTACTGCAGATAACAATCCAATCACTAATCCTGAAGCGTTTCAAAATACTTATCCATTTCAAAAGGTTTATGCTCGAATTATAAATCAAGCAAATTGTTTTATTATAGCAGAATTAGAGTTGCACACTTCTAATAACACTATAAATATTCCAGATTTAGATGGCTGTGATGGTACAATAGTAGACGGTATAGCTTCTTTTGATTTAACAGAAATCGAAGCTTCTATACTTCCTCAAATTCCTGTTGGTGCAGTTGTTCGCTATTACGAAACTGAAGATGATGCTTTTAATGAAACCAATCCTTTACCAAACACATTTGAAAATAGTATTGTAGATACACAAACTATTTATGTAAAAGTAACTGCTAATAATCAGTGCTTCAGTATTTCTACAGCAAATCTAAATGTACTTTACACTCCTGTATTAGAAGCTGATGAAACACATATTTATTGTGCAAATGCTTCAGAACCATTAACTATTTACGGAGGTGTACTCAATGATTTACCTAACAATTATTATTACGAATGGCAATTGAATGGTGTAACAACAGCAGTGAACACTCTATTTTATGATGTTACTGAAGCTGGTGTTTATACGGTGATTGTAACAGACCCAAATGGTTGCTCATCTAGCAGAACAATAACGATATTACCTTCTGAAATTGCTACTTTAGAAAGCGTTAATGTTGTTGGTGTGGCTCCAAATAATGTAGTTACTATTGTGGCTTCTGGTAATGGTGATTACGAAATTGCATTAGATGATCCTAATGGCTTTTACCAAGATAGTTTTGTATTCACCAATGTTTCTCAAGGGTTTCATACAATTTATATAAAAGATAAAAATGGATGTGATACTAGAGAGGAAATCATTTCAGTTTTAGGTTTTCCTAAATTTTTCTCACCAAATGGAGATGATGATAATCCAACATGGCAAGTTATTGGCACAGAATCACAATTCGAGCAAATTTTATCTATTCAAATTTTTAATCGTTACGGTAAATTAATCACTCAGCAAACCTCTTCGAGTGGAGGTTGGGACGGAACTCTAAAAGGAAGCCCTCTTCCTAGTGACGATTATTGGTTTATTGCAAATTTTAAAGACGGTAAAACGCATACTGGTCATTTTGCTTTGAAAAGATAAATATGTTAATCGTTACTTAACAATAAAGAGTTATTACTATTCTATTTTTACCCTATAAACCAACAAAATGAAAAAGAGCTTTTTCTTAATTACAATTATTATCCTTTCTACCGCTAAACAAGTTTTTAGTTTTAATAATTCTATTATTAATTTAGACTGTCCAGCACCAATAGTTAACACGTTCAGTCCAATAAATGGACCTGTGAATACTTTAATTACTATAAATGGTAGTAATTTTATGGATGCAGCAACAGTTTCCATAGATGGAATTAATTCTACGTTTACCATTGTAAATGATTCAGAAATTACTGTTCTTATTCCTACGGATGCCACAAACTCATCAGTTATTTCAATTATAAGTAATGGTGGATGTATAGGGAACTCTACAAGTTCTTTTACAGTATTAGATTCATCTTGTGCTACTGGAGAAATTTACATGTCTGAAATTTATGATTCAGAAGTCGGTAGTTATGGTGTTATTGAATTATATAATCCAACAAATGCTGTCATAAATTTGGATGGTGTCTATGAAATTCAACGTTTCGGAGATATTGGAAATATAGATCCTAGCTTCACAATTCCTTTAACGGGTTCAATTCTTCCTACAGATACGTTTATTGTTCAGGTTGGTAGTAATGGAAATGTTTGTGATTCGGTCACTGCAGATATCATTATCGGCTCTGGTATAAATGATAACGACGAAATCAAACTACTTAATAATGGTACTGTCATTGATGTTGTAGAAGTATTAGATGAAAGAGGCTATACTATAATTAGAAATACAGATGCAACAGCACCTCAAAGTACATTTAATGAAAACCACTGGACTATGAGTGGTACTGAAAATTGTACAGATCTAGATTCTTACTCACCTGACTCTAATGCAACTACTCCAAATATAACGCATCCATTACCAAGTGATATTTGCGAGAATAGCAATACGTCATTTTCAGTTTCTGTAGATTCCGGATCATACACTTACCAATGGAAAACACTCAATAGTTCTAACGTTTGGGTTGATGTTACAAATAACGCTAACTACTCTGGTGCAACAACAAATACGCTTACCCTTAGTAATGTACCCAATAGTTTTAACGGACTTCAATACTATTGTGAAATTACATCTCCTTCATGTAATCTTATGAGTAATGCTGCTCAATTAAATATTTTATCGCCTTTAGTTGATACAATTTCTAACCAAATAGTGTGTTCAGAATACACCTTACCAACACTTAATAATGGTAACTATTTTACTAATCCTAATGGCTTTGGGAATCAACTTAGTGCTGGCGATGTTATATCAAATACACAAACCGTTTATATCTATAACGAAACTGGTATTGAACCAAATATTTGCTCTAATGAAACGAGTTTTAATGTCATTATAAATAACGTACTTATAGATACAGTTCCCGATCAAACCGTTTGTGCAGAATATACCTTACCTGCACTTACTAATGGTAACTATTTTACTGGTACCAACGGATCTGGATCATCGCTTAATGCCAATGAAATTATTACAGAATCACAAATCGTTTATATCTATAATTCTAATAATATAAATGGTGTTATATGTACTAACGAAAGTAGTTTTGAAGTAACTGTTAATCCGTCAGTAGATTTTACTCTAAATGATTCTAATATTATTCTAGAAGGCAATAGTATTTCTGTAATAATGACAGATGATTCGGTAGATTACGAATATGCAATTGACACCAATGATTTTCAAATTGATAATGTTTTTACAAACCTTTTAGAAGGCTTGCACACTTTATATGTACAAGATATAAATGGCTGTATTCTAAAGTCTTTTAATTTTGAAATTTCTAATGACGTTGAAGAATTTTTCATTCCACAAGGCTTTTCTCCAAATGGTGATGGCAAAAATGATTGGTTTAATATTCAAGGATTATATGATAATTACGTGAATCATAAATTAGAAATATATAACCGTAATGGTGTTTTAATTTTTGAAGGAAATAATGCCAATAAATGGTATGGTATAGCAAATAAAGGATTACTAAAAACAGACAAAACTGTACCAGTAGGCACTTATTATTATATGCTTTATCTCAATGACTCAAGCGCAGATTCCAAACCTTTTTCTGGTTGGGTTTACCTAAATAAATAAATTATTTTTTTAAATATTTTAGTACACTTTATGCAATTAGGAATATGCATGGCTTTAAAGTATTGTTAACTTTTTAATACAGGTTTTATCGTAACTTTGCATTATGCGATTTAAAATTGAGTCCGAATTTAAACCTACTGGTGATCAGCCACAAGCTATAAAAAAACTAGCAAAAGGTATTACCGATAAAGAGAAATATCAAACGCTTTTAGGTGTTACTGGTTCTGGTAAAACCTTTACTGTTGCTAATGTTATTGAACAAGTGCAGCGACCAACATTGGTATTGGCACACAATAAAACTTTAGCAGCACAACTCTATTCAGAATTTAAACAGTTTTTTCCCGAAAATGCGGTTGAATATTTTGTCTCTTATTATGATTATTACCAACCTGAAGCCTACATTCCGGTTTCTGGTGTTTATATAGAAAAAGATTTATCCATCAATGAGGAAATTGAGAAGATGCGTTTAAGTACCACTTCTTCCCTACTTTCTGGTCGTCGTGATGTTATTGTGATTGCCTCAGTATCTTGTTTATATGGTATTGGGAATCCTGTAGAATTTCAAAAAAATGTAATTACTTTAGAACGCGATCAAGTTATATCGCGTACTAAATTATTACACCAACTTGTACAAAGTTTATATTCTAGAACGGAGTCTGAATTTAAGAATGGAAACTTCAGAATAAAAGGAGATACAGTTGATGTATTTCCAGGTTATGCGGATCACGCCTTCAGAATTCACTTTTTTGGAGATGAAATAGAAGAAATCGAAGCTTTTGATGCTAGATCTAACGAAATCATAGAACGTTATGATCGACTAAACATCTATCCTGCAAATATGTTCGTAACATCTCCAGATGTATTAAATGGTGCCATAAAAGACATACAAGACGATTTAGTAAAACAATACGATTACTTTAAAGAGATCGGTAAACATCTGGAAGCCAAACGTCTCAAAGAACGTACAGAATTCGATTTAGAAATGATTCGGGAATTGGGTTATTGTTCTGGCATTGAAAACTATTCTAGATATTTAGACGGAAGATCTCCAGGAACGCGTCCTTTCTGTTTACTTGATTATTTTCCAGATGATTTTTTAATGGTTATTGATGAAAGCCATGTTACTATTTCTCAAGTTCATGCCATGTATGGAGGCGATAGAAGCCGAAAAGTGAATTTGGTAGATTACGGTTTCCGATTGCCAGCAGCAATGGACAATAGACCTTTAAAATTTGAAGAATTCGAAGCACTTCAAAATCAAGTAATTTATGTGTCTGCTACTCCTGCAGATTACGAAATGCAAAAAACGGATGGAGTCTATGTAGAGCAAGTGATTAGGCCAACAGGCTTATTAGACCCAATTATTGAAGTGCGTCCAAGTTTAAATCAGATTGATGATTTAATTGAGGAAATTCAAAATCGTGTTGAAAAAGATGAAAGGACTTTAGTTACGACACTAACCAAAAGAATGGCAGAAGAACTGACGAAATATTTAACTCGAATTTCCGTCCGTTGTCGTTACATTCATAGTGATGTAGACACTTTGGAGCGCGTTGAGATAATGCAAGATTTACGCAAAGGTGTTTTTGATGTTTTGGTAGGAGTTAATTTACTTAGAGAAGGTTTAGATTTACCAGAGGTGTCTCTCGTTGCTATACTAGATGCAGATAAAGAAGGATTTTTACGTTCTGCACGTTCATTAACGCAAACCGTTGGTAGAGCTGCAAGAAACTTAAATGGAAAAGCCATTATGTATGCTGACAAAATTACTAAAAGCATGCAAAAAACGATAGACGAAACAAATTACCGTCGAGAAAAACAAATTGCATATAATACAAAACATAAACTCGTACCAAAAGCACTAAACAAAAGTTTAGATAGTGCCTTAACAAAAAATTCTGTAAGTACATATAGAACGGAACTCGATGCACAAATAGCAGCTGAACCCGAAAGTGACTATTTAACAAAAGGAGAACTAGAAAAGAAAATAAGAGAACGACGCAAACTTATGGAACAGGCAGCAAAAGCTTTAGACTTCTTAGAAGCTGCTCGTTTTAGAGATGAAATCACTGCTTACCAAAGTAAGTTAGAAAAGTTAAAGGTTTAAAGTTAGAGAATACTATCGTATTTTTTCAAATGAAAGCTTACAGCTATCACTACTAATTATACTGTACCTTAAAAATATCGATTAAGAAATCTGGTGGTACAATTTTATTAGGAAAACTATCCATTAAATCGAGAACTCTATTTATAGATTCGTGACTTAATCCCATTCGTAAACCAAAGTTGTGAATCTTTACCAATTGTTTAGGAGCTACTTTATGATCTAGATTCATAAGTAATACTAATCTATGAAATTGAACAATACGCTCACTATGTGATTTTAAATGCACATAAGTTACAGGATGCTCAAAAAGATATTGAAAATCTTCTTTAGAAATATCTAATTGCTTAGCAATACTAAATAAGAAATTATATTCTATAGCTCTTATATTTTCATCTGTTTGAGCAAACGCAATCATCTCAGAAAGTAAGCTCAATTTTTCAGCACGATTTATCATGTTGGATAGGGGATTATTTATTACTGTAAAGTTACAGAGGTAGTTTATTTTATTGTCGTTGATATAATGTATCTTGTCGAAAAATTAAATGTACTTAGTCGATTTTTTTAAACTTTTGTCAACAGATAACACACATTAGAGTATGAAATTAACGTACTTATACCTACTAATTTCAGCATTTGTTTTAAACGCAATAAATGCACAAAGCACTGCCTCTACACAGGTTACAAAATTTACAATTGCTTCTACAGAATTAGATACGTTAAAAACTATTTGGGTGTATTTACCTAAGAATTACGAAAATTCTACAAAATCGTATTCTGTCATTTATATGCATGATGCCCAAAATTTGTTTGATGCAAAAACATCTTATGTTGGTGAATGGGAAGTTGATGAATATTTAGACCATTTAACGGATCCTAAAAGTATTATAATTGGCATAGAGCACGGAAACGAAAAACGCATAGATGAACTCACACCATATAATCACGAAAAATATGGAGGTGGTAAAGGAGATACATATCTTTCTTTTATAACAAACACGTTAAAGCCGCATGTAGACATAACATATAGAACTAAAACAGACGCAGAGCATACTACCATTTTTGGATCTTCATTAGGTGGTTTACTATCCTTTTATGCCGTTATAAAATATCCTGAAACTTTTGGAAATGCTGGAGTATTCTCTCCTTCTTTTTGGATTAATCCAGAAATCTTTGATTTAGTTAAAAACACTAACATCCCAGAAACTTCAAGGTTTTATTTTTTAACAGGCACAGACGAAGGAGAAACTATGATTCCGAAACTAGAAGAAATGCTAAGTTTATTAAAATCTAAAGGTATTAACGAAACACAATTTGAAAGTCTTAATATAGAAGGTGGTCAGCACAATGAAAAGCTTTGGGCTACACATTTTGGGAAAGCTTACCAATGGCTAAACAAATAATTTTATTATACTTGAAGCACAAACCAATAATAACACTATAATTAAAACATAAAATGACAAACAACGACATATTCAAAAAGCTTAGAGTCGCTCATAAACTTAGAGATGATGATATTGTAAAAATATTAGAATTAGTAGATTTCAGAATTTCTAAAAGTGAATTAAATGCTATGTTTAGAAATGAAGATCATCCAAAATATATGGAATGTGGAGATCAAATTCTTAGAAATTTCTTGAACGGATTAATTATTCATTTACGAGGACCAATGCCTAAAAAAGGGGAAAAGAAACCCAATACACCCAAATAAAAAAAAGAGCAACATTATAAAAATGTTGCTCTTTTTTTATCAATATATTAAACCTGTCAGGTTTTGGAAACCTGAAAGAACATAATGTTTATCCTAAAACTTGTTGCACCTTATCAGCTGCTTCTTGGAATTCAGTTGCACTCATTACATCTAAACCAGAATTGTCAATCAATTTCTTAGCAATGTCTGCATTGGTTCCTTGTAAACGTACAATAATTGGCACTGTAATGTTACCCATGTTTTTATATGCGTCAATTACACCTTGAGCAACTCTGTCACAACGTACAATACCACCAAAAATGTTAATTAAGATCGCTTTTACAGCAGGATCTTTTAAAATAATTTTAAAAGCTGCTTCTACTCTAGCCGCATCAGCAGTACCACCAACATCTAAAAAGTTAGCTGGCTCACCACCTGCTTGCTTAATTAAATCCATAGTTGCCATTGCTAAACCAGCACCATTAACCATACAACCAACGTTTCCGTCTAAGTCGACATAGTTTAAGCCTAAAGCACCTGCTTCAACTTCAATCTGGTTTTCTTCACGTAAATCACGTAATTCAGCTAAATCTCTATGTCTGTATAAAGCGTTATCATCTAAAGTTACTTTAGCATCAACAGCCATTATTTTACTATCACTTGTTTTTAAAACAGGATTGATTTCAAATAAAGAGGCATCAGATTTATCGTAAGCTGTATATAAAGCCGTAACAAATTTTGTCATTTCTTTAAAAGCAGTACCAGACAACCCTAAGTTAAAAGCTATACGACGCGCTTGAAAAGGTAAAATCCCAGTTGCAGGATCAATCTCTTCATTATGTATTAATTCTGGAGTTTCTTCAGCAACCGTTTCAATGTCCATTCCACCTTCTGTAGAATATACAATCATATTTCTTCCATTAGCACGATTTAATAATACAGACATGTAATATTCATTCGGCTCAAATTCACCTGGATAATAAACATCTTCAGCAACTAAAACTTGATGAACACGCTTACCTTCCGCAGAAGTTTGAGGTGTTACCAAATCCATACCTATGATTTGTCCTGCAATTTCTTCAACTTCTTTAAGGTTTTTAGCCAACTTAACGCCTCCACCTTTTCCACGTCCACCTGCATGAACTTGTGCTTTAATAACATGCCAACCTGTTGCTGTTTCGGCTGTTAATTGCTTTGCTGCATCTACAGCCTCTTTAGCACTATGAGCTACAATTCCTCGTTGGATTCGTACTCCAAAACTGCTTAATAATTCTTTTCCTTGATATTCGTGTAAATTCATTTTTAATCAGAAATTTATTGGTCGAACAAAAATAAGCATACTAATAGTTTCTACCAATTGTTTTTATTACTGTTTTATGTATTACTATATTCAGTTTTAAATTTATCCATTAGTCTATTAAACGCTTAATAGCTGAAAACGCTTTATCTACCAAATGATCCTCAACCACAATTGTAAATTCATTTGTGGTAGAAACCACTTCATATAATGTAATGTTTTCCCAAGCTAAACGTTTAAATATTTGATAATATAGACCCACTATTTTAGAATTACCCTTAGGTAAATAAATACTAATGGCAGACAATTTTTCTTGTAATCCTATTTGCGTTTCATTTTTAAAAGCTTTGAGAACGCTTTCTTTTTCTGACGTCGAAATAATAATATTGCTTTCAAACATTCCACGAGTAAATGCATAGAATATTTGATGGTTTTCACTAATTTTTTCCAAAATTTGAGAATGGCTGTAGATTAAGGTTTTTGAATTTTGAAATGTAAAATCGCTTAAATTAGAACGCACTGTAATATCTCCTAATTCATTAAACGCTTTCCGTACATTTTTAGAATTCTCTAGATTTAAAGGTTGTTGATAACGTCTCAAGGCCATCATTATAGCTCCATCTTTTACTGGTTTGTGTAACATGGCAGAAATGGGTGCATTTAAATCTTTAGCTAGAGCAGAAAAATTTATTATTTCTCTAGATAATCCTTCTTCTAAAAAGGGACTTGCTACAATAATTTCTTGAACACAAGACGCAATAGTTTTCATTTTGTTAATTATTTAACATTTTGTGTAAAAATAGCAATATTTTATCATTTTTATGTTTATAACAAGGATTACTTCTATTTTCGCCCTATAAATTTAAGACCTAAAAAAATGAAGGAAAATACCTTATTACAAATTGCGAAGGATTTTGGAAGTCCTGTATATGTTTATGATGCTGAAAAAATAGAATTTCAATATAAACGATTAACAAAAGCATTTAGTAAGGTAAAACAGCTAAAGTTGAATTATGCTGTTAAGGCACTTTCAAATATTTCAGTTTTAAAATTATTTAATAAGTTAGGTTCTGGAATTGATACCGTTTCCATACAAGAATTGCGATTGGGTTTAAAAGCAGGTTTTAAACCAGAGGATATTATTTTTACACCAAATGGTGTTTCGCTTGAAGAAATTGAAGAAGCTGCAAAATTAGGTGTACAGATAAATATTGATAATCTATCTATACTAGAACAATTTGGAACTAAACATCCTAAAGTGCCAGTTTGTATAAGAATAAATCCACATGTTATGGCAGGTGGAAATACTAATATTTCGGTTGGTCATATTGATAGTAAATTCGGGATTTCAATTCATCAGATTCCTTTATTACTTCGTATTGTTGAGAATACTAAAATGACTATTAATGGTATTCACATGCATACTGGTAGTGATATTCTTGATATTGACGTCTTTTTATATGCTAGTGAAATTCTTTTTGAAACGGCAAAAAATTTCAAAACTCTTGAGTTTATAGATTTTGGTTCTGGATTTAAAGTCCCGTACAAAAAAGGGGACATTGAAACTAATATTGAAGAGTTAGGCGAAAAATTATCTAAGCGTTTTAATGAATTCTGTAAAGAATACGGTAGAGATTTAACCTTGGCTTTTGAGCCTGGTAAATTTTTAGTGAGCGAAGCTGGTGTATTTTTAGCTAAAGTTAATGTGGTTAAACAAACCACCTCAACTGTTTTTGCTCAGATAGATTCTGGTTTTAATCATTTAATAAGACCAATGTTATATGGTTCTCAACATGACATTTTAAATATTTCTAACCCAAAAGGACGTGAACGTTTTTATTCTGTTGTTGGTTATATCTGTGAGACAGATACATTTGCTAATAACCGAAGAATTTCTGAAATAAATGAAGGTGATATCCTTTGTTTTAAAAATGCTGGTGCCTATTGTTATTCTATGGCTAGTAACTACAACTCGCGTTACCGACCAGCAGAAGTATTACTTTACAAAGGAAAAGCACAGCTTATTAGAAAACGCGAAACTTTTGATGACATCTTGCAAAATCAAGTAGAAATAACCATTTAAAAACACCTTTATTTATCTCAATTGGGTTAATCATTTGTGTATTTAAAGTAATCTAACCAAAGGTTTAAAGCTACCTTTGGTTATATCCCAATACTTATATATGACACAAATTCCACCCAAAATAATCCGACAAGTATTTGTTTTACTACTCATTTTACTTATTGGTAGTTTAATTTTTAGCGAAATGCTGCCATACCTCAGCGGTGTTTTGGGAGCTATTACGTTTTATATACTTCTTAGAAAATTGATGAAACGGTTGGTTCATCAGTATAACTGGAAACCTTCTATAGCAGCATTAATGTTAATGCTAGGTTCTTTTGTTGTTGTAATGATACCATTAACTGGTTTTGGTATAATGTTAGGGAATAAAATTTCTGAAGTTGCTAGTAATAGTGAAAAAGTAATAGATGCGTTTAAAACCCAAGTCGGTCAATTAAAATTTAAAACAGGCATTGATTTTAATTCTCAAATTGATACAGAATCTATAACAACATGGCTATCTGAAAGTATACAGAGCATGGCAGGCAATACCTTTAATCTATTTATTGCCATAGGACTAATGTATTTTATGCTCTATTTTATGTTAACAAACCGAAAGGAATTAAGGCAATCGTTACGTCATTACATTCCTATGAATAATGACAACATTAATGAAATAGGCAGAGAAGTTCAGAGCATGGTAAAGTCTAACGCTATTGGAATTCCTTTAGTAGCATTGGCACAAGGTATTATTGCATTAATAGGTTTTCTAATTTTTGGTATTGAAGATCCTCTATTTTGGTTTGTAATTGTCACTATTGGCTCTATGATTCCGTTTGTGGGCACTTTAGTTGGTATTTTACCTGTATTTATTTTAACGTTGTCTACAGGTAATACTTTTGAAGCTTGGGGAATTTTAGTTTATGGTTTTGTAGTAGTAGGTTCCACAGACAATATCATTAGATTATACGTTTTACAAAAAATAGATAACGTCCATCCTTTAATTACACTAATTGGTGTGATTGTGGGAGTGCCTCTTTTTGGCTTTATAGGATTGATTTTTGGGCCTTTATTAGTAAGTATCTTTATGGCTTTAGTTAAAATCTATAAAGACGAATATGGTAAGTCAGAAGAAATAAAACTGTAACAAGATTCGTTTTTTTATATTTTGAATAATTCTTCATTTAAACTGTTTCATAATTTTTAACTATTTTTAGCATTCCCTAAGTCTTTTAAAACGAGCTAAAAGACAGATGCCATCAATCAAATCAAACAGAATAGAATCCATCGACGTCCTAAGAGGATTAGTCATGGTTATTATGGCTTTAGACCATGTACGGGATTATTTTCATATTAACGCATTCACAGGAAACTATCCTGAAAATTTAGAATCTACAAACATCATTTTATTTGGAACACGTTTTATTACGCATTACTGCGCGCCTGTATTCGTGTTTCTTGCTGGAACATCTGCTTTTTTATATGGTCAGAACAAACCAAAAAAAGAACTTTCAAAATTTTTAATTACACGTGGATTATGGCTCATCTTCGTGGAAATTTTTATTAATAATTTCCTTTGGTGGTTTGATGTTAATTTTGGTTTTATTAATCTTCAAGTCATTTGGGCAATTGGTTTATGTATGATTGTACTCGGTCTCATTGTTTACCTCCCAAAACGAATCATACTTGCTCTTGGACTTCTAATTGTATTTGGACATAACACCTTAGATGGTATTATTAAAGAAGGAGATAGTATCTCATCCATACTATGGTATATACTTCATCAAGGTCAGTTTCTTAGTTTTTCAGAAGGACATTACGTATCATTTTCTTATCCTATATTACCATGGATTGGTGTTATAGTCTTGGGCTATTGTTTTGGAGAATTTTATAAAAAAGACGCCTCAAAAGCTTTAAGAAAAAAATGGCTACTATACATTGGGATATCCGCTATAGTATTCTTTTTTACCTTGAGAGGATTTAATTTTTACGCCGATTTAGTGCCATGGACCATACAAGATACAAGTGAAAAAACAGTAATTTCATTCTTTAACCTCACAAAATACCCTCCATCTTTGGCATATATTTTAATCACTTTAGGACCAGCCTTACTTTTCTTATATTTTATTGAAACGATAAAAAACACTGCAACCAATTTTTTACTCGTTTTTGGAAGAGTACCTTTCTTCTATTATATGTTACACATCTTTTTCATTCATGTAGCTGCAATTATTGGATTGTTACTTACAGGAAAAGATTGGAAGCTCATGATTCTTGACAATGAAACAATGAACTCAGGAATTTTACAAGGTTATGGCTATCCTTTATTTACAGTGTACCTTATCTGGATAATTATTATTTTGGCTTTATACCCAATCTGCAAAACATATATGCATTACAAAACCAACAATAAAGACAAATGGTGGCTTAGTTATTTGTAACTTTAGAACATCAATCTTATTAATTCAATCAATCACATCTCATGAAATTCCAACTCAAAACGTATCTCCAAACCTCGTATTTCGTTATATTATTTCTATTTTCAAGCTTGATCACATTCGCTCAAGGCACAAGATTACTTCGTCAACCCGATATAAGTGCTACTCATATTACATATACCTATGGAAGTGATATTTGGGTTTCTTCATTAAACTCTAGTGAATCTAAGCGCATCACTTCTACTGCTGCCGTGGAATCTAACCCTTATTTTTCTCCAGATGGCAATTGGATTGCATTTAGTTCTAACAGAGCTGGCAAAAACAACGTCTATGTGGTTTCTAAAAATGGTGGAGAGCCAAAACGCTTAACATGGCATCCTAGCGGCTCTACCGTTAGAGGTTGGACAAATGATGGAAAGCATATCTTATTTGCGAGTAATAGAGAAACAGCACCACGACCATATAATAGACTTTACACGATTTCGATTGAAGGCGGAGCACCACAACTCTTAACGAAACAATGGAGTAATGATGGGGCTTATTCACCAGATGGAACGCAGTTGATTTTAGACAAAATGGATCGTTGGGATGAAGAATGGCGCGCCTATAGAGGAGGACAAAATACGCCACTTATTATATTAGACTTAAAAACTCAGAATGAAGTGTTACTTCCAAATAAAAAAACCACCGATATCCAACCGATTTGGTTAGGTGAAAACATTTATTTTCTATCTGATCGCGATTTAGTCGCGAATATTTGGTCTTACAATCCGAAGACAAAATCAATGCAACAAATTACAACCTTTAAAGGTTCTGACATTAAATGGCTAAGCGGTAATGAGGATACTTTGGTGTATGAACGCGATGGTTATTTACATACCATGAATATTTCAACAGGTAAGCATACCCAACTATCAATTACTGTTGTTGGTGATTTTCCATGGTCTGAAACTAAATGGGAAGATGTTTCCAACTCCACACGTTCAGCATCCTTATCACCGAATGGTAAACGTGCCATTATGCAATCTCGTGGAGATATCTTTACAATTCCAGTAGAATTTGGAGATTCTAGAAATATTACTGAAAGCTCCGGCACAGCAGATAGACGGCCTATTTGGTCACCAAAAGGAGATAAAATTGCTTGGTTTTCTGATGCCGATAGAAAAAATTATGCTTTAATGATTTCTGATCAAGATGGTTTATCAAAACCTGAAACGATTACTATTGGTGAATCTAAATTAGCTTGGAATCCTGCTTGGTCTCCAGACGGAAAGCACATTGCCTTTGTTGATGATGATGTACGTTTGCGTTTTGTAAACTTAGAAACTAAAAAAGTTAAAACCATCGATATTGGTGGCAATAACCTAGAACGTAATAGTATTGAATTAAAGTGGTCTCCAGATAGTAAATGGATTGCTTATGAAAAATCGGCTTCCAATAACTTTAGACAAATTTATATTTACTCTATTGAGAAAGATAGGACTACACCAATTACCGATGCTTTTGCAGATTCCTTTTCACCGGCTTGGGATTTGAATAAAAAACAACTTTACTTTTTAGCGAGTACGGATGTTGCGCTTGGATCAGGTTGGGCAAACACAAGTTCTATGACAGCAAATCCTGCCTACGCTGCTTATGTTATTAATTTAGATGCTAATGATGATTCTCCTTTTAAACCAAAAAGTGATGAAGAAGACATTAAAAAAGAAGATGAAGAGAAACCTGATGACAAAAAAGAGGATAAAGATTCCAAAGAAAAAAAGGAAGATGACAATAAAACAATGCTTATCGATTTTGAAAATATTGGTCGCCGTACACTAGCATTACCAATACCTACAAGAAATTATGGGTATATCATTGCTGGTCCTAAAGGATCTATGTTTATCTCAGAATATGTGCCAAATGATAGAGGCGCACTACTTCACAAATTTAATCTTGAAGAACAAAAAAACAAAGAATTTGCTTCTGGTGTGCGTTCAGTTTCGGTTACCACAAATGGAGAACATATGTTAGCTCAGATTAATGGTGATTGGCAAGTAATTAGCACCAAAGGAGGAGATGCAAAAGGTGGTAAACGCCTTAAGGTTAATTTACAAATGAATTTAGATCGTTCCGCGGAATGGGAACAAATGTTTGAAGAAGCTTGGAGGTACGAACGCGATTATTTTTACGATCCAAATATGCATGGTCGTGATTGGAACGTTGTTTACAAACGTTACGCTCCATTGGTTCCGTTTATAAAGCATCGTGCCGATTTATATTACATCTTAGATCAAGTGAATGGTGAGTTATCGGTTGGTCATAGTTTTGTTAGAGGAGGCGATTATCCAGATATCGAAAGATCTACAACTGGTTTATTAGGTGCTGATATGAGTACCGATAAAAACCACTGGAAAATTGATCGTATTTTCACTACTGAAAGTTGGAATCCAGGATTAACAGGACCATTAGATGCGCCTGGACTAAACATAAAAGAAGGTCAATATATTGTAGGCATCAATGGAAAAGAAATAAAAGCTAATGACAATTTCTATAAATATTTAGATGGCACTTCAGGAAAACAAACTATTCTTCATATTAATGACCAACCTCAATTTAAAGGGCATTGGACTGAGATCGTAGAACCTATTTCAAATGAAAATTCTTTAAGACAACGCACTTGGGTTGAGGATAATCGTAGATTGGTAGACAAATTATCAAACGGTCGTTTAGGATATATTTGGGTTCCGAATACAGGAGGTCCTGGTTTTGTTTCTTTCAATAGATATTACTTTGCGCAACAAGATAAAGAAGGTGCTGTTATTGATGAACGCTTCAATGGTGGTGGTTTATTAGATGATTACATGGTAGATTTAATGACACGTAGCTTAAGAGCTGGCTTAACCAATGAAGTACCAAATGGCAAACCGTTAACGCTTCCTGCAGGAATATTAGGTCCAAAAGTGTTGTTAATTAATGAACTTGCGGGTTCTGGTGGAGATTTCTTCCCATGGGTATTTAGACAGCAGAATGTTGGTAAACTTATAGGTATGACAACTTGGGGAGGTTTAGTAAAATCCTCAACACATTACGCTTTAATCGATGGTGGTTCACTTACCTCACCAGACAATGCTGTGTTTGATCCTATAAATAATAAATGGATTGCAGAAAACGAAGGAGTGGCACCAGACATAGAAGTTAGACAAGACGCAAAAGCATTGTCCAATGGAAAAGATCCACAACTCGAAAAAGCCATCGAAGAATTAATGAAACAACTAGGTATTAAAACAGAAGTTAAAGCGCCTAAGTTCCCAAAACCTGCAACAGGTAATTAATATAATCTATGACAGGTTTAGATATAGTAATGGTATTCGCCGTAATTCTTTTCGCAAGATTAGGAGTGCGGCTAATATCTAAATATCTTAAAATGAAAAAAGAGGATGAAGAAGATAAAAATGACATTTAAATTATCTTTGGTCTAAAAAACAGTCCACTTTACAATGTTAATTAATCACTTACTTTTCCGGAAAAATGATTCACTTTGGGATTTATAGGATTACCTGTTACCCTTCTATAAATTACAAGCTGACCACAATGCCAAATTGCATCCGCTATTGGTCCATTTACCTGATTCCAAAAGGGGATTTCGCGTTCACCAAAAATAATTTTGTACTGAGAAATATCATCGCTTTCCCGTAAAATATCTGCAGCTATTTTTAAATTCTGTAATGTTTTAGATCGTAATTCAGAATAACTTAAATCCTCTTTATCTCTAGAGTTGGATTGTTTTTGAGTAGCGTTTACAATTGTTTTTGATAAGCTATAAATATGCTCAATAGTTGCTAATGATGTTCTACCTTCATCAGTCGCTTTATAAGCCAAATCCTTTTCTGATAACGTATTTGAAGCCCAATAAAACCGAAAGCCTAAAGCGTCAATCATTCTTGCCACAACCGTACCTGCTGTATAATTATCGGAATAGTCCGGAATTTCACGGTAAGGTAAAGCATCCTCTTCTTGTGAAAAACCCGAAATACTCCAGATAGAAAATAGAATTAAGCTAAACTTATTCATGTCATTTAATCCTTAATCTTTTTAGTACCAGAAATAGGATTTACACCATACTTATCAAATAAATAAACCAATGCTGTCATAGTAGCAGTACCTAATTCTAGTTCGCGCTTATTTACATGTTCAAAAGTATCATTTGCTGCATGATGGTGATCAAAATAACGTTGTGAATCTGGTCGTAAACCAGCGAGCACATTAGTATCGGTTTTTAATGGACCAACATCTGCACCACTTCCACCTAACTCAAAATAATGAATTAAATAAGGTTTAAATAAATCTTTCCAACCTAATACTTGATCGAAATTTGTAGAATTGGCTGCAAACGAAAATCCTCTAGGTGTAAAACCACCTGCGTCACTCTCTAATGCAAAAATGTGATTCTCATTTTTTGCTTTGGCAACTTCAGCATATTTTGTTGCACCACGTAAACCGTTCTCTTCATTCATAAACAAAACAACTCTGATGGTACGTTTTGGTTTAATTCCGCTCTTTTTTAATAATCTTAAAACATCCATTGATTGAACAACACCAGCACCATCATCATGTGCACCATCACCCAAATCCCATGAATCTAAATGGCCACCAACTATAATATATTCATTAGGAAATTTATGTCCTGTAATTTCGCCAATAACATTATAAGATTGCACATCTTCAAATTGCTTACAATTTTGTTTAAAGTAAAACTTAAGTTCTTTGTTTTGTTTTAGTGCTTCGCTCAACTTCTCGGCTCCATTAGTACTGATGGCAGCAGACGGTATACGCTGATTAATTGGTAAATCACCATAACTCATGCTCCCAGTATGAGGATAATCATCTTGACGCAAGTTCATTGAACGTACAATAACACCTACAGCACCATACTTACCAGCTTCCATAGCACCAGCATATCGCTGATTTACACAACCTCCATAAGCATTAAACGTACTTATTAAATCGGCTTGCATCGGACGGTTATAAAACACAATTTTTCCTTCAATTTTTTCTTTTCCTAAAGCAGCTAATTCTTCAAAATCATGAACCTCTACAACCTCAGCAGAAACACCATCCTTAGCAGTAGCGACAGAACCACCTAAAGCACAAATATTAACTTCTTTAACAAAACCTGCAATTTCAAAAAACGCCTTTTCTTTTTCTCCTCTTTCCCACTTAGGAACCATAACTGGCTGTAACCAAACTTTGTCTAAACCTAATTTTTCTAATTCAGCTTTAGTATATTGAACTGCCAACTCTGCATTTTTAGAACCAGACAATCTCCCTCCAATCTCATTAGATAAATGCTCTAGCCATTCATAACTTTTCCCATTAGTAAGCGATGTCTTATACACTTCTTTTAAAACAGACTCGTCATTCTGAGCAAAATTAAATGCTGTAAAACAGCATAAAATAATAGTAACTATTCTAGTCTTCATTTTCTAATTGGGCTTTATATAAATCTATATTTTCTTTTTGATGCGCAGGTAATTCTGGCTCTTTAATATCTGTATACGTTTTTAAAGTGTCATATAAGATTTTTGCCACAATATATCGTGCTGTTGGTTTATCGTCTGCAGGAATATTATACCAAGGTGCGTGTGGTTTAGATGTTCTATTTAAAGCATCTTCATAATACGTTTGGTATTGATCCCAACATAAACGTTCGTCTAAGTCGTCTGGTGAAAATTTCCAGTTTTTTTCTGGTTTATTAAGTCGTCTTAATAATCTATTTTTTTGTTCGTCTTTAGATATGTTTAAAAAGAATTTAAAAACGATGGTACCATTATCGGCAATATGCTTTTCGAAATTATTGATTTCATTAATCCGTTTGTCCCAAAAGGCCTCGTTAACATCTTCTAAACTATTAACATGTGGCATGTTTTCATACATTAGATATTCCGGATGCACTCTAGTTACAAGTACGTTTTCGTAATGCGTTCTGTTAAATATGCCAAATTTTCCTCTCGCAGGTAAGGCAATAACATGCCTCCATAAATAATCGTGCTTTAACTCTAATTCCGTAGGTTTTTTAAAACTGTGAGCAACAATACCTCTGACATTAAATTCTTTAAAAACTTCACGAATCAAACTATCTTTTCCTGCTGTATCCATACCTTGAATACACATTAAAACAGCATACTTACCATGTGCATACATGGTATTTTGAATGTCTGCTAAGTTTTCACTTACAGTTCTTAGCTCGCGTTCAATTTTCTTTTTATTTAGTCCTAAATCAAGTGATGTTGGTAAATCCTTGATATTGATTTTTGAAGAAATCTTAAAATCCTTTATGTGAATGTCTTTCATAATTATAAATTTTATTTAGAAGCAAAAGCTTTTACATCATTCTCACTAACTTCTTTTTCTCCTAAAATAATTAAACGTTCAACAACATTTCTCAGCTCACGAATATTACCTGTCCAATCATAATTTTGAAGCAATTTAATAGCCTTAGCAGAAAATGATTTTTTAGCAGTGCCTTGTTCACTAGAGATCTTTTCAGCAAAATAATTTATTAATAATGGAATGTCTTCACGTCTCTCATTAAGCGCTGGCACTTCAATTAAAATAACCGCTAATCTGTGATATAAATCTTCTCTAAAATTCCCTTCTTCAATTTCTTTTTTAAGGTTTTTATTGGTCGCAGCTACAACTCTAACATTAACTTTAATGTCTTTATCACTACCAACACGTTGAATTCTACTTTCTTGCAAGGCTCGTAATACTTTGGCCTGTGCAGACAAGCTCATATCACCTATCTCATCTAAAAATATAGTACCTCCATTGGCAGCTTCAAACTTACCTGCTCTATCTTTTGCTGCTGAAGTAAATGCTCCTTTTACATGACCGAATAATTCACTTTCAATTAATTCTGATGGAATTGCGGCACAATTCACCTCAATCATTGGTCCTTTAGATCGTTCACTTTTTTGATGTAACCAATGCGCAACAAGTTCCTTACCTGTTCCATTTGGACCTGTAATTAAAACGCGAGCATCCGTTGGCGCTACTTTATCAATCATATCCTTAATACGAGCAATGCCATCGCTCGCACCAATCATTTCGTAGTTTTTACTTACTTTTTTCTTCAACATTTTGTTTTCAACAACCAACTCTTTTCGGTCTAAAGCAATACGCACTGTATTAAGTAAGCGGTTTAAATCTGGCGGCTTAGAAATATAATCAAAAGCTCCCAAGCGCATCGTATTTACTGCAGTATCTAAATCACCATGGCCAGAAATCATAACCATTGGCGTTTCTGGTTTAATCTTTTTTACAGCCTCTAAAACTTCAACACCATCCATTTTTGGCATCTTAATATCGCAAAGCACCAAATCATAATCTTCTTTCTTTATTTTTTCAATCCCAACCAAACCATCTTCAGCTTCTTCAACTTGGTACGTATTATTTTCTTCAGAAAGTATTTTGACTAACACACGTCTAATCGCAGCTTCATCTTCTATAATTAATATTTTTGGCATAACTTTAATTTATTTTTATGTTGAATAAGGACTTGTAAGGATAGCACTTAAAGCTTATTTTATTTTTGAATAATATGTATGTCGCGTTGCGGAAACGGAATTGACACATTGTTTTCTCTAAAAAGGCGTTCAATTTCAAACCGAATTTCACTTTTTGGAAACTGAGCTTTAAAACTATCAGACAATGTAAATACCAATTTAAAATCTAATGAACTATCTCCAAAATTAGTAAAAATAACCGATGGTTCTGGCTCTGAAAGCACTCTATCATTTGTACTCGCTGCTTGCAATAACAACTTTCTAACCAACTGAACATCACTTCCGTAAGCGACACCTACTTCTACACTTTCTCGCGTTGTAGTTCCGTTTTGTGTCCAATTGTACAAACTGTTTTCTAAATATAAATGATTAGGAATTACTAACACTTTATTATCGATAGTTACAGCTCTAGTGGTTCTTAATTTAATTTCTTCTACTCGACCTACTTTACCATCAATTTCAATAATATCACCAACATGTACAGATTGGTCAATCAATATAAAAACTCCAGAAATAATATCTTGAAACAAGGTCTGCAACGCTAAACCAATACCTATTAAAAGTGCTGCAGAAGCTGCAAAAACGGCTGTTACATTAACACCAACACTATGTAACGTTACTAATAATATTATGAGATAAATTAACCATCTAAAGTAGCCATAAACAACACTAAATTTACCTTTATCATCATCAGGCAAATTTCTAGTTATTATTTTTAAAACTATTCTTAATACTATTGTTGTAATAAATATAGCAGTAATAACTATTAATACATCAAGGATGGAAATACTAATATCATTACCAATTTCCATGTGTAACCCTAAGAAATCTCGGGTTTTCTCCCAAGCACCACTTTCTGTAATTTTATCTTCTATATCATCAAAATTCTGAACCATTGATTAATATTTCAACCATTTAAAAAGTTCTTTATAGGTTGGTTTTTTACCATACATTAAAATACCTACTCTATATATTTTGGCTGCAAACCAAACTGCAAAGACAAATGTTCCTATAAGTAATAATAAAGATAAGCCTTGCTGCCAAAGTGGTACACCAAAAGGAATACGCATTAACATTACAACTGGTGATGTAAACGGTATAAATGAAAACACCGTAGAAACCGTTCCGTGAGGATCTTCAATTACCGTAAAAAAACCAACATATACGGCCAACATTAAAGGCATAAGAATTGGCAACATAAATTGTTGTGTATCCGTTTCATTATCTACTGCTGCACCAATTGCTGCATAAAGCGAACTGTACAATAGGTAACCTCCTATGAAAAAGAATAAAAAAGCAATGATAAGATTAGTCATTGGTAAATTTTGAAAAGCAATAAAAAACTCTCCTATTCTCTGCTCCATTCCAGAATCTTGAAGTGTTTGCATTGCCACCTCTTGTTGTTGCGTTTGCATTGCCAAAAGGTCTATATTGAATATAAAACCTAGCACAAACATAAAAACTCCTCCCAAAATAGACCAAATAACAAACTGAGTTACACCAGCTAATGATGTACCAATAATTTTGCCCATCATTAATTGTATTGGTTTTACAGATGAAATAATAACCTCTATAATTCGGCTTGTTTTTTCTTCAATTACACTTCGCATAATCATATTACCATAAATGATTATAAACATAAACAGTAGGTAACCAGCCGCACCTCCAAAAATAAGTTTTACAACATTATCTGCTTTAGAACTCTTTTGTCCGTCATAACTTTCTTGTGCAATTTCAATATTGGTTTTAGATGCTTCAATTTGTGCCAATGTAACACCATCTTTTTGAAGCTTTTCTTCTTTTAATCGCTTTTCTATTTTTTGTTCTAAACCAGAAATAACGCTCAACGAAGGTGATTCCTCTGAGTAAAATTTAATCTTATTAGTAGCATCACCTAAAACATCTACACTAGCGATGTGCAATAAGCCATAATCCTTTTTTTCCTTAACTAAGGCAATGGCATTCTCTAAACTTAAACCAGTTAAGTCAGTGTAAGTGGTATTTTCAGAATTTTGAAATACTTCTTTTAAATATCCTGTTTCATCTAAAATTGAAATGGTACGCTCTTTATCATTATTTAATTGCGATAAATATGCAACAACGGCTGCTAGAGCTATCATTATTAAGGGGCTTAAAAACGTCATTACAATGAATGATTTGTTTTTAACCTTAGTAAGATACTCACGTTTTATAATTAAGGGTAAATGATTCATTTTTAGTTGTTTTTTACAGTTTGAATAAAAATATCGCTAGCTGAAGGGATCACTTCTACAAAATGATGCACCTCTGCTTTTGATGTTAAAAATGAAAGTAAATCATTTGGTGATGCGTTCTCTCCTAGCTTAATATTTAACTTTATATCATCATGTAGATTTCTAAAGGTTGCAGGAAGCACTTCAAATTTATCTTGAATTTCGGCAAATACTTTGTCTTTATTAGGAGATTCTAAACCAACTTCAAAAGTGTTGGTTTTAAATTGACGTTTTATATCGTTTAGTTTTCCATCTAAAACTTTATTAGATTTATGAATCAACGCAATATGATCACATAACTCTTCAACCGATTCCATTCTGTGTGTTGAAAAAATCACAGTTGCTCCTTCGTCCCTTAACTGTAAGATTTCATCTTTAATTAAATTGGCATTAATAGGATCGAAACCAGAAAAAGGTTCATCAAAAATCAACAATTTTGGGCGATGTAAAACGGTTACAACAAATTGAATTTTTTGTGCTTGCCCTTTACTTAATTCCTGAATTTTCTTGTTCCACCAGTCTCCTATCTCTAGTTTATCAAACCAATATTTTAACCTCGCCTTCGCTTCTGTTTTACTTAAGCCTTTTAATTGAGCCAAATATAAACACTGCTCTCCTACTTTCATAGATTTATACAACCCACGCTCTTCTGGTAAATAACCAATATCTCTAACATGCTCTGGTTTTAATGGTTGGCCATCTAAAAAAACTGCGCCTTGATCTGGCATTGTTATTTGGTTAATAATACGGATCAAAGTAGTTTTTCCTGCTCCATTTGGACCAAGCAAGCCAAAGATGCTACCTTTAGGTACAGCAATAGATACTTGATTTAGCGCTTGAAATTTTCCGAAGTTTTTAGACACGGAATTAGCAACTAATAAGTCATTCATATTTAACTAAATTTATTGGGTTTGGTTATTACGTAAAGATATTAAATGTTATAGATTATGAATAAAAATGGCCTATTAATTCTACAAATTTTATATTTTTTTAAAAACAGCTTTAAAATGTAGATGTAAACCTGAAATAGATTACGCCATTTTTTTATAAATGAGTACTGATTTTAATAGAACATAAATCAGTTAAAATTCCAAGTTTTAATTAGAAATAGCTAAATCAAAGATGATAAAATACGATTTTGCTATAAAAACAAAACCCACCCTTATGGTTAGACAAGGATGGGAAAAAATTGCTATGAAAAAGAAAAATTACCGCTAATTTACATTAGCGATAAATCAAATATACTAAATTTTATTAAATAGATCCCGATTATGAAAACATATCTTTTACCTTTTCAAAAAAAGATTTATCAGTGCTTTCTGGCTTAGGTACAAAATGCTCATCTTCTTTCATACTTTCAAAAAAAGCTTTTTGCTTTTTATTTAAAGTCTTTGGCGTCCATACGTTTACATGAACTAAAAGATCACCTTTGCCATAACCATTAATACTTGGTATTCCTTTGCCTCGTAATCTTAAAATTTTGCCTGACTGAACACCTGGTTCTATTTTTATTCTAACTTTTCCGGTTACGGTATCAATTTCTTTTGAATTCCCTAAAACGGCATCTGGTAAACTTACATACATATCGTAATGCAAATTATCTCCTTCTCGCTTTAGTGTTGGATGATCCTCTTCTTGTATTGCAACTAATAAATCTCCAGCAATACCATTTCCTGGTGCATCATTACCCTTACCTGTAACTTTTAACTGCATGCCATCTACAACACCTGCCGGAATTTTAACCGTTACCGTCTCTTCTGAAACTTTTAAACCATGCTCATCAGCATCAGATGGTTTTTTATCAATAGACTGACCAGCACCTCCACAAGTTGGACAAGCAGCAGAAGTCTGCATACGACCCAAAATAGTGTTGGTAACTCTAGTGACTTGACCAGCACCATTACATGTCGTACACGTTTTATACGTAGTACCTGGAGCTTGTATTTTTCGTTTTACTTTAATCTTCTTTTCTACACCATTTGCTACATCCTCTAGTGATAAGGTAACACGAATACGCAAGTTACTTCCTTTAACGACGCGTTGTCTTCCGCCTCCTCCGAAACCACTAAATCCGCCTCCACCTCCAAAGCCTCCGCCGAAGATATCGCCAAATTGACTGAAGATGTCATCCATATTCATTCCGCCTCCTCCGAAGCCACCACCTCCTCCTCCGTTGAAGGCTTGGTGTCCAAATTGGTCGTAACGTGCTTTTTTATCTGCATTACTTAAGACTTCGTAGGCTTCTGCTGCTTTTTTAAATTTCTCTTCAGCACTACTATCATCAGGATTTTTATCTGGATGATACTTTAATGCCATTTTGCGATAAGCCTTTTTAATTTCGGCTTCAGATGCTCCTTTACTAATTCCTAATATGTCGTAATAATCTTCTTTCATCAACTAATTTATTCAGCGTCTTTACTTTTGTAAAAACTCATTTTTCAATATTATTGTCCAATAACTACTTTAGGAAAACGAATAACTTTATCTCCTAATTTATAACCACGTTCTACAACATCGATTATTTTTCCTTTAAGATCGTCACTTGGTGCAGGTATTTGCGTAATAGCTTCATGATTGTCCGCATCAAACGTATCACCTTGTCTTACTTCTATTTTAGTTAAGCCTTTTTGTTCTAAAGTGTTTACTAACTTATTATAGATTAATAAAACGCCTTTTCTTAATTCTTCAGCTTCTTTATCGTCTTCAATATGCGTTAAAGCACGCTCAAAGTCGTCTAAAACAGGCAACATAGACACCATAACATCTTGGCTTGCTGTTTTAAATAATTCTATACGCTCTTTTGTTGTTCGTTTTTTATAATTTTCGAACTCAGCAAACAAACGCATAAATTTATCCTTCTCACTGACCAATTGATCTTGTAATTGTTCTTCTGGAGTTTTAGTTTCCTTTTGCTCTTCTGCAGCTGCTTCTGCTGTTGTAGAAGTTTGATCCTCAAATTGTGAATCTTCTACCTTACTGTTTTTATCTTTTTTACTCATTTTTAGAGTTCTTTTTTATCTTTCAATTAGAATTGGCAAAAGTACTGCCATTATTATAAAAATGTCAAAATGTCATTAACATTTTTTTATCAAACTTTTATCTTCTATTACTTATCTTTACAACTTAAAACTAAAACAAATAATTACTGACATGAAGACATCATTTTTAAAAATTTTTACTGTTGTTGCATTAATAGCATTTACAGGCTGTAAGGATAAAGCTAAAGAAGCTGAAACAACAAGTACAGAAGAAGCTGCCGTGGCTGAAGTAACTGCAGTTGCATACGCAGTAAATTCAGATCAATCTATGATTGAATGGAAAGGTTTTAAACCAACAGGTAGCCATAATGGTACAATTTCTATAAAAGAAGGAAAATTAGAACTTAACGACGGAGCTATTGAAAGTGGTAATTTTACTATTGACATGAATAGTATTGTTGTAGCAGATATACCGGTTGAGGACGAAGGCAACGCAAAATTAACTGGACACCTTAAAAATGCTGACTTTTTTAATGTTGAAGCATTCCCAACCGCTTCTTTTGAAGTTACAGGTATTGCAACGGCAGATGGTAAAACTATGTTATCTGGAAACTTAACGATTAAAGAAAAAACCAATAATATCAGTTTCCCTGTAACAACAGAAGTAAATGATAATGTGGTAACTTTAAAAAGTGAAACCTTTTCAATTGACCGTTCTAAATGGAATGTTGAATATGGCTCTAAATCATTTTTTGATAATTTAGGTGATAAATTTATCAATGATGATATGGAAATGAAAGTGACAGTAACTGCAGAAAAAATCTAAATAAAATTAGAGTACCATATAAAAAGCAGTCATAATATGACTGCTTTTTTTTGTGCTAATTTTTTATGTTTCTAGACTTCAACCTAAAAATAATAGGGTTTACATAAAAATAAATTTTATGGCAGCAATCATACCTATAAAACCTATAAATGCAATAAGTACCCAAATAGTACCTTTATAATGCAGTTTATGCAAATTAAGATCTTTACGATATTGGTAACCAACAACGATAACAAAGGCAATAAAAAATAATATTCCAAAAATCAATTGACCAGTACTAAACATCTTCTTATTTTTATACAAAAATAAGGATTAAAACTACAACTATGCAAGACAAAATCAATGCTGTAAAAGCATTCCATACTGCTTTTAAAATTGGACATCGAGAAACTCCAAAAGCTGACCTAGGAATTGAAAAAAACATGCTACGTTATAAACTCATGCGAGAAGAAAACGAGGAATACCTAGAAGCAGCAAATAACAATGACTTAGTTGAAGTTGCAGATGCTTTAGGCGATATGCTTTACATATTATGTGGTACCATTATAGAACATGGTATGCAACATAAAATTGAAGAAGTTTTCGAGGAAATACAACGCAGCAACATGAGCAAATTAGGTGCAGATGGTGAACCTATATATAGAGAAGATGGCAAGGTTTTAAAAGGACCCAATTATTTTAAACCACACATTAAAGCCATATTAGAATCATAAAAAAAGTAGCCTCACGGCTACTTTTTTTTATATAAACTTTTATAACAACTGATTATTTAACTTCACGTCTCCATCCATGTTTGTCTTCAGATAGATTATGTTGAATATTCAATAAGGTTTGTTTAAATTTCTTAGCATAAGAATCTTCTACCTCAGCAATTTCAAATAATTCTTCATGATGTTCAAATGCTGAAATTGGACTAATCACTGCAGCTGTACCTGCTCCGAAAATTTCTTTGAGACTACCATCTTTAGATGCGTTTTTAATTTCCTCAACTGTGACTTGTCTTACTTCGCAAGTAATACCTAAATCTTCTGCAAGTTGAATAATACTTTTTCTAGTGACACCATCTAAAATTCTATCGCTTGTAGGTGCCGTAATTAATTTATCATTCACTCTAAAAAACACATTCATAGTTCCTGCTTCTTCTAAGAAGGTATGTGTATCTGCATCTGTCCATATGATTTGCTGAAATCCTTTTTGTTGCGCCAAACTTGTTGGATAAAACTGAGCAGCATAATTTCCTGCAGCTTTTGCAGCACCAACTCCACCATTTGCAGAACGACTAAAATGCTCTGCTATTAATACACGAACAGCTGAGTTGTAATACGATTTTGCTGGAGAACAAATAATCATAAAACGATACATATTTGCTGGTGAAGCAGATATGGCAGGTTCTGTTGCTATAACAAATGGACGCAAGTATAATGAATTACCAACTCCTGGCTTAATCCACTCATTATCTAGTTTTAATAAAGTCTCTAACCCTTCAAAAAAATAATTCTCAGGAAAAGCTGGCATTGCCAAACGTGCAGAAGACTTATTAATTCTATCAAAGTTTTGCTTCGGCCTAAAAAGAAACACCTTTCCGTCATCATCCTTATAAGCTTTCATACCTTCAAAAACGGCTTGTCCATAATGAAAAACACGTGCCGAAGGTTCATAACTCATAGCTTGATATGGTATGACCTTTGGATTTTGCCACTTTCCATCTTCATAATCACAGACAAACATATGGTCCGTAAATTCGCGACCAAAAGTTAAATTACTAAAATCAACATTTCCGATTTTAGATGTTTTAGATTTTTCAACACTAATTTTATCTGTATGAATAGCCATAATTATTAAGATTTAAGAACAAAAGTACATAATCGATACCGTTAAAAAAAAACAATATTCCCTTAAATTTTGTAATTTCGCAATTCAGGAATAATTCAACAAAAAAAATATAATAATGAAAAAAATGATTCTTCTCGTAGCGATATGTTTCGCTACTCTATCTTGTAAAAACGAAACAAAAGCTACTGACAACCAAGCTGAAGAAGCGCAAAAAGAAATTGCATATGCTTCTTTTGGTAAAGAAATTAATGATACAGATGCTATGTATCCAAAAGGGATGTTAGAGCGTTATAAAGATTTAAAAGCAGGCGATACTATAAATGCCAAAATGCGAGGTAAAATAAAAGAGGTATGCTCTAAAAAAGGCTGTTGGATGACAATTGATATTAATGGAAAAGACCAGATAATGGTAAAATTTAAAGACTACGGTTTTTTTATGCCATTAAATGCTGAAGGTGAAGTTGTAATGAACGGAAAAGCTTATGTTTCTGAAACTTCTGTTGAGGAATTAAGACACTATGCAGAAGATGCTGGTAAATCTGAAGAAGAAATTGCTGCAATTACAGATCCTAAATTTGAATATGGTTTTGAAGCTGATGGAGTTTTACTTAAACAATAAGATTTTAGGCATTGTTGTTTTTTTATTTTTAACACTATTTAGCTGTAAAAATAAAGATAAAGCAATAGAAGAACCAACAAAAAAGATAGTTGAATACGACATGTACCAACCTTCTGAAATGGCAGGTTTTATGAACGCTATGTATGCGTATAACCAACAATTAAAAGCACAAATTGTTGCCGGAGAAACACCAGCAAGACTGCCTTTAGATTTATTAAAGTTACACTCAGCTGAAATGACTGATGGTAAATCTAGAACAGAAAACTGGCAAAGTTTTGTAAACGTTTTTATTGAATCGCAAGAAGCTATTGTAGACACACTGTCTAATATAGAATTGAAGGAACGCTATAATGCTGCGATAAACAATTGTTTAAATTGTCATAAAACAGAATGCACAGGACCTATTCCGAAAATTAAGAAACTACTGATTCAATAATTTGAAGCGAAAAATAATTACCACCTCAGATGGTTCAAAAACCATACAGATTGAAGAATGGAACGAGCAATACCATTCTATTCATGGTGCAATACAAGAAGCAAACCACGTTTTTTTAAAACATGGTTTGTTTTTTTATACTGATATAATTAGTAATTCTGAATTGGTTTCAGAATCACAACCGGTTTCTATATTAGAAATTGGTTTTGGCACAGGACTAAATGCTTTTTTAACTTTAATTGAAGCGGAAAAATTAAAGTTACCGCTAAATTATGTTGGCGTAGAGGCTTATCCTGTTCAAATTGAAGAAATTAATCAGCTTAATTATGTTGAATTGATTTCCACTTCACATAATGCAGTCTTTGAAAAACTACATGAAACGCCTTGGGAAACACCACATGATATCACACCGCTTTTTAAATTAGAAAAACAGCAAAAGTTCTTTAAAGAGATAGAGGCCAAAGATAAATTTGATATCATATACTTTGATGCTTTTGGAGCTCGTGTACAGCCTGATTTATGGACAGAAGACATTTTTAAAATCATGTTTAATGCGCTAAAAGAGAATGGTATCTTAGTCACCTATTCTGCAAAAGGAAGCGTGAGACGTGCAATGCAAGCCGTTGGATTTACTGTTGAACGATTGCCTGGACCTCCAGGAAAACGCGAAATGTTGAGAGCAACAAAACTTTCAGTTTAAAATTAGGTTCTTTAAACCTTTACCACATCATTGAAATCCTCGATTTAGCGCAAGTATAATTATTACTACTACAAACGTTAAATCCAATCTAAATTTCATGCGCACAGTTTAGACCTTTCGTATCTTTACTAAAAAAGAAAAATGACCGTTTTAATTACAGGAGCTACAGGATTAATTGGACAAGAAATTGTAAAAAAATGTCATACTGAAGGAATAAATGTCCATTATTTAACCACTTCAAAATCTAAACTCAGTACAGACACAAATTATAAAGGTTTCTATTGGAATCCTAATAAGCGCCAAATAGATCACAAGTGCTTTGAAGGTGTTACTGCTATTATAAATATGGTTGGCGCTTCTATTTCTAAACGATGGACAGACAGTTACAAAAAAGAAATTCTAGATAGCCGTACCAAAACAGCACAACTTTTACAAGACACTATAAAAACGCATAATTATAAAATTGACCATGTCGTTTCAGCTAGTGCAATTGGCATTTACCCAACAAGTTTAGTAAACTATTACGAAGAAACTAATACTGAGATTTCAGATTCGTTTTTAGGAAAAGTAGTACACCAATGGGAAGCTGCTGTAGATGGATTTAAAGATTTAGGCTGTAAAGTCGCCAAAATTAGAATTGGTTTAGTTTTAGCTAAAGATGGAGGTGCATTACCAGAAATTGTAAAACCTATAAAGTTTGGTGCTGGTGCAGCCTTTGGAAGCGGTAAACAATGGCAAAGCTGGATTCATGTTAAAGACTTAGCAGCACTTTTTGTATATGCAGTTCAGCATCGTCTTGAAGGTATTTACAATGGAGTTGCTCCGAATGCAGTAAGTAATAAAGAATTAACTAAAGCTGCAGCAAAGGTGCTTCGTCGTCCATTATTACTACCAAACATTCCAAAGTTTGCCATGAAACTCGTTTTAGGAGAGATGCATATTTTATTATTTGAAAGTCAACGTGTCTGTTCTAAAAAAGTAGAAAGTGAAGGTTTTGATTTTAAATATGTGAATTTGAAACCTGCTTTAGAGGATTTGTTAGGATAAGTTTTGATTACTAATAATCGTTATATTAAAAAATAAATCGTCAGTTAGAGTGATTTTGAGGCACAAAAAAAATTGTATCGAGAACTGTTATAATTCGTTAACTTCTCTATACAAAATTCCTAAAAAAGGAATTTCACTCTAAGTGATGTTACGCTATAAAAGAGGTTTCGACTACGCTCAACCAGGCATTAAGGAATAAATTGAATAAAAAAAGAGGCAAATATCACTATTTGCCTCTTTTTCAACTTTATGCTTCAAATCAGTCTTCAATCCAACCCATAATAGCATTGGCTACAAATCTTGGTTCTGGTGGTAAGGCATAAATATCTTTTTCATAATTTTTATTGTATGGTGAGATATTCATAATATTTCCATCTACAACTAACGTACTACTTCCACCTGGATCAAAGCCCATAGCTTTATCCATTCCATATTTTAAAAGAATATCTACCATATCAAAATGTGTTGCTCCAACAGATTCTCTAATACGACCATTTACCATCAATACCATCAATTTACCTTCTTTGGTAATACCAACAGCAATTTT
This sequence comes from Winogradskyella eximia, assembly GCF_003386165.1. Lineage (GTDB taxonomy): Bacteria > Bacteroidota > Bacteroidia > Flavobacteriales > Flavobacteriaceae > Winogradskyella > Winogradskyella eximia. The sequence continues at coordinate 159,577 of NZ_QRDV01000004.1, read as the reverse complement.
TGGTCCACGCATATCTGTATAATCTAATCGTGCTGCTTGTGTTTTTATGGAATTAGAGGTTTTCCAACCTTCGTCTTCCATATTTAGAATTTGTTTTCCGCCATCAATTAACATTGGCCCTGCTTCAATTGCATAAGAAATCTCATCCCATTTATAAGGATTTTCTTCTGGCTCTAATAATTGAATTGATAATGGTTTACCTTCTTCAAACATGGTTTCTAAAAATAAAGCTTCAGGAATAGATAATGTAATTCCAACAGGAATCACTCGCACCTCTTCGTCTGATTTTGTTTTAATAATTTCTTTGACTGTATTACCTGCTATTCTTACAATAACATTTCCTTTGGCTTTAAAAATTTCTTCAGAATAAGACAAATCATAAAAACAAGGCTCTGTGTTACTATGCTTATTATAATTATTACTAGAAAAAGTTATTGCGTTACTTTTTTCTTTAATAATAAAACCTGCTTTACTATTCACTTTTCTAATATCTACATCGCCATTTTTATAAATGATAAAAGCAGGTTTATTAAAAAGTGGTGGACAAAACACTTTGTTATCCATAATTAACAAACCTAAAGGCGAACCAATATAGGTTTCTGGCAGTCCGAGTTTACCAACCAATTCCGGATTTAAAATATAACCACCATTCCAAGCCAACTCAATTTTATTTGGATTTTTGCTTTTCTTCTTGTACTCTGTTACAAGTGCTGGTACATTTTTAGGTTCTTTATTGGCAATATGTGCCGCAAATTTCCAATGGTATTTTTTGGTATCAATTTCAGCTAAAACACCACTCCAAGGTAAACCGTCTGCATAAACGCCTCCTGCATAAGATGATTTTACTTTTTCAACGGTTTTAGATAATTTTAAACCCTCTTTAATCTGAATTAATAATTTAGCGATAGGTGTTCCGTTTTCAATAGCATCTTTCGTTATCATACCCAACAACTCCTTTTCGCTTAATGTATCTTTTAAATCTTGATACAAATCGCTTTTAAGAACCTTATCAAAATCCTTAGCGGTTTGAATTGGTGTAGGATATGCCAAAGTAGTACGTACACCTGCTGGCACAAACTGAATAAATCCACTGCCTTTAGGAATTCCCATAATTTTGGCTGTCATTTCATACAATACTTTTCCGATATGGAAATGGTCGATTTCTATAATATCTGTCATCATTGCCGCAGATTCGCCATTGGTGATTAAGAAACCATCTGCAGCTTTAATATCTCGTAAAATCTTTATAGCCTTTGCTCCCATTTGTGGAAAATGCACACCTTCTGACCATTGCTTCGTTTCAATAATCTGAACAACGCCTGCTCTATACAACAAGCCTAATTCTGGCTCTTTTCCGCTTTCTAAATAATCCTTAATATCTGCACTAGAAAACCATTTGGTAATTCTTGCCTCATGTATAAAAATGTAGATTTTCTCTAACTTATCTACGTTAGCTTCAAGTATTTCTGAAGTTAACTCTTGCTGTATTGTTAAATTTAATTGTGCTCTAACTGGCTGTAACACAAAATATTCTAATTCATGCTTAATGTAACGTCCAGGAAAATAACCTTTAGGCACATTCTTTTTTAAATTCTTAGTTAATATTTTTCGGTCATCAATACCTAAAGATTTACTATTGGTTAGCTGAAAAAGCGCTAATTCCCAATCGGCAAAAAATTGTGGTGCTAAAGTTAAATCTGGAAGATGTTTTGGTTTAAAAACATCTGTATAAATCATATTTACCAAACCTGTTATCTCTTGAAGCGTAAAAGCTTGATAAGCATACGATTTTTTATTTCTATGACGATACGCTAAAGCATGATCATGACGAATAGAAATTTCGCCATCAACATATTTAAAAATATCATCAATAGCATTGTAATATTTATGAATGACTTCGAGATTCGTATTTACCAAATCTGGAATGTCATTTTCCATCGTTCTGGCATAACGCATTACTCGTCCTTTTACCAATTGCTGTTCAACTCTAAAGAAACTTGGGTCAATCAGCGACTTTAAATAATGCATAAAAGATAAACGACCATAACCAGGCAAATAATGTCTCGTTTTTTTATTGAGAATTGCATTAAGATCATCGTTTTCAAAATCTACAGACGCTTTATATTGTTTTAATAAATTAATTACCTGAGGATTATCGTCAATTGAAACCGAAGCCAACTGATAATACATACGCTGTAAAATATAGCGGATATTATCTTCTAAGGATTCTAAGCTGTAACGTTTTTTAATTACACTTCTATTGTGTGTTACATCTACCATTCTGTTTTGCGGATAAAACACATGGTCACAGATTCTTTCTGCTAATTTCTTTGGTACTTTAGACCCTTTAAATTCTAAAACATTAAGACGAAGCGACTCGTCTAAGTGACGACCAATAACCTCATCATAAACCTCTCTTGGTTCGTATTGTCTGCAAAATATAGGTGTTCCACAAGCTGCTGCTTCAATAATTGGCAAACCTCGCCCTTCTGTTTGGCTTGGTAATAAAATTAAAGAGGCAACATCAAAAAGTTGCTTTATATCTAAAGGTTTTTTGTGTTTCTTTTTAAAATCATTTTTATCGAACTCGCTAAACAAAAACCCAAGTAATACACGTTTTCTAAATTCTTTTGGAAGGTCTTTTAAAAACTTTTTAAAGTCTTTTTTTAAGTCTTCATAATAATTCTGCTGACCATGAGGAATGGGTCCGGAAACGATTAAGGATAATTTTAATTGTGGATTGGTAATAAACTTATCCGCAAAAGCATCGTAAGAGAACAAACGTTTAATGAGTTTAAAATTCAACTCAATAGACTTTCTACTAATAACTCTTGTAGGTTGTAAAAACACGATGTTGTTATTTACAAAATCGAAATCTTTAATAGTTTTATATCCTAATAATATAGGTTTTAAAGAGCGTTTACTTTCTGTATGGTGTGCGGCTGTATGAACTGTAATTGTATCTTTTTTATTCGCAAAAATAGTAGACACTTGCATGAACGCTTTAATAATATCACGCTTACTCATTTGATGCATTTTGGTATCTACTGCTGTACCTAACAATGCAACATTGGCAGGATTATGTCCATTAATATTTATTAAATGGTCTTGTTGAATTCTATTGATATTTACATTCATCCAAGAGCGACTTTCCCATGGATAAATAGTTTCTATAATTGAGAAAAACTCACCAACATGTGCATTATGGAAAAAGAAATCTCTTGGCCCTTTTTTAAGCCCTTTTTTCTTTATTTCTACTGCTCTGTTTCCACCTTCCCAATAAAAATCGTGATTATTGTTAATGACCGGAATGCCTAAGTATTCTGAAATTAAAACCGTAGCCAAAGCCAACGACACATTACCTGGATTAGAACAGACATTTATAAGATATAACAACGAAATATCATTCTCTTCGATATAACTACCTAATTTTTCTACAATAACTAAAACCTCAGCCCAAAACTTACCAATAAGATTATTGTAAGCTTCACTACCTCGTTCCATTTTAATCTGAAAGAAATCTTTATATAAAGGCCAAGCATCAAAAGCTTCCATTTCTGGAATTACTTTTTTGAATGCACCTTTAGGAATTAACTCATCCGCTTCCTCTTTAATTTCTCCAGCAATAAAGTGAATAGGAATATCTGGATATATGTTCTTAAAAGTTTTGGCATACTTTTCAGTTTCTACCGTTATACCATCAATTGTAAAATAAAACGTTAAGAATGCAATACCTCCTTTCTCCACATGTGAATCGAAAGTAGAGGCATTACCTTTAAAAGCAGATGGTAAATTTTTCTCTTTAAATTTATCCATGAATAAACCTAAATCAAACCAGGTATTTATCTTTTCATTGTTAAGCTCATTTAAAATATTAGTAATTTTTGTTGTTTTCTTATCAGTCATCTTCTAGTTCTTAAAATTTAAATAATTGGCTTAGCTTTTCTTCTAATACTTCATATGAAAAGTGTTTTTTACCGATGTTAAAATTGTATTCTCCAATCTCTAAACAGCGTTTTGGGTTATAAATAATATCAGACATTTGCTGTACACTTTCTGGTGTTAAATTACTATCTGTAATCATTACCGTTTCAAATCCCTTATTACCTATATCTTGGCTATAGACTGGTTTGTAATCATTTACAAAAATTGGTTTTTTAGCGAGTACTGTTTCTACAAAAGCATTTCCGAAGCCTTCATACGTACTAAAATAAGTTGCTGCTCTACCGTGAGCATACACGTCAGATAAATCTTTATGGTCTAAAACTTTGTGAGCTGCAAATATGACCTGACTAGAGAGGTTTAAATCATGTATTTGGTCTATTAATTCATTATAATATTCCTTATTCTCATCGTCATTATTATTACCTGTAATGACTAATTTTAGTTTCTTATCGTTGAGTTGATCAATTAATGAAATAGCAGTTTCAATTCCTTTACGTCTTACAATACGTGTTACTTGTAATAGAGCAATTTCATCTTCTAAAACACCGACGTCTCTTAAGAAAAACTCATTCTCTGGTGTTGGCACACCATACACACGATTAAAATCCATAACATTAGGCACCAAAGTGGCATCAATATCAAATCGGTTTTTAAAGGTTTCTACACCAAACGTATTAATAACCGCATGCTTAACATCTGGCAGCAACAATGGAAAATTTTCATCGACATACTTATTTACTTCAGGGTGTACAGACACGTAACGTTGACCACGTTCCCAATGAAAATCGTGATCGTGAGTAACAACAGGTAAGCCTGTAGATTTAATTAATTTTTTAATGGCAACACCCATTGATAAATGGCATGGTAAAGCCGAAGCATTTTCTGAAAGAATAACTTCTATACGCTTTTCTAAAACCCAAGCTTCCATGGCTTGATGTATCATATTAGAAGCATCCTCAACATGGTCAAGCAAAGGATAAGGATCTTTGTCTGGCTCGTAAAATGCTTTACGTTGTCCCCATTCTGCTTCTACTGAAAAAAAGGATAAAGCCGGAAATAGATAATCGTGCTCATAATCCATTTCCCAGGATTCGAATTCCCCAGACATAATAAAGACTTCATGTCCTAGTTTTTTTAATACATCTATCCATTTTTCGGTTTCGAGAGCGACACCATCGACACCTCCAATTCTTCCAATTATAATACCTATTCGCATACGTTATTTAAAGTTTTGTGTTCTTTAAATATAGAGAATAGAAAAAAGGATTGAAAGGTTTTAAAGCGCTGTATTTGTGGAATTACGACTTCAAAAATTTAAACTAGATTAAATTATGTGTAATATAATTAATGCCGCTAATCTTAACGAAATGATAATTGTTAAATTCATCTTTTCTACCAAAACAGACTAAAAGTGTCTTAAATATAGTTATTGTTGAATGAGTAATTTATGTATTTCACAACCTGCTTTCACTATAATTTCAATACACTCTTCAATATCTTTTTTCGTCGTTCTAAAGTTAACGATACAAGCTCTCATGCAATAGTGTTCTTTTACAATGGCGTTAGATAAAAACAGTTCGCCACCTTCTTGTAGTTTAGTGACTAAGGTTTCGTTTAGTGTATTTAAATACTCTGTTCTTTCTTCACCTACTAAGTCAAGATTTTTAGGAATATATCGTAATGTCGCAATGCTCAAATTTTGAGTTACAGCTTCTAATTCCGAATGCTTATCCGCCAATTCCGCAAAATATTTTGATAAGGCTATATCTTCACTTATCAACTTTACATAACCATCACTGCCTATTTGCTGTAATGCCAACCAAACTTTTAAAGCTCTAAAGCCTCTTGAATTCTGAAGACCATACTCAAAATAGTTTAGGGAACCTCCTTCTTCAGTTAAACTGAAATTATAATATTCTGGATGCGAGCTATAGGTTTCAATTAAATGTTTTGGATTTTTAACCAACGTACAACCAGCTTCCAAAGGACTATACAACCATTTATGCGGATCTAAAGCAATTGAATCTGCTTCTTCTACTCCATTAAATAGTTCTTTCAACTCAGGAATAACCGCAGCAGGAATGCCATATGCTCCATCAATATGAAACCATAAATCGTTGGTTTTACATATTGCAGCAATCGCTTCAAGGTTATCTACAACACCTGTACTCACATCACCTGCTGTACCAACAACCATAAAAGGTTGATGTCCTTGCGCTATGTCTTCTTTTATGGTTTGCTCTAAAGTTTGAGTATTCATTTTATTAGAATCATCTGTAGGAATCCAACGTATAGAATCACTCCCATGACCAAACAAAATTGCTGCTTTATCTATCCATGTATGTGTAGATTTAGAACAATAGGATATTAATTGTTTTGAATTATTTGAAAGACCTTTTTCTTTTAAATCCTTAGGTGCTTTTGCTGTTCTTGCGGCTAAAAATGCTGTAAAATTGGCCATATTACCTCCACTCACTAAAACACCTCCGTAATTTGGTGACACTCCAATAAATTCTGCCAACCACTTAATGGTTTGCTTTTCTATTTCGGTTGCTATTGGACTCAATATTTGTCCTCCAACATTTGGATTTACTGAAGCGGCTAACAAATCGGCCAAGGCGCCAATTGGTGCAGCAGATGATGTTATAAATCCGAAAAATTTGGGATGACCATTTAATAACGAATTATCAAATAATAATTTTGAAGCAGATGCCAATAATTGTTCTGCTGGTTTGCCCTCTTTTGGTAATGAGGCATTACCTAATACCTCTTGCAACTCTTTTGGCGACTTACTGGTTGTTACTGGTTTACCGGAAATATCGTCGAGAAATTCTGAAATGGTATCAATGAGTTGGTAGCCTATTTTTTGAAATTCTGTTTTGCTAATTTCAATTGAATTTTCCCGCTTATCCATAGTCAGACTTTTTAGTTAATACTATTTAGTTTTCATCTTTAATTAAAAACGCATCAATCATCTCACTTTCCGTTGGTTTTTCAAACCAAGTCTCCATAAAATCGAAGTTATCTTTGGTGACTTCAAACTCAAAAGTAGCGCCTTTTTCTTCATTTCTTTTCATTACACGCTCTAACCGTTTGGTTTTAGAAACATCTAAAAAATGCAATTTTATGTTGTAGTTATTCATCTCTGCGAATTTTCTAAACTTTTCGCGATGTCCAAATTTAGCCAATCCTAAATCTAAAATAGTATCTATTTTTGAAACTTCTAACTGATGAATTAAATCTAACATCACACGTTCGGACCGTTCAATCCGTTCTAAAAACCAATCTAAACCGTCAGTATCTTTTTTATCTGGTAGAAACAACACATTGTTCCATGTATCAATTGAAAAAACAATACCGTTGATTCTTCTTTTTAATTCATTAGCATAGGTGGTTTTACCAGAACCTGTGTTGCCTACTATTAAGTGGATCATTACTTGTGCTTAATTTTTATTCTACTATTTCGTAATCAATATCTAGTTTTCGCAAGGCCCTTAATGCAGAGCCAGAGTTTTTGTCGTGGACTTCAATATCTACTGCATCGCCTTCTAAAAGAATATCTGCAAGCTCATTTGACAAAGAAGGATTACCTTGTTTTGAAATCTCTGTAATACATTTGGATATTGCTCTTTTATCTGGTCTTTGAGCGTCGCATGATAATAAGTTTAGTTTCATAGTAATATATTTATTCATGCAAGATACATGTTGTTAGCGCTTGAATAATTTAATTTTACTACTAAAGCTTGTTTATCCTTAACAGATTGTGATTACCTTATCTTCTTTCGGCTATAAATTTACACCTTTTATAATCTTGTTTTCAGTTGATTTATTTCAATGAAAATAATTATCTCAAGATTCTAAAACACAAATTAGTCTAATTTATCTAGCAAAAAATCCGCGATTTCAGGTAGATGTATTATAAGATCTTCAATCACCTCAGGATTACTTAAATCAGTGCGAATTCCTGGTAGCATACTCAACTCTGGCTCGTCGAAATCTGCACAACCCATTGCCCAGTTTGAAAACAATCTACTTTCTACAGATCGATCGAGTATCATTTTAATATTTTTATGACGTGTATCATTATTAAGTCGTTGAAACAAATCTTCAATAACATCTTGTTCTCCTTCTATAATTTGAAGAAAATAGCCATCTCTATGCATCAAAACTCCACTGATATTATCTATTGTGTTATAACCACGCGATGTATGAAGTAAATCTAAAAGGCTGCGTTTATTAAACTGTTCGGAAGCTTGACTTGTATAGATAATTTGGCGAAGTGACATAATAACCTATTTGTGAATTTATTTAGCCATATCATACGACTATCTCTGCAACAACATGTTAACTAGAATGGCTACTCAAAGTTAATGAAAATTTCAAAAAAAAGAGGGCTATTTTCTTATGCATTTTACTTAAAATATCACTGAATTATTTCTTTAAATTTAGACCTAATTAGTTTGAAGAAATGATTGGCTCTAGGTACTGTGCGTAGCCATCTTATCTAACTATTACATTAAATGGTATTGTACGTTATTTTTTGTTTTGAAATAACTCTAGTGCTTTTAAATATTTCATTGCAACAGATTTTGTTTGTGCTTCTAAAAACCCATTCAATTCAGGATGATTTTTATCAACCCAATGTACAAGTACTTCTCTGTTTTTAACAAATCTAGAAATATCGAACACCTCGTATTTTACCCTTTCTACTCTAGTGATTTTATTATTATCAAATTGTATAATTTCATTCCAAACCATGGGTTCTTCATGAAGAAAAAAAAGTCTTTTGTCTATTTTTGAAATTTTTGCTTTAACCATTTCACTGTCTTGTTCAATTTCAATGATTTTGTATGTTGGTTCAAATATAGCATCCCATTCTAGCCAATTAATATATCCTTTTTTAGAGAAACGCTCTTCATAGTTGTCTTCACTTTCTCTAATAACAATACTATCTCCCAATAAAGTTAGCATGCTAGAAGTATCAGAACTATCTAGAAACTTATAATACCTTTTAGCTAACTCAAGTTTGTCTACTTCTTTTTCTGAGGTTTTGCAGCCTAACAGAGTAACTGTGACTACTAATAGAAGTATTATTTTATTCATTTATGTTTCGTTTTTTTGTTTTGAGGTAACGTCATTGAGCTATTAGTCTAAAAGTTCACTTAATTTTTGGTTCAGTTCTTCTCCTCGTAAGTTCCTTCCTATTATTTCACCATTTTCGGCTATTAAAAAATTGTCTGGAATTCCGTTAATTCCATAGATTAGCGAAGCTTCATTTTCGTCACTTTTTAGATCACTCACGTGTGTCCAGTTTAAGCTGTCTTTTTCGATGGCCTGTAGCCAACTATCTTTGTCCTCATCTAAAGACACTGCAAATATTTTAAATCCTTTGGGTTGAAATTTCTTGTAAGTTCTCACGAGATTCGGATTTTCTTTTCTGCAAGGCCCACACCAAGAGGACCAAAATTCAAGAAGAATTGCTTTTCCTTTAATGTCAGATAATTTTTGGGACTTACCATTTTGGTCTGCCATTTCAAAGTCCGCAAATTGATCTCCTATTTTTGGTTCTTTATTTAATTCGATGTATTTAGCAATTTTCTCTCCGTATTTTGAGTTTTTGTTTTGTTTAGAAAACGGTTTAAAAAGTTCCGTTGTTTTCTTTTTTCCAAACGTTGTGGAATATACTGCAAGCATTGATGCACTTACAATACTGTTGGGATTATTCTTAACAAATTCTAACTCTTTTTTTAAACGTTCTTCTCTTGGTAATGTATCTATAACCCTATATAAATCTTGACTTAAATTCTCGGACTCAGAACCTGTTACATTAGCCGTTAAGAAATCTCCATTTGATGCATCAAACGTCATTGAATTATCCTCTAACCATAAAAATCTATAAGCAAAATTGTCTTTAGTACGTAAAACGGCTTGGATAGGATAATAAGGTAATTTAGTTTTAAAGTAAAAAGTATTGTTTTCCACGACGGTAGAATCTTGAAACTCTTTATTTACTAAATAGATAACCATTCCGTTTTCAACATCTTTCGTTTTCCCTTTTAATGAGAATTCAGGTTTTGGTTGTTCTTTACAAGTAAATAGTAATAATATTAAAATTCCAAAAGTTAATATCTTCATCGATGATTGTTTTACGTGTTGCCTGTAGTTTATTCCTTTACAAATTTATAGTTAAATCCATTTTCTAATCTTACAATATACAAACCATCATTTAAGTGCGAAAGATTAATAAAAGAGTCATCTATTATTTTTCCATGAAGCACCTTTTTTCCGAGAAGCGAATAAATAGTATACGCTGTATTTTTATGAATTCCTTTAAAGTATAGTTTTCCTGAAGTTGGATTTGGATACATTTCTATTTTTTGATATTCAAATTCTTCAACATTTAAAAAATCACAAGATATTTCTGCAAATAAAGGATATTTGGTATCGTTAATAGACATTGTACCTCCTACAAACGGATTGGGCAAATCGCTTCCAAAAGTGTCTAACGCTAAGTAGTAATAATCTTCAATGGGCTCATAAGAATCAACCCTCCATAAAGACGTATTAGTTGGCGCATTTACTATATATGAAATCCAATAGTTACCTGGACTTAAAGTAACAGGAGTTACAGATAGTGTTTGTTTACCAAAATTAAAATCTTCTATAGTCGTTTCTGCTAATAAATTATTTGGTGCGTTATTAAGGTCATCGTATAAAGCCATTCTTATTTCACCGTTAGAGCTTATTCCTGTATATCCTAAACCCGTTAAATAGCCTGTATTTGATAAACTTAAAGGTAATAATTGTAGATAATGTGTATTTCCGCTTGAACCTGAAACTATATTTGTTGCATCTCCCATTATATATTCATTGCCAGCATTACAATTATCATTTGTATCAGAAAGTAAGACTTTAAAAAATAAATCTTTATCTGTTTGACTAACTCCATCTATAATTGCTGAACCAGAATTATAATTATCTGTATCAGATATTAAAAAGCTTGCTCCACTAAAAGTTACTATAATTGTATATACGTTGCCTGAGAGTAATTCAATGTTATTATCAATAACAAATCCAAATGATTCTCCTATACTAAATATTGTCACTTGGTCGTATGCTTGAGTGTATATAGGAGTGGCATTAAAATCTGTGCCATTGTAGATTTCAATAGTTTGCACATCAAAATATCCTTCTTGAGTACTGTTTGATATCTCAAAATATTCAATATTTCCGTTACAGTCAGAAACAAAAGATTGACCATAGGAGTGGGTTTCTCCAACATGATTTAATTCAATACTGCTTATAGCATCATCTAAGTTGTTATCGATTATACATTGTGCATAAACATTATTAAAAATCATTAAAAAGACAACACAAATAATGTGGCTAAAAATAATATAGGAGTTATTCCTCATAATTAAATTCGAATTTTTTTAGACTAAATGAAGACCAATGCATTTGTCTTTGGTTGATTACTTAGTTAAGTGAGTAAGTTAACCAATAAATCATAAATAGACTATTCCATGATGATTTTGGTAAAGAGAAGTAGAATTAAGCAATTAATAGTACACGGAATTGACTGTACATCTCTTGTATTTTTTAGTCCGTTTAGTGGGAAACTACTTTTAGTCCTATAATTGACGTAATCAATGTCATAATAAAAAAGAGTCGCCAAAATGTTGCTGGCTCTTTAAAAACCAGAATCCCAACCAAAACAGTGCCTACAGCACCAATACCTGTCCAAACTGCATATGCAGTGCCAATAGGTAAATGTTGCGTTACTTTTATAAGAAGAGACATGCTTACTGCTAAACAAATGAAGAAACCGATGTACCAGTAAGTGGACTCAATTCCTGTGGTTTCCTTAGCTTTTCCTAAGCAAGCGGCAAAAGCGACTTCAAAAAGTCCTGCAATTATTAATAGTATCCAGTTCATTAGTTCTCAATTACTTTTTATGTACTACTATGAGATTTATTATTTCGAAAATGCATTCAAAATATCCATGGCCTTTTCTGTATGTTTTTTATCTACAAAAATATGATCGTGATAATAGGCTGCAACCACATTGCAGCTAATGTCGTTTTCAGATAGTGCCTTTGAAAATGCGGCTGTTAAGCCAACAGCTTCTAAGGAAGAATGTACAGTAAGTGTAATCCAAGATGCTACAAAAGAGTAATCTAATTTGAGCTGGTCTGCAATTTCCTTTTTGGCAATAATGGTAGTGCTTTCTTCTTCTTTAAAAGTCATTATGATTTGGCTCAAATTAAGTTGATCCAAATGTTCTGTTTTACAGAATACAAATTCACCCACATTGAGTTTCGGTTTCATTGACTTTAAAAGCACCTCTAAATTTTTTTCTCCACTCATTTATTTTTCGCTTTTAGTTAGTCTTTGTAACTCTTTTAAGGTAGCCTTACCTACACCATGAGCAGACTGAGGGTTTTGACCTGTCACTAATCGTTGATCCGCAACCACATGCTCAGTAAAAGGCGCTGACTTTTCAAAAATAGCACCACGTTCTTTTAATGTATCTTCTAGTAAAAAAGGAACCACATCTTCTAGGTTTACTTTCACCTCTTCTTCATTTGTAAACGCGTTTACTTTTTTACCATCCACAAGATACAACCCGTTGCTTAATTTAATATTTACAAGGCCTGCAGGACCATGACACACAGCGCTTACAATACCATTATTTTCATAGATTTTAGCTGCAATCTCTGCTATTTCTTCGTTATCTGCAAAATCCCACATTGCGCCATGACCACCTGCATAATGAATGGCTACATAGTCCTCTGGATTAACTTCACTAGGCTTTTTGGTGTTTTCAATTTTGTTACGATACGTGTTGTTATTCCAATATTTCTTATTGATAGCATCAGACATATCAAATGCATCTACAGGTGCTTTTCCTCCTTGTGGACTTACAAAATCTATTTCATATCCAGCAGTATGCAATACATCCCAAGGATGAGAAACTTCACCAAGATAGTAACCTGTTTTTTCTCCTGTATCGCCTTTTTCACTGTGGCTTGTTACTACAAATAATATCTTTTTTAGAGCTTTAGCCTCTGTTTGCACAGTTGATTTCTCTGAGTTACTTTTATCATTACAGCCTATAAGAAGAACCGTAAACAAGAATAGAATAATAAGTGTTTTAATTTTTATCGTATTTAACATATCTAAATTTATTTAAAATAAGGTTTTAGATTATTCACATTTTTTAAAGTTGAAACCGAATGACAACCTCCAATAAAGAATAATACTATAGGACAAAAGTCTTAAACATTTTGAAGAAACTATTTAACAAATGATAAAAACGTTATTTATTTTATGCTTGCTCTAATTCTACTTAAACTAACTTGAGTAATACCTAAATAAGATGCGATATGAGATAATTGCACACGTTGTATAATGCTCGGATAATTTTTAAGAAGTGCCAAATACCTTTGGGTTGCGGTATTAAATTGCAAAGCAATAAGGCGTTCTTCGGATTTAATAAGTTCAAATTCCGCGAATTTCCGTCCCCAATTTGCAATTTGAATATCTTCTAAAAAGAGTTTTTGAAGTTGTTCTATCTTTAATTCGTAGAGTTCGCAATCTTCCAGTAATTCTACATCTTCATAGCCTTTTTGATTATTAACATAACTTTGCATGGAAACAATAGGATCTCCCTCTTTGCCAAACCAAAACGTAATTTGATTATCATCTGAATAAGCATATGCTCTTGCTATGCCTTTTTTTATAAAATAAATACTGGTTTCAATTTTATTGGCTTTAAATAAAATATGGCCTTTTGGAAACTTTGTTTCAATTATTGACTCCTTTATTAAGTTTTTTGATTTCGCTGTTAGTGGATATATAGTATCAATAATTTGGTTTAGTTCCATGCCGTTGTTAGTCATCCGATTTTTGCTGTTTCTATTTTATTAAAAGTAGTACTAAATTATCAAGTCTATTCTATAATTACAGGTAGCAGGTTTTTATATATTTTAATAACTGTCATTTCTAAAGTTAGTTACTAACTTTGCTTTTAACCATCACTACTTCCTAGATATGGTAAAGGCCTATTAAAATGCAACTTTTTATTGAATGCATTATTTTCTAATTCTTTCAATTCTGGAAAATCAGATACTTTTGAATTTACGACTTCAATTATTTTATCAAGTTGTTCGGTCTTAAGATATTTATTCCAAATTAACTTATCACCATTAGAAGCGATTCCTTTAATGTCATTTAAGGATATAGATTTTAGAAATCTTTGCCAATCCTTATCTAAATTATTTTTATCATTCTGTTTATCCTTCCATATGAAATAATAAATTCCGATTGAAATAAGACTAATAATTCCTAAAGAATAAAATAATATCATCTTTTTTTTAGATTGTTATCAAAGTGTTTGTATATGATTTCGTTTCACGCTTCTGCAACTAATTTAGTAAACAAACTCGAACTAGAGAAAACACAGAAACGATTTTATTGATAATCAATTACCAAAGACATTAATTAATGACATTGTAAGATGAATTCTACTCTCTCCGTGTTATCATCATAGAAAACGTAAATTAATCCAACATCTCCCCACATTAATCCAGCATTTTCTTCTGAATCTATTTGAAATAAGAGTTTCATTGGGTTCCCTTCGTTATCATTTGGCGTAGATTCTCCTTGCACCCAGTTTGGATAACCTCCTAGTTGGCTTTGATAATCTTGCTCTCCAATAAGTTTAGTGACCATTTGATCATAGCTATCCCAAGGCTCATCTTCATTTAAAACACAAGATAATTTAGAAGCATTATAAGAATGTAAATCTATTCCTTCCCAATCAGGTAAGGATTTGGTAGAACTAAATTTTATTTCGCAATATTTAGATCTTTCTAATTCGTTTGGTTTATCAACAAATTCGATATTTTCTTTGTCAATTTTTTTATAAATTTTCACTAACCAACCATCATTTGAAGTTTCCCATGGAAACTCATCCCAATCATAATAAAATTGAATGAGCTCTATATTTTTAGGTAATTGCAAATCAGTAGAATTAAATACTTGAAAAATAAATTCTAAAGGCTTCCCGTTATTACTGGCTGGCCATAATTCGCCTTTTTCAAAATAAGGCTGTCCGCCAAAATGTGAAATTAATTGAGAACTCTCAGGAGGTCTTGAAGGAGACAACACCTCAAGTTTTGTTGCCGTTCTAATGACAGGCTTTACTAAATTCTCTAAATCTGAAATCGTTGTTAAATTTAATATATTTAGCTCATTTCGATACTTATCAAAATGCGATTCAGTTTTATGGTTATCTTTTTTACCATTAAATAATTTTTTCCAAAAACTCATTTTTTACAGTCTGTTTTTTATATTACACACAACATATTTCTACAAAATTTGTGTATTCTTAAGTACATAATTTTGCAAAAATGGAACGACAAAGAAACATCTCCAAGTAGTCGAGAATCTATCAAATTGACTTCACGAGTTATTGTACTTTTGTTAATTATTATTTGTTAATTGTAATAGGTTTAGGTACCAATGTGTAATTCTTAAAAATTTCTTTAATATCTTTTTCCGTCAATAATTTATATTCAGTCTTTTCATTTTTCATTATTTCCTCTTCAGACATCATTGAGCGCATAAAAACGAGCATAAATGCTTCTTTTCTTAAATTGACTTTTTCCTCCTCAGGGTTTTTTAATGAAAAAGCTTCGTAAGCTTTTGCCATATTTAACCAAATACGTATTTCATTATCAGGGTTTTGATCACGTTTAAAGTTAGTAATTGTTTCCTCAAGAGAAACAGGTAATACTTCGTTAAAAGTTTTCTGTATATACTTGATTTGAGTTAACTGATCTTGACTTAATGATTTGTGAACAATTGGACCTTGAGTTAGATTTTCAATATTTTGTTTTTCATCGTTTTTCTGTTTACAAGAAACAAGTAAAATAGTAAGTAGTAAAGTAAAAATGTATTTATTCATTTTGTTTATTTAATGGCGTCAAATGGTCTAGTATTTGGTTTACTTCTTCTGTTCGCTGCGCTTTGATGTCGCGAAGTTAAGCACCTAATTTAACAAATAAATCACAGATATAATATTCCGCAGGAATGTTCGTAAGTCGTTATTGACCATATAATTAATTATACATGGTGTTGTAGGTAGTGTTTATTTTTTCGTTTGTTTAGTTGTTCGGAAATAATTGTTTCCAAATTCGATGATTTTATTTTCAGAGTATGTGATGTTATAGTTAATGGTGTTCCATACATTCTGTTATTTGTTTTCATAGCTTCTTTTGAAATCATATTTTTTGAACGTTCAATATATTTTTCAGGTTTACTTGTTTTTATAATTAACATTTTAGGTGATGAAACAGTGAATAAGTATTCATAAGCAGGAATGCTGACCTGAATAGTTTCAACTCCTGTAATATCATCCCATTCTATTAATCCGATACTTGTTGTGTTTGAGTTGTCAGTAATTCCCTTATTATTTATTATCAAACCTACTTTTCTGTTAAAAATATTTTTAGCAATAAAAAAAACACCTAGACCACAGAATAAAACACTTAATAATCCAATAAAAACTAGATATTCCTCTGAATGTCGATTATTAATAGATTTATTAGGTTCTATAATCATATTAATTCCACCAATAATAAATGCCAAACAGACAATTAGCATTAACACTAATTTTGTTTTGCTTGAACGTATTATTATTTCTTCCATTTGCATTATTTTGGTAATAATTACTGCCAACGGTTTAGTATATGGAAAGTTTTGTGTTTCAAGCACCTAATTTAACTAATAAAAACCGAATAGAAAATCCGCGAGGATCTCAGTAAGTAAGCGAGGGCTAGCCATTAATTTTATACGGTGTTGGCAAATCGTATTTTTATTTCAGATTATAATTTTTCAATTCATTTTTTAATTTCTCAAGAGAATTCGGTTCAATAATTTGAGTGTCAATTACAAATTCCGTGTTTTGTGTAATCAGTCTTAAATCTCCAGCAAATTCCTTTATAGATTTTATTTCGGCTAGTTTTATTTTTTTTGGAAATAGACTGTTTTTTATTAATTCTCCGTTTTTCAGAGTTAGATATTGTTTTCTGTTTTCAAAGTAATAAATTATAAACATAAAAATTCCAGCACCTATTTGTCCAATTCCAATAGATGCGAGTGAAATTTCTTTCCATTCTGAAGTAATAAAAGATAGCAAAACGAGAATAATTCCGATTGCTACAAAGAATATTCCCATTCTTGAATTACTTCTTAATCTCTCTTTTGTATATCTGATTATTGTCATTTCTTATATGTTTGCCAACAGTTTTGTGTATGATTTCGTTGCGTGTTTAAGTAACTAATTTATCAAATAAAAACCGAATAAAAATTCGATAAGGATTTTTGTAAGTAAGCGAGGGCTAGCCATTAATTATATACGGTATTGGCAAACATTATTCTACTGTTCTTTACACCAAGAAATAATTTTGGGATATAAATCTTTAATCTTTTCATTTGCTGATTTTCCTTTATAAAGTTCAATCATTTTTCGATTAAATTCTTTAAACTTTATAAATCCTCTCCTTTCGGTCATTTGCAACTCTACTTGATTATTGATAAATTCAAAGTTATCTGATTTATAATTATCAAAAGCATATAATGTAAATACAGACCAAGTCATATATTCGTTAAAAACCAAATATGAATTTCCATAATTGCTTAAAGCATTCTCAGTAGTCCATTTAGAAAGTTCGTTTAAAGAATTATTTATTTCATTCAGATATTCGTCTGAAATGGGATTTACATAGTTATGGTCTATTTCTGTAAAGACAACTCTTGTCATTAATCCTTCAATAATTTCTTCGTCAAATTTTGTGCTTTCTGTTGGGCCACAAATGAACATTACGGTTTGTTTAAAATTGTTCTGAATAAAATTATTAGTTGAATGACCACCTTCTACTAATGGCGAAAATGTAATTCTATAATTATCGTAATTAAAATCAAATTGCTGTTCCAGCCAATCCCATTGCTTTTTAATAGGCATTTGCTTTTCGATTTTAGTCGTAAGGTCATTATAGTATTCTTTGTTTTTTTTGTAGAATTTTCTAAAATCTATTTTAGTAGCTAATTTTTCTATTTCAGTAATAAATGGTTCAATTTGGTTTGCACCATTCCAACTTAATCTTTCGTAGATTGAATCTTTTTCTATTTTATTTCCATTAAAGTAAAATCCACAAGCATCCATTTTTAATCTTGAATAATACCCTTGTTTTAATAAAGAATCTAATTTGAGAACAATAGGTTCATCTTTATATTTTGAAAATTCTTCAATAATTTTTTCGTAGTATTCTGTTCGATGATTTACCATATTTTTATCAACTATTCCAGTAGGTGTTAAGGCAAAAATAAGATGAACTAATTCTTGAACTTCCGGAATTTCAAAACTGTATTTTCCACTATTTTTCTCAATATATTTATCATCAAAGTCAAAATGAGGTATTGTATTTATTTGAGTCCAACACGTATCTTTTTTATTCAATAAAATAATAAAGTCATATTTTTTTTTAGGCTCAACTATAAACGATATAGAATCAATGTTTGTGTAAAATGTTACCTTTTTTGAAGTAATTACATTGGTTTTATAAATGTCTGGCTTTACACCTGGTGCTAATGACCAACCACCTTTTTTTAAGTTTTCTCCATCTCTAATATCAACTAAATCCGAAGTTGCCTCCACAATAGGAATTTGAGATGAGCAAGAAAAATTAATCAGTAATAATGCTAAAATTATGTATCTATTCATTGTTCCTTTTAATGTTTGCCGACGGCTCCGTATATGAAAAGTAGCGTTGAAAACAAGTTGGTACTTTTCGGATTAACACAAGCTGAATTTTTAAATTTTACTATTTTTATTTTTTTATTGGAAATCGTCAAATTTAAAAATTTGGCGACTTTACAAAAATGCTCAAACTTTACTGTTAGCATAGAGTTGCACTATTTTTTATATACAATGTTAGCTACAGTTTTTTCCATTGCGAGTTTATTTTTTCTTTAATTTCATTCTGATGATATTCTCCTCTTCTGAGTAAAAATTCTCCATTTGGTTTTATAATTATATAATTACCACAATCAAAATAATATTTAAAAAGTAATTCTCTTATAAAATCATCGTTGTCTTGAAATACATTTTTTTTCTGATAGGCATAGTCTTTTTGTGTAACAAAAAATTGTATATCATTGGCACTCTTTTTGAAGTATCTTTTGTACTTATTATCAGATGTATAATTATCAATACATGACCCATTTGGTTTAAATTCAGGCTTAAAAAAAAAGTTGATAATTATGTTTTTTGTTGAATCTACTTCGGAATTAGTTATTTTTCTCAGGTATTTAATTAGTTGAGTTCTGTCATCAGTAGTAATTTTTCCGATTTCTTCTCGTAGAAGAATTTTTCCAACATATACAGTGTCATTTTCGAATAACTTATATGTGTACTTCGAATCTTTTATTTTATCTTTAAACTCGCTCATTTCAATTGTTTTCCAATTTTCGTCATATAAAAATTCTTTTTTATTAGAATTTTGAGAATACCCGAAAGCTAAAAATATCACTAGGAATGTTATAGTTATAAAGTTCTTCATTTTCATAATTGTAGCCAACGGTTTTGTGTATGATTAGTGGCGTGTTTAAGCACCTAATTTAGTAAATAAAAACCGAATAGAAAATCTATGAGGATTCTCGTAAGTAGGCGAATACTAGTAATGAATTATAGACGATGTTGCCATACGTTTTTTATTTTTTATTCGCGATGAATTCATCCGCAATTATGTAAGGTTGCCTTAAATTAAAATCGTGTGGACTTACATCTTCATTTCCAAAAATCAATAGTTTCGCATTTGGTCGATATGCATAACCTTTGTCATAATCCTTAATTACATTTTCTACATTGAATTCAATTCCGTGTTTTTCACAGACTTCTCTTATCGGTTCAGCTAACGGTTCCGAAATTCCGAGATTCATTTTTCCATTTTTTTTGTAATATTCCTTAATGTTGAAAAAATGCCTGTTTAATTCTATCCAATTTCCTGCTTTCTGTTCGTAAGCAAAGTATAAATCTCCAATAAATTCACTTGAATTACTCGGAAAACCTTGTAATTCACATTCCAATTCGTTTTTGTGGAAAGTCCAAAGTAGTGGATGTTCATCCAAAATTCTTAATTTGATATAAGGTAAATATTGCTCCGAGAATAGTCCTCTGAATTTAATCGTATTATGAGCAATTAATCTCCAATAGTCAACTCCGCTAATTTTTCCGTAATCGTCTCGTTCTTCTACAATAAAGTTGAATTCCATTGTTTTAAAATGTCCGATTAGACCTTTTAATTCAGTCAAATGAAAATGTCCATTTTGATAGAATTCGGTTGTATTAGTTTTCTCGATTAATTGTTCAATCATTGGTTTTCTCAAATGTGTGGCAACGTTTTTGTGTATTGTTAGTGGCGTGTGTAAGCAACTAATTTAGCAAATAAAAACCAAATAGAAAATCTGCAAGGATTTTTGTAAGTAGGCTAGAACTAGCAATAAATTATATACGTTGTTAGCTACCGTATTTATTCAGATTTTCTTTTAGTTCGCTTTCACTTACTGGTTTCATTTCAATTGTTTCTTCTTCCTTTTCTCCGATAATTATAGTTTTTTCTCCAAAAGTAAATTCGTTATTATCAAATCCGATTGATATGATTATTGCTTTTTCCCCTTTTGGTAATTTGTTGTAACCATCTTCGTTTTTAGTAAACCAATATTCATTTGTTGTTTTTTCTATTCCGCTTAGAATGACGTTCCTTTTTTCTAAAATCAAATTTGTTAAGCTTGCATTTTTTGTTGTTTTGATAGCTAGTTTTATTGGAACAGCTTTTGGGTCGTCATAAAAGAAATCAACGTTAATCCATCCAAACTCCATAGCATCATACGACATTAAAACCCTATCTAATTCGGTCAGTTGCGAAATGTCAACTCTCTTGGTTGTATCGATTTTCGTTTGTCTTAAGCTTGCGAAATATTTAAAAACTTTGATTTCTCTTTCCGACCATTTATTAGTGTTGTTTATTAACCATTCATTGGCTTCAATTTGCGCTTTGGTTCTTGGCCCTCCATTTGGTCCAGGTGGAATATCTTTTAAATAATAATTTACCCTCCGAATAGAATCTTTAATCAGATATTTAACCATCATTTCGTCTATTTCCCAAAGATTTTTATCTAGATTATCAATATAGATTTTTACTAATGAATCTGAACAATATTGATTGTATCTATCAGCAAATTCTTTTGTTGCTAGAAGAGTGTTTTCATAATCTGATATATCACCATAATGAGTGAAATATTGGTTTTTAATTGTGTCTGTTGTAATACCATAATAATCTGAACATTCAGTTACGGTTTTGCTCTTACTTATAAACTTAATAGGAAATGGAACTAATGTTTTTTCCGTTTCTTTTTTAATGTTCCAATCAATTAATCCAGTCTGGTCTCTTTCTCCTAAAAAAATAGTAGCATCTTGATTAGGTCTACTTTGAGGAATTTGGACTCTAATAGTTTTTCCATCAGCTATTTTTAATTTATTTCCATTTTTATCCTTAGCAGTTAGGTAAATCATACCTAATGTTTCTAAAATTCTGTTATTATGTATTGTTTGAAGGTTTGAAGTAATGTAATCTGCCTTATTAAAATTCTCTTTAATTTCTAGACTTATGATTCCTTTAATAATATCACCATCATTATTTACAATTGAATTCTCTGGTATAATTAATATTGTTCCCTTTTTTCCAACGATTGTATTCGATTTAGAAGTATTTATTTCGAATTTTTGATTGTTATTAATAGATTCAAAAACATTAATTATCTGATTTGGAATTTCACCATATTCTTGATTTATTTCTTTCTCTTTTGTGCAACTCAGAATAGTGAAAATAAGGAATAAGAAAATAATTTTGTTCATATGTTCAATGGTTCGTTATATGGTAGCTAACGTGTTTGTATATGGTTTGTTGCGTGGTTAAGCACGTAATTTAGCAAATAAAACCGAATATAAAATCTGCAAGGATTTTTGTAAGTAGGCTAGAACTAGCAATAAATTATATACGGTGTTAGGCACTAGTTTTTAATCAATATCTAATTTTTTTATTGTTCTTCTTATAAAACTTTTTTTATCTTTTTTAACATCTTTTAAAAGCGCTTTTGTTCTATCAGGAATGTCAGCATAATATTTTTCTCCCCATAAATTGATTTCAACAAGTATAGGCAGTAATTCAATTCCTTTTTTAGTGAGTTTATATAATACTTTTGATTTGCTATTTGGATGTTCAAGTTTTTCAATTACCATATGTTGCTCTAACGTCTTTAATCTTGCTGCTAAAATGTTAGTTGATATTTTTTCTTCTGATTTTAAAAAATCTCCATAAGTACATTGTTTAGCAAACATTAAATCACGAATAATGATTAATGACCACTTATCTCCCCATAACTCAAGAGAACAACTTATGGGACAATTTGACCTGTTTTTATCTTTTGACATAAAAATAATTTTAAAACACTTGCAAAATGCAAGTGAATCTTTATATTTGTACTTGTAAAATGCAAGTAAATATATAATTAAAATTTTAGGAATGAAAAATTCAAATACTATAAATACAGAATATGCAAATATTGATGATTTAAGAATTGCTTATCGAAAAAAAGGTAATGGCACTCCAATTATTTTGGCGAATAGGTTTAGAGGTACTTTAGACACATGGGACCCACTTTTCTTAGATTTATTATCAGAAAACAATACTGTAATTACTTTTGATTATACTGGTGTAGGCTATTCTGAAGGTGAATTACCAACAGATATTAAAGAGGTTGCAAGTCAAATAGTAAAACTTGCAGACTATTTAAAAATTGATAAATTTTTTGTTTTAGGTTGGTCTTATGGTGGTTGGGTAGCACAATATGTAACATTTATTAATTCTTCAAGAGTTTTAAAAACGGTAATAATTGGAAGTAATCCAATTGGGAAAAATGATATACCTCTTGAACCACTGTTTCTGAAGTACGCCTTAAAACCTATAAATGACTTAGAGGATGAAATTATTATTTTTTATGAACCTAAATCAGAAAAGAGTAGAAAAGCAGCTGAAGAATCTAGAAGTAGAATTAATTCTAACATAGATACTTCAAAAATTCCATCTAGTAAAGAAGAATTTAACCGTTATTTTGCTGTTGCACCATCAGTGTTAGAGGATAAAGAAAATTTTAGAGAAAAGTATACAATTTTACAAACACCAATTTTAGTCATTTCATCAGACCACGATATATCTTATGCTACGGAAAATTGGTTTCCACTTCTAAAAAATGCTCCTACAATTCAACATATTATTTTACCCGATTCAGGTCACGCAATGCATTTTCAATATCCTGAATTATCAACTAAATATATTAACATTTTCCTAAAAAATTAAAAAATAATCCTTGGAATAAAATGAGTTAAGTTCGTAGTGAGTGCTGAATTTACTTGAGGCTAACGTTTATGTATAAGAATAGTTGCGGGTTTGTATGCGAGGATTTTCCGAAGGAAAATCAGACGTTACAAACACGCAACGACCTTTGATTAAACACTAAACCGCAATTATTTTTATACGGTGTTGTACAACGTAGTTTTATTAATTATCTTAATTTCAAATCTTCTCCCGTTATTGTTTTTATCAGTATTTCAGCCGTTTCGAGTGATATAATTCCGTCTATAATTAGATTTTCAAATTTCCCTTTAATGACTTCAGTCCAATTTTTTTTGTTTAAGCCGAGAATCAATTCTTTAATTTCATCTGCCTCATCAAAGATTATTTGCTGACCAAAACCTAACTTCATTAATTGCGTTTCGAATGCCTCAAAATTATTTTCATATTTGAGGATTTCCTCTCTCGAAAAATAATCTTTTTCTTGTTCAATTTTACTTTCTCTAAAATACCATTCTAAAAGTTCTATAAATGGTTCGAAGAAATAAGTATTAAAATATTCGTGGTATTTGATGTAATTTCCTCTAGGATTATACCAGTCATTTGCTAATTCAACGAAATGGTTTGAATATTTTTTGTCAGATGTGTTTTTATCATAGATCTCAAAATATCCAAAAGCTCCTTGATGTTCTCTTGTCGTTAGAGTTTTTAAAATATTTTCTTTACTTTTTCTCCAATTCATAA
This sequence comes from Winogradskyella eximia, assembly GCF_003386165.1. Classification (GTDB taxonomy): domain Bacteria; phylum Bacteroidota; class Bacteroidia; order Flavobacteriales; family Flavobacteriaceae; genus Winogradskyella; species Winogradskyella eximia. The sequence continues at coordinate 135,413 of NZ_QRDV01000004.1, read as the reverse complement.
CCTTTCGGTCTTCGCTCAACATTTGTTTTAATTCAGAAAAGTCCTCTTCAATTCGCTCGATAATCCGTTTAGAAATCGGTTGGTCATTTAGAAATTGTAAAAATTGAGGAATTTTTATTTCAAGATGTTCTCTATCAGAGTATCTAATATCAGAAGAGTAATCTGTAATTTTATCTGTAATTTCGTTTAAATCTAGGTTTCTCATCTATGTTGTACAACTAGTTATATCAAAACAAATACAATTCATATTCCAATTTATTGGAGGGATATGACGTATAATTACTCTAATATAACAATTTATAAAACTAAGAATTAAGCAGACAAAAACCTATACGTATAACTACGTATTTTTTAATTTATACTATTTAGTAACCTATAAAATAGACTTAGGCAAAATTTTGCGTGTCCATGTTTTTAAGCGCTTGTAATTATCTACCTCTGCGTCTGGATTAAAATCTAAAGTGGTTTCCCATGAGTTTTCGGGTTTAAATTCTATTTCCATACCTTTTAATACACGTTCTGAGATTTGTGTAGAATTTACAACCACTACACATTCGGTATTTAAATTGGCACTCCTTGGGTCTAGATTAAACGTACCAACGACGGTAATTTTATTATCTATAACCATAGATTTGGCATGCAAACCAAAAATAGGTGTATGCTCTAGAGTTTCTTGCAATTCGCCTGTCATTATACTGAGACGTTCTGCTGCATCTGGTCTAAATTCAAAAATACGTACACCTGTTTTTAATAAGCGTTCTCTATCGGTTTGGTAACTACTAAAAGCTTCAACATTATCTGTAGAGGCTAGACTATTGGTTAATATTCTAATTTTTACACCACGCGTTGTAGCTTCTTTAAACAAATTTTGAGCTAAGGTTGTAGTAATTAGATAAGGGGTTTGAATCACTATAGACAATTTTGCATTTTTAACTAAATCTATTAAAGCTGTGGTAGAACGTCCACCTCCACCTAATCCGTTTTCTCCATCATTTTTCCCTGGATCATCTGAAATAAATTGCACATTGTCTAACCACACTAAATCACCAGATTCATTAATGGTTTTAAACGTACTTGGTAAGTTGGCTATGCGATTTCTTACTTGTGGCCAGAAATTTTCGGGATTGCAGGCATACTCATGTAATTTATCAAACCTATTTTCTGCGGTTGCATTGGTTGGTAAATCGTCTATAATCGTTGTCACATCTTTGCTTAAATCACTGTCCCAAAACTGACTAAAAGAAGTGTTGATATTTTTAGAGACTTTACCTAACAAGAGAATATCTCTGTCTCTAAAATTATACTCGTGATCGTAATCAAAATATTCATCAGCAATATTACGACCTCCTGTAATAACCACTTTGTCATCTACGATAAAGGTTTTATTGTGCATGCGTTGATTAGCTGCTCTAAAATCGGTAGTGAATTTCTTTAGTTTACTAAACAGGTTCTTGCCTAAATTAACTCCTGGATTATAGATTTTAACGGTAATATTCTCGTGAGATGCAAAAGTTAAAATATCTTGTATATCTGCATCTACCATAATATCATCGACTATTATGCGCACTTTTACACCACGATCTGCTGCTCTAATTAAATAATCGCAAGCAATGAGCCCAACATTATCCATTGAAAAGATGAAGTATTGAATGTCTATAGTTTTTTCGGCATACTCACTTAACCATGCTCTGGCGACCATAGAACCACTTCCATCCTCTAAAACATAAACACCTGTTTGAGTCTCCATTTGTGTTTCAATGGCTTTTAATTCTTTGGTGAGTGATGTGCTTTCGTCTCTGTGAATTTGAGCACAAAAATCGGTTTCTGGTGCTGGTTTGATTTCATTATTACAAGATGTGAGAACGAGGAATATAAAAAGTAAACACACAAGCTGTTGTTTTCCTTTGTGTCGTTTAAAGTGGTATAATAAGTTCTGCATTGTAATAAATTGGTTAATGAGATTACTGAAAACAAAAGTACAGTAAACCATCTACTGATGATATATTTAACTTGAATCCTCCTTATGTAAATATAAAAAAAGCACCTACATTACTGTAAGTGCTTTTTAAAATATAGCGTTATAATTGATTAATTTACATCTGGAAGATGACTATAGATTTTACCATAGGTTAACATCTGCTCATCAAATGATTTAGGTTGCTCCACTTTAATTGCTGTTATTTCACCTGCTTCGTTTGTTTCTGGTGTTAAAACCGGATTTACAAACCCACTGTATGGAGGTGAAGGAAACTTCTTGTTACGTTCTAAAACTTCTTTATGAATGGCTTGGTCTACTTTTACACCATAACCTTCTACTAAAGCTTCAACGGCAGCATAATCACCTTCAGATTTAATACGTTGTGTTTCTCTTAATAACTGACCAAAAAGCTCATGTAACTTCTTATAATCGTTAATATTAAAATAGGTTTTTCCGTCTCTAGTTACTTTTTCAATAACGTTGTCCGCTTTTCCTTTTTCAAAAGCCCAAGCAGAAACCCATTGTCTGTTTCGCATGTGTGCTTCTTCAACATCATTTCCAAGATCTAAACGAATTAATTGTGTCATTAAACCATTTCTAATATAACCATCGTAAGCTGCTTTTCCAACTTTTTCCCAATCACTCACAAGACCTAAGTCTTGTAATTTAGAATCGTATAAATAATATAACCCAACTAAATCTGCACGTCCTTCTTCTAAAGTAGATGCATAGGTTTTAAGTGTTTCTTTTGTTTCACCAACACCAGGATTTAACTGCCCTGAGGCGTGCCCAATTACTTCGTGTAATGCTGTATGTAATTTGTCTGCTAATTGTCCGTATTCTTCTTCTAATTGTAATTCTTCTTCGTCATTTACAAATTCTTTCAATCGACCAGAACCACCAGCATTATTGTAAGCATGTATAATGTTTCCTAAAGACACAGACTTACTTCCTACCTCAGCTCTAATCCAATTAGCATTTGGTAAATTAACACCAATTGGCGTGCTTGGAGATGCATCACCTGCTTCACCAGCAACGTTAACGACTTTGTAAGTTACACCAACAACATTCTTCTTTTTGTGCTCGCTCATTAATGGAGAATTATCTTCAAACCACTGTGCGTTTTCAGAAAGTACAGCCATTTTTTTAGACATGTCAAAATCATTAATCTGTACAATACTTTCGTAAGATCCTCTGTAACCTATTGGATCGTTATACACTTCAATAAAACTGTTAATGTAGTCAATGTTACCAGCTGTTGCTGCTGTCCAAGTGACGTTGTAATCATCCCAAGTTTGTAAATCACCTGTCATATAATACTTCATTAGCAAATCTAAAGCATGACCTTGTTCTTCATTTTCTGCTACTTCACTAGCTTTCTCTAACCATTTAATAATTTCATCAATGGCATCACCATATAAACCATCTGATTTGTACACACGCTCCTTAAGCTCACCGTTTTCTTTTACTAATTGAGAGTTTAAGCCATAAGATAATGGTCTAGTAGCATCTGGCGACTTTTTATTTTTGTAAAAATCAATAACATCATCACTAGTGACATCTGGTCCGTAAAAGTTAACTGCAGAAGCCAATACATTATCAATGCCTTTTGCTTGATTTACTTTTTTTGTATCCTTATCGTTAAAAATAACATCGAAAACCTCAGCTGGCAACTCTGTTTTAGTTGCAGCAAATAATTCTGCTAAACCTTCTTTAGTAAAGCCAGGTACAATCTTGTCATTAGAGTAATGATGATGAATACCATTACTAAACCATACACGTTTTAAATAAATTGTAAATTCTTTCCAAGTGTCTGTACTTTTATCACCAGAATATGAAACATATACATTTTCTAAAGCACGTCTAATCTTAAGATTATGTCTGTAGTTCTGATCCCACATAATATCGCGACCAGCAAGACCTGCTTGTGTTAAATAATAAACTAATTTTTGCTCTTTTAGAGTTAAGTTATCCCAACCTGGTATTTGGTAACGTAATACCTTAATATCAGCAAATTCTTCTACATTAAAACTGAAATCTGTTTTAACGACTTCAACCGTTTCATTAGGTTGTTCTTTAGTATCATTTTTACATGACACAATTAATAAAGCAAAAAGGCAAACTTTAAATAGTGATTTTATATTCATTTTATTAGATTTTAGTTGAAACAAAGGTAAGATATATATCACATATCATAAAATGACTATCTTTGATATTATACAATATAGAACGTCTAAAAATGAAATACATTAAATATATACTTTTGCTACTCCTCATCCTTATTATTGGAGTTTCAATTTATATTGCAGTACAACCAAATTCTTTCGAAGTTACAAGAACTAAAACCATAAATGCACCACAATCTGTGGTCTATGATAATGTCATTGATTTTAAAAATTGGGAGGCTTGGAACTCTTGGATTGAAGAAAAACCTGAAATGGTAATGACGCTTGGTGAAAAAACAAAAGGCATTGGAGGTTCTTACCAATGGACTGACGAAGGAGAAGTCGGAAATTTTAAAACCGTTGATACAACACCAAACTCAACTATTACACAAGAAATGCAATTTGGTGAGTTCCCAAAATCTGATGTTAATTGGGAGTTTAAATCTAATGATGATGGTTCTACAGAAGTTACATGGACCATCACTGGCAAAGATTTACCTTTTGGATTTAAAATGGTTTCGGCATTTATGGGAGGTATGGAAAAACAAATTGGACCTCATTTTGATAGAGGTTTGATTTTGTTAGATAGTGTGATTCAAAATGAAATGAAAGTTTATAGCATTAAAGTTGAAGGCATTACACAACATAGTGGTGGCTATTACCTTTACAATACAGCATCTTGTAAATTTAGTGATTTCGAAAAAAACATGACCACAATGTTACCTAAAGTTGGAGCGTATGCTATGACTCATAATGTAACTATGGCTGGTCCTCCATTTATTTTGTATCATAAATGGGATGAAGAAAATGATACCGTAATGTTCTCTACTTGTGTACCTACAAACTCTAGAATCATCACAGACGAAGCCGAAATTTTAACCGGTAAACTCGAATCTTTTAGAACCGTAAAAACAGTTTTAAAAGGCAATTATTCTAATTTGAAAGAAGCTTGGAATACTACCATGGCATATATTGCCGATAATGGTTTAGAAATGGTTGAAGGTGGACCAATGCTAGAAACCTATTTAACGGATCCGATGAGCGAGAAAAATCCGGCAAAATGGATTACTGAAATTTATGTAGCCGTTAAAGAATGAAACAGCTCTTACTCGTTTTTATTGGAGGTGGTTTTGGTAGTGTGCTCCGTTTTTTAATTGGAAAATGGTTAAACAACTCCGAAACCGGAATTCCCTATGGTACGTTTGCCGCTAATATTATTGGAAGTTTATTAATAGGCATTATACTTGGTTTAGCAGCTAAAAACGAAACATTGTCTCAAAATCAAACCTTACTTTTAGCCACTGGTTTCTGTGGTGGTTTTACAACGTTCTCAACCTTTGCTTATGAGAATCATGTGTTTTTAAAATCTGGTGACTTTATGAGTTTCGCCATTTATACAATAGCTAGTTTTGTGATTGGATTTTTGGCTGTGTTTTTAGGAATTTGGTTGGTAAAGTAGTTTCGCTTATTAAACTATAGAAATACAAAAATTTCACCCTTTTCAATAATTACGACTTAGTAAAAACTTTAAACTGCTCTTTGAAAACAGAAGACTAACTCTTCTTATAAAACCCTTTTTCCTTCAGCCCTTCTACTTCTTTTAGTATTGAAATAAAAACGGTGTCATTAATATCCTCTATCGTTTTGTAACGCAATGATTTTACTACTTTCCGATTTTCTGTAATTAAATAATCATCCCATTTTTTTGATAAGTGTGCAGAATGCCAAAAGCCAACATCAACATAATCTTTACTTTGATTGATATAACACATAGGACGTTTACCAATATAATAGCAAGGCATGTGCCATTTAAATAGTAAATCTGCCTCTGGCAAAGTGTGTTCTATTAATACCTGTAAATGCAAAAAAATAGATTTGTATGGTTCTGGTTGTTTAAGGATGTGTGCTTCGGCTGGGTTCATTTATTATTATTTTGTCTTATATTTAAACTATGAAGTTATTAATCACTATCCTGTTTACATTTTCAATTATAATTGTTCACTCTCAAAATTACAAATTGATTGATGAAAAAGTAAAAAACTATCCACATTTTAACCAAATTGATGATTTAGTAGAACATGTAAACAATGAATTTAATACTGACACAGAAAAAGTAAGGGCATTCTACATATGGACTGCTCATAATGTAACTTACGACCTGAATACATATTACTCTATTAGACCTCCAGTATTAGAGTTAATTTTTGACTCAGAGAGTATTAATAAAAGTATTGAAAATCAAAAAAGAAAAAAATTAGCTAAACAAGTTTTCAAACATAGAAAGGCATTATGTTTAGGATTTAGTTCTCTTTTTTCGGAACTCTGTTTAAAGTCTAATATTGAGGTAGAATTGATTGAAGGTATTATTAAGAGGACAGTGGATAATATTGAAAAACCTCATTACTCAAAAAATCATGCATGGAATGCTGTAAAAATCAATGAGCAATGGAAACTTATTGACGTAACTTTTGCTTCAGGCTTTGAAGATAGAAATTCAGGAGGATGGGTTCAGCAATTTAATAATTTCTATTTCTTTACTGATCCAGAAAAACTATTGTCTTCTCATTTACCTGAAAAACCTGAATTTCAACTTATTTCAGAGCCAATTAGTACTAAAGCATTTTTTAAACTCCCTATTTATTACGCAAAATATTTTGAAAGTGGCTTAGAGCTTTCTCATTATCAAACAGGGACGGTATATGTATCAAAACAAGATGATAAAATTCATCTTAGTTTTAAAAACAAAAAACGTAATAGGACAATTTATTACAAGTTTAATAATGAAAATAAACTTAGAAAACTCTCGTTAACGAAAAATAATAATGATGTCTATGTGGCAGTTTTGAAATATAAATCCAACCGATCTAAAGGCTTAAGTTTATACTATGATGGTGAAAAAATTTTAGATTTTAAGGTTAAAAAGCAACTTAAAATCTTCCAATCACAATAAGCCCAAATCTAATAATAGCTTTAAAAGGCATTAATTTAGCAGACAACTTTCTTAAACTAAATTCCATTGCAGGCGTTTTCAAATTCACGTGAGGTCTTTAATTTGCTTTTAAAGCCTTTTATATCATTGCAAGATTCCTGCTTTCGCAGGAATTTGTTACCCACATTTAGAATAGCCACAGCTTTTACACTTTAAGCAACCTTCTTCAAAAATTAAACCTTCTGGGTCATTACAATTAGAACACTTTTTATCTAAAGCTTCAGTTCCTTCTGGCACATAACGTTTTAAGGCTCTTGCCACACCATTTTTCCATGTATTAATATGATCATCGTATAAATTTAAATTCTGAACCAAATCCACAACATAAGGAATTGGCATGCCGTGACGCAATACTCCTGAAATCAATTTGGCATAATTCCAAAATTCTTTGTCAAAAGATCTCGACAAGCCTTCGATCGTAATTTTATAACCCTCATTATCTATATACTGAAAATCGTATCGCGACGAACCATCGTCATTTCTATTCTTTATCACCCAACCATTTTCTACCCATTGTGGTAAATTAAAGGCATCTTTCATTTGACCAGTAAAGATTTCATAAGGTCGTCCGTCTATGAAACCAATAACAGCTAACCATTTTTCAGATTCATTATGGAAACGTACAATTTCTGCTTCGATTTTATCAGGTCGTTTGGCGATTAACGTTTCTGTAGACGTCACCGTTTCTTCTTTTGTTTTTTGATCCGTTGATACTAAAATTCCACTACGGGAACCATCTCTGTAAACGGTAATTCCTTTTAATCCCTTTTGCCAAGAATCGACATAAATATCACCAACCAAATCAACGGTAACATCAGATGCTAAGTTAATAGTAGAGCTAATGGAATGTGTGGTGTATTTTTGGACCAAAGCTTGCATTTCCACTCGTTTTTTCCAATCTATTTCTGGTGCTGTTGCTCCAGCATAGGGACTTTCGGCTACATCAGTTTTACCTGTAGTATTCATCCAAGTTTCATACTTTTTGTGATACACCGTAAACTCTTCAAACGCATCACCCATATCATCAACAAAGTCAACTTTAGAGTTTTCGTCATTGGTATTTACTTTTCTTCGTCTTACATAAGATAGTAGAAATACGGGTTCAATTCCAGATGACACTTGTGCCAACATACTCAAAGAACCTGTTGGTGCCACAGTACTTATGGAAATATTTCGTCGACCATGATCCATCATTCTTTTGTAGGTCTCAGGAAATTCTTCTGCTAGCATTTGTACAAATTCTGAGGTGTCTTCAATATTTCTATTAAACACTTCAAACTGACCTCTTGTAATTGCCATATCTATGCTACTATCAAACTCGGCAGTCATCTTTGTTTTCATAATCTCATCTACTACAGCTAAAGCATCGTCGGTATCAAACTTAATTCCTAAAGCAGCAACAGCATCAGCCAAAGCTGTAAATCCTAGACCTGTACGTCTTCCTTTCTTACCTGTTTCCGCCAATAGATTCCAGATTTCTTTTTCGGTTCTCTTAATGGCATCTGGTTCTGGATCTGCATTGATTTTAGCTAAAATTCGAGTTACGGCTTCCAATTCGAGATCTACCAAATCATCCATAAGACGTTGTGATTCATAAACCACTTCATAGAATTTTTTAAAATTAAATGTTGCTTTTTTAGTAAAAGGAGCGTCGACAAAACTGAATAAATTAACAGCAATCAATCGGCAACTGTCACCTCCTTGCATCGCAATTTCCGAACATGGATTGGTAGAACTATTCTTAAATTCAGGATAAACAGAAGAGGTAGAATAATGATGTTGTCTATCCCAGAAAATCAAACCGGGTTCTGCGGAATTATGAGCACAGGTAATAATTTTTTCCCATAGATCTTTAGCGTCAATTTCCTTAGTGTATTTTGGAGATTTACTTTCAATTGGCCATTGTAACGTGAATTTAGTATTGTTAACAACGGATTGCATAAATTCGTCCGACAACCTAATTGAAATATTAGCACCTGTAATCTTGGTTAAATCTTGTTTTATGGTAATAAAATCCTCTATATCTGGATGTTTTACGTCCATAGTAAGCATTAAGGCACCACGTCTTCCGTTTTGAGCGACTTCTCTTGTGGTATTAGAAAAACGATTCATAAACGATACAGCTCCTGTTGTAGAACCAGCTGCATTAGATACTAACGCATCTTTTGGACGCAGTTCGGATAAGTCCACTCCTACTCCACAACGTCTTTTAAATAATTGTGCTAATTGTTCATCGGTATAACAAACACCTCCATACGAATCTATAACTGAAGGTACCACAATACAATTTGATAGTGATGCAATAACCTCAGAGTTACCCAAGCCAAACATAACGCTACCTTGTGGAATCACATATTTAAAATCTTTAAAGAGTCGGTATATTTTAGAATCATCTAATGGTTTTCTGTTTTTTCCGTAATCAGATAAGTGTTCTGAAAGCGTTTCGGTAAGTGCATAATTATTTTCAATCCGACCAAATTCTTTTGCCATTCTCAGGTGCATATCATCTGGCGATTTTTCTAAATAATTACCATCTTTATCCTTTAAACAATACTTATTAATCCAAGTAGTTGCGGCAAGTTCATCGTTGTGAAAGTAGTCTAAAGCTATTTTTAAAACTTCTTCGTAAGTAAATGATTTTGAAGACAAAAGCGTTTGATTCATGATGGAAAGGGTTTTGAAATGTTTATAAAGTAGACACAAAGCTAGCCAACATAAATCTCAAAAACATGACAATTGTCATACTTGTTAATAAGTCTGAAAGATTGTTAATTAATGAAAATACCGTAACTTTTTCCGATACAAAACAGGTGTTTCTCTGGTTAATTTTATGTTATTTTGAATACATAAAAGCCTCCGAGAAAAGAAGAAAACTTGGAGACATTACAAAAATTGGTTCGAAATTTTGTGATGAAAATTATAAATAAGAAATACATTGAGGGTCGCTAAAAAATACCTAAGATACCAATCACAATAAGCCCAATTCCAATAATAGCTTTAAAAGGCATTAATTTAGCAGACAACTTTCTTAAGCTTGTTTCTAAAGCAGGTACTTTTCCAAATACGTGAGTTAAAAGTAAAATACCACCCAATATACTGACCACATTAAATAACAGACCATCCCAAAATTCTAGTATTGCTAAAATAATAAGTGCAAGACCTATTACGGTATCAAAAGGGGCTAAAACTCCAGCAATTCTATTAAAAAAATCGCGTTCACCATCCCACTTATCTAAGGTTGCTAATCCTAACAAAAGTCCACCAGAAATATTTGCTATCGCTAAAAGTAATTCAATCATATCGCTTTAATATTTTAACTGTTAATTCATAAATTTAGTCAAATCTTGAAAATAAATTTGTTGAAACCGAATATTTTATTTTACTTTGTATTTCAAAGTACTTTAAATATGAGCGACAAGGATTACTTAAAAGACATCAGTGAGATTAAAAATCTTATGAATAAATCTTCCCGATTTATATCCTTAAGTGGTTTATCTGGAATTCTAGCTGGTATTTACGCTCTTATTGGTGCAGCAATAGCTTATTGGCTCGTTATTTCGTACAGTGGTGGCAAATTATACATATTTCATGGTTGGGTATTTTGGACAAGCATGTTTGTTTTATTTATGATTGCTTTATTAAGCGCCTTAACTGGTATTATTTTAACAACTAGAAAAGCTAAAAAAAATGGAGAAAAAATTTGGGACAATTCATCAAAACGTCTACTGTTCAATTTTTTAATACCATTAGTAGCTGGTGGTTTATATACACTAATCATATTAGACCAAGGAAGATATGGACAAACAGGAGCTTTAATGCTTATTTTTTACGGCTTAGCCTTAGTTAATGCTTCTAAGTATAGCATTGGTGATATAAAATACTTAGGATTTGCTGAAATTGTTTTAGGTTTGTTTGCAGCATATTATCCAGGTTATGGTTTCTGGTTATGGGTTGTAGGTTTTGGATTATTGCACATTATTTATGGCACTTGGATGCATTTTAAATATGACGCAAAGTGAAAAGTTTTTCACAAAGACACAAAAGAATTACTATATACTGAGATTTGAACATAATTACCAACATAAATAAACTTTTTGATCATAGAATAAGACTCGGCATTATGTCAGTGCTTATGGTAAATGAGTATGCGGATTTTAATATGCTAAAAGAATTATTAGGAGCAACAGACGGCAATTTAGCAAGCCATACAAAAGCTCTAGAAAAAGCAGAATATATATTAGTTGAAAAGCAATTTATTGGACGAAAACCAAACACAAGATATAGTGTTACCAAACTTGGCAAAGCAGAATTTAAAAAACACATTGAAGCTCTCGAAAAATTAATACGAAAAACCTAACTCTTTGACTACTCTATGTACGTCAACTATTTTTTTAAACATCTACTTTGAAAAACAAAGTACTTTAAAACAAAAAACATGAAAAAACCAGCCTTATTCATCGCAGCTATTTTATTTAGCACCTTCTTCTACGATCAGACTATCGGACTTAACCTATTTCTATTTAGTATTCTTACTATAGTGATTCTCTTTATTAATAATCAATCACAATTTAAGAATCGAAAAACCCAAATCTACAGTATAGCTTATCTTATCACTGGTCTTACTATATTTTTTCACAGCTCTACCCTATCAATTATTGCTAATTTGGTCGCTTTCTTTACCCTAATAGGTCATCTTTCTGAGACTAAATCTTCTATTTATGTCCATTGGCTTAATGGTATATACACAACTATCGCTGGTTTATTTCATCGCAATTTTGCTCTACCAAAAACTGAAACAGATGAAGAAGAAAAAACACAAATTGATTATCTACATTGGGCTAAAATCATTCTAATTCCTACAGTAATTCTTATTGCTTTTATCGCACTTTACAAAGATGGAAACCCAGTGTTTAGTAACATAATAGAGACAATAGATTTTGGGTTTATAAATATTCAATGGTTATTAGTTGCTGGTTTGGGGTATTATTTATTCAATAATATATATGATCCCATCGAAGTAGAACCTGCTACTGAAATCGATCTACAGACCAACAATACCTTACTTAAAACTGAAGCCTTTTCTATACCAAAACTGAAACAAGAAAATCAACTTGGTGTGATACTCATTGCGTTACTCAATGTTTTAATTGTATTATATCTTATCACAGATATTACTTTTTTAGCATCACAACAAGACCTTAGAGCTTCAGCTTACTCTGCTCAAGTACATAACGGAATAAACGCTTTAATAGCTTCCATTGTCATTGCTATCATGATTTTACTTTACGTCTTTAGAGGCAATCTCAATTTTTACAAAGAAAATACAACGCTGAAACGTTTAGCTTTTACTTGGATTGTCTTAAATATTCTTTTGGTTTTAAGCATCGTTTTTAAAAACAGTCAGTATATCTATTATTTTGGTCTCACTTATAAGCGTATTGGTGTTATTGTTTATCTACTACTTGCCACAATTGGACTTGTCACCACGCTTTTAAAAATAAATAGCGCAAAAAACAATTGGTATTTATTTAGAATAAACACGCAGGCTGCATTTATAATTCTCATTATTTCTAGTACTGTAAATTGGGATTATCATATTACCAACTACAACTTCAATTATGCAAAATCTATGGATTTTAATTATTTGTATAATCTTTCTAACAACAACACTTTACTACTAAATGAGCAACTTGCATCTACAACTTTAGATAACAATTCTATTCAACTTATAAAAGATAAATATAACAAATACGTCTATAAATTAAGAACTAACAATTGGCAAGAATTACAATACGATAATTTTAAACTAAATACTAAATAAGATGGCAGCACTTATAATTTTTGCCTGTCTTATTGCTGGCGGATTTACTTTTATCATCCTAAGATTAAGCGTGTCTTGTGTGTTTTGGTTCTCTAAAAAACCTAATGATAAACCGTACGTTTTTAAGACGCATTTCCCTTATTACATCATAGTTTTATTCGGGTTATGTGCAGCATTGATTATCGCTCTAGACTTCGCATATTTTGCCATTTATTATGCAATAAGCACATACCTGCTAGCTCTTATAATTTGGAACTTTAAATTGAAGCATTGTAAAAGAAAATATACTACTATCAAAAACATCACAAAACCTCATCATCCCGAATTACCATGAACAACCTATTTAAAATTTTGAAACAAAAACGAAAGGATCTGATCATTTGGATGTTTGAACATTCGCAACGCATTTATACATCTTTATTTAAAAATCATGAACCTTGGAAGATTACAAAAGCCGATTTACTAAATCTACCAGAACCTACTTTTGGCAGACATTTAGGTCATTTTTTAGATGAAAATAATTTTGAATTATTACCCAAAGTAGAACGTCACGATTGCTACCATGTGCTTTGTGGCTATAGCACAAAAGTGGAAGATGAAATTGCACTGCAATGTCTTTGTTTTGGTAACGGTAAACGCAGTCCATATTTATATGGAGCTATTGTGCTTGGTATTTCTATTCTTCCAGATTATTACAAATATTATTATAAGTCTTTTAAAACAGGTAAAGCAGCAAATGCATTTCATCATTTCGATTATAAGAAATTATTAACCGTTCCTATTTCAGACTTTAGAAAAGCTATTTTTTCAAAACATGAATTATTAAATCTTAACCTCACGGCTGCATGAAAAAACTAAAACTATTAATCCTTTCAGGACTGTGCATTCTATTTGGTATTATCAGCACTTTCTATTGGGTAGCTTACAAAGCCAAAGGATTTAACTATGACAACATAGATAATATTCCTAAAAACAAAGTTGGACTTGTCCTTGGAGCAAGCAAACTTGCGCCAAGCGGAAACATTAATCTGTTCTATAAACACCGAGTAGATGCAGCTGTGGCACTTTACAAAGCAGGTAAGATAGATTACATTTTAGTGAGTGGCGATAATGGAAGAAAAGACTATGATGAGCCTACTGATTTCAAAAACGATTTAATTGCAAATGGTGTTCCTGAAGCGTGTATATTTTTAGATTATGCTGGCTTTAGAACCTTAGATTCTATTGTGAGAGCTAAGGAAATATTTGGTCAGAATGATATCACTATTATTTCTCAAAAATTCCATAATGAACGTGCTATTTATATCGCGCAACATTTTGGCATTAATGCTATTGCTTTTAATGCCAAAGACGTTTATAAAAACCCTAAAAGAGAATATTTAGCAAGGGCAAAAGCCAGTTTAGATTTACTATTTAATGTTGAACCCAAATTTTTGGGAGACAAAATTGCCATAAATTGAACAAAATACATCTTACTATGAAAATACAATTCAACAAATATTATTTAGCCTTAGCACACAGCTTATTTTTAATAGAATTAGCCATCGCTTTTTTACTAAATACTGGGTTTATCCGCTACACTTTTGGCGATTATCTGGTCGTTATTTTACTATATGCAATTATTAGAGGATGCACCAATTTGAGTGTTTGGGCCTCGAGTTTGGTCGTCCTCTTAATTGCTTTTGGTATTGAGTTCTTGCAACTTACTCCATTCTTAAGCTATTTTAATTTACAAAACAGTTTTACGGCAAAATTAATCTTTGGTAGCACTTTTCAGTTTACAGATTTAATTGCTTATACCCTGGGAATTGCAACCGTTTTAATTGTAGAAACCTCAATTTCAAAATTTGAATCACAACAAAAAACCACATTATGGAAACCGTAAAAAAAGCCATTCAATCACAATTTAAAACGCTATCATTAGTAACTGTTGCGTTAATATTTAGTGTTATTTTACTGATGGTACGCATAAAACTGAACAAGTCCTTTTTTTACCTATTCTTAATCTGGAATGTATTTTTAGCCATTATACCTTTTGCGATTACCATGTATCTTAGCTCAAAACAAAATATCAGTACATTTAAACTCATAGTTTGGTTAATAATCTGGTTGGCATTTTTACCGAATGCTCCATATATTGTTACAGACCTTATTCATATAAAAACAGGAAACAACACACTTTTATGGCTCGATATTTTAGTGGTATTATCTTTTGCTTTGAGTGGATTATTCTTATTTTATTTATCAATTATAGATATGCAAAATCTTGTAAAATCTAAATTTGAAAAAATTCCTATTGCAACACTAACATTTAGTATTCTATTTTTATGTGGATTTGGGGTTTATTTAGGTCGTTTTCTACGTTATAATTCTTGGGAAATAATTAGTAATCCACATGTCTTAATTTCTGATGTTTTTAATATTCTAATTTCACCATTCCAACACTATGAAGCTTGGTTATTCACCATTGGTTTTGGTACATTTTTAGCAGTTGGCTTTTGGCTATTTAGAAATTTAAATACTTTAGAAAACCAATAGCTATTTTAGTCCAATTTATCAATCTATTCTTTATACCTTTAAGCTAATAAATTCAAACATCAATTTTTATGAAAAAAATAGCACTTTATGCTTTACTCTGTTTATTCCTTTTTTCGGCATGTAAAAATGAAGAAAAAGCAGTACCTCAGCCTATTGAAATTGGGGACTTTAGCTTTTCTTCTAAAACCATTGAAGCTAATACACCTTTCCAGATTACTTATAATGGAAACGGAGAATTAGATGATAGTTTTTTCTACCAACTAAGTCATTCTAAATCTTATCCTTTTGATTTAGATTTTAATAACAATACAGCAACGATTACTATACCAGATAGTATTTCAGCTATAGCTTTTAATTTTAAAGTTGATGATGACTATGCGAATAACAACAATGAAGGCTTCCTTTTTTCTGTAGTGGATAATGATGAAAAAATGGCTATAGATGTTGAAGCTTCCAAACAAAACTACATTATAAATTATGGTGAAAATTTTGGTATTGAAGGCAATGCAAAAGATGCATTAAATGCACTAGAAAATGCATTAGAAAAAAATCCGGAATTAAAAAAAGAATGGATAGATAGACATATTTACTTAGCGAGACAAGTAGACGCAAAGACAGCTAAAGATGTTAGCGATATGTACCTTTCGAAGTTTATCACTAAGCCAGCCGAAACATTAGAAGATTACAATACTTTAACAAGTGTTTATAATGGTATGCGAGATTCTAAACGAAGTGATAGTATCCTTAAAATAGCGGCAGAAAAATTTCCTGATAGCGATTTAGCATTAAGATCTGTAATTAATAATTTCTTTGATACAAAAGAGCTCAGTGCATTAGAAACTATTTTTAATTTGCATAAAGACAAATTATTAAAATCAAAGTATTCAAGTTTTGTTATTGAAACATTAGCTAAAGCAAATTATAATAAAGGTAATATTGAAGCTTTTGAAGATTATTTAAATCTACAAAACAATAAAACGGATAAGGCTTCACTTTATAACACTATTGCTTGGCCAAAAGCTGAAAAAGGCGAAGACATTGAAGGTGCTATGACACTATCAAAAAAGTCTTTAGAACTCATTAAATCAGAACAAAAAGCACCACAAAATAAGCCTCCATATTATACGCCTAAACAATACGAGAAAAGTTTAGAGAGCACTTATAATATGTATGCAGACACTTATGCATTATTAGCTTTTAAAAATGGGGATTTAAAGGAAGCTATAAATTACCAAAAAATAGCAATTGGCGAAGGTGAAAATCCGGAAATGAATGAACGTTATATTCAATTTTTAAAGGCAGACAATCAACATAATAACATCGTTGAAGAAGCTTCAGAATTTATAAAAGAAGGGCAAAGTACAGCAAACATAAAAGCTAACTTCATAGAGGCCATTCAAAAAACGGACAACTCAAAAAATCCAAAAACATTGTTAGCTAAGCTTGAAGCTAAAGCGAAAGAAAAAGAATTTAATCGCATTAGAAAAACACTCATCGATGAAGAAGCACCAGATTTTACTGTAAAAAGTTTAAATGGTGATGTAGTCACTTTATCGGATTTAAAAGGAAAGACAGTTGTTTTAGATTTTTGGGCAACTTGGTGTGGACCTTGCATAGCATCATTTCCTGGTATGCAAAAAGTAGTTACAAAATACAAAGACGATGATAGTGTTGTATTTTTATTTGTTGATACGTTTGAAAGCGGTAAAGACCGTATTGAAAAAGTATCTAAATTTATAGAAGACAATGCATACAGTTTTAACGTGTTAATTGATCCCATAAATGAGGATAGTGATAAATATGATGTAGCAAGTGCATATAAAGTTTCTGGCATACCAACAAAGGTAATTATTGGTCCTGGTGGTAGAATTAATTTTAAATCTGTTGGTTTTAGTGGTTCTGCAGAAAAAATAGTAAGCGAAATTGATACTATGGTAGAACTTTTGAAAAACTAAAAAATAATCTAAAAACTAAAAAGAGGAATATCAATTAAGATATTCCTCTTTTTAATTTAAAGTATATTCTGATCATTTAAGTCACTAAGACTCGCGATTCTTTTCCTGAATTTTACGAACTATTTTCGTAGCTCTATTTCGGGTTAGCATTCTTGGTAGTATGGACAAAAATTTATTAAATGTACCAGGAATTGCTACAACCCTTCCATTATGCATGGCTTTATAACCATAAGCAGCTACATCTTTAGCAGATGCCATGTTAAAGGAAATCTTATTCTCATTTGCATCTTGAGAAACCGTACTTTGAAAAGACGTTTTTGTTGGTCCAGGGCATAAAGCAGTAACTGTAACACCTGTGCCTTTTAACTCATTTGCAATAGCTTGCGAAAACGATAAGATATAAGATTTTGAGGCATAATATAAGGCCATCATCGGACCTGGTTGAAAAGCGGCTAACGATGATAAATTTAAAATTTTACCGTAACCACGTTCTACCATACTTGGTAACAGTAATTTTACAAGATGCGTTGTTGTTAACACATGAAGATTTAGCATTTGAGATTGACGCTCCCAATCTGTATCATTAAAAGTACCAAATAACCCAAAACCTGCATTGTTTATAATAACATCAATTGGTGTATTATTTAGATCTTCAAAGATTTCTTGTGAAATATTTACCAAACTTAAATCTTTTCTCATTAAGATAATATTGGTGTCATAGGTCTTTAAAATATCACTTTTTGCTGTCTCAAGCTTTTCTAAATCTATATCTATTAGCACCAGTTTATAAGCATCTTTAGCTAATAAAAGTGCCAACTCAAATCCCAATCCTGATGCTGCTCCAGTTACTAATGCTGTTTTAGTGGTATTATTTTCCATCTATATAATCTTGTAAATAACTAAATCGTTTGGTTAATTTGCCATTTTCGGTAATCTTAGCTCGTTTTAAGATTTCTCTTTCGTCGTTATTAAAAAATGCTGGGATTACGTGTTCTAAAAATGTGACACCAAAACCTTCACTCGCATCTTTTGGTAATTCGCATGGTAAATTATCTACAGCCATTACTGTTATTGCATTCTCAGCATTAAAAGCAACTTCCTTTTCTATCTTTGCATCATAACCATAAAATGGGTCTGCTATTGTAGATGGTCTAATTGTACTTGCAACAGGTCCATCAATATCGCAAGATATATCTGCGACTAAGTTAATTCTGAAGTCTGGATGTTTAGCATCTTCTCGTGTAAATAAATAAGGTGCGTTGTTACCATAAAAATGACCTGCAATAAAATAGTCTGTTTCTTTTGCATACGGCATAAAATTGCTTTCATAGCCAGATGGATCTTTATAAAACTTAAACTTATCTCCTACTTTACCATCGCTACGTTTACTGTATTCCATAACATCTACCATACAATAAACAGGTTCTGTAAATTGCGATGTTAAATACAAAGCATCACTAATTTCCTTTATACCTAAATGGTCTAAAATTTCTTTTGCTCCATGTGCTACTTTACCAGTTCCTGAAAGTAGAATCTTTATGTTTGGAATAGTAATCTTATCTAATTCTGATTTTACTTCGTTTAAATCTGCAAGTGTCTCTACTTTTGGTAGATTGAATAAATCATCTCGCAATCCTAAAGCTCTAAATCCATTATAAGCACCAACTAAACCAGCATAACGTCCAAAACCTATTAAACGTGCTCCTGATTTTTTAACGATAGTTTCGTGATCAAACATTTCGATATTTTTCTCTAACATCGCTAACAATAACTTTCTATTGTAAGGTTGCTTTTTGATGGTATGCGAAAAATAAAAATATTTTTTATTCGGAATTAAATTTTCAATTGGCACTTCTTTTACACCAATCATAACATCCGCATGAGACACATCATCTAGAACTTCAAAGCCTTCTTTTCTGTAGTCTTCATCAGAGAAAACCCTAATACTCGAAGATTCTACTATAAAATTAGCCTCTAGAAATTGTGCTCTTGCTGCTGCTAAATGTTCTGGAGAAAAAACCACACGTCTATCTGGTGGATTTTTACGTTCTTTTATGATGGCGAATGTCATAGCTGTTATTATAATTATGTTATTCTGAAATTAAGATTTTGTAAAAATAAATTATTAATTCATTCTGCCACGAATACATCAATGTTTATATCAAAATTTCATTTACATAAAACAAATGCTACAATCCATATTTATAGATAACTCATATTTAAAATAATACCAAATACTTTTAAGCTTTAAGCTTATGCAAAGGTTTTTCATAAAATGTAAGTCTAATCCCTAATAACAACACAATACCTCCAATTACCATTTGTATGGACACCTGTTCGTCGAGAAACCACCAAGCTAAAATAGAGGCTAGCACAGCTTGTCCTAATAAACTCACTGAAACTCTTGTTGCTCGCATATGCTTGGTAGCATAGCTAATAAGTAACCAAGCCAAAAGTTGACAAACAAGACCTTGAATAACTAAAACCAACCAACCTGCATCTGAAAATCCAGTAAAAGGTTCGTTTAAAAAATAGCTGAGCGTACCTAAAGCTAAAGCTGATGACAACAAGCTAATTATCATAAAAGTCATGACTTCCATTTCACCCAAAATTCTTTTACTTGTAAGCATATAAACGGCATAAAGCATACCTGACAGGATACCAAAGATGAAAGCCAGATTAAAATCGAAATTGATAAACAAATCAAAACCAACTAAAAGCACCATGCCAATGATTGCTACAATAGTACCCATCCAAAAATTACGTTTTGGTTTATCTTTAAGAAATAAAAACGCACCAATACCTACCCAAACTGGTGATAAATTGGTTAACAATGTAGCTTGAGTAGCTGTTGATTGTTGTATGGATATATTCCAAACACCTACATCTAACCCAAAAACAACACCACAAATTACGGCCAACCAACATGCTTTTTTTGAGGTAACTTTAAACTGTTTTGTAATAAGAACATAAGGCAATAGAATTGCCGATGCAATAGCCATTCTATAAAACGCTGATATAAGTCCTGGAGTTAAATTTAACTTAACTAATATTGGAAATATTGAAATACAAATAATGCCAACCGCTAGTGCTATTCTTGGTTTTATCATGTGTACATGGTTTAGTTTTGAAGTCCGCAAAATTACACTTTAAATCGATTTTTTATTAAAAACACATGCTATATCACTTATCTAATTACCTTAGGTTTTATACTTAAATTAACCTGATATATTTATGATGTTCTTATAAATACATTTTCATATTTGTTAGATTTTGAATAAATACTGACACAATTTCTGCAAACACATAGAAAACAAGATTGGTATGGCATTTGCATTACTATTTTTAGTAATTTTGCAGACCTTGAAATTATATTACTGTTTCTTGGTTTGATGCGTTAGGGATTGTAGCAATATCCTTTTGCTTTTTGAGGTAAAAGATATAGCGAAAAGCCCAACCTAATAAGGTAACGCCCAAAATATTATTATCATTTAAAAATGGGGTCGACTGGTTTTGACAGCGAGATTAATTAGATGGTAAGCACGTCGTGTAATGGCATTGAGACACGTAAAAGGCTAGACCAAATTTTAAACGGCGAGAATAACTACGCTTTAGCTGCATAATCTGAATTATAGTAAGATTCGTGCTCATTCCTACTAGGTAGGAAGGCTAAATGTCTCCAGAAAGCCTTGGTTAATGGCGTTCTTTTTTGAGGCATCGTAAAAATTGACTAAGATTAGGTAGTGCTTTGATGCCTTTTCGAGATTAAGAAGCTAAGCTAAAAGTGGGTTGTCTTTAACCAGCTTTTAGTCAAAAATCCAAGAAAAGAATAAACGTGTAGAAAGCCTTTTGGTTACTTGTTTGGACGAGAGTTCGATTCTCTCCGACTCCACAATTAAGCGTAACTTCGTTACGTTTTAGAACAACAAAGTGCAACAAGTTTACTTGATTGCACTTTGTTGTTTTAAAACATCTGGACTGAAAGGACAGGAAGTTACATTTACAGGATGGGACTCACTAGAGAACAACGAAGTTAATCTCTCCGACTCCACTTAAAAGCCTTAATCATTTAAATGATTAGGGCTTTTTTTTTGTAATCTCTAGAAATCCCAAAAAAGTTTTTTTTTCATTAAATTACACAAGTAATGCGATTAAAAACAAATTGCATCAGCCTTCATTTATAAAAAATGATAGTAAATATCTTTTTACACGACTATTAAAACAATGTAAATTTGTAATATGAAAGAAAAGCTTTTACTCGATGTTGAAACATATGTAGCGGATTTGCTAAATAAACAGTTGGCTTCAACAAACTATTATCACAACACCATTCATACAAGACAAGTTGTTGCTTATATTTTAGAATTAGCGCATACAGAAGATTGTACGGAAGAAGAAACTTTAACGTTGTTGCTTGCTGGCTGGTTTCATGATACTGGATTTATTAATACAGACAATGGCCATGAAGAAGAAAGTGTTAAGATTGCGCGTGCTTATTTAAGCCAAGAAAACATATCTGAAGACACACTAAACCAAATTGAGCAATTAATTTTAGCTACAAAAAGCGAGGTTGCACCCAACAACAAATTAGAATCTATTATAAAAGATGCCGACTGTGGACATATTGCTTCTGATAAATTCTTAGACATTTCTGAAAATTTATTACAGGAAATGAACGCTAAAAATGCTAGTAATTTTTCTGAACTAGAATGGGCTAAACAAAATCTAGTATTTCTTAAAAATCATTCGTTTTATACTGATTCAGCAAAAAGGAATTGGCAACCTAAAAAAGAGGTTCTTCAGTTAGAAATTCAAAAAAAAATAGATAAACTAATTACTAAAGCCAATAAAAAAAGCAAAAAAACGAAGTTTGGCAGAGGTGTAGAAACGATGTATCGCGTACAGTTAAAAAACCATATAGAATTAAGTGCTATTGCAGATACAAAAGCAAACATACTGCTCTCTGTAAACGCCATAATTATTTCTATCGCCTTGTCTAATTTAATTCCAAAACTAGACAACCCATCAAATTTATTTTTAGTCTATCCCACTTTAATTTTAATGCTTTTTAGTGTGGCATCCGTTGTACTATCTGTATTATCTACGCGACCTAAAATATCTAATGTAGCCATTACAAAGGAAATGATTAAGGAGAAAAAAACTAATATTCTATTTTTTGGTAATTTTAGTAAAATGAGTTTGAAAGATTTTGAATGGGGAATCGACTACTTAATGGATAACGAAGACACTTTGTATAATTCACTTACTAAAGATTTATACTATTTAGGTTTAGTGCTTAATAGAAAATACAAATTACTTAGAATCACTTATACTGTTTTTATGTTCGGCATTATTATTTCGGCCGCAGCATTTATATACAGTTACTACATCAATATGCCTGCTTAATATATCTTAAAAAGCAAAAAAATGAAAAATAAAAATACAGGACCCTTTAAAATAATTATATCATTGCGCTTATTAAAGGAGAAGTTTGAACGTTTATTAGATTCCAATAATATTGCTGTTCAAACGCAAGCCAAACAAGCTTTAGAGTTATTTGACAAGCACTCGATTTTGTTAACCGGAACTGATTCAGTTGAAGATTTCCTCAATAACAAACCAGTTATAGATCAGTTAATGTCTTACATTTTTCCAACTGCCCTAACTGAGAATGAAATAAAAGGAGCTGTTACTCCCTATTCTAATGATGTATTTTTTTGCAGTTCTAGACTAGAGGACATTATAATTAATTCAACCATCACAGATAATATTTTTAATGATCTCTATAAAGATTATGAAGATTCTTTTGATTTGCTCACATATGCTATAATACTAAATATTCATTATAAATTTGATGTAGATTTTGAACGACCTAAAACCGTATCCATTACTAATAAAAATGGTGAGAAAAAGCGGTATCGCGTTGTTTTTAATGCCGACTTCTTAGACATCTACCCAAACAAAAGTGCTATTGAAATTACTGATGATATTTTAGATGAGTTACTAAGAAATGCAAACAATATTGAAATTTGGAAAAAATATTTCCCAAAAGATTCATGGACCATTGAAGGCTTCGGCATAATTACTCTAATTGACACATCATTAGACGAACGAATAGATGACTTTAAAACCCACTTAATAGAACCTAATAACGAAAGTTTTCAATATTTAATTGAAGACATAAGACGCATATTTAACAATCCAGATCTACAACTAGGAAGCTATAATGTGGAGCATAATAGAATTATACCTCCTTTTAATAGAAACTTCGATATGTTAACTCTGTTACCAGAGGATGACATATGTACCGATGAATATGCTTGTACTTACATAAAAGATACGCTATTTAAAGATTGTAAACCTGTAATTATTTCTAATGTAGAAACCTACCATAAACGAAGCAAAGGCAACAGATTAAGTGAAATTCTATTGCAAAAAGGGTTAAAAAGTGTGGCTTTAATTCCCATCCCTATTAACGGTGAATTAGGTTTTATTTTAGAGCTAGCATCTTTTAAACCAAACCAACTTAACGCCATTAATATGGTTAAGTTAGATACCATTATGCCGTTTATTTTAAGTTATTCTAAACGAACATTTTCAGAGTATCAAAATGAAATAAGTGCCATAATACAGCAAGAGTGTACAGCTATACATCCTTCAGTACAATGGCGTTTTGAAGAAGAAGCTAACCAATACCTCCAAGAACGCAACTACGGAGAAAACCCTGTTTTTCATGAAATTGTTTTCAAAGATGTCGTTCCTCTTTTTGGGCAAGTAGATGTCGTTGGCTCATCTAATGCTAGAAACGAGGCTATTAGAATAGATCTGACCAAGCAGCTAGAAATAAGTAAAGCCATACTTAAAAATAGAATTAAAATAAATCTACCTTTTTACGAACAGTTAATTTTTCAAATTGACAAATATTTATTTGAATTAAACGAAAACTTCCACACCAATTCTGAGCAAGAAATTAATATATTTTTTGAGAAGCAGCTCTTTCCTTTATTCAAACATTTTCAAAGTAATTCTAAAAACAGTAATGATGTAGATGAATTTATTAACACCATAGATAACACAACAAGTAGTATTTATGATGCCAGAAAAAAATACGACAAAACCATTGAAAAAGGGAACAAAGCATTGTCTACATTTTTAGACAAACAGCAACTAAAGGCTCAAGAAATCTTCCCTCATTATTTTGAGAAATTTAAAACAGATGGTATTGAACACAATTTATACATTGGGCAATCTATTACAAAGTATTTAAATTATCATCCAACTGTTTTATACAACTTGCGCTTGTGGCAGCTTCAGGTTACCTGCGAAATGGAGGCTATGTATTACGAAAAACAAAAAGAATTTCCGTTACAATTAGAAGTCGCGTCGTTAATTTTGGCTTATGATATTCCTATTACAATTCGCTATCGTATAGATGAAAAACAATTTGATGTAGATGGCGCATATAATGTTCGTTACGAAATGATAAAAAAACGAATCGATAAAGCCTTTATTAAAAACACAAATGAGCGTTTAACACAACCACATAAACTTGCTGTAGTCTACTCTAGCAATGCTATAGAAAAAGAATACTTAGCTTATTTTGAGTTTTTACAAGCCAAAAATTATATCGGAAGTACTATAGAAATACTAGAGTTAGAAGAGCTTCAAGGTGCAAGTGGTATAAAAGCGCTTAGAGTAGACATCAATCAATCACTTCAAAAGGTATCAGATATTTTTACCATAGAAGATTTACAAGCTGTGCAATAAGAAAGAATCTATGAAGGTAAAATTATTAATTAGTTTAGTTATAATCACATTTATAGCTAGTGGTTGTGCCACTTACAATCCCTACAATGCAAATGTTATAGACAAACAGCTTGAAGGTATAAATAACAAAACAACCAATATTTTTTTAATTGGTGATGCAGGTAAGCCTGAAGAAGACGGAACAGCACCAAAAGCATTAGTTAAACTACAAAATCAATTTAACAAAGCAGATGAAAATGATTTGCTTTTGTTTCTTGGAGATAACATCTATCCTAAAGGTATTCCTCTAAAAGATGACGAAGCTATTAAGGCTGCAAAAAAAGCGCTTACCCTTCAATTAGAAGTGGCTAAAACATTTCCTGGTAAAGTTTTATTTATTCCAGGAAATCATGATTGGTATAGTGGCTTAAAAGGTTTAAAGCAACAAGAAAAAATGGTTGAAGAAGCTCTAGGCAAAAACACGTTTCAACCAGAAAATGGCTGCCCTATTGAGAAAATAAATCTTAATGATGATACCGTTTTATTAATTGTAGATTCTCAATGGTATATTACCAATTGGAATAATCACCCAACAATTAACGACGATTGTGAACTAAAAACGAGAGCCGATTTTTTAGACGAATTTAGGAGTGAAATAAAGAAAGCAAGAGGAAAAGTCACTTTAGTCGCCATACATCATCCTATGTATAGTAATGGTCCACACAATGGACGTTATGGAGTTAAGGAAAACATGAAACCATTACCTATTATAGGCACTATTAAAAATGTATTAAGAACAACAACTGGCGTGGTTAACGCTGACTTATCTAATCCATTCTATAATGAATTAAGAAAAAACCTCATCGTAGCTGCCCAACAGAATGAAAATGTCATTTTTCTTTCTGGACACGAACATAACTTACAATATTTAGAGGCTGATAATATTGTTCAGATAATTAGTGGTTCTGGTTCCAAGACAACTCCTATAAGAATGCGTAATCCAAACAATTATGGACATTCAGTTTCTGGCTACGCCTTATTAAATATAGATAAAAACAAAGCTGTAGATGTTCAGTTTTTTAATTCAAATTCAGATCAAGTTGAATTTTATAAGCAAATAAAAAAACCAACAAGCATTACTGAAGTTGCATATCCCAAACTAAATTTAGATTCTATAAGTGCCTCCATTTATAACAAAAAGGACACCGATAAATCTGGCTTTTATAAATTTCTTTGGGGACAGAGATATCGCGACGATTATAGTAAAGATGTTAAGGCTAAAGTTGTTGACCTAGATACTTTAATGGGAGGATTAGAACCGCTTAGAAAAGGAGGAGGTACGCAATCTAAGACACTACATTTAAAAGCTTCAAATGGAAAACGATATGTAATGCGTGCAATGAAAAAACAAGCAGACCAATTTTTGCAAGCTGCAATTTTTAAAGATCAATATGTAGAAGGTCAGTTTACAGAAACAGCCTCAGAAGCTTTATTAGAAGATGTTTTTTCAGGGTCGTATCCATATGCACCTTTTACAATAGCCACTTTATCAGATGCTATAAATCTGCCACATCTAAATCCTAAACTATATTATGTACCTAAACAAAATGCCTTAGGACTATATAATGAAGATTTTGGTGATGAACTTTATCTCTTTGAAGAACATCCTTCTGATGGACACACAGAGTTGGCAACTGGAAAATTTACAGGAGAGATTGTCAGTACGGTAGACATGCTCAATGAAGTATTAAGTGATGAATCTAAAATTATAGATGAAAACGAATTTATAAAGGCAAGATTATTTGATATGCTAATTGGAGATGCAGATAGACATCAAGATCAATGGCGTTGGTTAGTATTTGAAAAAAACGGAAAAACAATTTATAAACCTTTACCTAGAGATAGAGATTTGGCTTTTTCTAAAATGTCTGATGGATTTTTATTTGGAGCTGGAGTAAAACTTATACCTGCTGCAAGAAAATTTAGAAAATATGAATCTGACCTAAAAGATGTAAAAGGATTTAATGTGTCTGGATTCCCTTTAGATGTTGCATTTATTACCGATTACAATAAGTTAGATTGGGATAAACAAGTACAGTCTATTCAATCTCAAATCACTGATGATGTTATAGATGAAGCTTTTAAAAACGTCCCAAAAGAGTTAGATTTTAAAACCGTTATTGAAATTAAAAATATTTTAAAAGAGAGACGATCTAATCTTCAGAATATTTCAGATAGATATGTAAAGTTAATTAGTAAATATGCCATTTTAACGGGTACTAATAAAGATGACTACATACATGTTAAGGCTCTAAAAAATGGCAATGTAGAAGTGTCAGTATATCGTAAAAAAGATGGCACATATAAAGACCGATTTCATCATAAAATTTATGAACCTAAAACAACAAAAGAGATCTGGATCTATGGTTTAGATGATGAAGACAGTTTTGAAGTTGAAGGAAAGGTTTCTAAAATCAAAGTACGTTTTATTGGTGGTCAGAATAATGACGACTATAAAGTAGAACATGGTAAGAACATTGTCATTTACGATTACAAATCAAAGAAAAACGATTTAAAGCATGCTCAAAAAGCAAGAATTAAATTAACAGATGATTATAATACTAACGTTTACGATTATCGAAAAATAAAAAATAACATCAACCAAATCATTCCAACATTAGGAGCTAATCCTGATGATGGACTAAAATTAGGTTTTACAGACACTTATACAGTTTATGGATTTGAACGAAACCCGTTTACATCACAACATCAATTCAAAACCGCATATTATTTTGCAACCAATGGTTTTGAATTAAACTATAATGGTGAATTTGCTAATGTTATTGGAAATTTAAATTTTGGATTTGAGTCTCATTTTCAAAGCCCTAACTACAGTGTCAATTTCTTTGGATATGGTAATGAGACTGAAAATTCTGATGACGATTTAGGCATGGATTACAATAGAGTAAAAACTAGAATTCTTCGTTTTACACCTCAACTTATTTGGAATTCTAAACGCGGAAGTCTTATTAATTTTGGCATAAGTTATGAAGTCAATGAAATTCAGAATAGTAGTAATAGGTATGTTTCAGATAACACCTTATTACCTAATTATGTGTTTGATGAAGAGTATTTTGCTGGTGTAAATGCAAAATATACTTATTCTAATTATGACAAAAAAGCCTATCCAACTAATGGTATGACATTCTCTATTGAAACAGGTTATAAAGATAATTTAGAAGTAAGCAATCGTAGTTTTGGATATCTCATTACAGATTTAGGATTTGCAAGAAAACTAAACCAATCTGGACGATTAGTTTTGGCAACTAAATTAAAAATCCATTTAAATTTTGGTGATGGCTTTGAGTTTTACCAAGCCGCTTCAATTGGAGGTCTAGATGGATTACGAGGCTACAGAAACCAACGTTTTACAGGTAAGAATGCATTTTACCAAAATACAGATTTGAGATATAGTTTTAATAACATGAAAACAAGACTAATTCCTATTAAACTAGGAGTTTTTGGAGGCTTCGATTATGGACGAGTTTGGATTGAAGATGATCAATCAGAAAAATGGCATAACGCTTATGGTGGTGGATTTTTTATTAATGCTATAGATTTATTATCTGCAAATTTAGGCGTATTTAATTCTTCGGACGGAGCAAGAGTAGCCTTTGGAATGGGCTTTGGTTTCTAAACTAAGAGGCGTAAATAAAATTTACGCCTCTTTAATTCATCTCAAATATTTCAACTTTTAACTCTTTCTAAATTCAGAAAAACCAATCGAAATATTCTTATTTATAGGTAACAAGAACATCTGCTACCTTTTGCAAATCTGATTCTACAATTTCAGTTTTTGGTGCTAATGGAAATAATTGTTGTCCAGGTCTGCTGATAAATGCAGCTCTCCAACCAGCCCAAACAGCTCCAGCAACATCCCAACCATGAGCAGCAATAAGCATGCACTCTTCTGATTTTACACCCATTTTACGTGCTGCCCAAGCGTACGTATCTGTGAAAGGCTTAAATTTTCCAACGTCTTCTACACTTAAACGTTCTTCAAAATAGTCCGTTAATCCAGCACTTTCAAATTGTTTTTTTACACCTTCATTAGATGAGTTGGTAAACGACACCAATTTGTAACCCTCTTTTTTTAGTTGAGCCAATGCTACTTTTACTTCTGGATGTGCAGGTAAGCCTCTCAAAGAATTTACAATGACGTTTCTGGCTTCTTTTTCAGAAATTGAAAAGCCATTATTTGCCGCAACCATTTGTAAAGCTGCTGCTCCAATATTCCCAAAGTGCTCGTATTGTCCACTAGCTGTTGTTACTAATGAATATTGTAACATCGTCGTAAACCAAAGCGATAGTAAATCCTCTCTACCATTTAATGCTTTACCAACTTGCTTTTTCATCTGGGTGAGATCTAAAAGTGTTTCGTTAACATCAAAAAATAATACTTTAGGTCGTGTTGTGTTTGTCATAATGTTTTTATTTTCCTGTGTGTTTCCTAATACTATATTTGGCATCAATAGTCCTGTTGTTCCCATAATACCTAAATTTTTAATAAAATTCCGTCTGTTGTTTTTCATTATAAAATATTCTTGTTTTTATTAAAATATAAGTTAACTACTAACTACTGCCGAATTACATTGATTTCTGTTCAGCAATTAACTCAGAAAGCACTTGTTTAAATGTATCTACAGGTTGCGCGCCTGTAACGGCACTTTTTCTGTTAAATACAATTGTGGGCACAGAGTTAACTCCCAAATTTTTCCAATAATTCTGTTTGTTTCTTACCTCTAAACACGCTTCGTCATTATCTAATTTAGCTAAGGCTTCGTCTGCATTTAAACCCACTTCTAAAAGGGCTTCTTTTAATACCTCTTTTTTAGAGACATCTTTGCGGTCACTAAAAAAAGCTTTTGTTAATTGCATTTTGAGTTCGGTTTGCTTATTAAAATCTTTAGCATAATCTAATAAAATATGAGCATCAAAGGTATTTACCATGCGCATCTCATCAAAATAATCGAATTTAAAACCCAGTTCATCACCAGCATCAATCATATGCTGTTGTGATGCTTTTTGTTGTTCTAAAGTAGATCCATATTTTTCTGTAATGTGTTCTATCACATTCTGGCCTTCAGCTGGCATATTCGGATTCAATTCAAAGGGTTGCCATTCTATATCTATTTGATCTTCTATACCTAATTCTGAAATCGCTTTTTCTAGACGTTTGTAACCAATGGTACACCATGGACACACAACATCTGAAACGATATCTATTTTTAATTTCTCTTTCATATTAAAACGTTATTAATTCGCTAATTTGTAATTCTGCCTGCACATTACTGTAGTTTTCTACATCAGCAGCAAAGGTTGCCGCGTGAGGACCAAAAGCCTCTTGAAAAGAAGCGACATCATCAAATAATAAATGTGCCATGGCTACATAAGGAGCAGATTCACTTGGAACTCTGCTTGCGATACCTAAATCTAATTCTAATCGTTTTAAGGCGCTACCAACTAGTCTTACTACCATGGGTAAATGCTTATTCTGGTAATAGTCTGTATCAAACTGTAGATCTTTACTATTTGGATACATTACAGAAACTTTAATCATAATTATATTTTTTAAAGATTAATAAACCTTCCGAATGCACGGAAGGTTTATAACTATCAATCAACTTGTGGTTTATAGGGATTATTTAACCACACTTTCTTTAGACCATGCAAACTTTTTAAACCCAGCATCTACAGGTGTATTTGCAATATGGTTTACATAGTTACTTATTGTTTTTTGAGACAATCCTAAAATAATTTCTAATACTTGAGCTTCACCATAACCAGCAGCATAAAATGCATCTAAATCGTCTTGGGTTACATGACCACGATTTCTAACAATAGTTAATGTCATAGTACGTAAAGCTTCTAATTTTAAACTTTCAAGAGGTGTTTCGTTACGTAAAGCTTCTGTAATAGCATCATCAACTTTCATCATTTTTGCGATACCTGTGTGTGCAGGAACACAATAGTGACAAGCGTGCTCTACATTGATGGTTTGCCAAACAACCGTTAATTCTTCTTCGTTAAATGAAGAATCTACAAATAGCTGATGTAAGGCTTGGTAAGCTTCTAATATTTTTGGTGCGCCAGCTAATACTCCATGCAAACCAGGAATCATTCCATAAGCTTTTTGAGAATTCTCTAATAATGCTTTACTGCCTTCTGGTGCTGTTTCAATATTGTGAATTTTTAAAGTTGTCATAATTTTTCTTTTTATTATTTATTATTGTTAATTTTATCTAAACGCTCGTTTAGATATTGTGTAAAAAAAAGGGTTATAGATTTTTAAACGTCATTTCAATGTAATCTTCAATTTCTTGCTGTGTATTAACTCTTGCAGCAGCGGCTAAACCATGTTTTGCTAAGAGTAAATAATTAGCTTGTTTTAAAACGGTGTCTTCATCTTTTGAAGGATCCATTTCTAATTTTTCTATTATAATGGATTTTAAATTCTCCATAAAAGAAGTCATTTGTTCTTTTATAAGTTGGTCCTCATTTTCTGAAAACTCATTATATGTATTGGTAACAAAACAGCCTTTTTGGTTTCCTAATTTAAAATTAGAACTTATGGAATCGTAAAAAAACTGTTTAATGTCTTCAACTCCATTGGTACCGTTTTTAAATTTTACTAAAGTCGCACTGACTTTAGATTTGTATTGCTTTAAACTTTCTAAAAACAAACCGTGCTTATTGCCAAAACTAGAATATATTGAAAACTTGTTAATGCCCATTTCTTTTTCGAGCATTTGCATAGATGTCGCTTCATAACCATTTTTCCAAAAAAGGTTCATGGCTTTTTCTACGACTTCGTCTTCATTATATTGTTTTTTTCTTGCCATTATTTCTAACTACAGGACAAAACTAAACAATCGGTTAGAAATATAAAACTGTTTTAACTTTTATTTGGCTTATTGCCTAATATACGCACGTAAAAAACCGTATTAAATTACCAATTACCATTAGTAAAACAGACTAAAACTATACATGATGTTTAGGAATCTTTACAATAACCGAACGTTCGCAGAAAAAGATTGCATTTAAAATTTATAGTTGAAACCAAACAGATAATCTCCATCTTCACTATTAAAAGTTAGTTCCAGATGTTCTTTTTGATACTCTGTTGTAAAAAGATAAGAGCTCCCAATACCAATTACTGCACCAACAAAAACATCCCAACCATCATGTTTTTTAGCATTAATTCTACTGAAACCAGTAAATCCAGCCAAAGCGTATGCTGGTATGCTATATTTAAATCCATAGCGCTTGTGAATAAAAGCCGCACTTTGAAACGTTGTGGAAGTATGTCCGGATGGAAAAGAATGTTCATTACTCTTGTCTGGACGCTCTTTATCTATGCTGTACTTTAAACCATAGGTTAGTGCTTCTGTTAACAATAGGCCTTTTGTAAATTGCCAGCTTCCTTTTGTATCTCCAATTATAAATGTCGTTGCTAAAGTTGTTACTGGCAGAGCGAATAAAATTACATCACCAGCATCTTTAACCGTTTTGTTTTGTGCAGATAAATTTGAAAAATTATAAAAATATAATAACAAAAAAAGCGTTATTACATTGCAACTGATGTGCTTATTCATTTAAATTATTGTTTCACTTTTTCAAGAAACGTGATATTAAAAATAATATTTCATTGTAACACTAAATAATCTTTTTACTAAATGTGAAACGTTATTGATGTTATAATCAATTAGATGAACACCCTTAACTTTTCTAGATTTAATTCTGTTTACAACACATAATTTACAAATATCTCATCTAATGTTTTTTGTGGATCATTACTTAAACCAGGATGTGTTTTAGAGCTTTGGATAATAGTACTTCTGCAAGCTGTTAACCATCTAAATCTATCAGACAACTCAAACGTTCCTATTTTTCCTCCATGAGGATCTCCATCACAAATAAGTTTCCATGCATTTAAATAATCTTCTAGCATTTCTAACTCAACATCAGTGGAAAAGGCTTTTAACTTGTCTTTATTAATATCATATTTTATTCCAAGAAATTTATTCCTTTTAGAAAATAGAATGACTCCAACATTAAAGAATTCTTCGCGCTCAACTCTAGGAACAACTCTAATTATTGCATACTCAAATGTTTGGCTATTTTGCATTTTCGGCTTCTTTTACTAATAAATCAATCTTCGAAAATCTTGTATTTATAAATTTCACATAAGCTGCTCTCATTTCAGTAGGAGTCATAGTATCAGATTCGCTTAGCAACCAATCTTCTGGTATATTTGAAACAATTTCTATTGTTTTATCTTGATTTAGTAATTGTTGAATTTCTTTTGAAGCCTCTTCTAATTTTGATGCGCTTTGCAAAAGTACATGGTCTTTTATAAGTGGAAACGTTCTAGTGAGGTGATTCTCCCAAGTCTTCCAATCATGATGAAAATAAAAGCTTGCACCATTATCTATAACCCAAAGTTCTTTATTCCATTGAAGTAAATTTGTGTTTTTTGTTGTTCTGTCAATATTACTAATTATACTATCTAGCAACACTACTTTTGATGCAGTTAAGGCGTCTATTTCACTCACTAAAGGATCGTAAGTAATGGCACCTGACAGAAAGTGCAAACCGAGATTTAAACCCACACTAAATTTGAGTAAATCTTGAATTTCTTCATCTGGCTCTGTTTTACTAAATGAATCATCAAGATTCATAAAAACCAATTCAGGAACTTTTAGGCCAATTGCTCTTGCAATTTCACCACCAAGAAACTCTGCTATCAATGCTTTTTTACCTTGTCCGGCTCCTCTAAACTTAATCACATACAAATAACCGTCATCTGCCTTAACTATAGCAGGAAGTGAACCTCCTTCTCGCAAAGGATACAAATATTGAATAACATTTACTGTTCGGATTTCAATTTTACTCATAAATACCCATACTAGTGATAATAAAATTAGTTCTTCTTAATAAAAAATAGCCATACTTAACTGTATTGAAGTTATTCTATAAAATACAAAACCATTTAAAATTTGAAAGCAAGTTAGCAAATAGTAAAACAAGAAGAATAAAGATTTAGTAAAAAAACCTTTATTAATAGCTAATCTTGCGCTTTCCTAAAGGCTTCCATCATTTCTATTGCAGATAAATGTGGTCTTCCTGTAACTGTTTCAAAATCTGAAGGCACATCATTTGCACCTTCTTTGATGCCTTCATAAATGCCTGCAATAACAGTTCCCATAAAATCACCTAAAGCTTCAGTTCTTTCTGCTTTGTATGCTTCAACAGATTCGTTTTTAAAAACTAAATTAGTATTAAAAACCGTATTAATATCTTCTGCAAGTTGCTTTTGTGTTATAGCATTTCCAACAAGATTATAAATATGATTATTATGTTTATCCTCAGTTAACATTTTAGCGTAAGCATAACCTAATTCTTCACGGCTTGTGTATGTGCATTTTCCTTCTGCAGCACAATTTCTTATTTCTCCTTCTTTTACATAGGTGTCTATGTATTCTAAATCTGGTTCTATATAAATGCCGTTTCTTCCAATAACCCATTCTAATCCTGAGTTTTGAATATCTTTTTCGGTTTGTCTATTGGTTTGTACAATTGGACTAAATGCATTGTTTTCTTCGGCTCCAACAATACTTGTGTACACTATTTTTTTAACACTATTTTGCTTTGCTGCTTCAATAACATTTCTATGTTGCACAATTCTCTTATCTGGTGTGTCCATTCCGGAAACCAATAAAACAGCATCTATTCCACTTAAAACGGCATCAAACTGTTCTCTACTGTTATAATCTCCTTTTCTTATTTCAACACCTAAATGCGCTGCTTTTTCTGGTGTACGTGCAATTCCTATTACATTATCCTTACCAATTAAATTCACAAGATGTTTCACTATGGAAGCGCCTAATTTTCCGCTTGCTGATGTTACTGCTATTTTCATGATAGTTGTTTTTAACAATTAATAATTTGCTCATACAAAGATGCCTGATTTTCTAAGAAAACTTAAGATGAATCTTAGCCAAAAAATGGTAAATGTATGCGCTAAGCTAGACAGTGTTTTATAGCTTCTTCTATTTGTACATCTGCCATATCTAATAGATTCTTATTCCCTTTTGGTTTCAAAATAGATAACTCTGTACAAGATAATACCACAGGATGTTGAGCTGTATAAGTATTTATTATACTATGATATTTTTCAATTAATTGGGCTGTCTCAGTTTCTCCGTAAATTTGCTTTCTCACAGTATCGATAATTAGCATATCCTCTTCAGAAGGCAATATGACTTCAATACCATTTGCTACAAATTGATTTTTAATATATGTAGCATTCATGCTGAATAAAGAACCAAATAAAACAACTTTAGTCCAATTGTTTTCTTTAATTCTTTTAATACTCAAATGAACAGGATGCAGTACGTTTTTGGTGATATTTAATCTATCTATAGTTTCGTGAAGTGTAATATTTGGAATTAAAACCTGCTGTATATGATACGTTTCTATTTCGCTTGTATAAACTCTTAACGCTGCATCTAATTCCTTTGAAGGGTTTGGTAATAAAGGATTAATAGCGTTAAAATCTATATTTAATAATACAAATGGACATGTGCTGTAACCACCTTTCGCTTCATTGTATAAACGATTCAATTCGCTCAAATAAAATAAGGTTGAACGACTCCCAAGTCCTAATACGGCAAGTTTTGTTTCTGGCATTTTAGTGTCTTGTCAAAATATAATCTGCAAAATAGGCTTTGCTATCCATTATTTTGGTGTCTAGCTTAAAATCTGTTTCTGCAATAATTTGTTCAATCAAAGCATCGTTATATTTTCTTGAAATTTCGGTGTGTATTTTTTCACCAGCCTCAAAATGATAAGACGCTCCAATAGATTTTATATGTACCGTTTGTTGGGTTGTACTAACAATAAAACTTTTCGCAATGCCATCATCTTCATTATATTCTGGTTGATGTTTGAACTGATTCAGGTTAAAATCACCTCCTAATTCATTATTGATTCGTTCTAATAAATTCAAGTTGAATTTTGCGGTAATTCCCTGATTATCATTGTAAGCAGGAAGCACAATATCCTTAGATTTTATTAAATCTACACCTAATAACAATTTATCACCAGGTTTTAGATTAGCGCCTAAATTATAGATGAATTGTGCGGCTTTTTCATCATTCATATTTCCAATATTAGACCCTAAAAACAAAATAACTTTCGGTTTGTTACTTTCTTTTAAAGACGCTAATACTTCAAAATAATCACCCTGTTGTGTTTTTACAGAAACGTTTGGTAAAACTTCCGATAAATCTTCCTTTAACAAACTCAATGCGTTTGCAGAGATATCAATTGGAAAATAATCGAAACTAAACTTTTGAGCATCTAATGCATTTAGAAGTTTTTTTGTTTTTAAACCATCACCTGCACCTAACTCAATGAGTTCAAAATAAGACTCTGGTTTTAACTGAAAAGCACTAATTAAATCTTGGGTTTTATTTTGAAAAATATCTAACTCACTACGTGTTAAATAATATTCAGGAAGATTCATTATTTCAACAAAAAGGGCATCACCAATTTTGTTGTAAAAATATTTTGAAGGTAGCGTTTTTGGATGGTTCTCTAATCCTTGTTTTACTTCTTTCTTAAACGTTTCAATCATCTATTTTACTAATCTTATTCCAGTAAATTGCCAGCTTTCTGTTGGGTTAAAAAAATTACGATATGTAGGTCTGCTGTGATTTTGAGATGTTGCCACAGATGCGCCTCGCAATACCATTTTATTACTCATAAATTTGCCGTTATACTCACCTACTGCTCCATTTGCTTTTTCAAAATTTGGGTATGGTAAATAGGCACTGTTTGTCCATTCCCAACGTTTTCCCCAATGTAGTTGCTGAGCAGCAATCTCCCATTCGAATTCTGTTGGCAATCGCATACCTTTCCACTCCGCATAGGCATTTGCTTCGTAATAATTGATATGACTTAATATCGCATTTTTGTCTACTTTTTGTAATCCTGAAAGGGAATAATAATGCCATTCTCCTTCAATATTATGCCAATATAATGGTGATTTTATATGATTTTTATTGACCCAAGACCAACCTTCATCTAACCAAAGATTAAAATCAGAATAGGCACCAGATGCCATAAACTCTAGATATTCTCCATTAGTCACCAAATGATTATTTATCTCAAAATC
Source organism: Winogradskyella eximia (assembly GCF_003386165.1). Taxonomy (GTDB): domain Bacteria; phylum Bacteroidota; class Bacteroidia; order Flavobacteriales; family Flavobacteriaceae; genus Winogradskyella; species Winogradskyella eximia. The sequence continues at coordinate 97,980 of NZ_QRDV01000004.1, read as the reverse complement.
ATCCACATATACTTTATGAACACCTAACTCGTTATCATAGCAAAAGTCATCTCCTTGGTGACCAATTTTATAAATGCCAGCTTTAATCTTGATGCTTTCGGTATTTGAATTTGTATCTTTTATAAGATTAAAATCTTCATCATACACAGGAAAAAGAGGATTGTGACCAAGCATGTACTTTATATCTGTCACCAATAATTCTTGATGTTGCTGCTCATGGTTTAAACCTAATGTTACTAATTCTATTATTTTAGTATCGGAAATAGCACTTAAAAGCTCTTGTATTTTAGCATCTACATAAGCTCTATATTCATAGATTTTATCTGTACTAGGTCGCGACATATTACCTCTATTGGTTTGCAATATGCGGTCTCCCACATTATTGTAATAGCTATTAAATAAAAAGTTAAAATCAGCATCAAAAGTTATATAATTCTGAACGTAATTTTTAAGAATAAAGGTTTCAAAAAACCAAGTTGTATGTGCTAAGTGCCATTTTGCCGGACTTGCAAATTGTACGACTTGAATCGAATAGTCTTCTATCTGTAAGGGTTTACAAATAGCTTCCGTTTGTTGTCGGATGTTTTTATATGTATGTATAATTTCTTTGGACAAAATAAATTGTTTAACTATTTATATTGATTAATTGCTTCTTTAAAAAAATCTACAGCATTAGCTTCTGTTACATTTAAAGCTGGTAAGATAGCACCTTTGAAGCCATCAGTCTTCCATTCTCCTTTTTTAAGGGGACTAAAATGAGATGGATTTATGGTGTTATTTTCTTTATAGCCACTGATGTATAAATAATGGTAGTCACTTAAGCTATCTGGTATAGCAAGTCCAAGTCCTAAATATATGTCGTTATTAAGTAATTGGCTGTAAATACCAGTATCAAAATGATGAGGCCATATCCTGATGTCTGCATTTTTACCAAAGTCTTTATTAATTTGCTCTAGACTTAACTGTGCCATAGTTCTCAATTGTACCAACTCTTGTAATTCTTCCGTACTTTTTAATTGAAAAACGTAAGAATTATTAATACTGTATGGTAAATCGTAATGTAAATTATACCTGTATTCTTTACCTAAATGTGCTTTTGAAGTATCTGCTAACCAACTTAAAACATCTTGATGCGTTGCACCATCTAAATCAAAAGAAACTGTTCCAGTTTTTGATTTCCACTGTAATGAAAAGTCGTTATAATTTAGACATAATTGGTCTCCATTTTCTGAGAGCACATGTGTTTCTAAAGTGCCATTTTTAATATTAAATCCTAAATTGGTATGGCTGTCATCAGCTTTTTTGTCAAGGAAACTAATTCCTGCTGCTGCTAAATATTGTGCAGCTAAATGCATTTGTTCTTTCATGGATTCTTAGTTTATTCCTGCGTAATTAATTCCTGTAAGTTTATGAATATCAACATCAAAAGTGGATAAATCATCGTGATTAAATTTATTGACATCATCATAACCACAAGCTCTTGCTACGACTTTAATTAAATCATTTGTAGCATCAAAAAAGTTATGTAATTGTTTTGCTGAAGAGTCTATAATTAATCGACTACGTAAAGATTCTTTTTGAGTTGCAATTCCCACAGGACAATTGTTACTTCCACAAGCGCGCATGCCTAAGCAACCAATAGCTTGTAAAGCAGAGTTTGAAACTGCAATGGCATCTGCACCAAGCATTAATGCTTTTGCAAAATCTTCTGCAACCCTTAATCCACCAGTAATTACTAGAGTAACATGGTTGGCTCCAACTTTATCTAAATATTTACGCGCTCTAGCTAATGCCGGAATTGTTGGCACATTTATATGGTCTCTTAAAATGGTTGGTGCAGAACCTGTTCCGCCACCACGACCATCGAGTATGATGTAATCCACACCAACATCGAGTGCAAATTGGATATCTTTTTCAATATGACTTGCTGCTATTTTGAATCCAATAGGAATTCCACCAGTTCTCTCACGAACTTGTTTCGCGAATTTTTTAAAATCATCTACACCATGAAAATTAGGAAACGTTGCTGGTGAGATAGCCGTTTCTCCTTCTTTTAATCCTCTTACTTCAGCAATTTCTTTACTTACTTTACTACCTGGTAAATGTCCTCCTGTGCCTGTTTTTGCACCTTGACCACCTTTAAAATGAAAGGCTTGAACATTATCTAACTTATCCCAAGAAAACCCAAATTGAGCGGATGCCAATTCATAAAAATATCTCGAATTATTAGCTTGTTCCTCAGGAAGCATGCCGCCTTCACCAGAACAAATACCTGTTCCTGCAAGTTCTGCACCTTTAGATAATGAGATTTTAGCTTCTCTAGATAGAGCACCAAAACTCATGTCACTAACAAATAAAGGAATATCTAATTCTAATGGTTTTTTAGCATTTGGACCAATAACTACTTTAGTTGCCACAGACTCTTCATCTAATAATGGACGAGTTGCTAATTGTGCTGGTAAAAACTGTATACTATCCCATTTAGGTAATGTATTTCTATCCACTCCCATGGAAGCAGAAAAACCATGATGGCCAAGGTTTTTAAGTCCGTTTTGGGCTAATTCTTTAATATAACCAGTATAAGGTTCTGTCTCTTCGGGATGTGTATCTGCATAAGCACCTAAGTAGGCGTCGCGATTAAAGGGTTGTGGATAATTAACTAAGTAAGCATCGATTTCAAACGCATCTACATATAAATCATCACCTTCAATTTTTGTTGAAAATTTATGAAGTACTTCTTTGTTATTGTATTCAGAAACACCAGAATCTACACGATAATCCCATCCATGAACACCACAAATTAGGTTGTGTCCATCAACATGTCCATCAGACATTAAAGCGCCTCGATGCAAACACCTTCCATAAAGTACAGAAATATCGTCATCGAACTTTACAATGACTAAATCTAAACCATTGACCAAAGCGTGTTCAGGCTCTTTATTTTTTAATTGACTTACTTTAAAAACTTTGGTTGGTTGTTTCATTTTTGAGCTTTTTTTGGTTTTTGATTCTCTTTAGGTCGAACCAATTTTAAAAAAATTACAGAAGCACAAAATATAAAAGTTAAGACTGACCAACTTGACTAAGAATTTGCAATTTTTTTGTTTTTTCTAAAAATAACGAATTTATTTTTTACAACCGGAATTCTTATAATGAAACCTAAACCAACAATTACAGCATAAATCATCCAAGTTTTATCTAAAATGGCAACATGAATTAGGCTTAATAAAACAGCAACATATGCAAAGCTTTGTAGTTTTTTCCAATTCTTTTTTAGTCGTTTCATAGATTTTCTATTAGACGTAAAAAGCAACGGAATTAATATTAATATAGCAATAAAACCTAGAACATAATTAACTTGTGAAAATGTTTCCAAAAAACCTTCAGCTGCAGTAAAAATAGCGAAATGAATTAAACTCCATATTGCCGTTGCAATTCCCATAGCTTGCCGCACAAAGAGGTTGTTAATTCCAAAAATAATAAAAACAGGTGTACATGTTAGTACAGCTGTCATCCATCTTATGGCAAATTCTCCAGAAACATGATATAACATCTCTACTGTTGTTTTGCCATTTCCCACTGCATTCTCTGCAAAGGAAACTGACAAGCCATTAGAGAAATCAACGTTTATCATTTTAAAAATGACCAATAAAGGTAAACTAGCTAAAATGGCAACAATTATCCAACCGAAATTCTTTTTTAGAAAATTCATAGTGTCTTATTTATACATGGTATTGTTATTATTAGACGTTTTTGGTATTTGCTGAATACTATCCCAATGCTCTACAATTTTTCCGTTTTCATCACATCTAAAAAAATCCATAGTAATATATTCATCATTATCTGGCCAAACTTGATGCGTATGCAATGCTACTAAATCACCTTCTGCAACGCTTCTTACAAAATCAATAGATTTTACAGGGAACTCCTTTTGCATTCTGTCAAAATAATCTATAAAAGCCTGTGAACCATCAGCAACCATTGGGTTGTGTTGTATATATGTTTCACCAACATATAATTCTACGGCTTTAGTTGGGTTGCCTTCATAAGCCATTTTGTAAAACGCAATGGCATTTTTTTTATTCAGTTCTGTATTCATACTGTTACGTTTTAGACTTTAATTCTTCTAATTCTTTTTCTAAAGCTTCGGCTTTTTCTTTAAACTTTTGCATTGCTTTTTTAAGTTGACCTACTTTTTTAAAAGCATCTTCATCTTGAACTGCGCTAAAAGTTTCTTTATCGTCTTTAACTTTGTATTTGGCTTTTGCTCCACAAGTTGGGCATATTTTTATATCTGACATATTTTGTTTGTTTTCAACAAAATTAAAGCAGCACAAAACTTAACTAAAGATAAATTTGAGTATAAAAATGGTATATATCGAACCTAAAAATCTAATTGTATGGTCTTTTTGAATTGATTTGGGGTAAATCCGGTATGTTTCTTAAAGTATTTTACAAAGTTAGTTGGTTCTTCAAAACCTAAAGAATAAGCTAATTCTGTACTTTTTAATTCCGAATTAATAAGTAACCGTTTGGCTTCTAATATTAAAAACTGGTCAATAAATTGTTTGGCAGTAATTGCAACAGTCTCTTTACAAATGGTATTGAGATGTTTGTAAGTAATGTTTAATTTTTCAGCATAAAAATCTGCATTTCTACTTTTACTAAAGTGAACTTCAAGTAATGTTTTAAAGCTTAAAAATGTGTTTAATTTATCTGAACGTTTAAGGTGAAAGGTTTGGTACTGCTTTAAGCGTTCTAACTTAGAAAAGATAATGGTATGCAACGCACTATACGTATTATCTTGATTATAATTTTCTTGAGAATTAGAATATTCTTCATCAAATAACCGAATATACGTCTCCACATTAGAATCTACAGGAACTTGAATAATTGGCGAAAATAACTGCGCGTTAAACAACCTATCAATTTCATTTTTTGGCAACGTGCTAATTTGCTTTTTTAAATACGCTTCCGTAAATAATATGATATATCCTTTTAGTTCTGGTGTAAACTGAAAGGCGTTAATTTGACCTTTAGAAATATGAATTAGCGTATTTTTTTTAACTGGATGCCAAACAAAATCTACCAAATGTTTACTCTCACCAGCAGTGTAAAATACAATCATATTAAATGTAACTTGATGTGCTTTTTCAGGATTATGACCTGTTTCATCTTTACGTTCAGCAAGATTTTCAATAGTTAAAATTTCTATTCCACTATTATCTGGTTTTTTAGAATCAAATTCAATATGTGGAATATCTTTTGCCATTATTTTTTGGTGTTTGGATTTTCTAAAGCTTTTCTAATATGTTCGCTATCCCAATGATTATCATAGTCTACAACACCACGTTTAAAATCTTCATTTAAGAATTTCTCTTGTTGCTCTAATTCTTTTTTAGCTTTAAAAATATAGTCATCTTCTCGTTTAGGCTCTGATGCTAATCGTCTTAAACTATCTTCATCATACTTAATAAAGTTCTGAACCTGTCTGGTTAGCGTGTATTTTCTGAAGCCCATTTTGCTCAACACATCTTTAGCTAAAGTTAAGGACGTTTCTAAAGATTCTCTATATATGTTTTGATGCCCTAAATTTAATAATTCGTAAGCATCATATCTATTTTTAGTCCGAATCATGAATTCTACATGCGGATATTTCTCCTTCACTATTTTACTTATCGCTTTTGAAACACTGAGTTTATTAGTTGCACAAATAATAATTTTGGCTTCCGCAATTCCGGCTGATTCTAATAAATCTAGTCGTGTGGCATCTCCATAATACACTTCAAACCCCATTTTTCTAAGGAAATCTACACGGTTGGAATCGTGGTCTAAAATAGTAGCTTCAACACCATGAGAGCGTAAAAAACGTCCAATTGTACTTCCAAAATGACCAAAACCAACGAGTATTATTTTTTGCGATTTAGCAATGTGGTCCATTGGTCGTTTTATGGATTCTTTGGTACCAATTTTAGGCAGTATTAAACGCTCGTTAATCATGCTAATAATTGGTGTTATCGACATTGACAATGCTGTAATTACGAGCATCATATCCATTTGTTCTTGCTCTAAAATATTCAATCCGAAAGCAAAAGACAGCAGTACAAAAGCGAATTCTCCTATTTGAGCTAAACTAAAGGTTAGCAATAATTTTTGGTCTAGTTTTAGTTTAAAAATATGACCAGTTATGAATAACACCACTGCTTTTAAAACAATAATGGCTAACAAAATACCACCAATAGTCAATGGACTTTTAGCGATAACAATAAAGTTAATTGAAGCACCAACAGCCATAAAGAACAAACCTAAAAGCAGATTTTTAAAAGGCTCTAAGGTACTTTCTAGTTCATGTTTAAATTCACTATTAGAAAGTACAACACCTCCTAAAAAGGCACCTAACGCAGGACTAATACCAACATATTCCATTAAGAATGAAATACCAAAAACGATTAACAAAGCAGCTGCGATTAACAACTCACGCACACCTGTTTTAGCCACTTTACGTAACATTGGTACAATTAAATAACGACCAGCTACAATGATTAACACCACTGATAAAATTATAGCTAAAGTTTGAAGACCTACTGGAAGATTTTCTAATAAGTTAGCATGCTCACTGTGATTTTTCGTGGATGTTTTATGTTCTGAATTAGCTAATAACGGAATAAAACCCAGCATAAAAATAACAATGATATCTTGAAACAATAAGATGGAAAACGAAGACGCACCAAATGTGGTATTCATCAATCCTTTTTCCTTTATGGTTTGCAATGCAATTGCGGTAGATGATAGTGCCACAGCCATCGAAATCACTAAAGCCACTTTCCAGTCGAAACCTAATGCAGCGAATAGAATATATGAGAGTAGCATGGTTCCTCCTACTTGTATACCTCCCATGCCTACAATGGTTTTTCGCATGTTCCAGAAGTTTTTTGGCTCAATTTCTAGTCCAATTAAAAACAGCATAACCACCACACCAAATTCGGCAAAGTGTAAAATATCTTGTCCTTCTTCTCCTATAAATCCGAGGACATAAGGCCCAATTAGCACACCTGCCAATAAATAACCAATAACAGAACTTAAGCCTAAACGTTTTGCTATAGAAACACAAATTATGGCTCCTGCTAAAAATACTATGGCTTCAAAAAGTATACTACCAGTCATAGTTTATGTTGCTTTAAGTTGAGGAATATCGTTTAAAAACGATTTGTTATCAAAATCATTAATAGATAAATCAGCTTGTAATAAGTCAATTAGTTTTCCATAGTTTTTTTTATAATCGTTTAAGTCTTCATCAGATAATGTATGCGTTCCCATAACAGCAAAAGGTGGAAAATAAGTCATACCACACAAAATTGCCGTTTGTTCAAAAGGCCTTAAAAATTGTCTAATAGTAAAGCTGTTATAACCTTCTGAGCAATAGACTTCTCTAGAACCTCCTGTAGTAATAACATTTAAGCATGTTTTATTTTGTAATGCATTACCTTCTGGACCGTAAGCCCAATTAAACTCTAACACCATATCCATCCATTGTTTCATTAAAGGTGGACAACTATACCAATAAAAAGGGTGATGCCAAATGATAATATCATGTTGGCTTAATAATTCCTTTTCTCTAACTACATCAATATGAAAATCGGGATATTCCTCGTACAAGTCATGAATCGTAACCTTTTCTTTACCTGTAATATGATTAATTAATGCCTGATTTACTCTAGATTTTTCAAATTTAGGATGCGAAAACAGAACGAGGATTTTTTTCATATGACTAAATTAGCAATAAATACATAAGTAATTAGAGCGCTTATTATTTTAAGCAATTATGAATTAAGTGATTAAATTAAAAGAAATTTTAATTCCTTGTATAATCATACCTGTACCGATAATAGCAATGATAAGTCCCATAATTTTTCCGATTACAGAAATAACATTATGACCCACTATTTTAACAATTAAATCACTTAATCTAAATGTAAAATAGGTCAACAAACTCATTGAACCAAATATAAGAATGACTAAAATGATATGAATTGTTTCAGCATTAGACACAAAATTCATTGCGGTAACAATAGTACCTGGTCCAGCTAATATTGGTATCGCTAATGGTGAAACTGCTATGTTTTCATCAATATGCACATTATCTAAAGATTTTACATTGGATTGCTTAGATTGAAGCATATCAAACCCTATAAAAAAGATTAAAATACCACCTGTAATCTTAAATGCAGGAATACTGATATTAAATAATTCGAAAATATATTTACCAAGAAGTACAAAAACAGCCACAATTACAAATGCTATAAGATTTGACCGCTTATTTATATCGTGTTTTGTTTTTACATCTGCGCCTTGCGTTAAGGACACAAAAACAGTCATATTTGATATAGGATTAGTTATAGCAAAAAAAGCAGTAAATACTGTAATTGAAAATGTAATTAAGTTATCCATTTAGTGGAAAATTTTAATTTAAAAAAAAACGCAAAACTAATTCTTTATCTTTAAAGTAATTTTGTTTTTATTAAATACTTTTTAGACTAAAAAATGGTGCTTTTTTATGACGCTTTAAAAGGTACAAAATTTGAAGAAACTTATTAAAAATTTCAAGCAACAAAGTCTAACACCCTAATAACTTACTGGTTACATCTAACAAATTAGTGATTTTTGAAACATCATAAGCATCTGGATGCGCTGGTGCAAAATAACCTTTTGGATCCCCTTTATCGTTGTCAAAATACTTACCTGAATCATTTTTATAGTCATCAGACAATGCTAAATCAAGTAAAATATCAACGCCTTTTCCTGCTGGTGACCAATGTTGACCATAGGCTTCATTAGCCATTTTAGTGTTTAATAACGAACCTGGATTTACAGCAATAACCGTAATTTTTGGTTCTTGTTTTGCTAGATTAAAACTCCACATGGTTAATGCCAACTTACTTTGTGCGTATGTGCTATTTTCTGAATCTTGCTCCTTCCCTATTAAAACGGCTTCAGAAACTGGTGCTTGTGCTGCAGAACTTAAATTGATAATTCTTGGTACTTCGGATTGCTTTATATTTTCTAATATGGCATTTGTCATAACATAAGGTGCTAAGTAATTCACCACCATACGAATGTCTAATCCGTTTTTATTCTGAACGTCTTTCGTTTTAAAAATTCCTGCATTATTGATTAGTATATCAATTTTAGGAATGTCTTTTTTAATTTGTACTGCTAGTTTTGAAACGGCCTCCAAATCTGAAAAATCGGCAACCAAACCATAAATGTTCTGATTGTTTGTTGTTGTTTTTATTTCTGAAACAACCGCGTCTACCTTTACTGCATTTCTTCCATGTACATAAACCGTATGTCCTTTTTCGGCTAAACTAAAAGCAGTTAACTTTCCAATGCCGTCTGTACTTCCTGTGATTATTATTGTTTTACTCATCATTTTTTGTTTTTTTATTAAAATATCACCTTGAGTTCAGATGCGAACTATAAAACCTTTCGGCTTTGCTCACGGTGACATTTTCTTGTTTTTTTTTATCTTATTATAAAATTATAATAAATAGCCCAGTAGCTATTTTTGCATATAATCATTACCTAAAGAAAGATAAATGATTTTTAGTCTTTTTAAAAAGGTGCAAAGGTGTCTTTGGGACTCTTTGGCACAGTCCAACGCTCACGAGCACTAATACTTTCAGATGTAACAACTTTAGACTCTGAGTTATCGACACTACCGTAGCTACTAGCTCCACCTCTTGGAATTTGCATACGGTCTCCGTATAACCACACAACCAAATTACTACGTTGTCCACTGATAATTGGGTGCGTTGCATGCGCTACATCACCTCTGTGAATTATTGCTTGCCCTGATTCAAACGTCGTTTGTACTGTTTTCCCCGTGGTTTTATCGTAAAAATCAACTTGCGAACCTGTAAATGCTTCATCGGGTAAGTTAATGTTGATATTCAAAGTCGCAGCAGAAGCATCCGTGTGACCATTTAAATCCTTGTCTTTATTTGGATTATACTGAATTGAAAAACCAAATGTTTGGTTGTCATAACCATAAGTCCCCAATAACAAACGTGCAATCGGACGCATATAACGGTCCATAATATCATTATAAAATGCCTGAAAATTCGGTGCTGCAAGATAGCCTTCTGAGCGTGGATCAAGCATAATTCCATAACGATTCAATTGTATTCCGTATGGTGCTCTTTTAGGAATTTGTGAATTTACTACAGCTTCTAAATATTTACGAAAATCTGCTAAGCGTTCTGGGTTAAAAAACTGAGCAACATAAACACCTGGACTAATTTCTTCCCATAAATCAGCAACAACATTTTCTTTTTCTGGGTTTTCCCAAGCATCTTTAATCGCCTTTTGCAAGCTTGGATCTAGTAGCGTTTCGTCAGGGATTAGTAAATTGTCTTTGTTTTCAATTTCCCATTCCGTCCATGCCTCTTCGAGTAAATCTCGGTTACTATTCCAAAAGTGTGAAACTGAAGCTTCACGATTTAACGAGGCTTCGCGAGAAGGTAAAGCAAGTTCACGAGCTTGTGCTAATATATTTTTATTTGTCATTGTTTCTATTTTTTTTTACCAAAAACTACTACTATAGAATATTTTGGCTTTGTATGCATTCTTGATTTTAAGTTAAAATCAATAGAAAAGCCACTGTTTAAGTGGCTTTTCTTCTTAATTAATAATAATAATAATAATAATAAAAGGGATTCAACTATTAATCAATTCTTAAATTATCTAAAAGAAACACCTGTTGTAATAGGTTTAAACCTGAAAATGTAAAATGGTTTTGTAGATAAATCTATACCATCATTAAACGCAGCACCTTTGTTTACTTGGGCAGCAGACACATACATATAACCATCTACATGATTGTAGCTTACACCATCTGGCCAAACCATATTAGCATCTTTCACCATGGTTTTTACGCTTTTATCTTTTGATAAAACTACAGCTACACTATTGGTTTCTAGAGCGGTTAAATAAATATTGCCTGCTGTATCAATACTCATTCCGCCATTGTTTGGTTTTTCGGAATAGGTTTCGATTTTACGATCTAATGCTTCTTCTCTTAATGCTTCATTTACTAAATCTAACGTTTTAATTCTGTAAATTTTAGTGCCGTTTAACGGACCATAATAAATATATTCAAAATTAGCATCGGCAGTAATTCCATCATTTCCTACCAACAAATCTTTACCGTTAACCGCTAAATGTTTTCCGTTAATTACTGTTGGTGTGTTTTCTGGTAATGTTGTGCGTGTACCTTCTAATAAACGACGTGTTTTACCCGTTTTCATGTCTACAATAATAAATGCAGCATTTGTACCATCTCCTCCATTCCCAATACCTTCATCTGCAATTATAAAATAACCGTTTTTAGTATCAACAACCATATCATTTGGTTGCGCGTGTTTTGGTACGGACGATTTAGGTAAATAATAAATACGTTCTAACTGATTAGTTTTTGTGTTCCAACCCACTATTTTAGGTGTTACATTATCGCGTTGCGCCATATCTAACATCCAAACAATTCCGTTTTCATCGTTTCTAATCCCTAAAACATTACTTAGATAATTATCGTCTGTAGTTCGTGGTGTATTCCACGCTTTATTAGGAAACGGTTTGCTTACTTTTGTTTTAGCATCCATAATCATGACTCTATTTTCTGGTGAGAAAAAAGGATGATGACTGTAAACTAAATCGCCAGTATCAGTAAATGTAATGTTACCAACAGCCTGCTCTGTAGTTGTAAAAACTTCTGTTTCACCTATTGTGCTTTGTGCTTTTATGGACATAACTGACGTGATTAAAATTAATAAGAAACTAATATTTTTCATCTTGAATATAATTATGACGTCAGTTCTAGTGAAATTATTATTCAGAATTTTGTATCTAGAACTTTTTTGTTAGCCAAACTTCTCGATACTAATTTCTCGTACCTCAAAATTCACTCGAAATGACGTTATTTTAAAGTTTTAGTTGCTCTTTTTTAAATACTCTGGAAGTTCTTTAGATAACCAATCTTGACGAACTGGAACATGTACGTCTAAATCTACGGTGTCTTCTAAAGCCCAAAATTCATGTGGTACATTTTCTGGAAACACAATCACTTCTCCTGCTCCAACTTCTACAAACATTTCTTTACCATCAATAATAGTTTTAATTTTTACTTTTCCAGACATAATGTATGTAATCTGTTCGTTTGGATGGTGATGCCAAGGAATATGTGCATCTTTTTCTAAATTAAAAATGGTCATTTGTCCTTTTTCACCATGAAACCATTTACGTTGGATCCCTTCTCCAATCGTTTCAGATTCCATGTTGTCAAAATTGAAATGTTGCACTTTTGAAGTTGCTATGGAATCTTTAGTTGTTACTTGCGCATTTGCTGTATGGCTAACAAACAAAGTTGTTATGGCGAATGCTGCTATAATTGATTTGAAATTCATTTTTATTATTTTATTTACTAAAATCCTTCTAAAACTATTTTTCCTTTTGCTTTTCCTGTTTCTAAGAAAGCATGTGCTTTACGAAGGTTTTCTGCATTGATAATTCCGAAGTTTTCACCTAAGGTTGTTTTAATGGTTCCGTTGTCTATTAAAGTGGCTACTTCGTTTAAAATATTGTGCTGTTCTATCATATCTTCGGTTTGAAACATAGATCGTGTGAACATAAACTCAATATGCGTAGACACTGCTTTTGCTTTAAAAGGCATCACGTTAAACGTTTTTGGATCGTCAATAAAACCAAATCTTCCTTGTGGTTTTATTACTTTAACAATCTCATCTGCATGCTGTTCGGTTGCATTTAAACTCACAATATAATCTGGTGCAGGAAGATTGTATTTCTCGAACTCTTCACTTAATTTATTTCTGTGGTTTATAACTGAATCTGCACCTAAATCTTTCAACCAAGCAGTAGTTTCTTCACGAGAAGCAGTTCCTATAATATTCAGTTTTGTTAGCTTTTTAGCTAATTGCACCAATATAGAACCAACACCTCCAGCAGCACCAATAACTAAAATGGATTTGCTAGCATCCTCTTTTGCAACTTGTAATCTATCAAACAATAGTTCGTAAGCAGTAAGCGATGTTAATGGTAACGCAGCAGCTTCAGGAAAAGATAAACCTGAAGGTTTTTTACCAACAATACGTTCATCTACAACTTGGTATTGTGCATAACTTCCTTGACGGGTAAAATCACCTGCATACCAAACTTCGTCTCCAACTTTAAATAGTGATACTTTATCACCAACTTCTTTTACAATTCCGGTAGCATCCCATCCAATAACTTTCCAATCGTCACCTTCTACTGGCATTCCTGCACGTACTTTGTAATCTGCAGGGTTTACAGAAATTGCTTTTATGTCTATTAATAGATCTCTACCTGTTGCTTTTGGTGTGTTTAATTCTATGTCTTGTAGTGAGTTAGTATCTTCTATTGGAAGATTCTCTTTATATCCTATGGCTTTCATGTTTTTGTGTTTTTTAGAAGGAATTGTTTACATAAATGTTACGATATCTTCAAAGTTTCGTCTTGATTTTCCGAACTCTGGATCTGCTTTTCTATAACCAAAAGCCGTCATAAATGATAAACCGTATTTATCTGTGTCGACTCCAAATTTCTCTTTTAATAATGCTTCTGCTTTTTCTTGATGAAAACCTTCAATCGGACAAGAATCAATACCTGTTAATGCTGCAGCGGTCATCATGTTTCCTAAAGCAATATAGGTTTGTTTAGACGACCAATCGAATAACTTTTTGTCTGTATCTAAATCGAAATCACGTTCTTGAAACTCTCTATAAAATGTAGAATACATATCAATAACCTCTTGTGGTAATTGTTTTACATCCTTCATCATGTGCATAATATATTCTGAATCATGTTTAACCATAGGTGCTTTCATACTTAAACCTAATACAAAATGACTAGCAGTATCCAATTTTAAAGGTGCTCCCCAAGCAACAGGTTTTAATAACTCACGTAATTCTTTGTCCTGAACAACAATAAAATGCCAAGGCTCGAAACCAAATGAACTTGGTGATAAATGTGCTGTTTCTAGTATGAATTTCATATCCTCATCTGAAACCTTTTTAGTGGCATCAAATTCCTTTGTTGCATGTCTAAAATTGAAAGCGTTTAATATATCTTCTTTTGCAAAGTTTGGTGTGTTCATTTTATATGTTTTAATGATTAGTTTTAATTTGAGACAAAGATAAAACCAGTATACAGGTAAATTGAAGTATAAAAAAAGGTGAATTAGGTATAAATAAAGGTTTATTTGCTTTTAAACCTTAAAATTCTCTTAATTTGAGTCAAAAAAAGCCCTTAAGCACTCCGATTTATACCAATTTGGAAGAAGAAACCCTTTAATGATACCAATCTATTGTGAATTATTTCTTTTTAATCTTCCTAAGATCCTTAATAAAATAGCTTAACATGATGATAATGAAAAAAGAAAATGGTAACGAGGTAATAATTAACAACCGCTGAACAGCTTCTAAAACATTGATATTTGCTTTAGAATTACCTAAAAGAATTAAAGCTATTGTTGCTAATAAAATGAAAACGGACCAAATAACACGGTGTGTTTTACTTGGGTTTTTAGAGCCTTTATCTGTAAACATACTCAATACAAATACAGCCGAATCTACAGAAGTTATTAAAAAGCTTATGAGTAAAAAGATGGATGTTATATTTAAAACGGTAGCATATGGATAGTGCTCAAAGAATATAAATATGGAAGCAAATACGTTACTAAATTGGTTACTGTAAACTCCCCATTCTTCTATTAAAAGAAATGCAGAAGTACCAAAAACAGAGAACCAAAAAAAGGTTCCTAAAGAAGGAATGATTAAAACCCCTAATAATAATTGTCTTATGGTGCGACCTTTAGATATGCGTGCAATAAATATGCCTGTAAAAGGCGCCCAAGCCAACCAAAACGCCCAATAATAAAAGGTCCAATCGGTTAAAAATTCTAACCCTGGATTATAAGATCCTATTGCTAAACTCATGGGTGCAAAATCTATAATATAATAGAAGGTTGTTTTAGCAAATGATAAAAGTATAGCTCCCATATCACTTGTTGTAAAAACAAACATCAAAATAGCTAAGGTGACTATGATATTTAGCTTCGAAAATATTTTAATGCCTTTATTTACACCTTGCCATGCAGAATAACACGCTACGGTAGAAATAAAAACACAAAGCCCAATGGTTGTTGCTAGTCCAAGATCTGAATCTGAAATGTGATTAAGGCCTCCACTAATTTGGGTTGTTCCTAAACCTATAGCAGCAATTAGTCCAAAAACAGTGGTTATAATAGTTATAACATCGACTCCTTTTTTTAAATAGTCACTTTTTATATGATCGTCAATGGTAGCACTAATTCTGACTTTCTTCTTTTTAACGTGTAGCGCATAGCCAACAACCATTGCAAAAAGACCATAAAATGCCCAAGCTGTTAATCCCCATTGATAAAAGGTAAACTCTAAGGCTAAAATATTTGGTGACAATGCCGATGCGTAAGGAGGGTGTTGTTGCATAAAAACAGGCTCTTGCACTGCTCTTAATAATATACCAGAACCCATGCCTGCGCTATACAACATGGCTATCCAAGACCAAAGTGAATATTCCGGTTTAGAGGATGATTTGCCTAGTTTTATTTTGCCATATTTAGAAAAAGCGATGAGTAATAAAGCCAAAACACAACCAAACCCTAAGTATAAATAGAAATAACCAAAATAATTCCTAACCCATAAAGAAGCATTTTCAATAACGCTATAACTTGCTTCTGTTGCAAAAAACACAATTAAACTACAAGTGAATATTATGCCTACAGAAATAGATAAAATGGAATATTTCTTAATGTGTTTTAACATTAAAGGTATTTTGATTTAGACAAAAATAGGGATTAGGTTTTAAAAACCTAATCCCTAATAATTTGAGTTGATAGACTCTATTTTAATATCTAGTTTACGATTTCTGTCATTTCATTTAAAATAAACTTTTCAACTTTATCTTCTGTTACTTTTAAATAATGCGCTAAATATTTATTATTCATATGCTTTTGCCACAACTCGCGATTTACCCATTTTTCATAAAATAAAAAGAAATTTGGATTCTCATTATCTTGTTGAAGATCATAACTAATATTACCTTCTTCTGCTCTAGTTACATCTAATAATTTCAATAATTCTGATTTTACAAATTCTGTATGTTCTTCTTTTACAGTGATTCTTGCTACAATCGTTAAAAATGATTTTTTCATATAATTAGTATTAATGTATTTAATATCTATGCAAAGATATTCCCATATCTAAGGGCTTTAATGTAAGATAAATGGATAATAATGTACATTTAAAGGTTTTAGATGCGCTTTTTAGGATTTATATCACTTTTTTATATAGTTTTACACTTAATTTTTATTAAATCATACAATAATGCAAGTAATTGAAGCTTTTAAACCTTTTGAAATACAAGAAATAGAATTAACCGATTGGAAACAACGGCCTGTTAAAAATAACTTTTTTGAATTGGTCTTAATAAAAGATGGAGAAGGCACACAATGCATTAACTATAATGATGTCCGTTACAACAAAGGCAGCATCTTTTTACTACCTCCATTAAAATGTCATTCATTTAAGATAGAAAAATCTACCAAATTTGTGTTTCTAAAGTTTACGGATTCATTTTTTAAAAATGTAAACAGAATTACTATTGATAGAAACGAATGGTTTAAAGAAGCCTCTTACATCTTATCTAACTACAACCAATTACCAGGTGACATTATTAAAAATGACATCGACAGAACTCATTTAGCAAGTTTAATAGAGATGATTTTACAAGAATCTAGAAGTTATGGAGAATCGTCCATAAATCTCGTTACAAGTCTTATGACGAGTGTTTTAGAAATACTTATTAGAAATATAAAAAAGAGTAATTATTTTGAGATTCCGAATAATAATGATGAAAGAATTACCAAAATGCTCACTTATATTAATGAAAACATAGATAAAACAGAATTACTAAAAGTTGAAAATTTAGCAGATGTTTTCATGATGTCCTCAACATATGTTAGTGAGTATTTCAAAAAACAAGTCCACATGTCTTTGCGTGAATACATTATTAAAGCAAAATTGAAATTAGTAGAAATTCGTTTATTAAATTCCGATTTTACATTAACTCAAATTGCAGACGAACTTGGATTTACTGATGTTAGTCATTTATCTAAAACTTTTAAACGCTATGCTGGCACTTCTATTCGTGAATTTAAAAATAATGGTGAGTATATGATGCTAAAAAGAGGGACTTGTGCTCCTAGTCTGAATGCTTAAATATAGAAATGACGAGTTATTTTTTTACTTTTTTTATGGTAATATTAAGTGTTAAACCCAATATTATTAGTAATATTCCAATTAAACTCCAAAGTGTATAAACTTCTTTAAACCAAATTAAGCCAATAATTATAGTAAAAATAACTTCCAAGTACTTAAAAGGCGCTATTACATTGGTCTCACCTACCTGCATAGCTTTAGTCATATATAATTGTGCAAAATACCCAAACACTCCCAAACTCATAAGTACTAACCATTCTTTGCCGATAGGGTTTACCCAACCATTTATAGCTAAAAGCCCACCAATTACGGTTGAGATAATCATAAAATAGTTGACTACAACTACAGGGTGATCTTCATTACCTATTTTTCTAATTGTAATATATACTAAGCCAGCAAATAACGCAGATATTAATGCGAATATGATGCCTTCATCAAACTGTAATTTCGCATCGAATCCTTTCAATATTAAGACACCTAAAAATGCAATACCAAAAAACAACCATTGTATGGGTTTCACCTTCTCTTTAAGAAATAGTAAAGCAAAAAATGCTGCAAAAATGGGCGCAATATATCTTATAGACACGGCAGTTCCCATTGCTATATATTTTAGAGACAAAAAGAATAAGGTCATAGAAATAAGCCCAAAAACACTACGCATTACTAACAATCCTCTTTTATTTCCTAATAGAGATATCTTATTTTTAAGTAAAAAAGGAAGGGTAAAAAATAATGAACCTAACGATCTAAAAAATACAATTTGATAGACATTAAAACTGTTCAATGATTTTACAAACACATTAAGAAGGGTAAAGGCCAAAGCACTAATTACCATGTATTGTATTGCTCTTTTCAGCATCTTGTTTTTTTAAAAGTGTATGTTAAATACAAAGTGGCAATTTACATATAAATTCATACTAATTTTAACATTAGATTTACTTTAAAATAAAATAGCAACTTAAAATTTAAGTTGCTATTTTTTGCTATTAATCAAAGTAAGTATTAATCTATCACAACACGTTTAGTCACTGAATTATTTCCGGAATTTACTTTAAGTAAATAAATACCAGATGTTAGTTCTGAAACATCCACAGCATCGTTAATTAATATTTTTGTTGTTAAAACATTTCTACCAAGAACAGAGAATAATTCTATTGAATCAATCTGAGTATTATCTAAAGATTCTATAGTGATAATAGTCTTCGCTGGATTTGGATATATTCTAAAATTTGAAGTTAAGAAATCATCAGTCGATAAAGCATCATCAGTAGGATTATAATTCAAACCTCCAAAAGTTGATGCCTCTAAAATATAACTACTAAGAGCATCCGGAACATTTTTTTCTACTGTACCAGAAAACTCCCAAAATGGTCTTGTTGATCCAGAATTAGTTTGTCCTGCCATCCAATCTGAGTTTGCATCATACCCTGTTGATTCTCCTTGCCTAGCAATATAATATACATTAGACGTAGAACCACCTCCAGGAGTATTATCACAACTCATTACAGAACTACCACTAGGAATATTAAAAATATTAGGTGTAGTTGTATAATTAGTAGTTACATTCATTTGGCCATAGCCATACTCAGCAGAGTCATCATCATCTAATGAACTTACTGAATCATATATAATCCATGACGTATGATCTCCAGTGGCATCAAACTCACCATCTGGATCAGTATCTACAATTACACCATCTGGATCAGTGCTGGAATTAATAAGTAAATATGTAGCACTATAGTCTAATAAATTACCATCGTATGCTATAACTTCTACTTCAGTATAGTTATTAGAATCCGCTTGAAAATGCGATTCATAAGAACTTCCACTAAATGTAATAGTAAGATAACCATTTGCTCCAAAAGTAAGGCCACTTAAATCTAAAGCTTCATCAACTTTTCCAAGATTACCACTATTACCATCACCTTCTATTGTAACAAAATAGGTGCCAGCAGGTAGAGCTGTACTAGCAGGTCCTCTAAGCTCAATATATTCATCTGGCGCATCTGTTCCAGAAATACTAGCAATTAATTCGTTTATGTAATACCCTGAGGAATTATCATAAGTTTGAGAATATCCCAATGCCGATAAGCATAAGAACAAAAAAAGTAGTTTTGTTTTCATAATTGAAGTTTTAATTAATTATTATTCATTTAGTTACACAAATCAAATTGGTTTACCAATCTGGTTTACCAAATATAATAAAAAAAACAAAACGATAACGTTTTCGTTATTAATTTGACAAAAAAAGAAATAATTTAATGTGATTTTCAAACAAAAACAAGTGGTATTTTATCACTATCAACAATAAATTAACATTTATAGATCACCTATACTAAACTGTTATATTGATTTAATGCATACATGGTCATATGATGCCACACTTGTTAGAATAAAAAAAAGAATTTACAAAAGCCTAATAAGAATTATTGACTTGCAAGAACTAGTGATTAAAAAAATGTAATCGTAGAATTTATTGAATATCGTATGAAGGAAATTGATCCCTTATCCATTTTAGGCATAAAAAGAAGCGTAAGGACTATGTTTCTTGCTTCTTTTTAATGATTGTATTACCCTTTCAAAACATTTACTAAACTAAGATGTGAGCGTTGTTTTATTTCTTCTATAGATTGATGACTATCAATATTTATAAATTCAATAGGAAATGAACTACTCGTATAATGTGATTTATTTTTAATTTCTGAAGAAACAACGATTATACCATCGATTGAGCCATCACTAAGACTCTTAATACAATTTAACTCTTTTGTATTAGAATTAAAAGATTGATAAAACAGTATTCTATACCCAAAGCTTTCTGCAGATTTTTGCAAATGACTAAGCGAATGGCTATAACATGTTTCAGTAATTTCGGGTACAATTACAGCTATAGAACCCGTTTTTTGCATTCTAAGTGAAACAGCATAATTATTTGGAACATAATTATGCTGTTTTGCTATAGTTTTAATTGTATCGCGTGTAGCTTTACTTATTTCATGCTTATTATTTAAAGCCTTAGATACCGTAGATATTGAATATCCTGATAAAAATGAAAGTTCTTTTATAGTTACAGCTGACGATTTCAATTCTTATGATTTTAGAGCGCTAATGATACTTAATGCATTTCTGGTATCCGATTCAATTTTTGTTAAATCATAGTTACCATCTGCACCTTTTGCTATTAATTTTGAGCCCATTCCAACACAAGTTACTCCGGCTTTAAACCAACCTTCAAGATTTTCCTTAGTTGGAGAAACTCCACCCGTTGGCATAATGCTTGTCCAAGGTTGAGGACCACGAATAGCCTTAACAAAATCAGGACCATAAATTCCACCTGGAAATAATTTTACAACTTCACATCCAAGTTCTTCCGCTCTACAGATTTCGGTTAAAGAACCACATCCAGGAGACCAAGCAACTTTACGTCTATTACAAACTATTGCGATATCTTCTCTTAAGACAGGAGTTACAATAAAATTTGCTCCTAAAGCCATAAAACGAGACGCTGATGCTGCATCTGTAACAGAACCAACACCCATAATCATTCCAGGTAATTCTTTAAGCACCCATTTATTAAGCTCACCAAAAACTTCGTGAGCAAAATCACCTCTTGCTGTAAATTCTAATAATCGTGCACCACCATCATAAGTAGCTTTGATTACTTTTTTACTAATTTCTAAATCTGAATTATAAAACAATGGAACCATTCCGGTTTGTTTCATAACATTTGCGACTTCTATTCTTGTATAATTTGCCATAATTTATCTTGCTACACGTCCTGAGGCATCACCTCCCATTAATTTTTCTACCTCTGAAACTGTTACTAAGTTAGCATCTCCTTTAATGGTGTGTTTTAAACAAGAAGCTGCAACTGCAAAATCCAATGCATTTTGATCATCTTCAGGATATTTTAATAATCCATAAATTAAACCACCCATAAATGAATCACCACCACCAACGCGATCAACGATATCTGTGATTTGGTACTGACGTGTTTCGTACATTTTTTTACCATCATATAAAACACCAGCCCAAGTATTATGAGATGCTGAAATAGAACCTCTCAAAGTTGTAATTACTTTTTTAGCTCTAGGAAATTTCTCCATCATTTGCTTACAAACAGACAAGAAAGCTTCCGCTTTTACATCGTGTCCATGTTTATGAACATCTAAACCTTCAGGATGAATACCAAAGTGCTTTTCTGCATCTTCTTCATTTCCTAAAACAACATCACAATACGATGTTAATTCTGTCATTATTTTTTCTCTATGTGCATCATCACAGAATGTCCAAAGTTTTGCTCTATAATTTAAATCTGTAGAAATTGTCACTCCCATTTCGCTAGCTACTTTTACAGCTTCTAAACATGCATCTGCCGCACCTTGAGAAATTGCAGGTGTAATACCTGTCCAATGGAACCAAGCCACATCTTTAAAAACAGCTTTCCAATCTACCATTCCTGGTTCAATTTCAGAAATTGCAGAATGAGCTCTATCGTAAACTACTTTACTACCTCTACTAACAGCACCAGTTTCTAAGAAATAAATTCCTAAACGGTCACCACCATAGATGATTTTATCAACTCCTACTCCTCTTTTACGCATTTCCATCATAGCACATTCTCCAATATCATTCTTTGGTAAACGTGTTACAAAATCAACAGGTACGCCATAGTTTGCTAATGAAACAGCAACGTTAGACTCTCCACCACCATAAATAGCGTCAAAATTATTAGCTTGTGAAAACCTTAAAAAACCTTGAGGTGCTAATCTTAGCATTATCTCTCCAAAAGTGACTACTTTTTTCATTCTAAATATTAGTTTAATTAGTTATAAATTGTTGTTTGGTTAATCGATTAAGCAATTGCTTTAAAAATAAATCAAAACGGTCTAGCTTTGATTCTTTTGGTTAAAACTATTATATTTGCTTAATCGATTAAGCAAATATATAAAAACTTGGCGAATAAAAAAAGAACTACCCTAAAAGACATTGCAAATGCTTTAAACATCTCACCTGCTGCTGTTTCAAAAGCGATGCATGATGATTCGCGCATCAGTGATAAAACAAAGAAAGCTGTTAAACGAATTGCTAAAGAATTAGATTACCAACCTAATCATTTAGCGAGTGCCTTACGAAAAGGAAAAAGTAATTTGGTAGGAGTTATTGTCCCTAGAACTAATAGTAATTTCTTTTCTTCCGTCTTAGAAAACATGGAAGTTGTACTCAATAAGGCTGGATATAATATCATTATCACACAATCTAATGAGTCTTTTGAAAAGGAATGTAAAAATATAGATACTTTATTATTCACTCAGGTTGATGGCATTATTGCCTCCATGGCTAATGAAACCGTTGATTTGTCTCATTACGAAAAAATAAAGTCCAAAGGAATCCCTCTCATACTTTTTGATAGAGGTGAAAACGACTTAAATGTCGATTATGTAGGCATCAATGATTACGACAGTAGCCATATGATTGTGGAACATTTAGTTGAAAAAGGTTGTAAACGGATTGCCCATATTGGAGGTTACAGAAGAACTCGTATATTTAATAACCGAATTAGAGGTTATGTTGATGCTTTAAAGGAAAATAACCTACCAAAAGACGACAGCCTAATTATTGAAAGCTCTTTAACACTTGAAGATGGTAGACGTGAAATGCAACGACTACTTCAACTAAAAAATAGACCTGATGCTGTATATATAGCAAGTGATTATGCCGCTTTGGGAGCTTTACAAATTCTAAATGAAAATAATATTAATGTACCAGAAGATATAAGGTTAATAGGTTTTGGTAATGAGCCTTTTACTTCTTTAGTTACTCCTTCAATATCTAGTATAAAACAACATAGCAAAGATATTGGACGTCTTGCTGCTGAAACATTTCTTAAGCGTGTTGATGAACCTGAACTAAAACAAAGCTTGAATAAAATAATCTTGAATGCTGAATTAATTATTAGAGATTCATCGAAATAAAAAATGCGTTATTGTATATCTACAATAACGCATAATTAATATAATATTCTTTTATCTTAAGTTTTAGATACCTAAAGCTTGTCCACCACCAATTTGGATAGTTTCTGCTGTTACGAATGATGCATCTTTACTAGCTAAGAAAGAAACAACACCTGCAACATCTTCTGGCTGACCTAATCTTCCTAACATAATATTATTTGCCCAAGAAGCAAAAACTTCTGGTTTCGTTGATTTAATTTGAGCATGGAATGGTGTATCAATAGTACCTGGAGATACTGCATTTACTCTAATTCCATATTCTGCTAAATCTTTTGCTAATGCTCTAGTTATTGCATTAACACCAGCTTTAGATGTTCCGTAGATTCCTGCTCCAGGGCCACCAGCTGTCCATGCAGCATTTGAGGTATAGTTTATTATAGAAGGATGTTCTCCTTTTTTCAAATAAGGTATAGCAGCTCTTGATGCAAAAAACACAGAATCAAGATTAAGTGCCATAACAAATCTGTAAAAATCAGTTGTCATTTCTTCAAATCGAGATCTTCCGCCTAATCCACCAGCATTGTTTACTAGTACATCAATTCTACCATATTTATCACCAATTTTTTTAATGTTTGAAGCTACTTCGTCTTCTTTAGTAACATCAAATCCGTAATACTCTGCTGTTATTCCTTCTGCTGTTAATTGTTTTACTCTTTCAGCTCCTGCTTCATCTTCAATACCATTTAAAATTACAGTATATCCATCTTTACCTAATCTTTCCGCTACAGCAAATCCTATTCCACCTGTTGCGCCTGTAACTACTGCTACTTTTCCTTTATTTTTACTCATCTTAATTAATTTAATATATATAAAATTATGTTATTCTTTTCTTGTCACTGGTTTCACTTTAGGGATAAATATCCATACGCTTGCTAAGGTTAATAGAGATAGCGTTGCTCCTATTACAAAAGCAGGTGTATAATTTCCACCGCTTGTTAACCATGGTACTAAATAAGTTAATCCTGCAGCTGTAAGTTTAGCTGCCATACCAGAAAAGCCAGCTAAAGAACCTACTGTTTTACCACTAAAAAGGTCACTAGGTAAAGTCTGAACATTTCCAATTGCTGCTTGGAAACCAAATAAAATAACAGCCATTAATATCACAGCTGTTGTGGCACCAGGGTTTTGCATATCTGTAATTGACATGTCAACAGCACCAATACTATTCAAAAAACTAATCACAGCAGTTTCAATACCAAGTGGATTTGCCATTGCCAATAATGCTGGTAGCATAATTAAACAACCAAGTGTGATTACCATTTTTCGTGTTTTGTCAACATTCCAGCCTTTTTTAAGTTTATTTCGAGCTAAAATACCACCATAATAAGCACCTACCATTGCGCCTGCATAAGGTACCCAACCATATAAAGCCATTGATTTTACATCCATAGCAAAAACTTCATTTAGATAAATTGGTATCCAAAAAACAAATAACCACCAAATTGGATCAATTGCTGCTGAAGCTAATATAACACCCCAACTTTGTTTATGCCCAAGTAACTCTCCCGTATTTGGGTTATACTCCTGATCTTCTATACCGTCACCATCAAAATCCTCATTTTTTTGACCTGTTAGAATATATTCACGTTCTTCTTCTGTAATCCAAGGATGATCTTTTGGTGCTGATTTTACTAAAATCCACCAAGGTATTAACCAAAGCAAACCTGCTAAACCAATAAATATAAATATAGCTTTCCAACTAAAGTATATTGATAAAGTTGCGATTAATGGAATTGAAATAATTCCGCCAATAGCCGCTCCTGAGTTAAAAATTCCTTGCGCGAGCGCACGCTCTTTGGTAGGAAACCATTCTGCATTTCCTTTAGTTGCACCTGGCCAGTTTCCTGCTTCAGAGACCCCTAAAATTGCACGGAATATTCCGAAACTTAAAATGCCATTGGCAAAAGCATGTAATGCTGTAGCAATAGACCACACTCCAATTGATAGTACAAATCCCATTCGCGTACCAACCCAATCAAAAATTTTCCCAAATATTGCTTGTCCAAAAGCATAAGAGAAAACAAAAATAATTGAAATTAAAGCATAAATTTCTTTTGTTTCATCAGCTGTGTGTCCAGGATATAAATCTTTGGCAATTTCTGGCCAAAGGACACTTAATGACGTACGATCAATATAATTAATAATCGTGGCAATAGCTATTAGTGCAACTACCCACCATCTTAATCCTTTTAATTTTTTACCTGTTTTTTTCATTTAAATTCAATTAAGATGACATTTTAATATTATAACAATATTGATATAATACATTAAAGTGTTCTTTCATTTTTTGTTTTGCTAATTTTGAATTTTGATTTTTTATAGCATTATAGATTGCCATATGCTCTTCTATACCTTGATTTGCTAAACTTTTATCACATACATGATACTTTTCAAAATTGGTAATAATTTTTGGTGTAATTAATAACATAAAATTATTCATTGTACTATTACCACTTGCTTTTGCTATTGCTAAATGAAATAACAAATCTTCTTGCACTGCATCTTCACCTTTTAAAACTTTTTTTGAATATGCATCTAAAGCTGATTTTATTTTTTCTAAATCTTCATCTGACCTCCTTAGCGCTGCTAATCTTACAGTTTTAAGTTCTAATAAGATTCTTGTTTCAACCAAGGTTTTAAAATCTGGATCTTCAAGTCTTAAAATGTCTTCAATCATTCCGTTCATCGCCGTAACTCCGATATTTGCTACAAAAGTTCCACTTTGTGGTATAGAATATAACAATCCATATAATTCTAATTTTTGAATTGCATCTCTAACATTACTTCTTGTAACACCAAATTTTTCTGACAATGTTCTCTCTGAAGGTAATTTATCACCAGGCTCCAAATTTTTATAATTTATAAGATCTCCTATTTTAGAAATAATAGTCTTCTGTATATCAAGACTTTCTGACTTTGGTAAAATTTCTAATTTCATATCTTTAAATTTATAAATTGGTTATCCAGTTTTAACCTGATAAAGTTATATAAATATTAAACAATTACTAATAAAAGCAAATACTATTATTTATTAGTGCTTAAAGAATTCTACCCATAGCACTAAACAACCGTAGAATTCAATAAGCGACTAACTCAAATATATTATTAATGACTTACTTCCAATTCGTAAAAATTCACTTTAGCAAATGAACCTTCATCTCTTGATTGAAAGTAATTTCCTACTTTAAAATAATTCTCAAATATTCCCCATTTCTTTATGTGAATACTTTCGTAAGATTTATACTCATTATTATTTAAAATAATTAGCATTTTTCCATCAGAAACTTGAACTTCTAAAGTGAATTTTCTAAAACCTACTTCTTGTTCAAAATTAAATCCTTCATCGTTATCCCATGCATCTTCATGCAGTAATTCAGTATCAGAAGCGTTTAAGTTTTTTAAGACTTTAGTTTTAACTCTTATCTTACCTTTATCCCAATAGATTTTTAACATAGGAGGTGCATTATTATCATCTTCACCTATTAAATCACGTTGGTCATTGGTTAATCTTCCATGAATTTGCATAATGATTACACGATGGTATTTACCATCTGAATCTTTAGTGACCTCCTCCATAGCTATTTTACCTTTCATCTTACCTCCTTGCTTAAAGGTCCAATTGGTATTATTATCACCAGGTACCATTTGCTCTCTTAACTCTGACCTTGTGTATTTTGTATTCTTGGTCTTAGAGTCTGTTGGCATAGCATGAAATACAATTGCTCCTTTAGTAGAGTCTATATACATATAAGGTTTAGCAACTTCGATATTAGCAAAGTTTAAAATTTCTGGTGGATCTATTTCATAAGGTTTACCCTTTTCATTTGCAACAGGTAATGTAACTTTCCAATGACTTAAATCAATTTTTGGAAGCTTTACTTTCTTTTTTCTTCCTTTTTTCTTCTTGCTCTTTTTACTCTTTTTATTTTCAATTTTTTTATCCGATTCTGTAACGTTACTTCCCGTATTTTGAGAAGTAACGTTAACAGATACAAATGCTATCAGTAAAAAAACTAATATTTTTTTTCGGAAATTTTTCATATCAATACTAAGATTAATCTGCTGGGTATACTTTAACATTGTCAACATAAGCATCAACATCAGTCACACCATAAATTAGTATAGCCACTTCACCTGTTGCATTTGAAGTAAAAGGAATTTGAACTGTAGTAAATACCGTTTTTCCTAAATCTTGATCTCCAACAAACATTGCTAAAGGAGCTGCGTCAAAACTAGCGATAGCATCCGCTCCATCATCAAAATGACCGTCTATAATTCCTCCAATGATTCTATTATCTCCTGGTGCTTGCGTACCATCATCTTTTATAGCATATTCAAATTCTAAAATATAGTTAACTGGCAATCCTGAACCATCCACATTAGATACTGTTATTGCTTGGTAAGCATATCTAGTATTACTACTTAGATAAGCACCAGCTGAAGTACTCATTGTCCATTTTGCACCTTTAGTTTTAGATCCATTATCAGAACCATCATAATTCAACCAAGATCCATCACTACTAGAGTTAAAAGGATTTGTTGTACCACCTGTAAATTCATCAAATTTCCAATCACTAGTACCACTTTGAAAATCTCCATTTAAAATTTCAGGAGTAATTGGTACAAATACATCTATTACCACCACATCTATAGTTATAGAATCTGAAGCTCCATTAGCATCGCTAACTGTTAATGTAACAGGGTATGTTGCTTCTACAGATGGAAATGTATATATCGGATCACGTAACGCTGAAGTATTACCTCCTCCAAAATCCCACAAGTATGTGGTAGATTGAAATGACAAATCTGTAAATTGAATAACATTGTAGCTATTAGGGTCTGGTACATACGAAAAATCTGCTGTTGGTAAAACCGTGTCGACTTGAGAACCAGCTTCTGGCAAATCGAACTCAAAAGAACTTTCACAGCTATTAAAACCTACAGCTGTTATTAAGCACAGACACAATACTGTGACTTTGCTAAAAATATTTATTTTATTTTTCATGACTTTAAAATTTATTTTTTTTTTTAATATCCTGGATTTTGTCCTAAGACATTATCACTTAAATTAATTTCTCTTGAAGGAATTGGCAGTAATAACTGTCTCACATTATAATCGGAAAACCCTTGAGAAGCGGCATAATCACCAATTACCTCATTAGCAACTCCAAATCTTACCAAATCAAAGAAGCGTTGATTTTCAAATGCCAATTCTACACGTCTTTCTACAAGTAATGCTTCTTTTGTAAGTACTGATGGGCGATCTGTAACCGCATCAAAACCTGCTCTTACTCTCACTTCCATATAAGAATCAATTGCTGCTGCACTATTAGTTTGAGCACCTCCTGCTAAAATTGCTTCGGCATGCATAAGTAGCACATCTGAATAACGTAAGATTATCCAATCATTACCTGCTTGTTGCGCACTTGGACCATATGTTGGTTCTGGAACAGCATTAAGGTCTGTTCCGAAAGGTAAGAACTTAATTACTTCATTAGAAATGTTTGTTCCAGTGCCTAAAGCCACGTAAGAAGCTGCTGTTCTGTTTCCCCCATATACTGCAAAGTCATCTATAAGGTTTTGTTCTACTAAATTTAAACCATCTTCTCTACCCTGACGATTGAAAGAAGTAAATTCGGCAGAGAATGCTTGACTTTCATCAGAATTACCAAATTCATATTGTACTGCAAAAATTATTTCGTCATTTAATTCATTATAAAATACATCAGAAAAATTATCTTGTAACGAAAAACCACTACTCATAACATCTAAACATAACTGTGCAGCTTCTCCATAATTAACACCTTGCGTTAAATATACTTTCGCTAAAAGACCTTGTGCTGCCGCTTTTGATGCTCTAGACTTATATGTATTGTCTAATACATCTTTAGCCTCTACTAAATCTGCAATAATTTGCTCATAAACCTGAGCTTCATCAACTCTAGTAAACAGCGCTCCAGTTTCTTCTGGTCCTACTACACTAGTTACTAAAGGCACATCACCAAATAGTCTTACTAAATTAAAATAAGCATAAGCTCTTAAAAATTTAGCTTCAGCTACATATTTAGCTCGATTTTCTTCGCTTGCCGCATCAATATACACTAGTATGTCATTTGCCCTAAAAATAATTTGATACATAGATTGATAATAATCTTCTGATTGCGCATTAGTCGCATCGATTAAATACCTATGAAAATCAGCTTTAGAACCTTCAGACGTCTTACCTCTTGTATTATCTGTACGATGTTCTGTTAAAAGGTATTCTACTTGTACTCCTCTGTTAGATCGCTCATAACTAGAATCTGTATTTTCGTTAACCCCTTGTATGGCATCATAAATACCTATAATTCCAGCTAACACATCTTCATCCGTCTGATAATAATTTTCTACTACAATAGCAGTATCTGGTAGTGGATTTAAAAATTCTTCTGAATCACAGGATATGAAAACAAATCCCGTTACAGCAAAAATTAAATATTTTATATGTTTCATAATTTGGTGTGTTTTGTTTTATTAAAAATTAACGTTTAAACCTAAAGACATGGTTTTAAAGACAGGAGTACCTGCTCTCTGAGCTCCATATTGTCTAGGATTTGAATCATCTACATATTCTGGATTGAAACCGTGATAATCATCAGATGTAATGTATAATAAATTCTGACCTGTTGCGTAAATTCTTAGTTTTTCTATACCTAATTTAGATGTTACACTATCAGGTAACGTATAGCCAAGATTTACATTTCTTAAAGAAAAATAGCCTGCACTTTGAACCACATCATTAGTATGAACTCTTTGTTGCAAGAAAGTTGTATTAGGTATAATACCCGCATCAACTACAGCTTGTGGACTTGTAGTAGAACCTTGCCAATCTGTACCAAAATACTGATCTCCAATGTTTTTTACTTCAGCCCCTTGACTTCCCTGAATCATGAAAGAAAAATCAAAATCCCATAACTTAAATTCATTTGTAAGACTCCATACAATCTCTGGATATGGATCTCCAAGAATAGTCTTATCTTCATCTGTAATTAAACCATCACCATTTAAATCTTTAACTATCACATCTTCTGATCTACCGTTAATTGGAATCCATGGTGAATCATAATACTCAGCATCTAATTCTTTATCTACAACATAACCATAAAATGATGATAATGGATTTCCAACAGAATTAATCCATTGTGAATTTCTACCAAAAGTATCTTCTAAAAGTGCACCATCTGAATCACCCATATCAAGTAATTCATTTTTATTAGTTGATGCTATAATAGTTGTGCTCCAAGAAAAATTCTCTTTAGCAACATTTTTAGTTCTTAACTCAAACTCCCAACCACTATTTTGTACTTTACCTAAATTTACAATACCAGAATTAAATCCAGTAACATAAGACACAGGGTTTTCTAATAATAATTTATCACTTGTTCTTCTGTAATAATCTACAGACCCTGATATTCTATTATTTAAAAACGCAAAATCTACACCCGGATTAAATTCTTCTGAAGCTTCCCATTGTAATAATGCATTTGCTATATTAAGAGCTGATACACCAGCTGTAACTCCACCTTCGGTTACACTATTAGTATTATCTAATAATGCTAAGTAAGGCCATACATCTGTAATATCGTTACCTGTATCAAAATTCTCACTACCAGTAAGACCGTAACTAAATCTAAGTTTTAAATTACTTAAAAAATTACTCTCTTTTAAGAAATCTTCTTTAGCTACATTCCAACCCACAGATACAGCAGGGAAATTACCCCATTTTGAGTCTACACCAAAAACAGAACTACCATCTCGTCTAAATGAAGCTGACAATAAATATTTATTTGCATAAGCATAATTAACTCTTGCGAAATATCCAATCTTTCTTTGAACTAATTTTATTTCTTCTATTCCAGAAAAAATAGTTGCTCCTTGTAAATTTTTAAGTAAATCATTTGAATAACCACTACCTTCAATGCTACTTTCTTCAGTAGTTCTAGACTGTACAGAAAAACCTGCTAACAAATCAAAATCATGGTTTCCAATTGTTTTACTGTAGTTTAAAGTATTATCAGAAATTATTCTAGATCTAAATCTATTATTTAACAAATAAGCTGCTCTACCTGCTCCACCTGAATGGTGTTTTGTTCCATCCCATCTTGTTCTCTTACGGAAATCTAATGTTACCCCTAAAGATGTTTTTGCTTTAAGACCATCAAGAATTTCATACTCTAAATAAGTAGAACCTAATAATTTTGTGTTATACTCATAATGTTCTCTTTCCACATATTGTGCATAAGGGTTTGCATCACCAGACGTACGTGGTCTACTTGAACCAAAACTATCTGTAGGATCTACATCTATATTAATTAAATCATCTTCCGCAAAGTAATCTCCTATTTGAGGAGTACCGTCTGTAAACTGAAGCGTTTCTGCAGTGTGATATATTGGTAACCAAGGTGATTGTCTTAAAGGATTATGTATTGATGTCGGTAAAGCTCTACGCTTTGAGTAAGAAGGAGTAGCGTTAATCCCAAATTTAAGATTTTTAGTTAATTTAGTATCTACTTTTAACCTTCCTGTAAACAACTTATAGTTATCAGTAATTACAACACCCTCATCTTCAAGATAACTTAGTGATGCACTAAATTTAGTATCTTTAGTACCTCCTCTTGCAGAAAAAGCATGACTTGTAATAACACCTCCATCAAAAAATACTTCTTGCCAATCTCTATCAATACCTGTAGTTTCTACTAATAACTGAGCATATTTAGTATTATTTGAAAGTTCTCCTGTTGCTGCCAATTCTTTAGCTGCCCAACCAGAAACACTCTTCTTATAATCTTCACTTTCAAATGCTGATTTCCAACCTGTATAGGTATCATAACCAAATTTTGTTTTTCCTTCTTTACCACTTTTTGTTGTGATAAGAATAACACCATTAGCTCCTTCACTACCATAAATAGCAGCTGATGCCGCATCTTTTAATACTTCAAAAGATTCAACATCATTCATATTTAAAGAACCAAGAAAATCTGAACTTACAACGATACCATCAACAACAACAGCAGGACCTGAGTCAGCTGCTATAGATCCAAAACCTCTAATAGTAATAGTCGGTGCTGCACCAGCTTCTGCTGATGTTGATTGAATATTAACACCAGATACTTGACCTATTAAAGCATCATCTACACGCGCTACAGCAATTTGATCTAAATTCTCGTTTTTCACTTTAGATACAGAACCTGTTAAGTGACTCTTCTTTTGAGTACCATATCCAACAACGACAACCTCATCTAACGCACTAGTATCTTCTGCTAGTTTTACGTTAATTGATTTTTGAGCATCAATAATTACAGTTTGTGTTACATATCCTATATAAGAGAATTGTACCACATCGCCTTTTTTAACTTGAAGCTCATAATTTCCATCAAAATCGGTTGATGAACCTTTAGTTGTGCCAACAACGATAATATTAGCACCAGGTATGGGCATATTATCAGCCGCAGAGGTTACAGTACCTTTTATGGTATAACCATCTTGAGCAAATATCATTACACTAAAGAATAGTGCAACAACTGTAATGAGTTTAACTTTTAAATTCATAATTCATTGTTTAGAGTTAGATTAGTTTTTAAATTATAATTTCTTATTTATACCTCTGTAGGTTCATTTTAACACGATAAATTGAGACAATCTTTGTGTTATTAACTTTGGTAAACCAAACTGGTCAACCAGTTTGGTTTACCAAATATATATAAAATTTTGTTAATTATAACGTTTTCGTAAATTTTATATGTTAATAAAGCAAATGTTTGGGTTAAAATAGCAAACATCTATGCTTTAGGTAAGAATTACTTTACAACTTCATAAAGTCTTCACTTATATAGGAATAGTGTTTTTTTGTCTATTACTTTTTGTCTCCAAAATAAGATACTCCTCCTCCACTTAAGAAATCTTCTCTTACAGGACTAAATGTATCAATTAGCTCTCCTTCTTCTAGACAAACAGCACTATGTAATAAATTAGGTTCAATATAAACACCATCACCAGCTTCTACAATTTGCTTTTCACCATCAATCTCAAATTCAAACTTCCCAGAAACACAATAAGTTGCTTGCGTATGAAAATGTTGATGTGGTGCACCTAACGCTCCTTTATTAAATTTTACTCGTACCATCATGATTTGGTTATCGTAACCTAAAAACTTTCGGGATACTCCTCCACCAAGCTCTTCCCATTCCATATCTTTTGTGATGACGTACTTTTCGCTAAATCTTTTCATAATTTGAATTGCTTTATTTTATGTTATTTTATTCGAAATAATAAGAACCTGACCACTCATAATTCTTATCGTTAATTTTTAAATTGTGTTTTTCTCCTTTTGAAGTATTTGTGTTTGCCGTAATAAATAGTTTTGTATTACCATTTATATTTGTGATTTGTACTGCCGTGTATGCTTCTGTATCTAAAACTACTTTCAATTCTTTTATACTACTATTTGAATTTACTGCAGATTCTGAAACTGGACTATAACTACCATGTCCTTCAATAACTGAAACAAAAAGAGTGTTTTTAGTATTTTTTCGTCTCAACATTAATGCTGCCTCGCGTCTTAAATTAAATTCTGGATCGTTTGCTCCAATTCTAGTAAATAGCAACTCATCATTAGTATTAGTAACCGATGTTAAAGTGTAAAACTTCCCTTTATTTAGCCATGACAATTTACTATTATCACTAGATGCTTTTGCTGTTCCTTCAACAAATAGGTGTTGATATCCATTTTTGTTTCCTAAAGGATTTAACGTTTTAGGTGTATGGTAATCGAAGTTTTTTTGCACAACTTGACCTATGAAATAATATGGAAAATCATATTGATTAGATTTGTTTGAAGTCACCTTCATGATATCTAACATATACGGCTTTTCAAAATCTTCATCTTTTATTATTGCCATAGTACGCAACATCTCTGTTCCTGGATAGGCATTATTTTCTCTTGCACTTGCTACTTGTACCTTGTCATTTTCTGAAGAAAAATAATTTAAAACCGAATGATGTTGACTTCCTATGTCATACTTCGCATTGAAATGAGACGTTTCATTTTGTGTTACTGTATTATGTGCAATCGTTTGTTTTGCCCACGTTTTGTTTTCCTTTAGGTAATTACCACCACCTTTTTGCTCAATGTTTACAAATCTTGCTAAACCGTAATCTTGAAGAATTTCTTCTCCTTTTTCATACAATGAATAAGATAACTTATCATAATGACCATGACTAGAGCCTTGAGCTGCATATTTAAACACGAGTTCTATATCTTTATTTCTTAATATAGCAACACCACCTTGTGTTCCTTCTGGTCCATCTGATAAATTAATTGATTTTTTATTGAAAGGTTTTTCATTTCCATTCTTTATTCCAAGTGCAACTGCCAAACCAGAATCATCCAATAAAACTTTATTTTGCTCTTTAGCAATACTTAACAATCCCGGATCTTGCGTTCCAAAATGATATGAAATATCTACTGCAGTAACTAAAGCATCATTATAATAAGACATGCCTTTTTGGCCATCGTTAAGCGGAAAGAAATCACCATCTGCATCAGATAAGTTTAATAATGCATTTATGGATTTTAGCAATACACCATCTTTATATTCAAATATTTTTAATTCTGGTTTTACATTATGTAGTCCTTCTGCAAAAATTAGAAAAGGATACATGGCGTAACGTTGATAGTAAGGTCCTTCATTATAATAACCATCTGGAGAAAAAGGTTCTTCTATATTTGCTAGAAAACCAGCTTTTCCATCTTTATTTAAAAAACCACCGTCATCATCTTTTTCTTTAGTATCTAATTTTAAATCTTTAATACCATACAAAGCACGATCGATTAACTCTTGATCATCCATTACTAAACCAATCATACCAACAGCTGCATTTCCCCAAGTACTATGATTGTGGACTCTTTGATAAAATTGAGGACTGTCTATTGAAATATGATCCGCAAATGGCTTAAATAAATTTGTTTCTAGTTTGTTGCGTTCGTCTTCAGATAAATAATTATAAACACAATCATAAGCTTGACTTACATATACCAACCAATTAGAATCGTTTAAACATTGCCAAAATAATTTACCTCTTGCATACGATCTTGTTTTAGGATGTAATGGCAAGGTTTTATACATCTCCTCATATTGCATCAACATGTCTTTAACATATTTCGCGTATTTATCATCATCTAAAATCTGGTATAAAACTCCTGCTTTTTGCAATACTACCATGTTACGTTTATGGCGTACATGTGTATAGCCACCAGAATAATCTACTGGTATTGGTGTATCTATTCCTAATGCGATTTCAGCATCAATTTCTTCTTGAACCGCTTTTAATGTGTTATCAAAAACTGGAATACTTCCTAACTGTGCTCTAATATCTTTAACACCTTGAGCCGTTAAAATTAAACTAGGATGCTCTTGTAATGATGCCGTTTCGTTTGAAGTATCTGTAACAGCTGCGTTTTCTTTTTTACAAGAAAACGCAGTGAATACAATTGCGACTAAAGCAAATTTGATTATGAAATTTTTAATTATGGTCATAGTTAGTTTTTAACAATAATTCCTATATCTTTTTTATCTGTTCCTTTACCTCTCAAAGTAGAGTCTTCAGACAATTGAAAAGTCCCTTCTTTAAAAGTAGACTCAATATTATAAAGGTTTTGAACATTATATTTTTCATCTCCAGTAACATCAATTTTACCAGATTTGTAATAATTGTTATTTACCACATTCACTATTGGCTCTCCAACTACCAAATGCATATTTAAGCCTTTAGTATTATGGAAATTATTATTTTGAATATCATTAACCTGAACACCATATAAAGACATAGCTACTCCATACTTATTCTTTTTACCAAAACCGACATTATTAAATACGTTATGATCTACTTCTAAAAATGGACCAAATGTGCTTTCATCTTTTCCTCCTCTATACAACCTCAAAGCTGCTCCTTGCAAATCAGTAACTGTATTGTTTTTCATTATCATATATTCCACATTATATGCACCAATATCATCAGTTTCTTTATCTAATGCAGCAATATGTCCTGAAATATTTTTAAATGTTGAATTCTGAATACTTATAGTATCTGCAAAAGTACCTTTTGAAACTCGTAGCACATCAAATGAATGATTAACCACCATATCTTTAAACTCGCAATTATCAATAAACAATTTATAATTATCTAGCATTGAATTTTTGCTTGTACTTATAACAGAATTCCCTGCATAATCTGGTGATTTTGTACCATCAAAAGTGATATTCTCTAAAGCTAAACTTCCTCCATTTTGAATTTCGAAAGCCATCATACGTTCAAATAAAACAGTTGCTTTTTTTGTTCCTGAAGTTTTAAAAGTCAAAGGATGATTAATTTGAACCGCTTTAGTTAATAAATAAGTTCCTCCTTCCTCTAATTCTATAATATCTCCTGCTTTAGACACTTTAACTATTTCAAATAAGGTATTAATGCCAGCTTTAACTTTAATTGTTTCACCAGAATTTAGAGCTACACTATTATCTGCTTTAGAATACCACGCGGTTCCTGTATTTTCTTTAGTTGCTATTTTTGGACTAATAGTCACCTTTGATTTAATTTTATTTGAAGTTGGAATTAAAAACCCTTGTTCGTTTTTAACTAATTTAATATCTGCATTTTTAAAACCTTTATTTATAGATGTTTCTCCATTTTGTCCGAGTAAGTTATCTTTAAATGTTATTCCACTTATATCTGCATCAATAGTAAAAATGTCTTTCTTTTTTTTGTTATAGATAATATTTCCAGAAAACTCAGAAGTTTTTGGTGCTTGACTTCTTTCAGAATCATTTCCGGCTCCAAAAAGAATATGATCGCAATCAATAAACGTATTATTATTTGCCATTGAATTAATTACAGGCACATATCGATTTGGTGGTGAGTTTGGTACACCATTCATCATCACAAATGCTCCTCTAAAACGGTAACCAGTTAATCCTATATGATAGTTATTAATAACTGTTTGAGATTCATTAATAATACGAACTCCACCTGTACTCGGCTTTCCGTTTCCGATAAATACGTTTCCATCAACTAAAGTTTCATTGCCATGACGCATCGTTAATGTCCCTGTACATTCAAAAAAAGTATTGTACTTAAATGTATTTTGACAAGACTTATTAGAAATGATTTCGTGCTCGCCGTTAGTTCTATCAAAATAATTTGACTCTACTAATGTATTCGAGTTTTCTAATGCTGTATGACTTGTACCTATTCGTAACGTTTCTCCTCCATTATTTCCAAAAGTAGGACGAGGACCAAAATAATTGTGATCTATCTTATGATTATTCTGTACACTTTCTTTAGTGTCTAAACCAACAATCATGGTAACTCCTAAATTCTTTTTGCCTACAATATGATTGTGATCTATACG
This sequence comes from Winogradskyella eximia, assembly GCF_003386165.1. GTDB lineage: Bacteria > Bacteroidota > Bacteroidia > Flavobacteriales > Flavobacteriaceae > Winogradskyella > Winogradskyella eximia. The sequence goes on along the minus strand of NZ_QRDV01000004.1, from coordinate 60,175 downwards.
ATTATTTTTTCCGTAGATGGTGACCCAATAATCTTGAACTTGACGTTCTGGATTGTTATAATTATCAATAACACATTCTGTTAATCTTGTGTTACTAGCTATTTCTTCTCTGTTTTTTCTAAAAGAAATTACAGCATTTGTTGGTGTGTATCCATTTTTAAAAACAAGACCTTCAACAATTAAATGTTCTCCAGCCAATTGTAAATTTGAAGCACCTTCTAAAGTTACTTTTCCTTTAGATTCAACAGTTAACTTAATTGGTTTTTCTAAAGTGCCTTTACCTTCAAAAACGAGTTCAGCATCTTTCCAAACACCATTAGCTAATGTAATGATATCACCTGGCTTTGCGTTTTTAACCGCATCATTAAATTGAGATATATTTTTTACTAATAAAACACTTGAATCTGCGTCTTTAAAAGAAAGCGTAAGAAGCAATAAAATAAACATTGATACAAGACCGAGAGATCGTTTATTTAACATAATAAATTGGTTTACCAGATTGGTTTACCAATATACGTGATTTTTGGAAGTAACCAAAAAATATATAGACATTTATCTCAAATCTGTACTATTTTAACTACGAAACTAAAAAAACATCGTTAAAAATATTCCATTAGTGCCAGGATGCCATTATAAGAAATGATACATGCAAAAAGAAGTGATGCATATAAACCAACGTTTACAAAAACACTTGTTTTGTAACCTTTCATAATCTTTTTACTGTTCACAATCATTATTATACCTAAAATAACAATAGGTAAAACGAACACATTAAACACCTGTGAAAGAATTTGAATTTCAATAGGATTTGCTCCAAAAGCAGGACCTATTAATGCCACCAAACAAGCTATAAATGTTATAATTCTAAATTGCTTTGAATTGGTATCTAACTCACCAGATTGATAATCTGCTATCAATAAAGGTGCAATTAATAAACATGGAAAAATAGATGATAATCCCGCACTTAATGCTCCAAAAAAGAAAATAGTTACAGCCCATTTACCAGCAACTGGCTCTAAAGTGTTTGCCATATCTAAAACCTGTGTAACTTCTTTGCCTTGATAATATAAAGCACCTGCTGCCACAGCCATAATAACACCGCTAATAACAAATATTAAAATTGCAGCTGTTATTGAATCTCTTTTTTGTTGCCCTAAGTTTTTAATAGTCCATCCTTTTCCTTTTACAAATAATGGTCTTGATAAAAATGTTGCTGAAGCCATAGTAGTACCAACAAAAGCAGCAACCAACATTTTACCTCCAGGTACATCTGGTATTGTTGGTATTAATCCCTTAATAACATCTATAGAAAGTGGCTGAACAAAGCATAATGATAATACAAAAGACATTCCCATTAAGCTTACAAAAATGACTAGTATTTTTTCGAAAAAAGTGTACTTCCCTACTAACATTAATAAGTAGAATGTAACGATGATAACAATAGCTGTAATAAGAACAGTTTCATATTTAAAGTCTGATAACCCTTCAAAATTTACTGCTAAAATTTCATAAATTATATTCGAAGAAATCCCTAAGATACCCATCAAAGAGTTCCATTGACCAAACGTTATACCTACAATAATTAAAATCGCTAAAATTTTACCATATTTAAAATGCTTTTTAAAACCAAAGAGTGCGGTTTCACCAGTTATTAAAGCGTAATTTCCGTAAGCAAACATTAAAATTCCCGAAAAAAGACAACTTATTAAAAGCACCCATAACAACTGCATATTAAATTTACTACCTGCAACAATCATAGACGTTACACTACCTGTACCAATTGTGTAACCAATAGCAAAAATACCTGGACCAAACCCTAATATTAAAGCTATAATCTTTTTGAGAAATGATTTCTTTGGTGTGGTTACATCCATAATATGAGTTAGTTAATTTGGTTATTTAGTTTCTAATTCCAGTTTGAGTGATAACTCTTTCCAGAGTCATCGTCAAGTCTTTGATAGGTATGCGCTCCAAAATAATCGCGTTGAGCTTGAATGATATTAGCAGACGCATATTTTGTTGTAATTCCGTTTAAAAATTGAATAGCTTCAGCCAACGCTGGTGTTGTTACATCATTAAGTATGCACTCAGATACAACCTTTTTTGCTGATGACTTATAGTTATTAACCTTATTTATTAACTCTGGATTGGTTAGAATGTTTGTTGTGTGTTTAAAAACAGCAACCAAATCTTCCATTAACGTAGATCTAATAATACAACCATTTGTCCAAATTCTAGCTATTTCACTTAGATTTAGATGCCATTCAAATTTATTTGAAGCTTCTGAAATTAATTTAAAACCTTGATAATGGTTTATAATTCTAGCAAACTGATATGCTTCTAAAATATCATTTGTAGTCACGTTTAATTCTGAAGTATTTGAGTTTTCAAAATTCTTATTTAATTGAACTCGCTCTTCTTTGTAAAAAGAAATATATCGTGAAAATAAAGCTGAAGCTATTAATGTACTTGGCACTCCAAGTTCTGCAGAAGCAATGGTTGTCCAGTTTCCTGTTCCCTTATTTCCAGCTTTGTCTAGTATTTTATTAACTAACCAATCGTCACCTTCCTTTTTTCTAAAAATAGTCGCTGTAATTTCTAACAAATAACTATTTGCTGTGGCTTTCCAACTATCTAAAGTGTTAGCGATATCATCTGGATTTTGACCTAAACTTTCCAAAATTGTGGCCACTTCTGCCAATAATTGCATTTCTACATACTCCACTCCATTGTGGACCATTTTAATAAACTGACCACTTCCTTCTGGTCCAACGTACGTACAACATGGTAAACCATTTTTATCTTTAGCTGAAATAGTTTCTAAAAACTGAGCTACATTTTTGTAAGCCTCTTTATCTCCACTCGGCATTATTGATGGGCCTTTTAAAGCTCCTTCCTCACCACCTGAAACACCTGTACCAATAAAATGAATACCTTTTGTTTTTAAATACGTGTTACGTTCTTTTGTCTTTTTATAGTTTGAATTTCCACCATCAATTATAATATCATTTTCCGATAAATAAGGTAGTAAATCTTCAATAACATAATCTATAGTTTTCCCTGCATTTACCATGAGCATGATACGCCTTGGTTGCTGCAATGAATTTACAAAAGCTGCAATATCATCAAATGCTTTGGCATGCGATAATTCTGAATACTCTGCTTTAAAGTTTTTAGCAACATCTACCTCAACACCAGCTACATGTCTATTAAACATAGAAATTTTAAAACCATTATTGGCTAAATTTCTACATAGGCTTTTTCCCATTACGCCTAAACCAAATAATCCAAATTCTGAAGTATTCATTAATCCGCTTTTTATCGTTCTTATAATATTTTCTGGTGTTAAGGTAATATCAATTTTTAACGCATCTTTAGGATCTTCTAAAGTCTCAAACTGTGATATTAATAATTCAGATGGCATAAAATGACCTTCCCTACTATTGAGTCTATCAAAAATCTGATTAAAAGATCCTGATAAATATACCCAATTAGTTTCTGCATTAATATTGAGACTTAATGTATCTCTATATTTCTGTTTTAAAGCAGAACACACAATAACGCAACTATTTTTAGCTAGCTGCTGTTTTGCTAAATCATTCAATGTTTCTAACCAACCTTGCCTATCTGCATCATTTAAAGCTTGTCCGTTAGACATTTTTTGAATGTTACTTTCTGGATGAAAATCGTCACCATCAAAAAAAGGAATATCTAATTCTTGAGCTAATAATTTTCCGATAGTGCTTTTGCCACAACCAGAAACACCCATTATAAATATTACTTTTTTCAATATTCTATTTTTTATTTGTTAGGATCTGTAGATGCTCCAACAGTAGCTTCTTTAAACCAAACTTCTGCATAGCTTCCGTTTGCATATTGTTTTACTATATCTCCATCGTATGTTTTAGAGCCTGTTTTAATATTAGCTTGATTATAAGCTCCTTGCTTAAAGTAATTTATCTCACCTGCATAAGCAATTTCGCGTTCTACTCCTACTGTTCTCCTAGATGAATACCCATCTATTATTTGTTGCGGTATAGCTTTTTTTGTGGAAAAATCTGACTTTAATAAGTTCTTAGTAAACTTTATAGTTTCATGACCTTCGCTCGTAAAGGTTAAATACATAATACCTTCGTGTACGTTTACCTCGTAACTAAACTCTTCACCTAAAGCAATACCATCTTCTGGTTCTGCAGGACTTGTAGTTGCATTCTCTCCAACCACTGAAAAATCATATCCCCAAACTGCTGTAGAATAATCCCATCTACCAGAATTATCTCCTTCTGTATTTATTTCATAATTCCAAAAGACAGATCCTTTTGTATGACCTGGAAATTTTTTATAGAAAATTTTTAGCGGTTCGTTTTCATGTCCTTCATGACTATGAATTTGTCCTACAACAACAGAATAAGAGGAAGATATATTTGCATCTCCTGTAGTTGAAACATGTTGTACTTTTAAAGTACCTGTTAGTTTTCCTCCTGTTTCTGGAATCCAATGTGCTTTTTCACCTAGCTCTGTTCTTGTGTTACTAGAAGTTTTAGAAGTTATACCAGAGTTTGGTGTTTTATAAACTACCCAATCCGTTTTTCCATCGTTTTCAACATAAAAGAAATCTTCTTTTTGAAAACCTACCAAGTCTTCAGACCTTGTGCCATCTCCTAAAAGAATCTTCCATTTATCCATAAATGGAATAACATCACTTGGATACTTTATTTCTGTTTCCGTTTCGGTTTGAACCGTTACCTCTGAATTAGTTTCAGTATTGTTTTTACATCCAAAGATGAGTAAAAGGATGAAAACTGTAAATAGTGATTTTTTCATTTATTGATTAATTTATAGCATTTGGATTAATACATTAGTTTCATAACTAAATTTTCTTCCGTCTTAATTTGTCCAGAATTAACAAGTGTGTTTTCTGATTCTACATTATTTTTTGCTCCCCAAAGAATAGATACAAATTGTACTGGATTGTTTTTAAATGTGTTTTTAGTGATATTCACATTTACAATACCATTATGATTTAATAGTCGTTTGTTCTGCTCTTTAACACCACAATTAGTAAATGTACTATTGGTAACTAAAAGATTTCCGCCAATAGTAGACTCATCATAGCCACCTCTGTAATAATCAATAACATTTTGTTTTACGTTATTGAAGTTACAATTGTTTACAGTTAAATATTCTGTGTTATAATCTCCTTTATCATTTGTTTCTTCAGATAATTCTATTCCGTTTTCACAGTTTGTGATCGTTGAGTTTTCAAAAGTAATACGCTCTGAAAATGATTCTTTATACACTTTTAATACATAATTAAAATCACTGATTTCAGTGTTAGAAACAGTTAAACCAAAATGATTAGCCATGTTTTCTTTTAAACTTGCAAATGCATAATTTGACGCATTTCCTTTTAAAATTATATTGTTTACAGTTAACTTCCCTTTAGATTCTAATGAAAATAATGGTGTGTTTGCTTCCCCAGAAAAAACAAGTTGTGCTTTTGCATTTTCTTGGGATTGAATGGTAACTGTTTTATTAATAATTAAAGACTTGCTTAAAGTGTAAGTCCCTTCAGCTACAGCAATAATATCACCATTATTTGCTTCGTTTATTTTAGTTTGCAAGTCTTCTGATTTAGATACAACATGTTTAGTTGGCTCTTTAGCCTCCATAATATTTGAATACCAAGACGTACCGTATTTAGATTTATCTAAAATATTAGGATTAGCAACATCTGCACCTACAACTGCACCAATGCTTTTGCTGTCTTTTCTAGAATTACCAAATAAATCTTTTTCAATGGTATCAAAATCGAATCCATTATAAGCTTCAACATCATTTGGAATTCCTGTTGGTATTAAAATGTTATCAGATATTTTTTTTAACTCTAATGATGCAGCTATAATTCCTCCATCAAAGTCCTTAAAATCCATACCTTGATTATCTACGATGTTGTTTTTAAAAGTTACACCATCCGCTTTATCGTTTTCAACGACAATGCTCTTAAGACCTTTTTCATTGTAAATAACGTTATTAGCAACGGTTGTTCTAATGGCTCTTGCAGAACGAATTTCAGACTTTGGTAATACATCTGCTTGCGCAATGTTTGTACCTACACCAAATTGCCATGGCGAACTACAGTTTACGTATGTGTTATATGCAACAACTACATCTGTAACTTGATTATAACGATTTAATGGTGATTTTGGAATACCATTCATTACAGCCAATGGACTTCTAAAGCTTGTTCCTTTTAGGTTAAAAAAGTAATTATTAGTCACCCAATGCCCTGTGTTAATTATTCTAATACCACCAATATTTTCATTGATACCATCACCAATAAAGTAATTACCATCAATTGTGCAATAATTACCATGGCGTGTTACTAAAGACCCTTCACTTTTATAGAATACATTGTTTCTAAATTCGTTAAAGTTTGTTTTACTTGAAATGACCTCAACTTCACCATTACATTCTTCAAACAAATTATTAGCAACATAAGTATGACTTGGTGACATTGACGTGTAACTATTTCCTAATTGAATAGTCTCTCCACTTGGACCACCTTTTACAGGTCTTGGACCAAAATGATTATTTACAATTTGATGGTAATTATTAATACTTTCAATACCTTCTATACTTACTCTTACTGTTGGCCCTCTGTTTGTTTTACCTGCAATATAACAGTTGCTTAACTCGTTGTGTCTTCCCCAAAACTGAATCCATAAATCGCTATTGTCTCGTTTTGGTTTATTAAAGTCTTCAATAACACTATTGGTTAACTTACAATGATATGCTATTTCGTCTAGCGTATCCTTATGGCTTATTTTAAAGTCTACAACTGCACTAGAAGGTGAAAATCCGTTTTTAAAATGCAAACCATCAACTACTAAATATTCACCACCAAATTTCAAATAAGATTCACCTTCAATAATTACCTTACCAGCAGTTTCAGCTTTTAAGGTAATAGGATTATCCTTTGTTCCTTTCCCTCTAAATTTAATTTTAACATCCTTCCAAACACCATTTTTTAGAATAATGTTGTCACCTGGTTGTGCTTTTTCAATAGCCTCTTTTAACTCTTGAGTATCAGAAATTAATGCACTTGATTCTATTTTTGCTTTTGTGTTCTCATTACAAGACAAAAACAAGACTAATAAACTGATAGCTAATAAACAATTTTTCATTTTTAGTATTCTTTTATAATTTTAGTGGGTTACTTCGAGTTCGTAATATTTCACTTTAGAAAAAGCTCCATCTGCTGTAGAACCTAAATAATTTCCCGCTTTAAAATAATTTTCATAAGGCCATTTATCTAAACTAACATCTTGATAAACTAAAGGCTCATTATCATTAAGTTGTAATTCTAATCTTGCTTCTGATGCAGTAATTCTGAATTGAAACTCGTCAAAACCAACATAACCCATATTATCTTTTATATCTGCCCATGTAGCACTAGATGTTTCCAGCAAATCATCACCAGAAGTACTTTCATCTATAAGTGATTTTTTATGCGACCATATATAACCGTCTTTCCAATATATTTTTATTAAAGGTGGACCATTATTTGAAGAAAAACTATGAGTCGCCATATCTTCAATTGAAATAATCCCATGAATTTGCATCACTATCGTTTTATGGTATTGGCTACTACTTTCTGGGTCTTCGGAAATCGCTACTAGTTTTAAACGACCAGAAATACTTCCACCTTCTTCTAAAGTCCAATTTTCTTTTGAGTTTGATGGATTTATTAACTCTCTCAACTCGGTTCTAGAATACGAACTGTTTGTTGTTGAAACTTCTGGAAATGTATAAAATTCTATTGAAGAGTCCGAAATATCATCGTACATATAAGGCTGAATTGATGTATTGGTTCTATAACCTCCATTTACCAATTCTGATGGCTGATATTCATCTGGACTACCATTGTTGTTTTCATCTACTGGTAAAGTGACTTTCCAATTAGAGAAATCGATATCTGCATATACCACAGGAATAGTATCATCATCAATATCATAATCTAGATCTTCAGTTGTTTTGGTACTGTCAGAACAACAAAAGAACATTACTATTGCAATTAAGAAAAAAAAGATCGATTTTAATTTCATTACCTGCTTCATTGTTAATTGGTTAACCAGATTGGTTAACCAAAAATAGCGTAATTTTTCAAATTACAAAAAGGAAACGCGATAATTCTGCATAGAATTAAGTTAATTATACAAACAAATATAATTAATAAGAGGTAAGCTTTGATAAAAGTACTTTATCTGCAGCAATACTAACTAGAATAACATCTTAATTAAGGTAAGATGATGCTTATCATTTTAAATTGCTCTTTAAACTTCTACTTTTGAGTATACTAACAATAAGAAATGACAGTTTTAGCCTATATAAAATATGCCTTAAAATCCTTTTTTATTGAAATTGGGGAACTTTCTTATTTCACTGCGCGATTTTTTAAAACAGCGTTTAAACCTCCGTTTGAATTAAAGGAATTGATACGTCAGTGTTATTATATGGGCAATCGCTCACTTTTTTTAGTTGGCATCACTGGCTTTATTATTGGTTTGGTTTTAACCATACAAACAAGACCAACTCTACTGGAATTTGGTGCAGTAAGTTGGATGCCATCTATGGTAAGCATATCTATTGTGCGAGAAATTGGTCCAATTATTACAGCTTTAGTATGTGCTGGTAGAATTGGCTCAGGTATTGGTGCAGAAATTGGCTCTATGCGAGTTACCGAACAGATAGATGCCATGGAAGTTTCTGGTACAAATCCTTTTAATTTTTTGGTGGTAACACGTGTTTTGGCAGTAACATTAATGCTTCCATTATTAGTTATAATTGCCGACGCTATTGCATTATTTGGTTCCTTTTTAATTGAAAATAGTAAAGGCAGTGTCTCTTTTACACTGTTTTTTAATCAAGTTTTTGATGCATTAGAATTTGGAGACATTTTACCAGCAACTATAAAATCTATCTTTTTTGGTTTAGCTATTGGATTAGTAGGTTGTTATAAAGGTTATTATTGTAATAAAGGTACTGCAGGTGTAGGTAAAGCTGCCAATTCAGCTGTTGTAGTTGCGTCATTATTATTATTTATAATAGATTTCATAGCGGTTTTTGTAACCGACATATTTTTTGAGTTATGACAAACAACAAAGACATTAACAAACAGAATATTGTACTCGAAATCAAAGATCTTCATAAGAGTTTTGGAAACAACCATGTGCTTAATGGCTTTAACTTAAAACTCTATCAAGGTGAAAACTTAGTTATAATGGGCAAATCGGGTTCAGGAAAATCTGTAATGATTAAATGTTTGGTTGGCCTCATGGAAGCCGATAGTGGTACTATTTCTGTAATGCAAAATGATATTACAAAATTAAACCAAAGTGCATTAGATACATTACGTGCTGATATTGGATTTCTATTTCAAGGGAGTGCCTTATACGATTCTATGACGGTAAGAGAAAATTTAGAGTTTCCGCTTAGACGACATACCAAAAGATTTGACAGTACTGCAAATACGGAATCACTAGTTATTGAAGCTTTAGATAGTGTAGGCTTAAGAGATGCTATTGACTTAATGCCATCTGAATTGTCTGGTGGAATGAAAAAACGTATTGCTATTGCCAGAACACTCATCTTAAAACCAAAAATAATGCTCTATGATGAACCTACAAGCGGCTTAGACCCAATTACTGCCAAAGAAATTATTTTACTTATGCAAACCATTCAAAAAAAATACGGCACGTCTTCTCTAATTATTACACACGATGTGGATTGTGCTCGTGTCATTTCGGACCGAATGGTATTGCTCATAGATGGCAAGGATTATGTGGTTGGTACATTTGCAGAACTATCCAAGCATAAAGATCCTAAAATAAAAGCTTTCTTTAAAAATAAAACATCATGAAACAAACAAATTCACAAAAGTTCAACCTAGGCCTCTTTATCATTATAGGCACTTTGCTTTTTATTGCTGCGGTTTACTTTATTGGCCAGCGTCAAGATATGTTTAAAAAAACGTTTACCGTAAGTGCATTTTTTCAGAATGTTAATGGATTACAAAAAGGCAACAACGTTCGTTTTGCAGGTATTAATATTGGTACAGTGAAAGATATTGTGATGATTAATGATTCTACCATAAAAATAGACATGAGCATAGATGAAAAAATTATTTCACACATTAAAAAAGATGCTATTGCAACCATAGGTTCTGACGGATTAGTGGGTAATATGATTGTTAATATTGTACCTGGAAAAGGCACCAAAGAAGCTATTAGTAATGGTGACCATATTTCATCTTATAGCAAAATAGGGACTGATGATATTTTAAACACATTAAACACCAGTTCAGAAAATGCCGCAATTTTAACTACAGATCTTCTCAAAATAACCAATAACATTACCAAAGGAAAAGGTACCATAGGTGTATTACTCAACGACACAATTATGGCAAGGGACTTAAAACTAACTATTACAAATCTTAAAAATGTAAGTTACGGAGCTTCAAATTCTATAGAAGAAATAAATGAAATACTAAAAGAATTAAAGACCAACGATGAGTCTGTTTTGGGTATGTTATTAAACGATACCATTTCTGGCTATAAATTAAAAACCATCATTAGTCATCTTGAAACTTCGAGCACACAAATAGACAGCGTAGTTAGAAACATCAATACCGTTGTTACTAATTTTGAAACTAGCGAAGGCACCTACAACTACATTGTTAAAGACACCTCATTGGTTAATAGTTTAAAATCTACCTTGGAACATATTAATGAAGGGTCAGATAAATTCAACCAAAATATGGAAGCTTTAAAACATAATTTTCTAACTAGAGGCTATTTTAAAAAACTAGAACGACAAGAAAAGAAAGCTGCAAATAATACTAAAGAATAAAAAAGTAGTTCTGCAACTGAATTGACTTATTCCGTACACTCATTTTTACAACAGTAAAATAGTACTTAGGACAAGAATAAAAACAGCAATAATAAATTTTATTTGGATTTTCATAATAGCACATTATTTATGCTATTAAGCTACGATAATAAGATTTCACTTACAATGACGCACGTCAACAAACGACGATTATTTCATTTTATAATTAACTTATGTTTAATCTTCTGAATTATGGCGCATTCTCATTCTACCTGTTATTTCATTTACCTTAATTTGAAAAACAACAGGCATTTGATCTTTGTCAATTTTACTTGAAAATTCGCTTATATAATCTAATTTTCTGTGTTCTTTGTTAATTATTAAATCTTTTACACCAAGTGAGAATTGATGTAATTTTGCTTTAGCTGCACTACCAGATAATTCTTGAAACGTTCCGTGCGCTAATACAGATTTCCAATCGTTTATTGACTCTAAATCTGATACACTAAGTGACACGTTATTATTTTTTCGCATCGCATTAATCTTATGACCTTCTGCAGAATATCCTATGATTACATTATTTGCCAAATCAAAAAAATAAGTAATTGGCACCACAAAAGGCTTCTCTCTGAAAATATATGATAGATTACCTATATAATTTAACATAAGAAGTGCAATCGATTCCTTTTCATTTAATACTCTAAACATGGCGCTAATAATTTTTCGTTTGTACCAAGTTAGTCATCCTTAATGATTTAAATTATGATTTAAATCAGTTGGCTGTGTTAATAGTTTGAAAAGTATATTCAGAGTTTTTTAATTTAAATCATAACGTAATAATCTAAGTGCATTTAAAACCACAACTATAGTAGACCCTTCGTGAAAAGCAACTGCTAAGCCAATATTGGTAAGTCCCAAAATAGTTACTGGTACTAACACAGCTACAACTCCCAAACTGATAAAAATGTTCTGTTTTATAATCCTTTTAGATTGTCTGCTCAAACCTATGAGGTATGGTAAATTTTCAATTTTATCAGACATTAAGGCAACATCTGCTGTTTCTAGTGCAACATCACTTCCTGCTGCTCCCATTGCAATACTCACTGTACTTAGTGCCATTGCAGGTGCGTCATTAACACCATCACCAACCATGGCTATTTTACCGTAATCATTAATTAATTTTTTTACTTCAGACACTTTATCTTCTGGCAACAAATTTCCTTTAGCTTCTGTTAATCCAATTTGTTTGGCAATAGCATCACCTACATTTTGATGATCGCCTGTAAGCATTACCATATGTTTTATACCAATATCTTTTAACTGCTGTAAGGTTTTTGCAGCTGTCTCTCTCGGTAAATCCATAACACTAATTAGACCAATAATTTCACTTCTGTAAGCTACAATCATTACTGTTTGGCCAACATCTAAAAGGTCTTTCATCTTATTAGTAATAGCTTCAACCACCATAATTCCTTTGTCTTCCATCAGTTTTACATTACCAATAAAAACAGAATCACCATTGTATTGTGCTTGTATGCCTTTTCCTTGAATAGCATTTACATTGACTGCTTTATTTTGAGCTTCAACCTTATATTTTGTTTCAATGTCTTTGGCTATAGCCTTAGCTAGTGGATGATTACTTAAACTTTCGACTTCTAATACTATTCTTATTAATTCTTTTTCATCGAAATTATTAATCGGAATTACATTAGTCAGTTTAGGTTTACCTTCTGTTAATGTCCCTGTTTTATCAAATGCCATAGTTGTTATTTCTCCTAAGTCTTCTAAAGCTTTTCCTCCTTTTATAAGTACTCCTTTTTGTGCAGCTCTTGCAATACCACTTAATACTGCACTTGGTGTAGAAATTGCCAAAGCACATGGACTTGCAGCAACTAAAACCGTTATGGCTCTATAAAGGCTATTATTAAAACTTTCATCAATTACTAAATAAGCAAAGCATAATAAAAAAACAACTATGATGACTATTGGCACATACCATTTTTCGAACTTTTTGGTTAAACGTTGTGTTGGTGATTTCTGAGTTTCTACTTCACTAACCATTTTTATCAAACGAGATACTGAAGAATCTTTACTTAGTTTTAATACCAGAACTTCAAGATTACTATCACCATTAATAGTCCCAGTAAATACGATATGTTTTTTATCAATTTGGGTAAACTCAGGTAAATTATTAGTGCTTGTGATAAAGGTTTTGTCTACTGGTATACTTTCGCCTGTTATTGGTGCTTGATTAATACTACTGCTACCACTAATTATTACACCATCTGCAGCAATTTTTGTGTTTGGTTTAACAACTATAACATCTCCTATTTTTAATTCATTTATAGCTATTTCTTTTAGCCTTCCTTCTTTTTTAACTAATGCGGTTTTAGGCGATAAATCATTTAGAGCTTCAATTGACTTTTTGGCTTTATTCATTGCGAAGTGCTCTAATGCATGTCCTAAACTAAATAGAAAAAGCAATAATGAGCCTTCTGCCCAACTACCAATATATGCAGCACCTGCAGCCGCAGCAATCATTAAAAAATCAATATCAAAACCACCTTTTATAATCTTCTTAGAAGCTTCAATAGTAATAAAATAACCACCAAAGAAATAAGAAACACAATAACCAGTTAATGAAACCCAATTGGGTAATGCACTGAATTTTTCGATTAAAAAAGCAGCGACGAGAAAAACACCACAGAGCATCGCAAAATACAGTTCTGTTTTGTTTCCTAAAATACCCTTGTGCTGATGCACATTTTCTTTCGCCTTTTCCATTAATTTAGTTTTATAGTCTAAACCTTATTATTGCTATCTAAATTAACATTTATGTCCGGAATTTTAATAAGTTCTACGGTTGCAGATGCTAAAATTATTTTACCGTTAGTTTTTTCAATTTCTACTCTTATTTTATCATTTAGAAGATGCTTTATATAACGTCGTTTTTTAAAATCGACAATGTATCTAAGATTAAACTGAATCCAATTATCGGTAAGTGATATGGCTAAAGTTGGGTCTATTTGTGCATCTTCAATGTAATACTTGTTGACGACTTTTTCCCAATCATGTTTTGAATTAGCGGTATATTCTGAAAGCGTTTCTGAAGCTATTTTTATAATAATTGATTTGGCTAAATCGATGTCAGACCCATAACGAATTGGTAAATTAAACTCGTCCCAGATAAAAGGAAAATCTTGCGAGTAATTATAAATAGGCCCTTTAAAAACAAATGCATTGCTCAGTTTTACAATTCTACCAGTATAATTATCGCTACTTACCCACTCTCCTATTTCCATCATTGTTGTATAGATACTATCTACATCAATAACATCGCCTTTAATTCCGTTAATTTCTATACGATCACCAGGTTGATAAACTTTTACTAGAAATATATAAACCGAACCTGCAATACTTAGAATTAGTTCTTGCAGTGTAAACGCCATTCCTGCAGTAAAAAGACCTATAATAATGGTGAAATCTTTTATTGAGCCAGAAAAATAAATGATTGCCAAAATAACTAACAAAGTGTAACCTAGAATCTCTATTCCTTTTTGAGCTTTATAACGAATTACGGTATTAGCTATCTTCTTTTTTAAATAGCGTCTTATCAATTGAATTGCAAATAAAACAACCAACAGCACAATTACAAACTTAATAACACTCATTGCTAAAGGATTAGCACTAACCCACTCCTTTAGTAGCTCTATTTCTGTCATTATAATGGCTTTATAGCTTTTCGTAAAAGTTTAATTTATTTTTAAGTGTTGTAATTTCAGCCTGAAGACTTTCAACTTGTTTTAATAAATTGTAAATCGCGTCAATACCTTCAAAATTAATATCTAAATCATAATGTAGACGCATCATTTTTTCAACATCATTAAGCTGATTTGTTTGTAAATAATTATCGCTTTCTGAAATCGTTATTTCAACCAATTCATACTCTTCCAAGGCATTAATAAAACTAACAGGAACATTATAATTTGTACAAAATTGAGTGATTGATATAAGTTGTGTCGTTTCCATGTTATCGTAATTTTGATAATTCTGTAAAGAGTTCTTTTTCTTTTTCCGTAAGATTTGTTGGTGTTTTTAGATTATAAGTCACATATAAATCTCCAAACTGTCCCTCTTTTTTATACTTAGGAAATCCTTTACCTTTTAATTTAACTTTTGTGCCATTTTGGGTTTCAGGTTTCACCGTTAATTTCACTTTACCATCAAAAGTATTGACGGTTATTTCACCTCCTAAAAGTGCTTTATACAAATCTAAATCTACAGAAACATAAAGGTTATCTCCATCTCTTTTAAAAGCTGTATTATTACGTATTGAAAACTCAATATACAAGTCACCATTTGGACCATTATTAACACCTTTACCACCATGACCTTTAATTTTAATAACCTGACCATTCTCTATTCCTGCCGGAATTGTAATTCGGATATTCTTATTATTAACGGTTAGTGTACGTTTATGCGACGTGTAAACATCTTTAAGGTCTAGCTCTAATTTTGCGTTAAAATCTTGGCCTTTAAACTTTACATGCTGACCACGAGATTGCGATGATTGTCTACCACCAAACATTGACCCAAAGAAATCTGAATAATCCTCCTCTGAATAACCACCATACTGATTGCTTGTACTTCGCTGATATTGCTCTTGCTGTTTTGCTTTTTCGTACTCTTCAGCGTGTTTCCAATTCTCACCATATTCATCGTATTTTTTACGGTTTTCTGGATCACTCAATACTTCATTAGCCTCATTAGCCTCTTTAAACTTTTGCTCAGCTTCCTTATCATTTGGGTTAAGGTCTGGATGGTGTTTACGAGCCAACTTACGATATGCTTTTTTTATATCGTTTGCAGTAGCCGTTTTTGGGATACCTAATACTTTATAATAGTCTATAAATGCCATTATTGTTTATTATGAGTTTTTGTGTATTGTTTTAAAATCTGTTTGAGACTTTCTAAATAATCTTCCATAATACTAACGGTCATATCTGGATGAGCATTTGTCGGAATGGTTATAGGATTTTCATCTAAGGTTGCATAAAGTTCTGGATAATTCACTTCTATGCTTGTAGTAAGCCTTATAATTTGATTTTCTATATCTTGAAGTGTTTTCATAACATCAGAATTTATATTATTAATTACTAAAGTTAGTCATTAATAGAATCATTTAAAATGATTAATATCATCATTATTAAAAGCTTAAATTATAATTTTACCATCTTCCATTTGTATAATTCTATCTGTTTTATTGGCAAAATCTTCATCGTGTGTTACAATAAGTAAAGACAAATCTTCCTCCACACTTAATTGTTTAAAAATATTAAAAACATTCTCTGCATTATGGCTATCTAAATTCCCTGTAGGTTCATCACCCATTATTATAGATGGATTATTAATTAATGCTCTAGCAATGGCAACACGCTGTTTTTCACCACCCGAAACTTGAGATGCTCGTTTATGTGCCAAATGCTCTATGTTCAGAATTTTTAATTTCTCTAAAGCATCTTGTTCAATTTCTTGAAACGTTTTTTTAGCTAATTTCTTAGCAGGAAGCATTACGTTTTCTAATACTGTAAATTCTGCCAATAAATAATGAAATTGAAATACAAAACCAATGTTCTCATTCCGCAAACGTGACAAATGATTACTATCCTTATCTGTAATGAGTTTATTATTTAGATACAACTCACCCTCATAATCGGTATCCATTGTAGATAAAATATAGAGTAAGGTCGATTTTCCACAACCCGATTTTCCCATAATCGAAACAAATTCACCTTTTTTAATTTCAAAATTGATATCCTTTAACACATGAAATAACACAGGCTTTTTAAAATACTTATTAATATGTTTTGCTTCTAATACGTTACTCATCTTATTGACCTCTTATAATTTTAACTGGATCTATTTTTTTTGCTTTTTTAGAGGGTAAATAACCTGCTAAAAATGTTGAAACCATGGCAAATGAAAAACCAATAACAAAAAACATAGGATCTATATTTATTGGATAGGTTTCAACTGTTGGCAAGGCTTCTGTTTCAAAAGGAATTGTAGAAATTAAACTCGCTAAACCATAACCTACTATTAAGCCCAAAACACCACCAACAAAACCAATAATCATGGCTTGACTCATAAAAATGAGCTGAACATCTGTACCCGAAAACCCAATAGCTTTTAATATGGCGATATCATTCATTTTTTCATAAATGAGCATATTTAATATGTTATAAATACCGAAACCTGCTACAATTAAAAGCGCTACAGAAACAGCATAGGTAATTAAGTTTCTAACAGATGTACCTGTATCAAATTGCGCATTGGCGGTTTTAATATCAACCGCCTTAAGATTAAATTGCTGCTCAATCTTTTTAGACAATGGCACAGCCTGTTCTATATCATACAACTTTACATTAATATCGGTAATATAATTATTGGCTTCACCCAAAATACGCTGCACCGTTTTTATGGTTGTAAAACTTTGCATAGCATCTACATCTGAAATACCACTTTGATAAAAACCCACAATTTTTAATGGAAATATGCCTCCATTTATAGGGCTTATCTGCACACGGTCTCCGATTTTTAAAGCCATTTTCTTTGCAATACCAATCCCTAAAAGAATACTATTATCAGTATTTTGCAATGCTTCTGCAGAACCTTCAACAATATAATCACTCATATTAAAAAGCTTCGCCTCATCAATTGGGCTAATACCAGTAAGATTACCTCCCAGTTCTATAGAACCTGCTAGATAAAATATTTGTGTTTCAATCCTTGGAAGTGCGCCTCGTACATTTTCATTACGCTCTAAATAAGTTATAATTGGTAAGGCATTATGAATCTTCTTTTGACTCATTTTTGGTTTAATAGAGTGCACAATATTAAAGCTTTCACTAAACTTATCGTAAAGCGAAATGGGTTGCTCTTTTGAAGGTTCAATTTCATTATAAACATGAATATGAGGTGTTTGATTTAACATAAGGTCATCTAACATAGTGTTTAAACCCGTCATAAAACTTACCAAAGTAATGTAAGACCCAATACCAAAAGTTACACCTAATGCAGCAATTGAAGTTGACTTTAGTTTAGTAAGCAAATGTGTTTTTGCTATATTTAGTATAACGGTCCAGTTTGCCATTATTCTGGTTTATAGATGTAAGTCTCTTTAGTAATACCAGATAGTATTTCTACATAGTCCATATTTTGTAATCCTGTTTTTACAGATACGAGTCCATCATCTGTTTTTACTTTATTATCACTAGTTAAATAGGCTATTGGTATTGTTAATACATTGGCCTTGTTAGAAATAACAATGTTGGCTTCGCCAGATAAACCTGGATACAATATTTCTGGTGGTTTATTAAATAGTGCTTCTACTAAAAATGTCTGGTTCCGTTCGTCTTTTTTAGGATATATCTTAGAAACTTTCGCTTTAAAAACCACGTCTTTATAAGCATCCAAATTAATTAATACCTCTTGAGATTTTTTAATTTTCACAATATCTACTTCATCTACTAACAGCTCAATAACAAAATGTTTTTCACTACCTATAGTTGCTAAAGGTTCCATGCTAGACACCACCTCTCCTGGTTCTTTAAAAATAGCATACACCTTTCCATTAATCTTACTATTTACTGTAAAATCTTTTGTTGTAATTGCAGTAGTCTGGTAATAATTCTGTGCTTGCTGAACCGCTGTTTTAAGTTCGTTTTTTGTTCTATCTAATTTGTTTTGAAGTACCTCTAATTGATTAGAAGCTAACTCATAATTTAATTTTTGAGTATCATATTGCGCTTTAGAACCTATATTTTGGTCCCAAAGCCTTTTTTGTCTAAAATAATTTATAGAATCATTTTTAAACTTCAATTTTGCCGCAGAAATCTCGCTTTCTATACTACTTAAAACAGTAGCATTACCTTTATAATTATCCTGAGCTAAGTTTAATGCCAATTTTGCATTTTGAGTATTAAGTCTTGGTGTATTATTAATAATTTGAAACAAATGATCGTCCTTAGAAACCAAATCACCTTCCTCTACTAAATTAGCATCTATAAGTCCTGAAACTATAGCATAAACTTGGTATAAGCTATCTGGCTGTATCGTTGCAGAAGCATATACAGATTCCGTTAACGCACGCTCTGTTGGTAATATTTTATCTTCTTTATTTGCACAAGAAAATATTATAAACCCAACGCATATACAACACCATAATTTTAAATCTAATGTACTAACCGCATTTTTTAAAAATACCATTTAAATTCACTTTTAGAATATATTAATTTCCAGACTTACATTTTCACTTTTACAAGTGACCATGTATTGTCTTTTTGTTTAACGGCATACAGGTCTTTTGCAATATATTTAGACATTATGAGAGGTACACCAGTTAAAAAGTCCTTATCTAAAACAACATTAACACCATCTAGAGTGAGATAATACAAGGCTTCACCTTCTGTATTTATAAGCACTTCAAAGTATCTATAATTAACCATTTCCTTGCCCAAAGCGGTATTCTCACCTATTACCTTTTTATCTACTTTTAGGGCAATAGCAATACCTTCTTTAAAATTTGTAGTATTTAAAAACTGTGGTTCTATGATGGCTTCACCAGATTTGTTTATAAATCCAAAATATGATATTCCGGCTTTAACCTCAACAATTTTACATCTGTCATTGTAAAAAATAGGGTAAGCACCATCTTCATTTTGCTCAATGACTAAATCTGTTCTATAGTCGATAATTAAATCCCCATTCTTATTCATAAAAGCCCATTTCCCATCCTTTTTAATCGCTGAAACATCATTATGAATCGGTGAAATAAAGTCAACATTTTCAATGCTTTGTGCTAATCCTAAAAGAGGAAACACAATAAAAATCAATAATAAAATGACTGTCTTTTTCATGATATTTAAATTTTAATAATTAATAAACGAAGCTAGTGTTCTAATCATTCATATAAAATGATCTTGATCAGACCAAAAGATGGGGATATATAAACGCTATTACTAATCTTTTTTTAATTCAATATTAAGTTTAGCTAGCAGAATAAGTTCAGATTTGTTTTGTCCAGAAAAACTCGCAGCAATTTTACCTACCGTTTTCAAAATCAGTGAATTTATAGAATCTGTAAAAAATGATTCATTTTGTTTTTTGAAGCTTACAAAACTATCATAACAAGCTTCTGCGTTATAGTCATTATCTTTACAAAGCCAATCAAAAGTTTTTAAAACAGCATCTTCCGCATCTCGTTTTGAAATTGTGTTTATAATATCTTCATCCAACCAATACTTTCTTACTAATTGCTGTACTGCCTTTACCTCTTCTTCTCTCACATTGTTATCTACAGAAGCAAAAGCAAAAAACAATTTACCTAGGTTCTGAAAAAATCGATATGTGGTATGATCTTCTAAATTCAAAATGTTAAGTTTTTGAATATAAATTTATAATTATTAGGCTTTTAGGACTATGATATAAATCAGTTTTATAACATTCTAAAAACCAAAATCTATTGCACTATTAATATAGAAAAGATTAATTATCTTTAACTTCTTTTAAAACCAACCATTTTTACATGTTTAAACAGAACCAAGATATTTTTAATACGTTAGCTGAGGCCTTAGCTGAAGGCGTCATATTGGTTGATAAGAGTCAAACTATAGTCGCAACAAATTCTTCTACTGATACTATTTTTGGTTATGAACACGGTGAGTTAGAAGGACAAACGCTTGAAATTTTAATTCCAAAAGATTATCATGGTTCTCATGAAGGTCATTTTAAAGGTTATGTAAAAAATACTACTAAACGACAAATGGCTATAGGACGCGATTTATATGGGCTCAAAAAAAGTGGTGTAACATTTCCGGTAGAAGTAGGATTAAATCCTCTAACTATTTATGGAAACACCTATGTTCTTGCGTTAGTAAAAGACATTACAGAACGTAAAAAAGCAGAGCAAGAGCTATCACATTGGGCTAATATCTTTAACGAATCGTTAAATGAGATTTATATTTTTGATTGTGAAACATATAATTTTGTCAATGTTAATCGTGGTGCACAAAAAAACATTGGTTATGATTTAGCTGAGTTAAAAACACTCACTCCTCTAGACATTAAACCACATTATACCAAAGCGCAATTTATTGAAAAAGTTAAGCCATTAATAGATGGGCTTGAAGAGAAACTTATTTTTGAAACCGTGCACCAACGTAAAGATGGTACTACTTATCCGGTAGAAATCCATTTGCAATTATCTATACTTGGAAATAAAAAAGTTTTTGTAGCCGTAATTTTAGATATTACTGAAAGAAAAAATTACACTGAAAAACTTGAAAGCACTGTTGAGAAACGTACAATAGAGTTAAAAAATGCACTAGCTAAAGAACAAGAACTCAACGAGCTAAAAACTAAATTCTTATCTTTAGTTTCACACGAATTTAAAACACCTTTAAGTGGTATTTTAACCTCAACGGTTTTAATGAGTAAATACACCTTAACGGAACAACAAGAAAAACGTGATAAGCATATTAAAACTATTGGAGACAAGGTGCAATACCTCAATTCTATACTTAATGACTTTTTATCTTTAGAACGCTTAGAATCAGGCAAACTCAATTATAATTTTACGGAGTTTAAACTCTCTAAAGTAATTGATGAAGTTATCTATAACGCCAATATGCTTTTAAAAGAAGGCCAGTCTATTAAATACCCAGAACACATTGATGACTTCTCACTTTATCAAGATGAAAAATCAATAGTATTAATACTCTCAAACCTTTTAAATAATGCCATAATGTACTCGCAAGAACATAAAACAATTGCTATTATGGTGAATCAAAATAAAACGACTACCACAATTAAAATTAAAGACGAAGGCTTAGGCATACCTAAAAAAGACCAAATAAATATTTTTGATCGTTATTACAGAGCAGAAAATGTTAGTAATATTCAAGGTACAGGTATTGGTCTAAATATTGTAAAAAATCACATTGAGAATTTAGGTGGTAATATTACCTTTGAAAGCGAAGAACAAATAGGCACCACATTTACAATAACACTTCCAAACTCAGCTGCAAAATGACAAATATATTACTTATAGAAGACGATATGGTTTTAAGAGAAAACACTGCCGAAATCTTAGAACTCTCTGAATACAAAGTCTTAACTGCAGCCAATGGAAAAATTGGTGTTTCCATGGCAAAAGAGCACATTCCTGACATTATTATTTGCGATATTATGATGCCAGAACTTGATGGTTATGAAACGCTTAAAACACTATCGCAGTATCAAACAACTAAACATATTCCCTTTATATTTTTATCTGCAAAAACAGAACGTGGAGATGTAAGAAAAGGCATGAATTTAGGTGCTGACGACTACATCACTAAACCTTTTACAGAAGATGAACTTATTAGCGCTATTGAAAGTCGCTTAGCAAAAGTGGCTATTCTTAAAGAAGCTGAAAATGACATAGAAGAAACAGCTAGTCAACTTATTAAAACCCTAAATGATTTAAAAATCTATATTGATGATAATGGCACATCATTTACAGCTAAAAAAGACAGTACAATCTATAAAGAAGCTGAGCACTCTAATTATATTTACCTTATAAATAAAGGTATTGTAAAATGCCATCAGATAGATGACCAAGGTAAAGAACTCGTTACTGGGTTGTATAAAGAAGATGATTTATTTGGTTATACCTCTTTTACGAGTAGTATGCCACACAAAGAAACAGCAACTGCTATAGAAAACACGAGCTTATCTGGTATTTCTACCAATCAATTTAATCAAATCTTAAATGATAATCCTAAAGTTGCTATAGAGCTTATTCAACTATTATCTAATGATCTTTTATATGTAAAAGATCAATTATTAGAAATGGCGTATAGCTCTGTTAACAAAAAAACAGCCGACACCATCTTAAAATTTGCTGAAAAAATAAACAGAAAACCAGAAGACCCAATTAATATTTCTCGTAGTGACTTGGCTAGTGTTGCTGGTATTGCAACAGAAACTTTAATCAGAACCTTAGCTAGTTTTAAGAAACAAGGCATAATTGGCTCGGATGGCAGAACAATTAAGGTCTTAGACTTAGAAAAGCTTAAACACATCCAATAGTTTATAAATATAATGCTTAAAGGTGACCAATATCATTTTAAAGACAGTATCTAACATATAGCTTTGTTATCCTAATGCTATTGTTTGATGAAAAATATTTTATTACCCACTGATTTTTCAGAAAACTCATGGAATGCTATTAAGTATGCCATTAGTTTTTTTAAAAACCAAGACTGCAACTTTTATCTTTTGCACATTAAACCTATACCTACAATTGAGTTTAATGATGATCCGCTTATAATGATTCAAAGCGATATAGATTTATTAGACGTAAAGCCTGTAAAACAACAACTGCGCAAACTATTAAAACGTGTTATAGAATTATCTACAAACAAACTTAAACATCATTTTTATACCATCATTGAAGAAAACTTTTTTATTGATGGCATACGCAAGAACATTGAAGAAAAGCAAATAGATTTAATTATAATGGGTACTAAAGGAGCTTCTGGATTAGAGAAAATAATCTTAGGTTCTAATGCTGCAGACGTTATTACTAAAGTAAAGTGTAACACTTTAATCATCCCAGAGAATGCAACATTTACCGCACCTACCGAGATTGCTTATCCTACAGACTTTTCTTTATCTCATAACTTACAAGTACTTCAACCTGTAGCAGAAATAATAGAACGATTTAAGGCTTCATTAAGCATTTTGCATATTAGCAAACGTAAAATAGATCTTAATGAAAATGAAAAGCAAAACAAAGAATTACTCGAAGATTTTTTTACTCCATACCAATACAGTTTCCATTTCTTAACTAACAAAAAAGTTGAAGATGCTGTACAGTGTTTTATAGAAAGTAGAGCTATAAATATGGTTTGTATGGTAGCAAAAAACATACATTATTTTCAGCAAATATTATTTCATTCAAAAGTGGAAAACATTAGTTATCACGTAAATATTCCATTTTTGGTATTACACGAAAAAAACTAAAACATTATGGATAGTTCAATATTTTTAGCAAAATTTTGGGGTTGGTATTTACTTATTTTTTTCTTTATACTAAGTGTTAATCCTAAACGAATTAAACAAGTCTTTGACGACTTGTACGACCAGAAGTTTCTGATTATTACAGCATTTATAGCCATTGTAGTCGGCTTACTTAATATTATTTTTCATAATATGTGGGAACCTAGTTACAAACTAATTATCACTCTTATTGGTTGGACGTCCCTTTTTATAGGATTGGCTCTATTTTCTTTTCCTAAAAAAACCGTTTCATTTTTAGCTTTAACCAATATTAAACTGGTACAAGTTATTTATACCTTACTATTTTTCCTAGGCATTTATTTACTTAATACAGCTTATGGTATTGTTTTAATGTAAAACTGACAAATGTCATTGTTTTTAATAATTAATAGCATTAATATTATAAGACCATTTAAAAATGGTTTGCTATTAATCAGGAAGAGACAGTCTAATGGATTATCTGTCTAAGCTTATATAGCTGATTTCTTTAACTTATAGAATTTTTGGTTGGTTGATTAGTCTAAATTTAATTTAGACGTGTTTCTAAAGTTATTTAAATTATCACTGTAAAATGCTTGGCTAATTTTACGTTTTTAGGCTGTCTCTTTTTTGTTAATTAATCGCAACACTGCAATTACAATCTCAATGCAATCTGATATATATCATAGTTTTTAATGGATTAAGTACTTAGCTTTATAATCCACATTAAAACCAGATGATTATGTTATCTATCCTTTTACCTACCGATTTTTCTAAAAATTCAATGAATGCGATTAATTACGCGTTAGAATTTTTTAAATATCAAAAAGTACAATTCTATTTTATGCATGCTTATAGAAATGAGTTTTACGACCACGATGATTTGGTGTCTCGTGAGGTGTTTGAAGAGGTTTTAGAAAAAGTGAAAAATGAATCTGAAACCAATCTAAAAAATCTACTAAAAAAGGCAAATGAAATAGCACCAAATCCAAGATACACATACCATAGTGTCTCTGCCTATAATACACTTGTAGAAGAAGCTAATGAAATCGTAGACAAGCACAATATAGACTTAATTGTTATGGGTACAAAAGGCAAATCTAATGACAGTCATATTGTATTTGGAAGTCAAACATTTCAGGTTTTAAAATATGTAGAATGCCCTGTGTTGGCGATTCCTTCAAATTATAAAAACACACAACCAAAACGCATCTTGTTCCCTACAGATTACCTGATTCCTTATAAAAGAAGAGAGTTAAAATTATTATCTGTTTTAGCAAGATCTTATAGAAGTTATATTGATGTCATTTATATTTCTACAAGTAACAAATTATCTATAAGACAAGAAGATAACCAGGCATTTATTAAAGATGCATTATTGGTTAACAAAGTTAATTTTAGTATAAAAAACAGTAAAAAAATTGCTGAGACTATAAAATCTCAGATTGAAGAAAAAGAGATAGACATGATAACGATGGTAAATACGCAACATTCATTTTTAGAAGATATGCTATTTCCATCTACAATAGACAAAGTTAGTCTAGGCTTAGAAATTCCGCTTTTAGCAATGCAAAACACAACACGTAATTAACTAAATAAATGAGTCATGAAACATATACTTCTGCCCACCGATTTTTCAGATAATTCATGGAATGCTGTAAAGTATGCAATTCAACTTTTTAAAGATGAAACTTGTACTTTTCATTTATTGAATACCTATACACCTGTCATCTATAATGTAGAATATGTATTAGGCTATCCTGCTCAATTTGGCTTAGGTGATGCCATTAGAAACACATCTCAAGAAAACCTGAATGAGATGGTTGAAAAAATTTCAAAAACATTTGATAAAAATCCAAAACACAAGTTTACAACCCTATCTCGATTTGATACTTTGATTTCTGGCATAAAAGAATTTTTAACAGAAACCGAAACATATCTCATTGTTATGGGAACCAAAGGTGCTACAGGAGCTAAAGAAGTATTATTTGGTTCTAATACAGTACATACGTTTAGAGAAATTAAGTGTCCGGTTTTAGCAATTCCTTCAGATTTTGAATATGAAAAACCTCAAGAGATATTGTTTCCTACAGATCTTGAAGTAGACTACAACACCTTTCAAATAGATGTATTAAAACAGATTGCTGCTCATCATAATTCTCGAATAAATGCTTTACACGTTTCCACAGGAAAAGATTTAACCTTTAATCAAGTAAACAATCAAATTAAACTAGAAACTCAATTTAAAGGGACTTCTTATTTATTTCATCATTATGACAGTATGAATGTAACCCAAGCTATTGATCGCTTTCAGATAAGAGCAAAAATTAATCTGTTAGCTATGATAAATAACAAACATTCATTTTTTGAAAACCTATTCTTTAGATCAACACTTAACCAAATAGGCTTTCATTTAAAAGTGCCATTTTTAGTAATTCCAAAAAAATAAACACTAACTGACATCATTAACCAAGTTAGATTAAATATTAAGTTTTCAGTATTCATTAATTAAAAACAAATTCCATGAAAAAGAATATTCTATTACCAACAGATTTTTCAGATAATGCATGGAGTGCTGTCGTATATGCGTTAAAATTATACGAAGAGGAGCTATGCACATTTTACTTTTTACATTCTACTAAAATGAAAGTTTCAACCATGTCTAACATGTCCAACAAATTGCTTCGTGTTATGGCAGAAAATGCCATGAATGAGCTTTCTGAATTAAAAGAACTGGCAGAAACTTCTAATGCTAATGCCAACCATAGTTTTGAAATTATATTAAGCTCAAATGATTTGTTCCATTCTATGGAAACGATTATAGAAAAAAACAATATAGATATGGTTGTTATGGGTACCAAAGGAGCCACAGGAGCAAAAGAAATTGTTTTTGGCAGTAATACAGTAAATAGCATAAAGAAGATAAAAAATTGTCCTGTACTAGCCGTTCCAGATGAATTTGATTTTGTAATACCAGAACAAATAGCATTTCCTACAGATTTTAATAGGTTATATGGTGCTGAATTACAACCATTATTAGACTTAGCAGATCTTTACAATTCAAAAATAAGAGTACTTCATATTAACAAAGAAGACAGTATTTCTGAAGCACAAGATTATAACCTAGACCAATTAAAAGTAGCTCTAGAAAATTACGAATACAGCTTCCATTGGATGCCAGATTACAGTAAAAAAGATGAAGCAATAAAGGATTTTATTGATGAACTAAATATCAATATTTTAGTCATGATTAATTATAAACATAGCTTTATAGAAAGCCTTGTAAAGGAACCAGTTATTAAAAAATTAGGGTTTCAACCAACCATACCTTTTTTAGTAATACCTGACTAAGCTGACATATATCATTTTAAAGTTAGAGTCATTACATTAATTTTATTCTTTAGAATTAAAATAATAAATACCATGAACAATCATATTTTAATACCTACGGATTTTTCAGACAATGCGTATAGCGCAGCACAATATGCCCTAAAACTATATTCTAATGAAGCGAGTACTTTTTACTTACTTCACTCTTGGACGTTTTCAAGTTCTGGATCTAGAACCTATATAACCTCAACCTATTTAGAAACTCTAAAAGAGGAACAAAAACAGAAATTAGAGGAGTTAAAGGTTAAACTAGAGGCTGAAAGCACTAATAATTATCACAAATTTGAAATTATTTATAGTACAGATCCACTATTACCTGCTATTAAAAAAACCATTAAAAAGGAAAAAATAAACCTTATTGTAATGGGTACAAAAGGAGCAACTGGAGCTAAAGAATTTCTTTTTGGAAGTAATACAGTTGACATTATTAATAAAATAAAGCTTTGCCCTATTTTGGTAATACCAGATGCTTATAATTTTGTAGCACCAAAGGAAATTGCTTTTCCAACTGATTTTAACCGTTTTTATGGTGAAGAATTAGTATACATAAAACAATTATCTAAGCTATATAACTCTAAGATAAGAATTGTACATATTAATCAGAACGATCAATTATCTGAAAAGCAAAATTATAATTTAGCAATGCTAAAAGCTTATTTAGAAGATTACAAAAGTAGTGTACATTGGATGCCAGATTTTGGAACAAAAGAACAATGTATTAAAGATTTCATAGAAGAATTTGATATCAATATACTTACTATGATAAACTACAAACACGGCTTTATAGAAAACATGACTAAAGAACCTGTTATTAAGAAAATAGGATTTCATCCTGTAGTGCCATTTATGGTAATACCATGTCATAATCCTTAAAAAATCTGAAAATCAATTGGTTTAGCTGATGTATATCATTTGGCAATTTTAGTTATGTAACTATATTTAATTCAACGAATTAATTTTAGTTAATCATGAGACATAAAATTTTACTGCCTACCGATTTTTCTAAAAACTCAATTAGAGCAATTAATTATGCGAGGGAATTATATAAAAATGATCATTGCGATTTTTTTATACTAAATGTATTCTCGGCCACAGGTAATATTCTAGAAAGTCTCTTAAATCTAGAACCTGGAAGCGAGCTTTATGAAACAGCAAAACTACATTCGGAAAATGGATTAGCTAAGGTTTTTGATATGATTACTATGAGCGATTCATATAATCCTAAGCATCATTTTGAAGTTTTTTCTGAATTTAATAATGTTGTTGAATCCATAAAACAATTCGTAGACAAAAAGGATATTGAGATGATAGTGATGGGTACCAAAGGACAAACCCATTCTAGAGCCACAGCCTTTGGCAGTACTGCAATTAATACAATGGAAAAAGTGAGAAACTGTCCGGTGTTAGTTGTTCCACATAATGCAAAAATCGAATTACCAAAAGAGATTGTTTTTCCCTCTAATTTTAGAACTCATTTTAAAAGACGAGAACTTATCTATCTTTCTGAAATTGCAAAAAAGAGTGATGCAAACATTGCAATACTTTATATAAATAAGGAAGAAAAACTAGACGAAGACCAAAGAGAAAACAAAGAATTACTCAAAGAAATATTAGAAGGTGTTAACTATACTTTCCACACTTTATCTCACCATTCTATACAATCTGCAGTTAACATTTTTGTAGAAAGCAGATCAAGTGACATGGTTGCTTTTATTAATAAAAAACATGCTTTTTTTGGAAGTATTTTAAGTAATCCAATGGTAAAGGAGATTTCATTTCACTTAAATGTTCCCATACTAGCTATGCACGATTTCAAAAATTAAGTATTAACCAGATTCTCATTTAAATGAGAGTTATAAATAAATTTATAATGAAAAATACAGGCATTTGGATCGATATTGACAATGCTTATATCGTAAGCATAGAGAATGAAAACGAAACATTTAAAACGGTTTCATCTAACATTGAACACTATAAAGCCCATGGAGGTTCTGGTACAAAACTAAAAGGTGGACCACAAGACGTAATTCAAGATAGTAAGTATTTAGAGCGCGAAAAACAGCAATTAAAACTTTATTTTAAAGACATCGCATCGCAAATAAATGACACAAATGCTTTGGTACTTTTTGGACCTGCTGACACCAATGAGAAGTTTAGCAAAGAGTTACATAAACACTATAACAGCTTAAGTACAAAAATAAAAGGAGTAGAAAAAGCTGATAGCATGACCGAGAATCAAGTAAAAGCATGGGTTAGAGACTACTTTAAGTCTAATTAAATTTTAACCATTTTATGAGTTCTTCCATTTTAAATCGAAAACGATTGTAAAATAAAATGATGTTGCTTTGGTCATCTAAAGGTATAGATGGTATTAATTAAGGCTGTCAAAATGAATATTGTTTTGGCAGTTTTTAAAATAATCACATATGAAAACTCAAAATTTTGATATCATTAAATCTTCTGGAGAAAGTGTGAAATTTTCAATAGATAAGCTACGTGCTTCATTACATAAAACTGGTGCAGACAAAGAGACCATCGATCAAATTATTGATAAAGTTAGAGACGAATTGTACCAAGGAATTTCTACTAAAGAAATTTACAATAGAGCTTTTGCTTTACTCAAAAAAAAGAAGAGTTATTTCGCTTCAAAATACAAGCTAAAAAAAGCCATTTATGAGTTAGGACCAACTGGTTTTCCCTTTGAACGTTTTATAAGTGAACTTTTAGAATACTCTAGTTACAAAACGGATGTTGGGCAAATTTTACAAGGTAAATGTGTAAAACATGAAATTGATGTGGTTGCTCACAAAGACAATAAAACGAGTTTAATAGAGTGTAAATTTCATAATGAACAAGGGCTTAATTGTAATGTGAAAATTCCGCTCTACATCAATTCTCGTTACAAAGACGTAAAAACACATTGGGATGCCAATCCCAAAAAAGATACAACATTAACAGAAGGTTGGGTAGTTACTAATACAAGATTTACAGAAGATGCTATTCAATATGGTAGGTGTTGCGGACTTTATCTATTAAGTTGGGACTATCCTAACAATGATGGTTTAAAAGATAGAATTGACAGATTAAGCCTTTACCCTATTACCGTATCTACCTTGCTAACCAATAGAGAGAAACAATTTTTATTAAGTAGAGATATAGTGCTTTGTAGACAACTAATACACGATAAATTTTACCTAGATCATTTGGGTGTTTCAGAAGTTAGAAAGAAAAAAATTCTGGATGAAATAACTCAATTATGTCCAAACAAAAATTAATAAATCATGGAAAATTTCGCAAAAATAAATTTCTTAGGAGCGTCTGGAGTGGTTACAGGTTCCAAGTTTCTTATTGAAACTTCAGAAAAAAACATCCTTATAGATTGTGGTATGTTTCAGGGTTTAAAAGAACTACGCGAACTCAATTGGAGCGATCTTCCTGTTAATGTTCCATCAATTGATGTGGTATTGCTAACACATGGCCATTTAGACCATGTTGGTTACTTACCAAGATTATTAAAACAAGGTTTCAGTGGCAAAATAATGGGAACAGCACCAACACTTGCTATAGCTGAAATAATACTAAGAGATAGCGCAAAAATACATGAAGAAGAAGCTGAAAAAGCTAATAAAGAAAACTATAGTAAGCACAACCCAGCACTTCCTTTTTACACTGTAAAAGAAGCCGAAAATACGGTAACACTATTTGAGGAACAACTACCAGATAAATGGATTGTTTTGTCTGAACACATCTCATATAGATTTCAATACAATGGCCATATAATTGGTGCTACTTTTATTGAATTGGACATTAATAGCAAACGCTTTGTTTTTTCAGGAGATATTGGCAGGTCTAATGATTATTTACTTAATGACCCTAAACGACCTGAATGGGCAGATTTTCTATTTATTGAAAGTACCTATGGTGATAAACTACACCCAGAAGAAGATGTTGAAGGTATATTAACTGAAATAATTCTTGAGACCTTAGAGAAAAAAGGCAACTTAATCATTCCTAGTTTTGCTGTAGAACGCTTACAAACCTTAATGTATATTTTATGGCAACTCTACAAAAAAAATAAAATTCCTAATATTCCTGTTTTTGTTGATAGCCCAATGGGCAACAATGTGTTGAGTGTATTTAAACGTTTCCCTAAATGGCATAAATTATCTGATGAAGATTATAATGCCATGTGTAAACACGTAAACATTGTAGCATCCTATAAAGAAACTTGGGAAACCATTGATGATAAACGCTCTAAAATTATTATTGCTGGTAGCGGAATGGTTACTGGAGGACGTGTACTCACCTATTTAAAACAACTTATAGACGAACCTTCTACAACCGTTTTACTAGTAGGTTACCAAGCAGAAGGCACACGTGGCAGACAATTACAAGATGGAGTACATGAAATTCGATTTTTCGGAAAATATTATCCTGTAAAAGCCACAATTAAAAACATCGCAAGCTTATCTGCACATGCAGACCAACATGATTTAATTAATTGGATGAGCAACATTAAAAATATACCCGAAAACGTATATTTAATTCATGGAGAACCCACAGCTTTAGATGCTTTTAGAGTAAAAATAAAAGACACATATCATTGGAATGTCACCATCCCTAAAATTACTGATGTAGAAAAAATTGTACTTTAAAAGCTTTTGCAAACTGACTTATATCATTTCAAAATATAGTGATTATTAATACTTTTAGTATTAGAGAATTAAATAAGCTACTTAATATTATTATTAATTTTCTTTTATCATATAAATTATAATATCATGAAAACAACACAAACAAATTCAAAATATGTAGAATGGCTAAGTGCAGAAGAAATGCATGAAGCGTCTAAAGAATGGCTCTCCGAGTTACTATTTATTAAAGATGAACATCTTTTTTTTGAAGATTTAATTAAGTCTTACACACTACAACTTATTGAACCTGAAAAATTTTCGGATAACAAAGAGGTTATCGATGTACTCAATAGATCCCAAAAGCGGAATAACCTATTAATTGAAGCCATAAAGGTTCATGAAAATGAGCTTCAGATTATTGTTGATGGTGTTAATCAACTTAAGGAAGAAAAGGCGTATAGAAATTCGCATCAAGGTTTAATTAAAGAAATAAAAGAATTTCAAACTAATTATAGAAACCTAAAAACGCAACTTTTTGATATTATAAAAAGTATTAAGAAAGAAGACAAACGAAATCATTTGTTAGACAACAAATGATATAAATTTGAGTAATTAGACATACCAATTAAATGGGTTTAGATTTCTGTTTTTACAATTATTTATCACACATTTAAGAATGAAAAACTAATAAAGGTACTCTCAACTTATTACTTATTTTTGAGGTTGAAGAACTCGTAAAAAAACGATCGACAAAACGTTCTTTTTGAACCAACAGAGCCGTTAAAGTAATAGGATGTGTTTGCGTGTAACAGCTTACCGTATAATCCATAGGAACCTCTTCAATAACATGATAAGCATAATCTAAACCTTTTATAAAAGCACTGATATACTCAGCATCATTTTCTAATTCTTGAGATACTTCATCACTAGGAATCATTCTTAACAAATGTAATTTATCACTGAACTTTTCGGTAAACTTTAGCAGTTCGGAAAATGCATTGCTATTTAATGTGTCGTCTAAATCTAAAGGTAATAATACCTCTAATGGTTTTATATATGAAAATCCTTCAGGAACAATTAAAGTTGGGCAGTACACATTTCTTATAACATTGATTGTATTACTTCCAAAAACAATCTCTTTGGCGCCTGTTACTCCATTGCTTCCCATAACGATTAAATCGATATGTTTAGATGTTTTCACCTGGTTTATAGCCTGTGTTAGTCCATCAAAATCTATGACCTCTTGAAACGTAAATTTAGGATTATGAAACTTAGATTTGAGATTTTCTATAAGCTCTAACAATCTTTTTTTCGATTTTTTCACAATAGAATCATAAATACTTTGGCCTCCTCCCATTACTAAGTCATCACTTAAATATGACTTAGAACTTTCTACATGTAAAACATAGAAATTACAATTGTCTTCTTTAAATAAATTTAATGCATAATGTATAGCATTTATGGAATTTTCAGAAAAGTCTGTGAGTAATAGTATTTGTTTCATCGTTTTCAATTTGTATAAAACTAATCAAAATCAATGAGCCATAAAATGATTAAAATCAGCCACTTTTCAATTTTAAAATTTAGTTGCAGACAATGCCGTTAAAACCTATTTACTCGTTAATGACACTAAAACGTTCTTTGAGTTCTGCTTTAGAACTGCCACCAACCCAAACATCAAAATCACCAGGCTCAACTTCCCATTTTTTATTGACGGAATAAAACTGTAGTGTTTCCGAATTAATTAAAAAAGTAACCGTTTTAGTTTCACCTGGTTTCAACATCATTTTTTTAAAACCTTTTAATTCTCTAATGGGTCTAACCAAACTACCTACTAAATCTCTAATATATAATTGTACAACCTCTTCTCCTTCTCTATCTCCTACATTAGTTACATTCACTGAAACTTCTAATTCTCCATTCACCTTTATTTCAGATGTATTAAGCGTTAAGTTATCATATTTAAAAGTAGTATAACTTAAGCCATAACCAAATGGATACAATGCAAATCTTGGAGCATCTCTATATGCAGAATAAGTAACTTGCTTTAATCCGTATGGTCTCCCAGTATTTTTTTGATTGTAATACAAAGGTTCTTGACCAACATGATGCGGAAATGATACAGGTAATTTTCCTGAAGGGTTATAATCTCCAAAAATGACATCTGCAATAGCATTACCAGATTGCGAACCTAAATGCCAACATTCTAATATAGAAGGTACCATTTCTGAAGCACTCCTTATATCCATAGGACGTCCATTCATTAGTACTATTACAATATTTTTATTGACTTTTTTTATGGCTTCTAACAACTCTAACTGCAAACCTTTAAAACCAATATCTACTTGGCTTCTTCCTTCTCCTGTTTGATAAGCATCTTCACCAATAGCTAATAAAACAACCTCAGCTTTCTTAGCTACCTCAACTGCTTTTCTTATACCAGATGTATCATTAGTATTAAATTCTATAGGAGTTGAAAATTGATTCTCTCCAGGTTTTATAGTGGGTATCGTTAATGCAACACCTTTCTCATAATAAACTTTGGTGTTTTTAGAAACGGCTTGTTTTACTCCTTCTAGTAAAGACACGGCAGAATTATATTCCCCTTTGGCTCTCCAATTACCTAAAGGTGTGTTTTTATCATTTGCCAATGGTCCAATAACCGCTACACTACTTAAGCTTTTAGAGAGAGGTAATAATTGGTTATTATTTTTAAGAAGTACTATAGATTTTTTAGCCACATCTCTGGCAACATTTAAATGTGCTTGGTTATAAATATCATTTTGTTCTCTTTCTTCATTACAATATTTATAAGGATCATCAAATAGGCCTAAGTGAAATTTCACTCTTAATACACGCCTTACAGCATCATCTACAAGGCTTAATGCGACATTATCCTCTTTTACCAATTCTTTTAACGAAGCTTCATATGCATAAGATTGCATATCCATATCGCTTCCTGCATTTAATGCAATCTCAGAAGCTTGTTTTAAATCTGAGGCATATCCATGAGCTATCAACTCTCCTATACTTCCCCAATCTGAAACGACAAAACCAGGCCAGTTCCATTCACCTTTTAGCAAGTCTCTTTGTAAATATTTATGTCCTGTAGAAGGTATGCCATCTATATCATTAAAGGCATTCATAAAAGTAGCGACACCTGCATTTGCTGCAGCTTTAAAAGGTGGCAGAATTGTATTGTGCAATTCAAACTCACCAATATTTATGGTATTATAATCTCTACCAGACTCTGCAAAACCATAACCAGCAAAATGTTTAGCACATGCTGCAACAGTATTAGAATTCGACAAATCATTTCCTTGCAAGCCTTTAATCTTGGCAACTCCTATAACAGTAGTTAAGTAAGTATCCTCACCTGAGCCTTCCATTATTCTTCCCCAACGTGCATCTCTAGAGACATCTATCATTGGTGCAAAAACCCAATTGATACCAGATGCAGAAGCTTCTTTAGCCGAAATTACAGCGGATTGCTGCATAATATCCAAATCCCAACTAGCACTTTCACCTAAGGGAATAGGAAAAATAGTCTTATAACCATGGATGACATCATAACCAAAAAGCAATGGAATTTTTAACCTTGAATTTTCCATTACTATACGCTGGGTTTCGCGAACTGAAGCTACAGAAGAGACGTTAAGCATAGCACCTACTTCTCCATTCTTTAACTTATCATTTTTGTACTGGTCACTTACGGAACTCGAAGGACCTGTTGCATCCCATTTACCACTGTACTGAACTAATTGACCAATTTTTTCATCAATGGTCATTAATGACAAAACCGAATCTATTTTGCGTTCTGTTATCTCATCATTTATAATTGATTTATTTTCAGTCGTTTGTGAATCATTTTCAACAATATTTCCTTTATCTAGATACTGACAGGAAATCAGTAAAATAGCAAGCAATTTTATGCTAATAACTGTAACAAATAAAGTCTTATTATTCACTTTCATTAAACACTAATTATTTTAAATCTACGTCAATATAAACAGGAAAATGGTCTGAAGGAAACTTAAAATCTACTGTATTTGATAATACAGCATATTTCTTCACCATTACTTGAGAGGATTTAGAAACAAAAATATAATCAATTCGTCTGGTAACTGGCTCATTATATCTAAAGCCATTAAATGTTCCGTTAGAGCCATATTTTAATTCTGCTGTTTGTTTTGCATCTAACATGGTATTTGATATTTCAGTAATAACCTCACTTTGAGGTTCTACATTAAAATCACCCATTAAAAACACAGGGTAATTTTCTGTATTTACTGAAGCTATGTTTTGAAGAATAAGTTTCATCCCCTCATATCTTGCTTCTTTACCAACATGATCTAAATGTGTATTGAACACCCAAAATTTTTGATTAGTGGTAATCGAAGTAAATAAACCATACGTACATACTCTAGGATAAGCAGCATCCCAACCTTTAGACACTTTTTCTGGCGAATTAGACAACCAAAAGGTTTTATGCTCTATAACTTTAACCTGTTTAGAATTGTAAAAAATCGCTGAAGACTCTCCTGCTCCTTCACCATCTCTTCCTACACCAATAGAGTTATAATCTACTAAAGCAGAATTTAAATCTTCTATTTGATTAGGAAGTGCTTCTTGAACTCCAAAAACATCTGGACCTAAAAATAAGATTTGTGAACTTAAAAATTGAGCTCGATTTGGCCATGCATTCTCTCCATCTGAAGCGGTGTCCAAACGAATATTATAAGTCATCAATTTTAAACTAGAATTGTAACTCTTTGAATTTTCTTTATAGGTTTTGCAACCCAAAAGAGATACACAAATAATAAATAACTTTACAAATTTCATTTATCAATATATTGTTTAGTCTAAAAACTTTAACAAATAAGCTCCTAATTGGTTGAAGTTGCTTTTAGTCTTTCAAAAGTCAATTCTGGTTCATCAGTAGTAATATAATCAAAATTGTTGTTTAGCAACCAATCGATATCTTCTTGCTTATTTGCTGTCCAAGCATTTAATTTAAGATTTAAATCTTTAGCTTCTTTAATCCATTCTGGTTTCTGCTTTAGTTTCCATACTAAATAATCTAAACCATTTATACCATCTTTTTTTAATTCATCTGGAGATTTAGAACCATCGAGATATAAGACTTTAGAATTAGGATCAATTTTTTTAATGTGTTTAATAACGTCGTAACTAAAACTGATATAGTAAGATATATAAGCTTCCGCTTTTAACTCTTTTACTATAGTCACAGCCTTATCTGCAATAAGTGTATTACGACCTTCAATTTTTGAAGATTTAATTTCGCAAACTAAACCCGTTGAGGTGTTATCTGTTATACCTGCTAAAATGAAATCTTTTAGAGTTGGAAGAGTTTCTCCATTTGATAATTTGTGTTTTGCTAACTCGTTATAGGTTGAAGATTCAATATCTAAACCTCCGAAATCTGCATCGTGAGTAACGATTAGTATTTCATCTGACGTCATTCGGACATCAAATTCTGAGCCAGTACATTTTTGGTTTATAGCTTCTTTTAAAGCTGCTATAGAATTTTTTGGTAAGCCTTTGGCTTTCCACGCACCTCTGTGCGCAATTACAGGATTATCAGCAAAAACAATTTCTGATTTTTTTGAATTTGAATTGCAAGATGCCAATCCAATACACATAAATAAGATGATTAAGTAACGCATAGGTAAATATATTAAAGGCAAATGATAAGAAAACAAAAGGGCAAGAGAACTTGCCCATTTTGCATATAAAAAACTAACTCAAATAATTAATTATAACCATTATTCTGAGGATAATCTGGTCCTAACAAATCTAAATCTCTCTGAGCAATTGGCCAGTTGATATAATATGATTGCCAATTTTCTCTAGGATCTTTAGAGCCTAAATTTGCAGGAAAATATTCTCCATCACCAGCATAATTTGTTATTTGAAAATCAATTACATCTTGTCCCATTCTTTTTAAGGTAAACCAACGTTGTCCTTCAAAAGCTAATTCTCTTGCGCGCTCATCTAAAATGGTTTGCTGATTAACAGTAGTTACTGGTGCAGCACCAGCTCTAGTTCTTACAGCATTAATGTAAGGTAAAGGATCACCTGAAGATCTCATAATAGCTTCTGCTGCTATTAAATAAGTCTCGGCTAATCTATAAACCGTTACATTACCTCTTATTAAATAAGAATCTGCATTACCATCTTCTTGTGAAAACTTAATACAAGATGGATGCATTCTTTTATAATAATTTTGATATGAGCTAGAAGGATTAGCAAGATCTGTTATTGGCTCATAATTATCTACTTCCTCACCAATTCTATCTCCTGATGTATAGTAATACTTTAATCTAAAGTAAGTATTATCATCTCTTGTGTCGTTTGGATCCTCAGCTATAAGGTTTAACAAATATAAATTTGGTAAAATTCTAGAAAATCCTCGACCTCCTTGTTCATTATTAGACTCTATTCCTGATATTTGAAAATATTGAGTTACATAATTCGCATTCATCATAGTTGTATTACCACCACCAAGTACATCGTCTTGAGATTGAATTACGAATAAAGATTCTGAATTATTTCTATCACCTGCAAATACATCTGCAGTACTAGACACTAAACTATGTGGACTATCAGGTCCTTCAATAACATCTAGTGCTTGATTTTTAGCCTCTGTCCAATCACCTTGCCACATAGCCACTTTTGCTTTTACATGTTTTGCTGTTCCTTTAGTAACACGCCCAAAAGTATCTATCCAATCTAAATTTTCAATGGCGTAATCAAGATCACTATTAATAAGTCCAAATATTTCTGCATCAGTTGACCTATCGTTTACAACATTAAATGCATTGTCTACAGTTACAGTCTCTGTAGAAACAAATATGTTATTATACATTCTGTATAAATAGAAATAAGAATGTGCTCTAAAATATTTAGCTTCAGCTAATACTTTCTTTCTTGCATCTTCATCGATACCTTCTATTTCTTCAGCTGCGTTAATAATAGCAGTTGCTTTATTAGTCATATTATAGAAATGCTTCCAAAATAATGACGATGCAAAATTAGATCCTTGATCTACTGGAGACGTACCTCTTTCGTAACGTCCCATTAAACCTGTATAACCTGTTCTTGAAAAAGCCAAATCACTTCTAGATGACATAAGTACTGATCCCATAAAATCTTCTGTACTGTTATCATAACGGTCTCTTTCAAATTTATATAGAGCTACCACACCAGACTTTAAGCCTTCTTCAGTAGTAAAAATGTAATCCGCATCTATAAATGTACTTGGCTCCTCTTTTAAGTAATCTTCACAAGAAGTCACTACGAAGAGTAACGCCATGCATAGAAGTAGGCTACCCTTTATTTTTGAATTAAAAAACTTCGTTTTCATAATATTATTCTTTTTTTAATTAAAATTTAACTCTTACACCAAATGTGAATGACTTTGCATCAGGATAACCTGTATCTGCATTAGAAAATGTTGATCTAATATTAACTTCTGGACTGTAACCAATATAATCTGTATCTGTAAATACATTAGTCGCTGTAGCATAAACTCTAATTTGATCAAAGTTTAATTTAGAAGTTATCTTATCTGATAATGTGTATCCTAAACTTATAGTTCTTAATCTAATATAAGATGCATCTCTAACTGCTAATGAATTTAAATATAAAGGTGCAGAATCCGCGTTTGGTCTCGGAAACGTTGTTGATGGATTTTCTGGAGTATAATAATCTACTTTTACACCATTTAACTTTCCTTCTAACGTACCACCATTATTATAAGTATTTAAAAATGGATTCACTTTTGTAGCACCTTCAACAGCATAAAAATCTAGTAATAAATCAAATCCTTTATACTGAATAGTTGTTGACAATGAACCAAACCAATCTGGATTAGGATCTATGAACACGCGATCTTCTTGTGTAATTTTACCATCTGGTCCTTTTGTAATATTACCTTCGTCATCTACTCCGTTAACATCCTTAATCTTAATATCACCAGGTCTTAAATCATCTTGAGGTAAAGCTGATTCTGGATTAGCTTGGGCAGCATTTTCAAAATCATCACCTTCTTGCCAAATACCATCAAATTCATATTGATAAATAACACCCACTGGCTGACCTACATAGTAATTATATGTATTATCCTCCGTAACAGCATTACCTTCACCATCATTATAAAGTTCTAATATCTCATTTTTATTATTAGACCAATTTGTAGATACTGACCATTTAAAATCATCATTATTAATAATATTAGCTGTTAAACCTAATTCTATACCAGTATTTTGCATTTCACCAGCATTAAAATAAGAAAATGTATAACCTGTTGTAGAAGGCACACCTCTCTTTAATAATAAATCATTAGTTCTAGCATCGTACCAATTCACATTACCTACTAATGTTCTATTTAGTATTGAGAAATCTAAACCTAAGTTTAACGTTGTAATTCTCTCAAATTTTAAATTTGGATTAGGTAAAACAGTCGAAGGAGAATTTCCTGATGCCGTTCCGCCATCAAAAATATATGGTTCACCTTGTGCTAAAAATAAAGATCTAAAAGGACCACTTGGAGCATTAGCTAAAGAACCATAACTCGCTCTAAATTTTAATTCTTGTATAGAATTAACATCCTCTAAAAAGCTTTCATTATGAATTTTCCATGCAAAAGATCCTGCTGGATTCCAAATCCATTTTTTTTCATCACCATTTTTCCCTTCACCAATTGTAGAAGAAGCATCACCTCTTACAGTACCAGTAAACAAGTACTTATCCATAAAACCATAACGAACCCTAGCCATAAATGAAGCCAAATTAAATGGGTCTTCAGTTCTGTCTACAGTAATATTACCAATAGCATAATTTATACCTTCATAACCAAGATCATCACTACCAAAACCTTGTCCTTCAGTAAATGTACGACTATATCTATGCTCTTGTATTGACTGAACTAATGTCGCATTGAATTTATGTTTATCACCTAAAGTCTTATCGTAAGTTAAAATGTTTTCTACTAAATACCCTTCTGTTAATTGATTTTCAATTCTTGCAATACCTCTTACATCATCACCTGCAGAACTTAATGAAGATAAATACTGTCCTCTTTCAGATGTTTTTCTACTAAAATTGGCTTTTAATTGGTATTGTAAATCATCTGTGATTTGCCAAATTGGTGTTATGTTAACCACAAAGTCATTTCCTCTTTCATCGTGATTTTGCTCACGAAGATTCCACAATGGGTTTACAGCAGATAATTCTTCACCACTTGGAAATCTTGTAATGCTGCCATCTTCATTGTATGCACTTCCCAAAGGAGAAGTAGTAATGACATTAACATTCGCAGCTCTGTCGGTATCGTCATTTAAAAAGTTAAGATCAAAATTAACAGAAAATTTTTCAGAAATTTTTTGATCTACATTTAAACGAAATGTTTTTCTGGTATAACTAGAAGTTGGTATTATACCATCTTCTTTAAAGTAATTAAGACTACCAAAAACTTTTGTCATATCTGTACCACCACTGATACTAATAGACTGACTATTTACGACACCATTTTTCATTAACTCATCTTCCCAATCCACAAAACGGTTATTGGCAATATTATCTAATTCAATTGCAGAAAACACGTCTTCATCATTTGAATATGAGTCATCAGCGTTAGTAGAACGCGCTGCTTCACGCTTTAATTGAGCAAATTCTTGTCCGCTATATACATCAAAATTACGTTCAATCTTTTTTGTTGTTAAAAAACCATGATAACTAACACTTACTTTACCTGTTTTACCTCTTTTAGTTGTAACTAAAACAACACCATTAGCTCCTCTAGTTCCATAAATAGCCTGTGCAGAAGCATCCTTCAAAAATTCAACAGATTGAATATCATCTGCGTCAATATCTTCAATACCACCTTCTCTAACTATACCATCTACAACATAAATAGCGCTAATATTACCTTCAATAGAACCTCTACCTCTAAATAGAATTTCTGAAGTACCACCTGGTCTTAAAGTTCCGCCTCCTACGTCTACTTGTAAACCAGCTATTCTACCACGTAACATTTCATTGACATCAGATGTAGGTGACAATGTTGCCTTATCTAAATCTGTAGTTGCAACAGCATTTACAATATCACTTTTCTTTTGTGTACCATAACCTACTACAACCACTTCTGATAAAGCGTTGTCGTCTTCTAAAGTAACAATAATGTCACTTGCCTTATACGCTACCTCTTTTGTTTTAAATCCCACATAAGAGACAACGATAACAGAAGACTCGTTTGATACATTTAGAGTAAATGCACCATCAAAATCTGTTTGTGTTCCGTTGGTTGTTCCTTTTTCTATGACAGATGCACCTGGTAAAGGCATATTATCTGAGCCAGAAAGCACTTTTCCTTTCATTGTGGTTTGAGCCATGAGGGCGAACGAACTACACAATAAAAAAAGACAAAAGAATATTTCAATTCTTGATCTTTGAAATTTTAATTTCATAAATATTGGTTTGATTAATTATTTATTTAGTCACCAAAATTATAGAATACTTAATTTCACTTAAGCCTCTGCAATTTTAAGTTATTGTAAATTTAATCCTAACAAATTGTTAATATGATAATTATTACCTCGATAAAAAACCAACATCGTAATATTTAAGAAATTAAGAACAGAAAAAAGCAACGTCAAACACTACAAACACTATACTTTTTAAGAATTAAAATATTTGCAAAAAAAGCCCGGTTTTACTGGATAAAAACCATTTGTCGTGGTAAAGTCGTGGTAAAATAGAAGAGTGTCGAGGTGTTAGAATTTTAAGATATAATTAACTAAGGAATCATCATGATGTAATTGTAATCTTTTGCGCAACCTATAACGTTTTGTTTCGACACTTTTAATAGATATGTTAAGTAATGGTGCCATTTCTTTAGAGGACAAATTCAACCTTAAATAGGCACAAAACTTTAAATCATTAGGTGTTAACTCCGGATGCGCAGCCTTTATTTTATCCATAAAGTCTTTATCTGCATTATTAAAAGCTTCTTTAAAGAATTTCCAGTCTTTATTGTTATTTAGATTAGTGTCTATTAAATCTATTGCACTAGCAATATCTTCTTTATTTTTAGTTGTTTTTAACTCTTTCTTAATTTTACGAAGCAATTCATTTTTCTTAATGATACTCATTGTAGAAATTGCCAACTCTCTATTTTTACCTTCTATATCTTGATTTAGTTTTTCGTTTTTTATTTGAATAAAAGCACGCTCACTTTTTATATGCTCATGCTTTAAGATACGCTCGTAATAAAACTTGTAAGCTCTGTGAATTAACAAACCAACAACCACAAGTAGTAATACATAAAACAGAATAGCCATATTAGAAAAATACCAAGGTCTATTAATATTAAAATGATAATTAACATTGTTTTCGGTGACCTTATTACCAACTTTAGCTCTAACCTCTAGAGTATAATCTCCAAAAGGTAGATTTTCAAACTGAATACTCGATTGTTTAGACCAAGCACTCCATCGATCCATTTTTCCATTTAATTTATATTGATAGTTTACGTCTAGAAACTTGTTATACTCAGGCACGGAATAATCAAAAACCAACGTACCTTGTTTATGCTTAAAATCTCCTTCATCTTGAATTGGTAAATCTGTAATACCGTCATTTAAGTCTATTATTTTTGCAGAATTTAAATAAATGACATACTCAGATGTATTATGTATTTGGGATAAATCCATAGTTAAATAACCATTAGAAGTACCTATAACATATTTTTCTTTTTCAATATGTTGAATGTTTTCAAATCCTAAAACACCTTTCCTTAAACTAGATGGAATTGAAACTGTTGTGATTTCAGGCTGATTAGTGAGGTTATCATTATCAATAAAACTAATGTTATGTTCTGAAAACAACCACAGCTTCCCTGTTTGATCTACAACCATTTTTACAGATTTGTACGGAGAGACCTTCTCACTTAAAGTTATGTTTTTTTCAAACTTCTCCTCACTTTTAATGTAGTTAAACACACCATCTTCAGAAGTATATATTATTTGATCTTTGTACGTAATTAATCCTGAATTCTTCCCCAAAGCTAATTCAGATTGCGGCTTTATATCAATTACCTTGTGCAACGTACTATCTAACTGTATCCTAAAAACCCCTTTATACTCATGGTTAACTAAAATTTGATTGATATCATTAATTTCAAAAAAACGAGATGAATTTTTAAAGCCTTCAATTTTATTTCTTACTCTCCAAGAATTATTATTTTTTTGAAGCACATATAAGCCATCA
This sequence comes from Winogradskyella eximia, assembly GCF_003386165.1. Lineage (GTDB taxonomy): Bacteria > Bacteroidota > Bacteroidia > Flavobacteriales > Flavobacteriaceae > Winogradskyella > Winogradskyella eximia. The sequence goes on along the minus strand of NZ_QRDV01000004.1, from coordinate 15,887 downwards.
TAATTACCTTGAAGCAAAAGATTAGCATGATTTGGTACTGTTTTAAAATTCCAAGCTCCCAAAATAGAACTGATACTTTTTGACTTATCTTCTTCAATCAAAAATGTTCCTAAATGATGTCCACAGAACAAATTGCCATCGTTATCATTAAATAGACTCCAAACTTGGCCTGCTGTACCTTTTACAAACTTGAAGTCTTGATTTTTTGAATCTATCGACCGATAAAACAACCCTTGATTTGTACCAACATAAAGAAAATTATTAAAAATCAATGTTGTATATACTGTACCAATATCACCATTATAATCTATAAATGTATTTATAGCCGAGTTTACATTTATACAATTTAAACCATTATCTAAACCCGTCCACACATTGCTTTTATAATCTTCAAATAACGATAGTACTGTATTATTTGCTAAGCCTTTCTTTTGATTTATTTCATATTCAATTTCTCCCTTTCGATTTATTTTCACCAAACCGTTAGAAATTGTCCCCAAAACAAAACTTCCATCTTTTAATTGAATACTACTAAAGACATTTAATGCCTTAAGCCTTTCATTTGAAGACACATTCCATTCTTCTAATTTATCATCATGCAACTCAAAGAAACCTGAATTACGCGAAAGCATAATTAGTTTATCTTCATTTTGAAATACACCAATCACTCTATCTTCCAAGACAATACTGTCTTTAACCATAAGTTTCGGTTTTCCTTCCTCCAAAACATATATGCCTTCATTAGCAACATGATAGTAAATTCTATTATTTACATTAAACACTTTGTAAATAATATTTTTTGAAATGATAGTTTTAAATTTCTTTGATGTTTTATGGTAAAAATATAAAGCATGACCAGCTTGAAACAGTACCCAATCATCATAGCTAATTATATTCCATATTTGATCATCATTCAGTATTTTATTTCCCAATTCTGGAATGAGCGACGTATAATCTAACTGACCAAATTTATTACGCTCCCAATAACCAAATTCCTCATAACAACCAGAATAGACTCTATCTCCAATAACCTTAACAGCTCTTAGAATAGTATTATTCGGAGACCGATAAGGCGTCCATTCCGAACCATTAAACTCTAGCAAGCCTAAGTTATTGGCTACATAGATATAATTATTAGAATCTTGAGAAATCATCCAATTTTGGTTTTCACCAGCATAGTCGGACGTGGTAAATGTTTCAATTGGAGGCAACTCTTGACTATGCAAAATCAAGGCTAAAAACAAACTTAATATGGATAGAATATTTTTCATCAGTGTCATAAAGATAATATTATACCATTTCTTCTTAAAATAAAAATAAATGGAATTATAAAATAAGCAAAATGCCAATTCAGTTAGAATTGGCATTTGCTCTGTAAAATATTGTATATCTATTTTATGATAACGCAAGCATCGATAATGCTGCTATAGCACCACCAACCAAAGGTCCTAATACCGGAATCCAAGCATACGACCAATCACTTTTTGCTTTATTTTTTATTGGTAAAATAGCATGCATAATTCTCGGTCCTAAATCTCTAGCAGGATTAATAGCATAACCCGTTGTTCCTCCTAATGATAAACCTATAGACCAAACTAAAAATGCAACAGGCAATGCACCTAAAGAACCTAAACCAATCATAGTTTCAGTATCCGTAATACTCGCATTTGTAAAATAAAATATGGTAAAAATTAAAACAAACGTACCTATCATTTCACTAAAAAAGTTTGAAAATGTATTTCTAATAGCAGGTGCTGTACAAAACACAGCCTTTTTAGAATCCGCATCTTCAGTCTCCTCAAAATGACTTTTATAAGTCACCCAAACTGCAGATGAGCCAATCATGGCTCCAATCATTTGAGCCAAAACATACATTGGCACATCTGCCCATGGAAATTTACCAGCAATAGCTACAGCCACTGTAACTGCTGGATTAATATGCGCTCCACTATAAGGACCAGCAATAACTACAGCCACATAAACAGCCAAAGCCCAACCTGTTGTTATTACAATCCAACCGCTATTATTTCCTATTGTTTTATTGAGGACAACATTGGCAACAACGCCTCCACCTAGTAAAATTAATATCGCTGTACCAATAATTTCCGCTATAAATGGTGTCATAATTTTTGTCTTATTTGATATTAATTATTTTTAGTCCAATATTCTAAAGCATCAATAGCTCTGTACCAACCTTTAATATTATCATTAATTTCAGTTCTATCTTTCTTAGGACTAAATGTTTTATCCGTTTGCCATATATCTTGAATTTCTTCAGGGCTTTCCCAATAACCAACTGCCAAACCTGCTAAAAACGCTGCCCCCATCGCAGTAGTTTCAACTATTTTTGGTCTTATCGTTTTGGTATTTAAAACATCTGACTGAAACTGCATCAACATATTATTAATTGTAGCACCACCATCAACACGTAATTCTTTAATTGACAAACCTGAATCTGCTTCCATCGCTTTCAAAATATCCATAGTTTGAAATGCAATAGACTCTAAAGCTGCTCTCGCAATATGCGCATCTGTACTTCCCCTTGTTAATCCAAACATAGTACCTTTAGCATGTTGATTCCAATGCGGAGCACCTAAACCAGCAAAAGCAGGTACAAAATACACACCATCTGTATTTTCTACAGATGCCGCCAAAGTTTCTACATCTGCAGAATTCCTAATAATCTTTAAACTATCACGTAACCATTGCACTACTGCACCAGCAATAAACACACTACCTTCTAAAGCATAGGTTGTTTTTCCGTTAATTTTCCACGCTACAGTGGTCAGTAAATTATTTTTAGAAATAATTGGCTTTTCCCCAATATTCATTAACATAAAACAACCAGTACCATATGTGTTTTTAACCATGCCTGGCTTAGTACACATTTGTCCAAATAAAGCCGCTTGTTGATCTCCTGCAATACCTGCAATCGGAATATTTGTATCATAAAACGTTGATACAGTATGACCATAAACTTCACTCGATGCTTTCACCTCTGGCAACATACTTTTAGGAATCGTTAATAATTCTAACAATTCATCATCCCAATCCATCGTATTAATGTTAAAAATTAATGTTCTTGATGCATTAGTAACATCCGTAACATGCTGTTTACCTTTGGTAAAATTCCAAACTAACCAACTATCTATTGTTCCTAAAATTAAATCACCAGCTTCAGCTTTTGCTCTTGCACCTTCTACGTTATCGAGAATCCATTTTACTTTAGTGCCAGAGAAATAAGAATCGATCACCAATCCTGTTTTATTCTTGATCATTTCTGCTTTACCTTCTTTTTTAAGTTGGTCGCAGTAATCAGATGTCCTTTTATCTTGCCATACAATAGCATTATAAATAGGTTCACCTGTTTTTTTATTCCAGACTACAACGGTTTCACGTTGATTAGTAATACCTATAGCTGCAATATTTACAACATCTAATCCTTTACTAGCAATAGCTTCAGCAGCCACTCCTGCTTGTGAAGACCAAATTTCTCTAGGATCGTGTTCTACCCAACCCGATTTAGGAAAATATTGCGTAAACTCTTTTTGAGCCATCGAAATAATATTGCCTTTTTTATCAAAAACAATAGCCCTTGAACTTGTTGTTCCCTGATCTAAGGATAGAATATATTTAGCCATAATTTGTTGTTTATATGTTACTGATCCGAAGTAGAGATTCGGAATTTATTATTTTTATTTTAAAATGTATTGATCTGCAACTTTTATAAATTCAGAAATTTGATTAGCACGCCAATCTACCGTTTCATTTAATTCTTCTCTTAACATTTCACCTACTAATGGAGCTATTTCAATAGCAGCTTTAGCATCTAAAAATAGTACCCTAACACGTCTCGCAAGAACATCTTCAATACCTCTTGCCATTTCATGTCTCACAGCCCAAATAACTTCAGCTTTTGTAAACTCTAATCTTGGATGTAAATTTTCTCCCAAACTAGGATTCTCATTTACGAGTTGCGCAATTCCTTTTTGATCTGTACCATAAATGTAAAGATGATTATTACGATCTACACCAGTATCTGCACCATGAATCTTAAGATTTTGAGTTTTACATTGTGCATCTGGCAATTTGTTTAACTCAATCATTTTATTCACTGTATCTTGAGCCATCCTTCTATATGTAGTCCATTTTCCACCAGTTATGGTAATCAATTCAGATTTAGAAATTATGATTTTATGACTTCGTGAAATCTCTTTCGTTTTTTCAGATTTATCTTTTGGAGCCGCTAAAGGTCTAAGTCCTGCAAAAATACTTAACACGTCATCCTTACTTGCTTTTTTGTTAAGATATCTATTTGCGGTTTCTAACACAAAATCAATTTCTTTATCTAATGGTTTTGGCTCTAAACTATGACTATCTAGCAATGTATCAGTTGTACCAACAACCACTCTATTATGCCAAGGCACCAAAAACAATACTCTACCATCATCTGTTTTAGGTATCATTATAGCATCATTTCCTGGTAAGAAAGATTTATCAAAAACCAAATGAATACCTTGACTTGGACGAATACTATCTGCAGCCGCTGCATTATCCATTTGTAATACTTCATCTGTAAAAACACCTGTAGCATTCACTACTGCTTTCGCATTTAAAGTATATTCAGTATTAGTTTGGGTATCTATAGCTATAACACCATTAACTAAACCTTTATCATCTTTTTGAAGATTCTTTACCTTAAAATGATTTAAGACTGTTGCTCCATTTTCAATACAACTTTGAGCAATATTTACAGCTAATCTTGAATCGTCAAATTGACCATCATGATAAACAACACCTCCTTTTAATTTATCAGTTTTTAAAGTTGATAATCTTGAAATCGTTTCGTTCTTCTTTATTCTAACAGATTTACCAAAACTAAGTTTACCTGCTAAAAAATCGTACATTTTTAAACCTACAGTGTAGAAAAAATTATCCCACCATCTATAATTAGGTATTATAAAAGATTGATTACTTACTAAATGTGACGCGTTCTGCAATAATAAACCTCGCTCATATAAAGCCTCCCTTACTAAATCAATATTACCTTGCGCTAAATATCTAACGCCTCCATGAACCAATTTTGTACTTCTACTCGATGTGCCCTTAGCAAAATCAACTTGCTCTAAAAGCAACGTCTTGAAGCCTCGTGTCGCGCAATCTAACGCCACTCCTAATCCTGTTGCTCCACCTCCAATAATAATAACATCCCAATCTTTGGTGATTTCTAACTGCTTTAATAAGGTTTCTCTTTTAAACAAAATATTTATAATTTATTACAATTAGTTTCAAATATATAAATTATTATTCTAAATGAAACAAAACGAAAGTAAAATTTTAAAATTAATATAATTAATACATTTTCAAACTTCATTTAGTTTCGTTTCATTATATTTGTTAAGCCTCAAATCGAAAACCCACTAAAGATTAGTGCAAAAAAAATAACGAATGAAGAGACACCAAGACATATTAGACAAGTTAGCAAAAGAAAAGCACCTTGAAGTTTTAGAACTATGTGAAATTCTCAATGTTTCTGCTGTTACTATCAGAAAAGACCTAAAACTTTTAGAACAAAAAGGCCTATTACACAGAACACACGGAGGCGCTTCACTAGAAAATCCTTATATAAATGAACGTACCGTTTTAGATAAAGAAAAAATTTCTGTAGAAGAGAAAAATGGCATTGCACAAATGGCAGCTACACGTATTGTAGAAAATGACTCCATTTTAATTGCTTCTGGAACAACGGTCCAAGCCCTATCAAAATACATCAAGGCAAAAAACAAATTAACTGTTATTACTTCCTCTCTGCATGTAGTACTGCACCTTATAAATGATAAGAATATTGAAATCCTTCAACTTGGTGGTTATATTAGACACAGTTCAGCTTCAGTTATTGGTAATTACGCAGAATACATTTTAAAAAATGTGTCTTGCAGTAAATTATTTTTAGGTGTTGATGGGATTGATTTAGAATATGGCCTCTCAACTACAAATTTGGAAGAAGCTGAGCTAAATAAAAAAATGCTTAATGCTGCACAAAAAGTGATTGTGCTAGCTGATTCTTCAAAATTTGGAAAAAAGAGTTTTGCGAGAATATGCGACCTATCTCAAGTTGATGAAATAATTACCGACAAAGGCATCTCTGATCTTAAACGAAAGAAATTGGAAGAGAAAGAGATTAAAGTGACTATTGTTAACTAACTATAAAATTGAATAACTCAATCATTTATTCTATGAAACAAATTTTAATTTTATTGACCTTTTCACTAATACTATCCTGCAATTCTGAAAATAAGAAAAGTAAAAAATTATCAGATAAAAGCACAGCACAAAGCGAGAAACCAAATATTCTTTTAATTGTTATTGACGATCAAGGCTATGCTGATTTCACACCTTTTGAATCGCACGATAAAACTGTTTCTACACCAAACATTCAGCGTTTAGGAAAATCTGGCAAAGTATTTACGCAAGCTTATGTTACAGCACCAGTTTGTAGCCCATCTCGTGCTGGTATTATTACAGGAAAAAACCAATTCCGTTGGGATAAACCTGCAAGTTGGGGACCAGGATTACCAGATGACGTAAAAACAATTCCAGAATATTTAAAACAAGCTGGCTACAACACAGCGCGTATTGGTAAAAACGATTTAGGTCAGAATTTTCATAAAAATGATGTTAGAGAATATCCATTAAATCATGGTTACGATGAATTTTTAGGATTTTCGGCACATGCACATGATTATTGGGCCAATTCGCAAAGTATAAAAGCACGTACACCAGACCCTTACGGCACAAGCGCATTATTAGGTCCATTGATGCATAATATGGGAGAAAAAAGCTATGAAGACGGCTACCTTACCAATATCTTAACAGACGAATCTATTGATTACCTAAAACGAAAACACAATAAGCCCTTCTTTTTAACTTTAGCATATAGCTCTGTTCATCATTTAATCCACGAAGTGCCAAAAAAGTATTTAGATAAATATAATGTAAAGGAAATTGCCAATTATGATCCAGACAGTTTAGTGGCTTACGGCAATCACAAAAAAGGGAGCTACTCTGCTTACTATGACAAATACTCCAGAGTCGGAGCTATAAACACAGATGATCTACGAAAATATTATCTCGCTAATTTGAATTGTTTAGATGATAATATTGGCCGTGTTTTAGATGCGCTAAACGAAACTGGACTAGACAAAAATACATTAATAGTTTTTATATCTGATAACGGAGGCTCACCTTTAAATGGCTCTAACAATGCACCATTAACTGGAGGTAAATATTCTCTATGGGAAGGAGGTATACGCGTACCAATGGCTGTAAGTTGGCCTGGTAATATTGCCCCTAATAGTACTGAAAACCGTTATGTCTCTGCTACTGATATTTTACCAACACTAACTAAAGTTGCAGGACTAACAATTACGGATAATAATATTGATGGTATTGATTTATTTGAACCAAATGAAGAACGATTATTAGTTTGGAAATGGCAAAAAACATGGGCTGCACGAAAAGGAAAATGGAAAATCACCAACGCCAAAGAAAATCACTGGAAGAGTGAACCCTCAGCACAATATATAGCTCCAATAAGAGATGATTTAACGATAAAGTTATTTGATATTGAAGCTGACCCAGGAGAACGAAATGACTTGTCTGCTAAACACCCTAAGATAGTAAAAGAATTACAAGATGCATACAATGCTTGGTGCGATGCTAACATAGCAAGAGAAACTAAACAAAATAAAGACCCTAAAAAACATTGATTACCTTATTTGATTAATAGCAACTTTTTCAAATAAAAAAACCTGTGAAACTAATTTCACAGGTTTTTTACTTTTGGCGATAATTCAATTATTTTATCTCAACTAATTCTAATTCAAAAACTAGTTCCTGACCAGCTAAGGGATGGTTTCCATCTAAAATAACATGGTCTTCATTTACCTCAACAATTCTAAATTGATGCTCATTTCCTTTTTCATCTCTAGATGCTAAACCTAAACCAACTGCTGGTTCCATTTCTGGTGGCAATTGTGTTTTTTCAACTTTATGAAATAATTCTTTAATAACATCTCCATATGCTTCAGACACAGGAATATCTACTGTTTTTTTATCATTCACTTTCATATCGATAACCGCTTTTTCAAAACCAGGAATCAACATACCTTGTCCTAAAGTGAATTCTAAAGGCTCACGCTCTAAAGAGCTATCAAAGATTTGTCCGCTTTTTAATTTTCCTGTATAATGTACTTTTACCGTATCATTTTCTTTTACTTGACTCATAAATTTCTGATTTCATTTTAAATAAGTTGCAAACTTATTATTTATAACAGAGAATAAAGAATGATAACTGAACTTTCCTGAGTATTTAAGAAAAACTTAACTTGGATTAAAAATAATAGCGGAAAACAATTTTAGCTAAATGGTATATGCCATTAATAAAACTCTAGTTGCTAAAATTACTAATACCTTCCTTTAACCAATTATTATATTCTTCATAATTTGGTGTGTATGCTACAGGCTCATTTAGATTTTTTTCATTATGATCCATTAAAACATAATAAGGCTGTGTATTTGTTTTATAACGAATAGTCTGCATCTCACTCCATTTTTGACCTTTGTTTCTCAGTTTTTTCCCTGGCCTTAATTTAGAATCTGGCGCTTCACCTTCTGGAAAATCTATTTGTTCATCAACATATAACGAGATGAGTACAACATCATTTTTTAGTTTCGATAAAATCTCTGGTTTTACCCAAACATTCTGTTCCATTTTACGACAATTAACACATGCCCATCCTGTAAAATCAAGCATCACAGGTTTACCAACTTCTTTAGCATAGGCTAAACCTTTATCGTAATCATTAAATGCCAAAATATCATGTGGCGCCAACAAATGTGCTCCATCTGGTAAATCTGAATGACTTACAGAACTACCTCCACCCTTTGAATTACCTACTCCATAAGGCGACTCTGAATAATCTAACGGAGGCGGAAATGCACTAATTAAATTAAGTGGCGCTCCCCAAAGTCCAGGAATCATATAAATGGTAAATGTTAAAGTCAATAAACCAAACATTAATCTCCCAACCGAAATATGTTTTAATGGAGAATCGTGTGGTAACTGAATTTTACCAAAAAGATATAAGGTTAATGCTCCAAAAACGGCTATCCATATTGCAATAAAGACTTCTCGCTCTAAGAAATGAAGTTGCAACACTAAATCTGCTTGCGATAAAAATTTAAACGCTAAGGCTAGTTCTAAAAAACCCAAAACTACTTTTACCGTATTTAACCAACCTCCAGATTTAGGTAATGAATTTAACCATCCAGGGAAAGCTGCAAATAAAGCAAATGGTAATGCTATTGCCGATGAAAACCCTAACATACCAATAACAGGCGCAACACCACCTTTAGAAGCTGCTTCTACTAAAATCGTTCCTACTATAGGACCAGTACAAGAAAAAGACACAATAGCCAATGCTAATGCCATAAAAAAGATACCCACAAGACCTCCTCGATCTGCTTGTCTATCTGCTTTATTTGCCCAAGAATTTGGTAAAACAATTTCAAAAGCACCCAAAAAGGACATAGCAAATACAATTAATAATAAAAAAAAAATGAGATTAAACCACACATTTGTTGCTAAAGCATTTAAAGCATCTGCACCAAAAATGGCGGTTATTATTGTCCCTAATAACACATAGATTACAATAATTGACAACCCATAAATAATGGCATTCCGAATTCCTTTAGCTTTAGATTGACTTTGCTTTATAAAGAAACTCACCGTCATTGGTATCATAGGAAATACGCAAGGTGTTAACAAAGCCACAAATCCGGATAAAAAAGCAATAAAAAAGATAGACCACAAACCTTTACTTTCTCCTTCTTTTTTAGAATCAGAATTGTTTTCCTTTTTTTTTACAGCTACACTTTTAGTTAAATCGAATTCTAAATCAAAATATGTTGGTGCCAAACAGCGTTCATCATTACATGCCATAAAGCTAACTTCAGATGAAGTTTTGGAGATATTTACATCGGAAATTTTTATTTTCTGTCTAAACTCAGCAGTATTCTTAAAGAACTTAATCTTCATCTCGAAGACCTTATCCATAACTTCTTTTCCTTTTTCCTCTATAGTGCTTCCAATTAATTCAACACCATTATCAGTTTTATACTCAAATCCTGTTGGGATTGGACCACCTTCTGGTACTTTTTGAGAATACAACTTCCACCCTTCATCTATAGTCGCTTTAGAAACTAAAACATATTCTGTATCACTAATTTTTTCAACAGAAGTATTCCATTTTACAGGTTCAAATATTTTTGATTCAGTATTGCCAAAATTCAAAGTAGTTGAAGAAGAATCCTCTTTTACTAGCTTAGCTTCTTTCAAATTAAATTGAAGATCAATATAATTTGGTGGCATGCACTTTTCATCGTCGCAGACCATGAATTCCACTTCGCCTTCAACAATAGATAATTCTTTATTTACAATTTTAATACGCTGCCTAAACTCAGCTTTGTTTTCGAAAAACTTAATTTTCATTTCAAAAACAGGGTCATCAATTACATGACCGTCTTCTTCTGAAGTTTCACCAACTAGCTCAACATCTTTATTTGTTTTATAAGTAAAACCTGTAGCAATTGGACCACCCTCTGGTACATCTTGGGAATACAAGTGCCAACCAGCTTCAATGGTTGCAATAGAAACTAAATCGTATTCAGTGTCAGAAATTTTTTCAGTTTTGGTCTCCCATTTTACAGGATCAAATACTTGAGCATTTAAATTGAATAAAAAAGAAAATGCCAAAAGACATAGCAGGAGTACTTTTTTTAAAATCATAAACAGCATGTTAATTTACAAATGTAATAGATGTGTTTCCGTTTTTTAGTTAACAGACGCCTAATTTATAAAAACCTTAGGAGTTTAAGAAATGAATTATAGCAATAAAAAAACCGAACGTTATGTTCGGTTTTTTTATTGAGAATATATTATTCATTAAGATTTAACTTTAATATTTAATTTATCGGAATGTTTCCATTTAGAAATACCTCCATCTAAATCGTATATTTTTTCAAAGCCTGCATCTTTCATCTTTTTTGCACATTTTGCACTTCGTCTGCCAGATTTACAATACAGAATAACAGGTTTTTTCTTATCTAATTTTGAAATATCATCATCAAAGGTAGGAGACATAAAATCAATATTCTGTGAATTTACAATATGAATTTCATCATGCTCTTTTGGAGTGCGCACATCCACCAACTGCACTTCCTCTAACTCTAAAACAGATTGCATTTCTGAAGCGGTTATTAATTTAACATCTTCAGAATCTGTTGTGCCATCTGCACAACTTGTACTTAGGCCAATTCCTATAAAAAGACAACAGATTATAAATATATTTTTCATAGTCATTAGTTTTTTATTGTTGAGCAACTTCTCCTTGCCAAGCCATAAAACCACCTACTAAATTATAAGCATTTTTAAAACCCAATTGATTCATTATTCCACAAGCTTGTCCGCTTCGAGCGCCAGATCTACAATAGACATAGTAGTTTTTAGTTTTATCTAACTCTTCTAGCTCATATATAAAACCTTGGCCTTTATAAATATCTATATTTATAGCATTAGGAATAATACCTTCATTAACTTCATCTTGAGTTCTAACATCTAAAATCACAGAATTATTGTCTGATTCAAGTTGTTTTGTCCATTCGTCTTGCGATAAATCTGCCATATATTGTATTATTATTTTTTTGTAAAATTAACATTTCCTTATAAAATAGACGAAAAAAAACCCGAAGTGTTACACAACGGGTCTTTTTTTAACATTTTTAATCTAAGCTCAATTTAGATTATAACACATAGAATTATACTTTAATAGAGCAGCCTATAGCTTTAGTTTCTGTAACTTTTATCGCCTTACCTTCTAATAATGCATCTACAGCATCTTCAACATATTTTACTTTTACAGCTTCAGCATCTTGGTAATTATCATCAATGGCTCCAATATATTTTACTTCATTTCCTTTTTCTGTTTTTTGTAACAAATAAATATGCGGAGTTTTGGTGGCTCCATATTGAGGATAGATTTGCTGACCTTTATCTAATAAGTAAGGAAACGAAAAACCCTTAGACTTTGCTCTTTCTCTCATCGCTTCCATATTATCTCCAGGCATTACATCTGTATTATTTGGCATTATTGCAATTACAGGAAATCCTTTATCTGCATATTTTTGATTTAATGCTTCTATTCTATCTTCATAAGCCACAGCATAAGGACAAGTGTTACAAGTAAACACAACAATAAAGCCTTCTGCTTTTTTAAAATCTGATAAGGATACCATTTTACCATCAATATTTTCTAAACTAAAATCTGTAGCAAAATCACCTATTTTATAACCATTATCATCGGTCTTATTTGTAAAAGCAGATAGTGAAAATACCAACACCATAACAGCAAGTAATTTTAAATTTTTCATAGTCATTCTTATTTTAAAAATTGTTTAAGTTCGGTTTCTAATTCTTCTTTTGTAAAAGAGCGTTCATAAAATTGTCTTTTATCTCCTTTATAAATAATCGTAGCAGGCAAAGCACCAGACCAATCTTCGTTTATTGCAGGAATCCAACGATTTTGGTCTGTATCATTTAAAGCAACTACCTTAGATTTTAAATTATTCTTTTTTATAAATGGCTTTAAGGCAGAATCATATTTACTAGGAAAATCTAAACTTACTAAAAGTACTTCTACATTTTCGTTTTTATAGGTATCATTTATAGCTTCAAAATAAGGCAACTCTTTTACACATGGTCCGCACCACGTTGCCCAAAAATTTACAACATGGACTTTATCGTCTTTTTTATGAATCAAAGGCTCTAGACCATCATAATCATAAACCTCCAATTTTTCTTGTTGAATTGGTAAAACTGAAATTAAGAGAATAAGTAATAAATGCTTCATAAGTTAAAGTTATAAATCCATTTCTCTGTGTTTAAATTTTTAACAAAACATTAATGTATAGTTTCAAAAATAAACATACATTTGTATATACAAATATTGTATATGAAAGAGTTAAATAATATTTTAAAAACAAACGCTAATTTATCCTTACCGCAAGCGACTGTAATCAACATTTTTCATTCAAGTATATGGATTAAAGATGATTTTTTACTACAGCTAAAACCCTATGAATTATCCTTAGAACAGTTTAATGTTCTTAGAATATTGAGAGGTCAAAAAGGAAATGCCATTAACCTGCAAGACATACAAGAGCGTATGATAAGTAAAATGAGTAATACTACTCGGTTAGTAGACAAGCTTATTAAGAAAAAATTTGTTAAACGTACAATTTGCAAAACGAATAGAAGAAAAGTAGAAATTTTGATTACAGATTTGGGATTAGAGACACTTAAAATAGTAGATCCTATAATTGATGAAACAGAAAAAAATATAACAAAGAATTTAACTCAAGAAGAGTTAACACAATTAAATACCCTATTAATAAAACTAAAAAACAAATAATTATGAAAAAGAAAAATTCAAAAATCGGAATGCTTTTAATTTTAGCTGTATCACTGATGTCATTTACAGCTTTAACGAAAAAGGAAGTTAGTATTGAAAAAAGCAAAGTTATATGGAAAGGTTACAAAGTAACAGGCCAACATGAAGGTACCATAAGCTTAAAAAGTGGCACATTAACTTTTGATGATAAAACCTTAACTGGTGGATCATTTGTAATGGACATGACCTCAATAAACACCACAGATTTAGAAGGTGAATACAAAGGTAAACTAGATGGACATTTAAAATCTGCAGATTTCTTTGGCGTAGAAAAATACCCAACAGCTACTCTAGAGTTTATCAACGTTTCAGGAAAAGACGGTTCTTATAAAATCAAAGCGAACTTAACAATTAAAGAAACGACTAAAGCTGTAGAGTTCTCAATGACTATTAAAGATAATATTGCAACAGCAAACTTGGAAGTTGACAGAACAGAATACAATATTAAATATGGTTCTTCTAGCTTTTTTGACGACTTAAAAGACAAAGCGATTTATGACAACTTTGATTTAAATGTAACATTAGAGTTTTAATACCCTAAGAACTATTAATAGCAACGTTTAAATTATGATTCCTGTTTTTGTGAAAATTCACTTTTACAGGAATCTTTTTTAAATTTATCTTAATTAATTTGATTTCCAACATTTCATTTCTATATTTGACATTCAAATGAAAACAATAACAAATCATATCTGGTGGTGGAATTTCTCAAACTCATGTTCGTGAAATAATCCTTGGTATGTAATCATATAGAAAAAAGGCTTGTCATTCACGACAAGCCTTTTTTGTATTAATAAGATTCTGGAAATAAATTCAGCAACAATGAAAACATTTAGTTTAAATACACATTATAAAAAGATTTTAGCAGATACTATAACACCTGTAAGCATCTATCTTAAAATTAGAGATAAATTCCCTAATAGCATTCTTTTAGAAAGTAGTGATTATCATGCCAATGATAATAGTTTCAGTTACATCTGCTGTAATCCAATTGCTTCTATTAAAGTTGAAGGAGATACTATTTATCAAACGTATCCAGATGGTAGTTCTAAATCTAATTTCGTAGAAACAGTAGGTGTCGTTGAAGAAATTCACAAATTCACACAACGCTTTAAAGTAGATCCTAATGAAGAATTCAAGTTTATAAATAATGGAATCTTTGGTTATACCTCTTATGATGCTGTAAAATATTTTGAAGATATAGACATCTCTAAAAAGGAAAATTCTGTTAATATTCCAGATGTATATTATGCGGTTTACCAAAACATCATTGCCATAAACCACTTTAAAAACGAAGCCTACATTTTTGCGCATTGCTTTGATACTGATAATAATATTGATGATATTCTGCAGTTAATTCAGACCAGACAATATGCCTCTTACGACTTTAACACTAATGGTGATATTGACTCTAATCTTACAGATGATGAGTACAAAGAACATGTAGAGTTAGCAAAAAAACATTGTGGCAGAGGTGACGTTTTTCAATTAGTTTTGTCTAAACAATTCTCGCAAGGTTTTAGTGGAGACGAATTTAACGTCTACAGAGCTTTAAGAAGTATCAATCCTTCACCCTATCTTTTCTATTTCGATTATGGGAATTTTAAAATATTTGGAAGTTCACCAGAAGCACAACTCGTTGTAAGTGATGGTAAAGCCGAAATACACCCAATTGCAGGTACATTTAAACGAAGCGGAAATGACCTTAAAGATGCAGAACTTGCTGAAGAATTAATAAAAGACGACAAAGAAAATAGCGAACACGTGATGTTAGTTGATTTAGCCCGAAACGACTTAAGTAGAAATGGTAGTAATGTAACTGTAGAGAATTATAGAGAAGTACAGTTTTTCTCTCATGTTATCCATTTAGTGAGTAAAGTGACCGGAACCATTCATAAAAACACAGATACCATGCAAGTTGTTGCAGATACTTTTCCGGCAGGTACTTTAAGTGGTGCACCAAAACATAAAGCGATGCAACTGATTGAGAAATATGAAAAAACCAGTAGAGGTTATTATGGTGGAGCCATTGGTTTTATGGATTTCAACGGTAATTTTAATCATGCCATTATGATTAGAACATTTTTAAGTCAGAATCATAAATTATTCTGGCAAGCTGGAGCTGGATTGGTGGCTAAATCAAATCCTGAAAGTGAATTGCAAGAAGTATATAATAAACTTGGAGCCTTAACAAATGCAATAGAACTGGCAAAAGACATATGAGTTAGCAGTTAGCAGTTAGCAGTTAGCAGTTAGCAGTTAGCAGTTAGCAGTTAGCAGTTAGCAGTTAGCAGTTAGCAGTTAGCAGTTAGCAAAAAA
>NZ_QRDV01000003.1 GCF_003386165.1 Winogradskyella eximia | reverse complement strand
TACGCAAGATTCTAATTCTATAACTGAAGTACTTACAGTATTAACACATCCTGTATCATTAAAAGTAATTGTAGCCTCGTAATCACCTGCTACTAAAACTGTAGTTAAAGATAAACCACTTCCTGGAATTGATGCTCCATCTAAAGTCCAACTTACAGATACATCTGCTGCATCGAAATTTGATGGTATAATATCAATTGAAATAGGTACGGTTGCATTAGGACATACTTGGTACTCAGCTACTGAAGGGTCAAAATCAGCTAAAGGCACAACATTAATAACTAAATTAAATGATGTTGTTGCATAACAACCTGTAGTAGTATCTGTAGCTCTAACAAATAAAGTTTCACCATTACTAGAATACGTAGTGCTTGTTACATCTGCGGTACCAGCGTCAGCATCGTCTTGACTTGTGTGGTATGTAATAACTAAACTTGTATCAGCGGTTATTTCACTATTAATTGATGTTAAATCAAATTCTGTAATTCCATCTACTATACCGTCTAAGTCGTCACAAACAACCAAAGGGTCTGGTTGATTAATAGCTAAAGCTGGATTTACTACTAATTCTACTGATGACAAATAACGACATCCAAAATAATATGGGTTTGCAATTTGATCTGTATCTTCTATTCTCATAATTAGAGTTTCACCAGTTGAACTGTAAGGTGAAGCCACTGGATTCTGAGTTGAATTTGCATCATTAGCATTAGTGTAATATCTAACAGTAAAACCTGTAAGGCCAAGAGAATTAGATAATTCATCTAAATCGAAAGATTCAGTACCATCAGCTTCAGGACCATCACATAAAGTAATAGTTTGAGGGGCAACTGGATCTGGATCAGAGTATAGGTTTACTATTACTATTTGAGAATAAGCTTCTGAACCACACTGGTTGTCAGTTGCTTTGACCTGATAATTCATTAATCCTAATCCAAATCCGCCAGCAGGAACAGTTAGCGTACTAGATGTCTCATCAGGGATTACAAAACCATCTTCAAACCAAACATATTCATCAGCAAATGGTGAGTTAAGATCTAAGATAATCGAATCACTACAAGCGTTTAATTCATCTGGTGTTGCAGGGTTGTTATCCGTATCTGAGATGGTGTAACCTTCCGTATTTGTAATTTCAGCCGTAATCTCAGCTTCAATCGTACCATTATCTGTTCCTCCTGCGTTAGTTTGCTCAATTGTAATATTACCAGCTCCACCATTAAAGTTGGTAACTAATAATAGATAAATTTCATCTGTTTGAGCATTAGGAATTGTTAAATTCTCTATTGAAGAACCAGAATAACTACAATCAACAATATTGCCAAAAGGATAAAAGCCATTATCTGGGTTGTTTGAGAAAGGACACGTCGGGCAATCTTCTAAAACAATTTCTATACATGCGTCTTCTACTGAAACAAAAGGCCCCCAAATTACAAAATCAACATCTAATCCGTTTCCACTATCATCCGTTTGCTCAATTTGAATCTCAATTGGTCCAGACTCTCCTACTTGTATAATATTCCAAGTTGGGTTTGGTATTGAACCTAAACAGGCTACTTGACCTGTACTTGGAATTCCAATAATATTTGGAGTGGTAAGTGCACCACCTACTGAACAGAAATTCTCTGCATTTTCACAGATAAGGTTATTAGGTGCCGCTCTAATACATAAGTCGAAGACAGATGTTTCAGAAACACTACCACTACTAAATACACGGATAGTATAAGTGTTACCAACAACCAATTCAGTTGTAACACTAGATTCATCATCAGAACAATATAATTCAGTTAATGAACCACAGCTACCTTCATAAACTGCGTGATTTAAGTTTGATGTTCCTCCTGTTATGTTAATTATAGAAATAATTTGAACTTCACTCATAGCAGTAAAAGTAAACCAAACATCATCATTTGGTGTCCCAGTACAACTTCCTCCATCTACTCCAGAAGGAGTTGCAGCAAGAATAGTTCCTGATGTTAATTGATCACAAGATGGACCATCATTAACGACAGCTACAGCAGCAGCAGCACATTCATCATTACTTGGTGGACATGCTAACACTTCAAAAGTCTCACTACTAATTACACAATCAGTGTCTTGTATATTAGTTACAAATACTTTTACTGCAGTTCCGAAAGGAAAAGGACCAGCTTGGTATGTATCTAATATAGTTGCTGTAAGTGTTCCTGTATCAAAATTATTTGAAATTTCTAATGATGTAGCATCTCCTAAACTTGTAATATTTACATCAATATAAAATTGATCAGTAGCACAATCTGGCACTGTAGTATAGTTTGCCTCAGCAAGCGTACAGTTTAGTTCTTGAATGTTTACCGTAAAATCTAGAGTTACACCCCAAGATCCACTATAACAAGGATCTGGTGTTGCTTGTCCGAAGTCAGCAGTACCTATTCTCATTCTGTGCTCACCAATAGCTGCGGTTAATGGCATTACAAAAGAAGCGTCTAATAGATGCGGGTTATTACCACCAGCAGATTCTCCTTGAAAAACCAATTCATCAGTATCAAATATTAAGTTGTCATTAAAATCAATCCAAATATTAGTACCGTAAGTATAAGTATGTTCAAATAATATTTCTACAGCAGTATTAATACCTTGGAATACATTAACTACAGGTGTTGTATGATTTTCGTAAAATTCATCACCAAAACTAGGGAAGTCAACAGTGCCTATAGTAACATTTCCTACACCATTACCATCATTACTGGTTGGAAGTGATTCACAATACCCGGTAAAAAAAGAATAAGGGCCTGCCCAAGGACTTTCATCTCCAGGGCCACAAATGGCCTGTACATAAAACTCATAACTTGTATCTGGTGTTAAACTAGTGAGTATATAAGGGTTGGTTGTTACACCAGCTTCAATTGTACCAGTACCTTGAGCAAAACCAGCAATATCGTATTCTATGTTCCAAGAGGTTTGTGGTACAGCTTCTGTCCAACCTAATTCTGTTGACGTTAAACTTAAATTATTTGCCGTTAGCATTGTAGGTGCAAAACAGCTTGGAGCTTCATCAAATGTAACATCATCAATAGCTATATCGTCGGTGAAATCACCCGTAACGGTTTCAGAGAATATAAAACGTGCTTGTACATCTCCTGTTATTGTTAAGGTGCTTAAGTCTAGTATTTTAAGTTCCCATCCAACCGTGTTAGTGTTAAAAGTACCCATTGTATTCCAAGCTGCACCATCCCATACTTCTACGACTAGATTAGAGTTAGCACTACCTTGATTATCACTAATTTCATAGAATGATAGTGCTGGTGCTGCTAAACCAGTTACATCAACGAAAGGACTTGTTAATGTACTAGGACCGTCATCTCCAGAGGCATCAACCCAAGCAAAAAAGTTATTAGTAGCTGTAGATCCAGTGAGGGTACCACCGTTACCAATATTATCAAAACCTCCATCATCAGCAAATTCCCAATCTTCACCACCATCCATAGACCAACATAATGGAATGTCTCCAGCGTTTTCAAAACCTTCTGTATATGGTGCAATAAAGGTTACACATTCTGTAGTAAAAGTAAAAGGGCCAATCCAAGTACTAAGGTCTCCGACGCCACAATTAGATTGATAATAACCGTAATACGTAGTTGCCGGTGAAAGACTAGTTAGTGTTGTGTTTGGTAATGGATTCACGGCTACAGAACCTTCTTCTTCTCCATTACCTGGAGTAAAGTCGGCTCCACCATTATATTCTATAATCCATGCCGTTTCAATATCGCCAGCAACCCAATCCAAGATAGCAGAATCTGAAGTAACGCTAGAAACCATCATGTCTGACGGCTCAGGACAAGACGGCACATTTCTAACTTGAAAATTATCTATAAAAATGTTGTTATCTTGTGTATCGTCGGCTGTTCCATCCGAAGCCAAAATTGCAAATTGTACAATTTGTCCACTATAGGTAGTTAAGTTTAAGACACGGCGTTCTCCATCTTGAGGTACAACTGAAGTATTATCATAAGTATATAAATTAGTCCAAGTGATGCCATTATCATTAGTAATTAACAATTGAACCGTATCGTCTGAACCGAGATTATTAGCTGTGTCAGAGAAGTAGTCTAAAATAGCGATATCGAATTCTACTTGGAAAGGACCACCAGTTAAATCAAATTGAGGAGAAATTATCCAATCACTTTTTACACCTCCTTGATATAAATTAATACTATATGCACCGGTAGTACCAACATCTAGCCATCCGTCTTCAATCCAATTAAAAGTTTCACCTATATCCATAGGTCCTGTTGTAGCATCACCGCTATCTGCCTCTTCCCAGCAATCAACAGGGAAAGCTGAAAAATCTTCTAAATAATCAGGAATAAATACATCACATAATGTAGAAAAAGAGATAGGTCCAGAATAAGAACTTTGCTCTGCTCCACAATCTGATTGTACATATATATCATATCCTGTAATTGCGTCTAATCCAGATACAGTATATGGGTTAGGTACATTAGTCGCAGTTGGCATACCAGTTGGTGTTGCTCCTGCTTCAACGATTTCAACATTCCAAATAGTTGATCCGCCAACTTCTGTCCAAGAGAATACAGCTTCATTAGCTGTAATACCAGTAATACTTAAATCTGTTGGATTTGGACAAGCTTGAGTAATTCCTCCTAAAACAATATTAGGTATAGTATCATCTATATTACTCGCAGTAGGTGGAGTAGTAGGATCTGGATTTGTACCGTCACTAAAATATGATATTGTTCTATTTGTAGTAACTTGAGAGTTGTAGAAATCATCTCCAGCATCATCGTAATCAGCGCCATTTTCTTCAACAGCAATAACTAAATTACCAGTACCTGCATAGGTAAACGGAGTATCTAATGTTAGTGTTACCCAACCTTCTACTCCAGCTGTAACCGTAATGCCACCTGAATAAACTTCTGTAAATGAAGCAATAGGTTCCCAATCTGTAGTTGAAGCGAATTCTGTTCTCGGAAGTTCAGCCATATAGATGACTAACTCTTGACTACTTGGTAGTGCGGAAGTTCCACTATAGTACCATTGAATATCAGAAATGTCGCCATTCGCATTTATTTCTGAAGCTAAATAAACGGTCTGCGAGTAAGAATAACCATAAAATGGCTCAAATGGTGCATTCTCAGCTTGCAAATTACCAGCTCCAATAGTCACTTGTGCATCAACCTGCCATAGCATGGTGAAAAGTGCAAACAGTAGTAAAGTACTTTTTTTCATTATTAATTGGTTTGTTAAAAATTATTTAATTTCATTATAATCGCTTGATTACAAGGTAATTTGTTGGTGTTTGTAAAAAAATGTGTTGTAATTTGCAATGTTGACGTTGGTTAGACGTTTCAAACTCTGCGAACTCGAATATATAAAAAATGGCTATTAACAAGATGTTAACAATGTTATAATAGATTAACTACCGTAATAATCGATAAATGGTTTAGCTATTTTTCAATTACTCTCTAATTGAATAAAAACAGGGAAATGATCACTGAAACCTCCTTTGTATTTTTTACCAACATAAGTCCTAAATGGTTGTCCTTTATACTTGCCTTCGTGTTGTGTAAGAAACTTACTGTTAAATACTTGAGCGTCTTTAAATACTAACTTAGAATTGGAAGAATCAAAAAAATTAGTTGAGAACAGTATTTGGTCAAATAGATTCCATTGAAATTGATGGTTTAAACTTCCTGTGTCACGTGACCATACAGTTTTAAAAGGATTGAATAATTCGCTTTCTTTTTCAATTAATAATAAGCTTTCGCTATTGGGATTGTCGTTAAAATCTCCCATTACAATTATCTTTGTATCTGGGTTATCTTTCTTTAAAGATTTTACCACAGAATTTACCACTTTTGCGGCTGCTAAACGTTTAAATTCAGTTTCTTTAACTCCTTCTCTTCGAGAAGACCAATGGTTCACAATTATATTAATGTTTTCATTATTTAGTTTACCTTGTACCAAAAGAACATCTCTTGTGTAGTCTTGATAGCCTAATTCATTTTCAAGATAAACAGAAAAGGTTTCAGAATTCTCAACTTTAAAAACATCGCTTTTATATAATAATGCCACATCAATACCTCTTTCATCTAATGAATCGTAATGAATGTAGCTGTAGTTTTTATCAATAAGGTTTTTACTATTTACTAAATCGGACAATACTTTTTTGTTTTCAACTTCGGCTAAACCTATAATTATTGGAGCCACTTTTGTATTTTCTTCTCCTATTTTAGAAATTGCCGTTCCTATTTTTAGTAGTTTTTTTTGGTAACGTTTAGGAGTCCATCGCTTTGGTGCCGTTGGAAGAAAATCTCTATCATGTGTTAAGGGATCATTTTTTATGTCGAATAGGTTTTCGATATTATAAAATGCAATTGTAAAATTTTCAGAAATAGTGTTCATGGCATTAAATATAGGTTTTTAAAATATTACTTTGTAATAATCCATTTGATTAACTTTGTACTTTAATTAATTTATGATAGAGAAAAAAGATATCACTTTAGAGAAGGTTGTGCTTATTGGTGTAATTACTCAAAACCAAGATGAAGAAAAGTCTACCGAATATTTAGATGAGTTAGAATTTTTAACTTTTACAGCTGGTGGTGAAGTGGTAAAACGCTTTACACAAAAAATGGCATTACCTAATCCTAAAACCTTTATTGGTACAGGGAAAATGGAAGATGTTGCCAATTTTGTTAAAGAAAACGACATAGGGACTGTGATCTTTGATGATGAATTGTCTCCTGCACAAGAGCGAAATATCAGTAAAATATTAAATTGTAAGATATTAGATAGAACCAATCTCATTTTAGACATCTTTGCACAACGTGCACAAACGAGTTATGCGAGAACACAAGTAGAGTTAGCACAATGTGAATATTTGCTTCCTCGTTTAAAAGGGATGTGGACACACCTCGAAAGACAGAAAGGTGGAATTGGAATGCGCGGACCAGGTGAAACCGAAATTGAAACTGATAGACGTATTGTCCGCGACAAAATTGCATTACTTAAAGCTAAAATAAAAACGATAGATAAGCAACAAGCTGTACAACGTGGTAATCGTGGTAAAATGGTGCGTGTGGCTTTAGTGGGTTATACCAATGTAGGTAAATCTACTTTAATGAATGTGATAAGTAAGAGTGATGTATTTGCGGAAAACAAATTATTTGCTACGCTAGATACTACAGTTAGAAAAGTAGTAATAGGTAATTTACCATTCTTAGTTAGTGACACTGTTGGGTTTATTAGAAAATTACCCACACAACTGGTAGAGTCTTTTAAAAGTACTTTAGATGAAGTTAGAGAAGCTGATTTATTGCTTCATGTGGTAGATATTTCGCATTCTAATTTTGAAGAACATATAGATTCCGTTAACCAAATTTTAGATGAAATTGAAAGTAAGGACAAGCCAACTATCATGGTTTTTAATAAAATAGATGCTTACGAAGCAGAACCTTTTGATGAAGAGGATTTAGTAGAAGTAAGAACTCCTGCCAATTACTCTATTGAAGAATGGAAAAGGACATGGATGTCTAGAGTAGGTGATAACGCTTTATTTATTTCAGCCTTAAATAAAGAGAATATGGAAGAATTTAGAAAACGCGTTTATAAAGAGGTCAGAGAAATCCATGTAACACGTTTTCCGTACAATCATTTCCTCTATCCAGACGTTGAAGATATAGAATAATAAAACTTTTCTTTTTTATGGGTTCCTTTCAATCGCGTTTTAAAACTTGGATTAAAAAGGCATCAAAAAATAAATGGATAAAGTGGCCTGTGCTATTAATAACAGCTGTTTTAATATTTCTTTTTGGTCTTTATATCAGTATTTATATTGGATTATTTGGAGAATTGCCAACGGCTGAAGATATCAGTTCAATTAAGCAAGAACAAGCCACACAACTTTTAGATAAGAACGATAAATTAATAGGTAAATATTATATCTATGATAGACAGCCTGTAAATTTTGAGGATTTACCTAAACATCTCCTTAATGCTTTAATTGCTACTGAAGATTCTAGGTTTTACGAGCACGATGGTATTGATAATATCAGTTTGATGCGTGTGTTTGTAAAGAATTTAATTCTTCAAGATAAATCTGCAGGAGGAGGAAGTACCATAACACTTCAATTGGCAAAAAATCTTTATGGTAGAAAGAATTATGCAATGTTCAGCATGCTCATTAATAAATTTAAAGAGTCTATTGTTGCCAAACGTATTGAAGATGTCTATTCTAAAGATGAAATATTAATCTTGTATCTTAATACGGTTCCATTTTCAGATAATACGTATGGTATAGAAAGTGCATCGCGTAAATTCTTCAACAAATCGGTAAAGGATATTTCTATTAATGAAGCCGCAACTTTGGTAGGTACCTTGAAAGCGAATACCTATTACAACCCTAGACTATATTCTGAACGTTGCAAAGGCAGAAGAAACGTTGTGTTAAGTCAGATGGTTAACTACAATTATCTTTCAAAAGATTCATTAGATTATTATTCAAAGCAAGACTTAGAATTAGACTATCGCTCTTTTAATCATGATGTAGGTTTAGCACCTTATTTTAGAGCAGAAATAAAGAGGCAATTAGAATCTATTTTAGATACTTTAAAAACATCTAATGGAGATAAATATAATCTTTATAAAGACGGACTAATCGTTCACACGACTTTAGATTATAAAATGCAGGAGTTAGCTGAAGCTGCGATGAAAGAGCATATTGGTAAACTTCAAGCTGATTTTGAAAAATCTTACGGTAAAAACGGACCTTGGGAAACCAATAGAAAATTGATAGAAAATGCCATAAAAGCATTACCTCAGGTGAAAGCTTACAAAGAGCAAGGTTTAAGCGAGAAGCAAATTAAAGATTCCTTAAGTATTAAACGACCTATGGGCTTATTTAGTTGGAAAGGAGATACTATAAAAACCATTTCTACGATAGATAGTTTAAAGCATTATTTAAAGTTTTTAAATACAGGTATGTTGTCTATTGAACCAAGTACAGGAGCGGTAAGAACTTATGTTGGTGGTATTGATTATCGCTATTTTAAATACGATCATATTTCGCAAAGTGAACGGCAAGTTGGTTCTACCTTTAAACCTTTTGTTTATACTGCAGCCATTGAAAATGGTTTAGATCCATGTACGTATTTTTCGCTAGATAAAGTCACTTATACAGATTACGACAACTGGACGCCCACTAATTCTGGCAGCAAGGAAGAAGATCCTTACATCAATTATACTTTAGAAAAGGCCTTGAGCAATTCTATAAATACTATTTCGGTAAAAGTTATGGAAAATGTAGGCATCCCAAAGGTGTTAGAGCAAGTAGAGAAGTTGGGTATTTCTAAAAAACTACCTAATGAACCTTCTTTAGCTTTAGGTGTTGCAGAGATTAGTTTAAAGGACTTAATTGGTGCTTTTGCAAGTTATCTCAACGATAGTAAAGCGGTTACTCCTTATTATATTACCAAAATTGAAGATAAATCAGGAAATGTTATTGCTACATTTGAACCTGAAATTTCTAAAAAAGAAGCTTATAGTGATTACACAAGGCAAGTGCTGTTAGAAATGATGAAATCTACAGTTAACCATGGAACAGCATCTAGGTTGAGAAGTACTTACGGATTAAAAAATGACATTGCAGGTAAAACAGGTACTACACAAAATAATAAAGACGGATGGTTTGTTGGCTTAACACCAAATTTAGTCACCGTAACTTGGGTTGGTAATGATAATCATGCCATTGGTTTTAAATCCACAGGAATAGGACAAGGTGCCAATTCAGCTTTACCAATTTTTGCTAAATTTTATCAGAAGTTAAATAACGATAGTGACTATAAGTTTATAACAACTGCACAATTTGAAAAGCCTTCAGAGCAAGTGTCAAACGATTTAGACTGTGAACCAACCAAGCGCGATGGTTTTATTAAGCGGTTATTTAAGAAAAAGGAAAAGAAGAAAACGTTTAATTAGTTCTTTTGCCTTTTAGCATAAAAAAAACCTATCTAAATATTCATCTAGACAGGTTTTTATATAGTAAATTAAAGTTGATTATTAGAACTTGTAGCTCAAACCAACAGTATAATAAGATTGTAATTTATTGTCAGCATCTTTTAAAGGTACAAGTTGCGCATTAGCAGCTTCTTGTTTGTTGCTTCTTAAAGCAAAATCAAAACCTACACCAATCATTTTCCATAGTGTATAGCTAAATGAGTTTGTCCAAGTAAAGTTAGATAGGTCACTATCTTCATAACTTTGGAATGTAGAGAAGTTAGATTTAAAGTTAATAGCTCCGATTTGTCTTGTATAATCTGCTACAATTTTAGCACCTGCAGAAGATTCAAAAGCAGCATCGTTATCAGCAAATACAAAGTTATAGTTTAATGGGTGAATTACTACTATTAAATTCTCAATAGGAGTCCAAGTTGCACCAACACCAACATCTAAAAATCCTGGGTCATTAAAGTTATCTATAATTGTAGTTCTGTATTCTGCTAAACCAGAAATAGCCCAAGTTTTACTAATATTTCTACCATAAAGTGAAGAAATATTAAAAACGTCAGTTGTAGCGTTAAAGTCTTCACTATCAGTTGCGTCGTCTTTATTGTCTAATTTTACCCAACCTAAGTTCGTAGTTAATGAATTTCTCCAAAAATATTTTTCTTCAATTTTATTTGCAAAAGCATTAAATGTGATGCCGATATTTCCAGAGCTGTTATTTGGAGCACCTTGAGAGTACCAATCATTAAAATTAGATAAGCTACCACCAATAGTACCAAAAGCACCTTTTCTCCAACCTGGTAAGGCATCTATTTTTGCTTGTAATGCATTAGCTTCACCTTGAAACTTATCTGCTTCTGCTTGTTTTACAGCTTTTTCAGCTTGCAATTCTTCTTTTGTTTGAGCAAAAGCAATCGTTGTTACTGCTAACAACATAAAAAGGGAAAAAATTAATTTTTTGTTCATAATGGATTAAATTTAATAAATAAAAGTTGTTTTTAAATTTCAGTTTGCAAATATAAGTGTTTAATTGATATATACTTAAATAAAACAAGTAATGAAAACACTATTATTAAGACACTGATAAATGCGTTAGGTCACATTTCTAATAAATAATTTTTGAGTAAATAATTTAATGTAAAATGTCATCTATTTTCTAGCACAAAATTATTGTAATCTCATTATCAATTTAACTGTAAAAATGCTAATCTTAACGTAATTGATAAGTGTATTTATTATTAACGTTTTTTATACAGAGGTACTGAAGAGCACGCTTCGCCAAACATTATAGATCTAGCAATTGGCTTTAGTTTTTGGGAAAGTAAAATTAGTGCATTAGAGGGTACTGGTTTATTGGAGCAACCCTTTATTATTACAGGTAAACCTTGGTATTCAGAAAGATCTAAATTCGAAATTATATCAGCATATAATATAGATTCTAAGTCATCTAAAGAACCAATTATAGATAATTTTGAATATGCTTGAAGCTCTATCGCTATTAGCATATAAGCCCAATCTGGCACAATAGCATCTGTAGAGCAATGTAAAGCCACGTAGCAATCTTGGTATTGCGACCAATTATGTTCCGCAACAAAAGCTCTAAATTCTTTTTCTCGAAGCACTAAACCTTCAAGCAGCCAATCTGTAATATCAAAAAGAATACGCTTACCATTTGGGTAATAATCTTCTAAGTCAATAACTTTTAATTTGCTGTTTGTAACTCTATTAATTATCTCATCTGCCATAATGCAAAATTAAATGTTTTATTGATAGCCTTCGGCTTGAAGTGTAAACAATTCTGAATACAAGTCTTGGTTTCTCATAAGTTCTTCATGTGTACCAATTTCTTTCACTTTACCTTGTTCTAAAACTAGGATTCTATTAGCTTGACGCACTGTGCTAAATCTATGCGAAATAATAATACTGGTTTTGTCTTCGGTTAAACCTATAAAACGACCAAAGACTTCGCTTTCTGCTCTAGCATCTAAAGCAGAAGTGGGTTCGTCTAAAACCATTACTTCAGCACTTTTCATGTAGGCTCTTGCTAAAGCTACTTTTTGCCATTGACCACCAGATAATTCTTGACCACTAGAAAATCGCTTACCTAATTGCTGATTGTAACCTTGTTTTAATTCAGATACAACCTCACTAGCCAAACTTAGTTCTGCGGCTTTTTCAATCTTAGCCTGATTGTCTAACTCATTTATGTTTCCTATTGCAATGTTTTCTTTTACGGTAAATTCATACCTAAAGAAGTCCTGAAAAATAACACCAAAATACTCTTGATATTCAGCAATATTAAAACGGTTAATATTTATGCCATCTAATAGAATTTCACCTGATGTAGGTTCGTAGAAACGTAATAGTAGTTTTATTAACGTTGTCTTTCCTGCGCCATTCTGACCAACAAAAGCTAATTTTTCACCTGCTCGAAGTGTAAAGCTAATGCCTTTTAAAATTTCAGTATCAGAATTTGGATACGCAAAACGCACGGCTTTAAACTCAAAACCTTTTTTAATTTTTCTAGGTAAAGGCATATCTTCTTTTGCTTTTGATACAATTGAAATATCAATAAAGTCGAAATAATCTTTTAAGTATAAAGCACTTTCCGAAATCCTCGTAAATTTTGAAAAGAAATCTTGAAGGTTTCGCATTAAGCGATTAAATGAACCTGATAAAAATGTAAGCTCACCAAGCGTAATTGCACCAGAAAGCACACGATAAATTATAAATACATAAGCACCATAATAACTTATAGAACCTAAGACATTAAACAAAAAACCTAATGATGAACGTCTAATAGCTAAGGTTTTATTGAGTTGGTAATATTCTTCAGATAGGTTTTTAAAACGGTCAACCACAAAATCTGTTAAGCCAAAAAGTTTTATTTCTTTTGCTGTTTTATCGTTTGCACCAATAAATCTTAGATAATCTAACTCACGTCGCTCAGACGTCCAGCTTCTTGCTAAAGAATACTGTTGTTGGCTAAAACGTATCTCGTTAATAAATGACGGAATAATACTCAGTACAAGAAGTATAATTAAATACGGTTCAAAATATATTAAACCGGCAACAAGTGTTGCAATAGAAATAGCACTTTGTGCTTGGCCAAGCACGTTAGACATTAGTCCAACACGACCAGTAGTTTGCGTTCTTGCGCGTTCTAACTTATCATAAAACTCAGAGTCCTCTAATAGACTGATATTTATTTGATTGGTCTTCTTAATAATAGTGACTGAGGATGCAATATTATATTCGTCACCAAGTAAACCATCGGTTAAGGAAATCGCTCTACTTATTAAGTCTGATAGAATGATTAAGCCAAACTCGGCTGCGACATACGTCCAAAGTGTATAATAATCAGGACTGTTAAGCGAAATCTGTAAAATGATTTCGTCAATGATAAGTTTACCAACCCATAATATTATTACAGGTAATAAAGCGCCAATAAGTCTACAGAAAGCGGAAAGCAAAAAGAGACTTTTGTTGACTTTCCAGATTTCTTTAAAAAATCTAGGAATATAAATTAAGGCATTAAAGGACGATTTTAGATTTGTTTTCTTACCGTCCTTTAAAGAATTTGGTTTGTGTCTTGGCATTCAGTATTTATAATTAAAGCATTCCAAGTTCTAACTTGGCTTCTTCACTCATTAAATCTTGAGACCAAGGTGGATCAAAAGTTATTTCTACTTCAGCACCTTTTACCTCATTGATAGATTTTACTTTTTCTTCAACTTCTAAAGGAAGTGTTTCTGCCACAGGACAATTTGGTGTTGTTAAGGTCATTAGAATTTTAACTTCTAAATCTTCGTTTACAAAAACGTCGTAGATTAATCCTAATTCGTAGATGTCTACTGGGATTTCTGGATCGTAAATTGTTTTTATTACTCTTAGGATTTTTTCACCTAAAACTGCTGTATCTATAGTTGAATCGCTCATTTTTTAATGTGTAAACTAGTTAAGTTGTGTTTGGTATGCAATGGCATACAATTTTAGTTGTTTTATCATACTTACTAAGCCATTAGCTCTAGTTGGTGATAAATGTTCTTTTAATCCTATTTTATCAATAAAATCAGTATTTGCTTCAAGGATATCTTTTGGATGCTGATTAGAAAATGCTCTAATGAGTATAGCAATAATACCTTTGGTAATAATAGCATCACTATCTGCTGTAAAGTTTATTTTATCGTCTTGCATGTTTGCATGTACCCAAACTTTACTTTGGCAACCTTTAATGATATTATCGTCAGTCTTATATTTTTCTTCAATTAAGGGTAAGTCTTTACCTAAGTCAATCATGTATTGGTAGCGTTCTTCCCAATCTTCAAACATGGCAAACTCCTCAATAATTTCATTTTGTACTTCTTCAATAGTCATAGTCTCATTCTTTTGTGCAAAATTACAAAATCGTTAGTTTTTAACGGTGTTTTCTTTAATGGATAACACTTTATTAACTAAAGCTTCAATAGCCTCTGGAGGATTTCCATGGTCAAAGGTTGGCGTCATGTATTGTACATCACCAAGTATTATCGCTAAAGTAGCATGAGGAGCTCCATCGTATTGATGTTTTGTAGACGGAGGAACTATATTATGAATGGTTTCAACTTCTACAGCTTCAATCAATTTGTTTAAAGCCTTCCAGTCTTCTGCATCTGTATTATATTCATCTATTTTCTGAAGATTTTGATCTTTTGAAATTAATATTTTTGATTTCGAAATCGTGATGTAGTCAAAAGATCCTCTCGATACTGTTTGGTATTTAACAGTAGTATTGTCTTCGTAGTTTACAGTAGCACTTCTTTTAGATGCGATAATGCTATTTGTTCCTTTGAAAACAACAGTGTCATTTGAATAGAACAAAATCTCATTGTCTTGTGTTGAAAATGAAGTAGCTGAATTCAAAGCTTTGAATAGCTGATTTTCAATATCCATTATTGGGTTAGGGCATAATTTTTTTGATGAACCGATACTGCCAAAAGATATCGTATTATTTTCTATTGAATAATTCCCAAAGAAACTATTACAACCTGCAAATCCTGCGACTTTATTATTGGTGTCGTCAAAATTAATTACAATTTTATTTGAAGAAACATCAGTATCTCCAAGTTGTGTTATGTTGTAGGTTCCAGAAATTGGTTCTTGCATTTTTTTGCTATTTTCTATTGCTTTCTTAGACGAATCACAAGAATTTAATGTGGTTAAAAGCATAAATAAACTAACTAAAATTTTCATCTGTATAATATTTTATATTGTAAGATACATATTTGATGCCAAAGTCTAAGATAACATCATTATTGCCTTTTTAAGCGCCACAATAAATGCGTCAATTTCTTCTTTGGTGTTATAAAACATAAAAGAAGCTCTTATGGTACCTGGAATTTTATAAAAGTCCATAATAGGTTGTGCGCAATGATGACCTGTACGGACTGCGATGCCCATTTTATCTAAAATGGTGCCAATATCATAAGGGTGAATAGTGCCAACATTAAAAGATATTACAGAGGTTTTCTCTTTTGCTGTGCCGTAAATTTTTAAACCTTCAATTTTAAGTAACTGTTCTGTTCCGTAGTCTAAAAGTTCATTCTCGTATTTGGCAATATTTTTAAAACCTATGTGATTCATATAATCTAAAGCGGCTCCAAAGGCTATGCCTCCACAGATGTTTGGTGTACCAGCTTCAAATTTGTGAGGTAAACCTGCATAAGTTGTTTTTGCAAATGACACTTCTGCAATCATTTCGCCTCCTCCTTGGTAAGGTGGCAATTTATTAAGCCATTCTTCTTTTCCGTAAAGCATCCCAACACCTGTTGGTCCACAAATTTTGTGGGCAGAACACACATAGAAATCAACATCTAAAGCTTGAACGTCTGGTTTTAAATGCGGGCAAGATTGTGCGCCATCAACTAAAACAGCAGCATCAACAGCATGTGCTTTTTCTATAATATATTCAATAGGATTTATAGTTCCTAAAGCATTTGAAATATGGTTTACAAAAACCAATTTTGTGTGTTCGTTTAAAAGCGCATCATAGTCCGAAAGGATTAATTCGCCATTTTCATTCATAGGAATGACTTTTAAACTGGCTCCTGTCCGTTCACAAAGCATTTGCCATGGCACAATATTACTGTGGTGCTCTAAAGCTGAAACAATAATTTCATCTCCTTTTTTTAAAAGTGAAGAAAATCCGTTAGCAACTAAGTTAATGCTATGTGTTGTACCAGATGTGAAAATTATTTCATGACTCTGTTTGGCATTAAAATGTTTCTGAATTTTAATACGTGCTTGCTCATAAGCATCCGTTGCTTCTTGGCTTAAACTATGCACGCCTCTGTGGATATTTGCATTGTAATTACTGTAATAATCTACAATAACATCAATGACTTGCTGAGGTGTTTGTGAAGTTGCAGCATTATCGAAATATATGAGTGGTTTCCCATTAACCGTTCTGTTGAGAATGGGGAAGTCTTTTCTTATTTTTTGTACGTCTAACATGGGCTTAATTCCTAGTTACAAAGATACAACGCATTGTTCTTAAAGAAAAACTTATAATTAGTCATTAAAATATTTAACACACATTTTATTAGGATACATTTATATAAAATGTATATTTGTGATATGTATAGTAAAGAATTAACAAAAGGAACATTGCAACCTATCATTTTAAAGCTTATAAATGAAAAGGGTAGAATGTATGGTTACGAGATTACACAAGAAGTGAAAACGATGACTTCAGGGAAGATAGATATTTCGGAAGGTGCATTATATCCCATTTTACATAAGCTTGAAGCGAAAAAGGTTTTAGAAACTGAAAAGGTTTTTATTGGTAAGCGTGTTCGGAAATATTATAAAGTCACTAAAGAAGGGAAGAAAATGGTTGAAACGGTTACTGAAGAAATCAATGATTTTATTGAGACCCTAAATTTAATTTTTAATCCAAAACCGATATAATCATGGAATTATCAGAAAAGCATATCACTTTTATTGAAAATAATTTAACCTTATATGGTGTTAAAAATAAAGATTTAAGAGAGGATTTAGTGGATCATATCTGTACGTATATAGAGCATCAAAATTCTGAGGATTTTAATGCATTATATCAACAAGCATTACAGAAATTTGGTGGTTATTCTAGTTTTCAGAATTTACAATTAGAAACCAATTATCAAAAGTTCGCCAAGCAAATCATTACATTCAATAAGTTGAAATTCTCTGCTGGCTTCATGGTTATTTTATTGTTGGTTGTTAGTTTGGTTTTTCAAATGATGCAATGGCCTTATGCTAATGCTTGGTTACTTGGCGCTATTGTCATTGCAGTATTAGTCATACTACCAGTTCATTTTTACGCGAGCTATAAAAAATCTATTCACAAATTTTCTTAAATCATTTTATCATGAAGAAATCATTTTACATCCTCGGATTTATTACTTTTTTTATTCTCGGTATTGGTGCTATGTTCGAGTTTTTAACTTGGCCATACAGAGGAATCATTGTTTTTATTGGCTTTCTCTTTCTTAATTTCGGACTTATTCCAACTTATTTCTATCAAAAATATAAGCAATGTTTAATTTAAGAAGCACGTGCTTATTGATTGGTGTATTTGTTTTTTTAAGTTCAAAAGCACAAACAAATACAAATCTAAAAATTGATGAATTGTTAGCAACATATGTTTCTAATGATGCGCCAGGATTGAGTGTAAAGGTGATTAATCAAGGGCAATCTATTTATTCTAAAGGTTTTGGACTTTCCAGTTTAGATTATAAAATTAAGAATTCTGATTCTACCGTTTTTAGTTTAGCATCCATTGCAAAACAATTTACAGCTTCGGCTATTTGGGCTTTGGCAAATGATGGTAAAATCAGTTTAGAGGATGATATTAGAATGTATTTGCCAGAATTTCCAGAGTACGAAGAAACCATTAGAATAAAACATTTACTGAACCACACGAGCGGTATTCGTAATTATATGACATTAATGTACTTGGCAGGTTTTGATTATGATACTCATTATTACGATAATAATACGGTTTTAGATTTAGCCATTAAACAGAAAAATTTAAACCATTTAGTTGGCGAAAAAGTGAGCTATTCTAATACCAATTATAATTTATTGGCTATTATTATTGAGCGTATTTCAGGGCAAAACCTGAATGAGTATTTGAAACAAAAAATTTTGAATCCTTTAAAAATGAATTCAACTTTTGTAAGAGTTGAACATGGAAAACCCATTAGTAATAAAGCGGTTGGTTATCAAAAACATCGAGATGGTTACAGGTTTTATACAAATGACCAATTGAGTTATGGAGCAGGAAGCATGGGATCTTCAGTAAATGATATGGCTATTTGGATGCAAATGCTGAATGACCAGATTTTAGAATTTAAACCTTTAGCGGAATTTTTAAAAACGACTGAAACACTAATTTCAGGCAAGAAAGCGAAATACGCACGTGGATTAATGTTAGATAATTATAAAGGTTATGAAACTATAAATCACAGCGGATTTGGTTTTGGTGGACGTTCACAATTAATTACAGTTCCAGAAAAGCAAATAGGCATCATAGTTCTAACAAATTCACAAGGGATAGATGCACCAAGAATAGCGTATCAAATTTTAGATATTTTGATGGAATATGACGAAAGGATTAAAAATGAAGAGGAAGAGGAAATGGTATTCAAAGCACAAAATTTTAAAGAATTTATTGGCGAATACAAAGAAGTCAATAGTGATATGACTATGAAAATATTTGTGGAAAATGACACGCTGAAATCAGTTGGCTCTATGGGAAGAACTGCTGCAGCTCTTGTGCAATATGACGAAAATAAATTTCATAGAACGCAAAGCCAGAATGTGAAATTCGATTTCACAACATCAGCAACTCACGATATGATTATTTCATTTGGTGGAACACCATTTTATTTTGAACAGGCTAACTTTATAGACGCTGAATCTGTTGAAGTCTCAGATTTTGTAGGTAATTTTTATTCTGAAGAATTGGATGTTGTTTATCGTTTTTTTGAAGAAGACGCAATGCTTAAATTAACTTATGCAGAAAAGGAAAACGTAAATTTACATCCTGTTCAGTTAAATCAATTTGGAAATAATGATAGAACGCTTTATCATTTTATAAAAGGTAAAAATGACTCCATTACAGGTATGCTTTTATCTTGTGATGGCACTGTAAAAGAGATTGTATTTAAAAAAGAAAAGGATCGCTAAATAGCAATCCTTTTTTTACATTATATTTTTTTGGTAAAACTTATAAGTCAAACCCAATATTTACACCTAATTTCTTGGCGATAATCTTAGTAATTCTGTTTTTAAGTTCAGGTATTTTAACGGAATCCATAACGTTGTTACTAAAAGCAAACATTAGCAATGCTCTTGCTTCTTTTTCCGGAATTCCTCTAGAACGTAAATAAAACATAGCACTTTCATCTAACTGACCAATTGTACAACCGTGAGAACATTTTACGTCATCTGCAAAAATCTCAAGTTGAGGTTTAGTGTTGATGGTAGCCTTGTCGCTCATTAAAATATTGTTGTTGGCTTGGAATGCATTTGTTTTCTGCGCTAACTTTTCAACAACAACTTTACCATTAAAAACACCAGTTGAGCTATCGTTAAAAATACCTTTGTAATCTTGGTGGCTTTCACAATTTGGCTCAATATGATGCACTAAAGTATTATGGTCTACATGTTGCTTATCTCCAATAATGGTAATTCCTTTCATGGTAGAATCAATACGTTCGCCATTTTGGTAGAAGTTAAGATTGTTTCTTATTAATTTACCACCAAAAGAAAACGTGTGCACTTTAGCTAAGCTTTCTTGTTTTTGATTTATGTAAGTGTTGTCAATTAATGACGCACTTTGTTTATCATTCTGAATTTTATAATAATCTACGATGGCACGTTTGTTAGTAAATATTTCAGTCACCGAATTGGTTAAAACAGGATTGTCTGTTAAACTCTGATGACGTTCAATAATCTGAACATGTGCATTTTCATTAACTACAATTAAGTTACGAGGTTGTAACATTACTGCAGCTTCGTTTCCTGTAGAAAAATGTATAATTTGAATAGGCTTTTCAACCACTTTATTCTTTGGAATATTAATGTATGCACCTTCATGAGAAAATGCAGTATTCAATGAAGATAAACCATCTTTTGCAGCAATTTTATTGAAATAATTATCAATAATTACCTTGTATTTAGGTTTGGTTAAAGCGGCAGACATTAAGCATACATCTAAACCATCATGTGTAGTTTGTGATAAATGTGAAGCATACTTACCGTCGATAAAAATGATTTTATACGCATCAATTTCGTGTATAAAATATTTCTTTACATCTTTAAATTCAATGTCATTTTCAATCGTAGGAAAAACGCTATAATCGTGTTTTAAAATTGAATTCAACGATGTGTATTTCCAATCTTCTAATCGCTTAGTAGGAAATCCTTCAGCTTCAAAAGTCTTTATGGCTTCAGTTCGAATATCATGTACTGAAGAATTCACATCTACTGTGTCTTCAAATGCCATAAACGACGATACTAATTTTTCTTTTAAACTCATGTTTTTAAGTCTTCAGTAATAAGTCTTTAGTCTTCAGCTTACTCAATGGTAAACTATATCTGTAGAATTAATACTTTATTTAATGTTTTTGCTATATGCGGTAACATCTTAGCAAGCAAATGCTTACTAAAAAACGGACCACTGCTTATTAATTAAGCGTCAACCTCTTCTTTAATCCAATCGTAGCCTTTAGCTTCTAGCTCGTGTGCTAATTCTTTTCCTCCTGATTTTACAATTTTTCCATTGTATAAAACATGAACAAAATCTGGTACAATGTGGTCTAATAAACGTTGGTAGTGTGTAATAACAATAACAGCGTTGTCTTTAGATTTTAACTTGTTTACACCATTAGCAACAATACGAAGTGCATCAATATCTAAACCAGAATCAGTTTCATCTAAGATGGCTAATTTTGGCTCTAACATTGCCATTTGAAAGATTTCGTTACGTTTCTTTTCTCCACCAGAAAATCCTTCGTTTAGAGAACGCGATAAGAACTTACGGTCAATTTCTAAAAGCTCAGATTTTTCACGAATCATCTTCAACATATCCTTAGCTGGCATGTCTTCTAAACCTTTTGCTTTACGTGTTTCGTTAATCGCTGTTTTCATAAAATTAGTAACACTAACTCCAGGAATTTCTACAGGATATTGAAACGATAAAAACACACCTTTGTGTGCACGTTCTTCAGCAGCTAATTCATCGATGTCTTCGCCTTCTAATAATATATTTCCTTCCGTAACTTCGTATTCTTCTTTACCAGCAATTACTGAAGCTAACGTACTTTTTCCTGAGCCATTTGGACCCATTATTGCGTGAACTTCTCCTGCTTTTACTTCGAGATTAATACCTTTTAATATGGCTTTGTCTTCTATACTTGCGTGCAAGTTGTTGATCTTTAACATAGTCTTATTTTGCTAATTTTATAACGTCTTTTGATTCTGGGTTTGGTGCTTCCACCTTTAATATTTCTTTTATTTCAACTCTAAAAGGCCAACCTTCTTCGCCTTCTGGTTTTTCAAACTTTCTAACACGTACAGTTACTGGAACCATATCGGTTGCTTCCTTTTTAAAAGCCTTTACTTGTTGTTCTAAAAGCTGCAGGTTGTCGTCTATTACTACACCATAAATTTCTTTAGGTGTTTGTAAAACGGCAGCATCTCCATAATACACAAATTCGCCTTTTAAAGTCACAAGTCCGTCATTTTGATCGTATGACTTTGCTCTATTCTCTTCTAAATTAACATCGCTAGTTTTTGTTTCGTTTTTACATGAAAACATAACTAATGCAATAATAACGATAAGGTTGATTTTTTTCATTTTGAAAAATTTTGCAATTATTTTATCCTACAGAACCTTCTAAACTAATTTCTAATAATTTTTGAGCTTCTACAGCAAATTCCATTGGTAACTTATTTAGTACATCTTTACTAAATCCGTTTACAATTAAAGCAATGGCTTTTTCTGTATCAATACCTCTTTGGTTACAATAGAAAATTTGATCTTCACCAATTTTACTAGTTGTAGCCTCGTGCTCTATCATGGCACTTTTATTTTTTGCTTCTATATAAGGAAAGGTGTGTGCACCACATTCATTTCCCATTAGTAAACTGTCACATTGCGAAAAGTTACGAGCGTTATCTGCACGAGAACCAATTTGTACTAAGCCACGATAGGAGTTTTGTGATTTACCAGCTGAAATTCCTTTAGATATGATTGTTGATTTTGTATTCTTACCTAAGTGAATCATTTTAGTACCAGTATCTGCTTGCTGATAATTATTAGTTACTGCAATAGAATAAAATTCTCCTACTGAATTATCACCTTTTAAGATACAAGACGGATATTTCCATGTTAC
The DNA here is from genome assembly GCF_003386165.1 of Winogradskyella eximia. Taxonomy (GTDB): domain Bacteria; phylum Bacteroidota; class Bacteroidia; order Flavobacteriales; family Flavobacteriaceae; genus Winogradskyella; species Winogradskyella eximia. The sequence continues at coordinate 339,785 of NZ_QRDV01000003.1, read as the reverse complement.
CGCAGAACCGGTTTCAACTTGTGTCCATGATATTTTTGCATTTTTCTCACAAAGTCCTCTTTTCGTTACAAAATTGTAAACACCACCTTTTCCTTCTGCATTTCCTGGATACCAGTTTTGTACTGTAGAGTATTTTATTTCAGCATCATCCATAGCAATTAATTCTACAACGGCTGCGTGTAATTGGTTTTCATCTCTACTTGGTGCTGTACAGCCTTCTAAATAAGAGACGTAACTGCCTTCATCTGCAATAAGTAACGTTCTTTCAAATTGTCCTGTTCCTCCTTGGTTAATTCTAAAGTAAGTTGACAATTCCATAGGGCATTTAACGCCTTTTGGAATGTAACAGAACGATCCATCACTAAATACTGCCGAATTTAAAGCGGCATAAAAGTTGTCTTTTGTTGGCACGATGGTACCAATATATTTTCTCACAAGTTCTGGATGCTCTTTAATAGCCTCAGAAATACTCATGAATATAATTCCTTTTTCGGACAATGTTTTCTTAAAAGTTGTAGCAACAGAAACTGAATCTACTACGATATCCATAGCAACATTGTTCATTTTTTTCTGTTCATCAACTGAGATGCCTAATTTTTTATACATGGCTAAAAGATCAGGATCTACATCGTCTAATGTTTTATTAGGATCAACAGCTACTGGTGCAGAGTAATAGGCAATGGCTTGAAAATCTGGTTTTTTATAATGAACATTAGCCCATTCTGGCTCAGTCATTTCTTTCCAAACTTTAAAGGCATCTAATCGCCATTCTGTCATCCATTCTGGCTCTTCTTTCTTTTTTGAAATAGCACGAACGATATCTTCATTTAATCCAATAGGAAATGTTTCAGATTCAATATCAGTAAAAAAACCATATTCGTATTCTTTGGTTTTTAACTCTTCCCTTAAGTCGTCTTCTGTATATTTTGACATGTTTTTGTTTAAATTTTAAAGTGAAAATGATTCACCACAACCGCAAGTTCGGTTGGCATTAGGATTATTAAAAACGAAACCAGTTCCGTTTAATCCACCAGAATATTCTAAAGTTGTACCAATGAGATAGAGAAAACTCTTTTTATCTACGATGATTTTAATATTGTTGTCTTCAAATACTTTATCATCATCAGCCTGTTCTTTATCAAATTTTAAATCATAAGATAAACCAGAACAGCCACCACTTTTTACACCTACTCTAACGTAGTCTGTACTTGGGTTGTAGCCATCGTCAGTCATAAGTTCCATGACTTTCTTTTTTGCGTGATCAGAGACTTTAATCATATTTATTTAACTAGATTAATTCTAAATAGATTGCAAATATACAATATAACGAATGTTTAACCATAGCTACTAACATTATATTAGCATATGATTTCATAAGATTTGACTATAGAAGTTTCTGTCGACCGAAAGCGTAATTAAATAAGTGCTTCTATTTAGGGAAATGTCTTGTTAGGCGATATAATTGCTGTAAGGTATCAGCAATTTGGCTATTGACAACTGTATGGTTCTCAAAATTTCCATGAGAATCTGTAACTACAACGGCTTCGCAATGTCTACAAATAAGTTCAGATGTATGATCCATATAGGTTTTGGATCGTTCAAAATTGTGACCAAATATGGCACAAGGTAGGGCTTTAGGGTTAGTAGGTTTCATTTTGTAATAGTCTTAGGGTATGGCAATTTAAAAAATGAATCCTAAAACATGTTGAAATACGAGATTTTTCGATGAAATACATCCATTTTGTAGGGTATTTGAGAATCTGCTAGTAAAGTAATTCGTTTAAAGTAAGAGAAATAGTATATCTTAAATTGAAAAATGAGAGCTAAAATGGACTTTGTTTTGAGGTCATTAATTGTTTAATTTAGTCATTGTCTATTTTAACTAAAGTTCGTTGACTAAAATATTAGTATATAAATAATGCTATTCATACTAAATATTCGGAAAAAGCATAATATTTTTGCACCATGATTGAAGATAAAAACCCACAGCGTACTCCTTTGAGTGAATTAGGAGAGTTTAAACTTATTGAGCATTTAACGGATCATTTTAAAGTGTCTCAGAAATCGACAATAAAAGGCATTGGTGACGATGCTGCTGTGCTTAATTTTGGAAAAAAACAAATTGTTGTTTCTACGGATTTATTAATAGAAGGTGTTCATTTTGATTTAAGCTATGCGCCTTTAAAGCACTTAGGTTATAAAGCCATTGTTGTTAATCTTTCAGATATATATGCCATGAATGCTGTGGCAACACAGGTTACTGTCTCTATTGCAGTGTCTAATCGTTTTCCATTAGAGGCTCTTGAAGAATTATATGCGGGAATTACATTAGCGGCAAAATTTTATAATGTTGATGTGGTAGGAGGTGATACAACGTCTTCTACTTCTGGTTTAATTATTTCCGTTACAGCTATTGGAGAAGTTGAAAAAGGAAAGGTAGTATTAAGGTCTGGAGCTAAACCAAATGATTTAATTGTAGTAACAGGTGATGTTGGTGGAGCTTATATGGGATTACAAGTTTTGGAGCGCGAAAAAGAAGTCTTTAAGGTAAATCCAAATAATCAGCCAGATTTATCAATGTACACTTATATCATTGAACGTCAATTAAAGCCTGAAGCTCGTAAAGATGTTGTAGAGTTGTTAAAGGAATTGGATGTAAAACCAACGAGTATGATAGATGTTAGTGATGGCATTTCATCAGAAATTATTCATTTATGTAAGCAGAGTAAAGTAGGTGCAGATGTCTATGAAACTAAAATACCATTAGATCCTCAGGTTATTTCTACTTGTGAGGAGTTCAATATAGATAGTACAACGGTTGCATTAAATGGTGGAGAGGACTATGAGTTATTGATGACGATTTCTCAAGAGGATTTTCCTAAAATAAAAGGCAATCCAAATTTAACGGTTATTGGTTATATAACAGAAGAAGATATAGGTATGCATTTGGTGACGAGAGCGGATGAAAAAATTGCAATTATTGCTAAAGGCTGGAATGCTCTTACAAATCAAGAATAAAAAATCTTTGGCTTTTTTCTAAACGTTTTGTGTGTACACGATGCAAAACAGTATTAATTTCTTTAAACTTTGGCGTTAATGGGATAAATTTTCCATTACCGTCAATAGTCATTTCTGATTTGCAATTTTTACACTTGTATTCTTTTACATGGTAAGTCACTTCTTTGGAGACCTTGTAGTCATGTCCAAATAATGAGCAATAAACGTTTTTCATTAACCAGTTTTCTTAGTGAGGGATTATAGTCTTTCAAGGATTGAAATATAAGAAAAAAAGTTACTGAAAAGTTATTAACATTTAACAAATCGACGAACTGAGTGTTTTTCGCTTTAAACGCATCATTCTGTTGTTGTAAATACGTTCTAAGGCCGAGTTTATTTCTTGGTATTTAGGCGTTAGTTCTGTGAGTTGTCCATTGCTGTTGGTTGTCAATTGTTTTTTGCAACAATTGCAAGTGTACTCTTTTACGTGCTTGGTTACTTTTTTGGTCACTTTATAATTATGACCGAACAAATCACAATATAATTTTTTTGGTTTCATAATAGAGTTGTTTACAATTTCTTTTCTAATTTGAGGGGTAAACTTATAAAAAAAAGGCAAACAAAACGTTTAAAGGGATTATTTTTCGATAAAGTGTTTTAAATTGTAAGTTAAATCTGATTTATCTTCGATGTGACTCATGTGACCTTCAGAAAAATTTACATAATCAATTTCAGTATTTTTTATTTGGTTGATAAGAGACGCACCATCAATTAAACCATCTTTCTCGCCAATAATAATAAGCTTTTTAGCCTTTAAATTGTTGAAAACTTTAAAACGATTTGGTCTAAGTTTCATGCCTTCTGAAGCGGCAATGTAACCTTGAAGCGGTGTTTTAAGCGCAATTTGTAGAGCCTCATTAAATTCATTTTGAAACTTATGTTTACTTTCTGGAGCAAATAGATTTGTAAAAGATAAGCGAACCAAATTGTTGAAATTTGTTTTAGCCATTTCATTGGCTCGTGTTCGTAGTTGTTTCTTTTGTTCGTCATCAGCTTCAAACGTAGAATTCATTAAACACAAACCTTCAAACAGGTCAGGGCGTTTTTCAGCTAAAGCCAAAGCCACGTAGCCTCCCATGGAGTGACCAATAAAATGCGCTTTTTTAATTTTTAAATCTTCTAATGTAGCCAGTACGGCTTCTGCCATATCATCCATGGTGTGCACATAGCCAATGCAATCGGTCTGACCATGACCCAGTAAATCGATACTTATAACTTGATGTGATTTGGAAAATTCTGGAATTATATTTTTCCACATTTCTATGGTTTCAAGAAATCCATGAAGTAAAACTATCGCTTCTCCTTTACCTTCAGTAGTATAATGAATGTTGCTATTTTTGTAGTCTAATATCATAACCGCAAAGATAATTTAAGGAATTGTTTTCAGTCTTAAATCCATATAACATTTTACTATCTTTGAAAACACTCAAAACTAATTTCAGTATTCAATGTTTATAAAACGATTATTTACAGCACTCTTTTTTGTTTCGGCTTTTATTTTAAATGCTCAAATTGAAGAACAACAACTCGATAATCTCATAAATGAAACCCTAACCACTTTTGATGTGCCTGGCATTTCTGTTGGTATTTTTAAAGACGGTAAGGTGGTTTACTCTAAAGGGCATGGAGTACGTTCGTTAACCAATAAAAAAGTGATGACTGACGAAACGTTAGTTGGAGTTGCATCCAATAGTAAAGGATTTACGTGTTTTGCTTTGGCGATGATGGTTGATGCTGGTAAATTGAATTGGGATGATAAGGTGCGTAAGCATATTCCAGAATTTCAATTGCATGATGCTTGGGTGACTCAAGAATTTACAGTGAGAGATTTAGTAACACATCGCAGTGGTTTAGGATTAGGTGCAGGAGACCTAATGTTTTTTCCTGAAGGCAGTGATTTTGATGTAAGCGATGTTATAAATAATGTGAAATATTTAGAACCTGAAAGTTCATTTAGAAGTGAATTTAAGTACAATAATAATATGTTTATTATCGCAGGTGAAGTTTTAAAACGTGTAAGTGGTTTGTCTTGGGAAGAGTTTATTGAAACCAAGATTATGAAGTCCGTAGGGATGACGAGCAGTAAGGCTTCTTATAATCGTGTAACTGATAAATCGAATATTATTGATGCGCATACTATGGCAGAGGGTAAAGTGATTCAAATTCCGCACGACTGGAGTGAAACCGCTAATCCTGCTGGTGGAATTGTGAGTAATGTTACAGATATGTTGACTTGGGCTCAATTTTTAATGAATGATGCTGTTACTGAGAATGGTGAGCGTCTATTAAGCGCTAAACAATTTCATGAACTTTGGCAATTACAAACTCCTTTAAATGTATATCCTAATGATTCGTATAATTCTAACTTTAAAGGTTATGGATTAGGTTGGTTTGTCGCTGATGTTAAGGGAGGACATAAGCAGGTTTATCATACAGGAGGCTTATTAGGTACGGTTACACAATTTACTATGATTCCAGATTTGGATTTAGGTATTGTAGTACTAACAAACCAAATGAATGGTTCTGCTTTTAATACCATTACTAATACTATTAAGGATGCTTACTTGGGCTATGAAAATAGAAATTGGTTAGAAAAATATGGTCAACGCAATACGGATTACATTAAATATAATGATAGTATAAAAGCTGCGGTTTATAATAAAATTGAAAAGGCTAAAAAGCTAAAAACATTGCCAAAACCAGAACATATCATTGGTACATATACAGATGATTGGTTTGGGGATGTTATTATTTCTCATGATGCCAAAAAAGGTTATACTATAAAAAGTAAACGCTCTTCAAGATTGTATGGTGAATTACTACCCTTAAATGCTACAACATTTGTTGCAAAATGGAATGATAGAAGTTATGATGCAGATGTTTATGTGCAATTTACTTTTAATGAAAAAAGTGAAGCTGTTTCTGCAACTATGAAATACATTGCTCCTATTACAGATTTCAGTTTCGATTTTCACGATTTAGAACTTAAGAAAACCAACTAGGTGGATATAAAACGAAAAGAACTATTAATTACCAGTTTCGCATTGTTCTCATTATTTTTTGGAGCAGGTAATTTGTTGCTGCCACCTTTATTGGGTTATAACTCCGGAGACGATTGGGTTTGGGTTACTATTGGTTTTATGATAACCGCTGTGGTCATTCCAATACTTGGGATTCTTGCTCATGCTAGGCTTCAAGGGACATTATTCGATTTTGGAAAAAAAGTATCTCCAACATTCAGTTTAATATACTGTATCTTAATCTATGTTATTGCTGTTGCTATTCCATCACCAAGAACGGCTGCTGCAACACATGAAATTGCTGTTTTTCCTGCTTTTGGGACGAGTCCTTTAGTAACAAGTGCTATTTATTTTTCGCTGGTATTAGTTTTTGTGCTTAACCGTTCAAAAATATTAAGCCTCATCGGAAAATTTTTAACACCGTTTATTGTTATTATGCTTTTGGCTGTAATAAGTATTGGTTTGTTTTCTTCTGAATTTAATACAGGGATTTCGCAATTTGAAACGCCTATTGCCACAGGAATTCTAGAGGGCTACCAAACATTTGATGCTATTGGAGCAGTGGTTGTCGGAGCGGTAATCATTATTTCCTTGAATTTTAAAAATATGGCTGTTGAAGCCTACAGTTCTAAACGGACGCTGATTCGGAAGTCAGGGTTCATTGCTGGTTTAGGCTTATTTATTATTTATGCTGGATTAATTTCAGTTGGAGCCTATTTCGGTTCTGAACTTAGTATTAATGCCGAATTAAGTAGTGATATGCAGCGCGCTAATCTTTTGCGAGATATTAGCATTGCATCTTTGGGCGAATTTGGAAATACCGTTTTAAGCATATTAATTTCACTAGCTTGTTTTACAACAGCTATTGGTATTGTGGCTGGTACAGCAGATTATTTTAAAGGTTTACTTAATGATTCTCAAGTGGTTTACGTTATTACAGCAATTTTGGCGAGTGGTCTTGGAGTGCTTGTAGGTCAGTTAGATTTTAATTCTATTATTGTTGTAGCCATTCCTGTCTTATTGTTTATTTATCCTATAACCATTGTACTTATTTTGCTCAATGTACTACCAGAAAAATTTGCTACTCCTTTAGTTTTTAGAGCGGTTGTTATTATTACGTTTGTGTTTAGTATTCCAGATGTTGTAGGATTTATTAGTCCAACAGAAGATTTGAAGATATTCACTAATTATATTCCATTTTCAAATCAAAGTTTAGGTTGGGTGCTACCAGCTTTTGTGGCTTTTTTGATTTCGGTATTTGTACAATTTAAACTGAAACGAGCAGAATGAAATACATGGGAAGTAAGGCACGTTTTGCTAAAGATTTATTGCCAATAATTTTAAAAGATAGAAAAGAAAATCAAACCTATCTTGAGCCTTTTGCAGGTGGTATGAATATGATTGACAAAGTTGATGGTGTTAGAATTGCTAACGACCAACACCAAGAACTTATGGCTATGTGGCAAGCCTTAATTAATGATAATTGGGATCCACCACAATTGGTTACTGAGGAAGATTATAAACATATAAAATACAATCAGAAGGAATATCCAAAACATTTAGTGGGTTATGTTGGTTTTAACTCTTTTGGAGGTAAATGGTTTGCAGGTTATAGACGCGACAAAGAAGGTAAGCGTGATTATTGGGGAGAGCATTATCGCAATATTACTAAACAGGTACCCAAATTAGAAGGACTTATTTTATCTTGTAAATCGTATACAGATTTAGAAATTCCTAAACAGAGCATTATTTATTGCGATCCACCTTACGCATCTACAACTAAGTATAGAGATGGTTTTGACCATAATCAATTTTGGGAATGGTGTAGACAACAAAGTGAAGCAGGACACCAAGTCTTTATTAGTGAATACAATGCACCCGAAGATTTTGAATGTGTATGGGAAAAACCAGCAAAAACAACTTTTTCTTGGCATGCCGAAAATTTAGCACCTAAAGTTGCTTTAGAGCGGTTGTTTGTTTTTAGAGGTTAAGCTTAAGTGTTTTTTTTCTGATTTATGTGTCTTTGTCAAACCGTTTGAAAAGGGTGAGCATTTTTTTTGTATTAATAAAATAGACTCCAGTAAGTAAAAGGGCAGCTGCAATTATAGATTGTAAGGAAATAGTTTCGTTTAAAAAATACCAACCTAAAATTAAGGCGACTATTGGGTTTACATAAGTAGAGGTCGCTACTTTTTCAGGGGAAACCTTGCTGAGTAGGTAATTAAAAGCAGTAAAAGCAACAATACTTCCAAAAATGATAAGCATTAACATAGAGTTGATGACTTCAGTATTCCAACTAGATAATGGGAGTCGTTCTTCTCCAATTATAAAGCTAGCGATTAATAACATGCTACCTCCAAATAGCATTTGGTAACCTGTATTTACAAAAAAGTTTGAAGGTAAGTCAGCTTTCGCAACAAAAAGACTGCAATAAGCCCAACTTAGCATACAGATGAAAATCATAATCATACCCGTAATCATGCCTTCTTTTCCAATCATTTCGCGTTGGCTGACCAATAGGTAAATTCCGATACATCCAATTATAACACCTAAAATGGACATGGGTTGTATTCTCTTACCTTCGAAAAGTCGCAATAAAATGAGTACAACTAAAGGTTGTGCTGAAATTTCTAAAGCAGCAAAACCACTATCCACATACTTTAATGCCCAAACCACTAAGCCGTTTCCGATGGTTAAAAATAAAAAACCAGCAATTAAGGTATTTCGGATTTGAGGTTTTGTAATCTTTAAAGGGATTTTTAAAATTTTTGCAATAATAAAAATTAGAATACTTGCTGTTATAAAACGAATTGAAGCGGCATAAAATGGTGCAATTTGACTAACTAAAATTTTGTTAAGTAGGTACGTAGAACCCCAAATGACATAAATAGAAAAAAAGGATAATAACACATATAGACGTTCTTTGGTCAATTTCATGCCTTTGGAATTAGGAGTCAATATTAATCAAAAAAACTTGCAGGCTGCATTATGAGCTTGCAAGTTTTTCAATAGTTATGTTGTTGAAATTATGAATTCATTATATCCTCAATCTCTTCGACTTCAATAGGGATATTACGCATCAAATTAAAAGGTTCTCCAGTTTCTTGAATAACTACGTCGTCTTCTAAACGAATACCAAAACTTTCATCTGGAATGTAAATTCCTGGCTCTACAGTAAAGACCATGTTAGCCTGCATAGGTTCCGTTAAAATACCATAATCATGTGTATCTAATCCCATGTGGTGAGAGGTACCGTGCATAAAATATTTTTTGTACGCTGGCCAATCTGGGTTTTCATTTTGCACATCAGCTTTATCTAAAAGGCCTAAACCTAAAAGCTCAGAAGTCATAATTTTACCAACTTCAATGTGGTATTGTTCCCATATTGTGCCTGGAACTAGCATTTTAGTTGCTTCATTTTTAACTCTATTTACCGCGTTATAAACGGCTTTTTGTCTATCGTTAAATTTGCCAGATACAGGAATTGTACGCGTCATATCGCTAGAGTAATTTGCGTATTCTGCACCAGCATCAATTAATATTAAATCGCCAGCTTTACATTGTTGGTTGTTTTCAATATAGTGTAATACGTTTGCATTGTTTCCTGAGCCAATAATTGGAGTATATGAAAAGCCTTTAGAGCGGTTGTTTAGGAACTCGTGCATAAACTCAGCTTCTAAGTTGTATTCCCATACACCTGGTTTTGTAAATTTTAAAACACGTCTAAATCCTTTTTCGGTAATGTCGCAGGCTTTCTGTATTAAATCTAATTCTATCTGATCTTTTACAGAGCGTAAACGTTGTAAGATAGGGTTGCTTTTGGCAACACTATGAGCAGGATATTTATTCAATAACCATTTGGTAAAACGTGCTTCGCGGGTTTCAGTTTCTACATTTGCTCTGTAATGTTCGTTAGTATTGATATAGACTGTGTCACATTGTGTCATAATCTCAAACATTACTTTTTCCATGTCTTGTAACCAATACACGGTTTTGATTCCTGAGGTTTCAAATGCTTTTTCTTTAGTCAGTTTTTCACCTTCCCAAACAGCAATATGTTCATTGGTTTCTTTTAAGAATAAAATTTCACGATGCTTTTCTTTAGGGCAATCTGGAAATAATACTAAAACACTTTCTTCTTGGTCAACACCACTCAGATAAAAAATATCTCTGTGTTGCTCAAAAGGCAAAGTACTGTCTGCACTTATTGGGTAAATATCGTTAGAATTAAAAACAGCTAAACTATTTGGCTTCATTTGAGCCATAAAGTTTTTGCGGTTTTTTATAAAGAGCTTTGAGTCTATTAAATCATATTTCATGAGCGTAAATTTTATGTTTTATCACACTGAGTGCAGTAGAAATGATTTCTTTGTAAGAGTGTGAAATTTTGATATTTCAGTTCAATATCAAAAGTAGTGAAACTAAAATTGCAAGCAAAAGTCCAAGCTTAGAATCTGTTAAAATTTAAGAGACTTTTAAGACAGTTAATTCTGAAATGCGTAAATTCATAGCTTTAAAAATCCAACCACTATGTTTAAATCAAAATTCCTCACGTTTACCTTTCTTATAAGTGCCTTTTTAGGTTTTTCTCAGCAACCAGCAACTTCTGCAGAAGTCATTAAAGAAGCGTTGGTGAAAAAGCAGAAAATGAAGGAAACATCATTGGTGAAAAATGTGCCTTTTAAAAATATTGGACCAACAGTAATGAGCGGTCGTGTGGTAGATGTGGATGTAAATCCTGACAAGCCATCAGAGTTTTATGTTGGTTACGCATCAGGTGGTGTTTGGTATACCACAAATAATGGTACAACGTTTACACCGATTTTAGATAATTCAGATACTCAAAATGTTGGCGATATAGCTATCGATTGGAAAAACGGAACCATTTGGGTTGGTACAGGTGAAAATAATAGTTCACGATCAAGTTATGCTGGTATTGGTATTTTAAAATCTAGCGATAATGGTAAATCATGGGAACATGTTGGTTTGGAGGATTCTCATCATATTGGTCGTATTCTTATAAATCCTAAAAATCCAGATGAAGTTGTCATTGGAGCAACTGGTCATTTGTATTCACCAAACGAAGAACGTGGAATCTATAAAACCATAGATGGTGGAAAAACTTGGAATAAAACTTTGTTTGTAGATAATATGAGCGGAATTATTGATGTGCAGCATGCACCTGGTAATTTTAAAATCATGTTTGCGTCGTCTTGGACAAGAAATCGTAAGGCGTGGAATTTTACTGGCAACGGAAACAACTCTGCTATATATAAAAGTACAAATGGAGGTGATACTTGGGAAAAAGTATCTACTAAAAAAAGTGGATTTCCAACAGGAGAAGGTGTTGGTAGAATAGGTATTACTATTTATGATGAAAATACTATTTATGCTTTACATGATAGTCAGTTTCATAGAAAAGAAAAGTCTAAAAAGAGTGAATCTTCTGGCTTAACAAAAGCCAATTTTAAAACTATGAGTGTTGACGCTTTTATGAAGCTTGAAGACAAAAAGCTTAACGCATATCTTAAAACTAATGGATTTCAAGAAAAATATAGAGCATCTAATGTGAAGCAACTCGTAAGTAGTGGAAGCGTAAAACCAATTGATTTGGCTCATTATTTAGAAGATGCTAATGCGTTGTTGTTTGATACACCTGTAATTGGTGCTGAGGTGTATAAAAGTACTGATGGTGGTAAAACATGGAAGAAAACACACGACGATTATATTGATGGATTATATTACAGTTACGGATATTATTTTGGGGAAATAAGAGTAGACCCACAAGATAAAAACGGCATTTATATTATGGGAGTTCCTATTTTAAAATCTAAAGATGCCGGAACAACGTTTACTTCAATCAGTCGTGAAAATGTACATGCAGATCATCAAGCGCTTTGGGTAAATCCGAGAAAACAAGGTCATTTAATCAATGGTAATGATGGTGGGCTAAATATGAGTTATGATGATGGTGAAAGTTGGATAAAACTAAATTCGCCAAGTGTTGGTCAGTTTTATGCCATTAATATAGATAACGAAAAACCATATAATGTATATGGAGGATTGCAAGATAATGGTGTATGGGTTGGTGCAAATAACGCTAGAGAAGATAAAAGCTGGCATCAACAAGGGCAATACCCTTGGGAAACAATAATGGGTGGCGATGGCATGCAAATTCAAATTGATAGTAGAGATGCAAATATTGTTTACACAGGTTTTCAATTTGGGAATTATTTTAGAATTAATCGTGAAACAGGAGACCGAAAATATATTCAACCAAAACATACTTTAGGTGAAACACCTTATCGATTCAATTGGCAAACGCCAATATTATTGTCGCCTCACAATCAAGATATTTTATACTTAGGAGGCAACAAGTTGATGCGTTCTATGAATAAAGGCGATGATTTTGAAGCTATAAGTGATGATTTAACCAATGGAGGAAAAAAAGGAAACGTAGCATACGGAACTTTAACGTCTATTAGCGAAAGTCCATTTAAATTTGGATTAATTTACACAGGTAGTGATGATGGTGTAATCAACGTAACAAAAAATGCAGGAGGAAGCTGGACGACAATTTCAAATACATTGCCAAAAGATTTATGGGTAAGCAGAGTTATCGCTTCACAACATAAAAAAGAGCGTGTTTACGTAACTTTAAATGGTTACCGATGGGACAATTTTAAGGTATATGTTTATATGAGTAATGACTATGGGCAAACGTGGAAGGATATTAGTAGCAATATTCCTTCTTCACCAGTTAACGTCATTAAAGAAGACCCATTAAAAGAAAATCTATTGTATCTCGGAACCGATAATGGTGCATATGTGACTTTTAATATGGGCGAATCTTGGGAAGCATTTTCTAATGGATTACCAAATGTTGCGGTACATGATATGGTTATTCAGCCAGAAGCTAAAGATTTATTAATAGGAACTCATGGTCGAAGTATTTATAAAACAAATATTGAAGCACTTCAAACTATAGATGTTGAAAAGGTTACAGATGATATCACATTTTTAGATGTAGAATCAGTTAAACATTCAAGAAGTTGGGGAAGTGCTTGGAGTCCTTGGTTTGATGCTTTTGAGCCAGAAACTACGATTAAATTCTATAGTAAATCTTCAGGAAATAAGACTTTAAAGGTTTTATCTGAAAAAGGAGCAGAATTGTATAGTATCTCTGCAAAGGTGGAAAAAGGCTTTAACTACGTAGATTACAAATTAGAGGTTACTGAAAAAGGAAAAAAAGCCCTAATGAAAGAAGATTCTTCAGTCCATTTTAAAGAAACAGGCAATAAGAAATATTATTTACCAAAAGGCGTTTATACTATAAGTATAGATAATTCAAAAACTACTTTTGAAGTTAAATAATAATAAAATGAAAAATTTCACATCAGTATTGGTATTGTTAATCTTTGGCATGACTTTCTCTTGTGGAGAGGATATGGACGACTCGCTACAACCAACAGAAGCAAACCTCATTATTAAGTTGAATTTCGATGCCAGCCAGCCTCGCTTAGATAATTTAGGGCAACCAGCTATAATTCCAGATGGAAATGCGGCTCAAACTCCAACAATTCAAAAAATGAGTGCCAATTATATTGAGTTTGCTCCAATGGCTACAACTCAATTAGGACAAGGAGAGGTGGTTTTTGTAGGGGAAGAAACTAATGCTGGTAATGCTACAGCAATTGATTTTAAGCAGTCCATTTTCGCGGGTGATGATGAAGTGTTTTTGAGTATTCCGTTGAGTGAAGTAGCTTCAGGTTCTTATGAATGGGTTAGGGTGTCATTAGCATATCAGGAAGGAGATATTAAGGTTTTAAATAACGGTTCTGAAATTACAGGAACACTAGCAAGCTTTGTTGGTTACAACAATTACATCACGTCATTTGATTTAAATGGAAGTACAATAACAGTTAATGATGATGTGTTACAAGGTTTTTGGGCTTTTGAAGCTTTGGGCTTTACATCTCAAGGACAAGCGCCAGCTGGAGCCACTACGGTTCCAAATCCTTTGTTTGAAACCTCTCCAGTGCCTCAAGGGTCTTGTATAGTGACTGGGCAATTTTCTAATGCGTTTATAATTACAGGAAACGAAACAGAAGATGTTACAGTTACGTTGTCCTTCTCAGTTAATAATAGTTTTGAGTGGATAGAAGTTAATGCAGATGGTAAATACGAACCTTCTATTGGGGAACAAGTTGTTGATATGGGACTTAGAGGATTGATTCCTGTGGCTTCTAATTAAAACCATTCTAAATAAATTAATTATCAATGATCGCAGTTGGCTGAAAGCCATTTGCACTGTATCTTTGTTAGACTAAAATAAACTAGATTTACAATGAGCGGAATTCTAAATTCGTCGATTGGAAGAAAGTTTGCCATGGCACTTTCGGCACTCTTCCTTATGATTTTTGTACTACAACATTTTGTTATCAACCTTTTTTCAGTTTTAAGTCCAGACACTTTTAATGAAATATCTCATTTTATGGGAACATTTTGGGTTGTTCAATATGTAATTCAACCTATTTTAATTATTGGTGTAATTTTTCACTTTGTAATGGGTTTTGTATTAGAAATCAAAAACAAAAAAGCAAACGGTGTTAAGTATGCTAAAAATAATGGTGCTGCAAATTCTACATGGATGAGCAGAAACATGATTTGGAGTGGAGGCTTTATCCTTGCATTTTTAATTATTCACTTTATTGATTTCTGGATTCCAGAAATTAACACAAAGTATATTATTGGTGATATGTCTGGAATGCACAATGGTGAGTTCAGATATTTTCACGAATTACAAGAGAAATTTGTTCCTATTTGGAGAGTTGCACTTTACATTGTAGGTTTTGTGTTTTTAGCACTTCACTTATTACATGGCTTTGATTCTGCATTTCAATCTACAGGTGCAAATAACAAATACACAAAAGGATTACAGGGATTCGGAAAAGCTTATGCGATTTTAGTTCCATTAGGATTTATTTTCATCGCGTTATTCCATCACTTTACTCACTAAAAAATATCTAATATGGCTTTAGATTCAAAAGTACCAAAGGGTCCAATTAAAGATAAATGGACTGATTATAAAAATAAAATTGATTTAGTAAATCCTGCCAACAAGCGTCATATCGATGTTATTGTTGTTGGTACAGGTCTTGCTGGAGGTTCTGCTGCTGCAACTTTAGCAGAACTAGGTTATAATGTAAAAGCATTTGCTTATCAAGATTCACCACGTAGAGCGCACTCCATTGCAGCTCAAGGTGGTATTAACGCAGCAAAAAATTACCAAGGTGATGGTGATTCTACATACAGATTATTTTATGATACTGTAAAAGGTGGTGATTACCGTTCTCGTGAAGCAAACGTTTATCGTTTGGCTGAGGTGTCTTCTAATATTATTGACCAATGTGTGGCGCAAGGTGTTCCTTTTGCACGTGATTATGGTGGATTATTAGACAACCGTTCATTTGGTGGTGTTTTAGTCTCTAGAACATTCTATGCTAAAGGTCAGACAGGACAACAATTATTATTAGGAGCTTATTCTGCAATGAATAGACAAATTGCTCGTGGTAAGATTGAAATGTTTAACCGTCACGAAATGCTAGACGTCGTTATTGTAGACGGAAAAGCAAGAGGTATTATCGCTCGTAATTTAATTACTGGTGAAATAGAAAGACATTCAGCACATGCTGTTGTAGTTGGTTCTGGTGGATACGGAAATGTATATTTCTTATCAACAAACGCTATGGGTTCTAACGCAACTGCAGCATGGAAAATACATAAAAAAGGAGCGTATTTCGCAAATCCTTGTTACACACAAATTCACCCAACATGTATTCCACGTTCGGGAGATTACCAATCGAAATTGACTTTAATGTCAGAATCATTAAGAAATGATGGTCGTATTTGGGTTCCTAAAAACATGGAAGATGTATTGGCAATTAGAGAAGGTCGTAAAAAGCCAACCGAATTGTCAGAAGATGAACGCGATTATTACTTAGAAAGACGTTATCCTGCATTTGGTAATTTAGTACCACGTGATGTTGCATCAAGAGCAGCAAAAGAACGTTGTGATGCTGGTTATGGAGTAAATGCTACAGGTGAAGCGGTTTATTTAGATTTTGCTTCTGCTTTTGAACGCTACGGTAAAGAGCAAGCTAAGATTCATAACATTGAAAATCCTAGTCCTGCAAAAATTAAAGAACTTGGACAGGCTATTGTAGAAGCTAAATATGGGAACTTGTTCCAAATGTATGAGAAGATTATAGATCAAAATCCATACGAGACACCAATGATGATTTATCCAGCAGTACACTACACAATGGGTGGTGTTTGGGTTGATTATAACCTTATGACTACAATTCCTGGTTGTTACTGTATTGGTGAAGCTAATTTCTCTGATCATGGTGCAAACAGACTTGGTGCTTCTGCATTAATGCAAGGTTTAGCAGATGGTTATTTTGTGTTGCCATATACCATTGGAGATTATTTGTCTGATGATATCCGTACCGGAAAAATTCCAACGGATTCCAAAGAATTTGATGAAGCTGAAAAAGAAGTTACAAAGAGAATTAATTTCTTTGTAAATAATAAGGGTACAAAATCTGTTGATTATTTCCATAAGAAATTAGGGAAAGTAATGTGGGACAAGGCAGGTATGTCTAGAAACGCACAAGGCTTAACAGAAGCAATGGCAGAAATTAAAGCTATTAGAGAAGAATTTTGGAAAGAGGTTTATGTACCAGGAACAGCTGACGAAATGAATCCAGAGCTTGAAAAGGCTGGTCGTGTTGCAGATTTCTTAGAGTTAGGAGAATTGTTTGCTAAAGATGCTTTAATGAGAAACGAATCTTGTGGTGGACACTTTAGAGAAGAATCTGCTGAGTTAGATGGTCCTCAAAAAGGTGAAGCTAAGCGTAACGATAAAGACTTTGCATTTGTTGCGGCTTGGGAATATAAAGGAGAACCTGCAGATGCAGTTTTACATAAAGAAGAATTAGAATTTAAAGATATTGAACTAAAACAACGTTCATACAAATAAGAAAGACGATATGAATTTAACACTTAAAATTTGGAGACAAAAAGACTCAAAAGCTAAGGGTCAAATGGTCGATTACAAAGTAACTGAGATTTCAGAACATATGTCTTTCTTAGAAATGATGGATGTTTTAAATGAGCAGTTAGTAAATTCAGGCGAAGAACCTGTAGCATTTGATCACGATTGTCGTGAAGGCATATGTGGAATGTGTTCTATGTACATCAATGGTGAAGCACATGGACCAGATAGAGGCATTACTACATGTCAGTTGCACATGCGTATGTTTAATGATGGTGATACAATTACTATTGAGCCATTTAGAGCAGCAGCATTTCCTGTAATAAAAGATTTAGTAGTAGATAGAATGGCTTTTGAGCGTATTCAGCAAGCAGGAGGTTATATTTCTGTAAACACTTCTGGTAATACGCAAGATGCTAATAATATTCCAATCTCTAAACATGCAGCTGATGAAGCTATGGATGCAGCAACTTGTATTGGTTGTGGTGCTTGTGTAGCAACTTGTAAAAACTCTTCAGCTATGTTATTTGTTGGTGCAAAAGTGTCTCAATATGCATTATTACCACAAGGACAAGTAGAAGCAGCGGATCGTGTAAAAAACATGGTAGCACAAATGGACTTAGAAGGTTTTGGTAACTGTACTAATACAGGAGCTTGTGAAGTAGAATGTCCCAAAGGCATTTCTTTAGAGAATATTGCACGTATGAATCGTGAGTATTTATCTGCGACTCTAAAAGGTTAATACAATACTACATTCCTTAACGTAATACGTTAAATGATATATAAATCCCAAGCATAATTATGACTTGGGATTTTTACTTTTCTTATATTTCGATTCTAATAAAGCATCATGCAGAACCCAAATACATTTTATAAAGAGCAATTAGAAGTCAACCAAGCGGAATCTAAACGTATTTTTAAACAACTCAGTTTGTTTAGTATACTTAGGCTTTCGATTTTTATTTTAACGGTAATAGGTGTCTATTTTACATATCAAAACTGGCAGGTAGCCGCAGGTATTGGTGTATTGGGTATGGCAAGTTTTCTTTTTTTGTTATCAAGGTATACAGATTTAAAATCTAAAAGAAATCTTCATAAACGATTGATAGCAATAAATGAAGAAGAATTAAAAATAGCCAAAGGCGACTTTTATGGTCGGTTAGATGGTGAAGAGTTTCAAAACCCAAAACATTTTTTTAGTCTAGATATTGATTTATTTGGAAAGGGGTCTTTCTTTCAATTTATAAACAGAACGGCCATTAAAGAAGGTACTAAAAAACTTACTGAAAACCTGCTTTCTAACGATATAACAAATATTGAAACGCGTCAACAAGCCATACAAGAATTAGCTACATTACCAAAATGGAGGCAGAATTATTCAGCTATTGCAGAAGGTGTAGAAATAGAACATTCTGCAAATTCAATAATAACGTGGTTAAAAGAGTATCAACCATTTTTAGGTAAACTACAGTATGCTCTAACCATTGCTTTTAGTATAGCGTCTTTAGTACTTTTAGGTTTGGGAATTGCTGAAATTATTCCGATTTCTATTGCTGGTTATTGGTTGTTATTGGGATTAGGAATTATAGGTGTTTATTTGAAGAAAATTAATATCCTTGCTCAACATACGGAAAGGGCAAAAGATACCTTCAGACAATATGCTTTACTGCTTAATGCTATTCAAACAACAGAGTTCACGTCTGAATTATTGAAATCGAAACAAAAATTAATAGAATCAGATGGTTTGAAGGCTTCAGAAATATTTTCGAAATTTTCAAAAACGTTAGATGCCTTAGATAATAGAAATAATCTTATCTCTGCAATTTTCGGAAATGGTTATTTTTTAATAGATATTAGAAGCAGTTATAATGTAGAACAATGGATTACGCAATACGCAGATAAAGTTGAAGATTGGTTTGAGGTTGTTACGTTTTTTGATGCGTTTAACAGTTTTGGAAATTATGCGTTTAACCATCAAGATTTTACATATCCAGTTCTTACTGATGAACCTATAACGATTTTAGCAAAAAGCTTAGGGCATCCATTATTAAACCCTGAAAAGCGAGTTGATAGTGATTTGAAATTGGAAGAAGAACAATTCTTCATCGTTACAGGTGCAAACATGGCAGGGAAAAGTACGTTTTTAAGAACCGTTGCGCTTCATATTGTTATGGCCAATGTTGGATTGCCTATTTGTGCAAAACAAAGCAAATACAAGCCGATTAAGCTAATTACGAGTATGCGAACTACAGATTCGTTAACGGATGATAGTTCATACTTCTTTAGTGAGCTTACGCGATTAAAGTTTGTAGTAGATACTATTGAAAATGATAAAAACTATTTCGTTATCCTAGATGAAATTTTAAAAGGAACCAACAGTACGGATAAAGCTATTGGATCTAGAAAGTTTGTTGAGAAACTCGTAAAACAACATGCCACAGGAATTATAGCTACACACGATTTAAGTCTTACTGAAATTGAAACCGAAATAGAAGCCATAAAAAACTACTACTTTGATGCCGAAATCATCAACGACGAACTCTTTTTCGATTATAAACTAAAGCAAGGGGTTTGTCAGAATATGAATGCTAGTTTTCTTTTGAAGAAGATGGAGATTGTTTAGGGTTGTTCAATTATTCTTATTTGAATTAATGGGGTTTTACATATCCTAAGCGAGTAGAAATTTGAATTGTTTATTTTTAGTTTGATATCAAAAATGTAAACTATATCATTTGGCTTTAGTTGCTCAATTTGATTATTCATTTTTATTGGAATGTTATTTCCTTCAACTTCAATTACATCACTATCAGGCAATTTTAACTTAAAACCTTTTACACTTAAATCTAGATTAAATACAAAATTATCACCACCTAAACCTACGATACTATTTTTTAGCTCTTCAACAGTTAATAGTAGCTGACATTTAGAATTACAACTATTACCATTTATTAATCCAATTATTCGGCCAATATCCTTTATTTTTAAAATCTTATTTTCAATTAAAGAGTCACCATTTTTTAGTTTAGACTTAATTTTAATATCGACGGTTTTACCAGTTCTAGGTGACAGAACATAATTCCCAAAACTATCTATTTTTTTTAATCCAGGAGCACTTGCTTCAAATGATAGCACATTTTGTTTTGAAATATAAATAGGATTAGAAACACCTCTGTAAACTACATTCATATTTTTGAGCTCTAAAGCGGCTTTTGTATACATACTATCATAGGATTCAAGTGTTTTAATCCGCTCTTTTAAGGCTTTATTTTCAGCAACAAGTTGTGTTTTGCTTTGAGAAGATTTACAACTTAAAACTAGATTAAGAAATAGTATGGTACAGACAATTGCTCTTTTCATTTTTAAATTGATAGGTGCTAAATTGAATAAACCAAAAGATAAAGAAATTATTGTAATGAGCTGATCGAGAATATTTAATTCTTACTATTAAAAAAGCATATATATAAACTTTTCTTTTGTACAAATATGTTTGAGAAGAACTCCAAAATGCTATTAGGAACATTTTTACATTCGTTTAGAACTTTATTCGCTTTTTTCACCCGTCTTCAACATATATTAGTTTGGTGATTTTTTTTGTACTTCTTATTAAGGGGTTAGATTTATAGTAGGAGGACTGTCTATAAAAGTTGAGTTATTTTTTTTTATCACTTTCATTACACAAAGTGAAAAGTTTAAAGATACAAATGTTAGGGTTTAGGAATTTTAAACTTAAAAGATTTACTCACTTGGTAGGCAGTCTTTTATTTTATATACAAGGTTACTATGTTATACTAAAAAACCCTCTCTATAAATAGAAAGGGTTTTTAAATTTTATAAGAAATTTATTTCTTAAGCTTCAAAAGCTTCAATAGAAACATAAGACTTATTGTCTTTTTTCTTAGTAAATTTTACTAGACCGTCAACTTTAGCGTGTAAAGTGTGATCTTTTCCTTGGTAAACATTTTCACCTGGATGGTGTGTGTTACCACGTTGTCTTATGATAATGTTTCCAGCAATAGCAGCTTGTCCACCAAAAATCTTAACGCCTAAACGTTTCGATTCTGATTCTCTACCATTCTTCGAACTACCAACTCCTTTTTTATGAGCCATGATCTTAAGGTTTTATATTGTTATACTTAAGTGATTTAGCAATTATGCTTTACCACCATCTAATTCGTCTTGCCATTTTTTAAGCTCGTCCCACTTACCATCAGCAGCTAATTGTGCTTGTGCTGGCCAAGTATCAGTAACATGGTTACCACGAACATCTGCAATGATTTCAGAAATTGCTTCTGGTGTAGCCTTAGCTAAATCAGAAAAAGTAGCGATACCAGCTTCTACTAAAGTAGATGCAATTTTAGGACCAATACCTTCAACTTTCTTTAAATCATCAGCATCACCTGTAGCTTTTTTAGCTTTAGGAGCAGCAGCTTTCGCTTCTACTTTTGGTTCGGCTTTTTTAGTTTCTTTCTTCGGTGCAACTTTCTTTGCTCCAGAAGTTGTAATACCTTCAATTAAGATTTCAGTTAAAGATTGTCTGTGTCCATTTTTTACACGGTAACCTTTACGTCTTTTCTTTTTAAAGACTATTACTTTATCACCTTTAAGGTGACTTAAGACTTTTGCACTTACTTGTGCTCCATCTATAGCTGGGGCGCCTACAGTAATATTGTTACCATCTCCAATTAAAAGAACGTTGTCGAAATCTACTTTCTTACCTTCTTCTGTTGCTAAACGGTGAACAAAAACTCTTTGGTCTTTTGCAACTTTAAATTGCTGCCCTGCTATCTCTACAATTGCGTACATAGCGTAACGTTTTTATTAATTTGTTTATAAAATAAATTGCTCTCTTCTCAGAAAGCGGATGCAAATATACTCCTAATTTCTTAATGCACAAACGTTTTAAGGGTTTTCGGGCGGTTTTACTTAAAAAATTATGAATTTAATTTTTAGAGCTAAATTCACAAATCATATTCTTGAGAGTTTTTACATTTTATTATGTTAAAAAGATAAATCATTGTTTATTTTTGTGAGACTTCATGTAACAAATTGCATTTAGTACAGACAAACCTTTAAAACATTTTAATTTTAAACAAAACTACAATGAAAAACTATTTACTGGCTTTGGCTTCTTTGTTGTTTATAAGCCATCAGGCTATAGCACAAAAAGTTGAATTTGAAGAATTTGATTTAGATAACGGATTGCACGTTATTATGCACCAAGATAATACAGCTCCAGTTGTTATTACATCTGTTATGTATGATGTAGGTGGAAAAGATGGTGATAGACAACGTACTGGTTTCGCACACTTTTTTGAGCATTTGTTATTTGAAGGTTCAGAGAATATTGGTCGTGGAGAATTTATGAAAATTATCCCTGCAAATGGTGGTACTTTTAATGCTAACACATCACAAGATAGAACTTATTATTACGAAATTTTCCCTTCTAACAAATTAGAATTAGGTTTATGGTTAGAGTCTGAGCGTATGTTACATCCTGTTATTGATCAAGTTGGTGTAGATACACAAAATGAGGTTGTAAAAGAGGAAAAACGTCAGAGTATGGATAATAGCCCTTATGGAGGATTATTAAAGGCTATTGGAGAAAACTTATTTGATGTACACCCTTATAAAGATCAAAATATTGGTTTAATGGAGCATTTAGATGCTGCTACTTTGGCAGAATTTAATGCGTTTTTCGATAAATATTATGTACCAAACAATGCGGTATTAGTAATTGCGGGAGATATAGATTACGCTAAAACGAAGTCATTAGTAAAGGATTACTTCAGTGCTGTTAAAAAAGGACCAGAAGTAGTTCGTGATTTTCCAAAGGAAACTCCAATTACAGAAACTAAGAAAGCAATTGCTTACGACAAGAATATTCAAATACCTGCAATTATAGCAGCTTACAGACTACCTGGTCAAACAACAAGAGAGGCATACGTACTAGATATGATTTCTACTTACTTAAGTGGAGGAAAAAGCTCTGTACTTTATAAAAAATTAATTGACGAGAAAAAAGAAGCTTTAACTGTGCAAGCGGTTAATCTAGGTCAAGTAGATTATAACATTTTTGCATTATTTGCTTTACCATTGGGTGATGTGAGTTTAGATGTTTTACTAGCGGATATGGATGAAGAAATTGCTAAAATGCAAAATGAATTAATAAGTGAGCGTGATTACCAAAAACTTTTAAATCAGTTTGAGAATAACTTTGTAAGCTCTAATTCTAGTGTAGCAGGTATTGCAAGTTCTTTAGCAACGTATTACTTATTATATGGTGATGTAAATATCATTAACAATCAGTTAGAAACATACAGGTCTATTACAAGAGAAGAAATTCAGGCAGTGGCTAAGAAATATTTAAGCCCTAACCAACGTGTAGAAGTACAATATCTACCAAAAAAAGAAGATCAATAATATGAAAACAGTATTTAATATGAACACTAAAATAGTAGCGTTTTTCGCATTATTTATAATGACTATTGGTGCAAGTGCACAAATAGATAGATCTAAACAACCTGCAGCAGGTCCGGAACCAGAAATTTCAATTGACAAACCTCAAGAGTTTGAGTTGAAAAATGGTTTAAAAGTGCTTGTGGTTGAAAATCATAAGTTACCAAGAGTTTCTTATTCTTTAAGAATAGATAACAAACCAATCTCTACAGGAAAAAAGGCTGGTGTTGAAAGTTTATTAGGAAGTATGTTGGGAAATGGAACAACAACAATTTCTAAAGATGAATTTAACGAAGAAGTAGATTTCTTAGGAGCTAACTTAAATTTTGGTTTTAGTGGAGGTTTTGCAAGTTCTCTTACAAAGTATTCTGATAGAATATTACAATTATTAGCTGATGCAGCTATTAATCCTTTATTAACAGAGGAAGAGTTTGAAAAAGAGAAAACTAAGCTTATTGAAGGTTTAAAAGCAGATGAGAAAAATGCAGATGCTATTGCTGGTAGAGTTGGTTCTGCATTATCTTATGGAACAAAACATCCTTATGGAGAGTTTGTAACAGAAGAAACTATTAATAATGTATCTTTTGGAGATGCAGTTGCATTTTACGAGACATATTTCAACCCAAATAATGCTTATTTAGTTGTTATTGGAGATGTCAATGTTAAGGATGTTAAAAAACAAGTTAAAAAATATTTTAACGATTGGACGAAGTCAGTGGATGTTAATTCTGCAGTGCCTCAGCCAAATGCTAATGTTCAATACACGCAAATTAACTTTGTAGATGTACCAGATGCAACACAGTCTAATCTTTCTATTACAAATAATGTTAAATTAAAGATGAATGATCCAGACTATCATGCAGCTTTAATTACTAACAACATCTTAGGTGGTGGTGGTGAAGGATATTTATTTAAGAATCTTAGAGAAGACAAAGGATATACTTATGGTGCATATTCTAGTTTAGGAGCAAATAGATATGGAGCATCTCGTTTTAATGCTACTGCTAAAGTTAGAAATGCGGTTACAGATAGTGCTGTTGTTGAAGCTTTAAAAGAAATCAATAGAATTAGAACAGAACCAGTAGATGCACAACTTTTAAAAGATGCTAAAGCTAAATATGTTGGTAATTTTGTAATGGCATTAGAGCGTCCACAAACTATAGCTAATTATGCATTAAACATTAAGTTGAATGATTTACCTGAAGATTTTTATACAACGTATTTACAGAAAATAAATGATGTATCTGTTGAAGATATTCAGAGAGTGGCAAACAAATATTTTCAAGCCGATAACTTAAGAATCATCGTTGTTGGTAATGGAGTAGATGTTATAGAGAATTTAGAAAAAACAGGAATTCCTATTAAGTACTATGATAAGTTTGCTAACGCTGTTGAGAAGCCAGTATTTTCTAAGCCATTACCTGCAGGTTTAACTGGTGATGCTGTAGTTAAAAATTATATCACTGCAATTGGAGGAGAAGTAAACTTGAACAAAGTAAATACAATATTAGTTAATTCTGATGTTACTATTCAAGGAGCACCATTTAAGCCTAAAGCAACTGTTAAGCAAATGGCACCTAACAAGTCTTTTATGGAGATTGTTGTTGAAGGTATGGGAACTGTTATGAAGCAAAATTTTAATGGAGAAAGTGGTTTTATAGAGCAACAAGGTCAAAAAGCACCAATGGATGCAAAAACTTTAGAGACAAAGAAATCTGAAAAAGGATTGTTTCCTGAATTATACATGGATGCGTCTAGCTTAGCTTTAGAAAGTTTAATGACTATTGATGGTGCTGATGTTTACAAGGTAAAAGTTACTAAAGGAGAGACTGTATCTTATAGATTTTATGATGTTAAAACAGGATATTTACTAAGAACAGAAGAAACGGCTGAAATGCAAGGAATGTCAATGACAACGGTTATTGATTATTCTAACTATAAAGAAGCTAATGGTATTATGTTACCTAATACTATGAAGGTTGCTACTGGACCTCAAGTTTTATCTTTTGAAACTACAGAAGTTAAAATTAACGAAGGTGTTACTGATGCAGATTTTAACTAATCATAGTTAATTATAGCATAAAAAAAACCGAAGTGAAAGCTTCGGTTTTTTTTATGCTATATGTTTATGTGAAAGGTATACACCTACCAAAACAAGTAATGCTGCCAAACCCTGTATAAAGCTAAAAGTTTCACCATCCAATATTCCCCAGCCTAATGCAACAATGGGCATAATATATGTTACAGAAGACGCAAAGACAGGTGTAGATAGTTGTACCAGTTTAAAAAAGAGAACCTTCGCTATTGCAGTGCCAAAAACGGCTAGAATAGTGATATACATAAATGCTTTTGGTAAAGCAGGATTATTATATGTTTCTAGTGTGAAGAAATTGCTAAATATTAAAATTATAAATGCAGGAATAATTATAAATGCATAGCTACCGGCAGCTATAGCTAGTGGTTTTACATCTTGTAAATGACGTTTTATTATATTGACATTAGCAGCATACATTACCGTAGAAGCAATTATAAAACTAGCGTATAAGTAGTTTTGATTTGGGTTTAATTCAGCGCCTTTTAGTATTAAAATGACTGTACCTGTAAATCCAATGATAACACCTAATACTTGGCGTTTGGTTGATGCAATTTTAAATATAGCAAAACCTAATAAGATAGTATTTAAAGGCACAAGTGAGTTTAAAATAGAGGTAACAGCGCTATCAATTTCAGTTTCTGCAATAGCAAAAAAAAATGCAGGTATAAAAGAGCCTAAAAGTCCAGAAAGTAAAAGCCATTTCCATTTTGATTTCGGAATTGCCTTGAGCTTATTAATACCAAAAACTAATAAGATGATACCAGTAATAATAGTTCTTAAAGCACCCAGCTGATAAGGAGTAAGCCCTAAAAGTGATTTTTTAATTAAAATAAATGAACTTCCCCAAATGAGAGAGAGAATTAAAAGATAAATCCACTTAATGTTTAGATTTTTCATTCGAGATAGCTATAAATAAATCACAAAATTCGTTAATTGTCTCGCAAGAAACGGCAATATTTATTAGATTTATGCAAAATTTAATAGTTTAAATCTATGAAGACATTAAAGGTAGTAAGTTTAATAGCGATTATGGCACTGGTTTTTACATCTTGTAAAAACGAAAAACAACCAGAAGTTAAAACTGTAGATGTAGAAGTAACAAAGAAAGATGTTGCTCAAACTTTAGACCCAAATGCCACTTACGCTAAAGTAGAATTTGGTATTGATGGTATGACTTGCGCTATGGGTTGCGCTAAAACCATTGAAAAGAAAATGGCTAAAATGGAAGGTGTAAAATCTGCAAAAGTAGATTTTGATAAGCGTTTAGCTATGGTAGAATATGATGAAGCTAAAGTAACCCCTAAATCTTTAGAAGAAGCTGTTGGTAAAGTATCAGATACTTATAAAGTTAAAGATATGCATGCTGTAGATACTTTTGGTGCGGATGCTAAAACATGTAAAGCAGATTGTAAAAAGGCATGTTGTGCTAATAAAACTGATGCTGAAAAGAAAGCATGTAAGGCTGACTGTAAAAAAGCGTGTTGTGCAGACAAAGCTAAAGAAGAAAAGAAAGCTGAGTAAATTCGGTTGAAATAAATAAATTTAAAAGTAACGCTATCCGAAAGGGTAACGTTTTTTATTGTACCTGAAGAAGAATAAAAGCCATTGTTAAGCATCCTATTGGTATAAGCCATAATAATGAGATAGAAGTATCAATGCGCTTAGATTTAGCATTAAGGATTGTTCTTTTCTTGCCATTATAGCGCATCCAGTTTTTAGATATGATGAAGAGTGCAATTAATGTAAATAACACCCAAAATTTTGATGAAGACATTACTGATATTTTCATCTGACTAGCAAAAGCCATAAAAAATGCACCTAAAGCAAGCGCAATAGAAATCTCTAAAGCATTAATGTATAGCAATGCAATTGTAATGCTTTTTTTGCCAAAGACTTTTTTGTAATGGTTGAATATGGTGATGTAATAATTGTCTAACATTTATTGGCTAAGTATTAATAAAAACAAAAACCTGCAATAAGCAGGTTTCTGTTTTAACAAAGGATAAAACCTTAATTATATTATTGAGCAATAACTTTTACATTATCAATTTCGTATGTAGCAGATGTTGAACTTGTACATGTGTATTTAAATCCAATAAATAGATTACCACCAGCTGCTGCAGAGACATCAATTTCTCCAGAATCTGTCCAGTTCCAACTACCTGTAGATAATGTTGCAGATAATTGTGTCCAAGTTCCGTCAGTGTTTGGGTCTCCTCCAGAATAATCAGTAGACATATATACTTCCATTACATTACCTGAGTAATTCATTGCTGTTTGAAAAGTTAAAACTCCACCACTAACATTTGACATATCTATAGCAGGTGTAATTAACCAATCTTCGTTTGCAGTTGTAGAACCACTAGCAAATCCAGACATTGCCGCACATTTTCCTGGATTACCATAAGTATTAGGTGACCATACTTGAGCTCCTGTTACGCTGTAATTTGTCCATGTTAAAAAATCAGTTTCAAATGCCTCAACAAATAATGGATCGCAACGTACACCATCCATAACAACATCGTCAGTTGTATTTAGTTGTAAAACTAAATCGTATCCATCGTAAGTTTTGTTTATGATTCCAGAAATAGAACCTTTACCATCAGTTGGAAGTGTAATATCTTTAAAATTTGCAAATGTACTAGACTCCATAACAAAAGTTGAAGATTCACCACAGCTTTCTATTGGTCTAGAAGAATCATAGTCGTCAGTTGGATCTACATAAGGTAAACCAGCTAAACCTATAGGAAACTGAACGTCAATAAGTTTAACGTACATACCAAGATGTGATTCAGTAATTTCAGATAAATTTAATTCTACAGGAGTTAATGTTTCAGTAACAGATGATCTAAAAAGGTGATCAGGTATTTGATTAGCTGTCATAGCAAGAACATCATTGTCAAAATCATCAATCTTTCCTCCAATTGTAATAACATCATCACCAGTATTAGTTTCACCTATAACTAAACTAGGTAAATAGATGTATACTTCTCTACCTTGGTTAAATTGATTATAAGTATCAGCTTGGTTTAATACAACTTTTAAAGTTGCAGTTGGGTTAGTTGGATCATCTTGAATAAAGAATTCTTTATAAAAATTACCTGTTTCATCACTAGATGACACATACCCTTTTACCATAATTTCAGATTCTATAGTAATTGCTTCATATTGTACTGCTAATGCTCTTACTTCTGTAATGGTTTTTAGTTGAATTTCATCAGCTAATCCGTTATCTACTCTGCTTAAAAGTTCATTTAACTTTTCATTTTCTTCATTTCCTAGACTATTAGGAACAGTATAATCATCATCTTGTACACAAGATGTAATGGTAACTGATACCATTAAAATCATTAATAATTTAATTGTTCTTTTCATAATTTTTTTATTTGTAATTATTGAATTCATGAAAGTTGCACTTTTCATAATTGTAATATAATATATTAATTTTTCTTTTCTTTTTTAAAATCTAACATAAACATTTAGAAAGTAGTTAACTCCACGGCCATACCAATATTTAGAGCCAAATACTCTTTTAGTGTTACTAACATCGTCTCTTAAAGCTCTGTAATCTGCTCTTCTACCTTGCTCATAACCACCTGTTTTGTATTCTTTATCTAAAAGGTTACCAACACTTGCAAAGAAACCAACATATTTATCACCTATTCTCCAAGATTTACCACCAACTAAATTTACCACCATGTAGCTGTCAAATTTTTCTTGCTTTAATAACCCTTCCGCAACGTCTGGGTCATAATCGTTATATGGTAAGCCATCAGCATCTGTATAAAACTCTTCAGATCTTGATAACGGACTTACGTCAATATAAGCATTATCAAAGAAGTTAGCTGTTGCACCAAACCACCAGTAATTAGGATCTCTGTATTCAAAACCAATAGAATATGCTGTTTGAGGACCTCCAGCAACTTTATAATTCTCTAAGTTTGAAGTACTAACTACTCCAGAGGTGTTTACAGTTGTCGTTAAACCGCTATTTGCGTCAGTTTCAGTAGTTGTAAAATCGTCTGATGTTGAAGTAACGTATAAATCTGGGTTATTGCTATATGTATATTGACCAACAGACGCGGCACCTTTTAATTTAATTGTTGGTGTAACTTGTGCTTCTATACCTAATTCTCCTCCAAAATGCTCTTTATCTACACCAGATAAAACTTCTTGTATAAAACCTGTAGTGCTTCCTTGTGTGAAAAAGAAAGAAATCTCGTTTGCATCTTCAATTGTAGTGTAGAAACCTGTTAATTTTGCACTCACTATTGGTGATCTAAAAATATAGCTAGCGTCAAAAGATGTTATTGTTTCTTCAGTTATATTGATGTCAGGGTTATTTACTCCGTTAATTTTACCAACATAATCATGACTTTCTCTTGAGTTTGTATATGTGTTTCTAATTGATGGTGCTTTAGTAATATAACCACCATTAAAATTCAATAAATGTTTTCCTGTTATTTTATAAGTTAAACCTGCTTTAGCTCCTACACCTGTAAATTCTAACTTATCTCCTTTACCATATGAGTTATCTATTTCTACACCATTATCATATAAAATCTGATTCTCATTTTTGTACAAACCTTCTCTTTGGTAGTCTGTTTTAGTAACACTACCAGCAACATGGAAATCTATTTTGTTATATTTAAATTGTGCTTGGGCGAAACCTGATAATTCGTTAGCATATAAATTATAGTTATATCTAAACTTATCTCCTTCAAAAGCAACACGATCTGGATTATTTAAATCAAATTGATTTTGGTTAAATGAATCAATATTTGAAGCTCCTGTTGTGCTTCCTAATAAGTCAATTATTTCTGCGAAGTTTTCAGAATCTAATTTTTTATAATTAATTCCTCCGTTTAAAATGATATTATCATTAAGCTCTGTATTAAAAACAGTGTTTAAAGTAAGTTGTTTGTCATCATTTCTATCTTCATACAACACATAAGCAGCATTTGCTCCAGAAATATTGTTTGTTAAGTTGGCATCAATAATTCTATTCCAATTAACTTGACCATCGTTGATAAATTCTTGTTCAGCTTCATAAGCTCCTTCTAAGTCACCATCTTCTAAGAAATAACTTGGTAAATTTTGGTAATAAGCAGGACTTGGGTTTGTTCCACCAGCATAATCTAATCTACTGTTTCCTATTTTACCAAATTGGTATCCAATACTAGTATTTAAGCTTGTTTTAGAAGAAATATCCCAATAATGATTTAACATAAAAATAGGTTCTTCAACTTCTTTAATACGAGAATTACGTTGTTCTCCGTCTAAATCACCCCAAAATTCATTATATTTAATCCCTTTAAGATCATATACTTCTTGAGTGTTAGCAGAAGATTTTCCTCTTCTGTTTGGAGTATATACTGAAGTAAAGTTAAGGCTGTGCTTTTCGTTTATTTTCTTTTCTATAGTAGCAAAGAATGAATTAGAATCGTATAATGTAGCATCTTGATAACCTTCATCACCCCATCTTCTTCCAATCATAAAGGCATAAGACCAACCTCCGTCTAATAAACCAGAAGCATAACTACCCATAGCACGGTTAGTGTAACTACGATTTGAAGATGAATAAGTTATACGACCACCTTTTCTGTAACTAGAAGCTCTTGTAATAATATTAGAGGTTCCTAAAATACCACCAAAATTGTAATCAGAAGCACCTAATCCATTTGATAGTACTTGGTTGCGCATCATGTCATTTAAGCCTCCCCAATTACTCCACTGTGGTCTACCGTTATACATTTTGTTCATCTCAATACCGTTCATTAATACAGAACCATTATCTGAGTCTAAACCTCTCACTCTAAAGAATGAAGAACTAAATTCGAATGCTGCTGTTCTTTGAAAAATATCTAAAGATGAAGATAATAATCCAGAAATATTATCTGAACCACTTGTATCGTCACTAAGCTCATCATCAGAAAGTGTAATGGTAAACAAATCTTCAGCTCCTGTTATATCGATATCTAAAGTCATGTCTGTAATATTTACAGTTTGTCCTTCATTTACAATAATTGGGTAACGTTTAGTTTCGTAACCAGTTTTTGATATTCTCAATACCTGTTCTCCTAATGGTACATTACTAGAAAAGATAAATTCTCCTAAACCATTAGTTAGAGTTGATTGCTGTGTTTCTTCGATGGTTATGGTAACGTCAGGAATTGGTTCTGAAGATGCAGCATCTTTTACACTACCTTTAACAATAGTGCTTTGAGCCATCATTGTAAAGGAAGAAAAAACTCCAAATAATAAAATAATTAAACTTTTTTTCATACTTAATTTTAAAGTTAATAATCTTTGTAGATTAAATAATAGTTATTTAAGGCTTGCAAATTTACATTATTTATAATAAATATATACTTTTGGCTCAAGATTTGTAAAGTAAATAATGTTAACATAACATATACTAAATGAAAAATTTAAAACTCACTTTAACAGTAATGCTTCTTTGCGCATTTGTAACGATAAATGCACAAGAAAAGAAAAAGTATAAAATACATACTGTTGCCTTCTATAATTTAGAAAATTTATTTGATACTATTAATGACACGACTAAGTTTGATGAGGCAAGTCCTATAATGGAGTTGAATCAAGCATTGAGAGCAAAGGCTTATGTTAAAAAGATTCAAAATATGGCAAAGGTGGTTGCTGATATTGGTCATGAAGACACAAAAAACACACCAGCCATTATTGGAGTTTCTGAGGTTGAAAACAGACAGGTCTTAGTTGATTTAGTTAATGATCCTCAATTATTGGACAAAGATTATGGCATCATTCATTTTGATTCTCCAGATAAAAGAGGAATTGATGTTGCTTTATTGTATCAAAAATCACTTTTTAGACCTATAGAAACAAGCTCTCATGAATTGCTTATTTATGATGATTCAACTAGAGAACGCGTATATACAAGAGACCAGTTATTGGTTAGTGGAGAATTAGAAGGAGATTTAATACATATAATTGTTAATCACTGGCCGTCTAGAAGTGGTGGTGAAGCAAGAAGTAGATTTAAGCGTGTTGCTGCTGGTGAGTTAAATAAACGTATTATAGATTCATTACAATCTATAGATCCATATGCTAAAATTCTTACTATGGGTGATTTTAATGATAACCCTACAAATGATAGTATGAAAAAGGCCATCAAGGCAGAGGGGAATAAAGAAAAAGTTAAGTTGAAGGGTATTTATAATCCTTATGAAGACTTATTTAAGAAAAAAGGTTTGGGAACAACAGGTTATAGAGATGCTTGGAGTTTATTTGATATGATTTTAATAAGCCAACCATTTTTAGAAAAGGATTATTCTTCATTTCGCTTTTATAAAGCTGGTATTTTTAATAAATCGTATTTAACTAATAAAGAAGGGCGTTATAAAGGTTATCCTTTAAGAATGGTTAACGCTGGTCTTTCTGGTGGTTATAGCGATCACTTTCCTGCTTATATTTATTTAATAAGAGAAATAAAATAAGAGACAGACCAATAATAAATTTCTGTTTTTAAATATAAAAAAAGCGTTTAGAATTTTTCTGAACGCTTTTTTATGCAATAGAGTGTTATGTTTAAAACCAAAGATTCCAAGGAATTTTAGCTAAAACTAAAACTAGGGCCAATGTGTAAAAAATAGCTAAAAGCTTAAATTTTGGCTTAGACGTTAATTTCTTTTTATGTTTAGAATATCCAATAGTTACTAAGGCAACAGCAATTATCATCGTCAGTGGATGCTCTACAACAAGATTTCTTAAAGCTTTATTTGCCATAAGTTCTCCCATTCCTCCGATTTGTTCAATCGTTGAGAAATAATCTTTCATAAAGAATAATACAATACCAATTAATAATTGAATATGCATTGTTATCAATGCAAATAAAGAGATTCTGAAATCTTTAGCATCAAACTCTTTGTCTCCAAAAAATTTAATAAGCGCATTAAAAGTGGCAAGAACTAGGACTAATAAAACAAGATAGGCCCATTTTGAATGTATAAACTGAACAATTTCCATAATTAATAAGTTGATTTATTTCTGCAAACATAGCGATTTGCACTTGAATGGTATTAATCTGAAATCGTAATTTTATGTTTCAGTTCGTTTCCAAGTTCATCCATAACCGTAATAATATGGTCTCCAGATGTTGGCAAAACAGCCATATCATGTATGTCTTTTGTGCTACCAATATATTCACTATCAATATACCAATGAATCTCTAATTCGGGTTTAGAGTGTGCTACTTTAAGTATTAAATCGTTGGTATTACCATCAAAATCTTTGGGTAAGAAAATAGTGGTTTGTTGATTAGGGTAGATAAATTCCATTGAGATGCCAGTAGATTCCAGGCAATCATTTCTATATGGAGGTAATGGTTTGTAAAACGGATTTTTCGTTTTAAAGTAATAGGCTTGTAAGGGCGGCAGTATAAACCATGATTTGTTTTTAATGTTTGAAACGGCTTCGCAAGATGAGTTTACTTGATACATTTCTGAAACATCCAAATGAACCAATTTATGAAACGGACAAGGCTCAGTTTTTTGGCCACTGGTTTGTATGTATCGCATTTCTGTATCATCACAAATTGAAGAAGCTCTGTAGCCACTTTTTTTGCAAATAGTCACCTCTAACATTTCATCATAAGGTTGAGCGAACCAATCATTTTTTGGTAATACATCAAAAACATCAAATAAAATAGGTGCAGCCGTTTGCACACCAACTAAACCTGGTCGTCCTTCTCCATCTGCATTACCAACCCAAACGCCAACAACATAATCTTTGGTTGTGCCGATTGCCCAAGCATCTCTAAAGCCAAAACTAGTTCCTGTTTTCCAAGCTATTTCTTGCGAAGAATCGTAATATTCCCAGCTTTCATCACTTTCTGGTCGGTTGACTTGCTTCATGCTTTCAAAAGTGAGAAAGATTGAAGCCGCATCAAAAACTTCTTTTTCATTAGATAAAGTTCCGAAGTCAATGGTTTGTTGCGAATTGTAAATAGGTTGACAAAATTCATTCGAGAAATACTGACTAGAATTGGCATTAAAATGATTTAAAGTTGAAGACATAGCTGCATAACTTTTACATAAGTCCCAAAGATTACTTTCTGCACCTCCAAGCACTAATGATAAACCGTAATGATTCGCATTATATTTTAAATCTTTAAGCTGTAATTGTTTCAAATAATGGTAAAAACGATCTAGCCCAAATTCTTGAAGCATCCTAACAGTTGGTACATTTAAAGAACGCGATAAAGCTTCATTTGCAAATACTGCTCCATCGTATGTTTGGTTATAATTTTCAGGTTGATAACTTCCAAATTGTGTTGGTACATCTGCTACTAATGTATTGGGTAATAAATCGCCAGCATCTAACATGGCGGCATATAAAAATGGTTTTAAAATACTACCTGTACTTCTGGGTTTATCAATAATATCTACGCTTTTTTGATGCGCATTATCTGTTGGTGAATTGCCTACATACGTTAAAACTTCTCTAGTATTAACATCTAAAACTAAAACAGAAATATTGTAAATTTCATTTTGTTTCAATCTATTGTAATGTTGTTTTACAATACTATTAGTCTGTTGTTGTAGCGAAGATTTAACTGTTGTTTTTATGCGCTGCCCTTTATGTTTTAGCGCAACTTTTTGGAGTAAATGCGGAGCGATTTGTGGTAATGGATAGGGTTTTTGTGGTAAGCCTTCGGTAATTGAAAGCTCATAAGTCAGTTGGTCAATAGTACCATTATTATATAATTTTTTTAATAAACGATTCCGCTTATCTAACAATCTTTTTTGATTTTTTCCAGGATAAATTAAACTAGGAGCATTTGGTAAAACGGCTAAAGTGGCACTTTCTGCCCAAGATAGATCAAAAGCATTTCTATTGTAATACCTCCATGACGCAGCATCAATCCCGACAACATTTCCTCCGAAAGGAGCATAACTAGTATACAAATTAAGGATCTCATCTTTGGATAGTCTAAACTCTAAGCGTGTTGCTAAAACCAGTTCTTTTATTTTTTCTAAATAACTACGGGATTGTCCTTTTCGAGATAAACGAATCACTTGTTGTGTAATGGTACTACCTCCTCGTTTTACAGAACCAGAACTTATATTGCCTTTTAAGGCTTTAAAGATGGAAACCGGATTAAATCCAGGATGCTTGTAGTAATATTCATCTTCAAATTGAAGAATACAAGTTTTAAATTTATCTGGCACACTATCGCTTACAGGAAACCTCCATTGGCCATCATCTGCAATAAGAGCTCCTAGTAGTTCATTAGAATTACTAGTGATGACTGTAGCGGTTGGATCCTTAAATAATTGCTTAGGCAAACAGAAATAATAAGCGATAACTAAGATAAAAATCACTAAAGATTTTATCTTATGTCGTTTTAAATATTTAATTAACCTATACATAGACTATACAAAGGATGTTATTTGTTCTTTTTATGGAAAAGTAAGTTTTATTACACAAAGTTATCTATATATTTAAACGTGCGAAACTCTATCTTAGATCTTAAAGTACTCATAATTTTCTGTATTTCTTTTCTTTCGAAAGAGATGCATGCGCAATTAGGTTTTTGTCAAGGAAATTCAGGAGATCCCATTTTTACAGAAACTTTTGGTGTTGGTACACAAAACACCTCATTACCTGCTGGTACAACAACTTATACTTACGCAAATAATCAAGATCCTAACGACGGATTTTATACGGTTTCTAGTACTTCTAATTATTTTGATTGGTTTAGTATAAACGATCATACACCGAGTGATACAAATGGTAGAATGCTTATTGTAAATTCTAATTTTGCTGCTGGTGAGTTTTATAAAACGACTATTAATGGACTTTGTGAAAACACCACTTATGAGTTTTCTTCATGGCTCATCAATTTAACTCCTCCAAATGGATTTTGTGGCGCAGGAGCCATTCCGGTAAATGTAAGTTTCGAAATATGGGATAATACAGACACAACGCTTTTAGCGTCCGGTACAACGGGAAATATTTTTGGAACAACAGCATCAGACTGGAATCAGTATGCGCTAGTGTTTCAATCTACGGTTGGCCAAACATCCATTATTCTGAAAATGATAAACAATGCATCTGGTGGTTGTGGAAATGATTTAGCCATAGACGATATTGTATTTAAAAGTTGTGGTGATTCTATTGATATCAATGATGGTACTAGTAATAGTTCTATAACTTTATGTAGCACACAAACACCATATTCTGAAACTATTACTGCAATGCCAGATAATACAGTATTTAACAATCATTTTTACCAATGGCAAACAAGTACAGATAATGTGACTTGGACAGATTTATCTGGAGAAACAAATGCGTCTATCGGAATTTCTGGGATTATATCAACCACATATTTTAGAGCTAAGGTTGCTGAATATGCAGCAAATTTGAATAATGCAGATTGCATCACATTTTCAGATGTTTACGAAATTATTGTAAATCAAGCTCCACCAGCTCCAACAACTGCATGTTGGGAAACTGCAACCTTTAATGATAGTTCTTGTAGTTGGTCTGTTACTGGCACACAACCAGAAGAGCCTACAGGTTTAGAATGCTGGGAAGTAACGGTATTTAATAACGCAACTTGTTCTTGGGACATTAGCGGAACTCAACCAACGGCTCCTTCAAATTTAGAATGTTGGGAAACGGTAACTTTCGATAGTGCAACATGTGCTTGGGTAATCTCAGGAAATCAACCAACGCAACCAACAGTTGAATGTTGGGAAATAGCCATATTTAACAATCTAACCTGTACTTGGGAGGTTAGTGGTACACAGCCTCTAATGCCAACTGGATTAGCGTGTTGGGAAACCGCAACTTTTGATGATAGTTCTTGCAGTTGGTCAGTTACTGGTACACAACCAGTAGAGCCAACAGACTTAGAATGTTGGCAAACAGCGTTATTTAATACTGCAACTTGCTCTTGGGATATAAATGGAACGCAACCAACAGTACCTTCAAATTTAGAATGTTGGCAAATAGCATCTTTTAATGATACGGATTGTGATTGGGAGGTTACAGGTTCTCAACCAATAGAGCCAATAAACCTAGAATGTTGGCAAACCACATTTTTTAATGAAGATCTCTGTCAGTGGGAAGTATTAGGAACTCAACCAATAGAATATAGAGAAGAATTTCTGTTTTTGTGCGAAGATCAATTTTTAGATTTAGAAGCGACAACAACTATAAATAATCCAAACTACAATTGGGTTTCAGGCGAAATGACCGCATCTTTAACTATCGATACAGCTGGAGACTATGAGGTTGAAATTACAGGTGATTGTTTAACAGAAATTATAACTTTTAATGTGGAGTTAATAGAGTCACCTGAAATAGAAAGCATAGAAACTAATGGAAGTTCAATTGTTATTAATGTTTTTAATGAAGATGATCATCAATATTCATTAGACGGCTTAAATTATCAGTACAGTAATTTATTTGTGAATAAACAGAGTGGTTTGTATACCATTTATATTAAATCTATTAGTTGTGGAACTGTTATAGAGCAAGACTATTTTCATTTTTACATTCAGAAATTTATAACACCGAATGGAGATGGGAAGAATGATTTCTTTTTATTGAATGTCACTCAATATTTTACAAATTCCGAATTATATATTTATGATCGTTATGGGAAAATACTATTCTCAGCGATTAATCGTGATGCCTCTTGGGATGCGACTTTTAATGGGGAAAAGCTACCAACTTCAGACTATTGGTATCATATTATTTTAGATGGAATGGAGTATAGAGGTCATTTTACGGTGAAATACTAGCCGTATTTAATCAAGTTTAAATTCATACTCGCGTTCTACCTTACAAATCTTTACGTTATACCAATTGTACCATTGTTCACGTCCTTTTTGTTGGGCTAATAAATGTTCTGTATTGGCTTTCCAGTTTTTTATAGCTTCTAAACTTTCCCAATAACTTACGGTAATACCAACATCATCTCTAGCAGAATCTATTCCAATAAAACCCGTTTGTTGTTTGGCTAGATTTTCCATTTTTTCAGCCATTTCTGAGTAGCCATCTATATCTTGACTTTGTGTTGAGGTAAAAATTACAGCGTAGTATGGTTTGAAGTTTTTCATGTTAATTTAATAAATATGTCTTGTTGAGCGCAGTCGAAACCTTTTTGGTTAAGATCTTTCAACTGCGCTCAAGGAGACATTAAGTTTCAATTTTAATCTATTTTTTAACAACCATTCGGTATATCAAATTCTATTATCTTTTCAGTAATGTTGTTTTCAAAATCCGTGAGTATTATTTTTAAAAATACACGTTTTGTTGAAACTCCAACAGGATGGTCTTTTAGGTTTTCAATTTTCTTAAAGTAATCTAACCAGTCTTCACCACATTGATCAATGACTTCTGTTTTTAAATCTTCTGTAGCTGTTTTGATGAATTTTTTCCAATCATTTTCTGTGTAAGCTAAAGTTTCAAATGCATTAGATCTTACTTTTTTTAATGGTTTCCATTCAGAATCAAAATGTTTCCAATTTTTTGAATCACATTGTGCATTTTCCGACATAAAAGATATGCTGTTTTCGTAACGTTGAAAAATACTGACATGCTTATAATCATTATCAACCAGTACAATTTGTTTTCTTTCAGGTGATGCACCTAAATCTACATTGATTTTTGCTGAATCTTGTTGTTTTAAGTTATGAAGCCTTTTGTAATCACTAGTGGCTAAATTCTTTATTTCAACATTCAATTTATCTAAATCTAATCGGATGGTTTTAGAAATTTTTGTTGATGACAAGTAGCCATTAAAAACATAACCAATATGGTTTCTGGTTTCAACTTTTACCCATTCTCCACTTACTTTTTCTCCAGCGTCAAGAATTACTAGTTTTTTATCCGTTTTTTCTAATACTCCAATGGCTTCGCCATAAGCTAATTTACTCAGCATTTTACCACTGACATCTGGTTGATCTCTAAGTGATAATCCACTTTCTGCAGCTACATAAGCTTGTTCTTGTGCGCTAATTGTAGTTACACCTAATAATAATCCTACTGCTAAAATTTGTTTTAAAAAGTTCATAATCTTTAAATTTTTGGGTTAAACATTTTTAGCGGTTTATGTTTAGGATGCTTGTCTGTCGACCGACAAGTTTTAGTTTGTTTAGTGTTTTTATATCGTCATTGCGAAGCTGACTTTTTTGTTAGTTGTGGCAATCTGTTTGTTATTCGTTCCATATTCCTTGCAATGACGTTCGTGTTTATTTATTATTTTTCAACAGTGACCCATTGGCCTTTGTTTCTTACCAAGTAATCATCATTATCGTACATAGCTTCAGCTTGCGTTCCTGGTAAATAGTATGTTCCTAAATACGATGCGTTTAACATTACAGAGAATGTTTTTGTACCATACTTGCCACTGCCGTTCATATCGAAATAGAAATTAACTCTGTCATCTCTAATGTCAGTATACCTTGCATTGCTCACTGTGGTATCTCCAAAATCTGTAAAACGTGTATTTACAATATCCCAACCCGATGGAAAAATTTGAGTTAAGGCCACATCATTCACATAATCTCTAGTTAAGTTGGATATGCTAACTGTTGCTACAAAATCTTGACCTTGTTGCAAATTGGTAACATTAATTTTGTTGCCTTGTAAATCTTTATAAACGGTTGAAATTGAGAAGCCACGTTGTTCTGCTATTTCTTCACCTAATTTTAATTTACCAGAATTTAAGACTCGTACATAAACTAAGTTGTCTTTTCCGTTGGTGATGGTCATTTGGTTTGAGCCTTCGTTAATAGGAATGCTACGTTGCGAAATACCGTTTTGTGTATCAATAGTTTCCGTTTTTCCGTTGATAGTATAGGTTAGTTTTAATTCTTTACCACCATTCTGAGTAATCATTTTGCCTATAGCTAATAAGTTATATGCTGTGGTTTGTGTACTCATCCATTGATCGCTTGATAGAGATTTTGCAATAGATTTAGCTAAATCATGTTTTTTAGGATGATTGGTAATAAGCATTGTCTCTAATGCCATGGCTCTGTTTCTGTATAATGAACCATAGGTGTATGAATCGTTTTCTGGTGATTCAAATTCAATATTTGCCATTTTAGAAATCGCTTCACTAGCTTCTTTTTGTCCGGCTAAGGCATAAGCTGCAGCTAATCTCCATTTAGCATCGTTAGAAATTTCTTCAAACTCTCTTAATCGGTTCATGCTTGCTAAGTCAGGAGCTCCAGCTAATGCTAAGGTGTATAAACGATACGCTTGTGCAAAATCACTATGATAATGCTTATAACTTGGTCTCCAATTACGAGCGGCTTGTCTTTGGTAAGCAATCCAATTGCTTTTAAAAGTTAGCGGTAAAATGAATCCTTTCTTTTCTGCTTCTATCATAAAATGACCAGCATAACTTGTTCCCCAATCATTGGCTGTGTTTTCTCCCATCCAATAACCTAATCCACCACTAGCATTTTGAAAACGTCCTAAACGTTGAATTCCATTTTCGATATTACGTTGTACTTGCTTTTTCTTTTGAGGTGTTAAATCAAATATATCTGCTAAGAATAATTGTGGAAATACGCCAGAAGTGGTTTGCTCAACACAGCCATGAGGATAACGAATTAAGTATTCCATGCGTTTAGTGAAATCCATTGGAGGTAAGGTTGAGAATTCTACAGTTGCAGAATTAGTTCCTGGGACTCCAAAAGTTGTAATCTCAACTGTTTGTTTTGCGCTAGCTTGTATTTCACTATCAATAACACGAGACGTGAACGGATTTGGATTTTCCACATCAATCTCAACTTTGTAAGTTGATTTTTCTCCATTTCCTGTGGCTACAACTTCAACAGTGTTAATGCCTTTTGCTTTGGTAACATCCAATTCAAAATATACCATTTTTTCGTCTGGTTTGCTAAATTGAAGTGATTGCGATTTGTTACCTTTTACAGTAATACCATCACTTACATTTACTGAAAGGGTTACGTTTTTCACTTTGTTTTCCATAGCAAACACAGTAACTGGTAACGTTACTTTTTCACCTGGACTTAATTTTCTTGGTAAGGTTGCTAAAACCATTAACGGCTTCTTCACTTGTACTGATTTCTCAACACTACCATAAGCTTCGGTGTTATTATTACCAGCAACAACCATTG
This sequence comes from Winogradskyella eximia, assembly GCF_003386165.1. Lineage (GTDB taxonomy): Bacteria > Bacteroidota > Bacteroidia > Flavobacteriales > Flavobacteriaceae > Winogradskyella > Winogradskyella eximia. The sequence goes on along the minus strand of NZ_QRDV01000003.1, from coordinate 297,950 downwards.
CACGCACTGCGCCAACATAATTTGGCATTTTTAATTGGTGCGTTTTTGTTTTTCCTGCATCTAATAAGAAAGGTCCTAGATAAGTTACCACAGGTTTAAAGCGATTTGCTTTTTTGTTTTTTCCACCAGCTGCGCTGCCATCTCCACCAATAGCGAAGACTTGATCTATGCTTCCAGAATACGCTCCGATAACATCATCGAAAATATCCCAAGTTTTTACTCCTAAAGCTTCACGAGCATAGAAACTATCCCAAGCGTTTGGCGTTTTAAAACGTGTTAAATCTAATAGCCCTTCTTCTACAACAGCAATGGTATACGTCATGGCTTTGTTGTTCTTTTCAGACACTTTTATCTCGTAAGATTGCTCTGGTTGAATTGCATCTGGCATGTTTAAAACAGGCTCTAATTTTGTTGCAGGATTTTCTACCATCATCGGAATCACTCCATACAAACGTATTGGTAAATCATTAGATGTGATGGCATGTGGCTGTAATAACGAAATATTAATAAATACATTCGGTGCCATTTCTGCAGTCACAGGAATATCAATAGTTGTTTCACCTGGCTTAGTTTTTACCCACTGATGTTGTAATACTTCCGTTCCATTTTCAATACTTACTAAAGCTCTGCCTTCGCTACCTGATGGAAAGGTGAGTTTTGCTGTATCACCAACATTATAGTTGTCTTTATCTGTTGAGAAGACTAACATTTTTGCCGCTTCTTTATCACCTGAAGCTGAATTAGACCACCAATTTTTATAGAAGTACGCTGTGCGACCTGTGGCATGACCACTTATAGGATCTACAACTCTAATTAAATAGCGACCACGATCACTTTCTGGAATATTGAGTTTAAAACTTGCTTTTCCATTAGCATCTGTATCTATTTCATATTGTTGCACAGGTCTGTGGTAATTGCTCGATACGTAGTTTGATAGGTTGTCGTAAGAGGAATTCCACCACCAGCGCCATTCAATTTTATAAACTTTGACTTCTAATTTGTTACGTTGAATGGGTTTGCCGTCAGCCGTTACTGTAGCAATATCAAAGGTTTGATTTTCGTCTGTAAAAAATGAGCCATAATTGTTCCCTTTAGGCGATTGTAAACCCACAAAACTTTCATAAGGTGCGTAAGGCATTGTAAAGGCATCTAGTGAAAAATCACCACCATTTTCAAAAGCTCTTACTAAGAACTGAGCCGTTAACATACCAGGAGCATTCTTACCAATATTGAGTTTAGAATCTACTGTTGCTTTTCCGTCTGCATCCAAATAGCCTTCAAAAACATTAGTTTCTTCTGAGTTAAAGGTTTTTGTTGGGTCACTGAACGTATAGTTTTTGTAACCTTTAAATCCGGTATAAGATGTTGTGAATTTTACTTTAATTTCTGCTTTTAAATTTTTTGCAGGTGCACCATGTAGCCAAGCTACATTTAAGTCTCCTTGAAGCGGTTTGTTATTCGTTAAAACATCATCCTCAAAATCAATTTTTATTTTTAATCGGTTAGGTTTAACCGTTTCAATTTTTAAGCTTTTAGTGAAATTTGCTCCACCAACAGAAACTTTAGCATTGTAATTTCCTGTTTTGTAATCTGATGAGGTTGGTACAGTAAAATCAAAGAAATTATTAATGTTATCTATGGACACTTTTCTATACACTAACTTACCAACAGGATCTGTGATTTCTAATTTTACAGGATGTCTTTTCGGTAACTCATTAGCCTTGTCATTTAAAACAAAAGTTAAGAATAAACTGTCTCCTGGTCTCCAAACGCCACGTTCTCCGTATATGTAGCCTTTTAGTCCTCGTTGCAATCTATTACCAGACACATCAAATTTACTTAGCGATAAAGAATTACCATCATAAAGCTTTACATAGCTCACACTCTTGCCTTTTGTAACAATGGCAAATGCTGCTCGTTTTTTAGCATCAATTTCTATGATACCATCTGTATTAGTTGAGCCAGTTGCCAATTCTTGCTGTTGATGATTATATAGTGTCACTTTGGTACCACTTTCCGGATTTGTTGTTAATATATTAGTGACCGCAAAGAAGTAATTATTGTCGTTGCCTTGCTTTGCAATTACACCAAGATCTGAACTTATAAGATTAAGTGATACTGTTCTATTTCCGTAGTTGAAATATGAATCTGTACAAGGGTTATTTCTATCTCTGTATCTATAATTGGTGTTTCTGTAATTGTAGCTTAAATTATCCCAATAACGTTCTTCACGAAGATTTTCTTCCTCTTCTGTAAGCTCTTCAGTTTGGTAAAAATCTTCTTCGTAATACTCATCATAATAATCGTCTTCTTCAACATTTGTTGTTTCGGAATTGGATGTACAATCGTAGAGTGAGTAGTCTTTTTTAAACCCTACTTCTACACGATAGATGGCTCCAGGATCTGCTTGTAAATATTTTGATAAATCGATGCTGTAAGCTTTCCACTTGCCTGTGTTCTGAGCTTTATCTTGAAGAAGTGTGATGGTTTCTTTTGCAATACGACGACCTACTTGTTTTATAGAGTGTTCGTAATTACTATCCATATTGTTTTCTTGAAGAAATTGAAGAACATTATCTTCAAATATCTTGATAATTCTTACATCTACTTTACTAAGGTTTACAGCTTCGAAATTGAATTTTAAGTCTTTAGAATTTGGTAATATAGAGCCATTGCTAATTAGTCTTACTTGTGGTTTTAATTCTTCAAAAGTTAAGGTTTGTGAGTAGGCATTTTTAAGTTTAAAACCATCTGTATTTTTAATGCCTGTAAATACATCTACTTTAATGTCACCAACTAATTTAGTATCTGGATACACTTTTAGTACGTTGCCATCTACGATGTATTTTGGATTTTTTACATTCTGAATAGTCACTAAGCCTGCAAAGTTTTGCTGCTTTTTTATAGGATCAGAGAAGTTAATGGATAAGTACTGCTCTGGATTTTGAATGACTTGTGTTTCTATAATACTAAAGTTATTCTTACCAGGAATATTAATGAAATTATCACCTTTATTTTCGGCTTTAATAGCTTTGCCATCCCAAGCAATATCAATTTTACTATCTTCAATTTCGCGTTTAATACTATCGATTTTAAATTCGAAATATTTTGACGGTTCAGAGACTTCTAGCCAAACTAAATTTAAGTCTTTTTTATTCTGCTTTGCTGTTACTAATTGTTTTGCATCCTCTAAAGAAATAACATCAGAAGATCGTAATTGGCCTAATACATATTGCCATTCTTTACTATAAGACTGTAGGTTGTTGGTGTTGATACTAAAACTTGGTGTGATGGTTTTAAACTGAAAGGTGTAGTTTTTAAATTCTGCAGGAATTGTTTTATAAATGTTACCCAATTTTACGGTAACACCATATTCTGTAGCTGGTTCTAAAGCTTCGTCTGGCGTAAAAAGTAAAGTGTGTTTGTTAACAGCTATGAGTTTACCTTGAATATATGGTTGTGTTTTAATTAAATCTGCATCTAATTCTTGTTCTATTTCCCAACCTTCTACAGCTTCAGCTAAATTAATTTTAATCGGATCTGATACAGATACTAATCCAGAGGTTGTATAACTGATGTAATCTCTATACTTGAAAATATTATCGGTTTCTACTGGCTTTTTTTTACAAGAAAATACCAAATTAAGAATAAGAAGTAGGAGGAGGTGTTTTTTGATGTTCATGGTGTTGATGGTATTAAGAGTAAAACTTTGATTAAAAAGAAGGGTAGGTACATTCTTGTTAAATAGTTACGCCAATTTTTAAGGGTTTAGACTTTTGTCTATTGTTAAATTGTTCTTAAAGTTAAGAATTGTTATCAGATGAGTTAATGAAATTGGGATTGTTTTTGTATAATTTTTTGACGAATTTTGTCATTCCTGCGAAAGCAGGAATCCACTGTATTGGTCATTTTTTACTATCTAGAGACTTGGCCAGTCTTTAGATAAGTCTCTCCAATTAGGATTTTCTTTTTCTATAAGATCTATTTTCCATTGACGTTTCCATTTTTTCATATTTTTCTCTCTTTTTATGGCGTCATTGACGTATTGAAACGTTTCAAAGTAGATTAATCGATTAAGACTATATTTTTTGGTGAATCCATCAATAAGTTTGTTTTTGTGTTCAAACATTCTCCGTTCTAAATCGTTTGTAATTCCAATATATAATGTTCCGTTGTACTTATTTGAAAGTATGTATAAGTAGTATTGATGAACATTTTTATGCATTTCATTCGATTATTACATGTGGATTAGCTGCGCTGAACCTAAAGGTTTGTCTGCCTTCGCAGGAATGACAATAAGGTTTAGGTTTTAATAAATGCTAAAAATACTATGGACTCTCGGTGACTTTATTAATCTCAGTTATGGCATCTTTGCTAAGCTGAATTAAAGCATCGTATTGAGGAATAATAGTTTTGTCTCTAATAGATGCTTTTGTTATAGCATTTCTATAAAGCACAGAATTATGAACTTCTTTTACAAATGCATCAACATCTGTAATAGTGATATTAGCGTCTTGCTGCTCTTTAGCACTCATAAAAATGGTGTATCCCATTTTCATATCAAACGTGTGTTCTAACTGCGTTTCTAAATTATCTACTCCTGTATTAGTTTCATTTTCTGTTATATATAGATATTCTATGGCAGATTTGCGCACTAGTAATAACTTATGCAGGTTACTGCCATTTATTAATGCCAGATAAGGCGATTGCTCTAATGTATTGAAACCACTTTGGTTTGCTTTAAAATTAAATACATCAAAAACATATATGGCATTCATAGAAGTTTCCAAATCGTAGGTATTGTTGAAAAAAGTGAGTTGTTCCTTTTTATAAAGTGGTATTAATTTTTCTCGTTTTGATTTTAAAGAATCAAGCATTAAAATATCATCTTCAATATTATTTTTTATGATTGAAAGGGTTTTCATTAAGGCTTCTTTCTCTTTTTGCTGAGCATTCCAATTATTAATTTGAAGCGCAATAAGAATACCAATAACTACGAGGATAATTTCTCCAATGGCATAAAGTAAATATTTACTAAACTTATTTTCTGAGAGTAATTGTTGTCGTATGCGTCTAAAAAATTTTATCATTGAATAGCGATTTTTAATAATAAAGTATGTTGTGTTTTCGTTATTTTTTCAATTCCTTATTAATAAGAATTTCAATTTCTTCAATATCAGATAGAATTTTCTTAAATCTTTTAAGACTTCCTTCTTCCGAATCTACTTTGTTATTTTGACTGGACTCCAATGCTATAAGAACCTCTATTTGACGATTTTTTTCAAATACCCATTCTAATAGTTTAGGTTGGTTTTTAATATTTTTAAATATAAAATCTACACTGCCATATATTTGACTTGCATTAAATTCTGCATTTGATGCTCTATCATTATTGTATTTAGAAACATTTTCTGTTTCTTCTTGGTATTTTCTTAAACTGATTAATTGTTCTCTAATAAAATGTGGTATTAGTTTAATATCTCCTGTATTTTCTAATGTTGTAATAGTGTTAGATTTGAATTGAACATTTTTAAAGAACCAATTTAAATTACTAATATTATTAATTATTTGAATTGTAGGAAGGTTTGGTTGATTAAAAGTTTCTTTATAGGCTTTATATTTCACCATATTAGAATCAATTGATAATGAAGCCTCTTTTATATATTTTTTGTCTTTTTCAAAATCCCTTAGTAATTGTTTATAATAAACTTGTCTTAAATTTTCAGTTTTCCGTTCATCATTGAGATTATTTAGTTGTAAGGCAATTAAAATTCCAAGCACAACTAACACAATTTCTCCGACTGCATATTTAAAATACTTTCCAGTTTTACCTTCTGAAAGTAAGTTTTGGCGAATTTTTCTAAAGAATTTTATCATTTAATAGCGATTTTTAATAATAAAGTATTTTGAGTTTTAGTAATTAATTATGCATTTTGATGTGCTTTCGTTATTTTTTCAATTCCTTATTAATAAGAATTTCAATTTCTTCCATATCAGATAGAATTTTCTTAAATCTTTTAAGACTTCCTTTTTCCGATTCAGCCTTCATATAATGGCACCTTTCTAATGTAATAAGAAGCTCAATTAAGTTTTTTTCTTCAAATACCCGTTCCCGTAGTTTGGGTTGATTTTGTATGTTTTTATAGGCAAATTCTGGACTCCCATATCTATTAGCTGCCATTGAACCCGCTTTGCCAGCTTCACCATTATTGTATTCAGAAGCCTCTTCTGTTTCTTCTTTATATTTATCTAAACGGATTAATTGTTCTCTAATGGTTGGTGGTATTAATTTGATGTCACCAGTATTCTGTAACGTATTTACCGTATTAGATTTGAATTGAACAGTATAAAGTTGCCAATCTAAATTTCCAGTTGCAGAAACTATTTCAATTATTGGTAAGTTTGGTTGATTATAGATTTCTTTAAAGGCTCTAATTTTTACCATATTTGAATCTATGGCTAAAGATGTCTTCTCTATATATGCTTTGTCATTCTTAAAATCTTGTAATAATTGTTTATAATAAACTTGCCTTAAATTTTCGGTTTTTCTTTCATCATTAAGATTGTTTAATTGTAAGGCAATTAAAATACCTAGAACAACAAGTATAATTTCACCGATTGCATATTTAAGGTATTTGCCTATTTTGTTTTTTTCCATAAGGTCGTATCGTATTTTTCTAAAGAATTTTATCATGCTTAAACTTTAATTTTTATGATGTTATGTCTTCTTTTCTAAATAGTCATTTATGAGCTTAATTGTCGCTTTACCTTTTTCGTTATGAGTAACTCTAACCTTGTTAGAAAACAAAATGTTCTCTTTTAGTATTGTAAAATCTTTAAGTGCTTCTTTTTTTTGATCTTCATTTAGATTATTAAAAAAGTGAATGATATCTTCATAAGTTACCTCGTTAGTATTTGAATTCCATCTAGGTGCCATAGAAGCCTCCCTTAAAAAGGCATTATCCGTATAATCATTCAGTCTGTAATATGCACTTGTTTGTAAGGCAATGTAGGTATTTTCTTGTTTTATAACTTCTTCGACATGCTTATAGTAGTTTTGTATGCTCTCTCTTAATTCCTCTGAAGCTATTAGCGCTAGCTTACCAGAAAATTTCATTTCACTGAATACTACGTCATTTCCTTCAAACCAGTTGGCCCCCTGAACGCTGTTTAAAGCTCCTAAGAAAGCTTGTTGATTTGATGTAATTGAATTTGTTCTTATCATACGCATTATCTGAGTGAATGCATCTAGTTTTAGCGTGTCTTTATTTAAATGCATCTCAAGTTCTGTTTGGTCTTTGTGTAAATCCTTTAGAATTCTTTGCAGATAGTTTTGTTCGTATTGACTATTCTTTCTGTTTTCATTCCAATTATTAATTTGAAGTGCTATGAGAATCCCAATAACCACAAGTACAATTTCGCCAATGGCGTATTTAAAGTACTTGCTTGTTTTATCTTCTGAGATCAAGTTTTGTCTGATGTGTCTAAAGAATTTTATCATGGTTTTAAGTTTAGCTCTGAATTTAATAAGTTGGTTAGGCGCTCTGTCATGGCTTTAAAGACTTCTAAACTATTCTTTTGATAAATAAGCATTTCTAACTTAAGTGTTACAATATTCCATGCTTCCAAATTATTAAATAGCTTTTCAAAATCTGTTGCAGGTCCTCCAGATACGAGGCTGTTTTTATACCTGTTAAGAGCGATTTGTGAGTAATTAAGATGTTTGTTTATAAAAGGTTCTATAGTTAATGAATATTGATCACCTATGCCTTTATCAATAGTATTAAAATGGTTCAGTTGAATACTAAATGCTTGCAACTCGTCTTTAATTTTGGTGTTATTTACTTTAGCTAAATAGCCTTCATTCATAAACTCTTCAATTATTGGATAATTAAAATCATTGATCCAAGCTGTACCTAATGCACCTAAGGTTTTTTGCAGCGTTGGTATAGAATCTTTATTGTTAGAACTTAATATTTCGAGCGTTTTTCTATTTTGAATGACTAAACTATCAATGTCATAAATTAAATTGTCCAGATTATCACGACTACTTTCTAATTCTTCGTACATACGTTGAAAGTAGTTGGTTAAGGTAAGCTGTTGAAGACGTTTTTGATTCCAATTATTAATTTGAAGTGCAATGAGAATCCCAATAACTACTAGGAATATTTCTCCAATGGCGTATTTAAAGTATTTGCTAGTTTTATCTTTTGCGAGTAAATTTTTTCTAATTTTTCTAAAGAATTTTATCATAGTGTTTAGTTAGTTGTCATTTTGACCGATAGTGAGAAATCTCATAATGAGATACCTCGTCGCTTTGTTCTGTCGGAATGACCTATTGTTTTTTTATATTTCTAAAAAAATTAATCATTGACTGGTTATTTTTATTAGTCTTTAATTTCGGCGTCAATCAAATCTAATATTTCTTGTATTCTGTTGTGCAAAGCCTCTGATTGCAGATTCGCTGCTTTATTTAAAGTAATAGCGTTTCCAAGAAGACCTTCCAACTTTCTGCTGGTTAATATTTCATCTAAAGGAGCACTTAGTTTTGAGGTCCCAATTTCTATTTTGTAAGAATCTTCGTTTTTATCTAACAGCCAAAGATGTTTAGAATCGTTCATAAAACTATTTGAGACATCTCTACCTAAACCTAACTCTGCTAAAATGAAAGCAAATTCTTCATTTACAGTCTTAGACCAATTCACTTCAATTTCTATCACTCCAACTACATCTGACGACCAATTTGAGAGTAAACGTTTCAATCTTTTATTGCGAATTAAAATTAAATTACTTGAACTGGTTAAGTCATTTTGTATAGGGTCGTATGTTGGATCATGAAAAGCGTTAGCAAGATTTTTAACAAGACTGTCATGAGCAACTTCATTAGGTTGGTCAAAAGCTTTTAATAATTTAATAGCTGAGAAAATTATCTTGTCTCTAGTCGTCATTTTTTCTTCTAATTGTATAAGGTTTTCTTGATAATCTTCTTGCAATTGTTTGAGTACAACTTGTTCCTTTATTCGATCTTTTCTGTTTTCATTCCAATTATTAATTTGCAATGCAATAAGAATCCCGATAACCACAAGAATAATTTCGCCAAAAGCATACTTTATATACTTACCTGTTTTATTTTCCATAATGAGATTTTTGCGGATGTTTCTAAAAATCTTAATCATTTTTAGTTGTTTTAGAAAGCTTTTTTATTTCTGATATTTTTTCTAATGCCAGCTCTATATTAGTCACGTTACCAAGTCTATTATCTTTATAAAGTTTAAAAAATGTAAGGTTAGATGGAGTCTCAAAGAAGGCTTTTGAATCCGTAGGTTTACAATACTCGCGCCACTTAAAATCTGAAAATTCTTGTTTTATTACGGGATGCCAATCTGTTTTAAATGAGGTTTCTACATCGTTAAATGCTTGGTAAACATTGTATAATACTTCGTCGTAATATGAAATTAATGCTAATTGAAGTTCATTGTTAGAAATGGTTTCTATTCCTTTTGATTTTAAGACTTCAAAGGCACTAGATTGAGATTTAAACCTTTCAAAACATATGATTTTCCCCATCCAATAATTTAAGCTGTCACCATAATTTCCCAAAGCCACTTGCTCTAGTAGTTGATCTGTTAATATATTGGCTTGCTTTGATTTTTTTAATCTATCGGTTAAAACAATGGAGTCATTTTCTAAATTTTGTTTAATTAATAGTAAAATTTCTTGTTCGTAGTTTTGATTCTTTCGTGCATCATTCCAATCATTAAATTGCAGTGCAATTAAAATTCCAATAACTACTAGGACAATTTCACCGATGGCGTATTTAAAGTATTTGCTGGCTTTACCTTCGTTTAAAAGGTTTTGACGAATTTTTCTGAAGAATTTAATCATTCTGTTTCTTTAATTATGGCATCAATAATTATTTCTAACTGCTTAAGGTTATTGCTAGCCGATTTTACCCTGTATAAATAATCATCAATAATGTTTTCAAATTGTATGTCTTCGAATATATAAAGCTTGTCTATGTTTAGTAAGGTTTTGCTTTTCCATTGTAACACGCCATGCATATCGATATCTTTCATGGAATAATGTTTTGATAAATAAGGAATTAATTCATTATCAATTTTTAATTCAACTCTACTATAACTGACATCAGTTTTCTTTAGGGTTCTTGTCCATTTATAAAGTAAATTTTTTAAATCTTCATTTTGTAATAACTGTAATTTACCTGACTGTAATAAGTCTGAAATTGTATTTTCTGAAGGCCTGAATGAACCGGTTTCTAGCATTACATACATCAAACTATCCAAATTGTGTTGTAGGATATGTTCTCTTTTTTGTCCAACAAGATTCATTAACGCTATGGAAGCTTTGCAACCTTGATTGTTTTCTTCAACACCTAATTTTAAAGCAACTTTATTTTCTAAAAATTCAGTGTGTATATTTTTTAGGATAATTTTTTCTTCATTTTGCAGCTGTCTTTCTTGATTCCAATTGTTAATCTGTAGCGCGATAAGAATACCAATAACCACGAGGAATATTTCTCCAATGGCGTATTTGAAGTATTTGGATGTTTTGTTTTCCATTATTAAGTTTTGACGAATTTTTCTAAAGAATTTAATCATTACTTAGTTCGGTATTAATAATCGATAAGATTTCCTCTGCTTTTCCTATAATTTTTAAATACTGTATATTTTGGTTTTGAGTACCTATAGATTTTAGTGTTAATGCATTCAAATAAGCATTGTCTTTTATTAACAGAGACATATTTAATGGAGACACTTCTGCATTTATATTCATACTCCTTTTTGCTATCGCAGGATGCACTAATTTAGGAGTAATAATTTGATGTTGGTAAATTTGAATACTTTGTTCCATGTTTTTTTCAACCCTTTCACTGTTTGAATAATATCTAAATATTAAATCTCGTAAAGTTTTATTTTTTATAAAGCTACCTGAGCTACTTGATTGTATTTGATTGATGGTTCCTTTTTCAGGAATAAAATAAGATTCACCAAATAATGTTAATGTCATGTTTGCAAGTAACGTTTCATCTTGTTCTGTAAATTTTTTTTTTGAGGAAATAAGTGTTAAGATTGTATCAATATTATGTACCATTAGATTATTATTTGCAACTCTAGCATTGAGCGTCTCTATATCAAAAGTGATATCATTTTTTAGGTCTTGTAAATAAACAGTCTCTTGATTATTTATCTTTCTATTTTCATTCCAATTGTTAATCTGAAGCGCAATGAGAATCCCAATGACTACAAGAACAATTTCTCCTGCGGCATATTTAAAGTATTTAGAAGTTTTGTTTTCCATAATTAAATTTTGGCGGATTTTGCGGAAGAACTTTATCATTGATTATTGGTCTTTTTTCTTGAGTTCTTGTTCAATAAGCTCAATAATTTTATCTATTTCTTCAGCAATTTCCATTTGGCTTTCAACTAAATTACTTCTAGTAAACATTGCAAGTTGCGTCGTTTTAAAAAGGTCCATATCAAGTATGAAATTCTGATAATCTTTTATTTTTAGACTGTACAAATTGAGTGTGTCCGAATACTTTCGAGGCATTTTTCGCGGTTTTGAGAAATCAATTTCGAAGTATTTTTTTTGATAAGGGAACATCATATTTGAAATATCGAATTCCTTATTTTTTCCTTGAAAATCACTCTGTAAACGCGTAAAGCTCAGTTGGAAAATGTTTGTAATGGCAATGCGCAAACTGTCGTTAGAAATGGTATTTAATCCAATAGTTTTCAAATTATCAAAACCACTGGTTTTGGGTACTATTTCGTAATCACTACCTATCTTAGAGAACGCACGATAAATTGAATCGGAATAAGATACTTTAGCACGAATTGCATCTAAAAGATATTGCGATAAACTTAGCGCCTCTTTATGTCTATCTGCAGTCCTAATAACATCATTTTTTGTTTGGAATAAATCGCTTTTTATTTCTTTTAATATTTGAACTTCTCGCTGTTGTAATTTGCGATTCTCATTCCAATTATTAATCTGAAGCGCAATGAGAATACCAATAACTACAAGAAAAATTTCACCAATGGCGTATTTAAAGTATTTGGATGTTTTACCTGTTTCCATAAGGTTGTATCTTATTTTTCTAAAAAATTTAATCATTAGTAAAGTATATTATCCAAGGTCATGTCTAAACGTTCTTCCATCATACTAAAACTGCAATCCGAAAAGAATATCTTATACATCTCTCTTCTAAAAGCAGCAAGTTCCATTTCAGTGTAATTATGGTTGTCAATAGAACTTTCAATTTTATTTAATCGCTTTTTTTTAGAATGCTTATGGAATTTTTTATGCATTTTTAAAAATGTTTTTTTTGGTATTTTGTTTTGAATCATTTCTAATTCTTCTTCCGTTTCCTTTTTATCTGCATTTGCACAGAGTAGCATAATGTAAACCTGTAATTCTGTTTTGGTCCAATTTGGCTTTTTGTTTTTCATGGGTTTTTTGTTTTAATTAATTAGAAATTTAATTATATAGCGTTTTCAATTTCAATAATTAGGTCTTCTAATTGCAATTTTATTGATTCTATAAAATTGATTTTTGCCTCAATATTACCTATTGTTAATCGGAGGTCTTTTTTTAAATCAACATCATTTTTTAACGGATTTATTATGGATTTAGCCAGCTCTATTGATATGTTAATTTGGCATTCTTTTGGCAAAGCAACCTCATAGGTTTGTCTGATTTTAATATAAATATCACCACACTTAGATCTTATTTCATCTTGTATAACATCAGGCATTTTACTTCTAAGATTATCTCTATAAGTATTTTTAAGCGTCAAGGTGGTGGATTCTGCCCAGTTGTATTCATAATATCGTATTATGGATGTTTTGAGTTCGTTAAGTTGAATTAGATTAATTTGCCCAGAAGATAAAAGTTCTTGGTATGTAGATTTCGCAGAAATAGGATTTTGTATCTGACTAGCTTGGTATAAATGAATTAAGTTTTCTACTGGATTTTTGTCCGCACTTTCAGAATGTTCAAAAATTAACATTGCTTTTTTTGCATGGCTCTTAACTTCATTAGAATAATTAAGTGTGGCTTGCATAATTGCTTTATCTTCCTTTAAATCTTCTAAAAGCCTTATACAGTATTGCGACTCTAAGCTCTTATTAACTCTGGCAATATTCCATTTGTTAATCTGAAGCGCCATAAGAATACCAATAACCACAAGAATAATTTCACCTATGGCATAGAGAAGGTATTTCGAAAACTTGTTTTCGGAGATTAAGCGTTGACGGACACGTTTAAATAATTTAATCATTTACTTTCTTTAGGTTGAAAGCAAATTAGGTATATGGTTGTAGTTGAGGTTGGTTAACTATTTGTATTTAAAGTTATTAAAATGTTACAGATAAAACTATTACATTTTTATATAATCTCAAAATTTGTTGAAAATCTAATCTATTTTAATTGAAATACGTCTTAAAATAGACGAATTACTAATGTTTATTAAATTAACACCCTTTGCAACTAAAGCTACAATTAGACTGAGTTTTTATTAGTAACTTCGCATCAAAATTTAATAATTCATAAAAATTAAACACATATGGAAGCAATTGCTACCGATTTCGGAATAAAAGAGGCTTTGAGTCAATTAGGAGTTAAAGACTTAAATGATGGGACTTCAACCGGTTCAAATAATTTTTCTAACGGAGAAATTATTGAATCATATTCACCTGTTGATGGTAAACTCATTGGGAAAGTAAAAACAACAACAAGAGCAGATTACGATAAAGTAATGGATACTGCAACTAAGGCATTTTTGTCTTGGAGAGATATGCCAGCACCACAACGTGGAGAAATTGTACGTCAGTTTGGTAACAAATTAAGAGACTTAAAAGAACCTTTAGGTAAATTAGTGTCTTACGAAATGGGTAAATCTTTGCAAGAAGGTTACGGAGAAGTACAAGAAATGATTGACATCTGTGATTTTGCAGTAGGATTGTCTAGACAATTAAACGGACAAACTATTCCATCGGAACGTCCAGGACACGTAATGAGAGAGCAATGGCACCCAATAGGTGTTGTTGGTATTATTTCTGCGTTTAACTTCCCAGTTGCTGTTTGGGCATGGAATACTGCTTTAGCTTGGATTTGTGGTGATGTTTGTGTTTGGAAAGCCTCTGAGAAAGCACCTTTATGTTCTATTGCTTGTCAAAACATAATAGCAGGTATCTTAAAAGAAAACAACTTGCCAGAAGGTATTTCTTGTATCATCAATGGAGATTACAAGGTTGGTGAAATGATGACTACAGACTCTAGAATTCCTTTAGTTTCTGCTACAGGTTCTACAAGAATGGGACGTATAGTTGGTGCAACTGTTGCAGAGCGTTTTGGAAAATCTTTATTAGAGTTAGGCGGAAACAATGCCATTATAATTACACCAACTGCGGATTTAAAAGTGGTAGTTCCTGGTGCTGTATTTGGTGCTGTTGGTACATGCGGACAACGTTGTACGTCTACAAGAAGACTAATTATTCACGAATCAGTTTACGATAAAGTAAGAGATGCCATTGTCGGTGCTTATGGGCAATTAACTATTGGAAATCCATTAGATGAAAAAAATCATATCGGACCATTAATAGATAAAGAATCAGTTGAAACTTATTTGGCTGCAATTGAAAAGGCAAAAGCTGAAGGCGGAAACGTTTTAGTTGAAGGTGGTGTTTTAGAAGGTGAAGGTTATGAGTCTGGATGTTACGTAAAACCAGCAATAATTGAAGCAGAAAATCATTTTGCTATTGTTCAGCACGAAACATTTGCGCCTATTTTATACTTAATGAAATATTCTGGTGAAGTTGAAAATGCTATTGCTAAACAAAATGGTGTTGCTCAAGGTTTGTCTTCAGCCATTATGACAAACGAAATGAAAGAAGCAGAGAAATTCTTATCTTATGCTGGTTCAGATTGTGGTATTGCGAATGTAAACATCGGTACTTCTGGCGCTGAGATTGGTGGTGCTTTTGGTGGTGAGAAAGAAACAGGTGGTGGACGTGAGTCTGGATCTGATGCTTGGAAAGTTTACATGAGAAGACAAACAAATACAGTTAACTACTCTGATGAATTGCCATTAGCGCAAGGCATTAAATTTGATTTGTAAGACTTATTTAAGTCTCAAAAAATATGGAAGCCACATCGAAAGATGTGGCTTTTTTGTGTGCATAACTTTAGTTATGAATCAGTTATGTGACTTTTTTTTAAATGGTGTTTCCTATATAATGTTAAAAGATGTTAAAAATTTAATATCTTAAGCATTAATAATTAAAACACTAACCAATGAGTAAAAAAACATTATACCTTTTAGGTATATTACTTACTATCATTATTGGTACGTTGTTATTTTGCTATTTATGTGACAATTGTCACTGTTCTGAAACTAGCAAAGTTGCAACAGAGGAGACCAATACAATTATTGCAGAACCCAAAGTGAAGTCAATCACCAAAAATGCATTTGTTATTTCTGATGCCAATGGAGACTTCAATGTTAAAATTAATGACAACTTTAATTTTAAAACCTCTAACTTTTCAATTTTAGATACTATTTCCCCAAGCGTAAGCGAAGGCGTTACTAAATTGAAAGACTTCCTTTTAGAAAATCCATTAAAGACGGTAGATATCACTGGTTATTATAAGAGTGATGAAATCAATAATTCTGCCTTTCCAGATCTTGGATTAGCAAGAGCAAATAGCGTAAAAAACTACTTAGTATCACAAGGAATTCCTTCTAAGCAAATTAATATTAATGGACAATTAAACGATGCTATTAATCCAGATGATTCGGGTACATTATTTGGACCATTAGAATTTGGGATGTTAACATCTAAAGAGGGTGCTATAGACGAAACTTTGACTGCTGTTTGTGATGATATTAGAAAAAATCCAATTGTATTATACTTTAATACAGGACAAGCACAAATTAATTTAACAACCGAGCAACGTGAAAAAATCGCAAACATCTCTCGTTGTGTAGATAAGCTTGGCGTTAAAATACAAGTTGTAGGTCATACTGATAATACAGGTAGTGCCACTACAAACATGCGTCTTGGTCAAGAACGTGCAGATTTTGCTAAAGATTATTTGGTAAGAAACGGAATTTTAGAAGCAAATATAGAAACGTTTTCAAAAGGACCAACAGATCCTATTGCAGATAATAATACTAAAGACGGTCAGGCTAAGAATAGACGTACTGTAATAACAATTAACTAACTAACTTAAAAAAGATATAAATTATGAATTGGTGTATATTAATCCCATTACTTGTAGGTGCTATTTGTGCATTGCTAGGCTATTTTCTTGGAAAACTTCTAGGAGGAAGTAACCACGATGATTGCAATGATAGAATAGCTAAACTTGAAGCAGATTTAGAGGCTTGTAGAAAAGCGAGAACTTCATTAGAATCTGACTTAAGTGCATCAAAAAATGCAGCATCACTTTTAGAATCTGATTTAAAATCAGTAAAGCTAGAAAACGCTAATCTTGCCTCATCTTTTGCGGCACCAGCTGCTGTTGCTGCTTTAATTCCGTTTAATGCAGATGCAGCGAAGGCTGTTTTTGGAAAGAAAATTAAACAAGATGACTTAACCGTTGTTGAAGGCATCGGTCCAAAAATTAAAGAATTGTTTCATAATCATGATGTTAAAACATGGAAAGCACTCTCTGAGTGTAGTGTTGAAAAATGTCAATCTGTTTTAGATAGTGGAGGAGATCGTTATAAAGTGCATAAGCCAGGCACATGGCCAGCACAAGCAAAGTTTGCATATGAAGGTAAATGGGCACAACTATTAGAATGGCAAGACCAACTTGATGGTGGTAAATAATCACATCAAAAATATTTAATGATAAAAACCGTTTCAATTTGAGACGGTTTTTATAGTTTTAAACTATTTGTAAATATTTAAGTCTTAGTAATATGATACAGCAAGAGCTTCAACATTTATATTGGCGAGTTGGTTTTGGCCTTAATCCGGCTAACTTTAATTCATTGCCTAAAAATAGGCAGCAAATAGTGGATGCTATTTTTGATAATTCAAAATCAACATCACCTCTTAAAATTGACTTGTCTTTTATGAACGGTGTTACTGTAAAAGACCTAAAAGAGAATCCTAAAATTGCTCGAGAGCTAAGAGTTACAAGTAGAAAAAAACTAGCAGATTTAAATTATGCTTGGTTAAACCAATTGGTAAATACTAAAGAGTTACTGAGAGAAAAAATGACTCTGTTTTGGGCTAATCACTTTGTGTGCAAAGTCAATCATGTGGTTTTTGCTCAAAAATTTAATAATACGCTTAGAACGCATGCGCTTGGTGATTTTAAAACTTTTGTAAAAGCAATATCTAAGGAAGCAGCAATGCTCAAATATTTAAATGGCAAACAAAATAAAAAAAACCAACCTAATGAGAATTTTGCTCGCGAACTAATGGAGTTGTTTACTTTGGGTGAAGGACAATATTCTGAAAAAGATATAAAAGAAAGCGCCAGAGCATTTACAGGTTATAACCATGATTTTGATGGAAATTTCAGGTTTAAAATGAAAGTTCATGATCAAGGTGAAAAAACATTTTTTGGTAAAACCGGTAATTTTTCAGGTGATGATATTATTGATATCATTCTTGAAGATAAACAATGCGCGACCTATATATCAGCTAAAATCTATCGTTATTTTGTAAATCCAAAACCTAATAAAAAACATATTGAAGCCATGGCTAATGTTTTTTATAAGGATTATAATATCGAAAATCTAATGCGTTTTGTGTTGTTGTCAGATTGGTTTTATGATGATGAGAATATAGGTGCAAAAATTAAATCACCTATTGAATATTTAATAGGCATGGTAAAAACAGTTCCTGTTAAATTTGAAAGAGAAAAGGATTTACTTAAAATTCAGAAACTTTTAGGACAAACCTTATTGAATCCGCCAAATGTTGCAGGTTGGAAAGGTGATAAAGCTTGGATTGATGCTAATACTATAATGGTGCGTTTAAAATTACCTTCGGTTATGTTGAATAACGCTGTAATTTCTTCGGGTGAAAATGATGAGTTAAGAAAGAAGTATTTCAAGAAAAACAAAGGGAAATTACCTATTAAAGTCACTGTTGATTGGAATACATTTTCAGAAAATTATAAAAATATTAATCCTGAAAATCTTCAAGATTATATCCTTCAAGGAAATAGTAATAAAGGTACTGCAGACTTTTTAAAAACGTTGAGTAAAACTTCTAAGCAAGAGTATTGTGTTCAGCTAATGTCGTTACCAGAATATCAAATGTGTTAATAGATTAATCATGGATAGACGAAAATTTATTAAGAATTCAGCATTAGCGAGCAGCTTGTTTTTTGTTCCAAATTTTGTAAAAGCTTTCGAACCTGTTACGGCGAAACAATTAGGCTATAAACGTTTGGTAATTGTTCAATTAGCAGGTGGTAATGATGGGTTAAATACTATAATTCCGCATAATAATGATTTGTATTACAATGCAAGGCCACAATTAGCAATTACAAAAGGTATTATAAAACTGAATGACGATTTAGGGTTTCATCCTAGTTTAAGTCCATTGCGTTCTTTGTTTGATAATGGTAAATTGTCAATAATAAATAACGTAGGTTATCCAAATCCGGTTCGCTCACATTTTAGATCTATGGATATTTGGCAAACAGCAAGTTCTTCTAATGAATATTTGCAAAGTGGTTGGTTAGGTCGTTATTTGGATCAGCATGGCGATAAGCCTTATAATGCTTTGGAAATGGATGAGCAATTAAGTTTAGCTATGAAAGGTGAGCATTTTAATGGTATTGCCACTAATGATTATAAAGTTTTGTATAATACAGCAAAGGATCCTTATTTTAAAAAGGTGCTTAATTACAATGATGCACATTTAAGCGAACATAATTTAGGCTATCTCTATCAGACTATGATAGAAGCAGAGTCTTCTGCTAGTTATATTTTTGAAAACACCAACGTAAAGTCATCTCAAGAGAGCTATCCTCAAAACGGATTTGCAAAGCAGCTTAAAAGTGTTGCGCAATTTATCAATTCAGGTTTAGATACAAAGGTGTTTTATACCTCTTTAGGTGGTTTTGATACTCATGCTAGTCAAAATAATAAACAAACAAAATTGTTATCGCAGTACGCAGAGAGTATTTCGGCTTTTGTAAAGGACTTAAAACGAAATAATACTTTTGAGGATACTTTAATTTTAACCTTTTCAGAATTTGGAAGACGCGTAAAACAGAATGCAGCTAATGGCACAGATCATGGTGCGGCAAATAATGTGTTTGTAATTGGTAAAAATTTAAAGAAAGCAGGTTTCTATAATGATCTTGCTAGTTTAAGTGATTTAGATGGGAATGGTGATTTAAAATACAATGTAGATTTTAGATCTGTTTATGCTACAATCCTTTCAAGCTGGCTAAATGTTTCTGCCGAAGGAATTATTCCTTCCAAACAAAAAGCATTGAATTTCATTTAGGTATATAAAAAAACCTTGTTTCAATTTGAGCGTTAAGCTTTATAGAAACAAGGTTTAATAATTGATTAATAGCAATACAAAGATGTGCAATAATTCCATTCGTTAACAAATTTTTTGATGAATGGTTAAAAAAAATGTATAATCAGTAGTGTTTTGATATGTTATCCGATAAGACGCAAAAAACGAGGTTGTAATTTCGAAAAATATCGATGAACTAACTATATCTTACTTTTCTTAAAACCCGAATTGTTTCTTTGTATGAAATATAGAGTTCTGCATCATAGTCTTTTATGTAGGGTTTTGAATATTCTAACTTGTCTAGTGCGTCATCAAAACCGTTGAGGTAACAGATGAGATAACTTGCAGCTAAATTCTTTAAATCTTCAATTTCATTTTGAGATAATTCTTGTTTCTTTTGAAGTTTTTCTAAAATAGCATTATTAGCATTGTAAATATGGTGCAATACTTTTTTGTTGAATTGTGGTGGCTCAAAAATAAGATTCACATCAATGGAATAATTGGCATTGTCATTAAACTGAATCGTTTTTTCTTCAAGCTTATAGTATTTATAAGATTTGTTTAAACCGAGTCTTACATATTCAATTATTTTAAAAGAGTTTTCGGAATATGAAATGGATACTTCATCTAAAGTAGAATAAAACAAACGTACTTGTTCGTTTATCATTTCAATATCAACTCTAGAAAAGAAGGTTTCGTTTTTCACTATTTTTTTAGCGCCAGACCAGCATAAAACAAAGTATTCTTTAAAAACCTTGTATTGCGGATTGTAATCTTGACGTTTATTCATAAAATCAAAAACGCCTTCTAGAGTAAGTTCAATATTGTTTTGTGCATGCTTTTCTATGGCAGCCACAATTTTAGAATTCACATCTTTAATTTCAATATCAAAAACCTTAGGCATACTCATGCTTCCGTCTCTAAAAAAGACAGAACCACCATAATATTTCCAGATGTTTTTTCTAAGCGATGTGATAGAGTCAATTGGTCTAATAGTAACTAGGCCAACCACTTTGTCATCTGGTAAATGCGGAAAAGGAATATTTTCGTATTGTACAATTGGTGGGTTTGAGAGATAGGCATTAATGAGATTCTGAATTTTACTGTCATCAAAAAAATCGACACCTACGATTTTGTTATCGTCATCTTTTACACCAATAACTATGTAAGAGTTGTTTTTTGGATTGCTATTAGAAAGTGCACAAACATGTTTTAAAAATTTAGCTTTTCCTTCTTTGTGGCCAATATTGATTTTTAACTTTTTATCATAGAAACTATTCTCATCATTATGAGCAAGTAAGTTTTTTATGAGAAGACGTTTGTTAATCATAATTTGTTTTCTTGCAAAAGAAGGAATTTTGTTAATTTGATTTTTTCACAATAGTAGAACTAGCCTGAGCAGTACAAAACATCAGAACATCTGCAATATTTACGTGTGCTGGTCTTGAGATGGCAAAGTAAATGACATCGGCAACATCTTCTGGTTGCAATGCTTTATAGCCTTTATAAACATTATCTGCTTTAGAATCACCTTTAAAACGTACTTCTGAAAATTCAGTTTCTACCAAACCAGGATTAATAGCTCCAACTTTTATTCCGAAGGGATTTAAATCAATTCTCATACCTTCAGTGATTGCTAATACAGCATGTTTACTGCCACAATACACATTTCCGTTTGGGTAAACTTCTTTGCCGGCAGAAGAGCCAATGTTAATGATGTGTCCGGATTTACGGTCTGTCATGCCAGGAATAATAGCTTTACTCACGTAGAGTAAACCTTTTACATTGATGTCCATCATGGCATCCCAATCATCTAAATTACCCGTTTGTATTGGGTCTAGTCCATGTGCATTACCTGCATTGTTAATGAGAATATCTATTTTTTGAAATTCTTTGGGTAAAGAAGCAATAGCCTCAAAAGTTTGTTTTCTATCACGAACGTCAAAATTTAATGTATATACATCTGTTTCGCGAGATAATGCTTTTTGTACACTATCTAAGCGTTGTTGCCTACGTCCACATAATACTAAGTTTATACCGTGTTTGGCAAATTCGTGAGCAGTCGCTCTGCCTATTCCGCTTGTTGCGCCTGTGATTAATGCTGTTTTTTTCATTGCGAAGTTTTCTTGAGAAGTCAGAAATTGTTTTCTAAAAATAAGCAAAAACCCTTCTGGTTAGAGAAGGGTTAGTAAATGTTTTATGGAACTTTATGTCCTTGAGCTGCAACTAATATTAAAAACCAATCTTCAGTTTCTAAGTTAATTTTTGCTGCTGCAACTGCTTGTTGTAATCTTTCTTTAGTTGTTGTGCCAACTACAGGATGAAAACCAGATGGATGTTTCATAATCCAAGCTAATAGCAATTGGTCTTCCGTAGCATTGTATTTGTCTTTAAGCGCACCTAGTTGTTTGTGTATACGTCTAGTTTGTTCCGTATCTTCTTTGAAAACAGAGCCTAAAGGCGACCAAGCCATGGGTTTTATTCCGTTAGTCATCATAAAGTCTAATGTTCCGTCATGCATTGCTGTATGTTCGGTTAAGGAGAATTCAATCTGATTAACGTCTATATCCATGCGTAAGCCAATCATGTCCATTTGAGATGGTGTAAAATTAGACACACCAAAGTCTCTAATTTTTCCGTCTTTTTTTAAAATGGTAATGGCTTCAGCTATTTCTTCGGCAACCATTAAAGGACTAGGTCTGTGTAGTAATAACATATCTAAATAGTCCGTGTCATGGTGCTTAAGAGATTCTTCTACAGACCAGATAATGTAGTCTTTACTATAGTTATAATGTTTAACCTTGTTCTTTCGATTGTCACTTTGATATTGAATGCCACATTTAGAAATAAGCTGAATGTCTTCACGTTTTAATCCAGATTCAGCAAATGCTTTTCCAAATTCAGCTTCAGTTGTATATGCGCCATAAATATCAGCATGGTCAAAGGTTGTAATGTTGTTAGCAACGCAGAAATTTATCAATGATGCCATTTCTTTTTTTGAGAGTTGTTTTCCCCAACTTCCCCAAGTCATGGTTCCTGCAATTAATCGAGAATATATCACTTAGTTTTCAGTTTATATGGTTTTTTGTGCAATTCGTGTATAAAAATACTCAAAACATAAAGAATACGATATTATTGAGGTGTAATTATTCAATATCCCAAATCATGAAACATTTACAATCACTAAAATTTATTGTTTTATCACTATTAATATTAGTCAACTTTACAAGCTGCACTAAAGACGATATGGGCAGAGATGCTAATAAAGCGGCTATTTCAGTAAGCCTAAAAAGTAGTGCTAATCACCTAAATAATGTTTTTCTTGATATTGAAGATGTGCAAGTTAAGGTAAAAGAAGATGGAGATGTGTCAAATGCTTGGGTAAGTTTAAATGCTATAAATCTTGGAACGCACAATGTCTCTGACTTAATCAGTGAAACTGAATTGCTTTTAGTAGATCATTTTGAAATAAATCAAACCTTTATCTACGAAATAAGATTAGTTCTTGGAGATAATAATTTTGTAAACATTAATGAAACATTAATCAGTTTAGATCTTGACGAAAACGCTTCGGCTTCAAATTTAATACAGACAGAATTTGAAGGAAATCATATTTATCAGTTAGTAATTAATTTAGATATTGATGAGTCTATTAAATTTGCTGAAGATGAAAACATCATGATTTTGAACCCTAAACTCTATACAGAAATTAGAAAATTTTAGTATTAATTAACCCTAATCCATAATTAATTCTTAAAAAGAGTATTACTTCGGTATTACTCTTTTTTTTTAACCAATTGTTAACAGCATCTAACGAAAAATTTTAACACTTTGCATGCTCTTAAATATGAAGAAGCTATTTTTAGGATTATTTTAAAAATAGTATAACAAAAGATTTGTTCTTAAACCCTTAAATAATGGAAGAAACGAGTACAGTTGATATTAAGTCAATTAACGAAAAGATAGAAAGAGAAAGTGCTTTTGTAGATTTATTAACCTTAGAAATGAATAAGGTTATTGTTGGGCAAAAACACATGGTAGAGCGTCTGCTCATAGGTTTATTAGGTCAAGGTCATATTTTATTAGAAGGTGTTCCTGGATTAGCGAAAACTTTAGCGATTAATACGTTATCTAAAGCAATTGACGCTAGTTTTAGTAGAATTCAGTTTACACCAGATTTATTGCCTGCAGATGTGGTTGGTACATTAATCTTTAATATGAAAGAGAATGATTTTACCATTAAAAAAGGACCAATATTCGCCAATTTTGTATTAGCAGATGAGATTAACAGAGCACCAGCAAAAGTGCAATCTGCTTTGCTTGAAGCAATGCAAGAAAAACAAGTGACTATTGGAGATGAAACCTTCATCTTAGATAAGCCATTTTTGGTAATGGCAACTATGAATCCGGTAGAGCAAGAAGGAACTTATCCTTTGCCAGAAGCGCAAGTGGATCGTTTTATGCTAAAAACAGTTATCGATTATCCAACAATTGCAGATGAACAGCAAATTGTAAGAGCCAACTTAAAAGGATCTTACGAAAAAGTAAATCCTGTAGTTTCAATTGCTCAGATTCTAAGTGCTCAAAAAGCAGTTAGAGAAGTTTATATGGATGAAAAAATCGAAAAATACATACTAGATATTATTTTCGCTACACGTTATCCTGAAAAATATAGATTAAGTGATTTAAAACCTTTAATTTCTTTTGGTGCTTCACCTCGTGGAAGTATCAACCTAGCAACTGCAGCTAAGTGTTATGCTTTTATAAAAAGAAGAGGTTATGTAATTCCTGAAGATGTGCGTGCAGTTGTACATGATGTTTTGCGTCACAGAATTGGCATTACTTACGAAGCCGAAGCTGAAAATGTCACTTCAGAGGACATTATTAATAAAATTGTAAACGAGATAGAAGTACCATAAATGAGTCCTAAGTATTCAGTCCTCAGTTAGCAGTCGCTTACTCAGAATTGAATACAACAAACT
The DNA here is from genome assembly GCF_003386165.1 of Winogradskyella eximia. Lineage (GTDB taxonomy): Bacteria > Bacteroidota > Bacteroidia > Flavobacteriales > Flavobacteriaceae > Winogradskyella > Winogradskyella eximia. The sequence goes on along the minus strand of NZ_QRDV01000003.1, from coordinate 273,442 downwards.
GAATACCGAGGACAGAATACTGCAAACTGCATACTAAATAATGGATACTAAAGAACTTCTAAAAAAAGTACGAAAAATAGAGATTAAGACACGTCGTTTGTCTGATCATATATTTGGAGGAGAATATCATTCGACTTTCAAAGGTCGTGGTATGACTTTTTCTGAAGTACGTCAATACCAATTTGGTGATGATGTAAGAAATATTGATTGGAATGTTACGGCAAGAACCAATCAACCACATATTAAAGTTTTTGAAGAAGAGCGTGAGCTCACCATGATGCTGATGGCAGATGTTTCTGGTAGTAAATTATTTGGAACAAAAAATCAATTTAAAGATGAAATTGTTACAGAGATTGCAGCAACATTAGCATTTTCGGCAACACAGAATAATGATAAAATAGGTTTGATTTTGTTTTCGGATGAAATAGAATTATACATTCCACCCAAAAAAGGACGTTCACATGTGCTTAGGATTATTCGTGAATTATTAGAGTTTGAGCCTAAAAGTAAGCAGACCAACGTTGCAGAAGCTTTAAAGTTTTTGTCTAACGTAATGAAGAAGAAAGCTATAGTTTTTGTGTTGTCAGATTTTATTGCAGGCGATTATAAGCAAAACCTTAAAATTGCAGCAGGAAGACACGATATTACAGGGATCAGAATTTACGATAGACATGAAGCTGAAATTCCAAATCTAGGCATGGTGCAAATGGAAGATGAAGAAACGGGTGAAGCTATGTTAGTGAACACAGCGTCAAAAAAAGTAAGACAAGATTATAGTAAATTCTATATTGAAAAAGTACACTACTTTAAGGATAGTTTCGCTAAATCTGGATCTGGTGCTATAGATTGTCGTGTAGATGAAAGTTATGTAAAAAAATTATTGGGCTATTTTAAACAAAGAGGCTAATTAGCTTGAAGTTTGATAGATGAAGCGATTAAAAATGAAAATGCAAAATAATATATCAATTAGAAGTATAGACACAAAGGGTTGCCATCAAAGGTCTATCATTTTTAGTCTATTTTCTGTATTGTTTTTTCTAGGTGCTTTTGTATCCTCAGCACAAGTGACCTCTAAAATTGATACCACTCAAATTAGAATAGGAGAGCAAATTAATTATAAAATTAATGTTGAAGCAGATTCTACTTCTTTGGTTGTATTTCCAGAAGGGCAAACATTTATGCCCTTAGAATCCGTTGAGGCTTTAAAAATTGATACGACCAAAAGAGATTCAAAATTTTTATTGTCTAGAATTTATAAACTTACACAATTCGATTCTGGCGTTTATACTATTCCAAGACAGAAAATAATCATTGACGAGAAACCATTTTTTACGGATTCTTTAAAAGTGGTAGTAAATACCATTGAAGTCGATACCACGAAACAGAAACTCTACGATATAAAACCCATTATTGAAGTAGAAGAAAGTGGAAATGGACGTTTGCAATTTATCTTAGGAGTTATAGCTTCAATAGCTTTAATTGCCTTAGCCGCATTTTTACTTTATTGGTTTGTTTGGAGAAAAAAACCATTAACAGAAGAAGAGGAAATTGCTTTGTTACCACCTTATGATCGTGCAAAATTAGCGATAAAGAAACTCGATGAGAGTCAATTTTTAATGCGTGCAGAAGTCAAGGAGTATTATTCGGAATTGACCTTTATCATTAGAAAATATTTAGACGAGAAAGTTTATGATCGTGCTTTAGAAAGTACAACAGCAGAGCTTATTAATCGTTTAAATTTATTGAAAGACGGCAATCAAATTCCGCTTTCAAAAGAAACCATTTTGCATATTGAATCTATTTTACAACGTGCCGATTTAGTGAAATTTGCAAAGTCAGCACCAGATACAGCTCTTGCTGAAATGGATAAGTTGACAATAGATAAAGCCATAGATAACGTTAAGGTAAGTTTACCAGAGCCATCTGAAGAAGAAAAACTGTTAGATCAAAAGTATAAAGAAGCGCAAGAACGTAAGAAAAAGCGAAGAAAAATATGGATTACTGTTGCAGCTTCGTTGTTTTTAATTGTGGCGACTTTTGTTGGTTTCGGAATGAAATATGGTTTCGGTTATGTAAAAGACACCATCATTGGTCATGAAAGTAAAGAACTATTAGAGGGTAATTGGGTAGAAAGCGCCTATGGTTATCCACCAATTTTTATTGAAACACCTGAGGTTTTAAAACGTGAAGAAGTTGAGGTTCCTGAGGAATATAAAGATAAAATCAACACATCTGTATTTAGATATTTATCTAAAAAATCTGGATTAGATATCCAAGTGAGTACAACAACTTTTAAAACTACCGAAGGTCAAGGCCAACCTAAGGAAATGACTGATGATGAAAAAGCGCAAGATTTACAAAAAACATCTGAAACTTATTTAAAACAATTAGAATCTCAAGGAGCAAAAGATATTACAGTTAAACGAGAAAAATTCACGACACCAAATGGTGCTGAAGGAGTAAAAACGTATGGGACTATGAACTTAGCTCTAAGTGAAGAGGATATAGTACCAGCCAAATACAACCTGTTTCTTTTTAGAGCAGAAAACGTGAGACAACAAATAATTTTAAGTTGGAGAACTGATGACAATTATATCGATGATATCATTGAACGTATAGTAGATTCCATAGAACTTAAGCTAGACGAAGTAGAAGAAAAAGAAAACTAATGCTCGAAAACATACAATTTTTAAATATAGAATTCTTCTGGTTGTTATTGCTTTTGCCAATAGCAATAGTTTGGTATATGTTTACACGTAATAAGCAAACGGCAGAATTAAAGATGTCTAGCATTCAAGGCTTCAAAAATTCATCAACATTTTGGTCTAAATTTAAACATTTACTTTTTGCGTTGCGTTTAATAGCCTTAGGGCTTTTAATCACCGCATTGGCAAGACCAAGAACTGTAGATGTATCTACACAAACAAAAACAACAAGTGGTATTGATATTGTAATGGCAATTGATGTGTCTGCAAGTATGTTAGCAAAGGATTTAAGACCTAACCGATTAGATGCTTTAAAAGAAGTTGCTGCAGATTTTATTGATGGACGTCCAAATGATAGAATTGGTTTGGTAGAATATGCAGGAGAAGCGTATACTAAAACACCAATTACTAGTGATAAATCTATTGTGCAACGTTCACTCAGAGATATTAATTATAATACTATTATAGAAAGCGGAACAGCAATAGGTATGGGTTTAGCCACATCTGTTAATAGGTTAAAGGATAGTAGAGCTAAAAGTAAAGTGATTATATTATTGACGGATGGTGTTAATAATTCCGGATTTATAGACCCTAAAATAGCAAGTGAATTGGCTGTAGAATACGGTATAAAAGTTTATACTATTGGTTTAGGTACAAACGGTACAGCACTTTCTCCAATTGGGTTTAACTCTAATGGGACTTTTAGATATGGTCGTACACAAGTAGAAATTGATGAAGCTTTGCTGAAAGAAATTGCAGCAGAAACTGGTGGAAAATATTTTAGAGCAACCAATAATGATAAGTTAGCTCAGATTTATGAGGAAATCAATAAGCTTGAAAAAACCGAAATTGAAGAAACCAAATACTACAATTACGATGAAAAATACAGACCATTGGTATTATTAGCTGGACTGTTATTATTGATAGAATTATTATTAAGAAATACAATATTTAGAAGCTTTGTTTAGACTCGATGAAAATATATGGTTTTGGACCTTACTGGTAATTCCGGTAATCATTCTGATGTTTTTACTACTTCAATTCTGGAGACGGTCAACACAGAAAAAATTTGCCGACTTAGCTTTATTAAAGCGTTTGAGTCCAAATCAATCGTTATTTAAAAGTGTATTAAAACTTTTTGTGCTTTGTAGTGCTTTTGCTTGTTTATCAATTGCTTTAGTTAATCCAAAAATTGGTACAAAGTTAGAAACTGTACGTAGTGAAGGTGTTGATGTGGTATTTGCTATAGATGTTTCTAAAAGCATGTTGGCAGAAGATATTGCGCCAAACCGATTAGATAAATCCAAGCAATTAGTTACACAAATCATTAATAGTTTAGTAAGTGATCGTGTTGGTATTATTGCTTATGCTGGTAAAGCCTTTCCGCAATTACCAATAACTACAGATTATGCTTCGGCAAAAATGTTTTTACAAAACATGAACACAGATATGTTATCCTCACAAGGAACGGCAATCAGTGAAGCCATTCAGCTTTCAAAAACGTATTTTGATAATGAAGACCAATCCAACCGTGTTTTAATAATCATTTCAGATGGTGAAGACCATGACGGAGATGCCTTAGATATTGCAGAAGAAGCAGCTGAGCAAGGCATAAGAATATTAACAATAGGAGTAGGAGATCTTAAGGGAGGACCAATTCCTATAAAACGAAATGGTGTTATTCTAAATTATAAAAAGGATAATAATGGAGAAACCGTTATTACGCGTTTAGATGAAACTACTTTAAAAGAAATTGCAGCAGAAGCTAATGGTGTTTATATGAATGGAAGCAACACAGCAGAGGTTGTTGAGACCATAAAGAATGAATTAGATAAAATGGATAAGCAAGAATTTGAGTCTAAGCAAATCGCAGATTTTAAAGATCAATTTCAATGGTTCTTGGCTTTTGGAATTCTATTATTATTCATTGATATCTTCCTTTTAGAACGAAAAACTGCTTGGTTGAAGAAGTTGAATTTATTTAATGAGAATTTTTAAGATTTAAATTTTCTTTAACGCTAAGTTATTAAGGGCTTTAGTAATTTAGAGGTCCATGTAAAAAGACCATGAGGAACAATAGAAAAAAACACATGAAACTATATATATTACTTATTGCAGTTTTAATTGGCGGTCTTAGTTTTTCGCAAGACCTTAATGAAGACCAATTAAAGGCAGAAAAAAAGGCAACCAATCTTGTCTACAAAGCAAATGAACTTGTTGGAGAAGATAATTATATTGAAGCTGAAATGGCATATAGAAAAGCCATTTCTGAAGCGCCAACAAAAGCCGTTGGAGCTTATAATTTAGCACATTCTTATTATAAGAAAGGAAGTTTTGATGAGGCCTTGTTTAGAAGTCAAGAAGCTGCAAAAAATGCCACTTCTAAGGAAGAAAAGCATAGAGCATTCCACAATATGGGTAATATTTTAATGCAAAATAAGGCTTGTAAAGAGGCTGTAGAAGCGTTTAAAAATGCACTTAGAAGTAATCCTAATGATGAAGAAACCCGTTATAATTTTGCTTTAGCCAAAGAATGTGCAGAACAGCAAAAACAAGATGGTGGTGGCGAAGATGATAAAAAGGACGAGAATAAAGATCAAGAACAAGATAAAGAAGACCAAGAAAAGAAAGAGGACGACAGCAAAGACAATAAGGATAAGAAGGACGATCAAGATAAAAAGGACGAAGGAGATAAGGATAAAAAAGATGGCGATAAGGATAAGGATGATGAAGGAAAGCCAAAAGATGATAAGAAAGACGAAGGAAAAGGAGATAAAGACAATAAAGACCAAAACCAGAAGCCAAAACCACAACCAGGACAAATGTCTCCTCAGCAGATAAAGAATATTTTAGATGCAATGCAAAATCAAGAGCAAAAGGTTCAGGAGAAAATGAATGCAGAGAAACAAAAAGGAGCTAAAGTAAAGACTGAGAAAGATTGGTAATTTCGCTGATTATCTCATGTAAGGTTTCAAGACTTTTTTGGTGTAAAAACATATAATGAAAGCAATTAAACAAACAGCAATACTATTTATAATACTTGTAACTAGTCTCATTTCAGCGCAAGAGAAGTCTGAATCTGAACTAACTTCTAAGTTGAATAATGGAGTGCATTTTGTCGCTGAATTATCTGATTCTAATGTAAAACTTAAAGATTCTGTAATCATTACCTACAAATTGTATGTCGCTCAAGATATTGGCATTTCTAATTATAATATGCGTGATTATATAGAGAGTGAAGATTTTAAAGTTGAAGATATCACCTCTTCAGACGTTAAAGTTGAATACGAGGTTTTTAAAAATGAAAAATATAGATTTGTGATTTTAAAGAAATCAGTACTAAAACCAAAACAAAAGGGTAAGTTTGAATTGGAGGCATTGGTACTAGATTTTACATCAGAAATACCTTCTAAAAATAGTGATGCATTTGGGCGTCTTATTATGGAAAAAGTAAAAAGAACAATTAAAACGGACAATATTACAATCAATGTTATCTAATTATAGGTAATTGCTTAAAGTAATGAAACGAATAAAAAATAACATATCAATATTATTTCTAGTACTTGCAACAAGTATTGCTTCGGCTCAAATAAAATTTGAAGCTAAAGTAAGTAAGAAGACATTAGGAGTTAACGAACGCTTACGTATCGATTTTGAAATGAACCAAGATGGAGACAATTTTGTGCCACCTAGTTTTGCGGATTTCGATTTGGTTGGTGGTCCTAATACTTCTGTTAGTAATTATTCAAGAAACGGAAAACGATCGTACAATAAAACGTATAGCTATTTTTTAGCACCAAAAAAACGTGGCAAATTCACGATTAAGCAAGCTACAATAGAAATTGATGGAGAAACCTATAAGACGTTTCCTATAACAATTGAAGTTACAGCAGCAGTTAGCAAACCCAATGGAGAAACAGCAGCTTCAGATGTTGCTGAGGATAATATTCATTTAGTTGCGGAGGTTTCTAATGCAAGTCCTTATTTAAATGAAGCGATTACAGTAGTTTACAAATTATATGTTTCAACAGAAACCGGAGTTAGTAATTGGAGGGAAAAGGATATTCCTAGATATAATGATTTTTGGAGTCAAAATATAGATATTAAAGGACTCAATGTTTTAGAAGGAGAATATAAAGGGGAGAAATATCGTTATGTGGTTTTGAGAAAAACAGTGCTTTATCCTCAAAAAACAGGTGCTCTTAAATTAGAACCTTTAGTTTTAGATATTACTGTAGAGGTACCAACCAACCGACGAGATATTTTTGGAAGACCTTTAATGACAAAAGTGCCTAAAGTAGTAACTGCAGGTAGTAGAACTCTTAATGTTAAACCATTGCCAGAGCAAGGAAAACCTTCTGATTTTAAAGGTGCAGTGGGTAATTATTCATTTAAAGTAACGACGTCTAAAACACAGTTAAATGCAACTGAATCTCTTCAGGCAAAAATAGAAGTAACAGGAAATGGGAATTTAAAATTATTTGAGTTACCAAAGTTAACAGTGCCAAGTTCTTTAGAAGTATACGAGCCAGAACACCAAGAAAACATTCGAACAAATTTAGGTGGCATGCAAGGTGGTATTTCAGATACTTACACTATTGTGCCACAGTATAAAGGGAAATATCCTATACCAAGTATTTCATTCTCATATTTTAATCCTGAAACAGCAAGTTATAAACGCATTACATCAGATGAGATTGTAATTGATGTTTTAGAAGGGCCAACTGCTTCAATTAATAATACTGAAAACACTACTGAAGGTGTAAAACAAGCTGTAAACTCTAATACTAATACATTTGCTTTTATAAAAACGGCATCAAATTGGTCGAGTATAAAAGAGGAGCAATTCTTTAAGTCTACAGGGTTTTGGTCCTTGTTATTATTGCCGTTTTTAGCGATACCGTTAGCAATTGTGGTAAGACGAAAAACAGATGAACGTAATGCAGATGTACAAGGTAATCGTATTAGAAAAGCAGATCGTTTAGCTAAGAAATATTTAGGAGAAGCTAAGAAAGCACTCGGTCAAAAAGAAGCGTTTTATTTGGCTTTAGAAAAAGCACTTCACAATTATTTAAAAGCCAAACTAAATATTGAAACAAGTGATTTTAATAAAGAGAAAATTGAAAATTTATTAACTGAGCGTCAGGTTGAAAGTAATGTGGTTTCAGATTTTATTTCAATTCTAGAAAATTGTGAATTGGCACGTTATACGCCAATTACTCAAGTGACTATGAAGAATGATTATGATAAAGCCGCAAAAACGATTTCATTAATAGATAAGCAACTTAGATAATATGAGAGCTATAATAATCTTATTTGTGTGTTGTTTTAGCATGATTGGTTTTTCGCAAAACGATAGCGTTTTTAGCGAAGCCAATACCTTATATAACAACGGTAAATATGCAGAAGCTATTGATAAATATGAATCTATTTTAGATTCGGATCAACATTCTGCTGAGTTGTATTTTAACCTAGGGAATGCTAATTATAAGCTCAATAATATTGCACCAAGTATTTATTATTATGAAAAAGCATTGTTATTAGAGCCTAATGATAAGGATATACAAAACAATTTGGCCTTTGCTCAAAACATGACGATTGATGCTATTGAGATAGTTCCTAAAGTAGGTTTTTCAAGAATTATAAATAATATAGTGAATACGTTTAATACAGATACTTGGGCAAGAATTGCTATTGGAGGCGTGCTTTTGTTTGTTGTTATATTTTTAGCATATCATTTTTCTTATACTTCTTCAAAAAAGAGAATAGCTTTTGTAACCAGTATCATTAGTTTATTTATAGGTTGTTTTTCTGTGGTTATGGCATTTCAAAAAGATAGCCTAGACCGAAAGGATAATCCAGGTATTGTGTTTTCACAAGAAACGAGAGTAAAAACAGATCCTAATTCTGCAAGTGAAGAAGTTTTTAGATTACATGAAGGCACTAAGGTGCAAGTAATAGAAACTTATGAAGATTGGAAAAAAATTAAACTTTCCGATAATTCAATAGGTTGGATCCCTTCAGAAGATATAAAGTTATTGAAGATTTTTTAGAACTTATTTAACACACTATTAAGATCTAACTATTATATTTGTCGCTTATGCGAAAAAGCTCAAAAAACAGGATAGCGATTTTATTTACCATAGTATTTATGGCACTTATTTCTGCACCTGTAATTATTATGTCTATTGATGATTCTATTGATACGACTTGTTTTTTTAGCATTAATGAAGAAGAAGAAAACGCTCATGCTAAGCTTCTTTTTGATAAGGAAGATCAAACTTCAGAGTTTTTGTTTGAGGATCAAACAAGCACTAATCTTATTGGATATACGTTTAAACAATATCCAAAACCACATCTCAATTTAATTTCCCCACCACCCGATTTTATTTAATATTTTATTCGATTGGCATTTATTGTCCCTAAAAAAAATATTAAATCACTATTGAAATCTATTCAATAGAATAAATCATTATATAAAATGTTTAAAACATTAAAAAACGACTTGCCTGCAAGTGTCGTTGTCTTTTTTGTGGCATTACCTTTATGTTTAGGTATTGCATTAGCCAGTGGAGCACCTCTTTTCTCTGGTTTAATTGCTGGAATTATTGGAGGAATTGTAGTAGGATCCTTAAGTGGTTCTAAAATTGGTGTGAGCGGACCGGCTGCTGGTTTAGCCGCAATTGTATTAACCGCAATTGGTACATTAGGAGGTTATGAAAACTTTTTAGTTGCCGTTGTATTAGGAGGTGTAATTCAAATAATTTTTGGTGTTTTAAAAGCCGGAATTATTGGTTATTATTTTCCGTCATCAGTGATTAAAGGTATGCTTACTGGTATTGGAATTATTATAATTTTAAAACAAATACCACACTTTTTTGGCTACGATGCTGAGCCAGAAGGAGCGGATAGTTTTGTAGAGATGTCTGGAGAAAATACATTTTCTGCCATCTGGCATATTTTTGATAACCTTATATTAGGGTCTATGGTTGTTGGCTTTATAGCTTTAGGTATTTTGCTATTATGGAGTAACGTTTTAGAGAAAAAAGGAAAGTTTTTTCAGATTATACAAGGACCATTAGTTGCTGTTGTAGTGGGTATTGTTTTTTACGTAATTACGCAATCTAACGAGTCACTTGCAATAGCACAATCACATTTAGTAAGTGTACCTGTGCCAGACGATTTAGATTCTTTTATAGGCCAGTTTAGTTTTCCTAATTTCGCTGTTATTACAAATCCAGAAGTTTGGGTTATTGCATTTACAATTGCTTTAGTAGCCAGTTTAGAAACTTTATTATGTGTAGAAGCAACAGATAAATTAGATCCAGACAAAAATGTAACACCTACAAATAAGGAATTATTAGCTCAAGGTGCAGGTAATATATTATCTGGTTTAGTTGGTGGTTTGCCAATAACTCAAGTTATTGTAAGAAGTTCTGCAAACATCCAATCAGGTGGAAAAAGTAAGATGTCTGCAATTTTTCATGGTTTCTTATTATTAATTTCTGTGATATTGATTCCTACATTATTAAATAAAATTCCTTTATCAGTACTAGCTGCAATTTTATTAATAGTAGGTTATAAACTAGCAAAACCAGCTTTATTTTTAAAGATGTATAAATTAGGTTGGAAACAATCGGTTCCGTTTTTTGTAACTGTAATTGGTATTGTTTTTACAGATTTATTAGTTGGTATTGGTTTAGGATTGGCTGTTGGTATTGTTGTTATTTTATTAAAAAGCTATCAAAACTCACACTTTCTTCACATTGAGGATAATAGTAATGGAAAGCATAAAATTAAAATGGCGCTTGCAGAAGAAGTAACCTTTTTTAATAAAGGTGCTATTTTAAAAGAGTTAGACAGTTTACCTAGAGATACATATTTAGAATTCGATGTAACTAAGACACGATATTTAGATTATGATATTATTGAAATTCTTGAAGATTTTGCTTTTAAAGCGAAAGAAAGAAATATTGACATTAAGTTAATCTCAAAGCGAGGTATTGTTGAAAACCCACCAAGTTTTATTGAGTTTTTTCAATTGAGACCTAAATCTAATATCAGTTTAAGTTAAAGCATTATGAAAAATAGTAAATATAAAATAGTAGTGCTTTCAGATTTAAAGAAAAGCGCAATTACAACTTTAAAAAGTAGTGTAAGTTTAGCACACATGATTGATGCAGATATAGAGCTGTTTCATGTTAAGAAACACGTAGACATTATAAAGAGAGATAATCAATTGTCTGCAATGCGAAGTATAAATGAGGAGTTTATTAGTACTAAAAATAAAATTAAAGCACTAATTGATCCTGTTTCAAAGGCATATGATATTCCTATTAATTCTAATTTTTCATTTGGAAATATCAAAGACGAAATAAGGACTTATATCAAAGACATTAAGCCAGATATTATTGTTTTAGGACAACGCGATTCTAAACCTTTAAAATTTATTGGTGACAGTATTACTCATTTTTTATTAAAAGAGTTTAATGGTGTCGTAATGATTTCATCTAATGAGCATGCATTAATACCAAATGAAAAAATGACATTAGGAGTATTAAATGGATCAGATAAAACCTTTAAAACGGAGTTGTCTAAAGATTTAATAACGCATACACAATCACCATTAAAATCATTTAAGGTTATTAATAGTCAGAACACAAAAACTGAAAGTCCTTCTAATTACAACGAGGACACATTAGAGTTTGTTTTTGAAAAAAATGATAACACAATACCGACACTTTCTTCGTATCTTTTAAAAAACAACATTAATTTATTATGTGTTGATAGGGATGAAAATAGTAAAATGAAGAATAAGAATGCCTCAGTTTTACCACTAAAAGAAACGGTAAATAAATTGAATGTTTCACTATTAGTTTCTGGAGCATTATAAAATTAGTAACACAACGAATTAAATAAATTAAAAAAGATGAAAGCACATACAAAAGAGACCCAAGCAACAATGACACCTGAAAAGTCATTACAATATTTAAAGGAAGGAAATCAAAGGTTTCAAGATAACTTAAAAGCAAATCGTAACCTTTTAGAACAAGTAAATGACACCAGTGATGGACAGTTTCCATTTGCAACAATTTTAAGTTGTATAGATTCTAGAGTATCAGCCGAATTGGTTTTTGATCAAGGATTAGGAGATATTTTTAGTGTACGTGTAGCCGGTAATATTGTAAATGAAGATATTTTAGGTAGTATGGAGTTTGCATGTAAATTAGCAGGTACAGAGCTTATTGTAGTTTTAGGACACACAAGTTGTGGTGCCGTAAAAGGTGCTTGTGATCATGCAGAAATGGGTAATTTAACCAAGCTAGTTCAGAAAATAACACCAGCAGTTAATGCGGTAACTGAGCCAAAAGATGAAAGCTTAAGAACTTCTAAAAATCTTGATTTTGTAGATGAGGTATCACACAGGAATGTAGAGTTAATGATTGATAGAATCCATGCAGAAAGCCCTATACTTACAGAAATGGAAAAAGCAGGTGAGATTAAAATAATTGGAGCCATGTATGATGTTAATACAGGTGCTGTGACATTTTATGAATAATAAAAGGTTTAAAAACATAATGAAAGAAAGAATAAGTATGGTGGCACTGATTGTAATATTAGTGCTACCTAACTTTTTAAATGCACAAGAGAGTGAGTTAGGTAATTGGTTAATTTATATTGGCAATAAAAAACTAAATTCTAAATGGAACATCCATAATGAAGTTCAGTATAGAAATTATAATGCTATTGGTGATTTAGAGCAATTATTACTAAGAACAGGAATTGGGTATAATTTATCTGAAAATAATAACAATATTTTACTTGGTTATGGTTATATTTTGTCTGAAAATTATATAGGCGAAACTGAGGATAAGCTTTCAGTAAATGAGCATCGTATTTTTCAGCAATTTACAACTAAACAAAACGTAGGAAAAATGGCTTTAAGTCATCGTTATAGGTTTGAGCAGCGTTTTGTAGAAGACGATTTTAAAATGCGATTTAGATATTTTTTAGGGATTAAGATTCCGCTTCAATATAAAGTTGAAGGCAAAAATCCCATCTATTTATCGTTGTATAATGAGATATTTTTAAATACAAAATCCTCGGTTTTTGATAGAAACAGAGTATTTGGTGGTTTAGGGTATAAATTTTCTAATGCGTTGCGCTTAGAATTAGGTTATATGAACCAGTTTTTTGAAACATCAGGAAGAGACCAAATCAATATTATAGCTTTCGTTAATTTTTAGTAAGACTATTGAAGCGGCTATTGTTTATTAAATAGAGTAACTAAATACAATTATAAAACTATGAAGAACTTATTTTCTAATATTAAGGGTGATGCTTTTGGAGGTATCACAGCAGGAATTGTTGCATTACCATTAGCATTAGCGTTTGGTGTTTCTTCAGGTTTAGGACCAGAGGCTGGTTTGTATGGAGCTATTTTTATTAGTTTTTTTGCTGCACTTTTTGGAGGAACAGCGACTCAGATTTCAGGACCTACAGCACCAATGACTGCTGTAAGTATGGTAATTATTGCAGGTATTGTTGCAGCTAATGATGGTAGTGTAGAAAAGGCATTACCAGCTATTTTAACTGTATTTCTATTAGCAGGTCTTATACAAATAGGATTAGGATTTTTAGGCGTAGGGAAATATATAAGATACATTCCTTATCCAGTAGTTTCTGGTTTTATGACCGCTATTGGTGTCATTATCCTTTTAACTCAAATATTACCATCTATTGGGTATTATCCAAAAGAAGATGAGGCATTTGTAGAGCAGTTTAAACCACAGGCAGAAGAAGTTATTCTTGAAAACATTTTAAAAGAAGAAGCAGGCGAAGGTATTTTAGTGCTCGAAAATTTTAAAGAAACAATAGACAGAGCTCATAAAATTACACCAGAAGAAATTTTAAACGAATCACAAACTTTAGCAGCCAAAGAAGCATCAGGTACTATTGGTGCATTAAAAGTATTGCCAAGAGCGTTAAAAAACATTAAATGGTTAGAGTTGCTATTGGCCTTGGGAACTATTTTAATAATTTATGGTTTTAAACGAATAACAACAGCAATTCCAAGTACGTTAGTTGCTTTAGTTGTAATGTCTGGTATTGCCTATGGTTTTAATTTGGGATATGTAAAAATTTCAGAGATTCCAGGTGGTATTCCCGTTCCAAGATTAGAAATGTTTACTAATTTTAGTTTAGGAAACATAACACCCTATATATTTACGGCATTGACTTTGTCCTTATTAGGAGCCATTGATTCCCTTTTAACTAGTGTGGTAGCGGATAACATGACAAAAACTAAGCATAAACCAAATAAAGAATTGATAGGTCAAGGTATTGGTAATAGTATCGCTTCAATTTTTGGTGGTATTCCTGGTGCAGGTGCAACCATTAGAACGGTTGTAAATATTAATGCCGGTGGAAAAACTAAATTATCTGGAATGATTGCTGGCGTAATGCTGTTAATAATTATGCTTGCATTAGGGCCTATCGCATCAAAAATACCAGCTGCAGTGTTAGCAGGTATCTTAATAACTGTAGGTATTGGTGTTATGGATTATAAAGGACTAAAAGCAATTCCTAGTTTGCCAAAGGATATTAAATTCGGACCTTTAAAGCTAAGTTCAGAAGTATTAATTATGCTTATCGTACTCGTTTTATCTACATTCTGGGATTTAATTTATGCAGTAGGTATTGGTTTAATTATTGCTTCATTAATGTTTATGAAGAAAATAGGAGATTTAACTGCAGAGCGGTCAGATGTTAAATCCTTAAAAGAAGAGTCTTGGGAAGATGAAATAAATTTTCCGACAGATCTTAAAGAAGAAGTTTTTATTAAACACCTTAAAGGGCCTTTATTTTTTGGTTCTACAAGTGATTTTCAAGCCTTAACGGAGCAAATTCCTAAGACAGCAAAAACTGTTATATTAAGATTAGGACGTATGCAATATATGGATCAATCTGGTTTATATGCTATGGAAGATATGCTTCAAGAATTAAAGAAAAACGATATTGAGGTATTGTTTGTAGGGCTCTTAAAACAGCCTAGGTATATGATGGAGCGTATCGATATTATTCCAGATTTTATTCCGAATGAGCATATTTTTAAAGATTTTAAAACCTGTTTAAAATGGGTAAAAAATAATATTAAAGACACTATTTAAAATATAAGGATTATGATTTTAAAGAATGTATTTAAAAACAATGAACAATGGATTAAAGAGAAACTTGCCGTTGATTCTAGTTATTTTGAAAAATTAGGAAAAGGACAAAATCCAGAATTATTATTTATAGGTTGTTCAGATAGTCGTGTAACAGCTGAGGAATTAATGGGATTAGGTCCTGGTGATGTTTTTGTACACAGAAATATTGCTAATATGGTTGTGGGTACAGATGCAAATGGTATGTCTGTTGTTAATTATGCTGTAACTCATTTAAAAGTTAATCATGTTGTTGTTTGTGGACATTACGCCTGTGGAGGTGTAAAAGCGGCAATGCAATCGGCAGATTTAGGAGTTTTAAATGGTTGGTTAAGAAATATTAGAGATGTCTACAGGATGCATCATGATGAGCTCAATGCGATTAAAGATGAAGAGAAAAAATATGAGCGTTTAATAGAACTCAATGTAAAAGAGCAGTGCGTTAACTTAATTAAAACAGCTGCAGTACAAAAGGCATTTAGAGAAAGAGGCCTAAAAGTTCACGGTTGGGTTTTTGATGTCCATACTGGGAAATTAATTGATTTAAAAATTGATTTTGAAAGGTATCTCAAAGATATTATGGAGATTTATCATTTAGATTAATAAAAAACCATTTAAAAGAATGGTTCTTATGATTCGTCTTTTTCTCTAACTATAGGTTCATCTTCACTTTTTATGATATTCGGAAAAATCATTGGTGCAAGTGATTTTACGGGATTATAGAGCATACTTTTTTCTAAATCTTCTTTTTCCATAAATGGTAATGTATTGTTCATTTTATGGAACACTATCAAGATCACACTTAAAATTAAACCTATTTTAAGAGCACCAAAAATACCACCAGCTAGTTTATTGATGATACCTAAAGCAGCAAAATCGGCTAATTTGGTTAAGGCTTTTCCGGCTAAACCAATTGTAAGAACAATAACCACAAAAGTGATGGCAAAAGCTACAATATTGATAGTTCTTTCTTCCCAATCTACTCTAGACTCAAGGAAACCTGCGGCAAACCCACTAAAGTGAATAGCACCATAAACACCCAAAACAAGGGCAACTAAAGAAGCGACCTCTACAAAAAGACCTTTAAATAAGCCACGTATAAATCCAAATAATAATAAAGCGGCTAAAATGATGTCAATAATACTCATAACACTAATGATTTAGACAAACGTACATAATTTTTCTGATTTTAAATTAATAACGTAATTCAAGAGGCTTTAGTTTCTTAACTTTGAAATCTAAAATAAGTGTATTAATTAATTGAGATTCCCTTTTATAAGGGACATGACTATGGCAAGAGACGAACAATTAAAAGAGCGATGGGATTTGGTGGTAGAAAAACTTTCTAACCAATTTGCAGATGGAGACAAATTAGATCTCGATACTATAATATATCTAATTGGTGTACAGGAGCTTGGTCAGTTACATCGCGAGTACAAAAAAGACCACAAGTTAGATTTAATGCATATAGCAATTTGTAAGGTTTTAGAACCTTATGGGTTTTATGAATTCGATTATGTTGATGATGACGGTTGGCCACATTACAAGGTTTTAGCGCAATTACCACATCTTAAAGCAGGTGAACAAAGTGTGTTAATGAAAGAAGCGATTGTAAATTATTTTGTAGAAACCGAATATATCGAGTAGTTTCAGAGGAGCTCAGCTACCATAACTCGCAAAAAAAAACTAAATTTGCACTCGTTTTTGAATAGAAATCATGATAGATAAGATAAAAGAACTTATAGCAGAAGCAGAAGCTTTTAAAGCACAATCTAAAGAAGAGGTTGAAGCCTTTAGAATTAAATATTTAGGTTCAAAAGGACTTTTAAAAGAATATTTTGCTGAGTTTAAAAATGTAGCAAACGACCAAAAGAAAGAATTTGGTCAAACTATTAATCAGCTTAAGAAAACAGCTGAGGATAAGGTAAATTCATTAAAAGAGGCATTAGAAAGTCAAGAAGATGATAAAGGGATTTATGGTGATTTATCACGTCCTGGAGAACCAATTGCTATTGGTGCACGTCATCCAATTTCTATTGTAAAAAATGAAATTATTGATATCTTTTCTCGTATCGGATTTAATGTGAGTGAAGGTCCAGAAATCGAAGATGATTGGCATAATTTTACAGCATTAAACTTGCCAGAGTACCATCCAGCAAGAGATATGCAGGATACGTTCTTTATTCAAACAGATCCAGATATTTTATTACGTACACATACAAGTTCTGTACAAGTGCGTTATATGGAAAACAATAAACCACCAATTAGAACTATTTCACCTGGTCGTGTTTATAGAAATGAAGCTATTTCAGCGCGTTCACATTGTTTTTTCCACCAAGTAGAAGGTTTATATATTGATAAAGATGTAAGCTTTGCAGATTTAAAGCAAACCTTACAATATTTTACTACAGAGATGTTTGGTAAATCTAAGATTAGATTGCGTCCATCATACTTTCCGTTTACAGAACCAAGTGCAGAAGTGGATGTATATTGGGGACTTGAGACAGAAACCGATTATAAAATCACCAAAGGAACAGGTTGGTTAGAAATTATGGGTTGTGGTATGGTAGATCCTAATGTATTAGAAAACTGTGGTATTGATTCTAAAGAATACTCAGGTTTTGCCTTCGGAATGGGAATAGACAGAATAGCAATGTTACTTAACCAAATTAGTGATATTCGTTTACTAAGTGAGAACGATGTGCGTTTCTTAGAGCAGTTTAAGAGTGCCTTATAAACTTCACCAAAATATATTTCAAAGCCGACTGTTAACAGTCGGCTTTTTTATTTAACAACAATTTAACTTCGTTTAGTTCGGTTTGTTCCGAACTAATAATATATATTTGCATAGAATTTTACTGTGGTTGATTTATTTATTATCAAAAACAGTGGTAAATATTGAAAAAATGAAAGATGAAATTTGCAAAGAAAAAATGGCTTTGGTTGAAAAACTAGGCGTGCATTTAGAAAACAGAGAGCAATTAGCACCTGTTGCGGCTCGTATTTTGTCTTACATAATTTTAACGGGCAAAAAAGGAACCACTTTTGAAGATATGGTGACTATTCTTTGTGCTAGTAAAAGTACAATTTCAACACATCTTAATCATTTACAGGATTTAAAAAAGATTGTGTATTTCACAAAGACAGGAGATCGTAAAAAATATTTTATCATCAATAAGGATATGATTGTTCAACATATTGATAATATGATAAACGAGTGGCAAGAAGTTAGAGAATTACATTTAGAAATTAAGAGTTATAAAGAAACTATTAATACTCTCAAACTTGAAAATGATGATGAAAAATTTGAATTAAGTTTTCACAATGATTATATCCAATTTTTAGATGAAGCAAGCTCGTCAATAGAAACATTAAGAACAAAATTAATAGACAACCAATTCCATATTTAAAGACAACCAAAATAATATACCAAAAAATGAAAAAGAATAATTTATATAACCTATTAATGCTAAGTGTATTCTTAGTCATTGTAAGCTGTGGTAATAGCGAACAAAACAAACCTGCAGCAGTGGCACCTCCTGCACCATTTCCTGTTTCTCAATTGCAAGTAAAAACGGTAACAGGTTACACTGATTATCCTGCAACTATAGAAGGTAGAGTAAATAGTGATGTAAGAGCCAAAACTTCTGGGTATATTGAAAAAGTATATGTAGATGAAGGTCAAAAAGTACGTAAAGGTCAAGTATTATTTAAATTAGAAACACAATCTTTAAGTGAAGATGCAGGAGCAGCAAGAGCACTTGTTAATGTGGCACAAGTGGAGGTGGATAAATTGATTCCTTTGGTAGAAAAGAATATTATTAGTCCGGTACAACTAGAAACTGCAAAAGCAAATTTAGCACAAGCACAAGCTAATTATAGTAGTGTTTCTGCAAGTATTGGGTATGCAACTATTAAAAGTCCTATTGATGGCTATGTTGGTTCTATTAATTTTAGAGAAGGAGCATTAATTAGTCCTAGTGATGCAACACCTTTAACAACAGTTAGTGAAATTGATGAGGTGTATGCCTTTTTTAGTTTTAACGAAGCGCAATATATAGACCATTTACAACGATCTGAAGGAACAACCAAAGCAGAACGTATTAAAAATTCTCCAGACTTAAGTTTGATTTTAGCTAACGGAAAGGAATATTCTGAAAAAGGACGTATTCAAACAAGTACAGGTCAGATAAACCAAAACACAGGAACAATTCAAATTAGAGCTGCTTTTAAAAATCCAAAGGAAATTTTAACCAATGGAAATAGTGGTAAAATTAGATTTCCAATAGAGTATAAAGACGCTATTGTTGTACCTCAAACAGCAACTTTTGAACAACAAGGAAACGTTATGATCTTCAAACTTGGAGAAGGCAACAAAGTTGAAACTGCTATTTTAAAAATTAAAGGAACCGTAGATAACTTATATGTGGTAGAGTCTGGCGTAGGTGCAAACGATAAAATCATAGTATCTGGTGTTGGCAAATTAAGAGATGGTATGGCAATTTCGCCTCAAGAAACTTCTTTTGATGAGGCTATTAAACCTGTAGCCACTTTATTTAAAAACTAGTTAACCTCAAACATATTAAGTCATGTTAAAAACATTTATTGAAAGACCAGTGCTTTCAACAGTAATCTCTATTATCATAGTTATGCTTGGTGTTATCAGTATCACTAGTTTACCTATAGAGGAATATCCAGATATTGCACCACCAACCATTAAGGTGACGGCAAATTATACAGGAGCAAACGCAGAAACTGTTTTAGAGAGTGTCATTATACCTATAGAAGAACAAATTAACGGTGTAGAAGGAATGACATATATTACTTCTACCGCTTCTAATACAGGTTCAGCTGAAATTACAGTTTATTTTGATCAAGAAATGGATGCTGATATTGCAGCTGTAAACGTGCAAAACCGTGTAGCTAGAGCAGCACCTTTATTACCATCAGAGGTAACACAAACAGGTGTTACCACACAAAAGCAAGAAACAAGTGCGTTGATGTTTATTTCTATGTATTCTGAAAGCGACAATTATGATGCAACTTTCATTCAGAATTACTTAAAAATTAACGTTATTCCTGCTATGCAACGTATTAGTGGTGTTGGTGATGTTAGTGTATTTTCACAACAAGATTATGCGATGCGTATATGGTTAAATCCAGAAAAATTAGCATCATATAATTTAATTCCTTCAGATGTTGCGGCAGCTTTAGCGGAACAAAATTTAGAAGCAGCAGCAGGTTCTTTGGGTCAGAATAACGGAGAATCTTTTTCTTATACATTAACTTATAGTGGTCGTTTTAAAAATGAAAGTCAATACAGCGACATAGTTATTAAAGCCTTAGGAAACGGAGAGTTTCTACGTTTAAAAGATATAGCAACAATTGAGTTAGATGCGCAATCTTATGCATCAAATGCAATGAGTTTAGGGCATCCTGCTGTATTTATGGGGATTTTTCAAACTAAAGGTTCTAATGCGCAAGAGATAATTGAAAACATAAAAACCACTTTAGAAACAGTTAAAAAAGACCTTCCAGAAGGGTTAGATATTTTTGTGCCATATGACACAAGTTTATTCTTAAATGCCTCGATTGAAAAAGTAGTAAGCACTCTATTAGAAGCATTTTTATTAGTGTTCTTAGTGGTGTTTATCTTCTTGCAAGATTTTAGATCTACTTTAATTCCTGCAATTGCAGTGCCTGTTTCTATTATTGGTACCTTCTTTTTCTTGAATGTTTTTGGGTACTCTATCAACCTTTTAACGTTATTTGCGTTAGTTCTGGCTATTGGTATTGTAGTAGATGATGCCATTGTAGTGGTTGAGGCTGTGCATGCTAAAATGGATGAAGGAGAGCATAACCCGAAAAAGGCAACATTAACAGCCATGAATGAAATTTCTGGAGCTATTATATCAATTACTTTAGTAATGGCTGCTGTATTTATTCCTGTAACTTTTGTAACTGGTCCAACAGGTGTGTTTTATGAACAATTTGGTGTCACGTTAATTATTGCAATTCTTATTTCAGCTGTAAATGCCTTAACATTAAGTCCGGCATTATGTGCTTTATTATTAAAAGAACATAAAGAAGACAAAGAGCTAAAAGGGAAAAACCCATTACAACGTTTTTACACGTTGTTCAATCGTGGTTTTAATGCTACAGTTGAGCGTTACGGAAGATCACTTCAATTTTTATACAAGCGAAAATTTGTTTCGGTGTTATTATTAATTTTTGCTGTTGTCGGTATTTATTGGGCATCAACAACTACACCAACAGGTTTTGTGCCTAATGAAGATAGAGGGATTATTTTCGCAAATATAGAATTACCACCAGGATCTTCCTTAGATAGAACCAATGCTGTTGTAAAGAATCTATACAGCAAAGTAGAAGGTATGGAAGGTATTACTGGTGTCAATTTTATTAAAGGTAGAAGTTTAATTAGTGGTGCAGGTAGCAACTTTGGTTTTGGTATTATTAAACTTGAAGATTGGGGAGAACGTAAAGATCCTTCACTTTCTGTACAAGCTTTAACAGGAAAGTTATTTGGTATTGCAGCTACAATCCCTGAGGCTAACATTATTTTCTTTTCACCACCAAGTATTCGTGGTTTTGGTAATGCTTCAGGTTTCGAAATTAATTTATTAGATAAGTTTGGTGGAGAGTTTACGGATTTAGATAAAGCAAATAAAGAATTCTCAATGGCTTTAATGAGTCATCCAGAAATTAAATATGCAACATCTTCTTTCAGTACAAATTATCCGCAGTACGAAATGGAAGTGAATGTGCCTTTAGCTAAGGAAAAAGGAGTTTCTGTAACCAGTATCTTTTCAACCTTACAAGGTTATATCGGTGGAATTTATGCTTCGGATTTTTCTAAATTCGGAAAACAATTTAGAGTATACATCCAAGCATTACCAGAGGATAGAGCAGATGAAAGTGCATTAAATAGCATGTATGTAAGAACAGATACAGGAGAAATGACACCAATTACACAATTCGTAAACTTAAAGAGAGTTTATGGACCACAGTCGGTAACACGTTTCAACTTATTTAATTCAACAAGTATAACAGGTGCAACTAACGACGGATTTAGTACAGGTGATGCCATTAGAGTTATTGAAGAGGAAGTCGCAAAATTACCAAGTAATTATACGGTTGCTTATTCTGGATTAACACGAGAAGAAGTCAATGCAGGAAACCAAACCACCTTCATATTTATATTAAGTATACTGTTTGTGTATTTCTTATTAAGTGCACAATATGAAAGTTACTTATTACCATTTGCCGTAATATTATCGTTACCATTTGGTGTTTTTGGAGCCTATATAAGTACGAAGTTATTTGGATTAGAAAACAATATTTATTTCCAAATTGCCTTAATTATGCTTATTGGCCTGTTAGCTAAAAATGCCATACTTATTGTGGAGTTTGCTTTAGCTAGGAGGAAAAATGGAGAGACGATAGTGAATTCTGCAATCCAAGGTGCTAAAGCGCGTTTAAGACCTATTTTAATGACATCATTTGCGTTTATTCTTGGTTTAATGCCATTAGTATTAGCATCTGGAGTTGGTTCTGAGGGGAATAACTCTATTGGTACAGGAGCAGCAGGTGGTATGCTTATAGGTACGTTTTTAGGAGTCTTTGTAATTCCAATCCTATTTATTTTATTTCAGTGGTTACAAGAAAAAGTTTCTAGTAAACCAGCAGTACAAATTATTGAAGAATAAAAAGATGAAATCAATTATAACACATAGAAACTTTAGTAAAGGCATTTTATTATTAGTTGTAGCATTAACATTGCAAAGTTGTTTTGTCGCTCAAGATTATGTAAGACCAAATATAGATGCTGAAACAGAAGCACTTTATAGAACAGATAATCTATCAAAAGATAGTGTCTCTATTGCAGATGTATCCTGGAAAAATTTATTTACAGATAAATATCTTCAACAATACATCGAAGAAGGTTTGCAAAATAATATGGACGTGCGTATGGCATTGCAACAAATAATAGCTGCAGAAGCATATGCAAAACAAGGTAAAGCAGGTTATTTGCCAACGATAAGTGTTGGTGCAAATGCAACACACCAAGAGTTGTCTGAGAATAGTCAGTTTGGTTCATTGTTTAGCGGAGGAATAGATACTTATGATATCACGGCAAACCTCTCTTGGGAAGCAGATATTTGGGGTAAAATAAGAAGTAATAAAAGAGCAACACAAGCAGGTTATTTGCAAAGTGTGGCCGGACATCAAGTGGTGAAAACACAATTGATTTCTAGTATTGCTAATACTTACTACAACTTACTAGCTTTAGATGCGCAATTAGAAATAACAAAGCAAACTATTGCTACCAGAAAAAGTGGTGTTGAAACTATAAAAGCTTTAAAGGATGCAGGACAAGTAACACAAGTTGCCGTTGACCAAAATATTGCGCAATATAATAGTGCAAGAGCTCTACAAGTAGATATTGAAACTGCCATTTTTAAAACCGAGAATACACTAAGTATTTTATTAGGTAAAACAGCACAGAATTTTGAAAGAAGTAGTTTAAATGTTCAAAAAATTGAACAAGATATTGTATTAGGAGTACCAGCAACTTTGTTAAGTAATAGACCAGATGTAATGTCTGCTGAGTTTGGTTTAATTCAATCTTTTGAGCTAACTAATGTTGCTAAGAGTAACTTTTACCCATCATTAAAGTTAACAGCTTCTGGAGGATTTCAAAGTTTAGAATTGGATAAATTATTGAATGCAAATTCTTTATTTGCTACAGTAATTGGAGGATTAACACAACCACTTTTTAATCAAAGAGCTTTAAAAACACAAAGAGAAGTTGCCCTTGCACAACAAGAGCAGGCTTTACTTCAGTTTAAGAAGACCTTATTAGTTGCAGGTAATGAAGTCTCTAATGCATTGTTCTCTTATGAAGCTGAGACCAAAAAATTCGAGTTTAGAAAAAATGAAGTTGAAGCATTAAGAACAGCGGAAGCCAACTCAGAAGAGTTACTTAAAAATGGTTATGCTAATTACTTAGATTTATTAACAGCAAGACAAAGCGCATTAAGTGCAGAGCTTAATATTATAGATAGCAAATTGCAACAATTAGTATCTATAGTAGATTTATACGAAGCGCTTGGTGGTGGATGGAGATAATATAAATTAGTATGATCACTAAGGCAGAATTGTTAAAGCATTCTATTGCAAAGTTTACGCAATGTGGCAGTAAGCATGTTACACTAGATGATTTAGCAAGTTCTCTTGGGATTTCAAAAAAAACCATTTATTCATTTTTTAAAAACAAAGAAGATCTAGTTACCTCTAGTTTAGAAAGTTTAATAAATGAGTATAAGGAAGATATAAATAGGGTGGTTAATAGCAATGGTAAAGACCCTATTTTGAGTGTTATATTAATTTACCAGAGAGGGTTTGAGTATCTAAAATACTTTAAGCCCTCTTTTCTTTTTGATTTAGAGAAATATTACCCAAAAGCAAATAAGTTATATACTGATTTTATTAAGGAATTATCAAATAGCATTGTCTTAGACTTACTAAAAAAAGGCAAAGAACTTGGTGATATTAGAAAAGATATTAATGTAGAATTAGTAGTGAAAATCTATTTTTTTAGAATTGATAATCTAGTATTTAAAAAGGATAATTTATTTGAATCCTATTCAGAGCAAGAGCTATTTAAGCATTTGGTGATTTATAATCTTAAAGGTATTATAGCTAGTCATTATTCTAATTCTTATTTTGAATAGTTTACTATTTTTGCGCTATGAAAAAAGACATCACAATACCAGAAGTAAAAGACGTACACGTTGCTGTTGTACAAGAACAACATATAGAATATAAAACGCAAGATTGGAATGCTTATATCATTAACAATAGTGATAATGATTTAGACACCGTTCTTATTGTTACAAGAGGTTATAATGATAAAAAATTAACACCTGTAATGCGGCACACCATTGCTAAACTACCTGCAAGAAGTTACGCTAAAATTGAATATCTACAAGAGAAGGTTTTAGAGCTAAATAATGAGTTTAAAATCACGTTTTTTGAAGGCAACCAAATGTTTGATAAAACGTATGTATTTAGAAAAAATACAATCAACGAAAAAGCTTTACAGACCATTCCTTTGATGCAGTTGAAAGGTGTTTTGGTAAAGTAATAGTAGTAGAATTAGAATGACGATTCAAATAGAAACTAAGTAATCATTGTCTCAAACCAAATTCCGCCAAAGTCGGAAGCAACGATTTTCAGAAATAATGAGCTCTAAATATTGTTTTGAAAAGGTATAAAGGATTAACAAAACATGTGGTTTTTTCATCCAAACACTAATGTATCTGCGAATGATGCTTTAGCAATTTCCTAACAAATCGTTTTGATTTTTTTGGCTCGTTTTGCATCAAGGCAAAAATGAACGAATAAAAATAATCAGATTGCCATAGCTAATAAAAAAATTAGCTTTGAAATGACGGAAAACTTCGAGATTCCGTTAAAGTTTTAAATTAATTGTATAGTTGATGAGATTCCTGCTTTCGCTGGAATTGTTTAATCCAACTTATCAGTCAATTTCTGAAACACCTTCTTAGCATCTTTTCCTTCATATAAAATATCGTAAACGGCATTTATAATAGGAAGTTGTGTTTTTTTCTTATTCTTTTTATTTAATTCAAAAGCACTTTTAGTGGCATAATAACCTTCTGCAACCATGTTCATTTCCATTTGTGCAGATTTTACGGTGTAACCTTTACCAATCATGTTTCCGAACATTCGATTTCGAGAAAAAACAGAATAACCAGTCACTAATAAATCACCTAAGTAAGCTGAGTTATTAATGTTGCGTTTCATTTTGTGCATCTTTTTAATGAAGCGTTTCATTTCTCTAATAGAGTTACTCATCAATACACTCTGAAAATTATCACCATAACCAAGTCCGTGCGCAATTCCGGCAGCAATAGCATAAATGTTTTTAAGCATTACAGCGTATTCTATACCAATAACATCATCGCTAGTTTTGGTTTTAATGTAATCGCTCGATAAACTATCTGCAATAGCTTGTGCTTTTTTAGCATCGTCGCAAGCAATAGTTAAATAAGACAAACGCTCTAAAGCAACTTCTTCTGCGTGGCAAGGACCAGCAATAACGGCAATATTTTCAAAAGGAATATTATATTCATCATGAAATTGCTCACCAACTAATTTTCCTGTTTCTGGCATTATACCTTTTACCGCAGATACTATGGTTTTCTTACTAATATCTGTGGTTAGTTTTTCTAACTCAGCATGTATAAATGCGGAAGGAATCACAAAAATGAGTACATCTGCCCAATCCGCTATTTCATTTATATCGTTACTTAGTTTTAATTGCTCGGTATGAAATTCTACAGAGCTCAAATAACTAGGATTATGTTTTTCTTTTAAGATATGCTCTTTAGCATAAACACTTCTCATGTACCAACCAATTTCATTTTGGTTTTCGCAAAGCATTTTAACTATGGCAGTTGCCCAACTTCCGGCACCAAAAACAGCATATTTTGTTGTATCACTCATAGAGATTAAATCAATTTTGTATATCAAAGTTACGGAAAATTTATAAGATTATTCGAGCTAAAACCATGTTAACGCTTCGGTTTTTAACAGGTTTATAGATTTGTAAATACCCACTACAAATGTGCTTTTGTAATACTTACAATAGCATCACTATATTTTTTTGGCACACGTTTTGAATATCACTAAGTAATAACCTTAAAACCGTTAGATTATGAAAACTACAAAACTACTTTTCGGATTTGCATTTATTGCAACACTTTTTACATCTTGTTATGTGGAAGACACACATTATGTTGATGAACCATCAATTTCATTAAATCAATTATTAAATTCTTATGATTTATGGTATGTTGATATTAATGAAACTCAAGGTTATGGTGAAACACCATTTTTACAGATAGCGTTTACAGTGTCTTTTAAGAATGGCGTTATGTATGCTAATAATAATTTAGTTGGCATTGGTAGTCAGGGAAATGGCTATGGTGTAGAAATAGGATACTATGATACTTACGACATGGTTTTAGATGTTAATCATATCATTGATGGTTATGATAGTTTTGATGTTTACCAAGTAGATAACAATACGATAGAATTATATAACCCTTTTAACGATACCTCTTATTTTTTAGATGGTTACCAACGTTCTAACTTTGATTATGATTATGTTTTTTATGATAACATTCACTACTTCTTACAAGAATACGATGCTTGGGAAAAAACATACACAAGTAATTTTGGAGCCTTAAATGATTTTGATAATGAGAATTACCTTCAGTTTTTATCTGGTGGAAATGATGATACATTTAGAAGTTCTCAAGACGCAAATGTTTATAATACTAATAATATTTATTGGGACTTTACAGGAAGTTATGGAGTAGGGAATGTCTCAGGAAATATGTACCTAAAAACATTAACATTAGATTATGATTTCTTTGACAATGAATTCTTTGAACTCAGCGTTATTAATGATAGTAAGATAGAGTTGTACCATTCAAATTCTGGCACAGTATATGAATTTCAAGGAAGAGGATACATTCAATATTACAGAAACGCAAACGTAGAAGAAGGTAAGGCTGCTAAACAATCTGATGAACCTAAAAAACGTAAGCAAAAAACAAAGAAAGTAGAGAATACGAGAGAAAATACAAGAAATGGTCAAGAATAAACTTGAATCATAGAATAGAATTTAAATTGGGATATTCCATGAGACCTTAAAAAACAACAAAATTGATACATATGAAACTAAATTTGGTTGGTTATTTAGTTTCAAAACGCTCAGATAAAACACTTGTTTTACTGAGCGTTTTCTTTTTGGGTTATATATAATATTATAAGCCTTGCAGTATAACCTCTAAATCTCCAAGTTCATAAGGCTTAGCCATAATAATTTTAGAGGCACTTAATAAAAAATACATTGGTGTTGCAGAAACTCCATAGGTTTTTACAACGGGATTATCCCATTTATCTAAACCAATTTGATGAATAAAATCAGGATAGTTTTTTATAGCTTTCTCCCAGCTATCAGCCTCATTTTCTAATCCAAAAGCAACCACTTTTAAATTGGGTTTATCGGCAATCATTTTTTTAACTTTAGGTAATTCATCTAAACAATGTCCACAAGTACTACTCCAAAAGATAAGTAAATAGTGTTCTGCACCTTCTAATTGATGTAAGTTGGTGTTTTGTCCATTAGATGTAATATCAAAATTAGGTGCTTTAGATCCAATAGACGTGTTTTTAAAAGCTATTACCATGTCTAGTAAAACGTTGTTTTCTGTGGCTTTAGCTAACTCTAGTAAGTAATTAGTGGTAATATAATTGGCAACTTCATGATTTTTTTGGTCCGAAAAGTGTTTCCAAAGCATTTCTAATAGACTCGTTTTAATAATTAGGTCATTACTATTAATAGCTGCAGCTACATCATCAATGTGTTGCTTATAGGTGTCGTTACTTGGGTTTTCTACCATATTTAAAACATAAGCTGTAACGCGATCTACTAAAAACGATGAGCTTTGTAGTAGGTAATCACTAAAATCAACTTGACTTAAATACTGTTGTTTTAAGTTTTTTGAATAGGTTGAAATATCCTCGTATCCAGAAGGGATGTAAGGTTTATTAGCTCTAATGAAACTAGAAACTAATTTATCTTTAGCTAATTCTTCGTAGCCTGTTTGTGTGTCTTTTAAGGTTTTGAAAATAGCGTTGAATCCTTTTTTGTCTGAGTTTTCTTTAGCAAAATAATTACTAATCGTTTGGTTGACCATATCCATACTTTTTAAGTAAGAATTCCAAAGTTTGTTTTCTTCTGATTCAGTAAAGAATACGCCATTCTCATTACTAAAGTTAAAGGCAACGGTTTCTTTTCCGTCGTAGATAAAATCGAAATTATTTTCCTCAGGTGGTACCGCATAAACAATTTTATAAATACCAGGTTTTACGGTAGAATCTAATTGGATTTCAAAATTTCCATCACCATCAAGCTTTCCTCTATTGATGTAATTAGCACTTTCTGGTGTTGCTTCATATAGAAAAGCATAACTAAAATCTTCTGCTGGAGAAAATGTACCTTTTACACTTTGCGCAAAAGAAATTAGAGGTATTACGAATAATATGATTAGATTTTTTTTCATTTGTATATGCTATTTTATCTGTTATTTAGCTTCAAAAATTAAGCCATTTTAAACATTCTATTTCTTTTTAGATCTTACGCTTTCAATAACTACTGTTGCTAGTATTAAACCGCCTCCAGCAAATGTATGTATTGTTGGTATCTCATTCAAGAAAAAAAAGGCAATTATAATCCCAAACACAGGTTGTGTACTGCCAATAATACTCGCTGTACTTGCTTTAAAATATTTTAAACTATTAACAAACATGGTATGTCCAATTGCTGTTGTAACTACAGCTAAAAGTATAACGTAAGGATACTGTGTTGTAATATTAGTGGTGTCCATAAAATATAAAATAGGCGCTAATACTACTGTAAGAATCAACACTTGATAAAACATAAGCATTGTGCCATTGTAGTTGGCAATATGTCCTTTTAGCATTAAAATTCTTAAGGCATAACAGGTTGCAGAGAGTACTCCAAACATAATACCTTGTAACTGATTGCTTTCTAAATTGAATTCTGGAGCTAAAATGTAAATACCAAGCAGAACCATAAGACCTAAGATAATATGGATAGGATCTAATTTTGTTTTAGAAAATAAGGGTTCTAAAAGCGCTATAATAACCGGAAATGTGAATAATGAAATCATGCCAATAGCTACGTTAGATAGCTTTAAAGCATAGAAATAGGTAATCCAATGTCCACCCATTAATAAAGCGGCAATAAAAAAAGTAAAGCGATCTGTCTTATTACTTATCTTTAAATTAATGCCTTTAAAAACACAAAAAAGAAATAATATAATTGTTGCTAAAATAGAACGCCACCAAATAATTACTGGTGTTGGCATATCTATAAATTTACCTAAAGGACCAGACGTGCTAAGGCAAACAGTTGCAAAAATCAGCAATAAGAGATGATTTAAATGACTTTTTTCATTCATTGCATATCAGATAAGGCAGCCAATGCTTGTTTGGTAGATTTTATTTTTTCGAAAGTAAGTAACAAGCGTAAACCTTTTCGGGTTTGTTTTTCTTTCATTTTACATTTACTAGCATTTACCTGAACAAACTGCAATACTTTAGTAAATGCTTCACTTTGATAAAATCCACTTTGCTGATCTTGAACAAAATAACCAATCATTTTACCTTGTTTCATAATCAATTTTTCTATGCCCATTTTTGTAGCTATCCATTTTAAACGGACACTATCTAATAAATCTGAAACCTGCGTTGGTAATTCTCCGAATCTATCTATGATATCAGATTCAAATTTAGCGAGTTCCTCTTCTGTTTTAATTTCGTTTAATTTGGTGTAAAGGTTTAAACGCTCGGTAATATTATTGATATAATCGTCTGGAAACAACAACTCAAAATCAGTGTCAATAGTAATATCTTTTACATATGTTTTAGGTTTGCCATCATCTTTGTATAAATCTACAAATTCCGTTTCCTTTAGTTCTTCTATGGCTTCATTTAGAATTTTTTGGTAGGTGTCAAAGCCAATATCGTTAATAAATCCGCTTTGTTCTCCTCCCAATAAATCTCCTGCTCCACGAATTTCTAAATCTTTCATGGCAATATTAAATCCACTACCTAGTTCGGTAAATTGTTCTAATGCACCAATACGTTTTCTAGCATCGTTTGTCATTGCAGAATACTCAGGAGTAATAAAATAACAGAAGGCTTTTTTGTTACTACGACCTACACGACCTCGCATTTGGTGCAAATCACTCAATCCAAAATTATTGGCATTATTGATAAAGATGGTGTTAGCGTTTGGTACATCTAAACCACTTTCTATAATGGTTGTACTTACTAAAACATCAAATTCACCATTCATAAAAGCCAGCATAAGGTTTTCGAGCTTTTTACCATCGAGTTGTCCATGGCCAATGCCAATTTTGGCATCGGGAACTAACCTCTGAATCATACCAGCGACCTCTTTTATATTTTCAATTCTATTATGAATAAAAAACACTTGACCTCCTCTTTGAATTTCATAACTCACTGCATCCCTAATTGTTTCTTCCGCAAAACGAATAACATGACTTTCAATAGGATATCTATTTGGTGGAGGAGTTGTAATTACGGATAAATCTCTTGCTGCCATTAAACTAAACTGAAGCGTTCTCGGAATTGGAGTGGCAGTTAACGTTAAAACATCA
Organism: Winogradskyella eximia; assembly: GCF_003386165.1. GTDB lineage: Bacteria > Bacteroidota > Bacteroidia > Flavobacteriales > Flavobacteriaceae > Winogradskyella > Winogradskyella eximia. Next base: position 242,203 of record NZ_QRDV01000003.1, on the reverse strand, counting down.
ACATTTTCTTTTATCGTTTTAAGACGTTCTTTTACGGCTACACCAAACTTTTGTTCTTCATCAACAATGAGTAAACCTAAATTCTTAAACTTTACATTTTTATTAGCGAGTTGATGTGTACCAATAATTATATCAACACTTCCTTTTTCTAATCCTTCTAAAGTCTCTCTTTTTTCCTTAGCTGTTCTAAAACGATTAACATAATCTACAGTAACCGGAAAATCTTTTAAACGCTCCTTAAATGTTCTAGAGTGTTGATAAGCCAAAATCGTTGTTGGGACTAAGACAGCGACTTGTTTACCATTATCAACAGCTTTAAAAGCGGCTCTTATGGCAACTTCAGTTTTACCAAACCCAACATCTCCACAAATAAGACGATCCATAGGTCGCTCACTTTCCATATCTGCTTTTATATCTGCAGTTGAGGTAATTTGATCTGGAGTGTCTTCATAAATAAAAGAAGCTTCTAGTTCCAATTGCATGTGGCTATCTGGAGCGTATTGAAATCCTTTTTTTAGTTTTCGTTTAGCATAAAGCTTAATAAGGTTAAAGGCAATTTCCTTAACTCTTGATTTTGTTTTTTGCTTTAAGGTTTTCCACGCTTTACTACCTAATTTATAAACGGTTGGTGGTTTGCCATCTTTACCGTTAAACTTAGTGATTTTGTGAAGTGAATGTATACTGAGGTATAAAATATCGCGCTCGCCATACACCAATTTAATGGCTTCTTGTTTTTTGCCTTCAACATCAATTTTTTGTAGACCTCCAAACTTACCAATACCATGATCGATGTGAGTAACATAATCTCCAATTTCAAGATTTGTAAGTTCTTTTAAGGTGATGGCCTGCTTCTTCGCATACCCATTTTTAAGATGGAATTTGTGGTAACGATCAAAAATTTGATGATCTGTATAAATTGCAATTTTATGTTCAGAATCTATAAAACCTTGATAAAGTGAAAGCACCACCGTTTTATAATGAACGGTTTGTTCGGCATCATCAAAAATATCATGAAAGCGTTTGGCTTGTTGTTCACTTACGCAAGAAATATAGTTGATGATACCATTGGCATGGTTTTCATTTAAATCTTCAATTAATAAATTGAATTGTTTGTTAAAGGCTGGTTGAGGTTTGGTGTAAAAAGCAATAAGTTGTTTTGCAAAATAGGCTTCATTTCCAAATTCCACTAAAGGATATTCTAAAAACTGACGTTTTAATAAGTCTGAATTACAAAACAATTCTTCAGGTGAAGCATGTTTAACTTCACTAGATAAATTTTTGAAAGCATCTTCTGCTTTTTCATAAAAGTCATCAATTCTAGAAAATATTAGGTTTGCATTTTTAGAAAAAATGACTGTTTTATTAGAAATGTACTTTAGAAAACTCTCGCGTTGCTCTGCAATCATTTTATTAGCCACATTTGGAATGATACTCACTTTCTTAATGCGCTCTGTAGAGAGTTGTGTTTCTACATCAAACGTTCTAATACTATCTACTTCATCTCCAAAAAATTCTATTCGGTAAGGTTCGTCATGCGAAAAAGAAAACACATCTACAATACCACCTCTAACTGAGAAATCTCCAGGCTCTGTAACAAAATCGACACGTTTAAATTTGTATTCAAATAAGACCTCGTTTACAAAATCGATGCTTAAGTCGTTTCCAACTGAAATCTTTAATGTATTCTTTTCTAATTCTTTTTTAGTAACTACTTTTTCAAAAAGCGCATCAGGATACGTGACAATAATACACGGTTTTTTACGCGAATTGATACGGTTTAAAACCTCTGCACGTAAGAGTACGTTAGCATTGTTAGTTTCCTCTATTTGGTATGGTCTGCGGTAACTGCCTGGATAAAATAATACATCTTTATCATTAATGAGTTGTTCTAAATCGTTAAGATAAAAAGCAGCTTCTTCTTTGTCATCAAAAATTAGTAAAAAGGGTTTGTCAGCGGTTTTAAAAGCTTCAGAAACTGTAATTGAAAACGAAGAACCAATAAGGCCTTTTAAATGTGTTTTTGTTTCACTTTGGGCAACAGCAGTTTGCAGATTTTGCAATTGCAGAGTCTGTGCGAATGTTTGGGCAATAGATACTTTACTCAAGTTTCTTATTTTGAAAGTGCAAATATAAAATTTTTGAAGTGTTCCTTAATGATAATTCTTTGAATAGAATTATATTTGTTGAGAATTATTAATTAGATATTTAAATAAAATAGATATATGTCATTTTCAGATTTATTCGATAGCGGATTTAAAAAACGTAATGAAGACCATTTTGCAGCCATAGTAAGAGTTGCAATGAGTGATGGTGTAATCACTGATAAAGAAAGAGCTTTTTTAGATCGTTTAGCAACACGATTAGATATTTCAGAGCACGATTACAAAGATATTTTAAAGGATTATAGCTCACATCCTATAAATGCACCACTTTCTTACGATGATCGTTTAGAGCGTTTATATGATTTAGCTCGTATGGTTTGGATTGACGATATTGAAGGACCTAATCAACACTGGTTGTTAGAGAAACTTTGTGTAGGTTTAGGTTTTCATGCACAAAATGTAAAATATATTGCTGATAAAGCTTTAGCACTTGCTTATGATAAAGTAGATTCTGAAACCTTTATTGAAGAAATGAAAGGTATGAATAAGTAGTGTACCTAACTTATATAAACTAAAAAAGCAACCTTAAATAGGTTGCTTTTTTTATGAATAAAATATCCCTTTTTAAACGTTATTATTTCTCATAAACTCTTCCGCTTTATCTACCATATTTTTACTTCCACAAATAAATGGTACACGCTGATGAAGCTCTGTTGGTTCTATATCCATTATACGAGTATAACCATCACTTGCTTTACCATTAGCTTGTTCTGCAATAAATGCCATAGGATTACATTCATATAGTAAACGTAATTTTCCATTTGGGTTTTTAGAACTTTTTGGATACATATAAATACCTCCTTTAATCATGTTTCTATGAAAATCAGAAACTAAAGATCCAATATATCTACTCGTGTAAGGTCTTTCACCTTCATCTTCTTGACAATATTTAATGTATTTTTTTATACCTACTGGAAAATCAGAGTAATTCCCTTCATTAACTGAATATATGTTTCCATCTTCAGGAAATTGCATATCTGGATGCGATAAATAATAAGAACCAATTGCTGGGTTTAATGTAAAACCATTAACACCATCTCCAGTGGTATAAACTAACATTGTTGATGTGCCATAAACAACGTAACCAGCAGCAACTTGTTGACTTCCTTTTTGTAAAAAATCGTCAAGCGTTACAGGTGTTCCTACAGGAGTTACACGTCTGTATATAGAAAAGATAGTACCTACAGATACATTTACATCAATATTAGAAGAACCATCAAGCGGATCTATTAATACCACGTATTTATTCTGATGATTTTCATCTTGACTATTAATTGTAATAAAATCGTCTTCCTCTTCACTAGCAATTCCACAAACAATATTTCGCTTAGTTAAGGTTTGTATAAACTTATCATTAGCATATACATCTAATTTTTGTTGGTCTTCACCTTGAATATTAGTATCGCCTGCAGCTCCAATTATATCTACTAAGCCAGCCTTGTTAACTTCGTGATTAACAACTTTTGCTGCTAAACGAATAGAATTTAATAGTCGGGAAAGTTCGCCAGACGTGTATTTGAACGACGTTTGATTTTCAATTATAAATTCCCCTAAGGTTTGATTTCTTTTAGACATGAAGTAAATTATTGATTAGTAGCACACAAATATCGTATTTTTTAACAAACTATAACGTTTTCGTTCTAGAAATTAATTGTTATCTCAATAGAGTTGCGTTATATTTGAGTTTTCTTTTTAAATAATCAATGAACCAACCACGATTAGCCCTTAGGCAAGATATGCCAAGAGTTTTAGAACTCATCCAAGAATTAGCAATATTCGAAAAGGAATCAGATGCTGTAGAAGTCAGTGTTTCTGATCTAGAAAAAGATGGTTTTGGTACACACCCAAAATTTATTTGTTTTGTTTTAGAAGTTGAAAATACTATTGAAGGGATTGCTTTAGTGTATCCTAGATATTCAACTTGGAAAGGCGAAGTTTTGCATCTAGAAGATCTTATTGTTAGTGAAAAATGTAGAGGTAAAGGTTTGGGTACCCAACTTTTAGATGCGGTTGTTAAACATGCAAAGCAAATAGGAGTTAAACGTGTTAGTTGGGAGGTTTTAGATTGGAACGATCCAGCTATAGAATTTTACGAAAGTAAAGGAGCAAATGTTATGAGAGATTGGAACGTTGTTCACTTAGACGAAAACGGAATTACTAATTATTTAAACCAATTATAATGCGAGTTTATAAATTTGGTGGAGCATCAGTAAAGGATGCAGATGGTGTAAAGAATTTAGCAGAAGTTCTAAAAACTACAGGTTTCGATAAGACTTTAGTTGTGGTTTCAGCAATGGGGAAAACAACGAATAGAATGGAGTTGGTTATCAAAAATTATTTTGAAAATAAACCAGAATTACAAAGTGCTATCCATGAAGTTATTAAATGCCATGACGACATTATAGTCGATTTATTTGAAAATAAACGTCACCAAGTATTTACAGATGTAAAGATGCTTTTTGATGAATTAAATACATTTTTTAAAAGCAATAAATCACCAGATTATAATTACGTCTACGACCAAACCATTGGTTTTGGTGAGTTAATTTCAACCACAATTATAAGTCATTATCTTAACGAAATTGGTTTAAAAAATAATTGGATAGATGTAAGGGAATTTATAAAAACGGATAGTTACTACAGAAGATCTAATGTAAATTGGGAAGCTACTCAAGATAATATTTCTACTAATTTAGATACTAACATCTTAAATATTACTCAAGGATTTTTAGGAAGTGATGCCAATAATTTTACCACAACCTTAGGAAGAGAAGGTAGTGATTATACGGCTGCAATATTTGCGTATTGTTTAAATGCAAATAGTGTAACTATTTGGAAAGATGTACCAGGTGTATTAAATGCAGATCCTCGTTATTTTGACAACGCACAATTACTACATCAAATATCGTACAGAGAAGCCATAGAATTGGCATTTTATGGAGCATCTGTAATTCACCCAAAAACGCTTCAGCCGCTACAACAAAAGGAAATTCCGTTGTATGTTAAGTCATTTTTAAACCCAAAAGGAGATGGAACCTGTGTAAGTAAAGGAAAAGCTTTAGTGCCAGAGATTCCATGTTTTATTGTTAAAAAGAATCAGACTTTAATTTCATTATCTTCTTTGGATTTTTCATACATTATGGAAGAAAATATTAGTGAAATTTTTAGTTTATTGCATTTGTATAAAATGAAGGTAGATGTGATTCAGAATTCAGCGATTAGTTTTTCTGTTTGTATTGATAATTTATACAATAATTTAGAAAAATTGCTTCAACATTTAAAAGCGAAATTTAAAGTAACATGTCACGAAAATGTGAGTCTTTACACTATTAGGCACTATAACGACGTTGCAATACAAGAGTTAGAAAAAGATAAAACTGTATTATTGAAGCAATTAACACAAGGTACAGTGCAAATTGTAACTAAATAAACTTTACTACATTTGTTTTATGGGGAAATCGTCTGATACTGGTTTAGTAACCGCAAAAGAAGTGGCTAAAGCAATCCATGCTGATAAGTATGGTTTCTTGGGTACTTTGTTTGGTTGGATATTAATGAAGGTGCTTAAAATTTCTACCTTAAATAAAATTTACAATCGTAATAAACATCTTAAAGATGTCGGTTTTCTTGATGCGATTTTAGACGAGTTTCAAATTAAATTCGAAATTCCTGAAGAGGACATGAAGCGACTTCCTAAGGAAGGTCCTTACATTACTATTTCTAATCATCCTCTTGGTGGTATTGATGGTATTTTATTATTAAAGTTAATGATAGAGCAGCGAAGCGATTTTAAAATCATTGCGAATTTTCTTCTGCATCGTATTGAGCCTATTAAACCATATATAATGCCAGTAAATCCTTTTGAAGACCGTAAGGATGCCAAAAGTAGTATCGCTGGTTTTAAAAATGCAATTTTACATTTAAAAGAAGGTCATCCATTAGGTGTGTTTCCAGCAGGTGAGGTGTCTACGTATAGAGATGGAAAATTGGTAGTTGACAAGGAGTGGGAAGTTGCTGCAATGAAGCTAATTCAGAAAGCAGAAGTGCCTGTTGTTCCTATTTATTTTCATGCTAAAAATAGTCGTTTATTTTATAGATTGTCTAAACTTAGTGATACACTCCGAACAGCAAAATTACCTTCAGAGCTATTAACACAAAAACGACGTGTAATAAAAGTAAGAGTAGGTAAACCGATTTCAGTAAAAGATCAAAAGGAACATGAAACGTTGCCTGAGTTTTCAGAATTTTTAAGACGAAAAACATATATGTTGTCTAAAACTTTTGAAGACAAACCTAAGATTTTAGATAATTTGCAATCGCAATTAAAAGTATCAAAACCACCAAAACGTATTGTTACTCCTATTGCACCTAAAATAATGATTGCTGAGGTTGATAAATTAAGAATAAATGATGCAAGGCTTTTAGAAAGTAAAAATTACGAAGTGTTTTTGGCTTCTGCAAAAGATATTCCTAATATCTTAAGAGAGATTGGGAGACTTAGAGAGATTACTTTTAGAGAAGTTGGTGAAGGTACTAATGAAGCGATTGACTTAGATAAATTTGATACGTATTATCACCACATGTTTTTATGGGATAATGAAAAAAACGTCATCGCAGGAGCTTATAGAATGGGCTTAGGCTCACAAATTTTTAAACGTTTCGGAATTGATGGATTTTATTTACAAGATCTGTTCCGTTTTGAGCCCGAATTACATAAAATGATGAGCCAATCTATAGAGATGGGTCGTGCATTTATTATAAAAGAATACCAGCAAAAACCAATGCCTTTATTTTTACTTTGGAAAGGTATTGTGCATATTACCTTACGTTATCCAGAACATAAATATTTAATAGGAGGAGTGAGTATAAGTAACCAATTTTCTAACTTTTCTAAAAGTTTAATGATTGAGTTTATGAAGTCTCATTACTATGATCCTTATGTAGCTCAATACGTGCATCCTAAAAAGGAATTTAAGGTAAAGCTACAGGATGCAGATAAGGACTTTGTATTTGATGCTACAGAGGCTGATTTAAATAAATTTGATAAGATTATAGACGAAGTAGAACCAGGAGCATTACGATTACCTGTTTTACTTAAAAAATATATTAAGCAAAATGCCAAACTTGTAGCGTTTAATGTAGATCCATTATTTAATAATGCGGTAGATGGTTTAATGTATATAAAAATCGCAGACTTACCAGAAAGTACAGTGAGACCCGTAATGGAAGAATTTCAGGCCGAATTAGAACGAAAATTTATGGATAATAGTGAGGATAAATAAAGCGAGCATAATTGCCTTTATTCTACCTCTCTTTTGTTTCTCACAAACGTTTACAGGCCGTGTGTTAGATAGGCTTACTCAACAACCTATAGAAACAGTTTCAGTTTATTTTGATAATACCACAATAGGGACAACCACAAATGATAAAGGGGAGTTTTCAATAAGCTATACTGATGCAGTACAATCCACTTTGGTTATTTCTTATTTAGGTTATAACAAGGTTTTGATTTCCGATTTTAGAAGTAAAAATAATGTTGTAATAGAACTTGTTGAGGCTGATAATGCTTTAGACGAGGTGTATCTAGAATATGATGATGGTTTAACTAGACGACAAAAATTAAGATTATTCAGAAAAGAATTTTTAGGAAATTCTAAGTTTGGTAAATCTTGTAAAATATTAAATGAAAACGATTTAATTTTAAAATACGATAAGCATAAGAAAGACTTATATGCAAGTTGTAAAGTGCCGTTAAAGGTGCTTAACAAATCCTTACAGTATGAAATCTCTTATGACCTCATTGATTTCGAAGTTAATTTTAAATATGCAAATCTTAAGACTAGAGAGTTTACTGTAAATTCGGTGGTATATTTTGGAACTTCATTTTATAAGGAGTTAGAAAATTTCAAAAAAAATAAGAGTATCAAAAATAGAGAACAGGCATACAGTGGTTCTGTACAGCATTTTATGCGTTCACTTTATAATAAAAACCTTAAAGACGAAGGGTATTTGGTTTTTTACGATGGATTTATCGTTAATGAATGGTCTTATTTTACTGTTGAAGCTGTAGAAAATACTGATTTTAAAAAGGTAAGTCTAAAGGAGAACGTTTCTATTTTATATGATAAAGACTTTCAATCAGAATTGCAATTAGAAATAGATGAATTCTTTATTGACACCTATGGTAATTATGCACCTATTATTGGTGTGTATTTTAGTGGAGTTATGGGAAATCAACGTGTTGGTGATACGTTGCCTTTGGATTATGGTTTATATGATTAATCCATTTTTGAATTTATACTTATTAGAACAAAAAAAGCCAGAATGTTAATTCTGGCTTTTTTAATTTTAAAGGCTTTTAAACCAATCTTGAAATTGTTCTCCAATAATTGGTACAGGTTTCTTCTCTCCACTTAAGGCTCCGATTAAACTCATAATCCATAATACGAGTCCGGCAACTCCTATAATAAATGGAAAATAAGGTATAGGGATCCATGAGAGGAATGAGAATAATAGTAAACCTAACATTTGTCTAATATAGAAAGAACCTAATTCTGTTTTTTTCTCTCCATTATTCATAATTAGAGCAATAATCCAACCTATCCACCATATATGTGCAATGATAGCCACGTTTTTACCGTCACTTAATACTTGCTTGGCATCATCAGCAAAATCGCTAGCAGCTTGTTTAGCCTCACGACCAAGTTCCTTAGCGTCGTCAGAAAACTCATTGGCCTTTTGGCTTATCTTATCACCTGCTTTTTTTGCTCCTTCTTTAACGTCACCTATCATATCATCTAGGTCGTCGCTTAAATTTTTATTATCGTCAGACATATTTTTTTGTTTTTTGGTTAGTGCTATAAAGTTAACGAAAATGCATTAACAGTTTTTATTTCTTTCCAAATAACTTTTGAAAGAAACCTTTAGCTTCAGTATACGTTTCTTTAGCATCTTCCGCTAAATCTTCTAATTTATCCTCTGCAGCATCTGCGAACTTAGATGCTTTTTCTTTTGCGTCACCAGCAAATTCATTCATTTTTTCACTAGCTTCACCTGCAAATTCTTTAGCTTTTGCTTTAGTTTCAGTATAAGTCTCTTTAGCATCTTCTGCTAAATGAGAGGCTTTTTCTTTTGCAGCATCAGTTAATTCATCGAGTTTTTCACCTGCTTCATGTGCAAATTCAGATGCCTTTACTTTAGCTTCAGAATAAGTTTCTTTTGCTGTATCTGTAAACTCATTAAGTTTTTCGCTTGCGTCATCAGCTAATTCAGAAGCTTTATCTTTTGCGCTATCAAATGCGTCTTTAGTTTTGTTTACAACTTCATTTGTTTTCTCACTTACACTATCAATAGCTTTATCCACTCCTTCTTTAGTGTTATCTAGCATATCATCACTTAAATTTCTTGTATCTTCAGACATCTTTTTTAATTTTATTTAAGGTGTAAAGTTAACAAAATTAGAGTAGTAAAATGTTTTGAAAAATTTCAGGAATAAAAATTTCAATAATTTATAAGAGAAAATTATTTAAGTAGTTAACTAAATAGCATAATGATACCACCAATAGCAGTAACAATTAAAATGAAGCGTCTATAGTTTAGATTAGAAATTAGTTTTACAATATGCACACCAATAAAAAATCCTATCAGAACTGCTGGTATTAATACCGAATTTAAAACTAAAGTCTCTTTGGTAACTGTTTTCCAAATCAAAATATGAAATGGAAGTTTAAAAATATTTATAATAAAAAATAACCAAGCAGCCGTTCCAATAAACTCATTCTTAGGAAATCTCATAGTTAAAAAATAGATATTGGAAACTGGGCCAGCTAAATTGCCTATCATCGTAGTGAAACCGGCTAAAAATCCCATGCTAGAAGAAAATAATTTGTTGCTTGGTGGTTCTGTAGACTTTATTTTTTCTAGAAAAAACATTATGGCAACAGATATAATAATTATAAAGGCCATAAGTTTTTTAAAAACATATTCTGAAATGTCATTACCAACCCATACACCAACTAATACACCTATAATCATCCAAGGTATTAGCTTTTTTATAATTCCCCAATCTGCATGTCTATTATAATAAATAACGGCTAAAATATCAGCGCAAATTAACATAGGAAGTAGAATACCTGTGGATGCTTTTTCTCCAAAGACAAAAGCAAGTATAACCACTAGAATAATACCTATGCCTTTAATACCAGCTTTAGATAAACCCAATAGAAAAACAGCACAACTAATGGCAAGCCATTGTAATGCATTTAAATTATAAGATTGAAGAATTTCTAAATAGGTCAAATACTATTCTATAAGTTATAAAAAGGCTTTATCTATAGGCTCCCAAAGCTCAATTTTATTACCATCGTTATCTAAAATCCAACCAAATTTCCCGTAGTCATACTCTTCCATTTCACCAACAATAGTAACACCTTCTTCTTTTAAAGTTTCTAAAAGTTCCTTTAAGTTTTCTACTCTGTAGTTAAACATAAAGTCTTTTTTAGAAGGTTCAATATATTTAGTATCTTCTGCAAAAGGGCTCCATTGGGTAGAACAATCTTTTCCTTCTTTATCTTTCCACCAGAATGTGCAGCCATAATCGTCAGTATTAAAACCTAGATGTTTATTGTACCAATCTTTTGCGGCTTTTGGGTCTTTAGATTTAAAGAATAATCCACCAATTCCTGTGACTCTTTTTTTCATTTTATATTCTGAATTATTTCAGAATCTTACAAAGTGAAGTTCTGAAAGTTTATAATTTTATTTCTTTTTTATTACAGTTTCGTAGATGGAAATCCACTCTTTTGCGGTCATTTTTCTTGTTAGCTCTCCGATTAATTCAAATGGTATATCATCCATTTTTTTAAATCTAATACAGCTTTTGCCCATATCTAATTTACGTTTACAATGCTTAGGGTATTCTGTGACAAACCATTTTTGTAATTCTGGGTTGGCATAAATACCACTATGGTAAAGGTTTACTGAGTTTTTTTGAGATGCAAAACTCATAAAAGGCAAAGGTGTTTTAGGATCGCAATGGTAGCCATCTGGATATACGGAATGTGGTACATAATAACCAATCATTTTGTATTGCATTCCTTCTTCAAAACCATTTGGTAAGTTGTCTTTTATAACTTGTCGTAATTTTTTTAAGGAATCTTGGCGTTCTTCTGGAACTTGACTTATATAATCTTCTGGTGATTGAGCTTCGTATTGCATAAAATTTGTAATTAGGTAGTACGCTGAAGTACTAATCTTGAGAATAAAGATATAATAAATCCTAGAATAGTTACAATAACGGGCATTATCATACCATAAAGTCAGTAATGCTATATGCTTTTATTTCTTGTTTTTACTCGTTTAGTTCTATTATACTACATGGCATAATAAAAGTTAAAGAGAATGTATTAGCATTATTAATTTGCCGATGTAAAAACATCTTTAGATGCTAATTTGGTTTTTTTAAGTGCTATTTTCTTTTGCATCCAATCAGGATAGTTGGTATCATCTTCAGCATCAAAAATGCGTAAATGTTGTTCTTTATTTGGTTTAATTAAATCATCTTGCCTGCATCCTAAAATAGCAGCTGCAGTTTGTACGCCAGAGTAACTTGCTCCTGCAACACCATGAGATACGGTACTTGCACCACATAAATAAAAATTCTCTATCTCACTTTTCATTTTATAAGCAAAAGGACCAATATGTTTTAGGCTTTTTTCTGTACCATAAACGTTTCCGTCAGTAGAATTGATGTAAAATTCATTGGTTATTGGTGTGCCCAATTCTTTATGTACAATGCTTGCTGTTATGCCAGGAACCACCTTTTCTAAACTGCGTAAAAACTTCTGAATAATTTGCTCTTTAAATTGTAAATAGGCTTCAGAGCGTTCCTTGTCTTCGTCTTTAAAATCAGCAAAAGCTTCGTAATTTATATAAGTAATAGCTTCTAAGGTGTGATAGCGTCCATCAAAACTTATTGGATCTTTTAATGTTGTGCAACTAATAAACATACCTGGAAATTCGTTACCTTTAAGAATGTCTGCGTTTTGCGAATCATCATAAATGGTATCGAAATCTTTATCTTTTAAAAGCCAGATATTACCAGAGTCTAAACCTGCTTTTTTTACATCCATGTCTACCGTTAAAAACAGCATAATAGATGTGCAAGAGTATTTAGTTTTACTCAGTTTTTTTAGCAATTTAGCGCTTATATTTTCTTTTCCTATGAGGTTAAAATAGGTGATACCTGGATCCGCATTAGAAATTACTCGACTTGCAAAAATTTGCTCTCCAGATTCAAGTTCTACACCAATGGCTTTTTTCTTTTTGTCACCTTCTATTAAAACTCGTTTTACAGAAGTACTAGTTTGTACTAAACCATTGTGCTTTTTAATTTTATTGGTCATAGCTTTAACAATAGCTCCTCCTCCTCCCATTGGATAAAATCCGCCAGCAGAATAATGAGCCATTATAGCAGCATGCATAATAAAACTTGCTTTTTTAGGTGGTAAGCCATGGTCACCAAACTGCACATTTAAAATACTTTGTAACAACGGATCTTTTACATGCCAATTAATTACGCGTTTTAAACTGAATGGTGAATATTTACCCATATGCTTAGTGCGAAACGGAATGGTGATTTGTTGCCATAATCCTTTTACTTTAGGAATAAGTTGCAATTGTTTCCCAACATTTTTAACCAAGGTTAAATATTTAATTATGCCTTTCTTTTCGTGAGGAAAACGTTCTATCAAAGCCGCTTGAAAATCATCAAAATTTGAAGGATAATCGAAACGTTCATCTTCTATCCAGCAATGCTCAAATCCTTTCGGATTCATTTTGTAAAATGCAATATCGTTTGCAATTCCTAAACCTTCGTAGAGTTCGCTTGTAGATTGACCTTTATCTAAAAGCCCTACATAATGAACTCCTGGTGTAAACCGATAACCATTAAGATAGAAGCTATGGCACCAACCACCAGGAACATCATGTTGTTCTAAGACCAATACTTTTTGTCCTGCTCTAGCTAAACATATTGCTGCTGATAATCCACCAACTCCAGCGCCAACAATGATGGTATCGTAAGTGTTTTTTGTGTTGTTATTTTGAGAAACTGACATGCTTACAAGGTACTTTTATTTTTTGAAAAATGCTTCTATTTTATCAACGATAGTTTGCGCTAATTTTTCTTTGCTTTCAATCGTCCAGCCTGCAACATGAGGTGAAAGTAAAACGTTTTCTGATGCTATTAGATACTGAAAGGCTTCTGGCATATTATCTGAAGAGAATAAATTTTCGAAAGAGGCTTTTTCATATTCTAAAACATCTAATCCTGCTCCTAATATTTTACCAGATTTTAATGCGGTAACTAAATCTTCTGTAACTACACTTTTTCCACGCGCTGTATTAATTAGCCAAAATGGTTTTTTAAAGCCGTTTATAAATTCTGAATTCACCATTTTTAAAGTCTGTGCTGTTTGTGGTATATGAAGACTTAAAACATCTGCTTTAGCTTTTAATTCTTCGAGAATAACTTGTTTGGCATTGGCATCTCCAACATTAGTTTTTATGTCATGGCACAACACGTTAACATCGAAACCTCTTAGTTTTTTTGCGAAGGCTTTTCCCATATTACCATAACCAATGAGTCCAACGGTTTTTCCATCTAACTCCAGTCCTCTGTTTTCTTCCCGCAACCACTTACCTTGTCTTACTTCTCTATCTGCTTTATTCAGCTTGTTGAAAAGTGATAATAACATACCTAATGCATGTTCACCAACGGCATTTCTGTTGCCTTCTGGTGCAGAAATAAGATGAATTCCTTTTTCTATGGCGTAATCACAATCAATGTTTTCTAATCCTGCACCAACTCTGCCTATAAATTTTAGGTTTTTGGCCGCATCTAAAAATGGTTGATCTATTGTAAATCTACTACGGATTATAAAACCATCGTAATCTGCGATTTTTGCTTCAATTTCTGATTTTGAAGAGGTACAATCTTCATGATTTGTGAATCCTAAATCGTTAAGTTGATTTATGAGTAGAGGATGATTAGTGTCTAAATGTAGTATTTTCATAATAATGCCTGCGAAAGCAGATATGTATTTTTAGGATTCTGACCTCAAAGGTTTTTAAAACCTTTGAGGTCTTTGTTTGTCTATTTATATTTTAGGATATTCAGTTTGAGTTAGTTTATGTTCAACTTTCCCAGTATGTGCTGTGTTCAGTTTTTCAAATAAAAGCACGTGTACTTCTTCGTCGTTTTTAGTTGTTGGATTGTGCTCTATACCTTTTGGAACTACGATTATTTCGCCTGTATTAATGACTTCTGTCCGATCTCTAAATTGCATATAAAGTGTGCCTTTTATTACTTGAAATAATTCGTCTTCGTTATCGTGGCTATGCCACACAAATTCGCCTTTTAATTTCGCCAGAATGACTTGCATATCATCTACCACAGCAATTTGATGTGGATGCCAGTTTTTACTAAATTTTGTAAATTTTTCTGTGATGTTTATAGCTTTCATAGGATAAAGTTACGAAGTTTTGCGTTAAGGATTGAAGTGAAAATCCTTTTGCTTTTTAGCAAAAGATTGTAACGGAAAGCCTGACCCTTGTGGTAACGCCAAAAAAATCCTATATACCAAGAATCATTTTTGCTATTAAAAAATAAATTAAAATACCAAAAACATCATTGCTTGTGGTAATAAACGGACCTGTTGCAACTGCTGGATCGATACCTCTTTTATTTAAAAAAATAGGAATAAATGTACCGATAATTGCAGCCATAATTATTACCGCTACTAGAGCAATACTGATTGTTATAGATACAATATATGGTGTGCCAAATATAAAATGTGTGATAACAATGGCGACGAGCGATATGGCAACTCCATTAACTAATCCTAGTAAAAATTCTTTGAATAATCGTTTAATAATATTACCATCTATAGTACCATTTGCAATACCTTGAACTACAATTGCTGAAGATTGTACACCAACATTTCCGGCTGTAGCTTGTATTAAGGGTACAAAACTAAGTAATACAACAAAGTTGCCCATGTTGTCATTAAACTGTTCTATAATACTAGCGGCTCCAAGACCTCCAAACATGCCAATAAATAACCAAGGTAAGCGTGCTCTTGTTAGTTTTAGAATACTATCATCTGCTTCGACATCTTTAGAGATACCTGCTGCTAATTGGTAATCTTTGTCTGCTTCGTCACGTATAACATCTATAATATCATCAATGGTAATTCTACCAACAAGTATTTGGTCGTCATTGACTACAGGAATGGCTTCTAAATCGTATTTAGCCATTATTTTTGCTACATCTTCTACATCGTCATTAACATGTGCCCAATCCACATTGTCTTTAGCGATATCTGCAATTTTTGTGTCACTTTTAGAAATGATTAAATCTTTTAAAGACAATCTACCAATAAGTTTATCTTTTTTGTCTACTACATAAACTGAGTGAACCCTTGTGACATCTTTAGCTTGACCTCTAATTCTGCGCAAGCAACCAGCAACCGTCCACGTTTCGTAAACCTTTACTAACTCTTTTGCCATAAGTCCACCTGCTGTGTCTTCATCATAGGCTAAAAGTTCTTGAATTTCATCTCTGTGTTCATGATCTTCTATATACGCAATAACTTCCGCTTGTCTTTCTTCAGGAAGCTCTGCAATCATATCTGCAGCATCATCGGTATCTAGTTCTTCTACTTCTTCAGCAATTTCTTTAGTAGAAAGGTTTCTAAGTACTTTTTCTCTAATGTCCTCATCGAGTTCCATTAGGATTTCTGAAGTGGTTTCAGAATCTAGAAGTTTTATTACATATACGGCATCATCTAGATCTAAATCATCAAGAATTTCGGCAATATCTGCATGGTGATACTCATTTAATAAGGTTTTTAGGTCTTTGTCGTTTTCTTCGTCGACAAGGATTTCTACCTTTTCAATAAGCTCATCTGTAAGCTGAAATTGTATGTTGTCTTGGATTTCTTCCACTTCGTTTTTGTAGTTTCATTGAACTTCTATTGGCTTAGTGAGACAATAGAGGAGAGTTAATCAACGTCTTTTTCAATCAACGATGTCAGCTCAATAAATTGTGAAACACTTAATTGTTCTGGTCGTTGCCCAAATATAGTATTTGCTTTTAAATTATCCGACAGATTGAATGTTTTTAAACTGTTGCGTAATGTTTTTCTTCGTTGTTGAAAACCTGTTTTTACAACCCTAAAGAATAATTTTTCATCACACGGTAATGTGAAATTATCTTTACGTTTTAATAATAATACACCTGAATCTACTTTTGGTGGAGGATTAAAGACTGTTGGAGGCACTGTAAAAAGATATTCTGCATCATAAAATGCTTGTGTTAAAACAGATAAAATACCATAAACCTTTGAGCCTTCTTTAGAACAGATTCTTAAGGCAACTTCTTTTTGAAACATACCAGAAAATTCAGGTATTTGATGTCTTAGTTCTAAAGTTTTAAACAGAATTTGAGAGGAAATATTATAAGGAAAATTACCAATGATAGCAAAAGGTTTGTCTTTAAAAACGAGATTTAAATCGTATTTTAAGAAGTCTTTTTCTATAATTCTGTCGGCAAGATTTAAGTAATTGTTTTTTAAATAGTCTACGGATTCTGTATCTATTTCTATAACGTGTGTTGTGGTGTCTTTTTTAAGAAGGTATTTGGTTAATACACCCATTCCTGGACCAATTTCTAAGACATCATTGTAGCCCACTAGAGATAAGCTATCTGCAATATCTTGAGCTATTGATTCGTCTTCTAAGAAATGTTGTCCTAGATGTTTTTTTGCTTTTACTTGGTGTTGATTTGCCACAAATACACAATTAGATTTTAAATTTTGAAATACAAAGATACATAGAGCTGTACAGAGATAAGCAGTCTTGTCTGTTTTATTGAATCTATTTGTAGTCTATGACATATTCATCTATGACTTCTAACTCCGTTCTAAACGATAAAACTTTATCTCCAAAACGTTTTAAACCTTCTTGTTTTAAATGCTCTGAGTGCTCTGCATAATACGTTTCTAAAGCTTCTCTTGAGTGTGCTCTATATTGTACGGAATAGGTTTCGGATTCGTCATCTTCTACCAAAACTTTTGTTAGTTTGGCTTCTTTAAATTTTCCTGTAGCTAATACTTGTGGAATATGTTCTTTTATCCACTCTAACCATTCCTTGTGGACGCTTTTATCTATGTTTAGGGTAACGTTGTATATGATCATTTTTGATGAATTTGGTGCAAAAATATGGATTTAGAAGTTAATGATTAATAAGTTCTCGCGAATTAGAATAGACGCAAAGTTGAAAATTATAAGAACTAGAAATTTTTAAAACAAAACGATAAAGCTGCTGAATGAGGTTTAAACCTGAAGACTAAAATACTAGTTGATACTATCTCCACGTAACATTCTAAACTTTCGTCTTGCTTCAATAAAATAGATACTGTCTTGATGCTCAAATATAATTTTCTCGTAGAGTGCTTTTGCTTCTTCTGGTTTAGCTAAATGCGTATTGTAGAGTTCTGCTAAATAATAATAGGCATCGTCTGCTAAGATTCCATCTCTGTAATCTGTAATAATTTCTTGGTAATTAGCTTCAGCATTAATATATTTCTTCTTTTTTTCGTATAATTTGGCTTGCTGATAAAGGGTTTGGTCTGTAATACTTTCACCTTTATGTTCTTCTAAAATTTTGTCTAAAAGCGAAATGGCATCGTCCGTTCTATTCTGAAAGGCATACAAATCTGCTTTAGCATATAGTTTTAGAGAGGTCTGTAAAGTATCTTCGAATTTATTATCTGTGATTAATAGTTTTAAATCTAACGCATCATTTGCAATTAATTGCGATGTAGATGATTTTAGAATTTTAAGTTGCGATTCTGCCCAATCAAAATCTCCCTTATAGTAACTTGTTTTTGCGACTTTAAATCTTGCTTCTTGGGCAATGGTACTATTTTTTAGTTCTGCTTGAATTTGAGAATAGAAAATTAAGGCTTCATTAAATTTTTCTTGAAGCACCAAAATATCTGCTAATAGTAACTTTATTTTTGCTTGTCTATATACAGAGATTGGTAATTTTAAACTTTCCTTTAGGAAGCTTGTAGCTTTTGCAGTGTCTTTAAGGTCAAAAGCTAAGAATTTACCATAAGCTAATTGCAACGGAATGGTGAGTAAAGATTTTCCGTATTCTTCAAAAAGATTATTATAGATTTCATCGATTTGTTTTAAACCTTTTTCATCTGCATCTTTAGTATCAATTTCGAGAATGTATTGATGTGCAGTTAACGCTGTGGTTTGGTCTTGGGTTGTTTCTAAAACGTAATTAAAAATTGTTTTTGCAGTGTCATCGTCATTATCTTTTCTTGCCGTTTCTGCTAATTCAATAATACGGTCTAAACTTTCTGGATTACGCTTATAAAGTGCTTTTTCTTGAATAAAGGATTTGTTATAGGCTTTTTCTTGAACATATAACCAGCTCAACATATCGTACCAAAAAGGTTTAGGCTCTTGCTGTATTTTTTTTAATAATAATCGCCTTAAATAAATATTGCTTTCGTTCTCATTGTTTTCAGAAATAAACTCACTAATTGCACGTTTAATATCGTTGAGGTAATTGGGTTTGAAATCTACATACTCTATATAGTTTTCAAACATTTTTTCAATATCACCTTGGTCGCCATAAATGCGAGCTAACTGAATACTATAGTCTCTTTCTGGAGTTAGAATTTTGCCTTTTTCGTAAACCCTAATGGCTTGGTCTAGGAGTGAGTAATCTTCAAATTTTTTGGCAATGGTATAAATGTAATTGGGTTTGTCATCGACCAAAGTAATGGCTTCTTCATACAATTTATTAGCACTTTCTATGCTGTCTTTAAGCTGAGAGTTATAACCCAAAACAACTAGCATTACTGGATTTGGGTTTCTTTTTAATTGTGCTGTAATGATGTTTTGTGCTTCATTATATTGCTCTAATTGTTGGTGGATATCTACTAGCTTGTAAATATAATTATAGTTGTAGGGTTTCTCTTTTATCAAATTTTCATAAATGATAAGCGCTTTTTTAAATTCTCCTTTTTTATAATAACTGTCTGCTTGTGCTTGACTAGTCTGTGAGAAACTATAAAGGTTAAATGAAATAAAAAGAAAAATAAATAATCGCTGTACCATGTATATGTTGTTTTTTACAGAACTTAATTTTGTTAATCAGTAACGTGTAAAAGAAAAGATAAGTGTAAATATAACAAATGCTCAACCTAGATATTGTGAAAATAACCATAAAAAAAATGCCTAAACTTTATGTTCAGGCATTTTACCAGCAAAATAAATGTGCTATTAACCATTATTTTTGTAAATATGATTCAATTATTCTGTCTTGGTTCTGTTTTATTATTTCTAAATGAAAGAACAGTTAAAACAAAACTTTGCATACCATTGTAATCAAAGAAATGAGTAGTACAATTCGTTTTAAATTTTTCATAATATAGGTCGTTGTAATTTGGAAATACTAATTTCTAAAAAACAATCAATAAAAACGAAGAAATACATAAATAATCGCTGAAATACATTTAATTTTAACAAATGAGATATTTACAAGTGATTTTTAATGCGTTAAGAAATCATATCAAAACCAGTATAAGGTACCAAAGCCTCCGGAATTTTTATACCATCTTCAGTCTGATAATTCTCCAAAATACCTGCTAATATTCTAGGCAATGCTAGAGAGCTACCATTTAAAGTATGGCATAATTCGTTTTTACCTTCACTATTTTTAAAACGTAATTTTAAACGATTGGCTTGAAACGTTTCAAAATTAGAAACTGATGATACTTCTAACCAACGGTCTTGGGCTGTAGAGAATACTTCAAAATCATAGGTTAATGCCGATGTAAATCCTAAATCTCCACCACATAATCTTAAGATTCTATATGGTAATTTTAAATCTTGTAATATACCTTTTACATGATTTACCATACTATCTAATGCTTTATAAGAATTATCAGGATGTTCAACTCTAAGTATTTCAACTTTATCAAATTGATGCAAACGATTTAATCCTCTAACATGGGCACCATAACTTCCAGCTTCACGTCTAAAACAAGGTGTATAGCCAGTAATACTAATTGGTAAATCGCTTTCATTTAAAAGTGTATCTCTAAAAATATTGGTCGCAGGTACTTCTGCTGTAGGAATTAAATATAGGTTATCTAAAGTGACATGATACATTTGTCCTTCTTTGTCTGGTAATTGACCAGTTCCAAATCCAGAAGCTTCATTTACCAAATGTGGTACTTGATATTCTGTGTAACCGGCTTCAGTGTTTTTATCTAAAAAATAAGCAATAAGTGCACGTTGTAATCTTGCGCCTTTACCAATATACACAGGGAAACCAGCTCCAGTAATTTTGTTTCCTAATTCAAAATCAATGATATTATACTTTTTAGCGAGTTCCCAATGTGGTAATGCAGCATCGTGCAGTTTTGGTATGTCACCTTCTCTAAACGTTTCTTCATTATCCTCATCGGTATTTCCTGCAGGTACAATAGGGTTTGGTACGTTAGGAATCTTGTAAAGCAACTCAGAAAGCGCTTCTACTTTATCGTTAAGCTCTTGTTCAAAATTTTTAGTAGCTTCTTTTAATTGAGTTGTTTTTTCTTTTAAAATATTTGCTTTTTGTACTTCCCCAGATTTAAATAAGTTTCCAATTTCTTTAGACAAAGCATTAGATTCTGCTTTTGTATTATCTAAAGACGTTTGTAGTGCTTTTCGGTCTTCATCAAAAGCAATAGCTTCATTAATCATTTCTGTAGCATCTATATTTCGTTTAGCTAAACGTGCAATGATGTCTTCTTTATTCTCTCTGATAAAAGCAACTTGTAACATATCTTTTAATTTAGGTTATATACCAATTAAGCTCAGTAAAAACAATGAACAAAAGTAAAAATAAAATGAGCAGAAAAAAATATAAATGGGTCTATTTTGACGTGTGAATTTGGGCTTGGTCGAATTTTACTAATTATCACAGACAAAAGAACTTAGTGGATTTCTGTTTTGTCCGTTTTGATTAGTTATAATTAATAAAAATTGGTCTTAATTTTTTCTAGTATTATTATCAATAGTCAACTCTGAAGGCAAGATCCAATTATGATGTTTAAAATGAGACCATTCAACATTTGCAAGATCCACTTTTGGGTCTATAAATTGTTTTGAAGGTTTACCATTAACACTTACATAACATTTTACAAATACTTTAATAGGGATATTTTTTTTAGCAAAATCTTGTTTGAGGTGTTGTGCAAATTGCCAAATAACATCTGGTTTTGTGCTAGCACCTCGTTGTTGTTTTGGAGTAAGGTAATCATCTAATTTAATAGGAATAGCTTTGTTTGTGTCAGCGTTTATTACAGAATAGGTTATTCTGCCACTTTTTGAGCGCAACATCATTCGCCAAGATAAGCGATGACCTTCTTCTGTCCATAACACATTGTCTTCTATAAAGTGATGTCTTAGAGGTAAGACAATTTGGACAATAAAGTAAATTGAAAATAAGGTTACTAATACGGTTTTGTACTTTGGAATTGTGATGGCTTCAGCTTCATAAAACGGTTTATTTTTTAAGAATAAATTCCTAATAATTTTAGGGTCAAAAAAGAATAAGCTAAACGCTAAAGACATATAAGGAAATATGCCAATTTGAAATACAATAGAATTAAATAAGTGAAAGAATATAGAGGCAAAGAAGGCGTATTTTCTTGTAGGTTTAAAAAGCAATAGCGGAATAATTAAGCCATCGAATAATATTCCTCCATAAGCTAAGATATAATGTATGGTGTTTTGTTGTAAAAGTTCACCAACTATGGGATAATTGGCCTTATTTCTCATTAGAATTGCTATTACTGAAGCATCTAACCAATCTGGATATAATTTGGCTAATGAAGCATAGGTGTATAGAATAAATAGCTGAAGCACAAATACCCATTTACACCAACTAGGCATTGAAATACTTTTGAGTGAAGGTTTCTGTTTTACATCAATAGAAGCATAGCGATGTGCTGGCATAAAAACCATTAAGAAACTTAATAAAACCAGAAGGTAATAATGATTGTTATAAGACGATTTTTGCATGAGGTAAGTAGTCGTCCACATCAATGCAAACATAAGCATGCTAAATCGGTATTTGTAACCTAACATAATGAAGAGCCCAAACATTCCCATTACTATGTAATAAACATACATCCAATTTCCAGGAAGTGGTTGTAACCATTCAAAACCAATAAATGAAAATGTGAATTCCGGATCTATTAATGTACGTTTTACCCATCCAGTAAAAATGGCACCAACAGCTTCTAAAAAACAAAGTAAACCAAAGATAATTCTGAATACTATGAGTCCGGAATTGTCAATATGTTTAAATAAGAATTTAATCATTTATGGTTTTTATATAATCTGAAGCATTTTCCATATCTTTTTTTAACTGGGTTTTTAAGGCTTCGAGATTTTTAAATTTTTCTTCGCTTCTCAGGCGTTTAAGAAATTCAATTTTTAATTCAGAATTATAGATGTCTTTATTAAAGTTGAAAAAATGAACTTCAATTGAGCGTGTTTTTCCATTAACGGTTGGGTTAGTCCCAATATTCATCATTCCGAAAACCGTTCTGTCTTCAATTTTAGATTTAACAACATAAACACCATCACTTGGAATGAGTTTGTATGTTGCTGTGATATTAATATTTGCTGTTGGGAAATTGATGGTTCTCCCCAAGCCTTTACCTTTAATTACTGTACCTGTAATAAAAAAATTATAGCCTAAATATGAGTTAGCCAAATCAACTTCTCCTTGGTTTAAAGCTGTTCTGATTTTGGTAGAGCTTACAGTGACGTCTTTAATATCTTGCGCTGAAATTTCTTCAACTTTAAAATCGTAAAGTTTAGCAAATTCTTTCAAGTCTGTAATGTTGGCACTTCGGTTTTTACCAAAATGATGGTCGTATCCAATAACTATTTGTTTGGTGTTTAGTTCATCTACCAAGATTTGTTTTACGTAATCTTGAGCTGAAAGGTTGGCAAACTCTTTGGTGAATTTTTTAACAATCACCTCTTTAATACCAAAGGTTTTTAGCAATTCTATACGCTCTTCAATAGTGTTTAGTAACTTAATTGAATCATCTTTTTGAAGCACCATTCTAGGGTGTGGAAACAACGTGAGTACCACAGGAATATAGCCCTTGGCTTCTGCAAGTTGCACCACTTGTTTTAATATCTTTTGATGCCCAATATGGATGCCATCAAAGGTGCCTATGGTTGTTACTTTTGCTAAATTTGAAGTCAATTTTAAAGGGTATTGCTGTTTTTTATAATTAATATAAGTTTTGAAAACAAAGCTACATTATTATTTTCCATTAAATTGATTCATTGTTGTATTTACACCTGCTAGTGCAAAAGATTTAATAAGCTCTGCAGAAATTTTTAAGCGTTCTTTTAATTTTGAATTCTCATCTTCATTCCATTCGCCTAAAACGTAATCTACTTGTCTTCCTTTGCTAAATTCATCACTAATACCAAATCTAAAGCGGTTATATTTTACGGTTTGCAATTTGTCTTGTGTGTCTTTTAGTCCATTATGTCCTCCGTCACTGCCTTTTGTTTTTAATCTAAGTGATCCAAAGGGTAGATTTAAATCATCAGTAATAACAAGCAGATTTTCTAATGGAATATTTTCTTTCTCTAGCCAGTATTTTATGGCTTTACCGCTGAGATTCATAAAAGTGCTAGGTTTTAAAAGAATAAGAGTTCTTCCTTTTATTTTGAAAGTGGAAATGTCACCAAGTTTTACAGTTTCAAATGTAATATCGTTTGTTTCTGCTAAATAATCAAGAATTTTAAAACCAATATTATGTCTGGTATTGGCGTATTTTTCTCCGATATTTCCTAATCCAACTATTAAGAATTTTTTCATTTTGTCTTCTTCCGTTAATTCTGCTTTATTACTAAAGCCAAGCCATTGTTTAATAGCCTTCCACATAATTACAATTTGTGTAAAAATAAAAAAAGCATCCTATAAATAGAATGCTTTTTTAAAATTTGAAAATAGGAAATATCTATTCTTTTACTGCAGCTACATCGTCAGTCTCAGTTGCTGGCACATCTCCTGCTTCAGTTTCTTCATCTTCATCATCAACAATAACTGCTAATCTACTACGTCTTACTTGGCAAACAACAGTATTGTCTGGGTGTAAGAATTTGTAATCTTCGTTTTCTAATTCAGTGATATAGAATTTACTTCCAATTTTTAATGGAGTAATATCTATCTCAATAAAATCTGGTAATTTAGAAGGAATAGCTTTTACTTTAAGTTTACGGTAAGGCATTCTTAAGTTACCACCATTCATTACACCTTTAGAAGATCCTATTGTTTTAACAGGGATTTCCATAGTAATCGCTTTATTATCAAAAATTTGATAAAAATCGACATGTATAATTCTATCTGTTACTGGGTGAAACTGAATATCTTGCATTACTGCATTGTATTCTTCACCGTTATCTAAGGCAATCACAACTGTATGTGCGTTAGGTGTATATACAAGTTTTGAAAAAGCCAGTTCTGGTGATGAGAAATGCAATGGCTTGTCTCCTCCGTAAATAACGCAAGGAACCTGACCAGCATTACGTAAGGCTTTAGTTGCCTTTTTGCCTACGCTTTCTCTTTGAGATCCGTTAATTGTAATTGATTTCATTTTTTAAATGTTTGTTTAATAAATATTTAATTCCCTCATTTTGAGGGCTGCAAATTTAGACATAATATCTGAAAATACTAGTGTTATAGTACTATTTTTTATTGAAGCCTAATTTACTAAACAAGGAAGATGATTTGAGGCTATGTTTGAGGCGTTTCTTTCTCATTCAAAAACTCCAAGACACCTTTTGCTTGCAGTTGCTAGGACATTATCGCTTTTATTATGTAGTTATTTGAAAGCTATGAATTACATCACAAATTTATTACTAATAGATTCGTTGTGATGTACATGATGCATTACTTCTGCAAATAAATCGGCACAACTTAATACTTTTAATTTTTTGCTTTCTTGCTTTAAAGGAATAGAATTGGTTACAATTAATTCCTCAAGTTTAGAGGCTTCAAGTTTTTCATAAGCAGAACCAGATAAAATAGGATGTGTACAAATAGCTCTTACACTTAAGGCACCACGTTCCATCATTAAATCTGCAGCTTTAGTTAATGTGCCAGCTGTATCTACCATATCATCTACTAAAACTACATTTTTACCTGTAACATCACCAATAAGTTCCATGTGCGAAATTACATTAGCTTTTGCACGTTGTTTATAACAAATAACAACATCACTTTTTAACGCTTTAGAATAAGCATAAGCTCGTTTAGAACCTCCCATATCTGGAGAGGCGATGGTTAGGTTGTCTAGGTTTAAACTTTTTAAGTATGGTAAAAATATAGTGGATGCAAACAAATGATCTACTGGCTTTTCAAAAAATCCTTGAATCTGATCGGCATGTAAATCCATTGTAATAATACGAGTTGCACCAGCAGCTTCTAACATTTTAGCTACTAATTTTGCCGCAATTGGTACTCTAGGTTTGTCTTTTCTGTCTTGTCTGGCCCAACCGAAATAAGGCATAACCGCAGTGACGTGTCTTGCCGAAGCACGTTTTGCTGCATCTATCATTAAGAGCATTTCCATTAAATTCTTTGGTCCTGGATGAGTGGATCCTATAATAAAAACACGTGTACCTCTAATAGATTCTTCATAAGATGGCTGAAATTCACCGTCACTATAAGTAGATGTAATTACATTCCCTAATTTTACTCCATAGGCTTTAGCAATCTGTTCTGCAAGGTATGTACTTTGTGTACAAGCAAAAATTTTGGCTTCTTTGGCTTCGTATGACATTTGTTTTCAGTTATTTATTTGGTGGTTTGGTGTCTTTTTATTTTCATTCAAATTTAGAAAAATTATTTGCTTCAAAAAATTATAAAACCTACTAATTTTGATTGCTTGACGGAAATAATTTTCTATTTTTGCAGTCCTAATTGCTAAAGCAAAGCGGAAGTACCTATCAAAGATAGAGTTGGTAGATTTAATTACCAATTATAATCGCTCAAGTGGTGGAATTGGTAGACACGTTGGATTCAAAATCCAATGTCGCAAGACGTGTGGGTTCGATTCCCACCTTGAGTACAAGTAAAAACCTCAACTATTTAATTTTAAATAGATTGAGGTTTTTTTTGTTGCTGTTAATTAATAATTTGTCTTATTTTTCCGTATTAAATTATATTAATCCAATGACATTAATCCAATGACATTAATGTTTATGCACTTAAAAAAAACCTTTCTAATAGCTTTCGTTTTTCTTATAGCTACTTCCTTATACTCTCAAACTGAATTTAAGAAAGGAGTATTT
This sequence comes from Winogradskyella eximia, assembly GCF_003386165.1. Lineage (GTDB taxonomy): Bacteria > Bacteroidota > Bacteroidia > Flavobacteriales > Flavobacteriaceae > Winogradskyella > Winogradskyella eximia. Next base: position 215,576 of record NZ_QRDV01000003.1, on the reverse strand, counting down.
ATTACAGATACTAATGATAAAGTAGAATGTTTTATTAAAAGTATGGACTGGAAAAGTAATCCTACAGAATTTAAGTATAAACTCACCGAAAATGGCGAGATTAAAACAGGTTTTATTGAAGGGGTGAAGGCTTTTGAGATTTATGATATTTCTAAGTACACAAGAGCAACAGTAAATATTGATCGATCAAGTAGCAATCTTAATAAACTAACAACAGATAAGAATCCCATATTTAAGGAGGAGCAACTTTTTCTTAAAGTGATAATAGAGAGCGAAGCCAGCTTGTATTACTACGAAGATGGTAATTTAAAACGCTTTTTTTATAATCTAGAAAATGAGAAAATAGAACAATTGGTTTATAAAGAATATCTTTTTGAAGCTGATCTCATAAATGAAAATAATCATTATAAGCAACAGTTGTTAAATTCATTAAAATGTAAAGATATTTCAATGAATAGTATAAAAAGCTTAAGCTATACTATAAAAGATTTGTCTAAACTCTTTGAAAAATACAATGCTTGCGTTGGCGGTGAGCTTGTTAATTTTGAGAAAAAAGAAGAAAGAGATTTGTTTAATTTTAGAGCAAAATTAGGTTTGGGGAGAGCTTCTTTGTCTATTAAGAATTCAGTAGATCCAGATCAAAATGTAGATTTTGACAATGAGATTTTGTTTAGATTTGGAGGAGAGTTAGAAATGATTTTACCTTTTAATAATGATAAATGGGCTATTGTAATAGAGCCAAGTTATCAGAGTTATTCGTCTAAAACAGAAGTTGATATTCGTTATCCTGGGGAAAATCAAGCTGACACATACACTTATGAAGCTTCATACTCAACAATAGAATTGCCAATTGGTTTAAGGCATTACTTCTTTTTGAATGAGGACTCTAAGATTTTTGTTAATGCTTTTTACACTTATTTTCACACCTTAGATTCTTCAATGAAAATTAGATATGGAACAGAATTAGATGTTGAAAAAGGAGGATTATTATCAATAGGTTTAGGTTACAGCTATAAAAAGTTAAGTGCAGAATTCCGACTTGAAAACTCTCGTCAGATTCTTGGTCAATATCGTTATTGGGACTCAAATTATAAACAAGTAACATTACTATTTGGATACCAACTTTTTTAAAGAAGCTGGTATCTAATAATACACTTATTAAAATAGCTCAGAAGCAATAGTTTTAATATTATCACTTTTTCCCATAGAGTAATAATGTAATACAGGAATACCTGCCTTTTGAAGTTCTTTAGATTGTTGAATACACCATTCAATACCTACTTCTCTTACTTGTTTATTGTCCTTGCATTTTACAATAGATATAATAAGATCTTCAGGTAGATCTACGTGAAAACGATGTGGAATTAAATTCAATTGTTTTTTGGTTGAAATTGGTTTTAAACCTGGAATAATAGGAACAGTAATGCCTTCTTTTCGGCATTTAGCAACAAAGTCGAAATACTTCTGATTATTAAAAAACATTTGGGTAACAATATAGGTAGCTCCGTTTTTTATTTTCTTTTTTAAGAAATGAATATCACTATCTAAACTTGGTGCTTCCATATGTTTTTCTGGATAAGCAGCAGCTCCAATACAAAAATTTGTGGCAGAACTATTCTGTAATTCTTCATCTAAATATTGCCCGTTGTTCATCTCTTCAATTTGAGAGATTAATTCATTAGCATAAGAATGACCTTCCTTTTCGGGTTTGAAGTAAGTTTCACTTTTAACCGCATCTCCACGTAGTGCCATTACATTTTCAATACCTAAGAAATCTAAATCAATCAAAAAGTTTTCAGTATCTTCTTTTGTAAAACCACCACATAATATATGAGGAATTGCGTCAACACCATATTTATTTTGAATTGCAGCACAAATCCCTACAGTTCCAGGTCTTTTCTTTACAACTTGTTTTTTTAGAAGCCCATTTTCAACTTCCTTAAAGACGTATTCTTCTCTATGATATGTGACATCAATAAAAGGTGGTTTAAACTCCATTAAAGGATCTATATTGTTGAAAATAGATTGAATGTGCTGTCCTTTTAAGGGAGGCAAAATTTCAAAGGAGAATTGCGTTTTTCCGTTAGCGTTTTCGATGTGTTCTGTTACTTTCATGTGTTTAAACTTATTGCTTTTCAATGGTCACATGCTGTTCGCTATTAATCATTCATGTAAAAATGATAAAGTTTTGAACATGCTCGTTTCATACTATTGTCTGCGAAAGCAGGTATCTCTTTAATGTTTAATCTTATTTTTATAGACATTATTTTTTGACCTGCAAGGTTTTTAAAACCTGCAAGGTCGATAATCATAATTCTATTAATCTGCAATATTTGGATTCAACCATTTAGTTGCTTCTTCATTTGAAATGTTTCTTCGTTTAGAATAATCTTCAATTTGGTCTTCTTTAATCTTTCCAAGACCGAAATATTTAGCCTCAGGATTCCCCAAATAATAACCGCTTACACTTGCAGCTGGCCACATGGCTAAACTTTCTGTAAGCTTAACTCCGATATTTTCTTCGACATTTAAAAGTTTCCATATAGTTGTCTTTTCTAAATGGTCTGGACAAGCAGGATAACCAGGTGCTGGTCGTATTCCTTTGTAGTTTTCCTTAATTAAATCGTCGTTAGATAAGTTTTCGTCATTAGTATAATTCCAATGTTTAGTTCTTACTTCCTTATGTAAATATTCTGCAAAGGCTTCAGCTAATCTATCAGCTAATGCTTTAATCATAATCGAATTATAATCATCGTGTTCCGCTTCAAATTGCGCTGCTAATTCTGCTGTTCCAAATCCGGTAGATACACAGAAGCATCCCATGTAATCTTGTTTTCCTGAAGTTTTCGGTGCAATAAAGTCTGATAAGGCGATGTTTGGTTTGCCTTCAGATTTTTTAGATTGCTGACGAAGAGTTAAGAATTTATAAATTTCTTCTTTGTTCTCGACTGCGCTCGAACTGGCAGAAGAAATCTCAATATCATCATCATTAACCGTATTGGCTTCAAACAATCCAAAAATGGCTTTCGCTTTTAATAACTTTTCGTCAAAAATACGTTTTAGTAAAACTTGTGCATCAGCAAACAATTCTGTGGCTTGTTCGCCAACAACAGTGTCTGTTAATATATCTGGATATTTGCCATGTAAATCCCAACTTCTAAAAAAAGGTGACCAATCAATAAATTCTTCAAGTTTAGTGATGTCGAAATCATCTATAATTTGAATACCTAATTGTTTTGGTTTTACAATTTCAGACGTATTCCAATCGATTTTGAACTTGTTTTTCCTGGCATCAGAAATCGTCAAATATTCCTTTTTTCTAGTACGTTTTAAGAATTGTTCACGGAAGGCATCATACTCTTCACGAATCTGATTTTTATATATTTTGCTGTCTTTTTTGAGTAAATCTCCAACGACGGTTACTGCTCTAGAAGCATCATTTATATGAACAACAGTATTGTTATAATGAGGTGCGATTTTTACGGCAGAATGTGCTCTAGATGTTGTTGCGCCACCAATAATAAGTGGGATTTCTACATTTTGTTTTTCGAGTGCTTTAGAGACGTAAACCATTTCATCTAGTGAAGGCGTAATTAAGCCACTCAACCCAATGATGTCTACTTTTTCTCTAATCGCTGTTTCAATGATTTTTTCTGGTGGCACCATCACACCAAGGTCAATAATTTCGTAATTGTTACAACCTAATACCACGCTTACAATATTCTTTCCAATATCATGAACGTCTCCTTTAACGGTCGCCATTAATATTTTACCTGCAAATTCTTGTTTACCGTCTTTTTCAGCTTCAATATAAGGTTGCAGATAAGCAACCGCTTTTTTCATTACTCGTGCAGATTTTACTACTTGAGGTAGAAACATTTTACCGCTTCCAAATAAATCGCCAACCACATTCATACCAATCATTAAATGACCTTCTATGACATGAATTGGTTTATCCACTGCTAATCGTGCTTCTTCAACATCTTCCAAGATAAAGGCATCTATTCCTTTTACTAATGCGTGCGTAATTCTATCTTGTAAAGCGTCACTTCTCCATTCTAGGACTTTGTCTTCTTGTTCTTTTTTCTGTCCTTTTACCGATTCGGCATAATCTAAAAGGCGTTCAGTTGCATCATCACGTCTATCAAATAAAACATCTTCTACACGTTCTAATAAATCTTTGTTTATTTCATCGTAAACTTCGAGCATGGTTGGGTTAACAATACCCATATTCATCCCATTTTTAATCGCATGATATAAAAAAGCTGAATGCATGGCTTCACGAACGATATTGTTCCCTCTAAATGAAAAAGAGACATTACTTACACCTCCAGATACGTTAGCATGAGGTAAATTTTCTCTAATCCATTTGGTCGCTTCAAAAAAATCGAGTGCATTTCTACGATGCTCATCCATACCTGTTGCTACAGGAAAAATATTAGGGTCAAAGATGATGTCTTGAGGTGGGAATTTAAGTTCGTTGACTAAAATATGATATGAGCGTTGGCAAATTTCGATTCGTCTGTTGTAAGTATCGGCTTGGCCATCTTCATCAAAAGCCATTACCACAACAGCAGCTCCATAACGTTTGATGAGTTTTGCATGATGTTTAAATTGCGTTTCACCTTCTTTTAAACTAATAGAATTAACCACGCATTTTCCTTGAGCCACTTGTAAACCAGCTTCAATAATTTCCCATTTAGAACTGTCTATCATTAATGGGATTCTAGAAATGTCTGGCTCTGAAGCTATAAGATTTAAAAAGGTAGTCATGGCATAAACACCATCTAACATGCCTTCATCCATATTAACATCAAGAATTTGTGCGCCTCCATCTACTTGGTCTCTGGCAACTTCTAAGGCTTCATCGTATTTTTCTTCTTTAATAAGACGAAGAAATTTTCGAGAACCTGTGACATTGGTTCGTTCTCCAACATTAATGAAGTTACTTTCTGGTGTTACTACTAAAGGTTCTAATCCAGATAAGGTTAAATACTTTTGGTTTTTAGTTGATTGTTGATTGTTGATGGATGCACTCATGTTACTTTTTAGATTTGAAATAATTAATGAATCCGTTTAATAGTTTTTTAGAAGTAGTAATCTGTTTTAATATAGCATCTAATTGTTTTTTCGAAATATAATTTAAATCAAAAGCTAGAAAAAGTTGAGTTTCAAGCTCAAATAACGAACCTCTTGAAATATATAAAAAATGAATAGTCTCTTTATTGGATTGTCGTCCAAGACCTTCTGCAATATTTGATGGTATTGAGATTGAGCATCTCCTAACTTGATTAGTTAATGCATACAATTCTTCTTTGGGAAACAAATCACTTAATAAATAAACTTTTTTTACAAGTTCTCTGGAATATTTCCAAACATCTAATTCTATATAATCCATTCTTTTTCTTTTTTGACTAATTACAACCAACTAAACACTAACAACTATTAATCTTGGTTTGTAGTTCTTTGCCACGTCTGCAATAGCTTTGATGTGCTCTGGACTTGTACCACAGCAGCCACCAATGATATTGATGAGGTCATCTTTTAGATACTCCTCAATATATTGCTGCATTTGTTTTGGTGTTTCATCATATTCTCCAAAAGCATTTGGTAATCCTGCGTTGGGATGTGCTGAGGTATAGAAATCAGTTTCGTTAGATAAACGCTGTAAATAAGGTTTTAACTGTTGCGCACCAAGAGCACAATTAAAGCCAACACTTAACAATGGAATATGAGATATCGAAGTTAAAAATGCTTCAACCGTTTGGCCAGATAACGTTCTGCCCGAAGCATCAGTTATCGTCCCAGAAACCATAATTGGAATATCAATATGTCGTTCTTCTTTGACTTCTTCAATAGCGAATAAAGCCGCTTTTGCATTTAAAGTATCAAAAATAGTTTCCACTAAAAGTAAATCAGCACCTCCATCAATTAACGCTTCTACTTGTTGCTTATACGCAATTCTTAACTCGTTAAAGGTAATGGCTCTATATTCTGGTCGGTTAACATCTGGTGATAAACTTGCCGTTTTGTTTGTTGGTCCAATACTGCCAGCAACAAAACGCGGTTGATCAGGATTTTCTTTTGTGAATTTGTCTGCCACTTCTCTCGCGATTTTAGCAGATTCAAAATTCAATTCGTAAACTAAATCTTCCATATCATAATCTGCCATGGCAATTGTAGTCCCAGAAAAGGTGTTGGTTTCCACGATGTCAGCTCCAGCTTCAAAATATTTAGCATGAATTTCTGCAATAGCTTTCGGTTGGGTTAAGGATAGTAAATCGTTATTCCCTTTTAAAGGGGATGGATAATCCTTAAAACGTTCACCTCTAAAATCTTCTTCCGAGAAATTATATTGCTGAAGCATGGTTCCCATGGCTCCATCGAGAACTAATATGCGTTTTTGTAATTCGTCTTTTATATTGCTCATAGTATATGTTTGTTCTCGATATAATTTTATTCCGATGTCATAAAATCACTCGAACTGACGTTAATTTTCTAATGCCTGTTTTAAATCGTTAATAATATCTTCAGGATGTTCTAAACCAACAGATACTCTAATTAATCCAGAAGTAATTCCTGTTTCTAAACGGACATCTTCTGGTATTTTTGCGTGTGTTGTAGATGCAGGATGTGTAACTATTGTTCGGGTATCTCCTAAATTTGCAGAAAGCGATAATAACTTAATGGCGTTTAGAAATTTTCTACCAGCTTCAATGCCACCTTTTATTTCAAAAGCCACGACGTTTCCGCCTAATTTCATTTGTTTTTTTGCTAATTCGTATTGCGGATGTGATTTTAGAAATGGATATTTTACAAAATTCACATGGTCGTTAGCCTCTAAAAATGTGGCTACTTTTAATGCATTATCACAATGTCTATCAACTCTAACCGGTAAAGTTTCTAAACTTTTTGATAAAACCCATGCGTTAAAAGGCGATAATGCAGGACCTGTATTTCTAGAAAATAGATAGATTTTTTGAATTAAGTCTCCACTACCAACAGTGACACCTCCTAAAACTCGACCTTGTCCATCCATTAATTTTGTAGCAGAATGAATCACTAAATCTGCACCAAATTTTATAGGCTGCTGTAAGTATGGTGTTGCAAAACAATTGTCTATAATAAATATAAGATTGTGCTTTTTCGCAATATCTCCTAGGCGTTGTAAGTCTAAGATATCTACAGCCGGATTTGTTGGACTTTCAGCATAAATCACTTTCGTATTGGGTTGTATTAGACTTTCAATGGTATCTAATTCATCAATTTTAAAGTAGCTTGTTGAGATATTCCACTTAGGTAATATATTATTAAATAAGGTTTGTGTAGAGCCAAAAATACTTCGAGATGAAATAACATGATCATCGGAATTTAATAAAGCTGCAAATGTTGAAAACACAGCAGACATACCAGATGCGAAGGCATAACCGCGTTCTGCACCTTCCATTTTACAAACTTTTTCTACAAACTCAGATGTATTAGGATTAGAGTAACGACTGTAAATATTACGTTGTTTTTCATCTGCAAAAGAAGCACGCATATCTTCAGCATCTTCAAATACGTAACTCGATGTTAAAAACAAAGGGCTAGAATGTTCTAGGTATTGCGAACGCTCAATTTGGGTGCGTATAGCTTCTGTTTCTATGTGTTTTGAATTCATTTTTGTTTTCCTTAATTGATAGTAAACCAAAAATCAAATGCATCAAAAATTGACGTGTAAATAGAAAAATGTTATAAAGAATTTGAATTACAACTATGACGTGTAATTATGTTGGGTTATCTATCCAATTACACGATAAATGAATCGGTAATTACGTAGAATTTAGCACCTTCTTAATAAGTTTAAGGGTTGCTAAGGTTTCAAAGGGTCTAATCCCTCCACCTTTCTTGATAACATTTCAATAAGTTATTTGAACTTTGTGAATTACAATATTCCGAAAGAAATCACTAAGAAACAAATTATATTCACTTTATTTTAACAGAAACCTATTGGCTTTTAATTGTAACTTTGGTGAATCCCAAAGAATTAATTATGTTAGATAATTTTTGGTTTAATGTTCAATATGGCATGAACCACGTTTTAGATATTAATGGTTATGACCATGTACTTTTCTTAATGGTTTTATCCGTTCCTTACCTTTTTAAAGATTGGAAACGCGTGCTTTTACTCGTTACCATGTTTACTTTAGGACATACGCTATCCTTAGTGTTAGCAGCTTATAGTATTGTAACGGTTAACGGAAAGTTAGTAGAATTTTTAATACCTATAACCATTTTAATTACAGCAATTTATAATGTGTTTACTACCGGAAAAAAAGCAAAATCGAATAAGATAGGCTTGCTGTTTTTTACGACTTTATTTTTTGGTCTCGTCCACGGATTAGGCTTTGCGAGAGAGTTTAAAATGTTTTCTGGTCAATCTGGAAATAAATTAGAATTACTCATAGAATTTGCATTGGGTATAGAATTAGCGCAAGTTATTATTGTATTCGTCGTTTTATTTATTGGATTTTTATGTCAAACGGTCTTTAGAGTTTCTCGTCGTGATTGGGTAATGGTAATTTCAGCTTTGGTTGCCGGATTAGTGATTCCGATGATTTTGGGAAGTCAATTACTTAGCAATACATAAAGTTTGGTTAAATTTTACAGATAGTAAATTGGTTATAAAATACTAACCGTTTATATTCGTTACTTACAAGTGTACTCGGTACAAGAATAAATCTTTTAATGTCAGATATAAAACAATTACGTTACGATAAAGCTTATTTACGCATTGCAAAAGAATGGGGAAAATTATCCCATTGTAAACGCAAACAAGTTGGAGCGCTTATTGTAAAAGATAGAATGATAATTTCTGATGGTTACAATGGTACACCAACAGGCTTTGAAAACTATTGTGAAGATGATGAAGGTTACACCAAATGGTATGTGTTACATGCTGAAGCTAATGCCATTTTAAAAGTAGCATCATCCACACAATCTTGTAGAGGTGCAACGCTGTATATTACACTTTCACCTTGTAAAGAGTGTAGTAAGTTAATTCATCAAGCAGGTATTGTAAGAGTGGTTTATCATGAAGGCTATAAGGATTGTTCTGGAATTGAGTTTCTTGAAAAAGCAGGAATTGAAATTGAACTTATAGAAGATTTAAATGCCTAATGGCAACAAAAGATAAATACATACCACTAATTATTGGTGTTGCAATTGCGGCTGGAGTGATTATTGGCGGAAGATTGAATTTTTCTGACACATCGGATAATCTTTTTTCTACGAATAGTAAAAAGGATAAACTCAATCGTTTAATAGATTATATAGATTACGAATACGTTGAAGAGGTGAATACAGATAGCATCGTTGATGTTACGGTGAATGGTATTTTAAATAATCTCGATCCACATTCGTCTTACATTCCAAAAGAAGATTTAGAACGCATTACCGAAAATATGAAAGGTAATTTTGTTGGTATTGGTATTAACTTTTATCCTTATAAAGATACTATTGCTGTTGTAAAACCTACAGAAGGTGGTCCAAGTGAACGTGCTGGTATAATGAGTGGAGATCGTATTCTCTACGCAAATGGAGATACACTATATGGTCGTGATTTTGACTTTGATTTAATAGGTGAAAAGCTTAGAGGTGAGAAAAATTCTTCAGTAAAATTAACTGTTTTCAGAAAGGATGAAGATGATTTGTTAGAGTTTGAAGTGAAACGCAAAGAAATTCCTATTAAAAGTATAGACGCATCGTACATGCTAACGGACGATTTGGGTTATATAAAAATGAACCGTTTTGCGGAATCTACGTTTATGGAATTTAAAGACGCTTTAGACGAGCTTAAGGATTTAGGCGCTACAAAATTAGCTTTAGATTTAAGAGATAATCCTGGTGGTTTTCTCGGTATTGCAGAACAAATTGCAGATGAGTTTTTAGAAGATGATAAGCTTATCTTGTTTACTAAAGACAAAAAAGGAAAGGAAGAGCGTATCTATGCAACAAGGCGAGGGGATTTTGAAGAAGGAGAAATTTATATTTTAATTAATGAGAATTCGGCGTCTGCTAGTGAAGTTATTGCGGGAGCACTTCAGGATAATGACAAAGGAATTATTGTAGGAAGACGCTCTTATGGAAAAGGTTTAGTGCAACGAGAAATGTCATTAGGAGATGGAAGTGCAGTAAGACTTACGGTGTCTAAATATTACACTCCAACAGGTCGATCTATACAAAAACCATATACTAATGGAGACAATGAAAAATATTACAACGATTATTACAAGCGTTTAAGAACGGGAGAATTAGCAGATGAAGAAAATATTGTAGTTGACGATTCTTTAAAATTTACCACTCCAAAAGGGAAAGTGGTTTATGGAGGTGGAGGTATTATTCCGGATGTATTTGTGCCAGTAGATCGTTTATTTGATAACGAAACGATTAATTATTTAAGACGACGAGGGCATTTTGGCTATTTTGTATTTGAAGAGTTAGATAAAGATAGAACCTTGTATCAAGATATTACTAAATACGATTTTATTAATAATTTTGAAGTGAGTGACGATATTGTTGTTCGTTTTCAAGATTATGTTAATGAAAGAGAGCGTACCAACATTACTTTTGTAGCTTATAATGATGAGATAAGACGCATTATTAAAGCAACGCTTGCAAAACAATTATTTGATGATAATGCCTTCGAAGAAATTATTAATAAGGAAGACATTATGGTGCAAGAAGTGATTCTTTTAAGTACAGAATATCCAAGCTTTAAACAAGATTAAACTTCTATATTTTATCGTGAATTTTGGTTTGTTTTCCGTTATTCCAAAGCGTTAAAATATCTGTAGCAACATGCGCGCCACTTCCACTAGCTATAGCAAATTGACTACGCCAACCAGCTAAAGTGCCAGCAACGTACAAGTTTTTTTCAATAAGATGATCTGTGTTTTTTAACCAAATTCTATCTTTTTCAATAGCAGCTTTTGGGTGTGGTTCAATATAGTTTTCTAAGCCATTTATGGTCATTAAATTGGTGTAACCAACAGCGATAACCACAATTTTAGAATGATAGCTGTTTTTGTTAGTTTCAATTAAAAATCCATTGGTATTCTTTGTAATTGAAACAACTTTCTCGTTATCTATTTGATTAACGTGAGGATATAAATCACTAAGTTGTTGTAAGCCATCATTCAATATATCTGCACCTAAGGTTCCTGGTTTTAATCCAAGTACATTATTAAATAATGCATTTTGTAGATGTGATGTTTTCTGATGTGTAATAATACCAATGTGTTTACCTTCTGCAAAAGGTTTCGTTTTAGCAGAACCTAAGACTAGAGCGCAAGATAATCCAGCTGCACCAGCTCCAATGATTAATACATCAAAAGTCATTAACGTCGTTTGCTTAGTTTTTCAATCTTCTTAGAAATTCTAAGAATTTGCAATAAAATAATAGCACAAAGTGCAGCTACAATAGTGATTAATGCTGTTTGGCTTTCACCATCAAAAAGCGCATCAAAATTTAACTTTGTAGCATTAAAAATAATAAGTGCTAGAGCTATAACTGATAGGATAATTGTAAATACTTTCATGTTTTAAAAATTAAGCCAATAACGCTTTAATATTATGGGCAAAGAGTTTTACTGCGATTGCTAACAAAATTACACCAAATATTTTTCTTATTATGTTAATTCCATTGGATCCTATTAGGCGCTCAATCTTAGCAGATGTTTTTAATACAATAAAAATAACAAGGACGTTGCTAATTACTGCGATGATAATGTTTTCTATAGCGAATTCTGCTCGTAAAGATAAGAGTGTGGTTAATGTTCCTGGTCCAGCCATTAAAGGAAATGCCAAAGGAAATACAGAAGCTGTTACTGCATTATGCTCTTCGTCCTTATAAAGTGTAATACCTAAAACCATTTCTAGAGCAATAAAAAATATAACAAATGCACCTGCTACCGCAAATGAATTAACATCAATACCGATTAGATTTAATAAACTTTTTCCTACAAAGAGGAATACAATCATTATAATACCAGCGATTATAGATGCTTTTCCACTTTGTATGTGTCCAACTTTTTTACGTAAGTCTATGATAATCGGGATATTTCCAATGATATCAATAACCGCAAAGAGGATCATGAAGGCTGTAAATATTTCTTTAAAATTGAGTTGCATTGCGTAATTTTTTTTCTTTGATATTTGAGCTTTAAATAGCTGATGGTTATTGTTTTATCAGCTAAAAACCAGCTAAGGTTTTCAAATTTTTTGCAAAGGTGCGATATTATTAAAGATTTTCAATATTAAATTGCGGTTAAGTTTTAGGTATTTATACTTTTGCACTAAATGCTAACTCACAGTAATTACATATGTTTCAATTAGGAAAAACAATAGTTTCAGAAGATATTATAGAAAAGGATTTTGTTTGTAATCTTTCGGCTTGCAAAGGTGCTTGTTGTATTGATGGTGATGCAGGTGCTCCTTTAGATAAAGCTGAGGTTAAAATATTAGAAGATATTTACCCTTTGGTAAAGCCTTTTCTTCGTAAAGAAGGTATTGAAGCAATAGAGCAGCAAGGCACATCAATAACTACAGATTTTGGTGATTTTGAAACGCCTCTTATTAATGGTGCGGATTGTGCTTATGTTATTTTTGATGAGAAAAAAACGGCACTTTGTGCTATTGAAGAAGCTTATAATCAAGGTGAGATTAAATGGAAAAAGCCAGTTTCTTGCCATTTATATCCTATAAGGGTTAGAGAATACACAGAGTTCTCTGGTGTTAATTACGATAAATGGGAAATTTGTGATGATGCCTGTACTTTGGGTAAAGAATTACAAGTGCCTGTTTATAAGTTTGTGAAAGAAGCGCTTATTAGAAAATTTGGAGAAGATTGGTATGCAGAGTTAGAAAAAGTAGCTGAAAAGCATAATGCTAAATAGATTAAAAATAACTGCTTTTAGAAGCTAGGCTATGGGTTGTATTAATCTTCTTAGTTGGGATTTGTAATGTTATTTTTGTGCCACTTGGAGTGTCATTTTCATACAAATCTTCTATGTCTAAAGTGTAAGAATTATGAAAAGATTCGGAGAAATTAGCCAACCTTGCTTTGGTAATATCAATACCAACAGAATTTCGTTTTAATTTTTTGTTATCATTAATTTTTCGGGCAGCTATTCTACCAATACCATTGTCAATAATTTCAACGGTAATAAAATTTGATGATTTTTTACTAACGATTAAATCAATTTTTTTCTGCTCTGTTTTTGAAGATAAACCATGCCAAAGCGAATTTTCTAAAAAAGGTTGAAGTACTAAGGAAGGTATTTTGGTTACTTCGGTATTTATAGAAGGGTCAACAGTAATATTGAAATCAATTTCATTGTCAAAACGAATGTTTTCAATATTCATATAGAGTTTCATGGTCTCTAGTTCATCGTTTAATGAGGTTTCTTTCTCTTTGGAAGCCATCAAAATTTTTCTAATTAATTTTGAAAACTTATTGAGATAATAAACCGCATTTTCTTTTTCATTATTTATAATGTAGAGCTTTATGGAGTTCAGTGAATTAAATATAAAATGAGGATTCATTTGGCTTCTGAGCATATCTTGCTCTAGAGTTAAGATATGCTTATCGCGCCTTAAGGCTTTTGTTCTATTTAAAATAAATAAAGCAGTGCCTAAAATGGCAAGAAGTAGTGAGGTGTAAAGTAGGATTTTCTTATTGCGCTCTAATCGTAAACGAACGGTTTCGTTTTCTAAAGCCAATGCCTTTATTTGGTTGTTCTGGTTTTCGTTTTCGTATTCTAAAACAATATCATTAACATATTGAAGATTTTGCTGAGTTAAAATGGTACTTTCTATCTCTACTGCTTTTTGGTAGTAGTCTAAAGCTGCTTCAAATTTTTTGTTTTTCTGATTTAGTTTAGATAGTAATTTGCTAGACTCTGCGACAGCTGATTTTAAATTATAAGAATTGGCAATGTTTAATGCCTTTTTTAAAGTTTTTTCAGCTAGAGGAAGCTCATTCATTTCAAGCTCTAACTGGCCAAGGTTAACATATGAAGATGTAATATAAAATTGATCGTCTAATTCTAATGCTTTTTCTAACGCATTTTTAATCATCGGTTCTGCTTCTGCGTAATTTTCTTGTTTAAGATAAATACGGCCAATACTATTGTAGCATATAACACGTCCTATTTCTGAGTCAATAGCATTATTATAACTTAAGGATTTGTTGTATTGAGATAATGCGACTTCCAAGTTGCCTTTAGCTTCTTCTGCATAGCCAATATTATGGTAATTAATCGCTAAGCCTAATTTGTTGTTGGCATTTTGTTCAATTTTTAATGATTTGTTAAATTGAGTAATGGCTAAATCATATTGGTTTAAGGCTAAGTAAATATTCCCAATACTATTTTGAGAAACGGCAATATTATGAATTATAGTTTGCGAAGGATTGATTACTGAATAGGCTGTTTTTAAAGCTTCAGTATGGTAGTCTAGTGCCAGTTTAACAACATCCATGCGCCTGTAAGCAACTCCAATCATATTAAGGCTAATAATTTTTAACTCAGTACTGTTGGCTTTTTCGGCATATTTCTTGGCTTCTTGGTGGTATTTTATGGATTGATCGTAATTAGAAATATCTCTATTTATTACACCTAGTGCATTTAATGCAAAACAAGAGCCTTCATTATAATTGTTCTTTTTAGAATCACTTAATAACTGCTTCATTTTTAGGCTATCCTTTTTAAATGGCTCTAAAATTGAATCTATTTGCGTGAATTGTATAAGCTTTTGGTTGTTGAGATAAGCTAATGTGTTTTCAAATTCTGGTTGTTGCGCAAAACTTTGTGATGTATAAAGAAGAATGACAACAAAGAGACTTAATAGCTTATGCAAGAAACGTAAATTCATTCGTTATAATTTTTCTAAAAAATCTGATTTGCGTTGTCTAGCTACTGGGATTTTTTGATCGCTATCCATTATTACGTAACCTTCATTTTTTATGAATGCTTTTATTTTGTTTAAATTAATAATGTAAGAGTTATGAATCCTAAAGAAATAATGTTCTGGTAAAATAGCATCAACCTCTTTTAGCTTTTTTGTGAGTACTATTTTTTTTTGATTTTGTAAAAAGAGTGTGCTATAATTACCATCAGATTCTATATACACAATATCATCTACATCTAAAAAAAGCAGTTTGCCATCTGTATTAATTGTAATTTTCTTTTTATCAAATTGCGAATTAAAGTTAGTAAGCATGCGTTCTAACTTTATAGAGTTAATAGTGCGATCGCTGTATTTTTGTATTTTTATAATGCATTCTCTTAAGTCGTCAGAATCTATAGGTTTTAAGAGATAATCAATAGCTTCATGTTTTAAGGCTTTTATTGCATATTCGTCATAGGCAGTAGTAATAACCACCGCGAAATCTTTATTTTTTAATTGCTCTAAAAATTGAAAACCACCAATAGTAGGCATTTGCACATCTAAAAATAAGCAATCTGGAGTATTTGATTCTAAAAATAACAAGGCTTCATCCGGATTAGAGAACGAGGAGATTACCTCAATCTCTTGACTAAAGTTGCTTAGTTCCCAAATGAGGCTTTGGATGGCTTTTGGCTCATCATCTACGATTACAGCTTTTAACATGGTTATAAGGTATTGAATATAAAGGTAGAAATATAATGAATGTTTACATGTAATTATGTGTGCAATGCATGGTTTTGTGTGTAGAATGCTAAAAACAATGGTCTTAAAATTGTGTCTCCATTTATACACTATTTTTTACCATTTACACATTACAAGAGTGAAAATAAGTGATTTATGGTGATATTTGGGTGATGAAAATGACCAAATGATACAGTAAATGGGGGTTTACTTTTTGGTTAAATGCTATTAATCAGTACTCATCAGGATTTTATAAAATTCTGAAATTTTCATTTCAGTGTTAATCGGTAATAAGCAATTTTTAATTGTTTATTATTTATTTTAGTTAGTTATTAGGGAAAAAAGGGCGTTATAAAACGCTCTTTTTTGTTTCTTAATTTTTATTAAAATACCTGATCAGAAGTATCAATAAAATCGCTTGCTGACATCGGTTTTAATGTGATTTAACTTACAATTTCTCTTATCTCTTTAGTTTTGTAAAATACTTATAGTCAGTTAATTAAGTTTATTTTTAATCAAATTGTGTTTTGTGGCTGATACAGCGGTTTGTTAAAAACTTGTTGACAATGTTTATAACAATGTCTTTCATTTCACCCTACATTTTTCAATCTTTGTTGAGGGCAAAATAATATAGATTTTTCTATTTTTTTTCAGTTTAGAAAAACAATTAAGATTCGCCTTTTTTATTCCTGTTTTAGGAAAAAATTATAACACGTTTTACGGATTTACTAGGAGTTTCTGAACAACTAACTATTGTTCTTATGACTATTTAGGCTTTAAATTAAAAGAAATATGGAGATTACTCAGATTATTAAAAGGGATTACGAAACAAGTCCGTTTGTTTTAAATAAAATTACAAATGCCATTGAAAAAGCAATGCTGTCTGTAGGAAATGGTACTAAGGAAGATGCCAATACTATTTCTGTAAATGTGTTACAAACGTTATTAGAAAGAAAGGGTAGAGATCATAATTATTTACCTACTGTAGAAGAGGTTCAAGATCTTGTTGAGGAAAAATTAATGACAAGTTCTTTTCCTAGTGTTGCAAAAGCTTACATATTATATAGAGACGAACAAGCACGTAGTAGAAAGACAAATATTTTTGAAAAGCGTATTAACTTAAAGCCTTATGAGTATCCTGAGCTTAATGAGTATGTAGATGCTATAAGACATTCTTATTGGATTCATTCTGAATTTAATTTCACAAGTGATATTCAAGATTTTAAAACAAGATTGACGGTTGTAGAGCAAAATGCTATTAAAAACACCATGCTTGCTATTTCTCAAATTGAAGTTGCAGTAAAATCGTTTTGGGGTGAGATTTACAATAAAATGCCTAAGCCAGAAATCGGATCTGTAGGAGCAACATTTGCTGAAAGTGAAGTGCGTCATCATGATGCTTATTCTCACTTATTAGAGATTTTAGGTCTTAATAACGAATTTAAAAACCTGAAGAAAAAGCCGGTAATAATGAGACGTGTTCATTATTTAGAAACTGCTTTAAAAAATGCTAAAAGTGAAGATAATAAAGAGTATGCAGAGTCAATTTTATTGTTCTCTCTATTTATAGAGCATGTGTCTTTATTCTCTCAGTTTTTAATCATTATGGCTTTCAACAAACATAAGAACATGCTAAAAGGTGTTTCTAATGTGGTTGAAGCAACGTCGAAAGAAGAGCAAATTCACGGAGATTTCGGAATTGATATTATTAAAATTATCAAAAATGAAAACCCAACATGGTTTGATGCAGAGCATAGCACTTTAGTAAGGGAATTATGTGAGGAAGCTTTTGTATCTGAAAGCAAACTTGTGGATTGGATTTTTGAAGCAGGAGAATTAGAGTTCTTACCAAAAGACGTAATTAATGAATTTATTAAAAACAGATTTAATAATTCATTAGAAAGTATTGGCATCGAAAAAGTATTTGATGTTGACGAAAAATTATTAGTACAAACCGAATGGTTTGACGACGAAATTATAGGAACAAAACACGGAGATTTCTTCGTGAAGCGTTCAATAAACTATGCAAAGAGACAAAAAAGTGTAACCGGAGACGACCTATTTTAAGACGACTTATTTTAAACCACAAACGACCATATGAACCAAGACATCAAAAACAAAGTGATTAAAGAATCAACAACAACATCAACATCTAGCCACGATGAATTAATTAAAGCTAGAAAAGAAGCCATTAAAGAAGCTAAATCAGAACCAGAAATAAAATGGTTAACAGAGCATAGTCGTCAATTTTTAGCCTCTGGTTATCTTACAGGTGATACAACACCAGAAGAACGCATTAGAGAAATTGCTAATAATGCAGAAAAAATATTAGGTATCGATGGTTTTGCAGATAAGTTCTATGGCTATATGGCAGAAGGCTATTACTCATTAGCATCTCCAGTGTGGTCTAACTTTGGAAAAAAACGTGGCTTACCAATTAGTTGTTTTGGTTCACATATTTCTGATGATATGGGAGATATCCTTTATACTCAGTCAGAAGTAGGAATGATGTCTAAATTAGGAGGTGGTACTTCTGGTTACTTTGGTAAATTAAGACACAGAGGTGCTCCTGTAAAAAATAACGGTGAGTCTTCTGGAGCCGTTCACATTATGCAATTGTTTGAAAAAATGGTTGATGTGGTAAGTCAAGGTTCAGTGAGAAGAGGTCGTTTTTCTCCATACTTACCTATCGATCATAAAGATATTCACGAGTTTTTAGAAATAGGAACAGAAGGAAATCCAATTCAAGAGTTAACTCATGGTGTTACTGTTGGTAATGAGTGGATGCAAGAAATGATTGATGGTGATGCTGATAAAAGAGCTATTTGGGCAAAAGTATTACAACGTAGAGGAGAGATAGGGTATCCTTATATTTTCTTTAGAGACAATGCTAATAACAATGCTCCAGATGCTTATAGAGATAACAAACATGAGATTTACGCAAGTAACTTATGTTCAGAAATTATGTTACCTACAAACGATCGTTGGTCTTTTGTTTGTGTATTGTCTTCTATCAACTTATTACATTATGATAAGTGGAAAGATACTGATGCTGTAGAAACCATGGTATATTTCTTAGATGCGGTATTAGAAGAGTTTATTACAAAATTAGAAGTGTATAGAGATTCTGATAGCCGTGACGATAGACATACATTTATGTTTATGGAGAAGGCTTATAATTTTGCTAAAGAAAACAGAGCTTTAGGTTTAGGAGCTTTAGGATGGCATTCATTACTACAATCTAAAATGGTAGGTTTTGATAGTAAAGAAGCATTCGATTTAAACAGTGAAATCTTTAAAACAATTAAAGATAAATCTGTAAAAGCATCAGAAGAATTAGCTAAGTTATTTGGTGAGCCAGAAGTATTAAAAGGTTACGGAAGACGTAATACAACATTAAATGCTGTGGCGCCAACAACATCTTCAGCCTTTATTTTAGGACAAGTATCTCAAGGTATTGAGCCAATTTGGTCTAATAGTTACGTAAAGGATATTGCTAAAATAAAAACAACCATTAAAAACCCTTATTTAGTAGCGCTTTTAAAAGAAAAAGGCATGAATACTAATGAGGTGTGGAGAAGCATTAGAGATTATGATGCTTCTGTACAACATTTAGAAGGACTTACAGATCATGAAAAAGATGTGTTTAAAACCTATTCTGAAATTGATCAAATGACCATTATTTACCAGGCAGCAAATAGACAAAATCACATTGACCAAGGGCAGTCTATTAATATTATGGTACATCCAGATATGCCAGTAAAAGATATTAATAAAATCTATGTTACCGCTTGGCAGTTAGGTGTAAAATCATTGTACTACCAACACAGTATGAATGCTGCACAGAAGTTTAAGCAAAAGAAAGAATGTTCTAGCTGTGAAGGATAAAATTCCGGCGAAAGCTGGAATCTGAATAAAATAAGTGTTAAAGAAAGCACCTTTTTCTTGGTTGAAAAGGTGCTTTTTAATTGTTTTTTAAATAATTCTTGGCATCACGAAAATTTAATTCTGTTTCATCAAAATATCTACTATTCCGTTTTTCGTCAAAAGCGGATTCATCAAATCGGTCTAAAGCAATTAAAAGCTGAAATATTGGCGTTTCATTTTTAAGATTGAATTCTTTTTTCAACCAATTTTTAAATTCAGGAATAATGCTTTTATCATTTGTTTTTGATAAAGCCCAATACGCACTCGTACGTTCATTGTTTTTTGTGTAGAGTCCTGAGTTCAATCCATTAATAATAATTGTTTTCAGTTCTGATGGTTTTAAGTGTAATAGATTAGATTCTTTTATCACTTCCTTTTCATATTTATCATGCCGATTTCCATTTTCTTTTTCGAAAATAAAAGCAGCTTCTATAAATTGATGATTGGTGAGTTTCATGTTTGTAAATAAGAAAAACGTGGTGTTATTCTTCAATCAAAGTATCTGTCCCCAAATACTTATCTGCTTTATTATAATACCAAGCTCTTACTTTAGGGATTTTAATATCATTTAAGAGGGTTTCTTCTGAAAGCAATATATATTCACCACTATCAGGTTTCTCTTTACCATGCTCATCGGTTTTAAAGAATTGATAGATTTCCATGGCATAGGTCTTTGGATTAAAATAGAAGTACCAAACATCACTACCTATAGCTTCATCATAAGTGACTTTTAAGACTAAATAATCTTTGCCTTTAAAAGTTTTCTTTTCAACCGTATCACTAAGATTGGTGCCTGCATCTTTCAACTTCATTGGTAAACCATATAAATACGAGTAGTAGTTTTTGTAGAGTGTAGCTCTATCGCAAGTCATGTTTTTGTCTTTCGCTTTAAGGCTGTCTAAAACTTTGCCATTATACTGCATTTGGCATTTGCCTTTATCTAATGTATACGTCGTGGTTACGGTATCTTTGGTAGCTGTGACGTTGAAATATTCAGCAGGTAAATTAATAGAAATAACACTTGTGCGTTTTGGTGCTTTTGGTGTAGTCATTACCACTGTAAACGTCTTATTAAAATGTTCCCAGTTGCCGTTTGGGTCGTGATAATTAATAGCATTATCTAATAACGCTTCTGAGGATAGGTTTTGACTAAGACCAGATAAAGAGCATAGAAGTATCGCTAGTGCAAGGAAAGATTTCATATCAATTATTTTTTCTACAAATTACAATATATGAAACAAAAAAAAGCATCCAATGCCGAATTTTACGGGAGGATGCTTTTTATAAATTTAGATAGATTTGTGCGAAAAAATAAATCTTACTTTGCTTCCATCATAGCAAAGAACTTATCAATATTTGGCATTAAAATAATACGTGTTCTACGGTTTTTAGCACGATTAGAACTAGAGTTATTTTCAACTAAAGGTTGGTAGCTACTACGACCAGAAGCTATTAATTGTTCTGGTGCAACTTTAAATTGATTCTGTAATTTTTTCACTACAGAAGTAGCACGTAATACACTTAATTCCCAGTTATCAGATATTTTAGGTGTGTTAATAGTTCTAGAATCTGTATGACCTTCTACCATAACATCTAAACTTGGCTCAGAGTTAATAACGTCTGCTAATTTCTGTAAAATTTTATCTGCTTTGTTACCTACTTTATAGCTTGCTGTGTTAAATAACATATCATCATCAATAGAGATCATTACAACTGTTTCGTTGATATCTACAACAATCTCGTCATCCTCGTTAAGATCACTAGTGTTAAGTGCTTTATTTAAATTATACTGAACCGCTAAGTTCATAGAATCTTTTAATGTTTTTGCACCTGCAAGTTTTTCTGGATTTACATTCTGTAAAGTTGCGCGCATTTTTTCTTTACTCGCTACAGAAGCAACATTACCATCTTTAGAAACTTCAAATTTTGCTTTATTTTCAATTTTTAGCCCTTCAACATTATCATTTAATGATTGAATTTTAGCGTTGTATTGATTGACACGAGCTTCAATTGCAGCAAATTTATTTTCTAAATCTTCTTTTTCTACACGTGTTTTAGTTAGTTCACTAACAGTTTCACCATGTTGTTGCTCTAAAGCCACAAATTTTTTCTTTGATACACAAGAGCTCAATAAAACTGCTGTTACTAATAAGATTGAAATTTTCTTCATTTTATAATTTTTGGTTATTATCTAATTTAAAGTTATATATACGACAAAGTGATGCTTTTGGATGTTGAACGTTAAAATTTAATACAAATAATTCCATTTTAATTGGGCTTAAAAGGGATTGAAAATAAGTCTGTGATTTTAAAAACAGAATGTAATCTATTGAACGTGTTGTGTTTGTCTTAATCTGTTGTGTAAAGTTTTGGGTATAAAAAAAAGCTTCAAATCTTATGGTGATTTGAAGCTTTTATATAAAGTGTAGTTAGATTCTGAATTATTTATTCTTCATCTGTGTTTATAGTTGCTGGTTCTACAGAGCTATCATGTGAGTTGTAATACTCTTCTAATAGATTCATAGTCGCAGTTAATAAATCTTTGGTCTCTACTAATAAACCAAAATATAAAGTTGTATTCTTTGGGCTAGATTCTTCTGTTCTTGTTCTAGCTACTTGTTTTACAATTTTATCGGTTACTAAATCTAACACATCTTTTTTGCGCTTAATAATAGAACCAATTTGTTCAAATGAATGAGAGTCAAAAGCCGCTTTTGTATCATTAAATAAGGTCTCTAATGTAACGTCAATTTCCTTTAATTCTTTAATTTGACTAAATTTAAGTTTCTTGTGATTATTATTAATGTGCTTATGACTTACCTTAGAAATATATTCTAATGATTGTGTCATATCTTCCAAGTATCCTAAAATATTAATATAAAAACTACTAGCACGTAGACTTGTTTCATCAAGATTTTTAATGAAATAGAAAATGTTGTCTCTTAAACTATCAACTTCTTTAGATAATTTATCAACTTGTTTTCTGTTCTTTTTCAGAAGTGATAAATCTTGTTTAGCTAAGCCATTAACAGCATTGGTGTATATTTTATTTCCACGTTTTACAACGTTAGCAATATTATCTGCACTTTCTAAAATAACACCTTGTACAGAGCTACTACCTGTTTCCTTAAGACTATCTTCTTCCGCAATTTTGTTAGAAGACTTTTTATGTGAAACGTAATTTTTGTAAAGAAGGAACGCTGTAATTAATAATAATATTGGAATCATAACAGAAGGATTCCAATTGATTAAAAACACAACGATACCAGCTGCAACAAATGCTCCGAATGCAGTACCAAACCAGCCACCAATAACGTTTAATACTCCAGCCACTCTATAAACAGCACTTTCTCTTCCCCAAGCTCTATCTGCTAAAGATGTACCCATGGCAACCATAAACGTTACGTAAGTTGTAGATAAAGGTAATTTTAGTGAAGTTGCTACAGCAATTAGTACACCAGCCACCATTAAGTTAACCGAAGCTCTAATCATATCAAATGCTGGTGCATCAATACTTTGGTCTTTAGTCATAACCGACGCTGGTTTCTCAAAACTCATATCAATTTTTCCTTGTAGTGATTTAGGTACTAAAACACCAAAATAGTTAGATAATTGAGTTGATCCTTTTACAATTGCTCTAGAAAGGCGGTTAGGCTCAAACTTATCGTGAGTATCACCTTGGCGAGATAAGCTTAGTTCTGTTTCTGCAACAGATTTAGCTTTTTTAGAAAACCATAAAGTAAGTACCATTATGGCACCTGCTATAAATAGTAAATAAGGTTCTGCTGGTACTTTTTTCTCTAAAACGGACATTGACATGCCAGCATCCATTCCTCCAGCAACCCAAGCTTCATAAGAGTGGTATGCAGCCATTGGCACACCAATAAAGTTTACTAAATCATTTCCTGAAAAGGCTAAAGCTAAACCAAAGGTTCCAACTGCAATCACTGCAAGTAAGGAAGTTTTCTTTGTTATTTTTTCGAATATAAATGAGAATAAGGTCCAAAACACAAAACTCCCTATTATAATATAGATTTCGTTACCTTCAACTACACTTTTCATTTCTTTGTAATATGGTGTGCCTTTTAATCCTTTTAAAAAGATAAAATATGTGATGGCAGTTAAAGCAACACCACCGAAAACTACTCCAAAATTCTTTATTTTTTTCTCGTAGTTAAAAGTGAAAATAAGTCTTGAAATCCATTGCACAAGTGCACCAACAGAAAATGCAATTATAACAGATAATAAAATACCACTTATAATAGTTAAGGCGGTATCTGTGGCAATGTATTTTCCTAAATCAGAAAGCGTTTCAGTTTCTGAATGACTTATCTTTATTAATGACATTACAACAGCTGCACCTAATAAATTAAATACAATAGACACCGTTGTTGATGTTGGTAAACCTAGAGTGTTAAAGAAGTCTAATAACAGAATGTCTGTAATCATTACTGCCATAAAAATGAGCATAATTTCTCCAAACTCAAACTGAGCAGGCACAAAAATACCTTTTCTAGCGACCTCCATCATTCCGCTAGAAAATACAGCTCCGATAAAAATACCTAGACTCGCTATAATCATTATAGTTCGCATTGATATGGCTTTAGAGCCAATTGCAGAGTTTAAGAAGTTAATAGCATCATTACTCACACCTACCACAATATCAACTACAGCTAAAACTGTAATGGCAATTAACATTAATAAGTAAATATTATCCATAATTTTTTAATTAAAATAAGTTTGCAAATATCTTTAAACAGTTTAGTCGGTACGTTACCTAATTGTTATTTTTTAAAAGTGAATATCAAAACCAAGTCTAAACGTAATATTGTTTTCATTTCCATCTAAAGTGGTATAACTTAGATCGGATTGTACTTTTAATTTATGACCAACAATATATTTTGAAGCTCCTAAAGTATATTGCGTTATTGGCAATGCTCCTGTTTCTTTTTCGTAATCTAAAGTTGTAAAACGTGCAGCGATTTCGTAATTGCTTTTAAATAAATAACCAGCTTGCAAGTTTAGAGCGTTACCAGTTAATACAATATCTCCTGTAGGTGTGCCATCGGCTTCGGTAGCTATAACATCATCAGCAGTACGTTTAGCATATTCTCCCATAAAAGAAAAACCGTTATACTTAAACATAGCATCTGCAAAAATTGTAGTTTGATTGGTTTCGAATAAAGGCCCATTTTTAGACTCATCCTCAGTAGTAAACATATAATCACCAGCAAATCCTCTTTCTCTTACAGCATCTTGATTGTAGTTGTAAGTAAAACCTAGCATTAATTTTGGTTTAGCTTCACGCTTTAAATCTGATTGTACATAATCACCTTTAGATTTAAAAGTTCCAAAAGGTAGAAATTCTAATCGAGCAGTATATTGTAATCCGCCTTCATTACCTTCGGTAACGTTACGACCTTCACCTTGTGAGATGGCAAATTTTTCGCGCATTAAAAAATCCTTACCTAAGTTTGTTTTGTGTCGTATTTGAATACCTAAATCGCGATCTATATTAAAGCGACTATTTAGCAATGAACGATTTACAAATTGAAGATTGGCAGAAGAGACCACACGCTCAACGTTGCCAGGTAATTTAGTTTGTCCTGCCCAAAGCTCCCAATTGCCGGCAAAATTCCACATAATTACGGCATCTAAAATATAACGAGGAGTATTTCTATTATACTCATTAGCTCCAGCAACATCTCTGTTTGAGAGTCCTAATTCTAATTTGTATTTTAGTTTTGGAGAGTACGCAAAACCATCAAATTTCAATCGTGCTCTACGAACAATAAAATTGTGTTCTGCACTTCCATATTGGTTGCCGTCATAATCCCAAGAGGATATGGAACGTACTTGAAAACGTGGTGCAAATTTTACACTGAATGAGCTGTCTTTGGCAACAAAATTAATTAGCCCTTTACCAAACGAAGTATCGCTAATTTCTTGAGCATTAAGTTTCATTAGCACCGAAATGGCAACAATAGCCATTATACTAAGTCTGAGTTTCATCTAAAATATCAGTTTTTGTCACTGCAAAGAACTTACTTATTTTAAACATGTATGTTTCCATAATGTTAAGTTTTGACATGAAAAAAACTGCCTTGGCCAAAGGCAGTCATTAGTAATCATGATAAATAGTCGACAAAAACTAATAGATTATACGAAACTAATAGGTCTTATAAGACGAACGTAAAGATATATGGGATGTATAACAGAACTGTAACCTTAGTATTAACTTATTATTAAACTTTAATAATAAAATAAAAAGTGTAAAAAGCTAAGAATCAAAAAATTAAGTATCTAATGTAAATTTAATGTTAAGTAATTGTTGCTAAAAAGTTACCAAATCTTTATATTTGGGTATTACAAACTTTAAAACCCGTAATTATGAACAAGAATGTTTTAATGTTGTTCGCTTTTTTAATAGGTATGGTTTCTTTTGCTCAGCAAGAGAGAGCATTAAAACTTAATGATAACACCAATTTAATTGATGTAACTTATTTTCACGACAATGGAGTAGTGAGCCAAACAGGTTCTTATACTTTAGATGGTAAATTACAAGGTGAATGGTTAAGTTTTGATACTGATGGTAACAAGAGTGCTTCAGCAAGTTATGATAATGGGAAAAAAGTCGGCAAATGGTTTTATTGGACAGATAAAACTTTAAAAGAAGTAGATTATACAAACAATGCTATTGTTAGTGTTAACGATTGGAAAAAGGATTCTAAAACATCCGTTGCTCTTCGTCATTAATAAAAGTATTAGAAATAAAAAAAGCATCTCAATTGAGATGCTTTTTTTATTTCTAAGATATTCTACTTGTTACTAGAATCTTGTCCAACCAGTTGCCCAAGATGGCACTGCAGATCCGTTTCCAGCACCTGTATTAGTTCCTTCTGTGTAGAAATCTGTGTTAGTACCAGCGTAATCTGTAATTGTAGTTACGTTTTCAAATTGAATATTAGATATTGTAATATTATCGTTATCTACGTTAGCATTTCCTGCTGGATCACTTGTAGCATTTTTAATTTTAATACCTAAATCAAAGTTAGAAGCAAAGATGTTTTCTAAAGTCCAGTTTCCACCACCTTCTTTAATGTAAAGTGCACCTTCATCACCAGCACCAATAATTGTAATGTTTTTTAATGTTGCAGTCGTTGTTGGTGTTGCATAACCATCATCTCCGTTGTTAGAACCTTCGATACCTGCATGTGTACCTCCTTTGATGTACCAGTTTTCACCTGTACCAGACCAACCATCAGCAAAATCGATAGAATCATCTCCACTATTAATAGATACTAAATATCTTCCGTTTACAGCTCCACCGAAAAATTCGATACCATCATCACCACCTTCAAAAGATTGTACATATTCTAAAGTTGTACCAGAACCCACACCAAATAATGATAGGCCGTTAAATTCTTTAGAACCATTAAATGTTGCTCCTGTATATTCTACTCTTAAGTATCTTATAGAACCAGAGTTGTCTGCATTGTTTGTTCCACCATAAGTTAAGTCAGATACTTCAGCTGTTGCTGTTTGTCCGTTAGAACCACCTTTGTTAGTATTTGCATTACCACAAATTACTAATCCACCCCAATTTCCTGCTGCAGGATTAGCCGCTCCAGATGTCATTACTACTGGATTGTCTTGAGATCCGTTTACATAAATTTTAGCATCTTGAGCTACGGCAATATAAGCGCTAGTTCCGCCAGTTGCTTCAATTAAAGTTCCTGCAGGAATAATTAAAGTTCCTCCAGCATTTACTACAAAAGAACCTGTTAATTTATAGACCTCTGTTGGGTCTAATGTTACAGTTTCGCCGCTGTTAACTTCTCCTTGAAAATCGTTAGGATCAATGGTAACAGGATTGCCACCACCATTTCCTTCGTCATCACTGCTACAAGCAGTTAATCCTAATGTAGCTATTGCTAACATTGATAAAAATAATTTTTTCATTTTAATTGGTTTTTTAGTTTTAAATTAAAGTACAAATGAACGATTCTATGTTTATTTAGTAATTACGTTAGTATTAATTTAGTATTAAATGAAAGCCGATTTTAAGGCTTAATATTAATTGAATGTTAACTACAATTTATAGGTTAATGAGAGGCTATAATCAACACCTTTTGTGTACGATTGAACAATGACGTCTTGAGTGTCTTGAATTCTTTCGATTGCAGGATCTAGTATGTTTCTTACTTTTAAACTTAGACCTAAGTTTTTACTAAGATTAGATTTTAAAGTAAAGTCTAATGTGCCAATAGCTTTGTCAACTAAATTCCCTTTATTATTGGTGCCAATAGCATATAAACGGTCTGAGAAATAGTTGTAAGATAATGTGGCTTGTAAATTCCTATCTTCTGAAAATTCTTTGATATAACTAATATCTCCGTTTAATAATAAATCTGAAGCTCCAGTTAATTCACCACTGTCATTGGTAAAACCAACACTAAGGTCTGTTTCTTTAACAACTTTATCTCTATCAAAATCTTGATCGGTATGCATGTAAGAAGCATTAAACCCTAAAGAGATGGTGTTCTTTAAATCTTCCTCATTAGATATTTTTAAGATATTTTTTCTTATTTCTAATTCACCACCAATTGCAATAGCAGATTCTCCTGTATTTACCCATGAGATATCATTAGTTGCTGAGGCAATTGTGACTTCGTTTATTGGATCTTGAATGTATTTACCAAACGCAGTAACTGAAAAGACTTCATCATTATTAGGGAAGAATTCCCATTTTAAATCGGCATTATAATCCGTAGAAGGATATAAGTTTGGATTTCCAAAAAAGACTTGTGTTACTTCTTCGTATTGAAAAGGTGCTCTTTCTTTAAACTGAGGTAAAGTATATGTTTTACTTGCTGCAAAACGTAAATTTTGTTTGTCGTTTAAAGCATATTTTAAAGAGGTGCTTGGTAGAATTTCAAAGGTGTCAAAATCATTTTTATCACCATTAGGATCTAAAGACGTTTCCCATTCAATTTCTTGAAAGATATATTCTCCACGTACGCCAAATATTCCAGTAAATTTAGGTGAGAATTTATATTCTACAGAAGCAAATGCGGCTTGTATTAATTGATTACCGTTATAAGTCTGTGGATTTAAAACACCAGGTGTTCCTGCAGGACCTCTAAAGGTTTCAATAGTAAACAAACCTTGATTTAAGCTATTTTGATTAAAATAGGCATCTAAATTATTTGGGTCTGCAACAGGCTGTGTTGTATTTCTATTAATTCGGAAGTTGAATTGTGTAGCTTCAAAATCTACATTTTTAAACCTTCCGCTATAGCCTAAGGTTACTTTACCTTTATAGGTGTCATCTTCAGTTTTACCAAATTTATAAGAAGACATTATGTTAGCTGCAAATTCATCTTCTTTTAAATCTTGATAAAATCTATGATTGTCTGATGTTGCTAAATCTGAAACTCTTAAATCTCCATTAATATCTGTATTATCTACAGGTACTAAAGTGTTTTGCATTCTGTCTGGAATAACATTGTTAACCATGTTATAAGAAACTCCCCAATTTAAATCTAACTTTTCTGTAAACGTATGCTCGCCCAATAATTGATTGATAAATATTGAAGTTTTATCATAAGTAGAACGTCTTACAAAACCTCCACCTTCAGAAGCATTATCAAAAATATCAATAACACCAGAAAACTCTTCGTGACTTTGATTGGTAGAATTTATAAATAATGAATTAAAGCTTAAGGTGTTTTTGTTATTGATTTTGTAATTAACGTTACCTAATAAGGTTGAATTTGTTTCGTAAGCGAATTTATCAAAAGTAAAATCTTTACGAGGTACACCTTGTGTACTTACAGAACCTCTTGCTATGCCTTCGCTAAATTTATATCCATTATCAAAAGCTGCCGTAGCAAAAAAGCTTAATCTGCTTTCTTCACCAATATTAAATGAGTCTCCTCCAATTAAAGAAAAACTGTTGTTAATTGGGCTATTAGTATTTGTGTTCCAACTAGTATCAAAATTATATGCCGTTAAGGGATTGTTTGGTTGTGTTGGGTTAGAGAAGCCAGTTTTATTTGGTCCATCTTGTAAATAAAATTCATCTGCATTAAGTGCGTTTGAGTTTCCTGCAACACCTAAACCAATTTCTAAAAAACCATTTCCGTTATAGTTTTTTGAAATGATGTCTATGTTAGCTCCGGCAAAATCTCCGTAATTAAGTGTACTAAATGTTTTTGAAATTGAAATATACTCCACAATGTCAGTAGAGAAAATGTCTAAATTTATATTTTTTCTTGAAGGATTATTTGAAGGTAAAGGCAATCCGTTCATAGTTGTAGAGTTGTAACGATCTCCTAACCCTCTAACATAAATATTTCCTGAACCTTCTTGTTTAGAAATACCAGTTGTTTTTGTAACTGCAGTGGCAACGTCGCTTACTCCTTTTCTAGAAAGTTCTTCTGTACCAATACTCTGCTTAAATTCAACAGCCTTTTTTTGATCTAGTAATAATGCTGATTCGCTTTCTTTTCTTGCTGTTGTGGTAATTAATACTTCATCTAGAGTTGCAGCACTTGCTCCCATAGGAACATTAACTGTTGTTACCTTATTGGCTACAACATCTACTTTTATCTCTTGTGTTTCATAACCTACAAAACTATAAGTTATGGTGTAAGATCCGGCTACTAAATTGCTGAGTTCGTAAAGACCATCAATATCAGAAGTTGTTCCTGTTGCAGTACCTTTAATTAATACGTTAGCAAAAGGAAGCGGTTCGTTGTTAAATTCTTTATCTGTTAATTTACCAGCGATTGAGCCTGTGTTTTGGGCATATGTTGTGGCTGAGATAAGTAGAATAAATAGTAATTGTAATGTTTTCATTAGTTTGTTTTTATCGACGTTGCAAAGGAACTGTGATTACTTTTTGTGTATGTTATACAAAAATTAAAGTTTTGTAATGAAAAGGTTAGATAAGTGTTAGCTTAGTATTAACTCAATTAGCATTAAGGAAACAATGCCATAACATTAAAAATCTATTCGATCTAACTTTCGTTTTAGTTAACAATTCAAAACCATTTTATCTATCTTGCATGCACTAAGAATTATACTATGAACTGGGAACAATTACTCTCTTTAAAACGCTTTGGCGACACCAATAAAAGACTACGAAAAGAACAAGATGAAACACGTTTGGGTTTTGAGGTGGATTATGACCGAATTATTTTTTCATCAGAATTTAGAGGACTTCAAGATAAAACCCAAGTGGTGCCATTGTCTAAAACCGATTTTGTACATACACGTTTAACGCATAGTTTAGAAGTGAGTGTGGTTGGTCGTTCTTTAGGCCGAAGAGTGGGTCAGTTATTATTAAAAAAACATCCGCATTTAGAAAGTGTACACGGTTATAAAAT
This sequence comes from Winogradskyella eximia, assembly GCF_003386165.1. Classification (GTDB taxonomy): domain Bacteria; phylum Bacteroidota; class Bacteroidia; order Flavobacteriales; family Flavobacteriaceae; genus Winogradskyella; species Winogradskyella eximia. The sequence continues at coordinate 184,587 of NZ_QRDV01000003.1, read as the reverse complement.
GAACGATTTTGGAGCCATTGTTGCAGCTGCTGCTTTAGCGCATGATATTGGTAATCCTCCCTTTGGTCACTCTGGTGAAAAAGCTATAGGTGCTTATTTTAAAGATGGAAATGGTTCAGAATTTAAAAAGCACTTAACTGAAAAAGAGTATCAAGATTTATGTGATTTTGAAGGTAATGCCAATGGATTTAAGATTCTCACGGAAAGTAGAGAAGGTAGAGAAGGAGGCTTAAGATTAAGTTATGCCACTTTAGGTGCTTTTATGAAGTACCCAAAAGAATCATTGCCTAAAAAACCATCAGATCATATAGTAGATAAAAAATATGGCTTTTTTCAAAGTGAAAAAGCAATGTTCCAAAACATAGCATCAGAGTTGGGTTTAACCAAAAGAAGCGATGATTATGTAACTTATCAAAGACATCCATTAGCATTTTTGGTGGAAGCAGCTGATGATATTTGTTATACAATTATTGACTTTGAAGATGGAATTAATTTAGGTTTAATTGAAGAAGAGTACGCTTTAGAGTATTTAATTAATTTGGTAAGAGGTAGTATTAAAACCGAAAATTATAGTGCTTTAAAGACAACCGAAGATCGAGTAAGTTATTTGCGAGCACTAGCTATTGGACGTTTGATTAATGAAGCTGCTTCACTATTTATGAAGCACGAAGATGATATTTTGGCAGGTAAATTTGAAACTGCTTTATTAGATGTTAGTCAGTATAAAGCACAAATAAAGGATATCATTAATATTAGTATAAAAAATGTGTATCGCTCTAAAGAAGTTATTAATAAGGAAATTGCAGGATATAAAATTCTGAATCAATTATTAGAATCTTTTGGAGAAATGGCGCATCATTATTTTGATAATAAAATGTCTAATTATGATAAACTATTATTTAGCACATTACCAGAAACAGTAAAACTAAGTAATGATTCGTTGTATCAGAATCTTTTAGCTGTATGTCTTTATATATCAAAGTTATCTGATACTAATGCGATGCTCTTACACAAGAAATTACAAGGACAGATATTATAAAAGTGCATTTCATCGAATAAATTTGTTTTTTAACGGTATTTTGTTTTAATTTGCTTAGATTCAAGCTATTAAAATACCTACTTATGAGAAATAATATACTCGGAGGATTAGTCATCTTTTTTGTTGTTGTGACTTGCCTTTTAATGTTAGACGACATTTCTAGTAAAAACGAAGAAAATTTTTCTTACAAAACTATTGAGCTAGAACAGAAGGTTGAAAACCCTACAGACTTAGCTGTTCTTGATGAAGAGGAATAAATTTTCTATTTCTTTTTTTATGGATAACGCATCTAATTGCTGCAGTTGTTGCAATTGGTGAACTGTAGCATGTTCAATAAATTGATCATCGATTCCCATGGTTACAATACTTTGTTTGTAGTGATGCGCATTTGCAAACGCTAAAACGGAAGAAGCAAAACCTCCAACGATAGTTCCATCTTCAATAGTAATAATTGCTTGGTAAGATTTAAAAATCTCATGGAGTAAAGTTTCATCAATAGGTTTAACAAATTGCATGTCATAGTAACCTACAGACGTCTTATCATCTAACATTTCTATAGCATCAACAACATTTTTTAAAACTGTACCAATGGAAAGAATGGCAACGGAAGAGCCTTTCTTTAAACAGATTCCTTTTCCTATTTCTAAAGTTTCAAAAGGCATTTTCCAATTTAATAAATGGTCTCTTCCTCTAGGATAACGAATTGCAATAGGGAAATCAATACCTAACTGAGCTGTATACATTATATTTCTAAGTGCAATTGCATTACTTGGAGCAAAAATTACCAAATTAGGAATGCAATTGAGATACGCCAAATCAAAAACACCATGGTGTGTAGCTCCATCTTCACCAACCAATCCGGCTCTATCTAAACAAAAAATTACAGGTAAGTTTTGAATAGCCACATCATGAATCACTTGGTCGTAAGCACGCTGTAAAAATGTAGAGTAAATATTACAAAAAGGAATGAGACCTTGTGTAGCCATACCTGCAGCAAGTGTTACTGCATGTTGCTCTGCAATACCAACATCAAAAGCACGATCAGGAATAGTTTCCATCATGTATTTTAAGGAACTACCAGTTGGCATAGCTGGAGTAATACCAATGATTTTTTCGTTTTTTAGAGCTAATTCTACAATAGTTTCTCCAAATACATCTTGAAATTTTGGTGGTAGTTTTTCAGAATTGGGTGTTGCAACTAATTCTCCGGTTTTAGCATCAAATTTACCAGGAGCGTGGTATTTCACTTGATCTAATTCGGCTTGCTTTAATCCTTTTCCTTTGGTAGTAATAATGTGTAAAAATTTTGGGCCTTTCACGGTTTTAAGCCGCTCTAATTCTGATAGTAATAATGGTAAATCATGACCATCAATTGGACCAGAATAATCAAAATTTAAAGCTTCAAAAATATTATCTTGTTTCTCTGTCCCTTTTTTTACGTTAGTTAAATATTGTTTTAAGGCACCAACACTTGGGTCAATACCAATAGCATTATCATTTAAGATGACTAGTAAATTAGCATTGGTAACTCCCGCATGATTTAATCCTTCAAAAGCCATTCCGCTGGCAATGGAAGCATCACCTATTACAGCAATATGGTGTTTGTTTTCTCCTTTTAGTTGTGACGCAATTGCCATTCCTAAAGCTGCCGAAATTGAAGTTGATGAATGTCCAACTCCAAAAGCATCATATGCACTTTCACTGCGTTTAGGGAAACCACTTATGCCATTTAGTCGACGGTTGGTATCAAAAACATCCTTTCTCCCAGTTAAGATTTTGTGTCCATAAGCTTGGTGACCAACATCCCAAATTAATTCATCTATTGGAGTGTTAAACACGTAATGTAACGCAATGGTTAATTCTATAACTCCCAAACTTGCACCTAAATGACCTTCTTTTGTGGCAACGATATTGATGATAAAATTACGTAACTCTTGGGCAAGTTGAGGTAAATCTTCTGGCTTCAGTTGACGTAAGTCTATTGGTAAATTGATATGTTTTAGAAGTGAGTTTTTCACGTCGTAAAAATACGAGATTTTATTAGTCTTCAGCCACAAAAATTATTGGTAAGGTATAGGTAACTGAAACATTTTTACCACGCTGTTTACCTGGAATAAATTGAGGTAATAATTTTATAACACGTAAGGATTCTTTCTCTAATTGTGGATGAGGTGCTCTGATTTTTATATCTGTTACATCACCACTTTTGTTAATTGTAAATTTTGCGAGAATTTTTTGTTTTCCTTTAATACCCAAATCACCTTGACCTAAATCAAAATTATTATTAACAAATTCAGTTATTCTTTTAGAGAAATAGTCTTTTTTTTCTGTTTTTGATATGGTTTTTGGTGTATCTATAAATTCTGGAACCTGATCTACAATCAGATACCCAAAAACTACTTCGTCATCATTTATAATAGGTTCGGGAGGTGCAATATCTCCCATTACTTCAACAACTATACCTTTTAAAACGGGAATAGGAATATCAATTTTATCTATTGGATCTGGTTTTTTGGTAATGGTTATGGTTTTAGTGGAATCAATCAGAATATTAGGTGCAGTAATCTCTGGAGTTTCAATGGATTCGGCTTTTAAAGTAGAAATTACTTCTACAGCATCAATTTTCTTCGTATTTCCGTTTTCATCTGAGCAACTCAAAAGAGAAGTTCCCATAGCAATCAATAGGGCTAAAAGAAAGAACTTATGAAAAGACATCCGTTTCTGAAAGATGTGTTGTGGGATTTCAATCCGAATTTGATCTAATTGAGACACTTTAAAACGACCACATATCCTTTTATCACCATTATTATTTAAATATTCCTCAATAGATTGTTGTGGCATTTCTGTAAAATCAATGACAGATTTAGAACACGATTGGCAAAATCGACCTTTTTCATTCGGACTCATTTTAGACCAATCTTCGTGGCATGGTTTTGGAATCGAAATAGAGAAGTTCGTTTTCATAATTAATAGCTTTGTATGTATGCATCAAATTTCTTGCCGCAATGATTTAGAATAATTTTGAAATCGTATTTTTACAACTATGATAAATCCATTTGACGATACCTATTTTATGAAAAAGGCGCTTCAGGAAGCTGAGACTGCTTTTGAAAAAGGTGAAATACCAGTTGGCGCAGTTATTGTTGTAGAAGATAGAATTATAGCACGTACACATAATCTTACTGAATTATTAAATGACGTCACAGCACATGCAGAAATGCAAGCGATAACATCTGCAGCAAATTTTTTAGGTGGAAAGTATTTAAATAAATGTACGCTATACGTAACTTTAGAACCTTGCCAGATGTGTGCAGGAGCATTGTATTGGAGTCAGATTTCGAAAATAGTTTATGGAGCTTCAGACGAGCAAAGAGGTTTTAAAACTATGGGAACAACAATACATCCTAAAACAGAAGTGGTTAGTGGAATTATGGCCAAAGAAGCGTCCGCACTAATGAAACGTTTTTTTATTGAAAAACGCAACTTAAATTAATTGGAGTAAATTTTAGATTTTAAATCTATACTTATTATGAAAATACAGACACTCATTATACTATCATTACTATTTGTTGTTAGTTGTAAATGCAATAAAATCAATCAAAATAACGCTAAAATGCAGATTGTAGAAACTGTTTTAATTTCAAAAGGCAATCTGTACGGTTCGGGATCAGAAGGTATTGCTAAGCAAAACACCGTTATTGAAAATTTGAGTGATTGGGAACGTTTAATAAACCAAATGAATAGCGTAAATAATGTTTCAGAAGGTTTTACGGAAACAAAAATTGACTTTTCAAAATATGCTATTATTGCTGTGTTCAATGATGTAAAAGGAAGTGGAGGTCACACGATAGAATTAGATATTTCTAAAACTTCAGAAAAGACTTTAGTTACAGTAAAATATACAAGTCCTAAAGGCAATGCAACAACTGTAATGACGCAGCCTTATTATATTGCAAAAATTTCAAAACAGGATTTACCAATAGTTTTTCAATAGTATTCTAACGTATTTATAAATTTAATACGCTAATATTAAGGCAAAAAAAAACGCCCAACCATTGGTTGAGCGTTGAAACTTGTAAGATATATACTTATAATACCTGCACGTTTGCAGCTACTAATCCTTTTCTTCCTTCTTCTTCATCGTACTCTACTGTATCACCTTCGCGTAATTCTACGCCATTAAGGTTTGATACGTGTACAAAGATGTCTTTTCCTGTTTCTTCGTTGGTAATGAATCCAAATCCTTTTGAATCATTAAAAAATTTAACTGTTCCAGTCATTATAATATAAATAAAAATTAAAGTACAAAGATAAAATAAAATTAAAACCCAATGTTAATAAATCGTTTTATTTTTAGATGTTTTAATATTGATTACCAATATTTTCTAATTGAAACATGGGTTGTATTTCTTTATTTTATAGTTAGAGTTTCTAAATTAGATTTAATAATAGAAGAAAAATTATTGTTAAGAATTGCGTTGGTTTTCTCTCATTTTATCAAGGTTTTCTTTAGTAAGCATATAGTCTTTAACGTCTTTATCTTTCCATCGATAATATGAAAATAAAGGAAAAACCACAAAAAATAAACCTAGAACACCAAAACCAATGAGTTTTTTTGAATAGTCCAAATTTAAAATTAAACCACAAAGAATACTGGTAAATGAGGCTAAAAAGGCTAAAAACGTAATAATTTTTATGAATTTCATTAAGTGATATTTATTCAAACGCCTAATATAGGCTTAAGATGTAAAATTAATTAATTCGTTTCGATATGCGGTTAGTAATTTAGATTTTGAGACAAACCCATAGTAACAATTGTCTTTTATTACTGGTAAATTCCAAGCTCCACTATCTTGAAACTTCTTCATCACCGTTTTCATATCATCTTTTTCATAATTAATAAAATCTGGAGGGTTGTGCATAAATGTTTCTACTGATGTTGTATTGTAAAGTGATTGATCAAACATTACAGTTCTAATATCGTCTAGGAGAATAATACCAACCAATCGCTGATAACCGTCCACTACAGGAAATAAATTTCTACTCGATTTGGCAACCGCTTTATGCAACATATCTCCTAATGTCATTTCTGGGTTTAGAAGTATAAAATCTTTTTCTATTACACTATCTAATTGCATCATGGTAAGTACACTTTGGTCTTTGTCATGTGTTAATAAATCACCGCGTTCAGCGAGTTCGCGAGTATAAATAGTGTGTTCCATATAATTTTTTGTAATCATATATGAAATAGCAACAGTTATCATCAAGGGTAAAAACAAGATGTAACCTCCTGTGATTTCTGCAATTAAAAATATGGCTGTTAGTGGAGCATGGATAACTCCTGCTATCAATCCTGCCATACCAATTAATGTAAAGTTGGCTTCAGATACTTGATGCCCTAGACCTATGTTGTTTATTATTTTAGCCACCACATTACCTAATGCACTTCCCATTACCATTGTTGGTACAATAACTCCACCAACTCCTCCAGCAGCAAAGGTGGTTGTCATAGCAATAGCTTTAAAGATTGTAAATCCGATGAGTAACACAATGACAACCCAAATATTGTCAATGTATTTGTCAAAAGGATTAGAACCTAATGCATGTAAATAATTACCTTCAAATAAATCTTTGGTAAAACTTAAACCCTCTCCATGAAGAGGTGGAATGAAATATAACATAATACCAATGGCGATTCCACCAACCAAAAGTTTAATGAACTTTGTTTTAAATCGATCAAAAAACGCATAAATAGCAAAGTACATTTTTGTGAAATATATGGATGCAATGCCAGTTGCTAACCCTAAAATCATAAAAAAAGCCGTATCCCTTGGGTTGAATTTTTCAGTAACATTAAAATTAAATAACAACTCATCTCCTAAGAAAAAATAGGACGTTAAAACTGAAGATATGGATGCAATTAATAAAGGTAAAAGTGATGCAAATGTAAGGTCTAAACTAAAAATTTCAACAGCAAATACTATGGCAGCAATAGGAGATTTAAACATTGAGGCGACAGCGGCAGCAGTAGCACAAGCAATAAGTAAAGTACGCGTTTTTTTATCTACATGTAAAACTCGACTTAAATTAGAACTTAATGCAGAACCAGAAGTTATTGCAGGTCCTAATAATCCAACAGAACCACCAAAACCGACCGTTAGAGGAGCTGTTATTAATGGGTGATATATAAGTTTATAAGATAAAAGTCCTTTTTGACGCAATAAAGAATAAAGTAATGAAGGTATTGCTCGTTTTATAAAAGGAGGAATTGATGGGTTTAGTGCTTTTTTAAAGATATACTTTGTAAAAAGATAGACTAGAAATAAGCCAATTACAGGCAAAATAAAATAAAGTTGGTTTTGAGAAAAAATAATTCCTTTTTCTAATGCAGACTGAATTGTGTAGGTAATATTTTTTAAAGTTACAGCAGCAATACCTGTTAATAAACCGACTGCAATACTTAATATATAAACAAAGTTTTTTTGCGATATATATTTGTACCGCAAAAGAAGTAAGTGTTTTATAAAGGGTGTTGTTGGCATCTTTCAAAAAAACGGTCAGGTTTCAAAATGCTATAAATTAGATTTATAGTGCTGACTAAGATGTAAAATTAATTAATTCTCGTCGGTAAGCAGTTAATAATTTTGATTTAGAAATAAAGCCTACATAAATACCATTTTTTACAACAGGTAAATTCCAAGCGCTACTGTCTTGAAATTTTTTCATAATAACCGTCATTTTATCCTTGTCAATATCTATTACTTCGGGTGGTTTTTGCATAATCTCGCTTGCATATACATCATTGTATAACGTTTGATCAAACATTATAGCTCTTAAATCATCTAATAGAATAACCCCTTTTAGAGTTTTGTCTTTGCCATTTATAACTGGAAAAATGTTTCTATTTGATTTAATAACTGCCTTATTAATAATATCTCCTAATGTCATTTTAGTGGTAACACTTATAAAGTTAGTTTCAATAACTTTATTGATGTCCATTAAGGTTAAAATAGCGTGATCCTTATCGTGTGTTATAAGGTCTCCTTTTCTCCCTAATTCCATTGTGTAGACTGAATGTGGAGCAAAATGTTTTGTGATACCGAATGAAATTGCCGCTGTAATCATTAGAGGAATAAATAAATCATAACCACCAGTAAGCTCGGCAATTAAAAATATAGCAGTTAAAGGAGCATGTAAAACGCCAGCCAATACACCAGCCATACCAACAAGGGTGAAATTACTTTCAGAAACGGGAGCATTAAATAAGCCACAATGGTTAATGATTTTAGCGATACAATTTCCCATTATACTTCCCATAAAAAGGGTAGGTGCAAAAATACCTCCAACACCTCCTGCTCCAAAAGTTATAGCACTTGCAATAATTTTAAAAAACACGAGTCCTGCTAAGAGTAAGATAATTATCCAAATGTTAGTTAAATCTAGATTTAAAAAATTGTTTTCTAAAGCTTTTTCTGGATTACCAACAATAAGACTATTCATAATATCAAAACCTTCACCATAAAGAGGTGGAATAAAAAAGATCAATATTCCGATAGCAACACCTCCAACAAGAAGTTTTTTAATTGGTGAATTTAGTTGGTCAAAAAAGATTTGAATTCTTTCATAAACCTGATTAAAATAAATTGAAGTAAATGCTGCGCAGACTCCTAAAAACGCATAAAAAGGTACATCCGAGATTATAAATTTATCTTCAATTCTAAAAGGTAATAAAACATCATCACCAAAGAAAAAATAAGATGTTAATACGGCAGAAAGTGAGGCTAGTAATAATGGTAGCATTGACACCATTGTTAGGTCTAAACTAAAGACTTCAATTGCGAAAATGATAGCAGCAATAGGTGCTTTAAAAATGGAAGATAATGCTCCAGCTGCTGCACAACCAATGAGTAAAGTCTTAGTTTTTTGGTCCATTCTAAAGAGCCTAGAAATATTTGAGCTAATAGCAGCACCTGTAGCAACTGCAGGTCCTTCTAACCCAACAGAACCTCCAAAACCAACCGTTATAGGTGCTGTAAGAATTGAACCAAACATTTGATAGCTTTTTATGATGCCTTTACGTTTGGCAATAGCATGTAAAGTTGAAGGAATCCCATGACTAACTTTTGATCTTATGACATATTTTATAATTAAATAGACTAAAATCAATCCTATTATCGGGAATAAAAAGTAAAAGGCATGATGATAATATTTTACCAATTTCCCTTCTAGCAATAGTTGAATATAGTGCGTTAAATTTTTAAGGATTACGGCACCAACTCCAGATGTAAAGCCAACTAAAGCACTTAAAATGAATATAAACTGTTTATCTGAAATGTGTTTGGCTCTCCAAATAAGTATTTGTTTTAAAATGGTATGTTTAGGCATGGTTATTAGAACTAAAAAATCCTGCAATAAGCAGGATTTAATAGTTTAAGATTTTAAATTTAGTTTTAAACTTAATTCCTCTAGTTGTTCATCATCTATTGGTGCAGGTGCATCAATCATTACATCTCTACCAGAATTATTTTTTGGAAAGGCAATAAAATCTCTAATGGTTTCTTGTCCTCCTAATATAGCAACTAGTCTGTCTAACCCAAAAGCTAAACCTCCATGCGGTGGTGCGCCATATTCAAAAGCATCCATTAAGAATCCAAATTGTGCTCTAGCATCTTCTTCTGAAAAGCCTAAATGTTTAAGCATTATGGCCTGTGTCTTTTTATCGTGTATTCTAATAGAACCACCTCCAATCTCATTACCATTTAATACTAAATCGTAAGCATTAGCTTTTACGTCACCTGGATTAGTATCTAGCAATTCTATTTGCCCTGGTTTTGGTGAAGTAAATGGATGATGCATGGCGTGGTAATGACCAGTTTCTTCATCTAATTCTAATAATGGGAAATCAATAACCCATAATGGAGCAAATACTTTAGGATCTCTTAATCCTAAGCGTGTTGCTAATTCCATACGTAAAGCACTTAATTGCGCTCTTACTTTATTAGTATCTCCAGATAATACACAAACTAAATCTCCTTTTTTAGCACCTGTAATTTCTGCCCATTTTGCTAAATCATCTTGATCGTAAAATTTATCTACGGATGATTTGTATGTTCCATCGTCGTTACAACGAGAATAAATCATACCTAATGCACCAACTTGTGGACGTTTTACCCAATCAATTAATTTATCAATTTCTTTTCTGGTGTAACTGTTTCCTCCAGGCACGGCAATACCAACAACTAATTCAGCATTATTAAAAACACCAAATTCTTTATGTTGGGTAACAGCATTTAATTCACCAAACTCCATCCCAAATCTAATGTCTGGTTTGTCATTTCCGTACAAACGCATAGCGTCATCGTAAAGCATTCTTGGGAATTTTTCAACTTCAACACCATTCACTTCTTTTAATAAGTGACGTGTTAAGCCTTCAAAAACATTTAATATATCTTCTTGCTCAACAAAAGCCATTTCACAATCTATCTGTGTGAATTCTGGTTGTCTGTCTGCACGTAAATCTTCATCTCTAAAGCATTTTACAATCTGATAATACTTATCCATGCCACCAACCATCAATAGTTGTTTGAAGGTTTGAGGCGATTGTGGTAATGCATAAAACTGACCTTCATTCATACGAGAAGGTACAACGAAATCTCTAGCGCCTTCTGGTGTAGATTTAATTAAATAAGGTGTCTCCACTTCAATAAAACCATCACTAGAAAGGTAATTTCTAACTTCTTGCGCCACTTTTGCTCTAAAAATCAGACTGTTTTTTACAGGATTACGACGAATATCTAAGTAACGATATTTCATACGTACATCGTCTCCACCATCTGTTTTGTCTTCAATAGTAAAAGGCGGTACTAACGAGCTGTTTAATATATTAAGCTCAGAAACTAAAACTTCAATATCTCCTGTTGGAATATTAGGGTTTTTTGAAGCACGTTCAATTACATTTCCTTTAACTTGAATAACAAACTCACGTCCTAATTTAGAAGCCTGTTCCATGATGGCTTTTGGTGTGCGTTCTTCATCAAAATATAATTGCGTGATACCATAACGATCGCGAAGATCTATATAGATCATAAAACCTTTATCGCGAACACCTTGAACCCAACCGGAAAGTGTAACTTCTGTATTGCTGTGTGATGCTCTTAACTCACCACAATTGTGACTTCTGTACATAGATTTTTATTAGAATTGCAAAAGTAAAAAATCCGAAGTAAAGACTTCGGATTTTTCTATTTAAATAATGATTTTCAATTATTCATTAATTTTAGTCATTGAGGATGCTTCAATTTGTTCAAATCCTTCAGATTCATTAGCTCTTAAAGGTTCTGACGTAAATTTAGTACGTAGCCACATTTTTAGTCTTACACTTAAGAAGAATAAAACAGGAACTACAATCAACGTTAAGAATGTAGCAACAAACAAACCGTAAATAACGGTCCACGCTAATGGTCCCCAAAATACGACGTTATCTCCACCCATGTATATGTTAGGGTCAAAGTCTGCAAACAATGTAAAGAAGTTAATGTTTAAACCAATGGCTAATGGAATTAAACCTAAAATAGTTGTAATTGCCGTAAGTAAAACGGGTCTTAAACGTGCTTTACCTGCTTTTAAGATGCTATCAAATAAATCTTCTGTTTTTAAATAATCAGTTTCACCAAGATTTAAGTCATTCTTCTTTCTGTCAATTAATAATTGAGCGTAATCTAAAAGAACCACACCATTATTCACTACAATACCAGCAAGCGAAATGATACCAACCATGGTCATCATAATTACGAATGCACTACCTGAAATTACAATACCTCCAAATACACCAATGAAACTTAGGAAAATAGCAATCATTATAATGGTTGGTCTAGAGATAGAGTTAAATTGAAATATTAATATGAAGAAAATTAACCCAAGGCCAGTGAAAAATGCTCCCATTAAGAAGGCCATTTGTTTGTTTTGTTCTTCAATCTGCCCTGTGTAATCAATATGAATACCTTCAGATAGATCTTCAAAACTTTTCATTTCATTCTGAATCTGAGTTACAATAGCTCCAGCATCTGTAAAACCAGGTGCTAATGCAGAATATACAGTAACCACACGTTTAGCATCTTTGTGCTTTATAGCGTTAAATCCTGAGTTGTTTCTCTGTTTTGCAACAGCAGATAATGGTACTTCTTTAAGTTGGCCTGTATTATCTCTAAACGTTATATTTTGATTGAATAAGGCACTCGTATTATATCTGTTTTCTTCATTAAAACGCACATAAATATCAAAATCGTCACCATCTTCTTTATAAATTCCGGCTTTAGATCCAAAAATAGAATTTCTTAATTGGCTACCAATTTGATTTGCTGTAACGCCTAATTCACCAGCTTTTTGTCTATCAATTTCAACAAGCATGGTTGGCTTATCTTTATTTACATCAATTTTAAGCTCGTCAATTCCTGCAACGTTTTTAGAGTTTATAAACTCGCGCATTTTTTCTGCAGTAGCAATAAGCTCAACGTAATCATCACCTTCAATTTCAATATTAATTGGTGATCCAGCAGGTGGTCCATTAACATCCTTTTCAACAGAAATTAAAACGCCTGGATAAATACCAACCAAAGCAGCTTGTACTTTTTGTCGTAAAATTTCACTGTCTTCACCACGACGGTATTTATACTCTCGCATGGATGCTGTGATTTTTGCTTTATGCGGCATTTCTGCGGCAGAACCAGAATCGGTATTCGGATTTCCGGCACCTTCACCAACTTGTGATACTGCACTTTCTACAAGGAAATTTCTGTCACCATCCATGTAGTGCTCTTGATTGATAACTTCATAAACGCGATTCTCAATTTGTTTAGTAATAGCGTTTGTTTTTTCTATCGCAGTGCCTTCAGGATATTCGATGTAAACAATAATCTGATTGGGTTTATTATCAGGGAAAAACTCTATTTTAGTACGTTGTGTTGAAACTGAAATTCCGAAAGCAATAAAAGAGGCAAACAATAAGACAACAGTAATTGCCGTTAAAATTTGAGGTTTCCAACCTGTTAATGCCCAACGTAATTGACGTTCGTACCAATTTTCTAATTTTACTAAAGATTTGTTTTGAAAACTATTAGCCCATTTTCTTATGAAAAAGCGATAAGCCCAAAGCATTATAGCTGTGAAAATCATTATAGTTCCTAAACCTCTGTAAGTACCTCCAAACAAAAGAATAAGTATACCAATAGCTCCTACAATAACGGTAATTCTTATAATTTGATTTATTGGCATATCCTTATCTTCAATAGTCATGTATCGAGATACTAGAACAGAGTTGAAAAATATGGCAACAAATAATGAAGACCCTAAAACAATAGATAATGTTATTGGTAAAATCTTCATGAATTCTCCCATAATTCCTGGCCAAAGACCTAATGGAACAAAGGCAGCAACGGTTGTTGCTGTAGAAATAATAATAGGAAAAGCAATTTCACCAATACCTTTTTTGGCAGCTTCAATTCTGCTCATGCCTTCCTCTTCCATTAATCTGTAAACGTTTTCAACAACTACAATTCCGTTGTCTACTAACATACCAAGTCCCATAATTAAACCAAAAAGAACCATAGTATTTAAACTATAACCAATAAGACTTAATATCATTAGAGACATAAACATTGACATTGGTATAGCAAAACCAACGAAAAGGGCGTTTTTAAATCCTAAGAAGAACATTAAAACAGTAACCACTAAAATAACTCCAAAAATAATGTTGTTAACCAAATCATCTACTTGCCCAATGGTTTTCTCAGATTGGTCGTTGGTAATAGACACTACTAAATCTTGAGGAAAAACATTTTCTACAGCGTCATTTACAATGTCTTGAATTTGCTCAGCAGCTGCCACCATGTTTTTTCCTGCTCGTTTTTTAACATCGAGCATTACTACTGGTTTTCCAGATTTTCTAGCAAAAGTTGTTTTGTCTTCTTCGTTAAAAGAAACAGTAGCCACATCTTTTAGATAAATAGCATTACCATTTTCGGCTTTAACAACAAAGTTTTCTAATTCAGATGGTTTTTGTATTTCTCCAATAATTCTAATCGTACGACGTTGTCCACTAGTTTTTAAATTACCAGCAGATTGTGTAACATTACCATTACCAATAGCTCCAAGAATATCATTAAATGTAACTTTAGCAGCCATCATTTTATAAATATCAACGGCAACTTCTACTTCTTTTTCTTGAGCACCTCTAATATCTGCTTTTTTGATTTCTTGTAAGTTTTCAATTTTATCTTGAAGATATTCCGCATAATCTTTAAGCTTTTCAACAGTGTAATCTCCTGAAATATTAATGTTAAGAATTGGCATTTCTTCTGAAAGACTTAGTTCAAAAACGTCAGGTTCTACTTTAGCACCATTAAAAGTTGGCCAATCTTCACTTGCTGTTTCGGTATCAATCTCATCTTTTACTTTTTGCAAAGCACGTTCAACTGTAATATTCTCGTCAAACTCTACAATAAGCATCCCATAATCTTCTTGAGAGGTAGATGTCGTTTCTACAACATTACTCACCGTTTTCAGTTTGTCTTCTAAGGGATCTATAATTAGCTTTTCAATATCTTCAGCAGTGTTACCTGGATATACTGTGCTAACGTAAATTTTAGTTTCGTTTACCTCTGGGAAGTTTTCTCTAGGCATGCTAAAAAAAGCAGAAACACCTAAATAGAAAAAGACAGCAATTAGGACATACATGGTCGTTTTGTTGTTAATGGCCCACGACGACATCCCGAATTCCTTTTCGGTATTTTTTTTCTTTTTATTGGTCATTACCTTCTTCTTTATAGTTGATTACTTCTACCGATTGTCCATCTTTTACACTACGAGCACCTTCGTTAACAATTTCGGTTCCTTTATCAAGGTTCTTTAAAATTTCAATAATGTTACCTTGAGTTTTTCCTGTTTCAATAATGACACGTTTAGCTGTTCCAATATTTTTTTCGTTTTTATCAGTTACGATATAAACAAATTGTTCTCCATCTGCATTTTCTGAGATTACACTTTGTGGAATTAAAATAGCATTTTCGCTCGTGTAATCATTAATTTTTAATCGTGCTGTAAGGTTCGGTTTAATGTCCTTGTCTTTGTTGGCAACTTCAATCTCTACTTTAAAAGTTCTGTTGGCAGGATTGATAAAATCACTTGCTTGACGAATTGTTGCATCAATTGTTTTTCCTAAAACAGGAATTTCAACTTCAACCTTTTTACCCTTTACAACATTAGAAATGTAGCTTTCTGGCACTTCAACCTCAATATACATTTCATCAAGGTTTACAATACGCATTAATGGTGATTGTCCTGCAGCAACAACACTTCCTTGTTCTGTAATAACATCGTCAATGGTGCCAGAAAAAGGAGCTTTAACGGCTGTTTTAGCAACTTGTTGTTGTAGTTGACTTACAGCTTCTTGTTGAGACTCGTAAGTAGATTTTGCTTGTAAAAACTGAATTTCACTTCCTATGTTTTGATCCCAAAGACGTTTTTGACGTTCGTAAGTTGTTTTTGCTAGTTCCGATTGAATTTTTAATTGAGCAACTTGTTGGCTTAAACCACCATCATCAATTTTGGCAAGTAGTTGTCCTTTTCTAACGCGTTGACCTTCTTTTACATAAACATGTGTTAAAATGCCACTGTACTCTGGTGTTATAGTTAAAAGGTTTTTTGTTGTTACATTACCTTGAAGCTCTAATACATGTTCAAACTTTTCTGCCTTAGCTGTAAAAGTTGTTATTAACGGAACGTGTTTGGTGGTATCTAAAGTTTTTATTTTTTCATCTAACAATTTAATTTGATCGTGAATGGCTTGTTGTTCATTTACAAGTTCTCCTCTTTTTTTACGAATAGATTCTAAACTATTACTTTGTAATACATTCTCCGTGGAGTTTTTTTGTTCGCCTCCACACGAGACTAAAAGTAAAGTAATAACTAAAATTGAATATATGTTTTTCATGATTGGTTAGTTTAATGATATGGTATTTAATGCGGTTTCTAATGTTGCTTTGGTATTGATAACATCTAGCATAGCTTGAAGCAACTCTTGCTGTGCAGAATATAATTGGGTTTGCGCTTGGCGAAGTTCAAAACTAGTCCCAATACCTTCAAAAAATTTGGTTTGGTTTTTAGTTTCAATGCGTTCAGCCAATGCTAAGTTTTCTTTCTTGTTTTCGTAATCTTCAATAGCGAATTGATAATCGCTTTTAGCAGATGCTATCTGAAGTTTTATACGTTGTTCTGTCTCTGTTAAATCTGTTTTAGCTTTTTCTAGATTGATTTCTGCACGTTGTGTAGAAGCACTTCTCATACCAGAACTAAAAATTGGGATATCTAGACTTACACCAAATAATGATGAACCAAACCAATCTTGACTTTTCTGAGTAAAAGCAAACTCGTCACCATAACCAGAATAACCTCCATTAATAAAAGCATTAAGTGTTGGTAAAGCTTTACTTTTTTCTAGTTTAACTAAGAGCTCTTTTGCTCTAGTATCATTTTGTGCAATTAAGTAATCTATGGTGCTTTCTGGGTTGTTTTCTGCCTCAAGAATTGACAATGAGATATTTTGGTCTGTTAGTGTTTCTAGATTGTCAGTTAACTCTAATTCATTGTAAATATCTAATCCCAAATTGATGTTTAGCATTTGGTAGGCAAGTATCTTTAATCTTTCAACATTATTAAGATTACTTTTTACACCAGACAATGTAATTTGAAGTTGCTCTACACTTTCTTCTTCTCCCAATCCGTTTTCATATATTTTTTGGGTTTCAAAAAGATTTTTTTCAAGTACCTCTATATTACGCTCAAAAATATTGATACTTTCTTCTGCTAAAAGCACATTTCCGTAAGCTTCAATAACCGCTTTTCTAACTTCAAGATCTGTTTTTATTTTGGCATTTTTAGAAATCTCTAAATACACTTTAGCAGATTGCAAGCCTACTAAATAAGAACCATCAAATAATTTTTGACTTAAGGTTGCAAAGGCAGTCATGCTATGTTTTGTTCCGAAAGTGATAGGGATAAAACCTTCAGGAGCGTCAGGTAGCGGCTGAATTTCTAGAGCATTTAAATCGTAATACTCCTCTAATTGTCTAATACCATTTAGTGGATCAAAGGCAGATGCAGGTAATAATGATACTTGTTGTTTTAAATTGTTTTGGTAATCTACACTTGCACTTATTTGAGGTAAACCAGTGGCAGTAGTTTCCTTTTTTTGTTGTTCAGCGACTTCAATATCACGAGCAGCATTAATGGCAGTTCTATTGTTCTCTAGTGCAAAGTCAATGGCTTCTTGAAGCGAAAGACTTTTGGGTTGGTCTTGCGAAAATCCCATTTGAAAAAAAATGAAACTTAAGACTATTATTAGTGTTTTTTTCATCACTTAAATTTGGTTGGTATTTAATTGTGTTAGTTTTTCTAAGCCTTTGGTTGAGCAAATGCCTCTTAAGTGGTATTCTAAATAATTATTCATTAACATCACCATCGAGAAATTTTCGCGAGGAAAAATGTTTTGGTCTTTTAAAGACACCATGCCATTAAAATAAAGTCGCGCTACAAAATCTATTTCTATAGAGTCTCTATAAAGACCTTGAGTTACACCACGTTCTAAATTTTGAGTTACGCAGCCTAACATTTTTTGAAATTGCTTACCTTTTACAGAGGCATAAATCTTGGGATAATACTTTTGAAGTTGGTATTGTGGAGACGATTTCTCATCCTTAAGATTGTGCATTACAAATCTTTTAATTTCATAAACCTCTTCAATTGGGTTTTTATTTAACGCACAAATATTATCAATACCACACGAAATATTTTCAAAAACATGCAAAGCTGTGGCTTCAACTAATTTTGTTTTATTCTGAAAATGCTGATAAATGGTTTTTTTAGAAATACCCATTTCATTAGCAATATCATCCATCGTAACGCTCTTAAAACCTAAGTTTAAGAACAAGTCCGTAGATTTAAATATTATTTTTTCTTTCATTTTTTTAAGTTCCGTTGGGTCAGAATCATTTTAATTATGGCGCAAACTTACAACAGGAAACTTTAAAAACCTAAAAAGTTTCCAAAGTTTTAATAATTTTTTAACATAGCCAACATTAGCTTAAAATATGTTTAAAACATTATTTTTGTCTCATGCAACATATTGAACAATATCAAAAGTCGTTTCTAAACCATTTAGAAGGATTTACAGTACACAAAGAGCCCAAAAATTTGTATAATCCAATTAACTATATATTAGAGTTAGGAGGAAAAAGGTTACGACCAGTTTTAACTTTAATGACGGCTGAGGTTTTTGGAGTAAACGCTCAAACGGCTATGGATGCTGCCTTATCTATTGAGGTGTTTCATAATTTCTCTTTAGTACATGATGATATTATGGACGATGCACCTTTACGCAGAGGCGAAGAAACTGTGCACGAAAAATGGAATTTAAATACAGGAATTCTCTCAGGAGATGCTATGCTCATTATGGCATATCAACTTTTTGAGAATTATGAAGCTGAAACGTTTCAGGCATTAGCTAAACTTTTTAGTAAAACCGCTTTAGAAGTTTGTGAAGGTCAGCAGTATGATATTGATTTTGAAACTAGAGATGATGTAACCATCATTGAGTATTTAAAAATGATTGAATACAAAACAGCCGTTTTGGTTGGTGCTGCTATGAAAATGGGAGCAATTGTTGCTAAAGCGTCTAATGAGGACCAGAATTCTATATATGAATTTGGAAGGCTTTTAGGCATCGCATTTCAGTTACAAGATGATTATTTAGATGCTTTTGGTAATCCTGAAACTTTTGGAAAACAAGTAGGAGGCGATATAATTGAAAATAAAAAAACCTATTTAGTTTTAAAGACTTTAGAGTCAGGATCTAAAGAAACTCAGTCTGCTTTAAAGAAATTAATGTCTAACTCAGAACTTTCAAATGAAAACAAGGTAGATAAAGTAAAAGTGTTATTTACTAATTCGGGTTCAGCCGAAGCAACCCAAGAAGCTGTGAAAGATTATACCAATAAAGCCTTTAAAGTTTTAGAAGGCTTAAATATACCTGAAGATAAAAAACAATTACTTAGAGTATTTGGTGAGCAGTTAATGACCAGACGTGTTTAATGAGTTTACCATCTAATTTTGAGGATTTAATTTCGGAAGCAGAAGGACTAAACTTATATAAAAAACTAATTCTTCAGTTAAATAAAGATTTATTGTACGCTAATATTGATTTAGAATTTGATGAAGAAACGTTGCCTACGAGTTTAAAATTTGTGTTACAAGAAATCGTTTTTAACCTCATAAATTCTAAATTCTCAGACTATCTTAATTTGCTTTATATTGTAGATGTTTCTGAAGCAAAAGTTAGAAGTTTAGATGGTAGCGATGCTCTAAAATTATCTGAAGATGTCACTTTTATTATTTTGCAACGCGAATGGCAAAAGGTTTGGTATAAAGCTAAATATTCTTAATAATAAATTATATCGGATAAAATTGTCTTGTATTTAAATTATTAGTACTTTTGTATTCTAATTTAGTCTCAAACTATATGTTTTCTAAAGCTTGTGAATATGGAATTAAGGCCGCAATTTTTATTGCTGTAAACTCGTCTGAAAATAAACGAGTAAGTCCTAAAGAAATCTCAGAAGAGATAGATTCACCACAAGCATTTACTGCTAAAATTCTTCAAGCATTAGTGCGACATCAAGTTGTTAAATCCATAAGAGGTGCTTATGGTGGTTTTGAAATAGAAAAGGATAAAATTGCAACTATAAAATTAGCACAAATAGTTTATGCTATTGACGGAGATAATATTTATAAGGGTTGTGGTTTAGGCTTACATACTTGTAATGAAAATCATCCTTGTCCTGTGCACGATAAGTTTAAAGTGGTTAGAGAAGAATTGAGAGAGATGTTAGAGAATACAAGTTTAGAACAATTAGCGTTGGATATTAAATCTGGTGTATCATTTTTAAAAATCTAAAAAAATTTGAATACAAATAGGATAAATTTATCCGAAATAAAACTATAATATGGAAACACTTCAAGAAAATACAACAAAAGAAATAGGACAGTATGTTGCAGACGATTTTAGAACAGCAGCAATCTTTTCTAAATACAAAATTGATTTTTGTTGCAATGGTAACAGAACAGTAGAAGAGGCTTGCGACAAAAAAGGCATTGATAGCACTATCTTATTAGATGAATTAAACCAAGTTTTAGATTCTAAAGGTGGTGAAAGCATTGATTATAAATCTTGGCCATTAGATTTGTTAGCTGAGTATATAGAAAAGAAGCATCATAGATATGTAGAAGAGAAAATTCCTGTATTGCTTCAATTTTTAAATAAATTATGTCGTGTGCATGGTGAACGTCATCCAGAATTATTTAAAATCAATGAATTGTTTACAGCTTCTGCAGGCGAATTAGCATCACATATGAAGAAGGAAGAATTAATTCTTTTTCCTTTTGTAAAAAGAATGGTAAACGCTACTCTAAAAAATGAAGCGATTCAATCACCACAATTCGGAACTGTTGAAAATCCGATTGAAATGATGATGGAAGAACACGATACAGAAGGACAACGTTTTAGAGAAATAGCAGAATTAACGGATAATTACAATCCACCAGCAGATGCTTGCAATACTTATAAAGTAACGTATGCTATGTTAGAAGAGTTTGAAAAAGATTTGCATTTACATATTCATTTAGAAAACAACATATTGTTTCCTAAAGCTATAAAATTAGAACAACAATTTGGTTAATAGCAATCCCTAATTAGTTTCTACTTTTGAAAAAAAATCCTGAGATGTTTTCCCTAAACATTTTGGGGTTTTTCTTTTTCTAATTCGTAAATTCAACCGATGCCAAAAAAGTTAGTAGTAATATGTTTAATTAATTTTCTCATTGCTGCGTTAATGGGTTTGGCATTACGCTTTTCATCTCTTGAAGCCATTGGTTTAAATTACAGATTTCTAACACACGCACATTCTCATGTTGCTATGTTGGGCTGGGTTTATTTAATGTTATATACGCTATTTGTACATTACTTTATTCCAAAGCAACCTAAAGTTTTCAATCGATTATTTTGGTTAACGGAATTTGCTGTGGTTGGTATGATGCTCAGTTTTCCGTTTCAAGGTTATGCTGCTATTTCTATTTCCTTTTCTACACTGCATATTTTTTGTAGTTACTACTTTGTTTATCTCATTTTTAAACATCATAAAACCAATTCTGTAGTAAGTGAAAAACTATTAAAAACGTCACTCATTTTTATGGTGGTTTCTACTATAGGTGTTTGGTGTTTAGGTCCTGCAGTTGCAATGCTTGGACAAGCTTCTGCGTTTTATCAAATTGCGATTCAGTTCTTTTTACATTTTCAGTTTAATGGTTGGTTTTTAATAGCTGTGGTTGCTGTCTTTTTTCATCTTTTAAAGGTTGAAGATTCTAAACAATTCAGACATTTTTTTACATTATTAATAGTCTCGATGGTATTAACCTTTGCATTACCCATACAATGGTTTTTACCACATCAATCGTTACTATTTATTAATGGATTAGGTGTGCTGCTTCAAGTTGTAATGCTATATAAATTCATTCAACTTCTAAAACCTAAATTAGAGGTTTTGATGACTAATGCACATAAACTTATGAAGCATATGTTCATGTTTGCGCTTGTTTGTTTTGTCTTAAAAGTAGTGTTTCAATCCCTTTCCATTTTACCTGAGTTTTCGGCAGTTGTTTATGAGCATCGCAATTTTGTAATTGGTTTTATTCATTTATTAATGCTCGGTGTTATTTCAGGATTTCTATTTGCTTTTATCTTAAAAAGTGGTTTGGTAACGAATTCTAAAAGCCTAACTGTTGGCATATATAGCTTTGTTTTAGGATTTCTTTTAACCGAAATATTATTATTAATTCAAGGAATAATGTTCTTTTATGGTATAGGCATACTTCCTAATTATTATCTGCTACTATTTCTGTTTAGTGTCTTTTTGCCTTTAGGAATCGGCTTCATTTTATTTAATATCTATGGAAACACAAAAGATAAATTCACATAAAAATTACGTCCTTGTCTCGGGAAGTTATTCCAATCTGCATAGGTAGAATATTTAGTGTCTAATATGTTTTCAATACCATATTTTAATACTGTTTTTCCGAGTTTATTATGGAAAACGTTTCCTAAATTAAGATTTAGAATCGCATAATCAGCAGTTTCATTTTCACCATACTTGCTACTATAATTACTTTGGTTTCCGTTACCATCTAATTGCAATGCAGCGTTAAATTTAGGTGTATTGTAGTTGAATTCAGCAAAGTAAGAAAACGGTTTTATGAGTGGTAAATTTTCACCATCATTCCCTTTTCCATAATTGTAACCAACCGTTCCGTTGATTGCAAAACGTTCCGATAGTTTATAACTACTATTTACATACGTATTAAAAATAGAGGCATGGTCTAATGCTGTATAAACACGTACACCATTTGCACCAATAGTCATTGAGCTTACGTCTGGCGCAATCTCACCAATAATATAATCCATAATATGGAAATAGGATGATTCTAAACCAATTTCAAAATCATTGAATTTTTGTTTAAAGCTGAAGTTGGCTTCTAAAGCTTTTTCGTCCTTTAAATTTGGATTGCCTATATAATCGTAATTATCAAAACTGTTGAATAAGAAAAAGCCATAACCTTCACTAACAGAAGGTGCGCGTTCGCCATAACCTATACCAACAGATAGATTATAATTCTCTTTTTTAAGTTGATATGTAGATGCTAAACTCACCAAAAACCTATTGTTTTGTTCGTCTACAGTATCATGAAAAATTTGAAGACTTTGTACACCAACTTCTTTTGCTATTTTGTTATTGTGATAGCCTAAGCGTATAGAAGATGCCAGTGTTTCATGGGTACTAAAATGAAAATCATCTTTAATAAAAATACCAGAATATAGGGTTCTAATATCTGGCCAAGTGTACATAAACATGTCTGGTTCACTTGGATTATTAGAAAACATAGTCATTTCTGCAAGTGATTTATTATAGAATCCATTAAGATTAAGTGTGAAATGATGTTTGTTTTTCATCAGTTCGGCTTTACTGTAAAATCCATACGTATCACTCCAACCAGGCATGTCCATTCTTATAGCAACAACAGGTCGCTTAGTATCATCCATAATATGAGTTATGGTATTAAAATACAATTTGGTTTCTAAAGATTTTAAGGCTTTATCTTCTGGTTTGTAGTAGTGCGTTAGGGATGCAATTAAAGCTTCAGCTAAAGAAACATCCATTGGCAAAGCAGGATATCCTACATCTGTAGCTTTATCATAAATAACATTGGCATCTATGCTTTGCGTTTCTGAAAACTTGTAGCCCGTTTTTAACGAGATATTATACTTTTCGAATTGAGAATATAAGATTTCTTCATTGCCACCTGCATCATAATTATCAGATTTTCTATAAATACCGTCAGCGCTAATAAAGAATTTATTGCCTGTGTATTCTAAATCTAGTCCTGTTGCTTTATAGTTGCCGTTAGTTTCATAACCTAAGTCTAATCCAGATTTAAAACCAGAACCATTAAATTTAGAGGATGGTAATTTTAAATCAATGCCACCACCAATTGAATGTCCGTTTTCTGTGCCTTCTTGACCAGAACCAATAGTTACTTTTTCGAGATTAGAAACATCAACGTAAGACGTTATTGGGTCCATTTTATCTGTACAGGCACCAAAAATTTGCATACCATCGATAGTCACCACTAAACGCTCACTCGTCATGTTGTTTATGGTTGGTTCCCAAGCGTAATTACCACGTTTTATCATGGTTACTTTATTAGATTTTTCGAGATAATCATCAATGCTAGACAGTGTTTTTTCTTGTCTGTGATTGCTTAATTTGCGTCTTGAAAGCACGAGGACTTCTTCTAATTTTGTAGTGTCTTTTTTTGTCTCTTTATTGTTGTCTTGGGCAAATCCTAAAGAAGACAATAGCAGACATAGAATGACTGTTATTAGCGTTTTCATAGCTAAAAATTTTAGTGTTTAAAATAAAGGGGTAAAAGGTGTCATAGACGTTAGAGGCGAAACTGAAGAATCACAACCACTATTAAAGTTGGGATTCTTCACTTCGTGCCTCGTTCTGAATGACAGTAAGGAATAAATTAAAATTCCAGTTCTAAATACAAGCTACTCGCTTCGTTTTCATCGGTAACGTCTTCGCCTTTTAAAACATCATCATTAGTGTTCATTAACTTTAGGTTTAGTTTCCAATAACCTGTCATTGTTAATGATAAATCGGCATAATAGAAATTATCAGCATTATTATACGTTAAATCTGTATTGTTAGGTGATGTATGATTTCCCATACCTGGCATACGTGGATCTAAAGCGATAGTATAATCTTCTACAACAGGAAACGTCATCATGTTTTCCATTTTAAACAAACCAACTTTCATTTCGTTTACAGCAATACTTGGGTCTTTTGGTTCAATGAGCGCAAGGATATAATTGGTGCCATCGCTACCCATAAAAGTTGCTGTGTTTTGGTTTTCATATTGCATTACAGAGATAGTTTCAGTAACTGAATAATCTGTACCATCTATATTATAGTTTAAAGTTAATGACCAACCAGAACCATCTGTATTTGTCATTTGGTAGATGATAAAACCTTCATAAACGGTATCTTTTCCTAAAGCTTTTGAAATTGTAGATTTAGGCGAAGAATGTTCCATAGTTGGCATTTGCATCATTGGCATCCAAGAAAGGGTAGCATCTTCAATATAGCTATCTGTTGTGTTGTCTTTAATTCTAAGACTAATCATATTATAGCCAGTTTCAAATAGACCTTTCTCGTTGTAAAGCTCTATAGTTTCGTTGCCATTAACAATGGTTTGAATAAGTTCTAATCCTTCAACTTCATTAACTATTGTTGTGTTATCGTCGTCGTCTGTTGAACATGAAAAGAATAGCGCAATAAATGCGATTGGTAATAAATATTTAAGTTTCATTTTAAAGTGTTTAAGTTATTTTTAAATGTAATTATCCTGTTTGAAGCCGATTTGGTTTCAAAAAATAGAAGTTTGCCCTAAGTAGAGCTTCAAAAAAAATTAACTTAAATCTGGTGGAGGCGTATGGATAGAATAAAAGCCAGAAACAGGTTGTTTTATTCTGTAATGTGAATTGTTTTGGAATCTTGATAATTGATTGAAATTATCAATGGTGTGGTTTGCAGTTTCATAAATAACAAAAACGTCTAAGCGCGTTCTGTCAGTGGATGGTAATGGTGCGTCCGAGCTCGAATCTGTGTTACTCTGTGCGAGTTGCTTTGCTAAATGACATTTACCATTACAACCTTTTTGGTCGTCTTTTTGAATACAAAGCGTTTTAGCAATAAAATCTTGGTTCACCACAAAATCGGCTACAATAACCACGTTGTTAATATTGTTCGCTAATAAAACGAACGTTAAAAACAAGGCAATGGCTTTATATATAACCTTTAATATCATATTGCTAAATTCGGACTATTTTGTCCTTAATTAAATGATTTTTATCAGTTAATCTTAAAATATTCAAAATAAGTGGCTGTTAAGCGTTGCAAATTTGTCACTTTTTTCTCTAATTCTGAAGTGTTTTCTACATCTTTTATATCTGTAATTTCTTCTAAAATAGGAACGAGTACCACATGAAGCTGGTCGTGCGCTTCACCTTCCATATCGCAGCTTTTTATAATATAGCTTGTTTGTTTTGAAAGTACGTCGCCTAATACTTTTCCACTTGTTGAAGTATTATTCTTTAAAATAGAATCAATACGCTTCATGCCAATATGAGTTTCTTCATTAGCAATCCACTTTTCGTTATTGTTGAGTGCTAAACCTTCTAGTTGAATTGCTGAATGTATTTCAGGCTTAACAGTTTCGTTTTTACAACCAAAAGTTAATGCTAATAGCAACGTGATTATTACATATTTTATTGTCATGATTCTAAATATTGAGATACTAATTATTGACTAAAAATCTTTTTTCTTTGATTTGAATACGATGCGTAAAACAGGCATCACAACCCAAATGGTAAGCATTACGAAAGATACGATTAAACCAAAACTTGTTCCGAAAAATTGTTTGAAAACAGCACCAGTATAACCTAATAAGGCTGAAATGTCTAGTTTTAAAAGAATAAGTGTTCTAGATAAATCTATAGGATTAAGCATAGTGCCAATAAGCGATACTTTATCTAGTGGGTAATCTTCAAATAAAATTAGTGTCATTAAAAAGAGTCCATCATAAATAACGGCCAAAAACAACCAAAGTAAGATGGCATAACCAAAGCCTTTAATTTTATTTTCATTAGATAATGCAATATTGAACGCTAAAGCGGTAAAAATTAAGGTTAAAAATGTACCTGTAATTAGTAACAGTGAAAAGTCCCAAATGGCACTGCTTTCAAATAAACCATAAAACACAAACGGGATGCCTAACCCTAAAATTAAACTCATAGATAATGATAAGGCAACACCTAAATATTGTCCTAAGAATATGGACGAACGTTTAATGGGTTGTGCTAAAAGTAGCTCGGTAAATTCTTGTGAATTATAATAATACATAACGCCAAAAATGGTGCCTATTAATGGTACTAAAACGATGATGACATTCATTAAAGTAATAACTGCTTTTGATAAATCGTTATTCAAAAACAACAAGACAACACCTAATAGTAAATAAAAGGCGAAATACACGTAACTCCAGCGACTACGCATAAGGTCGTAAAAACTATATTTTAATATCTTAAGCATGGTTATCGG
This sequence comes from Winogradskyella eximia, assembly GCF_003386165.1. Classification (GTDB taxonomy): domain Bacteria; phylum Bacteroidota; class Bacteroidia; order Flavobacteriales; family Flavobacteriaceae; genus Winogradskyella; species Winogradskyella eximia. Next base: position 157,725 of record NZ_QRDV01000003.1, on the reverse strand, counting down.
TTAATATAGACGCAATCGCATGTTCAAAATCGGGTTGATTGGTCTTGGTTTTTAATTTTTGAATAGAGCCTTTAAAATAAATTTTACCTTCTAGGATAAATACAATTTCATCTGAAATTTCTTCAACAAAACTCATGATGTGCGAGGTAATAAGAACTGTTTTTCCTTTGGCTTTTTCTGCTTTAATTAAATCTTTTAATCTAATGAGTGAAATTGGGTCTAAACCTGTGGTTGGTTCGTCTAAAATAATTAACGGACTATCAAACATAAAAGTTAAAACGAGATTCACTTTTTGCTTAGTTCCACCGGAAAGATTACCTAATTTTTTGTCTAAAAAAGGTTCTAATCTAAAAAGCTCAATTAAGCGTTCATCTTCATTGGTTGGTTTACGTAAATCCTTAATCATTTTGATTAATTCTTTAACACGTAGGTTACTCGGAAAGTTGGCTATTTGCGGTAAATAATCAATTTTATGTCTGTATTCAGAATTCTTTTTAATGTTTTCGCCAAGTACAGTGATGTTTCCTTTATCTGGAATTACCATACCCAAAACCGATTTTATCAAAGTGGTTTTACCTGAACCATTAGGTCCAAGTACGGCGAAAATTCCGCCTTCGCTAATGTTGAGGTCAACACCGCTTAGCACTTGGTTTTTCCCGAATTTTTTATGTAGATTTTCTATGGTTACCATGTTAGTTTTTTTATTTGTGGGTTGTTGTCCAATAAATCATCTGGTGTAAAAACAGGTGATACTTTTTCAGAAAAGTCAATGATATCTATAAACATACTTCGCAGTAAAATGATGGTTTCTGGTGTACGATTTACGATATAAGAAAAGAGTTTTACTGGTCGGTAAGGGATATCTCCAATACCATTTTTATCTAAGTCGTATCCTGTGTAACTGCTCCAGTAATTTTTGTCAAATTCATTGTCATTGACTTTACTGTTGTAAGCAATATCAAAGGAATTGTACAAAAAGTTGTTTTCTGTAAAGATGTTAGTATAGCAAGCGCCTTTCACTTTAATGGCCCAACCATTATTTGAAAATGTATTATGCTTGTAATTAATACGATTAGAACCTTCAATATTAATTCCAATAGTATTGTTCTCAAACGTATTGCCTACAATTTCAGCATCATTAATTTCTTTTAGCAACAGACCGTAAGAAGCTGTTCCCCAATTTTCTTTAAAAATATTATTAAACATTTGTATCCGTTTTGAAAACATCACAGCAACACCAGCACCATTATTTTCAAAGGTGTTATCTTCATATGAGTCGTCGTTAGAAAACATAAAGTGTAAGCCGTAACGTACGTTTAATGCACTGACATTATTTTTAATAACACAATCATTAGAAAATTCTAAATAAATGCCATCTCTAACATGCTGTACAAAATTATGTTCAATTTGAACATTTCTACTGTACCATAGTTGAATACCATTTCCAGAATTATATTCTTCTACAGCTTCTCCAATTATTTTGTTGTGAAAGACTTTTCCATCTCTTGATTTTTCGATGTATATACCAAAGAATAATTTTTCTAAAACTAAATTCTGAATTAAGAAATTTTTGCTGTTCTTAACACGGATGGCTGCATAATCTGCTGTATAACTATTACCAACGTTAATAATGAATAAACCGTCTACAGTAACATTATCTGAGGTAACAGTAATTATTTCACCTTTTAATTCACCATCAATAACAGGATAATTTTCACCAATAATAGTTAAAGGTTTATTGACAAGAACATTATGTTCTTTGTACGTTCCTTTTTTAACCACAATGGTGTCAAAATCTTTTGCCTGTGCAATACCATCTTTTAATGTTGAAATAGGACATGTTTTACAAACCTCGACAGTTTGGGCAACAGTAAGTTTAGCCATTAAAATGACTGCTAATAATACTAGAATATGTCTCATGTTACTAGTCTTTAAATTTGGCTAGTAAGGTTTCCCAAGTGTATAAATCGCCTCCTTTATCTGCTTGAAATTTTTTAGCATCTGCCTTATCTTTAAAGGCTGAAAGGTAAGCACCCATAGGGCTTGGTATATTTTTGCTAATTAAAAATGTCGCTTTTGTAGCATCAATTAATGCTTCTGGTGTGGTGTAGTTATTAGATAAATAAAGTTGAATTTCAGTTGTATCAAAATCTTTCGTGTAGTTAATCATACATTCTGTAGCATCAAATTTATAAACTTTACCTTTTTTAGTGACAATTTCTGCAGCGTGAACCTTATCTACTATAGTCATTTTACAGAATTGACAACCGTCACTTCCATAATCTATAGGTTCTGGTGATACATTACAACTGAAAAATAAGAGTAGTAGTGCAAAAATTAAATAGTGTTTTAGTGTTTGCATGATTTTTAGTGTTTTAGTGTTTGTGAAAATTACAGTCTTAACTTACTGTGTTGTTTTTCTCAGGCTTGCTTTTCTGCCAAGCCAATAAGCAACAAGTGTTAGTGCCATACCAATAAACATAAGGTAACCTCCTATGTGTGGCAATGAAGTTACGTCAAAATTTAGTAATTTTTGAAAACCTAATAGTGGTGGTTTGTAAGACATTGGTGTGCCATCAGGATTTGTTACTTTTATAATAGCATGAGGATCTAAGTTACTTCCGTAATCTATGAGCCAGTTATTAAAATCGTACATTCCTAAAACACCTAATATAGACATAAATAAGAACCAACCTAAAAAGTACTTGTAACTTACTTTTTCTAAATAGCCTAATAAGCCTATGATTACTCCTAAAATTACCATTGCGATAATTACTTTAGGAAAAACTGAAAACTCCCACATATCTTCTGCTTTCGGAATGGTTTTCATTCCAATATAGTGGTTTAAACCGTCTATGTTTTGCAGATCGAACTCTTGTACACCTTTAATACCTTGAATATAAATATTCATTCCTAATGGTTCTGGGTATTGTGGAGCACCTAACATGATGTTCCATAAAGGGAATTTAAAAAGTCCAAGCAACAATAAGGATCCTAATATCATTATAATTCCAGCCTTTTTCATAATCTTATATTATTAGCTAATTAATCATTTAGTGATACCAAATTTTATAATCAAGTAGTTTGAGTTTATTTGGTGTGATTAGTGATTTGAAAAGAAAGGCGAGAGCGACATGTCAACTCTCGCCTTATATTAGGGAAATAAACACTAAAACAAAATTTCCCTAAATTTTTATAAGTAATAAACTATTCTCCTAAAGACCAAGACAATTCAATGTCTGAACTAGCTGGAGATACACGAACATAACCTTGCATTTCTTGGTGTAATGCAGAACAGAAATCTGTACAATAGAATGGCCAAACACCAACTCTTTCAGGTTCCCATGTTAATGTTTTTGTTTGACCTGGTGCAATTAATAACTCAGCATTTCTAGCACCAATCATTGCAAAACCATGCGGTACATCAAAATCTTGTTCTAAGTTGGTAATATGAAAGTATACTTTGTCTCCAACTTTTACACCTTCAATATTATCTGGTGAAAAGTGGCTACGTATCATAGTCATATAAATATGGACGTTTTTACCATCTCTAACAACCTTAGTATCTGCATCGCTAAGCGCTTTTTTAGGATGTTGGTTCTCTGATAACTTAAAGATTTTACGAGAGTTATTTTTAATAATTTCGGCAGGAATTGCTGCTGCATAGTGAGGTTCACCATGAGTTGGGAAATCTAAAAGTAGTTCCATTTTTTCTCCTGAAATATCATATAGTTGCGCCGAGTGTTCCATTTCTGGGCCTGTAGGTAAATATCTATCTTTTGTTATTTTGTTCATTGCGAACATGTATTTACCAAAAGGTTCTGCTGAGTTTCCGCCAGGAATTGTTAAGTGACCTACAGAATAATATGTTGGTTTTCTATCGATAACTTCCCATGTGCCTAATTTCCATTTTACAACTTCAGAAGAAATAAAGAACGTTGTATATGCATTTCCTTTACCATCAAATTCAGTGTGTAAAGGTCCTAATCCTGGTTGCTCAACTGAACCTGCTAAAACATCTTCGAAATTTAAAATTGGAATACCATAAGCTTCGCCAGCAAATTTCTCACTCTCAATAGCAGCTAACATTTTTGTAAATGAGTGTACTGTTAAATTAGCAGATAATTTACCATTACCTACAATGTATTCTCCAGAAGGATCTACATCACAACCATGAGGTGATTTTGGTGTTGGTAATAAATAGACTGCTCCAGGAACTTCTGAAGGATTGACAACACGTACTTCTTTTTTCATTGTAGAAGTAGCTGTGTGTGTGTCATCACTATACACATTGTGTGCATAATTAGCAGGCATCATTGTACCACCACCATTATTTACATATTCTTCAATTTTTTTCCAGTTTATAGCTGCAATAAAATCTTTATCATTTTGAGATGCATTAACTTCTAATAGTGAGTTTGCTTCTTCAGTATTATAAGTGGTGAAGAAGAACCAACCATGAGATTTTCCACGTCCAGGATGTGATAAATCATAGTTGAAACCTGGCATCAATACTTGAAATTTAATATCCATGTGTCCATGTTCTGGATCTACAGATATAAAAGATAAAGCACCTTTAAAGTTTCCTTTATAGTCTTTTATAGACATATCCTTTTGTGGAATTGGCACAGAAAAACGTGTTCCTGCAACTACATACTCAGTATTTTCTGTAATGAATGAAGAACTGTGGTTACCTGCACTGTTAGGAACTTCAATTATTTCTTCAGTCTCAAAAGTAGTTAAACTAATTCTTGCAATACGAGGTGTATTGTTACCATTAATGAAAATCCAACGACCATCCAATTTTCCTTTAGTTTGAGAAATATCTGGGTGATGCGAATCGTCCCAAGGTACAAAACCAAAAGAAGTCTCTAACATCGGTTTAGTTTCTTCAGAATACCCATAACCATTTGTTGGAAATTGTGAGAAAACAGGAATTTCTTTAAACATTCTTCCAGAAGGTAAGCCATAAACGGTAAGGTTACCACTATAACCACCAGATAGAAATGCATAATGCGAATCGTGCTCTCCTGGTGCTATATATACTTTTTCTGCGTTGTTGCTAGATAAGGCTCCAGAATTACTAGACTTACCAGAATTATTACAACTTGTAAATGCGGCAAAAACCGCTACAATTGCAAGTGTTGATTTTAGTATTTTTTTCATTGTTTATTGTTTTAATTAGCGTTAGAATTATTTAGTTGGAGGTAATAAAACTTTGTCAATAACGTGTACAATTCCGTTACCAGCCTTTATACTTGCCAATATTTTTGCTCCTCCAATCATAGGCTCTCCGTCTACGACTTCTACCTTTACATAATCATTATTAGCTTGACCTAGTTTTTTAAATTTCTTTAAAAAATCTTTTGAGTAGTTACCAGGAGTCACATGATACTTTAAAATATTAGCTAAAGCATCTTTATTTTCTGGTTTCAATAAGTTCTCAACAGTACCTTCTGGTAATGCTGCAAATGCCTCATTTGTTGGAGCAAATACCATTAAAGGACCTGCGTTAACTAAAGCATTTTCTAATTGAGCTGCTTGAACTGCAGCAACTAAAGTGGTGTGATCTTTAGAGCCAATAGCAATACTTAAAACGGTTGTACTGCCATCATCTTCAATAAAGGCTTGGCCAGTCCGTTCTGTAGATTGTGTTTCGGTTTTTAGTTCTGATGACGTGGTTGAAGCGTCTTTGCTCGCATCTTTGCATGAGCTAAAAAGAGAAGCAATTGCAAAGACAATAAACAGGTGTTTGGTTAGTTTCATAAATATTTATTTTAAGGTTCTAAAATATTCTAAGACAGCTCTTGCTTCTTCTTCTGTAAGGTGTTGGTTCGCCATAGGTGCACCATTGAATTCCATTAATAAGTCCTTAGCTAGTGGATCTTCTTTAACCATTTGTTCTGGATTAAGAATCATATTCATTACCCATTCTGGAGTTCTTCTTTTTAAAATTCCTGTTGGTGCAGGACCAATAAATTTTTTGTCTGCCTTATGACAAGCGGTACACATTTTTGCATACACTTCTTTACCATGTGCTGCCATGTCTTGGTTAACTTCTGCTTCTAATGTTACAGATTTAATTGGGCCAACTCCTTTATTAGAGAGTTCTACACGTTGTGAAGCTGCCTCTTTCTTTTCTGTTTTTACAGGTGCTTTTTTACCATAACCAGTTTCTGCTTCTTTCTTTTTATCACCACCTCCGCAACTAAAAACAGTTGCAATAGCGATCATTGTTAAAATTTTTAGTGATTTCTTCATTGTTTTAGATTTAATTTTTGTCAAATTTAAATAGGCTAACATGAAAAATATATGATATTTATCATGTATTAGGATAATTTTATCCTATTTAATAATTAATCATGTCTTTTCAGTAAGCTTGAATACAATATTTTTTTGTAATCAACTATATTAGTTAGTGTTAAGGTGAATTTTTGGCGTGAAATTATAATAAAACCCACAAGTTTGATTGCGGGTTTTATTATAAGGAAATTTGTGTTTTGTAGTAATTATAATTTTAGTAAATCTATTTGAATCAACTTTTGTTAAAATCTAAACCTAACAAAAGGCATCCATGCTTCAGAATACACACTTTTATCTTTGTCGTAAAGCATATCGTATCTAATACCAATGGTTACATTGCTACTAGTGTAACCAGCACCTATAAATAGAGCTGGGTACCAATAATTGTCATCTTCGTTAGTTATGTATTTTTCGTCGAAATTTCGACTAACATGTAATTGTTCAAATTCTGTAGAAACCTGTATTTCTCTTATAGGATTAAATAAACCTATAATACTACCTCCTAGTACAGTAGATTTAAATACTTTTTTTTGAGAACTATAAGAAAAATTTAACCCAATGCCAGTAGCTATATAAGGACTAAAACGATATAACGCATTTGGAGTTATAGAACTACTAAAATAGCCATCACCAAAATTTAAGCCCAACCCTCCACCAAATTCTACTTGACTCCAAAAGTTATTAGTTTTAGAGATTGGTTCTTGTGCGAAACAACTGATTGTGAAAAAGAAAATTATAGAGGCAGTAAGTAAGGATTTTTTAAAGGAAATATAATTGTTATTCATAATGAAGGTATTTGTTTTTTTCTATATGTTATAAATATAATAAAACCTTATCTATATTTAGTAAAAGTTGTATTTTTGAATAAATTATGTTGAAACGAAAACGTCTCAAAAAGTATAATGGATAAATATTCTTTTCTTAACGCGGCACATACGGCATATTTTGCTGATTTATATGACCAATACCTCAAAAATCCCGATTCTGTAGAGCCTAGTTGGCGTGCCTTTTTTCAAGGTTATGATTTTGGATCCGAAAATTACGGCTTAGAAGGTGAAATTATTGAAGGTGTTTCTACGCAAATGCCAGAACAACTTCAAAAAGAGTTTCAACTTATAAAACTTATAGATGGCTACAGAAGTCGAGGGCATTTGTTTACAAAAACAAATCCAGTAAGGGCAAGACGTAAGTATGCACCAACACTTGAAATTGAAAACTTCGGCCTATCAAAATCCGATTTAAATACGGTGTTTTCTGCTGGTGAAGTTCTTGGTTTAGGTACATCGTCTACTTTACAAACAATTATTGATCATTTAGAAAAAGTATATTGTGAATCTATTGGTGTAGAGTATATGTACATCAGAAAGCCTGAAGAAATTGCATGGATTCAGAATAAGTTGAATGTTAATGATAATCATCCACAATTTTCTGTTGAGAAGAAGAAACATATATTAAGAAAGTTAAATGAAGCAGTGTCGTTTGAGAACTTTTTACATACCAAATATGTAGGTCAAAAACGTTTTTCTTTAGAGGGTGGCGAAGCTTTAATTCCGGCTTTAGATGCTTTAATTGAGCAGGCATCTGAATATGATGTAAAAGAATTTGTTATGGGAATGGCGCATCGTGGTCGTCTTAGTACATTAACTAATATCTTTGGGAAGTCTGCAAAAGATATCTTTAGCGAATTTGATGGAAAAGATTATGAGCAAGAGGTTTTTGATGGAGATGTAAAATACCATTTAGGATGGACGAGTGATCGTGTTACAGATACAGGAAAACACATAAATATTAACATTGCACCAAACCCGTCACATTTAGAAACAGTTGGTGCGGTTGTAGAAGGTATTTCTAGAGCTAAACAAGATGATAAATACCCAGATAATCCATCGCAAGTATTACCTATAATTGTTCATGGTGACGCAGCAATTGCAGGACAAGGTTTAGTTTATGAATTAGTGCAAATGGCACAATTAGATGGTTATAAAACTAATGGTACAATTCATATTGTAGTAAATAATCAAATTGGTTTTACAACCAATTATTTAGACGCTAGGTCAAGTACCTATTGTACTGATGTTGGTAAGGTAACACTTTCGCCTGTTTTACATGTTAATGCAGACGATGTTGAAGCTGTAGTACATGCTACATTATTTGCGTTACATTTTAGAATGAAATTTAAACGTGATGTCTTTATTGATATGCTAGGATATAGAAAATATGGACATAATGAAGGAGATGAACCTAAGTTTACACAACCATTATTATATAAAGCAATAGCAAAACATAAAAATCCTAGAGATATTTATGCAGCAAGACTGTTAGCAGAAGGAGTAATTAATAATGATTTTGTTGCCAAAATAGAAAAAGAATATAAAGATAAGCTTGAAGAAAAGCTTGAAGATTCTCGTAAGGTTAAGAAAACGGAAATTACACCATTTATGCAAAATGAATGGGTAGATTTTGTATCTGTACAAGAAGATAAAATGATGATGTCCGTGGATACAACGTATTCTAAAGAAGGACTTAGAGAAATTGCAGAAGTAATATCTAACTTACCAGAAGATAAAAAATTTATAAGAAAAATTCAACGATTAATCGAATCTAGACAAACGATGTTTGATGAAGATCGATTAGATTGGGCCATGGCAGAGCATTTGGCATATGGATCTCTTTTATTGGAAGGTAATGACGTTAGAATTTCTGGACAAGATGTAGAACGTGGTACATTTTCTCATCGACATGCTGTTGTAAAAGTAGAAGATAGTGAAGAGGAAATAATCCTTCATAATAAGTTAAGTGATCAACAAGGGAAATTCTTTATTTATAATTCCCTATTATCAGAATATGGAGTAGTTGGTTTTGATTATGGTTATGCTATGGCAAGTCCTAAAACTTTAACTATTTGGGAAGCACAATTTGGTGATTTCAGTAATGGAGCACAGATAATGTTAGATCAATATATTTCTGCAGCAGAAGATAAATGGAAGCTTCAAAATGGTTTAGTAATGTTATTGCCACATGGCTATGAAGGGCAAGGAGCAGAACATTCATCTGCAAGAATGGAGCGTTATTTACAGTTATGTGCAAAAGATAATATGTTTGTTGCTGATTGTACAACACCTGCGAACATGTTTCATTTGTTAAGACGACAAATGAAAGCAAATTACAGAAAACCTTTAATTGTATTTACACCAAAGAGTTTATTACGTCATCCAAAAGTGGTATCAACAGTTGAAGAATTTGCAAATGGAAGTTTTCAAATGTTAATTGATGATGCTAATGCTAAAGCAGATAAAATAAAAACATTAGTTTTTGTTACAGGTAAGTTTTATTATGATTTATTAGAGGAACAAGAAAATCTAGAAAGAGATGATGTTGCTCTAGTTAGAATAGAACAATTATTTCCATTGCCTGCGGATGATATGAGAGCAATGATGAAAAAATATAAAAATGCAGAAGATGTTGTTTGGGCTCAAGAGGAACCAAGAAATATGGGAGCATACAGTCATTTATTAATGCATTTTGACGAAGCTAGACAATTTAGATCAGCAAGCAGAAGACCTTATGGAGCACCAGCAGCAGGAAGTTCAGTACGTTCTAAAAAACGTCATAAAGAAGTTATAGATTACGTTTTTGATAAAACCAAAAACAACCAGAGATAAATATAATTAACGCAACGCAAATTAGAGCTTAACAAAACGAAAAAAGCATGATTTTAGAAATGAAAGTGCCTTCACCAGGCGAATCAATTACTGAGGTGGAAATTGCAGAATGGTTAGTGCAAGATGGAGATTATGTAGAAAAAGACCAAGCAATTGCTGAGGTAGATAGCGACAAAGCAACTTTAGAGTTGCCAGCAGAAGCTAGTGGAACAATTACACTTAAAGCAGAAGAAGGTGATGCCGTTGCTGTTGGTGCTATAGTTTGTTTAATTGATACTAGTGCAGCAAAACCAGAAGGAGGTGAAGTGCCTGCAAAGACAGAAAAGAAAGAAGAGGCTCCTAAAAAAGAAGTTTCTCAGCCAATTGCTGAAGCGTCTAAAACTTATGCAACAGGGACAGCAAGTCCTGCTGCTAAAAAAGTATTAGCTGAAAAGGGAATTGATGCTAGCTCAATTTCAGGGACAGGTAAAGATGGAAGAATTACTAAAGATGATGCTGTAAATGCAGTGCCTTCAATGGGAACACCAACAGGTGGAAATAGAAGTACAACGCACAGTAAGATGTCAATGTTACGTCGTAAAGTGGCTGAGCGTTTGGTAGAAGCTAAAAATACAACGGCAATGTTAACCACATTTAATGAGGTTAATATGACACCAATTTTTGAATTGCGTAAGCAATATAAAGAAGACTTTAAAGCAAAACATGGTGTAAGCCTTGGCTTTATGAGTTTCTTTTCTTTAGCCGTGGTTAGAGCTTTAAAAATGTATCCAGCTGTTAATTCTATGATAGACGGTAAGGAAATGTTAACTTATGATTTTGTTGATATTAGTATAGCCGTTTCAGGTCCAAAAGGATTAATGGTACCTGTAATTAGAAATGCTGAGAATTTATCATTTAGAGGTATAGAATCTGAAGTAAAGCGATTAGCACTTAGAGCTAGAGATGGTCAAATTACTGTTGATGAAATGACAGGTGGAACGTTTACTATTACTAATGGTGGAGTATTTGGTAGTATGTTATCTACACCAATTATTAATCCTCCTCAAAGTGGAATTTTAGGAATGCACAATATTATTCAACGTCCTATCGCTGTAGATGGCAAAGTTGAAATTCATCCTATGATGTATGTGGCGTTATCTTACGACCATAGAATTATTGACGGAAAAGAATCTGTTGGATTTTTGGTAGCTGTAAAAGAAGCATTAGAAAATCCGGAAGAATTATTAATGGATAATAATGTTAAGAAGGCTTTAGAGATGTAGGTCTTAAAGTAAATAAAATTTAAAAAGCGCAATTCCTCTGGATTTGCGCTTTTTTACTCCTAACTAACAAATATTTATATATGTAGTTTTGGTTAGTTTTTATTGCTGAATAAATGTAAAATCTCCTGTAGGAATTACCATTTTAGTATATGTAGGCGGATTTCCTTCTACTATTGTAGTAGGAGCATTTCCGTAAATAAACCCTTCAATAGCAGGTTGTCCGTCAATAGTATTAGTAACAAGTTTTAGTGTAAGTGTGCCTTCTAGACCAGATATGAAGTCTCGGATAATAACCTCTACTCTTCTTTCACTGGCAGGACAACCACTACAAGGTGGTTTATGAATATTTTTTAATAAAGAATTGCCATATATACCAATATTCTGATCATTAGTATTACTAAGTGTATTGGCTATTTCAACGCCATTTTCAATATATTGGTATTCACCGGTAAGATAATCGGTATAGAATTTCCCAGTATATTGTATCGTAGTTTTAATTAATACAATTTTAAAAGATGTATTTCCATTTGTGTATAGCCACGTACCTTCAAAAGGGTCTATAAAATTATTAACATCTTTATAATAAGCGTTTTATACTGATTCACCATCCCATCCATCTAAATCAATAATTAGGGATTGAGCTTTACAAGAAAACGTGATTATAAAAAGTATAACCAAAAATATATAGTGCATATTATTACTGTTTTACCATTGTATATTCTCCAAATGGTACTCTTAGATTTGTAGGTGAATCTTCGCTTGGTAATATCACACTATAGTCATCGTTTACTGTAGCAGTCATTTTTTCAGGATTAGTCTCATCTAAAAGGTAGCGTAAAACTACTGATGTGGATAGGTATGACCGTTCAGGGTCATAAAAACTAAGTCTTAGTCTTCTTTCATTATCATCACAATCGTTGCAGGCAACATACCTGTCCTTAGGAATAATCTGTCTTCCAGATATTTTATGTCCATGAGCGATAACTCCACTACCCTCGTCTAATAATGGTAAAAGATTTACAATCTCAATACCATTCTCCACATATTTATATTCTCCAATAAGTATATCTTCATAATGTTCACCGTCATAAAATAGTTCCAATTTTTGAAGCTCAAAAGTAAGTGTTGTTAAACCATTAGTATAAATCCAAGTGCCAACAAACTTATCGAGTTCGTTATCCAAGTCTTTAATATAACCTCCTTCTGGTGTATTGTGTATATAGGTATCTAAAGGCATAATAGGGGATTGTGCTTTGCAATCAAAAGATGTAATTAGTATTACAGCAATTAATATGTTACATTTTACCATTTAATTGTGTCGCTTTTTAATAATTATTTTTCCAATCACATCTTTGTCATTTCAATATTATTAGGTACGCTAAAATAAGGTTCATTAGGATGTTCGTCGTGGTAAGAATTACTACTTTCAAATTTATCAAGAGCAAATTTCAATTTATTATGTTCATTTATTCCTGTAGAAATTAGAGTTAGTTCCAAACTAAATATCTCATTATTTCGCTCGTAATCTGTAAATGTTATATCTAATACTCCAAATTCTTGTATAATACCTGACGGATGAGAATCAATGACTGAATCATAAGTTAATACATTATTCTCATATTTTTGATATTGAATTTTTAAACCATCTTTATAGTAATCTATACTAGCTTCGGGAAGAATAACATGAAACATTTCAACTTTAGTTAAAATAATTCTGAACTCTTCATTTTCGTTAATATACTTCCAAGTACCTAGATAGGGTTGCATATAGTTGTTAATGTCCTTTACATAATAAGTTCCATTTTTTGTTTCATTAGTTATCGATTCATCTGCCATATCTATAACTGTTTGAGCAGTTATTGATACTGATATAAGTAATAATAGTGTTGTAAATAGTATTTGTTTCATAATATATCTGATTAATTAGCAATCTGTTTTATTAATGTCATTTTCATCTTCATTAAGTTCTAGTTTTTTCCAATTTTCAAAGTTAGCATCAGCTTCATACAAATCTATACCAATGTTATATTCTTTCATGAATTTTAAAAAACCTAGATTTTGATCTTTCTTCGGCTTGCCGTGTTTAATTTTATTTTTTCGATAATAGTCTTTTACTTCCTTTGCAAAACCATCACTACCCATAAGGATAGTAAAATCAAGTAGTTTAGTTCCATCTTTTACTTTCATAACATAGTTCCCTTCATCACATACCAAATAGTATGCCATCTCGTGCTGTAATAAAGGCGATGGAGAATCATCTGAATTTGAATCAGTAAATATATTATTAAAATTAGTAATATCCTTAGGTGAAAATGTACCTATGTGCTTGCGTGTTCCCGAGGCATTTTTTAAATGGTTATGTGCATAAGCCTTAAGAACTGGGTGTGAATTGACAATACCAGAATGATTTTCATCACCATCAACGATTGGTCCACAAGCAGGATTAGATACAGGAGGATTAAAATAAGTTCCGTTATAAATTCCAAAAGCCTTTTCTATATCACCAGGTATTGCATCCGCTAAAACTTGCATGCGCTGTTTAAAAGTTGTGTTTTCAGAATTTTTTCTAAGTTCTTCACAATCTTTAGTTTCATTGGGCACCAAAATCGCAGTAGCGTCATCCATGCAATTACCCTCAGCATCAAGTTCTAGACAATCTTGGGTGCCGTCTGGATCAGTAGTGTCTGGGTCATCTGGATCTGTTTGGTTTGGATTACCAGTTCCGTCTCCAATACCATTACCTCCACCTAATAATCCACCAAAAGGGTCAGAACCTGTACCAGGATTAGCACCACCACCACCAGAGGTGTCACCATCGTCATCCCAAAAACCGTCATCAGAATCATCAGTTGGACAGGGAACTTCTGCCTGTATATTTATAGTATGGCTAGCACTAATATCTCTAGGACTAATAATTGTAATGGTCTGTGCCTCGTAACATGGTTCTCCAACAGATTCTCTGCTCATCATGGAACTAACAAACGTTTTCTGTGCGATATCTATAGGTGTATTTCCTGCTTTTATAGCTTGTTTTTCAGAATCTGTTAAATTATAACTAACAACAGAAGCCTTATAAGAACCATCTACTTGTTTACTGAGCACCAAGTTTTCTACCAAGCCATTGTATTGGTTTCTATGTATGGCAAACGTATAAGAGTCGTAATTACCATAGGTAACATAGTTAACGGTTTCATCATCTACATAAAAATCGTACGCTTCAATATAGACAGATCTTCCTTGTAGATTTGTACTACTATGTAATATGTCGTCAACTTTTGGGAAAGGCGTCTATGATAGCGTTAACATTTTTGTTTTTAGTAACTTCGGCATAATTAATAACTTTAAGCTTAAATGCTAAAGCAGGTTCTTCTGAGGGCACTGCATCGTCTTTTTGGCAAGTATAACATAGCATTAAAATTCCAAAGAGTAGAATGTCAAATTTGAAATAATTTTTTGATTGTTTTTGTCTCATAGACTATTAGGTTAACGATTTAAATTTATTGTGTTTTTATATATTTTAAAATCTAGAATGAGTGAAATAGCACTTTGAGTAAGTAAAAAGCGCAAGTCCATAAGACTTGCGCTTTTTTACTCCTAACTAACAAGAGATTATCTAACTAAGATTAACTAAAAAAATTAACTGCGATATTTGCAGAGATTACGATTACAGAACTTACAACTAATAAAAATATAAATATTTTGTCAGTTTTTGCAGGTGATTCATTTTTCGTGGTTTCCATAAATTTCATGTTTTAAAAAAAGCTCTGAATTATAAGTCAACTCAGAGCTTTTTAGAATTTAACTTGAGACATTGATTAATAGCTGATGTAAAATTGCACAATATTTTAATGCAATACTATACGTAGAACTACGTATTTTTTGACTTATTTGTATAAAAAAAGTCTCGGATTAACTATCCGAGACTTAATGATCCCTAAGAACTAACTAATAGCTCGTTATTAACCCTTAATTAATAACAATGATTAATTGATAACAACTAAATCACTGATGTAAATATCTTAAATAAATGAATGCAAAACTATACGTAGTACTACGTATATTCAGAGAAATCTCAAATTTTCTTTTGCAAATAAATACAAACTTGCTGATTTTGAGTCTAATGCGAGTTTTGTTCTAATGTGACTTTTATGTTTTTCTACAGTTCTAACCGATATATTTAGCTCTTTTGCGATTTCAGTAGCCGTTTTATTGCCTCCAATAAGTTTAAAAATGTTCGTTTCGGCCTCAGTTAGAGTCTTAATTTTGTCAGGAGCATTATTAATTTCGATATAAGATAAAAGTTCTGGACTAAAATAAGGTTTGTTATTACTAACGGAAGTAATGCAACTTTCAATCTCATCTAAAGCAAATTCTTTTAGAACATAACCATAAGCGCCTAATTCCTTTGCTTCATTATAGGTGTTTTCGTCTTTTTCGAAAGTAATTAATACGATTTTCGTTTTAATATTGCTCGCTTGGCATTTTTTTGCAATTTCTAAACCAGTAAAAAAAGGCATTTTTATATCTAAGATAGCAATGTCTGGTCGATGGGCTTTAATTAAAGCTAATGCTTCTTTTCCATTTTTTGCACTGGCTATAACATTAAATTTGTTTTCGTGTAAAAAATCATGTAGACCTTTAAGTACAAGGGGATGGTCATCTGCTATAATGATGGTAGGGTTCATTTTTTTGCTATTAATTCAAATGAAGGGTTAGCTTTAAAGGTAAGAAAAATCTATATTTTATAATGCTTATTTTAGTTTTAAGTACAAGTATTTTTTTTCGTAATCTATAATGCCTTTGCCTTTTTTTAAAACATCTGCACCAATAATGCCATCAACAGGCTCTGCATTATGGTTAATGAGTCCGGTATTAACATGGGATAAATTAAATAAAATTAATGATAAACGATTTTTTTTCCATTTTCCTACTTTTATAGAATTAGATGTAGAAATCTGTGTCATCATATTAGATGCTCCTGCGCCAACGGCTTTGATTTCCGAATCTTTTACCTTGAGATTAAATCGCTCAATAGCCTCAAAACCAACGCAACTATTGGAAGCTCCTGTATCTAAAATAAAACGTCCTTTAATACCATTTATTGAAGCTTTAATTTCAAAATGATTTGTTTTAGTAAACTTTAATTTAATTTTAGAATAACCCTTGCTAATAAGGAAGTCTTTCAGTGTTTCCATTATTTTAATTTGTGCAAAGATAGTTTACTTTTGTAAAATGATAATTACAGATACACACACGCATTTATATAGTGATGCTTTTGATGATGATAGAACGGAAATGATGCAGAGAGCTATTGATGCTAATGTAAAGCGTTTTTTTATACCTGCTATAGATTCAACTTATACGGAAGCAATGCTTCAACTCGAAAAAGATTTTCCAGAGTATGTTTTTTTAATGATGGGCTTGCATCCAACATCTGTAAAAGAAAATTACAAGGAAGAACTTAAGCATGTTGAGGATTTCTTGAAAAATCGAAAGTTTTGCGCTATTGGAGAGATAGGAATAGATCTTTACTGGGATAAATCTACTTTAGATATTCAGATTGAGGCCTTCAAATATCAAATTAATTTAGCTAAGCAATACAAATTACCAATAGTAATACATTGCAGAGAAGCGTTTGATGAAATTTTTGAAGTGTTAGAACACGAAAAGCCAGATGATTTATATGGGATTTTTCACTGTTTCACGGGTGATTTAGAACAAGCAAAACAAGCCATCTCTTATAATATGAAATTAGGAATTGGTGGTGTTGTCACTTTTAAAAATGGCAAAATAGATCAATTTATTAATCAGATTGACTTAAAGCATATTGTTTTAGAAACGGATTCTCCTTACTTAGCACCAAAACCTTTTAGAGGTAAACGAAATGAAAGTGCATATGTAACTAAGGTATTAGAAAAATTATCGGAACTTTACAACGTAAGCGAAGAAGAGATCGCAACTATTACCACAGAAAATTCAAAAGCTATATTCGGAATCTAAATGATAAAACAACCACATATTCTATTAATATATACAGGAGGAACTATCGGTATGGTTAAAGATGTTGAAACTGGTGCACTAAAGGCATTTGATTTTAATAGCTTACTTGTTAAAATTCCAGAACTACGTTTATTAGACTGTACAATTGAGACTATTTCATTTGAAGAGCCGATAGATTCATCCAATATGAATCCTATTTATTGGGCAGATATTGCAACAATTATTGGAGATAATTATCTAGATTTTGATGGCTTTGTTGTTTTGCATGGTAGTGACACTATGAGTTATTCTGCATCTGCACTCAGTTTTATGTTAGAGAATTTAGCAAAGCCAGTGATATTTACAGGTTCTCAATTACCTATAGGAGATTTACGAACAGACGCTAAGGAAAATCTAATTACATCAATTCAAATGGCATCTTTACAAAAGGAAGGAGTGCCAATAATTAGAGAAGTAGGTTTGTATTTTGAATATAAATTATACAGAGGTAATAGAACTACAAAATTAAATGCTGAGCATTTTGAAGCTTTTGAATCTCTTAATTATCCGCATTTGGCAGAATCTGGTGTGCATTTAAATGTGAATTCGGAATATTTATGGAAACCAAATCTTAATGAAAAATTAATTGTAAGAACTGCAATGGATGCTAATATTGGAGTGTTAAAATTGTTTCCAGGAATATCAAGGCCAATTTGTGAAGCGATTCTTACAAGTAAGTTGATAAAAGGCCTCATTTTAGAAACTTATGGTTCTGGTAATGCAACAACAGAATCTTGGTTTATCGCGTTATTGCAAAAGGCTATTAAAAATGGGCTATATATTGTAAACGTTACACAATGTGTAAGAGGAAGTGTAAACATGGGACAATATGAAACAAGTTCGCAGCTAAAAACAATTGGTATGATCTCAGGCAAAGATATAACCACAGAAGCTGCAATAGCTAAAATGATGTATCTTTTAGGTGAAAAAGTAAAACCAGAAGAATTTAAGTTTTATTTTGAAACTTCACTTAGAGGAGAAATGTCTTAAAAATAACACAATAAATTTTAGTGTTTGAAGTTTTTTTCGTTATTTGCCCTAGTGTAATATAACATTAAAATTTAGAGAGAGGTGGCCGAGTGGTCGAAGGCGCACGCCTGGAAAGTGTGTATACTCCAAAAGGGTATCGAGGGTTCGAATCCCTTCCTCTCTGCTGATATTTTTACGTTATAATTGCATATTTTTTTATATCTTTAACACTTTAACTAATAAAATTAAGATTCAGAACAATGAAAAGATTATTTTCTATCCTTGCCATAACATGTTTAATGGCTATCGGAACTGTTAATGCAAATGCAACAACAGCCTTTGCAAGCGCAACAGCAACTGTAACAACTGTAACTCAAGCAGAACCAGCTTCTGAAGACTTGACGTTTCATCAAGAATTAAAAAAGCGTTTTATTGAGGGTGGTCCAGGCTTTATGGGTATTGTACTACTATGTTTAATTCTTGGATTAGCAATTGCTATTGAGAGAATTATCTTTTTAAACCTTTCAACAACAAACACTAAAAAATTAACCCAAAATGTAGAAGATGCATTAAATTCTGGTGGTATCGAAGCTGCAAAAGAGGTTTGTAGAAATACAAAAGGACCTGTTGCTTCTATATTCTATCAAGGTTTAGATAGAGCAGATGAAGACATTGATGCTGCTGAAAAAGCTGTTGTAGCTTATGGTGGTGTTCAAATGGGTCAATTAGAAAAGAATGTGTCTTGGATTTCTTTATTTATCGCTTTGGCACCAATGCTTGGTTTCATGGGTACGGTAATTGGTATGATTCAAGCCTTCGATAAAATTGAAGCTGCGGGTGATATGCAACCTTCTTTAGTTGCAGGTGGTATTAAAGTAGCACTTTTAACAACAGTATTTGGTCTTATTGTAGCTATTATACTTCAAATCTTTTATAATTATATCATTGCTAAAATTGATAGCATTGTAAATGACATGGAAGATGCATCTATCACATTGATGGATTTACTAGTAAGACACAAAAAATAAAAAATAATTATGCACAAAATATTAAAAATAGTAGCCGCTGTACTAAGTTTAGCTGGGATTATATCTCTAGTTAGAATTATTGCTGCTGGAGACGAAGCAATAAAGACTGGTGAAAGCGCTGGTCTTGTAGACCCAATGGCTTATATTGCTTATGTTATATTAGGATTAGTTTTAGCATTTGTAGTGTTTTTTGTTTTAAAAAATCTATTTACAAATACAGCAGGTCTTAAGAATACCTTAATCGGTGTTGGAGCTTTTGTTGCAGTATTAGTTATATCTTATGCTGTATCAGGTAGTGATTTACCTATACAGTATAAAAATGGTGATACATTTGCAACTGAAGGAGAATCAACAATGGTTGGAGCTGGCTTAGTTGCCTTTTATATATTATTAGCAGTTGCCGCAATTTCTATGATTTTCTCAGGAGTAAAAAAAGTAATTAGTAAATAATATAAAAATGGCAAAAAGAGCAGCACCCGAAGTGAATGCAGGATCAATGGCTGACATTGCCTTCTTATTACTTATCTTTTTCTTAGTTACAACAACAATTGAAAAAGACAAAGGATTATTAAGAAGTTTGCCACCTATTGATGACTCTGAAGTTACACCTCCTATTATTAAGCAGAAAAATTTATTTACTGTTTTAATAAACCGTCATAACCAATTATTAGTGGAAGACGAGGAAATGCAATTAAAGGATTTGAGACAAGCAGCAGTTGAGTTTTTAGACAACGGTGGAGGAACTAATGCGGCTGGTGAAACTTGTACGTATTGTAAGGGTAAGAAAGATGAATCTTCATCTGACCATCCAGACAAAGCTATTATCTCAATGAAGCATGATAGGGAAACGACTTATGAAAAGTACATGGATGTACAAAATGAGCTTGTTGCAGCTTACAATATCTTAAGAGAAAGAGAAGCAACAAGATTGTATAAGAAGTATTATCCTAATGCGGAAAAAGTATTTACCGCAATGTTAGAAGAGAAGGAAAAGAACCAATTTAGTAAGGATGAAGTGCTTAATGAGCGTATTGAGACCATTAAGAATTTATTCCCTATGAAGTTGTCTGAAGCAGAACCAGATAAAGACTAAAAGAAACAAATATGTCAAAATTTAGAAAGAAGGAAAAAGGTGAGTTACCGGCAATTTCGACGGCATCACTTCCAGATATTGTATTTATGTTACTTTTCTTTTTTATGGTTGCAACCGTAATGCGAGACAGTTCTTTAATGATTGAAAACCGATTACCTAGTGCAGATCAAGTTGAAAAACTTAAAAAAGATAGAACTATTTTTATCTACGCAGGTAAACCGAGTAGTCAATATAAGCAATTTGGTGTAGAGCCAAGAATTCAGTTTAATGATGCATTTATTGGTTTAGAAGATGTACAGTCTTCAATTTATCAAGGTATTAGTGAAATGAATGAAGAACTGCAAAGTAAAGTAGTAGTAGGTCTTAAAGTTGATAAAGATACCAACGCAGGTTTGGTTTCAGATATT
Organism: Winogradskyella eximia; assembly: GCF_003386165.1. Classification (GTDB taxonomy): domain Bacteria; phylum Bacteroidota; class Bacteroidia; order Flavobacteriales; family Flavobacteriaceae; genus Winogradskyella; species Winogradskyella eximia. Next base: position 136,962 of record NZ_QRDV01000003.1, on the reverse strand, counting down.
AAACAAGAACTACGAAAAGCTAATGCATTAAAAGTAATGTATATTGCTAATGCAAGAAAAGATGAATAATAGTTATAATTTATAATTATATAAATAGGCGTCCTGATTTTTTCAGGACGTTTTTTTTATGCAAAAATGAATTAAAGATTTTGTAATTTTATAAATATGAAAAATTTTGTTTTTGTGCTTTTAGTATTAATTGGTGTCATTGGATTCTCACAAAATAATAATACTAATAAAGAAGATGTATCTGCACTCTATAAGGATTATAGAGAAGATCAGTTTTATGCATCTGTAACTTATAATTTATTGAATGAAAAACCGTCAGGTGTAAAGCAAAGTGGCTTTTCATCAGGTTTTAATTTAGGCTTTATTAGAGATATGCCTATTAATGAACGAAGAAATGTTGCTATAGGTTTAGGGCTTGGTTTATCTGCAAATTCATATAATCAAAAAAACATATTGATCTCTGAGACGACTAATGACATTGAATTTAGTATTATTGACGAAAGTGATTATAACGTAACAAAAAATAAGTTTACGACTTATTTGATTGAAGTTCCTTTAGAAATTAGATGGAGGACATCTACAGCAAGTGATTATAATTTTTGGCGCATATATACAGGTTTTAAAATAGGTTATTTACTCTATAATTCTACCAAGTTTATGAGTGATATTGAGAACAGTAAACTCTCTAATATAGACAGTTTTAATAAGCTTCAATATGGGCTTACTTTAAGTGCTGGTTATGGCACATGGAATTTTCATTTGTATTATGGTCTTAATCCAATTTTTGATGCAAATTTACAATCTGATAATACAAGTGTTGATATGAAATCCCTTAAAATAGGACTCATGTTTTATGTATTATAACCAATAACTAAGTAGAAAAATTTGTGGAGTTAGGCCCGTAAATAAGCCTATTATTAATTCTTGATTTGTATGGGCTTTTAAATGCAAACGAGATGTAGCAATGGCTCCAAGAATAATCAGCATTAGAGCTATCGTTCCATTTATATTTATTTTGTAATGCAAGCCAATGGCTACGGCAAACATTGTAAAACCTGAGGCTGCAATCATATGTATACTGGCTTTTATTTTAAAAATAGCTAAAATAAAACAAGTTAAAGTAGAGCAAAGAATCCCCAAAAAGAAATAATATAATTCTATAATTTCACTAGGTGTTAGTACTCTTATAAGAATTAATAAGGTAATTACAGAATTAATAAAGAGCGGAATTAAACGCTCTCTAGTACTTTTCAAGTAAATTGAATCGACTTTATTTATGGTTTTAAGCAAAAAAAAGAGTAGAATAGGTAAGATGATAGTGAGAATTACTATTGAAAAAATCTTAGCTTTCATTACAGGCACTGGAATAAACCTAGGTGTTTTAGAAAAGTAGAAAATGACACCCAATAATGGCATTATTAACGGATGAAACACAAACGATATGCCTTTTAAAATAAATTCTTTCATCCAAAGGGCTTTTTAAAGTTCTTTTCTTAAACGAGCCACAGGAATATCTAATTGTTCTCTGTATTTAGCAACTGTACGTCTTGCAATTGGATAGCCTTTTTCTTTTAAGATTTTAGCAAGCGCTTCATCGGTCATTGGCTTCTTTTTGCTTTCTTCTTCAATTACAGTTTCTAGAATTTTCTTAATTTCTCTTGTAGAAACCTCTTCACCTTGATCGTTAGTCATGGATTCTGAAAAGAATTCTTTAATTAGTTTTGTACCGTAAGGTGTATCTACATATTTACTATTTGCAACACGAGAAATGGTAGAAACATCCATTTCAATTTCGTCTGCAATGTCCTTTAAAATCATAGGTCGTAAATTACGTTCATCACCAGTTAAGAAATATTCTTTTTGGTAATGCATAATAGAACTCATCGTAATAAACAATGTTTGTTGACGTTGTCTAACAGCCTCTATAAACCACTTTGCTGCATCTAGCTTTTGCTTAATAAACATTACAGCATCCTTTTGGGATTTAGATTTCTCTTTGCTCTCTTTATACCCTTTAAGCATATTGTTGTATTCTCTTGATACATGCAATTCTGGTGCATTTCTACCATTGAGAGTTAGCTCTAATTCACCGTTTACAATCTTAATAGCAAAATCCGGTACAATGTGTTGAACAATTTTATTATTACCAGCATAAGAACCACCTGGTTTAGGATTAAGGTGTTCAATTTGTTCTACAGCATCTTTAAGTTGTTCTTCATCAATGTTAAATTTTTGCATTAACTTTTTATAATGCTTCTTTGTGAATTGCTCAAAACCTTTATCTATAATAGCCGTTGCCATAGCAACATCAGGACGTTGTTCTTTTCTATGCAGCTGAATACTTAAACATTCCTGAAGGTTACGAGCACCAACACCTGCTGGGTCTAACTGATGTACTATTTGTAATACTTTTTCAACCTCTTCTTCTGTGGTATATACATTTTGAGTAAACGCTAAATCGTCTGTAATATCAGATAATGAACGTCGTATATAGCCACTTTCGTCTACACTACCAACCAAGAAATAAGCAATTTCTTCTTCTTGATCCGAAAGTCTAAAGGTATTTAATTGATTTATTAAATGTTGTGTAAAGGATGTACCAGCAGCATAAGGCACAGATTTGTCTTCATCATCTGCACTATAATTATTGGCTTGAGTACGATATTCTGGGATTTCGTCGTCACTTAAATATTCGTCAATATTGATGTCTTCTGCCTCAATGGTTTCATTGTCATCATAAGTCTCATCAGAATTATCGAATTCGTCAAAGGCATCATCAGATTCATCAGATTCTTTTCCTGTATCTAAGGCAGGGTTTTCTTCTAACTCTTGCTTTAAACGTTGTTCAAAGGCTTGTGTAGGCAACTGAATCAACTTCATAAGTTGAATCTGTTGAGGCGATAGCTTTTGTGATAGCTTAAATGATAAAAACTGCTTTAAAGACATAAAATTTCTGTTGCTTATAAATGTAGTGAAAAAAACGTGACAGGTTTTTAAAATCTGTCACGTTAAATTTAATAACAATTAAAATTCTGCATTTTGAGGTGTTCTTGGATAAGGAATAACATCTCTAATATTTCCCATACCTGTTGAGAACATTACTAAACGCTCAAAACCTAATCCAAACCCAGAGTGAACTGCAGTGCCATATTTACGTAAATCTAAATACCACCATAATTCTTCTTCAGATATATCTAAGGCTTTCATTTTTTCTTTTAAAACGTCTAAACGTTCTTCTCTTTGAGAACCTCCAACCATTTCACCAATACCTGGGAATAAAATGTCCATAGCTCTCACTGTTTCTCTTCCTTCACTGTCTGGCTCATTTAAACGCATGTAAAATGCTTTGATGTTTGCTGGATAATCAAATAAAATTACAGGACATTTAAAGTGCTTTTCTACTAAGAATCGCTCGTGCTCAGATTGTAAATCTGCTCCCCATTCTTCAATGATATATTTAAATTTCTTCTTCTTATTTGGTTTACAGTTTCTAAGAATATCTATAGCTTCAGTATAACTTACACGTTTAAAGTTGTTATCTACAACAAACTTAATTTTTTCAATTAAGCTCATGTCGCTACGTTCGGCTTGTGGTTTTGATTTTTCTTCTTGTAATAGGCGATTTTCTAAAAACTCTAAATCTTCACTATTTTTTTCTAGTACATAACTTAAAACTGATTTCATGAAGTCTTCCGCTAAATCCATGTTGCCAGCTAAATCCATAAAAGCAACTTCTGGCTCTATCATCCAGAATTCTGCTAAATGACGGGTTGTATTAGAGTTTTCCGCTCTAAATGTTGGTCCAAAAGTGTAAACTTTACCTAAAGACATGGCATAAGTTTCAGCTTCCAACTGACCAGAAACTGTTAAGTTCGTTTCTTTTCCGAAGAAATCTTCTTTATAATTTACAGAACCATCGTCATTTAATGGTGGGTTTTTTGCGTCTAAAGTAGTTACTTTAAACATTTCACCTGCTCCTTCAGCATCACTTCCGGTTACAATAGGTGTGTGCATATAATTAAAGCCATTCTCATTAAAATATTTATGCACAGCAAATGATAAAGACGAACGTAAACGCATTACAGCACTAAAGGTATTTGTTCTTGTGCGTAAATGTGCATTCTCTCTTAAGAATTCAAAAGAGTGTTTTTTAGGTTGAATAGGATATGTTTCTGGGTCAGAATCCCCTAAAATCTCTAATGTTTTTACAACGATTTCTACCGACTGTCCTTTTCCTTGGCTTTCAACTAATTCTCCAGTTACATGAACTGCAGCTCCTGTAGTAACACGTTTTAAAAGGGCTTCGTTAAAATTTTCAGAATTAACAACACATTGTATATTATTAATGGTAGAACCATCGTTTAATGCAATAAATCTATCATTTCTAAAAGTTCTTACCCAACCTTTAAGAGTAACATCTTGTAAGGTTCCATCTTGCGATAATAATTGAGCTACAGTTTTTGAAGTCATTTTATAATTATTTTAATGCTAATATATATTATACCAAATGAATTTTAAAATAAACCATTTAATTCAAATGAATTATGGCCTATTTTAAAGTCATGTTAGTCTTATTAATTTTTTTGTTCTGAATCTTCCTCTTCGTCATCATCATCTTCTGAAGGAATAATATTTATTGAAGGTTTTCGCAACACTTCTTTGTTTGCAATATTACGCTCTAAAGATAATAATAGAGAAGGTAATAACAATAAGTTAGAAAGCATTGCAAACAGTAATGTTATAGAAACTAAAGCACCTAAAGCTACGGTTCCACCAAAACTTGAAATGGTAAACACCGAAAACCCAAAGAATAGTACTATAGATGTATAAATCATGCTAACACCAGTTTCTCTAAGTGCTGCGTAAACGGATTTTCTAATTTTCCAATGATTGGCTTGCAATTCTTGCCTATACTTAGCTAAAAAGTGAATAGTATCATCTACTGAAATACCGAACGCAATACTAAATACCAAAATAGTAGAAGGTTTAATTGGTACTCCAAGGTAGCCCATTAAGCCTGCTGTGACTAACAACGGTAACAAATTAGGGATTAATGATACAATAATCATTCTAAACGAACGAAAAAGGTATGCCATAAATAACGCAATAAGAACAATGGCTAAGGTTAACGAAATGGCTAAGTTTTTAACCAAATATTTTGTCCCTTTTTGAAAGACAAGGGCTTTACCAGTTATAATAACATTATAACGTTCTTTAGGAAAGACTTTATCTATTTTGGTTTGTAGATCTTCTTGGATGCGTTCCATTTTTGCCGTACCAATATCTTTCATAAAGGTAGTAATACGAGCATATTGACCAGTACTATCTACAAAATTGCTAAGCATGTCAACATTTGAAGTTGAGTTTTTAGCATAAGATAAAATAAAGTTGTTTTCTTGACTAGTTGGTAATTGATAGTACTTAGGGTTGCCGTTATAATAAGCTTGTTTACTATATTTTACTAAACCAACCACAGAGATTGGTCGAGATAATTCAGGAATGTCATGAATTAACTCTTCTAATTGTTCCATACGTTTTAAAGTCGCTAATTTCATAACTCCCTTTTTACGTTTGGTATCTATCATAATTTCTAATGGCATAATACCATTAAATTCAGTTTCAAAAAACCGTATGTCTCTAAAAAATTCAGTGTCTTGAGGCATGTCTTCTATAAGACTTCCAGAAATTTTAATTTGATAGATCCCAATAATACTTCCAACAATTAATAGTAAAGCTGTAGCATAAATGGTAATTTTTCTATGTTTTACCATGTTCTCCATCCAATTTACAAAAGCACCAATCCATCGTTTGTTTAAATGCTCTAAGTGACGTTCTTTAGGATATGGTAAAAACGTGTAAAGGATAGGAATAATAAGCAAGCATAATATAAAAATGGCTATAATGCTTAGTGAAGCTACAATACCAAACTCTTTAAGCAATTTACTCTCAGTTAGAATAAATGTAGCAAAACCTGAAGCTGTTGTAATATTGGTCATTAAAGTTGCATTACCAACTTTGGTGATTACACGTTGTAAAGACCTTACTTTATTACCATGAGATTTTACTTCTTGCTGATATTTATTAATTAAGAAAACACAATTAGGTATACCAATTACAATGATTAATGGTGGTATCAATGCGGTAAGTACAGTGATTTCATAACCTAGTAGTCCTATGATACCAAACGTCCACATAACTCCAAAACAAACCACAATAAGAGAAATAAATGTAGCTCTGAATGATCTAAAAAATAAGAAGAAAATTAAGGAAGTCACAAATAGTGCAGCTCCTATAAAAATCGGAATTTCACCAACTATAGTTGTTGCATTTAAGGTCCTAATGTAAGGCATACCAGATATGCGAACATCGAGTCCTGTTTCAGCCTCAAATTTTTGAACTTTTGGAAGAAAATCATCTAAAATATAATCTTTTCTTGCAGAGGTGTTTACTATATCTTTCTTTAGATAGATGGCAGTTCTTATGGTTTTCGTTTCTGCATTAAATAAGAAATTATCGTAAAATGGATATTGTTTAAAAAGCTCTTCTTGAAGTAGATCTATTTCTTTAAGGCTATGTATTGAGTCTTTAATAAATGGTTCTAAGTCAAACTTTTCTTCTTTTGTATTTTTTACTAATTTTTGAAGATCTTTTATAGAAAGCACAGACTCTACTTCATCATAACCTTTAAATGAATCGGCAAGTTTGTTCCAAGCATTAAGTTCTTTTACTGAAAACAGACTCGAATCTTTAACCCCTAAAACAATAAGGTTTCCTTCTTCACCAAAAACATCTAGAAAATTATTATAGATAAGATTTACTTCGTGATCGTCTGGTAAAAGATTGGCTTCAGTGAAGGTAAAACGCATGTGTTTCCATTGCAAACTAAAAAACACTGTGGTTAATACAATGGCAATAAGTATAAAGATTTTATTACGTAGAATAAGTCTCGCAATAGCTTCCCAAAATCCTGTGGTTAAAAGTTTAAACATGCGCTTAATAAAATAAGCCGCAAAGGTAGAAAAAAGCTAAGGATTAGTACGGTAATTAACAGTATTATAATTTTGATTATAATGAAATATTGAAGGTAAACTTAAAAGCCATATTATCTTCTAATTTTGGCAGGTGATAACTGCCATAACGATATGCGAAACTCAGTCCAAAACCAAAAAATAATTTATTGATTTCTAAACCAGATTCTGAATATAATTTCTCAAGAGTATTAAAATCAAAGCCTTCATGTCTGCTTTTACTAGTCATTTCACCTAATGCATATCTCGATATTAAAACTAGTTGTGGTTTAAATCGTTCTGATATTTTAAAAGGCTTAAAAGCATGTTTTAATTGAAGTGTAGAAAATTTATCACTAAAAAACTCATTAAAATACATGGTTTCAAAACTGTTGATTCCGGCTACAGAGAAGCGTTGTAAAATGGTTTCTTTTGTAATATTATTTGGATAGGCATGGTACAAATGCGTTAGTGGAGTATCTCCGCCTGCAATTCCTGCAACTAATGTAATATTGGTTACAGCTTCATTTTTATGATTAAATTGGTGAATGGTTCTAAAATCGAGTTTTGAAAATGTAAAATCACTTCCAAAAACAGATTTAAAGCCTTGCGTAAGTTGTAAAGCAAACTTAGGGTAGCCGTCTTTGGTTTCTTTTATTTTATCATTTACTAACTCAAAATGGCTAAAAGGACTCCATTGCATACTAACTTTTGCGGTACTTAAATCATAAGAATGATAACTTTTTCCATCTAAAAGATAATTATAGTAATATGTTGGTGTTATTTTAGAAACTGCCAACTGTGTTTCTGAAAGTAGGTGATTGGTTACTTTATGTTGTAATGATACAGACTTGGTTATGTGTCTATAAAATAAGTTGATATTGATTAAACGTGGCTCAAAAAAGGTGAAAAAACGTTTATCTGTAAGAAATTTTGAGCTTCCAGATTCTTGTAAATCATCTGTGTAGGCAAGATTTACCCATGTGTTTGAAGCTTCATTTACTCTAAAACCTCCACCAATTTTATATTTAAATTTATCATCCCTAAAGCCATACACTAAATAACCATCTAAACGATAGCGTTCTGAAAATTCATCATTGGTAATGCCACCTAAACCTGTTCTAAAACCTTCGTACTGATTAAATTTTATAAGATATCTTAAGTCGAGATTAAAGTACTTAAAAGGGAGGTAACCATTACCAATGGTTTTTAAAAATTCTGTTTTTTTAATAGAATCTTGAGCGTGCTGGGTTGAGTCTTTTTCTGGTCTAGGAGGTTGTTGTTGCGCATAGCTATATGATACGAGCATCAAAAGAAAAACAACAAGCTGACGCTGTAACATTTATGATTAAAATTATGTTTGAAGAAAAATATCTCAAGGAAATTTGAGATGTATACTCTAGTGTAACAGTTAAACCGTCATTATTTCTTTTTCCTTAACCTCTAAAATAGCATCAATTTTCTTAACGTAAGTATCCGTTAATGTTTGCACATCGATCTCAGCGTTTTTTTGTAGATCTTCGGAAACATCAGAATTTTTTATGTCATTGTTTGCTTCTTTACGTGAACTTCTAATACCAATTTTAGCATCTTCGGCCTCTGTTTTAGCTTGTTTTGCTAAATCACGTCTTCTTTCTTCCGTTAAAGGTGGAACATTTATTATAATAGTATCACCATTATTCATTGGATTAAAACCAAGATTAGCAATCATTATACCGCGTTCTATTTCTTGAAGCATAGATTTTTCCCATGGCTGAACAGTAATAGTTCTACCATCTGGAGTATTTACATTTGCTACTTGGCCCAAAGGTGTTTGAGAACCATAATAATCTACCATTACGCTTCCTAACATTGCAGGACTAGCTTTACCTGCTCTAATATTAATTAATTGCTTTTCTAAATGCTTTATTGCAGCATCCATAGCTTCTTTTGCTGAATCTATTATAAATTTAATGTCTTCGTTCATAATGTTGAAATTTTAATTAGATTTTATCAAAATTTGAGTCAAAAATTATTGGTTGACTTTAGTACCGATGTTTTCACCAGTAACTACTTTTAATAAGTTGCCTTTTTTATTCATATCAAAAACAATAATTGGCAGATTATTTTCTTGACTTAGTGTAAACGCTGTTGTGTCCATAACTTTAAGTCCTTTCTTTAAAACGTCTTCAAAAGAAATACGATCAAACTTTACTGCCGTGCTATCTTTTTCTGGATCAGCCGTGTAAATACCATCAACACGTGTGCCTTTTAATATGACATCTGCTTCAATTTCAATGGCACGTAATACCGCAGCAGAGTCTGTAGTAAAATAAGGATTACCTGTACCACCTCCAAAAATAACAACACGTCCTTTATTTAAATGACTCATTGCTTTACGTCTAATAAATGGTTCAGCAACCTCATTGATTTTAATAGCAGTTTGCAAGCGGGTTTTTATACCAGCGTCTTCCAATGCATTTTGTAGCGCTAAACCGTTAATAACAGTCGCTAGCATTCCCATATGGTCACCTTGAACGCGATCCATACCATGCATAGCACCTGCTACTCCTCTAAAAATATTTCCACCACCAATAACAATAGCAACTTCAACACCTAATTCTGTGATTTCTTTAATATCCTTAGCATATTCAGAGAGTCTTTCTGGGTCTATACCATATTGACGATTTCCCATTAAAGCTTCGCCAGATAATTTTAGTAGAATTCTTTTATATTTCATTAGATAGTTTAAAAGTTGAGCAAAGCTACGTAATTATTAGCATCTGTAAAAGTGAAAAAAAAGCCAAAATTGATTTTCTTAAAAAATCTATTCCTTAATTTTTAGTTTTACGTCATTGTTGAGTTATATAAAACAGAAAACCACTATATCTTAGCGATATAGTGGTTTTTATAATCCCGAAACTTGGGACTGTTTGAATATATTTGATTAACCTACAGTAGCACGTTTAAAACCAGTAACTGCAACGTCACCATAAGTTTTAACGTATTCAGCAACAGTTTGCTTATCATCTTTAATAAACTTTTGATCTAATAAACATTGTTCTTGATCTAAAGTTGTGTTATCAGAAATAAAACGTTCCATTTTACCAGGTAAAATTCTATCCCAAATTTGCTCTGGTTTACCTTCAGCTTTTAATTCTGCTTTTGCAGCTTCTTCAGCTTCAGCAATAACTTCTGGAGTTAATTGAGCCATAGAGATGTAACTTGGTACATTCTTTAACGTTTTACCTAAACGTCCTAATTCAATATTATCTTTTTCAATAACTGCGATACGCGCTTCAGTTTCTGATGCAATAAACGCAGGATCAAAATCTTTATAAGATAATGAAGTTGCTCCCATTGAAGCTACTTGCATTGCAACGTCTTTTACTAAAGTTTCAACATTGTCAACTTTGGCAGATAAACCTACTAAAGCAGCAATTTTGTTAATATGAACGTATTGTCCAACGTATGGTGCATCTAATTTTTCAAAAGAAGTGATGTCTAATTTTTCACCAATTACTCCTGTTTGCTCAATTAATTTTTCAGCAACAGTCATACCTCCAAAATCAGCAGCTAAAAATGCTTCCTTTGTATCGTGGTTTAAAGCAATATCTGCTAATTCGTTAGCTAATGCTACGAAGTTTTCGTTTTTACCAACAAAATCAGTTTCACAACCTAAAACGATAGCAACACCAGAAGTGTTATCAGCATTTATTTTTGCGATTGCAGCACCTTCAGAAGAATCTCTGTCAGCTCTTTTTTCTGCAACTTTTTGTCCTTTTTTACGTAATACTTCAATGGCTTTATCAAAATCTCCACCAGCTTCAACTAAAGCTTTTTTACAATCCATCATACCAGCACCAGTTGCTTGTCTTAGCTTGTTTACTTCTGCTGCTGTAATTTTTACAGTATTTTCCATAGTTTTTAAAATTTAAAAAGTCATTTAATTAATTTTCAAAATGAAAAGAACCAAATGACTTTTAATATTGTATAAATGTTATTTATTCTTCTTCTTCAGATACAACAGCTTTTTCTGCTTTTTTAGCTGGCTTTGCTGTTTTTGTTTCTGCTTTATCTGCTTTTTCAGCTTTTCTTTCGTTTAAACCATCTGCGATAGCAGAAGTTACGATAGATAAAATTTTATCTACAGATTTAGACGCATCGTCATTTGCAGGAATTAAATAATCAACTTCACGTGGGTCAGAGTTAGTATCTACCATTGCAAAAATTGGAATATTTAATTTTTGAGCTTCTTTAATTGCAATATGCTCACGCATAATATCAACTACGAATAAAGCACCTGGTAAACGAGTCATGTCAGAAATAGAACCTAAATTCTTTTCTAATTTTGCACGTAAACGATCTACTTGTAAACGTTCTTTTTTAGATAAAGAGTTGAATGTACCATCTTTCTTCATTCTATCAATAGAAGCCATTTTCTTAACGGCTTTTCTGATTGTAACAAAGTTAGTTAACATTCCACCAGGCCAACGCTCAGTAATGTAAGGTTGGTTTACTGCACCAGCTTTTTCAGCTACGATGTCTTTAGCTTGTTTTTTAGTGGCAACGAATAAGATTTTCTTTCCTGATGCTGCTATTTTAGCTAAAGCTTCAGAAGTTTCTTCAATTTTTGCTGCTGTTTTGTAAAGGTTGATAATATGGATACCGTTACGTTCCATATAAATGTAAGGAGCCATGTTTGGGTTCCACTTACGTGTAAGGTGACCGAAGTGTACACCTGCTTCAAGTAATTCTTTTACTTCTACTTTTTCCATTTTGTAATAGTTTACGTTCTGTTAAATTAGCAATGTTCCATTTGGCTTTTGCCGTTGGCTTCATTTAGATGCTAAACTTTAAGTTCTGAAATTGTTTCAGAATCTTTTTAATAAAATAAAATAATTCAGAACTCGCATAAGCAAGTTCTGAACTATGTGTTGTTTGGATATTAACGTTTCGAGAATTGGAATTTCTTTCGAGCTTTTTTCTGTCCGAATTTCTTTCTTTCTACCATTCTTGGATCTCTAGTTAATAGACCTTCTGGCTTTAATACTAGTCTGTTTTCAGGATCTAGTTCGCACATAGCACGACTTAATCCTAAACGTATTGCTTCTGCCTGGCCGGTGATACCACCTCCATATACGTTAACAGTAATATCAAAGTTGCCATCATTGTTAGTCAAGGCTAAAGGTTGGTTTACTTTATACTGCAATGTTGCAGTAGTAAAATAATCCGCCATGTCTTTTTTGTTCACCGTGATTTTGCCACTTCCTTCGGCAAGGTACACACGAGCAACAGCCGTCTTTCTACGGCCAATTTTGTGAATTACTTCCATTTAGTTAATTTCGTTTAATTTCATTGTTTTAGGTTTTTGAGCTGCATGAGCATGCTCTGTACCAGTAACAACTGTTAAATTTCTAAAAAGAGCTGCTCCTAATTTGTTTTTAGGTAACATTCCTTTTACTGACTTCTCTACTAATCTACTTGGGTCTTTCCCAAATAATTCAGTAGCTGTCAAACTTCTTTGACCACCTGGATAACCTGTGTGACGGATGTAACTTTTTTCCGTCCATTTGTTACCAGTTAAGTTGATTTTTTCAGCATTAACAACAACTACGTTGTCACCGCAATCAACGTGTGGCGTAAAATTAGGCTTGTGCTTACCTCTTAAAAGTATTGCTACTCTCGAAGCTAAGCGACCTAAAGTTTGTCCTTCAGCATCAACTAAAACCCACTCCTTATTAACGGTAGCTTTGTTAGCTGAAACTGTTTTGTAGCTTAATGTATCCACACTAATTTGATTTATATTTACGCTTCACAGCGCAAAAAGATTAAACATTCCTCTTCTTAAAAAAGAGTTTGCAAATTTACGATAAACTCTGAGATAACCAAACCTAGATGCAGGTTTTTTTGTGCTGAGAATCAGTGGTATTAAGTTTCAGGATTTTTGTGTTAAGTTTTTTGAGTTAAAGTACTATTGTAATTTACGGCTAATTCTATAAATAAAAGTCCTTTCTGAGAATCTAGTTCGTTCAATCTCTATATGTAATTGAAGCTTATTTTTATCAGCGATATTTGTAATTTTTTGAATATCACAATCTTCGGATAAAATCATTAGAATAGTATGGTCAGATCTTTTTGATAATTGTGGTAATAAATTTTCAAAATATTCAAAATTTTCTCCACAGAACCATGCTTGTTCTTTTACATTTTTTGGGTCTTTAGGATAATAAGGTGGATTGATTATTACGTAGTCGAAGCTTTGGTTTTCAATTTGGTTGAATAAGTTAGAATTTATTATTTCTAGCTCTAAGTTATTTTTAATCTTGGCATCTTTTAGTGCTTTAAGCGCAATACTATTTATATCAGAAGCTGTGACTATGGCTTGCTTAGATGCTGCAAATAATGATACAATTCCAGATCCACAACCCAACTCTAAAAAGGTTTTACTTTTTAAGTCTATAGATGATATGTACTCTAATAGTATTTTTGTACTAAAGGTGTAATGAGGAGGAAAGACTTCTGGCATTACTATAACCTCAATGCCTTCATGCGCAAACAACCTTGGTTTTGCGAAGAATTTTTCCATTCCAAATTTAAGGAAAGGATGTATGGCTTTTTTTAGTAGTTTTCTTATCATTCTGAATAGAACCCTTCTATTTCGGGTTGTCTGTATTTCCAAATTTTATGTAAAGCTTTTATTTCATAAGGCATTTGATATATACCGTATTTATATCTGTAACCAGAGACTAGTTTTAAAATGTTCTTTTTATATCCTTTTATTTTGAAATCTGATACGGTAGGATAATAACCATTCATTACGGTTTCAAAATTTTGAATTTTATCTATCATGTAAGGTTTTAACCAAGGTGTTAAGGGATTTTTGCGTAAGTCAAATTTCTCCCAACTTGGTGCAATCCATTCTTCTAAAGTTTCAGGGAATGAAAAACCAGCATCAATAATTTGTTGATATAATTTTGAACCCTCTGTAGGGACAGGACTATATAAGTAGATAATAATTTCTGCGTTTGGATTAATAGATTTAATTTCTTTGATAAAATTAATATCCCATAGAATTTGTTCGTACACCTTTTTTTCGTCTATACCAGGAAGTCCTAATACAAAAGAAAGTTCAGGAATAATGTCTGCCTTTTTCATGCGTAAAACAAAATCCTTAATCATTTGACCACTTTGTGTGCCTCCTTTATTCATTTGTTTTAACACTTCATCATTACCAGTTTCTGCTCCTAAAAATATCATTTTACAACCTGCTTTTCGCATTAATTGTAGTTCTTCATCAGAATATTTATTTAGTGTATCTATGCGTCCTTCGCCCCACCATTGAATCTCATCATGTAGCACTAATTTAGAAAATTCTAATACGCGTTTTTTAGATGTGAAAAAATTATTGTCATGGAACTCTATAGCATCAATATTATAGTTCTCTTTAAAAAACTGAATATCCTTATATACAGTTGCTGCTGATTTTGCCTTCCATTTGGCATTATATATGGGTACAACAGCACAAAAGGAACAGGTGAAAGGACAACCCATGCTAGAGTGGTAGGCTAAGGTTTTTTGTCCCATAAACGTCTTAGCAAGGTAACGTTCTAAGGGGTAAATGGTATTGAAATATTGATAAGGATATGGTGGTAAGGTATCTTGATTAAGAAGAGCTTCTTTTACTGTTTGAATTATTTTACCATTCTCATCTCTAAAAATGAGATTGCGTATTAACATCAGTTTTTGGTCTGTTTTTCCTTCTAAAACATCTAATAGTTGAGGAAAAGTATTATCTCCTGGTCCATTGACAATATAATCTACATATCCAGAGTTCATGCAAACTTTATATTGATTTGAAGCAAAATATCCTCCCCAAATGGTGATGGTATTTGGAAATAATTCTTTTATTTTTTTTGTGTAAGGAATGGCTTGTTTTAATTGTGGACCAGGCATTACTGTAGAACAAAAATATTTAAATTCTCCAGTATGGAAGTAATTAGAAATAGTTTGCCATGGATCACTTTCCATATTACCATCTACAAAAACATAGTTGTATTTTCCTTGTATAGCAGCACCAACCTGAATAATGGAGTTAGGTATTCTGTGCTTAGAATTAGCGCTTTTTGGGTTAAATATTAAGATTTTATTTCCCATTATTGGATTGTTTTTGCAAAAATATTACCATGGATATTTTCTATGTTCATAGCTCTTATTTTCACGGACATTTCATCAGTAGTTATCCAGTTTTTAAGTTTTAATTGTGGCTTTTCATTAAGAATATAATTAAAAGAATAATTTCCTAAGGTATCTATTTTAGATAAGCATAACAATGTCTCTTCTATGAATCCTCCTGTAAATTCAAACTCAATTATAGGAATCTTATGGTTTAAGGTTCTTAAAATTTCATATTCATAACCTTCTGCATCAATTTTACAAAAATCTGGAATTCCATATTTTTCAATTTGAGAATCTAAAGTTACAACTTTAACCGTTTCTTTTTTATTCCAATAAATGTTTTCAGTGGTGAAGTAGGTTTTGAACTTGCTTGATAACGTTGCTATTTCAATATGATTTCCTAAGAATAAATCTAATTCACCATTTTTAGACCCAATAGCTTTTTTATTTACCTCAAAGTTGGTGTGCTTCAGTTTAATTTTTTGTAAACTTTCATAACATTTGGCTTGTGGTTCAAAAGCGATGACCTTGGCGCCTAATGATAAGTATAATTTGCTCTTAACTCCTAAGTTTGCTCCAATATCAAAACACAAAGCATTTTTTTTAATCAATTTTCGATAAAAAAATAAATTTTTGAAAGTGTTAATTAATTGTAGCATATAGATTTATTGTCTATTTGAGTTAGAGTATAAACCATAAAAGATAGATGGTTTTTTAGGAAAAAATAGTTTTACAGCGTTTTTTAATAAATTGTAAGAATTTAGTTTTATATCATTTTTTTTAAACCAAATCTTATCATTAAAATCCAAAAATCCTTTTGAAGGACTATAAAATAAAGGAATATTATAGCGTTTTTTAAATTCTGAATTTTTTAATTCAAATTGCTGCTTAATTAATGAGGAGTTCTTGTAAAATGCTAACCCAGTAAAAATAATTTTACCATTAGGACTTAACATTTTTATTGCATCATTTAATATAGCTTCATGATTTTGAAAAAACGCCCAATTTCTATTAAAAATAATGAGGTCAAATTTTTTCTCAATTCTATATAATTGGTCAGCATGCATTTGTAATAATGTGAATTCAGTGTCGTAATAAACGTTTGTTTTTAAGCCGTCAAATTCATCATTAAAAAAATTAATCCCAGTTAATTTATGTCCTTTTTTTGAAAGGTAATTACACAACCAGCCATTCCAAGACCCAACATCTAATATCTCTAACTGTTGTTTGTTTTGTATTATTGAATCTATAATTTTTGCGTCTTTTTGCCTTTCTATCCATTCTGTCGTATGTATTGAAAAAGGAAGGTTTTTATACAAATTTTTATCAGTAATTATTAAATTATTTGATTTTCTATAATCTTGAAAAGCATTTAAGAAATAATTTAATTTTGATTTTTCATCCTCAGATATTATGGAATAAAAGCCATCGGAATAGTAGCTTTTTAATTCATTTAATGAACAATATTCGTCTTTATTTGGGTGTAGTATTTTCATTTAATTAGTTTAAATTTATAAAAACATAAAAAACTACATTGGTTTATAAATACACTTATAATTGCTCCCATTATGCCCATTTTTTGTATCAATAAAAATGTGAGAACCAAGTTTAAAAGCGCATTTATAAAATTGATTTTTAAAATAGAGCTTTCTTTCTTATTCCTGTAATACATCATTATATCTACAATAAAGAAATAAGTAGGTATGGAAGCTAAACCTCCAAAAACATAAAAACTTATAGGTAAGTTTAGGATTGCTATTTTTTCTAAAATAAACCATAGAACTGCAGTACATAGAGTTACAAGTGGAAATGAGGTAAAGGCTAAAATCTTTTTAATTTTAGCAATTGATTTTTCAGGAAGTCTATACAAATGTTTAGTAAATGGTAAAATAATTAAGTATGATAATGACTGAATTAATAAGAAAGCAGTAATTGCAATTTGGTACTCTGAAATTTGAGCTTTTGGCATGGTAAAGTTCACAATATATAAGTCAGCTTTTGAGGCAACCCAACCACTCAATCCAAGCATAAAAAACCAAAATGGAGCTATGAATTCTTGGAGCGAAACTTTAAGGTGAAAATGTGCTTTCCACAATTTCATAGCAATAATTAACCATAAAAGTTTGAATAAAAATGCAGCACAATACAGTTTTAAAAACGTTTCTAAGCTAAAGTTGTTAAAATAAAAAATACTACTAAAAATAAGCCCGAAAGCAATTAACTCTGCGGCAAACTGTGCTCCAAATTTTTGGTGGAATATTACTAAACTTTCTAACGCATTATACGAATGCATTAGTAGTACTAGCACAATGCACCAAATAGCAATTGTTATTGGAAAGAATAACAAAAGAATCAATGCTAAAGGGAGTAAAAGGCTTCTGCTAAAAAAATTAGAATAAAATGCTTGATAGATTTGAGAAGGTTGCTTGCTGTATTTTCTAATTAAATAATCTTTATTTCCCCAACCGATAATAAAAACGATTAAGAAAACGGATAAGAGTGCATTAATCATGGTTCCCCAATCTTCTTTTCCAAAAAATTTAATTCCAAATAGTGTAATTAAGAAATTGAACATTGGGCCAGAAAATCCTCGCAATGTATTAATTCCTATGAGTAGTAATCTATTCATTATATAGTTTTAAATAGGATTGAATACCGGAGTCATATTTGTTTAGAGATACACGTTGTTTGTTTGGTGTTTTCGGGTCATTAAGTATGTTCTTTAAAGTTTCTAACATTTCTTTTTCGAAATCGCAAATTCTCCATGTTTCTATAGATTGTGCAATACCAACATCAAATGAAACAATTTGCATACCCGAATATAAGGCTTCTAAAAATACATATCCAAAGGATTCATATTTGCTAGTATGCAACAGTACTTTAGCTTGCGACATTTTTTTTAGAACGGCTTGTCTTGGTAGTTGCCCAATAAGAGTAATATTATTCTTTAGTTTTAAGAATTCAATTTGTTTCTCTAAAAGAACTCGCAACGATCCTTCTCCAATGATTTCAGCCTTGAGATTAGGATTTGTTTTAACTAAGTTGGCTATAATAGTCATGAAGACCGAATAATTTTTGACTTTATTTAACGAGCCAACACTTAAAATGTCAATAGTACTTTCTTGTAATTCAGGGAATGTTGTTGAGTCTAAATCCCACGGAATTATTACAGAATCTAATTTGTAATTTTTAAGTAAGGTTGCTCTATGGTTTTTAGAAAGAGTTACAATTTTTGTGTTACTATTTTTTAATGGCTTTACATAACTGTTATTAAGATTCGCATCTTGTCCCATTACTGTTGTGATGTGCTTAATATTATGCTTTTTAGAAAATCGAGAACCAATTAAAGAGCATTCACCAACCCAAAAACTATGTACTGTAGTTATTGGGTTTTTCAAGTGAATTTTGTTAAGCACTTGTAACGCCTTTTTCCAGGTCCATAGCTTTTTTAAATACTCGTTTTTGCCATTTAAAGGAATAACATCTATACCATGCCATTTATAAGGTTTGTTGGAAAAAGGAAATTGAAATGTTATTAAGGTCAATTGGGTATTTGGCAGTATTAGTTTCAAGCTTTTCAGGTAAACCTGTAAGGCAGGAATAGTTGTGCTGTCTGTTTCAGATTTAGCAAAACCTGGAGTCAAAAAAACGATATGTGAGGTTTTAGTTTCCACTATTTTGAGCTAAGATTTTACGTTTTATTTCATAAAGTTTCCAGCCCTCAAGACCTTCTTCTAGTATTTTTAATTTGTAATTATGTTTA
Organism: Winogradskyella eximia; assembly: GCF_003386165.1. Lineage (GTDB taxonomy): Bacteria > Bacteroidota > Bacteroidia > Flavobacteriales > Flavobacteriaceae > Winogradskyella > Winogradskyella eximia. Next base: position 118,026 of record NZ_QRDV01000003.1, on the reverse strand, counting down.
ATGTTTTCCCAATTAAGCATTGGATTTTTACCCTTCCATTGGCTTTTAAATTTTTCAGGATTAAATAAAACCAGATCATTAGTGTTAAACTTATCATATTGTTCAATCCACATATTTTTATAATCAAAATCTAAGTCTCTGCCTTTTAGCGCAACATCTATATCAAAACTGTAAAGTGTTTTGTTTTGGTAAGGTTTCATTAACGTTGCGATACTTTTTTCGAATTTATTTCTTTCATAAAAAGGGCGAAAAAGGTAAAGGCATAAAAATATCTGAGTTAATATTAGTAATAAAAATGCGCTATTTATTACCGTTTTGTGTGCCGAAAATTTGTCGATTATATATTGAAAGGTAGGAAATAATAAAACCAAAGCTAAACCAAAGTTTAAAACTAAAAAACGAGAGTTTTGAAAAGGTATTCCTGCCAAAAACAAGCTGTATAACAAATAGGAAATGACTAAAGGTTTGTTTGGTTTGAATTTTAGATTTTTAAAAATAATGGCAAGTATTAAACCAATACCTAGTACAAGAAATTTAGGATGGAATAAGTTATAAAAGGCATAAATAATATTTGGTAATTTATTGTGAGAGATGCCATCAACAGTATTGAATTCTGATTTAAAAAAATTCAATGGAGACCATTTCTGAAGCCAGTCGTGATTTAAAAAACCAGAAACATTCTCACTTCTAATGTAAAAATGCGGAACAGTTAGAAGACCTACAATTATTAAAATAGGAATGAGGTGTATAAGCTGACGTTTAGTTTTTAATAATTTTAGAAGAATAAAAACGCCAAAGGGCAAGAGGACTACAAAACTGGCATAACGCGTCATTATTGCAGATATAGCAAATACAGCTGCAAAGTATAAATTTTTAGAACTATTGTATTTATTAAATTTTAATGCATGGTATATACTAAGAATTATAAAACATGCAGATAATAAATCTGACATTACAACAATACCTAAAATAATTACAGAAGGGGAAAAAATAAAAAACAGAACAATAAAGTGTAGAGTGTAATTGGTATTAGTATAGAGTAGTTTTATAGTCTTGTAGAGGTATATAGAACTAATTATTAAAGCACCAAGACTTATAAAGTTTAAAGTAAATAATATATTGCCAAATATATAATTTGCTAAAGCGCCAAATAAAGGGTAGTACAAGGGCCAAAAATAATCTCCTGCAGATTCACCTCCGTTAAAGGCATTAAATAATGCTTTTGAATATCTTAAATATTCGTAGGAATCTTGCCCATATAGCCCATCAAAACCTAAAGCTCTAATACATATAAATATAAGAACAGGTACTAATGTTAGTACCAGATATGATGTGGGTGAGATGTTGTTCTTGTTGAGATTCAATTATTTAGGGCTGTTGGAAATTTATTGTTTTTTATAGCGTAACCACGGAAAAGGCGAATCCTTTTTAAGTAAAATTTTATTTAGAAATTTATTTTTATTCGAATATAATGTTTTGAATTCTAGAATATCATCAACAGAATGATGAAAATAATTAGATGCCATTTCAGGAAATCCTATGGATGTATAATAATTAAGCGTTCTTTTTTTAGCTTCAGTAATGGCATCGTTTTTATAAAACGGACTATCAATAATATGAATTTCGCCAGTTGGTTTTAAAAACGATTTTAAGGTAGAAAACAAAGTTTTAAAATCTAAAAAATATTGAACACAACTATTTAGTGTAATGATATCGAATTGGCGAATAAAAGCATCTTCAATTTTAAAAATATCACAATAAACAAACTGTAAATTTTGCCTTTCAAAAACACGAGCAGCTTGTTCTAATTCTTCACTATTAACATCGAGTCCTATGACTTCATTTTTTTCAGAAACGGTAGCTAGTGCATTCGTAAACCAACCATTGCCACAACCAATGTCTAGAATATTTAAGGCTTCATTTTTAGAGCTTATGTAATTTATAAATCGCTCTGTAGATTTAATTCTAAACTCCCATTCATTCCGTTTTATATAAGGTAGTAATGCAACGTCTTCATCTGTTAAAACACGTTGTTCTTTATCTCTAACAGCAATGTAAATATCAGAGAATAAATTAGTCGCTTCCGTGAGATAAATAACCTTGTTTTTTATATGTGATTTACTAAAATCCATTATCCTCTATATAATTTCATCGCAGTTTGTGCTAAAATAGATTTCGTTTTTAATTTGAAAGTAGTCAGAAGGTTTTTATCAGGTCCTTTTAAAATTTCCTTACTATAATTAACCTCGTTTACAATGCGTCTCACTGCATAATCATAATACTTTCGAGAATGAGTTCTTGTAAAATCAATATCTCTATCTGTTGAAGTTTCCCAATTAGGTTGCACCGTTATTTTATCTTTAATTTCGTTATATAAAGATGTGCCTTTTATTGGGTATGCCACAGTAATTGTAAAATGTGTTGGGTTGGCAGCTTTTAAATAGGTAATGGTTTCGTTAATGTCTTTTTCATCTTCGCCAGGATAACCAACCATAATAAAAGTACCGGTTTCCATACCTAATGCATTCGTATTTTGAATGGCAGACTTTACAACATCTACATCGACACGTCTATCCATGGCGTCGATGATTTTTTGAGAACCACTTTCTGCACCAATCCAAATTCTAAAACAGCCTGCTTCTTTTAATAATTGCAAAATTTCGTCATTGAGTCGTTCTGCTCTGGTAATACATTCAAAAGGAATTATAGCATCTTGTTTAAGGACTTCTTTATGAAATTCTCTTATCCATTTATGGCTCACAGAAAACACATCATCTACAAACCAAATACCATCCGGATTGTAAGTGTCTTTTAACATTCGCATTTCTGCAGCCACCATTTCTGCTGGTCGTCTTCTGTAACTTTGTCCGTAGACAGCAGTACTGCACCATTTACACGTGTATGGACAACCACGCTGTGTGCTTATGGTCATGGAGCTTTTGCCATGATGTGTTTTCCAAGTGTTTAAATATTTTTCTACAGGAATAGCAGCTCTGTTAGGTAAGGGTAAATCTGAAAGGTCTTTCATTTTAGCTCTTGGAGGCGTTTTTATAACGTTTCCGTTTTCTAAGTAAGCAATACCTGTAATTGCGCTAAAGTCTTCATTATTGGTAATAGCATTATATAATTCTAAAGTGGTTTGTTCACCTTCTCCAATGATGAGAAAATCGACACCAGTATTGAGATAGTTTTCGCAATTATAGGTAATATCTGGACCTCCTAAAATTAGTTTTGGAAAACCATATTTAGCGTCGGTTTTAAGGATTTTCACCAACTTAATTACATTAATTTTTGTCATTAAATTGGTGTAAATGGCGACAGCTTTAGGTTGTTTTTCTTCTATAAAATTTAGTTGTTCTGCTTTAGAATAAAAAGTGGAATCATAGACATGGTTTTCAATAGAATTCTCATCTAAGTAAGCAGAAATATATAACAACCCAAGTGGTGCATAGGGTTTCATAATTTTCTGTTCCTTGTCATCTTCAAGAAGATAATAAGTATGTGTGAGTATAATACTCATAGTTTAGTGAGTTCTATTAAAAAGTGATCAGCATATTTAGACCAAAACGATCCTGTCATTATGGTGTCAACACTTTTTAAAATGGATAAAAAAGGTTGTTTAGATAAAAATGATTTTTCAAGATAAGAAGGAGGTATAGCAAATCCTATCGGTTTTATGTTTTCTTTCTTAAACGATGATTTAGAACGCTGCAGAATATCTTCAGGATTATAATACCATGTTTTAACTTTTATGCCATCTACATTAGCAAAAACAGATGCTGTTGATTGCCTTCTTTTGGCATTTTTAAAATCACCTTTAAGTGAAAAATATAGTTTTTCCCACAAACAATGTTTCGGCATAATCACTAAAACTATCTTCCCATTAGGATGAAGCAAATGACTTGCTGTTTTAAAAAAAGTTTCAATTTCGGTTGTTGATAAACAATTAAAGCCTCCAAAATTTGAAAAAATTACATCGAATTTTGTCTCAAATGAGTTTTCATGCAAAGTGTTTATATCTTGAATTTGGAAACTGACATTTTTAGATTTTGCTTTTGCTACGTTTATCATGCCTTCAGAAATATCTGTAGCAATAACATGATGTCCTAATTTTGAAAATTGAATAGCATCTTCTCCAGTACCACAATTCAATTCTAAAATCGAAAGCTTTTTATCTTGATGAATTATAGGATTGAGATACTTAAAAACTATGCGTCGCTGTGCCTTTCCAATATTAGAAAACGTAAACTCAGCATCATACTTACTAGAAGCACTATCAAAATCATTAACCATTAGACAGTTCCATGTTTTTAAGTTGAATTTTATCTAAAAAAGCAGAAGGCAAATAGTAGCCTAATAACACAATTGATCGCCATTGAGGTTTCGATAACTTAAAAGGGTTTTTAACTAATGTTTTTAAATTTTGAAACGCTTGACTTTTTCGATATTCCTTATGTACATAGCGCTGCAATTTTTTATAATATTTAGAGCTGTAAGTGCCTTTAAAAAGCATCGCTAAATCATCAGAGTCTGTCCAGTTGGCTTTTAGTTTTAAATCGTCTTTTACCTTATCGTAAAATGGGGTTCCAGGAAGCGGGTAGGAAACCGAAACTCCAATATTATCTGGTGCCAATTCTTTAATCATGGCAATAGTTTTGGCAATGTCGGCTTTAGTTTCACCCAAATAGCCAAACTGAATAAAGAATGCTACACGTATATTTTTAGCTTTTAATAATTGCGTAGCTTCATAGATTTGCTCCACAGTGGTTTCTTTATCCATGGCATCTAAAATCTTTTGAGAACCACTTTCTGCACCAACCCAAACTTCTTTTAGTCCGCTTTCTGCTAAAGCATCAATAGTATCTTCTTTTAAGAGTAAATCAACTCTACTTTGAATGTAATATGAAATCGAAAGTTTCTCTTTTTTAAGTTCTATATTAAAATTCTGAACCCAATTAGGTTTCAATCCAAAGATATCATCGCACATCCAAAAACGATTCACGCCATAGGTTTCCGATAAATATTTGATGTGCTTTGTAATGTATTCTGGTGAGTGCGAATTGTAGCGATTGCCGTAAATAGGTTTAGCGCACCAATTACATTTAAAAGGGCAACCACGAGTGGTGGCGATGTTTAAAGTGAATTCATTTCCTCCACTTTTCCAAATGTCTTTATAGGCATCAATGTCAATTAAATCCCAAGCAGGTAAAGGCAAAATATCTAAATCTCGTAAAACGGTTCGTTTTGGGTTTTTAATTATTTCTTCTTCATGTTTAAAGATTAATCCTTTAATTTCGGAGGTGTCTTCATGTTTTTCTAAAGTGTCTAAAAGTTCTTTTAAGGTAATTTCTCCTTCGCCTTGTATTACAAAATCGGCTCCAACATCTAAATATTTTTCATAATGATCTGTGGAATCCGAACTGCAAACCACCACATTACAATGTTGCTTTTTAGCAATTTTTATCATTTCAAAAGCAGCTTCACGCATGGTGGTTAAGCACATTTTTGTGAGATAGTTAAAGCCATCATCGTAAAGCACAAAGGTTTTTGGAGACTGTTTGTCTATGTAAGGTTCTATGGTTTTAGGATCGTCTAAAAGATTGGCATCAAAAACGCCAACATCATACCCGTTTTCTCTTAAATATGAGGCAGCATATAAAGTGCCTAATGGAGGATAGGGAGTTTTATTTTGCCACTGCTTAGGGTCAAACTTATAATAATATGAATGAGAGAATACAACATCAAGCATGTTCCATGGTTAAGTTTAGGTTAAATGCCTTGTTTTTAATGTTGTAGCGCTCGTTTAGCGACACAATTACATGTGTTTGAAAATCTTGAGGGTGATGTTTAGAGACATCATTAGTAGATTTCATCGCAATCTCAAATTCTTTTTTCTTGAGGTGTTTAAAATTAGATTTCCATTTTTTCAAGGTGATTTTTTTAAAAGACTGATCTAGTTTTTCTCCGAGTTTATTGTTGAATAAAACTTCCATAGTGCGGCTCCAAATAGGTTTTTTAAAATCCTCAGCGAGTGATGCTGTATTTATCGCTTTATTTGGGTAATAATTAAAAGCCCAATGGTTTTCAGAAACAAATGCATTGAAAACCGTTTTACCGTAAATAGGTATAAGCGTTATTAATTCCGTAGCCGTAAATTTATTTTGTTCTGCTATTTTTAATTGGTCAGAACTAATAAAATAATTCACACAAAAATATTTTTTTGAATTTAATAGAAAGAGCTTTTTAAATAGAATTAAAAACGTCCTAGCTAACCATAATTTTTTTGGTTTTGTAATGATAAAAAAATCGATATCTCCTTGGTCGTCGTAGTAATTTTTGGCTAATGATCCTGAAATACAAACAGATTCAATATAAGGAAAAGACATAATAAGTTTTGCTCTTTGCAATGCTTTAGGCATAATGTTTTGTGCCATTGTATTGCCCTTAATTCGTCTTTGTACTAATGTAGCATCATTGATATCTGTATAATAATTACCTAGTTTGTAAATTATCTTTTTTTCAATCAAGGTGCGCAGATCTTGTTCAATATCTTCCATACTTTGAGATGAAGAAAATGCATAGATTTCCTCTTTGGTTAAAGGGTATTTGAAAATTGAAAAGTAGATAATAACTTTTAAGGCATTCATTTTTTTAAGCAGCAATTTTTTATAAAAATAAGGCTTAAATTTAGATTAATAGAAAGTGAGGTCTAATTCGTAAGTGCTTTTGCGTTGCTTATCGTTTTGACTTATACTAATCTAGCTTACGAAATACCTGCTATTTGAAAGGCTATTTTTTAAGTGTTTTTTCTTTTAAAAATGATGATAAATATAATCAATTGAAGTTAAAAGCGACTTATTTGGTTGCTCTAGTCAATCTGTCATTTATAGATTTACCTAAGCCGTAATTTGGAAATTCTTCGGCAATAATAATATCAAGATGCATTTTATCTAACTGATGAAGCACATCATATAAATTTGAAGCTGATTCGGCTAAATCACCAGATGTTGAAAGTGCTATTTGAACCTCAATATTAGGATTGTCAATTTCAGACTGAAACGTTATCAGTCCAACACGTTTGTTTTTATGAAGTTTTAATGCCTCTAAGATATTATCCGTTAAAATCGTTTTCGTTTTTGGAGCGTAATGACGTGCCAACATACCAGGAGCATCAGGACTGACTTCTTTGGTATTTTTAATTTCAATGTTACCAACAACGGCTTCAATGGCTTCAATAGCGGTTGAGCCTAATCTGTAAATTACAGGCTCATCGCCTTCAAAACCAATAATAGTAGATTCTATACCACTTGTACATGCTCCACCATCTAAAACCATTTTAATATCATCTTTAAAATACGTTTCTACGTGTTGCGCTGTGGTTGGGCTAATATTGCTAAAAGGATTGGCGCTTGGTGCTGCTAATGGAAAATCTAATTGATTTAATAATTCTAAAGTTGTTGGGTGATTAGGGACACGCACGGCAACAGTATCTTTTCCACCAGTTATTAAATCGGGAATAATCGCTTTCTTTTTTAAAACCAAAGTGATTGGTCCTGGCCAAAACGCTTCTGCTAATAATTGGGCTTTTTCAGGAATATAAGCGGCAATATCAGTAAGTTGATCAATAGACGGAATATGAACAATAAGCGGATTGAAAAATGGACGCTTTTTAGTTTCAAAAATCGACTTTATCGCTTTTTCACTATAGATGTTTCCTGCTAGTCCATATACTGTTTCAGTTGGAATAGCAACAATGTCTTCAGCCGTTAAAAGCGCAACAGCTTTTGATATGTCTTTTGAAATGATACTCATAATCTTAAAATACAGCTGCAAAATTACTTCAAAATCTTATACCACTAGGATTTAAGACGCTTATTTTTCTTTTCCTGTTTTTGTTGTTAAAGCGCATAACCTAATACTGCCATTTCTAAACCTAAAATAGCAATTTTGGCTTTCTTGCTTTTGATTAATGCACTTGTTAATCCTAATACTTTTGTGATAATCATAATGGTTTATTTAAATGTAAATGATGAATTTCTCTTAAAATTAATTAATAAGGAGAACAAAAATTGACTGAAACACGATTAGAATTGACTGAAATAAAACGTTATATAAATTTATTCACAATTAAAAATAATGACTTACCATTTAGTAGTTTTGCAACTTCAAAATTCATAACATGATTTCAGTAGATAATTTAGCGGTAGAATTTAGTGGTCACACACTTTTTAGTGATGTGTCTTTCACTATAAATGAGAATGACAAAATTGCCTTAATGGGAAAGAATGGTGCGGGAAAATCGACCATGATGAAAATTATTGCAGGTGTCCAAAGCGCTACTCGTGGCCATGTGAGATTTCCAAAAGATGCCGTTATTGCTTATTTGCCACAACATTTGCTAACAGAAGATAATACCACTGTTTTTGATGAAGCGTCTAAAGCCTTTAAGCATGTGTATGAAATGCGTGATGAGATGGAAGCGCTCAACAAGCAATTAGAAACAAGAACGGACTACGAATCTGATGAGTACATGAAAATCATTGAACGTGTCTCAGATTTAGGTGAAAAATACTATGCTTTAGAAGATGTAAATTATGATGCTGAGGTTGAAAAAGCCTTAAAAGGATTAGGTTTTAAACAAGAAGATTTTACCAGACAGACCAATGAGTTTTCTGGTGGTTACCGTATGCGAATTGAATTGGCTAAAATTCTACTTCAAAAGCCAGATTTAATTTTATTAGATGAGCCAACCAACCATATTGATATAGAATCGGTGATTTGGTTAGAAGATTTCTTAGTGAATAAAGCCAATGCTGTATTGGTAATTTCGCACGATAGAGCATTTATAGATAATATTACCAATCGTACTATAGAAGTCACTATGGGACGCATTTACGATTACAAAGCTAATTATTCGCATTACTTGCAATTGCGAGAAGATAGACGTTTACACCAAATAAAAGCCTACCAAGAACAGCAGAAGTTTATTGCAGATAATATGCAGTTTATTGAGCGTTTTAAAGGTACATATTCTAAAACCAATCAAGTATCGTCACGTGAGCGTATGCTAGAGAAATTAGAAAAAATAGAAATTGATGAAATTGACACATCGGCTTTAAGGTTACGTTTTCCGGCTACGCAACGTTCTGGCGATTATCCGGTAACGGTTAAAGATGTTTCTAAATCTTATGGTGATCATGTGGTGTTTAAGGATGCTAATATGTCTATTGCTAGAGGTGAGAAAGTGTGTTTTGTAGGACGAAATGGTGAGGGGAAATCTACAATGATTAAAGCTATCTTAGGCGAAATTGATGTAGAAGGGACTTGTGCTTTGGGTCATAACGTTAAGGTGGGTTATTTTGCCCAAAACCAAGCTGCTTTGTTAGATGAAGATTTAACTATTTTTCAAACCGTAGATGATGTTGCTAAAGGTGATGTAAGAACACAGATTAAGAGCATCTTGGGTGGTTTTATGTTTAGAGGAGACGATATTGAGAAGAAAGTGAGCGTTTTATCTGGTGGAGAAAAAACCAGATTAGCGATGGTAAAACTCTTATTAGAACCTGTTAATTTATTAATTCTCGATGAGCCTACCAATCACTTAGATCTAAAATCTAAAGACGTGTTAAAAGAAGCGCTACAAAACTTTGATGGTACTTTAATTTTAGTGTCTCACGATAGGGATTTTTTACAAGGCCTTTCTAAAAAGGTGTTTGAGTTTAAAGAAAAACGCGTTATTGAACACTTTGAAACTATAGATGATTTCTTGGCTAGAAATAGGGTAGAGAGTTTAAAAGGTTTGGATTTGTAAACACACCATAACTGGTTTTATTTTCATCTTAGAGGACGCAAACTAGGAGGTCAAAAAAGTTTTTAGTGTTAAAATCATTTTTGGAATCGTTTTTGTAATTTGCTTGAGTACAATAATTTATTCGACTTTAAAGTTATTTCTGTATGAGAGTATTAGTGTTCATTCTATTTTTAATTCAAACTATCTTTTCGTTTGCACAGTTAGATTCTGGTTTTAATACCAATGAAGCTAAGCAAACTATTGCGATGTGTAATAGTTTCAATTTTATAAAACAATTTGATTCTGCTCATGGTATTATTCCTGAAGGCTTTAATCTCAGCTATACGTCAGATGTTTTAAGCATGGATAATAAGTTTCAGGTGTACGAGAATGGTAAAGTTGGTATCATTAACTACAGAGGTTCTACTAACAAAGTGATTAGTTGGGTAGAAAATTGCTATTCGGCAATGATTCCTGCAAAGGGAAGTATTACTATAGAAGGCAAACCCGCTGAGTATGCGTTTTCAAATGTTAAAGATGCAGCCGTACATGCTGGTTATGGTTTAACGATAGTTATATTGTCTGAAACCATAAAAGCCCAAATAAACGCCTTAAACTCAAAAGGAATTTATAATATTATCATTACTGGCCATAGCCAAGGTGGTGCTTTAGGGACTTTAACACGTGCTTACTTAGAACATTTACCAGTTGGAGAATTATCAGAAAAGAACACCTATAAAACGTATGTGTACGCACAACCTATGTCTGGTAATAAAGAATTTGCCGCAGACTATAACATTCAATTTAGTGATGAAGGCACAAGCTACTCTATAATTAACCCGAAGGATCCAGTGCCTTATTTGCCTGTTAATTATGAAGAAGAAACACTAGTTACTAAAGATAAAATTAAAGGTTGGTTATTTGGTGAGGAAAAATTTAGTGCTAAGGAATTAGGTAAAAATGCCTTTATAAGATTATTTGAAGGAGGACTTACCAGTTATGTAAAGAACAGTAACTCCTTAATGAATAAAATTCTTGGATTACAATTAGGCAAAATAGAAATGCCAGAATTTGTAAGAGATATTAATTATTATCCTACAGGTCACCTTAAAGAAATAGAAGCTTTTGAATACCCTAAAATTGAAGTTGATGTTAGCGATCTAAATGAAGATGAACGAAAAGAATTTACGCAAGGAGACGACGGCAAGTGGTACAAAACAGAAACGAAGTTTTTCCAGCATAGTGCTTATAATTATTATGTTGGTCTGCTTAAAAAATGGGATACAATTTCTTACGACAATTTAGATATGACTTATTTGGAATCTGATTTGTAGTTAACCAATTGAGAGTTTTGCAGCATCTTTCCATAAATAATGAGGCATAGGTTCTTCAAGTTCCCAATTAATACTCATTGGTTTAGAGCCATAATAGTCTTTCAGTTTACCTTCTCCAATGAAAACATAGCCTAAACTATTACCAAATTCATTTTTTGCTTTTTCATACAATATAAGCTTTTAAATCACTGATTGTTATGTTGTTGCTTTTGTTTTTGTTATATTTATGTATGTGAAATCAAACAAGATAATGTATGTATACAATTATAAGTGAAGAAGAAAAGCTAAGACATCCATATTACAAGATTATGGATTTGAGTAAAGATAAACTTCAAGTTGAATTGAACTCTTGGTGTCGATTGGATTTAATTGATTGGTTAGCTTGGAATGATAGAAATGGTATTTATAGAGACGAAGATTCACTTCTTGAAATGGGTAATATTTTAGGTAAAGCAGATGCTATTGAAATTATAAAACGACAGATTTTAGAATAGTAAAATGCTACTAATTGTATGTTGATTGCCATTAGTTTAGGTTATATTTTTGTTAAAAATATTAATATTATGAAACCAACTAGAAAAGGTGAGATAGTAAAATATCAAGGACTTGAAGAAAATTTTAATCAACTTTATGTAATATTAGACTTTATAAATAATGGTATTAGGTCAAAAGCTAGATTACATGATTTAAAAACGGGACAAGTAAGTATGGGATTTGCTAAAGATTTAGAAGTTGATGAAGGACAAACTTTTGAATTAGATTATTATCTTGAACATGGTGAGCATGATTTATTTTAAGTTGTCTTTCCATGATATATTTAAATTAAATCATCAATATCATCTTGAAAAACATTGTTTCTATGGTAATCTAAATACATTTCTCTGTCTTCGGGGAAAATCCTCATTTTGTTTTTTGCATTAGGATTAATATTAAGTTTCTCCCATGTATAAGAACTCAATTGTGTACCGCATATTAATTCTCCATTGTTAGTGAAAGTTATGTAGCCTTGGTCAAATAATTTGTCATATGTCGGTGATAACGCCAGCCCATTTAAATAATCTAAGGCTTGGTCATTCTCTTTGTTTTTTATGCAAATATTATAAGGTTTTATGTGACTTGCAATTAATAACCTCTCATCTGTAATTTTTGAAAACGGACATTGAGGCATGTAGTTTATAACTTCACGTCTATACTTTTCGGATCCTTTTCTATGTGTTCTCTTTATTTCTCCAGATTCAATTTCTTCTTTTTCTAATTCTTCTTCAGTAGTCAGTGATTTTGGATGTACAAAAGACCTAAATTGATAGTCGAGTAGGATTCTAAAATAAAATAAAGGTTCTGCATTTTTATTGTCAACTGGAACTAATTTTAAAATAGATAAATAACTAATACTCGGTAATATTAATTCCCTCCATAATCTCCATATTGAATTGTCAGAACGAATATATCCTCTATTCTGTCTTTGCAAAATATTGTCAGAAGCATCATAAATACTAAAGAATATTTGGTTTGTTTCGAGATTATTTACTTCTTCTAATCTTTCGTTATAATATTCGCTAATATTATTGTGATAATTTTGTTCTTGCGCAAAATACTCTGTTTTAGCATCTCTCAAATACTTCTGAAAATTAGCTTTGCTAAAAAAACATCTATTTTCACTTATTAATGCACCACTTTCTTTAGCAGACTCGAAAGTTTTTCTTTTTTTATTGGAGTCATAGTGTTCTTTTCCCCAAGTTGAATAATTGAAAAAATTAGCCATTCTTTCACCTTTTTCACCATTATAAGTTCCTACATGTTTTTTTGATTCGCCGTTTCCTCTGAATTGAGCTAGCTTATTTTTTCTGTGTATAAAACTATCTTCTGCTCTAAAATCTTGAATAGAATCTATAATGAGATATTCTTTACCTTCAATTTTTATTTTTTGTAGATTCTCCATAAATTAATTGAGCATATTTAGTTGTTTTCTTCTTCTAATTGATTGAATTTTTCTCTATGAAAGTTGAAGTAAGACCTATTGTCGTCATTAATGTCAATTATATTTTCTTCACGAGTTAAAATACTTGATTTTAATTTTAGGATAATATTTTTTTCAAGTCTATTCGATGTCCAAAGTAAGTTACCAGTTTCATCAAATGTGATTAAGAATCTGTCAAATAATTTGTCAAAAGTAGGGGTTAACAATAAACCATTATGGAAATCTCTTCGTTCAATATTTGTAGACTCTTTCCATGGTTTAATATGGCTTGCAATTAGTAACTTAGGATCATTTATATCTGTAAATATGCATGTGTTTAAATCTGAATTCAAAAGATCACTTCTGAATTGAGATTGACCTACTCTAATTTTAGTAATAGCCTCCATAATTGTTTCTCTTTCTCTCTCATTTGTTATTAACTTTTCTATTGAGTTAGAAATTATATCTTCTATATTATCTGAAGAATACATTACCACAGGTGCATATGTTAGATCCCATGTAACTTTAAATAAATCATCTTGATAGTTTTCAAAATTAAAATTTAAAAATGATAATTTAGGGATTAAAAATTCTTGAATTAACCTCCATTCATTGGCAGAATTCTTCTGAGTAAACCATTTAAAATAAGGCTTGGATGAATTGTTGTCATGGATGTAGACTAAGTCGGAATTGAAAAGTAGATAATCGCCTTCAATTGCCATTAATTTCTTTTTTACTAAGTCGTAATCTAAGTTGGGGTTATGATATGAACTACAGTGTTCTTCAAGAAATGATTTTAAAAAAGGTAGTAATGAAATTAAACTTTTTTTACAGATTTTATGTTCAACTAATATCCCTTCATTTTTCTGAATTGCGATTGGGTTTCTTGTTCTATCATTTAATAAGTTTTTAACTCTATTAAGCTCAGTTATTAGTTTTATATTGTTATCAAGTTTGCTGATAAAAACTTCATTTGTACCCAAATAGAATATGTTATTACCACCTTTAGCATCATGTATTTTGAGTTTTCGATTATCTCTTTTAACTCTTTTAACTACCTCATTAGCAATTTCAAAAGGCAAATCAAATATCTTCATTATATCCCGTATTTAGTGATATCCATTTGTTTTAATAATGCTATAAGTACATCAACGACAATGCTATTTCCCGCCTGTCTATACATTTGAGTGTCGCTAACTTCTTGTTTGAAATCGTCTCTGAATCCCATTAGTCTTAAACATTCTTTAGGTGTCAGTTTTCTTATTCTTCCCTTGTTATGTGTGACGTAATTATCAACGCCAGCTCGATGCATTTTGTGCATAGATTGTAGTAAAGGTCTTGCAACTTCTAAATCTGTTTTTATTGAAGTTTTAAAGTTTTTCGTTCCTTCCGTTAAAACATATTTTTTTGTTTTTTCAAGAAGGTAATATTTTTCTTCTACTTCATTAACATCGAAGACTAGTTCATTAAATTCAGGAACTTCTTGGCTCTCAAATATAAAGTCACCATGCCAGTTGAATTGCTGATTTGCTTTTTGACAAATTGCAATATCTCCATTTATTTGAGTATATCTTTTTTTTCTGTTTTTAGAACTTGTAACAAATTTTACTCCTTTTTCCTTTAAATAGTATTTGCTATCAGTATAATCTTCAAGGAAATCTTGCATTTTATACTCTAGTCTAATGGGCTTTGGAAATTCAAACTTCACTTTTTTATCTTTGAATCCAACGACAAAAATTCTTTCTCTATGTTGTGGTACTCCGTAATTTTTAGAATTTAAAACTTGATAAAAGTATTTATATCCAAGTTCATCAAATGTTGCTTTTATTGTTTCAAATGTGTTTCCTCCATCGTGATTAATTAACCCTTTAACATTTTCAAAAATGAAAATTTTAGGTTGACTTTCTTTTACCACTCTAGCAAATTCATAAAAAAGTGTCCCTCTAGTATCTTTAAAACCTTTACGTTTTCCAACCATTGAAAACGATTGACATGGACTTCCTCCAACTAATAAATCTACTTTTCCTTTATATTTTTTACCTTTTATTTTTTGAACATCATCATACCAATTTTCTTCTTCTATATTATAATTAGCAAAATAACTTTGTTTAGCATATTTGTCAATATCACTAGCGAATACAATTTCAGAATCTAATTTAAGCCTTCTAAAAGAATATTCAATAGCTCCAATTCCTGAGAACATTGTCGCAACCCTAATTTTTGCTTTTGGATTAGAAAATTCCATTTCAGTCCAATTTTTGGATTGTTTAGTATTTGCGTAATGAAACTTTAATTGTTCTTCAACTATATTTAGGACATCTTTATAATGTGGATAATCTTTAATTTCTTGAGTAACTTTTGAAGAATAATAATGATTGAGAATATTCTTTTGTTCGGTTTCTAATATTTCAGCTAATGGACTTAACAAGTTTTCTGATAAATTTCTTTCTTCTCGTTCTATTTTTCCAAGTGTTGAGGTATCAATATCTAGATGTAGAGCTACTTTTTTTAATGGAAAGCCAAGTTCTGTTCTACGTTGTTTAATATATTCGCCAAAAGTTGCTGTCATATTTAATATCTTATTTAGGACAAAAATAGTCCAAAAATATGGAATTATAATATGTGTTTATGATTTTTAAATTACATAATTTATCAATGCGCCTCCAACCAATTCAAACCAGTATCCACCTCAACATCCAAAGGTACATCCATAATAAATGCACTTTCCATTTCGGTTTTTATTAAGGTAGTGAGTTCTTCGAGTTCTGGCTTGTAGATGTCAAAGACCAATTCATCATGTACTTGTAAGAGCATCTTCGATTTATAATTACCAGCTTCAAGCTTGTTATAAATATTAATCATCGCGATTTTGATGATATCAGCAGCACTTCCTTGTATGGGTGCGTTAACGGCATTTCGTTCTGCTGCACCTCTCACCACAGCGTTACGTGAGTTGATGTCTTTTAAATAACGACGACGACCCAAAACGGTTTGCACATAGCCATGATCTCTAGCAAAATCGACTTGCTTACTCATGTAGGCTTTTAATTTTGGATAGGTTTCGTAATAGGTGTCAATGAGTTCTTTGGCTTCACCACGCGATAAATCGGTTTGGTTACTTAACCCAAAGGCAGACACACCATAGATGATTCCGAAATTAACGGTTTTAGCGTTGCTACGTTGCTCTCTGGTGACTTCAGCTAATGGGACATTAAATACTTTGGATGCGGTTGAGGCATGAATATCTTCACCGTTTTTAAAGGCTTCAATCATGGTTTCTTCTTCACTTAAAGCGGCAATGATTCGTAATTCTATTTGCGAATAATCGGCAGCCAGTAAGATGTAGTCTTCGTTTCTTGGTACAAAGGCTTTACGTACTTGACGACCACGCTCGGTACGAATTGGGATATTTTGTAAATTCGGATTGTTACTACTTAAACGCCCAGTTGCTGCAACGGTTTGCATATAATCGGTATGCACACGACCTGTTGATGATTCTACTTGTAACGGTAAAGCATCTACATAGGTGCTCTTTAATTTTGAAAGGCCTCTAAAATCTAATATTTTCTGAATGATATCATGGTCTTTTGCTAAATAGGATAAGATATCTTCGCCAGTCGCATATTGACCTGTTTTGGTTTTCTTTGGTTTATCGACCAATTTCATTTTTTCAAACAACACAATACCTAATTGCTTGGGAGAGGCAATGTTGAATTCTTCGCCTGCTGTGGCATAAATCTCTTGTTCGAGTGTTGCGATGTCGTTATTCAAATCTTCAGATAAGGAGTCTAGAAAGTCTTTATCGAGATTAATCCCTTCTAATTCCATGGCTGCTAAGACACGTAGTAGCGGAATTTCAATCTCATCGAATAATTTTTGGGTGTTGGCTTCGCCTAATTCCGTGGTGAAATGTTCTTTTAATTGTAAGGTAATATCGGCATCTTCTACGGCGTATTCGGTTAGTTTTTCTAACGGCACATCGCGCATAGACAATTGATTCTTTCCTTTTTTACCAATGAGTTCTGTAATAGAAATTGGTGTATAGTTTAAATAGGTTTCTGCTAAGACGTCCATATTGTGACGCATATCGGCATTAATTAAATAATGCGCTAACATGGTATCGAAGAGTTTGCCTTTAACGGTAATGTTATATTTAGCTAATACTTTGATGTCGTATTTTAAATTCTGACCTATTTTTTCGATGGTTTCACTTTCGAAAAACGGTCTTAGTATTTCAATCAGTTCTTGCGCTTCCGTTCTATCTTCTGGAAAAGGCACATAAAAGCCTTTGCCTACTTCCCAAGAAAATGCAATCCCGACTAATTCTGCGGTTAATGCATTTAAGCCTGTGGTTTCGGTATCAAAACACACTGACGTTTGACTCATTAAGTTCTTAACAAACAATTTGGTTGCCATACCAGGCGCTACACTTTGGTAAAAATGTGAGGTAGTTTCGGCTGTTTTACGCGTAAACTCAGATACAGCTTCCGTTGCTGATGGTTCTGCGCCACCAAATAATGAAAACTGTCCAGCACCTGCAGATTTTTCTTCAGTTGGAGTCGTTTTAGGAGCTTCCTTTTTATCTGCTGTTGGAGTTGAAGTTCCAGCAGATTGCATAGCTTCAGCAGAAAAGGTTTTATTAAAATTATCAATGAGACGTCTAAATTCTAATTCTTGAAAAATTTCAGTCACTTTTGGAATATCAGGTTCTGACATTTCAAAATCTTTTTCATTAAACTCTACAGGCACATCGAGCATAATGGTAGCCAATTGTTTTGATAATAAGCCGAGTTCTTGATTGGCTTCAATCTTTTCTTTCATTTTGCCTTTTAGCTCATGCGAATTCGCAAAAAGGTTTTCCATGCTGCCGTAAGCTGCTAAAAATTTCTTAGCTGTTTTTTCACCAACACCAGGTAGTCCTGGAATATTATCAGAAGCATCTCCCATCATTCCTAAAAAGTCAATGACTTGTAGTGGATCGGTAACTTCAAATTTCTTTTGTACTTCTGGAATTCCCCAAGTTTCGTAACCACCACCAAAAACTGGTCGGTACATAAATATGTTTTCTGAAACGAGTTGTGCAAAATCCTTATCTGGAGTCACCATAAAAGTTTTATAACCTTCTTTTTCGGCTTTTTTAGCTAAGGTACCAATGACATCATCCGCTTCAAAACCTTCTTTCACCATGATTGGAATATGCATGGCTTTAAGAATTTCCATAATATAAGGCACAGCGGTTTTGATACCTTCGGGAGTTTCATCTCTGTTGGCTTTGTAGGCTTCGAACATTTCTACACGGTCTGCACTTCCGCCTTTATCAAAACAAACGGCTAAATGATCTGGTCGCTCGCGTTTAATGACATCTAAAAGGGAATTCATAAAGCCCATAATGGCTGAGGTATCTTCTCCTTTAGAATTGATTCTTGGGTTTTTTATAAAAGCGTAGTAGCCACGGAAAATTAGGGCGTAGGCATCAACGAGAAATAGGCGTTTTTGATCTGACATTTTATATCATATTTTATTTAAGTGAGCTTTGCAAAATGCTCTTTTTTCATTTCTGCTTCAAAATAAAAATGAAACGTAGCTATGGCTATGTTTAATTTTTCTTTCTCGCATCATCTAAAAAAATCATCATTTTTTGTGTCAGCTAACCTAAACAAAAAATGATATTGCGTTAATTTGAAAATTAATGTCACATTGAGCGCAGTCGAAATGCTTAAGTACTATAGCTTTTGACATTTCTCAAATGTGCCTAAAACTAATAGTGTAAAATGTTTTTGATTGTGCTAATGAGAACAGCCTGCAAATTACAAAAACTAAAGCGTTTATTTAAAAAGCAATTCGTAATTTTCCAAACTTAAATGATACTCATGAAAACATATTCTATAGCCATTCACGGAGGAGCAGGAACTTTAGTAAAAGGGATGATGACGCCTGATTTAGAATCTCAATATAAAGACGCCTTAAGATTAGCCTTGGAGGCTGGTTATACATTTTTAGAGGAAGGTAAAACAGCGATTGAAGCCGTTGAAGAAGCTGTAAGGTTATTAGAAGACTCTCATTTATTTAATGCCGGAAAAGGCTCTGTGTTTACAGCCACCGAATCTCATGAAATGGATGCCAGTATCATGGATGGGAAAACCTTGAATGCAGGAGCAGTGAGTTTAATTACGGGTATCAAAAACCCGGTGTCGTTGGCTCGTGATGTGATGGAAAAAAGCGAACATGTGTTTTTAGCAGGAGATGGAGCCATGCAATTTGCTAAAGAACTCGATTATAAGTTAGAAGATGCATCTTATTTTTATGATGAGTTTCGACACAAACAATGGTTAGAGATTAAGGATACTGATAGTTTTCAGTTAGATCATGCTAAAAAGAAAGATTCAAAATTCGGAACCGTTGGAGCTGTTGCATGTGACCAAGAGGGTAATATTGCGGCCGCAACCTCAACAGGTGGAATGACCAATAAAAAATGGGGACGCGTAGGAGATTCACCAATGATTGGAGCAGGAAATTACGCTAACAACAAAACTTGTGCAATTAGTTGTACAGGTAGTGGTGAGTTTTTTATTAGAGGTGTTGTGGCTTACGATGTAGCGTGCTTAATTGAGCACAAGAGTATGTCTGTAAAAGAAGCTTCAGAAGAAGTCATCAATAAAAGAATCTTAGAGATTGGAGGCGATGGTGGATTAATCGCAGTAGATGCAAAAGGAAACATAGCGATGCCTTTTAATACCGAAGGGATGTATCGTGGTCAGAAATCTTCGAATGGGATTGATGCTGTTTCTATTTATAAATAAAAATAAATCCTTTTGAAGAAAAGGATCAAAGCATTTTTTATTTTGGGCGTTACCTAAAGGTCGCGCTTTCCGTTATATCTTTTGCGAAAAGCAAAAGGATGCCACTACAATCGCTAACGCGGTTATAAGGATTCATTTAAAATTACAAGATAGTTTTATGAGATTTTTTTTACAAAGGGATGTGTTAAATAAAAGGAGCTTCAATAGGTAACACCTTCACTTTTCGGGTTTTAATATTGTATTCATCACCATTAGAAAGTACGTGAATCGTAAGATTAGCCATCGTCATAGGTGTACCTTCTTTAAGAATTTTTTCGTTATTATGAGTTAATGTACTTCCATCAAAAACAATGACCATCCCAGAACCAATTACGGTACATTCATTTCCATTTCTAATAATCATACCTGTATCTTCAGCGAGTCCAAATCCAATAAGATTCGGGAATTTAGCAACCGCTTCAGACTGTCTTCCAAAACGACCACGACGAATAAAATGAGTATCAATAATTAATTCAGGAATCAATCCTAAACCTTTATACATATTTACAGCTCCTTTAATAAAGGATTCAGAAGCGCTTCCGCCTGCAATCATTTCATTAGCCATTACCATAGCGCCAGCACTGGTGCCTGCAATAACAAAACCTTCATCGTTTTTATAACGTTCTATTAAAATCGAATGAATCGTTGTACCTCCAATTTTATCTGTAATTTTAGATTGGTCACCACCAGAAAGCATCACACAATCCGCATTTTTAATCAATTCAATGGCATGTTCGGTTTCAGAATCTTCTTTAGAACGAATGTCTAAGACTTCAACATGTTTACAACCTAAAGTAGAAAATGCAGTTAAGTAATTTTCACCAACTTCAACCGGAATACTTGATGCTGTTGGAATCACTACAATGTTTGCGTCAACACCACCAGCGGCTTCTACCACATGGAACAAAATACCATCATCAATAAATTCTAAAGTGTAAATTTCACTTTCCTCAATACCTTTATCTTCATTTCCGCCAATTGGTATTAGGGTTCCTTTAATCTTCTGCATAATTTTCATCTAAAAATATTGCGCAAAAATAAGCCAATTTTTTTAGTGAAAAATACTATATTTAGAATCTTTCAATAACTAAAACAAACCAACTAACATGAAAATACGCGAAATTAATGCGATGAGAGGACCTAATTATTGGTCAGTAAGGAGACATAAATTAATTGTAATGGTTCTCGATCTTGAAGAGATGGAAGAATTACCCTCTAACAAGATTGAAGGCTTTCCGGAGCGCTTAAAAGCCATGTTTCCGAGTATGTATTCGCATCGTTGTTCGGAAGGTTGTGAAGGTGGTTTTTTTATGCGTGTAGATGAAGGTACATGGATGGGTCATATTATTGAGCATATTGCTTTGGAGATTCAAACCCTTGCAGGTATGGATACTGGCTTTGGACGCACACGTGGTTATGGAGAAAAAGGTGTGTACAGTGTTGTTTTTTCATATATGGAAGAATCTGTTGGACGCTTTGCTGCTAAAGCTGCTGTTAGAATATGTGAAGCCTTAATTGCTGGAGAGGATTATGATATGTCTGAAGATATTCAGGAAATGAGAGAATTGCGTGAAGCGGATCGCTTAGGGCCAAGCACAGGTTCTATTGTTGCAGAAGCGGAAGCGAGAGGTATTCCTTGGATTCGTCTTAATAAATATTCGCTTTGTCAGTTGGGTTATGGTGCGAATCAAAAACGTATTCAAGCAACCGTTACGTCTGAAACAAGTAGTATTGGAGTAGAGTTGGCTTGTGATAAAGAAGATACCAAGTATTTATTAGAACAAGCTGAGGTTGAAGTGCCTCGTGGAGATATTATTAGACGAGAACGCAGTTTAGAAGAGGCTTGTGATTATGTTGGTTATCCCTTAGTTATTAAGCCTATTGATGGCAATCACGGTCGTGGTATCACTGTAGATATTCAAAATTATGAGGATGCTTTAGCGGCTTTTCATCATGCGAAAGAAAGTTCTAAAAGTGGTGCGATTATCGTTGAGAAATTTATCGTAGGTCAGGATTATAGATTGCTGGTTATTAATAATAAGTTAGTGGCTGGAGCGATTAGAACTCCTGCTCATGTGATTGGAGATGGTACATCTACAGTACAAGAATTAATAGATAAAGTTAATAGTGATCCGCGTCGTGGCTTTGGACATGAAAACGTATTAACACAGATTACAGTAAACGAATTAACCAAAACCATTATTAAAGATGCTGGTTATACTTTAGATTCTGTTATTGCAGAAGGTGAACGTTTAATTTTAAAAGACACAGCTAATTTAAGCACAGGAGGTACTGCTGAAGATATTACCGATATTATTCACCCTTCTAATGTGAGTATGGCAGAACGTATTTCAAAAATTATTGATTTAGATATTTGTGGTATCGATATAATGACTACGGATATTTCGCAACCCTTATCTGATACAGGAGGAGCTGTGTTAGAAGTGAATGCAGGTCCTGGATTTAGAATGCACTTGGCACCAACATCTGGATTACCTCGTAATGTGGCGGCTCCTGTAATTGATAAATTATTTCCTCAAAAAGGAGATACAGGTCGTATTCCAATCGTTGCCATTACAGGTACCAATGGAAAAACGACCACTTCAAGATTAATAGCACATATTGCTAAAATGAATGGCTATCGCGTGGGTTATACTACTAGTGATGGTGTTTATATTCAGAATCGCTTATTAATGACAGGTGATTGCACAGGTCCTGCAAGTGCAGAGTTTGTCTTAAAAGATCCAACGGTGAATTTTGCAGTTTTAGAATGTGCACGTGGAGGTTTGTTAAGAGCCGGTTTGGGCTTTAAAAAATGTGATGTGGCTATTGTAACCAATGTGGCAGCTGATCATTTGGGTCTCAAAGGGATTCATACTATAGAGCAATTGGCGAAAGTAAAAGGAGTAGTGCCAGAAACGGTATTACCAGATGGCTATGCGATTTTGAATGCCGATGATGATTTGGTGTATGACATGAGACGCAATTTAGATTGTAATGTGGCCTTGTTTTCTATGGATGAGAATAATCCACACATTAAAGCTTTACAACGCTTAAATGGTATTACAGCAGTATATGAGAATGGTTATGTAACTATTTGTAGAGGGGAATGGAAAATGCGTTTAATGAAAGCTGAAAATATTCCATTGACTTACGGAGGGAAAGCAAAATTCATGATTCAAAATGTACTAGCAGCCGTCTTAGGAGCACATGTTCAAGGCATAAGTATCGAAGATATGAAAGCCGGTTTAGAAACCTTTATTCCTTCAGCAGCACAAACACCAGGACGCTTAAATTTATTTGAATTTAAAGATTTTACGATATTATTAGATTATGCACATAATCCAGCCGGAATGCGAGCTTTACAGAACTTTACAAATGAACTTGAAGCAACGGTAAAAGTAGGTATCATTGCAGGTATTGGAGATAGACGTGTTGAAGATAACAATGAAATGGGCGCTATTGCTGCCGATATGTTTGATGAAATTATTATTAGACAAGACAAACGCTTAAGAGGTAAAACAGAGCAAGAATTGATTAAAATGCTCGATGATGGGATTAAGAAACGAGATCCTAATAAGAAGACGACTATTATCCCTTCAGAGAAAGAAGCGATTAAATATGCTGTAAAAAATGCGGTTAAAGGTTCGCTTATTATATTGTGTAGTGATGTGATTCCGGATGCTTTAGAATTGGTAAAGAAATTTAAAGAGCAAGAAGCGAATGGTGAATTGAACTATGCAGATTAAAAGATTACTATTTCAGGTATTTTAGATCTGGATGTATAAAAATAAAAAAGCCGAAACTTACGTTTCGGCTTTTTTTCAACAATATATGGTTAATAGCAATATATATATGGTTAATAGCATTTTTTGTTATGGCTTAACAAAGCTTTACGGTCTTTACTTTAATTTGAAGACTCTTTCTGTAAGCTTTGATACTGATAATTTCATTACTCTTTTTACGATTCATTTTTAAAACCTTAGCTTTTACTTCTGCAGAAACATTAATGGTTTTAGCTGATGCATTTTCTTCTTTAACTGTTTCAACAATTTCAGTTTCAGTACTAACTGTTACCTCTTGTTGTGCGAATCCTGTAAAAGATACTGTTAAGAATAATATGAAGATTAAAGCATTTTTCATAATCGTAAGAAGTTATATTTGTTTTAACTTCGAGTCAAAGAAACAGAACATCCTGAGTGTAGCTGAAATTTTTAGATGAAACAGGTCGATAAATAGATAACAGGAGGACGCAGGTAAAAAACCTCGATGAAATACATAAATTGCGTTGTTAGCCCTTTGAAATCAGTGAGTTTAATGCTAAACAACACTATTTATAGGATAAAAAACACTTCTTATTTAGTTGTATCGACGAAATGCATGAAATCAACTCGAAAAGGGCATAAATAGAACTTATATGATGAATGACTTTAGTAATAATCCATATTATGAATTGTTTTCTAAACAATACAACAATCAATATACTATAGGTAATCGTACTTACAAAAAAAGAATTAAGACGTTGAATGCTTTGCAACGTGCAATTGAGACGACCTATAGAGCACAGATCCAAGAAGCCTTGCAAAAGGATTTGGGTAAACCGGTAGTAGAAGCAGAGCTCACAGAAATCTATGCCATCATTGGAGATATTAAACATGCTAAAAAGCATTTACACCAATGGATGCGGAAGCAAAGTGTTGCAACACCATTATCAATGTTAGGCTCTAGCTCTCATATTGCATATGAGCCTAAAGGAGTTTGTTTAATTATTTCACCTTGGAATTTTCCTTTCAATCTTACTTTTGGTCCTTTAGTATCTGCTATAGCTGCAGGTAATACAGTTATTATTAAGCCTTCTGAGATGACTCCTCATTCTTCGGATCTTATGTCTATAATTATTACAGATGTGTTTTCAGAGGATGAAGTGGCTTTGGTAC
The DNA here is from genome assembly GCF_003386165.1 of Winogradskyella eximia. GTDB lineage: Bacteria > Bacteroidota > Bacteroidia > Flavobacteriales > Flavobacteriaceae > Winogradskyella > Winogradskyella eximia. Next base: position 93,169 of record NZ_QRDV01000003.1, on the reverse strand, counting down.
AAGGTGAGGTTGAGGTCTCTACCCAGTTGTTAAAACTTCCTTTTAATCATATCTTTTTTACAGGCTCGCCAAACGTGGGAAAAATAGTTATGGAAGCAGCATCTAAACATTTGGCTTCTGTAACCTTAGAACTTGGTGGGAAGTCACCAACTATAGTAGATAAAACCGCTAATATTGATAAAGCCGCAAAAAAGATGATGTGGGCAAAATTTCTGAATTGTGGACAGATTTGTGTGTCTCCAGATTATGTGTTGATAGATGAAGTTATAAAACCTCAATTTATAGACGCTTGTAAAAAGTGGCTTAATACATTTTACGATGACAATCCAAGGATATCAGATTCTTACGGAAGAATAGTTACAGATAAACATTTTGATCGCTTAAGTTCTTATCTCAAAAATGCAAGAACTCTAAATGCAAAGTTTGAAGTAGGAGGTGAAACCGATAGTGCTTCAAAATTTATAGAACCCACTATTATTTCAGATTTAAAACCGGAAGCTAAATTATTAGAAGATGAAATCTTTGGACCTATTTTACCTATAGTCACTTTTAATAATTTAGATACAGCAATTACGTACATTAAGTCCAAGCCACGACCACTAGCACTCTATATTTATAGTAAAAGCAAAGCCAATACTAAAAAAATAATGAATAATACTAGGGCAGGAGGGACGTGTATTAATAATAGTGTGCTGCACTATGCTAATCATAATCTACCGTTTGGAGGCACTAACAATAGTGGCATTGGTAAAAGTCATGGTTTTTTTGGGTTTAAGGCATTTAGTAATGAACGTTCGGTAATGAAGCAACATACGTTTGGAGTCACTGAATTGTTATTTCCTCCTTATAGTGGTTTTAAGGAGAAATTGGCAAGATGGACCATAAAGTGGTTTTAAAAAGAAAAAGTCGCTCCCTACAGCGACTTTTTTCAAAACTCAATAATTTATACTAAGATTAATAGCACTATAAAATTACATTAAGTATACTAAGATTTTAGGTTTTTTTAGTGAATGCCCCCTTTTCTTTAGTGAATAGTATATGGAACGATTTATATCAATGGCTGAAAACGAAAAAGCCGCTCCCTACAGCGACTTTTTCCTCAAAAACATAATCGTTCTTTAAACAATTATTAATTTTTTAATCTTCTGTTGTATTAGTATTTTCTTCTAAAGCTAAAAGTCTTGCTTCTAACTGTTCTAACTTGCTTAATTGTTGTTTTAAGTTTTTATTTTCAGCTTCTAAAGTTTCTACTTTGGTGTTTAGTTCTTGTATGGCTTTTACAGTTACAGGAATAATATCCGAGTAATACACACCTAGATTTGTTACAGGACGCATTTCTTCTGCACCCGTTTCTTCATCTATAGTTACAGATTCTTCTGTTACAACAACCTCAGGAATAGTTTCTAATAAGTTCTGTGCAGAAAAGCCAATCTTAGTAGCTTGGTTGGTTGCATCTTTCCATTTGTACGTAATAGTCTCTACTTGCATTAACTTATCTAAACCATATTCTAAAGGTTTAATATTCTTTTTTTGTCTTAGGTCGCTGGTGTTAATTGTACCATCTACTGCCCAAAGTGATTGCCATCTCCAATTTGAAGTGCCTAAAGATCTTGCATTATCATCATACGGTAATAATCTTCCATGAAGCATAACGTATAAATTACCAGCATCATGTAAGAACTCTGTACTTCCAATTCCTACTGTTGTATCTCTATTGTTTCCGCCAAGTTCAAAATCTGCAACATAGTTTATTGTAGTGCTTAATGAATTTACCGTTCTTGTATTGCCGTTCTCTGCATATCCAGCAGTATCATTATTTCCAAATCTTATAACATTTGCACTAGCATCTAACCAAAATAAATAGGGTCTTGTATCTGACTCCATTCTAAAATCATTTACTGCTGTTCCAAGTTCATTAAAAACAGTAGCTCCATTACCATGTATTCTGTGATTTACGGCGTTATCTTGGTAAAGATCTAAAACACCATCGTCGGCACTATCATAAAGTCTGGCTAATATATCTCCTCCGCTTACAGAACCGTCTCTAAGGTAAATATCATCAGAAAAGAAAGAATTACCTGTAACATTAAAGGTGCCTGCATTATTAACAGCGCCTATAGATACTCTGTTGAGCCCTGCGTCAAGGTTAAACATTCCACTATTTGCATTTGATTCTATTCTAAAATTTCTATCTAGTCCTTGTTCGTTAAAAACAAATTGTGAATTGGTATCTAAGTCAACTGAAACAATTCCGTTTTCCATTATTTGAAGTCTACCATCATCTGCATCATCTATAAATCTTGCTATTACTGTAGATGTAGAGTTAGAATTTTCATCTCTTATATATAGGTCACCACCAAGGACAGTATCACCAAAGGCATTAACTTCAAGTTTATTAACGCCAGCATCTTGTACTTTAAATGTTCCAGTACTGTTAATATTTATATTTAAATCGTTAACTCCGTTGGTTATTGTTGTATTCTGAATAAGACTTCCACCAAGTCTAATATCATTTGCATATGTAGTAAGTCCATTTGTACCAACAGCATTAAGAGTTACATTACCCGTTGCTCCTCCTCCTGTAAGACCAGTGCCTGCATTAACTTGAATGATGTCGCCTCCACTATCTAAAGCAGATAAATTAACAGATTGAGATGTGCCATTTTCTATGCCAACTGTGAGCATATTTGTTGATGAATTAAACCCTAAGCTTTGAATGTTTTGATCATCGGTTCCAGTTCCGTCTTGAAGCGATGCAAGATTAACCGTTTGTAAAGGCTGACCGTCATTTTCTAAAGAAAGTCTTAATGTTGTTCCGCTTAAACTAAGATTGTCAATGGTTTGGTCATCGGTTCCTGTTCCATCTTGTAATGTAGCTAAATTGATAGAGGTTCCTGTTCCGTTTTCTATACCTAAGTTTAAGGTTGTTCCAGTTAAATTAGGTGTTAATAGATTTTGATTATCGGTTCCAGTTCCGTCTTGAAGCGATGCAAGATTAACCGTTTGTAGAGGCTGACCATCATTTTCTAGAGAAAGTCTTAATGTTGTTCCGCTTAAACTAAGATTGTCAATGGTTTGGTCATCGGTTCCTGTTCCATCTTGTAATGTAGCTAAATTGATAGAAGTTCCTGTTCCATTTTCGATACCTAAGTTTAAGGTTGTTCCAGTTAAATTCGGTGTTAATAGGTTTTGATTATCGGTTCCAGTTCCGTCTTGAAGCGATGCAAGATTAACTGTTTGTAAAGGCTGTCCATCATCTTCGAGTGAGAGTCTGAGAATTGTTCCAGATAAGCTTAAGTTGTCAATAGTTTGGTTATCAGTTCCAGTTCCATCTTGTAGGGAAGCAAGATTAACGGTTTGTAAAGGTTGTCCATCATCTTCGAGTGAGAGTCTGAGAGTTGTTCCAGATAAGCTTAAGTTGTCAATAGTTTGGTTATCAGTTCCAGTTCCATCTTGCAGAGAAGCTAAGTTCACAGAAGTACCAGTTCCGTTTTCAATACTTAAATTAAGTGTAGTGCCAGTTAATGTAGCTGCATTAAGATTTTGGTCATCAGTATTTGTGAAAAGTGCAGATGCATCTACAAAACTTAATTGCCCACTTCCATCAGTTGAAATAATTTGATTTGAGCTACCATCCGTTAAAGGCAAATTGTATCCATTTCCTAGTGTGGTTCCTACATAAACTCTACCTATAAAAAAACCTGCCCAATTGTTGGTTCCTCCAGAAGTACTACTAATTTCAGAATAGACACCATATTTAGGTCCAGTTCCTGTACCATTTACAAATAAACTAGTTCCATAATAGTTTGCTGTACTTGTGCCAATAACATGTGTGTAATTACCAAATTTATTCCCTGTAGAATTACCACCAACAAAATTTCTAATGGCATATTGATCTCCAGCTCTAGAAGATCCTAGATTATTTTTAACTCCATAGGATTCACCAGTGCCAGTAAACATATTAATAGAGTTAAAAGTTCCAATCATTTCTCCACTACTATGTCCTGTAATTTGGCTATCAACACCTGTTCTATCTCCTGCAGAGTCATTGAAAAAGGTGTTGTTAATTCCAATTTGTTTTCCAGAAGTATCTGTCCAAAAAGCAGAGTGAATTCCAATTTTTTGACCTGTATTTGCTGTATTATTAAAGAGGTTGTAGACACTTTGATTATTGGTGTTTCCAGTCTGTCTATTATCTATATGAATACCATAGTTTTTATCAGATAGGATATCTAATTTACCATCTGGAGCACTTGTTTTTCCAATACTAATGTCTTCTGAGATTCCTTCGGAAGGATATAAGAATGTGCCAGCATCAAACCACTCAGAACCTTTGATGCTTATCCAATTAGTAATAGTTTGATCCCAATAATAAAACCCTTTGCCATCTGCTGCTGTACCTGTATAAAAAATGAGCATACCATCTCTGGTTGCACCAGGAGAACTAGGAAAAGCGCTCATACGAGGTATTAAAATACCATCGTTATTTGCAGGACTAGATGCATTACTCGCAGAAATGTCTAAACTTGCTTGTGGATTAGTATTGCCCACACCAACTTGTGCAGCAACAGAAAAAATAAATAGAAATGTAAATGAACATGAAAGTAGTAATTTTGTTTTCATAATAACACGTTTTTGAGTAGTCTACTTTTAAAAACAACTAGAGAAAAAATCTTTGTAGAGAAGTTATTATTAAAGCATAATGACTGATTAATAGCAGAATAAATCTAGTTTAAAATCAGAGCTTTAGCGTGTTATTTTTAGTGAATGCACTTTTTTTTATAGTGAATACAGATTAACGTAAGAAATGTGTTTTTCACTGAGTTCCGTTAATCTTAACTATATGCTTTTTAGCCTACTAACGACTAAACTTTTTTGTGAAGCACTTACAGGAATACTTTCATTACTAAGGGAAATGGTGTTTTTGTCAACACTAAGAATGTGTTTTAAGTTGACCACATAAGAACGGTGCGTTTTAATAAAATTATAGCCTTGTAATTGTTCTGAAATGTGTTTTAAAGTATGAGGTACTAAATAGGTTTCTGTATTTGTAATTACATAGCAATAGTTATCAAATGCTTTTAAATATTGTATTGAGTTCTGATTAATACGATGTAGTCTACCTTCGTGTTTTATGGTTAAAAAATGTTGTTTTGATTCGTTGTAATTATGCCATGCCAATTCAATATTGGTTCTTAAACTGGTTTCAGTGAAAGGCTTAACAATATAGCCAAGTGGATTGGTGTGTTTAACACGTTCTATAGTATTAGGATCAGTTTGAGATGAAAGAAATAAATAAGGAATGTTTTTTTTATCTAACTCTGTAGCCAAATCTACACCATCTTTATCTCCAGAAAGTTGAATATCAAGAAGCGTTAAGTCTGGTTTTAGTAATTCTATATCTCGCAGAGCGGTTGTGTAATCTTCAGCATCACCAACAGCAAAAAAACCTTGTTTGCGTAATGCGACTTCAATAGTAGAAACTATTAAAGGTTCGTCTTCAACGATAAAGATGTTTAGGGATTTCAAACTTTATTTATTTAGAGTCTTAATCTAGTTTAAACGCTTTGTTAATGGTCTCTTTTTTTAGTGAATGCCTCATTTTATTTAGTGAATAAGATTTTTAGTATTCCTAAAGAAGCTTATATTTATTTATAACTAAGGTGGCTTCTGTGCCTTTGTTTAGTTCTGATTTATAATTTAAAGTAGCCTTGAGCTTTTTAGACAATGCTTTCATTAAAGTGATACCAAAAGAAGTACTTTTTATTTCTCCCTCAAACCCTTTACCATTATCAATGACTTTTAATACTAATTGTTCTGCTTCTTTATAAAACTGAATACTAATTTTACTTTTGGGTGTCACCTTATCAAAAGCGTGTTTTATGGTGTTTACAATAAGCTCATTTAAAATTAGGCCTATTGGAGTAACGGTTTCAATGTCTAAAACCAAAGATTCTACATTTAATTGGTATTTGATGACTTCTGATTCAAATTGATGACTTTCAAAAATGTCACGTACTAAATCATTAAAATAATCTTGCGTATTAATGCCTACTAGTTCATCCTTGTTGTATAATCTTTGATGAATTAACACCATAGAACGGACTCTGTTTTCAGCTTCTTTTATGGCAATTTTAGCTTCTTTGTCTACAACACTTTCAGATTGTAAATACAAGAGACTAGATACAATTTGAAAACTATTTTTTACGCGATGATGTGTTTCTTTAAGTAGTACATTTTTTTCATCTACGGATGCTTCTAATAGTTTCTTTTGTTTGGCTAGTGTAATACTCTGCTTTTTATTTCTGTAAGAGAAAAATCCTAAAACTAAAACTAACAGCAAACCTGATGCTGCTAAGTAAGAATACAATTTACTTTGTTTTTCTCTAGCTTCTAATTCAATGGCATTTAATTCTTGAGTTTTATTAAACTCATATTCCATTTCTTGTTCTGTCTGTTTTTTTATGTTGTTTTCATTAAAAATAGAATCTTTAGTCTTGGTGTATAATTGGTAGTTTTCTAAAGCCATGTTATAGCTTCCTGTAGATTTATATGATTTGGATAAGCAATCGCAGGCTTCAGAAGTTAATTCTAAATTTCCTGCTTCTAAGGCTAAATCTTTAGCAGTATTACAATTTTCTATGGCTAAATCGTATTTTTCAATTTCGAAATAAAGATTACCAAGATAATTTTTCGCGATGGTTAAGTTTTCTGTAACACCAGCTTTTTCATAGTAATCATGAGCTTGTTTCAAAAAGATTAAAGCTTCGTCATAGTTTTTTAATTTTGAATGTGCATTTCCAATATTTAAGGCCGAACTCATAATAAAACGCATAGGAGCATTTCCTTTTTCTTTTAATACTTTTCCTTTTTCAAATTGTGTTAACGCTTTTTGATAACGACCTTGATTTAATAGCATTTCACCTTCATTAGAAATAATAATTCCAGCATTTACATAAGAGTCAAGACTCAAAGACGCTTTGTAAGCATTTTTATAATAAATGGAAGCCTTGTCAAATTCTTCCATTTGGTTATAATAGTTAGCTAATGAATTATTAAGTACAGAGCTTTCTCCTTTGAATTTACGACGTTGATTTTCATCTAATTTTAACGTGTCAATTTTATCTAAAGCACGTTTAGAATTTAACATGGTTGCAAGTGCTAAAGGAATGTTGCCGTGTTTTCTATAAATGGCACTTTTGGTCATTAAATTAGAGGCTCTTAAAAAGGGCATGGTCTCATCATTGACATAAGAAATGGACTTGTCTAAATATGTTTCAGCGGAATCTAATTGACTGTTGTAATAGAAGAAGTTTCCTAAGGAATAGTATGAATTAGCAAATAGCTTAGCATCATTGTTTGTTTTAGAAATGCTGATGGCTTTATCAATTAAAGCACGCGAATCTTTTGAATACCGAAATTGGCCAGCATTACTTGTAAGGACTCTTATTTTCTCATAATTATCTGTGTAAGTATCTACAGTGCTAATTAATGAGTCAATGACTTTTTGCTTATCTGAATTGTTCTGTGCTGGCAGAAAACTTAAAAAACAGAGCAAGAATATAAAATAAGTATATTTCAATATTATGTAGGTTGGTTAATTTCCTACAATTTAAGCATTTATGTTTTATTATAATAATCCGATTGAATTTGTTCGTTTTTTTCATCTTGAAATTTAGTCATGCTAAACCACTGATGAATTGAATAGCTTCCTATTTCACCTTGCTTATTTACAGCGATATAACCAACCTGAAAGTTCTTGTAATTACTGTTTGGTTTAGTCACAATTCTGCCTATAGCTTCTTCACAAGCTTGTTGCGGTGTTTTACCTTGTCGCATTAATTCTACAACCAAAAAACTACCAACGGTTTTTACCACTTCTTCACCTAACCCTGTGGCTACACAGCCACCAATTTCATTATCTACAAATAATCCAGAACCTATTATTGGGCTATCACCAACACGTCCTCCTATTTTATAAGCCAAACCACTTGAGGTACAAGCACCAGCAATATCTCCATTTTTATCAATGGCTAACATGCCAATGGTATCGTGGTTTTCTATATTAATTATGGGTTTATATTTGGCTTCAATTTTCCATTTTTCCCATGCCTTTTTTGAAGCTTCTGTTAATAGATCTTCGGGTTGAAAGCCTTTTGATATGGCAAATTGTTTAGCTCCTTCGCCAGCGAGCATCACATGTGGTGTGTCTTCCATCACTTTTCTTGCCACAGAAACGGCATGCGTAATATTTTGAAGGTAAACCACAGACCCACAATTACCATGCTTGTCCATAATGCACGCATCTAAAGTAACGTTGCCATCTCTATCAGGTAAACCGCCTTTGCCCACGGTTTGATTTTTTTCATTGGCTTCTTCAAGTCTGCAACCTTGTTCTACGGCATCTAGAGCATTTCCTCCTGCTTGTAGTACTTCCATGGCTTTTGCAGTAGCCTCTTTAACATGCCATGTGGCAACGACTAATGGTAGCGCTTTTAAATTGGCAATAGCTTCTTTGTTTTGTAAGACCGCTGTTTTAGTGTTGATTTCATCACAATTAACCAAAGTACTTCCAAGTGTTAAACCCACACTGGTTAGGGATGCCGTTTTTATAAATTTTCTACGCTTCATGTGTTGATTTTCGAGAATTTTTATAGCCATACCAAAGTATATAAGCATAGCAAACAATAACAAATCCAAAGGCTGCTTTAAATCCGATAATATCAGTAAAGTAACCATAAAGGGGAGGGATAATTGCACCGCCAACAATAGCAGTACATAATAGTCCAGAAGCTTTAGGTTTTAAATCACCAATACCATTAAGTGCTAATGTGAAAATGGTTGGGAACATAATAGAATTAAATAATCCAACAGCTAAAATGCTCCACATACTCACCAATCCAGTGGTGCTAATAGAAATAACAATTAACGCAATGGCGATGGATGCAAACATACCAAGGACTTTTCCAGGCTTCATGATTTTAGTTAAATATGAACCGACAAAACGGCCAATCATTGCACCAGACCAATAAAAGGTAACAAAGACTCCAACGATAGCTTTGTTGTCGTTTTCTGCGAGTCCGGAATTAAGAATTCCTTCTGCAATGGATTTCATAAATCCGTTTTCTTTAATGACTTCAACCAAATTCATATCTAAAAAATAGTTGACTAAATAACTTCCAATGGCCACTTCTGCACCGACGTAAAATAGAATACCAAGGACTCCGAGCATTAGATTTTTTTGTTTGAAAACATCTGCATAAGTCCCTGAAGATTCTTCGCTAATAAGCTTAGGTAGTTTTGCAAACAGAAAAATACCAGCGATAAAAACAATGAATAAGGCCAAGCCTAGAAAAGGAGTTTGAACCGCTGATGCTTCTGCGGCTAAATAGGTTTCTTTTGCAGTGCCCACTAAAGCTGCAATTTCGTCTTTCGTTTTAATTTTATCACTTAATATGAATAAAGCTCCTATAGCAGGAGCAATTGCTGTACCTAAGGAGTTAAAGGCTTGAGATAGATTTAATCGGCTAGAGGCTCCTTCTTCAGACCCTAAAACCGCCACATACGGATTTGCCGCTACTTGAAGAATCGTCATGCCACCAGCTAAAATAAAATAAGCTAACATAAAAATCCCAAACTCACGATAAGACGCTGCAGGATAAAACAAGATGCAACCCAATGCCATGGTTAATAAGCCTAAGATAATACCGCGTTTATAACCAATTATAGATAAGATATAACTGGCAGGAATTGAGAGTAGGAAGTACGCACCGAAAAAAGCAAATTGTACCATTCCTGCTTGAAAATATGATAACGTAAAAAGTTCTCTAAGTCTCGGAATTAAAGAATCTACTAAAACCGTAATAAAACCCCAAAGGAAGAATAGAGTAGTTAACAGTATAAATGAAGAACGATAGGATTTTTGTTGGTTCATGGTTTTATTAGTTAGTTTTTATTTCACCAGGCTTTTTTAGCCTGAAATATATTAGTTAGAGGTTTTATTTTATTGAAATTTCATCTACAAAAATCCAGCTGCGACCATCTGTAGGATATCCTACATGCCATTCTGGGACTTTACCGAGTGTTTTTGCTACAATCTTTACATATTTATAATTGGCATTCGGTGTATTAAATTTAATCGTTTTAATTTCTAAATCGCTATTCTTTTCTGCCGAATTAATAGTTTGTGGAGTTAAAGCTTTAAATGTCTTATTGTTTTTTGAAACAAAACACTGTACTTCCGTTGGATAAAAAATCCAAGCTCCTTGATCTTGTAAAAAATTAACAGTTATTAAATTAATGGGTTTCTCAGTACCTAAATTTATGGTTGCAACCATATCTGTATCTTGATAGCCTTGCCAGCTTCCTGTTCTATAGTTTTTGGTGCTTCTAATACCATCAATAAGCGCATCGTTGCCTCCCGCAGAATATTGATTAGCATACTCACTTTTAAGCGTAATACTTAAATTAGGGTCAATTTTGAAGAATGGAGTAGTTAATTCCGGACTTTTTAAGTCTCCTTTTTCAGAATATAATTTCAATTTGGTGTCTTCAGAAATGGTAAATGGAGCAGCATATAAATTGAATTCATTATCATCTAAAGCGTAATATATTTTAGCCTCAACTTCAGAAGTGGATAGAACAACTTCGGTTGAATCTCTAAACGTAATATCTCCTTTTGCTATAAATGGAGACGGCAGAATTATATAATCTGTAATTTCTGTTTTAGGTGCTGTACCTTCTATTGTTCCCCAAGTTGAAGGTTGATTGGTCATATTAAATTCTAGAGAACCGCCAGAAACAATTGCTGAATGACTTATAAACGTTTCATTTAATGCTTTACCATTGAGTTTCACACTTTCAATATACGTATTTGAATCGCTGAGGTTATTGGCGGTGATGTTGAATTGCTTTCCATTTTCAAGATTAATCGTTGCCTTATCAAAAAGTGGAGTTCCAATGATGTATTCATTACTACCAGGAGTTACGGAATAAAAACCCATGGAGCTCAACACATGCCAAGCACTCATTTGTCCACAATCTTCATTTCCTGAAACACCATCGGGATCATTATGATACAATTCCGTTAAAATCTGATGGACTTTCTCTTGGGTTTTATGTGGCTTGTTAACAAAATTATAGAGGTAAGCCATATGATGACTTGGTTCATTGCCATGTGCATATTGCCCAATTAGTCCAGTAATATCCGATTGATGGCGTCCGGAAATTTCTGTTTTGGCGCTGAATAATTCATCCAGCTGAGCTTCCAATTGATCTTTTCCCCCAAGTAGTTTTATAAATCCTGAAACATCTTGAGGGACATAAAAACTGTATTGCCAAGCATTGGCTTCTGTGTAATTAAAATTTACCTCATATGGATCAAAAGGAGTGAACCATGTATTTCTAAAACGGCCTCGCATAAAATTAGTTTCCGGATCAAATACATTTTTATAATACTGCGCACGCTGAATGTAAGTTTTGTAATCATCTGTTTTACCCATGGCTTTTGCCATTTGTGCAATGGTCCAATCATCATAAGCGTATTCTAGTGTTTTAGATACGGATTCGCTTTCTTCATCTACAGGAATAAACCCATATGTTTTATAAGCTTCAAGTCCAAATTTATCTCTTGTAGCGGAATGCTTCATAGCTTCAAAAGCTTTTTCGGTATCGTAATCGCGCAAGCCTTTTAAATAGGCATCTGCGATAACTGGTACGGCATGATAGCCAATCATACAATCCGTGTAATTTCCTGCTAAATCCCACATAGGCATAATGCCACCTTCATCGTATTTTGCTAAAAAGGTTTCTATAAAATCATTGGTGCGGTCTTGTTCAATAATAGTATAAAGTGGATGTGCAGCTCTATAGGTATCCCAAAGTGAAAACACTGAATAATAGTTAAAATCATTTGTTTCATGAATCTCTAAATCCATGCCTCTATAACGACCATCAACATCTTGATACAATTGTGGTGCTAGCATGGTATGGTACAATGCCGAATAAAAATTGGTCTTTTTATCTGCGTCGTTGCTTTCAATAACTATTTTTTCGAGTTGCGATTCCCAAATCTGTTGGGCTTCTTGTTTAACGGTTTCAAAATCTTTGTTTAAAACTTCGGCTTCCAAATTTTTACGTGCACCATCTATATCAACTGCTGAGATGCCGACTTTAATATAAACAGGTTCGTTATTTGGGTTTATAAAGTTTAAAGCAGACCGTCTAGCGCCTGGCATTCCTGTTTCGGATGGAGATTGTAACACATCATTAAACGGATGCGATGTTTTTACAATAAAGTATAAACGTTGATCTTTTGCCCAAGCTTCAGAATGACGATAACCCACAATTTCAGTGTCTGAGATCTTTTCAATCTTAGCATCTAAAACTTTATCGCGATGTACTAAATCTAAAATTACAAATTGATTTTCAGAACTTGGGAATTTATATTTATGGATACCACTTCTCTGTGCCACGGTAAGCTCCACGTCAATATTAGTAGAGTCTAAATGTACTTTGTAATAGCCTGGTTCTGCGAATTCATTATCATGACTGAAATGTGCACGATAGCCTTTTTTACCATTAGCTCCATTATTAAAATTAATTTCATTGGTTGGCATTAAAAGCACATCTCCGTAGTCGCTAATGCCTGTTCCACTGAGATGTGTATGCGAAAATCCGTAAATATATTCGTCTGTATAATGATAACCAGAGCAACCATCCCAGCCGTCTAAACGTGTGTCAGGACTTAATTGCATCATCCCAAAAGGCAGTGTTGCACCAGGATAGGTGTGTCCATGACCTCCAGTGCCAATAAAAGTATTAACGTAGTGGGTTAATGGTTGGTCTTTTTGTTTAGAAGCATTATTTGTGTTCTTATTGCAACTAAAAATAAAGAATAATATAATTATGAAGGTGGTTAGTTTATAATACATCAAAAAAGGTAACTCATTTTAATGCATCTAAGATAGTAAAATGCAATTCAGTAAAGTTCTGACGAGATTCCTTTTTTACATTGTTGTTGGTGAACGGGTTTTGATAAAATAAAATACGTTTAGCATTAAGGTCTTCAAATTAAAACCTTTAACACTTTCATAAGATAAGAACCATTTCATAGTTTTAAATTTGTATTCTAAAAGTAAAAGTCGTGATGATTCGTTGGGTGTTTTTTTCTATTTTATTTATAATACTGACTATTTACGGTTTTCAGGCTGTAAAAACGGTAACCAAGCAACCTTGGGTTTATTTTATCTATTTTGGGATTACACTCATTGTCGTTGGTAATTTTATTTTTCAGTTTGCGATGAGCAATGAAGGTCGCGTACTAACACTGAGTAAAAGTTATGCCTTTGGGTTTTTATTGGCGTTTTCAGCTTTTAATTTAGTGTTGTTGCCTTTTTTAATTGGTGAAGATATTATTAGAAGCGCTATTGGTTTGTACGAAAAAGTAATGACTCAAAAAGATGCCTTTTATTTACCATCGCGGAGAAAGTTTGTGAGTCAAGTTGCTTTAGGAATCGCTGCTATTCCGCTTTCCTCTTTACTTTATGGTATGTTTCAGGGTAAATACAACTTTAGAGTTTTAAATTATACCCTTCATTTTGATGATTTGCCTGAAGCTTTTGATGGTTATAAAATCACTCAGATTAGTGATATTCATTCTGGTAGTTTTGATAATAAAGAGAAAATTGAATATGCTATTGATTTAATTAATGAGCAAAAATCTGATGTATTGTTATTTACAGGAGATATGGTAAATAATAAAGCCTCTGAAATGTTGCCATGGATGGAAACCTTCGGTCGATTAAAAGCTAAGGATGGCAAGTTTTCTATTTTGGGAAATCATGATTATGGTGATTACGTAGATTGGAATAGTAAAGAAGAAAAAAATCAAAATCTCGAAGAATTAAAAAACATTCAAAAAGAGATGGGTTTCGATTTATTACTAAATGAAAGTCGTTATCTCGAAAAAAATGGTCAACGATTAGCGTTAGTTGGTGTTGAGAATTGGGGAAAAGGACCTTTTAAAAAAGCAGGAGATTTAGAAAAAGCAGCATCGCAAATACAATCAGAAGATTTTAAAATTTTAATGACTCACGATCCAAGTCATTGGGAAGCTAGGGTTTTAAGAGATCCTTATCATTACCATTTAACGTTAAGCGGTCATACACATGGTATGCAATTTGGAATTGAAATACCTGGTTGGATTAAATGGAGTCCAGCAAAATGGAGATATAAATATTGGGCAGGTATTTATACTGAATTAAATCAACATATTAATGTTAATAGAGGATTTGGCTATTTAGGTTACCCAGGACGTGTTGGTATTTGGCCAGAAATCACAGTGATTGAGCTCAAAAAAGGAGCTAAAAGTGCATAATTGTAAAGAATTGCGTATTTTTATATTATTGAGCATCTCATTTAAAACGTTTACTGTTTAATTTTTGTAGGTCTGAGGTGCTTGTTAATTTGACTAAAACGAAAATCTATGTCAAAATTTGGTGAATTAATTGATGTTGAAATTCCAGTGTTATTGGACTTTTATACTGAACAAAACGATCAATCTATAGCTATGCATCCAATACTCAGGGATGTTGCAGCAGCATTAGGCGATAAAGCTAGAGTAATAAAAATTGACGTTGATAAGAATACGGAACTTGCAGAGGCTCTACGTGTAAAGGGTTTACCGACCTTAATTATCTACAAAAATGGTGAAATGAAATGGAGGCATAGTGGTGAGCAAGATGCCAATACTTTAATAGCGATTATACAAGAATACGTCTAAGGTCCGTGACTTTTCTTTAAGATATAATTTAAGGAACACAAAAACTTTCTTTCACGGCTTAAAAATACCTTTAAATTCATAGCCCTTTTCACTATAATATTCCAAAACCTTTGGGAGTACATATTTTAAATTTCTTGATGCTTTCACGCTATCATGAAATACAATGATACTACCTTCTTTGGCTGCTGAGGTTACATTTTTAAGACAAGCTTCTTCTTTTACAGTGTGATCCCAGTCATAAGATAAAACATCCCACAATATAATTTTATAGCCTAATTTTTGAATTTGTTTACTCTGTTTCGTTTTAAACTTACCGTATGGTGGTCTAAAAATTTTGGCTGAGTTTACCGCATTACTGTCCTTAAATGTTGAGTTTTGAATTTGAAACTGCATTACAGAATCTGTAAATTCTATATTTTCAACATACGTTTTGGTTTTTGTTTTCCAACCTTTTAAGTGATCGTAAGTGTGATTTCCAACGGAATGCCCATCTTTAATTATGTTTTGAAAAATTTCTGAATGCTTTTCAATATTTTTTCCAATGCAAAAAAAGGTGGCTTTTGCATTATAATCTTTTAATGTAGCAAGTACCCAATCTGTAATTTCGGGAGTGGGACCATCATCAAAAGTGAGGTAGAGTTCTTTATTGCTAGTGTTGATATTCCAGATAAAATTTGGGAACAATGATTTTACAAAGCCTGGTGTTTTAGCTGGAATAATCTTCATATTCAATTAATTCTCAGGAGCGATTCTTTCTATAGTATCTTTTATAACATTTTGCATGTCCATATCATCTGGTACTTCTGGTAACTCATCATCACTGTAGCGATCCATTAGCTCATCAAATAGGGTTAAATAGCTATTAAAGGTCTTTGTCTCTTGTAAAGCAAAATCTTTATCATTATAGATGACTAAAATATCTATTAATGCTCTGTAACGTTGAATGTCTAAATAAATTTCTTCTCCAACTTTTTGTTCTTGGTTTTCTATAGATAGACCACTGTAATATACCAAGTTTTCTTGATATTTTTTAGCTACATCTTTATAAAGTGCACGTCCCTTTTCTACATTTCCAATTTCATAATATGCGCTAACGTAAGGTTCGAGTAAAGAATAGAAACCAAATTTATCCACAGGCATTTTTTCCATAGCGATGTCTGCAATTTCTTCTGCTTTATCTAGTTTTTCCTCATTGATAAGACTTTCAATTAAACGGGCTAAATTTCCTCTATAGGTAATACCGTTTCGTCTAGTTTCAATATCGTAGTACATATCTTCACCACTGCCTCCCCATTCCCAGTTCTTCACCATATCATACATAAGGTCAGGATCTACGCGTCCCATATCATAAGGATTAGCTCTATCTACAGCCGTTTTAATAGGTACTAGTTTATAACACATACCATCTAGTTGTAAATAATCTTTTAACCAAACGTAATCTTCTGCTCCAAATGCACCACCTGTAAAGTATATTGGTCTTTCCCAATTGTTATTTGCAAGGATATCTAACATCAAAAGGCGATTTTTATAGATGTAACTTCCGCTAACCTGAGTATAAAGGTGATCTACTATTTTATCTGCATCTTTTGGTTTAACTATTCCATTTTTAAGCACCATTTCCTTGTTAACAGGAATACTAATATTACGGGTTGGGTAATAATTTGAATTTAATAAGTGTTTAGGGTAACGCTCAGGATCATCTTGTTGTGCTTCAACAGCAAACTTTACTTTGGTGTTAGGTTTTTCACTAGAAATGAAATCCATAAATTGCTTAATATCTAGGGTGTCTCTAGCAATTTTCTCACTGATCTCTTTATAAGCAATAACGTCTCTAGTTCCGCCTCTATATTGATTGTGTGTTAATTGCGAAGGAATAGGGTCACTGTCATATGCTTTTCGTTTCATTTGGTCAATGTACCAATCGGTTTGAAATAAACTAGTGTTAACCACACGCACATCTGTTCGTACTCCTTCTATTTCTTGTAAATACCAAAGTGGAAATGTATCGTTGTCTCCAATGGTAAATAGAATTGCATTTGGCGCACAAGACTCTAAATATTTGCGAGCCATAGAATTTGTAGTATATTTTCCAGAACGATCATGATCGTCCCAATTATTTGCAGCCAACACTCCTGGCACTATAATAATACAAACCAAAGTAATGGCTGGTGCTAAAAATTTCGTTTTAATGCTCGATCTTAATAAATCATAAATCGCATAAACTCCAAAACCAATCCAAATAGCAAATACATAAAACGAACCTACAACGGAATAATCACGTTCTCTAGGCTCAAAAGGTCTAATATTAGTATAAAACTGAATTGCTAAACCTGTTAATAAGAAGAATACTAATAATACCCAAAAACGTTTTAAATCGGAATACATTAAGAAAAAGAAACCAACTAAACCTAATATTAGTGGCAAGAAGTAATAGGTGTTTCGCGATTTGTTTTCTAAAACGTCTGTTGGTAAATTATCTTGTGAAACGCCTAAATGCATTTCATCAATAACGTTTATTCCAGAAATCCAATTACCATTTTTATACGTGTATCTTCCTTGAATATCGTCTTGTCTACCTGTAAAATTCCACATAAAATATCTCCAATACATGTAACCAAATTGATATTGTAACATGTACATAATATTGTCTGTAAACGACGGTTTTTCGATAACCAAATATTGTTGCCCGTAACGCTTTAAAAACTGATTGTAATCTTCATAATCAATTTCACCTCTGGCCACTCGCATTTTAAAATCATTTACGAGTTGGTCAAATTGTTGCTTCTCACCCAAAGCATATCGTCCAGATTGTTCTTCTGATAAACCTGCATTCATTGCTTCATTGTATGCACGTGTTTGCAGGTTAGGATCTACTTTAAAGTCAATTAAACCAGTAAACATCATGTAATTTTCAGCATGTTCAGAACTCCACATTCTTGGAAGAATAGAAGCGTGCTCATGGTTATAGTTCTGTTTGCTCTTTTCCCAGTCGTTAATAATAACATATTTACCAGCTTCTTCATCGCGCTCGTAATTCTTTTTATCGTCTACAAAAGGTTCATCTTTATCAGCGCCAGAATAGATTTCTGTAAACTGTGGTCCATAAAATAAATGCGTTTCTGGATATTGTTCTAGATTATAATAAGCTAAAAGTTCTCTAGCATCGGAAGGGTTATTTTCATTAATAACTACTTGTGCGTTTGCACGAATAGGTAACATCATCCAAGATGAGAAGCCTATAAAAATAAACATTAAACAAAGGACTAGAGTATTCGCATGTTTCAATCCTTTTTTTTGTGTAACATTCAATCCGAAATAGAACAATCCTATAACCATTAATCCTGTAATTATAGTTCCAGAATTAAAAGGTAATCCAATAGAGTTTACAAAAAACACTTCTAAATAACCGAAAAGCTTTAATGTAGATGGTAATAATAATTTGAATATAAATAATAGAATTGCAGCAGAAGCAATATTTGCAATGATGAAATTCTTAACTGTAATAGTTTTGTAGTTTTTAAAGTAATAAAGAAGACCAATAGCAGGAATAGTTAATAATCCCATAAAGTGAACACCAAAAGATAAACCAATAACAAAGGCTATTAAGATTAACCAACGGTTACCTCTAGGTTCGTTCATATCTTGTTCCCAACGTAATCCTAAATAAAATAAAACGGCCATAATTAAGGTTGCCATCGCATAAACTTCAGTTTCTACAGCATTAAACCAAAATGAATCTGTAAAAGTAAAAGCTAAACTACCAACCATTGCACTACCTAAAATAGCATATGCCTTACTTGGACTATCATCTTTATTATATTTTACAAGTTTTACAAGTAAAATACTTATGGTCCAAAACATAAAAAGAATGGTAAATGCACTTGCAACACCACTCATCATGTTCATTATAGCACCAATTTGAGAAGGTTCTAAGGCAAACATTGAGAAAAAAGCTCCAAACATTTGAAATAAAGGTGCTCCTGGTGGATGACCCACTTGTAATTTAGAAGATGTAAGAATGTACTCTCCAGCGTCCCAGAAACTAACGGTTGGCTCAATAGTAAGACCGTAAACTACAACTGCTACGGCAAAAACAAACCACCCTAAGATGTTGTTCCACTTTTTAAAGTTAAAATCTGTCATGAAAACCTTGCTTATTAATGCTGGCGAATTTACTAATTATTCCCTAAACGCCTACATTTTTAAGTTAACGTTAAGTATTTTCAAATATTTTGTTGTTTTTTTTTGTCTAAGTGAAACTTTGTATTAAATTTGCACCCTCAAATTGAGAGATTGGCCTATGGTGTAACTGGTAACACGTCTGTTTTTGGTGCAGAAGAGTCTAGGTTCGAAACCTAGTGGGCCAACCAGAAGAAAAAAATCCTAATCATTACTGATTAGGATTTTTTCGTTTTTATCATATAAGCTTGCGTTTTAATAGCGAAGCCGTTGGTTTTTAAATTTTAAAAGTAATTACTGGTCGTTTAGCGTGGTTTACTAAATCTTCACTGATGCTACCATTAAAGAAATGGGCAATACCTTGTCTTCCGTGCGTGCTAATCCCAATTAAATCTGCATTTAAATCCTTAGAGACATTCAAAATACCTTGTTCTACCGTAGTATCGTTGTGTATGGTTATGGTGTAATTATCAAATTTTTGACCAGAAATAAAATCATTGATTCTACTTTTTGCTTCATACGTTGTCATAAAATTACTAGAAGTAATAACTAATAATAAATGAATTTTTGATCCAAACGCTTCAGCGAATTTAACAGCTTGTTTGTAAGTGTCTTTGTTATCATTTTTAAAATCTGAAGCAAATACAAAATCAGATACATCAAAACTATTGTGCTCATTTTTAATTACTAAAACAGGTACTTCAGAAGTGCGAACAACTTTTTCTGCATTAGAGCCTACAAACATTTCTTTAAGACCAGTTGCGCCATGAGAGCCCATTACAATAAAATCTATATCTAATTCTTTACAAGAATCTTTAATTTCATTAAATGTAATATCGGCTTTTACAGTTTCATGTACAGTAATGCCTTGTAAATAGTCTTGCTCCATAAGATCTGCAAATCTTTTTTGTGCCAATTTCATAAAAAACAGAGTTTCAGGAATATCACTATAAGCGTTTGCAGGATCTGTATGTTGCATAGGAATTTCCATCATGTGAAGCAAATAAATCTCAGCATTATAAGTTTTAGCAAGCATTGCTGCTACTTTTAGAGCATTCTCCGCTTGATCTGAAAAATCCGTAGGAACTAATATTTTATTCATTTTTGTTGTTTTTGATTAGTTTTCTAAATCTAAGAAAATTATTCGACAATACATAGCTTGGATAAATTAATATAAATGTCGTATATTTGCACCGTTGTTTACTAAAAATAAATAAGCGAGAGGACGAAAAGTCCTCTCTTTTTATATCAAATAATGTTTAAGAAAACAGTAGAAGACTTATTACAAACCGCATTAGACGAGAGACAAGATCTATTTTTAATAGACTTCAGTTTGTCTGGTGATAATGCTGTTAAAATTGTAATAGACGGAGATAATGGTGTGCTAGTAGAGGACTGTATGTTTATTAGTAGAGCCATTGAACACAATATTGATAGAGAAGAACATGATTTTTCTTTAGAAGTTTTATCATCAGGCGCTGCGACACCTTTAATTTTACCAAGACAGTATAATAAGCATGTAGGTAGAAATTTAGAGGTTAAGACGTTAGATGGTCAAAATTTTGAAGGAGAACTTACTGAAGTAAATAATGACGGTGTGGTTTTGAGCTGGAAAGCAAGAGAGCCAAAACCAATAGGAAAAGGAAAGGTAACAGTAGCTAAATCAGAAACTGTTGCTTTTGATAATATTAAAGAAGCAAAAGTTAAAATAAAATTTTAATTCATATCAATTATGGAAAATGTAGCGTTAATTGAGTCATTTTCAGAATTTAAGGACGACAAATTAATAGATAGAGTTACGCTAATGGCGATTCTTGAAGATGTGTTACGTAATGCATTGAAGAAGAAGTATGGTGATGACGATAACTTTGATATCATTATAAACCCAGATAAAGGAGATTTAGAAATTTGGAGAAACCGAATCGTTGTTGCAGATGGTGAAGTTGAAGAACCAAATCAAGAAATTGCATTATCTGAAGCTCAAAAAATCGAACCAGATTTTGAAGTTGGTGAAGACGTTGCAGAAGAAGTGAAGTTAATTGATCTTGGAAGACGTTCTATCTTAGCATTAAGACAGAATTTAATTTCTAAGATTCACGAACACGATAATACTAACATTTACAAGCACTTTAAAGAGCTTGAAGGTGAGATTTATACAGCAGAAGTTCATCACATTCGTCATAGAGCAATCATTTTGTTAGATGATGATGGTAATGAAATTATACTTCCAAAGGACAAACAAATTCCTTCAGATTTCTTCAGAAAAGGGGAAAATGTAAGAGGAATTATTGAAAGTGTAGAATTAAAAGGAAGCAAGCCAGCGATTATAATGTCTAGAACATCTCCTGTGTTTCTTGAGAAATTATTCGAACAAGAAATACCTGAGGTTTTTGATGGTTTAATTACGGTTAAAAAAGTGGTTCGTATTCCAGGAGAAAAAGCGAAAGTTGCAGTAGATTCTTATGATGATAGAATCGATCCAGTTGGAGCTTGTGTTGGTATGAAAGGTTCAAGAATTCACGGTATTGTACGTGAGTTAGGAAATGAGAATATCGATGTAATTAATTATACAAACAATGTTCAACTTTTTGTAACGAGAGCATTGAGCCCAGCAAGAGTAACGTCTTTAAAATTAGACGAAGAAAATATGCGTGCTGAGGTGTTATTAAAACCAGAAGAGGTTTCAAAAGCTATTGGTAGAGGTGGTCACAACATTCGTTTGGCTGGTCAACTAACAGGTTATGAGATTGACGTATTTAGAGAAGGAGCAGAAGAAGATGTGGAATTAAAAGAATTCTCTGATGAGATTGAAGGTTGGGTAATTTCAGAATTTAGCAAAGCTGGTTTAGATACTGCAAAAAGTATTTTAGAGCAAGATGTTAATGATTTAGTGAAGCGTACAGATTTAGAAGAAGAAACAATCTTAGATGTCATTAGGATTCTAAGAGAGGAATTTGAAGAATAATATCAGCTAATTTTAAAATGATTTTTTAGTATTTCATTTTGAAGTTATATTGGTATAACATATATTTAAGTATTTTACAGGCAGTTTATGGCTCAAACAACAAGATTAAATAAAGTATTAAGGGAATTAAATATCTCAATAGATCGTGCTGTGGATTTTTTAGAATCCAAAGGTATCAATATTGAGAAAAGCCCTAATACTAAAATTTCGCAAGAGGTTTATAACACGCTTTCAGGTGAATTTCAGACTGATGCATCTAAGCGTGAAAAAGCTCAAGAAGTAAGTGAAGCAAAACTTAAAGAAAAAGAAGAGCTTCGCGAACAGAGAGAGCGCGAAATTGAAGAAAAGCAAAAGCAAAAAGCAGAACGAGAATCTGTGGTTAAAGCGAAAGCTGAGTTAAGTGGGCCAAAACAAGTTGGTAAAATTGACTTAGATAAAAAGCCTAAGGTTGAAAAGGAGGAAACTCCTAAAGCTCCTGAGGTAAAGGAAACTCCTAAAGCTGAAAAACCAGTAGAAAAGTCTGAAAAACCTAAGGAGGAAACTAAAGTAGCTGAAAAACCTAAAGAAACTGAGAAAGTTGAGAAGGTAGAGAAAGTTGCTAAAGTGGAAACTCCAGAAAAGGTTGAAAAAGTTGTTAAAGCTGAAGAGACCAAAATAAAAGAGAGTACTAAAAAAGAGATTCCTAAAAAAGAGGAAGCTAAAAAAGAAGAGCCAAAGCAATCAACAGAACCTGTTGAAGAAACTCTAAAGACTCAATACAAAAAGCTTACTGGTCCAGTTACAACTGGTAAAAAAATTGACTTATCTCAATTTAATAAACCTAAGAAGAAAAAGGAAGTTAAACCAAGTGGTGCAGGCGATGCTAATAAGCGCAAAAGACGTAGAATTAGTAAAGGTGGAAATGATTCTGGTGCAAAACCAAACTTCGATAATAAAAGAGGTGCACCAAAAGGAAGAGGTGGTAATACGAGACCTAAAGTGGTTAAGGAAGAGCCAAGTGAAGAAGATGTACAAAAACAAATCCGTGAAACTTTAGAAAAGCTTCAAGGTAAATCTAATAAAGGTAAAGGAGCAAAATACCGTAGAGATAAAAGAGATCAACACCGTCAACAAACGGAAATCGACCAAGAAATCGCAGCTGCAGAAAGTAAAACACTTAAGGTTACTGAGTTTGTAACGGTAAGTGAAGTTGCTACAATGATGGAGGTTGGTGTAACTCAGGTTATTTCGGCATGTATGTCTTTAGGTATGATGGTAACCATGAACCAAAGATTAGATGCAGAAACATTAACTATTGTTGCAGAAGAGTTTGGTTATGATGTAGAATTCATTAAAGCTGATATTGAGGAGTCAATTGAAGATGTAGTGGATGATCCAAAAGATTTATTACCTCGTGCACCAATTGTTACGGTAATGGGTCACGTAGATCACGGTAAAACTTCATTATTAGATTATATACGTAAAGAGAATGTAATTGCTGGTGAATCTGGTGGTATAACGCAGCATATTGGTGCTTATGGAGTAGAGCTAGAAAACGGACAGAAAATTGCATTTTTAGATACACCAGGTCACGAAGCCTTTACAGCGATGCGTGCTCGTGGTGCTCAAGTAACAGATATTGCTATTATTGTTGTTGCAGCAGATGATGCTATAATGCCACAAACAAAAGAAGCTATTTCTCATGCACAAGCGGCTGGTGTGCCAATCGTTTTTGCAATAAATAAAATTGATAAACCAGATGCTAATCCTGAAAAAGTAAAAGAAGGTTTAGCACAAATGAATCTCTTAGTAGAAGATTGGGGTGGGAAAATTCAATCTCATGATATTTCTGCTAAAATGGGAACAGGTGTAAAAGAGCTTTTAGAGAAAGTATTACTTGAAGCAGAACTATTAGAATTAAAAGCTAATCCAAATAAAGCAGCTAGTGGAACAGTAGTTGAAGCCTACTTAGATAAAGGTAGAGGTTACGTTTCAACTATTTTAGTACAAGCAGGTACGTTAAAAGTTGGTGATTATGTTTTAGCAGGAAAAAATAGTGGTAAAGTAAAAGCGATGCAAGATGAGCGAGGACAAGATGTTAGAACAGCTGGTCCTGCAACTCCGGTATCTATACTAGGTTTAGATGGAGCGCCTCAAGCAGGTGATAAGTTTAATGTCTTTGCAGATGAACGTGAAGCGAAACAGATTGCAACTAAACGTACACAGTTACAGAGAGAGCAATCAGTAAGAACGCAACGACATATTACACTTGATGAAATTGGAAGACGTATTGCACTTGGTGATTTCCAAGAGCTTAATATTATCCTTAAAGGTGATGTAGATGGATCAGTGGAAGCTTTAACAGATTCTTTCCAGAAATTATCTACTGAAGAGATTCAAGTTAATATTATTCATAAAGGTGTTGGTGCCATTACGGAAAGTGATGTGTTATTAGCAACAGCTTCAGATGCTATTATTGTTGGATTTAATGTACGTCCTGTTGGAAATGCAAGAATGATTGCTGATAAAGAAGAAATTGATATCAGAACTTATTCAATTATCTATGCAGCCATTAACGATCTTAAAGATGCAATGGAAGGTATGTTATCTCCAGAGTTAAAAGAAGAGGTTACTGGTACAGCAGAAATTAGAGAAATATTTAAAGTATCTAAAGTAGGTAACATTGCTGGTTGTATGGTAATGAACGGTAAAATCTTTAGAAATTCTAACATAAGAATCATTAGAGATGGAGTTGTTGTTCATACAGGTACGTTAGATGCCTTAAAACGATTTAAAGACGACGTTAGAGAAGTTGCAAAAGGCTACGATTGTGGTATGCAAATTAAAAACTATAACGACATTGTTATTGGAGATGTAATTGAAGCTTTCCAAGAAGTAGAAGTTAAGAAAAAGTTGAAATAATTACTTATAAGAAATAAAAAAACCGACAAGCAATTGTCGGTTTTTTTATGGGATAAATATACGTTTCTAATCGTCTGTCTTAGGCTGAAGAATATTTGCGTACATATATTTTTTCTTAATCTTTACTAAAGCTCTATCTGCCTCTAGTCGTGTTGCAAAATTCCCTACCCATACCTTATAGTTTGGAGTATTCCATACAATTTCAACAGGCCATTCATTATAAGAATTTAAAAAATTTGCTTTTTCGCGTTGTGCTTTATCAGGATCTATGCTATTATACACTTGTATTTTAAAAACCTTTGAGGTTTTAATGTCTTTTTTATATTCTAGCAATTTATCTATGGCATCATCTTGACTAATAGTTACCACACCTTCTTGGGCTTGCAGTGTCAAGGCTAAGAGAGTGCTTAAAAGTATAAGGTAAACGGATTTGCTGTTTAATTTCATATAGTTAATTTTTTGTTTTTTGTTAGTGTGTATTGTTCTCTAAAATCATTGTATTAAAAGATGAAATTTTGAACATATTATTAATTACTATCAAGTGTAGTGGCAAAGGTAGAGTTTTCAAGGAAACATGTGTAATTTTTTTTCGCTGTATTTCATAGTGTAATCAATTGCGCTTCAAGCGGTCTATATATTTGGAACGATTATTCATGCTTAAAATTTCAAAATACTTTATTTAGAATTGGTATAAATTATATATTAACAGTTCTCTAAGATTTTCAAAATCCACTTTAAATGTTACTTTTGCCAGAGTTTTTATAAAGACGTTTTTTTAAGTTTTTAATGAAAAAATCGTACCAAAGTTTAGAAGATAATCCAACTAATAATATGAAACAGGTGATTTACTGTAGTTTAACCTCAAAGATGTATCGTCTTTGTCTTGTTCTATTGCTTACGTTTTCAACCTCACTTATAGCTCAAGAAGGTGATCCAGTTAATGGGAAATCACTTTATAATTCTAATTGTGCAGCTTGTCATAAATTAGATAAGGCAATGACAGGTCCAGCTTTACGTAACATTGAAGCTAGATTAGCTGATGAGCAAGGTTTAGGTAGAGAATGGCTTAGTGCTTGGATAAGAAATAGTTCTGCGCTTATCAAGTCTGGTGATGCGTATGCTAACAAGGTGTTTAACGATAATAACGGAATTGCTATGACAGCATTTCCTCAGTTAAGTGATCAGGATATTTCTGATATCTTGGCTTATACTGCTGAAGAGAAAAAAGAGCCTATTGTTGCACAGAACGCTGTTGCAGATGCTGGTGCTCAAGAAGGCGGAGTTTCAAATGATTTAATACTTGGAGCTTTAGCTGTATTGTTTGGGTTATTGGCAATGGCTTTAGTTTTAGTAAAGCGTACGTTAGATCGTTTTGCTGATGCTAAAGGGATAGATGTTGTAGGTCAATCTAAAAGAACACCGTTATGGAAGGCTTTTGCTCAAAATCAATTTTTGGTTTTAGTAACTGCAATTGTCTTTTTATTAGCTAGTGGTTACTTTGTGTATGGGTATTTTATGCAGGTAGGTATAGATCAAGGTTACGAACCTGTTCAGCCAATACATTATTCGCATAGAATCCATGCTGGTGATAATGGTATTGATTGTAAATATTGTCACTCTTCTGCTAGAGTAAGTAAAACTTCTGGTATTCCTTCTTTAAATGTTTGTATGAATTGTCATAAATCAATTTCAGAAGTGGCTCCAGAAACATTGGCCGAAGGAACCGAGTATGGTGTAGATTACAATGCTGAAATTCAGAAATTATATGAAGCTGTAGGATGGGATGGTACTGGTTATACTGGTGATTCTAAACCTGTAAAGTGGATAAGAATACACAACTTACCTGACTTCGCTTATTTTAATCACTCACAACACGTTGTGGTTGGTGGTATAGAGTGTCAGACTTGTCATGGTCCTGTTGAAGAAATGGAAATTATGTATCAACATGCTCCATTGACTATGGGTTGGTGTATTAACTGTCATAGAGAAACAGATGTAAAAGTTAAGGATAATGCTTACTATACTAAAATTCACGAAGAACTATCTAAAAAATACGGTGTTGATAAATTAACCGTAGCACAAATGGGTGGTTTAGAATGTGGTAAGTGTCACTACTAATAATTGTATATTAGTAGAGAAAGTACTGTGTAATGGAAATCTCATTATAGAGAAAAGAAAATAACAAAAAAATTACGATTGACGAATTACGAATAAAGAGTATAGATAAAGAGTCGTAAATTGTAAATCAAAAAATTATAAATAAACACTATGTCATCAAACAAGAAATACTGGAAAAGTGTTGAAGAGCTAAACGAAAATAGCTCTATTGTTGAGGCGCTTCAACAAAATGAGTTTGTGGAAGAAATTCCAACTGATGAGTTTTTAGGAGATAAAGATTCATTAGGGTCTTCATCAACTTCGCGTCGTGATTTCTTAAAATACGTTGGTTTTAGTACAGCAGCTGCTTCGTTAGCGGCTTGTGAAGGACCAGTGATTAAGTCTATACCTTATATTGTTCAGCCTACGGAAATTGTTCCAGGTGTGGCTAACTATTATGCAACAACAATTGCAGATGGTTATGATTTTGCTAGTGTTTTAGTAAAGACAAGAGAAGGACGTCCAATTAAAATTGAGAATAACACTGATGCTGGCACAAATGGAGTGGCTAATGCAAGAGTTAATGCTTCAGTTTTAGGTTTATATGATAGTCTTAGAGTAAAGTCACCAATGAAAGGTGGTTCTTCTATCTCTTGGGAGACTTTTATGTCTGAAACATCATCAAAATTAAATGGATTAAATGGTAAAGCAATTGTGTTGTTAACGCAATCTATGCCAAGTCCATCTACAAATAAATTGATTGCTGAATTCAAAGCTAAATACGGTAATGTAAGTCATGTTGCTTACGATGCTGTTTCTGAATCTGCAACATTAGATGCATACCAAGCAAAGTATGGAACTAGAGGAATGGCAAATTATGATTTCTCTAAAGCAATGACAATTGTTTCTGTTGGAGCTGATTTCTTAGGGGATTGGCAAGGTGGTGGCTTTGACTCTGCTTATGCTAAAAAACGTATTCCTGATCATGGTAAGATGTCTAGACATATTCAGTTTGAATCTAATATGTCATTATCAGGTGCTAACGCAGATAAACGTGTTCCTTTAACGCCAAGTCAACAAAAATTAGCTTTAGCTAAATTATATAGTAGTATTACAGGTAATTCGGTAGGAAGTATTAATCTTCCTGAGGCCTTAGCTAGTGCAGTTCAGTCTGCAGCTAATGAATTGAGTAAAGCTGGTAGTAATGGTGTTGTAGTTTCTGGTATTCAAGATGTCAATGCACAAACTACTGTTTTAGAAATCAATGAGTTTTTAAGAAGTAAGGCTTTTGATCCTAAGACTACTATAAAAACAAGACAAGGTAATAATAATGCAGTTACTCAATTAGTAGCAGACATGAAAGCAGGTAAAGTTGGTGCCATCATTATGAATGGTGTTAATCCAATGTATACGTTACCAAATGCTTCTGATTTTAAGGAAGGCTTGTCTAAAACAGAATTATCTGTTGCGTTCTCTATGAAACAAGATGAGACGTCAACAAATTGTCAATACATAGCAGCTGCACCTCATTATTTAGAATCTTGGGGAGATGTTGAATTGAAATCTGGTCATTATTCAATGATGCAGCCAACAATTAGACCTTTATTTGATACTAAACAATTTCAAGAAGTATTAATGGGTTGGACTAACAAGTCTGGTTCATATAGAGATTATTTAAAATCAGTTTGGACACAAGATATACTAAATGGTTCTTCATTTAATAAAGCGGTTCAAGATGGTGTTTTTGTTATGCCTGCTTATAGAAGTGTTTCTGGTTCAACAGGTTCTTCTTCAACAATTGAAACAACTTCAACAGAATTAAAGGATAAAAAAGACAGAACCTTTTTAGGTGGTGTTATTCATGATGTTGCAGTTGGTGTTGGAATCAAAGATGAAGATAAAAACGAATACGTAACAAGTACAACTTCTACCAATGTTAGTAATGGAGATGTAAGTGCTGTTGGTTCGGTTTCAGCCTTATCAGGTGGTGAAGCTGCAAGAGCATTAGCTAAAACTACTGTTGCAAATGGTATGGAATTGTCACTTTACACTAAAACGGGTATGGGTGACGGTCAACAAGCTAATAACCCATGGTTACAAGAATTTCCAGATCCAATAACTAGAACAACTTGGGATAATTATTTAACCCTTTCCCAAGCAGATGCTGATAGATTAGATATAAAAAATTGGAATGTAGCTAATGGTGGTTTAAATGGTAGTTATGCTAAAGTTTCAGTAAATGGAGCAGAGGCTATAACTGTACCTGTAATTATTCAACCTGGTCAAGCAAAAGGTTCAGCTGGATTGTCTTTTGGTTTTGGTAGAACATCCAAAGCTTTAAAAGAAGAAATGAAAACGGGAGTGAATGCTTATCCGTTGTATCAAAACTTCAGTTCAGTTCAAGATGTTACTATTGAAAAGGCTTCTGGTGAACATGAGTTTGCTTGTGTACAGTTGCATAATACTTTAATGGGGCGTGGAGATATCATTAAAGAAACTAACTTAGAAATTTTTAACACGAAGTCTAAAGAACACTGGAATGCAATTCCTGTTGTTTCTCTTAACCATATAGAAACTCCTGTAACTTCTCCAGATGTAGATTTATGGGATGAATTTGATAGATCAATTGGTCATCATTTTAATTTATCAATTGACTTAAACGCTTGTACAGGTTGTGGTGCATGTGTTATTGCATGTCATGCGGAAAATAACGTTCCTGTAGTTGGTAAGACTGAAATGAGACGTAGTAGAGATATGCATTGGTTGCGTATTGATAGATATTACTCTCATCAAGATACATTTGAAGCTGATGATGCTAAGAAAGATGGTTTTTCTGGTTTATTTGGTGATAATGGATCTTTAGGAGGCTTTGGTGAGATGGAACATCCTGCTGATAATCCTCAAGTAGCATTTCAGCCAGTAATGTGTCAGCATTGTAATCATGCACCTTGTGAAACGGTTTGTCCTGTTGCTGCAACAGCTCATGGTCGTCAAGGTCAGAATCACATGGCTTATAACCGTTGTGTAGGTACAAGATACTGTGCAAATAACTGTCCTTATAAAGTGCGTCGTTTTAACTGGTTCTTATATAATAAGAATGATGAATTCGATTACTATATGAATGATGATTTAGGACGTATGGTCTTAAACCCAGATGTTGTAGTACGTTCTCGTGGAGTTATGGAAAAATGTTCTATGTGTATTCAAAAAACACAGAAAACGATTCTTGATGCAAAACGTGACGGACGTGAAGTTAAAGATGGTGAATTCCAAACTGCATGTTCTGCAGCTTGTGGAAATGGTGCAATGGTATTTGGTGATGTTAATGACAAGCACAGTAAAATTACAGAATTAAAAGAAGATGATCGAATGTATCACTTGCTAGAGAGCGTAGGCACAAAACCAAACGTTATCTATCAGACAAAAGTGAGAAACACATCAAAAGCATAATAATTAAAGAAACAAGTATATAATTATGGCGTCTCATTACGAAGCACCTATTAGAAGACCTTTAGTTACTGGAGAAAAATCGTATCACGATGTTACAGTAGATGTAGCAAGACCAGTGGAAGGCAAAGCCAACAGAGCATGGTGGATTGTTTTCAGCATTGCTTTAGTAGCATTTCTTTGGGGAATAGGTTGTATTATTTATACCGTATCAACTGGTATTGGAGTTTGGGGTCTTAATAAGACCGTAAACTGGGCTTGGGATATTACTAACTTCGTTTGGTGGGTTGGTATTGGTCACGCAGGAACATTAATTTCTGCGGTACTATTATTATTCCGTCAAAAATGGAGAATGGCAATTAACCGTTCTGCGGAAGCTATGACCATTTTCTCAGTAGTACAAGCTGGTTTATTTCCAATTATCCACATGGGTCGTCCATGGTTAGCGTATTGGGTTTTACCTATTCCAAATCAATTTGGATCTTTATGGGTAAACTTTAACTCACCGTTACTTTGGGATGTATTTGCAATCTCTACGTACTTATCTGTATCATTAGTTTTCTGGTGGACAGGTTTATTACCAGATTTTGCGATGTTAAGAGATAGAGCTGTTAGACCTTTTCAAAAGAAAATTTATTCTTTAGTGAGTTTCGGTTGGTCTGGTCGTGCAAAAGACTGGCAACGTTTTGAAGAAGTATCTCTGGTACTTGCTGGTTTAGCAACACCTTTAGTACTTTCAGTACACACTATTGTATCGTTTGATTTCGCTACATCTGTAATTCCAGGTTGGCATACAACGATTTTTCCACCTTACTTTGTGGCAGGTGCTGTATTTTCTGGTTTTGCTATGGTGAACACGCTTCTTATTATTATGAGAAAAGTGTGTAATCTTGAAGATTATATTACAGTACAACATATCGAATTAATGAACATCGTAATTATGATTACAGGTTCTATAGTTGGTGTGGCATATATTACAGAGCTGTTTATAGCTTGGTATTCTGGTGTAGAATACGAACAATATGCATTCTTAAATAGAGCTACTGGACCTTATTGGTGGGCTTATTGGGCGATGATGTCTTGTAATGTGTTCTCACCACAATTTATGTGGTTCAAGAAATTGAGAACGAGTATTATGTTTTCATTCTTTATATCAATTGTAGTAAACATTGGTATGTGGTTTGAGCGATTTGTAATTATTGTGACGTCATTACATCGAGATTATTTACCATCGTCTTGGTCTATGTTCTCTCCTACATTTGTAGATATCGGAATTTTTATTGGAACAATAGGTTTCTTCTTTGTGTTATTCTTATTGTACTCTCGTACATTCCCTGTAATTGCGCAAGCAGAAGTGAAAACAATTTTAAAATCATCGGGTGAACGTTATAAGAATATTAGAGAACGCGGTGAAAGTTTAGTAGGTACAGGTGCTGATGCAAGAACATCTAATTTAGGTGCAACTGCTGTTACACCAACTAAACCAATTATAGAAAAAACACCTTCTGTTGATAATACAACAAAAGTAACTGACCTTTTAGGAACGATTGGTGCTTTTGATGCTGCTACAGAAACTGCAGATGATTTGAAGAAAGTAAACGGCATTGGTCCTAAAATGGAAGAAGTACTTAATAGTATTGGTATTTACACATTCCTACAGGTAAGTAAGATGACGAAAAAAGAATATGACTTGTTAGATTCAATTACAGGTTCTTTCCCAGGAAGAGCAGAACGTGATGATTGGTCAGGACAAGCTAAAAATTTATTAAACAACTAATATAGTCTATGGAAGCTTCGAAAGTAATTCATGCTATTTATACAGATGATGATGTATTAATGTCTGCCGTTAAAACGGTAAGAGCAGAAAAGCATCACATTGAAGAGATATATACACCTTTTCCGGTTCACGGACTAGACAAGGCAATGGGTTTAGCACCTACACGATTGGCTATTACAGCATTTATTTATGGTTGTATTGGTATTACGGTAGCTACTGTAATGATGAATTTTATAATGATTAAAGATTGGCCTCAAGATATTGGAGGTAAGCCAAGTTTTAGTTATTTAGAAAATTTACCAGCATTTGTACCTATTATGTTTGAGCTTACGGTATTTTTTGCTGCGCATTTAATGGTAATTACATTTTATTTAAGAAGTAGAATGTGGCCATTTAAGAAGGCTGAGAATCCAGATCCAAGAACTACAGATGACCACTTTTTAATGGAAATTGCGGTTCATAATAATGAAGAAGCACTAACTAACTTGTTGAAAAATACAGGAGCAGTTGAGATAAATATTGTTGATAAAGATGAAGACGCACATTAATATGAAGATAGTCACAAAATATATCGTAGTATTAGTCATATTGGTAGGATTTACTTCTTGCCAAAAGAACTCTAGACCTAACTATCAATACATGCCAAATATGTATGAATCTGTTGGTTATGAAGCCTATCAAGAATCAGATGCATTTGGTAATGGAGTTGAAGCACAATTACCAGCCGAAGGGTCTATACCAAGAGGTGATTTTATGCCTTTTGAAATAGAAAATACAAATGAAGGTTTTGCTTATGCAAAATCTAATTTAAAAAGTCCTTTAGATTCTTTACAGGTTAACTATGAAGAAGGTAAAATGTTATATGATATATATTGTGGTATTTGTCATGGAACTAAAGGAGATGGTAAAGGTAAGTTAGTACAACGTGAAAAGATTTTAGGTGTACCTGCTTATAGTGATGTTGGTCGAGCTATTACAACTGGAAGTATATACCATGTCATTTATTATGGTAAAAATACAATGGGTTCTTATGCTAACCAATTGAATGAAAATGAACGTTGGCAAGTTGTTGCTTATGTTGAGAAGCTTAAAGCAGATTTAGAAAAGTAAGATTTAGATAAAGATTATATAAATGGAATATAAAATTTCAAATCGTTTAAGAATAGGAGCTTTCGTTTTAATAGTTTTAGGACTATTAGGTGTTGGTTACGGCTTTATGGATGCAAATAGTGTCAATGAAGATAATATAACTGAATTTCTAGCAAACGAAGATCATCATGATGATGCTCACGCTGAAGAAGCTTATACTGACTCTCATGGAGAAACTGCTTTACATGTAGAAGATAATCATGGTGAAGAAGCTCATGGAACTTCTCATGCTGAGGAAGGTCATGGAATGAGTCATGAAGAGCATGTATTACATCAAATACATAATAGACCATGGTCTGCATTATATATAGCGGCTTTCTTTTTCTTTATGATTGCTTTAGGTGTATTGGCTTTTTATGCCGTACAATATGTTTCTCAAGCAGGATGGTCTCCAGTATTATTTAGAGTGATGGAAGGTATTACGTATTATGTTTTACCAGGAGGTATCATTGTATTATTGATTGCGTTTTTTGCTGATAGCCATTTATTTGTATGGTTAACAGATGGTATGACTACTGAAGGTAGTGAAAATTATGATGCATTAGTAGCAGGAAAATCAGGATGGTTAAATAAACCTGGATTTTTTATAAGAGGTTTTATTTTCTTAGCAGGTTGGTCACTATACCGTTATTTCTCAAGAAAATTTTCTTTGGCTCAAGATAATGCAAATGATAACCGTAATTTTAAAAAGAACTTTAGAATTTCAGCAGGATTCTTGGTATTCTTTATGTATACTGAATCTATGATGTCTTGGGACTGGATTATGAGTGTAGATCCACACTGGTTTAGTACATTATTTGGATGGTATTTATTAGCTGGTATGCTTGTTTGCGGTATAACTGTTATTGCAATGATTGCTATATATTTAAAGTCTAAAGGTTTATTAGAACATGTAAATGACAGTCATATTCATGATTTGGCTAAATTTATGTTTGGTTTCAGTGTATTCTGGACATACCTATGGTTTTCTCAATTTATGTTAATTTGGTATTCTAATATTCCAGAAGAAGTAACATATTTTATAACACGAATAGAGGATTATAATTTACCGTTCTTTGGTATGATAGCTATGAATTTTATATTCCCACTATTATTATTAATGAACAGTGATTTCAAACGTGTAAACTGGTTTGTAATAATGGCAGGAGTTGTAATACTTTGTGGTCATTATGTAGATATTTTCAATATGATTATGCCTGCAACTGTAGGTGATAGATGGTTTATTGGAATTCCTGAGATTGGATCAATTTTATTATTTGGTGGTATATTTTTGCTTGTAGTTTTTACAGCGCTTAGCAAACATCCATTATTGGCAAAAAGAAGTCCATTCATTGAGGAAAGTAAACATTTCCATTATTAATATAAAAAAAGAACAGAAACTATAATGACTGCTTTATTAACGATTATAATTGTACTCTTTGTTGCTGTTGCCTTATGGCAAATGGTAAAGATTTTTGATTTGGCTCAAGTGGGCACAACCACTAGTCAAGTTGCTGATGACCATGATAACAAAATCAATGGTTATTTAATGATAGGATTTTTAATTTTTATCTATGTAATAACAATTTTAAGCTTTTGGTATTTAGGTGATTTGCCATTAATGTCTAATTCTGCATCAGAACATGGTGTTGAAGTAGACAATCTTATGATTATCTCTATGGTAGTTATTTTTATAGTGCAAACACTAACTCAGTTTGTCCTTCATTATTTTGCTTACAAATACAGAGGAGAAAAGGGTAAAAAAGCATTATTCTATGCAGATAACACAACTTTAGAGTTTATCTGGACGGTAATACCAGTAATTGTTTTGGCTGGTTTAATTATTTATGGTCTCTTTACTTGGAATGATATTATGAATATCGATGAAGATGAAGATCCAATGGTAATAGAGTTATATGCGCAACAGTTTAACTGGAAAGCACGTTACAGTGGTGCTGACAATGTTTTAGGTAAAGCTAACGTTAGATTAATTGATATAGATCGTGCTAACGTATTAGGTGTTGATGAGGATGATCCTAATGCTCAGGATGATGTTATTGTAACAGAACTTCACTTACCTGTAGGACAACCAGTAGTATTTAAAATGCGTTCTCAAGATGTATTACACTCTGCTTATATGCCACATTTTAGAGCACAGATGAATTGTGTACCTGGTATGGTTACTCAATTTGGGTTTACACCAACAATTACAACGGCAGATATGCGCGAAAATGCAGACATGGTTGAGAAGGTGAAAAATATTAATACTCTGAGATTAGAACGAAAAGCTGAGATTGAAGAATCTGGGCAAGAGTTAATTTACGAGTTTGACTACTTATTACTATGTAATAAAATCTGTGGGACTTCCCACTACAATATGCAGATGAAGATTATTGTTGAAACACAAGAGGAGTTTGATGCATGGATGAAAGAGCAGAAAACCTTTCCAAATTCATTAAATTAATATAATTTTTTTTAAGAAATAGATAATTATAGATTATGTCAGCAACTATAGATACACACGGTCACGAAGAAGATCACGACGTACATCATCATAAAGAAACTTTTATTACTAAATACATATTTAGTATAGATCATAAAATGATCGCAAAGCAGTACTTAATAACAGGTACTATAATGGGAGTTATAGGTGTTTTAATGTCTATAATGTTTCGTATGCAAATCGCTTGGCCAGAGAAGCCTAATCTTTTATTTGAGGCTTTATTAGGTAAATGGGCACCAGATGGTGTTATGGACGCTGATATTTATTTGGCTTTAGTAACAATTCATGGTACAATAATGGTATTCTTTGTACTAACTGCAGGATTAAGTGGTACGTTTAGTAATCTATTAATTCCATTGCAAATTGGAGCAAGAGATATGGCTTCAGGATTCCTTAATATGGTTTCTTATTGGTTATTCTTTTTATCTAGTGTTATAATGGTTTGCTCTTTATTTGTTGAGGCTGGACCAGCAGCAGCAGGTTGGACAATTTATCCACCATTATCTGCATTGCCAATGGCATCAGGAGGTTCAGGTTTAGGTATGACCATGTGGTTGGTTTCTATGGCAATATTTATTGCATCGTCTTTATTAGGTTCGTTAAATTACATTGTCACCGTAATTAATTTACGTACTAAAGGTATGTCTATGACAAGATTGCCACTTACTATATGGGCATTCTTTGTAACAGCGGTTATTGGTGTGGTTTCATTCCCAGTATTATTGTCTGCGGCGTTATTATTAATTATGGATAGAAGTTTTGGAACATCATTCTTCTTATCAGATATATTTATTCAAGGCGAAGTATTACACTATCAAGGTGGATCACCAGTGTTATTTGAGCACTTATTTTGGTTCTTAGGTCACCCTGAAGTATATATTGTAATCTTACCTGCAATGGGATTAGTGTCTGAGATAATGGCATCAAACTCTCGTAAGCCAATCTTTGGATATCGTGCAATGATTGCTTCTATTTTAGCGATTGCATTTTTATCTACGATAGTTTGGGGTCACCATATGTTTATTTCAGGTATGAATCCATTTTTAGGATCTGTATTTACATTTACAACATTATTGATTGCAATTCCTTCTGCGGTTAAAGCCTTCAACTGGATAACGACCATTTGGAAAGGAAATCTGCAAATGAATCCGGCAATGCTATTTTCAATTGGTTTTGTGTCTACCTTTATTACAGGTGGTTTAACAGGAATTATCTTAGGTGATAGTGCTTTAGATATCAATGTTCACGATACTTATTTTGTAATTGCACACTTCCACTTAGTAATGGGTATATCTGCTCTTTACGGTATGTTTGCAGGGATTTATCATTGGTATCCTAAAATGTTTGGTCGTATGATGAATAAGAATTTAGGTTATTTACATTTCTGGATAACTGCTATTTGTGCTTATGGAGTATTTTTTCCAATGCACTTTATAGGTATGGCAGGTTTACCAAGACGTTATTATACCAATTCTAACTTTCCATTATTTGACGATTTAGCAAATGCAAATGTTATCATTACTTTATTTGCTATTGTAGGTGGTATTGCACAGATTGTATATTTATACAACTTCTTTTCTAGTATGTTCTTTGGAAAGAAAGCAGAACAAAACCCTTGGAGATCTACAACATTAGAATGGACGACTCCTGTTAAGCACATACATGGTAACTGGCCAGGTGCTATTCCTCATGTTTACCGTTGGTCTTATGACTATAGTAAACCAGGACATGATGTAGATTTTGTGCCACAAAATGTACCTTTAAAAGAAGGTGAAGAGGAATTACAACACTAAATAATATGCCTTTTAAAAAAGGGATCTCATAATAGAGACACACAATAACAAAGCCTTTCACTTATACTGAAAGGCTTTTTCATTATATTTGTTTTGACTTGTTTGTCATTCTGAATTGTATTCGGAATCTTTATAATAATCTAATAATATTCCTGCTTTTGTAGGAAGTAATATGAACGAAAATCTAAATCCAAATAACGATAATTTCACACCTGAAGAAATCGATGTTGAAAAGAAATTAAGACCTTTAACATTCCAAGATTTTACAGGTCAAGATCAGGTATTAGAAAATTTACTCGTTTTTGTTCAAGCTGCCAACTTAAGATCAGAAGCTCTAGATCATACGTTATTTCATGGACCTCCGGGTTTGGGAAAAACAACGTTAGCTCATATTTTAGCTAATGAGTTAGAAGTTGGTATTAAAGTAACATCAGGACCAGTTTTAGACAAACCAGGAGACCTAGCTGGTTTACTTACTAATCTTGATGAACGTGATGTCCTTTTTATTGATGAAATTCATCGTTTAAGTCCTATTGTAGAAGAATACTTGTATTCTGCTATGGAGGATTATAAGATTGATATAATGATTGAATCTGGTCCAAATGCTAGGACAGTTCAACTTAACTTAAATCCATTTACATTAATTGGTGCCACTACGCGTTCAGGATTGCTTACAGCTCCTATGAGAGCTCGTTTTGGAATTCAAAGTCGTTTACAATATTATAAAACCGAATTATTAACCACCATAGTGCAGCGTAGTGCGTCCATATTAAATATGCCAATTTCTATGGAAGCAGCTATAGAGATTGCGGGTAGAAGTAGAGGTACACCTCGTATTGCTAATGCTTTATTACGACGTGTTAGAGATTTTGCGCAAATAAAAGGGAACGGTAAAATTGATATTGTCATCGCCAAATTCGCATTAAAGGCACTTAATGTAGATGCCTATGGCTTGGATGAAATGGATAATAAAATCCTAACCACTATCATCGATAAGTTTAAAGGAGGACCTGTTGGTATTAGTACTATTGCAACGGCCGTTAGTGAAAGTACAGAAACCATAGAAGAGGTTTATGAACCTTTTTTAATTCAACAAGGCTTCATTATGCGGACTCCTCGTGGACGTGAGGTTACAGAACAAGCGTATAAACATTTGGGCAAAATAAAAGGACCAACCCAAGGAGGTTTGTTTTAACTTAAGCATATGAGTCTAAAACAAAATATACCCACGGTTCCTTTAAGCCGATTTATTAAACATTCATTAGAAATTCTAAAAAATCCTCTGCCATTTCATCATAAAAATTTTGAGGAGCAAGGAGATGTTTTCAAGTTAAAAATTGGATTTAAAAATAGCGTTGTTTTTATTCGTGATGCCGCATTTGCCGAATATGTTCTTCAAAAGAATCAGAAGAACTATACCAAGTCTAAGATACAAACGGAAGATTTAGTGAAGTATGTTGGTAAAGGCTTGCTTACCTCAGAAGGAGAACATTGGAAAAAACAGCGTAAACTCATTCAACCCGCTTTTCATAAAAAGCAATTAGCAAATCTTTTAGAAAGTATTAAAAATGCAATTCTTTTAGAATACGGAAAAATCACATCGAATGAAGTGATAGATATCTTTCCTATTTTAAACGATTTGGCATTTCAAACGGTGGTGAAATCCTTGTTTAGCAGTGCCGCAAATCAAGAAGATATTAATCGCCTTCAATATATTACAGAACAGGCTCAAAAAATGTTGGTAAAAGAATTACGTCAACCATATTTGGGTTGGTGGTTTAATTTGAGTGGTGAAATTGAAAAACATATCGAACTCACCAACGAAGCACGTCAAATATTAAAACGCATTGTTAACGAACGAAGGGCTTCAAACATAAAAGCAGATGATTTGTTAGATATGCTTTTAGAGGCTAGGTATGACGATGGCAATGCTATGGAAGAAGAACAGCTCATTGATGAAATCTTGATTCTATTTACAGCAGGACACGAAACCACATCAAATGCACTTACAATTACGATGCAATTATTAGCATTGCATCCAGAATGGCAAGATAAAATTTATGAAGAACGTCTGGCATTAAAAAGTGAAAGCGATGACTTAATGGATTTGGTAACAAAGTCTAAAGTTTGCCAGCAGGTTTTAGAAGAAGCTATGCGATTGTATCCTCCAGCGTATTTTATAGATCGTGTAAATAAGGCACCAGATACTTTTAATGGGATGGATTTTGAAGCCGGATCTAACTTATTATTTTCGGTATACGAAATACATCGTCACCCTAAACTATGGGACCAACCTAATGAATTTTTACCAGAGCGTTTTAATGAAGGTGGTCGTAAATTCTCATCACAATATTTTCCTTTTGGAGCTGGCCCACGAAAATGTATTGGAAATAATTTTGCGATGTTCGAAATGATCATTGCCGTTTCAGAGTTAGTTTCAAACTATAAAATGCATCCTGAGTTTAACACCATAGATATTACTCCTTTGATTACTTTAAAACCAAAGAATGCATTTTTAAAGTTTGAAAAAAGAAATTAGTGATAAACAACACTTCCAAATACAGTAAAATCATTAAAGCTGAAGCAAAACGCCTTGGTTTTTTGTCTTGTGGTATTAGTAAGGCTGAATTTCTAGAAGCAGAAGCACCACGATTAGAAACTTGGCTAAATAAGAACATGAATGGTGAAATGCGTTACATGGAAAACCATTTCGATAAACGTTTAGATCCAACCTTATTAGTTGAAGGTTCAAAAAGTGTGGTGTCTTTATTGTTGAATTATTTCCCATCAGAAACTCAAACGGACGATTCATATAAATTGTCTAAATACGCTTATGGTAATGACTACCATCATGTGATAAAAAATAAGCTAAAATCATTGTTGTATTTTATTCAAGAAGAAATAGGCGAGGTTGGTGGACGCGCCTTTGTTGATTCCGCACCAGTGCTGGATAAAGCTTGGGCAGCAAAATCGGGTTTGGGATGGATAGGAAAGCACTCTAATTTATTAACGCAACAAGTCGGTTCGTTTTATTTTATAGCCGAATTAATCATCGATTTAGAGTTAGAATACGATTACGCCACAACAGATCATTGCGGCACATGTACAAAATGTATTGACGCCTGCCCAACCGAAGCCATTACAGAACCTTATGTGGTAGATGGTAGTAAGTGTATCTCGTATTTTACTATTGAACTCAAAGAAAACATTCCAACAGAATTTAAAGGTCAATTTAACGACTGGATGTTTGGTTGCGATATCTGCCAAGACGTTTGCCCTTGGAATCGATTTTCTAAACCACATAAAGAACCCTTATTTAATCCGCATCCTGAATTGTTGGATATGTCCAAAAAGGATTGGGAAGAAATTACTGAAGATACGTTTAAAAAAGTGTTTCAGAAGTCGGCTGTTAAACGGACTAAATTTTCTGGTTTAGAGAGGAATATTGAGTTTTTAAAACCTTAATTTCTAGTTGATGCTCTTTTAATGAGTTTTGTTTCTAACTCTACGGTTTTAAATTTTATTGGTAAATTTTCCTTTCGTCTTTTAATTTCTTTATATAAAAGTTTGAAGGCTTCCTTACCCATTTCATAACCTGGTTGATCAATTGTAGTCAATGTTGGAGATATTACTGAAGACATGAACCAATTACTAAAACCAACAATCGATATATCCTCAGGAATTTTAACACCAATTCTATGAAATTCTGTTATAGCTCCAATGGCTACCAAATCTGTATTAATAAAAATGCCATCGACATCATTATGATCCTCTAATAATTTATGCGCATTTTCCTTTCCTTCTTCAAAACTCCTTTCGCCACATTCGCAAATATAAACTAGAGAAGGATCATACGGGATATTGTTATCTGATAATGCTTTTTTATAACCCAGAAACCTATCTATTGAATTTTGAGGCAATAGAGGTCCTCTAAAATGTGCTATGCGTTTACAGCCAGAATCAATTAAATATTTAGTTGCCGTGTACGCAGCCATCCTATCATTAATTATAACTTTTGAGCAATTTACTATTTTGGCAATTTTATCAAACATTACAAGAGGTACTTCTTGGGATATTAAATCATCAAGATGTTTAAAATTAGCCGTACCATTAGCTAGGGACATAAGAATGCCGTCTACTCTCTTACTTAACAATAAATCTAACTGCTTTTTTTCCATTTCGTAAGATTCACTTGACTGCAGAATAATAACCAAATATCCTTTTTTTTCAGCCCTAGCAATGATTCCTTTTATAACACTTGAAAAAAAATGATGTACGACTTCCGGAATTATAAGACCGATAGTTTTTGATTCCTTAGTTCTGAGATTAACAGCAAATGCATTGGGCTTGTAATTCAGAAGTTCCGCTGTTTCTTTAACTAATAGTTTCGTTTTCTTACTTACATCTGGATAATCTTTTAAAGCTTTAGAAACGGTTGCGATAGAAATATCAAGAGTTTCGGCTATTTGTTTTAATGTTACAGGATTCATTTTGTTTAATTTAAGATGCTAAAAATATGAAGAAAGTTTGAAATCGAAAACGTTTTCGTTAAATCGAAAACGTTTTCGATATGAATTTTTCATTTTTTTAGCATCTTAAATGTAAATTCGATAAATAATCAACGATAATAATACTAATTAAACAACAACAAAAAATGAAATCAATTAAAAACAAGTGGAGTTTACTTTTACTTTTTACCATGATTACTGTCATGGTATCTGCACAAAGTAGTGTCTCTGGTAGTGTAAAGGATACAGAAGGTATGCCTTTATTAGGTGTTAATGTAATTATAGAAGGTACAACTAAAGGTGCTGTTTCTGATTTTGATGGTAATTATGTAATTACAAATATTGAAAACGGAACTTATACTTTAGTAGCTTCGTATCTCGGTTTTGCAACATTTAAAAAAGAAGTCACTATAGATGGTGCTGATGTTACTGTAGATGTTATAATGGCAGAAGATTCTGAATCTTTAGATCAAGTGGTAATAACAGGAGTTGTAAACCCTAAATCTAAATTAGAATCAAGTGTATCTGTCTCTACAATGGATGCTAAACTTATAGAGCAAGCAGCACCAAGAAGTGCAGGTGAGCTTTTTAGAAATATTCCAGGTATACGTGCAGAATCTTCGGGTGGTGAAGGAAACGCTAACTTTAATGTTCGTGGAGTTCCAGTTTCTTCTGGAGGGTCAAGATATTTTCAAATTCAAGAAGATGGCTTGCCATTAAATTTATTTGGTGATACGTCTTTTGGAAATTCTGATAACTTTTTAAGAATTGACTCTAACATTGGTAGAGTTGAAGCTATAAGAGGTGGTTCAGCATCTACACAAACATCTAATGGTCCAGCAGGTATCATTAATATGATTAGTAAAACAGGTACTACTGAAGGCGGTTCAATAGCGACTACATTTGGTTTAGATTATCAAACTAGTAGATTAGATTTTGAATACGGAATGCCATTAGGTAATGGACTTTCTTATCATCTAGGTGGTTTTATGAGAAATGGTGAAGGGCCAAGAGAAATTGGATACCAAGGAAACAAAGGTGGTCAGTTTAAAGCAAATATTACAAAAAGATTTGACAGTGGTTATGTGCGTGTTTATGCGAAATTTTTAAATGACAAGTCAGTAATGTATTTACCAATGCCAATGTTATTAGAAGGTGGTAATGATGATCCTACTTTTTCTAATCTTCCAGGATTTGATATTACTTCAGATTCTGCACATTCAGCATATTTGCAACAAAGCGCTGGTACATCTCCTTTTACTGGGGAAAATCACACGAATGATGTTAGAAATGGTAATAACCCAATCTCAAAATCTTTAGGAGCTGAATTTTCATTTGGTTTACCTAACGATTGGAAATTATCAGGAAAAGCAAGATACTCTAGCAATAGCGGACAATGGGTTGCCCCATTTACTGCTGCTGTTGGTACAGTTGCTGAAATTGAAGCAATGGCAAGAGATGCTGCAGGAGCTGGTGCTGAACCATTAGTTTATGCAGATGGTGCTAGAGAAGCTTTTAATCCTTCAAATGATTTGGCTCAAATTATTCATATGTTTGATGTAACAGTAGAAGATTTAAGTAATTTTTTTAGTGATGTAAAAGTGTCTAAAAAGCTTGGTGATAACGTTGGTGTTACTGCTGGTTTATTTACGGCCACTCAAAACACTAAAATTGGATGGCAATGGAGCTCTTTTCTTTCTGAGGTTAAGGGAGGCGGAGAAGCTAGACTAGCTGATTTTGATGGTTTTTCAAGAAACGGCCAATTTTCTTACGGTACTCCGGTTTGGGGTAACTGTTGTCAACGTAAATACAATACAGTACATACAGTAAACTCTCCTTACGTTGGTGTTGATGCTGATATTACTGATAAATTAAATTTTGATGGAAGTGTACGTTTTGAGAACGTTAAAGTAAATGGTAACATAGCAGCTGGACCAACAAGCCAAGACGAGTATGATTATAATGGGGATGGTATAATACAAGGTATTGAGCAAGTTGTACCAATTATATCAGGTGCAGACGGTCAAATTATTAATGATGATTATAATTTTGTTTCATATTCTGCGGGTTTAAATTATAAAATTAATGATGGTTCGGCCGTATTTGCAAGATATAGTTCAGGTGCGTCAGGTAGAGCAGCAGATCGAAACAGTTATGGTACAGATGGTAAAGCAGACGTTCAATTTGATGAATTGTCACAATTTGAAGCAGGTTATAAGAAAAGACTTAAAAATGGAGTACTTAATCTAACAGGTTTTATGAGTAAAACAGAAGAAGGATTAAGTAATGAATTAAATAGAGAAGTAGGTAATCCATTTAAAGCCATAGGTATTGAAGCAGAAACAGCTTTAGCTTTTGGTAATAATTTTTCTGTCAATGGTTCTTTAACTTGGACTAAAGCTGAAATTGATGGTGGAGATAACAAAGGCAATACTCCAAGAAGACAGGCAGACTTTGTTTATAATTTAGCACCGTCATATAATTTTGGTAATAATAGTAAGCACTCTGTAGGTTTAAGTGTATTAGGTACCTCAAAGTCTTACGCTCAAGATGATAATGATTTAGTTATGCCAGGATATGCATATTTTAATTTAATCGGTAGAGCTGGTTTAACAGAAGGTTTATCTTTAGTGTTAAGTGTAAACAACTTATTTGATACCGTTGGTATTACAGAGGTTGAAGGAAATGGGGATGGTGCATACGGTAATAATCGTTTAGTAAGAGCGAGGTCAATTAGTGGTCGTTCTTCTACATTGTCTCTTCAATATAAATTTTAATTAAGTATTAATATTTGAGTAAGTTAATT
Source organism: Winogradskyella eximia (assembly GCF_003386165.1). Classification (GTDB taxonomy): domain Bacteria; phylum Bacteroidota; class Bacteroidia; order Flavobacteriales; family Flavobacteriaceae; genus Winogradskyella; species Winogradskyella eximia. The sequence goes on along the minus strand of NZ_QRDV01000003.1, from coordinate 48,283 downwards.
TTTAAGATTGATTGATTGGTAAAAGAGTTGGTGTTGATATTTTATCACTGACTCTTTTTTTCTTAAAACGGTTCATTTTGAAATTAAGTAAATAATACATTTAAATAAAGTAAGGCTAATGTTAAAGAAAAAACCACGTTTAAGTTTCTGGCAAATTTTTAATATGAATGTAGGATTCCTTGGAATTCAGTTCAGTTTTGGTTTGCAACAAACAGCAGTTAATCCTATTTTTTCTTTTTTAGGAGCACTGCCAGAAGATTTGCCTTTATTAAACTTAGCAGGACCTGTAACAGGTTTAATTGTACAACCTATAATTGGTGCAATTTCAGATAAGACATGGTCGCCACGTTGGGGAAGAAGAAAACCCTTTTTCTTAATAGGTGCGCTTATAGGTAGTTTGTGTTTGTTTGCTTTTCCTTATAGTCCAACATTATGGTTTGCAGTTGGTTTATTATGGATTTTAGATGTTGGTAATAATATGGCAATGGAGCCTTATAGAGCTTTTGTTGGAGATAAATTACCAACTAAGCAATTAAGTTTTGGATATCAGATGCAAAGTTTATTTGTTGGTGCTGGTATCGTTTTAGCCAATGCTTCTATTTTTCTTTTTCAAGATTGGTTTGGAGGACAAGAAATTGTTGATGAAACGGTAAAATCTATTCCTAATTGGTTATACTATTCATTTTTTATAGGTGCAATTTTATCCGTGATTACCATACTTTGGTCAGTTTTAAAAACACCAGAAATTCCTCCACAAGCTGAAGAGTTAGAAGAAATTAAAAAACACAAAGCCTTACCTTTTTTACAACGTGTACAAACTCCTTTCATAGAAATATGGGAAGCTATTAAGGATATGCCAAAATTTATGTGGAAGCTGGCAGGTGTTTATTTATTTCAATGGTATGCGCTTTTTATATATTGGCAATTTATTTCGCCAATGTTTGAGGAAAGTATTGGTTTTAATAAATCACAAGCATTGAGTCAGGCGGCTAAAATGAATACAACTTATAATATTTCCACTATAGTTTTTGCATTAGCATTAGTGCCTTTAGCTTTAAAATGGGGTGGAAAAAAAGTGTATGTCTTAAGTCTGTTCTTAACAGGAATAGCGATGTTATCAATTCCGTATATAAAAGATCCAATGTTAGTGCTAATACCAATGATTTTATTTGGGATTGGTTGGGCGGCAATGATGGGAATTCCATATACTATGGTTTCTAAAATTGTACCTCAAGAGAGACGAGGTGTTTATATGGGGATTTTAAATATGATGATAGTAATTCCAATGGGAATACAAACTGTAACATTTGGACCTATAGTAAAGAATCTTTTAAATAATAGTGCTGTAAATGCGATATTATTTGGAGGAGTATTTTTTCTTATTGCGGGAGTATTAGCAATTCGCCTTAAGCAGCCAAAAGATTATGTACAAGAAAATCTTATTGATAATTAAGAATTAAATTTATTGTGAAAAATAGTATTAAAAATATAGATATCTTGTGTGTTGGAGAGGTATTGATTGATTTTATCGGGCATCAAAAAGATGTTCTTATTAACAACACAAGAGATTATCACAGGTATTTAGGAGGTTCACCCACAAATGTGGCCATGAATTCGGCAAGGTTGGGGTTAAATTCTAGAATGGTAGCCAGTATTGGTGATGATGGCTTTGGTGAATACGTTTTTGAACGATTAAATGAAGTTGGTGTTAATACAGAATCGATTTTTAAAATTGATAAAACGCCAACTAGTGTCATATTTGTATCGAGAACTCAAAGTACGCCAGATTTTATACCTTATCGAGAAGCGGATTATCGTATCTCAGAAAGCCAAATTCCAACAGAATTATTATCGGTAACAAATATTTTTCACACTACTTGTTTTGCACTGAGTAAAAATCCAGCGCAAACAACTATTTTAAAAAAGGCAGAAGAAGCCTTTAATTTAGGTTGCCAATTAAGTATAGACATTAATTATGCAGATGAACTTTGGGAAAATAAAGAAGAAGCGCTAAGTATAATTAAAGCTTATTGTAAATTTAATCCTTTAATTAAAATTAGCGAAGATGATATGTTACGACTTTTTGGGAGAACATTGCCTCATAGCGAAATCTTTGATTTTTTTCATAATGAAGGTGTTGATACAATATGTTTAACATTAGGAAGCAAAGGGGTTAAACTTGCCGAAAAAGAAAAAGAAACTATTCAGATGCCAGCAATTAAAGTTGAAAATGTTATGGATGCAACTGGAGCTGGTGATGCATTTTGGTCAGGATTTTTGTTTGCTTATATAAAAGAAAAACCAACAAAAGAATGTTTAGAAGTCGCTTTACAATTAGCAGCTTTAAAACTTCAAAATGTAGGAAGATTGCCTGACAATATCGATATTTTATCTAAACTATTATAGTAAGAGACTGCCATGCATAAAAAAGATAACCGTGAGATTTTTAATGGTGTAATGCTTAATGCTTATCCAGATAGTATAGGACAAAAATTAAGTGATACTATTAAAATGCTTAAAATGCCAGAGTTTAAAGATGCCTTTTCTTTATTCTATGTGTTACCTACATTTTTTAATAGTGATTTAGATCGAGGATTTTCTGTTATTGATTATAACCTCAACAAAGAACTTGTTTCAGAAGAAGATTTAGAAGCATTAGAAGCTCTCAATATCTTATTGAAATTTGATATTGTTCTAAACCACTTATCAGTCGCTTCACCACAATTTAAGGATTTATTAGAGCATGGTAACGATTCTAAATACAAAGATTTTTTTATTAACTGGAATACCTTTTGGGAAGGTCATGGTGTAAAAAATAAGGATGGAATTGTAATTCCTCATAAAGAATTTCTTGATAAATTATTTATGAGAAAATCGGGTTTACCTATATTAAAAGTCCCATTTCCAGATGGTTCAAAACAGCCATATTGGAATACGTTCTATCAGCAAATTACTTATAATAAAATATCTATAGCTGATTTAGAGAACATCAAAGAATTTAATAATGTCAACAAAGTAGTAATAGTAGAAAAAGTCAATAAGGCTATAGATGAAAATCTAAAGATAAACACCATTGACTTTGGAGAAAACAATCATTTGAAATCCGAAATATCAAAAGTTGTAGATAGAAATTGCACCTATTTAGGGCAGATGGATGTTAATGCAAATTCTGAATTGGTTTGGGATTTTTATGAAGAAACCCTAGCTAAAGTAAAAAGCTTTGGGTGTAAAATTCTAAGACTAGATGCTTTTGCTTATTTACATAAAGAAATTGGGGAATCTAATTTTTTTAATAAACCAGGAACATGGAATCATTTAGAACGTATTAACCAAATAGCGCAGAAAAATGATCTTATACTTTTACCAGAAATACACGCAGAATACGGATTAAACTTGCATGATGAGGTTGCGAAAAAGGGATATCAAATTTACGATTTTTTCTTGCCAGGATTAGTAATTCATACCTTAGAGAAAGGTACAAATAAAGCCATTTTAAAATGGGCTAAAGAAATCATCGATAAAGGTTACAAAACCGTTAATATGTTAGGTTGCCATGACGGCATTCCTGTTTTAGATTTAAAAGGAAAAGAAGTTAATGGTAAATATAATAAAGGATTACTTGAGGATGATGAGATTGAGGACGTTATGAATATTGTTTTAGAGCGAGGTGGGCGTGTAAAAAACCTTTACGATCCGTCTGGAAATAAAATCTCGTATTATCAAGTTAATGCAACGTTTTTTAGTGCTTTAGGTGAGGATGATCAAAAATTATTGTTGGCAAGAGCAATTCAATTATTTATGCCTGGTATTCCACAGATATGGTATCTCGATATTTTTGCTGGAAAAAACAATTATAAAGCTGCGGACGAAGGCGGTACAGGTGGTCATAAAGAAATAAATAGAACAACATTATCACCAAAAGATATTGAAGACGGACTTAAAACAGATATTGTTAAAAATCAACTTAAACTCATTAGGTTAAGAAATACTTCTAAAGCATTTTCAGGAATTGTAAAAATTAATAACTCATTAGATAATGAAATAGATATCAAATGGTCTAATTATGGAGATTTTGCTCAATTACAAGGGGATCTTAAAACTTATAAGTTTACTATAACATATAATGAAGGAAATGAGAATAGAGTTATGAGTTTTTAATTCTACTTAAAAGTAAATCCAACGGAATATTTTAGAGCAAAATTATCACTAGACTTCTCAAGATTGTGATAACCATAGCGATAGAAAGCACCAAAGCCCATTCCTAAATAACCTAAATTCTGAAATGGTACCTTTATTAAATTATGAAGTTCTAAACCTGTTTCTAAAAATAAGTGGTTTTTAGTTTTAAATTCAATATTTTGGTGATATTCATTATGGTCTAAATCACCAATTCCCACATTATTATAAAGCAAAATATCAGGTTGAAAATAACCTTTATTATTAAATAGTCTTCCAAAATTATGAGTAATAAATAAGTGTGCATACCTATCGGATAAAAACTCATAAGGTGTTACTGTTTGAAAATAATTTTTAACCACAAAGGGTATTTGTCGGTCTAAAGTCCCTTCTCCGGTAAATAGTAATCCATAAGGTAATGCAGTATCTATATAGCCTAAATCGAGTCGATAAGTTGTTCGGCCAACACCTTTAGTCATAAAACTATGGTCTAACGTAAAACGCAGTTTGTTGTAACTAAAATTAGATTCAAAAGCACCTTCTAATCCTCTAGAATAAATAAGTTTTAAAACTGGAGCGTCATTAGCAAGTCTAGTTGTAGCACCAAAAGAATTAATTAGTTTTTCATTGACATGGTAACCAACACCAATGGTAACTTCAGAATTATTATAACCAGTTACCGAATTATTATTTTGAATAAATTGGTAGTTGTACAACGGATTTATTTTAGCAGTATTAAAACCCAAAAACCAGTTGATGTTTCTCAATAACTTCATGTCTGTTCTAATACTGTAAGATTCAATGGCATCCATTTGGCTCGCTATAATATTACGTGATACAAATGGATTGTTAACTCTGTTTCCAGAATAGGTGCCAACCTCTCTAATGCTATTTTCATATTTTAGATTAAAGGAAATATCTTTTTTTCCTGGCACATCAATCTCTAATTCTCCTCCATATTTCCATGCATCATCTTTAAATCCATAACCAGCAAATGCACCTAAGGAAACATTTTTAAGAATGTCGTCATTAGTGTAAAAACCAGCACCTAATCTTGTGCCTTCATATTTATTAAACCTTACGATGTTTAGTAAGTCTATATCAACATATTTTAAAGGATATTTTCCTTCAAATAACTTTTGAGGAATTGATAAATATTTATCGAGATTTATTTTGTCTCCAATACTATCAATCAGTGCATAGGTTCGCAGTTCGCGTTTGTCTAAAGCATCTTTTCTGTAATCATCCCAGTATTTCGAATCTCTTCCACCTACATTTTTAGGCAATGTGAGCGATACAAACGGAAAATCTTTCTTTTCCAATGTCGCATTTGGTGTAATTTCAGAAAGGTAACTTTTGCCAACATATTTAAAACTACCAAAACCTTGTCCCAAAATAATGACAAAATTCAACTGTTCAGGAAACCAATATTGATTATTTATAAATTTATATTTCTGTTGAATAGTAAAATCAATTTTTCCAGAGTTAAATGTAGAAGCATCGACGCTTTCCACTGCATATCTGTTAGAGTTGATGTAAAGTAACCCCTTTAAGCCTTCAAAATTTCTATTTGTCTTTGGTTCAAAAGAAATAACAAAAACTGTATCCTTACCTTTTAGGTATTCTTCTTTTAACCTGAATTTATATTTTTTTGTACTCCCTTTAGAAATCGGATTAAGGTAAGGCGTTTCAAAAAGTTCAATATGTTCATTATAAAATGAAAAAGGCTGAAATGCATTTGCCAGAACGGCAAAATTAGGATCTTTTAAACCAGATGTTCTTATCGCAATAATGCTATCTTCACTAAATCGTGGTTTTAAATATTTGTGTTTAGCGATGGTTTCTGTTATAAAAAAGTAAGAGTCCTTTAAAAATGTTTGAGTCTCCTTTAAGGAATCATTCATTGGTTTACTATCATCTACATCTACAACAATTTTATCATAAGACTTGTAAGTGTAAGATTCTAAATTTTCCGGATTATTAATAGCTTTATAAGCAACTGCATTTCTAATAATACGATGCGCTGGGTTTTCTCCATCGATAACAACTTCATCTAATTCGCTAAATTTTGATTTAAGTCTTATGATTTGAGAATTAATTTCGTCTAGTTTTATTTCCTTTGTTTCATAACCAACATAGCTTATTGTTATTATTTTGACGGTATTAGATACATAAAAAACCCCATCAATATCAGTAGACGTGCCTTTATTTTCTAATTCGCTAAAAAGTACATTTGCAAAAGGTATAACCTGTTCTGTTGTGTCATCAATAAGTATAAATTTTATATTAGTTTGACTAAAAGCTTCAAAATTTATCAAAAGAAAAGTAAGTAGAAACAAGTACCTCATCGTGTTACATCTGTTAGAAGTTACTAAATATCGGAATATTTTTTAGATCACTTGTTATTTATAACAAAGATTCAAAATCATTATCTTTGCGTCTTATTCCATTCAGATTATGAGCAAACAAAGTAAACGTATAGAAGCCTTAGTATATCATGCCAAGCCTACTCCTGGTAAAATAAAAGTAGTTCCAACTAAAAAGTATGCCTCTCAGCGCGATTTGTCTTTGGCATATTCTCCTGGTGTTGCAGAACCTTGTTTAGAAATTGCTAAAGACGTAGATAATGTATATAAATACACAGCCAAAGGTAATTTGGTGGCAGTTATTTCTAACGGAACCGCAGTTTTAGGTCTGGGTAATATTGGGCCAGAAGCCTCTAAACCAGTGATGGAAGGTAAAGGATTGTTGTTTAAAATATTTGCTGATATTGACGTGTTTGATATTGAGGTCGATACAGAAGATGTAGAAGCATTTATAGCTACTGTAAAGAATATTGCACCAACATTTGGAGGTATCAATCTTGAAGATATAAAGGCTCCAGAAGCTTTTGAAATTGAACGTCGTTTAAAGGAAGAGTTAGATATTCCTGTGATGCATGATGATCAGCATGGAACAGCGATTATTTCTGCTGCAGCATTAATTAACGCTTTAGAAATTGCAAATAAAAATATTGAAGAGGTTAACATTGTAGTTAGTGGAGCAGGAGCAGCCGCAATTTCTTGTACAAGATTGTATCAAGCATTTGGTGCTAAGCGCGAAAATATTGTAATGCTCGATAGCAAAGGAGTTATTAGAGATGATAGAGATAATTTAACACCAGAGAAAGCTGAGTTTGCTACACATCGTAGAATAGACACTTTAGATGAAGCCATGAAAAATGCAGATGTATTTGTAGGCTTATCGCAACCAGATATTGTTACTCCAGATATGCTATTATCCATGTCTGCAAACCCTATTGTGTTTGCTATGGCAAATCCTAATCCTGAGGTGAATTATCAAGTAGCCATAGATACTAGGGACGATATCATTATGGCAACTGGTCGAAGTGATCATCCTAATCAAGTGAATAATGTACTTGGTTTCCCTTTTATTTTTAGAGGTGCGTTAGATGTGAGAGCGACAAAAATTAACGAAGCTATGAAAATGGCTGCGGTTAAAGCCTTGTCTGAATTAGCAAAACAACCGGTGCCAGAACAAGTTAATATAGCGTATGCAGAAACACGTTTAACTTTTGGTAAAGATTATATCATTCCAAAACCATTTGATCCAAGGTTGATTGCAGAAGTGCCACCAGCTGTAGCAAAAGCAGCAATGGAAAGTGGAGTTGCTAAAGAACCTATTGAAGATTGGGATCGCTATAAGAATTCTTTATTAGAGCGTTTGGGTAACGACAATAAGTTAGTCCGCATGCTTTTAAGTAGAGCTAAGACAAATCCTAAACGTGTGGTTTTTGCTGAGGCAGATCAACTTGATGTGCTAAAAGCCGCACAGATTGCTTACGATGAAGGTGTAGCATATCCTATTCTATTAGGTCGTAAAGAAGCCATTCTTGCCTTAATGGAAGAGATTGAATTTGATGCTGATGTGCCTATTATTGACCCAAAATCGGATGAAGAAACGGATCGTAAAAATCGTTACGCTAAAGCGTATTGGAAGAAACGTAAACGCCAAGGAGTGACTATATATTCCGCAGAAAAAATAATGCGCGAGCGTAATTATTTTGCAGCCATGATGGTAAATGTTGGTGATGCAGATGCACTTATTACAGGTTATTCTCGTAATTATCCTTCGGTAGTAAAGCCTATGCTAGAGTTAATTGGTATGGCAGATGGTATCACTAGAGTAGCCACAACTAATGTTATGATGACCCAACGTGGCCCAATGTTTTTAAGTGATACCTCAATTAATATTGACCCTACAGCCAAAGATTTAGCGAAGATTGCAAGAATGACTTCTAGAGTGGCTAAGATGTTTGGTATTGAGCCTGTAACTGCAATGATTTCTTATTCTAATTTTGGTTCTTCAGAAAATCCTAGAGCTGAAAAAGTGAGAGAAGCTGTGGCTTATTTGCATAAAGGATATCCAGAAATGATTGTTGATGGTGAATTACAAACAGATTTTGCACTAAATTCAAAATTATTACAAGATATTTTTCCATTTTCAAAGTTAGCAGGTCGTAGAGTGAACACGCTTATTTTTCCTAATTTGGATGCCGCAAATATTACGTATAAGTTATTGAAAGAATTAAATAAGACCGAATCTATTGGGCCAATTATGATGGGAATGCGTAAACCTGTGCACATTCTACAATTAGGATCAAGTGTGGATGAAATTGTAAATATGACAGCAATTTCTGTTATCGATGCACAAGAACGAGAGCGTAAACAGCAGAAATAGTGATTTTCTTAGTGTTTATCTAAGGTCTTTAATGAAAATAATTTTATTACATTTGGTTTTTTAACTTTTCGTTATAAATGATTACACATATAGAAGGCAAACTTGTTGAGAAAAATCCAACTGACGTTGTAATAGATTGCAATGGTGTTGGGTATTTTATCAACATATCGTTACATACATATTCTCAAATTCCAGATAAAGAGCATTTAAGACTTTACACGTATCTTCAAGTGCGAGAAGATTCGCAGAGTCTTTATGGATTTTCATCTAAAACAGAGCGCGAAATTTTTAAATTATTAATTTCAGTTAGTGGTATCGGAGCCAATATTGCGCGTACTATGCTATCCTCATTAACTCCAGACCAAGTAAAAGAAGGTATTGCAAGTGGAGATGTTGGCCTAATTCAAAGTGTTAAAGGTATTGGAGCTAAAACAGCCCAACGTGTTATCATAGATTTAAAGGATAAAGTGTTAAAAGTATATGGTATAGACGAACTTTCTTTAATACCAAACAATACACATAAAGAAGAAGCGTTATCTGCTTTAGATGTTTTAGGATTTAATAAGAAACAATCAGAAAAAGTTGTCGATAGAATTTTACAAGTCCAACCAGATGCCCTTGTAGAGCAAATTATTAAAGAGGCTCTAAAAAACTTATAATGCAATTGAATATAACTCCTCATAATCAACACTATACTATTCGGTTTTATTTCGTATTAGCTTTTATGATGCTAATAGGTAATACCGTTTTGGCACAAGAAACTGAAACTGAAACAGAACAAGACTCAACTAAAACAACGTATGCTTTTGGTAAATTAAATATGCCTAATCCAAATAGCATTGTTACAAAATATACCTACGATCCTATTTTGGATCGCTATATCTACACAGAAAAAATAGGGAAGTTTAATATTAATTACCCTTTAATTTTAACTCCAGATGAATTTCAAAAGCTGGTATTACAAGAAAAATTAAAAGCGTATTACAAGAGAATGGCTGATGCCCAAGCTGGTCAAAAAGAAGGGTCAGAGGAAGATCAGAAGAATTTATTACCAGAATTTTATGTGAATTCAGGATTGTTTGAAACTATTTTTGGAGGAAATACTATCAATGTTGTTCCACAAGGTTCTGTAGAAGTCGATTTAGGAGTATTGTTTTCTAAACAAGATAATCCTGCGTTTTCACCAAGAAACAGAACCAATTTTACATTTGATTTTGATCAGAGAATTAGTCTCAGTTTGTTGGGTAAGGTAGGAACTAGGTTACAGGTAACAGCAAATTATGATACAGAAGCCACATTCGATTTTCAACAGGTTGTAAAATTAGAATATACACCAACAGAAGACGATATCATTAGAAAAATTGAAGTTGGTAATGTAAATATGCCATTAAATAGTTCATTAATAACTGGAGCGCAAAGTCTTTTTGGTGTTAAAACCGAATTACAATTTGGTAAAACTAAAGTGACAGCAGTATATGCAGAACAACAGTCTCAATCAACATCTGTGGTTGCAGAAGGTGGAGGTACCGTTGAAGAATTTGAGTTTTTTGCTAGAGATTATGATGAAAATAGGCACTATTTCTTAGCGCATTACTTTAGAGAAAATTATGACAAAGCTCTAAAACAATACCCTTATATAGACAATCAAGGACTTCAAATTACAAGAGCGGAGGTTTGGGTAACCAATAGAAATAACCAAACAGAAAATGTAAGAAATATTGTTGCATTTCAAGATTTAGGAGAATCTGAGACAGAAAATATTGGTATAAATCCACTTCCAGCCAACTTTGTTAATAGTCCAGGAGCAAAACCTAATAATAAAAATAATGATTTTGACCCTACTAATATTGGAGGGCCAGGTTCATTATTAAATGAGGGAGTAAGAAATATTACAAATATACAAGGAGGAGTAAATGTAAACGTCAATGAAGGTTTTGATTATGGCAAATTAGAATCGGCAAGAAAATTAACAGAAGGTCAAGAGTATATTTTAAATTCAGAATTGGGTTATATCTCTTTAAGTCAACGTCTACAAAATGATGAAGTTTTGGCTGTTGCATTTCAATATACCATAGGAGGTCAGGTGTTTCAAGTTGGTGAATTTGCCAATGATGGTGTAGAGGCAACCGACGTAGAAGAAAGTGTAACAGGAAATCAAATCATTAATAATCAAAGTTTAATCTTAAAAATGCTGAAAAGTACAGTTACCGATGTAAGTCAGCCAATTTGGGGTTTAATGATGAAAAATATCTACGATACTGGAGCGTTTCAACTTAGCGCAGAAGATTTTAAACTTAATATATTTTATACTGAATCTTCTTCTTTAAACTATATAACACCAGTTAACGAGGCTGCTGGTTTTGGTGTAGATGTTAATGGTGATCTTATAACACCTACTACAGAGGAGGGAGATTTAATTCAAGGTACTCCGCTTATTCGGTTGTTTCATTTAGATCGCTTAAATTTTAATAATGATCCACAAGAACGTGGTGATGGTTTCTTTGATTATGTTGAAGGTCAAACAGTATTATCACAAAATGGTAAGATAATTTTTACCAAAGTAGAACCTTTTGGACGTTATTTATTCGATGTTTTAGATAATGATAATAACCCAAGTAATAACGATCAGGATTATGAGGATATTGCTGATACTCAAATTGGATTTAACGAAAATCAAAAGAAATACGTTTACGATATACTTTATAAATCGACTAAAACAGCAGCATTAGATGAGGCTGAAAAAAATAAATTCCAAATAAAAGGGCGTTTTAAAAGTAGTGGAGGAGATAGTGGTATTCCTATAGGTGCTTTTAATGTGCCAAGAGGTTCAGTTGTGGTTACTGCAGGTGGACGTACACTTGTGGAGGGTGTAGATTATACGGTTAATTATCAATTGGGACGCGTAGAGATTTTAGACGAAGCATTAAAAGCGTCAAATACTCCAATTAATGTTTCTGTAGAAAATAACGCTGTTTTTGGTCAACAAACTAAGCGTTTTGCTGGGATTAATGTAGAGCATCAATTTAATGAGAATTTTGTAATTGGTACAACCTTATTAAACCTTAATGAGAGGCCTATTACTCAGAAGGCGAATTATAACTCTGAACCTATTAATAATACTATTTTCGGTTTCAATGGAAATTACTCAACGGAAGTTCCATTTTTAACAAGAATGGTAAACAAACTACCAAATATAGATACAGATGTCCCTTCAAATTTATCTTTAAGAGGTGAATTTGCTTATTTATTTCCTGGATCTTCAAAAGGTGCAGATTTTAATGGTGAAGCAACAGCCTATATTGACGATTTTGAAGGTACCCAAGGAGCCATTGATTTATTAAGTCCATTATCTTGGTCGTTATCTAGTCGTCCTGTAGATAGAGGTGAGGTTTATGTAGGCTTTGATGATGAAGATAGTCCGGGAATTCAAAATGGTTTTGATAGAGCACTTTTAAACTGGTACACTATTGATCCTATTTTTTATAGTAGCCAAAGCCCAAGTGGTATTAGTGACGATGATATTTCAGATTTATATACACGTCGTATTTTTATTAATGAAATTTTTGATCAAGATATTGTACAAGGACAAACAACAGTTATAAATACCTTAGATTTAACTTATTACCCTACAGAACGTGGTCCTTATAATTTTGATCCAGCAGCTGCTAATGGAAATCCTTTAGATCCTAATTCAAGTTGGGCAGGTATTACAAGACAGATTACATCTACCGATTTTGAACAAGCGAATGTAGAATACATAGAATTTTGGGTTCAAGATCCGTTTTTAGATAATCCAAGTAGTACAGGTGGTAAATTATTTATTAATCTAGGTAACATATCTGAAGATGTATTAAAAGATGGAAAAAAGCAATATGAAAATGGTTTGCCAGACGATGGAGATATATCAACAATTCAGCTAGCTCCTTCAACATTATCAAATCCTTATATAGTTCCGCAAAGCCAATCTTTAATCTATACGTTTGCAACAACGGGTGATGAAAGAACCAATCAAGATGTTGGGTTAGATGGTTATGATGATGCAGACGAAGCACAAATGTTAACGACTCTTTTTGGTTCTAATAATTTTGGTGAAGATCCAGCAAATGATAACTATAGCTATTATTTAAATACGGATGGTGATATTTTTGAGCGCTACAAAAAGTATAATGGATTACAAGGTAACACACCAGATACGTTCTCTGATACCAATAGAGGTTCTACAACACAACCAGATGTAGAGGATCTCAATAGAGATAACACAATGAATACAATTGATAGTTATTTTGAGTATGAAATAGATATAAGACCAAATGTGCTTAACATTAACAATCCAATAATTAATGATGTACAACCAAGATCGGTAACATTACCAAATGGTACTCAGAGGGATGTAACATGGTATCAATTTAGAATTCCGATAAACGAAGAAACACAACGTGTAGGTGGTATTTCAGATATACGTTCAGTTCGTTTTGCTCGTTTATATGTATCGGATTTTACAGAAAAAACAGTATTGCGTTTTGCAACGTTAGATTTAGTTCGTAGTGATTGGAGACGTTACACCTTAGATTTAGATAATGATACAACTAATGATAGTCCAAATGCAGAATTTAATGTAGGTGTTGTTAGTGTGCAAGATAATGCCGGTTATGAAATTCCACCAGGAGTTGCTCAAGAGGAACTTAATAATAATAATAGTATTATAAGACAGAACGAACAATCTTTAGTGTTACAAGCATGTGAGTTAGAACCAACAGATTCGCGTGGTGTGTATAAAAATATTAATGTAGATATGCGTCAGTACAAGAAACTACGCATGTTTATACATGCTGAACCTCAAGATGGAGCTCAACTAGATAATGGAGAAATGGTTGGATTTATAAGAATGGGTAATGATTTTACTCAGAATTATTATCAAATTGAAGTACCATTATTAGTTTCAGCTAATACAGGATCTACTGCTTCTCCAGAACAAGTATGGCCAGATGAAAATGAGATAGATATACCTTTAGAGTTTTTACAAAAAATTAAAGCACTTGGTATTTCTGCTGGAACTTTAAGTGATGAAAATCCTACATTTTATAATGTGTTGGATGGAGAACTTAATGAAACTGGGTTTACAAATCCACAAGAAATACCTTACAATGATATTGAAACAAGCGCTAAACAACAACGTATTGCTATAAAAGGTAATCCAAACTTTGGAGATATTAGAGTGTTAATGATTGGTGTTAAAAATAGTAATCTTGCAGTAACTCAAGAAAACGTTTGTGGTGAAGTTTGGTTTAACGAGTTGCGAATGTCAGACATGGAAAATGAAGGAGGTTGGGCAGCAGTAGCCAGTGTGGACACTAGAATTGCCGATTTTGCAGATATTAGTGCTACAGGAAGACGAAGTACTATTGGTTTTGGAGGTATAGAACAAGGACCAAACGAACGTAGTTTAGAAGACGTAAAACAATATGATGTCGTTACTAATGTACAGTTAGGACAATTATTACCAAAAAGATGGGGAGTTCAGATTCCGTTTAATTATGCACAAAGTGAAGAGTTGGTAACACCAAAATTCGATCAGTTTTATAATGATCTTACTTTAGAGTCTCGAATAGATGCGGCCAGCTCAAGTGAAGAAGAAGATAGAATAAGAGAACAATCTGAGGATTACACTAAGCGTCAAAGCATTAATTTTATTGGAGTTAGGAAACAAAAAGCAAGCGATTCTAAAAAGCATTTTTACGATGTAGAAAACTTAACATTAAACTATTCTTATAATAAGGTAGAACATCGTGATTTCGAAATTGAAAACGCCTTAGATCAAACGGTTAGGGCAGGTGCTAATTATAATTACGCTTTTGAACCTTTAAAAATTGAACCTTTTAAAAAGAACGATTCTCTTTTTACAGGTAAACATTGGAAAATTTTAAAAGATTTTAACCTTAATTTATTACCATCTAGTTTTTCGATTAATTCAGACATAAACAGACAGTTTAGTAAACAGAAATTCAGAGAAGTAGAATTAGGCGGTAGTAATATTGGTATTGAAGAATTATTTAGAAGAAATTATACTTTTGATTTTCAGTATGCCATAAATTATAATATTACAGATGCCTTAAGTTTAAACTTTACGGCAGCCAATACTAATATTGTTCGTAATTATTTTATTGATGATCGCATTAGCGGACTTCAAGATCCAGACCTGAATGTTTGGGATGGCTTTTTTGATTTAGGAGATCCAAATTTTCAAACACAACAGCTTCAAGTAAATTATGAATTGCCTTTATATAAAATCCCAGCATTAAGTTTCTTAAAAGCTACATATTCTTATAATGGAACATTTCAATGGCAAAAAGGTTCTGATTTAAATGAAGGACTTGAGATTGAAGTTGATTTAGATGACGATCCAACAACACCAGATGTATTACAGACATATAACTTAGGGAATTCTATTCAAAATTCTAATACACATAGTATTAATTCTACGCTAAACATGGAGACTCTATATAAAACTCTAGGTTTAGTTAAAAAAGGTAAACAAAATACAAGAGGAAGGGGTAGAAGTGCAGCAGCATCAAGACGTTCTGCAACACCAGATCAGTCAATTGAAGATAAAGAAAAAGCTAAAGATCCAAACAGGTTAAGTGCTGGTAAAAAGGCTTATAATACTGTAATAGATATTGTGACCATGGTAAAACGTGTGCAGTTAAATTATACTGAAAACAATGGAACTTTTCTTCCAGGTTATCTACCAACACCTGGTTTTATTGGAACATTAAAGCCAACAGTTGGCTATACTTTTGGTGCACAAGGTGATATTAGAGGGTTGGCAGCGAGAAACAATTGGTTAACAGATTTTCCAGATTTTAATGAGCAGTATACGGAAGTAAGAAATACATCTTTAAATTATGCCATTAACGTTGAGCCAATGCGCGACTTAAAAATAGATTTTACGGGTAACAGAACTTATGCTGATAATTATACCGAAAACTTTAGAGCAGGAGATTATTTAGATGCAGATGGCAATGATGTAGGATATGGTAATGGAGATGGAATAAATGAATACCAGGCATATACACCAAATTCCTTTGGAAACTTTAGTATCTCTACAGCAATCATTAAAACTGCTTTTAGTAAAAGTGATGAAAATCAATCTGCTGCTTTTGATGATTTTAGAGCCAATAGATTGGTAATTGCTAATCGTTTAGCTAGAGAGTTTTATGGAAATTCAACATATAATACAGATGAAGATGGTTACCCAGAAGGTTTTGGGAAAAATAGTCAACGCGTATTATTACCAGCATTTTTATCAGCTTATCATGGTTCAGATCCAGAAAAAGTAAGTACTGGTGCATTCCGAGATATTCCAATTCCGAATTGGACATTAAAATATACAGGCTTAATGAAAATTCCATGGTTTAAGAAAACCTTTAGACGTTTTTCTGTTCAGCATGGTTATAGATCTAATTATACCATAAATCAGTTTAGAACTAATTTAGATTATGATAATTCGATTGATAATTTGGTTGTTGATTCAAGCACAGGTATAGGTTCAGTAAATACTGAAAATCAAGATTTAAATGGAAATTTAAAAAACAAAACGCTATTCAGTAATATTAATTTAGAAGAGCAATTTAGTCCTTTAATTAGATTAGACTTTGAAATGAAAAATTCAATAAAAGTCTTAGCAGAAATTAAAACGGATAGAACCTTATCCTTAAGTTTTGATAATAATTTAATGACTGAAATTCAAGGAAAAGAATATACACTTGGTTTGGGTTATCGTTTTAAGGATTTAAGAATTCGTTCACAACTTGCAGGACCAAAACAAATTATTGTTAGTGATTTAAACATGCGAGCAGATGTTTCTGTGAGAGATAATAAAACTATTATTAGATATTTAGATCTAGAAAACAATCAAATAACCGCAGGTCAGACCATTTGGGGAGTAAAGTATACTGCAGATTATGCTTTTAGTAAAAACCTAACTGGTATTTTCTATTTTGATTATACATTTTCAGATTTTGCAATTTCAACCTCATTCCCACAAACCTCTATTAGGTCTGGAATAACATTGCGTTATAATTTTGGGAATTAAGTTTGAATTGAAACTATTAAAAAATTACATTTGCGTTATTAATAATATATCACGTTAAAGATGAATACACCATCAGAATTAAAGTACACTAAAGATCACGAATGGATTAAGATTGAAGGAGATATTGCTACCATCGGTATTACAGATTTCGCTCAAAGCGAACTTGGAGATATTGTTTACGTAGAAGTAGATACCTTAGATGAAACTTTAGATATGGAAGAAGTTTTTGGTACTGTAGAAGCAGTTAAAACAGTTTCAGATTTATTTTTACCATTATCGGGAGAAATTATTGAATTTAATGAAGGTTTAGAAGATGAGCCAGAAAAAGTAAATTCAGATCCATACGGAGATGGTTGGATGATTAAATTAAAATTCTCTGATGCTTCGCAAATAGATAAGTTATTATCTGCAGACGATTATAAAGCACTAATTAGTGGTTAAAAAAATTCTATTGCTAATAGCGGTAGCTTATACATTAGCCTTAGTTGTTGCGAGTTTAATCAGTTTAAATGGTGTGCCTAGTTTAGGGTCATCATTCGATGATAAAATATATCATATTGTGGCTTATTTTGGTTTAGCCCTATTATGGGTATTTTACTTTAAGCCCTTTAATACAAAGTATACTCCAGTATTAATTTTTCTTGCAGCTGCTTTTCTTGGTTTTATTTTAGAGTTGTTACAGTATTTGGTTAGTTCTAATAGAACCTATGATACTTATGATATGATAGCCAACAGTATAGGAGCAATTTTTGGTACATTATTTGCAACTAAAATAAATGTAGATAAATTAAATTAACTTAAAGCCTTGTTTTTTTTACTATTATTTAGTTAAATTAGCGATGTTATAATAAAAAAAAATTTATGGAACCTAAAAAGAATCCGAAATCGGACGTTAGTCGTAACAGCTCATTATACTTTGCTGTTGGTCTTGCCTTAATGTTAGGCATTACTTATATGGCTATCAATTATAAGACTTATGATCCTGCAGATATTATCGCAGACTCACTTAACTTAGATGATGAGTTAGATGAAGAAGTGCCAATTACTGAACAAATTGTTACTCCACCACCTCCACCTCCACCACCACCTTCTGCTCCAGAAATTATCGAAGTTGTAGAAGATGAAGTAGAAGTAGAAGAGACCGTTATTGAATCTACAGAAACAGAAATGGAAACTGAAATTGTTGAAGTTGAAGAAGTTGAGGTAGAAGAGGTAGAAGAAGATATAGAAGTACCTTTCTCTGTGATTGAGAATGTGGCTGTTTTTCCAGGTTGTGAAAAAGAAAAAGGAAATGCTGCCAAGAAAGATTGTATGAACGAGAAGGTAAATAAATTTATCGGTAAAAAGTTTAATACAGATTTAGCAGGTGATTTAGGATTACCTCCAGGTAAAAAAAGAATCTTCGTTCAATTTAAAGTAGATAAATCAGGTAACATTACTAGCATTGGAGCTCGTGGTCCACATCCAGGATTAGAGAAAGAAGCAAAAAGAGTAATTGGTTTATTGCCTAAAATGAAACCAGGAAAACAAAGAGGTAAGCCAGTGGTTATGCCATTCTCTATTCCAATTGTATTCCAAGTACAAGATTAAGAATTAGATAAAATTTTCTTATATATAAAAATCCCGTTCAAATTATTGAGCGGGATTTTCGTTTTGGTATGCTTATTGTGACTTTGACATAATATTAACATTTAAATAATAGTATTATGAAAAATTCTAAAAATGACTTCGGTATTGCTGGTCAGAGCAATGTTGAAGTAAAGAAATCACAAAAGCATGATGCAAATTTACAAAAAAACTCAATCCTTTATTTCCAAATAGGGTTGATACTTTGTTTATTGGGCACTTATGCACTGTTTGAAATGCAGTTTCAAGAGACTAAACTCAATCTTGTTGAAGATACTGCACTCGTAGACCCAATTTCTATTGACTACGTAGAGCCTTTTGAAGTTGAGGTTATTAAACCAACGGATCCAGAACCTATACCAACTTCAGATTTGCTAGATGTGTTTATAGAGGTTGAAGATGATGTACCAGTTAAAGAAATTATTATTAAAACACCCGAAGAGCCAAAGGTTACAGATAAGCCAGTTGCTGATGTTGGAGATATTTATGATGGTCCAGATGAACCAGTAGAGGCGATTATTGTGCCTTTTTCAAGAATAGAAAAAGTACCTGTGTATCCTGGTTGTGAAAAAAAGAAGACCAATGATGAACGAAAAAAATGCATGTCAGACAAAATCATAAAATTGATTGGCAAAAAATTCAATACAGATATTGGTGCCGATTATGGTATTTCTGGAAAGCAAAGAATTCATACTCAGTTTACCATTGATAAAAATGGCAATGTTACAGATGTTAAAATTAGAGGTCCTCATCAAGCATTAGAGAAGGAAGCAAACCGTGTTATTAATCAAATTCCTAAAATGGAACCTGGTTTGCAACGTTTAGTTCCTGTAGGTGTTGTTTATACATTGCCAATTGTATTTGATGCTAGAAATTAAATCACATCTTCAAAATTATTATCAAGAACCGTTATTTTTAAAATAACGGTTTTTTATTGTGTAATTTCAATTTAAGGTTACTAAAAAAATTAAGTATCTTTCGTGCATTAAAAATTAGTCTTATATGAAGCGCATAGTGCTATTTGCTATTCTATTATCAACCGCTATTGGTTACACTCAAACGACATTAACGTACGAAAAGCCTCCGGTTTTTAATGAATGTGATTCAGAAGCTATAGATCAATTAAAATCGTGCTTTAATTTTAAGTTAAATACATTTATCTACGAGAATTTTGAAGTGCCTCAGGTTGTTACAGATGAATCTTACAAAGGTGATGTTCAAGTATTGTTTGAGGTTAATAAAGAGGGTGAGTTCAAAGTAATTTATTTAGATGCTATATATGATGCATTAAAAGATGAAAGTAAACGTGTTTTTGATTTGCTTCCTAAGATAACACCAGCAACCTATAATGGAAATCCAACATTTGTTCAGTATAGTATTACAATAGCGATACCTTTAGTTGAGCCAATAGGAAAAGCAGATAATGCAACGGACGGAGTTAAACTCACAGAAAAAGATAGTCTTAATGCGACATTATCAAATGAATTTGATAATGTAAATAAGGAATTAAAGAACTTTGAGAATCTAGAATATAGTAGCGAATTAAATGTACCATTTACACATGCTTACTATGCGCGTTTTGATGCAGAAATGAATGCTATTGGTACTAATAGTCATACAGCGGCAAAACCATTTGTTTATAGTGATGTTGCAAGATATTATGATATTAAAGCTGAAAAAGAGAGTTTAGCCATTAACGGTGATACTTGGTTGGGTAGAAAATTGTTTAATGAGCATTTAGTGCAAGTACAAGGAAAAGACTATTGGTTTACGGTAGATCCTATTTTAGATTTACAAGTAGGAAAAGATAGTGAAGCAGAATTTAATTCTACATATAATAATACTAGAGGTATATATATACAAGCAGGTTTAGGTAAACACTTTAATTTAACCACTTCGGTTTATGAGAGCCAAGGACGTTTTGCTGATTATTATAATCATTATGCAGAAAGTTTAAAAGCTTTTGGGCCAGATCCAGCGATTATTCCAGGTCGTGGCATAGCGAAAAGATTTAAAGATAATTCTTATGATTATCCTGTAGCAGAAGCTTATTTGTCTTATACACCAGCAGATTTCTTAAACGTTCAGTTTGGTCATGGTAAGAATTTTATTGGTGATGGTTACCGTTCATTGTTTCAAAGTGATGTCGCTAGTCCTTATCCATTTTTAAAGTTGAATACAACTTTCTGGAAAATAAAGTATACAAGTACATGGATGTGGCTAAAGGATGTGAGACCAGAAGTAGTGGTTGATAAGGCTTTTTTAACCAAGTATATGGCAAATCATTATTTAAGTTGGAATGTTTCGAAACGCTTAAATGTTGGTTTGTTTGAATCTGTAATGTGGGCAGATACAAACGGAAGAGGTTTTGATATTAATTATTTAAATCCAATTATCTTTTTTAGAGCTATAGAATTTGAAACAGGTCAAGGAGCAGGAAATGCAATTTTAGGATTAAGCTCTAAATACAAATGGAATAATAAGTTGAACCTTTATGGCCAATTTATATTAGACGAATTTTCATTAGGTGATGTAAAAGCGGGAGATAAAAGTTGGAAAAATAAGTTTGGCTTTCAACTAGGAGCAAAATACTTTAATGCCTTTAAGGTTGATAATTTATTGCTTCAAGCAGAATATAATCGTGTTAGACCTTATACATATTCACATAATACTCAAATTCTTAATTATGGTCATTTTAATCAACCAATGGCGCATCTTTGGGGAGCAAATTTTAGAGAATTAGTGTTAATTGGTCGTTATAATTACAAAAGATGGTCTGCGGATGCTAAATTTATAATTGGACAACGAGGTTTTGACTTTAATACGGATGAGGATAGTTTTTCTTATGGAGGTGATATTTATAGAGATTATAATGATCGTAATGCAGATACAGGTATAGAAATTGGACAAGGCAATAAAACCAATAGTTTTATGACAGAAGTACAAGCTAGTTATTTAATCAATCCAGCGACCAATCTAAAAATATTTGGCAATATTATTTATAGGGATTTTAATCCAGATACAGTAACAGCTTCAACTACAGATTCTAATACTGTTTGGGTGAGTTTTGGTGTAAGAACAGACTTGTTTAACTGGTATAAGGATTTTTAAGAAATAGATTTTATTAGCCTTAGAAAAGAATGATGTATTCTTTTAAATTATCGCAACTCTTGTTCAATAAATATAAAACTAAAGTTTAACGTTGGTCAGAATCATTTTTCAATCTATCTTTACACTCGCTTTTAAAAGAACAAAAATAGTATAGTTTGAGTAGCACAAAATCATCGGTATCAACAGCTTCTGTTGTAACAGATTTTAAGGAAATCACTAAAATGGGATTATCCCTAAGTGTTGTGTTTTCCTCACTTGCTGGTTATTTTCTAGGTGCAGAAACCATAAGTTTTACAACACTTCTTTTATTAGCCTTTGGAGGTTATTTTATGGTTGGAGCATCAAATGCATACAATCAAATAATTGAGCGCGATTTAGATGCGCTAATGGATAGAACCAAAAATAGGCCAATTCCTGCAGGTAGGATGTCGGTAAATACCGCGTTTATAATCGCGACATCTTTTACAATTTTAGGATTAATTACCTTATATATTATTAATCCTAAAACAGCAATGTATGGTGCAATATCTATATTTTTATATACCAGTGTTTATACTCCTTTAAAAACCAAAACGTCATTATCCGTTTTTGTTGGTGCATTGCCAGGTGCTATACCATTTATGTTAGGTTGGGTTGCAGCAAGAGGTAGTTTTGGTATTGAACCGGGAACATTATTTGCTATTCAGTTTTTTTGGCAATTTCCGCATTTTTGGTCTATAGGTTGGTTTTTACATGAGGATTATAAAAAAGGAGGTTTTCATATGTTACCAACAGGTAGACCAGATAAGGGAACAGCTGTACAAATTATTATGTATAGTGTTTGGACAATTATCGCATCTATAATTCCTGTTTTTGGATTCACTGGAGATTTAAAATTATCTATTGTTGGTGCTATTCTCGTTTTTATACTTGGTATGGTAATGTTGTTTTATGCATTAAGATTATTTAAACTTCGTAGTATAAAAGCGGCAAAACAACTCATGCTATCAAGCGTATTTTATATCACATTATTGCAAATTATATATGTTGCAGATAAATTTTTGAGATAAATGGATTTAACACAAGGAACACAACAAGAAAAAACAGCCAGATCTAAAAAGATGATGCTGTGGTTTGGCATTGGTTCATTAATTATGTCTTTTGCTGGCTTAATAAGTGCCTTTATTGTAAGTAGTAAACAACGACTTAATGAAGATTGGTTAGTTGATTATGAATTGCCAAACGCATTTTTAATAAGTTTAATACTTATTTTATTGAGTAGCTTAACGTTTATCCTAGGAAAACAAGCACTTAAACAAAATAATAGAAAAATGGTAACCTTATGGTTATTAGTAACATTAGGTTTGGGTGTGGCCTTTGTGTATAGTCAATTTGTAGGTTTTGGTGAGATTATTAGAACAGGATATAATTTCACAGGCCCAACGAGTAATATTACAATGTCTTACATCTATGTGATAGCTGTATTGCACATAGCGCACGTTATAGCTGGGTTAATATGTCTCATTGTCGTAATTTATAATCATTTTAAACAAAAGTATAACTCCAACAATATGTTGGGTTTTGAACTAGCAGCCAATTTTTGGCATTTCGTAGATATGCTTTGGCTTGTGCTCTTTTTGTTTTTATATTTTTTTAGATATATAATTTGATTATTTTTGTCCAATCTTAAAAATTTAAATAAATTCTATGGATTCTACAGTAGCTAGTACTGGTACAGAAGAAAAAACTTGGGGAGGAGGCAATCAGCCACTTAAAGCAAGTTACGGAAAAATGATGATGTGGTTCTTCATTGTATCTGATGCATTAACATTTTCAGGCTTCTTGGCAGCTTATGGTTTTTCGAGATTTAAGTTTATCAACGAATGGCCAATTGCTGATGAAGTGTTTACTCACGTACCGTTTTTGCATGGTCAAGAATTGCCAATGATATATGTGGCATTTATGACCTTTATTCTTATTATGTCTTCAGTAACTATGGTATTAGCCGTAGATGCAGGTCATCATATGAATAAAGCCAAAGTAACTATATATATGTTCCTTACCATTATTGGTGGAGCAATTTTCGTTGGTTCTCAAGCTTGGGAATGGGCTACCTTTATTCAAGGAGATTATGGTGCAGTACAAACAAAAGGTGGAAACATCTTGCAATTTGGAGAATATGTTACCGTAGATGGTGTTGAGAAATTTAAACGCGTATCAATTGAAGATTTAGCAATAGCACAAGCAAGTGAGCGTACTGCACACGAGCGTAAAAACGGGCTTTGGTTTACAGAAGAGGCAACATTACCTCCTTATACTGTAAATGAAATCTATGCTGGTTTAGTGGCTAATGAGAATGTTTTAGTAAGAAATCAACTGCTTGATGAGAATGGTCATAAGACGGTTTTGTCTAGAGCAGAATCCTTATCGCAAATCAAAGAGAATGGTAAACTAGTTGTAAAGGGAGCTAATCTTCAGGTAAACGAATACGGAACAACGTTGTTTGCTGATTTCTTTTTCTTCATTACTGGGTTTCACGGATTTCACGTACTTTCAGGTGTTATTATAAATATCATTATATTCTTTAATGTTATACTTGGTACTTACGAGCGAAGAGGAAGTTATGAGATGGTAGAGAAAGTTGGATTATACTGGCACTTTGTCGATTTAGTATGGGTATTTGTATTCACATTCTTCTATTTAGTATAAAAAGAAATTAAGATTAAGTTATGGCACACGAGCATAAATTAGAAATATTTAGAGGTTTAGTTAAGTTTAAATCTAACACAAGCAAAATTTGGGGAGTTTTAATATTCCTAACCATAGTTACAGCAGTTGAAGTTGTTTTAGGTATCTATAAGCCAGATATGTTTATGCATACTTGGATGGATCCTTTTGAAGGTGGATTCTTTGCTACTATAGGTAACATTATATTATCTCCAATTGTATACATGAAGCCGTTGAATTTTATATTTATTGCTTTAACTATTGTTAAGGCTTACTATATCACTTGGGATTTTATGCACATGAGAGATGAAACGGGTAGCATGAGAAAAATGGTCGTATGGACTAGTGTTTTCTTAATTTGTTATTTGATTTTTATCTTATTACAAGAGGGTGGTTATGTTTTTAGCGTTTACAATGGCGCAGACGCTTTAATTAAGAAAGATTTTTAAATAAATATATCTCGTACTGGACACAGTCCGAGTGTTAAATACAATTAAAAGGTGGTTTTTCTAAACCACCTTTTTTATTTTTGCATTTTAAATTAAGGGTTAATAAAACTAACAAAAAAGACCAGAATTTTTATTTCATAGAAAATGAAAACAACAAAAATAAAACGTTATGTAGTTCTGGGAATATTATTCTTCTTGCCAGTAGCCTTCTTACTAATGCTCTATCCTGCAAAGCACAATTATGAACCTCTAAACATTGTAAATAAGAATGTTTCTGATATTGAAAATTTCACCTCAGACGGATCAGATAGTTTGCGCTTAAAAGATCATATTTCAGTATTGGGATTTTTAGGGAAAACACCACTAAAAAAATCAATTGCAGCATCAAACCTTAAAGAATTGGTATATGATAAATTTAAGGGATTTAAAAATTTTCAAATTGTAATTGTAGTTCCAATAGGATCAGAAGAAGAAGTGAAAGCTCTCAAAAATGAAATAAATACATACGAAGATTTAAAATATTGGCATTACGCTTTCGCTACTGATGGCGAGATAAAAATGCTTTTTAATACTTTAAATTCATCCGAAGTTTTAGCTGATGATCTTTCATTAAATAGTGTATTTATTATAGATAAGGATTTAAATCAACGTGGTAGAATTGATGGCAGATCAGAACGGGAAATAGAAGATAAAAAACCAGCATTTAGTGTGGTTTCTTACAATACAATAGAAGTTGCTGAGATTAAAAATATGATGAGTGACGATGTTAGAATTTTATTTACAGAATACCGTCAGAAACGAAAAGGTAATTTTGACGATTCTAATACAAGAAGAAACAAAGAATTAAAAGGAACTAATGAGTAAAAAATCAAATTATTCGTACGTTGGTATTGCATTTATTATTCTTGTTTTCGGAATTATAGTTGTTCCGAGAATTATAGATCGGGTTAATCAAGACGATGTTACAAGAGATGAAAGTCGAAGCAAAGATGTTTCTACTTCAATTATAGAAGATAAGCAAAAGGCGCAAAACAAAAGTGATTTATTGTATTTAGAAATCAATGGTGCGCCTAAAAAAGTACCAGCCTTTAGTTTTACAAACCAAGATGGAAAAACAATTACCAATGAAGATTATTTAGGTAAAGTGTATGTTGTAGAGTTCTTTTTTACAACATGTCCAACAATTTGTCCAATTATGAATCGGAATTTAGTAGAGGTTCAAAATCAATTTAATGGTTTTGAAAATTTTGGAGTAGCTTCATTTACAATTACACCAGATATTGATACACCTGAAGTTTTAAAAGCCTATTATGAGCAACATAATATCACAAATCCTAATTGGAATTTTTTAACTGGTGAAGAAGCAGCTATATATAAACTTGCTAATGAAGGATTCAATTTATATACGGCAAAAGACGCTAGTGTAGAAGGTGGTTTTGAACATTCAGGTAATTTTGCTCTAATTGACAAAGAAGGATTTATAAGATCTAGAAAAGATAATTTTGGTAATCCAATGATTTTTTATAACGGTTTAATTCCCGAGGCCGTTGGTGTAGATGAAGATGGTATTCCGCAAGAAATAACTATATTAAAAGAAGACATTGCTAAATTGTTAAAAGAATAATTATGAGTGCTGTAAACATAGAAAAAGAAAAACAATATAATAAATGGATTATTGCTTTGGCAATTATTATACCAGTTGTAGTTGCTATTTTATCTAGAGTTAAATTACAAGATTTTGGTATTGAAGTAGAGCCTTTTAGTTTTTTGCCACCAATTTACGCCTCAATAAACGCTTTAACAGCAATTGTTTTAATTTGGGCTGTTATTGCAATTAAAAACAAAAATAGAAATCTGCATGAACGTTTAATGAAACTCGCGATACTGCTTTCTCTAAGTTTTTTAGTGATGTATGTGGCCTATCACATGACGAGTGATTCAACTAAGTTTGGAGGAGAAGGGGTAATTAAGTACATCTATTATTTTATTCTTTTTACACATATTGTACTGTCAATTGTTGTAATTCCATTTGTATTAATCACCTATGTAAGAGGTATTACTAATAATATTGAGCGACATAGAAAGATTGCTAAAATTACATTTCCGTTATGGCTCTATGTTGCTGTAACAGGTGTTGTAGTATACTTAATGATTTCGCCTTATTATTCTTAGATATTACAATCCTAAGTGTTAAGGTCTAATAAGTTTTTAACTCATTATAATATGAAACCTAAATTCTTTATTCTTCTTATTTTTCTTTTCTTAATTATAGATGCCAATGCACAATGTGCTATGTGTAGAGCTGTTTTAGAAAGTGGTGAAGACCAATCTGCAGCAGAAGGAATTAATGATGGTATTATGTTTTTAATGGCTGTACCTTATATTTTAGTCGCTACAATCGGTTATATTATCTACAGAAAATACAATAAACCTAATAAGACAGAAAGTACTGATTAATAACTGTAACATTCTTTTGTTTTAAGAGTCTTAGTTGTAATGGCTTATTAAAGGTATTAACAATTTGTTGGCATAAAAACCTATCAGATTTCCTTAAAATTGCATCAACTAACTAACTACACTATGATTCAAATAAAGAATTTACACAAGTCTTACCATATGGGAAGCAATTCGCTTCACGTACTCAAAGGGATTAATTTTGATGTAAAAGAAGGGGAGTTAGTGTCTATAATGGGGTCTTCCGGTTCTGGAAAATCTACATTATTAAATATTTTAGGAATGTTAGATGAAGCTGATTCTGGCGAATACATTCTCGATAATGTTCCTATTAAAAATCTTAATGAAAAGATAGCAGCAAAATACAGAAATGAATTTCTTGGATTTATTTTTCAATCATTCAATTTAATCAACTATAAAAGTGCTTTAGATAATGTTTCTATGCCTTTGTATTATAAAGGTATCAAGCGGAAAGAACGTACTGAGAAAGCGATGCATTATCTAGAAAAAGTAGGATTAGCAGAATGGTCGCATCATTTACCAAGCGAACTTTCTGGTGGACAAAAACAACGTGTGGCAATTGCAAGAGCTCTGGCTAGTGATCCAAAAGTGCTATTAGCAGATGAGCCAACAGGTGCTTTAGATACCAAAACCTCTTATGAGGTTATGGAATTGATTCAAGGTATAAATGATGATGGCAAAACGATCTTAGTCGTAACACACGAAGATGATATTGCACATATGACAAAGCGTATAGTTAATCTTAAGGATGGATTAATTATTGATGATAGTCCTGTACAACAAGTAAGAGCATCAGTCCATGTTTGATTTAGAACGTTGGCAAGAGATTTTTGAAACCTTGCAGAAAAATAAGCTTCGAACATTCTTAACAGGTCTCTCTGTAGCATCTGGTATATTCATTTTAGTGATTCTTCTTGGTTTTAGTAAGGGTATAGAAAATGGTGTAAAATCTCAGTTTGAACGCGATGCAACTAATCGAGTTTCAGTATGGACAGGAGTTACTACAAAAGGTTATAAAGGTTTAAATCCTGGTCGTTATATTCAACTTAAGAATTCAAGTTTTGATGCTGTTGAAAATAAATATGATGATTATCTAGAATACCGAACTAAAGATTATGCTATTTGGGGAGCTACAGTTTCTGTTAATAACGAAACCGGTAATTACCGTGTTCGTGGTACTTTACCAGATAATCAATTTATAGAAAATGCAGATATAGGTTTTGGTCGTTTTATTAACCAATCTGATGTAGATGGAAGCAAAAAGGTTGCAGTCATTGGTAACAAAATAAAGACAGATATTTTTAAAGGAGAAGATCCTATCAATCAGAATATTCAAATTTTCGGAATGAATTTTAAGGTGGTGGGTGTTTTTTATGATCCAGGAGGAGATAGGGAAGAAGGACAAGTTTACATTCCGGTATCAACAGCTCAAAAAGTATTTAATGCTGGTGAGAATATAAGAAACATGACATTTACCGTGAAAATGGCGGATAATTTTGATCAAGCGGTTGAGCAATCTAATGCTATTGCATTGGGAATAGAACAACAACTTAAAGAAATTCATGTTGTTGCGCCAGATGATGTAAGTGCTGTACGTGTTTTTAATACACTTGAAGAAGCTCAAAAAATATATTCATTGATTGCAGCAATAAGTGGAGTGTTTTGGTTTGTTGGTATAGGGACAATCATTGCTGGGATTGTTGGTGTCGGTAACATTATGTTAATTATAGTAAAAGAACGGACTAAAGAAATTGGTATAAGAAAAGCATTAGGAGCAATGCCTATGTCTATAGTAGGAATGATTTTACAAGAAGCTGTTTTTGTAACTATGTTTTCTGGTTTGTTTGGATTAATACTTGGTCTTGGTCTTTTAGAATTGGTTGGGCCACAAATAGAGAGTGATTTTATTAAGTATCCTCAAGTAGATTTTAATATAGCACTAACAACTGTGTTTTTGTTAGTATTTGCAGGTGCTTTAGCAGGTTTTATTCCTGCATATAGAGCAGCAATGATTAAACCAATAGACGCATTAAGAGACGAATAATATGTTTAGTAGAGACCGTTGGGATGAAATATTAGAAGCCTTAAATGCTAACAAATTTAGAACCTTGTTAACAGCATTTGGTGTGTTTTGGGGAATAACCATTTTAGTACTGTTGTTAGCACTAACCAATGGACTAAAGAATGGCGTAACTGCAGATTTTGGTGATTTTGCCACAAACTCTATGTTTATGTGGACGCAAGGTACATCTAAACCATACAAAGGCCTTCCGAAGGGACGTTATTTTAATTATAAAGTGGATGATATTGCGGCTTTAAAATCTGAGATTCCTAATTTAAAATATGTGTCGCCAAGAAATCAATTAGGAGGCTATAATGGTGCCAACAATGTAGTAAGAGGAACAAAAACAGGAGCATTTGAAATTTATGGAGATTATCCAGAATATATTAAACAGCAACCTATGGATATTCTTCAAGGGAGATTTATAAGTTATTCAGATATTGAAGCGAAACGTAAAATTTGTGTCATTGGCACTGGTGTTGTAAAAGGATTATATGATAAAGATGAAGATGTTTTAGGTACATATATTAAAGTTAATGGAGTAAACTTTTTGGTTGTCGGAACCTTTAAAATGAGCAATAGTCAAGGTGATGGAGAGCAAGATGCGAGTACTATTTATATGCCGTTCTCAACATTTGGTCAGGCTTTTAATAGAGGAGATAATGTGGGTTGGATGGCAATTACAGCTATAGATGGTGTGTCTATAACTACATTAAAACAACAGGTTTTCGATTTAATGAAATCGAGGCATAAAGTACATCCAGATGATGATCGTGCTATTGGTCACTTTGATTTGTCAGAACAATTTGAACGTATAAATGGGTTGTTTTCTATACTAACACTAGTAGGTTACTTTGTTGGCGCATTAGTATTAATGTCTGGTATTATTGGTATAAGTAACATTATGCTTATTGTAGTAAAAGAACGTACAAAAGAAATAGGAGTAAGGCGAGCGTTAGGAGCAAGTCCATGGTCTATTAAATCACAAATTTTACAAGAAAGTTTAATACTTACTATACTATCTGGTATGTTAGGGATTTCATTTGCAGCTTTTGTTATTTGGATTATGAATACTATTTTAGATAATGCTGGTCCTGTAGAAAACTTTGCAAATCCGAGTGTAAGCATGCAAGTTGTATTCACGGCTTTAATAATATTAGTAGTGTCAGGAGTATTAGCCGGCTTAATTCCTGCTAATAGTGCTACAAAAATGAAACCTGTAGACGCCTTAAGAATAGACTAAAATAAATGTAATAACAACCATCAATCAAATAATAATCATTTAGTAATGAAAAGAACAAAAACCATCATTTTCTTAATATTAATCGTCGTTGCTTTTGGAGGAGCGTTAATGTACTTATGGAATAAGAACCAAGAAGATCCTATAACTTACACTTCAGAAAGTCCAGAAGAACAAACCATAGTCGTTAAAACTGTAGCAACAGGAAGTATTGTGCCTAAAGAAGAAATTTTAATTAAGCCAAATATTTCTGGTGTCATAGAAGAAATTTTTATCGAAGCTGGCGAATACGTAAAGCAAGGTGATTTAATTGCTCAGATTAGAGTAATACCTAATGTGTCTTCTTTAACAAGTGCTAAAAATAATATTGCATCAAATCAAACAGCACTTCAAACTGCTAAAATTAATTTAGAAACGCAACAAGCAAATTACGATAGACAAAAAGCTTTGTTTGATAAAGGTGTAATTTCTGCTAATGATTTTGAAGGTGTAAAAAATTCATATCTTCAAACAAAGCAAAGTGTAGAGCAGGCAAAAATAAATGTAAACTCTGCTAATCAGAATTATGATATTATAAAAACAGGAACAACTTCTGGTTTAGGCAACATTGCACAAACACAGGTAAGAGCTACAGTTTCAGGGATGGTATTAGATGTGCCAGTAAAAGCAGGAAACCAAGTTATTGAGGCCAATAATTTTAATGAAGGTACGTCAATAGCATCTTTAGCAGATGTAAAACAAATGATTTTTGAGGGAAAAGTTGATGAAAGCGAAGTAGGAAAAATAAAAGAAGGTTTACCTCTTGAAATTACAGTTGGTGCTATTGAAGATAAAAAATTCGATGCCGTATTAGATTATATTGCACCAAAAGGTGTAGCAGAAAATGGAGCTATTCAATTTGAAATAAAAGGGTCGCTTAAAAAAATGGATTCTACATTTATTAGAGCAGGTTTAAGTGCAAATGCTTCAATTATATTAGAAAAAGTTGAAAATGTATTAGCAATTAAGGAGGCTTTAGTTCAGTACGATACTGAAACCAAAAAACCATACGTAGAAGTTGAGGTTGGTGATCAAAAATTTGAAAGAAAAGATGTGGAGTTAGGTATTAGTGATGGTATTTTTGTAGAAGTAAAAAGTGGCATTTCTAAAGACGATAAAATAAAAGTTTGGAATCAAGTACAGGGTGTTCCTAAATATGCACAATAAATTATTACATAATTAATGTAACACTTTAAGTTTTACATAGACAAATAGACATCATGAAAAAATCAATCATCATAGTTTTACTTCTTTGTGGAGTTTTAGCACAAGCACAAAATAAAAAATGGACACTCAAGGAGTGTGTGGTATATGCTTTAGAAAATAATATTTCTGTAAAACAGAGTGAGTTAGATGTAGAGGCTGCAGATATAGATAAACTTACTGCTGTTGGAGGTTTTCTTCCAAGTTTAAGTGCTGGAGCAGGAGTTTCAGAAAACACTGGTCTAAGTTTTAATCCAATAACAAATAATGCAGAAACCACAACTTTCTTATCTGCTAGTGGTAATATTAATATTGGTTACACTTTATTTGACGGTTTAAGAAATATTAGAACGGTTCAACGTGCAGATATATCTAAACTAGCTAGTCAGTATCGTTTAGATAAAATGAAAGATGACATTTCTCTTTTTGTAGCTAATGGTTATTTACAAGTAATTTTAAATAAAGCAAATCTTGAAGTTTTAAAATCTCAAAATCAAGTTACCCAAGAACAAATTGAACGAACAAACCAATTGGTAGACGCAGGTTCATTACCAAGAGGTGATTTGCTTGAGATACAAGCGACAGATGCTAATGAAAAGCAATCAATTGTTAACGCTGAGAATTCAGTTCAAATTTCATTAATTAGTCTTGCGCAGTTATTATTAATTAAAGATTATGCCAATTTTGATATAGAAGATGAGGGTTATGATATTGTTGATGAAGGTATCTCAAGCAAATCTGCTGATGATATAATCACTGGAGCTATGGAAAATAGATCTGAAATCAAAATAGCAGAATCAAATGTAGAATTAGCTGAAAAGGATCTTCAAATAGCAAAAGGAAGTCGTTTTCCGACACTTTCCGCTTTTTTTGGATATAATACTAGATATTCAAACACTAAGTCTTTTATACAAGAAGTTGACCCTAATAACCCATCATCAATTCAGCAAATCGGAACTGTGCAAAATACCGGAGAGGTTGTCGTTGGTGAATTCCCAAATACATTCGCAAGGGAAGTTGGTGCAGATCGATTTATAGATCAATTATCTCAAAACGACGGTATTTCTTATGGTCTTTCTTTAAATATTCCTATTTTTAATGGGTTTTCAACAAGAGGAAATATTCAAAGAAATAAGATTAATTTAGAGCGTTCTAAGTTTCAATTAGAGCAGGCAGAATTAGATTTGGAATCTACGGTTTATCAGGCTTATGTGGATGCAAAAGGTTCTTTAAAATCTTATGAAGCTGCTAAAACAGCATTAGAATCACAACAATTGGCTTATGATTATGCTAAAGAGCGTTATGATGTGGGTTTAACAAATGCATTCGATTTTAGCCAATCTAAACAAAGATTTGATAACGCTAGGATTCAATTGAATCAAGCGAAATACGATTATATTTTTAAGTTGAAGGTTCTCGAGTTATATTTCGGTATACCAGCAACTGAATTAAAGTTTTAATTATGAGCAAAACAGTAAAAATTATCATCTCAATAGGTGTTGTGGTACTATTAATTTTAGTTGCAGGATCTAAAATGGGATGGTTTGGAGAAAAAGGAGACTTTAAAGAAGTTACGGTAAAAGAAGTGACTCTAAAAGATATTATTGAAACGGTTTCTGCTACAGGAAAAATTCAACCAGAAGTTGAGGTTAAAATATCTTCTGAAGTATCTGGTGAAATTCTTGAATTACCTTTTAAAGAGGGTCAAGAAGTGAAAAAAGGAGATTTATTAGTTCGTGTAAATCCTGATTTAATTCAGTCTGCTGTTAATCGTTCGCAAGCTTCTTATCAAAATGTAAGAGCTGGTTTAGAGCAAGCAGAAGCCAATTTAAAACAAGCAAAAGCTGATTATGATAGAAATAAATCACTTTTTAATAAAGGTGTGATTTCTAAAGCAGATTGGGATAGATCTATTGCAACTTACGAGACTGCTGTAGCTGGAAAGAGCTCTGCGTATTATAGTGTGCAAAGTGCAGCGGCAACTGTAAATGAAGCTAAAGACAACTTAAATAGAACTACAATTTATGCGCCAATGAGTGGTACAATTTCACGTTTAAATGTAGAGTTAGGTGAGCGTGTTGTTGGTACGCAGCAAATGGCAGGAACTGAAATTTTAAGAGTAGCCAACTTAAATAATATGGAAGTTGAAATCGATGTTAATGAAAATGACATTGTAAAAGTGAACATAGGTGATTCTACAATTGTTGAAGTAGATGCTTACTTAAAGAAAGAATTTAAAGGAATAGTTACTGAGATTGCTAATTCTGCGGCAGGTGATTTAGCTGCAGATCAGGTGACAAACTTCAAAGTTAAAGTTAGAATTTTAGAGGAATCATATAAAGATTTAACAGAGGGTAAACCATTAACTTTTTCCCCTTTTAGACCAGGAATGACGGCTACTGTAGATGTGATTACAAAAACAAGAAAAGATGCGATTTCTGTACCCATTAGTGCTATTGTTATTAAGACTGATACAAGTTCTACTAAGAAACTATATGGGGAAAATTTAAAAATGGAAGAAGTTGACTCTGATCTAATTGAAGAAAAGTTTGAATGTGTATTTGTAAATGACGGAGGCACGGCAAAATTAAAAGTGGTAAAAACAGGTATTCAAGATGATACTAATATCGAGATAGTTTCAGGGTTAAGTAAAGATGATGAAATTATTACAGGACCTTATAATGTAGTTTCTAAAAACTTAAATCCAGGTGATTTGATTAAAGTTAAAAACAAAAAGCCTGAGAATACTTCAGAAGAAAAAAATCAAGATTAAATAAATTATTGAAGTCTTAATAGCCTTTTGGGCTAAAAACTGATAACTAAATGGCATTAGTGCTAAATATAGAAACAGCAACAACAAATTGTTCAGTCTCTCTATCTAAAGATGGAGAGACTTTAGTTTTAAAAGAAGATAATAGTCTTGGCTATTCGCATGCAGAAACGTTACATCTTTTTATTGATGAGGTTTTTAAAATTTCGAAAATAAATCCATCAGAAATAGATGCTGTCTCAGTAAGTAAAGGACCTGGTTCTTATACAGGTTTGCGTATCGGAGTATCGTCTGCAAAAGGTTTGTGTTTTGCATTGAATAAACCGTTGATTTCTATTTCAACTTTAGAAAGTTTAGCTCATCAAGTAAAACATAAAGATGGATATATAATACCGATGCTAGATGCAAGACGTATGGAAGTGTATTCTGCAGTCTATAATTCAAATCTAGAATTGCATAGAGAGATAAGAGCTGAAATTCTCACGGAGGAAAGCTACAGCGAGCTTTTAGAGCGTAGTAAGGTTTATTTTATAGGTAACGGTGTAGAAAAAACTAAGAGCTTAATCCAGCATCCTAATGCTGTTTTTATAAATGAAAAATTGCCTTCCGCAAATGAAATGTCACTTTTAGCGGAAGCTAAGTATAAAAAAAGCGACACCGAAGATGTCGCTTATTTTGAGCCTTATTATTTAAAGGATTTTGTAGCCTTAAAAAAGAAAGCTTAATTTTCTTTATGTATTTCAACTTGATGCGGATAAGGTATTTCAATACCAGCAGCATCTAATGCTTCTTTTATTTGCTCTGTTACTCCAAAGTATACATCCCAATAATCGTCTGTAGTACACCAAGGTCTAACTACAAAATTAATTGAACTATCCGCAAGTTCAGAAACTGCTATAGTTGGTGCAGGATCTTTTAATATTTTAGGATTAGCCGCTAATACTTTACTAAAAACTTCTTTGGTTTTTTTTATGTCAGAATCATAACCAACACCAAATACTAAGTCAACTCTTCTAGTGCCTTCAGTACTAAAGTTTATAATATTTCCATTAGATAATGCTCCATTAGGAATTATTATTTCTCTATTAGATAAACCCGTTAATTTGGTAGTAAAAATTTCAATCTCTTTTACAACACCTATTTCACCTTGTGCTTCAATTAAATCTCCAATTTTAATAGGTTTAAAGATCATAATTAATACACCACCTGCAAAATTACCTAATGATCCTTGTAGAGCTAAACCAATAGCTAAACCAGCAGCAGCAATTATAGCAGCAAACGATGTTGTTTCAACACCAACGGTACCTAATACAACAATAATTAAAAGAATTTTTAAAGCCCAGCCAATAAGATTTAATAAGAATTTTTTTAGGCTCTCATCATAATTTCCTTTATTCATTGCCTTTTTTACTCCTTTAAGTAGCATTTTAATTATCCAGCTACCTATTATCCATATTAGAATAGCTCCAATAACTTTTGGTCCATATTCAATTAAAAAGTTATAGCCTTCGTTAATCCACTTTTGTGTATCCATAAAAATTTATTTAATTTAAGTTTTAATAAAAAAAACTCGGCTAGTTTTAGACCGAGTTTATGATTTGTATAGAGGTAAAAGCTGTTATTTAACCTCAAAAGTTAATTTTAATGCAACTCTAAATTCAGTGACCTCGTCATCTTTAACAATAGCACTTTGATCTTGTACGTATACAGAACGGATATTTTTCACAGATTTAGAAGCTTCTTTTACTGCTTTCTTTGTTGCGTCTTCCCAGCTTTTGTCTGAGTTAGATAATACTTCGATTACTTTTAATACTGCCATAATATTTAGATTTTTAAGTTTATACCTTTTAGAAACAAAAATTACCAATTGGTCACTTTACCATTTGTGTTTTTAAAAAATGGAAGTATAAATTATTGGTTTTTAATGTAAGAGTTATAGCGTTTCTAGATATTGAAATAGAGTTATTAAATCATCCTCTTGTTTAAAATTAATTTTATTCTTCTTTATAAATACCTCTAAATCTTTTGAGTGTTCAGGGAACAACTTTATAAAATCTTTCCGTTTTTGAGGTAATACTGAAACATGTTCGCCTTGTCTGTAGTAGTAGATATCTTTTGTTCTTCTGTATTCTGCGGGTTTTGCTTTATCATAACCGTTAGTTGATGGTTTTTCTTCATAAAATCTAATTACTTCTTCCTTTAAAACAGCTAGTGAATGGGTTTCATTTAAAACAACAAGAAAGCCTCTTTTTGTAATCCCATTGTTATCTACATAACTATGTGTTTTATATATTTTATCACTTAAGATAAAGGTAACTTCAAAATTTTCAGTATTATTTAGAGCTATAGTATCATTTTCACGCATAATCTGCATTTCACCCAGATTAGCATCGTATCTACCAGTAAAAGATTTATCTCCAAATCTTTTAAATTTTACTACTTGAAATACATCGTTTATATACGGAGAACCTTTAATGTTCTTGTTTTTATCACGATTATGATCTATAGTGCTAATCATTTTATTTAGTTGTTCTTGGGTTTCTCTAATGTTTACATCTTGAAATGCATAGCTTATTTTTGATGTACCCAAACTTATTAAAACTAAAAAGATGCAGTATTTGATATTTAACATATATTATAAATGGTTTAAAAATTTAAAATTATTTAACTTCAGAAAAAAGTATATTTAATTGAGTTTGAAAGCTGGATTTTATAAGGTGCCTATGTGTTTGAATAAACTTATTAGGTCGTCTTCTTTTTTAAGACTTATTTTATTTTTCTTAATAAAAACCTCCAATTTTCTTGAATGCTCAGGAAACAATTTTGTAAATTCTTTTCGTTTTTGAGGTAATACAGAAACATGCTCTCCGATTTTATAGTAATAGGTGTCTTTTACTCTTTTGTACTCAGCAGGCTTTGCTTTATCATAACCATTAGTTGATGGTTTTTCTTCATGGAATTTAATTACTTCTTCTTTTAAAAGAGCTATTGAATCAGTTTCATTTAAAACAACAAGAAAGCCTCTTTTTGAAATTCCATCATTATCTATATAACTTAAGGTTTTATAGGTCTTATTGCTTGAAACAAAGGTTATTTCAAAATTTTCATTGGCATTAAGAGCTATGGTATCATTTTCACGTCTAATCTGCATTTCTCCAAGATTAGCATCGTATCTGCCTGAAAAAACCTTATTACCAAACTTTTTAAACTTTAAAACTTCGAAAGTTTCATTTATGAATGGCGAACCTTTTGCGTTTTTGTTACTATTATGATTATTTTTTATGCTGTATTGCATTACGTCCAAACTAGCTTGTGTGTTTCGCTGATTGTAATCAATTTGTGCATTACAGACATATGGTACACTACAAATGA
This sequence comes from Winogradskyella eximia, assembly GCF_003386165.1. GTDB lineage: Bacteria > Bacteroidota > Bacteroidia > Flavobacteriales > Flavobacteriaceae > Winogradskyella > Winogradskyella eximia. The sequence goes on along the minus strand of NZ_QRDV01000003.1, from coordinate 10,222 downwards.
TGAAGAATGTGACCATATAGAATTTTAAAGTGTTCATATTAATTAGTCTTAGAAATATTAAATTAGTCTACTGAAAAGTTAATTTCACTTTATATTCTGTAGTGTCATCAACATTTTAAAATATGACTTTGTTTATTTACATTAACAGATTTTATTTTTTTATAGTATTACAAGTTAATCAATTTATCCATTAATTGCATTAACAGTTATAGAATTATCATTTAGCATTTCTCTTAACATACTTTCAATTCCATTTTTTAAAGTAAATGTAGAGGATGGACAACCGCTACATGCACCTTGTAATAAAACCTCTACTTTTTTAGTGTTTTCATCGTAAGATTTAAATTCAATGTTGCCACCATCACTCTCAACAGCTGGTTTTATATATTCTTCAAGGATATTTATTATATTTTTAGAGATGTCATCTAAAGCTTCAAATTTTTGCTCAACAGCTTCTTCTGTCTTATTCAATTTCTGCGGAGCATCATCGTTAAGTATGGTTTTTCCTTCTTCAATATAAGATTTTATAAATTCCCTAAGTTGAAGTGTTATTTCTTCCCATTCAATAATATCAAACTTACTAATAGAGATAAAATTCTTTTCCATAAATACATTTTTTACAAATGGAAATTGGAATAATGCAGTAGCAAGAGGTGAGGGTTTTGCAGCTTCAATTGATGTAAACTCAAATATACTTGGCACTAATACCTTATTGCATACAAATTTTAAAACACTAGGGTTAGGTGTGCTTTCAGCATAAACCGTAACGGCAGCCTTAGGTTTAATAGCGTCTTCGGTAACTACAACGCCATCATTAGATAAATAGTCTTCAATTTGAGTTGCAACTTCGTTTTGTACATCTTTCCATTCTACGATGTTATAACGTTCAATGGCAATAAAGTTTGAAGCGATGTATACTTTCTTAACAAAAGGTAGGTAGAATAATTGTTGTGCTAAGGGTGAGTGTTTAGCATCATCAATATTATTGAATTCAAAACTGTTGTGGTTTGTTAAAAATCGGTCTGCTTCAAATTTTAATATTGTTTCATTTGAAGTTGGAATTATAGAAATTTTGGTCTGTGCCATCTTTTATTTACAAAAATATGAAATATCATATTGAAGTGATTAGACTTTTAACTAAGTTTTAATTAGATATCATATTTAAAATTAATTACTCTTTTGCTAATTGATCTAGAAATAACTTAAATGACATTTCTGGTGGTATATCTAGTTTCTTTTTTAGTCTGCTTCGAGCTACTTTTACGGTATCTGGAGTGACGTTTAGAATGCTAGCTGTTTCTTTTATTGATAAATTTAATTTTGTCAACAGGCAATATCTTATCTGTGTGTCTGATAGGTTAGGATATCTTTCTATTAATTTTGTAGTCATAGTTGGATATTCTGATTCTATCCGTTTTGTAATAATAGACATGTCTGAAGCAGATCTAATGAGGTCATTTATTTTAGTTTTTGCTTCTTCTAGTTTTGGTATTTTAGGTTGTTTAATAAAATCTAGTTCTTCTTTTATTGTGTTTAATGTTTCTAATCGTTGGGTTACCGCTATTGCAGACGCTTCTAATTGATTCTCCCTAAGGGTTATTTTTTCTTCTAATAATTTTTTTTCATTAGTTTTCAGTACCTCAATAACTTTTTCTCCTTTCCTATATTTTCTATATAGTAGTATGCTACTTAATAATGTAATAATAGTCATTAAGGCTATGCTAATACTAAAAAGATAGAGTTTCTGTTTCTTATTTTTTTCTTCTAACAGCTCAACGTTAAATTGCATTTGCTGACTTTTTTGTTTCTCTTTTAATAATTTTACATTAGACTCAATGTAGTTGGTGACGGCCTTTTTTTCATTAGACCTTATACTATCAATTATGCTGTTCTTTTTTTTGTAGATATCTATAGCATTTGTATACTTTTTATTTTCAGTGTAATATATAGCTAACCGGTCATATACGTCTTTCTTGGTTTCTAGTCCTGAAGAATATTGTATGGCTTCTTTTCTATATGCAATTGCTTTTTTTAAATTCCCTATAGCATGATAGAAGGTGCTTAAATACACAGTATTATTGAAAATAAGTTGATGGTCATTGTTCTCTAAGCAATATTTTCTTACAACTAAAGCCGAGTCAATGGCTTTTTTTGGGTTTCCTAATCTAAAATAATCATTTGTTAATCTGTTTTTAATCCACCAGATTTCGTTAATGTCATTATCTTTTATGGCTAAGTTTAATATTTCTTTATGCAAGGGATAACTTTTCTCAGCCATATCTTTTTGCACATAATTAGCTGAAATATTTTTTAGTAATCTTTTTTTTGTGAAAGAGCCTATGCCTATAGTATCTTTTAAAAGAGGAGTAAGTACTCTAAGTGCTTTATCGTATTGAAATTTTTGATAGTAAATTTCGGCAATTGATATATTATAAGCGATAGATAATTTTGTATCTCCCTTTGGAATTAATGGATAGACTTTAAAATAGCTTTCTAATCCTTGTTCTGGTAAACCGAAAGCATTAGATAATAATTGTCCCTTATTAAGGTAGTATTGTGGGAGTTCTACGAATTTAATTAATAATGAATCACTCTTTGTATTAAATGTTGCCACTTTAGACTCAAACAAATCAGCATAATGTAAAACACTATCTAAATTCGAATTTTTGTTTACACCGTGGTACCACATTAGTGACTTGTATGCAGAAGCAATGCCTTTTGGATATTGCATCTTTATAGATTCTCTTAAGTTTTTATGATGAGCTATATAGGCGTCTTCAGAATGTTTACCATAGTAAAGCTTATTTAGGCTATCTACTTCTCTTAGGTCAATTAAGACTTCATTGTTTTGTGCGTAAAACAGATTATAACATAATAGAAAGACGATCCAGGTAAGTAAGTTTTTTGATTTAGTTAAAGACATATGTGATTGGTTATTTCTCTAAATGCAATTTTAATGTTTTAGATTCAGCTTTTTTTTTGTGCTTTTTCCGTAATTATTATCGTGATAATGTGATAATACTGAGGCTATATAGGTCAATTGTTGTTGATTTTTCGATTTTTGTGTTAAAATATTAATCCCTGACTATTAGTGTTTTAGTTACTTTTTTTTGCGGTGATTACCTTTTGATAACCCTTAAAAAATTGAAATATAAAACATAATGTCCAACTTTAGCTTCATAAGTTTTAAAATATTTAACTCTATTATAGGAGATTAGGTTTTTTAACTATTAAAACACTAACCAATTAATTCCAAAATTTATGAAAAAAATTACTTTACTATTTTTAGTAATGATTGCTTTTTGTTGGCGATCTAATGCACAATTTACTGAGAGCTTTGAAACAGAAATACCTGCAACTTGGACTATTTTAGATCTTGCTAGTACAAATTCGTGGGAGTGGGATGATACACCAGAGGGTGAAGGTGCTCAAGATGGTATAGCTGTTGCAAGGATTGAGTCAGGCTATCCTGAAGCTAACGATGATTATTTAATTACACCTCAAATTACAGTAACTTCTGGTTTAAACGATAGATTAACATTCTATATAAAATCAAGAAGTGGTGCGTTTTTGGAGCCTTATGAGATTTTGTTGTCTACAGCTACAACTGTTGCTGCAGATTTTACTGTAGTTCTGCAAGCAGAAAGCAATGCCCCTTCTGCTTGGACTAAAGTAACTTTAGATTTATCTGCTTATAATGGTCAATCAGTTTATGTTGCCGTTAGGTCAACCTCACAAGATGAATGGGAATTGTTTGTAGATAATTTTATAAACGACACATTTCCGGCATGTATGGAGCCTACGGATTTAACCGTGATAAATACATCTAATATCACGGCAGATTTAACATGGACAGAAAATGGTACGGCAACATCTTGGAATTTGGAAGTTGTTGATATTACTGCAGGTGGATCTGTTACTGGTGCTTCAACTGTTAGTGGTGTTACTAACCCTTATACTTTATCTGGTTTAACATCTAACAATGATTATGAATTTTATGTACAAGCTGATTGTGGCACAGAAGGGCCATCTATTTGGGTAGGTCCAATGTCTTTTAGGACATCTTGTGATGCGTTTACAGCTCCTTACATACAAAATTTTGAGAACGCTGGTGATATTCCAGATTGTTGGACAATGTCTAGCGATTCAGGAGAAGAAGATTGGTTTTTTAACGAATCTGGTCCAAGTCATGTTGGTGATGGTGGAGACCTTTCAGGCAGTACATTATCAAATGGCTATTATGCTGTTTGTGATGCGTCGAGTAACCATGGTCCAAGATATTTAATGAGTCCTTTAGTGGATGTAAGTACATTATCGACACCAGAATTACGTTTTTATGAAATAAGTAATGCTGAGGATTCAGATAATGCACAATTAGATGTAGAAGTTTGGGATGGTGCGGCATGGAATCTTATGGCGACCTATAATACAAATACAGCTGGTTGGGAATTGAAATCTATAGATATAAGTGGTTTAGTATATACAGGACCTGCACAAGCTCGCTTTACTTTTTCTGAACCTAACGGTGGCGGTGATGATGATATTGCTATTGATGATGTCATTTTTGATAACCCTATAGCTTGTATTTTTCCAGCTGATTTAACAGTTGCAAATGTTACGGCTACAACAGCAGATTTAGCATGGACAGAGACTGGTACTGCCGTAGCTTGGAATATTGAAATAGTTAATATAACAGCAAGTGAAACAGTAACAGGTGTCGCAACACTGTCTGAAATTACTAATCCATATACGGTAACCGGTTTGTTACCAAATACTGAGTATGAATATTATGTACAGTCAAATTGTGGTACAACTGATGGTAATTCGTTTTGGGTGGGGCCAGTGGCTTTTCAAACAGATTGTAATCCGCTTACGGCACCATATACAGAAGGTTTTGATAATGGAGGTGCCATACCAGATTGTTGGAGAATATATAGCGATTCAGGAGAAGAAGATTGGATTTTTGAAGCATCAGGATTGAGCCATGTTGGAGATGATGGATTAATTACAGGAAGTACGGCAACTGGTGGTTTCTATGCAGCAGCAGATGCGTCTCAAGATCATGGTCCTAGATATTTGGTGAGTCCTTTTGTAGACGTTACTGCACTCACAACACCAGCATTAAGTTTTTATGAAATAAGTAATTCAGAAGATTCAGAAAATGCACAATTAGATGTGGAAGTTTGGGATGGTGCTGCTTGGAATCTTGTGGGAACATATAACACAAACACAGCGGGATGGGAATTAAAGACTATTGATATTAGTGGTCTAACTTTTACAGGACCAGCACAAGCACGTTTTACATTTTCTGAAGTGATTGAGCCAGGTGATTTTGATGATGATATAGCGATTGATGATGTTACTTTTGATGAGGCTCCTTTATGTATGTCTCCTACAGAGTTATCTGTAACAAATATTACGACTACAACAGCAGATTTAGAATGGGCTGCTAACGGTACTGCTACAACTTGGAATATTGAGATTGTTGATGTTACTGGAGGTGAAACCGTAACAGGAGTAGCTACAATTTCTGGGGTTACAAATCCATATTCATATACAGGCCTAACAGATGATAACCATTACGAATTTTATGTGCAATCCGAATGTGGCGTAAATGGTGTTTCTTCGTGGGTTGGTCCATATACATTTGCAACCGCAATAATTCCTCCGGCTTGTGGAGGTGTATTTGTTGATGGAGGAGGTAGCCATGCTGCTTATTCAGAGTCTGAATTTTCGTCTACAACAATACTTCCTGATTCTGCAGGAGAATCAGTAACAATTACGTTCACACACGTTGATTTAGAAGTTGACACCTTTGGTTCTGGAGACCAAGATGGCTGTTACGATTACTTAACTATTTATAATGGACCAGATAATACATATCCTGTTTTAGCACAAACATTGTGTGGACAAGACAGTGGAAATGGTGATAATACTATAGTAGCAAGTAGTGAACTTCATATTGGAGATTTTTTCACATCTACAGATCCATCAGGAGCCTTAACTATTGAGTTTAGATCAGATGCTGGGTATAACCTAACAGGGTGGGAAGCAACAGTGACTTGTGCTACTTTAAGTATTGATGATTTGGTTAACAAATCTGCATTTACTTATTATCCTAATCCAGTTAAAAATACGTTGTCATTAAATGCTCAAAAAAGTATAGAAACCATAACGGTGTATAATATGTTAGGTCAAGAAATGTTTAGAACAGCTCCTAGCAGTATCTCTAGTGAGTTAGATATGTCTAACTTAAGTATTGGAACTTATTTTGTTAAAGTAACTATTGAAAGTGTTACAAAAACGATACGAGTAATTAAGCAATAAATTTGCTTTAAAATACAAAAGCCACTCAATTTTACTTTGTGGCTTTTGTTGTTTTTTAATGTAGGATTTAACAGGATTTCTGTTTAAAAATCACCTATTTTTTTTCACCGAATAAATAAAAATTGAAATGAATAAGAAAATCTTCAAACTAACCTTTTTAGCTTTCTGTTTGCTTGGGAGTTCAATAGCTTTATCTCAAACAATATCTCCACCTATTGGAGTGTCTTGTCCTTCTAACAACTCTACGTTTGTATTTACAGCAGAATTTGATGATTCTGATGGATGGATCGGAGATATAACAACAAATAATATTGGTGGTAATTGGGAAGTGCCAGGTAACTCAGATAGTAGCTCTACGGGTCCAAATTCAGCCTTTAGCGGTTCTCATTATATGAATTATGAGGCTTCGGGTAATGTTAATCAGCTATCAGCTTCAATTATTAGTCCTGTTATTGATCTTACTACAGCCACAGATGGAGCTGAACTGTCTTTTTATATGCATGCTTATGGTGATAATATGGGGCAGTTAGAAGTTGGAGTTTCTAATTCAATTTCTGGCCCATTTACAAATGTATTTACATGGGCTGGTCAATTACAGACGTCTAGTTCTGAAGCATGGGTGCCAGTAGGTATAAATTTAGATGCTTACCTCGGACAATCTATATATCTTGAATTTAAGAATACGCGAGCAACTTTTAGTAGCAGAGCAGATATGTCTATTGATTTGGTACGTGTAGAAACTTGTGGAACATTTTGTATTTCACCAACGCTATCTCTTAATTATGTAAATTCTAATGATACAAATGCTTTTGCTAGTTTTTCTTGGGTAGCTAATGATAGTGAAACGTCTTGGGAGTATGTTGTGATTCCCTCAGGAACTAGCATTCCAACATCTGGTACATTATCTTCAGTTACAAGTATTGTCGAGAATGGCCTATCGTTTGGTGCTGAGTATGATGTATATGTAAGAGCAAATTGTACAAATGGCAATAGTATTTGGGCAGGCCCTCTTACTTTTACAACACCAATACAAACAGACTTTATTATTGATTGTAGTGTAGGTCCATTGGTTGAGTCTATGTGTTATGGTGATAATGGAGTAGTAAATCCCGAAGTATTTACTTATACAAGTACAGATGGTACGCCTTTAACTTTAACTTTTCAGTCTGGTTATGTTCAAGAAGGATGGGATCCATTAGTTGTTCTTGATACAGATGGTTCTTCTATTGTTGCATATACTGATTATTTTTTTGGTAATGAAGGTGATCTTACAGGTGTTTCTTATACATCTAGTGGTAATAGAATATCATTTTATATTGCTTCAGATGATTTTTTGCCATCGAGTTGTGCTAGTGGTGACTTGCCTATGAAAGATGGTATTAATTATACAGTTTCTTGTGCTACCTGCACAAATTCTGAGTCAACGTTCGCTTTTGTGGATGATTGTGATAATGGTGATCAATACTTGTTGGATGTTAGTGTTACGTCATTAGGTAGTGCAGCTTCATTAACCTTATCTAACAATATAGACTTAAATACAACTAGTATTACTTCCGTTGGGACATATCAAATTGGTCCATTTCCATTTAATATAGACGTTATATATACGTTAAGTAATGATCAAGATTTTAATTGCGTGTTCAATAGTTTGCCTATACAGTTAATGGCTTGTATTCCTGAAAATAATGACTGTTTAAATGCTACAGTTGCAGTTGTAAATACAGATGAGAGTTGTGCTCAATTAACAGCTGGTACGCTTTTATCGGCTACTCCATCTGGTGTTGCTTCATCTTCTTGTTCAGGTGATTCTGATGATGATGTATGGTTTCAGTTCATAGCTTTAGATGATAGCCAAATAATAACATTCGAAAATATAGTTGCCAATGACAATGCGTCTGGTATTAATCATGCTGTTTATGAGGGGAGTTGTGGAAATCTTAACGAATTATATTGCATAGATAGTACTACTAGTATAACACCACAGTTAGTAATTGGTAATACCTATTTTATAAGGGTGTTCTCTGAGGGTTCGGATGATGAAGATGTTACTTTTGATTTATGTATTAAGCCAGGTTTTAATAGTATAGAAGTAAGCGATACTTCACATACCGTTGAAGAATTGATACAAGATATATTGTTTGGAAGTGATTGTGCCAATGTATCAAATATTACATTTACAACAGGTACAAGTTTTAGTGATACTCAGCCAAATGGAATTGGTTATTTTACAATGGACGGAGAAGAGTTTCCTTTTAGTGAAGGGGTTTTAATGACTACTGGACATGCAATAGCAGCAGCTGGTACAAATAGTAATTTAATGAGTGCAGGAGGAAGTGCATGGCCTGGTGATAACGATTTAGATACTAATTTTGGTGTGGATTCTAGAAATGCGACTATAATAGAGTTTGATTTTGTTCCCTATTCACCAAATATAAGCTTTGATTTTTTAATGGCGTCAGAGGAATATACTGGAGCTATTGGTGGTACTGATGAATGTGATTTTTCAGATGCCTTTGCTTTTTTCTTAACAGATTCAAATGATAATACGACGAATCTAGCAGTGATTCCAAATACAAATACTCCAATATTAACAACTAATATTCATCCTGAAAATACATCTTGTTTCGCTATTAACGAAGAGTACTTTGGGGAATATATAACTGAAAATTTACCACCAATGAATTATAATGGTAGAACAGTTGTATTTACGGCGCAATCTCCAGTAAATATTGGTGAGACTTATCATATAAAACTCGTTGTTGCTGATGATAGAGATTCGCAATATGATACTGGTGTTTTTCTTAAAGCCGGTAGTTTCGATATCGGAGAATTGAGTTTAGGAGAAGATATTACTATAGATGCAGGCACGGCAACTTGTTTAAACGAGCCTATAATCCTAAACACTTTTGCGCCTGATTTTCCACATGTTTGGTTTAAAGATGGGTTTGCTATTCCAGGTGAAACGTCATCTACATTAACTGTTACTGAGCCAGATTTTTATGAGGCTCAAGTTATTTTCTCAGGCAATTGTATGATTTTTGATAGCATACTTGTTGAATTTCTAGCTGTTCCAACAGCCAATCCTGCAGTTGATTTATCTGAGTGCTCTACTACAAATCAAGCTGTCTTTAATCTTAATGAGAATGATAGTAATATTTTGGGTGATCAAGATGCTTCTAATTATACAATAACATATCATAGTTCTGAACAGGATGCTTTTGATGATTTAAGTGCGTTGCCAACTACGTACACTAATGTTTCAAGTCCTCAAATTATTTATGCAAGAATAGAAGACAATAATTCAGGTTGTTATGCTACAACATCATTTTTGTTGGTTATTACTCAGCCATCTCACACAGCAGAAAGTGTGGATTTAATAGGTTGCGATTTTGATGACGATGGTGTGGCAAGTTTTGATTTAGCGAGTCATGATATTGCTATTCTTAATGGTCAAGATGCGTCGCTATTTAATGTATATTATTATGCTTCTGAGGCAGATGCAATGGCTGATTCAGGTGCTTTGCCAAATTCTTATGATAGTTCAGGGGAGACTTTATTTGTAAGGGTTGAGTCTGTTGATTATGCAAATTGCTATGTAATCAACAATTTTAATTTGATTATTGGTAATGAGCCTTTTACTAGTTTTTCTTCAGATTCTAATTATGAGGTATGTCCTAATGCTTCAAGTCCAATAATAATCGAAGCAATTCCAGAAAATTATGCTACATCTGAAGTGTATATTACTTGGTATCGTGACGGAGGTATTATAGAGGGAGAAAATAGTTTGAGTTTAACTGTTTTAGAGGCTGGTTTGTATGAGGTTGAGGTTGAGTTTAATGACACAGGATGCATTGGTGTTGGTCAGCAATTAGTTTCTGAGTCTGCTAGTTGTGTC